>NZ_CP016210.1:0-2400000 GCF_001682385.1 Azoarcus olearius
GTGAACCAAGACTTCTGGCCCTTCTGCCTCGCCCGTCTCGAACAGGAACTGCCCCAGCAGCAGTTCAATACCTGGATCAAGACGCTGCAGGCGGCGGAAAGCGACGCCGACGGGGCGGTGGCGCTGACGCTCACCGCGCCCAACCGCTTCGTGCTGCAGTGGGTGCGCGAGCGCTACATGCGCCGCATCGGCGAACTGGGCGAGGAGTTCCACGGCCAGCCGATCCAGCTCGAACTGCAGCTTCCGGTGGCGGGCGCCAAGTCTGCCCCGGTGGCGCCGGCGCGGGTACGCCCGGCGGGGGCCAATGGCGGCGCGGCGGCCAATTCGCCCATGGCGCCGCCGGTGAGCGAAGCCGCCCCGCCGCAGATCATCGTGCGGCCGTCGGAGCCGGAACCGGTTTCCGCCAACGAGCTGGCGTACGACAAGACCCGGCTCAATGCCGATTTCACGTTCGACACCCTGGTCACCGGCCGTGCCAACGACCTCGCCCGCGCCGCTGCCATGCAGGTGGCGCAGAACCCGGGCACGTCCTACAACCCGCTGTTCGTATACGGCGGCGTCGGCCTGGGCAAGACCCACCTGGTGCACGCCATCGGCAACGCGGTATACCGCCACAACCCGCGCATGGTGATCCGCTACGTTCACGTCGAGGACTACTACGCCGACGTCGTGCGCGCCTACCAGCAGAAGAGCTTCGACGCGTTCAAGCGCTACTACCGCTCGCTCGACATGCTGATCATCGACGACATCCAGTTCTTCAATAACAAGAACCGGACGCAGGAAGAGTTCTTCCACGCCTTCAACGCGCTCACCGAAGCCAAGAAGCAGATCGTCATCACCTGCGACACCTACCCGAAGGACATCCAGGGCCTGGAAGACCGGCTGATCTCGCGCTTCGACTGGGGCCTGACCGTGCAGATCGAGCCGCCGGAACTCGAAATGCGCGTCGCCATCCTGCAGAAGAAGGCCGAGGCGCTGCGCGTTTCCGTGGACGACGACGTTGCCTTCCTGATCGCCAAGAACCTGCGTTCCAACGTGCGCGAACTCGAAGGCGCGCTCAACAAGGTGGTCGCCTACGCCCGCTTCCACGGCCGCGGCATCTCGCTCGAAGTCGCCAAGGAAGCGTTGAAGGACCTGCTGCACGCCCACAACCGCCAGCTCTCCATCGAGCACATCCAGAAGACGGTCGCGGACTACTACAAGATCAAGGTCGCCGACATGCACTCCAAGAAGCGCACGCGCGTCATTGCGCGGCCGCGCCAGGTGGCGATGTGGCTGGCCAAGGAACTCACGCCGATGTCGCTGCCGGCCATCGGCGAAGCCTTCGGCGGCCGCGACCACACCACCGTGCTGCACGCCTGCCGCACCATCACCGAGCTGCGCCTCGGCGACCACCAGTTGAACCACGACGTCCATGTGCTAACCCAGGTGCTGCGGGGTTAAGCGCGAATGACGACGCGGATTTGCCAGACACCGACCAACCACTCCCTCAGCTGACGCCATGCTTCTGCTCAACACCACCCGCGACGCGCTCCTCGCCCCGCTGCAGTCGGTAGCCGGCATTGTCGAAAAGCGCCACACCCTGCCGATTCTCTCCAACGTGCTGATCGAGAAGCGCGGCGACCAGCTCACCTTGCTCGCCACCGACATCGAGATCCAGATCCGCACCACCACCGCCGGCCACATCGGCGGCGAGGATTCGTCGATCACGGTCGGCGCGCGCAAGCTGCAGGACATCCTGCGCGCACTGTCGGACAGCGTTGATATCGTGCTGACGCTCGAAGACAAGCGCCTCACCGTGAAGGCCGGCAAGAGCCGCTTCCAGCTGCAGACCCTGCCTGCCGCCGACTATCCGCGCATGAACCTGCCCGACGGCGACGCGGTGCGCTTCTCGGTGCCTCAGCGCGCCTTCAAGCGCCAGCTCGCGCAGGTCTCGTACTCGATGGCGCAGCAGGACATCCGCTACTACCTCAACGGCCTGCTGCTGATCGCCGACGGCTCCGAACTGCGCATGGTGGCCACCGACGGCCACCGCCTCGCCTACGCCGCGGGCGACCTCGCGGTGCCGGTGCAGGCGCGCACCGAAGCCATCCTGCCGCGCAAGACGGTGCTCGAGCTCGCCCGCCAGCTGGCCGACACCGACGATCCGCTGGAAATCATCCTCGCCGGCAACCAGGCGGTGTTCCGCTTCGGCTCGATCGAACTCGTCACCAAGCTGATCGACGGCAAGTTCCCCGACTACGAGCGCGTCATCCCGCAGAACCATCCGCGCATGGTCACCTTCGACCGCCAGCCGCTGCTCGCCTCGCTGCAACGCGCCGCCATCCTCACCAACGAGAAATTCCGCGGCGTGCGCATGGTGCTCGGCGAGGGCGCGCTCAAGATCATCAGCTCCAACACCGAGCAGGAAGAAGCGCAGGAAGAGCTGGAGATCGACTACCACGACACCCCGCTCGACATCGGCTTCAACGTCACCTACCTGCTCGACGTGCTCAACAACCTGTCGTCCGAGCAGGTGGAATGGCGCTTCAACGACGGCAACTCCAGCGCGCTCGTCACGCTGCCGGGCAACGACAAGTTCAAGTACGTCGTGATGCCGATGCGCATCTAGCCCCGCTCCTCCCCCTTCAAGGGGGAGGCCAGGAGGGGGATGGGGTCAGCCGCTGCGATCCACCGCCCCATCCCCACCTCGAAAAATGCAGTTGTAGTCTCGGCTACGCCTCGCCGCCACGCAGGTGTCGAGCAGTGCTCGCCGAAACCCCAGCTCCGCCCCCTTGAACGGGAAGGAGTTCCGTTCTTTTTGAATCACCCGAGATGACAATGTCCGAACCGCAAAACACGCCCGCCCCCTCCGGCAACGACTACGACGAATCCAGCATCCAGCAGCTCGAAGGCCTGGAAGCGGTGAGGAAGCGGCCGGGCATGTACATCGGCGACACCTCCGACGGCACCGGCCTGCACCACATGGTGTTCGAGGTCGTCGACAACGCCATCGACGAGGCGCTGGCCGGCCACTGCGACGACATCGTCATCACCATCCACGCCGACAACTCCATCTCCGTCACCGACAACGGCCGCGGCATCCCGGTCGGCGTCAAGATGGACGACAAGCACGAGCCCAAGCGCTCCGCGGCCGAAATCGTCATGTGCGTGCTGCACGCCGGCGGCAAGTTCAACCAGAACAGCTACAAGGTTTCGGGCGGCCTGCACGGCGTCGGCGTGTCCTGCGTCAACGCGCTGTCGAAGTGGCTGCGCCTCACCATCCGCCGCGACGGCAAGAAGCACTTCATGGAGTTCCACCGCGGCGCGCCGCAGGACCGCGTGATCGACGTGGTGGACGGCGTCGAAGTGAGCCCGCTGAAGGTGCTGGGCGAAACCAGCAAGCGTGGCACCGAGGTGCATTACCTCGCCGACGAGGAAATCTTCGGCACCGTCGAATACCACTACGAAATCCTCGCCAAGCGTCTGCGCGAACTGTCGTTCCTCAACAACGGCGTCAAGATCCGCCTGGTCGACCAGCGCACCGGCAAGGAAGAAGACTTCGCCTTCGCCGGCGGCGTGCGCGGCTTCGTCGAGTACATCAACCGCACCAAGGCGGTCCTGCATCCCAGCGTGTTCTACGCCGCCGGCACCACCCGCATCCCCACCGGCGCCGGCGAGGCCGAACTTTCGGTCGAAGTCGCCATGCAATGGAACGACTCCTACGCCGAACAGGTGCTCTGCTACACCAACAACATCCCGCAGGCCGACGGTGGCACCCACCTCACCGGCCTGCGCACCGCGATGACCCGCGTCATCAACAAGTACATCGAAGAAAACGAGATCGCCAAGAAGGCCAAGGTGGACATCACCGGCGACGACATGCGCGAAGGCCTCGCCTGCGTGCTGTCGGTGAAGATGCCGGACCCCAAGTTCGCCAGCCAGACCAAGATGAAGCTCGTCTCCAGCGAGGCGCGCCCGGCGGTGGAAGAAGTCGTCGCCGCCAAGCTCACCGACTTCCTGCTCGAAAACCCGATCGACGCCAAGACCATCTGCAACAAGATCGTCGAAGCCGCCCGCGCCCGCGACGCCGCCCGCAAGGCGCGCGAAATGACCCGCCGCAAGGGCGTGCTCGACGGCGTCGGCCTGCCCGGCAAGCTCGCCGACTGCCAGGAAAAAGACCCCGCGCTGTCCGAGCTCTACCTGGTCGAGGGTGACTCCGCAGGCGGCTCCGCCAAGCAGGGCCGCGACCGCAAGTTCCAGGCGATCCTGCCGCTCAAGGGCAAAATCCTCAACGTCGAGAAGGCCCGCTTCGACAAGCTGCTGCAGAGCCAGGAAATCGCCACCCTCATCACCGCGCTCGGCACCAGCATCGGCAAGGACGACTACAAGCCCGAAAAGCTGCGCTACCACCGCATCATCCTGATGACCGACGCCGACGTCGACGGCGCCCACATCCGCACCCTGCTGCTCACCTTCTTCTACCGTCAGATGCCGGAGCTGGTCGAGCGCGGCCACATCTACATCGCCCAGCCGCCGCTCTACAAGATCAAGCACGGCAAGACCGAGCTCTACATCAAGGACGACCACGAACTCAACGGCCACCTGCTCAAGCTCGCGCTCGACGGCGCCGTGCTGGTCCCGCGCGAAGGCGCCGACGCCATCACCGACGACGCGCTCGGCGGCCTCGCGCGCAGCTACCTGCTTGCCGAAGCGGTCATCAAGCGCCTGGCCAGCTACATCGACCCCGAAGTGCTGCAAGCCATGCTCGCGCACGACCTCGAGATCAGCCTGGACGACGAAGCCGCAGCCCGCGCATCGGCAGACCGCATCCAGCCCCACCTGCCGGAAGGCCTGCGCATCTACGCCGAATACCACGAAGAAACCGAAGCCTGGCGCCTCACCATCGAGCGCCTGCACCACGGCAACCTCAAGTTCGGCTGGGTCGAAACCGCCTTCCTCGTCTCTGGCGACTACCGCAGCATCCGCACCGCCGCCGCCTCCATCGCCGGCCTCATCGGCCCCGGCGCCGAAATCCGCCGCGGCGAAAAGCGCCAGACCGTCACCCGCTTCGCCGACGCCATCACCTGGCTGCTGGCCGAAGTGGAACGCGGCCTCAGCAAGCAGCGCTACAAAGGCCTCGGCGAGATGAACCCCGAGCAGCTGTGGGAAACCACCATGGACCCGGCGGTCCGCCGCCTGCTGCGGGTGCAGATCGACGACGCGATCGCCGCGGACGAAATCTTCACCACGCTGATGGGGGATAACGTGGAGCCGAGAAGGGCGTTCATCGAGAGCAATGCGCTGTATGCGCAGAACATCGACGTGTGATCGAATGTAGCGGCGACCATAAACTGGCAATTTGTTAGGCAAAAACTGGCAGACGAGCGAAAGGGCGGGCGAACCCGGCAGGGTTCCCCGCCCATTTTGCTTCCGAAATCAAAGACGCTAGCGCCTAGCGAGAGCTCTCTTAGCGGAGTTCTCTACCGGAATTTGGCTAATTGACCCATACAGGCCTAGAAGCCACCGCGCACACGACGTACCACGGCCCGCCCACTACCCTCGCTGAAATGGCCGCTAAGAACTACGAGCAGGCCGCCTTAGATGGATTCGTGACGCCGACCAGACACCCAATGTTCCACCTCACCGACAGCATGTCGGCCTATGCGGCCGTTGATGATTGGGCGATGCTACGGCTTCAATGCATCGGATTGCTGTCCCCGGCAGCACAGCTTTATGGAGTGCCAGCTTTACTGCGCGGTGAACGACGTAACCGCCCCATGACGAATAGCTGACGTGGATTGGTGCATTGCCCATTAATCTGTTTTTTCATTTGACTGATTCAACGGGTACTCCACGCGGGCAAACCTGTCAGCTCTCTCTCACTCCACTGCGCTAACCTTGATTTCGAAGGGGCGTTCGTAGAGCTCGATTTCCGCAGCGGCTGCTCGCCCTTCCAATATCATCGCTGGTGCATAGCGTTCTCGTAGGCAGAGATATTGTCGGTCTCAGCAGTCTCGGCCCGCCGCACCTCCAACTGTCCGATCTCTTCGACCCCTTGCGCAACCAGAAAGGTTGCAAGAGAGCGGGCGCTGAGTTGGGCTTGAGAGAACTTGAGCAGATCGTGATGACGGTACATCTGCGCCTCTACACGTAGTGGCAAAGTCATCACCTCGATCTGCCTCTGCAGCAGGCGCCTGCCCGGGTTAAAGTTCCCGCCTTTCGTTTTGTGGTCGTTGCGGTCTCAATGGCAATCAAGAAATCCGACCTCTACTCCTCCCTCTGGGCCTCCTGCGATGAACTGCGTGGCGGCATGGATGCCAGCCAGTACAAGGACTACGTCCTGTTCATGCTGTTCATCAAGTACATCAGCGACAAGTACGCCGACAGCAACGACTTCGCCCCGCCCGTGGTTATTCCCAAGGGGGCCAGCTTCAAAGACATGATCGCCCTCAAGGGCAAAAGCGACATCGGCGACAAGATCAACACTCAGATCATCCAGCCACTGATCGATGCCAATGCCCGGCTGGCCCGCAGCGACTTCCCGGACTTCAACGACCCTAACAAGCTGGGCGAAGGTCCGGCCATGGTGGAGCGGTTGTCCAACCTGGTCAGCATCTTCCAGAAGCCAGAGCTGGACTTCTCCCAGAATCGCGCCGAGCACGACGACATCCTCGGCGACGCCTACGAGTACCTGATGCGCCACTTCGCGCAGGATTCCGGCAAGAGCAAGGGCCAGTTCTACACGCCATCCGAAGTTAGTCGCGTCATCGCCAAGGTGATCGGCATCTCACCCGAAAACACTAAGGCCGCCACCACGGCCTACGATCCGACCTGCGGCTCGGGTTCGCTGCTCCTCAAGGTCGCCGCCGAAGCCGGCAACAAGATCACCCTGGAAGGACAGGAAAAGGACGTCACTACCGCCGGTCTGGCGCGGATGAACATGATCCTGCACGACTTCCCCACCGCCAACATCCTCTCCGGCAACACGCTGGCGGCGCCAAAATTCAAAGATGGCGAGGGATTGCGCAACTACGACTACGTGGTCGCCAATCCACCCTTTTCCGACAAGACCTGGAGCACCGGCCTTACCCCGGAAGACGACCTCTACCAGCGCTTCGGCTGGGGCGTACCGCCGGCAAAGCAGGGCGACTACGCCTATCTGCTGCACATCATCCGCAGCATGAAAGCCAACGGCAAAGCCGCCTGCATCCTGCCCCACGGCGTGCTGTTCCGCGGCAATGCCGAGGCGGTCATCCGCCAGCAGTTGGTGCGCTCCGGCATCCTCAAGGGCATCATCGGTCTGCCTGCCAACTTGTTCTACGGCACGGGCATCCCCGCCTGCATCCTGGTGCTGGACAAGGAAAACGCCGCCGCTCGCAAAGGCGTGTTCATGATCGACGCCGCCAAGGGCTACATCAAGGACGGCAATAAGAACCGCCTGCGTGAGCAGGACATCCACAAGATCGTCGATACCTTCACCCGGCAGATCGACAGCCCGCGTTACGCCCGCATGGTGCCCTTCGCCGAGATCGCCGACGCCAAGAACGACTTTAACCTCAACCTGCCGCGCTACATCGACAGCAGCGAGCCGGAAGACCTGCAGGACATCGACGCCCACCTCAACGGTGGCATCCCGGAGCGCGACATCGACGCCTTCGCCGCCGACTGGCTGCAGATGCCCGGCCTACGCACTGCGCTGTTTGAATCGGCCGGCCGCCCCGGCTACGCACGCCTCAAGCTGCCGGTGGGCGAGATCAAGGCTGCCATCCTCGGCCACGGCGAATTCATCGCCTTCACCAACAAGGCGAACACCCTGTTCAGCAAATGGCGCGAAGCAATTACCCCGCGCCTCACCGGCTTCGGCCAGAACGACCACCCCAAGGCCCTGATCGGCACTGTCTCCGAAACCCTGCTCGCCGCCTTCCAGGCCGCGCCCCTACTCGATCCCTACGACGTTTATCAGCACCTGATGGACTACTGGGCGGAAACGATGCAGGACGACGCCTACCTGATCGCCTCTGATGGTTGGGTAGCCAAGCCAACACGCATCGTCGAAACCGACAAGAAGGGCAAACAGAAGGACAAGGGCTGGGCCTGCGACCTGATCCCCAAGCCCTATCTCGTCGTCCGTTACTTCGCCAAGGAACAGGCTGCACTCGACGCCAAGCAGGCCGAACTGGAAGCCGTCGTCGGTCAGATTGCCGAACTGGAAGAGGAACACAGCGGCGAGGATGCCGCCTTCGCCGGTTTCGACAAGATCAACGCTGCCCAGGTGAAGGACCGCGTCAAGGAGATTGGCAACGATCCCGAGGCAAAGGACGAGCTGGCGGTGCTGAAGCAATGGCTCAGGTTAAGCGAAGAGGAGAGCAAGCTCAAGAAAGCCGTCAAGGAATTGGACGCCCAGCTCGATCAGCTGGCCCATGACCACTATGCCAAGCTGAGCGTGCCGGAGATCAAGACCCTGGTGGTGGACGACAAATGGCTGGCCCGGTTGGCCGCTGACCTGCAAGGTGAGCTCGACCGCGTCGGCCAGACCCTGACCGCCCGCATCCGCGAACTGGCCGAGCGCTACGCCACGCCGTTGCCGCAACTGGTGGATGAAGTGGCCCTGCTGTCGGCCAGGGTGGAGGAACACCTCAAGCTCATGGGGGCGGCATGGGAGTGAAATCGGGGTACAAGCAGACGGAAGTAGGCGTGATTCCGTCAGACTGGCATGTTAAGCGCCTTGGTGAAATTGGCGAGGCTCTGATCGGGCTCACCTACAAACCGACAGAGGTTCGGGATCATGGGACGCTTGTTCTACGATCGTCGAATATCCAGAACGATGCGCTTGCTTTTGATGACAATGTTTTTGTCCATGCGGACATTCCGGATCGCATCAAGGTGCGTCCAAACGATGTGCTTATCTGCGTCAGGAATGGCAGCCGTGATCTGATTGGAAAATCCGCGCTACTGGATGAGCGGACAAAAGGAATGACATTTGGGGCATTCATGGCGGTTTACCGCAGCCCCATTGGAAAACTTGCCAGCTACCTGTTCCAGTCACCAATTCTTAAGCGTCAAATCAGCGAACATCTCGGCGCGACAATCAACCAGATAACGAACAAAAGCCTCAATGCGTTTCTGGCTCCCGTACCTCCCTCAGGGGCGGAACAACGCGCCATCGCCACCGCCCTGTCAGATGTGGATGCGCTGATCGACGGCTTGACCCGGCTGATCGCCAAGAAGCGGGATCTCAAACAGGCCGCCATGCAGCAACTCCTTACCGGCCAAACCCGCCTGCCGGGATTTAGTGGGGAGTGGGAGGTGAAGCTACTAGGGGATATCGCCCACATCAAAACCGGAAGCCGTAACAACGAAGACAAAATCGAGGACGGGGCATATCCCTTCTATGTACGGTCGGCTACCGTAGAGCGTATCAATAGCTACTCGCATGACTGCGAAGCGGTCTTGGTGCCTGGCGAGGGTCAGATCGGCAACATTTTCCACTACATCAACGGGCGTTTCGACGTTCATCAACGTGTCTATGCGATAACGCAATTCGCGGATAGTGTCTCTGGACGGTACGTTCATCTCTACATGTCACAGCACTTTGGCACCTGGGCTATGCAGAACACGGTGAAGGCGACGGTCGACTCCCTTCGTTTACCGACGTTTCAGACTTTCGAGATACGTCTGCCACCAACATTGGAAGAACAAACCGTCATAGCCACCATCCTCGCCGACATGGACGCTGAACTGGCCGCCCTTGAAGCCCGCCTCACCAAAACCCGCGCCTTGAAGCAGGCTATGATGTCGGAATTGCTAACCGGGAAGACCCGACTACCAACCTGATAGGCCACCCATGCTTGAACAGCCGCGCTCCGAACGTAAAACCCAGAATCGCGTCATCGCGCTCTTTACGGATACTTCGCGCTCGGACTGCCTCGGCTACGACTACCTAGGCGAGTGGAACAAGCGGGAAAACAACCGCCCCATCGAAACCGAACTGCTGCGCGCCAACCTGCAACAGCGCGGTTACTCTGACGCCCACATCGCCGCCGCCCTGCAAAAGCTGCTGACGTCGGCCGACAGCACCGGCATCACCCTCTACCAGGCCAACCTGCGCACCTACCAGTTGCTGCGCTATGGCGTCGATGTGCAGGTGGCCGCCGGCCAGCCCCACGACAAGGTGCATCTGATCGACTGGGCCACCCCGGGTAACAACCACTTCGCCCTGGCCGAGGAGGTGACGCTCAAGGGCGGTTACCAGCGTCGGCCCGACATCGTGCTCTACATCAACGGTATCGCCATCGCGGTGCTGGAACTCAAGCGCAGCTCGGTAGAAGTAGCCGACGGGGTGCGCCAGCTGATCACCAATCAGGAAGACATCTTCAACAAGGGCTTCTTCAGCACGGTGCAGCTGGTGCTGGCGGGCAGCGACTCGCAAGGCTTGCGTTATGGCACCACCGGCACGCCGGAGCAGTTCTTTGTCGAATGGAAGGACGAAGCGCCCCCTGCTGCCGGGATCACGCTAGAAGCCGGAAGCCTGCTCGACCGCCCGCTGGTGCAGCTCTGTGACAAGACCCGGCTGCTCGACCTGATCCGTAACTTCATCATCTTCGACGCCGGCCAGAAGAAGGTGCCGCGCCAGCATCAGTTCCAGGGCGTCAAGGCGGCCCAGGAGCGCGTCGCCAAGCAGGAAGGCGGCGTGATCTGGCACACCCAGGGCAGCGGCAAGAGCATCCTGATGGTGTTGATTGCCAAGTGGCTGCTGGAACACGACCCGGAAGCCCGCATCCTGGTCATCACCGACCGGGACGAACTAGACAAGCAGATCGTCGGCGTCATGCGCAACGCCGGGGTTATCGGCGAGGATGCCGCTTCGCCGCGCATCACCTCCCGCGCCGAGCTGATCGAGAAGCTTGGCGCCACCACGCCGCGCCTGCTTTGCGCGCTGATCCACAAGTTCGACACCACGGACCTGAAGGGTGAGCCGCCCCGGGTCCATGGCCGTTTCTACATCTTCGTCGATGAATGTCACCGTACCCAGGGCGGCGACATGAATAAGCAGATGAAGCGCTGGCTGGAAGGGGCGATCTTCATCGGCTTCACCGGCACGCCACTGCTACGCAAAGACAAGCAGATGACGCGGGACGTGTTCGGCACCTACATCCACACCTACAAGTTCCATCAGGCGGTGGCCGACAAGGTGGTGCTGGACCTGAAGTACGAGGCCCGGGACGTGCCCCAGCGCCTCGGCTCCCGCAAGGCCATCGACCAATGGTTCGAGCAGAAGACGAAGAACCTCAACAACTTCCAGAAGTCCATTCTGCGCAAGCGCTGGGCGACGATGGAAGAACTGATGAGTGCAGAAGAGCGCAAGGCGCGCATCGTCGCCGACATCATCCAGGACTTTGCCTTGAAGCCCCGGCTCAACAACGACCGGGGCACGGCCATTCTGGTGGCGGCCAGCATCTACGACGCCTGCCATTACTACCGCATCTTTCAAACCAAGACCTTCGGCCAGTATTGTGGCCTCGTCACCTCCTTCGAGCCCAACCACAACGCCATTTCCCGCGAGCCGGCCAACAGCGACGAGCGTTACAAGTTCGATACCTACACCCAGCATGTGCTGGCCCAGGGCCAGACCACCAAGCAGTACGAGGACGAGGTCAAGCGCCGCTTCAAGGACGAGCCGGCCAACCTGAAGCTGCTGATCGTCGTCAGCAAGCTACTGACCGGTTTCGACGCGCCTAGCTGCACCTACATCTACCTGGACAACGAGCTGCGCGACCACAACCTGTTCCAGGCCATTTGCCGCACCAACCGGCTGGACGGCGACGACAAGGATTACGGTCACATCGTCGATTACAAGGAGCTTTTCGGGGACGTGCAGCAGGCCATCGCCGTATATAGCTCCGACGAGCTGGACATCGACGCCGGCAACGGTGGCGAGAACAACGTCCAGCTCAAGAACTGGCTGGTCGAAGGTAAGAACCAGCTGGACGATGCCCGGCAGGCGCTGCATTACCTGTGCGAGCCGGTACCGCACCCCCGAGAGGTGGAGCAGTACCTGCACTACTTCTGCGGCAATGCGGCCAACGCCAATGCGCTGAACGAAACCGAGCCGCTGCGGGTGTCGTTCTACAAAGCCGTGGCGCTGTTCACCCGGGCCTATGCCGATCTGGCCCAGAACCTGAGCGAAGCTGGTTATACCGACGCCAAGGCGGAGAAGCTGCAACGTGAAGTCGAGTTCTACGCCGAAATCCGCGCCGCCATCAAAAAGCATTCCGGCGAGGAACTGGACATCAAACCCTACGAGGCGGACATGCGCCACCTCATCAACACCTATATCCAGGCCGATGCCGCCGAAGAACTGGGTGAGCTGGGCGAGTTGTCGCTGACCGAGTTGATCATCGAAACCGGCATCCACGACGCCATCGCCCGCAAGCTCAACGAGAAGGGCAAGCTGACCAAGAACGCCATTGCTGAAGGCATCATCAACAACGTCCGCAAGACCATCATCCGCGACCAGCTGACCGACCCGAAGTTTTACGATCAAATGTCGAAGCTGCTGGACGACCTGATCAAGCAGAGTCGGGACGATGCGGCGGCCTATGAAGAATTCCTGAAGAAGGCCGAGGAACTGGTGCGCAAGCTAGCTTCGAAACAGCCCCAGGCTGGTATGCCTGCCGTGCTGCATGGCAACCGGGAGGCCACGGTGCTGTTCAACAATCTGGCCTCCATTCCTTGTGTGCAGTTCCAGTGTCCGACCGAGGATGACGACAAGGCCGAACTGGCCTTGCAGATTGACCGTGCCATTCGCGAGCAGGCGCCGGCCGGCTGGCAGGAAGATGCCGACGGCCCCCGTGGTGCCCAGGTGCTGAACGCGCTGTTCCCGCTGTTCAACCGGGACCGCGCCGCAACCAAGGCCATGTTCGAGATTGCCAAGAGCCAGCAGGGTTATCTGTGACGGAAAGCATCCAGCTGGGCGAACTGACGATCGAGGTCACCCGCAAGGCGGTCAAGAATGTGCATCTGTCGGTGCATCCGCCGGCCGGACATGTCACCCTTGTCGCGCCAACCAGCACCCGCCTGGAAGTGGCTCGCGCTTACGCCATCTCCAAACTGGGCTGGATTCGCGACCAGCAGGAAAAACTACAGGCCCAAGCCCGGGAAACGCCGCGCCAGTTCGTCGAGCGGGAGAGCCATTACCTATGGGGGCGGCGCTATCTGCTATCGGTTGTGGAGCAGGACGCCAAGCCGAGTGTGAAGCTGGATCACCGGCGCATCACGCTGACGATCCGCCCCGGCAGCAGTCCGGAAAAACGCGAGGAAGCCATGCACGACTGGCATCGTGCGCTACTGCACCGGACGATACCTGTGCTGATTCAGAAGTGGCAGCCGGTGCTAGGCGTCACGGTCAGCGCCTACTTCCTGCAGCGGATGAAGACCAAGTGGGGTGGCTGTAATCACCGGGCTGGCACGATCCGCTTGAATACAGAACTGGTCAAGAAGCCAAAGGACTTGCTGGAATACGTCGTGGTGCATGAGATGCTGCACCTGATCGAGCCGACTCATAGCCCGCGCTTCATTGACCTGTTGGACAGGCATTACCCGAACTGGAGGGAGGCGAGGATGGAGCTCAACGAGTTACCGCTGGCCGCTGAATCGTGGGCTTCACCCCTTGCGCTCCATCATCGTCAGTCAGCTTAACGCCTGGTCGCTTCAGCTCCATCACGGCCAGCGGCTCGCCATCCTTCTCAAGCAGAATATCCAGCCGAGCTTCGGCCGACATCTTCCCGAATCGATAATCAGGGTCTGTCGTCCGAATTTGAGGCTAAATTTGACCTGGTGCTTGATTGCGCTGTCGGGCAGTCATTGAAATGCGAGCTTGATTGCTGCACGGATGCGTGCTTCCAAATCGGCTTCCGTCTATTCGGTTGTGGCTCGTTTGCTCGACATATCGGTCCCATGCCTATGCAGCTTCTTCGTACATATTAGCCCCGCGAGTTCGATTCCATCCAGTGACAGGGAACAGTGTTGATTCGCGTGCGATCGCTCCAGTTCGTCAAGGTTGTCGAGCGCATGTCATAGTTTTATCAATTGTCGAATTTGGCGAACTGTTTGGGGGAGTTTGTATGAGTTTTGTCTGCGCTGATTGTATTGGCGAGCCATACCTGCAGCGCCTCGTCCAAGACGCGGCCACTTCCGAGATCCCTTGCGAATATTGCGATGGCGATGCGCCGGCGGTAGACCTTTGGATGGTGGCGGCCCTGTGCGATGAAGTTCTCGACACGTTCTTCGAGGAATCCAGTCACACCATGGCGATTGTCCATTTCGGTCGTACACCAGCCGGAAATGATCTGCATACGACGATCTCGACTCTGACTGGCCTGCCCCGGGCGGCAGTCGACATTGTCGTCGAGCATCTTGTCAGTCTCTGGTACGACGCTGGCTCAGGAGAGTCTCGCTATGGCGATGACGACCCTTGGTTCGTTCTCAAGTCGTCAATAGCCGAGCCACTCGATCACGCTTGGCGGGAGATGGAAGAAAGCTTGCGCTCTGACGTCCGCTACTTCAATCCCAAGGCGCTGGAACTGCTCGACACCATCTTCAGCGAACTGTCCAATGATCGCGACAAAGAAGGGCAGCCAGTCGTCATGGAGGCAGGCCCCGGCACGTCGTTGAAGACGTTCTATCGGGGGAGAGTGTTCCAAACCGAAGACTCTCTGGCCGCTGCGCTACGTTGGCCTGAGCGATATCTCGGCTCTCCCGTTGCCGGTATTGGCGCCCCTGGTCGAATGAACGGGCAAGGCCAACCGGTGTTTTACGGTGCCACAGCTCCCGGAATCTGCATCGCCGAGGTGCGCCCGCCTGTGGGCAGTCGCATTGTACTGGCGGCTTTCGAGGTGATTCGCCCACTGCGACTCTTAGACCTACGGCGACTTACGACCGTTGAGTTGCGACCAGACACTAGCTTATTTGACCCTGCAACACGCTCTGCAGCGCGACGACGAGACTTTCTTAGGACGTTGGGCGATCGGCTCTCTGCCCCTGTGGTTCCCGAACTACAAGATCGAGATTACCTCGTCACGCAAGCCATTGCTGACTATCTTGCGGCCCCCCGCACCTTGAATGTCGACGGCATCATCTACCCCTCCGCGCAAAGTCGCCGCCCCGAAGAGCCACCGGCCGGCGATAACGTCGTTTTGTTTCGCAAAGCCTGTGATGTGAGCGGTGCCGACGGCGGCGGAGCCAGTGCGGAGGTCGCTCTGTGGGAGTACGAGGAGGACGGTCCGGGTAGGTGGTTCCATCCTTTGATCTTGTTTGTGGACCGGGACTCACCGTGGCATGAAGATCGCTCGGTGCTTCCGTCGCTGTCTTTGCAGCGAAATTCTATTGTCATTCACCACATCTGCGCAGTCCGCTATGACAGCGAGCCTTACCCTGTAGAGGGCGTTACTTCGCTACGTGACCGGCACTATGGCTGACGGGAAGCGATGATGGAGCCGCTGGCTGAGCCGTCTTCCGCCCAATAGCTCGGAGAGGCAATATAGATCGGGAAGGCCAGTTCACCGGATGACAAAGCTATCGTTCGAGCATTTTCAAGGCTGATAGACAGATAAGCGAAGCACCGCCGCCCTATAGAGAACTCAGGCCATTATTAGCTTCAGCCTGCTTACTGCTGTTTCCGCAAATCATTATGTACAGCGCCGTTTCGCCTTGTCCGACGCCATTAAGTACCCCTACCGCTTCGTGGACCTGACACAGGGAGAGCGCTACTGCGCCTCAGCCCCCTCCGGCAGCTCCAAGAGCACTATCTCCGGCTCACGTCCGATCCACTCCCGCAGATATCGCCTGAGCTTCAACGCGATCTCCTCCTGATCGCTCGGCAAGACCAGCATCGCCCGCTGGTACTTCTGCTCGATCTGCGCAAGGCGGGCAAGATACCTTCCAACGTAGTGCGGCGCCATCGAACTGCTTGCGCCGATGATTTCGACGCCAATCAATAGTTCTCCCTGCCGCACCACCAGGTCAGGCTCAAAGCGGGCATTGGACCGAACCTCCCGGATCTCGTCGACTGGCCCAATGCCCAGCAGGTCGGGCTGCGCCATCAGCAGCTTGCGGGCCTCCGCGTCAAAACTCGCCACCCGACGCTTCGCCTCAAGGATGCGGGGGATGTCGCCGCTTCTGCGGTTCGCGAGCAGTTCGTCGATCACTTCACGCACCGCGCTCGCTTTGGTTTCACCTTTCAGAACCATCGGCGCCAGCTCGTCGGCTTTGACACGGTCGAGCCGGTGCAGCGTGCTCAACTGGCTTACAGCTACGAAGTTGGCAGTGATCTTCCGCTCAGCAACGGCCTCTGGGTATTGCAACACCAAGAAACGGTACGCACGTTCGTAGTCGCGCGCCCGATGCACGGGTAGTTGAGTCGCAGCCCGAATTCTTTCAGCCACAAGGTCGGCTGAGTCACCGGCTTTGCTGCCGTTCTGAGTGATTTCAGCCACGCGACGGCCTTGGCTGAACCACAACGGAACCGACTGATCGTCTGGATCCCGATCGATCGGACGTGCCATATGAGATACCTAAATAAATTTACAGCGTTAAAAAAACGCAAAAAAGAGGGCTTGTGGAAGCACAAATCCGATGCTAGATTTGTGACATCTTCCACATAACTATGAACAAGCACCCAAAAACACCTGCTGCAGCACCTCAAAACACCGTCCAGGGCGCCCGCCCACTCGGCCGCATCAGCGGCCGCCCGGCGATCTTCTTTTACAGCCGCAAAGCAGGCGGCACCTTGGCGCTGGAATCGGCCGGCGAACGGATCATTGCTCAGCTGGCTGAGCTGGATCCTCGCGTGAAAACAATTTCAGCACAACCCTTCTCACTCGACATCAACACGGGAAAAGTTTTCAAGACCCGTCGTGAGCTCGAAGCTGCCCGCAGAGGCCGCAAAGTCGTCGACGCACTGCGACGCGACTACACCCCGGACCTGCTCCTGGTCCTGCACGATCACACCCGAATCGTTGTTGAAGCCAAGGATCCCCGTCACCTCCTGACGGATCCGCTCGATCAGGCCAAGCACGAGCGCGCCAAGCGCATCCTTGCGATGCGAGGCGATCGCCTGCTCCTGATCCCCCTTCAATACGACGAAAGCACCCCGCTGATTCATAACGCGGAACTGCTCATCCGCTCCCTATTCCAGTCGGTCGATCCGACCGTGATCAGCCAGCTCAGCGAAAGAATCGAAGCCGTCCTTGGCGACGCCTCGATGCGCCTGGGCGACCTCATGCGTGCGCTTGGCCTGACCTTGCGCGATGCACCCCAACTGATCACGCACGGCGCGATTAGCGCCGACTTGTCTCGAATCGTCCTGAACGCAGACGCACCCGTCTGTTCAGCACGAGGCTCACTGAGCCATCTCGAACTACTTGACCTGGGGGAGGAAAAATCATGAGCAGATTCACGCAGCGGGAAGAACGGCTTCAAGCCGGTGACCGGGAGTTCGTCGTCCGGTCGATTGACCCCATCAACAAGTCGGTCGAGTTGCTCGACCCAAGCACCGGTGACGTAAACAAGATGACCCTCGCGGCAATGCGCCGACAGCTGTCCGACGGCCAACTGCGTAGGGTCACCGTGTGTCCGTTATCGGGCACTGTGCGCGAGCTTGAACAAAGCGCGAAGGCGCGCCAGACCTACCTGTTCAACCAGACTCGGGTGCAACGGATTGAGCACTTCATGCGAGACGGCGACACAAAAGCGGAGGCAATCCGAAGGATGTGCGCCGAACCACTCACGCTGAACGACGGAGTCATCGTCTCACCGATTTCCATTCGCCAGGCGTATCGCCTGATGGATGCCGCAAGGACCTCACCTCAAGAACTTCTGCCGGCCTACGTGGGGCGAGGAAACCGTACCGCTCGCTATCCCGACGAAGTGGAGAGGCTCGTCCGAGACCTCATCGAAGAGGAATACGCCAAAGTGCACTCGCGCATCACCTTGCGCAAGCTCGCGGATTTCGCGACAACATTTGCCAAAGAACGGGAACTGATCGCAGAGCATCGTCGTGTCAGCCGAGCTTACGTCAGAGATATCCTTGTGACCCACTACCATGGGGATATCAGCCATAGACGCCTTGATCCCCGAGTCGCGCGGGCTGCAAAACATGTTGCCCAACAGCGGATTCACGTCGATGCCGCGCTGCAACGCGTAGAGCAAGACACGCTTGTTCTGCCGCTCATCATCAAGACAGCTGACGGCAACGTCCACCAACCCCACTTGATGGTTTGCATGTGCTGCGGCACGGCCATGCCCTTGGGCTGGTTGCTCTCGCTCACCCCGGTCACCGAAGAAGACACGTTCCAGTGCCTGGACATCAGCCTGCGCTCGAAAGCCGAACGCTTCGAGCAACTCGGCATCGACTGCGACATCGACCCATTCGGCCTCTTCGCAAACCTGTACCTGGATAACGGCCCCGAAAACAAAGGCAAACGCATTACCCAGATCGCAACCGTCGGAATCAGCATCACTCGCGTTGCCGGACACTCGGGACATCGCAAGCCGTTCATCGAGCGGCTCTTCAAGAGCCTGAAGCTAGCACTCGAAAGCCTTTCGGGTTTCACACGTTTCGACGAAAAAGATGGGACGCGTGTGGCCGAGGCGGAAAAAGAGGCGCTGATGACCTTCGAGCAGGCTGAGCAATGGCTCGTGCGTTGGCTCTATGAAGTTTGGCCCCATACGCCGCTCGACCGCTTCGTCACGGCCGACTACGACATCGAAAAAGCACCTGGTATCACGCCGGCCGCCCGCTGGAAGCACTATGAGCAGCACTCGATCCTGCCGTCACCGCCGGACCGGACACAGTGGGTAAGACTACGGTACGTCACTAGCGTTCGAAGCATGAGTCCGAAGACGGGGGTGCCGATTGAAGGCTTTCGATTCCGAGGCGACAATCTGCGCCATCTCATCGCCCAGTATGGACCGGACTCGAAGGTCACCGTTTATTACAACCCGTCCGACTACCGTTTCGCATATGTCGCCGACAAGAAAACGGGCGAACTGCTGCAACTGGTCAACGCCGAAGTCCGTGCCTCCACGCCTGCCTTCTCGTTCAGTGAAGCTAAGAAGCGGCGCGCACACGTCCGTGCCAGCAATCCACCGATGCCCGAGAGCGTGGCGGCCTTCAACAGCGATCTCGCCAAAGCTTCAGTCTCAGACGCCAGCCACAAGCGGGGGATTCGGCAACGCCAGCACGCCATTCGCGAGTCTGCCAAACTTGACAAGGCGCTGCAGAAGAGCCGCACAAATCCGCTGCCGGCGGACGCCGACACCGATCGTCTGCCTACGTTGATGGACGACTGCTTCATCACGGAAGACGCCATTCCTGCATTCGAGGTCGAGGCGAAGCCAACGCAACCCAATGCCGGTAACGCGCGATGAGTGTTTCTCTCAAGCTACGCGGCGCGCTCGATCACACGATCGTGCAACATCCGGCATTCAAAACTGTCCTGCAGCGGCTCGATGAACTGATTCTGGATCATCGAGCTGGGGCAGGGCCGAGCATGGAGATGCTGGTCGGCCCGTCACGGATCGGCAAGACAGAGATCCTGGCGCGCCTGGCGGGCACCTATCCTGAGCGTCGCGAAAACGGCCGGCTGATCAAGCCGGTCCTTTTCGTGGCGATTCCCTCAGGTACGTCCCCCAAGGACCTCCCGCTGAGCGTGATGCAGGCGCTCGGCGTACCGCTCCCTCGGGGACGCATTCGCACGAACGCCCTCCTCCAGATGATGCTCGACAAGCTCCAACTCGCACAGACGATGGTGATCCTCTTTGACGAGGCATCCCATCTCGTCGACGTCGGCAGCCGCATTCCCCCCCGCCAAGCCTCCGACTGGTTCAAGGCCCTCTTCGATAGTGCCCGCACATCGATCGTGCTCTCGGGGGTGCCGCGACTCCAACGCCTGCTCGGCAGCAATGAACAACTGCAGGGCCGCTGCCAGCGACCGCTCGAACTCATGCCCTACCGCTGGGATCGCCAAGAAGAACGCCTGGCATTTGCCGGCTGCACGCAGTTCTTCCTGAAGCAGTTCGCTGACAACGCCTGCCCGATTGACCTACCGTCTTGGAACAAAGACACCCTGACACGGCATCTGTACGCGCTCAGTGCGGGCAACATCGGCCTCCTGACCCTCTTCTTCAAGACGCTGGCACGCCACACCCGGACCGCCGGCCCCATCGGACTCAATGCACTTCAAACGGCAAGCACTCACATCAATCTACCCGCCAATTCGCTACTGGTGCCCTTCAGGCATGAGGAGATGCCCGATGAACATCTGCTTCAACTGCTGACGGCCGAACTCGCTACCTATGATATCGAGTTGCCGATCGAATCGCCTGCCATGGAGCTGGCGGCCCACCGGCATGCGATCGGAGCGGTGCCCGTATGACCGCGCTCCTGCATATCTTCCCACCGGAGGGCGCGGAAGGACCGATCGAATACCTTCGCCGCCTCTCCTTTCATAATGGCTACAGCGACTGGCGCAGTCTCGTCCGGGCGACAGGTCTGAACCCCAGTCTCAACGCCCTGTGGAAAAATCAGCCCGCCTTGTCCGACACGCTTGGCCTTGACCCCGAATGGCTGAGAACCGTCATGCCCGCTGCACTGGCGGGTACCGGCCTGCATGACCCGTATTTTCGGCGCACATCGGTCGATGCGATCTGTCCCGCCTGCCTTGCCGAGGGCAATCACCTACATCACGCCTGGTCCCACAGTCTTGTGAGCGCCTGCCCGATCCACGGCACCACCTTATTGGACGCGTGCCCCTGTTGCGGGACCCCCTTGGCACCGGATCGGTTTGACCCGGCGACATGCGAATGCGGCTACGACCTGCGCGAAGCCACCGCAGAAGTCGCCGGCCCATTCGAAATCTGGGTCAGCGCACGGCTTGCGGGTGATATGCGTCCGGTCGAGAGCCTTCCCGAAATCGGGACCCCAGAGGATTACGCGACCCTTGGAAAGCTTCTCTTCTCACTGGCCGTGCGCCTTGATCCGACCGCGAAGGTGAAACCTGCCAAGGCATCCCGCCCTCACGATGTTGCCCAAACACGTACGCTGCTCGACTCGATCCGCCCCCTCTTCTCATGCTGGCCGGAAGGGTTCAATGCGCACGTTCGCGAGCGGCTGGCCGCTGGCAATCAAACCCAGTTCAGCCCCTCGGGACGACTCGGCCCGTGGTACGGCGCACTGCACGGCATGTCCCGCAAAGCGCATGCCTTCGCGCCACTGTGGACGGCATTTTCCGATGCCATGCTTGAACACTTCGATGGCAACCTTCGTGGCCAGAAGGTACTGACCCCGTCACCGGATCGCGAGCGTCGCTTCGTACCCCTCGCAACGGCGGCGCAGCTGCTCGAGGTCGGCGCGTCCAAGCTCAGTGCCGCGCTTCAGGCCGGCATCGTGAGCGGGCACTTCAGCCGTCAGGGCACGGCCTACACGATGGCGCTAATGGATCGTGCGGAAGTCGAGCGCATCCAGATAGCACGTGCTCGCTGGATTTATGCAGACGCCGCCGCCAGTATGGCCGGCGTACCCCTGTCGGTGATCACTCACCTCACAAAGGCGGGCGTCCTCGTGAGCGACGAGCGCTGGGCACTGGACATCTCGAAAGGGGGGCCGATCGAGAAGGCGAGTCTCGATGCACTGCTCGAACGACTCACATCTCACCTGGTGCCACGAGACGTTCCGGATACATTGCGCTTCGGCCAGCTCGTCGGTCGCCGCACCACGGATATCAAAGGCCTCCACCAGCTCTACCGCGCAATCTCATCCGGCGAGGTTCGCCCGGTCCGTCTATCGTCGGACGCCTTTGGGCTTGATGGCTTCAGCTTCTCGACTGACGACGTACGGCGCTACCTGGGCTCGGTTGGCCTCGCCGAGGGCATGACGCTGACCCAGCTCGAAAAGGTCACAAGCTGGAAGTACGAGGCCATCTCTCACTGGGCCGATATCGGGCTGCTGCGAACAATCAATGTGACGCTGCACGGACGTGCAGCCCGGCTTGTCTCCCATGCCGCGCTCGCCGAGTTCCGGAACGACTGGATCCCCATTGCGGACCTCGCGCGCGCCATGGGCTCGAAATCGTCCGCTCTCACAAAAAAGGCCCAAGAGCGCGGCCTGATCATTTACGGGCAGCGCGAACTGCAGGGTGGGGCGAAACGGGGAGGGCTGCTGCGCCTGGCCGACCTTGCGACTTTCGTATTCGCGTAGTTAAACCGGGGTACGAACAATCAACGTCACCCGTACTAATGCACGTCGAAAGGCGGCCCAAGCTTCTGATCGACCACATGCCCGCAACGGGGCCGCAAGAGGTTCTGTGTAAGAGGCCTAGTCTCGCCCCCGCTCCAATACCTCACACAGATCTTTGATAACGCACTCGTCATTCTTTCTTTCGGCCCAAATTTCATCAATCTGCGGCTTCAGACACATCCGCAGTTTTTCCCTGTCCGCCGACTCGAACAACATTCCGTAAACGAAATGCTGTTTCCGAACCACCTGGATTGAATTCGACAACCCGTCATCAGTCGTAAAGACCTCATCAAAATCCGGCCAACGCTTCCATGCATCTTCGACATCCAGCTTTCCTCTCTTACCGAAATACACGCTAATGATATAGCCCTCTTTGGTAAGAGAATCCCAGCCCTCAAAAAACGAAAACTTGTCTCTAAGCCGAGACTCAGGGCTCCTGCCACCAAGCGCCGAAACTTTCTCCAGCGCGCCCTCAAATGCCTCGTCAGCCTTCTCAGAAGTATCATTCCGCCATATCGCAATTTGAATCCGCCTCCCCTTCAAATCCGATATGGGCGCATCCATCAATGACCTGCTCTTCGGCGGCCGGAGGCCATTAAGAATATCACGACGCTTCTGCGCAGCCTCAAGGTCTGCAGTCGTAATGCCCCGAGCCGAATCCCAGAGCCGATCAAACCAAGCTTGTGCGTTTGCAACAAGTTCCGAATCATCAGTATAAATACCCGCCTCAGTCAGTCCTGCACTATCCTCACCCTCAAACCATAGCCCGTTAGTCGAGAAATTTGCCGACCCGATAATTGCATTGGACTCTCCGACAACCACTTTCGCATGCAAGTTATCCAACTGACGGACACTAATGTCTTTGTGGCAGAGCAGCTTCTCAATCGGTGCCGGATTCGTCCCCCCACTGATCAAATTGCAGATCAAACGCACTTGCTTCCCACTGGCCGGTAGCAGGAGCTTCTCCGCATCGCGCCCCCAGTACGCCACCGCAATGGAAAGTGACTGGTTTTCGTCAATCACTTTAGAAACGACTTGTCTGTAATTTTCCGACGTGAGAAACATGTTCTTATTCTCTCTATCCAGTATTAGTAACTGCGAAAACTCCATGCCATCTACCGATCGGCCTACGGCACTTGAATGCTGTCAAACATCGACATGCCGGCGCGCAGGGTACAGTGGCGCGGTGCCCCCCAGCCGGTGACGGGAAGCCCAACCGTACTGCTATCTAGGCGCTGCGCCCTGAACCGTTTTGCCGACAGTTCCCGGTACTTTAGGGAACGGTCAAACGCATTGAACTCGGGTGACGTGAGCGTCCGGGTCGTACCATGCGCTTCGACCCCCAGTATCCGATACACGGAATGCACCGCATCCCTGACGATCACGACCACGACAGCGATCTTCGGCATCCCGTCGGCTTCGAAGTCGTAACGCGAGCCGGCGGGCTGAACCAAGGTGTACTCCTCGATCGTCGCGCCGTGCTGCTCCAACCGCTCCACTTTTGCAGTCCCATGCCGTAGCAGCATGATCTCGCTCAGCCCGACACCCGATTCGTCAGCGACGATCTTTGCAAGTTGTCTCATCTTTCCCCCACACGCGCCGCTCTCTTTCGCCTCCAACGATCGTCATGAAATCGATTCTGCGGACACGATACCGAAATTTCGTTTCAATATCTCTAGAGATTCAATATTATTTCATTTAATCAGTTACTTGTGCATCCTGCACCCATGCGCTACCTTGGTACCATGAACCCTCCGGGGAGAGAGACCATGGTCCATCTGGCAAGCCGTAACAGGAAGTCGCGGCGCACTACGCATCACATCGAGCAGCTTTGTCCTCGATCGAAAGACATCCCCTCCATAGCGGTCCGTAGTGGATCGCATTGGAGGAGGAGGTCTCGATATGGACAAAAAGGCAAAGTTCAGCATCCACTCCGGGTTCAACATTTGGCCCGTGGAATCCGTCGCTCGCCGTCCACAAATTCTTCTGTCGCAATGGCGCATGTATGAAGTGTCGTTCGAGAACTCTGACGAAGTAAGCTGCCATCTCGTGGGCCGCCCGGACGAACAGCCCAGCGGTCGGGTCTCCAGTCCGATCGTGTCCATCGATCCTGCCACCCGCTGTTGCGTCAGCCAGAGTGGTAGGGCGTACTTTGTCGTCGGAACACCGGGCTCCTGCAGCGACGCGCGGTACGTGTGGCACGCATGGAAGACCTTGTGTCTCGTAAAAACCGAGCGAGACCTCAGCATGGACCTGGAGTCACTCTTCGAGCAGACGCAAAAGCATTCGACTCAGTAAAGGTCCGTTTGACAGACGATTGGGCGCCGCTCAATCCGCGTCCTCTCGTCTGCCCTCTGCTTCGGCAAGAGGGCCTCAGGCCCGTCGGTCAGCGAAGCCGAAAGTCTGTCTACACGGTTCGCATCGGCCCAAATCGGTAGCCCGTACCGCAAACATGATTCTCTTCCTGGATTTCGATGGCGTGATGGACAAGTCGGCTTGTCGCAGGGTGATATCTTCGCAATCACACGACGCCTCCACCCTTGCTGACTCCCTCGGTCATTAAGCTCATGCGGGCAATGGGCCTGCGTCCGGAACCAAGGAAGTCAGAGAGTCCCCTGAAAGCCGAAGTGTATCCAAGAAATCGATGTTCGCTTTTTTCAGTTTCGCCCCTCGAAATTCTTTCATTTTGTCTTTATAAACAATGCGTTGAACATCGTTCCGGAGTGAGCTAGTCTGTGATCGAGGATGACCCACCGGACGTTTGCAGTGATGCCCACGATGATGTCTGTATCGCCCTGTGCCGAAGCGGAACGCTTGGCGCAATGCACCCGCCTGGGGGACAACACCACGGCTTTTCCAGGGACCTATGTGCCCAGCGACATTCTGACCGCGCGCCGCGAGCGTCGGTGACGAAGGCGATCGAAGAAGGAAGAACCAAGTGGACCACGATCTTGATGCGTTGCTCTGCGAGCGCTACCCGGCCATCTTCCGTGATCGGCATGCGTCGATGACAGAGACTGCAATGTGTTGGGGCTTTTCGTGTGACAACGGCTGGTTCGCGCTCATCGACACGCTGTGCGAAGAAATCCAGAAACACGTAACCGCCCAACACGTCCCGCCGGTCATCGCTATGCAAGTGAAGGAGAAATTTGGCGGTCTGCGTTTCTACTATCGTGGCGGTGATGAGTACATTGCGGCACTGACTTGGTACGCCGACTTCCTGAGCAGCTTCGTCTGCGAGACGTGCGGCGCGCCCGCAGTGCGCACGCGCAACGAGCGGGGCTGGATCAGCACGCAATGTGAGAAGCACAACGGGGAAGATTTTCCGCTCGATGAACCACGCGCGCATGAACGCGAGGAAGAAGGCGCAGATGCCGACCTGCTAACGTTGTCAGCAGAGCAACTGGCCGCGCGGGCATACGCAGACGCGTTTCACTTGCCTCAACCCGCCGCCATGGGTTGGCGGCACGTGGTCTTCGCGCTGGAGATCACCTTACGCAACGACTTCCGATACAACGGAATGCCACCCGTCGTTGTTGAGGCGGCCGATGAGTCCGCAGCGCTTCGCTACCGTTGGAGGAGTGCAGGCAGCCGTGAACGGCTTGCTGCGATGTTTCGCTTGGCCGAAGCGTATTCGGCACGTTGCGACCGGCTCACAGGCCAGCCCTATCGCTGACCGATGCCGCGCCCGCGAACCGTCAGTCAAATCGGTCACCTCAGCACTCCCATTCCCCAAGGCAGCTCCATGAGCACGAA
This sequence comes from Azoarcus olearius, assembly GCF_001682385.1. Lineage (NCBI taxonomy): Bacteria > Pseudomonadati > Pseudomonadota > Betaproteobacteria > Rhodocyclales > Zoogloeaceae > Azoarcus > Azoarcus olearius. Next base: position 26,033 of record NZ_CP016210.1, read on the forward strand.
AGCCAGCCTGAAGTACTGTGTCGATGAAGCGAGCGGCGCTTCTGCACATCTTTATGAGGAATGCCTTGCGCCGGAGGATTTTCCGGTGTTCCTTGAACTCGACGGGCTAACTGAAATGTCAGTGGACGTCACGTCACAGGGCACAAACGTTACAGTTGCGATACCGCGACAGTTAGCAGTGAAGCTCGGTCTCTTGCGACCTCCTGGCCATTGAGCAATGGGCTTGGACGTACCCATGCATTTCGGGCGCATCCCTCACATGGAAAGATGGCCCGAATGCCACCCAACCCTGACATTCGTCATGTCGACCGCATAGACATGTGAGGTCGAACGAACATTAGTTGGTGGCAAAATACGCCCCAGACATACAGCGTCCTTGAGACGCCTAATTTTTCGTGTCAGGGGAGATGTTTGTGACTGGAAGGCTTGAGAGCGATGCCGCGCTGAAGGCGCAGCTTGATGCAGTACTTGCCGGGACTGCCATATCCGTGGGTGCCCAAGGTTGGTACGCCAAGCTGTCAGCCTTCCTCGACGAAGTGAAGGCCAGCATTCCAAGCAAGCTGCAAGATGCAGACTTCCTCAAGCGTCTTTGGGACGATAACCCGGTTGCAGCTACGGGCATGGGCTCAGTAAAGGTCGCTCCGGCGCTAGCGGACGTTGCTTTCCGGAGCTGGTTCGCCGCAGAAGTCTCCAAACCCCTCGCTACGGACGCTGTCGAGGCGCAGGCCCAACTTACTGCCCTGTACAATGGCCTTCGGGATCAGCTCAAACCTCTTTGCGGGCGCACGCCGCGACTGAAAATCAATCGCGTACTCTGCGCGATTTATCCCGAGCACTTTACGACGCTTGCGGACCCGGGAAAGTTGCTGTTCCTACACCAGGAGATGGGCGGCGGCGCGAACGACCACCCTGTGCGTGCGCACAACGCAATCCGGGCACGTGTTGATGCCGTTCTGGGACCAGTAACCGGCGGCACACCGATCGACGCAGTCCGCCGTATTTGCTTACCGTGGATGTTGTACGAGCGCGTCGTCGACGACGGTACGAATGAGGCGTCAGCAGCCCCGACCGGGGACGTAACCACCCTCAAACCACTGCCTGCGACTCTTCGCCGCAAAGGGCTGACGTCGATCAAAGGAGGCTTTCAGACGCTACTCGGTTACCTGCCTGAGCTCAGTGAGGGCGTATCGAAGGAAGAGTTCGCCGACATCATTAAGCAGAGCAACCCCGAGCTTGCCCCGTCCAGCCTCATCACTTCCATCAACGTAGTCTCGCGCGAGTTCGACTTGTGCAAACGCGATGGAGACACGTACGGACTAAGCGCGCGCGGCATCAATTTGCTTGAAACCCAAGACCCTGACGAGCTTGCTGATCACTTGCTCACGAAGATCCTCGGTGTAGATAACGTGGTCAAGGCACTAGAGTCGGGGCCGCAGACCAAGCTTGGTCTAGTGGCCATGCTGAGGAAGATTAACCCTGGCTGGACCTCAGATTTCGCGCCCTCGTCTTTGCTCTGGTGGTTGAGCAGTCTTGGCGTCATCGTTGCCGATAAAAAGCAGATGGAGCTCACCGAGCGGGGGAGGCGCTGGGCGGAGCTGGTGACATGGGTACCGCAAAGTCTTCCAAAGGCTGTGGAGGCTGTCGAGGACGTCGAGGACGTCAAAGCCGAAGTTGCAGAAGAAGTGCTAGTTCCCGCATTCGCCCCGCTTTGGGAGCGCCTGAACGAGTTGGCGCAAGGTAAGCTGGCGTTCGACCAATCACTCGTCAGCCAACTGCATGCGGGCCTCTGGTTCCATCCTGTACGGCACTTCGCCGTGCTGACGGGCATTTCGGGTTCCGGTAAGACCCAGTTGGCACTGAACTACGCCTTGGCTCTGTGCAACGCAGCCGAGGGCGACCACGATCGAGTCCGTGTGATTCCGGTCCAGCCTGGCTGGTATGACCCAAGCCCCTTGCTCGGCTACGTCAATCCAATTCAAGAGTCGTCGTACCGCAGCGCGCCGTTCCTAGACCTCCTGTTGCGGGCAGCAGCAGACCCCGAACAACCGTATGTCGCCATCCTAGACGAGATGAACCTCTCGCACCCTGAGCAGTACCTGGCGCCGATACTTTCAGCGATGGAGACTCGCGGGTGGCTCGACCTCCACCAATTGGGCGACGACGGCACCCCAATTCCGAAGCGGCTTCGCTATCCGTCCAACCTGGCCATCATTGGCACACTGAACATGGACGAGACAACGCACGGGCTCTCTGACAAGGTGCTCGATCGGGCATACACACTTGAGTTCTGGAACATCAGCGTGCAGGACTTCCCCGGCTGGAAAACAGTGCAGCTCACCCAAGCACTCAAGGAGAAGACCCAAGCCGTTCTCACCCAGTTGGTGGATGCGCTCGCTCCCGTCCGACTTCACTTCGGATGGCGCACGATTGACGATGTGCTCAGCTTCCTCACCTTTCATGCGAGCTTTGCACCCACGGAAAAGACAGCTCTAGACAACGTCATCTACGCGAAGGTCCTCCCGAAGCTGCGGGGAGAAGCATCGGTGAAGTTCCAGAAGGCCCTACAAGACACCTACAAAGTTCTTGCGGACAATGGTCTCCTGCGCTGTTGCGAGAAGGTCAAGAGCTTGCAGGAGGACTTGGCTGCTATGGGTTCAGCGCGGTTCTGGCGATAGGTATCTCCTGCCCGCGACATGCTGCGCATTCGTCCGCTCCACGCATGCGAGGACCTGCCTTGGCAGGACGTCCTGCCTGACACAGTGCTCGCCGGCCTCACCGAGGACATGGACTATCTCCTCAAGGTCGAAGAGCCAGGGGCGGCAATCTACGTTGATGACGTACGGCTCCAGCGGGAAAGTGCGACGGTATTCCGGTGGCGGCCCAGCTTCTATGCAGGCCGAGTCGTGGCGGAGATGGCGCAAGGCGACAACGCGAGGCAACGCTACATCTTCGATGTGAGTCCCAGTCCTGCGAAGAGCGGCCAGGACGAGTTTGCCGCGATGGTGACGGAGATCCGGGCGTTCGATCAGTCGCTGCTGAGCGGCCTGTCGTCGGCGACGATGACATTTGGACGAGAGGGGCGCCCCGGGCGTTACGAGCTCGACATGCTTCTGACGCGGGTTCGGGAGCATGGCCCTGCGTTTCTCGACGCGGTCGAACGGATCGTTCGCTCACCCCACCGCCTCCTGACAGTCGACACGCAGGTCCTTCCGCTTTCTCGCGTGCGCCGACTGCATCCCACCGCACTCCAAGACCGCCGCGTCGCAACCATAGCCCTCCGGCAATCCTTACCATCCGAGTCCATCGACTCATTTCAGCTCAACAGCCTGACCTCAATCCCGACCTTCGATACGCCTGCCAACCGAACTCTCATGGCGCTGCTGCGCCGGTTCAAGGCTACGGTGGGTCGGCTTGAGGAAGCGATTCAGCGCTGCGGTCTTGAAAGTCCCAGGGAGGAACAGGTCCTTCGCTTGGAGTGGCGCTTGCACGATCTGGGATCTATGGCCAAGCGGACTCATAAGCTCCTGTATGGTTCGTTGTTCCGAGAGGTCTCGACGACGGAGACATCGGCAGCAGGACTCACACAGATTGCGGCTCAACCGATCTACAGTAGAGCGTATCGACTGGGATGCCGAGCACTGGCGACGCAGGTCGATGGCACCGATCCCAGTGATCTGCTGCATGTGCCACCATCTTGGGGAATCTACGAGACTTGGTGCTTTCTGCGCACAGTCACCTGTGTTGCGCAGATTACCGGATGCACACCGGTGGAAGTTCGAGGGAAGGCCACAGCGGCCGAGCGTGCATTCCACTTTGAGCTCCCCGACGGGCGTCGGCTTGAGGTGCTCTTCCAAGCAACCTTTCCGTCACTGAAGGCGACAACCGGCCGATTAGGTTGGAGCCTATCTGGCGAGCGCCGTCCCGACATTGTTCTGGTGCTCCACCGGGCGTCGGGTGCCAAAGCCATGGTGCTCGATGCGAAGTGGCGCAGCGGGAGTGGCAATGTGCTCCAGGCCATGGAGTCGGCCCACATCTATCACGACGCCCTACGCATCGGTACCGAGCGGCCCTGCCCGTGCTTGCTTCTGTTGCCCGGCTGGCCTTCTGTTGAGGAGTTGGAGAAGGACGAGTTCATCCGGGCGCACGGCGTAGGAGCTGTGAGTTCCGTCCGACCGACCGCAGCGGGGGGATCACGAGCGCAGGCCCACATCAAAGCGTGGCTGGATACCTAATCCTTTGCTCCGGGCCAGGCGAGAGACTTACCGAACGGGATCAGTAGCTACACACGCGAGTGCGACCTCACTCAATTAGCTGTCGCCCGAGGCCTAGACTCCGCCTTCTACCGCCTTACCCGCTTTACCGAGGAGCACGGACGATTACGTGTGAAACGGACGTCTTGCCCTCAAACGCTTCCGAAGTCTCACGATACGTTCCTGCTCCTTAGTCAACACTTTGCTGACGATGACCCTCCCATCTTCCGTAAGACGGCAATCAATTTGATCCCCCACGCCCAGATCCAGGCGCTTCGCAAGCGGCGGCGGGATTCGGAGCGTCCGCCCAACGTTGATGCGACTTGTGAACATTGTTCTCATGTGGCTTCATCCTCGGGTCAAGGCTGTTTCAACATAGTCCAGTGCCGACAGGACGTCCTCCTAGACCGAGCCTTGGGATTCCCGGAGACGCAGCACGCTAACAGTGAGAACAGTGCCGAAGACGACCTGTCTTCCAGCATAAGCGTAGCCACACGGTACGCCCCGTGGTCAAACGGCGTGTCGAGCACCTCCCCAACGGTCGGCCGTAAAGGCTTTTGATAGCTCGATCGCCTACATGCTGTGCTTGGCCGGGAACTTTTGTCCTCACCGAGTTTGCTGAGCGGCGTACCCCAGCCAACCGCTGCGTTGCCTGGGGTATCGGCACGTGCTGATGCCGATCACGATGACAGCGGTGGCGAACCAGCCTTCGACAACTCATGACGGGCGTTGCCACCTGACAGACTCCATACGGGCTCTCGTCCGACAACGGGTTGAAATTCCGCCATTTTTTTATATAATTCAGCTACTTAATTTATCGTCGCTCTTGACGCTGCCGGAAATCCGTGAGTGATAATGTGCCAGTTTATGGCTGCATTCGTGCCAAGATTTGCGTCACAAATTCGTCAGAAGCCAGGAACTGGCGGGTAGCTCTCTGCCAGTTTATGGTCGCCGCTACATCGAAGCCGGCGCTACCGCCGGCAAGCATGACGACAAGGCGAAAACCCGAGCGGGTTTTCGCCTTTCTGCTTCTAGGGCGGGCGGTCGCGGGTTGTCACTGGCACGCCAGCGCACCACATCCGCCCCTCTCCCTTACCCCGGAAAATCCGTCGACCGCGACAGTTCCGCCCACGCCGCCGTCTCCGCATTCACCCGAGCATTCTTCTCCGCGATCGCGCGCAAGGTGTCGCTGCCCAGTGCCAGGCGCAGCGGCGGGCGTTCGGCATCCACCAGGCGCAACATCGCCTGCGCAAGGCGCACCGGGTCGCCGAGCTGCTTGTGGTTGAGCTGCTTCGCGCCCTCGCGGACCTGGCCGGCGGTGGCGGCGTAGTCGGGGATGACCTGGGGCGCGACCACCAGCGAGGTCGAGTCGAGGAAATCGGTGCGGAAGTAGCCGGGTTCGACCACGGTGACAGCTACGCCGAGCGGCGCGAGTTCGGCGTGCAGCGCTTCGGACAGGCCCTCGACCGCGAACTTGGTCGAGCAATACACGCCGAAGCCCACCGCCGAGCTGTAGCCGCCGATCGACGAGAAGTTGATCAGGTGGCCGGCGCGCTGGGCACGCATCACCGGCAGCACGGCGCGCGTCACGTTGAGCAGGCCGAACACGTTGGTTTCGTACATCCGCCGCGTGTCGGCGTCGCTCGATTCCTCGACCGCGCCGAGCAGGCCGTGGCCGGCGTTGTTGATCAGCACGTCGATGCGGCCGAAGCGGCGCACCGCGGCCTCGATCGCGGCCTGGGCCTGGGTTTCGACGGTGACGTCGAGCGCCAGCGCGAGCAGGCCGGGATGGTCGCCGAGGCGTTCGCGGACGACATCGGCATTGCGGCCGGTGGCGACCACGGCGTTGCCGTCATCCAGCGCCGCACGGGCGATCAGGGCGCCGAGACCGCGCGAGGCACCGGTGATGAACCAGACGCGCTTGAAGGTGGTTTGCTTGGTGTTCATGGCCTTGCTCCTTGGTGTGTGTAGAAGGTGAGCGAAGCTTAGGCCGGGCGATAAGCAAGAAATAGATGGCTATCGCTGTACTATTCATCAACTGAAATTTGCTAATCGAGTCCACCGATGAACGAAGTGCGTGCGCTCTCGCTGTTCGTCCGCGCCGCCACGCTCGGCAGCCTGCGGCGGGCGGCGATCGACCAGGGCATCTCGCCGCAGGCCGCCAGCCACGCGGTGATGCAGCTGGAGAAGTCGCTCGGCGTGCGGCTGTTCCACCGCACCACCCGCCGGCTGAGCCTGACCGAGGACGGCCGCATGCTGTTCGAGCGCAGTTCGCCGGCGCTCGACGTGCTGTTCGCGGCGATCGAGGATGTGCGCAAGGCGCGCGACGACGTCGGCGGCCTGCTGACCATCAGCGCGCCCACGGCGCTCGGCCGCACGATGCTGTGGCCGCTGATCGTCGAGTTCGCCCGGCTGCATCCCGAGATCCGCGTCGATGCGCATTTCGACGACCACCTCACCGACCTCGTCGCCGAGCGCGCCGACGTCGGCTTCCGGGGTGGCGCCTCGCCCGCCGAAGGCACCATCGCCCGCCGCCTGCTGCCGATCCAGCTGATCGTCTGCGCCGCGCCGGACTACCTGGCACGCCACGGTGCGCCGCGCACCATCGACGATCTGGTCCATCACCGCTGCAGCGGCTACCGCCAGGCCAATACCGGCAAGCTCGCGCCGTGGGAATTCCTCGTCGATGGCGAGACCATCCGCCGCGACGTGCCGGCAGTGCTGAGCTGCAACGATGTCGACGCCGAAGTCGACGCGGTGTTGTCCGGCAACGCGATCGGCCAGCTCGCCAGCTTCTCGGCGGTCACCCACATCCGCGCGGGACGGCTGGTGCCGCTGCTGGTCCGTCATGTCGCCGAACGCGACGGCATCCACCTCTACTACCGCCGCCGCAGCGAGCAGCCGCGCCGCACGCGCGCCTTCATCGATTTCATCGTCGGCCGCCTCGCCGACCACCCGGATTTCCACCTCGGCCGCGAGGAACTCGAACGGCTGGTCGCCGAACAGTCCTGAGCGCGGCTGCGCGCGACCACCGGCGACAAACGCCGCGCGGTCACGGCATCATCCGGTTTTGCCCCTCGTCTCCCGCCAGTGATGCCGCAGCTCACCCCCACCCTGCTCTACACCGACGACAGCCTCATCGTCGCCGACAAGCCCGCCGGCCTGCTGTCGGTGCCGGCCGGCGGCGAGGACCGCCAGGACTGCCTCGCGCTGCGCGTGCAGGCGCAGTTCGACGATGCCCTCATCGTGCATCGGCTGGACGCCGCCACCTCCGGCCTGGTGCTGCTGGCGCGCGGCATGGAGATGTTGCGGCGGATGAGCCTCGCCTTCGAGCAGCGGGTGGTGGGCAAGCGCTATGTGGCGCTGGTGCACGGCCATGTCGCGCAGGACGAAGGCGAGATTGCGCTGCCGCTGGCGGCCGATCCGCTGAACCGGCCGCGGCAGATCGTGGATGCGGCGCGCGGCCGCCCGGCGCTGACGCGCTATCGGGTACTGGAACGCAGCGGGGCGGGCGACGCGGCGGTGACGCGGCTGGAGCTGAAGCCGATGACCGGCCGCTCGCACCAGCTGCGGGTGCATCTGATGGCTATCGGCCATCCCATCGTCGGCGATCCGCTGTATGCCCCGCCGGAAAGCGCGGCGGCGCACCCGCGCATGTTCCTGCATGCGGCCGGCATCGCCTTCATCCACCCGGACCGCCGGGTGCCGATGCAGTTCGACAGCCCGGTGCCGTTCTGAACCCGCACCCGGCGGGGCAGGCGCGTCGAAACCCGCATCGCGCGCGAACGCCTTTCGACAGGCTCAAGGCGAACGGTGAGGAACGCGGGCAGGCGCCCAGGCCCCAGCGGGAAGGGCGCTGAACAGACGCCGCTTAGGCCTCGACCCCGAGCTTCTCCAGCAGCAGCGGCTTCACCTTCGCCACCCAGGTGTCGATGCGCTCGTTGGTGTACATCCCTTGGGTACGCTCGTCGATCACCAGCCCGACGAAGCGGCCGTCCTTCACCGCGGCGGACTGCTGGAAGGTGTAGCCGTCGGTGGGCCAGTCGTCGCCGACGATCTCGGCGCCGTAGCCCTTGAAGATTTCGTAGATGCGCATCAGCGAGCTGCAGAAGCGCTCCGAATAACGCTCCTGCGCGCCCAGCCCGAACAGCGCGATGCGCTTGCCGCTGAAGTCGGGCTTGTCCATCTTCACCAGGAATTCCGCCCAGTTCGGCTCCAGGCAACCCGCGCTGAGGCCCGGCACTTCCTCGATGCCGTAGCTCGGCGTGCCGAGGATCAGGACGTCGTACTTCAGCATGTCCGCCGGTTCGATGCGGTTCACATTCACCGGCTTGTCGGCGATCTCGTCGCCCAGCTTCTTGTGGATCTTCTTCGCGATGAGGCGGGTGGTACCGGTTTCGGTGCCGAAAAACATGCCGATCTTGTTCATGGTCTGTACCTGGGATGAGTGAATCTTCAAGGCCGCACCGGCGCCGTGGCGCTCAGACGCGGCGCCCGGCGCGGTCAGGTTTCCGCCGGTGGAGGACGGTTGCGCGCGCGCCCGGAACGGCGAGGTCCTGCCGCTCCGCGAGGGCGCTCCGTCGCACCTCCGACGCTGGTGCCCGCATTGTCGTCAGCCATACAGGGCATTGCGGCCCTTCGGTGGAGCGTGCGCTGTGGCAGCCTGCGGTCATCGGCGCTACAGCGGGCGCTGGCCGTCGACGGCCAGCGCGCCGCAGCCGCAACGCGCGCTCACATCACCACGGGGGATCAAGCAAGGTATGTACCGAGCGCCGCTACACGAAGAAAAGATGGCCGCAGGAGGCGCGGCGCGACCACGTCGGCAGCCGGGGGTCAGCTCGCGGCCGCCCCCAGCAAGCAACGCACCGCGTCGCCGACGCGCAGCGGCCCGCCCACCAGCACGCGGGCGGTCATGCCGCCGTGGCCGCGCATGGCGTTATAAGCGCCGGGGCCCAGCACCGCTTCCATGCGCGAACAGGGATCACAGGGGCCGGTGACCTCCAGCACCACCTCGCCGATGCGCAGCACCAGCGCTTGATCGTCGAACAAGGAACGCGCGGCGTGCAGGTTGATCCCGGATACCACCAGATTGCGCCGCAGCAGCGCCGGATCGAGTGCGTCCCGTCCCACGAGCGCGGCGATCACCGGCAGGTGTTCGGCCTGGATCAGCGTGACCTGGCGCTTGCCGCCTCCCCGCCCGCCACTCGTCCGGTGGTCACCCGCGAGGCCACGCCCGGCGATCGCTTCGGCCGCTTCCGCGCGCACCACCTCGCCGCGCCGCGCGCTGCGCAGCAGCACCGCATCGAGCCGCCCAGCGCGCGGAAACCGCGCCGTCAGGGCGCGCAGGTCATCGTCCGCGTCCACCGCTCAGCGCCTGTCCTCGTCGCCGGGCCGGATCTCGCGGATCACCTCCCCTTCCAGGACGAGGCCGCTCGCGCCGGATGACCCCTGCTGCTGACGCTGCTGCCAGGCTTGCGCCTCGGCCATGCGCTCGGCCATCGCCTTGCGCGCGGCGCGGGTCTTCCACCACAGGTAGCCCCACAACACCGCGCCGGCGGTCAGCACCACCGCGAACAGCACCACCGACGCCATCATCGCCAGCACGAACAGCGCGGCGGCGACCACAATTGCCAGCGCCTTCTTCAGCCCCCCGGCGGGACGGGCGGAGGGCGGGGGAAGGCTGCCGGGGCCGGCGGCCGGATCTCGGTCGAATTGCATGGTTCTCCTGCTGCGGCCGGGGCCGCTCACGGGCTGGGATCAAGCGACGGGGCGGTGGCCCGCGCCCGTTGCTTGGCGGCGACGAATTCGCCGCGTGGAATGTAGAGCAGGTCGCCCAGCTTGAGCATCAGCTGGTTCTCGAAATGGCTCAGCGCCCCGTCGGCGAACGCCACCTGCCACAGATGCTCCACCATCCGCAGCTTCTGCTCCGGGCTGAAACCCTTGTTGAGCTGCGAGGTGAAGGCGTAGAAATCCGGCGCGTCGTCGGCAGTGGCCTCGGCCAGTTCCAGCAGGCGGGCCACTTCGTCCTCGCCCAGGCCGAACTTGTTGCGCAGCGCGCCGATCACCGCTTCGCGCTCGACCGCGCCGCTCACCGCGTCGGCCCGCATCACCTCCACCAGCAGCACCGCGGCGGCAAGCTGCAGCCGGTGCTCGGTGGCGGGCGCGCTGTCGTCAGGCGCGGCGAAGCTGGCAAAGAGTTCCTTCAGGGTACGAAGCATCGGGACGGAGACCAGGCGGTGACGTAAGGCTTGCGATTAGGGCGGTGCGCCGCGCCCGGAGTTCCCGCCGCGCGCCATCGCCTCCAGATGGGGGCGATGGCGCCCACTTCAAGCGCGGCGAGGCTCAGGGCGTGATAGTGGTGCCCAGCACCTGCAGGAACTTCGCCAGCCAGTCCGGGTGGGCGGGCCAGGCCGGCGCGGTGACCAGTTTTCCATCCACCCGGGCCTTGTCGACCGGGATCTCCGCATACTCGCCGCCGGCCGCCTTCACCTCCGGCGCGCACGCCGGGTAGGCGCTGCAGGTGCGCCCCTTCAATACGCCCGCCGCGGCCAGCACCTGGGCGCCATGACAGATCGCCGCTACCGGCTTGTCGGCGGCAAAGAAGTGCTGCACGGCGGCGATCACCTTGGGATTGAGGCGCAGGTATTCCGGCGCGCGCCCGCCCGGGATCACCAGCGCGTCGTAATCCTCGGCGCGCAGGCTGTCGAACTCGGCATTGAGCGTGAAGTTGTGGCCCGGCTTCTCGCTATAGGTCTGGTCGCCTTCGAAATCGTGGATCGCGGTGCGCACCTGCTCGCCGGCCTTTTTGCCGGGGCAGGCCGCATGCACCGTGTGGCCGGCCATCAGCAGGGCCTGGAAGGGCACCATGGTCTCGTAGTCCTCGGTGTAGTCGCCGGTGATCATCAGGATCTTCTTCGCCGCCATCGTCGTCTCCTTGCGCAGGGTTGGGAAAAACCTGGCCTCAGTCTAGACAGCGCACGGCCCCGCCACCAGAACACGCGCGCCGCTGCGCGCGGCACGGTTTGCGGTATGCTGCCGGCACAAAAACGAGCCGGGCCGGCAGCGCAGCCGCAACAAGGTCACGGCATCGACAAACAACACCAGGATTTTCTGGAGGAGAACACGATGATCGGACGGCGTTCGTTCGCCCTTGCCCTGTGCTGCGCGCTCGTCGCGGCGCTTTCTTTCCACACCCTCCCCGCGCGCGCCGAACCCGGCGCCATCACCGTGGGCCAGTCCATCGTGCTGAGCGGCCCGCAGGCAGCCAACGGCCTGCTCTACGCACGCGGCATCAAGCTCCAGCTCGATGCGGTCAATGCCGCGGGCGGCGTCAACGGCAAGCCGGTGCGACTGGTGACGCTGGATGACGGCTACGACCCCGAACGCTGCAAGGAAAACACCCGCCGCCTGATCGCGCAGGACAAAGTCGTGGCGCTGTTCGGCTACACCGGCACCGGCCCCACCGCCGCCTGTGCGCCGCTGGCCGAGGCCGCGCGAGTGCCGCTGCTGGCGCCGCTCACGGGCGCGCCCGAACTGCGCGAGGACACCGCGCGCTACCTGTTCCACACCCGCGCCAGCTATCTGGACGAGATGCGCAAGATGGTCGAATACCTCACCACGGTGGGCGTGCGCGACATCGCCGTGGTGTACCAGGACGACGGCTTCGGCCGCTCCGGATTGCGCAGCGCCGAAACCGTGCTCGCCGCTTACCAGCTCAAGCCCGCCGCAGTGGGCAGCATTCCGCCGCAAACCTACGATCCCGCCCAGGCCGTGGCCGCGCTCGGCTCGCGCGCGCCGGGCGCGGTGATCCTAGCCACCGCGGGGCAGGCCTCGGTCAACTTCATCCGCGCCTACCTCAAAAGCGGCAAGCGCACCCAGTTCTTCGGCCTCTCGGTGGTCAGCAGCAACCAGTTGCTGAAGGAACTCGGGCAGGACACCGACGGCGTGGTGATTTCCCAGGTGGTGCCCTCGCCGTGGTCGCAAAGCACCCAGGTCGTGCGCGACTTCCAGCGCGACGCCGCGGCGGCCAAGGACGTGGAGGTGAACCACACCACGCTCGAAGGCTACATCGCCGCGCGCGTGCTGGTCGAAGGCCTGCGCCGCGCCGGGCCCGACCCCAGCCCGGAAAAGCTGACCCAGGCGCTGGAGAACCTGCACAGCCTCAACCTCGGCGGCTACGAGGTCGGCTTCGGCCCCGGCCGCCGCGCCGGCTCGCGCTACGTCGATCTCTCGCTGGTGCGCGGCAGCGGCCGCTACGTGCAGTAGTTCAGGCTGGCGCGTTCATCGCGCGGAAGAAATCGATGAACACCCGCAGCCGCGCCGGCATCTGGGCGCGGCTGGGGAAGTACAGGTGGGCGACCGGCATCGGCCAGGCGTACTCCGCCAGCACCTCGCGCAGGCGGCCGGCGGCAAGGTCGTCCTGCACCATGGATTCCACCACCTGCGAGATGCCCAGGCCGCGGCGCAGCAGGTCGAGTTCGGCATCGGCATCGTTCACCGTAAAGCGGCCGCGGACCTCGAGTTCGAAGTCGCCGTCATCCTGCCGGAACAGCCAGCGCGCGTTGCGCCCGCTGGTCGGGAAGCGGAAACGGATGCAGTCGTGCTCGGCGAGGTCGGCCGGCTGCAAGGGCACCGGATGGCGCGCGAAATACGCCGGCGCCGCGGCGACGATCAGGCGCTGCGGACGCCCGAGCGGGATCGCCACCATGTCGCCGGCGATGTTGTCCGCCATCCGCAGGCCGATGTCGAAGCGGTCCGCGACCAGATCGGCCAGCTTGTCATCGAGCGAGAACTCGATCCCCACCTCCGGGTAGCGCCGCGCGAACTCATCCACATGGGGCGCGAAATACAGCGCAAAAGCGAGCCGCGGCAACGTGATCCGCACCGTGCCCGAGGGCTGCTCGCGCGCATGGTCCACCGATGCGAGCGCGCCGCCGAGTTCGGCCAGCCCGCGCCGCACGCCGTCGAGCAGGCGCGCGCCCTCTTCAGTGAGACCGACGTGGCGCGTGGTGCGCGCCAGCAGGCGCAGCCCCAACCTGCGCTCCAGCGTGCTCACCGATTGCGACAGCGCCGACGCCGACAAGCCCAGTTCCGCCGCCGCGCGACTGAAACTGGCGTGGCGCGCAACGCATTCGAAAGCCGCAAGCGCGGGTAATAGCGAAGGCTCGATCATTAAGCAGTACTTAAAGACGCATGCAGGATTGCGGCGTCGATCTTAAAAGAATCCGCGTCTAAGCTGAACGTCATTTCAGTGCGGCAGCCATGACGACCGCACACACCCCCGGCCCCAACCGAATCCGAACGACCCCCGTCCCAATCTCCAGGAGACGCCGATGACCCGCTTCACCCTCAACGGCAAGCCGGTGGAAACCGCCTTGCCCGACGACACCCCGCTGCTGTGGGTCCTGCGCGACGGACTCGACCAGACCGGCACCAAGTTCGGCTGCGGCATGGGCCTGTGCGGCGCCTGCACCGTGCATCTGGACGGCCAGCCGATCCGCTCCTGTTCCACGCCGCTGTCGGCCGCCGCCGGCAAGAAGATCACCACCATCGAGGGCGTCGGCAAGGCCCGCGTCGGCGCCGCGGTGCAGAAGGCGTGGCAGAAGCTCGACGTGGTGCAGTGCGGTTACTGCCAGTCGGGCCAGATCATGTCCGCCACCGCGCTGCTCACCGCCAACCCCAAGCCCACCGACGCCGACATCGACGCCGCGATGGGCGGAAACATCTGCCGCTGCGCCACCTATGTGCGCATCCGCGCCGCCATCCACGAAGCCGCCAAGAGCCTGGCGTAAGGAGCGCACGATGAAGATGCAGATCACCAACGTGTCGCGCCGCGACTTCCTCAAGGCCGGCGCCGGCCTCACGCTGTCGGTCAGCCTGCCGGGCGCGGTACTCGCCGCCGCCGGCGGCCCGGGCATCGCCGGCAGCGCAACCGCCGCGGCCGACTTCACCCCCAACGCCTTCGTCCGCATCGGCGCCGACAGCACCGTCACCGTGCTCTCCAAGCACCTCGAGATGGGGCAGGGCGTCTATACCGGCCTCACCACGCTGGTCGCCGAGGAACTCGACGCCGACTGGGCGCAGGTCGTCGTCGAAGGCGCGCCGGCCGAAGCGAAGCGCTACAACAACCTGTTCTGGGGCCCGGTGCAGGGCACCGGTGGCAGCACCGCCATCGGCAACTCCTTCGAGCAGCTGCGCCAGGCCGGGGCCGCCGCGCGCGCGATGCTGGTGCAGGCCGCTGCGGAGCGCTGGAAGGTGCCGGCCGCCGAGATCAGCGTGAAGAACGGGGTGGTCAGCCATGCGAAGAGCGGCCGCAAGGCCCGTTTCGGCGAACTCGCCGAGGCCGCCGCGGCGCTGCCGGTGCCGCAGCAGGTGACGCTGAAGGACCCGAAGAACTTCAGCCTGATCGGCCGCCATGTGCCGCGCAAGGACAGCGTCGCCAAGACCACCGGCACCGCGCAATTCACCCAGGACGTGAAGCTGCCCGGCATGCTGGTGGCGGTGGTTGCGCATCCGCCGCGCTTCGGCGGCAAGGTGCGCAGCGTGGATGACAAGGCCGCGCGGGCGGTGGCGGGCGTGGCCGACGTGGTCACCATCCCCAACGGCGTCGCGGTGCTGGCCGGCGACTACTGGACGGCGAAGAAGGCCCGCGATGCGCTGCAGGTCGTGTGGGACGAATCCGCCGCCTACCACGGCAGTTCCGACGCCATCCTCGCGGACTACCGCAAGCTCGCCGGCACGCCCGGGCTGGTCGCGCGCAAGGACGGCGACGGCGCCGCCGCGCTCGACAAGGCCACCAAGGTGATCGAGGCCGAGTACGCCTTCCCCTTCCTCGCCCACGCCGCGATGGAGCCGATCAACTGCGTGATGCGCCTCGGCGCCGACAGCTGCGAAGTGTGGAACGGCGAACAGTTCCAGACCGTGGACCAGGCCAACCTCGCCGCCTTCTTCGGTCTCAAGCCCGAGCAGGTGACCTTGCACATGCTGTACGCCGGCGGCAGCTTCGGCCGCCGCGCCAACCCGATGTCCGACTACCTGCTGGAGACCGCCCAGATCGTCAAGGCGATCGGCGGCCGCGCCCCGGTCAAGCTGGTGTGGTCGCGCGAGGACGACATGCGCGCCGGCTACTACCGCCCCGCCTTCCTGCACCGCCTGCGCGCCACGCTGGGCGCCGACGGCACGCCGCAGGCCTGGGAGCAGCGCATCGTCGGCCAGTCCATCATCAAGGGCTCGCCCTTCGAGGGCGTCATGATCAAGGACGGCATCGACGCGACCTCGGTCGAAGGCGCCGCCAACCTGCCCTACGCCATCCCCAACCTGCAGATCGAGCTGCACACCACCAACGACGCCGTGAAGGTGCCGGTGCAGTGGTGGCGCTCGGTCGGCTCCACCCACACCGGCCACGCCACCGAGGTCTTCCTCGACGAACTGGCAACGGCCGCCGGCGCCGACCCGGTGGCCTACCGCATGGCGCTGCTCGGCAACCACCCGCGCCATGCCGGTGTGCTCAAGCTGGCCGCCGACAAGGCCGGCTGGGGCAAGCCGCTGGCCGCGGCCAGGGACAAGGGCGCCAGGCGCGGCCGCGGCGTCGCCGTGCATGAGTCCTTCCACAGCTACGTCGCCCAGGTGGTGGAAGTCACCGTCGCGGCCGACGGCGGCTTCAAGGTGGATCGGGTGGTGTGCGCGGTCGATTGCGGCGTCGCGGTCAATCCGGACGTTATCCGCGCGCAGATGGAAGGCGGCATTGGCTTCGCGCTTGCTGCGGCGCTGACCGGTACCGTCACGCTCAAGGACGGCGTGGTCGAGCAGTCCAACTTCCACGACTACCCGGTGCTGCGCATCGGCGAAATGCCGAAGGTGGAAGTGCACATCGTGCCGTCGGCGGAAAAGCCCACCGGGGTCGGCGAACCGGGCGTGCCGCCGCTCGCACCGGCGCTCGCCAACGCGCTCCACGCCGCCACCGGCAAGCGCATCCGCAGCCTGCCGATCGCCGAGCAACTCAAGGCCTGAGCGCGACACGAGGAGATCCGCCATGGATAGCCTGGACCACGACGTTCTCACCCGCGCCCGCGACTGGCTCGCCGCCGGCCGCCGGGTGCTGCTCGCCACCGTGGTGCGCACCTGGGGTTCGTCGCCGCGCCCGCCCGGCGCACTGCTGGCGCTGCGCGACGACGGCCGCGCGGTCGGCTCGGTGTCGGGCGGCTGCATCGAGGACGACCTCATAGCCCGCCTGCACCGCGACGGCCTGCCCGCCGCGCCGCAACTGGTGAGCTACGGCGTCGGCGCCGAAGAGGCGCGCCGCTTCGGCCTGCCCTGCGGCGGCACCATGGAGCTGGTGCTGGAACCACTCGCCGACCCGGCACCGCTCGATGCCCTGCTCGCGCGGCTGGCCGCCGGCGAACTGGTCGAACGCCGGCTCGACATGGCCAGCGGCCGCGCGGCGCTGGCCGCCGCACATCCGGAACAGGGCCTGGCCTACGACGGCCGCACGCTCACCAGCGTGTTCGGCCCGCGCTACCGGCTGCTGCTGATCGGCGCCGGCCAGCTCTCGGAAAGCCTCGCCCGCATCGCGCTGGGACTGGATTTCGCCGTCACCGTGTGCGATCCGCGCGAGGAATACCACGAGGAATGGCGGGTGCCCGGCACCACGCTGACGCGCGACATGCCGGACGACGTGGTCATCGCGATGCGGCCGGACGCGCGCACCGCGGTGATCGCGCTCACCCACGACCCCAAGCTCGACGACCTCGCGTTGATGGAGGCGCTGCGTTCGCCGGCCTTCTACGTCGCCGCGCTCGGCTCGCGCCGCAACAACGCTGCGCGCCGCGAGCGGCTGCGCGAATTCGACGTCAGCGAGTCCCAGGTCGCCACGCTGCGCGGTCCCGCCGGGCTCTACATCGGCAGCCGCACGCCGGCCGAGATCGCCGTCTCCATCGCCGCCGAGCTGGTCGCGGTGAAGAACGGCGTGACCCCGGAACGGGTGCTGCCGGTGGCCGAAGCCAAGGCCGCGCTCGAACTCGCCGCCGACACCCTGTCGAGCTGCGCCGCCCGTTGATGCAGGGCATCCTGCTCGCCGCCGGCTACGGCCGCCGCTTCGACCCCGACGGCGTGCAGGACAAGCTGCTGGCGCCGCTGGCCGACGGCCGCCCGGTGATCTGGCACGCCGCGCGCGCACTGTGTGCGGCGCTGCCCGCCAGCATCGCGGTGCTGCGTCCCGGCCAGCGCGAACGCGAACTGTGGGTGCGCGATGCCGGCTGCGAGGTCGTCGAAAGCACGGCCGCGGAAACCGGCATGGGCGCTGCGCTGGCCGCCGCGGTCGCCGCCAGCGCCGACGCCGAGGGCTGGGTGGTGGCGCTTGCCGACATGCCGTGGCTACCAGTGGATGCCGTCGCCGCGGTGGCTGGGGCGATCGATCATCCTCAGCGCGTTGCCGCGGCCATGCACGCCAGCCGCCGCGGTCATCCGGTGGGGTTTGGCGCGGCGTGGGGGGCGAAGCTGATGACGCTCACCGGCGACAGCGGCGCGCGCGAATTGCTGCGGGAGACCGAGATACTGCTGATCGACAACGCCGATCCCGGCGTGTTGCGAGATGTGGATACGCCGGCGGATCTGGGTCGCTGAGACCCACCGAGTCCCGGCCCCGTCCGCTCCTCCCCCTTCAAGGGGGGCGGAGCAGGGGTTTCGGCGAGCGCAGCTCGACGCCTGCGCAGCGGCGAGGCGGAGCCGAGACTCCTGGTTGGGTGGGGGATGGGGTTAAGCTCGGCGCAGTATGTACCCCATCCCCACCCCAGCCCGGGAGCCTCCGCTTCTCTCCGTCGTTCAGCAGGTGGCAAGCAATGCTTGCCAAAATCCCTGCTTCACCCCCTTGAAGGGGAGGGAGAAGAACCCCCGCCAGCCCTCCCAATTGGTCTTACCGCCCCCATGACCCCACCCCACACCCTCCCCGTCCCCCTCGAAAAGTCCTACCGCCTGATCAACCACGGCCCCACGGTACTGGTGGCCAGCGCCCACGGCGGTCGCCGCAATGTCATGGCCGCCGCCTGGAACATGCCGCTGGATTTCGCCCCGCCCAAGGTCGCGGTGGTGATCGACAAGGCCACCTACAGCCGCGGGCTGATCGAGGCCTCGGGGGAATTCGTGCTGGCGGTGCCCACCCGCGCCGCCGCCGCGCAGGCGTTGGCCGCCGGTTCGCGCAGCGGCCGCGACGAGGACAAGTTCGCCGCGCTCGGCATCGAGGCCTACAGTGCCGACAAGGTCGGCGCGCCGCTGCCCGGCGGCTGTATCGCCTGGCTGGAATGCCGGGTCATCCCGGAACCACACATCCAGCAGACCTACGACCTCTTCCTCGGCGAGGTGGTGGCCGCGCGCGCCGATGCGCGCCTGTTCCGCGACGGCCACTGGCATTTCGACGAGGCCGGTACGCGCAGCATCCACTACATCGCCGGCGGCAACTTCTTCGCCACCGGCGACGCCTTCACGGTCGAGTAGGCGGCGCCCGCCTCACTGCGTTTCGAGCAGGCGGCGGAAGTGGTCGATGGTGTCGCGCAGGCCGTCCTCCAGCGCGACCCGCGGCGTCCACGCCAAGCGCTCGCGTGCCAGCGTGATGTCGGGCTGACGCTGGCGCGGGTCGTCCTCCGGCAGCGGGCGGAACACCAGCCGCGAGCGCGACCCGCACAGCCGCAGGATCAGCTCGGCCAACGCGTCGATGCGGTATTCGGTCGGGTTGCCCAGGTTGACCGGCCCGGTGAAGCCGGTCGGGCTGTCCATCATCCGCACCACGCCATCCACCAGGTCGGACACATGGCAGAAGGAGCGCGTCTGCGCACCGTCGCCGTAGAGCGTGATGTCCTCGCCGCGCAGCGCCTGCACGATGAAATTGCTGATCACCCGGCCGTCGTTCGGCTGCATGCCGGGACCATAGGTGTTGAAAATGCGCACCACCTTGATCTCGACCCGGTGCTGGCGGTGATAGTCGAAGAACAGCGTCTCCGCGCAGCGCTTGCCCTCGTCGTAGCAGCTGCGCGGCCCGATCGGATTGACCCGGCCCCAGTAGTCCTCGGTCTGCGGATGGACCTCCGGGTCGCCATACACCTCGGAGGTCGAGGCCTGCAGCACCCGCGCGCCGGTGCGCTTGGCGAGCCCCAGCATGTTGATCGCGCCATGCACGCTGGTCTTGGTGGTCTGCACCGGATCGTACTGGTAATGCACGGGTGAGGCCGGACAGGCGAAGTTGTAGATGCGGTCGACCTCGACATACAGCGGAAACGTGATGTCGTGGCGCAGCGCTTCGAAGTCGGGATTGCCGAGCAGGTCGTGGATGTTGCGCCGGCTGCCCGTGAAATAATTGTCCGCCGACAGCACCTCGTGGCCATCTGCCAGCAGGCGGCGGCACAGATGGGAGCCGATGAAGCCGGCGCCGCCCGTTACCAGAACTCTCATGATTCCCCCGGGATACCCCAATGCAGCAGATTGCGTTCGTGACCACCAGCAAAGGCCGCCTGCACCACATCCGCGAGACGCTGCCGCGGATCGTCGGCCAGGCGCCGGACGAGATCATCGTGGTGGATTACGGCTGTCCGGACGGCACCGCCGCCTGGGTGGAAGCGCATTATCCCGGCGTCAAGGTCCTGCGGGTCGATGACGACCCCGGCTTCTGCCTGCCGCGCGCGCGCAACCTCGGCGCGCGGCTATCTTCTGCGCAGTGGATCTGCTTCATTGACGCCGACATCCGCATCCAGCCCGGCTGGGTCGAGTGGATGCGGCAGCGGCTCGTCCCCGGCCACTTCTACCGCGCCGCGGCCGATGCCAAAGGCAAGCGCGACGGCGAAACCTTCGGCACGGTGATCTGCGAACGGGCCGCGTTCGAACGCATCGGCGGCTACGACGAAGCCTTCCGCGGCTGGGGCGGCGAGGATACCGACCTCTACGCCCGTCTCGCCGCGCAACCCGGCCTGCGCGAAGCCGGCTATCCGGCGCATTTCGTGGAGCCGATCCCGCACGACGACGGCGAGCGCACCCAGTTTCACGAGGTCAAGCGCAAGGACACCCAGGGCCGCATCAACGTCGCCTACATCCGCATCAAGCAGCAGCTGCTCGCCCACCACGTGGACGCGCTGTCGATTGAAGTGCGCCGCGCGCTGATGGAACAGATCAAGCGCCAGCTCGGCGGCAACGGCGACGCCGCCCCGCGCAAGACCTACGCGGCGCGCGTGCTCACCGGCCAGGTGCCGTCACGGACCGGCCTGCCGCGCAGCTTCGTCGTCGATATTGCCCGGCGGCGGCGCTTCGTGCTGTTCGGCCCGCGCCGCTTCGTCATCCGCGTGCGGCCGGAACCCGTCGAGGGCTGAGCGCGCGGCTGCCCGCGACGGCACTCAGCGGGTGCCGAATGCCGCGACGATGCGGCGCGTGGCGCGCTGCGCGATCGGGATCGCGATGAAGGCCGCGAGCGCCGCCAGTGGCCACGCCACCACGAAGGCGTGCAGCCAGCGCGACAGGAAGTCGGGCGGAAAACCGAGGTTGAGCCAGGTGATCACCGCGGTCATCAGGAAGGCCATGATGCCGGACATGATCACCGGCTGGACGTGCTGGGGCTTGATTTGCATGGGGCAGGGTCCGTGTGGGTTCTTCTCAGGCCGTATTGTCGCTCAAGGCGCCTTCACAAGCCGCTGCTGCCGCTTTGCAGCAGGGTGTATCACGCGCTATATCAACCAAACCGGCGCGTGATACGTTCACCGGGTTCCCGCGCCGGCTTTGCGGCGCACAACCAGAACACGCGATGCTCGAATTCCTGACCGACCCGCAACTCCTCGTTGCCTTCCTCACCCTCACCATGCTCGAACTGGTGCTGGGTATCGACAACATCATCTTCATCTCCATCCTGGTGGACAAGCTGCCGCCGGAGCGCCGCACCTTCGCGCGCCGGCTGGGCCTGTTCCTCGCGATGTTCATGCGCATCGGCCTGCTCGCCACGCTGGCCTGGCTGGCCGGCCTGACCAAGCCGCTGTTCGAACTGTTCGGCGCCGGTTTTTCCGGCCGCGACCTCATCCTGATCTGCGGCGGCCTGTTCCTGGTGTGGAAGAGCACCGGCGAAATCCATCAGCTGCTCGAAGGCGAGGAGGGCGAGGCTTCGAGCGCGGTCAAGGCCACCTTCGGCGCAGTCATCCTGCAGATCATCGTGATCGACCTGGTGTTTTCGCTCGACTCGATCATCACCGCGATCGGCATGGTGAACAACCTGCCGGTGATGATCGCCGCAGTGGTGGCCTCGGTCGGCCTGATGATGGTGGCCTCGGCACCGATCGGCGAGTTCGTCTCGCGCCACCCCACGGTGAAGATGCTGGCGCTGTCCTTCCTGATGGTGGTCGGCGTGGTGCTGATCGCCGACGGCTTCGGCCACCATGTGCCCAAGGGCTACATCTACTCGGCGATGGCGTTCTCGGTGGTGGTGGAAATGCTCAACATCCGCCTGCGCAAGAACGCCGAAAAGCCGGTCGACCTGCACGAAGCCTACGTGCCGGAGCAAACCCCGGCCCCCGAAAAGCGCTGACGCGGCGGGCGGCGCAGGCCGCAGCGCTACCGCAATGACGCCGCGCCTCGCCGCGGCGTCATTGCGTCTGGGCCCCGCTGGCGCCGCCCAGCAGCACTTCCACCCACGCGTCGAGCGCAGGATGGGGCTCGGCCACGCGGCGTCGCACCAGCACCGTGGGCGACACCGCCAGCGAGGGCGGCAGCGGATGGCTCGCCACCTGCCGCCCGCGCGGATGGGCGGCGAGCAGGCTGGCCGGCAGCACGCCGAGTCCGAGTCCGGCACCCACACAACCGATGATCGCCTCCACCGAGGCGTAGCTCTGCTGGCCGCGCACCCGCCAGCCGCAATCGCGCGCATGGGTGAACAAGCGGGCGCGGTAATGGCAGCCCTCCGGAAAGGCGATCAGGCTCACCTCGGTACCGGGCGCCGGCGCCGGCTCGCCGGGCGGCACCACCAGCCGCAGTTCTTCGCGCCACACCTCGTTGGCCAGCAGGCGAGGATGCTCCAGCGGCCCCGCCACCAGCGCCGCGTCCAGCTCGTGGCCCAGCACGCGCTCGATCAGCGTGGCGCTGGTGCCGGTTTCCAGCTCCACCTCCACCCGCGGCGCATGGCGATGGAAGCGCGCCAGCACGTCCGGCAGCCGCATCGCCGCGGTGGTTTCCATCGACCCCAGCCGCAGGCGCCCCTGCAGGGTGTCCAGATGCACGCTGTTCCACGCCGCCGAACACAGCGCGTCGAGCTGGCGCGCGTGCGGCAGCAGGCGCTCGCCGGCAGCGGTCAGCGTGAACTGCGGTCCGTTGCGCTCCAGCAGCACGCTGCCCAGCTGCTCCTCCAGCTGACGCAGCCGCGCCGATACGTTGGACGGCACGCAGTTGAGCTGGCGCGATGCGGCGCTGAGGCTGCCCTGCTCCACCACGGCGCGGAAATAGCGGAGCAGCTGGGGATTGAAGCGGGTGGGCGACAGCATGGCGGCTTTCTCCATTAGTGAAAATAAAGAATACTACTTTTCACTCACAGTCACCTCCCATCCTGGGCTACAGTGGAATCCGACCCGCCGGCCCCATCCCGACCGGCTATGCCAGGAGAAACCGCGGCGCATCGCCCGCCCGGCCCAAGGAGACCCGCATGACCGCCCCGCCCCCCTCACCACCCGCTTCGCCGCCCCGTTTGTGGATTCCGCTGCTCGCCGCCGCGCTCGCGCTTGTCGTGGTGCATGGCATCGGCCGCTTCGCCTACACCCCTTTGCTGCCGCTGCTGGTGGGCGACGGCTTCATGGGCCTCGATACCGGCGCCGCGGTCGCCACCTGGAACTACGTCGGCTATCTGCTCGGCGCCATGCTCGCCATCCGCCTGCACGAGCCGGCGCAGATCCGCCGCATCCTGCCCCTCGCGCTGCTGATCAACGCGGCGTGCACCCTCGCCCAGGGGTTCACCGATAACGCCACCGCCTTCCTGGTGCTGCGGCTGATCAACGGCATCAGCAACGGCGTGGTGTTCGTGCAGGCGCCGGCGCTGGTGCTGGAGTGGCTGGCGCGTCACGGTCTGGCCTCGCTGTCCGGCCTGATGTACTTCGGCGTCGGCGGCGGGCTGCTGCTGTCCAACGCGCTCGCCAACCTGCCGGCCGAGCTGCTGCACGGCGCCGCGCGCTGGTGGCCGATGGCGCTCGCCGCGCTGCCGCTGGCGCTGTGGAGCGCCCGCCAGCTCGCCCATCTGGACCGTCCGCAGGCCGGCGCCCCCGCCCCGGCCGCCGCCCCCCGCGCGACGGCACTGCTCGACCGCGCCAGCCTGCCCGTCTTCATGGCCTACGCCGGCGCCGGCCTCGGCTACATCCTGCCCACCACCTTCCTGCCGGTGGTGGCGCGCGAGCAACTGCCCGCCGGCCACTGGCTGCAGAGCGGCGCCTGGCTGATCCTGGCGCTGTGCACGCTGGCCGCCGCGTGGCTGTGGAACCGCCTCGGCACCCGCATGGGCGACCGCAACGCGCTGGTGCTCAACTACGTCGTGCAGGGCATCGGCGTCGCCGGCCCGCTGCTGTGGCCGGGCACCGTGGGCATCCTCGCCTGCGCACTGATGGTGGGCAGCACCTTCCTCGGCAGCGTGCTGCTCACCCAGCGCCTGGCGCGCGCCCTGCATCCCCACCAGGGCCCGCGCATCTCGGCGGCGCTGATCACGCTGTACGGCTTCGCCCAGCTCACCGGCCCGTGGATGGCGCGGATGTGGCTGGAACGCGGCGGCAGCATGAGCGACACCTACTGGCTGGGCGCCGGGGCGCTGGTGTGGGCGACGGTGTGGACGCTGAAGACGCAGCAGGCGCCGGGGCATGCGGGCGCGCCGAAGCTGCAGGCGGTGCGGGGGGATTGAGGGCCCGTTTTTGTTCCTCCCCCTTCAAGGGGGGCGGAGCAGGGGTTTCGCAGAGCACTGCTCTGCGCCGCCGGAATGATGCGAAGACTTTGGGGGCCGCCTTGCCCCCTCCCCTTCAAGGGGAGGGGTGGGATGGGGATATCGTGGCGCGGCTCCAACCCCATCCCCCTCCTGGCCGGTAGTCTCGGCTTCGCCTCGCCGCTACACCGGCGGCAAGCATGCTTGCCGAAACCCCGGCTCAGCCCCCCTTGAAGGGGGAGGGACAAAACGTCTCCCCCCAGTAATGTCGGTCTTGCCGCTGAGCAGGCGGCAAGCGGTGCTTGCCGAAACCCCTGTTCCGCCCCCTTGAAGGGGAGGGAGCAAACCCTGCCCGGCTGCGACCGCAATGATGGCAACCTACCGATGCACCCCCTCCGCCACCCCGTCGCGCGCCGCCATTTCCAGCATCACCTTGTAATCGACGATCCCGGCGATGCTGCCGTCCGGCGCCAGCCCGGCGATCGGGCCGTCGAACACGCAGAACAGCACGCAGCCGTCCTTGGTGCGCGGCTGGTGGATGTCGCCGGCGGGTTCGAACATGTAGTCGCCCGGCCCGCCGATGTCGGCGTCTTCGTAGCAGATGTCGCCTTCCATCACCATCACCTCGATCGCGCCCAGGTGGTGGTGGATCGGCGCCTCCACGCCGGGCAGCACCTTGAGCATGCAGGTAAAGCCGCCGGTGCGGCTGTTCACGCTCAGCAGCTTGTACTGCACGCCCTCCATCACCCACGGCCGCCACGGGATCGGGTCCAGCTTCTGGAATTTCGGATAGGGCAGGGTGATCCTGTCGCGCGCGGCGCTTCCGTGGGTTTTCTGGCTCTCGGCGGTGCACAGCATGACGCTCATCGTGGTCTCCTTCGTTACCTGCTTGTCGTGGAATCACGGCGCCCGCCGCCTGCTGGACAGTGGGGCCGGCGACCGATATTAGGCGGCGTCCCATCCCCCGGTTGCGGCCCCGGTCAAATCGCCGCGACGATTCCAAAACCGCGATAAATCGATACTGAAACCCGCCGATTTGCGAAAAATCGGCGCTTTTCGGGATATCGCGACGATTCCAGCTCCTTTGTGTTTGTGCATTGCACTCGCGGCTAGATTTCGCCGCACCGGCCGATCCGCCGGACCACAAAAACACAGGAGACAACCCATGACGGCCGCCGTCCTCAGCCATTCCCCCTCCAGCCAGGCCGCCCTCAGCGCCCGCCACGGCAAGGATTTCGTCAACCTCGCCGAAGTGCCGTGGACACCCTGGGTGATGGAAGGCACCCACTTCAAGCTGCTCGCCATCAACGAGCTGTCCGGCGGCTTCTCGATGCTGCTCAAGGTCGATCCCGGCGTGCAGGCGCCGGTGCATGGCCACCTCGGCTCCGCCGAGGCCTACCTGGTCGAAGGCGGCTTCTACTACGAGGAAGACGACCCCGGCTACGCCGGCTACTACACCTACGAACGCGGCGGCTCCATCCACCAGCCGGTGTCGCCGCAGGGCTGCGTGATGTTCGCGGTGACCCACGGCCCGCTCGCCGGCTGCAATCCGGACGGCTCGGTGTCCGCGGTGGTCGATTGCCGGCTGATGCTGCAACTCGCCGAAGCCAACGCCGCCGCCGGCCACGTCGTGCAGCTCGTCTCCGGCCGCTGAGCCGCCTTCCCCGCTCTTCCCCCTTCAAGGAGGAACCTATGAACGGAACATTCCGGAGACCCGGCCTGCGCCCGGCCGTGCTCGCGGCGGCCATCGCCGCGTGCGGCGGCGCCCACGCCGGCGACTTCAGGCTCGGCGACGAACTCACCGGCACCTGGACGCTCAACGCCAGCCTCGGCACCAACGTGCGCACTCAGGACCGCGACGCCAAACTCACCTCGTTCGGCAACGCCAACCACAACGGCGGCAAGCCCGGCAGCGGCGGCGGCAGCACCGACGACGGCGACCTCAACTTCGACCGCGGCGACGTCACCTCCACCACGCTCAAGCTGGTGGGCGACGTCGAGCTGCGCTACCGCAACTACGGCGCCCTGCTGCGCGCCAAGGCCTGGCACGACTTCACCCTGGCCAACAAGAAGGTGGATCACGGCCATTTCGACAACGGCTACGTGCCCAACGAACGCCTGAACGACGGCCACTACGACAGTGCCGCCAAGTTCACCGGGGCCGAACTGCTCGACGCCTTCGTCTTCGCCGACTGGGAGCTGGGCAACGACAGCCGGCTCAACATGCGGCTGGGCAACCAGGTGGTGAACTGGGGCGAGAGCATCTTCATCCAGGGCGTGAACGTGGTGAACCCGATCGACGTGCCCGCCGCCCGCCGCGCCGGCGCCCAGGTGCGCGAGATCCTGCTGCCGGTGCCGCTGCTCTACGGCAACCTCGGCCTGCCCGGCGGCGTCAGCCTGGAAGCCTTCTACCAGCTGAAGTGGAAGAAGACGGTGATCGACGGCTGCGGCACCTTCTTTTCGCCGGCCGACGTCATCAACTGCGGCGGCTCGCAGTTCGGCCCCGACGTGTTCTCCGACCGCGAGCAGTACGAAGGCGTGGCCGCGCTCGGCGGACTCAACCTGCGCTCGCTGCGGCTCAACGACAACAAGCCCTCGGACGCCGGCCAGTACGGCCTCGCGCTGCACTGGCTGGAGCCGAACAGCGAGACCGACATCGGCCTCTACTACATCAACTACCACACCCGCACGCCCTTCCTCAGCCTGTCCAGCCGGCCGTCGGAGCCGAGTTCGCTGTACGGCACGGTGGCGCCGCTGTCCTACCTGCTCGACTACTCCGCCGAGGACATCAAGACCTTCGGGCTGAGCCTGTCGAACACCCTGGGCGGGGTGTCGGTGATGGCGGAACTGTCCTACACCCGCGACCTGCCGGTGCAGATCAACGGCGGCGACCTGGTGCAGTTCGGCGTCTCCGGCGGCACCCAGGGCCCGCTGGTCGGCAAGCGCATCTACGACCCGGCGGGCGCGACCATCCGCGGCTACGACCGCATGGACAAGATCCAGCTGCAGTTCGGGGCGATCAACGTCTTCAGCCAGGTGCTCGGCGCGCAGTCGCTGCTGGCGGTGGGCGAGGTCGGCATGAGCTGGCTGCCCGACCTGCCCAACGCCAAGACCGACGTCCGCTACGGCCGCGCCTTCACCTTCGGTACCGCCTGGCACCCGGCCTACACCAACCCGGCGCTCTCCACCCGCGCCGGCTGCAACGCCGCCAACAGCGCCGGCATGGTCACGCCCGCCAACTGCTCGCAGGACGGCTTCGTCACCCCGTTCTCGTGGGGCTACCGGCTGTTCGGGGAGCTGGAATACCCCAACGCCGTCGCTGGCTGGACCGCCAAGCCGCGCCTGTACTGGGCCCACGACGTGAAAGGCAACGCCGCCGACGGCGCCTTCATGGAGAACCGCCGCACGCTCGGCACCGGCGTCGGCCTGTCACGCCTGGTGGACGGCCAGCGCTGGACGGTGGACCTCGCCTACACCCGCTTCATCGACGCCGCGCGCTGGGACACCAACCGCGACAAGGACTTCCTCGCCGCCAGCCTCAGCGTGGCGTTCTAAGGAGAACCGACATGACCCGACTTCACCCCGCCCTGCGCCTGGCGAGCCTGCTGCTGCCGCTCGCGGCCGGCGCCGCCCACGCGGCGATGAGTGCCGAGGAAATCGCCCGCCTCGGCAAGGACCTCACCCCGCTCGGCGCTGAACGCGCCGGCAACGCCGCCGGCACCATTCCGGCGTGGACCGGCGGCCTCACCAAGCCGCCCGCCGGCTTCGACATCGCCCAGGGCCACGCCAACCCCTATGCCGACGAAAAGCCGCTCTACACCATCACGGCGCAGAACTGGGAGCAGCACAAGGACAAGCTCTCCGACGGCCATATCGCGATGTTGAAGCGCTACCCGGAGACCTACCGCCTCAACGTCTATCCCACCCACCGCAGCGCGGCGCTGCCGCAGGCGGAGTACGACCGCATCCGCGAACAGGCCGGCAGGATCACCGTCACCGCCAGCGGCACCGGGCTGGAAAACTGGGACCGCAGCGCCGCACCCTTCCCGATTCCCAAGAACGGGCTCGAAGCGATCTGGAACCACCAGGTGCGCTCGCGCGCCGGCGGCATCGAGCGCCGCCACCTCATCGGCGCGGTCAATCCCAACGGCAGCTTCAACGCCTACGGCGTGGATGAGAGCTGGATCTTCGCGCAGAACATGGACCGCCAGGAGGACAACCGCTTCTGGTACTTCATGGCGCGCATGTACTCCCCGGCCGACGTCACCGGCGAGGTGGTGATGGTGCACGAGCCGCTCGACTTCGCCCGCGACGGCCGCCTCGCCTGGGTGTACAACGCCGGCCTGCGCCGGGTGCGGCGCGCGCCGCAGATCATCTACGACTCGCCGGGCAGCTTCTCCGAAGGCACCCGCACCGAGGACGACTACGACATGTTCAACGGCCCCACCGACCGCTACGACTGGAAGCTGGTGGGCAAGCGCGAAATGCTGATCCCCTACAACAGCTACGCCATCCACTCGAAAAAGCTCAAGGCCAAGGACGTGGTCAAGCCCCACCACCTCGACCCGGCGCTGACCCGCTACGAGCTGCACCGGGTGTGGGTGGTGGAAGCCACGCTGAAGGACGGCGCGCGCCACATCTACGGCAAACGGGTGTTCTACCTCGACGAGGACAGCTGGACCATCGCCGTCAAGGAACAGTACGACGGCCGCGGCCAGCTCTGGCGCGTGGGCGAGGCGCAGCTGATGCAGTACTACGACCTGCCGCTGCCTTACTACGCCTTCGAGAACATGTACGACCTGCAGGACGGCCGCTACTACGTCGCCGGCCTCAGCAACGAGGAAGGCCCGTGGCGCTTCGGCGCCAAGGCGCGGCGCGCGGACTTCGACCCCGACGCCCTGCGCCGCAGCGGTACCAAGTAAGCAGCGGCCACGACCGCGCACAGCGGGCGGCGCCGGATCTCACCGCCGCCGCCCCGCCCACAGGGACACCCAAGATGACACGCCTTCCCCTCGCCACGCTGGCCGCGGCGGCGGTGCTGGTCGCCGCCGCGGCCAGTGCCGGCCTCGCGCCGCGGCCCGCCGCCGCGCCGCCCATCGACCTGCTCGAAACCGCCGCGCCGCAAAGCCCGCGCGCCGCCGCCCAATTGATGAACAGCCTGGTCACCGCCGGGGACCGCCTGGTCGCGGCCGGTACGCGCGGCACCATCGTCTATTCCGACGACGGCGGCCACAGCTGGACTCAGGCCGCGGTGCCGGTAGCGGTGATGCTCACCGCGCTGCACTTCCCCACCCCGCAGCTCGGCTGGGCGGTGGGCCACGACGGCGTGATCCTGCACAGCCGCGACAGCGGCGCGAGCTGGGTCCGCCAGTTCGACGGCAACCAGGCCAACGCGCAGATGCTGGCGTGGGCGCAGACGCGGGTGGAAGCCGCGCGCGCCGCGCTGGAGGCCGCACCCGCGCCACAACGCGAAGCCGCCGAAGACGTGCTCGCCGCCGCCGAAGACGGCCTGGCCGGCATCGAGCAGACTGCCGGCTTCGGCCCCTCGCGCCCCTTCATGAGCGTGTGGTTCCGCGACGCGCGCGAAGGCTACGCCGTCGGCGCCTTCGGCATGGCCTTCGCCACCACCGACGGCGGCGCACACTGGACATTGTTCGCCGACCGCCTGCCCAACCCGGAAGACCTGCACCTCTACGCCGTCGCCTCGCCCGCGCCCGAGGTGCTGCTGATCGCCGGCGAACGCGGCCTGGTGTTGCGTTCCTCGGATGCGGGCGCGCACTGGCAGGCCCAGGCGGATCTCGCCGACGGCGGGCTCTACGGCCTCGTCAGCCTGCCCGATGGCAGCGCCACGCTGGCCTACGGCTTCGACGGCGCGGTGCTGCGCAGCACCGACCTCGGCGCCAGCTGGCAGGCGCTGGACAGCGGCACCCGCAGCGCGCTCTACGGCGCCGCGCTGGCCGGCAGCGAACTGCAACTGGTCGGCAACAACGGCGTCCGCCTGCGCCTGGCCGGCGAGCGCTTCGAAACCCTGCCCGCCGGCGACGGCCGCCCGCTCACCGCCGCGTCGCGCGGCAAGGACGGCTGGGTGCTGGCCGGCTGGGGCGGCCTCGCCCGGATCGAAACCGCCACCGCAGGAGCCGGCCGCCATGAGTGAAACCACCGTCACCGCTACCCGCGCCCCGCACGGCGGCCTGCTCAAACGCCTCGAACGCCGGCTGGAAGGCGCGCTGTTCCGCCACCGCGCCGCCACCGTCGCCGTCTTCGCCCTGCTCACCGTCTGGCTCGGCTGGGTGGCGCTCGGCCTGCGGCCGGACGCCAGCTTCGAGAAGATGATCCCCACCCACCACCCGGCCATCGCCAACTACCTCGCCCACGAGGACAACCTGCGCGGCCTCTCCAACGTGGTGCGGGTGGTGGTGGAGAACCGCAAGGGCGACATCTTCGACCCCGAATTCCAGGAGGTGCTGCGCAAGGTCAACGACGAGGTCTTCTACATCCCCGGCGTGGATCGCGCCGGCATGCGCTCGCTGTGGACGCCCAACGTGATGTGGGGCGAAGTCACCGCCGAAGGCTTCGAGGCCGGCCCGGTCATCCCCGACGGCTACGACGGCTCGGCGCGCGCCATCGAACAGCTGCGCGCCAACGTCTTCCGCTCCGGCGAGGTCGGCACCCTGGTCGCCAACGACCTGCGTTCGGCGCTGGTGCTGGTGCCGCTGATGGAGCGCAATCCGGAAACCGGCGAACGCCTGGACTACGGCCGTTTCGCCAGCGATCTGGAAGAACGCATCCGCGCCCGCTACGAAAACGAGGCGGTGGGCATCCGCATCGTCGGC
This sequence comes from Azoarcus olearius, assembly GCF_001682385.1. NCBI lineage: Bacteria > Pseudomonadati > Pseudomonadota > Betaproteobacteria > Rhodocyclales > Zoogloeaceae > Azoarcus > Azoarcus olearius. The sequence continues at coordinate 57,022 of NZ_CP016210.1, forward strand.
TTCGCCAAGGTCATCGGCGAACTGATAGCCGGCGCGGTGCCCATCCTCGGCTACTTCCTGCTCACGCTGGTGCTCACCGCCGCGCTGCTGTTCTGGTATTCGCGCTGCCTGCGCAGCACTCTCACCACGCTGGTGTGCTGCCTGATCGCGGTGGTGTGGCAGCTCGGCATCGTGCGGCTGCTCGGCTACGGGCTGGACCCGTACTCCATCCTGGTGCCCTTCCTCACCTTCGCCATCGGCATCAGCCACGCGGTGCAGAACATCAACGCCACCGCCAACGCCGCGCTCGACGGCGCCGACAAGGTGGAAGCCGCCAAGCGTTCCTTCCGCAGCCTCTTCGTCGCCGGCACGGTGGCGCTGCTGTGCGACGCGGTCGGCTTCGCCACGCTGCTCGTCATCCGCATCGGCGTCATCCAGGAACTGGCGATCTCGGCCAGCATCGGCGTGGCGGTCATCATCTTCAGCAAGATGTTCCTGCTGCCGGTGCTGATGTCGTGGACCGGCGTGTCGCCCGCCGCGGTCGCCCACGCCCGCCGCCGCCGCGATCACCTGCCCTGGTTGTGGCAGCAGGTGGCGCGCTGCGCCCAGCCGCGCCCGGCGGTGGTGGTGACGCTGGCCGGCGCGGCGCTGCTGGCGCTCGGCTACTGGGGCGCGCGCGACCTGCAGATCGGCGACCTCGACCCCGGCGCGCCCGAATTGCGCACCGATTCGCGCTACAACCGCGACGCCGCCTTCCTGGTGGAGCACTACGCCACCAGCACCGACGTGTTCGTCGTCATGGCCGAAACCCCGCCGCAGGGCTGCCGCGACTACCAGGTGCTGGCCGGCATGGACCTGCTCGCCGCCGAACTGGAGCGGGTGCCCGGCGTGCAGCGCACGGTGTCGATGTCCGACTTCGCCTACCGCGTGCTGGCCGGCAACAACGAAGGCAATCCCAAGTGGTACGCCATCAGCCGCAACAAGTACGCGCTCGGCGGCGCCTTCCAGAAAACGCCCAAGGAATACATCGGCAACGGCTGCGCGATGACGCCCTTCGTGGTGTACCTGAACGACCACAAGGCCGCCACGCTGTCGGCGGTGATGGCCACCGTGCGCGACTTCGCCGCGCGCCACGACTCCGACAAGGTGCGCTTCACCCTGGTCGGCGGCAACGCCGGCATCGAGGCCGCCACCAACGAGGTCATCCGCGACGCCGAGCGCACCATGCTGATGCTGGTCTATGCCATCGTCGCGCTGCTGCTGCTGATCGAATTCCGCTCGCTGCGCGTGACCATCTGCATCGTGGTGCCGCTCTACATCACCTCGGTGCTGTGCGAGGCGATCATGGCGTGGATGGGTCTGGGGGTGAAGGTGGCCACCCTGCCTGTGATCGCGCTCGGCGTCGGCATCGGCGTGGACTACGGCATCTACATCTACAACCGCCTGCAGTCCTGCCTCGACCGCGGCCTGCCGCTGGCCGAAGCCTATTTGCTCACCGTCGCCACCACCGGCCGCGCCGTCGCCTTCACCGGCCTCACCCTCGCGGTGGGCGTGCTCACCTGGATCGGCTCGGACATCAAGTTCCAGGCCGACATGGGCCTGCTGCTCACCTTCATGTTCCTGTGGAACATGGTCGGCGCACTGGTCCTGCTGCCCGCGCTCGCCCGCCTGCTGCTGCCCGCCGCCGGGCCGGCAGCGGCAACCGCTACCCCCCGACACCCCGAACCCCATCTTCGCCTTGCCGACGCGCAAAGGAGCTGAACACCATGACCAATACGATCGAAACCCGTCTGATGGACCTCACCGGCCGCGTCGCCTTCGTCACCGGCGGCGCCTCCGGCATCGGCCGCGCCACCGCGCACGCGCTCGCGGCGCAGGGCGCCCGCGTCATCGTCGCCGACATCAACGAAACCGGCGGCTGGGAAACCGCCGACGCCATCGGCGCCGCCGCCGGCTTCGTGCACCTGGACGTCACCGAAGAAACGGCGTGGTGCCGCGCGCTCGACTACGTCATCTCCACCGAAGGCCGCCTCGACATCCTCGCCAACGTCGCCGGCATCGGCCTGGGTGGCGACTTCGAGGACCTGGCGCTGGCCGACTGGAACCGCCTCATGGCGGTCAACGCCACCGGTCCCTTCCTCGGCTGCAAGCACGCCATCCGCGCCATGGCCGGCAGCGGCCGCCCCGGCGCCATCATCAACGTCGGCTCCATCGCCGCCACCCACGCCGCGCCCGACCTTGGCGGCTACTGCGCCAGCAAGGGCGCGCTGCGCATGCTCAGCAAATCGGTAGCGCTGTACTGCGCCCACAAGGGCTACCCGATCCGCTGCAACGCGGTGCATCCCACCTATGTGGATAGCGAAATGCTGGACCCGATCGCGGCGCTGTATGGGAGCCGGGAAGCGATGGTGCAGGCGATGGCGCGGCTGGTGCCGGTGGGAAGGTTGGCCAAGCCGGCGGATGTCGCGGCGGCGGTGGTGTATCTGGCGTCGGACGCGGCGGCGATGGTGACCGGGACGGAACTGTTCGTCGACGGCGGGCAGACGGCGGGGATTGCGCCGTCGCATTTCGGGTGAGGGGCGGCGCGTGCTACAGGGCCATGGGGTTTCGACCGCGGCCGGCGCGCACACCGCCGGTCGGCGATCACGGCGCGAAACAACGATAATGGCGCCCACTCGTTTTGAACACGGCGCCGGAATTACCCCATGGAAATCAAGGTTAATTTTCTCGACAAGCTTCGTCTCGAAGCCAAGTTCGATGACTTCACGGTAATCGCCGACCAGCCCATCCGCTACAAGGGCGACGGCTCGGCGCCGGGGCCGTTCGATTACTTTCTGGCGTCCTCCGCTTTGTGCGCGGCGTACTTCGTGAAGCTTTACTGCAACACGCGCAACATTCCCACCGACAACATCCGTCTGTCCCAGAACAACATCGTCGATCCGGAAAACCGCTATCAGCAGACCTTCAAGATTCAGGTCGAGCTGCCCGAGGACATCTCCGCCAAAGACCGTCTGGGCATCCTGCGCTCGATCGAACGTTGCACCGTGAAGAAGGTGGTGCAGACCGGGCCGGAGTTCGTGATCGAAGAGGTGGAAAACCTGGATGCCGATGCCCAGGCCCTGCTGACCCTGAGGCCGGACCCGGCCCACCGCACCTATATCGCGGGCAAGGATCTGCCCCTGGAGCAGACCATCGCCAATATGTCCGAGGTGCTCGCGGGCCTGGGCATCAAGATCGAGATCGCGTCGTGGCGCAATCTGGTTCCCAACGTGTGGTCGCTGCATATCCGCGATGCGCACTCGCCGATGTGTTTCACCAATGGCAAGGGGGCCAGCAAGGAAAGCGCACTGGCCTCGGCGCTGGGCGAGTACATCGAGCGCCTGAACTGCAATCATTTCTACAACGACCAGTTCTGGGGAGAGGACATCGCCAACGCGCCCTTCGTCCACTACCCGGATGAACGCTGGTTCAAGCCGGGTCCGGCCGATGCGCTGCCGGCCGGGCTGCTGGACGACTACTGTCTGCAGATCTACAACCCCGACGGCGATCTGCGCGGGTCGCACCTGTACGACACCAATTCCGGCAACGTCCGGCGCGGCATCTGCGCGCTGCCCTATGTGCGCCAGTCGGACGGCGCGGTGGTCTATTTCCCGTCCAACCTGATCGACAATCTGTTCCTCAGCAATGGCATGAGTGCCGGCAATACCCTGGCCGAGGCGCAGGTGCAATGCCTGTCCGAAATCTTCGAGCGGGCGGTGAAACGCGAAATCCTGGAAGGCGAGCTGGCGCTGCCGGATGTGCCGCCCGAGGTGCTGGCGAAATATCCGGGCATCCTGGCCGGCATCGAGGCGCTGGAGAAACAGGGCTTTCCGGTCCTGGTGAAGGATGCGTCGCTGGGTGGAACCTATCCGGTGATGTGCGTCACCCTGATGAACCCGCATACGGGCGGCGTGTTCGCCTCGTTCGGCGCCCATCCCAGCCTGGAGGTGGCGCTCGAACGCAGCCTGACCGAATTGCTGCAGGGTCGCAGTTTCGAAGGCCTCAACGATCTGCCCCGGCCGACCTTCAACAGCAACGCCGTGACCGAGCCGAACAACTTCGTCGAGCACTTCATCGACTCCAGCGGCGTGGTGTCGTGGCGCTTCTTCAGCGCCCGCGCCGATTTCGATTTTGTCGAATGGGACTTCTCCAGCCAGGGCCAGAACGCCAATGCCGAGGAAGCCGCGCGGCTGTTGGGCATTCTCGAAGACATGGGCAAGGAGGTGTACATGGCGGTGTATGACCAGCTCGGTGCCATCGCCTGCCGCATCCTGGTGCCGGATTATTCCGAGATCTATCCGGTGGAAGACCTGATCTGGGACAACACCAACAAGGCGCTGGCGTTCCGCGCCGACATCCTGAACCTGCACCGGCTCGACGACGCGGGCCTGGAAGCCCTGCTTGAACGCCTGGAAGACAGCGAACTCGACGACTACACCGACATCATCACCCTGATCGGGATCGAGTTCGACGAGAACACCGTCTGGGGTCAGCTGACGATCCTGGAGCTAAAGCTGCTGATTCATCTGGCCCTGCAGCAATTCGAGGCGGCAAAGGAGGGGGTGGAGGCCTTCCTGCAGTACAACGAGAACACGGTCGAGCGCGTCCTGTTCTACCAGGCGCTGGATGCGGTGCTGGAGGTGGTGCTGGACGACGCGCTGGAACTGGACGACTACGTCGTCAATTTCCGCCGGATGTTCGGCGACGCGCGCATGGATGCGGTACTCGGCTCGGTGGACGGCAGCGTCCGCTTCTTCGGCCTGACCCCGACCAGCATGAAACTGGAAGGGCTCGACCGCCACCAGCGCCTGATCGACAGTTACCGCAAGCTGCACACCGCGCGGGCCCGGCGGGCGTCCGCCCCCGCTTGAGCGTCGGGCGGGCACCCGCCCGCCCCGCGCTCAGCCCCGATAGCCCTTCGGGCTCACGCCCGTCATCCGCCTGAACGTGGCCGAAAAGTGGCTCAGGTTCTTGAACCCGCAGCGTCGCGCAATCTCCGCCACCGGCAGGTTCGGCTCTTCCCTTAGCAGCGCCCGCGCCCGTTCCAGCCGCTGCGACAGCACGTAGTGGTAGGGCGTCTGGCCGACGGTGTCGCGGAAGGCGCGCAGGAAGTGGTCCTTGGAGATGCAAGCGAGGTCGGCCAGGTCCTGCAGGCAGATGTCCTCGTGCAGGCGTTCGTGGATCAGCGCGGTGATCTTCTTCAGCACGCTCTGGCGCAGCTGGCTGCCGCTGCCGCCGCGCACCAGCGCGCGTTCGGTGTCGGCGCGGCGCTCGCGCGCGTAGCGGGTGACGAGGTGGCGCACCAAGAGGCTCTGGATCTGGTCGAGCACCAGGGTTTCCAGACGGGTGCCGGCGCCGGCGGAGGGCGGCGCCTCGCTGGCCAGCATGCGGAAGAAGCCGTCCAGCCAGGTGTCGTTCACCGCGAAGAAATCGTCGATTTCCGGACAGGCGTCGCGCTCCAGCGTGTCGCGGGCGAAGGCGTCCATGAGGTCCTGCGACAGGTAGAGGTGGATGACCTGGGTGTTGCCGCCCAGCCGCCAGTCGGATTCGGAATCGCGCGGCATGAAGGTGACCGAGCCCACGCGCGAACGGAAGCCGGTGACCACGCCCTGCTGCAGGCGCTCGACGTCGGTGTTGCCCGACAGGTGATAGACCAGCACATGCTCGGCGTTGCGGCGCAGCTGGGATTCGCCGGCGGGGTGGTTCCAGCGCGCGCCGAAGATGTCGCCGTTGTGGCCTTCCATCACGTAGTCCGGCGCAGAGGCGGTGGCGCGCGCGATGAGCTGCGGGGTCGATGCAAACACTCCCGTCATTGTCTCCTCCGTAGGGGTACCGCTTTTGTTATGCAAGCCATTGTAGGCGCGCCGTTTTCCAATTACAGCGGGCGACTTTGCAGATATCGCTAAAGTTATCCGCCGCCGGCGCCCGCGCCGCGCCGCCCGGCTACAGTGCGCAGCACCACAAGGCCCCCGCGCGGGCCGCACAAGGACAGGAGACACAGATGCAGGGCATGCTCGAACAGAAGGTGGTGATCGTCACCGGCGCCGGCTCCGGCATCGGCCGCGCGGCGGCCGAGCTGATGGCGCGCGAAGGCGCGATCGTGATCGCCAGCGACCTCAAGCTGGACACGGTGGAAGACACCGCGCACCGCATCACCCTGGCCGGTGGCCGCGCGCTGGCGGTGCGCACCGACGTGGCGAAGCTGGCCGAACTGGACGCGCTGCACGACCTCGCCATCGCCGAATTCGGCCGGCTGGACGGCGCCTTCAACAACGCCGGCATTCCGGGGCCGGGCGTGGCGCTCGCCGATCACGAGGAAGCCGCCTTCGACGCGCTGATCGCGATCAACCTGAAGGCGGTGTGGTACGGCATGAAGCGCCAGATCGAGTTGATGCTGCCGCGCGGCGGCGGCGCCATCGTCAATACCGCCTCGGTCGGCGGCATCGTCGGCAAGCCGGGGCTGTCGGTGTATTGCGCCACCAAGCACGCGGTGATCGGCCTCACCAAGACCGCGGCGCTGGAATACGGCAGCCGCGGCGTGCGGGTGAATGCGGTGTGTCCGGGGGTGATCCGCACGCCGATGGTGGACCAGGTGATCGCCGGCCAGCCGGGCGCGGAGGAAGAATGGAACAGGCTGCAGCCGATCGGCCGCATGGGCACGCCGGAGGAACTGGCCGAAACGGTGGCGTGGCTGATGTCGCCGCGGGCCTCGCTGGTGCATGGCCACGCGCTGGTGGCCGACGGCGGACTGACGGTGGCGTAAGCGTCTGGATCGGACGGAGGTCGACACCCGGGTATCGCGCGCATCGCACCCGGGGATGGCCGGCTGTCTTCAATGGTGATCAGGGGTCTGGTGCCCCCTCCACTTCGCCCGGTTGTCACCGGGCGTTTTTTTGGGCGCTGGAGCGGGTCGGGTGACTTCGATGCCGGCACGGCTAGCACCGGCCATGCGGAGCGTATCCCGCGATGCCGCGCCCACAGAAACATTCGGCCACATCCCGCAGTGAACACCGCTGCACACGCCCGGTCGACCTGCCAGACGGGCCGCCAGACGGGCCGCACCTGGAGCCGGTGGCCCGGAGTGCAGCCTCGACCAACAAGCAAGGAGACGAGAATGTTCACGCCCACGCATCCTGTCCGGTCCGGTCATTCTTGGGTTCTGGCGCTGATTGCGGCGCTGGGTCTGGCCTTCGCAGTTCCTGCCGTCGCCGCGGGCGACGACGCGAGCACCTACGACAAGGACTCCATCATCAAGGATGCTGCGGAGTTCTTCGGCGAAACCACCGAGGGCCTCGCCAAGGTCATCGAGAAGGCGTTCAACGAACAGGGACGCCCCAACGGCTACATCAAGGGCGAGGAAATCGCCGGCGCAGTGGGCGTCGGCCTGCGCTACGGCGACGGCACACTGACTCTCAAGAAGGGCGGCTCCGCCAAGGTGTACTGGCAGGGTCCGTCGATCGGCTTCGACGTCGGCGCGAACGCCTCGAAAGTGTTCATCCTGGTCTATAACCTGCCCCGTACGCAGGACATCTACCAGCGCTTCCCTGGCATCGACGGCAGCGTGTACTACGTGGCCGGCGCCGGCATCAATTACCAGCAGCGCGACAACATCGTACTGGCACCGATCCGCGTGGGGGTGGGACTGCGCACCGGAGCAAGCGTGGGTTACATGCACTACACGCCCACCAAGACCCTGAATCCGCTCTAGGACGTGCGGCCTGACCGGCGCCCTGTGGAGCCGCCGGCCGCCCGGTGAGTCCTGCTCTGCCCCGGTACGGCGGCAGCGAAGCGCGGACGTCACCGCCCGCCGGTCGCCCCCGCTCTTCAAGGGGTGGCTGGCGGGCTTGGCCGAGCTGGCTCGGCGCCGCCGCAGCGGTGGAGCGAAGCGGAGTTGTCGGGGCGTGGGATGGGGCCAGGTGCGGCGCTCGCGCCTCCTCCTGCCCCCTGGCGTTGGCTACACCTCAGCGGACCGCTCAGCCCCTCGCCTCGGCCGCTGAAGAGGCGGGGACCGCACCACTCATTCCCCCATCTCCGGCAGGCCCACCAACTCCCACCCCTTCGCTGCCAAGGTCTCCGCCAGTCGCCGCGCGCTCTGCACCGCGCCGGGGGTGTCGCCATGCACGCAGACGCTGTGCATCGCCGTCTTCATCACCTTGCCGCTCTGCGCGACGATGCCGCCCGCGTCCAGCATCCGCAGCACGTGGGCGATGACCTCGTCGTGGTCGTGGATAACCGCGCCCGGCTGGGTGCGCGCAGCGAGCGTGGCGGCGTCGGTATAGGCGCGGTCGGCAAAGATCTCTGCCGCTACCCGCAGCCCGGCACGCTCGCCGACGGCGTGCAGTTCGGATAAGGCCGGGGCCAGCAGGATCAGCTCGCGGTCGAAGGCACGCACCGCGCGCACCACGGTGGCGGCGAGTTCGGCGTCCTCGCAGGCCTGATTGCTGAGCGCACCGTGCGGCTTCACATGGCTCAGCCGGCCGCCTTCGGCGGCGGCGATGCCGGCGAGTGCGCCGAGCTGGTAGATCACCGCCGCTTCCAGTTCGGCCGGTGCCATCTTCATCGGCCGACGGCCGAAGCCCTGCAGGTCGGGATAGGCCGGATGGGCGCCCAGGCTGACGCCGGCGGCGAGCGCCATCCGCACCGTGTTGCGCATCACCAGCGGGTCGCCGGCATGGAAGCCGCAGGCGATGTTGGCCGAGCGCACCACCTGCAGCAGCGCGTCGTCCTCGCCCATCTTCCAGGCGCCGAAGGATTCGCCGAGGTCGGCGTTGAGGTTGATCTTCATCATCGTGGTTCCGGAGGCGTTGGCGCAGCGGCCTGGTCAGCGGCGGCGGTGAGCGGGCGATATTCGGCGGCGAGCGCATGCACCACGCCGCTCACCAGGTTGGCCGCCTGCAGCGCGGCGAGGTCGATGCCGTCGGCCGCGAGCGGGCGCACGCTGGCGAGTAGCGCGCGGGTTCCGGCCTCGGCGGCACGGGCAAGGTGTTCGCCTTCCCCGGCCGTCACCGCGGCAAAGCGCAGCACCTGCCCCGGCCGCAGCGCCGCCAGGCGGCCGAGGTCGGCGCCGATCACGGTGGCGATCTTGGGGTAGCCGCCCGCCGTCTGCGCATCGGCCAGCAGCACGATGGGCTGACCGTTGCCGGGCACCTGGATCGCGCCCGGCACGGTGGCGTCGGAAACGATCTCGCGCGCACCGGCATGTTCCAGCGCCGGACCTTCCAGCCGCAGGCCCATGCGGTCGGCTTCGGCGCTGACGCGGTATTCCTCGCCCAGCAGGGTGGCGAACGCGGCGGCGCTGAAGTGATCCGCCTGCGGGCCCGGCACGACGCGGATCGGGCCCTCTTCCACATACGGCGGACGGGGCAGCATGCGTTCCCCACCGGCGCGCGCCGCCTGCACCGGCAGCAGCATTCCGGTGGTCAGCGCGCGCCCGGCGAGCGGTCCATCCAGGCCGCCCAGCGCGGCGCGCGCATAGGTGGAAACGCTGCCGAGCACCGGAGTCAGCACCAAGCCTTCCACCGCAACCACGGCGATGCGCCCACCGCTCATGCGGCGCAGCCGCAGCAACTCGCCGTCGCCCAGCGTCAGCGAACGCCACGGCGCCAGCGCACTGCGTTCGCCGCCGCGCTCGATCTCCAGCACCGCGTCCCCGGCCACCGCCAGCCGCAGCGGTCCGCCGCGCGCGGCGAGCAGCAGGCCGCCGTCGAAGCACTCGATCACCGGCGCACCCTCGGCATTGCCGACGAGCACATTGGCGATCCGCATCAGGCGGGTGTCGAGCACACCCGCCCAGGGCACGCCGATACGGCGATAGCCACGCCGCCCACCGTCCTGCAGCGAGGCGTAGGCGCCGGGCGCGAGCACTTCGAGCTGCACCGCGCTCATCGCGCCCCACCCTCCGGCGCGGCCGAAGGGGCCGCGGTTCCGTCCCCCTCGGCCACTCCGGAACACAGCCATTCCTGCGGGTCGATTTCGCCGCCCTGCAGCGCGGCAGCCAGGCGGACATATTCCGCGCCCGACACTGGCGCAAAGACCACCCGGTCACCCGCCGCGAGCAGCGCGGGCGCGGCACGCCGGACATCGAACAGCGGCACCGGGCAGCGCCCGAGCAGATGCCAGCCGCCGGGGCTTTCCCATGGGTAGATCGCGGTAAGGCCGGTGGCGATGGCGACGCTGCCGGACGGCACGCGCAGCCGCGGCTCGGCCCGGCGCGGCAGACGCAGCGGTTCCGGCAGGTCGCCCATGAACGGAAAACCGGGCAGAAAGCCCAGCATGTAGACCCGGTATTCGGTGCCGCTGTGCAGCGCGACCACCGCGGCCTCGTCCAGCCCGGTGGCACGCGCGGTGGCGGCAAGGTCGGGCGCCGCCTCACCCTCGTAGCACACCGGCAGCCGCCAGCGCCGGCCCGGCGCCGCCGCCCTGTCCGCATCGCCCGCCAGCAAGGGCTGCAGCGCCGCCAGCAGCGCAGCGCGGCCGGTCACCAGCGGATCGAAGAACACCGTCAGCGAGCGGAAGGTAGGCATGGTCTCGACCAGCCCCGGCAGGCCACCATCGGCCTGCAGGCGGGCGATCGCGGCATCCAGCGCATTGACCGCCGCGAGCAGGCGCGGCTCGATCGCGTCGCCGAACTCGACCGTGAACGCCGCATCGCCCGCATCGAGCACGCGCGGCTTCATTGCGGCCTCCCCTGTGGCGGGCCGACGGCGGCGGAAAGACGGAGATTCACGGGAAGCAGGACACGCGGGACGGACACCCGCCGGAACTTATCGGCCTGGCGCCCTGCCGGCAAGCGGCGGTGCTCAATCCGCCAGCAGAAAGGGCAGCGCCGCGGCCAGCAGTTCCGCCGGCGCTTCCTCGGGAATGTAGTGGCCGCAGGGCAGGGTGCCGCCGCGCACGTCGTCCGCGACGCGGCGCCATTCGTCCAGCGGGCGGAAGCAGCGCTGCACGATGCCGCTCTCTCCCCACAGCACCTGCAGCGGCATCGCCAGCCGGCGCCCGGCGTCGCGGTCGGCGCGGTCGTGTTCGAGGTCGATCGTGGCGGCGGCGCGGTAGTCCTCGCACAGGCTGTGCGCGGCGCCGGGCTGCGACAGGCAGCGCGCGTATTCGGCAAAGGCGGTCGGGTCGAAGGCGGCGAGCCCGGCGTGGCGGCTGCCCATCACGTCACGCAGGTAGGCAGTGGGGTCGGCTTCGATCAGGCGTTCCGGCAGTGGCGCGCGCTGGATCAGGAAGAACCAGTGCCAGTAGGCGCGCGCAAAGGTCTCGGTGGTCTGCTCGTACATCGCCAGCGTGGGGGCGATGTCGAGCAGCACCATGCGGCTCACCGCTTGTGGATGGTCGGCGGCGAGGCGATGTGCGACGCGCGCGCCACGGTCGTGGGCCAGCACGCGGAAACGGTCGTGGCCGAGCGCGCGCATCAGCGCCACCTGATCGGCCGCCATTTCGCGCTTGGAATAACGGGCGTGATCGCCGGTGCTCGCCGGACGGCTGGCGTCACCGTAGCCGCGCAGATCGCTCGCCACCACGGTGAAGTGGCGCGCGAGTTGGGCCGCCACCTTGTGCCAGATGGCGTGCGTCTGCGGGTGGCCGTGCAGCAGCAACAGCGGCGGGCCGTCGCCGCCGCTCACGCAGGGAATCGAGACGCCCGCGCCGACCTCGATCCGGCGACGGGCAAAGCCGGGAAACAGCACGGCATCGGCTGCGGCGGCGACCTCGGTGACTGCAGACATTGGCGAATCCTCGCGGCGGGGGACGGAGGCCGAGTATCGCCTCCGCGCCGGCCGCCGCAAAGCGCTCACGGATAGACGAACTGCCGCACCAGGGTCAGTTCGCCCGCGGCGCGCATCGGCACGTCGAACTCCTGCCGCCGTTCGGACGGCGTGCCCTCGTTGGAGATCACCGCGACGCGGGCGGTGGTCAGCATCTCGCCGCGGCCGCCGCCGTAGTAGTTCACCCAGATCTGGTACGGCCCTTTCAGCGGCGCCGGCGACGCGAAGATCTCCGGGCCGTAGCCGGTGGTGACGTCCACATCGATCGCGCCGCCCTTCACCGCGCGGTTGCCATACCAGGCGTGCTCGCCGTCTGGGGTGATCAGGTGCAGGTCGAGGTCGGTGCCGTCGGTGTCCCAGCTCAGTACCACGCGCAGGCGCGCTTCGGCTTGGCCGGCGGCGGTCTGGTAGAACTGCACGCGCTGCGGGCGGCCGTCGCCGGCGCGCACTTCCACGCTGTTGGAACCGGTGGCAAAGCTGTAGGCGCGGCCATAGCGGCCCTCTTCGTCCACCTCCAGCGGCATCGCGTTGCCATTGACGACCAGCGTGGCCGGACCCTTGGTGTGTCTGGCGATGCGGCCGCGGATCTGCGCGACGCCCGGCACCCCGGCGTCGATCGCGGGACGCGAGGCGGGGTAGTTCACCTCCTGCGAGTACGGCGCCTCGGCGTTGCCCTGGCGCCAGCCGCCCACCGGCATCTCGATCTCGGCCAGCGCGGGGGCGGCGGCGAGCGCCAGCAGCAGCGCGGACAGGGCACGTTCAGAACATGACGGTTTTGACATGGGTGAGGTCGCCGATCTTGCGCAGCGGCACGACGAAGCTCTCGCGCCGTTCCTGCGGGGTGTTTTCGTGGAAGACGAGGGTGATGCGGCAGGTGATGATCTTCTTCTGCCGCGTGCTTTCGTCGAAGTGGTAGCCGGCGTCGCCAAAGTTGCCCCAGTAGTTCACGTAGAGCTGATAGGGGCCGCGCAGCGGCGCGGTCATCGAGAACATCTCCGGACCGGCGCCATCGACGCTGTCGACATCCATGCCGCCGCCGTTGGCGAGCACCGGGTGCGCCCAGAAGGCGTGCTGGCCGTCGGGCGTCAGCACATGCAGATCGACCTCGGCCTGATCATCGTCCCAGGCCAGGATCGCGCGCAACTGGGCGCGCGGGCGCCCCGGGTCGGCCTCGAAGAACTGCAGGCGGCGCAGCGGCTGCCCGTCCGCGCTGCGGATCTCGACGCTGTTGGAGCCGGGGCCGAAGGCGTAAGGGCGGGCGAAGTGGCCGTCGGCGTCGCTGTAGAGCGGCATCGGATTGCCATTGACGACCAGCGTGGGCGGCGTGCGCGGGCGGCGGTTGGCGTCGCGCGCGCGATGCTCGGCGGCGAGCCGGCCGCGGATCAGCGTGCGTCCGGCCTGGACGCCGCGGTCGATTGGCGGATTGGGATACGCCACCGCGCCATCGCCGCTGTGGTCGGTGAGCGTGCCGCGGTTCCAGCCGCCGCTGGGCGCCTCCAGCGTGGCCGGCGGCATCGCGGCCGCGGCGCCTGCAGCGGCGACGGCCCACAGCGCAACGCACAGGCGCCACCAGGGAGGCGAAGGAAAGGCGGTCATGGTCGAAGCCCCCGCGAGATCGCGCACCGCAGCGCCGGATACGGCTGTCGTCATACGCGGATCGAATGAATGAAAGCGCGATTGTCCGGCCCGCCGCCGCTGCCGACAAGCGCCACGCACCGGTCGCCGCAAATTACGGGGTGCCCAGCACCAGGCGCCGCGCCCAGCCTTCCACCCAGTTCTCGTCGCCGCTGGCCGGGTGATGGCGCAGGCCGAGGTGCAGGTACTCGTGGGCGAGCGTGATGCGGTCCTCCACGCTGTGCAGCGCGCGCACGTGGATGCGGCCGCGGTCCAGTTCGGAAAAGGGCGTGCCCCACGCCAGCCGGCACACCCGTGGCGCCGCCGGGGCCTCGAAGCCGGGCAGCGCGGCCAGTTGCGGGCGCCAGCGCGGCACCTGCTCGGCCAGCCAGCGCTCGGCCACCTCCAGGCGCTCGCACGGCAGCCCGGCGGGGTCGCGCGCGGCCACCAGGTCGGCGGCGGGAAAGGCGCGGCGCAGCATCGCATCCCAGCGCGCGCCGGCGCGCGCCTCGGCCACCGCCTCGCGCCACACCAGCCGGTCCGGCCCCGGCGTGTCGAGGTGGTAGCCCACCGGCGCGCCGCGCAGCACCAGTTCGGTGGTAAAGCCTGCCACCGCGAGCGCCGCCGCGCTGGGTGGATTGGGCGACACGCGCTGGGTGCGGCTGCTGTCGGCGATCGCCAGGCAGTTACCGGCGCGGCGCGCTTCGTTGAACAGGTAGCTGCGCGCCACCACCGCCAGCGCGCGCGCGGCCTCGGTCTCCCCGGCATCGGCCTCGCGGTCGAGCACGCGGGCCACATATTCATCCACACCGAAGCGGCCGTACACCCGCGGCGCGCCGTCCGCGAGATCCAACCGCATCTGGCCGCTGGCGCGAAACGGCAGGCTGACGCCATTGGCGAACACCGCGACGTGGCGGCCGCGCAGCGCGCCCGCGCGCGCCGGTCGGCCGTCCGCCCCATCAACCCGCCGCAGCGGATAACGGCTGAAGAACGCCACGTCCACGCACCCGGGCGCAAGGCTGCCCGCGCCCGCCGGCAAGGCCGCCGCGAGCGCCGCCGCGTCGCGCGCCAGCACCTGCTGCCCGGTGCCCGCGCCGCCGAACCACAGCGGCGTGCCGTCCGCCAGCCAGCCGGCGCCGCCGCCATAGCGGGTCCGCGTGCCGGGCAGGTACCAGGAGAAGGTCTTGACCCGCAGCCGGCCGCCGAGCGCGCCCACCGCGCCGGCCTCGCCGCCGGGGGCGAAGGCGCGCGCCAGCAGCACGCTGGCGGCCTCGGCGCGGGCGCGCGGCGGCACCGCTTCCAGCGCCCCGATCAGCGCGGCGGGGGACACCACGGTATCCGGCACGAGCGCCCCGAGGTCCGCCAGCCATGGCAGCGCGGGTGCGCGCGCCGTCCAGAACGCGCGCCAATCGGCAGCGTCTATGCCCAGTCGTGCGGGCTCGAAGAACAGCCCGCAGGACGCCACCAACGCGGCATCGCGGCCGATGCTGCCGCCGGATTCGCAGCAGTAGCTTTCCTCCTCGCGCAGGCGACGGCTGGCGGCGTCGCTGCCGCGGCCCGCGCGGCAGGCGTAATCCGGGGCCGGCACCCCGTGCTCGACCAGCCACGCGAACACGAACAGCTTCCACACGCTGCCGAGCGGCACCGCGGCCGGCGGCTGCGCGCCCGCCAACGGCCGTCCCTCGCCATCCACGCGCTGCAGCACCAGTTCGCCGCTGGCCGGGTCGCGATAGGCGAGATCGAGCGCGGCGGCCGCAGGACGGATGAGCAGCGCGCAGGCAAGCGCAACCAGCAGGCGGAGGCGGAACGCGGAGGACAGGTGCGGAAACATGGCCGCGGCATGATGTCGGCAGCCTGCGCCCGCTGGCAAGCCAATCGCGTCAGTTGTCGCGCCGGCCGCTCGCCAGCCGGTCCACCATCGCGCGGATCGTGCGGATCTGCACGCCGTCGCGGTCGGCGTAATGTGCGCCGGTGTAGCCCCACCAGTCCCAGCAGCCGTTGGGGTTCCTGCCGGGGATCGACACCGCCTGCGGATACAGGACCACCAGCCGGTTGTCGTCCGCCCAGCGGTGGTAGCCGGCGTTCTTCACGAAGGTGGTGCCGTAGTACAGCCCGCCGCCCGGTGGCGGGCGCAGCGGCAGGAAGTTCTGGCCCTGCTTGCAGCCGTGCAGCGCGATATGCAGCCGGCAGCGCTCGCCGCGCGCGCACGCCGCCGGCACGTACAGCCAGCCGCTGTTGTCCAGCCCGTTGCCCCAGGTGAAGGGCGAGGGCGCGTCGGCCGGCAGATAAGGGCGTTGGTCGAACTCCACGAAGCGCCCTGTGGGGCGACGCGGCGCGCGCACCGGCGCGGGCGGCAACGGCACGCCCTGGCCGTAGATCCAGTCGAGGATTGCCTTTGCGCTGTCGAAGCGGCATCGGCCGATGTAGGGCGTCTCGGTCAGGCCGCAGTCGCGGCCGAAATCCAGCGTGGGCAGCGTATGGCCGGCGCCGTCGACCACGACCGGCGACACGCTGCTCCACGGCATGCCGCTGGCGGCATAGTAGGCATGCAGCTGCGCGGTGATGGTCGGCGGCACCAGCCCGTCGGCGGTGCCCACCACCGTCACCACGCGCTGGCGCGCAAGGTTGGCCGGGTCGTCGATGCGCCGCTCGGCGTGGAAGCGCCGCGTGGCTTCCACCAGTGCCGGCACCTCGGCGCTGGCATCGGTCACCTTGCAGTCCAGGAAGGGCTCGCCGGTGCAGGAGCACGTGGTGGTGGCACGGAAGAAGTCGTCGCGTGCGCAGTAATACGGCCCGCCGGCGATGATCCCCGCGCCCTTGATGATGGACGAGTGCGCGACCTGGAACTGCACCGCCATGAACGCACCGGACGAAATGCCCGAGATCGAGGTTTCGGCGATGTCGATGTTGAACGCCGGCAGCGGCGGCGCGGCGGTGGCCTGGAACGCCGCCGCGAGGGCGGCGCCGGCGATGATGCGGACGGTCTTCTTCATGGTCTCCTCCTGCCCGGATGCAATGCGCAAAATGCGAAACGCATTGTCATAAGCATAGCCAGCGCAGCGGAGAAAATCGCCCGTGGCGGGCCGCGGCCGCCCGCCTCAGCCGGGATTGCCGCGCCAGCGCCGCAGGCAGCGCTGGAAGAACAGGCTGTTGGGCACCTGCAGCACCGTGTCGCCGTGCTCGCCGGCGCTTTCCTGCAGCGTGGTGTAGATCAGGTTGATGTCCACCACCTGGCCCTTCAGCCCCGGCTTTTCGCCGTTCTCCAGCAGTTCGATGTGGTCGTAGAGGCGGAACGGCCGCGTGGTGAAGATCAGCAGCGTGCAGAAGATGTTGGAGAGCACGCTCCAGGCCGCGAAGAAGGCCACCGCGGCGACTGCGGCAAAACCGGTGAAGGCGGTCCACAGCACCGTGCCCGACACCCCGAAGCGGTCCAGCACCAGCAGCAGCGCACCGCTGTAGATGACGAAGCTGATCGTCCGCCGCGCGCCGATCACCAGTTCGGGCGGCAGGTTGTAATGCTCACCCAGCCGCCGCAGCAGCCGCCGCAGCACCATCCGCAGCAGCGCCGCGCCGAACAGGATCAGCGCGATCTGCAGGCCGAGGTGGATCAGGTCCAGCCAGGGGTCGGCCCAGGCGGGCAGCAGTTGCTTCATGACGCACTCACGAAAAGCCGGCGGGAACGCCGCAAGGCCGTGATTGTAAGGCGGTGTCATGACGGGCGGCGGCACGGTGGCCCGGCGCCACCGCAGTCCCGCCGCCGCCGGACCCTGGGGCGCCGCCCCGCGGCCCCGGTGCATGTCGGACGGCATACCCCTCTTGCATCGACATCGCCGCTGGTGCGCTAATTCCACCCGCGCCGCCAGACCGCGCGGCGTATCGACAACGAGGACATCCGCATGCCGCGCTGGCTTCGTCTGCTCGGCCTGGCCGGCGCCTGCCTGGCGCTGGCCGGCTGCACGCTGATCCGCCTCGGCGACGAGGCCCAGGCCTTCTACACCTCGACCGTGCTGGTCGGGCGCGTGGCCGCGCCGGCCGGCTGGAGCGGGCCGGTGATCGTGGCCGCTCATCGCGAAGAGGACGGCGATGCGCCGCCCGCCCATCGCACCCTGCTGCACGAAGCCGGCGGCTTCGAGCTGATCGTGCCGGCGGGCGACTACCGCCTGTTCGCCTTCGGCGACACCAACCGCAACGGCCGCTTCGACGCCGGCGAACCGGCGGGCGAATATGGCGGCGGCAAGCCGGTGGCGGCCTCCGGCAGCGGGGTGATCGCGCTGCTCGATTTCGCCCTCGGCGACGCCGCCGCGGCAGGTGCCGCAGCCCGCCGCGCCGCAGGCTGGCCGCCGTTGGACAGCCGCCACAGCACCCAGGCCGGCGCCCTCGCAGAACTGGATGCGCCCGCCTTCTCCGCCGCCAACGGCGTCGACGGCTACTGGGCGCCGATGGCCTTCTTCCGCGCCAGCGGCGGCAACGTGTATTTCCTCGAACCCTATGACCCGGCGCGCATCCCGGTGCTGTTCGTGCATGGCGCCGCCGGTTCGGCGCAGGACTGGCGCTACTTCTACGAGCACCTCGACCGCAGCCGCTACCAGGCCTGGATCTTCCAGTACCCCTCGGGTGCGGCGGTCGATTCGATGGCCTACCTGCTGTACTGGAAGCTCTTCAACCTGCAGCTGCGCCACCGCTTCGAGCGCCTGCACATCGTCGCCCACAGCATGGGCGGGCTGGTGGCGCGCAGCTTCCTGATCAACCACGGCAGCCAGGTGCGCGGGCTGGGCCTGTTCATCTCGATCTCGACGCCGTGGGCGGGCGAGCCCACCGCCGCGCTGGGGGTGAAGCACGCCCCGGCGGTGGTGCCGTCGTGGCACGACATGGCCCCCGGCGGCAGCTTCATGCGGGCGCTGTTCGCGCGCCCGCTGCCGGCAGGGCTGGACTACTACCTGCTGTTCGGCCACCGCGGCGGCTACAGCCTGCTGCGCCCCAACCACGACGGCACGGTGACCCTGGCCAGCCAGCTGCGCCAGGCGGCGCAGGCGGAAGCGCGGATGATCTACGGTTTCGACGAGGACCATGTCGGCATCCTGTCCTCGCCGCAGGTGCTCGCCCAGGTGCAGGCGCTGCTCGACAGCCACGCCGGTGGCCCCCGTGCCGACACCGCTTCCGGGGGACAGCTGCGCGCTGCGTTCACCACCGCGGACGGCGTGCTCCCCGCCGGGGTGCCGCTGCTGGTGCTGCAGCCGCTGGGCGAGGGCGCGCGCGTGGCGCCGATCACGGTGCCGCTCGCCGCCACCGACAGCGGCCGCAGCCTCGGCCCCTTCCCGCCCGGCGACTACGCCGCCAGCCTGCTGGTGCAGGGTTACCGCGCCGAACCGGCGCGCCAGCCGCTGCACATCGGCGACGGCGCGGCCGCGACCGCCCGCTTCCGCCTGCTGCCGCGCGGCGAACTCGCCGGCTACGTGGGCGACGAGGCCGACGCGGTGGGCAACCCGGCCGGCAGCTACCGGCGGCCGCTCGACACCGTGCGCATCCGTGAGGTCGACCTGCGCGGCGCGGGCGTGCAGCGCACGCTGCGGCCGCTCGACACCGCGGCGGACGACGCGCTCGCCCTTCACCTGCGCGGCGAAGACAGTGCCGAGCGGGCGCACTTCGCCTTCTTCGACCTCGCCGCGGGCGACTACGAACTCACCATCCGGGCCGACGGCTACGAAACCCATCGGTCGCGCCATACCGTGGTGCCGGGACAGGGCGGCCCGATGGCGCCGATCGTGCTGCAGCCGCGGCGCTGAGCGCGGCGGCGTGGCGCCGCATCAGCCCTGGGGCAGGCTGACGATGGCGGCCAGCCCGCCGCCGCCGCGGTTCTCCAGCCGGATGTCGCCGCCCTGCGCGCGCAGCAGGTTGCGCGCAATCGCCAGGCCGAGGCCGGTGCCGCCTGTCTGGCGGCTGCGCGAATCCTCGGCGCGGAAGAAGGGTTCGAACACCTGCTCCAGCAGCGCCGGCGGCAGCCCGGGGCCGTCGTCCTCGATGCGGATCTCGACCCCGTCGCCCTCATGCGCGAGCCGCAGCGTGGTGGCGCCGCCGCCGTACTTCAGCGCGTTGTCGAGCAGGTTCTGCAGCGCGCGCTGCAACGCGCGCGGGGCACAGCGCACCGGCGCCGCCAGGCGGCCCTCGATGCGTACCGCCTGGCCCAGGTCGGCGGCCTGCTCGGCAAGCGACTCCACCAGCGCCTGCAGGTCCACCCGCGTGCTCGCCTCGCTCGGGCGCGCGCTGCGGGCGTAGTCCAGCCCTTCCTCGACGAGATGGCTCATCGCGTCGATGTCGGCCTCGATGCGCGCGCGCGCCTGCTCATCGGCGGGCAAGGCGCCGACGCGCAGGCGCAGGCGGGTGAGCGGGGTCTTGAGGTCGTGGGAAATCGCCGCGAGGATCTGGGTGCGTTCGGCCAGGTTCTTCTGCAGCGCGGCCTGCATCGCGTTGAAGGCGCGGCTGGCTTCGACCAGCTCGCTCGCGCCGCGCTCGGGCAGCGCCGGCGCGTCGAGGTTGCGGCCGAGCGCCCGCGCGGCGTCGGCCAGCCGGCGCAGCGGCCGCGTCGCCAGCCGCACCGCGCCCCACGCCGCCAGCATCACCGCCAGGCTGACGGCCGCCACATAGGCGGCGATCACGCCCAGCGGCGGCGGCGCGAGCGGCGCCTTGCGGGTGGGAAAGCGCACCAGCAGGGTGTGGGCCTCGTCCAGCGCCACCGCCAGCGCGGGGATGCCGTCTTCGCCCGGCACCGGCGGCGCGAGCATCACCGCGCGCACATCGATCGCGGGACCGAGCAGGCGCCGCATCGGCACCATCGATTCGCGCAGATGCGGCGTATCGGCCGGGGGGTGGGTCCGTCCGGCCGGTTCCAGCGCGGGCTGGTAGAAGCCGCGGTCGAGCGCCGGTATCCACGTCTCGCGCTCGGCGGGCGGCATGCGCCCGAGCAGGCGGTGCAGGAAGGCGATGTCGGCGCCCATGAACTCGAACATCTGGCGCCGCGAATCGCGCGCGCTCACCGCCAGCGCGCCGCCGAAGCTCAGCACCTGGATCAGCACCGTGGCCACCACCAGGATCAGGAACACCCGCCCGGCAAGCGACTTCACGCGCCATCTCCGTCGCCAAAGCCGGGGGGGCGCGTCACGTGCGCGGCGACCGTCTTGCACAGCACGTAGCCCTCGTTGCGCACCGTCTTGATGTAGGCCGGCTCGCGCGCATCGTCGCCCAGGCGCTTGCGCAGGCGGCTGACGCGCAGATCGATGGAGCGGTCGAACACGTCGGCCTCGCGCCCGGCCAGGCCGACCAGCAGCTGGTCGCGGTTCACCACGCACTGCGGATGGTCGAGCAGGAAGCGCAGCAGGGTGTATTCGGCCGCCTGCAGCAAGGTGACCGTGCCGCCGCGCGCGACCAGGTGGCGTTCGACGGTGTCGAGCAGCCAGTCGCCAAAGGCAAGGTAGCGCGCCACTTCGGTGCGCACCGTGCCCGGGGGCAGCATGCGCGCGCGGCGCAGCACCGCGCGCACGCGCGCCAGCAGTTCGCGTGCGACGAAGGGCTTGCCGAGATAGTCGTCGGCGCCCATCTCCAGCCCGATGATGCGATCGACGTCGTCGGCGCGCGCGGTCAGCATCACCACCGGAATCTGCGCATGGGCCGGGGTCTCACGCAGCCAGCGGAACAGCGCCATGCCGTCCTCGCCCGGCAGCATCAGGTCCAGCACCACCACATCGACCGGCCCCGCCAGCAGCGCGGCGCGCATCTGGCGGCCGTCGGCCGCGGCGGATACCTGCAGCGCCTGCTTGCCGAGGTAGTCGGCGAGCAGGTCGCGGATATCGGGGTCGTCGTCGACGATGAGGACGTGGTCGGGGCGGTTCATGGCCGTATTGTGCCGTCATGGATGTGTCGCCGTGTATCCGCGCCTCGCCGGCGTGTATCGGCGCAACGCGCGGCCAGCGCGCGATACAAAACCGCGGCCGGGCGGACACATCGCGGCGACACCTGCGGGCGCCCAATAGCGCCATCGCGGGAGCCAGCCGGCGCCCGCCCTGCCGGAGCACCCGTCATGAACACCGCCCCCCCCGCGGCCGCCGTGCGCACCGAGCCGGTCGCCGTGTTGCGCGGCATCCGCAAGCGCTATCGCCTGGACAACACCGCGGTCCTCGCCCTCGACGGCGTCGATCTCGACATCCCGCCCGCCCGCTTCACCGTCATCACCGGCCCGTCGGGCAGCGGCAAGAGCACCCTGCTGCACCTGCTCGGCGCGCTCGACCGCGCCGACGCCGGCACCCTCCACGTCGACGGCCGCGACCTCGCCCGCCTCGACGACGACGCGCTGTCGGCCTTCCGCGCGCGCCACATCGGCTTCGTGTTCCAGAGCTTCAACCTGCTGCCGGTGCTGACCGCGCTGGAGAACGTCGAATACCCGCTGCGCCTCGGCACGCTGTCCGCCGCCGCGCGCCGCGCCCGCGCGCTGGATCTGCTCGGCGCGGTCGGCCTGGCCGACAAGGCGCGCCACCGCCCGGCGGAACTCTCCGGCGGCCAGCGCCAGCGGGTAGCGATTGCCCGCGCGCTGGCCAATTCGCCCCGTCTGCTGCTGGCCGACGAGCCCACCGCCAACCTCGACCGCGCCACCGGCGCCGGCATCATCGCGCTGCTGCGCCGGCTGCAGCGCGAAACCGGCACCAGCGTGGTGTTCTCCTCCCACGACGCGGCGGTGCTCGATGCCGCCGACCTGCGCGTGACCCTGGTCGACGGCCGCGTCGCCCGGCTGGAAACCGGGGCGGAGGTGGCGGCATGAGCACGCTCTTCCTCGCCTGGCGCAACGTGCTGCGCAACCGCCGCCGCAGCGCGATCACGCTCGCCACCATCGCGGTCGCGGCAATGGCCGTCGTGATGCTCGGCGGCTACGTCGCCGCCACCATCAAGGGGCTGGAAACGCTCACCGTGCGTCAGGTGGGCCACCTGCAGGTCATGAGCCGCGGCTACCTCGAATTCGGCCGCGCCAACCCCGCCCGCCACGCCCTGCGCGACTACGCCCCGCTCGCCGGGCGCCTGCGCGCCGATCCGCAACTGGCGCCGCTGCTGCACGTGGTGACGCCGACGCTGCAGGTGCAGGGCGTCGCCGGCCACTTCGCCAGCGCCAGCTCCAGCACCTTCAGCGCCGCCGGCTGGGTGGCGGACGATCGCGCCCGCATGCTGGCGTGGGACGGCCTGCGGCTGGGCACGCCGCCGCTGCCGACCGCGCTGCGCGCCGACCGCCCGGACGACGGCGTGATCGGCGTCGGCCTCGCCCAGTTGCTCGACCTGTGCGACGCGCTGGCCATTGCCGATTGCGTGCGCGCACCGGCAGCGGTGCCGGCGGCCGCCGCCGCGATCGACGCCGACCTCGCCGCCCTCAGCCGGCAAGCGCGCGAAGCGGGGCCCGCCGCACCCGCCGCCGGCGCGGTGGTGGTGGATCTGCTCGCCGCCGGTGCCAGCGGCGCGCCCAACATCGTGCGCATGACAGCGACACGCGCCGAGCGCCAGGGCGTGCGCGAACTCGACATGGTGCACGTCGGCCTGCCGCTGGCGCTGGCGCAGCGGCTGGTGTTCGGCACCGGCGCGGCCGGCGCCTCGGCGCTGGTGCTGCAGCTGGAAGACAGCGCCCGCCTGGACGAGGCGCGGGCGCGGGTCGCGGCGCTGGTGCACGACTACGCCGGCGACACGCTGGAGGTACGGACCTTTGCCGAGGTGTCGCCGAGCTACAACCAGGTCGTCCGCATGTTCCGCACGCTGTTCGGCTTCGTCTCGCTGCTGATGGCGGTGGTGACGCTGTTCGCGGTCGCCAACACGGTGAACATGGCGGTCAGCGAACGCACCGGCGAAATCGGCTCGCTGCGCGCGATCGGCCTGCCGCGGGCGCGCATCCGCCGCATGTTCGTGCTGGAAGGCGGGCTGGTCGGCGCCTTCGGCGCGGTGCTGGGGGTGGCGCTGGCGGTCGTGCTGGCGGGCGGGCTGATCAACCACGCCGGCTTCAGCTGGACGCCGCCCGGCAACATCACCCCGGTGCCGATCACCATCGACGTGCAGGGCAGCGCGCGGCTGTGCCTCGGCACCGTGCTGGCGATGACCCTGATCGCCTGCATCTCGTCGTGGTGGCCGGCCCGCCGCGCCGCCCGTCTCGAAATCGTGGAGGCCCTGCGCCATGCGTGACGTCCCCTTCCCCCGCGGCGGGCGCCGCCGCCTGCTGCTCGCAGCCTGCTGCCTCGCCGCCGGCGCCGCGCTGCCGGGTTGGGTGCGCGCCGACGACGAGGCGCTCGCGCTACTCGCCGGCAGCGACCGCGTGCGCAACCTGCCCGGCAGCTTCTCGGTGCAGATCGCGCTGACCGAATTCCGCCACGGCAAGCAGACCGGCAGCTCGGTGCTCACGGTGTATTCGCGCCCGGCGCCCGACAGCGGCCAGTACAACAACCTGGTGCGCTTCGTCGCCCCGGCGCGCGATGCCGGCAAGCTGATGCTGCGGCGCGGGCTGGACCTCTGGTTCCACGACCCCGCCAGCGGCGCCAGCGTGCGCATCTCGCCGCAACAGCGCCTGCTCGGCCAGGCCAGCAACGGCGACGTGATGAGCACCAATCTCGCACGCGACTACCGCGCCGAGCTGCTCGGCCGCGAAAGCCTGCGCGACGGCGAGGGCCAGCCGCGCGAGGCCGCCCGCCTGCGCCTCACCGCGCTGCGCGACGACGTGCCCTATCCGCTCGCCGACTACTGGATCGAACCCGGCAGCCACCATCCGCTGATGGCGCGCTACCACAGCGCCGAAGGCCGCCTGCTGAAGACCGCCTACTTCCGCAAGTACCGCGAGGTGCTGGGGGTGTTACGGCCGACCGAGACGGTGATCATCGACGGCCTCGATCCCGACTGGGTGACGCTGATGCAGCTCTCCCGCCACACCGCGCGCGAGGTACCCGAGGCCTGGCTGCAGCGCGACTACCTGCCGCGCTTCAGCGGCGAATGAGCGCCGCCGCGCGGCCCGCGCGCATGCTGCGCGTGCTGGGGGCGGCGTTGCCGCTGCTGCTCGGCGCCGCCGGCGCGCCCGCGGCGGCGGCCTTCGACCCCCTCGCGCTGCAGCCGGAGACCCCCGCCGACGACACCGCCACCGCGCCTCCCCCCTGGCACGGCAGCGGCCCCGGCCTGCGGCTGGAACTCGCCCGCGAGCAGCAGGATCGCGCCGGGGGCGGATCGCAGGGCTACAGCAGCGTCGTGCTCGATTTCCGTGGCGAATGGCGAACAGGGGCGGGCCTGCGGCTGGCGCTCTCCGACCGCTACGAGCGCCGCATCGGCGGCGACGCCGCGCGCAACCGCAATGCCCTGCGCGAAGCCTATGCCAGCCTCGCGGCAGCGCCGGGCTGGTATGTGGATTTCGGCCGCATCAACTGGCGCAACGGCGTCGGCAGCGGCTACAACCCCACCGACTACCTCAAGCGCGGTGCCGACATCGAGCAGGGCAGCCTCGACCCGCGAGCCCAGCGCGAAAACCGGCTCGGCACCGTGATGCTGCGCCAGCAGTGGGTCGGCGCCGCCGGCTCGGCCCAGCTCGCGCTGATCCCGGCGCTGGCCGACGGCCCCGAAAGCAGCCTGACCGCCCCCGGCTGGTCGCGCACCAACCGCGAGCGCGCCGCGCTGCTCAAGCTGGCGCCGACGGTGGACGAACGCACCAGCCTGGACCTGCTCGCCTACACCCGCGCCGGCGACGCGCCGCAGGTCGGTGCCAACCTCACCCGCCTGCTCGGCGACGCCTGGGTGCTGCATGCGGAATTCTCGCGCGGCCGCCGCGCGGCCGCGCCGGGCGCGCCGCTACGCCAGGCCGACGACAGCGCCATCGGCCTGGCCTGGACCACGCCGCCAGGCGCGGTGCTGACGCTGGAGCACCAGCACGATGGCGGCGCCCGCCAGCGCGCGCTGTTCGCCCGCCTGGCGTGGGACGACGCCTTCGGCCTCGCCGGCGTGGATGTGTCCGCCTTCGTGCGCCGCACACTCGACAGCCGCGCGCGGCGCTGGCAGATCGAACTCGGCTGGGCGGCCGGCGACCGCGACGACCTCCGCCTGCGCTGGGCCGGCAGCGACGGCACCACCGACCCCGCCACGCCCACGCCGCGCCACAGCCTCAATCTGGCGTGGCTGCATGCGTTCTAGCGCCGCGCCGCCCCTCCGCCGGCGTGCGGTAGGCGAAGCGCAGCCTGCTCACGCCGCTGACCAGACGCGGACCGCCGCCCGCGCCGGCGCTTACTTCACCACCCACACCCCGCTCTCGCCCTTGTCCGCCAGCGCCTTCTCCTCCGGCTGGTACATGCGGTAGTAGCGCGCGGGCGGCAGCACGAAGCGGCCAGGTTGGGCAACGCGCAGCAGGTGGCGGATGGTGACCGTGCCTTCCAGCCGGTCCACCGGCACGCCATAGCTGCCGCTGCGTTCCTCGGCCCGGGCGCGCTCCAGCGCCACCGGCTGGGGGCCGTCGTCGGCCAGCGCGATGCCCCAGGTGCCGCGCTCCACCGCGGCGCCCGGCGGCAGCGCGGCCTCGAGCAGGCCGCGGCGGTAGCCGGCGTCGGACTTCAGCACGATCTCGTCGAGGTAGAGCGACTGCACCGAGAGGCCGTCGGCCGGCTTCACCGGCGTGCGGGTATAGCCCTTGTCCGTGCGTTCGAGCCGGTACAGGCGGCGCTCCACGGTAACCGGCAGCGTGCCGGGACCGGCGCCCTCCTCGGCCTCGTAGCGCAGCACCGCGGTCAGCGCCTCGCCGCCGCGACCGCCTTCGACCTGCAGGCCGTTGGGCAGCGGGCTGGACGAAGGCCAGCGCCATTCGGCCAGACCGAACGCGGCGCGCGCGGCCTGCCACGCGCCCGCCGGATGCGCGGCGGAGGCCCCGGGCGCGATCTCGCCCAGCGCCTTGCGCGTCCACACCAGCGTCAGCGCGCGGTCCAGCGTCGGCGCGGCGCTGCCGGCACTCGCGAGGATGTCGGCCGCGGCGGTCCTGGCCTCCTTGCCGGCGAGCAGCAGCAGCGCGCGCGCCGCCGGCCGGTTGCTGGCGGCAAGCTGGGCTTGGGCCTCGGCGACCGTGGCGTCGAAGCCTGCCGGCAGCGGCGCCTGCGCACGCTGCGCGACCACCGCGGCGAGCACGCGGGCGTGGGCGATGCCGAGCGCGCTGTCGGGCGCGGCAAGGAAGGGGCTCCAGCTCTCGCCGCCGGTGCGGCCGTCCTCCGGCGCCTTGGCCTCGGCCAGCGCCTGCAGCAGGCCTTCGCTCTGGGTACGCACCGGCAGCCCGATCTCCTGCGCAAACCATAGCGCCAGCGCGCGGTGCAGCAGCGGCTCGTGGTTGGCGTGGTTGCGGTAGGCGGTCAGCACGCGTTCCCAGTGCGCCGCGGGCAGCGTGATGCCGAGCGTGCGCGCGGCGTACCAGTCGGCGTAGTAGGCGTAGGCCGTCATCAGCGCGCTGTTCTCGGTGCCGTCGCCCCACCAGCCGAACACCGCCTGCGGGCCGGCAAGCGCGGCCAGGCGCAGGCGCTGGCTGTAGAGCGTCTGCCACAGGCGGCCGCCCTCGCCTTCGGCGCGGCGGTCGGGCGCGAGCAGCGGCGTCACCAGCGCCAGCGGAATCAGCCGGCTGGCGGTCTGCTCGGTGCAGCCCCAGGGGTAGTCGATGAGGTCGTCCGCGATGCGCAGGAAGTGCTCGCCGCCGCCCGCCACCAGGCGCAGGCGCAGGTCGCGCGCATCGGCCGGCAGCGTGAAGGCGGCCGGCGCGTCGCCGTGCAGCGCAAGGATCTGTTCGCGCGGACCGCGCCACTTCGCGCCGCGCGCGTCGAGCGGCGTCTCCAGCGCGTCCACCGTCTTGCCGCCCTCCTTCACTTCGACGCGGGCGGTTTCGCGGCCCTTGAAGTCCGGCAGCGCGAACTGCAGGTAATTCACGCCGCGGTGCAGGCTGGCCTCCTGTTTGACCTCCTTGCCGGCCAGCGTCAGCACCACCTCGGCCTTGCGGTCCTCGGCCGCGTTGTTGAACACCGCCAGCGCCGCCTGCGGCTTGTCGCCTTCACGCAGCCAGTCGGGCGAAGTCCATTTGGCATACAGCGGCTTGTCGGAACGGACGTAGGCGGTACGCTGGCCGGGCACGCCGTCGGCGGCGTCCAGTCCGACCGCGCGCACCGTGATGCGCCAGCGCGACAGCGCGTCCGGCATGCGGAAGGAGAAGCGCGCGCGGCCCTGGGCGTCGGTCTTCAGCGCCGGCAGCCAGGCGGCGGTGTCGGTGTCGTCGCGGCGCGGGCGTTCCAGCACCTTCACGCCGCGCTCGTTGTACTGGTGGCGCGCGGGCGGCTGGCGCGACGCGGCGGCGGACCAGTCGGCGGCCTCGTCATAGGCGATGAAGTTGAGGCTGGCGCTGGTGCGCACGTTGTTGCGACGGATGTGCTGGAGGAATTCCGGCAGGCTGGGCGCAATCTCCGGCTGAAGCGCATAGACCATCTCGTCCACCACCGAGACCGTGAGCAGCGCCGGCGCCGGCTTGCCGCGCAGCATGGCCTGGATGTCCACCGTCACGGTGTCGCCGGGCTGCACGGTTTCATGGTCGCTGCGGATGTCCAGCGCGATGCGCGGCGGCTCCACCACCAGGCCGGCGTTCTGGAACACGTAGTCGCCGTGCTTCACATACACCGCAGAGAAGGTGATGTTGGGCGCATGCGCCTCGCTGACCGGGATGCGCGCGCGCCACTGGTTGGGGGCGAGGCGCTCGGTGCGCAGCCAGCTTCCGGGGCGGCTCAGCAGCGCGGTGGCGTCCACGCCGTCGCGCTCCAGGGTCAGCAGCGCTTCATCCACCGGCTCGGGGAAGGAGATCAGCACCTCGGCGGTGTCGCCCGGCTGGTAGCTGACCTTGTCGGTGACCATCTCGATCGAGCCGGGCGCGACCTTGAGGCTGTCCTTGTCGGTGGCGCCGCCCACCCAGTGCGCGGTGGCGGCGACGATATTGCCGGCGGCGTCGCGCAGCATCAGCGAATAGGAGCCGGGGCGGTCGAGCGCCGGCTTCCACTCGCGCTGCGCCGGGTCGAAATCGCCGCCGCTGCGGGATTGATCCTCCAGCCGCACGATCTCCCACTTGACCGGCGCCGCGGCGTTCTCGCCCTCGGCTTCGAGGCGGAAGGCCGGCTTGTCGCCCGCCATCGTGAAGCTGCGGGTGCTCGCCAGCTTCCAGCTCGCCGCGGCGCGCTCCACCAGCAGTTCGCGCGAGCTGCGCACGCGGTAGGCGGCGCCGTCGGTGGCGAGCAGGGTGAGGATCAGGCGCGACGGCTCCTTCGCCGCCGGCAGCGTGAATTTCGCCTCGCCGCTGCCGTCGGTGGTGAGGCTGGCGGTGGACAACTGCACCGGGAACAGGCCGCTGTAGCGCAGCTCGCCCTGCACC
Organism: Azoarcus olearius; assembly: GCF_001682385.1. Classification (NCBI taxonomy): domain Bacteria; kingdom Pseudomonadati; phylum Pseudomonadota; class Betaproteobacteria; order Rhodocyclales; family Zoogloeaceae; genus Azoarcus; species Azoarcus olearius. Next base: position 85,840 of record NZ_CP016210.1, read on the forward strand.
ATGGTGAGGGTCTGCGCGCGCAGCGTGAGTTCCACGGCGGCGTTCTTCACCGGCTTGCCGTCGGGATAGGCAAGGCGGACCTTGCCGCTTACCGGCTCGCCGGTCTTGTAGCTCTTCTGGTCGGCCAGCAGCTCGATCTCGAAGTGCGGCTTGACGTATTCGGCGACGCGGAAGGCGGCACCGTACTGCTTGTCCTCGTAGCCGATGCGGATGTCGTAACCGCCGGCGACCGCGTTGTCGGGCAGGCGGAAGGCGGTGTCGGCGCCGCTGTCGGGCACCAGCGGCGCGCTGGTGGTGAGCACCGGGGTGCCGTTGGGGTCATGCACCTCGATGCGCAGCTCGCCGGCGCGCGCCGGGCGCGAACGGCTGGCGGACTGGAAGTCGCGGCCGAGGAACTTGATCCGCACCAGGTCGCCCGGGCGGTACAGCGGCCGGTCGGTCACCGCGTACAGCTTGGTGTCGTGGATCTCGCTGTCGTAGTAGAAGTTTTCCGACACGAACACCCCGCCGGCGGCATCCTCGCCGAGCAGGTAGGTGCGTTCCGGGCTGGCGTGGGCGAGCGTCGCGAGGCCGTCGGCGGCGGTGGTGGCGGACTTCAGCGTGCCGACGCCGTCGGTCCACAGCAGCCGGCTGTCGGCCACCGGGCGGCCGTCGTTGCGGTTGGCGGTCCACACGGTCAGCGCGCCGGCGGCGATCTTGGTCACCGCGACGGTGTCTGAGACGAACAGCAGCGTCAGCGCGCGATGGGTGCCGATGATCGCTTCCACCAGGTACAGGCCGGGCTTGAGCTTGCCGAGCGGCACATGGATGTTGCCCTCGCTCGCGGGGATGAAGTCGCTGCTCGACCCCTGCAGCTTCACCTCGGGCGGCTTGATCGGCTGCGCCTGCCACACCGGATAGCGGAAGCGGTCGACCAGCTCATAGCCCTCCAGCGCCTTGAAGCGCTGCGGCGCGCGGAACTCGGTTGGCTCCAGCAAAGCGCGCCGGCTCTGCAGCGCCGGGGCCGCGGCGGTGACGGTGCTGCGGGTGCGCGGATCGAACAGGTCGCGCCATGCGAAGCGCGACTTCTTCCAGGCGTTGTCCCACAGGTAGGACAGGGTGTTGGGCAGGCCTTCGTCGCGCGGCCGCGCGCGCACGTCGACGCGGTGCAGGTTCTTCTGCGCCTTCAGGAAATCGAGCGGCTTCGGCACCCGGTACAGCACCACGTCGACGCCGCCGTAGGCTTCCAGCATCTGGCGGCCGCCGTCGCGCGCCGGCACCTCGACCCGCAGCAGGGCCTCGTCGCCGCTGCCGAACTGGCGGTCGGCGAGGATGAAGAAGGGCATGCTCTCGAACGGCACGTAGCCGCTCGACAGCCCGAGCTCGGACTGCGCCGCGGCCGGCGGCGGCGCCACCGTGCAGGCAAGCGCGAGCAGCGCGGCGGAAAGCAGACGCGGGAGGGACGGGCGGAGTAGGGTCGTCATGGCGCGTGGATCAGGCAAGGAAGGCCAGCGTGTGCACGCCGGCGAAATTCGGGTTGGTAGCGTCGGGCCGCCAGCGCGTGTCGGTCCATTGCAGCAGTTCGCGCGGCGTTACCGCGCGCAGGCCGTCGTCGCCGGGGCGGGGCTCGGCGCCGTTGTGATAGACGATGCGGTAGCCGGTCCACAGCATCAGGTGCTGGGCGTCGCCCTGGTCGAAGAACAGCAGATCGGCCGGGCGGGCAAGGCGCAGGTCGCGCCCGACCGGGCGGCTGTTTTCCTGCACGAGGCCGATCGCATTCACGTAGGCGCCAGTGCTGCCGTCGGGCCGCTTCCAGCGGTGGCGCAGTTCGGCGCGCACGGCCGCGGGCACGGTATCAGGCGGCAGGCGACCGGAAATGCCCATCGCCTGGCGCCAGCGTGCGTCGTGCTCGGCCAGCGCCTCGGCCACCGCGAAGCGCACCAGCCCGGCGCAGTCGCGATGGGTCCAGCGCGGGGTCGGGCCGCGCCGGATCTGCGCCTCGGCGATCCGCACCACCCAGGCACGCAGCGCGCGGCTCTGTTCGGCATCCAGCTGCGCCACCGGCTCGGCAGCGCGCCCCGGTGCCACCGGCATCAGCGCGCGCAGCGGAGTGGCGGCGCCGAGCAGCAGCAGCCCCGCGCCGAGTGCGCGCCGGCGTGCCGCGAGACGGACGCTCACGGACGGTTCCCCGCGCTTTCCCACTGCAGCGCGTGCCAGCCACGCCCTTCCAGCGCCCCTTCGGCGCGCACCAGGCGCAGCGGCGGATACTTGGCCAGCGCCTCCAGGCGCGGCAGCAGGTTGGCGTCGGCGGCGTTGCGCAGCACCGCTTCCTCGTCACGCGGCAGCGCCGCGAACACTTCCTTGCGCACCAGCTTCGCCAGCGCCGCCGGTTCCAGCAGCGCAAGCGTGCGCGCGCCATCCGGCAGGCTGTCGCCCACCGCGGGATAGAGCTTGGCGCCGACATCGAGCGCTTTGTCCACCAGCGCGGCGTCGGGCGAGAACACCAGCGTGCGGCCGCTCACCGCGAGCGTCGGCGCCAGCGCCGGTTCGTCCTCGCCGCGGCGCACGCCATAAGGCGTCTCCACGGTCCGCCGCCACAGCCGCGCGCTGCCGCGCTGGCCGGCTTCCACCGGCGCGCGCTGGGCCGGTTCGCCCTTGCCGATCGCGCTATCGAACAGCGCCGCCAGCTCCTTGGCCCAGGCCTCATCGACATCGCGCCGCAGCGTGGTGGCGAACAAGGGCGTGTAGTGGCGCGATTCGCCATACCAACACACCGCAGCCGGGCCGCCGAACAGTTCGCGCGCGAGTTCGCCGACGCCGGCGCGGGCGCTTTCACCCCCCGCACCCGCGCCGATGCGGGCCGCGAGCGGCGCCAGCGCACCCCAGTCGGCCGGCAGCAGCGCGCACAGGCTGGGGCCGTGGGGCAGCGCGGGCCACAGCCCCGCGCCATCGAGCCCACCGGCGGGCAGACGGGCGCCGTCGATCAGCGCCGCGGTGCGCCAGCCGCCCTTGTCGTCGAAGGCGAACGACAAGGCCTCGACGCCGGGCGCGAAGGCGCCATAGCCGAAGGTGTAGAAAGCGGACGACACCACGAGCTGATGGCCTTCGTCCGCGCCCGCCGGGGCGAGGGCGAAGTGCGCGCCGAAAGGCGAATCGCGCTCGGCATCGGACTCGAGCAGGCGCGCCACCAGCGCCGCCGCGCGCGCATCCTGCACCGGTTCGGCACCCTCCTCGCCGGCGTGCTCGTCGCCGTCGTCGGCCACCAGCAGCATGCCGGGGTCGGACAGCGCGACCACGCGATCGCCTTCCACCGCGAGCAGCAGCTGGCGGCCGTAGCCGTACTGCAGCACCAGCAGGCGGGCCTTGCCGCCGCGCAGCGTGCCGGCGCTTTCGAGCTGGGTGTCAGGCAACACCGGCAGCGCCATCTGCAGCGCACGGGCAAGGCCGTTGCGCGTCATCGCCACCGCGAAATGCTTGAGCGAGCCGTCAGCGCCGCGCCACAGCGCCACCTCGGCAGGTTCGTCGAACACCGATTCGAGCACCCGCTCGGGCAGGCTCAGGCGGTGTTCGAAGGCGATGCGGCGCAGCGTGCCGGACAGCGCCAGGCGCTGCTCGTGGCGCTCGTAGTAATCGACGAAGTCCTCGGTCAGCACGTCGCGCGCCAGCGGCACCCGCAGCAGGTCGGCCGGCAGACGGGCGAGGCTGCGGGTGCGGATCAGCGCGTCCGGACGGGCGAGGTCGAGCGCGAGCGCATTGACGTGGCCGTCGAAGCGCTTGAACCAGAACAGCGCGACGGCGCCGACGACCAGCGCGAGGACGATTACGCCGAACAGCAGCTTGCGCCGCGGCGAGCGGGATGCGGAAGTCATGGAGCGGACACCGTCTGGACAGGGTTGGATCGACCGCCGGCGTAATGCGAAGCGGATAGGCCGCGCGATTATGCCCCAGGGCTGCGCGACGCGGCAGGGCTGGGCGCACATCCGACGCCAAAACCCGCAGTGGGCTGTCGGCTTTGCTCCAATCCGCCCGGCGCCAGCCGATCAAGCCTTTGATTCCTATGAATGGCACTGCGCTTGCTTCGTATCCCTGCGGTTTACCGCCTTGCCTGTTCCGCCCCCGGCGCCCGAGCCGGACCGCATTCGACGCGCGCACATGAAACATCAACTCGACTGGTCGTCCTACGAAACCGCCGGGCAGGGCGATGCCTATGCCGGCATTCCCGCGACCGGGGGCGACTTCGCCAAGGCGGTGGCGGTGTGCATCAGCGACCGCAGCTGCCTGAAGAAGCCGAAGGGCGTGATGTGCCCGAGCTTTCGCGCCACCGACGAGGCAGCGCACTCGCCCGGTGAGCGGGTGAAGGTGCTGAAGGACGCCCTGAACGGCGAATTCGGCGACAACCCGTTTGCCGACCCGCGCATCCGTGATGCGCTGGAACTGTGCGTCGGCTGCAAGGGCTGCAAGCGCGAGTGCGCCAACCAGGTGGACATGGCGGCGATCAAGATCGAGGTGCTCGCCCAGCGCAACGCCGCGCTCGGAGTCAGCCCGCGCGACCGCCTGTTCGCCAGCCTGCCGCGTCTGCTCGGCGAACGGCGCTGGCTCGCCAGCTTGGTGCGCTGGCGCAACCGCAGCCCCTGGCTCGCGCGGCTGGGCGAACGCTGGCTGGGCATCGCCGCCGGGCGGGCGCTGCCGGAACCCGCTGCCCAGCCCTACGCGGCCCCCGCGGCACGCGCCACCGCCCCGGCGGACACGGCCGATGACCGCCGCGTGATCCTCTTCATCGACACCTTCGCACGCCACTTCGAACCCGAAATCGCCGCCGCCGCCCACGCGGTGCTCGACGCCGCCGGCTACCAGGTCGAGGTACTGGCGCCGGCCGCCGCCGACGGCGAGCAGCGCCCACTGTGCTGCGGCCGCACTTGGCTGTCGCTCGGCCAGGTCGACGCGGCCCGCGCCGAGGCGCGCCGGATGCAGGCGGCGCTGCGGCCGGCGCTGGAAAAGGGCTGGCCGGTGGTGGGACTGGAACCGTCCTGCATCCTGTCGCTGCGCGACGACCACCTCAAGCTCGGCCTTGGCGCCGAAGCCGAGGCGCTCGCGAAGCAGGTCTACCTGTTCGAGGAATTCATCGCCCGCGAGCACGACCGCAAGCGCCTCCAGCTCAAGCTCAAGCCCCTCGCCGGCGGCAAGACCCTGGTGCATGGGCACTGCCACCAGAAGGCGGTGGGTGCGATGAAGTCGCTGCGCAAGGTGCTGCGCCTGATCCCCGAATTCGACTTCGAATTCGTCGAGGCCAGCTGCTGCGGCATGGCCGGGCATTTCGGCCTCGAGGCCGAGCACGCCGAAATCTCGCGCCGGATGGCCGAACTCGACCTGCTGCCGGCGCTGCGCGCGGCGCCCGACGCGCCGGTGCTCGCCAACGGCTTTTCCTGTCGCCACCAGATCCGCGAAGGCGTGGCGCGCCAACCCCGGCACGTGGCCCTGCTGCTGCAGGCCGCCCTCGCCTGATCCGGAGATCCCGCCCATGTCCGATTCGTCCGATGCCTTCCGCGCCGCCGGCGCCCTTCCTATCCATCCCGCCACGGCCGCGGTACCGGCCGCCGACATCGGCCGCGCGCTGTGGTGCGCCGGCCTGCTCGGCAACCTGCACGACGCCGGGGTGGCGATCTCGCTGTGCACCTCCGGCTGGGACCAGGCCGCCTTCTTCGAATCGCGCGCCGCGCGCAAGAAGGCCCTGCAATGCCTCAACGTGATGGTGGATAGCGCGCGCGACCTGCCCGACGCGGTCACTGCCCGCCTCGGCCGCATCGACTGGCTGGCGTGGGAAGCACTGCGCGCGGTGCTGAAGGCGCGCACCGCGGACGAACGCGACCGCCTGTGGTACGCGATCGGCACCCTGGTGCCGGCCACGGTCATCGAGCTGCGCCGCTACCGCCGCCAGATGCCGCAGTTGTTCGAGTTCTCGCTGTAAGGCGGCGCGCTCAGGCGTCGCTGGCGGGGCGTCCGTCCTCGATGCCGACGGCGGCGGCGGCCTCTTCCTCGGTGTGATGCAGCCACTCGCGCCAGATCGCCACCAGCAGCGCCATCAGCACCGGGCCGACGAAGAGCCCCACCAGCCCCATCGTCTTGACCCCGCCGACCAGGCCGAAGAAGGTCGGCAGGAAGGGTAGCTTGACCGGCCCGCCCACCAGCCGCGGGCGCAGGGTCTTGTCCACGATGAAGAGTTCGCAGGTGCCCCAGGTGAACAGTGCGAGGCCCGCCATCGGGTCGCCCGAGCCCACCAGGTAGAGCGACACCAGCGTGAATGCGAGCGGCGCGCCGCCGGGGATCAACGCCATGAAGGCGGTCGCCACCCCCAGCAGCACCGGCGACGGTACGCCGGCGATCCAGTAGGCCAGCCCCAGCACCACGCCCTCGCCAATTGCGATCAGGCCCATGCCGGTAACGGTGGCGCTGACGGTGGCCGGCACCACGCGCGAGAAGCGCTGCCAGCGCGCCGGCAGCACCTGCTCGCCGACGCGGTCGAGCTGGGCCGCGATGCGGTCACCGTCCTTGTAGATGAAGAACAGCGTGATCAGCATGAACAGCAGCGTCAGCACCGCGTGCAGCAGATCGCCGGTGGCCGCGAGCAGGATGCGGTAGATGTTGCCGAGGTGCTGCCCGCTGAGGATCTGCACCCACTCGCCGAGGGCCTGCGGCGCGCCGAGGTATTCCTGCCACAGCGCCGCCAGCCGGCCGCCGACCAGCGGTAGCGCCTCCACCCAGCGCGGTGGCGCCATGCCGTTGCGGTTGGCCGCCAGCAGCCATTCGATCAGCGTGTCGGCTTCGCGCATCGCGTACGAGCCGGCGAGCGACAGCGGCACCACCAGCACCAGGATCACGGTCATCAGCGCGAGGCTGGCGGCCACCGCGCTGCGCCCGCCGCAGCGCCGCAGCAGGCGCTCGTACAGCGGCCAGCTGGCAAAGCCGATGATCAGCGCGGCCAGCACCGGCACGATGAAACCGCTGAGGAAATACACCCCTGCGAGCAGCAGCAGGAACAGCAGCCAGCGGGCGACGAGATGGGCGGGAAAGATGGACGGCATGGACGGGACGGAGGCGGGCCGGGCGTGACGGACCGCCGGACTATACCGCGTTGCGGCGTCGCGACGATGGCAGCCGTGGCCGCCGCGCCGCACACGCCGGCTCAGGGCTGCGGATCGGCGCGAAAGCCGTAGCGCGCCGCCACCTCGGCACGCCCGATCGGCTGCAGCGGCAGGCCGCGCCAGCTCACCCCGGCGCAGGCAAGCACCGCTTCGATCTCGGCCGCAGCGCCGTCCGCGCCGCGGCACTCATCGACGAAGGCGGGCAGCTCGCGGTCGTCGAGCAGGCCGATGCCGGCTGCGGTGGCGATCAGCACGCTGCCCTCGTCATCGACATGCACCGCGCTCGCCGGCCCGGCCGCGACCTCGGTATGGGTCAGGAGTCCGCCATCCGCGCCCATCCGCAGCACGAACGGCGTGTAGTCCAGCCGCACGAACACGCGCTGCGGGCCGTTCTGCACGAACCACGCGCCGTCCTCTTCGCTGGCGTAATGCTGGTTGAGGAAGGCGAGCAGGCCGCGGTGCGTCACCGGCTCTCCCTGCAGGCGCCAGCGCCCGCGGCGGTCGAGCGACAGCCAGCCGTAGCAGGCCGGCACCTGCGGCCAGGGCCGGGGCGAACAGGCGGTTCCGTCGGTGCTCATGCCAGGTCCGCCAGCGGGTGCGCGCCGTCGAAGCGGGGGCGGAAGTTGTCGGCGATAAAGGCAGCGTCGACCGCGCCCACGTCGGCGGGCTGCCAGCGCGGCTTGCGGTCCTTGTCGATCAGCAGCGCGCGCACGCCTTCGACGAAATCGGCGCGCCCGGTGGCGGCCACCGAGACGATGTATTCCAGCCGGAACACCTCGGCCAGCGACAGGTGGCGGGCACGCCGCCACAGTTCGAGCGACAGCGCCGCCGAACTCGGCGCGCCGCGCACGAAGCTGCCCGCCGCGGCCGCCAGCCAGGGGTCGGGGTCGGCGGCGAGCGCGTGCAGTCGCACCGCGATCTCGGCCAGGCTGCCGCGCCCGACGACGGCCTCGATGCGGTCGAGGTGGGTGCGCAGCGGCGCGGCCGGCATGCTCTCGCGCGCGCTGAATTCGCCCAGCAGATGGTCCAGCCGCAGGCGGTCGGCGGCGGCGTCGCCCGCCCAGCGGGTGGCACCGAGCGCGGCCAGCACGCCGCCGCGGGCGCCGTGGTCGAGGACGAAATCCGCCAGCCCGGCAAAGCGCGCGTCGGCGGCGTTGAGCGGCGCGCCGGTGAGCGCGAGGAACAGCCCCGCGCGCCCGGGCATGCGCGGCAGGAACCACGAGCCGCCGACGTCCGGATACAGGCCGATCGTGATCTCAGGCATCGCCATCCGCGTCTGCAGCGTCGCCACCCGGTGCGAGGCCCCGGCGAGCAGGCCGATGCCGCCGCCCATCACGATGCCGTGGCCCCAGCACAGCAGCGGCTTGGGGTAGGTGTGGATGCGGTAATCGAGGCGGTATTCGCGCTCGAAGAAGTCGGTGACCGCCTGCGGCGGCGCATCGCCATCGTGAGCACGCAGCGCGCGGTACAAGGCGGCGACGTCACCTCCGGCGCAGAAGGCCTTGTCGCCGCTGCCGTCGAGCACCACGCCGACGATATCGGGATCGGCCGCCCAGGCGTCCAGCTGCGGCGCAAGCAGGTCGATCATCTCCAGCGACAGCGCGTTCAACGCGCGCTCGGCATTGAGCGTGGCATGGCCGAAGCGGCGGCCGCAGGCAGTGGGAATCTCGCGCAGCAGGACGGCGGCGGTCATCACGTGTCTCCGTGGAATCGTGTCGGGGAGCCGGAATTGTGGCCCAGAGCCGGCCCGCGGTGCACCACGGGCTTCGGCGACGCGCTATCGTTCGCGCCCTGCGCTGGATTTCCCTCACCCTCGTCGCCGCGGAAGATCACTTGGACACCTACGCCGTCATCGACTTCGAAACCACCGGCATGGCCCCCGAGCATGGCGCCCGCCCGACCGAGATCGCCGTGGTGCTGGTGCGCAACGGCTGCGTGATCGACCGCTACCAGAGCCTGATGAACGCCGGCGTGCACGTGCCCTACGAAATCCAGGCGCTGACCGGCATCACCAACGCGATGGTGCGCGCGGCGCCGCCGCTGGCGCAGGTGATGGCGCAAGCGGCCGATTTCGTCGGCAGCCACGCGCTGGTTGCGCACAACGCCGCGTTCGACCGCAAGTTCTGGGACGCCGAGCTGGACCGCCTGGGGCGTCGGCGCGAAGCCGATTTCGTGTGCTCGCTGCTGCTGTCGCGCCGCGTCTTTCCGGACTCTCCCAACCACAAGCTCGGCACCCTGGTGCGCACCCTCGGCTTGCCGGCCAGCGGGCGCTTCCACCGCGCGCTCGCCGACGCCGAGGCAACCGCGCAGCTGTTCGCCCGCATCGCCGACACGCTGTGCGAGCGCTATGCGCTGGCGGCGCTGGACCACGCGCTGCTGATGAAGATCCAGAAGACCGCCCGGGGCGCGCTCGACGGCTGCATCGCCCGCCACCGCGCAGCCGCCTGAGCCGGGCTCAGTCGATCTCGGCCGGCGCGAAGAAGGCCTCGTCGAAGCCCGCCGCTGCCGCCCCGCCGGGCAGCAGCGCGCCGTCGCGCAGGTCGAACTCGGCCGCCTGCAGCAGCGGCCCGGCGATGTCGCGGGTGTCGTAGGTCAGCAGCGCGATGCGGTCGACGCGCAGCCGCAGCGGCGGCGGTGCGACGAAGCCGTCGATCCGGCACAGCACCTCGGCGGCGGGCCACGCGCCGGCGTACAGGCCGACGGTGACGTGCGGCGTGTACGGACCGTCGGGGCGGTTCAGGTCGGCCGCCGCCAGCCGCGCGCGCACCATGGCCAGGCCGCCACCGCTGTCGTGCACCGTCAGAAAGGGCGCGGAACCGAAGGTGGCCAACCCCCCGATCTCGATCTCGAACGGGCCCGGCGGCGCGCTGCGCAGGCTGCCGAGTTGCGCCGCCAGCGCGGCCGGGCCGTAGTCGTCGCGGCGCCGTGGCTGGCGTTGCGGAAAACCGCAGAGCGCGAGCGTGACGTGGGGCTGGCGGCGGTAGCCGGTCAGCAGCAGACCGGCGAGGTGGGCATCGGCCGCCGCCACCCGCGCCGCCACCGCGGGCAGGTCAAGGGGAATCGCCCACAACGCGTAGCGCGGGCGTCCGCCGTGCCACTCGGCGAAATCGCGGCGGACATTGCGCAGCGTGCGGCCGGCGGCGACGAACTGCGCGCGCACGGCGGCCAGCGAGCCGGGGCGCGGGGAGGGGGGAGCGCTCTCGATCATGCCGGCATCTTAACGGCGGCATCCGCCCGCGATGCACGGTCGATTCCCCTTGGCGTGACGCGGTTAATATGGGGCGATCGAATCCGGGAGACCGTCATGACCGAACTGACCGAGCAGCACATCCGCAACCTGGTGCACACCTTCTACAGCCGCGCGCGCCAGCATCCCTCGCTGGGGCCGGTGTTCAACGCCGCCGTCAGCGACTGGGACCACCACCTCGGCGTCATCGTCGACTTCTGGTCCAACAGCCTGCTGCACACGCAGCGCTACAAGGGCCATGCCTTTCCGGTGCACATGAACCTGCCGATCAAGCGCGAGCACTTCGGCCAGTGGCTGGAACTGTTCCGCGAGGCGGCGCGCGAGACGCTGCCGGAAGAGGCCGCCCGCGCCGCGATCGGCCGTGCCGAGTTCATGGCCGAGAGCTTTCGCGCCGGGCTGTTCCCGCTCGATCCGCCGGGCCGGCCGCTCGCGGGCTGAGGCTCACTCCTTGTTCGCGGCCGCGCGCTCCTCGCGCGCCACTGCCTGCAGGTCGCGCAGATACCAGGCCGCGTAGCCGAAGCCGGCGGCCGCCACCGCCGCGGTGAACATCAGCGTGCGGTCGAAGGGCGCGCCGGCGGCGAGGTTGGCGACGACCACGTAGCCGAGATAAAGCGCGGCGACGAGACCGCCGAGGATGCGGGTGAGGGCGAAGATCTTGCGCTGGCGCAGCGTGGGGGTGGCTCTGGGCATGGCGGACGGGCTCGTTCGAAGCGGCGGCGGTGCGCCGCACAGGGGCTGCAGTCTAGCGAATCGCCCCGGCGCCCGGGCGCTGGTCTCGTTCATGTTGCGGTGCGACAATGCCGCTCCCGCCGCCAACCCGCCCTTCGCATGAACCCGGAATCCGCTCCCGCCAGCGCGCCCCAGCAGTCCGTCCTGGTGGTCGATGACGAACAGGGCATGCGCAACTTCCTCAGCCGTGCGCTGGCCTTGCGCGGCTTCGTGGTGGACACCGCCGAATCCGCCGAAGAAGGCGCCGAAAAACTCGCTGCCACGCGCTTCGACCTGGTGATCCTGGACATCGCGCTGCCCGGCAAGGCCGGCATCGAATGGCTGCAGGATCTCACCGCGGCGGGCTTTGCCGGCGAAGTGATCCTGATCACCGCGTTCGCCGACATGCAGACCGCGATCGACGCGCTGCGCGCCGGCGCCGCGGACTTCATCCTGAAGCCCTTCCGCATCGACCAGATCCTCAACTCCATCCACCGCTCCACCGAACGCGCCCGCCTCGCGCGCGAGAACTTCCTGCTGCGCCGCCAGGTAGCCGGCAGCGGCAGCGCGAGCGACGGCATGATCGGCGCCTCGCCGGCGATCGGCCAGTTGCGCCAGATCCTGCACCGCATCGCGCCGACGCCCTCCACCGTGCTGATCCAGGGCGAATCCGGGGTCGGCAAGGAAGTGGTGGCGCGCGCGCTGCATCAGCTCTCGCCGCGCGCCGAACAACCTTTCGTCGCGGTCAATTGCGCGGCGATCTCGGCCGAGCTGATCGAGTCCGAACTCTTCGGCCACGTGAAGGGTGCCTTCACCGGCGCGCGCGAGGCGCGCAACGGCCTGTTCCACTACGCCCACGGCGGCACCCTGTTCCTGGACGAGATCGGCGAGTTGCCGCTGGCCCTGCAATCCCGCCTGCTGCGCGTGCTGGAAGAACGCAAGGTGCGCCCGGTGGGCACCGAACAGGAAGTGCCGGTGGATGTGCGCGTGCTCGCCGCCACCAACCGCGACCTGCGTGCCGAGGTGGCGGCGTGCCGCTTCCGTGAGGACCTGTTCTACCGCCTCGAAGTGATCACGCTGACGGTGCCGCCGCTGCGCGAGCGCGCGGAGGACGTACCGGCGCTGGCGGCGGCCTTCATGCAGCAGCTGGCGATGCAGCTCGGCCTGCCGCCGCTGCTGATCTCGCCCGAGGTGTCGGCGCGGCTGATGGCGCACCCCTGGCCGGGCAATGTGCGCGAACTGCGCAATTTCGTCGAACGTTCACTGCTGTTCGGCGATTTTCCGCTCGCCAGCCTGGCCGGCGCGGTGGCACCGCCGCCGCCCGCCTCCGCCGCGCCGCTGCTGCTCGAAGAGGTGGAGAAGCGCCACATCCTCGCGGTGCTCGACCAGTGCGGCGGCAACAAGACGCGCGCCGCGGAACTGCTCGGCGTGTCGCGCAAAACGTTGGAACGCAAGTGCGCGGAGTGGTCGGTATGACCCCGGCGGCACGCCGCGATGGCTGAGCGCGCCTTGCGCCGCTGGCGCAAACGCTGGCCGGTGCCGCGCTCGGTGCGGGCGCGGCTGCTGCTGCTGGTGCTCGCGCCGCTGCTGATCGGCGTGCCGGTGCTGCTCGGCATCGTCTGGGTGTGGGGCACGCACGGCTACGACCGCCTGCTGGTGAACAAGGTCAGCGCCGACCTGCTGACCGCGCGCCAGTATTTCGAGCGGGTGCAGCAGGGCGTGGCCGGCGACCTCGCCGCGGTCGCCAGCTCGCACGCGCTGGCACTCGCGCTGCAGGGCCAGGGCCCGGATTCCGTGGAGGTGCTGCTCGATACCTCGGCCTCCCGGCTGGGGCTGGACTACCTGCTGTTCCTCGACCCGCAGGGCCGCGTCACCGTGCCCTCGGCCCCGCTGCCCGCGGCGCTGGCCGAGCGCGGCAACTGGCCGGCGGTGCGCAGCGCGTTGCAGGGTCGCGCAGAGCACACGCTGGCGGTGTTCCCGCCCGAACACCTCGAAGCGCTCGATCCGGCGCTGCGGGCCCATGCCGCTCTCGGCCTGGTGCCTACACAGCGCGCCGCGCCGGATCCGCGCCCGCGCGAGGAACGCGGGCTGATGGTGCAGGTGGCGGTGCCGGTGACCGACCTCGGCGGTCGGCTGCTCGGCGTGCTCGAAGGCGGCGTGATGCTCAACCGCAACCTCGGCATCGTCGACCGCATCAACGCCGCGGTGTACCAGGACAGCTCGCTGCCGCTCGACAGCCAGGGCACCGCGACGCTCTTCCTCGACGACATCCGCATCGCCACCAACGTGCGCCTGTTCGAAGGGTCGCGCGCGCTCGGCACCCGGGTGTCGGCGGCGGTGCGGGACAAGGTGCTCGGCCGCGGCGAAACCTGGCTCGGCTCCGCCTTCGTGGTCAACGCCGACTACATCTCCGGCTATGCCCCGCTGTTCGACGGCGACGGCAAGGCGGTCGGCATGCTCTACGTCGGCTTCCTGCAGGCGCCGCTGCAGCAGGCGCTCTACCTCGCGCTCGGCGGGCTGTTCCTGGTGTTCCTGCTGCTGTCCGGGCTCGGCACGCTGGCCGCGGTGCGCTGGGCGCGCTCGATCTTCCAGCCGATCGAACGAATGGCGGCGGTGATGGGGCGGATCGAATCCGGCGAGGAGCAGGCGCGCGTCGGCGCGGTGGTGCGCGACGACGAACTCGGCGGTCTGGCGCGCAGCTTCGACCGCCTGCTCGACCTGCTCGCCGCCCGCCGCGCCGAGCTGCAGCGCTGGGGCCAGGAACTCGACAGCAAGGTCGCCGCCCGCACCGCCGAGCTGGAAGCCGCCAACGCCACGCTGCGCCGCGCCCACCAGCAACTGGTGATGAACGAAAAGCTCACCGCAATCGGCGAACTCACCGCCGGCGTCGCTCACGAGATCAACAACCCGGTGGCGGTGATCCAGGGCAACCTCGAATTGGTGCGCGAGCTGCTGGGCGGCGACAGCGCGCCGGTGGCCGACGAGCTGGCGCAGATCGACGCCCAGGTCGGCCGCATCCACGGCATCGTCACCAAGCTGCTGCAGTTCGCCCGCCCGGGCGATTTCGCCGGCTACACCGAGCAGGTGGACGCCTCCGGCCTGGTCGGCGACTGCCTGCTGCTGACGCGCCACAACCTCAGCCGCGGCCGCATCGAGGTGAGCACCGCGCTCGACGCCCGCGGCACGGTGGAGATCAACCGCGGCGAATTGCAGCAGGTGCTGATCAACCTGATCGTCAACGCCATGCAGGCGATGCCGGACGGCGGCAGGCTGCGGCTGAGCACCGCCGACATCGACGAAGGCGGGGAAGACGACGATGCCGGACACGGCGCCGGACGCAACGGCAAGAGCGAACACCGGCACGGCTTTGCCGGCGTCTGCATCCGCGTCGAGGACACCGGCTGCGGCATCGCCGCCGACGATCTCGACCGCATCTTCGACCCCTTCTTCACCACCAAGAAGCAGGAAGGCACCGGCCTCGGGCTGTCGATCAGCTATGCCATCGTCACCCGCTACGGCGGCCACCTCAACGTCGACAGCCAGCCGGGGCAGGGCACCCGCTTCACCGTGTGCCTGCGCCGCGAGGCCCGCTTCGACGGCGAACCGAGCGCCCCCGGCTTCGCCAGCCGCTTCTTCCGCAGCGCGGGCATTGACAACTTAAATGATGGTCATCATGATTAAAAGCCCTCACTCGGCGAGTCCGCGATCATGCTGCGCACCCTGAACCAACCCGGCCTGTGGCTGATCACGCTGACCGCGGCCGGCATCCTGATGGTGACCATGGGCGTGCGCCAGTCCACCGGACTGTTCGTCTCGCCGCTGAACAGCGCCACCGGCCTGGGCATCACCACGATCAGCTTCGCGCTGGCGATCGCGCAATTCACCTGGGGTGCGGTGCAGCCGCTGGCCGGCGCCGCCGCCGACCGCTACGGCCCCGGCCCGGTGCTGGCCGGCGGCATCCTGCTGCTGGCGCTGGGCAGCGCACTCACCCCCTTCATGCAGAGCAGCTTCGGCCTCGTCGTCAGCCTCGGCCTGCTGTCGGCCATGGGCTCGGGCGCGGCCAGCTTCTCGGTGCTGATCGGCGCCGCCGCCCAGCGCCTGCCGCTCGAAGCGCGCGGCGCCGCCTCGGGCGTGGTCAATGCCGGCGGCTCCTTCGGCCAGTTCGTGTTCGCACCGATCGCCCAGAAGCTGATCCAGGGCGTGGGCTGGATGGGCGCGATGTGGGGGCTGGCGCTGCTGACGCTGGCGGCGCTGCCGCTGGTGAGAAAGCTGGTGCCGCCGGGCAGCCATCCGCGCCACACGGCGAGCGACGGCAGCCTGCGCCGCGCGCTCGGCGAGGCGCTGCGCGACCGCAGCTACCGCCTGCTGCACCTCGGCTTCTTCACCTGCGGCTTCCACATCGCCTTCCTGGTCACCCACCTGCCGGGCGAAGTGGCACTGTGCGGGCTGCCGGCCGACGTCGCGAGCTGGTCGCTGGCGATCATCGGCCTGGCCAACATCGCCGGCAGCATCTATGCCGGCGGCTGCGTCGCGCGCTACCGCAGCAAGCACATCCTGTTCTGGATGTACGCCTCGCGCGCGGTGCTGGTGGCGCTCTACCTGATGGCGCCCAAGACCGCGATGACCTTCTACCTGTTCGCCGCCGGGCTGGGCTTCACCTGGCTGGCGACGGTGCCGCCCACCGCCGCCATCGTCGGCAAGCTGTTCGGCGTGCGCCATCTCGGCACCCTGTTCGGCCTGACCCTGCTCAGCCATCAGATCGGCGGCTTCCTCGGCGCCTGGCTGGGCGGCATCGCGGTCAGCCTGCAGGGCGACTACACGTGGATGTGGTACGCGGACATGGCACTGGCCGCCGCCGCTGCGCTGGTGAACCTGCCGATCCGCGAGGCGCCGGTGGCGGTGGCGCCCGCCGCGGCCTGACGCGCACGGGGCGGGCTTACGTCCGCTTACGGATTTCTTCCTGCCGGCATAACCCGGATTGGCAGGCTGGTCCGTTCAAGCGAGCATCCCGTCACCGCGAGTCCGCCATGAACACCGCCCGCCACCGCATCGTCCTGCTCGCCCTGCCGCTGCTGTTCGCCTGCAGCGCCCAGGAGCCGCTCCGGCCCCTGGTCCAGGAACCCGCCGCCGCATCCGCATCCGGAGAGCAGGCCGACCGCGCGGCCGAAGCGGCCGCTCCGGCTGCGCCGCCGCCCGTCGCGCCCGCCCGCGTGCAGCGCCACGACGCCATGGGCGCCGCCAAGATCGCGCCGCCGGCGGTGGCTCCGCTGCCGCTGGCCGAACCGGCCGACCGCGAGCGCTACCAGGCGATCGAGCGCCACGGCATCCAGCGCGTCGCCGAAGCGCCGGTATCCACCTTCAGCATCGACGTCGACACCGGCAGCTACAGCAACCTGCGCCGGATGCTCAACGCCGGCCAGTTGCCGCCGCGCGACGCGCTGCGGGTGGAGGAGCTGGTCAATTACTTCCCCTACCGCTACTCGCTGCCGCAAGGCGACGCCCCCTTCGCGGTCGACACCGAAATCGCGCCGACGCCGTGGAACCCGCGCAGCCTGCTGCTGCGCGTCGGCATCCAGGCTGCCGACCCCGCCAAGCAGGCACTGCCGCCGGCCAACCTGGTGTTCCTGGTGGATGTCTCCGGTTCGATGAATTCGCCCGACAAGCTGCCGCTGCTGCAGAACGCGCTCAAGCTCTTCGTCGCCAAGTTGCGCCCGCAGGACCGGGTGGCGCTGGTGACCTATGCCAGCGGCACCCGGGTAGTGCTCGAACCCACCGCCGGCGACCGCAAGGCGGCGATCACCGCCGCCATCGACGGCCTCGTTCCCGGCGGCGCCACCGCCGGCGCGGCCGGCATCGACCTCGCCTACCGCATGGCCGAGCAGGGCTTCGTCGAGCACGGCATCAACCGCATCCTGCTGGCCACCGACGGCGACTTCAACGTCGGCATCACCCGCTTCGAAACCCTCAAGGACCGCGTCGCCGAGCGCCGCAAGTCGGGCATCGCGCTGTCCACGCTCGGCTTCGGCGGCGGCAACTACAACGATCAGTTGATGGAGCAGCTCGCCGACGCCGGCGACGGCGCCTACCGCTACATCGACAGCCTCGCCGAAGCGCAGAAGGTGCTGGTGGATGAATTCACCTCGACGCTGGCCACCGTGGCGAGCGACGTCAAGATCCAGCTCGAATTCAACCCGGCGCAGGTCGCCGAGTACCGCCAGATCGGCTTCGAGAACCGCAAGCTGCGGCGCGAGGACTTCGCCAACGACAAGGTCGATGCCGGCGAGATCGGTGCCGGCCACCGCGTCACCGCGCTCTACGAGATCACCCTGGCCGGCCAGCCCGGCGCGATCGAACCGCTGCGCTACGGCCAGCGCGTGGCGACGCCTGAGCGTGCCGCCAGCGGCGAACTCGCCTTCCTGCGGCTGCGCTACAAGCCGGCCCACGGCGCCGCCAGCCGCCTGCTCGAAGTGCCGCTGGCGCGCAGCCAGATCCGCTCCCAGGGCAGCGATGACTTCCGCTTCGCCGCCGCGGTGGCCGCCTTCGGCCAGCGCCTCGGCGACGGCGGCCGCTACCTCGGCGACTTCGACTTCGCCGCCATCGGCGCCCTCGCCGCCGCCGCCCGCGGCGAGGACCGCTACGGCCACCGCGGCGAATTCCTCAACCTCGTGCGCCTCGCCGGCTCGCTGGCGAGCGCCCCGCAGGCTGCGGCCCGCGAATGAACGACGGCGGGCTCTCCGGCGGCGCAGCCGACGACGGTGCGCTGATGCTGGCCTATGCCGCCGGCGACGCCACCGCCTTCGAACAGCTCTACGCCCGCCACCGCCGCGGGCTGTACGCCTACCTGCAGCGCCAAGCGCCGCGCCCCGGGTGGGTGGACGACCTGTTCCAGGAAACCTGGCTGGCGGTGATCGGCGCCCGCGCCGGCTACCGCCCCAGCGCCGCGTTCCGCACCTGGCTGTACGGCATCGCCCGCAACAAGCTGATCGACCGCATCCGCCGCAGTGACGCGGTGCTGCTGAGCGACTTCCTCGCCGACGATGGCGACGACGGCGAACTGCTCGACCGCCTCGGCGCCGATGCCGGGCACGACCCGGCGCAACTGCTTGCCCGCCGCCGCGACGGCGACGCCCTGCACGCCGCGCTGCGCACGCTGCCGGCGCCGCAGCGCGAGGTCTTCCTGCTGCGCGAACAGGCCGACATGAGCCTTACGGAGATCGCCGCGCTGGTCGGCGTGCCGCTGGAAACCGCCAAAAGCCGGCTGCGCTACGCCATCGCCCGGCTGCGCGCCGCACTTGCCGAGGAGGTCGCCTGATGACGCGCCCCACCCCCGAACACGAACCGCAGGACGCCGCCGTCAGCGCCGCCTTCCGCGGCCTCGACACGCCCGAACCGCCGCCGGCACTCGATGCCGCCATCCTCGCTGCCGCGCGCGCCGCGGTGGAGGAAGCGCCACCGTCGGCCGAGGTCGTGGCCTTTCCCCGCCGCCGCCGCGAAACCCGGCGCCGGCTGGCGCTCGCCGCCACGCTGGTGCTGGCGGTGGGTGTGAGCTGGCAACTGCGCGACAGCGCCGACCACGGCCTGCCGGCGCCGGCGCCCGCACCCGTTGCCGCGCCGGTCGAGCAGGAAGCCCCTGCCGCGCTGCCGACGCCGCCCGCCACCGAAGCGGAACAACGCGCGGCCAAACCCGCTGCCCCGGCACCGGCGCGACGTGCGGAATCCGCCGCAGCGCCGGCCCCGCGGGCGGAACCGCAAGCGGCAGCGGAAGCCGCCCCGCCTGTCGCAGCGCCACCACCACCGGCGGCAACTGCCCCAGCCGCGCCCCCGCTGGCGGCGCCGGCCGCAGCCGAAGCCACCGCCGACGCAGCCGCCCCCGCAGCCAAGGCGATGGCACCGGCAATCGCCGCGCAGCGCGCCCGTGCCGACCATACCGACGGCGCCGAGGCCGAGCGCGAAGCCGCGATCACCACCATCCGCCGCCTGCTCGCCGCCGGGCGCCCGGACGAAGCCCGCGAACGCCTGCAGGACTTCCGCCGACGCTGGCCGGACGCGGTGCTGCCGCCCGATCTCGCGGCACTGGCGGCAGCGCCATGACGCGACGGTGGCGAGGGTGACTATCCGTCCTCGTCGCTGTCATCTTCCTCCTCGCCGTGGACGGCAGGGACCGCCAGACGACGGAGCGCCATGTGCTCGGCACGGCGGAGCGCACCACGGCTTTTGTCGTGTACCTGCACCCCGCGCCGCATCTTGGGCGCGGTCGCCAGCGGGTTGCGCGGCGGCGGCGAAGGCGGCACCACCAGCGGCAGGTCGCGTCGTTGCTTGTGTTTGCGGCTCATCGCGGCGTCCTCACAGACTGAACTTGAGCAATTGCACGCCCTCGGCACGACGCAACCGGCGGAGAACGCTGCGGTCGGCGGCGAGGAAGGCGGGCAGGGTGGTGCCGGGGCGGAAACAGAAGCGCTGCGGCAGGCTGCTGTAGACCGACACCGGCGGCGCCGCGCCGTGGCGGATGTCCTTCAGCAGCACGCCCGACCGCGGCGTGTGCATCCAGATGTCGGCGATGCCGAGTTCCTCACGCAGGAAGAACAGCGTCGCCGCCAGCAGCGCCTCGTCCCACAGCGGGCGGTGCGGAGCGAGATGGCGGTCGTGGTAGGCAACCACGTCGGCGCGGCTGCCGCCGAAGCTGCGCTGATAGCGGCGGGCGAAGGTGGCATCGTCCAGGCGCAGCGCGTTGTCGCGCACCCGCGCTGCGCGCCGCAGCCAGTCGGTCTGCAACTCCTCGATCAGCGCCTCGCCGCGTTCGAAATCCACGTCCAGCCGCGCCCACGCCAGGGTGTAGCGCGGTTCGGGCGCAGTCGGGTCGCGCAGCGCCGGATGGCCCCAGGCGTTGAACGGGTCCTCGCCGCCGTGGGGGCGCACCAGCCGGCCGAAGGCGCGGTTGTGGCCGTGGTTGAAATTGAGTTGCAGCACCAGGTTGGCGCCACGGCGGCTGGTCTGCGCGGCGCGCCAGCGGCCGTTGCCCCACACGCCCAGGCTGAGCGTGTAGTGCTCCGGCTGCAGCATGCCGGGCAGCCAGGCGGCATCCACGGTGGCGCGGTCGAGCATGCCGCCGCAGCCGGCCAGCAGCGCACGCAGCGCCGGCTTCTGCAGCAGTTGCGCGGCGGCGTGGCCGCGCAGCGCCGCCACCGCGGTCGGCCGCGGCAGCGCGTAGCGCAGCAGTTGAAGGCTGTACTTATCCTTGAAGTAGGGAAACAGCGTGCGCCCGCGGGGGAGCAGGGCGCGCAGGCTGTCGATTTCCTGCATCTGCATGGTGTTTTCGCTTCCGTTGATCGCTTGGGAATATCGGCGTCGGCCGGTGCATGGCAGCGGCCGGGAACAGCGGAAAGGTGAGTGCAGACATGTCGGTTCTCCTGGTCGGTAGGGGCGGACGGCTGTGGATAACCCGCCCGCCGGATGTTTCGGTCACAACAGTGCGCGGCGCCGGCTTCAGCCTTTGACGCAGAGCACCTGCTTGAGGGTGTGCACCACTTCGACGAGATCGGTCTGGTTGGCCATGACCTCGTCGATGTTCTTGTAGGCGGCGGGAATCTCGTCGATCACGCCGCCGTCCTTGCGGCATTCCACGCCGGCGGTCTGGGCTTCGAGGTCGAAGCGGCTGAAGCGCCGCTTGGCCTCGCTGCGGCTCATGCGGCGGCCGGCGCCGTGCGAGCACGAGCAGTACGACGCGGCATTGCCCAGCCCGCGCACGATGTAGCTCTTCGCCCCCATGCTGCCGGGGATGATGCCCAGCTCGCCGGCGCCGGCGCGGATCGCGCCCTTGCGGGTGACGTAGAGCGACTCGCCGAAGTGGGTCTCGCGCGCCACGTAGTTGTGGTGGCAGTTGATCGCCTCCTCGGTGATGCTGAAGGCCGGCAGCAGCGGGCGGATCGCCTCCACCACCAGCGCCATCATCATGCGGCGGTTCTCCATCGCGTAGTCCTGCGCCCAGTGCACCGCGTCCACGTAGTCGTCGAACAGCGCGCTGCCCTCGCTGAAGTAGGCGAGGTCCTTGTCCGGCAGCGCATGCAGGTGACGGCCCATGTCCTTCTTGGCCGCGGCGATGAAGTAGCGGCCGATGACGTTGCCGATGCCGCGGCTGCCGGAATGCAGCATCACCCACAGCTGGTCGGCCTCGTCCACGCACAGCTCGATGAAGTGGTTGCCGCCGCCCAGACTGCCGAGCTGGCAGATCCAGGTGGTGTTGAAGCGGCGCTGCATCTTCATCAGCCCGGGATGGCGGCCGACGATCCCGTCCAGGCGGTCTCCGAGCCGGCGCGCCTGGCGGGCGTGAGCGCTGCCGCGCACCCGGCTTTCATCGTGCTGCTCGAAGCCCACCGGCACCGCCGCCTCGATCGCCGAGCGCAGGCGGCCAAGGTTGTCCGGCAGCCGGCCGGCATCCAGCGACAGCCGCAGCGCGTTCATGCCGCAGCCGATGTCGACGCCGACCGCCGCCGGAATGATGGCGTGCGCGGTCGGAATCACCGACCCGATGGTGGCGCCGATGCCGGCGTGCACATCCGACATCGCCGCGATCGGGTGATCCACGATGGGCAGCTGCGACAGATTCACCAGCTGCTGCAGCGCTTCGTGTTCGATATCCCGCGTCCACAGCTTGATCGGGACGCGGCCCTTGTTGAGGGTGAGTTGTATGGCCATTGCTGCCTTTTCCATTGCCTGCCGCCGGCGCGATCGCGCGGCGGACGGATAAACAAAAAGCCCCGGCCGGGAAGACCAGGGCTTCAGGCAATGGCGGCACCGCTGCGGGTGGGGCCATCGGAGGCTGTCCTGGCTCGGGGCGGCTGGCGCCCGAGCCGTTTCATGCGGCAGCAGGCGCTTCAGCGCGTGGTGTGCTCCTTGTGGTTCGCTGCTGGCATGGGGGCCTCCTGGAATTCGGCGTGTGAACGCGAGGGGTTGATCGGGAATCCGCCGGGCGGATCTGCGCGGCAATGCCTTGCGCATGGGATACGGCGGACTTTACGCGCCCGCGCGGCACGCTGTCAAAAACTTTATCCACAGCCTCCCGGCGCACGGAAGGCCCTGATTGCTTGGTAGAATCCGGCCACTGCGCGCTGCCGCCCGGCAGCGCCCTCCGCAACCCTTGATGGCCCTCTTCCCTTGTCCTCCACGCCTTTTCCGCCCGAGCTGCTCCGCGACGTCGACAAACGCCGCACCTTCGCGATCATTTCCCACCCCGACGCGGGCAAGACCACGCTGACCGAAAAGCTGCTGCTGTTCGGCGGCGCGATCCAGCTCGCCGGCACGGTGAAGGCGCGCAAGTCCGCCCGCCACGCCACCTCCGACTGGATGGAGGTGGAAAAGCAGCGCGGCATCTCGGTGACCAGCTCGGTGATGCAGTTCGAATACCAGGACCACACCATCAACCTGCTCGACACCCCGGGCCACGAGGACTTCTCCGAGGACACCTACCGCGTGCTCACCGCGGTGGATGCCGCGGTGATGGTGATCGACGCCGCCAAGGGCGTGGAAGCGCAGACCATCAAGCTGCTCGAGGTCTGCCGCCTGCGCAACACCCCCATCATCACCTTCGTGAACAAGATGGACCGCGAGGTGCGCGAGCCCTTCGAGCTGCTCGCCGAGATCGAGGACGTGCTCAAGATCAGCTGCGCGCCGGTGACCTGGCCGATCGGCATGGGCAAGGCCTTCCGCGGCGTCTATCACCTGCTGCAGGACCACGTGCTCACCTTCACCCCCGGCGAGGAGCGCCGCAGCGACGCCGAGGTGCTGTCCGGCATCGGCAACCCGGAACTCGACGCCCGCTTCCCGATGGAGATCGGCCAGGTGCGCGACGACGTCGGCCTGCTCAACGACGCCTCGCCGCCCTTCGACCTCGACGAATTCCTCGCCGGCAAGCAGAGCCCGGTGTTCTTCGGTTCCGGTATCAACAACTTCGGTGTGCAGGAGATCCTGCAGGCCCTGATCGACTGGGCGCCGCCGCCGCAGCAGCGCATCGCCGGCACCAAGGGCAACGACACCCGCATGGTGCAGCCGGCCGAACCCGCCTTCACCGGCTTCGTGTTCAAGATCCAGGCCAACATGGACCCGAAACACCGCGACCGCATCGCCTTCTTCCGCATCTGCTCCGGCCGCTACCAGTCGGGCATGAAGGTCAAGCACGTGCGCGCAGGGCGCGAGATGAAGCTCGCCAACGCGCTCACCTTCATGGCCAACGAACGGGTGCTGAAGGACGACGGCGTCGCCGGCGACATCATCGGCATCCACAACCACGGCCAGCTGCAGATCGGCGACACCCTGACCGAAGGCGAGATCCTCGGCTTCAAGGGCATCCCCTACTTCTCGCCGGAAATGTTCCGCGCCGCGCGCCTGCGCGACCCCCTCAAATCCAAGCAGTTGCAGAAGGGTTTGCAGGAGCTGGGCGAAGAAGGCGCCATCCAGGTGTTCGAACAGGACGGCGGGCAGATGCTGCTCGGCGCGGTCGGGCAGCTGCAGTTCGAAGTCGTCGCCCAGCGTCTGAAGGACGAATACAAGGTCGATGCGATCTTCGAAACCGCGGACATCCACACCGCGCGCTGGCTGACCTTCCCCGACGACCTCACCCGCCGCAATTTCGAGCGCGAACAGGCGCTGCGGCTGGGCAAGGATGTGGATGGCAACCTGGTGTACCTGGCCAGCAGCCGCTACAACCTGGAAGTGACGCGCGAAAAATGGCCCACGGTGGGCTTCCACGCCACCCGCGAGCACGGCCAGGTGATCGCCTGAGCCGGCGCTCCACGACGCGATGAGCAACACCGACCACGCCGACACCCGCCGCCTGGGCCGCGTCATGGCCTGGCTGGCGGCGCTGGCGCTGCTCGGCCTGCTGTGGCTGTATTTCGAAAACGAACTCGAACACCGCAACAACCCCAACCGCGGCCTCGTCGCGGATCCGGGTGGTGGCGCCGAGCTGGTGCTCAAGCGCAACCGCGCCGGCCACTACGTGGCGCCGGGCACGATCAACGGCCGCCCGGTCACCTTCCTGCTCGACACCGGCGCCAGCCAGGTCTCGGTGCCCGCCCGGCTGGCCGACCAGCTCGACCTCAAGCCCGGCGCGCCGGCGCAGGTCATGACCGCCAACGGCGCGGTCCAGGTGCGACTGACCCGCATCGACGAACTCGTTCTCGGCCCTTTCCGCGTACGCGGCGTGCAGGGTCATCTCAACCCGGGCATGAACGCGCACGACGAAATCCTGCTCGGCATGAGCGTGCTGAAGGCGCTGGAATTCACCCAGCGCGGCGACACGCTGATCCTGCGCGCCCCCACCCCCTGACCCGTGCGCCGCGGCCCTGAGGCCCTGAGGCCCTGGGGAGCCGCAGGAAGCGCCCGGCCGCCCCGTCAGGGCGCCATCCAGCCTCCTCCCGATCCCACAGGCGCGAAGAGCGGCAAACCGCGCGGCCCCGGCCGGCAAGACCCGTTTTCCCAAGTGATTTTCCGCCTCGGGCGCCCGCCTTCCCGCCCGCCGCAGCGCTGTTGAAAAGCTGTGTTGCGGGAACCGGAAAAGTTGTGGACAACCGGCCGCTGCGGAGAAGCGCCGTTTTCCATCAACAAATCATCCCGTTCTTTCCCCGCCCTTGTACACGATTTTTCCCTGGTCTTAATGTACTGATTCAGCTGGAATAAACGGGCTTATCCACAGAAACGGGGCGTACATAATCTTTAAGGTTTGTTTACTTCTATAAAACCTGTGTACACCCCTTCCTGAAGCGCGGTCGGACTTCGACGGCTCAGAACGGCGGATCGCCTGCGAGGGCGGGTTCCACCGCCGGCCTGTCGAATGCGGTGACCGCGGGCTGCACCTCCGGCGTGGCCAGCTCGCCACCCAGCGCATCCACCACCGCCGGCAGCAGCTTCTGCAGCTCGCCGGTCATCAATGCGAACTCGGCGTTGAACAAGGCGATCGCGTCCTCGGCTTCGCCGTCGATCTGGTCACGCACGACATCGAGGAAGTCCAGCCGCTTGATTTCCAGCTTCTCGGTCAGCACGAAGCTGACGCGATCGTCGAAGGTCATCGCCAGCCGGGTGGGCAGCTTGCCGGCGGTCAGGTGGCCCTTGATCTCGTCGCCTTCCAGCGTGTGGCGCACGTAGCGCACCGCCGCCTTGTCCTCGGTCACCGAGCGCAGCTCGCAATCCTGGTCGATCGTGAAGTTGGCGGGGGCTTCGCCGCCGGCCAGCCAGTCGGCCATCGCGGACGACGGCGAGCGTTCGGTGCGCAGCAGGGCCAGCGGCAGGCTGTCCAGGGTCTGGCGCAGGTGTTCGAGCACGTCTTCGGCGCGGGCCGCGCTCGAGGCATCCACCGCCAGCCAGCCATGGACCGGGTCGATCCAGGCGTGGATGCGGCGGCGGCGGGTGAAGGCGCGCGGCAGCAGTTCCTGCGTGACCTGCTCACGCAACTCCTTCAACTGCTTGCGGCCGAGCTTGTAGCCCTGCTGCTCGGCGATCTCCTCGGCGCGCTCGTCGGCAACCTGCTTGACCACCGAGGACGGCAGCAGCTTGCCCTCGACGCCGAGCGCGATCAGCCACTGGTCGCCCACCGGATGCACCAGCACGTCGTCGGCCACCGGCGCCACCCAGCCGCGGCTTTCCATGTCCTGGCTGCCGCAGGGCTGGAAGCGGCGCTTGGCGAGCTGTTCCTCGAAACGTTCGAGGCTGATGTCCCACGGGGCGGGCAGGCGGTAGAGCTGTAGATTCTTGAACCACATGATGATTTTTTCCTGGACGTGAACGAAGCACGCCCGCAGCGTACGGCCACGGGCGCGGGATTGAAGGGCTTTACTGCAGGCGGCCGGATTCCGCGATCATCCGGATCATCTTCAGCGTGTCGAGATCGGACTGATGGTAGGCCGAGCGCACGATATCGGCGTACTTCGCGTCCTCGCCGCCGACATCCGGCAACGTGGTGGCATAGGTGAAGCGCAGGAAGAGCGCGCCGGGTTGCGGCTCCTCGATGCGTATCGTCAGGCTGCCGCCGGCGTGCTCGGCATTGGCTTCGGATTCGAAGCTGATCCATTCGAGTTCGGCGAAGCGGACCCGGTCACGGATGACCGCGGCGCCGAAGTGCAGGTCGCGCACCAGCTCGTTGGGGCTGCGCTCGACGATGCGGCAGGATTCCAGCCCGGGCAGAAAGGGGCGAGCGTCCTCGGCGCGGCACAGCAGGCCGAACCAGAGTTCTTCCCGCGTCAGCCGGGTGGTGTGGGGATCGGCGAGATCATTGACCTCGACCAGGTGTTCGAACTTCACGGACTTCTCCCTCGCGGGTCGGCTTCGCAGTTTACCGCGAGCCGGGGCGCACTCGCAGGTCCGGGCATCCGGGCTACCATGCCGGCCATGCAAATCGAACGCCTCCTCCATTCCCAGGGCTTCGGCAGCCGCAAGGACTGCCGCGCCCTCCTTCGTGCCGGCTACGTCAGCGTCGCCGGCGTGCCCTGCGACGACCCCCGCGCCGAATTCGACCCCGGCAGCAAGGACGGCAGTCCGGGGCTCGAATTCACCGTCGATGACGAGATCTGGCACTTCCGCGCGCAGGCCTATCTGATGCTGCACAAGCCCGCGGGCTACGAGTGTTCGCACAAGCCCACCTTCCATCCCTCGGTGTTCACGCTGTTGCCGCCGCAGTTGCTCAACCGTGGCGTGCAATGCATCGGCCGGCTGGACCAGGACACCACCGGGCTGTTGCTGCTGTCGGACGACGGGCAGTTCATCCACCAGTGGAGCTCGGGCAAGAAGCGCACGCCCAAGGTGTACGAGATCGGCCTCAAGCACGCAGCCGACGACGCCCTGGTGGCGGCGCTGCTGGCCGGTGTCGAACTCCACGACGAACCGGCGCCGATCGCGGCCGCTGCGTGCGAGATCACCGCCAGCCACGCGCTGCGGCTGACGATTACCGAAGGCAAGTATCACCAGGTCAAGCGCATGGTGGCCGCGGCGGGCAACCGGGTGGAAACCCTGCATCGCAGCCGCGTCGGCGGCCTGACGCTGGATCCGGCCTTGAAGCCCGGCGAATGGCGCTGGCTCGAAGCGGCCGATATCGCTGCGTTGGCCGCGGGTGCGGCCGACGGCGATTGAAGCGCCAGCCAGCAGGGGTAGGTTTTATCTTGTTTTTTTAATTATTAAAGAAATAAAGAAGTTAACAGGGGACGAAAATCTGTGGATAACCGGATGAAACCCCGTGCCGGAAAGGAATCCAGCCGGGGACAAGGTCGTAGATAAGCCCCGGAGTCAGTTGTGCACGAAATGTCCATGATTTTCTTGTCCCCGTCGCTTATCCGCTTTGTCCACATCCTGTCCCGGCTTCTCTCCCCTGCTTGTCCACGTCCATGAACCCGATCGCCCCGCAAACGCCGCCCGACTGGGAGATTTTCTGCCGTGTTGTGGATAACTATGGGGATATCGGCGTCTGCTGGCGGCTCGCCCGGATGCTGGCCGCGACCGGCACCACCGTAAGGCTGTGGGTGGACGACTGGAGCGCGCTGGGCCGGCTGTGTCCCGCGGTGGCGGACGCAACCGGCGCCGCGCTGCTGGCAGGGGTGGAGCTGAGGCAATGGAGCAGTCCTTTCCCCGCACCTGCGCCCGGCGCCAACGTGATCGAAGCCTTTGCGTGCGAACTGCCGTCGTCCCAGGTCCATGCGATGGCACGCTGCAGTCTGCCGCCGGCGTGGATCAACCTCGAATACCTCTCCGCCGAGGACTGGGTGGCAGGCTGCCACCGGCTCGCGTCGCCGCACCCCGCCCTCGGCCTGGTCAAGCACTTCTTCTTCCCCGGTTTCGACGGCGGAAGCGGCGGCCTGCTGCGCGAACCCGGGCTGCTCGCCGCGCGTGACCGCTACCGTGCCGGCGGCGGGCGGGCGGCGCTGCTCCAAGCGCTGGGTTTGGGCGCGGACACGGCCGACGCGCTGGTGGTCTCGCTTTTCGCCTATGAGCAGCCGGCGCTGGCCGAACTGCTTGGGGCATGGCGGCGTTCGCCGCGGCCGCTGGTGCTGCTGGTGCCGGAGGGGCGGGTGCTCGCCGATCTCGCCGGGGCGCTGGGCGGCGGTCCGCTGGCGGTGGGCGAACGCCGCCGGCTCGATGCGCTGCAGGTGGCGGTGCTGCCCTTTTCCGACCAGGACGGTTACGACCGCTTGCTGTGGAGCTGCGACCTCAACTTCGTTCGCGGCGAAGACTCCTTCGTGCGCGCGCAATGGGCCGCGGCCCCCTTCGTCTGGCAGATCTACCGCCAGCCCGACGACGCCCATGCCGACAAGCTCGACGCCTTTCTCGCGCGCTACGCGGCGGGGCTGGACGAAGCGCCGCGGACCGCGCTGGGCAGGTTCTGGAAAGCCTGGAACGGCGAAGGGAGCGCTGCCGCGGCGTGGCCGGACTTTGCCGCCGCGCTGCCGCTGCTGGCGGACCACACCGCGCGCTGGAGCGCGGCCCTGGCGGCGCAGGACGACCTGGCGACCCAGTTGAAGCGATTCTGCAACCACATCCGCCAGCCGGCAGGTTAGAATCGCGCGTTTCGATTCACGTGGACCGCGGCCTGGCCGCGCCCCAGCTCAGGACACAGCATGAAAACCGCACAGGAACTCCGCTCCGGCAACGTCATCATGGTCGGCAGCGACCCGCTGGTGGTGCAGAAGGCCGAATACAACAAGTCCGGCCGCAACGCCGCGGTCGTGAAGATGAAGCTCAAGAACCTGCTGACCGGCGCGCCGTCCGAATCGGTGTACAAGGCCGACGACAAGTTCGAAGTCGTGCAGCTCGACCGCAAGGAAGTGACCTACTCCTACTTCGCCGATCCGATGTACGTGTTCATGGACGCCGACTACGAGCAGTTCGAGGTCGAAGCCGAGAACATGACCGACGCGCTCAAGTACCTCGAAGACGGCCTGCAGTGCGAAGTCGTGTTCTACAACGGCAAGGCCATCTCGGTCGAACTGCCCACCACCGTGGTGCGTGAAGTGGTCTATACCGAACCCGCGGTCAAGGGCGACACCTCCGGCAAGGTCATGAAGCCGGCCAAGATCGCCACCGGCTTCGAACTGCCGGTTCCCGCCTTCGTTGAAATCGGCGACAAGATCGAAATCGACACCCGTACCGACGAGTACAAGAACCGCGTCAAGTAAGCCGCGCGCGTTCTCAAGCCAAGGGGCCCCGCGTGGGCCCCTTTGTTTTCCGATTGTTGCCGGCGGGATATCGGCGGCCGCCGCCGGGTCCGAAGCGGCATTCCGACTCCCCTTGCTGCCGCCATGTCCGTCCGGTCTTCCCCCACCCGTGTTGTTGCCCTGTCCCTTGCGCTGACGATGCTTGCGCTGCTGCCCGCCTGTAGCGACGGCCCTGGCAGTGAAGCCCGGCGTTCGGCGCAGGAAGCGGCGAGTGCCGCGCGCGAAGCCCTCGACAAGGCGGGCGAGGCTGCGCAGAAGGCCGGCGAGGCGGGCAAGGCCGCGCTCGAGGCGGTCGAGCAGGGCACGCGCGCGGGCACCGAGCGCGGCGGCGAAAAGCTGGAAGCGCTGACCGACGCCACCGGCGAGCATGCGCGGGACGCGCAGGAGGCGGCCGAGCGGGCCGCCCAGCGCATCGCCGACGCCACCCGCGACGCCGCGCGCAGGCTCGCCACAGCCGGGCGTGACGCAGTGGAGGCGGTGCGCCGGCCTGATCAGGGCGAGACGGGGCCGCGCTGACCCTCCGCGGCGCGGACTCGGCCACAGCGCGAAGCGCCCTACAATCACGCCTTTCTGCCCTCCCCGCAGTCCGCCATGTCCGAGCCCAAAGACAGCATCCGCATCCGCGGTGCGCGTCAAAACAATCTGCGCAACCTCTCGCTCGACCTGCCGCTGAACCGCCTGACCGTGGTAACCGGCGTGTCCGGCTCCGGCAAGTCTTCGCTGGTGTTCGACACGCTCTACGCCGAAGGCCAGCGGCGCTACGTCGAAACCTTCTCGCCCTACGCGCGCCAGTTTCTCGACCGCATGGACAAGCCGCAGGTGGACCGCATCGAAGGCGTGCCGCCCGCGATCGCGATCGACCAGACCAACCCGGTGCGCACCTCGCGTTCCACCGTCGGCACCATGACCGAGCTGGCCGACCACTTCAAGCTGCTGTACGCCCGCGCGGCGCACCTGCATTGCCGCCAGTGCGGCGAGCCGGTGCGGCGCGACACGCCGGCCAGCATCGCCGCCGACCTCGCGCAGCGCGCAGCGGCGACGGGCGACCCGCGCCTGGTCGTGTGTTTCCCGGTGACGGTGCCGAAGAACTTCAGCGAGGCCGAGGTCACCGCGCTGCTCAACGCGCAGGGCTACACCCGCATCCAGCAGCGCATCGAGGCCGCCGACGGCGACCTGCTGCAGGTGGTGCAGGACCGTTTCCGGCTGTCGAACGTGGAACCGGCGCGGCTGGCCGAAGCGCTCGAAGCCGCGCTGCAGCGCGGCCACGGCCGGCTGGCGGTGTACGCCTCGGGCGACGCCGTGCCCGGCGGCGAGGCGGTGTGGCGCTATTCCAGCGACCTGCACTGCGCGCCCTGCGACATTCACTACGCCGAGCCGACGCCGGCGCTGTTCTCCTTCAATTCGCCGATCGGCGCCTGCGACACCTGCCGGGGCTTCGGCCGCGTGATCGGCGTGGATTTCGGCCTGGTGATCCCGGACGAATCCAAGACCCTGGCCGAAGGCGCGGTCAAGCCCTGGCAGACGCAGAGCTTCCGAGAGTGCCAGGACGACCTCGCGAAGATGGCGAAGAAGCACGGCGTGGCGATGGACGTGCCCTTCCGCGACCTGCCGGAGGAGCACCGGCGCTGGGTGCTGGAAGGCGACGAGAAGTGGAAGAGCTGGGATTCGTCCTGGCCGCGCTACTTCTACGGCGTGCGCCACTTCTTCGAATGGCTGGAGACCAAGGCCTACAAGATGCACATCCGGGTGCTGCTGTCGCGCTACCGCAGCTACACCGAATGTCCCGCCTGCCATGGCGCGCGCCTCAAGCCCGAAGCCCTGCTGTGGCGGCTGCCGACCGCGGAGGGCGGCCTGCCTATCCACAGCTTGTTCAACCTGCCTGTGGATAAAGTGCGGGCGCTGATCGCCGCGCTCGAACTGCCTGGCCTCGCCGACGAGGCCACCGAGCTGGTGCTCGGCGAAATCCGCAGCCGGCTCGACTATCTCGCCGACGTCGGCCTCGGCTACCTGACGCTGGACCGCCAGTCGCGCACGCTGTCGGGCGGCGAGGTGCAGCGCATCAATCTCACCACCGCGCTCGGCACCTCGTTGGTCAACACCCTGTTCGTGCTCGATGAACCCTCGATCGGCCTGCATCCGCGCGACATCGGCCGCATCCTGGGGGTGATGACGCGGCTGCGCGATGCCGGCAACACGCTGGTGGTCGTCGAGCACGATCCGCAGCTGATCGTGGCCGCCGACGAACTGCTTGAAATCGGCCCCGGCCCCGGCGAACGCGGCGGCGCCATCGTCGCGCGCGGCACCCCGGCCGAACTCGCCGCCAACCCGGATTCGATCACCGGGCCCTGGCTCGCCGGGCGCAAGACGATCACGGTCGCGCGCCCGCCGCTGCCGGTCGACACGGCGACGCCGCGGCTGGTGCTGCACAGCGCGCGCGAACACAACCTGAAGTCGCTGACGGTCGGTTTTCCGCTGCAGCGGCTGGTCTGCCTCACCGGCGTCTCCGGCTCGGGCAAATCCACGCTGATCCAGGACGTGCTCCATCCCGCCCTCGCCAAGCACTTCGGCGAAGCCACCGAGTCCGCCGCCAATCCCGCCGGCGCGTTCGAGCGCCTGACCGGCACCGAAACGCTGCGCGGCGTGGTGATGGTCGACCAGACGCCGATCGGCAAGAGTTCGCGCTCCAACCCGGTCAGCTACGTCGGCGCCTGGGACCCGATCCGCAACCTGTTCGCCGCGTTGCCGGAAGCGCGCCAGCGCGGCTACACGCCGGGCACCTTCAGCTTCAACTCGGGCAACGGGCGCTGCCCCACCTGCACCGGTTCCGGCTTCGAACACGTCGAGATGCAGTTCCTGTCCGATGTCTGGTTGCGCTGCCCCGATTGCGAAGGCAAACGCTATCGCCCGGAGGTGCTGGAACTGAGCTGGCATGGCCGCTCGGTAGCGGATGTGCTCGACATGACGGTGCGCGAGGCACTGCTGTTCTTCATCGACCAGCCCAAGGTGCTGGCGGCCTTGGCGCCGCTGGCGGATGTCGGCCTCGACTACCTGCGCCTCGGCCAGCCGGTGCCCACGCTGTCCGGCGGCGAAGCGCAACGGCTCAAGCTCGCCGGCCACCTCGCCGAAGCGGCGCAGAAGAAGCCGGCGCGCGGGCGCAGCGCGGACGAGGCGGCGCCCGGCCTGCTGTTCCTGTTCGACGAACCCACCACCGGGCTGCACTTCGAGGACGTCGCGACCCTGCTCGGCGCATTCGGCAAGCTGCTCGAGGCCGGCCACTCGCTGGTCGTCATCGAACACAACCTGGATGTCATCGCCGCGGCGGACTGGATCATCGACCTCGGCCCGGAAGGCGGCGACGGTGGCGGCGAGATCGTTGCCGAAGGGCCGCCGGCCGCGGTGCAGCAGCACCCCGCCTCGCACACCGGACTGGCGCTGCGCGACTACGCTGCCGCGCTCGCGCGGACCCGCCGTGCGGCGACGCCGGCGGCGCTTGCCGCGGCGGAACCGCGCGCGGCCTACCGGCCGGTTGCCGCGCCGGCGATCGAGATCCGCCACGCGCGCGAGCACAACCTGAAGAACGTCAGCCTGCAGATCCCGCGCGACCAGTTCACCGTGATCACCGGTCTGTCGGGGTCGGGCAAGTCCACGCTCGCGTTCGACATCGTGTTCGGCGAGGGCCAGCGCCGCTACCTCGAATCGCTCAACGCCTATGCGCGCCAGTTCGTGCAGCCGGCCAGCCGGCCGGACGTGGACGGCCTGTTCGGCATTCCGCCCACGGTGGCGATCGAGCAGCGCACCAGCCGTGGCGGGCGCAAGAGCACGGTGGCCACGCTGACCGAGATCCACCCCTTCCTGCGCCTGCTCTACGTCAAGCTGGGCACCCAGTACTGCCCGACCTGCGACGTGCCGGTGACGCCACAGAGCTTCGAGGCGATCGTCGCCCAGCTGATGCGCGACTACCGCGGCGCCTCGATCGAGGTGCTGGCGCCGCTGGTCGTCAATCGCAAGGGCCTCTACACCGACCTCGCCAAATGGGCGCGCGGCAAGGGCTACGCGCAGCTGCGCGTCGATGGCGACTACCTGCCGACCGCCAAGTGGCCGCGGCTGGACCGCTACAAGGAACACAACATCGAGCTGCCGGTGGGCATGGTGGTGGTGGAGCCGGACAACGAAGCTGCGCTGCGCCAGCAGGTCGGAGAGGCGCTGGAGCACGGCAAGGGCGTGCTCAAGGTGATCGAACTCGGCAAGCTCGGCGCCACCCCGGTCACCTTCTCCACGCTGCGTGCCTGCCCGAGCTGCGGCACCGGCTTCCCCGAGCCGGACCCGCGTCTGTTCTCTTACAACGCCAAGCACGGCTGGTGTCCGGGCTGCTACGGCACCGGGCTGAAGGTGGCGGGCAAGGTCGAGGACCCGGATGCGCTCGACCTCGGCGATAGCGAGGAAACCATCGCCGGCGACGAGGTGTGCCCGAGCTGCGACGGCGCCCGCCTCAACCCGGTGGCGCGCGCGGTGCGCTTCCGCGAGCGCGGCCTGCACCAGCTTGCCGCGCTCGCGGTGGACAAGGCGGCGGACTTCTTTGCCGCGCTGGAACTCGCACCGCGCGAGGCCGACATCGCCCGCGACCTCGTCGCCGAGATTCGCGGCCGGCTCGACTTCCTGCACCACGTCGGGCTCGGCTACCTCGCTCTCGACCGCGCCGCACCCACCTTGTCCGGCGGCGAAGCGCAGCGCATCCGGCTGGCGGCGCAGCTCGGCTCCAACCTGCGCGGCGTCTGCTACATCCTCGACGAGCCCACCATCGGCCTGCACCCGCGCGACAACCACCTGCTGCTCGGCACGCTGGAAGCGCTGCGCGACCGCGGCAACACGCTGCTGGTGGTCGAACACGACGAGGACACCATCCGCCGCGCCGACCACGTCATCGACCTCGGTCCGGGCGCCGGCGTGCGCGGCGGCCAGGTGGTGGCCGAAGGCCGCCTGCCCGACCTGATCGCGGCGCCCGCGTCGGCCACCGGCGCCTGCCTGCGCGCGCCGCTGCAGCACCCGCTGCGGCCGCGGCGCGCGGTGCCGGCGGGGCATCCCGCCATCCACGTGGAGGGTGCGCACCTGCACAACCTGCGCGACATCGCGGTGCGCATTCCGCTCGCACGCCTGACCGTGGTGACCGGCGTGTCCGGCTCCGGCAAGTCCTCGCTCGCCCGCGACGTGATCCACGCCAACCTGCGCGGCCTGCTCGGCGATCCGGACGCGGTGCGCGCACGCCGGCGCGGTCAGGCGCAGCCGGCGGAAAGCGCACACGCGCTGGCCGGCTGCCGCAGCATCAGCGGCTGGCAGCAGGTCGGCCGGGTGCTGGAGGTCGACCAGACCCCGATCGGCAAGACGCCGCGTTCCTGCCCCGCTACCTACGTCGGTTTCTGGGATGCGATCCGCAAGCTCTTCGCCGACACCTTCGATGCCCGCACCCACGGCTGGAACGCCTCGCGCTTCTCCTTCAACACCGGTGCGGGACGCTGCCCGGTATGCGATGGCGCCGGCCAGACCACGGTGGAGATGAACTTCCTGCCCGACGTGAAGACGCCGTGCGAAGCCTGCGGCGGCGCCCGCTTCAATCCGGAAACCCTGTCGGTGCGCTGGCGCGGCAAGACCGTGGCCGAGGTCCTGGCGATGCCGGTGGACGAAGCGGTGGCGTTCTTCGCCGCCCACCCCGCGATCGCGCATCCGCTGCAGCTGCTGCAGGATGTCGGCCTGGGCTACCTCACGCTCGGCCAGCCCAGCCCAACGTTGTCCGGCGGCGAGGCGCAGCGCATCAAGCTGGTCACCGAACTGGCCAAGGTCAGGAAGCGTCCGGGCGATGCCGACGACACCGGCGGCCTGCCCTTGCCGGCGGACAAGCACAGCCTCTACGTGCTCGACGAACCCACCGTCGGCCTGCACATGGCCGACGTCGACAAGCTGATCCGCGTGCTGCACCGCCTGACCGACGCCGGCCACACGGTGCTCGTCATCGAACACGACCTCGACGTGATGGCCGAGGCCGACTGGCTGATCGACCTCGGTCCCGAAGGCGGCGACGGCGGCGGTGCGGTGGTGGCCGAGGGTCCGCCCGAGGTCGCCATCGCCACCGCCGCGTCGCACACCGGCCGCCATCTGCGCGAATTCCTCGCCAGCCGCGCGGCGGCTGCGGAACCTAACCCGGCCTAGGCCGGTCTGTGCTGCGTTTTGCCTTTGTCCGACTGGAATGCATCAATGAACAAGAAGCTGATCCGGGTGTGGGACCTGCCCACCCGTCTGTTCCACTGGCTGCTGCTCGCGCTCGTAGTGGCTGCCTTCGTCACCGGGATGATCGGCGGCAACTTCATCGTCTGGCACGGCTGGCTGGGCATCGCCATCTCCGGCCTGCTGGCCTTCCGCCTGACCTGGGGGCTGGTCGGTTCCACCTATGCGCGTTTCGCGCACTTCGTGCCCGGCCCGCAGCGCATCCTCGCCTATCTGCGCGGCCACTGGCGCGGCGTCGGCCACAATCCGCTCGGTGCGCTGTCGGTGCTGGCGCTGCTCGGCGTGCTCGCGTTCCAGGTGGGCAGCGGGCTGGTCGCCAACGACGACATCGCCTTCAGCGGCCCGCTTGCGCCGCTGGTGTCCGAGGAGGTCGGGGCCTGGCTTACCGGCCTGCATCGCCAGAACATGTGGGTGATCCTTGCGCTGGTCGGCCTGCACGTCGGCGCCATCGTGTTCTATGTGCGCGCGAAGAAGGACAACCTGGTCACGCCGATGATCACCGGGATGAAGGAAGTCGCCGACGGCGGCGTCAAGTCGGCCGAAGGCGGCGGGGTGATTCCCTTCGTGATCGCGCTGGCGGTGGCCGCAGCGGTGGTCTGGGTTACCGCGGGTGGGCTGGTGCCGCCTCCGCCGCCGCCCGCCCCGGCGGAGGCCGCGCCGGCCTGGTGAGCGTCCAACCATAAAAAAAGCGCCGGGGGATGCCCGGCGCTTCTTGTTTGTGACCGCGGACTTACTCTTCGCGGTACTGGTCGTGACAGGCCTTGCAGGTCTTGCCCACTTCGCCGAACGCGACCTTCACCGCGGCGGCGTCGCCGTCGGCGGCCACCTTGGCGAGGTTGTTGGCGGCCTTGTTGAAGTCCACTGCGACCTTGGTCACGCCTTCCTTGTCGGTGAACATCGCCGGCTTGACCCGCGTGGTCTGGCCGCCGACGGCCTTCTCGGTGCCCGGCCCGTACAGCGCGCCCATGCCGGAGTTGGCGATGCCGGCGATCGCATTGGCGGCGGCGGCGACCTGATCCTTGTTGTAGCTGCCTTCCAGGTTGGCCTTGATCTTGCCCATGTTCCAGCTCATGTAGCTGTAGCCCGCCTTGCGGTACTTGATCTGGTCTTCCGGCTTGACCTGCGCGGAAGCGGCGCTGGCGAGCGCGAAGGCGGCCATGCCGAACGCGATGCGGGCGATGATTTTCTTCATGTTTTCCTCGTTGTCGTTGAAGTCTGGGGCTGCAGCCGGCCGCGCCCGTGAGGGCGCGGACAGCGGAGCGGGATAGTACAACGGGTTCTCGGACCTTCACCCGCGACGATAGGTTCAAAACCTGCTTGAACGGAGTTGCAGGCAGCATGACAATGCAGCCGAACATACCCCGAAAGTACTAAAGTCAGACCATCCTCCAGCCGTAGATCGAACTGGAGCGCAGCACTGTCACCCGGAGTGCCGGGGAGGGAGAACAAAAATGGGACGACTCGCCAACACACCGATCTGGCTGCGGCTGACCGGCGCGATCTGGCTCATGCTGGTGCTCGCCTGGGGCAGCATGATCGCGTGGGAGACCCGCGCCAACCGCGACATCGCGATCGAGCAGGCGAAGGACTTCGCCCGTTCCGTCAATGAGATGACGATGGCGGGTCTGACCGGGATGATGATCACCGGCACCGTCGCCCAGCGCGATGTCTTCCTCGATCAGATCAAGGAGCTGTCCGCGGTCCGCGACCTCGAAGTGATCCGCGGCGAAGCGGTCAGCAAGCTGTTCGGCCCCGGCGCCGGGGCCGCTTCGGAACCGCCCGACGCGGTCGAGCGCGAAGTGCTGGCCGGCGGCGAGCCGGTGATGCGGGTCGAGAACGACGCGCAGAACGGCGAACACCTGCGGGTGGTGATTGCCGCGCGCGCGTCGCACAACTACCTCGGCAAGGACTGCATCCTGTGCCATCAGGTTGCCGAGGGCACGCCGCTCGGCGCGGTCAGCATGCGCATCTCGCTCGACAAGGTGAATGCCGCGGTCACGAGCTTCCGCAACCAGAGCATCGTGTTCGCGGTGCTGGTGTCGCTGCCCCTGCTGGCGGTGGTGTTCCTGTTCATCCGCCGCTTCGTGATCCGGCCGCTCGATCACCTGGGTGCCGGCATGGCGGAAATCGCGCAGGGCGAAGGCGACCTGACGCGGCGCCTGGCGCGCGACGGCGACGACGAGATCGGGCGCACCGCGGAGGTGTTCAACCGCATGCTGGCGACGCTCGCCGGTCTGGTCCGCCAGGTGGGTGAATCCGCCAGCCAGGTCACCGGGTCGGCGGCCAGCCTCGCAAGCGGCGCGGCACGCGTGGCCGAGAGTTCGCACCGGCAGAACGACCGCTCGCTGTCCGCCGCCGGTGCGGTTGAGGCGCTGACGGTCGACATCGCCCGCATCGCGGAGAGCACCGAACGGGTACGGGAGCGTTCGCGCGAGAGCCTTGCGCGCTCGCTGGAGGGACAGCACAGCCTGGCGCAGCTCATCGGCGAAGTCGGACATGTGGAAGGCGCGGTGCAGCACATGGCGACCGCGGTGGATGCCTTCATGCAATCCACCAGCGCGATCACGCGGATGACGCAGGAGGTGCGCGAGATCGCCGAGCAGACCAATCTGCTCGCGCTCAACGCGGCGATCGAAGCTGCCCGCGCCGGCGAGCAGGGCCGCGGCTTCGCGGTCGTGGCCGACGAGGTGCGCAAGCTGGCCGAGAAGTCGGCCCATTCGGCCGGCGGTATCGACGCCATCACGCGCGAGATCGGCCAGCAGTCGGATTCGGTGAACCAGGCGATTGCGCGCGGGCTCGAACACCTGGCGTCGAGCCGGCGCGCGGCCGACGTGGTGTCGGGCGTGCTCGATGCCGCCAATGCGGCGGTCAGCGAAGTCGGCGAGGGGCTGGATCACATCGCCGCCACCACCGCCGAGCAGCGCCGTTCCAGCGAGTCGGTGACGGCCAGCATCGAGGCCATTGCCGGCATGGCGCGCGACAACAACGCCGCGATCGAGGAGACCGTGGCGGCCGCGCGCGAGCTGGAGCAGCTCGCGGCGCGCCTGCAGGATTCGGTGTCGCGCTTCCGCGTCTAGGCGGGGCTCAGTCCAGCCGTATCGGCACGAAGATGCGGGCGCTGCCGCGCTGGACCAGCAGCGCAAAGCGGTTGCCCGCCTTTTCCGCCAACTGGCGGAACTGGGCGACCGTAGTGACCGGCTGGTTGTTGATCGCCAGCACGATGTCACCGCGCTCCAGCCCGGCCTTGGCCGCCGGACCGCTGGCGGCTTCGACCACCAGCCCGCCGTTGATGCCGAGCTGGGCGGCTTCCTGGCTGCTGAGCGGCCGTGCCGTGAGGCCGAGCTTGCCGCCGGTGCTCTCGCCCCGGCCGGGGCGCGCCGGCGCCGCCGCGGCGGTTTCGGCACCCAGTTCGTCCAGCGTCGCGCTCACCTCGCGGCTGCGGCCGTCGCGCCACACTTCCAGCCGTACCCGGGTGCCCGGGCGCTTGTCGCCGATGATGCGCGGCAGGTCGGCTGAATCGTTGATCCGCGTTCCATCCACTGCCAGCACCACGTCGCCCGCCTTGACGCCCGCCTTGTCCGCGGCGCTGTCCGGTTCCACATTGGCGACCAGCGCGCCGCGCGCGTCGGGCAGGCCAAAGGACTGCGCCAGCTCCTTGTCCACGCCCTGGATGGCGATGCCGAGGCGGCCGCGCTGCACCCGGCCATGCGTCACCAGCTGGTCCTTGACCTTCATCGCGACGTCGATCGGGATTGCGAACGAGATCCCCATGAAGCCGCCCGAACGCGAGTAGATCTGCGAGTTGATGCCGATGACCTCGCCGCCCAGGTTGAACAGCGGCCCGCCCGAGTTGCCGGGGTTGATCGCGACGTCGGTCTGCAGGAAAGGCACGTAGTTCTCGTCGGGCAACCGCCGCGCCTTGGCGGAGATGATGCCGGCGGTCACCGAGTGATCGAAGCCGAAGGGCGAGCCGACCGCGATCACCCATTCGCCGACGCGCGAGCGTTCGGCATCGCCGATCTTCACCGTCGGCAGGTTGCGCGCGTCGATCTTGATCACCGCGACGTCGGTGCGTTTGTCCGTCCCCACCACCCTGGCCTTGAATTCACGCTTGTCCACCAGCGTGACCGTGACTTCGGCCCCGGACTCGCCCACCACGTGGGCGTTGGTCAGCACATAGCCGTCGGCGCTGACGATGAAGCCAGAGCCGATGCCGCGGCTGATCCGCGGCGCGCCCTGGCCGGGCATCTCCGGCGTGGGTACGCCGAAGCGGCGCAGGAAGTCGTAGAAGGGATCGTTGGCCAGCCCGCCGTCGCCGCCGGCTTGCTGCTGTACCACGCTGATGTTGACCAC
Organism: Azoarcus olearius; assembly: GCF_001682385.1. Lineage (NCBI taxonomy): Bacteria > Pseudomonadati > Pseudomonadota > Betaproteobacteria > Rhodocyclales > Zoogloeaceae > Azoarcus > Azoarcus olearius. Next base: position 125,730 of record NZ_CP016210.1, read on the forward strand.
CGCCGGGCCGACCTGCTCGACCAGGTCGCCGAAGTCCGGCAGGCCATAGCGATTGGAGGCGGGCGAACTGTCGCCGAACAGCGCGGCGTGGGCGGAGGAGGACAGCGAAGCGGCGGGAATCCAGCCGGCGAGGCTGAGCGCAAGGGCGGTCACGGCAAGCGGGTGGCGCATGGACGGTATCCTGTGGCGGAAACGTGTGGGACGGGATGCGTGGGTGGACGCCGCGGCCGGGCCGTGCGTTCCCGGACGCAAGCCCGGCATAGATCGGGGCGGGCGCTGCAAAATCAACACCGCGGCGGCGTTCAGAATCCGACGCGGACCGACAGATGGAGCTGGCGATCGAGTTCGTTGGCCGGGCGGTCGTCGCCGTAGCCGGGCATGGACTGCAGCGGGCGCAGCACCAGTTCCTGGTGCTTGCCGAGCAGGTTGATGCCGGTGAGCCGCAGCTCCACCGGGTTGGGGCCCACCTGCAGCGTGCGCGCGATGCTCCAGTCCAGCGTGGTATAGGCCGGCACCTTGTAGCGGTAGCCCGGCACGTAGCCGCTGCCGGAGTCGCTTGCGCCCATGCGCAGCAGGCTCAGCGTGGATTGCCACGGGCCGTAGCGCTGCAGCCAGGTGAGGCTGGCGGTGTAGGGGGCCACGCTGCGGCGCACCGCGTCGTCGTCGCTATGGGCGCGGATCAGTGAGTGGCTGAGCACGAGCTGGCCGCCGGACCAGGGGCGCGTGCGCAGCTGGTATTCCAGGCCCACCAGGCGTACGCCGTCACCGCTGTTCACCCAGCGCGTGGCGCCGGCCGCGCGCTGGATGTCGTTGTCCGGCAGTTCGGCGGGGTCGACCGCGCGCCGCACGATGAAGTCCTCGATGCGCTCGTGGAACAGGCGCAGGTCGAAACTGCCCTGTTGCGGCAGCTGGCCGAGGAAACCGACCTCCCACGCGTCGATGCGCTGCGGCCGGATGTCCGGATTGGGCAGGTGGTCGAGCATGATCAGCCCGAGCTGCGGATGCACCACGCGGATGTCCGCCGAGCGCTCGAACAGCGTCGGCTGGCGCCAGGCGCGCGAATAGCCGGCGCGCCAGGTCTGGGTCGGGCTGGGCTGCCAGTTGAGGAACACCCGCGGCGCGAGGCGCAGCCGGTCGCCCTCGATCTGCTCGGCCATCGCGCCGATGTTCCACAGCCAGCGTGGCGCCATCCGCCATTCGGCATTGCCGAACAGCCGCCATTCCTGCTGGCTGTGCGAGTCGCCGCCGTAGAACAGCATCGGCGCGCGCAGCCAGTCGCGGCGCCATTCGGTGCCCCACAACAAACGCAGGTCGTCCAGCGGGCGCAGTCGCTGGCTGAACTCGATGTTGTCGCGCAGGCTGTCGCGGTCGTTGTCGACAGTGACGACCAGCCGCGGGAGATTGCGCAGGTAGGCCACCTCGGGGCGCAGGTTCTTGTGCGAATCGAGCAGCCAGTCTTCGCGCGACTGCTCGCGGTTGCGGTACCACGACAGCGACCATTCGTCGTCGGGGCTCAGCGTGCGGCGCCATTTCAGGTGCACCGCGCCGTCCTCGTGGCGGGCGGTACGCGGGGCGACGACGTCGAACTGGGTGCCCTCGTAACCGGCCGAGCGCGCGCCGCTGCTCATGCCGGCGGTGACGGTCACTTCATCCACCGCGCTCACGCGCAGGTCGGCACGCAGGTTCAGCACGTCGATGCGCTGGCTGTCGTGCAGATCGGCCATGCCGCGGTCTTCGATGTGCTGTGCGGTGACCCGCAGGCCCATCGCACCGTCGTGGAGTACCGCGCGTCCGGTCGCGTCCGCGATGCCGTTGGTGCCGCCGCGCAAGGACACCGAGTTGCCGGTTTCGGCCCCGGTGTGGCGGGTGAGGATATTGACCACGCCGAGGAAGGCGTTGGAGCCGTAGGCGGCCGAATCCGAGCCGCGCACGACCTCGATGCGGTCGATGTCTTCGAGCGCGATCGGCAGCGACCCCCAATCCGCACCGCCGAAGAAGTAGGGCGAATACACCGAGCGCCCATCGACCAGCACCTGCATCTGGTTGGGATAGTCGGACCCCAGCCCGTGGTAGGTGACCCAGTGATGGTTGGCGCGCTCCTGCCCGACCTGCATGCCCGGAACGAGCCGGAACAGGCGCGCGAGGTCGCGGTAACCGGTGGCGGCGATCAGTTCGCTGTCGATGACCGTGACGGCGCCGGGCGTGTCTTCCATGGCCTGGGGCAGCCTGGACACGCTGAGCACGACCGGCAGGGTTTCGAAGTAGCCCTCTTCGGCATGCGCCGACATGGCACCCCCGCCGAGGGCGAGGCAGGCGAGAACGACCGGCAGGACGCGTGTGTCACAGGTTCGACGATACATCCTGGCCGCGGGTTCTCATGATGTTGGTTTACTGGCGAAAGTATAACCCCGCGCGCCGGCTTGAGCGGTGGCGGCGCGGTCGGGGTAACATCGACAGGTCGCTTACCGCCCGGGCGGCATCCGCGCCGTCCTCGAATCCATGACCCTGACCGATCTCCGCTACCTCGTCGCGCTCGCCCACGAACGCCATTTCGGCCGTGCCGCCGAAAAATGCCACGTCTCGCAGCCGACGCTGTCGGTGGCGATCAAGAAGGTCGAGGACGAGCTGGGCATCGCGCTGTTCGAGCGCAGCGCCTCGGAAGTGAAGATCACCGAGACGGGCCGCCGCATCGTCGCGCAGGCGGAAAAGGTGCTGGTCGAGGCCAGCCAGATCCACGAGATCGCCGCCGCCGGCAAGGACCCGCTGGCGGGACCGCTGCGGGTGGGGGTGATCTACACCATCGGCCCCTACCTGCTGCCGCGGCTGATTCCGCGGGTGCACCAGCTGGCGCCGCGAATGCCGCTGATCATCCAGGAGAACTACACCACGCGGCTGGCCGAAGCGCTCAAGCGCGGCGAACTCGACGTGATCATCATCAGCCTGCCGTTCGAGGAGGCGGGCATCGTCGCGCAGCCGGTGTACGACGAGCCGTTTCGCGTGCTGCTGCCGGCGGCCCATCCGTGGACCGCGTTGGACAGCATCGACCCCGAGCATCTTGCCGAAGACCAGCTGCTGCTGCTCGGCTCGGGCAACTGCTTCCGCGAGCAGGTGCTGGAAGTGTGCCCGCACTGCCGCAACGTCGGCGGCCTGCAACGCACGCTGGAAGGCAGCTCGCTGGAGACGATCCGGCATATGGTGGCCACCGGGCTGGGGGTGACGGTGCTGCCGAGTTCGGCGGCGGACGAACTCACGATCCAGAATCCGCTGGTTGCCGTGCGTCCCTTCACCGCCCCCGAGCCATCGCGCCGCGTGGCGCTGGCCTGGCGCGTCACCTATCCCCGCAGCGGCGCGATCGACATCCTGCGTACCGCCATCCTGGAAAGCGAACTTCCCGGCGTGCGGCCGATCGGGCGGGTGCCCGCGGTGGAAGCGGCCTGAGGTCGGATCCTCCAACACGCAAAACGGCCCTCACGGGCCGTTTTGCTGGCTGCACCGCGGCGAAAACTCAGCCGGCGGTCTTGCCACCCGCGCGCTTGCGGGGCGCGGGCTTGCCTGTTTCCTCGTTGGCCGCGGCCTTGGCGGGCGTGCTCTTGCCGCCCGCCTTGGGGGTCTTGGCCTCGAACTCGAAGCCGACCTTGCCATCTTTGCCGCGCACCAGGAAGGCGGAGAACTTGCGCCGCGTGCGTGCCGACACGAAACCCTTCAGCAGATCAGTCTTGCCGTCGGTCAGCAGCTTGGCCATCTGCTCGCGTTCGATCGGTTGCTGCAGGATGATCTTGCCGGAGCGGAAGTCGCAGTTCTTGCCGGGGCCGACGGACTTCTCGCAGACATAGGCGAGGCCGTGCTCGAACACGTTGGCGCCGCACTTGGGGCAGGCGCCGATGGACTGCTGGCCGGAGAAATCGACCGCTTCGCCGCCTTCCTCGCCTTCCTTGGGCTGACCGAAGTCGAACTCCGGCTGCTTGTCGTCGTTGAGCTTGATCTCGGCGTTGAACAGCCGCCCCATCTTGTTGCGGAAGCCGAGCAGCGGGCCGACCTTGCCGTCGCGCAGCAGGGTCTCGATCTCGTCGATCTCGAACTGGCGCCCGGCGACGATCTTCCAGGTGCTCCAGTCGCAGGCCTGGCAGGCGAACTTCTTGTAATTCTCCTTCACGGTGCCGCCGCACTTCGGGCACGGCGTCTTCAGCGTGACGAAGTCGCCCGGCACGGTGTCCGATTCGTAGCGTTTGGCGCGTTCCACCACCTCGCGCGCCATCTCGGCGATCTCGTGCATGAAGGCTTCGCGCGAGAGTTCGCCGCGTTCCATGCGCGACAGCTTGTATTCCCAGCCGCCGGTGAGTTCGGGCGAAGTCAGCGCATTGACGCCGAGGCCGGTCAGCAGCGTGATCAGCGAGAAGGCCTTGGCGCTGGGGATCAGCTCGCGGCCTTCGCGGTGGATGTACTGCTCGGCGATCAGACCTTCGATGATCTGCGCCCGCGTGGCCGGGGTGCCGAGGCCGCGTTCCGCCATTGCCGCGCGCAGTTCCTCGTCGTCCACCATCTTGCCGGCGCCTTCCATTGCCGACAGCAGCGTGGCTTCGTTGAAGCGGGCCGGCGGCTTGGTCTGCAGCGCCTTGACCAGGATATCGTCGGTGGACACCGTCTCGCCCGGCTTGACCGCCACCAGCTGGCGCCCGCTGTCCTTGCCGGCTTCCTTGCCCTCACCGTCCTCGTTCGCAGCCTCCTTGCCATACACCGCCAGCCAGCCGGCGTTGACCAGCACCTTGCCCTCGGTCTTGAAGGCTTCGCCCTCGACGCGGGTGATGCGGGTGGTGATCTGGTATTCGGCGGCCGGGTAGAACACCGACAGGAAGCGGCGGGTCACCAGGTCGTAGATCTTGTGCTCGGCTTCCGACAGGCTCTTCGGCAGCGTCCCGGTGGGGATGATCGCGAAGTGGTCGGAGATCTTGGCGTTATTGAAGATGCGCTTGTTGGGCCTGACCCAGCCCTGCTTGGCGATCTCGTTGGCGAAGGGCGCGTAGGTGTCGGGCAGGCCGGCCATCACGTCCTTCACGGTGCCGAGGTAGTCCTCGGGCAGCGCGCGCGCGTCGGTACGCGGATAGGTCAGCACCTTGTGCTTTTCGTACAGCGCCTGCGCCAGCTGCAGCGTGACGCGGGCGGAGAAGCCGAAGCGGCCGTTGGCTTCGCGCTGCAAGCTGGTGAGGTCGAACAGCAGCGGCGAGAGCTGGGTGGAGGGTTTGGCTTCCTCGGTGACGACGCCCGGTTTGCCCTCGCACTTCGCGCGGATGGCTTCCGCCCTGGCCTTGTCCCACAGCCGGTGGGCGTTGGCGTGTTCGTCGCCTTCGGGCTTCCTGAAGTTCTCGTCCAGCCAGCGCCCGGTGTACTCGCCGGCGGCGCAGCCGAAGGTGGCTTCCAGCTCCCAGTAGTCGCGCGGCTTGAATTTGCGGATCTTGTCCTCGCGCTCGACCACGATGGCGAGCGTGGGTGTCTGCACCCGACCGACCGTGGTGAGGTGGAAGCCGCCGGTCTTGGAGTTGAACGCGGTCATCGCGCGGGTGCCGTTGATGCCGATCAGCCAGTCGGACTCGGCGCGGCAGATCGCGGCATTGCGCAAGCCTTCGACGTCGCGTGCGGCGCGCAGGTGGGCAAAGCCGTCGCGGATCGCCGCCGGCGTCATCGACTGCAGCCACAGCCGCTGCATCGGCTTGTTGGTGCCCGCGTGCTGGGCGATGAAGTTGAAGATCAGCTCGCCTTCGCGGCCCGCGTCACAGGCGTTGATCAGGCCGGTGACGTCCTTGCGCTTGATCAGCCGGGTCAGCAGTTTCAGGCGGTCGTCCGTCTTTTCGATCGGCTTCAGCGCGAAATGCGGCGGAATCACCGGCAGGTGGGCGAAGGTCCATTTGCCGCGCTTGACCTCGAATTCCTCGGGGACGGCAAGCTCGAGAAGGTGGCCGACGGCCGACGACAACACGTAATCGTCGGACTCGAAGTAGTCCTTCTCCTTGGTGAAGCCGCCCAGCGCACGGGCGATGTCCTGCGCGACGGAGGGCTTCTCCGCGATGATCAGTTGCTTGCTCATGCCGGGGGGCAGGTGCGGAGGGCCGTTTCCGGCTGTCCGTCCGTTAGGGTTGTGAAGCGGCGGATGATAAAGAGCCGCGCGCCCGCCGTGCAAGCCAGATGGCGGCGAGGGTCAGTGCAGCAGGGGCGCGCCTTCGTCGTCGTCGGAGGACAGCAGCTCGTCGATGATCAGGGTGTCGACCGGCTGTTCGCGCTGCCACAGCACCATCAGCACGATGACCTTGAGGCGGCCGAGGGTGATCGTGAAGTTGCTCAAAGCCACCGCGCGCTCGACGATCAGTTCGCGGCTGACGGCGTCCAGCACCCCCGCACCTTCCAGGAAGGTGAGGAAACCCCGGCAGGCGGCGCTGAGGCGGGTGCACTCGTAGTCGGAATACAGCCGCACCGCACTGCGGGAGGGCGCCACGCAGGGATGGGTTTCGGCCGCGACACGGCGCAGCCCCGCCAGCCAGTCGAGCGCCTCGTTGATTTCCTCGTCTTCGAAACCGGCCGCGGAGAGCTTGCGCGCGAGCTGGTCGGACGCCGGGCAGGCATTGGCGTGGATATAGCTCTCGAAGAGATAGACAAGGATGTCGAACAAAGGAAACCTCGCGAATGACCGGCAGCGCCAGGGCGACCGCCTTGCGTTCGGCCTTGAGTGTTAGAGGCGCTGGAACCGGCTGCCTGCACAACGGCCGATGCGACCGTCCAGTTCCATGGGAAGGAGAATGGCGTACAGCGCGTCGACCGTCAAGCCGCTGCGCTGCACCAGAAGCTCGATGTCCACGGGCTCGTGGCCGATCAGCGCAAGCACCACGGCGGCGGCGGGATCGGCGGGCGGAGGCGGGGCGGAATCCGGCCCCGCGGCGGCGGTGGAAGGGGCGTGCTGCGCAGGCGAAAAGCGTCCGCGCAGCTCTTCCAGTACATCCTCCGCGGTTTCGACCAGCTTGGCGCCGTCACGGATCAGCCGGTGACAGCCGCGCGCCAGCGGCGAGTGGATGGAGCCCGGGATCGCGAACACCTCGCGGCCGGTCTCGGTGGCCAGCCGCGCGGTGATCAGCGAGCCGCTGCCGACCGCCGCTTCCACCACCAGCACGCCGAGCGAGAGTCCGGCGATGAGGCGGTTGCGGCGTGGAAAATGGTGACGCAGCGCGGGCGCGCCCAGCGGGAACTCGCTGAGGATGGCGCCGGCCTGCGCAATCTGGCGCGCAAGCTCGGCGTTGCTGGCGGGGTAGATGCGATCCGCGCCAGTGCCGATCACCGCCACGGTGCCTGCGCCCCCGCTGGCGGCGAGTGCTCCGCGGTGGGCTGCTGCATCGATGCCCGCCGCCAGTCCGCTGACGATCACGAGTCCCGCTTCGCCGAGCGCGCGGGCGAAGGCCGCGGCATTGGCTTCACCGTTGGCGGTGGCCGAACGGGCCCCGACGACGGCGAGCGCGGGGCGCTGCAGCAGTGCGGGTTCGCCCTTGAGATACAGCAGCGTGGGCGGGTCGGAAATCTCGAGCAGCGCCGGCGGATAGTCGGCGTCGGCGAGCGTGAGGATGTGGTTGCCGGATTCGTCCGCCCAGGCCAGGGCAGCGTCGATGGCTTTGCCGTCCGGCGGTGCCAGCAGCCGGTCCGCGGCCTCATTGCCGACGACGCTGGCGATCGCGCCGCGGCTGCTCTGGAACACGGCCTCCGGCAGCCCGAAGGCGGCGAGCAGCCGGCGCTGTCGTTCCGGGCCGAGGCCGGGCGCCAGTGCCAGCCGCAGCCAGCCGGCCAGATCCTTGCCCGGTGGCACTGCTCAGGGCTTGCGGATGCTGTCGCCGATGCTGACCTGACCGTCGGTTTCCATGATCAGGCCGTACGAGATGCGGTCGAAGACGCGGAACACGAACACCAGGCCATAGCGCTTCTCCGGCAGCTGGAAGGATTCGCGCCCCTGGTCGTCCTTGTATTCAGCCACGCCACGATTGCGGTACAGCGCCAGCACGTGGCCACGTTCCACGCCTTGCTGGGCACCGGCGCCGAGGGCGACCACGTGCAGGCGACCGGTTTCGGTCACGCCGCGGTAGATCGACACGACGCGCCCTTCCACGGCCTGCTCGGGCGCATGGGGAGCATAGGAGAACACCGACGGCGGCTCGCTGGGCACCATCAGGTCGCCGACGCCGATCTCCTCGTTGGCGTTGAGGATTTCCAGCGTGGTCGGGTTGCCGCGCTCGGTGACGCGGGCGCTCCCGAGGTATTCGGCTTCATAGCCGAGCAGTTCCTGGGTGACCGGGTCGTGCAGCGCGCGCGCCGGGCGGTAGATCTGCCAGCTGTCGACCCCTTCACGCACGTTCTTGGCGAACACCGTGTCGCCGGTGCCCGTATAGACGCGGCTGGTTTCGGTGGCGACGATGGTGGCCGAATTGGCGATGCGGGCGCCGTCGACGATCAGCGGGCGGGTCAGGAAAGGATCGATGACATGCAGCGGAATGCTCGGCACCGGCTGCGTACCGCTTTCGGAATAGACCTGCGGGAACAGTTTTTCGTCGCGGCTGCCGACCCGGCGGCCGACCGTCAGCCACGGGCCGCTGCGGTCGAGCAGGATCACCTGGCCGGGATAGATGAGGTGCGGATTGCGGATCTGGTCGCGGTTGAAACGCCACACCTCGGGCCAGCGCCAGGGCTGCTTGAGGAAGCGGCCGGAAATGCCCCACAGCGTGTCGCCCTTGACCACCGTGTAGGAGTCGGGCGCGTCGTCCGCAAGCTGGACGCCCTGGGCCGCGGCGGCGCCGGCAAACAGGGTCGCAATGCTGACGAGGAGTGGGAATATAATTCGGATCATTGCTCGCTTCCGGTAAGTGCGGGAAGGCTCTCGCCGTCCAGGAACGCCGCTTTGCCGCCAAGGGTCGAAACAGGGTGATCGCAAACCACCCCAGCGCCGTCGGAACCCTGCCCGGCACAGCACGTGGGCATGCATGTCAAATCGCTTGAAATTCTGCACTTAAAGGCTTATCCCGGCAAGCATTTATGGCTCTTCTCCCCATCCTGCGCTACCCCGATCCACGGCTTCATCGGCGCGCCGCGCCCGTCGACACGGTCGACGATGACGTACGCAAGCTGATCGACGACATGGCCGAGACCATGTACGAGGCGCCCGGCATCGGCCTGGCCGCGACCCAGGTGGACGTGCACCGGCGCGTCGTCGTGATCGACATCTCCGAGGACAAGTCCGGCCTGATGGCGCTGATCAATCCCCAGATCGTCGAACGCGACGGCGAGCAGGTGTGCGAGGAAGGCTGCCTGTCGGTGCCCGGTGTTTACGAAAAGGTCACCCGTGCCGAACGCGTCACGGTGCGTGCGCTCGACCGCAACGGCCACCCGTTCGAACTGGCTGCCGAAGGCCTGCTCGCGGTGTGCATCCAGCACGAAATCGACCACCTCGACGGCAAGGTCTTCGTCGAGTACCTGTCGCCGCTCAAGCTCGGCCGCATCAAGAGCAAGCTGGCCAAGAAGGCGCGCATCACCGCCTGATCCACGGCGGCGCCCGTCGCCGCCCCGCTTTTCCCGGTTCCGCCCATGTCCCTTCCGCTCCGTGTCGCCTTCGCCGGCACGCCAGAATTCGCTGCCAGCGCACTCGCCGCCATCCTCGATGCGGGCTACTCCGTGCCCTTGGTGCTGACCCAGCCCGACCGCCCCGCCGGGCGCGGCATGAAGCTGACGCCCAGCCCGGTCAAGCAGCTTGCGCTGGCGCGCGGGCTGGACGTCGACCAGCCGGAGAAGCTGCGTACCGATGAACAGCGTCAGCGCCTCGCCGCCTGTGAGCCCGACGTGCTGGTGGTGGCGGCCTACGGCCTGATCCTGCCCGCGGCGGTGCTGCAGCTGCCGCGCTACGGTTGCATCAACATCCACGCCTCGCTGTTGCCCCGCTGGCGCGGTGCCGCCCCCATCCACCGCGCCGTGGAGGCGGGCGACGCCGAGACCGGAATCACCATCATGCAGATGGACGAAGGGCTCGATACCGGCGACATGCTGTTGCGGCGGGCGATCCCGATCCGCCCCGACGACACCACCGGCACCCTGCACGACAAGCTCGCCGCGCTCGGTGCCGAATGCATCGTCGAGGCCCTCGCGGCGCTGCCCGGCGGCACCCTGTCCCGCACGCCCCAGCCTGCGGCCGGGGTGACCTACGCGAACAAGATCCATCGCGACGAAGCGGCCATCGACTGGACCCGCCCGGCGGCGGACATCGAGCGCGCGGTCCGCGCTTTCAACCCCTTCCCGGTGGCGGTGGGCAGCCTGCGCGATACCGTGATCAAGGTGTGGGCGGCGGAGGTCGTCGCGGTCCCCGCGCCGGACGCGGCCCCGGGCACCGTGCTGGCGGCGGATGCCGAGGGCGTGGTGGTCGCATGCGGGGCGCAGGCCTTGCGGCTGCGCGAACTGCAGCGCCCTGGCAGCCGGCGCCTTGCGGCCGGGGAATTCCTGCGCGGCTTCCCGGTCTGTGCCGGGGAACGGTTCGCGGTTGGCGGAGCGCAAGCCGGTTGAAAGCGGGGCCACCGGCCCCATCTACCGCCGCAAGGAATCAGCTAGCAAGGATCACCCCCATGTTCGGTAACTGGATCAAGACTTCGATACTCATGGCCGGCATCGTCGCGCTGTTCGGCGCGGTCGGCGGCGTCATCGGCGGCAAGCAGGGCATGCTGCTGGCGCTGGTGCTGGGTGGCGCGATGAACCTGTGGGCCTACTGGTTCTCCGACAAGATGGTGTTGAAGATGTACAACGCGCGCGAGGTCGACGAGGCCACCTCGCCCTATCTGTACAACATGGTGCGCGGCCTCGCCCAGCGCGCCGGGCTGCCGATGCCCAAGGTCTACATCATTGACGAGGACCAGCCCAACGCCTTCGCCACCGGGCGCAATCCCGAGCATGCCGCGGTAGCGGCCACCACCGGCATCATGCGGATGCTGTCCGAGCGCGAGCTGCGCGGCGTGATGGCGCACGAGCTGGCGCACGTGAAGAACCGCGACATCCTGATCTCCACGATCTCGGCCACCGTCGCCGGGGCGATTTCGTCGCTCGCGCAGTTCGGCATGTTCTTTGGCGGCTCGCGCGATGGCGAGGACCGGCCCAACCCGGTTGTCTCCATCATCGTCATGATCCTCGCGCCGATCGCCGGCATGCTGATCCAGATGGCGATCAGCCGCACCCGCGAATTCGGAGCCGACCGTGGTGGCGCCGAGATCTCCGGCGATCCGCAGGCGCTCGCCAGCGCGCTCGCGAAGATCGACGCCTACGCGCGCGGCATCCCGATGCACACCGCCGAGGCCCATCCGGAAACCGCGCAGATGATGATCATGAATCCGCTGTCCGGCGGCAGCCTGCGCGGGCTGTTCTCCACCCACCCCTCCACCGAGGAGCGCATCGCCCGCCTGCGCGCGATGGGATGACGGGAATGGGGGCATGACCAGCCGCCGCCTGCTGCGGCGTTTCTTCTGCGCGCTTGCCGTGTGCCTCGCACCGGCAAGCGCGTTTGCCGTCGACCTCGAGCCGCTTGCCACGCTGCCGCCCGCGCCCGCGGCGCTGCATGCAGAACTGGCGCGCGTGCAGGGGCGTGCGGTGCTGATCAACTTCTGGGCGAGCTGGTGCGAGCCCTGCCGCGACGAGATGCCCGCGCTGGTCGAGCTGGACGAGCAGGAGCCGGGGATCGCGCTGATCACCGTCGCGGTGGCCGACCGTGCCGCCGACAGCCGGCGCTTTCTCGACGACTACCTGCTCGACAACGTCGTGCTGATCAACGACCCGGAACAACTGATCGCCCGTGCCTGGGGTGCGCGCCTGCTGCCCACCACCATCATGCTCGACGCCGCCCATCGCCCGCGTTTTCGCGTGCGCGGCGAGGCCGACTGGCGCGCGCCCGAGCTGCGCGCCCGGCTGCGTGCGCTGACCGCTTCCGAATCCACCCCTATCCCGAAAGGAAAGACACCGTGAAACGCCGCGACTTCCTCAAGACCTCCGCGCTCGCCGCCGGCCTGGCACTGCCGGCCTGGGCGCGCGCTGCCGATACTGCCGCGCCGCTGTTCGCGCCCTCGCCGGCGGCAGGCTGGCGTGAATTCGAAGTCGTCACCCGCATCGAGCCGGTGCAGGCCGCAGGTGTGGTGCGCGCCTGGCTGCCGCTGCCTTACACCGAGGAAACCGACTGGTTCCGCCCGCTCGGCAACGCCTGGCAGGGCAATGCCGGTCTCGCCCGCGTGGTGCGCGATCCGCGCTACGGCGCGGCGATGCTGTACGCGGAATGGGCGGCCGATGCCGGCGTGCCCGAGCTGGAGATCACCAGCCGCTTCGCCACCCGCGACCGCGCGGTGGACTTCAGCCGCCCGGCGGCCCGTCCGCTGGCGTTGAGCGCCGCCGAGCACGCCCTCTACACCGGCGCCACCGAATTGCTGCCCACCGACGGCATCGTGCGCGACACCGCGCTGCAGATCACTGCCGGCGCGAAGACCGACGAGGACAAGGCGCGCGCGATCTACGAATGGGTGGTGGACAACACCTTCCGCAATCCCAAGACGCGCGGCTGCGGCATCGGCGACATCAAGGCGATGCTGGAAACCGGCAACCTGTCGGGCAAGTGTGCCGACCTCAACGCGCTCTACGTCGGCCTGGCGAGAGCCGCCGGCATTCCTGCGCGCGACGTCTACGGCGTGCGCGTGGCCGACTCGCGCTTCGGCTACAAGAGCCTGGGCAAGAGCGGCAACATCTCCAAGGCCCAGCATTGCCGCGCCGAAGTGTTCCTCGCCCGCTTCGGCTGGGTGCCGGTCGATCCCGCCGACGTGCGCAAGGTGGTGCTGGAGGAGCCGCCGGGCAACCTTGCGCTGGACGACGCCAAGGTGCGCGCGGCGCGCAAGCAGTTGTTCGGCGCATGGGAGATGAACTGGCTGGCCTACAACGTCGCCCACGACCTGGAACTGCCCGGCAGCGGCGGCGCGCCGGTGCCCTTCCTGATGTACCCGCAGGGTGAAAGCGCGCAGGGCCGCTTCGACAGCCTGGATCCGGACAGTTTCCGCTACACGCTGACGGCGCGCGAAGTCGTGCGCGCCTGAGGCAGCAGGGCCGCGGATGCCGCGGCGCTCGACAAGCCGGGGAAAAGTTTCTATCTTTTTGTACATTCGTTCAAAAAGACAGGAGACACACCATGCCCGTTTCGCGCCGTCGCGTCCTTGGCCTCGCTACCGCCCTGTGTGCGGCCGCATCGCTGCAATCGTCCGTGCTGCGCGCGGCCACTCCCGAACCGGCACGTCTGTCGGAACGCTGGGACGAAAAGCGCGCGGCGCGCCTGCTGGACCGGGCGGTCAAGCACATCGAAGCGAAGGGCGAAGCCGGCGTCGCCGACTTCAGCCGCCAGGGGCCCTTCGTCGACCGCGACCTCTATGTGTATGCGCTGGGCAGCGACGGGCGCTTTCTCGCCAGCGGCGGCTCCTCGGCCGCACTGATCGGGCAGAACGTTGCCGCCACCACCGACGCCGCGGGCAAGCCCTTCTTCCGCGAGATGCTGGATACGGCGGCGAGCCGTGGCGAAGGCCGCATCGAGTATCGCTGGCTGAACCCCGCGGACCAGCGCGAGGAACCCAAGGTCACGCTGTTCCGCAAGGTGGGCGGAATCATCGTCGCGGTGGGCTTCTATACCCCGCGCGCCACCCCGGCGCAGGCGCGTGCGCTGCTGGATCAGGCTGCGGCCGCGCTGGCCCGCGACAGCGGCGCCGCGCTGGGCGAATTCCAGCAGGTGGGCGGCCGCTTCATCCAGGACGACCTGTATGTGTTCGTCGTCGACATGGGCGACGGGCGCTTTCTCGCCCACGGCGCCACCCCCGCGCTGGTGGGCCGCGACGCGCGCGAACTGCGCGATCCCAAGGGCAAGGCACTGATCACCGACATGATCAATGTCGCGCGCAAGAAGGGTGAAGGCGAACTCGACTACGCCTGGCAAAACCCGGTGACGGCCAAGCTGGAAAGCAAGCACACGTATTTCCGCGTGGTCGACGGCAAGCTGCTCGGTGTAGGCTACTACACCCGCTGACCGGTGCCCCAGAGCCCGGCGGCGTCATCACCCTGACATAGAGGAGATTTACCCCATGGCTACCGTCACCCTGGGCGGCAACCCGATTTCCATCGCCGGCCGCTTTCCGCAAGTGGGCGAAAGCGCCCCGGCCTTTGCGCTGACCACCCCGGAGCTGGCCGATGTCGGCCTCGACACCTGGGCCGGCAAGCGCAAGGTGCTCAACATCGTGCCCAGCCTCGACACCCCGACCTGCGCGACCTCCACCCGGCGCTTCAACGCCGAGGCCGGCGCGCTGGCCAACACCGTGGTGCTGGTGATCTCGGGCGACCTGCCCTTTGCCGCCAAGCGCTTCTGCGCGGCCGAGGGGCTCGACAACGTCAAGACGCTGTCGACCTTCCGCAACCCCGGTTTTGCCCGTGACTACGGCGTCGCGATCAGCTCCGGTCCGCTCGCCGGCCTCACCGCGCGCGCGGTGGTCGTGGTCGACGAGAACGACAAGGTCATCCATGCCGAGCTGGTGTCGGAGATCAAGAACGAACCGGACTACGCCGCCGCGCTCGCGGTGCTGAAGTAATTCCGGCGGCGCCGGCACTGCGGCGGCGGGCCTGCGGGCCCGCCGCCTTTGTTTTTGCGCGTGCTTTTCCCGCGTCCCTCCGGAGTTGCCCTTGCAGCCTGCCCGAATTCCTCCCCGCACCCTGCTCGCGCTCGTCCTGCTCACCCTGTTCTGGGGGGTGAACTGGCCGGTCATGAAGTTCTCGCTGCGCGAGATCACGCCCCTGTACTTCCGCGCCCTCACGGTCAGCGGCGGCCTGCTGCTGCTGATCGCGTGGTTCCGTCTGCGCGGCGTCAGCCTGCGCGTACCGCGGCGGGAGTGGGGACGGGTGATGCTGCTCGCCCTGCCCAACATCGCCGGCTGGTACTGCTTCTCGATCTTCGGCGTGCAGGCGCTCGCGTCCGGCCGCGCCGCCATCCTGGGCTTCACGATGCCGATCTGGACCGTGCTGCTGGGCGTGCTGTTCTTTCGCGAACGCATGAACCCGCGTCTGTGGCTGGCCACCGCCTGCGCCGCCGCGGCGGTGCTGTTGCTGCTGTGGCACGAGCTGGGGCAGCTCTCCGGGCGCCCGCTCGGCATGGCGTGGATGCTGGCGGCGGCCGCGTCGTGGGCGCTGGGCACGCTGTTGCTGAAACGGCTCGCCCCGGCGGTCTCCACCGAGGCGCTCACGGTCGGCATGCTGGTGTGCGCGCTGCCCGTGCTATGGGTACTGGCGGTGCTGAAGGAGCCGGTGCCGACGCTGCAGTTCTCGTTGCCGATGTGGGTGGCGGTGGGCTACGGCGTCGTCATCGCCTGCGCCGCGGCCCAGGTGCTGTGGTTCTCGATCGCGCGCAGCCTGCCGCCGGTGGCCAGCGCGCTGTCGGTGATGATGATTCCGGTGATCGGGCTAGCGTCGGCGATGCCGATCACCGGCGAACGACCGCATCCGCAAGACCTCGCTGCGGCGGTGCTGATCATGCTGGCGCTGTCGGCAGCGCTGTTGCCGCGCCGCGCGGGCTGAGCGCCCGCCGGTTCAGGCGCGGATCGAGAACGGCGTGAAGTCGGTGTCGCGGTCGTAGTAGTCCTCGCGCTCGGCGCGCTTCAGGAAGGCCACGATGCGGTAGGTGAGCGGCGTGAACACCACTTCGACCATCACCTTGGAGACAAACTGGCCGACCATGACGGCGGGCAGCAACTCGTTGGGGATCAGCCCGGAGTTCCAGAACGCGAGCGGGTAGAACAGCAGCGAATCGACGCCTTCGCCCACCACCGTGGAGCCGATCGTGCGCGCCCACAGATGGCGGCCCTCGGTCCAGACCTTCATCTTCGCCAGCACGAAGGAATTGACGAACTCGCCGCAGAAGAAGGCCGTGAGCGACGCCGCGACGATGCGCCAGGTGGAGCCGTAGGCGATCTCGTAGGCCGCCTGGTTCTGCCAGCCCGGGGCCGGCGGCAGTTTCACCACCACCCAGGCCATCAGCGAGGCGAAGATCATCGCGCCGAAACCGGCCCAGATCACCCGCCGCGCGCGGGCGTAGCCATAGACCTCGGTCAGCACGTCGCCAAAGATGTAGGAGATCGGGAAGAACAGCACGCCGGCGCCGAAGGTCACCGCGCCGATCAGCGGCAGTTCGATCTGCGCCGCCTTGGCCGGGCCGATGAGGTTGGAGCACAGATAGACGGCAACGAAGGCCGCCATCACGAACTCGTAGTAGCGGTACTGCCGCGGCGCGGCGGGCGTGGGGTTCATGCGGGCTCCGGGGGAGGCGGGTGCTGCGCTGGGGTTCCGGTTTTCCCTCCCCTTCAAGGCGAGGCGGGGGTGTGGGACGGGTTCGACGGCCACCGCAGCCTTTCCGTGGACGGGCGAGGCGGCGCGTCGGGCGTCGGGCTGCGGCAAGGGCGCCAGTGTCGCAGCGCGCACGCGCGCTTTCAACGCACCGCGCGGCCGGGCGAACATCTGCGGCCGCGGCCGGTCACAATCGCGCCTTCGTTGGGGAGTACGGAATGGAACGTGGAGGACTGCGCCGGCTGGCGCTGCTCGGATGGCTGGCTGTCTCTGCCGCTGCGCTGCCGGCGGCCGGTGCGCAATGGCAGGGCGCCGCGTTCGAAGGCGACCGCGCCGCGCTGGAGCGACTGGCGCGGGCCGGGGCGCGGGTGATCCGGGTCTATCGGGAATCCGACGCCTGGGTGCTGGATGCCGCGCAGCAACTGGGGCTGAAGGTGGTGATGGGCTTGTGGGTCGGTCATCCGCGCCACGGCGTGCGGCTGGAGGACGAGACGGTGCTGCGCGCCCACGAGGCCGCGCTGCGCGACTTCGTGACGCGCCACCGCGACCATCCGGCGCTGCTGGCCTGGGGCGTGGGCAACGAGGTCGAGACCGGCACCGCCGACCACCTTGCCGTGTGGCGCCGCATCGACCGCCTCGCCGGCGTGGTGAAGGCCGCCGACCCGCGCCACCCGACGCTGATGGTGGTGGCGGACACCGGCATGGCGCAGCTCCGGCAACTGGCCGATTGCTGCGCCCATGTCGACATGCTCGGCATCAACGTCTATGCCGGCGCGGTGTTCGACCTGCCGCAACGGCTGGCCGAGGCCGGCATTGCCAAGCCGGTGGTGGTGGCCGAACTCGGTCCGCTCGGCCAGTGGCAGGCGGGGCGCAAGCCCTGGGGTGCGCCGGTGGAACTCACCAGCAGCCAGAAGGCCGCGTTCTACCGCGATGCGCTCGCCTTCCTGCGCCAGCAGCCGCAGATCGCCGGCGTGTTTCCGTTCCTGTGGGGCGCCAAGCAGGAGCAGACCGCCACCTGGCACGGCCTGCTGCTGGCCGACGGCAGCGCCACCGCGATGAGCGATGCGCTCGCGGCCGCCTGGGGCCGGCCGGAGACGCATGCCGCGCCGGTGATTCGCGGCATCGGCATCGCCGCCGACGAATTCGCGCCCGGGCAGGAGATCTCCGCCGGGGTGGATGCGATCGCGCCCGACGGTGCACCGCTGGTCACCGACTGGGCGGTTTTCGCCGAGGCCACCGATCTGCGCAAGGGCGGCGATGTCGAGACCGCGCCGCCGCGCGTGGCGGTGCAACTGCGCCATGCCGATGCCGCCAGCGTGCGCTTCGTCGCGCCACAGGCCCCCGGTGCCTACCGCCTCTTCCTCACCGTGCGCGACGGCCGCGGCAAGGTCGCCACCGCCAACCTGCCCTTCCTGGTGCGCTGAAGCGCTTGCCGCCGGCCCGGTGCTGACGTAGCGTCGCCGGCTTTGCCGAGGAGAACGCTTGCGATGATGGCCTTGCTGCAGCGCGTGACGCGCGCCCGGGTGACGGTGGACGGCGCGACCACCGGCGAGATCGGTACCGGCCTGCTGGCGCTGGTGTGCGCCGAGCAGGGCGACACCGAAGCCGAGGCCGACAAGCTGCTCGCCAAGCTCCTCAAGCTGCGCATCTTTGCCGACGAGGGCGGACGCATGAACCGCTCGCTGCACGAGGTCGGCGGCGGTCTGCTGGTCGTCAGCCAGTTCACGCTCGCGGCCGATACCAGCGGCGGCAACCGGCCGAGCTTCGCCAACGCCGCGCCCGCCGACACCGGACGGGCGCTGTACGAGCATTTCGTCGCCCGTGCGCGCGCGCAGCATGGCGAGGTTGCCACCGGCCGCTTCGGCGCGATGATGCAGGTCGAGCTGGTCAATGACGGTCCGGTTACGATCCCGCTGCGCATCCCGCCCGCAAGCGCGGGTTGACGCAAGGCCGCTTCAGGCCACGGTTTCGGGCAGCGGGATGAACTCGGCGTTGTCGTTGGGCGGCAGCGGAATGCGTCCCGCGCGCCAGTCGGCCTTGGCCTGTTCGATGCGGTCCTTGCGCGACGACACGAAGTTCCACCAGATGTGGCGTTCGCCCACCGGCTCGCCGCCCAGCAGCATCACCGTGGCATCGTCGAGCGCGCGCAGCGTGGGCGCCTCGGCCTGCCCGAACACCAGCATGCGGCCGGCGCCGTAGGCTGTGCCGTCGATCTCGATGCGGCCGTCCACCACATAGGCGGCGCGTTCGCTGTAGTCGCCCGGCAGCGCCACCGCGCTGCCCGCGGTCAGCTTCACGTGCAGGTAGAACATCGGCGACAGCGTGCGTACCGGGCTTGCGAGGCCGAACGCCTTTCCGGCGATCACCCGCAGCCACAGTCCCCCTTCGGTGGCGGTGGGCAGCAGCGCCGCCGGATAGTGGTCGAACGCGGGCGCTGTCTCCTCGTGCTCGGCCGGCAGCGCCACCCAGGACTGCAGCAGCTCCAGCCCGGTGCCGGCGAACGCGGCCGGGCTGTCGAAGCGTTCCGAATGCACGATGCCGCGCCCCGCCGTCATCCAGTTCACCTCGCCCGGCCGGATCGGCTGCTCCATGCCCAGGCTGTCGCGGTGGGTGATCTCGCCGCCGAGCAGGTAGCTCACCGTGGCCAGGCCGATATGCGGATGGGGGCGCACGTCGGCAAGGCGGGCGAGTTCCGGCGGCAGCCGCACCGGGCCGGCATGGTCCAGGAAGATGAAGGGGCCGACCATGCGCCGCCGCGCGTACGGCAGGATGCGCTGCACGACAAGGCCGTGGCCGAGATCGGCGCGGCGCGGTTCGATCAGGAGTTCGGGCATGGCGGCCTCTGTCAGCGCGGGGATAGAGTCCAATATGGCCGGTCGCCACTGCTTTCGCCAGCGCGATTGCTTGCCGCGGGGGTGTCGGCGGCGTAGCGTTGTTCCGGATCAGCCAACGCAGCAAGGAGGACGCGATGCGCGCGATGGTGTTGGATACCCCCGGCCAGCCGCTGCGGCCCGCGGTGCTGCCGCAGCCGACGCCCGGCCCGGGCCAGGTACTGCTGAAGGTGGAAGCCTGCGGCGTGTGTCGCACCGATCTGCACCTGGTCGACGGCGAATTGCCCGAGCCGCGCCTGCCGGTGGTGCCGGGCCACGAGATCGTCGGCCGCGTCGTCGCCACCGGGCCCGGTGTCACCGCACTGCGCATCGGCCAGCGCGCCGGCGTGCCGTGGCTGGGCTGGACCTGCGGCGAATGCAGCTATTGCCGCGGCGGCCACGAGAACCTGTGTGACGCCGCACGCTTCACCGGCTACACGCTGGACGGCGGCTACGCGGAATACACCGTGGCCGACCAGCGTTACTGCTTTCCGCTGCCCGACCCGCTGCCGGCGGTGGAACTGGCGCCGCTGCTGTGCGCCGGCCTGATCGGCTACCGCGCGCTGGCGATGGCGGGCGACGCTGAGCGCATCGGCATCTACGGCTTCGGCGCCGCGGCCCACATCCTCGCCCAGGTGCTGGTGCATCAAGGGCGCGCCTTCTATGCCTTCACCCGTCCGGGCGATCTCGCCGGCCAGGGCTTTGCCCGCCGTCTCGGTGCCGCCTGGGCCGGCGGCAGCGACGAGGCGCCTGACCAGGCGCTGGACGCGGCGCTGATCTTCGCCCCCGCCGGCCCGCTGGTGCCGGCCGCGCTGCGGGCGGTGCGCAAGGGCGGCACCGTGGTCTGCGCCGGCATCCACATGAGCGATATCCCCGCCTTCCCGTACGACATCCTGTGGGGCGAGCGCGTGCTGCGGTCCGTCGCCAACCTCACCCGCGCGGACGGCGAACGCTTCCTCCGGATCGTGGCCGACAACCCGGTGCGCAGCCACGTGCAGGTCTATCGGCTGGACCAGGCCAACGAAGCGCTCGACGCGCTGCGGCTGGGGCGGATCGAAGGGGCGGCGGTGCTGGTGCCGGAGTGAGCTTCGCGCACCCGGCCTACAGCGCGGCGAGTTGCTCGCCGAGGTCGCGGCGCAGCCAGTCCACCAGCACCCGCGTGCGGGTCGGCAGCAGGCGGGCGTGCGGAAAGGCCACGTGCACCGGCCGCGGCGGCAGCTCGAAGGCTTCCAGCACCGGCAGCAGGCGGCCGGCGTGCAGGTCGTCGGCGATCTGGTAGGCGATGAAGGTGCCCAGTCCCATGCCGGCGCGGCAGGCGTCCAGCGCCGGGGCCACATGGTTGTAGGTGAGGCGGCCGTCCACCGTCATGCCGAATTCGTGGCCGTCATCGATGAAGCGCCACCAGCCGGCGCTGTTGCCGTTGAACACGATGCACTCGTGCGCCGCGAGTTCGCGCGGATGCTGCGGCGTGCCGCGGGCGGCGAGGTAGGCGGGGGCGGCGACGACGATGCGGCGCAGGGTGCCCAGCGCATGGGCGACCAGCGACTGGTCCTCGATCGCGCCGATGCGAACCGCCACGTCGATGTGTTCTTCGAGCAGGTTCACCACCCGGTCGTGCAGGCGCAGCTCCACCCGCATCTGTCCGTAGTGCTGGACGAAGCGGGTGAGCGCCGGCGCGACGTGCTGCTGGCCGAACATCACCGGCGCGGTCACCACCACCCGTCCGCTCGGCACCACCGCGTCGCTCGCCAGCGCGGCTTCCGCGTCATGGATGTCGGCGAGGATCTGGCGGCAGCGCGCAAGGTAGTCGCGGCCTTCGTCGGTCAGCGACAGCCGGCGGGTGCTGCGGTTGAACAGCCGCACCCCCAGTCCGGCCTCGAGCGCGGCCAGCGTGCGCACCACCACCGGCAGCGAGATGTCGAGGCTGTCGGCGGCCGCGGTCAGGCTGCCACCGTCGGCGATCGCCACCGCGATCTGCATCGCCTTGAGCTTGTCCATGGGTTTGATTGCTGCGGAAATGAAAGGAGTCTAATCCGTGGCCATCATTTATTGCGCAGTACGGATTACTGACAATGGACTCACCCATTCCGAAGGAGACTCCGATGACCCGCTCCATCCCCCAAGGCGAACTGGTGCTGTACGGCCTGCCGCTGTCCGGCCACTGCCACCGCGTCGCGCTGTTCCTGTCGCTGCTGCGCCTGCCCTACCGCTACGAAAACGTGGATCTCGCCGGCGGCGCGCATCGCCGGCCGGACTTCCTCGCGCTCAATCCCTTCGGCCAGATCCCGGTGCTGAAGGACGGCGAGCAGGTCATCGCCGATTCCAACGCCATCCTGGTGTATCTCGCGCGGCGCTACGGCGGCGGCGAGGAGATCGACTGGCTGCCGGACGAGCCGGTGGCCGCCGCCGAGGTGCAGCGCTGGTTCTCCGCTGCCGCCGGCCTGCTCGCCTTCGGCCCGGCGCGGGCGCGGCTCAAACATGTGTTCGGCGCGCCGATCGACTACGACGCCGCGGTCGAACTCGCCAACCGTCTGCTGCCGGTGATGGAGGCCGAACTGGCGCACCGGCCGTATCTCGCGGCGGACGCGCCGACGCTGGCCGACATCGCGCTCTACAGCTACACCGCGCACGCACCGGAAGGCGGCATCTCTCTGCAGCCCTATCCGCACATCCGCGCCTGGCTGGCCCGCGTCGAGGCGCTACCCGGCTTCGTCGGCATGCCGCGCTCGGCGCTGCCCGCGGGAGCGTGATCATGGCGCCGGTCGAACCCGTTGCCGGCACTGCCGCCTTCCACGCCGGCGAACGCCTGCTGCAGGAGCGCGTCGGCAAGGCCGCGCAGATGGCGGAGATCGGCGCGCGCGTGATCCGCGACTATATGCCGGAGCAGCACCGCAGCTTCTTCGCGCAACTGCCCTTTGTGGTGCTCGGCGCCGCCGACGCCGAAGGGCGACCGTGGGCGACCCTGCTGGCCGGGCCGCCGGGCTTCGTCAGCTCGCCGGATAGCCACACCCTGCGCATCGACACGCGACCGGGTGCGGGCGATCCGCTGGCCGGGGCGATCCGCGTTGGCGCCACGGTGGCGCTGCTCGGCCTGGAACCGCCGACGCGCCGGCGCAACCGCATGAACGGCCGCGTCGAGGCCGCAGATGCCGCGGGCTTCAGCGTCGAGGTGCGCGAGAGCTTCGGCAACTGCCCGAAGTACATCCAGGCGCGCAGTGCGGAATTCGTGGCCGGCGCGCGGGCGTCCGCTCCGCCGCAGACGCTGGAACCGGCGGATGACAGCCTGCGCCGCGTGGTGGCCGCCGCCGACACCCTGTTCATCGCCACCGCCCACCCGCCCGGTGGCGACGACCCGGCGGCGCGCTACGGCGCCGACGTCTCCCACCGCGGCGGCAAGCCAGGCTTCGTGCGCTGGGACGCAGCCGCCGACGGCACGGTGACGCTGACCCTGCCCGACTTCGCCGGCAACAACTTCTTCAACACCTTCGGCAACATCGTGCTCGACCCGCGCGTGGGGCTGGTGTTCGTCGATATCACCGGCGCGGCGGAGGACGGCGTGGCCGACCTCTTCCATGTCGCCGGCCACGCGGAGATCGTCGAGGACGCGGCGGCGGTGGCGGCCTTTGCCGGCGCGCTGCGGCTGCTGCGGGTGCGTGTCGATGCGGTGTTGCGGCGGCCAAAGGCGTTGCCGCTGCGGTGGGGCGCGGAGGTCGAGTTTTCGCCGTTTCTGGAGGGGACGGGGGTCTGGTAAGGCCCGCAGGGGCGCAGGCGCTGCAGAAGCAGAGGCTCCCGGGCTCGTCGTTCTGCTCCCTTTCCTTCGAGGGGGTGAGGCAGGGGTTTCGGCGAGCACTGCTCGCCGCCGGTCGAACGACGGAGTGAAGCGGAGGCTATCGGGTTGGCCCGATTTGCTCCCTCCCCTTCAAGGGGAGGGTTGGGGTGGGGATGGGGTACGCGGCCGCTCAGCCCAACCCCATCCCCCTCCTAACCTCCCCCTTGAAGGGGAGGAACAGGGTTTCTAACCACTCTAGGAGGGGGAAGAACAGCCCCCTCACCCCATCCGCCGCCTCAGCAAATGTGCGATGACAAAGGTCATCACCGTCTCCCCGCGCTGATTCAGCGCCGCGTACCGCAGCCGCGCGATCCCGCGGTCCGGCTTGGATGACGACGGTCGGGTCTCCAGCACTTCGACTTCGCAATGCAGGGTGTCGCCCGGGCGTACCGGTGCGAGCCAGCGCAGTTCGTCAATGCCCGGCGAACCCAGGCTGGACTGCGCCAGCACGCCGGTCTGGATGAACAGGCGGAAGCACAGCGCCAGGCTCTGGAAGCCGCTGGCGATCAGGCCGCCGTAGGGCGATTGTTCCGCGGCGCCGGTGTCGAGGTGGAAGGGCTGCGGGTCGTAGCGCCAGGCAAAGTCGATGATCTCCGCCTCGGTCAGCGTCACGCCGCCGGTGCGAAAGGTCTGGCCGGGCTGCAGGTCGTCGAGGTAGCGGGTGTCCATCGCGTTTCTCCTGGGGACTACTGGAAGGCCACTTCGGCGAAGCTGCGCAGCTTGCGGCTATGGAGCCGGTCCACGCCCTGATCGCGCAGGCGTTCGAGCGCGCGGATGCCGATGCGCAGGTGCTGGTCCACCCGTTCGCGGTAGAAGTGGTTGGCCATGCCGGGCAGTTTGATCTCGCCATGCAGCGGCTTGTCGCTGACGCACAACAGGGTGCCGTAGGGCACGCGGAAGCGGAAGCCGTTGGCGGCGATGGTGGCCGACTCCATGTCGAGCGCCACCGCGCGGCTCTGGCTGAAGCGGCGCTCGGGCGAACTCGCCATGCCGTGCGAGGGCAGCAGCTCCCAGTTGCGGTTGTCGGTGGTGGCGACGGTGCCGGTGCGCATCAGCCGCTTCAGCTCGTAGCCGCTCAGCCGGGTGACGTCCTCCACCGCGGCTTCGAGCGCGAGCTGCACCTCGGCCAGCGGCGGGATCGGCACCCACAGCGGCAGCTCCTCGTCGAGCACGTGGTCTTCGCGCACATAGCCGTGGGCGAGCACGTAGTCGCCGAGCTGCTGCGTGTTGCGCAGCCCGGCGCAGTGGCCGAGCATGATCCAGGCATGCGGGCGCAGCACCGCGATATGGTCGGTGATGGTCTTGGCGTTGGCCGGACCGACGCCGATGTTCACCATCGTGATGCCGGCGCGGTCGCCGCGCACCAGATGGTAGGCCGGCATCTGCGGCAGCCGCGGCGGCGCGCTGCCGAGTTCGTCGCCGGGGCGCGGCGGCTGGTCCGCCGGGCGGGTGACGACGTTGCCCGGTTCGACGAAGGCCTCGTAGCCGTGACTGCCGCCTTCGGCCATGAGGGCATGGCCGAGCTTGATGAATTCGTCGATGTAGAACTGGTAGTTGGTGAACAGCACGAAGTTCTGGAAGTGCTCCGGCACCGTGCCGGTGTAGTGGCGCAGCCGGTGCAGCGAGTAATCCACCCGCGGGGCGGTGAACAGCGCCAGCGGGTGTGCCTCGCCGGGGCGGGGTTCGTGGGTGCCGTTGGCGATGCCGTCGTCCATCGCGTTGAGGTCAGGCAGGTCGAACAGGTCGCGCAGCTGTTCGCGCCGCGCCAGGCCGAGTTCGCCTTCGATGTGGTCGTGCGCGCCCACCGAGAAATGCAGCGGAATCGGCTGGGTGCCGGTGCCGATCTCCAGCGCCACGCCGTGGTTCTGCAGCAGCAGGCGGAACTGTTCGAGGTAGTAGTCGGCGAAGAGGTCGGGCCGCGTCAGCGTGGTCTCGTAGGTGCCGGGCCCGGCGACGAAACCATAGGACAGGCGCGAATCCGCGCGCGCCACGGTGCCGGTGCGCACCCGCACGAAGGGGTAGCAGGCGCGCACATGGCGGCCGATGTCCTCGCCGGCGACGAAGCGCTGCAAGGTGGTGCGCAGATGGTTGACGCTGGCATCGTAGATGGTGGCGACGCGGGCCAGCGCGGCGGCCGCGTCGTCAAAGCGTTCGGGGGCGAAATAGGGGGCATCCGGGCTCACGGCATCTCCCGTGTCGGTCGTCGTTGTGCTGCCATGTTACACGGCGCGCCCTGCGCCTTCCGCGGTGCCGGCGGCATACGCCACCGCACGTAAGATTCGATACATTTCAGCAATGCTCATGCAAAAGTGCTGCCTTAGCCTCGGTTGCGTATGCCGTTGGGGGAGATTCCAGGCGCATTGCGTCCGGATCCAGAACAAGAACAGGACCGATCATGAGCGAGTTCATTCTCGAAACCACGGGGCTCACCAAGGAGTTCAAGGGCTTCGTCGCCGTGTCCGGCGTGGACCTCAAAGTCCAGCGCGGCCACATCCATGCGCTGATCGGCCCCAATGGCGCCGGCAAGACCACGGTCTTCAACCTGCTGACCAAGTTCCTGCCGCCCACCGCCGGCACGATCCGTTTCGAGGGTGAGGACATCACCCGCGAGGCGCCGGCGGTCACCGCGCGCCGGGGGTTGATCCGCTCGTTCCAGATTTCCGCCACCTTCCCCAAGCTCACCGTGCTGGAGAACGTGCGCATCGGCCTGCAGCGCAAGCTCGGCACCGGCTTCCACTTCTGGCGTTCGGAGAAGTCGCTGAACGTGCTCAACGACCGCGCGATGGCGCTGCTGGAATCGGTGGATCTCGGCAAGTTCGCCGATACGATCACCGGCGAGATGCCCTACGGCCGCAAGCGCGCGCTGGAGATCGCCACCACGCTGGCGCTCGAGCCGACGATGATGCTGCTCGACGAGCCGACCCAGGGCATGGGCCACGAGGACATCGAGCGCGTCGTCGCGCTGATCCGCAAGGTGGCCGAGAACCGCACCATCCTGATGGTGGAGCACAACCTGTCGGTGGTCGCCAACCTGTGCGACCGCATCACGGTGCTCACGCGCGGCAGCATCCTCGCCGAAGGCAGCTACGAAGAAGTGTCGAAGAATCCCAAGGTGCTCGAAGCCTACGTCGGTTCCGACGACATGGCCGACGCCCATCACTAGGCCGAGGCCACGATCCATGACCAGCGCCTTTGAATCCCATGCCGAAATGCTGCGGATCAGCGATCTGCACGCCTTCTACGGCGAATCCCACATCCTGCACGGCATCGACCTGCAGGTCGCGCGCGGCGAATGCGTCACCTTGCTCGGGCGTAACGGCTCCGGCCGCTCGACCACGCTGAAGTCCATCCTCGGCCTGGTCGGCCGCCGCAGCGGCTCGATCATGGTGAATGGCAACGAGGTCATCGCCGAGCCCACCCACCGCATGGCGCGCCACGGCGTCGGCTACGTGCCGGAGGAACGCGCGATCTTCGCCTCGCTGACGGCCGAGGAGAACCTGCTGCTGCCGCCGCAGGTATCCAGCGGCGGCATGAGCGTGGACGAGATCTACGGGATGTTCCCCAACCTGCTCGAACGCCGCAACAGCCCGGGTACCAAGCTGTCCGGCGGCGAACAGCAGATGCTGGCGATGGCGCGCGTGCTGCGTACCGGGGCCAAGCTGCTGCTGCTCGACGAGATCACCGAAGGCCTCGCACCGGTCATCGTCAAGAAGCTCGGCGAGGTCATCACCGAACTGAAATCGCGCGGTTTCACCATCGTGCTGGTGGAGCAGAACTTCCGCTTTGCCGCGCCGCTGGCCGACCGCCACTACGTGCTCGAGCACGGCGAGATCATCGCCACCATCCAGAAGGACGAACTGCCAGGACGGATGGACTGGCTGCACCAGACGCTCGGGGTCTGACCCGGTGCGCCACCACAACGAACGGAGACGAGACATGCATACGAAGAAGCTGTTGACCGCCGCCTGCACCGCGGCCCTGGCGATGCTGGCCACCGGCGCGCACGCGCAGTTTTCCGGCAACACTGTGAAGATCGGCGTGCTGACCGACATGTCGGGCACCTATTCCGACCTCGCCGGCCAGGGCGCGGTCGTCGCCACCCAGATGGCGATCGAGGACTTCGTCGCGAAGGAAAAGCCGGGCTTCAAGGTGGAGATGGTGTCCGCCGACCACCAGAACAAGGCCGACATCGCCTCCAACAAGGCGCGCGAGTGGTTCGAGCGTGAAGGCGTCGATACCGCCACCGAGCTGGTCACCACTTCCACCGCGCTGGCGGTGATGAAGGTGGCCAAGGAGATGAACAAGGTCGTGCTGATGAACGGCCCCGGCTCCACCCCGATCACCAACGAGCAGTGCAACGACGTCAGCGTGCACTACACCTACGACACCTATGCGCTTGCCAACGGCACCGCCAAGGCGGTGACCCAGCAGGGCGGCAAGAACTGGTTCTTCCTCACCGCCGACTACGCCTTCGGCCAGGCGCTGGAAAAGGACTCGTCGGCGGTCGTCACCGCCAACGGCGGCAAGGTGGTCGGCTCGGTGCGCCACCCCTTCCCGGCCTCGGACTTCTCGTCTTTCCTGCTGCAGGCGCAGGCTTCCAACGCCCAGATCATCGGTCTCGCCAATGCCGGCGCCGACACCACCAACGCGATCAAGCAGGCGGCCGAATTCGGCATCACGCCCAAGCAGCAGCTCGCCGGCCTGCTGATGTTCATCTCCGACGTCCATTCGCTCGGCCTCAAGAACGCCCAGGGCATGTTCCTGACCACCGGCTTCTACTGGGATCTCAATGACGAAACCCGCGCCTGGTCCAAGCGCTTCTTCGACAAGCAGAAGCGCATGCCGACCATGGTGCAGGCCGGCCAGTATTCCTCGGTGATGCACTACCTGAAGGCGGTGAAGGCTGCCGGCACCGACGACACCACCAAGGTGATGGCGCAGATGAAGAAGACCCCGATCAACGACTTCTTCGCCAAGAACGGCCAGATCCGCGAGGACGGCCGCATGGTGCACGACATGTACCTGGTGCAGGTCAAGAAGCCGGAAGAATCCAAGTACCCGTGGGACTACTACCACGTGAAGCAGGTGATTCCGGGCGCCGAAGCCTTCCAGCCGCTGTCGCTGTCGCGCTGCCCGCTGGTCAAGAAGTGATCTGATCCACCACGACGCGCGGGGCGGCCAGCGCCGCCCCCGCTCGGGAGCCACCCATGGAAATCTTCGGAGTGCCGAGTGCGCTGTTCGGCAGCCAGCTGCTGATCGGCCTGATCAACGGTTCCTTCTACGCCATCCTCAGCCTCGGGCTGGCGATCATCTTCGGCCTGCTCAACATCATCAACTTCGCGCATGGCGCGCAGTACATGATGGGCGCCTTCGTGGCCTGGATCGCGCTGACCAAGTTCGGCGTCAACTACTGGGTGGCGCTGCTGCTGTCGCCGATCCTGATCGGCGCACTCGGCGTGGTGCTCGAACGCACGATGCTGAGAAAGCTCTACAAGCTCGATCACCTTTACGGATTGCTGCTCACCTTCGGCCTCGCGCTGATCTTCGAAGGCATCTTCCGCGACCAGTACGGTATTTCCGGCCAGGCCTACGAGGTGCCCGATGCGCTCAAGGGCGGCGTCAATCTGGGCTTCATGTTCATGCCGATCTACCGCGGCTGGGTCGTCGTCGCCGCGCTCGCGGTGTGCTTCGGCACCTGGTTCATGATCGAAAAGACCAAGCTCGGCGCCTACCTGCGCGCCGGCACCGAAAACCCGCAGATCGTGCAGGCGCTCGGCATCAACGTGCCGCTGCTGATCACCTTCACCTACGGCTACGGCGTTGCGCTTGCCGCCTTCGCCGGCGTGCTCGCCGCGCCGATCTACCAGGTGAGCCCGCAGATGGGCGCCAACCTCATCATCGTGGTGTTCGCGGTGGTGGTGATCGGCGGCATGGGCTCGATCATGGGCTCCATCGTCACCGGCCTCGGCCTCGGCCTGATCGAGGGCCTGACGCGGGTGTTCTACCCCGAAGCCTCGGCGGTGGTGGTGTTCTTCATCATGGTCATCGTGCTGCTGGTGCGCCCGGCCGGACTGTTCGGCAAGGCCGCCTGAGGCGTGCGACAAGGAAAAGCGCTCATGAGCTACAACGACAAGTCGCTGTTCGACCGGGCCACGCCGGTGCTGTTCGGCGCGCTCTTCATCATCGGGCTGGTGGCGCCGTTCGCGGTCTATCCCACCTTCCTGATGAAGATCCTGTGTTTCGGGCTGTTCGCCTGCGCGTTCAACCTGCTGCTCGGCTTTGCCGGCCTGCTCTCGTTCGGCCACGCCGCCTTCCTCGGCAGCGCCGGCTACGTCTGCGGCATGCTGGTGCGCGACCTTGGCGTCACCCCCGAAGTCGGCATCATCGGCGGCACGCTGGCCGCCGGCGTGCTGGGCTGGGTGTTCGGCGTGCTGGCGATCCGGCGCAGCGGCATCTACTTCGCGATGATCACGCTGGCGCTGTCGCAGATGGTGTTCTTCTTCGCGCTGCAGTGGAAGGCGACCGGGGGCGAGGACGGCCTGCAGGGTGTGCCGCGCGGCCACCTGTTCGGGCTGATCGACCTCAGCAACAACCTGGCGATGTATTACCTGGTGTTCGCCGTGTTCTGCGCCGGCTTCTTCATCATCTACCGCGCCATCCACTCGCCCTTCGGCCAGATCCTGAAGGCGATCCGCGAGAACGAGCCGCGCGCGATCTCGCTCGGCTACGACGTCAGCAAGTACAAGCTGCTCGCCTTCGTGCTGTCGGCCGCGCTTGCCGGGCTGGCCGGTGCCACCAAGACGCTGGTGTTCCAGCTCGCCTCGCTGACCGACGTGCATTGGCACATGTCGGGCGAGGTGGTGCTGATGACCCTGCTCGGCGGTCTCGGCACCATCCTCGGCCCGCTGGTCGGCGCCTCGGTCATCGTCAGCCTGCAGAGCGAACTTGCCGACAAGGTCGGCTCCTGGGTGACGGTGATCATGGGCGTGATCTTCGTGCTGTGCGTGCTGCTGTTCCGCCGCGGCATCGTCGGCGAGCTGCAGGCGCTGATCCGGCGCAGCGGCATCAACTAGACAAGGCGAGGAGGAGACAGGCGGGCGCGGCATTGCCGCCTCGCCCACAACACGCGCGGCGGGCGTCTTCGCCCGACCGCCGCGGGCAGTATGGGCCGGCCTGGAGCCGGCCCTTTTCATTCAAGCCGGCAGCCGCCGGCTCCGCGATTACGGTTTCATGCGGTGGGCGGCGTCGCCCGCGCCGTGCGGGGCCGGCGGTCCATCTTCACCACCCGCGCGCGCAGCTGGCCGCAGCCGCCTTCGACGTCCTGCCCGGCCGACTGGCGCAGCTTGGCGAGCACGCCGTGGCGGTGCAGGTAGGCCGCAAGCGCCACCGCCGCCTCCCGGCCCGGCCGGCGGAAGTCGAGTTCGGGCACGCTGTTGTAGGGGATCAGGTTCATCAGCGCGTACTTGCCCCGCAACAGCCGGACGATGCCGTCCATTTCTTCCGGGCTGTCGTTCACGCCTTCGATCAGCGTCCATTGGTACTGGATCGGATAACCGGTGCTGCGCGCATAGCGCTCGCCGAGTTCCACCAGTTCCTCGGGCGCGATCTGCGGAGCGCGCGGCAGCAGTTGCGCGCGCAAGTCGGCGCGGGTGGTGTGCAGCGACAGCGCCAGTGCCGGCTTCACGCGCTGCCGGGGCAGGCGCTCGAACACCCGGTAGTCGCCCACCGTGGAGAACACCAGATTCTTGTGGCCGATGCCGCCGGCGGTGCCGAGCAGGTCGATCGCCTCGAGCACGTTGTCGAGGTTGTGGGCCGGTTCGCCCATGCCCATGAACACCACTTTCTTCACCGGCCGCAGGCTGCGCGCCAGCACCACCTGGGCGACGATCTCCGCGCTGCCGAGCTGGCGCAGCAGGCCCTCGCGCCCGGTCATGCAGAACACGCAGCCGACCGCGCAGCCGAGCTGGGTGGATACGCACAGACCGTCGCGCAGCAGCAGCACGCTCTCCACCGTCTGGCCGTCGGCCAGTTCCACCAGCAGGCGGGCCGAGCCATCCTCGCCGGGGTGCTGCGAGCGCAGCCGCGCCAGCCCTTCCAGCTCGGCGGTCAGCGCGGGCAGCGCCTCGCGCAGCGCCAGCGGCAGGAAATCCTTGGCCGCCTGGCGGCGGTTATCCATCGAGCTGCGTTGCACCCAGGCGCGCAGCACCCGTTGCTCGTGGGCAGGTTTGGCGCCGAGTGCGCGCAGGCGTTGGGTCAGGTCGTCGATCCGCATCAGGGGGTGGATGGTAGCGCGAACCGGCGGCCGCGCGCTGTGCCGCTGCGCGGCCGAAGCCGCTACGATCGCCGGATGGAATCCGCGGCCGTTTTCCGCCTGCTCGCCAACGCGGTCCTGGTCCTCCACGCGGGCTTCGTGCTCTTCGTGGTGGCCGGGCTGGTGTTGATCCTCGTCGGCGGCGCCCTCGACTGGCGCTGGGTGCGTGACGTGCGCCTGCGCGTGCTGCATCTGGCGGCGATCGGCGTGGTGGTGGCCGAATCCTGGCTTGGAGTCGTGTGCCCGCTGACCACGCTGGAGCTGTGGCTGCGGCGGCTGGGCGGGCAGATCGGCTACGAAGGCGATTTCGTTGCGTTCTGGCTGCGCCGGCTGCTGTTCTTCGACGCCCCCGGCTGGGTATTCGTGCTCGCCTACACGGGGTTCGCGGCGCTGGTGCTGCTGGCATGGTGGCGGTACCCGCCGCGCCGGCCCCGCCGGCCCGCGCAGGACGATGGCAACTAGGGTAAATTCAGGCGGAATGTGCGCCGACGGTCCGCCGTCGCGCCGTCTCCCTGATCAGGAGTGACCCCCATGAACACTTCCACCCTGTTACGTCTGGCCGTCGTGGCGTGCGCCCCGGCGCTGCTGACCGCATGCTCCACCCAAAGCTGGTATGAAGGCGCGCGCGTCCATGCCGAGAACGAATGCCGCCGGCAGCCCGGCAGCGCGGCGGAGGAATGCATGGCGCGGGTGAATACCCAGCGCTACGAGGACTATGAGCGCGCGCGCAAGGCGCAGTAGTGGCGCCGCGGCCCGGGGGCTGGCCGCGCTCCCCAACCTTGGCGTGCGTTCGGCGTCCATGCTCGACGCTGCCGGCATCCACTCGGAGGCGGAACTGCGTGCTCTTGGTGCGGTGGCGGCCTACGCCCGGGTCAAGCGCAGCGGCGCGCGGCCGGGGCTCAACCTGCTGTGGGCGCTGGAGGGCGCCTTGAGCGGAATACCCTGGCAGATCGTTGCCCGCGAGCATCGCACCAGCCTGTTGCTGGCGCTGGAGGACGAAGACCGCGGTGCATCCGCTGGATTGGCTGGAAATCACGACGGACGAAGGAGTAACTGATGATGAAGGGATACTGGATCGTGCGCGTGGATGTCGCCGACAGCGAGCGATTCATGAACTATGCACAGTTGGCGGGGCCGGCCTTGAAGCTGTACGGCGCGCGATTTCTCGCGCGCGTCGGCCCTCACACGGTGATCGAGGGCGCGGCGCGTTCGCGCAACACGGTGGTGGAGTTTCCGTCCTACCAGGCAGCGCTCGATTGCTGGCATTCACCGGAATACCAGGCCGCCCGCCAGCTGCGTCTCGGCGCCGCCGAGGTGGATATCGTGGTGATCGAAGGTTTCGACGGGGTGCAGCCGGGCCAGTTGTGAAGCGTCGCGCCCAAGGTTCCCGGGCGCCGGGCGGCGCGGCTCGGGGGCGGCCCTAGCGCCGCGATGCCCTCAGGATCGCGCCGAAGGAGAGCGTTCATGCGGTATTTGTCGAGGCGGGGATGCGCTGCGCTCGTCCCGGCATCCTCCTTTGCCCGTGATCCGCTTCGTGCCCGGGCAGTGGAAGGAAGGCTATACCTGAGTCGCATCCATTGCGGCGCGTGCACAAACTTCACGCGCTTGCCGATTTTTCCGTGCCCGGCGGAGGCCGCCCCGGGCGTGGGTGTTCCGCGCCGGCGTCCTCGGCCGTGCCGCGGTGTTCGTCGCGGATTTCGCGCATCAGGAAGAAATTGAGCCCGGTGCGGATCACCGCCACGGTGGCCAGCTTGCCCAGCTGTTCCCAGCTGGGCGCCACCGCGGTGCTGAGGATGTCCGCCGCGAGCTGGAACTCGAGCGCCATCGCCAGGTAGCGCGCAAACGCCAGCCGCACCGGATTGAACTCGTCGTGGCAGTGGTGCAGCCAGTGGCGCGCAAGACCGTGCAGCGCGACCACGATGCCGACGGCGATGATGGCCGCGCCAATGGTCTCCACCAGCAGGCGCAGCCATTCCACCCCCATCCGCACCCATTCTTCGGCTTCGCTGAACATGACCTACCCGAGCACTCCGTTGGCGCCGTCGAGCAAGACGCGTTCCCCGGCCTGACCCGCGACATGCCGAACGATTGCGCGTTGGCGCGGTCAGGAGAGCGTCTTGCTGCGAACTTTCGTCCGCGATCGTCCCCGGCCTGCGCCGCGGTGACGGCCGGGCATGGCCGACCTTGCCGGAGGAATGAGCATGAGCATTGCCAGGCGAATCGCGCTGTTGCTGGCGATATTGATCGGGGCGCTGGTGGCGCTGGGGACGATGGGCGTGGTGCAGATGAGCCGCGTCAACGAGGGGCTCGTCTATCAGAACGAGAAGATCCTGCCCAAGCTCGACCTGATCGCCGCGACCCAGCGGCGCGCCATCACGTACCGCTTGCTGGTGTTGCGCCACGTCTTGACCACCGACGCGCGCGCGATGGAGGCGGCCGAAGCGCCCTTGCGTCAGCTCGCCAGCGAGATCGACGCTGATCTGCGCAAGTACGAGTCGATGACCGACAGCGACGAGGACCGCCGTCTGCTGCGGGCCGACCGCGAAGCGCTGACGGCCTACGCTGCGGTGGCGGAACGCTCGCTCGCGCACTCGCGCGCCAACCGCAACGAGGAAGCCTCGGCGCTGGCCAACGGCGAAGCCGCCGAGCGCGGCAACGCGCTGATTGCCGCGCTGGATGCGCACGCGCGCTACAACCGCGAGCTGAACGAAGCCTTTGCGACAGGCGCCGAGGAGACCTTCCGCAGCAGCCGCGCGCTGACCGTGGCGCTGGTGGTGCTGGCGCTGGCGGCCGGCGGGGGCTTCGGCTTTCTCGCCTACCGGCGCATCGTCGGGGCGCTGGTGGCGATGAGCGCCGCGGTGGAAGGGGTGTCGAGCACGCTGGACTTCAGCCGCCGCGTGCCGGCCGACGGCAAGGACGAGGTGGCGCAGACCGGGCGCGCGTTCAACGCGCTGCTCGAACGCGTGCAGCAGAGCCTGCGCAAGATGTCGACCCATGCCGGCGAAGTCTCGGCGGCAGGTTCCCAGCTGGCCTCGTCGGCGCGCCAGGTGTCGATCGGATCGAGCGCGCAGAGCGAGGCCGCGGCGGCGATGGCGGCCGCCGTCGAGCAGATGACCGTCAGCATCAACCATGTGGCCGACCGCGCCGGCGAGGCCCGCCGGCTGGCGGTGCTGGCCGGCGACGAGGCGCGGGGCGGGGCCGAGGTGATCGGTCTGACGCTGGCCGACATCCGCCGCATCGACGTTTCGGTACGGCAGGCGGCCGAGCGCGTGCAGCAGCTCGACGAGGACAGCGCGCGCGTCAGCGCGGTCGTCACCGTGATCAAGGAGGTGGCCGACCAGACCAACCTGCTCGCGCTCAACGCCGCGATCGAGGCGGCGCGCGCGGGTGAGCAGGGGCGGGGTTTCGCGGTGGTGGCGGACGAGGTGCGCAAGCTGGCCGAGCGTACCGCGCAGTCGACGCAGGAGATTTCGTCGACCATGGAGGCGATGCAGGCCGGCGCGCGCAATGCCACGGGCGGCATGAGCGCGGCAGTCGAGCTGGTCGGCGTCGGCGTCGCTCACGCCCAGCAGGCGGAGGCATCGGTGCGCCAGATCGAGGACGGCGCGCGGCGCACGGTGGACATCGTGGCCGAAATCTCGGATGCGATCCGCGAGCAGAGCGTGGCCAGTTCCAGCATTGCACAGCAGGTGGAGCGGGTGGCGCAGATGACCGACGAGAACAGCGCCGCTGCCGCCAGCACCTCCGACACCGCGGTGGGACTGGAGGGGTTGGCGCAGGAGATGCAGGGCGAGGTGGCGCGCTATCGCGTGTAGGCGTGACCCCCGTCGCGGGGGGGCACGTCGCGGCGGCTTGATGGCTATAACTTATGGTGTAGTATTGGCGGGCGTCGATCTGTCGTATGTGCGTATTTTTACGCCGAAAATACGATTCAGATGAAGGCCATATAAACCGTAAGTAATAAAACACTCCAGTCCGGGCGGCACACGTCGATTGTCCGGGCGAACGGCGCGGGTTCCAAGCTGCGCGGTTCCGGGGTGAGCCACCGGAGACCGCCGCCGTGACCATCGCCAAACGCATCGCGCTGCTGCTAGCGCTGTTCATCCTCGCGCTCCTGACAGTAGGCGCCACCGGCGTCCTTCAGGTCCGTAGCCTCAATCAGGGCTTGCTCTACCAGACCAGCAACATCCTCCCCAGCCTGGCGCGCATTGGCGACCTGCAGCTCCAGGTGATGCGTTTCCGTTCGATCGTGCTCAGCCATGTGCTGGCGACGGAGGCCAAGGAAATGGCCGAGATCGAAGTTGAACTGGGGAAGGTGCGCCAGGGCATCGAGGAAGGTCTGGTGAAGTACCAGACGCTGGTGTCCGACGAAGAAGACGGGCGCCGGCTGGCGGCGGTGAGCGCGGCGCTGCGCGGCTATCTGACCTTGGCGGATCACGAGATCGAATTGTCGCGCCAGAACCGCAATGAAGAGGCGCGCCGCATGATCGCGACCGAAGGTGCGAAGCATTCGGCCGAGCTGATCGGCGCGCTCGAACGGCTGGCGGAGTACAACCGCGAACTTGCCGAGCGGTTCGAGCACGAAGCTGAGCGTTCCTTCCGTAACGGCCTCGTGCTGTCGGTGGGCATGACGCTGGTGGCGATCGCCGGCGGTGCCCTGCTCGGCTTTGCGACCTATCGCCGCGTCGTTGGTTCGCTGGTGGCGATGAGCGGTGCCGTGCAGGACGTGTCCACCACGCTGGACTTCAGTCGCCGCGTGCCGGTGGAAGGCCGCGACGAGGTCGCGCAGACCGCGCGCGCCTTCAATGCCCTGCTCGAACGGGTGCAGCAGAGCCTGCGCCAGATGTCGCAGCATGCCTCCAGCGTGTTCGCGGCCGGCACCAGCCTGGCCGCTTCGGCGCAGCAGGTTTCGGCCGGCTCCAGCGAGCAGAGCGAGGCCGCGGGCGCGATGGCGGCGGCGGTGGAAGAGATGACCGTCAGCGTCAACCACGTTGCCGACCGCGCCTCCGAAGCGAGCGAACTCGCGGCCAGCGCCGGTCGCGATGCCCACGCCGGCGCCGAGGTGATCGGCAAGACGCTCGCCGACATCCGCCGCATCGACGCCTCGGTGCGGCAGGCCGCGGAGCGCGTACAGCAGCTGGATGCCGACAGCGCGCGCGTCAGCGCAGTGGTGGCGGTGATCAAGGACGTGGCCGACCAGACCAACCTGCTCGCGCTCAACGCCGCGATCGAGGCCGCGCGCGCCGGCGAACAGGGCCGGGGCTTCGCCGTGGTGGCCGACGAGGTGCGCAAGCTGGCCGAACGTACCGCGCAGTCCACGCAGGAGATCTCCTCCACGATGGAAGCGATGCAGAGCGGCGCGCGCAACGCGGTCAGCGGCATGACCGAGGCGGTGGAGCAGGTCGCGCGCGGCGTGGGCCATGCGCAGCAGGCGGAGGAGTCGATCCGCCAGATCGAGGCGGGGTCGCGCCGTACCGTGGAGCGGGTGGCGGAGATTTCGGACGCGATCCGCGAGCAGAGCGAGGCCAGCTCCAACATCGCGCGCCAGGTCGAACGGGTGGCGCAGATGACCGACGAGAACAGCGCCGCCGCCAGCACCTCCGACACCGCGGCCGCGCTCAACGGCCTCGCGCGCGACATGCAGAGCGAGGTCTCGCGCTACCGGGTGTAGCGCCGGCGGCGGCGCGCGGCAATGCCTCGCCGCCGTCACGGATGCCTGCGGGCCCGGGCCGATGGCGCGGGCGCCGTCGGGATGGCGTTACCATCGGCGTCCATCCTCAGGCGGGAGCAGGCCATGCCGTATGTGAACATCCAGGTGACCGCGGGCGTGACGCGCGCGCAGAAGGCGCAGCTGGTGCGGGAAGTCACCGACGCGCTGGTGCGCGTACTGGGCAAGAAGCCCGAGCACACCCACGTGGTGATCCAGGAAATCGACGAGGAGAACTGGGGCTACGCCGGCATGCTGACCGACGACTGGCGGCGCCAGCAGGGGAGCTAGGCGGCGTCGCGGTCATCGTGGCGCGCGCCTCCGGGGGCGCCACCCCGGGTCGGGCAGGCCGCGTTGTCCGCCCGGCGCCCGGGCGTCATGCGGCGGACGGCATTGCCCTTTCGACGGCGCGGTCAATAGTATGCGGGGCCGGGCGGACCGCGCCCGCACTGAACCCGTCCGGATTTCCCCGATGCGTCTGCCCCCGCTGCATGCCCTCGTCGCCTTCGAAGCCGCTGCCCGCGCGGGCAGTTTTCTTGCCGCGGCCGCGGAACTGCACCTGACGCCGTCGGCCGTCAGCCACCGCATCAAGGCGCTGGAAGACTGGCTGGGCAGGGCGCTGTTCGAACGCCGCCAGCGCCTCGTGGTGCTGACCGAGGCGGGGCGCGATTACCTCGCACAGATCCAGCCCGCGCTCGCCGACATCGAAACCGCCAGCGCCGCGATGCAGGCGCCGCACAGCCGCGTGCTGCGGCTGTCGGTGGCGCCGGCGATCGGTGCGAAATGGTTCGTCGGCCAGCTGGCTGCCTACCGCGAGGTCGATCCCGGGCTCGAATTCGTGCTCTCCACCGCGTCGACGATGGCGCCGGTCGCGGCCGGCAAGGCCGACGTGGGCCTGTGCTACGGCGAACCGCCGTGGCCCGGGCTGGAAGCCTACGAACTGCGCCGCGAGACCGTGTTTCCGGTGTGCAGCCCGGCGCTCGCGGCGCGTCTGGGAGAACCGCCCGCAGCCGCTGCGCTGGGGGCGCTGCCCTTGTTGCGCCACCCGCTGCTCGCGTGGCGGCCGTGGTTCGCCGCGGTCGGGCTGGATCGCGCCGAGCCGGCCGAGGGGCCGCTGTTCGAGGACGCGATGATGATGCTGGAAGCGGCCAGCGCCGGCGTGGGCGTGGCCTTGACCGTGGAACTGCTGGCGCGCCCCTATCTCGCCAGCGGCGCGCTGCAGCGCCCGTTCTCCGTCGCCGTGCCGGGCAAGGCCTTCCATGCCGTGCTGCGTGCCGATGCCTACGGCCGGCCCTGGGTGCGCCGCTTCGTGCGCTGGCTGCAGGCGCGCGCGCGCCGCGACACCGCCGCCTGAGGGCCGGCGCCCGGTTGAATCCATTTCATCTGAAAGCCCTTGCTTTCGTTTGTCCGCCTGTCGCGCGGACGGCACGCTGTGTCCCACCCGCTGTTGCCGTTCGCGCGCCGGCGGCGCAGCTACCGCTGCGCCACCGCCGAAGCCCACCCCCGCTTCTTCCGCGCCGACGGCCCATGCCGGCGACCGCCGGTGTGCCCCGGTTCCGCGCCCCGCGGAGCCGTTTCCTACGCAAACCTGGAGCACATCATGAGCATGGAAGACCGCGACGGCTGGATCTGGATGGACGGGCAATGGCTGCCCTGGCGCGAGGCCAAAGTGCACGCGCTGACCCACACGCTGCACTACGGGCTGGGCTGTTTCGAAGGCATCCGCGCCTACCCCACCGCCCACGGCCCGGCCGTGTTCCGGCTGGACGATCACATCGAGCGCCTGTTCGATTCGGCGCACATCCTCGGGCTGGCCATGCCTTGCACGCCGGCGGAAGTCCGCGCGGCCTGTCTCGAAGCGGTGCGGCGCAACGGGCTGGACGGCGGCTATATCCGCCCGCTGGTGTTTCTGGGCGCGGAAAAAGTGGGCGTCGACCCCGCCGGGGCGGCCACCCATGTGATGGTGGCGGCGTGGCAGTGGGGCGCCTACCTCGGCGCGCAAGCGCTCGAGCGCGGTATCCGCGTCAAGGTCGCGAGCTTCGCCCGCCATCATGTGAACGTGCAGATGTGCCGCGCCAAGTCGGTGTCGACCTACACCAACTCCATCCTCGCCTGCCGCGAGGCGCGCGCCGAAGGCTATGACGAGGCGCTGCTGCTCGACACCGACGGCTTCGTTGCCGAGGGGCCGGGCGAGAACGTGTTCGTGGTCAAGCGCGGCGTGATCTACGAGCCGGAGATCACCTCCGCGCTGGACGGCATCACCCGGCGCACGCTGCAGACCCTGGCCACCGAGGCCGGCTACGAGATCCGCGCCCGCCGCATCACCCGCGACGAGCTGTACATCGCCGACGAGGTGTTCTTCACCGGCACCGCGGCGGAGATCACCCCGGTGGTGGAGGTGGATAGGCGCCGCGTCGGCAGCGGCAGGCCGGGGCCGGTGACGCAGGCGCTGCAGCGCCGCTTCTTCGCCTGCGTGCGCGGCGAGGACCCGGCCCACGCCGACTGGCTGGCCCCCGCCTAGGCGTCGCCGGACGAGGCGGGCGCCGCGGGTGCGGCCACCGCCTCGCCGCCCAGTACGTAGCGGTTGCGGCCTTCGTGCTTGGCCTGGTACAGCAGCGCATCGGCTTCCTGGAAGATGCGGTCCACGTCCAACGGCTGCTCGCGCGGGCTGATGACCCGCACCCCCATCGAAATCGTCAGGTGCGGGCCGGGGCTGCCGAAGGCGTGCACGATGGCCTGCGCCTCCACCAGCGCTACCAGCTCGGCGGCAGTGGTGGCGGCTTCGGCGCTGTCGCGCACCGGAAACAGCAGCGCGAATTCTTCGCCGCCGATGCGGAAGGTGAAGTCGGTGCTGCGGCGGAAGGTGTCGGTGAGCAGCCGCCCCAGGCGCTGCAACACCTTGTCGCCGGCGGCGTGGCCGTAGTGGTCGTTGTAGGCCTTGAAGTGGTCGACATCGACCAGGCAGAACGCGAGCGCGCGCGCGCCGCGGCTGGCGCGGGCGATCTCGCCTTCCAGCACCTGCTGGAACTGGCGCCGGTTGGCGAGCCCGGTGAGCGGGTCGGTGACGCTGAGCGCTTCCACCGCCTTCTTGTCGGTGATGTCCTGCCGGATGCTGGTGAAACCGATGACGGCGCCGTGCTCGCCGACGTCGGGGGCGATGGTTTCGCGCGCCCAGTAGTACTCGCCGTTGCGGCACTGGTGCAGGATTTCGCCTTCCCAGCCGGCGCCGGCCTCGATGCGGGCGAGGATTTCGCGCATCAGCGTTTCGGTGGTGGCGGAATACAGCGCGTGCCAGTAGTTGAGGCCGATCAGGTCGGCGCGGGTGTAGCCGCTGCGGCGGCAGAAGGCTTCGGACGCGTAGGTGACCAGGCCGGCGCGGTTGATGCGGCAGATCAGCACCTGGCGGTCGATGATCTCCAGGTATTCGCCGATCTTGCGGTTGGCCTCGGTGAGATTGGCGTTGGCCGCGCGCAGCGCCTCGGTGCGCTCGGCCACCTTGCGCTCGAGGCCGTCATTGAGCGCGACCAGGGCCTGGTTCTGGCGCTGGATGGTGGCTTCCTGGATGTAGCTTTCGAGCGCGCCCTGCAGCGTCAGCGCGAGGTCTTCCTTGTTCCAGGGCTTGGCGATGTAGCGGTACAGGTTGGCGTGGTTGATCGCGTGGGTGACGCCTTCGAGGTTGCTCTGGCCGGTCAGCATGATCGTGCGCGCGGCGGGCGCCAGCCGGTGCACCGCGGCCAGCACGGCATCGCCGCGGCGCCCCGGCATGATGTAGTCGCACACCACCACCGGCACCTCGACCCCGGCGGCGAGCAGGCCGCCGATCAGGCCCTCGGCGTCGGCGTTGTCCTGCAGCAGTTCGAGGTCGACGCCGGGGAAGCGCCCGGCGAGTTCCATCGACAGGCTTTCGAGGATGGTTTCCTCGTCGTCGATGCAGACGATCGCGTAGCGCCCGCTCATGGGCGTTTGTCCCGGATGCCGTCGAGGATGGCGTTGCGCAGCTCGTCCTTGTCCCAGGGTTTGGACAGGAAGCAGTAGAGGTCGGCGTGTTCGCGTGCGTTGTCCACCGCGGCCGGGTCGGCGTGGCCCGACAGCATGATCTTGACCACGTGCGGAAAGCGGCGGTGGGCTTCGATCAGGAACTCGTCGCCCTTGATCTGCGGCATCTGCCAGTCGGAGATGATCACCAGCAGCGGCAGCTCGCCGGCTTCGTAGCTTTCCAGCACCTCGTAGGCTTCGGCCGCGCCCTGCGCCAGTTCGACGATGAAGCGGGCGTCGAACAGTTCGTCGAGCTGCATCTCGAGCGCGGTGAGGATGGTTTCCTCGTCATCGACGCAGAGGATCACGCCGTCGGTCATCGTGCTTCTCCGGCGCGGGCGGATGGGGGGCGGTTCATGCGGTCTCCGTGGCAGGCAGCGTGACTTCGAAGGTGCTGCCGCGGCCGACGGCGGATTCGACCCGGATCGAACCGCCGTGCTTGTCGAGGATCTTGCGCACGATGTCGAGCCCGAGGCCGCTGCCTTCGCCGGCGGGCTTGGTGGTGAAGAAGGGCTGGAAGATGCGCTCGCGGATCTCCTCCGGGATGCCGCAGCCGGTGTCGCTGATGCGTACCACCGCGCGTTCGGCGTCCTGTTCCAGCGTGATGTCGAGCCGGCCGCAGTAGTCCATCGCCTGCAGCGCGTTGTGGATCAGGTTCATCCACACCTGGCCCAGTTCGTCGGCGTAGGCGGGAATGGGCGGCAGGTCGGGCAGCTCGGCGCGCAGGTCCACTGCCTGCTTGATCTGGTTGTGGTACAGCGTCAGCACGGTGTCGATGCTGTCGCGCAGCCGGGTGGGCGTCTTGCTGCCGTGGTCGCCGAAGCGGGCGAAGTTCTTCAGCGCGAACACCACCTTGCGCGCCTTTTCGGACGCGAGCTTGATGTTGTGGCTGGCGCGGTGCAGGTTCATCGCGTGCTTGACCTGATCGAGGATCGCGCCCGCCTCGGGGTGGGTCAGCAGCGGCAGGTAGCGCTCGAGGTCCAGCGGCGGCAGGTGGGACAGCAGCTCGGCGGCCTTGCGCGCATCCACCGCCGGGTGCTCGGCCAGCCGTGTCTCGTAGTCCTTCTTCAGCGCGCGCTTTTCCTTCAGGCTGAGGCTGGAGCCGGTTGCGGCCACGTCCAGCAGGCTGCACACCAGCGCGCGGTGGTCTTCGCCCAGCCCGGCGTAGAGCGCGAGGAAGGCCGTCTGCTGCTGGCCGCCGGCGATGATGGTGTCGATCGACGACGCGATCGAGCCGAGCGGGGTGTTGATCTCGTGCGCGATGCCGGCGATGAGCTGGCCGAGCGTCGCGAGCTTTTCCGATTCGACCAGCTGGCGGTGGGTGCGCTGCAGCTCGTCCAGCGTCACCGCCAGTTCGGCGTTGCTCTCCTGCAGGTCGAGGTTGGCGCGGGCCAGCCCGGCGTTGGCGGTGGCAAGCTCGGCGGTGCGTTCGCTGACCCGCGCTTCGAGCTGGTGTTGGTGGGAGCGAACGCTGCCGATCAGCGTATTGAAGGCGGTGACGAGGTCGCGGATTTCGTGGCGGGCGTCGATATTCACCGCCGCCGGCAGCGATTCCTCGTCCAGCGCCTTCACCGTCTGCGCGAAGCGCACCAGCGGACGCGACACCAGCCGGTTGGACAGCGCCACGCCGAACAGCACCAGCAGCACCGAGGCCACCATCACCATCAGCGAGATCGCCTCGAAGCGGCGGATGGGCGCGTACAGCTCGGCGGTGTCGATCTTGACCAGCATTCCCCAGTTGAGCGACGGCAGGTAGCGCCACACCGCCAGCGTGTCGTGGCCGCGATAGTCGGTGTAGCCGCCGGTGCCCTGGCTGCCTTCGAGCGCGGCGCGCAGCGGGGCGAAGCGGGCGGCGTCCACCTGGCGGTTGCGCAAGGTCGCGTCGTGGCGCGGCGGCGCGGTGATCAGCAACTGCGCGTTCTCGATGGTGCCCACCAGCACCTCGCCGCTTTCGCCCAGCCCGCCGAAGCGGTTGATGATGCCGTCCAGCTCGCGGTTGTCGATCTGCAGCACCGCGTTGCCGATGATGACGCCGCCGGCGAACACCGGCGCCGCGAGGAAGGCGGCGTGGCCCTTGCTGGGCGGGAAATGCGCGAAGTTGGAGACCTCGGTCTGCAGCAAGGTATTGGCGGTGTCGATGGTGCGCGCGAGCGCGCTGCCGCGCAGCAGTTCGCCCTGGATGCTCTGCCCGACCACTTCGGGCTGCGACAGCGACAGCCGGATGTTGCCGAGGTGGTCGACCAGCATCACGTCGTAGTAGCCCTTTTCCTCGCGGTAGGCGCGCAGGAATTCGGCGGTGGCCGGCGAGGGGCCGGGCAGATGCTCGAGCGCACTGAGCAGTTCGCCGACCTTGGGCGATTTCGCCAGCGTGGTGGTGTCGGAGATCAGCGTGCGCACGTAGGACTCGATGCGACCGTGCGCGGCGTCGGCGATCGCGGTCAGGGCCTCGCGTTTTTCCTGGCGGATGGCCTCGCCGAAGATGTCGTTGGCGACGTAGTAGGCGGTGACGATAGGGGCCAGCGCCACGACCAGGAAGAGCAGGCCCAGCTCCGCGCCGATCGACTTCAGCCGGCTCACGAGCGC
The DNA here is from genome assembly GCF_001682385.1 of Azoarcus olearius. Classification (NCBI taxonomy): domain Bacteria; kingdom Pseudomonadati; phylum Pseudomonadota; class Betaproteobacteria; order Rhodocyclales; family Zoogloeaceae; genus Azoarcus; species Azoarcus olearius. The sequence goes on from NZ_CP016210.1 coordinate 169,460, forward strand.
GCTTCCACGGTGGAGGGCGTGGCGCCCGGATTGGCCCAGTGGCCGTTCCAGCGCTCGTTGAGGCGGCGCAGGAAGGCGTCCCATTCATGCGGCGGCCGGTAACCCGGGTAGGGCAGCGGGCGCACCGGTTTGGGCGTGCTCCACACCACCTCGAACTGGCCGCCGGGCAGGATGCGGCCGATGCGGACCGATTTCCACAGGTGCTGGCTGTGCGGGTCGATGCTGACCGCGCCTTCCGGCGCCGCCATCGACTTGCCCTGCAGCGCCAGCCGCACCGCACGCGGGTCGGCGCTGCCGGCCGATTCCACCGCGCGCGCCCACAGGTGCACGCCGATCCAGGCCGCCTCCATCGGGTCGGTCACGACCTCCTGCTCGCCGTAGCGGGCCTTGTAGGCGGCGACGAAGTCGGCATTGGCCTCGCCCGGCAGGCTCTGGAAGTAGTTCCACGCCGCGTAGTCGCCGGCGAAGTCGGCACTGCCCATCGCCTGCAGCTCGGCCTCGGCGATGCTGAACGAGATCGTCGGGATCACCTGCGGGGTGATGCCGTACGCCCGCAGCGCCTTGAAGAAGGCGACGTTGCTGTCGCCGTTGAGGGTGTTGAGGATCACGTCCGGGCGGGTCGCGGCGATCGCCTCCACCGCCGCCTCCACCGCGCTGCTGCCCAGCAGCACGTAGTGTTCGCCCACCACCTCGCCGCGCAGCGAGCGGATCTGGTCCTTCATGATCGCGTTGGCCGAATGCGGAAAGACGTAGTCGGAGCCGACCAGGAAGAAGCGCCGGCCGATATTGTCGAGCGCCCACTTCACCGCCGGAATGATCTGCTGGTTGGGCGCGGCGCCGGTGTAGACGATGTTGGGCGAACTCTCCAGCCCCTCGTACTGCACCGGGTAGAACAGCAGGTGGTCGTGGCGCTCGAACACCGGCTTCACGGTCTTGCGCGAGGCGGAGGTCCAGCAGCCGAAGACGACCTCGACCTTCTCGCGGGCGATCAGCGCGTCGGCCTCGCGCGCGAAGGTGCTCCAGTCGGAGGCGCCGTCGCGCACCACCGCTTCGAGCGGGCGGCCGAGCACCCCGCCGGCCGCGTTGATGTGGTCGATCGCGAGCCGGGTGGCGGCCGCGACGCTGCGCTCGCTGATCGCCATGGTGCCGGACAGGGAATGCAGCACGCCGACGCGGATGGGCTGGACCTGCCCGGCACGCGCCGGCCCGGCCGAAGGCCATATCGCCACCGCGGCCGCGATGCCGGCTACCAGCAGCACGGCGACCGCCGCGAGGATGCGCGATTTCAAGGCTTGTTCCACTCCGATACCGCGCGCCGGAAGGCCGGTGCGGGAATAACCACTATAACAATAGGTGTAATTCTAACCCGCGCCGGCGGCGCGGGTGGCGTGGACGCCCGCTGGCGTCCGCCGTAGAGTCGCAGTTTCATCCTGCGGTGCGACCGAAGATGAATGCTGATGCTAAGCCAGCGTTGCCGGCCGACAGCGTGCAATCCGTCGCGGAGGGCGCGATCGACGGGCCCCTGCTGATCGTGCTCAACCCGGGGTCGGGTGCGCAGGATGCCGACGACGCGCGGCGCCGCATCGCCGCGGTGCTGGATGCGGCGGGGCGGGCCCACGAGTTCATCGCGGTGGAGGACCCGGCGCAACTCGGTGGCATCGCGGCCGACTGCGCGCTGCGGGCCGCGGCCAGCGGCGGCGCGGTAGTTGCGGCGGGCGGTGACGGCACCATCAACGCAGTGGCGCACGCGGTGCTCGAGGCCGGTTGCCGCTTCGGCGTGCTGCCGATGGGCACCTTCAACTACTTCGGCCGCACCCACCACATTCCCGAGGATCTCGAAGCCGCCGCGCGCGTGCTGGTGGAGGGCGAGCTGCGGCCGGTGCAGGTCGGCGAGGTCAACGGCCGCATCTTCCTCGTCAATGCCAGCGTGGGCATGTATCCGCAACTGCTGGAAGAGCGCGAGACGGCGAAGCGCCAGTTCGGCCGCAGCCGTGCGGTGGCCTTCGTGTCCGCGCTGTACACCCTGTTGCGCAACCACCGTGTGCTGCGCCTGTGGCTGCGCTGCGACGACGCCACCGGGCGGGTCGAGACGCCCACACTGTTCGTCGGCAACAACCGCCTGCAGCTGGAGCAGATCGGCATGGCCGAAGCGGCGTGCGTGGACGCCGGCGCGCTCGCGGTGATCGGACTGCGGCCGGTGAGCCCGCTGGGCATGCTGGCGCTGGCGCTGCGTGGCACGCTCGGACGGCTGGGCGACGCCGACAACGTGTTCAGCTTTCCGTGCGCGGCGCTCTTCGTCAGCGCCGGTGGCGGGCGCCGGCCGCCGCGCGTGAAGGTGGCGACCGATGGCGAAGTGCTGTGGATGCGGCTGCCGCTGCAGTTCCGCGTGGCGCCGGCGCGCCTGCAGCTGCTGTGCCCGCCACCGGCGCCGTAAGGGCGGAACGCCCGTGGCGGCCCTGCTCCATCTGTCCGATCCGCACTTCGGCACCGAACGGGCGCCGGTGGTGGAGGCGCTGTTGCATTGCGTCGCGCGCCAGACCATCGATGTCGCGGTGATCTCCGGTGACATCACCCAGCGCGCGCGCCGCCACCAGTTCGACGCCGCGCGCGCCTTCATCGAGCGCCTGCGCGCCGGCCTGAACGGGGCGCCGGTGCTGGTGCTGCCGGGCAACCACGACATCCCGCTGTATGCGCTGCAACGCCGGCTGCTGCGCCCTTTCGCCGGCTTCCGGCGCGTGTTCGGGCCGCAGCTCGAAGCCTGCCATGAGGACGACAGCCTGCAGCTGCAGCTGGTGAATACGGTCAGCCGCTGGCGCCACACCGACGGGGTGGTGCGTGCGGACCAGGTCGAACGCGTGGCGCGCCGGCTCGAAGCCGCCCGCCCCGGTCAGCTGCGCGTCATCGTCACCCATCAGCCGGCGGCGGTGGTCCGGCCGCAGGACGCGTCTGATCTGCTGCGCGGCCGCGAGCGGGCGCTGCGGCGCTGGGCGGCAGCGGGGGCCGACCTGCTGCTCGGCGGTCATATCCACCTGCCCTACGTGCAACCGCTCGCGCTGCCCGGGCCGGACGGCGCGCCGCGACCGCTGTGGGTGGTGCAGGCCGGCACCGCGCTGTCGCACCGCATCCGCCACGAGGCCGGCAACTCCTTCAACCTGATCCGTCACGGCGCCGGCGCCTCCGCTTGCGTGGTCGAACGCTGGGACTACGACGAGGCCGAGCACCGCTTCGCCTGCCGTGCGCAGACGCCGCTGGCGCTCGAATGCGGGCCGGCGGAGGCGACTACTCGGGCATCGTGAACACCGTGAGCACCCCGGTGTAGCCGTACAGGCGGTCGCGCGCGATCTCGCCGCCGGCGAAGAAACCGGCCAGCGGCATGTCGCCGAGCACCTCGCGGATCGCCGCCAGCTCGGCGTTGGGACGGCCGAAGTGCGGCCCGCCGCGGCCGATGCAGCTGGCGTAGACCGCGCCCGCGGCGCGCTGTCCGCGGGTCGCCAGCTCGTCGCGGATTTCGCCCGCGATGCGGTGCAGGTCGGCCATGGCCGCGTCCGGATTGCGATGGCAGAACGCGAGCCGGCTGCCCGCCGCGACTTCGTCGGCCACCACCAGCACGCGGGCGCGCGGATCGACGCCGACGATATGGCGCACCACGGTGTCGGCGCCGAAGCGGCCGGGTGCGCCGGGTTGCGCCTCGCCCGGGGCGCGCAGACCGACCAGCGTGCCGGACAGCGCGTCGGCCATCTCGGCCACCGGGATGTCGTTGGCGAGACCGAGGTCCTGCAGCACGCAGGCCAGCGCCGGCAGGCCATCCAGCGTCAGCAGCACGTTGTCGTCCACCCGGGTGGCGGTGCGCAGCGGGCCGATCGGCTGGCAGCCCTGGGTGACACGCGAGATGAGGCCGACTTCGTCGCTGAACGCGACCCCCGAGAGCCCGCCGCTGAGTACCGCGTCGGCGAGTTGCAGGTGGCGGCTGGCCGACGAGAGGCCGCCGAACAGGTAGCCGCTGGCGGTGCGCGCGGCGAGTTCGGGCAGCAGCTCCTGCAGGTCGGGCGTGTTGCCGTCGGCGTGCACCAGCGCCGCGTGGGCAGGAAAACCGTCGCGCTCGGGGTGCAGGGGCTGGCGCCCGGAGAAGACGCGGAACGCGCTGCGCGGCAGCGGGGCCAGCATCAGCACCAGCGCCGGCTGGTCGATGTACTCGACGCCGCTGGCGGCGACGCCGCTACCCGCGGTGCCGACCCAGCTCGCGCCGGGCACCCGGCGCTGCAACTCGGCGAGCAGCGGCTCGGCCGCTGCGGTGTAGGCATCGGTGAAATAGCACCAGCCCAGCGTGTAGTCGCCCAAGGGGCGGCCGGCGTTGCGGGCGCCGTGCTCGAGACGGGCAAGGCACACATCGAGGGCACGTCGCCACTGGGGTGCGGCGGCGTGGGCGGCGAGGAAGGTGGGGGCGGTCATGGCGGCGCTGTCCGTGGTGGCGACGCAAGTTGGACAGCGCCCCGGCGGCGCGGTTTTGGGCGAGATAAGCCCATGTTTCGCCGTCGGAATTTCGTGAAACAGGGTTGTTTCCCGCTAGGATTTTGCGCTGCAACGGCGTAGAATCCGCGGCCTTTCCCCAGGTTTCGCAGCGCGGAGCGTCCCATGCTCTATCCCACCCGTTTCGATGTCATCGTGGTTGGCGGCGGTCATGCCGGCACCGAGGCCGCCCTCGCCGCCGCGCGCATGGGCTGCCGCACCCTGCTGCTCAGCCACAACATCGAAACCCTCGGGCAGATGAGCTGCAACCCGTCGATCGGCGGCATCGGCAAGGGCCACCTGGTGAAGGAAGTCGACGCGCTCGGCGGCGCGATGGCGGCGGCCACCGACGAGGGCGGCATCCAGTTCCGCATCCTCAACGCCTCCAAGGGGCCGGCGGTGCGCGCCACCCGCGCCCAGGCCGACCGTGTGCTGTACAAGGCGGCGATCCGCAAGCGGCTGGAGAACCAGCCCAACCTGTGGCTGTTCCAGCAGGCGGTGGACGACCTCACCGTGGCCGGCGACCGCGTCACCGGCGTGGTCACCCAGATCGGCCTGCGCTTCGAGGCGCCGGCGGTGGTGCTGACCGCCGGCACCTTCCTCAACGGCCTGATCCACGTCGGCCTCGAACACTACTCCGCCGGCCGCGCCGGCGACCCGCCGGCGATCTCGCTCGGCCAGCGCCTGAAGGAACTCGCGCTGCCGCAGGGCCGGCTCAAGACCGGCACGCCGCCGCGGCTGGACGCGCGCAGCATCGACTTTTCGGTGATGACGGTGCAGCCGGGCGACGATCCGGTGCCGGTGTTCAGCTTCCTCGGCTCGGCCGCCCAGCACCCGGCCCAGCTGCCGTGCTGGATGACGCACACCAATACCCGCACCCACGACGTCATCCGCGCCAACCTCGACCGCTCGCCGATGTATTCCGGCGTGATCGAAGGCGTCGGGCCGCGCTACTGCCCGTCGATCGAGGACAAGATCCACCGCTTCGCCGACAAGGACAGCCACAACATCTTCCTCGAGCCGGAAGGCCTGACGACGCACGAGATCTACCCCAACGGCATTTCCACCTCGCTGCCCTTCGACGTGCAGCTGGAGATCGTGCGCAGCATCCGCGGCCTGGAGAACGCCCACATCCTGCGTCCGGGCTACGCCATCGAGTACGACTACTTCGATCCGCGCAACCTCAAGTCCTCGCTCGAAACCAAGTCGATCGGCGGGCTCTTCTTCGCCGGCCAGATCAACGGCACCACCGGCTACGAGGAAGCCGCCGCGCAGGGCCTGCTCGCCGGCGCCAACGCCGCGCTGCAGGTGCAGGGTCGCGAGGCGTGGTGTCCGCGCCGCGACGAGGCCTATCTCGGCGTGCTGGTGGACGACCTCATCACCCGCGGCGTGTCCGAGCCCTACCGCATGTTCACGTCGCGCGCCGAATACCGCCTGCAGCTGCGCGAGGACAACGCCGACCTGCGCCTCACCGAGAAGGGCCGCGAGCTGGGCCTGGTGGATGACGTGCGCTGGGCGGCGTTCTGCGCCAAGCGCGAGGCGATCGAGCGCGAGACCGCGCGGCTAAAGACCAGTCTGGCTCGGCCGGAGCTGATTCCGGTGGCGGACCAGGAGCGCGTGCTCGGCAAGACGCTGGAGCGCGAGGCGCGCTACTTCGAGCTGCTGCGCCGGCCCGAGACCACCTACGCCAGCCTGATGAGCCTGCCCGGCGCCCCCGAGCAGCCCGAGACCGATCCGCAGGTGGTCGAGCAGCTGGAGATCGCCGCCAAGTACCAGGGCTACATCGACCGCCAGCAGGATGAAGTGGCCAAGCAGCTGCAGGCCGAATCCACCCGCCTGCCGGCCGACCTCGATTACGCCGAGGTGCGCGGCCTGTCCAAGGAAGTGCAGCAGAAGCTCAACCTGCACAAGCCGGAAACCATCGGCCAGGCCGGCCGCATCCAGGGCATCACCCCGGCGGCGATCTCGCTGCTGCTGGTGTGGTTGAAGCGCCGCGACCTGGCGGCGCGCAGCGAGCGCAGGTCCGCATGAGTGTATTGACGCCTTACGCCGGCCAGCTGGCCGACGGCATCGCCGCGCTCGGCCTCGACATCCCCGCCGCGACCCAGGCGCGGCTGATCGCCTTCGGCGAGCTGCTGCTGAAGTGGAACAAGGTCTACAACCTCACCGCGATCCGTGCGCCGCAGGAGGTCATCACCCATCACCTGCTCGATTCGCTCGCGGTGCTGCCGTATCTGTCCGCGGTGACGCGGCTGGCCGACATCGGCTCCGGTGGCGGCCTGCCGGGGATTCCGCTGGCCATCGTGCGCCCGGAGCTGAGCGTGATCTCGGTCGAGACGGTGAACAAGAAGGCGACCTTCCAGCAGCAGGCGAAAATTGAACTTGGCCTCGGCAACTTCCAGCCGCTCAATGCGCGGGTCGAGAACCTGAAGCCGGAGCAGCCCTGCGACGGCGTGATCTCGCGCGCCTTCTCCAGCCTGAAGGATTTCGTCGAGCTGTCCGGCCACCTCGTCGGCGACGGCGGCGCGCTGTACGCGATGAAGGGCGTGCGCCCGGACGACGAGGTCGCCGCGCTGCCCGCCGGCTGGACCGTGCGTGCCACCCATCCGCTGGCGGTGCCCGGCCTCGACGCCGAACGCCACCTGCTGGTGATCGCGCGTGGCTGAGGCCGTACGCATCGCCGTCATCATGGCGGCGCAGCCTGTCGCCGGCGCCGGCGGACCGCCGCCGCAATCGACTAAACTCCGGGAAGCCTGCCGCGCGCGGGCCTTCCCCAGGCTAACTGCATAACCGGACCATGGCCCGTATCTTCTGTGTCGCCAACCAGAAAGGCGGGGTGGGCAAGACCACCACCTGCGTCAACCTCGCCGCCGCGCTGCACCAGTGCGGCCAGCGCACCCTGCTGGTCGATCTCGACCCGCAGGGCAACGCCACCATGGGCAGCGGGGTGGACAAGCGCAGCCTGGAACAGTCGGTGTATCACCTGCTGGTCGGCCTCACCGGGCTGGCCGAGGCGCGGGTGACGTCGCCCACCGGCGGTTACGACGTGCTGCCGGCCAACCGTGACCTCGCCGGCGCCGAGGTCGAGCTGGTCAGCCTCGAAAACCGCGAAAACCGCCTGCGCGAGGCGCTGCAGCAGTTCGACGCCGACTACGACTTCGTGCTGATCGACTGCCCGCCCTCGCTGTCGATGCTGACGCTGAACGGCCTGTGCGCCGCCCACGGCGTCATCATCCCGATGCAGTGCGAGTACTACGCGCTGGAAGGCCTGTCCGACCTGGTGAACACCATCAAGAAGGTGCACGCCAACCTCAACCGCGACCTCAAGATCATCGGCCTGCTGCGGGTAATGTTCGACCCGCGGGTCACATTGCAGCAGCAGGTCTCCGCCCAGCTCGAAGGCCACTTCGGCGACAAGGTGTTCTCCGCCATCGTGCCGCGCAACGTGCGCCTGGCCGAAGCGCCCAGCCACGGCATGCCCGGCGTGGTGTTCGACAAGGCCGCCAAGGGCGCGCAGGCCTACATGGCCTTCGCCGGCGAAATGATCGAACGCGCCAAGGCTTTCTAGGACGCGACCATGGGCCGATTGTTCGAACAGCTGATCGCCCGCCGCGAGGAAGTGCTGGCCTGCCTCGCCCGCCACCGTGCGTCCAATCCGCGCGTGTTCGGCTCGGTGGCGCGGGGTGAGGAAGGGGCGGACAGCGATATCGATCTGCTGGTGGATCTGCCGCGCGACATCTCCTCGTTCGAGGTGGTACGGCTCAATCAGGAACTCGACGACATGCTGGCCCACCGGGTGGACCTGGTGATCGAGGATGAACTGCATCCGGCGCTGCGCGTGCGGGTGCTGGCCGAGGCCCGCACACTGTGACCCGCGAGCGGGACGCCTTGCTGCTGGTCGGTGACATGCTCGCTGCGTTGGCGGAAATCGAATCGTTCGCGCAGGTGGGTGAGGCGGCGTTCATGGCCGATCTGCGGACGCAACGCGCGATCGAGCGCAGTTTCGAGATCCTGGGCGAAGCGGCCAGCCAGCTTTCGACGGAGTTGCGGGCGCGCTATGCCGAGGTGCCGTGGCGCGTCGTCATCGATCACCGTAACCGCCTGATCCACGGTTACGCCTCGATAGAGCCGGCGCGGGTCTGGCAAACCATCGTCCGTGACCTGCCTGGTCTGCGCGCAAGCCTGGAACAGGCTCAAACATTGATACGGGGCGAACAGCCCGGCGACTGAAATGACACCACCCAAACTCAAAGGCCTCGGCCGCGGCCTCGATGCCCTGCTGGCCGCCAACCGCGACGACGAAGCCGAGAAGGGCGAGCTGCAGACGCTCGCCACCGCGGCGCTGCAGCCCGGCAAGTACCAGCCGCGCACCCGCATGGACCCCGGCTCGCTGGAAGAGCTGGCGGCGTCGATCAAGGCGCAGGGCGTGATGCAGCCCGTGCTGGTGCGGCCGCTGCCCCAGCTCAACGGGGCGCCGCGCTACGAGATCATCGCCGGCGAACGGCGCTGGCGCGCCTCGCAGATCGCCGGCCTGGCCGAACTGCCCTGCCTGGTACGCGAGATCCCCGACGAAGCCGCGCTGGCGATGTCGCTGATCGAGAACATCCAGCGCGAGGACCTCAACCCGCTTGAAGAAGCCGGCGGCATCCAGCGCCTGATCGACGAATTCGCGATGACCCACCAGCAGGCCGCCGATGCGGTCGGCCGTTCGCGGCCGGCGGCGAGCAACCTGCTGCGCCTGCTCAACCTCGCCAAGCCGGTGCAGGAACTGCTGATGGCGGGCGACATCGACATGGGCCACGCGCGCGCGCTGCTGCCGCTCGACGGCGCCAGCCAGATCCAGCTCGCCAATGTCGTGGCGGCGCGTCAGCTGTCGGTGCGCGAGACCGAGCGTCTGGTGCAGCACACGCTGAACCCGCGCCAGAAGAAGGCGGCGGCGGCGCCCGACCGCGATCTGGTGCGCCTCGAAGAGGAAATCGCCGACGCCATCGGCGCCACCGTGAAGATCAAGGCCAACAAGAAGGGCGCTGGTGAGGTCACCATCCGCTTCGGCAGCCTCGACCAGCTCGACGGCCTGCTCGGCCGCCTGCGCTGAGAAAGAGCCCGGCGGGCAGGCATGCCCGACGATCGGGCTTACCGCGTCCTCAGCGGGGCTGCGCTGAAACCGCGTGCCGTCGTGCGGCGAGCCCTCCGCTTCACTCGGGGGCGCGTTCCGCAGGCACCGTCTGCTTCGGCGGCAGCGGCGAAAAATAGCCCACCACCAGCAACAGCAGCCCGGCGCCGATGAAGGACACGATGCGGGTGAGCGTACCGCTCGCCGCCATGTCCACCAGGAAGAGCTTGGCCACCACCGCCGCCATCAGCGCCGCGCCGGCCAGCCAGGTCGGGCGGCTGGCGCGGCGGTTGGCGAGCAGCATCAGGCCGAGGCCGAGCACGGCCCACATCAGCGACAGCGCGGTCTGGGTGGTGTCGGCGGCGAGCAGTCGCGGCAGTTCCCACGGCAGCCCGGTGGCGTGATGCACCGCGCGCAGCAGCGAGCCATTGGCGGCGATGAAGGCAACCAGCGCGAGGCCGGCCTGTAGCGGCTGCAGCGGGCCGAATCGCGCCTCGAGTTGCGGGCGCGCGCGCCGCAACCACCCGGCGATCGTCCCCAGCGCCGCGATCACGGTGAGATCCAGCGGGTTCGCCAACGGCACATAGCCGTAGGGCCGCGTGCTGCCATCGGCCAGCGGCAGGACTACCAGCGACCACAGCACCAGCCCGATCGCCAGCGGGACAGCGCCCGCAACCAGATAGGCCGGGCGCCAGGTGGCGAACGGCCAGCGTGCGCCACTCGCCATGCGCGTCAGCAGTGCGAGCACCAGCACCGGCGGCAGTGCGAAGGCCGCGGTCTCCCAGCCATTGCCCCAGCCCAGCGTGGCGACGCGCTGGCCGACCTCTTGCGCTGCGGCCAGCGCCAACAGCCATACGCCGGCGGCGTGCGTCCAGCCCAGCAGACCGCGTGCCGGATGCGCGTCGGCGCGATACAGCGCGAACGCATGCAGCGCGAGCGCGGCGGGCCACGCCAGCCAGCCGCCGTGGCCGGACGGCGGCACGCCGTAGTTCATCACCTGGGCGATGGCGAGCAGCATGCCCGCCGCGGGCAAGGCCACTGCCGATTGCAGATCCGCCCAGCGCAGGCGTGCCGCCAGCCCCACCGCGACGGCGCCGCTGGCGGCGAACAGCAGCAGATGCGCCGCCGGCCGGGTGCCGGTGAATACCTGGGCGTCGATCTCCGCCCAGCCGCCGCCGAGCCACCACAGCCAGGCCCAGGCGAGCAGCGCATGGCCCACGGCCTGCAGCCATGCGGGCCAGCGGGTCTCGCGTGCCGCCAGCCAGGCGCTGACGAAGCCGGCTCCAGCGATCATCGTGGTACCGAGGAAGGCGCTGTTGAGCACGGCAAGATCGCGCAGCCCGGGGTGCTGGGCAAGGTCGGCGGCGAACAGCAGTCCGGCGCCCGCCTGCAGCAGCAGGCCGCAGGCGGCGGCGAGCCGACGCTGCTGACGCAGCCCCACCCACCACAGCGCCGCGCCTTCCAGTGCCCACGCCGCGGCGCTCCAGCGGCCGTCGAACGCGAGCGGAATCGCCAGCGTCAGGAAGGCGATGCCGAGCGCGGTGAAGCTCGCCACCAGCAGTTCGAGCGCCGGCTTGCGCAGGCGGTGCAGCGCGGCGGCGAGCACCAGATAGAAGACGCCAACCGCGGCAGCGCTCCAGGCGAGCGCATCGGGCATGCCGTGCACCAGCGCAGCCTGCAGGCCGAAGCCGACCACCGGCACGCCGAACACCAGCGTGCCATCCACGGGGTCGCCGAGCGCCGGTGCGCGCTTCCAGGCATAGGCCACCGCGGCGGCGACGTACATCAGGAAGAACAGGACCAGGAAGGGTTCGGTGGTGGCGAAATGCCAGGGGTGATAGTCGGCGGCGCCCCAGGCGAGGCCGATCGCGAAGGTGAACAGGAAGCCGGTGAGGTTGAGCGAGCGCCACGCCCGCCACCACGCCAGCGCAAGCACGCCGGTGTTGAGCAGCGCGTAATAGGTGAACAGTTCGACGTGGGTGCCGCCGCCGGTGGAGGCGAGGATGGGGGCGGCAAAGCCGCCGGCGGTGCCGATCACCGCCAGCGCCGGCGCGCCCTGGCGCACCGCGAACCAGGCCGCGGCGGCGACGATCAGCAGCATCAGCGCGAAGGCGGCGCTGGCGGGCAGCAGCGCATACAGGCGGAAGGCGGCGAACACCGTCAGGTAGAGCACCGCCACGCCGCCGCCCTGCAGGGTCAGCGCATAGCCGGGGCGGCGGCGGCGCAGCCGCCAGCCGAGCGCGGCGAGCGCCAGCCCGCCGCCGCCGATGCCGGCCAGCCGCAGCGCAGGCGGCAGCAAGGCGTGTTCCACCGCGTAGCGGGCGAGGAAGGCCAGCCCGAAGAACAGCACCAGGATGCCGACCCGCACCAGCGTGTTGCCGCCGAGCAGCCAGTCGCGGCAGCGCAAATACAGGGCGTCGAGATCCGGCGCGTCCGCGTCGAGCGGGGCGACAGACGGCGACCTTGGGGGTAGGGCCGGGCCGGCTTTGGTGGGGACGAGGGCGTCGTCCGCCGGTGGGCTGCCAGCGGGTGCCGCCACGTCGGCGGACGCGGTCTGCAGCGGCGGAAGGTCGAGGTCGAGATGGAGCGGGGCGGGTTCTTCCACCGGCCCGGCGGGTGCGGCGCCTGCGGAGGCCGGCGGCGCAGTGATGGCGGCAACGCGGCGCGAAAGGGTCGCCACTTCACGTTCGAGTGCGGCGATGCGCCGATCATGCCGCGAGGCCGTCTGCTGCCCGTCCTTGCGCAGCTGTGCGACCAAGCCCCCAAGCACGGCACCGGCCAGAATCCCGGCTGGGCCGCCAATCAGACCGACGAGGGCGCCGGCCGCGATCCAGATCACCATCGCCATGGACGCCTCCGCGAGCTTCGTTCAGCGCCAGTCGGCCCGCAGCTCGGCCACCCGGCCCTGCAGCGCTTCCGGGCTGGCGGCCGCCGCGGCGAGCGGTTCGCCGGCGACCAGTTCGATGCGGCTGAACAGCCCCCGCCGCAGCGGCCGCGACATCGGCCGGCCGTCCTTGCGCGAGAAGAAGCTGCCCCACAGACCGCGCAGCGCCAGCGGCACCACCGGCACCGGGTTGCGTTCGAGGATGCGGCGGATGCCGGGACGGAAGGGGGAGATATCGCCGTCTTCGGTGATATGGCCTTCAGGGAAGATCGCGATCAACTCACCAGCCTCGAGCGCGCGCGCGATCTCGTCGAAGGCGCGTTCCATCATCGCCGGGTCTTCCTTTGCCGATGCGATCGGAATCGCCCGCCCCTCGCGGAATACGAAGCGCAGCAGCGGCAAACGGAAGATCTGGTGGTGCATCACGAAGCGGATCGGCCGCCGGCTGGCGGCCATGATCACCAGCGCATCGACGAAGCTGACGTGGTTGCACACCAATACCGCGGCACCCTGCTCCGGAATGTGCTGAACGCCGCGCACCTGCAGGCGATAGACGCTGTGCACCAGCAGCCACACGAGGAAGCGCAGCAGGAATTCCGGTACCAGGGTGTAGATGTAGATAGCCACCACGGCGTTGAGCAGCGCGGTGACGAGGAACAGCGCGGTGACGTCCAGTCCTGCCGCCAGCAGCGCGGCGCCCATGCCGGCAGCGACCACCATGAAGGCCGCGTTGAGGATGTTGTTGCCGGCAATGATGCGCGAACGGTGGCCCGGCTCGCTGCGGCTCTGGATCAGTGCGTACAGCGGCACGATGTAGAAACCGCCGAAGATGCCGATCGCGACGAGGTCGGCGACGACGCGCCAGTTGGCCGGCTGCGCGAGCAGGGCCGATAGCGGGGCGGCGGGCGTGCCCGGCACCACGGCGGCGGGGCTGGCCCACCACAGGTCGAGTGCGAACAGCGACAGCCCAAGCGAGCCGAACGGCACCAGGCCGATCTCGATGTGGCCGGTGGACAGGCGTTCGCACAGCAGCGAGCCGATGCCGATACCGACCGAGAACACCGCCAGCAGCAGCACGACGGCGTGTTCGTCGCCGCCGAGCACGTCCTTGGCGTAGGCCGGGAACTGTGACAGGAACACCGCGCCATAGAACCAGAACCAGGAGATGCCGAGCACTGCCAGGAACACGCTGCGGTTGCCGCGGGTGAACGCGAGGTTGCGCCAGGTTTCGGTGACCGGATTCCAGTTGATCCGCAACTCGGGCGCCGCGGCGGGTGCGGTGGGAATGCCGCGGCTGCTGAGGTAACCCGCAAGCGCGAGCGTGACGATCGCGGCGGAGACCCACAGGGTGCCGTCCGGCATGCTGACCATCACACCCCCCGCGAGGGTGCCGATGAGGATGGCGACGAAGGTGCCCGATTCGACCAGCGCATTGCCGCCGACCAGCTCGTTTTCCTGCAGGTGCTGCGGCAGGATGGCGTACTTGACCGGACCGAACAGCGTCGACTGCGCACCCATCAGGAACAGCGTGGCCAGCATCAGGACGAGCGACTCCGCCGCGAAGGCGACGCAGCCGAGCAACATCACGCCGATTTCGAGCAGCTTGGTGAAGCGGATCAGGCGGCTCTTCTCGTATTTGTCGGCAATCTGACCGGCCGTGGCCGAGAACAGGAAGAACGGCAGGATGAACAGGCCGGCGCACAGATTGACCAGCACGCCCGGCGCGAGCGTGGTGTAGCGCGCCGCCTGGAAGGTCAGCAGCACCACCAGCGCGTTCTTGTAGACGTTGTCGTTGAACGCGCCGAGGAACTGGGTCAGGAAGAAGGGCAGGAAGCGGCGCTGCTTCATCAGTTCGAATTGCTGGCTCATGCCACGCTCCGGTCGAAATGACGACGGGTTTCGAAGACGCTCGCCGGAAGCCGCCTGCCGCGCGAGGCCAGCTGCCGCTTCAGGGCGAAGTCGAACAGGATGGGGTTGTGGTGGCGCAAGGCGTCCAGCGCAGGTACGGCTCCGGCGTCGAGCAGTCGTTCGCGCACCAGCTTGGCCAGCGGAATCAGCGGGACGATGCCCGGCAGCGGGTAGTCGCTGCCGAACAGCAGGCGCTCGTGCCACTCGCGCCGTTCGACGATGGTACGGATGACTTCGGGGTCGCGGTTGATCAGCGTGATCGCGGACACGTCGCCGAGCAGGCGGCTGGCATGGGCTTCGTCGTCCATCAACCGCGCGAAGAGGTCGAAGGTCGGGACGCGCGGGCGGCTTGCCCGGTCGGTGTCGACGTCGCTGCCCAGGCTGCCGCAGTGGGCCGCGATGACACGTACGCCGCGCTCCAGCGCCCGCCGCAGCCGCAAGGGATTGCCCCACTCCGGCAGGCCAGGGCCGTGCACTGCCTTTTCTTCGCCGACGTGGGTCAGCAGCGGCAGGTCGAGTCGCGCCAGCGCGTCGTAGAACGCGTCGCAGCGCTGCGAGGCGGGGTCGATGCCCATCGCCGGCGGCAGCCATTTCACCGCGCGCGCGCCCTGCTCCGCGGCGGCTTGCAGCTGCGCCACAGCGTCCGTGCGCCACGGGTGGATCGAGCACACCCATTCGAAGCGTTCGGGTGCCCGCCGCGCGACCTCGCTGGCATAGTCGTTGGGGATGTACATGCTGCCTTCGAGCGGCAGCACGCGGCCGTGCTCGTCGTATGCGCGGTCGAACGCGAACAGCATCAGCTTGAAGCCTGCCGGAGCATCCGCGCACAGGTTCTGCAGGCGGGCGATGTAGCTCTCGTCAACCTGGCCGGGGGCGCGGTGGGCGCAGCCCGCGTTGAGGTAGAACAGCCGCTGCGCATAGTCGAAAGGGCGCAACGGTGTCTGCATCCGTTCCGACAGCTCGATGCCGCGACCAGAGTCGCCGGTGCCGGCGAGGTGGACGTGGACATCCCATACCCTGGCTGGATCGAGGTCCGCCCACGCCGCCGTCAGCAAGGCCTGCACTGCGGGATCGGCCGGCAACTGGGCGCGGCATTCGTTCATCAGCAGCGGGCGCGCCGCTGCGAAGCCGGCCGCGGTGCCCGCCAACGCGACCCCGCCCGCAGCCAGCAGCAGGCGACGGCGGGTGTTGCAGGTCGAGCGGCTCACGCTGCTTCCGCCCACCGTTTGAGCGTCACGTAGTCGATCTTGCCGGTGCCCAGCAGCGGCAGCGCGTCGACGGGGACAATGCGCCGGGGGACCGCAATCTCCGGCCAGCCGCCGTCGCGCGCCGCGGCCTGCAGGCGTTCGCGGGTCAGGGCCGGGTCGGTGGAGAACAGCACGATGCTTTCGCCGCGTGCCGGGTCGGGCTGGGTAGAGGCCGCATGGGCGAACTCCGGCGCGGTCTGCACGGCCAGTTTCTCGACGGATTCGAGCGACACCATTTCACCCGCGACCTTGGCGAAGCGCTTTACACGGCCGACGATGCGCAGGAAGCCGTCGTCGTCGATATCGACCACGTCGCCGGTTTCGTACCACCCTTCGCCGGCTGCGGACGACGGCGGCTGCAGCACGCCGGGTTGTTCGACCCGCAGGTAGCCGGACATGAGGTTGGGCCCGCTGACGTGGAGTATGCCTCCGCGGTCGATACCGGGCACCGCGAGCAACTTGGCGTGCAGACCGGGAAGCAGTTGCCCGACGGTGCCGCTGCGGTAGGCCATCGGCGTATTCACCGCCAGCACGGGCGCGGTCTCGGTGGCGCCGTAACCTTCGAAGATGCGGATGCCGAACTTCTCGAACCAGCTGGTGCGCACCGCTTCAGACAGCTTTTCGGCTCCGGCGATGACGTAGCGCAAGCGGAAGAAGTCGTAGGGGTGGGCAAACCTGGCGTAATTGCCGAGGAAGGTGCTGGTGCCCAGGAGCACGGTGCAACCGCGGTCGTAGGCGAGTTCCGGAATCACCCGGTAATGCAACGGCGAGGGGTAGAGGAAGACATCGGCACCGGACAGCACCGGCAGCAACGAACCCGCCGTCAACCCGAACGAATGAAACAGCGGCAAGGCGTTGAGGATCTTGTCGTCGGGCGAGATATCCACCACCGCGCGGATCTGGGCGACGTTGGCCAGCAGCGCCTGATGCGACAGTACGACGCCCTTCGGCTTGCCTTCCGATCCCGATGTGAACAACACCACCGCGGGATCGCCCGGCTGCTGGCGGCAGGTGGCGAGCCGCGGGAAGTGGAGCGCCCACAGCATCAGCCACAGCTTGTCGGCCAGCCCCAGGCTTGCGCGGAGGTCTTCGAGATAGACGATGCGCACGCCTTCGAGCGCCGTGACGCGCTCCGTAAGCCGGGCCTGCTCCAGGAAGGCACGTGAGGTGATGACCGTGCGCAGGCACGCCGCGGTGCAGGCCGCCTGCAGCCCTTCGGTTCCAGCGGTGTAGTTCAGCATCGCCGGCGTGCGGCCGAAGGCATTGAGACCGAAAACCAGTCCGAGCGTGGGCGCCAGATTGGGCAGCAGGACGCCGATGCGCTCGCCCGGCTCGCCCAGTCGGCTGCCGAGCCGACCGAGTGCGAGCGACATCTTGATCAGGTCGCCGTAGCTGTATTCCACCTGCTTGACGTCCTCCACCACGGCGCGTTGCCGCCCGTGCAGCGCCGCGGTGTCGAGCAGCGCGTCGAACAGCGTCTGTGACGGCCGCGAGGCGAACAGCATCTCCTGCATCAGGCGGCGCATCGCCTCGCCCGCCTTCTGGCGGCGCGCCTTCGCGGTGGGCGCTTCCGGCATCTCGATCCGGGTCGGCGGCTGGATGCTCAATGTGATGCGCGGCAGCAGGCGGCGGGGATGGCGGCCGGCAACGCGCGAGAAGTAGCTGCGGGCGGCGCCGTCGAGGCGCACCGGCACGATGGTCGCCCCGGTCTTCGCGGCCACGAAGGCGGGGCCCTCGTACACCTTCATCAGGCTGCCGGTGATGGTGATGCGCCCCTCCGGGAAGATGACCACCGGGCGGCCTTCTTCCAGCAGCCGGATGACGCGCTTCATCGCCATCGGGTTGGTCGGGTCGACCGCAAGATGATCGACCAGCCTCAACGCGAGCCTGAACCAGAAGCGGCGGGTGACGCCGGTGTGAACCACGAACACGGGGTCCGCCGGCAGGAACAGACCCAGCAGAAGGCCGTCGAGGAAGGACTCGTGATTGGCGACGATGAGCAGACGGCGCGCCGAGAGCGACGCGTTGTCGCCGCGGACGCGAACGCTGAAGAGAGTGCCGAGCAGCAGGCGCAGCACGAATCTGATCACAGGCATGACCGCTTACCTATTCGGGCGAGGGGAACCCGGATCATGCCGTCAAAGTGATTACGCGTCCAGACATTTCGACATGACATTCACAGGCGGCTGGCAAGATAGTCGCGCACGTTGTCGAAAGTTTCGGTCAGGAAGGACGTGTTGACCCAGAAGTAGATCTCCTTGCCGACCTTCTCGGACGACAGCACGCCCGCTTCGCGCAGGATCTTGAGGTGATGCGAGACTGCCGGTCGTGACAGCGTCGATACGCCGGCGATCTGACTGACGTTGAGGCGCTCGTCACGCTCGAAGGTCAGCAGGATGCGCTGTCGATGTTCATCCCCCAGTGCGGTGAAAACGCGTGACATCTGCCGCCAGGGCTGCGGGATCTCGCGGGAGTAGTCAGGATTCATGAGGCCATGTTCGCCAGCGTGCCGCCCGCCGTCAATCCTTCATTTGGGTCGTGTATAAGCTAAAAGATATCGCGCGGCGGCGCGACGTTGTTGCAGCGCGGGCAAGGTTTGACTTCCCTACGGTTAACCCTTAGTATTGACGGGATTTTTATACGGTTGCCCACCGCTGCGGCACAGTGACGTCACCGATGCTCAGATCAGTGCTGCTGCAGTTAGGCGCCGGCCTCGTCGCCACGGCCATTGCGGCCGTTTTTTTCGGCCCTCGCGGGGCGATATCGGCGGCGTACGGGGCTTTGGCCTGCATTGTGCCGGCGGCGATTTTTGCGCTACGGCTGGGTGCGCTGGCCAGGCGCAGCGGTGCAACCGTAACCGCATTTGTGGTCGGCGAGTTCGTGAAGATCGCGTCGATAGTTGGATTGTTGGTGCTGTTTCCGGCCTTGTATCCGGGCGTCCATTGGGGCGCGCTGCTGATCGGCCTGATTCTGGCGCTCAAGGCGAATTTGTTTGCATTCTTGGTAAGAAACTGACTATGGCTACAGAGCACGCACCAACCGCATCAGAATACGTCGTCCACCACCTTACCCACCTCAACAGCACCGGTCATGCGCAGACCAGCATCGTCGACTTCAGCGTCATCAACGTCGACTCGATGTTCTATTCGGTGCTGCTCGGGCTGCTGACGGTCTTCTTGCTGTGGCTGGCCGCCCGCAAGGCAACCGCCGGTGTGCCGGGGCGCTTCCAGGGCTTTGTCGAGCTGCTCGTTGAAATGGTCGCAGACCAGGCCAAGGGCATCATCCACAGCGCCGAATCGCGCAAGTTCGTTGCTCCGCTCGCGCTCACCGTGTTCGTCTGGATTTTCCTGATGAACGCGATGGACATGCTGCCGGTCGATCTGCTGCCGCGCATCTGGGAAGGCGTCTACGCCTCTGCCGGGGGTGATCCGCATCACGCCTACATGCGTGTGGTGCCGACCGCCGACCTGTCGGCCACGCTGGGCATGTCCTGCGGCGTGCTGCTGCTCTGCCTGTACTACAACGTCAAGATCAAGGGCGTCTCGGGCTGGGTGCACGAGCTCTTCACCGCGCCGTTCGGCAGCCACCCGCTGCTCTACCCGATCAACTTCGCGATGCAGATCATCGAATTCGTCGCCAAGACCGTGTCCCACGGCATGCGACTGTTTGGCAACATGTACGCCGGCGAACTGATCTTCATCCTGATCGCGCTGCTCGGCTCCACCGCCACCGTGTTCGGTTTCGTCGGCCACATCGTCGCGGGTTCCATCTGGGCCATCTTCCACATCCTGATCATCACCCTGCAGGCCTTCATCTTCATGATGCTGACCCTGGTGTACATCGGCCAGGCGCACGAAGGTCACTAAGCTTTTTTCGCAGTACCCATTTTTAAACTCAATCATCTTTAACTAAGGAGTCGTCATGGAAAACGTTCTGGGTTTTGTTGCGCTGGCTGCTGGTCTGATCATCGGTCTGGGTGCTATCGGTGCGTGTATCGGTATCGGCATCATGGGTTCCAAGTACCTCGAAGCCTCCGCCCGTCAGCCCGAACTGATGAACGCGCTGCAAACCAAGATGTTCCTGCTGGCCGGTCTGATCGACGCCGCGTTCCTGATCGGTGTCGGTATCGCGATGATGTTCGCCTTCGCCAACCCGTTCCAGCTCTGATCGGTTCGAGTTCCTCTCAAACTCACTGAGGACCTAGAACAGTGAATCTGAACGCAACCCTGATAGCCCAGCTCGTTGTGTTCTTCATCCTGGCGTGGTTCACGATGAAATTCGTGTGGCCGCCCATCGTGAAGGCACTGGACGAGCGCGCGAAGAAAATCGCTGACGGGCTGGCAGCTGCGGACAAGGCCAAGGCCGATCTGGCTCTCGCCGAGAAGAAGGTCGTCGAGGAACTGCGCAAGGCTCGCGAATCCGCGGGCGATGTGCGTGCCTCCGCTGAAAAGCAGGCGAGCCAACTGGTCGACGAAGCCCGTGCCGAAGCCAGCCGCATCATCGCCCAGGCTCGTGAAGCCGCGGAAGCCGAAGCCGGCGCCGCTGCCCAGCGTGCCAAGGAAGCCCTGCGCGACCAGGTCGCTCATCTGGCTGTTGCCGGCGCGGAAAAGATCCTGCGTCGCGAAATCAACGCCCAGGTGCACGCCGAGCTGCTTGCCAACCTGAAACAGGAACTGCAATAAGTCATGGCCGAGAACGTCACCATCGCGCGCCCTTATGCGGATGCCGCCTTCGAGCTGGCCCGCGGGGCAGGTGCGCTGGGGCCTTGGTCGGAAGCACTGGATCGGCTCGCCGCTGTGGCGGCCGATTCTTCCATGCGGGCGTGTATCAACGATCCCAAGCTTTCCGCTGACCAGCTCAACACGCTGGTGCAGGAAGTCGGTGGGAACCTGACCGCCGAGCAGCAGAACTTCGTCCGCGTCCTCGTGGATAACGAACGTCTGCAGGTGCTTCCGGAGATCCGTGACCTGTTCGTTGCTCTGAAGAACGAACACGAAGGCGTCCTGGAGGCTGAAATCGCCTCCGCCTTCCCCCTCGACGATGCCGCGCTGGCTGCACTGAAGGCCGACCTGGAAGCCCGCTTCCAGGCCCGCCTGAACGTGACCGTCAGCATCGACCCCGAACTCATCGGTGGGGTCCGCATCGCCGTCGGCGACGAAGTGATCGACGCCTCGGTCCGCGGCAAGCTCGCGAACATGGCCGCTGCGCTCAAGAACTAGGAGTTATCGCAAAATGCAACTCAACCCCTCTGAAATCAGTGATCTGATTAAGAGCCGGATTCAGAACCTGCAGCTCGCCGCCACGTCGCGCAACGAGGGTACGGTGGTTTCCGTCACCGACGGTATCACCCGCATCCACGGCCTCACCGACGTCATGCAGGGCGAAATGCTGGAGTTCCCCGGCAACACCTTCGGCCTCGCACTCAACCTCGAGCGTGATTCCGTCGGCGCGGTCGTGCTCGGCGAATACGAGCACATCACCGAAGGCGACACCGTCAAGGCCACCGGCCGCATTCTCGAAGTGCCCGTCGGCCCCGAGCTGATCGGCCGCGTCGTCAATGCGCTGGGTCAGCCGATCGACGGCAAGGGCCCGATCAATGCCAAGCTCACCGACAAGATCGAAAAGGTCGCGCCGGGCGTCATCGCCCGCCAGTCCGTTTCGCAGCCGGTGCAGACCGGTCTGAAGTCGGTCGACTCCATGGTGCCGATCGGCCGTGGCCAGCGCGAGCTGATCATCGGCGACCGCCAGACCGGCAAGACGGCCGTCGCGGTTGATGCCATCATCAACCAGAAAGGCCAGAACATGTTCTGCGTCTACGTTGCGATCGGCCAGAAGGCTTCGACCATCGCCAACGTCGTGCGCAAGCTGGAAGAAAACGGCGCGATGGAATACACCATCGTCGTCGCCGCAACCGCTTCCGAATCCGCCGCCATGCAGTACCTGTCGGCGTACGCCGGCTGCACCATGGGCGAGTACTTCCGCGACCGTGGTCAAGACGCGCTGATCGTCTATGACGATCTGACCAAGCAAGCCTGGGCCTACCGTCAGGTCTCCCTGCTGCTGCGCCGTCCGCCGGGCCGCGAAGCCTACCCGGGCGACGTGTTCTACCTGCACTCCCGCCTGCTCGAGCGCGCCGCCCGCGTGAACGCCGACTACGTCGAGAAGTTCACCAACGGCGAAGTCAAGGGCAAGACCGGTTCGCTGACCGCCCTGCCGGTCATCGAAACCCAGGCCGGCGACGTGTCCGCGTTCGTGCCGACCAACGTGATCTCGATTACCGACGGTCAGATCTTCCTGGAAACCGACCTCTTCAACGCTGGTATCCGTCCCGCGATCAACGCCGGTATCTCGGTGTCCCGCGTCGGTGGTGCCGCGCAGACCAAGGTCGTCAAGAAGCTCTCCGGCGGTATCCGTACCGACCTCGCGCAGTACCGCGAACTCGCCGCGTTCGCCCAGTTCGCCTCCGACCTGGACGATGCAACCCGCAAGCAGCTCGAGCGCGGCCGCCGCGTTACCGAACTGATGAAGCAGCCGCAATACGCGCCGCTGTCGGTCGCCGAAATGGCCATCACCCTGTACGCGGTGAACAACGGCTACTTCGACGACGTCGAAGTGGCTCGCGTGCTGGCCTTCGAATCCGGTCTGCAGCAGTTCGTCAAGGCCAAGGCGCCTGAACTCGTCGCCAAGATCACCGACACCAAGGAACTCGACGCCGACGGCGAGAAGACCCTGGTTGCCGCGATCGCCGAGTTCAAGAAGAGCTGGGCCTAAGGCCGCGGACGGAGACGGAATATGGCTAGCGGTAAGGAAATCCGTACCAAGATCAAGAGCGTGCAAAACACGCGAAAGATCACCAAGGCCATGGAAATGGTGGCCGCGTCCAAAATGCGCAAGGCGCAGGACCGGATGCGTGCTGCCCGCCCCTACGCCGACAAGATCCGCCGACTCGCCGCGAACCTGTCCCAGGCCAACGTCACCGACTACAAGCACCCCTTCCTGGTCCGCAAGGACCAGGTCAAGCGGGTGGGCCTGATCCTGGTCACGACCGACAAGGGTCTGTGTGGTGGCTTGAACACCAACGTTCAGCGCGTCGCAGTCAATGCGATGAAGGAATGGGAGGCCGCCGGGGCCACCGAGATCCGCGCCTGCTGCATCGGCAACAAGGGTTTCGGCTTCATGCAGCGCATCGGTGCCAAAGTGGTATCGCATGTGACGCAACTCGGCGACACCCCGCACCTCGAAAAGCTGATCGGCCCGGTCAAGGTGATGCTCGACGCGTTCCAGAACGGTGAGCTCGACGCGGTTTACGTCGCCTACACGCGCTTCATCAACACCATGAAGCAGGAACCGCAGCTGGAGCAGCTGCTTCCGCTCACCGGTGAAAAGCTCGGTACCCCGGACAACTCCTGGGACTACCTCTACGAGCCGGATCCGCAGGTGGTGATCGACGAGCTGCTGGTGCGTTACGTCGAGGCGCTGGTCTATCAGGCCGTAGCCGAGAACATGGCTTCCGAACAGAGCGCGCGCATGGTGGCAATGAAGGCCGCATCCGACAATGCCAAGAACGTGATTGGCGAACTGCAGCTGGTCTACAACAAGACCCGCCAGGCCGCGATCACCAAGGAGCTGTCGGAAATCGTCGGTGGCGCCGCCGCGGTCTAACGGATTATTGATTAAGGAAAGACGATGAGTAACGGTACTATCGTTCAGTGCATCGGCGCGGTGGTGGACATCCAGTTCCCGCGCGATTCGATGCCCAAGGTGTATGACGCCCTGAAGCTTGAGGACGCCGCCGACTCCTTCGCCGAAGCTGGCCTGACCTTCGAGGTCCAGCAGCAACTCGGCGACGGCGTGGTGCGTACGATTGCGCTGGGTTCCTCCGACGGCCTGCGCCGCGGCATGAAGGTGTCCAACACCGGCAAGCCGATCTCGGTGCCTGTCGGCCACGGCACGCTGGGCCGCATCATGGACGTGCTCGGCCGCCCGATCGACGAAGCGGGTCCGGTTGAAACCGACGAGCTGCGCGCGATCCACCAGAAGGCGCCGAAGTTCGACGAGCTGTCCCCGTCCGTGGAACTGCTCGAAACCGGCATCAAGGTTATTGACCTGATCTGCCCGTTCGCGAAGGGCGGCAAGGTCGGCCTGTTCGGCGGCGCCGGTGTGGGCAAGACCGTGAACATGATGGAGCTGATCAACAACATCGCCAAGCAGCACTCGGGCTTGTCGGTGTTCGCTGGCGTGGGCGAGCGTACCCGTGAGGGCAACGACTTCTACCACGAAATGAAGGACTCCAACGTTCTCGACAAGGTCGCGATGGTGTTCGGTCAGATGAACGAACCCCCGGGCAACCGTCTGCGCGTCGCGCTGACCGGTCTGACCATGGCGGAGCGTTTCCGCGACGAAGGCCGCGACATCCTGTTCTTCGTGGATAACATCTACCGCTACACCCTGGCCGGTACCGAAGTGTCCGCGCTGCTGGGTCGTATGCCTTCCGCGGTGGGTTACCAGCCGACGCTGGCCGAAGAAATGGGCCGTCTGCAGGAACGCATCACCTCGACCAAGGTGGGCTCGATCACCTCGATCCAGGCCGTGTATGTGCCGGCGGATGACTTGACCGACCCGTCGCCTGCCACCACCTTCCTGCACCTCGACTCCACCGTCGTGCTGTCGCGTGACATCGCTGCGCTGGGTATCTACCCCGCCGTCGATCCGCTCGACTCCACCAGCCGCCAGCTCGATCCGCTGGTCGTCGGTGAAGAGCACTACTCGGTCGCTCGCGCCGTGCAGCAGACCCTGCAGAAGTACAAGGAACTGCGTGACATCATCGCGATTCTGGGTATGGACGAACTGTCGCCGGACGACAAGCTCGCCGTGGCCCGTGCGCGTAAAATCCAGCGCTTCCTGTCGCAGCCCTTCCACGTTGCCGAAGTGTTCACCGGTTCGCCGGGCAAGTACGTTTCGCTGAAGGACACCATCGCCGGCTTCAAGGCGATCGTGAACGGCGAATACGACCACCTGCCGGAACAGGCCTTCTACATGGTCGGCGGCATCGAGGAAGTGCTCGAGAAGGCGAAGAAGCTGCAGTAATCCGCCATGCCCGCGCCGGTTCCGGCCGGCGCGGCTTTGAAAAGGACATACCATGGCAATGACGGTTCATGTCGATATCGTCAGCGCGGAAGAGCAGATCTTCTCCGGCCTGGCGGAATTCGTTGCGCTGCCGGGCGAAGCCGGCGAACTCGGCATTCTGCCGGGCCACATGCCGCTGATGACCCGGATCAAGCCGGGCGCCGTGCGCGTGAAGGTGCAGAACCAGGCCGAAGAAGAGGTCGTGTTCGTGGCCGGCGGCCTGCTCGAAGTGCAACCGGGCTTGGTGACCGTTCTCGCCGACACCGCGATCCGCGGCAAGGACCTGGACGAAGCCAAGGCGCTGGAAGCCAAGCGCAAGGCTGAGGAAGCCCTGGCAAACCAGAGTTCGCAGCTCGACTACGCGAAGGCGCAGGCCGAACTGGCCGAAGCGATCGCGCAGATCGCCGCGATCCAGCGTCTGAAGAAGGGTATTCACTAAGCGGCATCGACGCGAAGTGAAAAGGACAAGGGCAACCGCAGGGTTGCCCTTGTTTTTTTCGCCGCCGGATTAACCGCCGAGCTTGGTGATGCGCTTGTCCAGACGACCGAGTTGGTCACGGATGTCTACGATCTCGGCGGTAAATCCGCCGAGCGCGGGACGGCCCAGCAGCAGCCGCTCCTCAGCCGTCAGGAATTCCGCGACGTTGGCGGCGGCGTTGGCCGCCGCGCGCTGTTGCCCGGCGACCAGCGCCCGGGCTGTCGTGACGGCGCGATGGGCGAGGATGTCGCCGACCACGCGGGACAGGTCTTCCTCAGCGTCCCAGCGCAGATTGCGGAAGACAAAGCCGAGCGCATCGGCGAATTCGGCGTTGCCTTCGAGGTGAACGCGCTGCATCACGCCTGCCGGGCCACGTGCAACCAGATCCGGCAGCAACTCCGTTGCGGCGAAGCGCAGCCGCACGTCGGGCTGCTCGCCCTCGTGCGCCCACTGCGCCAGATAGCCGTCGTTTGCGACTGAAAAGCCGACGTGTACCGGAGCCAGGTCCAGGTGAGCGGTACGGCCGGCGTGAGGGACAAGGCGCGTCCGCGCCCAGCCGGACTGAGCCAGCAGGTGATTGATGGTGGCCAGGACGGCTTGTTCGATCATCGGCGGAAGGCGCAGCAACGGGCGTGGCGCAAGGGCGAGCCGCTCAGGTCTTGTAGCCGCGGTGCAGTGCGACCACGCCGGCGCTCAGGTTGAAGTAATCGACCCGGGCGAGGCCGGCCTGCTCCATCATGTCCCGCAACTCATCCTGGCCCGGATGCATGCGGATCGATTCCGCGAGGTAGCGGTAGCTGTCTGCGTCCTTGGCCACCTTGTCGCCCATCCACGGCAGGAGCTTGAACGAGTAAAGGTCGTAGAGCGGCGCGAGCGGCTTCCATACCTTGGAGAACTCCAGCACCAGCAGCCGCCCGCCGGGCCGCAGCACGCGGCGCATCTCGGTCAGCGCGACGTCCTTGTGAGTCATGTTGCGCAGCCCGAAAGCGACGGTGACACAGTCGAACCAGTCGTCCGGGAACGGAAGCCGTTCGGCGTTGCATTGCGCCACCGGCAGCGCGAAACCGTGGTCCAGCACGCGGTCGCGCCCCCGGCTCAACATGGCGTGGTTGATGTCGGTAAGCCAGACCTGGCCGGTCGGACCGACCTTGCGCGCAAACGCCAGCGACAGGTCTGCGGTGCCTCCGGCCACGTCGAGCACCCGGTCACCGCTGCGCACGCCCGAGACCTGGATCGTGAACGCCTTCCACAGTCTGTGCAGACCGAAGGACATCAGATCGTTCATCACGTCGTAGCGCGACGCGACCGAGGAAAAGACTTCGGCGACGCGGCGCTGCTTCTGATTTTCGGCGACGGTCTCGAAGCCGAAGTGGGTGGTCTTGTCGTTCATCGGCGATTCAGTGGTGATGTCCGCAGCCGGACTTGGGTGCGGCGGGCGGGACGGCGCCGGCTTCGCGGCTGCCGCCGGCTGCGGCGAGGCGGTCGAGATACTGTTGCCACAGCTCGTCGTGCTGCAGCCCGAGTTCGTAAAGATAGTCCCAGGAGTACAGTCCGCTGTCGTGGCCGTCGGAAAACACCGGCTTGATCGCGTAGTTGCCGACCGGTTCGAGGCCGGTGATGTCGACATCGCGCTTGCCCTGCTGAAGCGTTTCCTGGCCGGGGCCGTGACCGCGCACCTCGGCCGAGGGCGAGTACACGCGCAGAAACTCGAACGGCAGCCGGAAGCTGCGTCCATCCTCGAAGCCGATCTCGAGCACGCGCGATTGACGGTGCAGCGTGATGTCGGTGGGAAGCGGGGTATCCTTGTCGAGTCCGGCCATGGCAGCAGCCTCCTGAAGAGGGGCAACCATCATACCCGAATCGTCTGCCGCCACGCCCCGCCGACCGGACCTGTTGCAGCGCGATGACGTGTCATCAAACTTTCAAAGTACTGACATACATTCGTTCGCGGTCAATCGGAGCGAAAAAAATGCCTGCCAACATTCTTCTGGTCGAGGACGAGCCGGCCATCCAGGAACTGATAGCCGCCAACCTCAGCCGCGCCGGCCACCATGTGGTGCGTGCGGCTGATGCGGAGGCCGCCCAGCGCCTCGTGCGCGACGCCTTGCCGGACCTCGTGCTGCTGGACTGGATGCTGCCTGGCATGTCGGGTATCGACTTCGCGCGCCGCCTGCGCGCGGAGGAACGCACCCGCGAGATTCCGATCATCATGCTCACCGCCCGCGGCGAGGAGCAGGACAAGGTCGCCGGCCTCGAGACCGGTGCGGACGACTACATCACCAAGCCGTTCAGCCCGCGCGAACTCGTGGCACGGATCAAGGCGGTGCTGCGCCGCCGGGCTCCCCAGGCGACCGAGGATGCGGTCGAACTCGGCGGCCTGCGCCTTGATCCCGCCACTCATCGCGTCACCGCGGGTGAGCGGGCGTTGTCGCTCGGGCCCACCGAATTCCGCCTGCTGCACTTCCTGATGACGCACGCCGAACGGGTCCATTCGCGCGCCCAACTGCTCGACCAGGTGTGGGGCGACCACGTCTTCGTCGAGGAGCGCACGGTCGATGTCCACATCCGCCGCCTGCGCTGCGCGCTCGAGCCGTCCGCCCACGACGCGCTGATCCAGACGGTCCGCGGCAGCGGCTACCGTTTCTCGGCCCAGGTAGACGTCACCTCGGCGACACGCTGAGCCGTCG
The DNA here is from genome assembly GCF_001682385.1 of Azoarcus olearius. Classification (NCBI taxonomy): domain Bacteria; kingdom Pseudomonadati; phylum Pseudomonadota; class Betaproteobacteria; order Rhodocyclales; family Zoogloeaceae; genus Azoarcus; species Azoarcus olearius. The sequence continues at coordinate 197,409 of NZ_CP016210.1, forward strand.
TCAGCATTCTTCGGAGTTCACGCCATCCGTTCCACCACCTACATCTGGACCGGCGCGCTGTCCCTGCTGCTCGCGCTGCTGGCCGTGGCCGGACTCGCCGCGCTTGTCGGCGGCAGCCTCGCGGCCCTGCTGGCTGCGCTCGTGGGGCTGCTGGCGGCCGGCTGGTACCACCTCGTCAACCTGTACCGGCTCGTGCAATGGACGCGCGAACCCGTCGGCACCCCGCTGCCACGCGCCGCCGGAACCTGGGGCAAGGTATTCGCCGACATGAGCCGGCGCTCGCGTCTTGCCTACGACATGCGCGAGCGGCTGGCGGCAACGCTGGATCGCTTTCGCGACGCCAGTCAGGCAATGCCGGACGGGGTGATGTACCTCGCCGAAAGCGACACGATCGAATGGATGAACCTGAAGGCCGAGCAGCATTTCGGACTCGACCACACGCGCGACATCGGCGCGCCGGTGACCAATCTGGTCCGCCAGCCGGCCTTCGTGCAGTACCTGCATGGCGGGCATTACGAAGAGTCGCTCGTGCTGCCCTCGACCCGCCCGGGCGGACTCACGCTGCAGGTCCAGGTGATTCCGTTCGGCGATGGTCAGAAGATGGTGCTGTCGCGTGACATTTCGCAGCTGGAGCGGCTGGAAACCATGCGGCAGGACTTCGTCGCCAATGTGTCGCACGAGTTGCGGACGCCACTGACGGTTGTCGGCGGCTTTCTCGAGACCCTGATCGACGGCGCGGGCGATTTCGAGCCGGACGACGTGCAACGCTACCTCCGGCTCGCGCTCGAACAGTCGAACCGGATGCGTCACCTGATCGAGGACTTGCTGACGCTGTCCGCGCTCGAGACCGGCGCGCCGGCACCTGCCGAAGAAAGGGTCGCGGTGGCGATGCTGGTCCGCGACGTCTATGCCGAGGCCGAGGCGCTGTCGTCCGGGCGTCATCAGCTCAGCCTGGTGCTCGACACCGACGCGGTGCTGCTGGGTAGCCACAAGGAACTGCGCAGCGCATTCGCCAACCTCTGCAGCAACGCCGTGCGCTACACGCCGGACGGGGGCAGGATCGAAGTCGGCTGGCGGCAGGACGACGCCGGTGGCGAATTCTGGGTGCGCGACGACGGCATCGGCATCGATGCCCAGCACATTCCGCGTCTGACCGAACGCTTCTACCGCGTCGACCGCGGCCGCTCACGCGAAACCGGTGGTACCGGGCTGGGGCTGGCCATCGTCAAGCACATCCTCACGCGCCACCAGGCCGAACTGCACGTGGTGAGCACTCCTGGCGCCGGTAGCCGCTTCAGCGTGCGTTTTCCGCGCGCGCGGCTTACGCAACCGAAGGTGGCAGCGCTTCGAAGCTGACCTGATCGAAGTTCGCCCCGCGCAGCACCAGTTGTTCGAGCCGGACCTGGCTGGACTTGCCCTCGACGTGGATTTCGATGACCGCGCTCGGGTGGTACCAGCGGCTGGGCAGCACCAGCGACGGGCCGGTTTTCAGCGCCGGGGTCGCGGGAAGCAGAAAAGCCTGATGGAACGGTGAGCGCCCGCTGTGCAGGGACACCGGACGGGCGGCCACCAGGGACGGCACACCGGGCAGGACGTGCACGCCCGCTTCGAGCAGACCGTCGGCGCGATACATCAACCAGCTGACGTGGCCGAGCAGGAAGCGATCGCCGTCCTGCGGGCGCACGCCGACCAGCTGATGGTGTTCCAGTCTTTCCGCCCGCGGTCGCTGCTGCAGCCGGAAGCCACCCACGGACTGATCGAGGATCTCCCACTGCTCGCAGACGAAGCCGAGCTGCTCGGCCTCGTGCTGGCGCAACGCCTCGCGCCGGGCAGGATCGTCGGCCTGCGGCGCGCGCTCGCCGAACGTCAGCAAGTTCATGTCGCTGTTCAGGCTGGACGCGACGCCATAGGTGCGCGGCTGGGTGAAAACCTTGCCGTCGACGTGAAACCCGATGGCGAGCCAGTCGCCGGTCAGTTCGACCTGGCCGCGGCTGCCACGGCGAGGAAAGCGGCGCCCGGCCGAGGCCAGCCCCCAGGGGCGGTACAGCGAGAGCAACAGGCGGTTGCCCGCTTCCACGGTGCAATCTTCGCCCAGCCCGAGCGACGCCGGCTTCAGGCCCTGCTTGAACTGCGCCAGCACCGCGCGAATCTGGCCGGCTAGCGTGCTGCCGTCGAAGCGGCGCAGGCGCGGCGAGGCCGGCAGCAGGCCGAGGGGGCGAAGACCGTGGTCGGCGCCGAGGTCCACGCCGTAGAGGGTGGGTTTCTGGCTCTCCGGCGTCCCCAGCGCGCAGTAGGGCGCGAAGCGCTGTGCCCAGCGGCATATCCAGGCCAGCTCACGCTCGGTGCGTCCAAACGGATTGGCGAGGTCCACCAGCAGGACCGCGACATAGGCTTCGAGCGTGCTTTGCGCCTTCCACACCTCGTTGAGCGAATCCGCCACCCTGATCTGGGCGAGATCGGCCTCTTCGGCGGCCGCGAAGCATTCGTGCGCCTCTGCCCATTGCCCCGCCGGTACTGCGCGATGGGCGCGGAAATACTCGACGACGCCCTGACCTGCGTAATGCATGCGACGCTGGAAGAGCAGCGCGCGCTGGTCGTCCAGCGTACCGTCGCGCGCGTCGTGCCGCACGATGCGGGCGTACGAGCGTGCCAGGTTGCGCCATAGGGTCACCACCCGCAGCAGGATCTCGTTCTCGAGGCTGTCCGGCGGCAGCGGCTGCGCGGTGTAGCGACGGGACATCTCCGCCTGCACGCGCGCAATCATCGGTCGTGCCGCCTCGAGCACCTCGAGGTGCTGGTTGGGCGGCGGCAGTGCGTCGAGCATGCCGAACACGACCGTCGACAGGGCCGCGTGGGTTTCGTCGACGTTGGAGGCATGCAGGCGGTGCAGCAGGTTGAGGCATTCGGCCGCGTTGCGATAATCCATGGAGGCTCCGATCGTGGCGGGGTGGAGCGTCAGCGCGCGTCGAGGGCGGCCTGGACTGCACGCGCAAGCACAGCGGTGTCCGGGCCGGGGTGGGCCACGCCCTCGCGCTGGGCCGGCCCCCACACGGATTCGGGGAAGTGGCGGTCGTCGGCAAAGCGCGGGATCACATGCCAGTGCAGGTGGGGCACCATGTTGCCGAAGCTGGCCAGGTTGATCTTGGCCGGTTGCATCAGCTGCCGCAGCGCCGCTTCGGTGGCGAAGACCACGTCCATCAGGTGGCGCCGGTCGGCGGCCGCCAGGTCGGTCATCTCGGCCACATGGTCGCGCCACACCACGCGACAGAATCCTGGATGGGCGGCATCGTCGACGCGGATCACGCTACAGCGTTCATCCTGCCAGACGAGCTTGGCACGGTCGATCTGGCACAGCGGGCAATCCACTTGCATGGCGGGCAAACCTGGCCGGAGGGGATGCCAACTTTAACGCGCCGGCATCGGCGTGGATAAGGAAAATTTACGCACTTCGGATGGGGGTGGCGCAGGGCGGGGCGGCCACCGTGGGCAGCATCCCGAGTTCGTCGGGCACGCCGTGGCGGAACGACATCAGGGTGCCGGACGGCATCCGGTGCCAGGTCTCGTTGTCGGTCAGCGGAATGGTCGCAATCACCGCCACCCGGTCGTTGGGCGTGGTGACCTCGCTGAAGTCCACCGCCAGGTCTTCGTCCGCCAGATGGGCCAGCGCAAACGGCGCTTGTCGCAGCACGTAGGCGAGGCGCGAGGAGCAATGGGCAAACAGGCGCTCGCCGTCCGACAGCAGGAAGTTGAATTCGCCGTGGCGGCCGATCGCGGTTGCCAGTTCGGCCAGGCAGGCGTGCAGCGCGGGCGCCGGCGGCGGGCGGTCGCCGAAACGGCGGGCGAGTTCGTCGAGGATGTGGCAGAACGCGGTTTCGGAGTCGGTGCCGCCGACCGGCTGAAAGCGGCCGGACAAGGCCGGCGCGTAGTTCAGCAGGTTGCCGTTATGGGCGAATATCCAGTAGCGCCCCCACAGCTCGCGCTGGAACGGGTGGGTGTTTTCAAGCCGGATCTCGCCCTGGGTCGCCTTGCGGATGTGGGCGATGACGTTGAGCGAGCGGATCGGGTATTGCCGCACCAGCTCGGCGACGGCGGAGTCGGCGCTGGCGCAGGGATCGAGGAACAGGCGCACGCCCTTGCCTTCGAAGAACGCGATGCCCCAGCCGTCACGGTGGTGGTCGGTCAGGCCGCCGCGGGCGCGAAAGCCGGTGAAGGAAAAGCAGATGTCGGTGGGCACATTGCAGTTCATGCCCAGCAGCTGGCACATGGCGGGCTCCGGCGGCGAACGGGAGTTCGATTATAGGCGCCGGGCTGGCTGCCGCCGTGTCCCTCAGCGGCGCTGCATGCCCTTCATCATCGCGTCGAGATCGATGCCGCCGACGCCCTGGCGCACGATGTCGCCGGGTTTCTGGCCGGGCTGGCATTCGCCCAGCCAGCGCGAATCCTGCCGCATCGTCATGCTGGCCATGCCTTGCAGCGGCGGGTTGTAGGTGCTGTACAGCTCACCGCTGTAGCGGGTGGTGAAGTCGCCGGTGAAGCTGCCGCGCAGGTTGGCGAGGCTGCCTTCGATGCGGCACACCGCGCTGAAGGTGCTGCGTTCGCCTTCGCGGCGCCAGGTCTGCTGCTCGCAGCCGCCCTGCTTGCCGCCGCGCTGGTACAGGATGTCGTCGGTGTTGGGGCCGACGCACATCTGCAGCATCTGGGTGAGGCCGCCGAGTTCCACCAGCGTGGTCTTCATTTCCCACAGGCCGGGCTTGCGGCGCGGCATGTCGGCCGGCGGCTCGGCCAGGGTGGGTGCGGCGACGAGCGCGGCGAGCGCGCCGGCGAGGATGGAAAGTCGGCGTTGCATGGGACGGCTCCGGTGCACAAGCCGGCAGGATAAGCAGTGCGGCCAGGCAAGGAAACCGCGCCGGGGTAAGCGCAGGTTTCGGCCGCCAGCGCTCAGCCGGCCAGCTTCTTCTTCAGCAGTTCGTTGACCTGGGCCGGGCTGGCCTTGCCCTTGCTCGCCTTCATGACCTGGCCGACCAGGGCGTTGAAGGCCTTGTCCTTGCCGGCGCGGAATTCCTCGACCGACTTCTGGTTGGCGGCGAGCACTTCGTCGATCATCGCTTCGATCGCGCCGCTGTCGGTGACCTGCTTGAGGCCCTGCTTGTCGATGATTTCGTCAGCACTGACGCCTTCGCCGTTCCACAACGCCTCGAACACCTTCTTGGCGATCGCGTTGGAGATGGTGTTGTCGGCGATGCGCGCCACCAGGCCGGCGAGCTGGGCTGGCGATACCGGCGACACGGCGATGTCGAGTTCGGCCTTGTTGAGGCGCGCGGCGAGGTCGCCCATCACCCAGTTGGCGCAGGGCTTGGCGAGCGCGGCGCCGGCGGCGTCCACGGTGGCCTGGTAATACGTGGCGACTTCCTTGGACGCGGTGAGCGTGGTGGCGTCGTAGGCGGAGAGGCCGAGCTGCTCGATGAAGCGGGCCTTCATCGCTTCCGGCAGTTCCGGCATCTCGCCCTGCACCCGCGCCTTCCATTCCGGCGAAATCACCAGCGGCAGCAGGTCCGGGTCGGGGAAGTAGCGGTAGTCGTGGGCGTCTTCCTTGGAGCGCATCATGCGCGTCTCGCCGGTGTCCGGATCGAACAGCACGGTGGCCTGCTGGATGGTGCCGCCGTCCTCGATGGTGTCGATCTGCCACTGCACCTCGTAGTCGATCGCCTGCTGCAGGAAGCGGAAGGAGTTGAGGTTCTTGATCTCGCGCCGGGTGCCGAACTGCTCTGCGCCCTTTTTGCGCACCGAGACGTTGGCGTCGCAGCGGAACGAGCCTTCCTGCATGTTGCCGTCGCAGATGTCGATCCAGCGCACCAGCGCATGCAGCGTGCGGGCGTAGGCCACGGCTTCCGCCGACGAGCGCATGTCGGGTTCGGAGACGATCTCGAGCAGCGGCGTGCCGGCGCGGTTGAGGTCGATGCCGCTCATGCCGTGGAAGTCTTCGTGCAGGCTCTTGCCGGCGTCTTCTTCCAGATGGGCGCGGGTCAGGTTCACCGTCTTCTCGTAGGCGTTCTCACCTTCGCCGACGCGGATGGTGATGGTGCCGCCCTGCACCACCGGCAGCTCGAACTGGCTGATCTGGTAACCCTTGGGGAGGTCGGGGTAGAAGTAGTTCTTGCGCGCGAACACGCTGGTCGGCGCCACCGTGGCGCCGATCGCGAGGCCGAAGCGGATCGCGCGTTCGACCGCGCCGCGGTTGAGCACCGGCAGCACGCCCGGCAGCGCGATATCGACCGCGCTCGCCTGGACGTTGGGTTCCGCGCCGAAGGCGGTGCTGGCGCCGGAGAAAATCTTCGACGCGGTGTTGAGCTGGGCATGGACCTCCAGCCCGATGACGACTTCCCAATCCGATCTGCTCATGTTCGTTTCCGTTGTTTCAGGCGGTGCACGGCCAGGGTCGGGCCGGCACGTTGCGCGTCAATTGCATTGTCCGCTCGGGCGGTCCACCAGGATGGGCCACACGTACTCGAAAGTGCCCTTGCTGCAGCGGTTGGCGCACTGGGTGAAGGCGACCGTGACCTGGTCGCCCTGTTCCCACATGCGCACCGTGCAACCGTCGCGGGCCCGCAGTTCCACATGGGTTTCGGCCGGCACCTGGCGGAAGTCCGCCAGATCGAAATGGCAGCTGCCGCGGCGTGGCACCTCGACATTGGCGGCGAAGCCGCGCACCTGCGACGCGCTGACGTCGAGCCGGGTGGAGGCCGCGTAGCCGGCTTCGTCGCGGAAGGTGCAGTCGGCCTGCACCGTGAGCGGCCGGATCGGCATCGGCTTCAGGCGGCCGCGGGCGGCTGTCGGCGCTTCTTCCATCTCTTCGGCTTCCTGCCGGGTGGCCGGCTCGGTTCCGGCCGGGGGCGTCGCGCAGGCCGCCAGCCACAGCGCTAACCCGGCTGCGGCGATGCGGCCGGCGAGGCGGAGGGCGAAGCGGGCCATGGGCGTTACTCGGGGCGCTGCAGATGCCAGTCGCTTGCCTGCTGGTACTGGTGTGCAGTGGCCAGCAGGCGGCTTTCGCCGAAGTAGTTGCCGATCAGCTGCAGGCCCACCGGCAGGCGCCCGGCGCCGAAACCGCAGGGGTGGGACAGGCCGGGCAAGCCGGCGAGGTTGACCGCGATCGTGTAGATGTCCGACAGGTACATCTGCACCGGGTCGTCCGCCTTCTCGCCAATCGCCCACGCCGTGGTCGGGCTGGTGGGGCCGGCAATGACGTCGCACTGCGCGAAGGCGGCCTGGAAGTCCTGCGCGATCAGGCGGCGCAGCTTCTGCGCCTGCAGGTAGTAGGCGTCGTAGTAGCCGTGCGACAGCACATAGGTACCGACCAGGATGCGGCGCTTGACCTCGGCGCCGAAGCCTTCCGCGCGGCTCTTGCAGTACATGTCGTTGAGGTCGCCGTATTCCGCGGCGCGGTGGCCGTAGCGCACGCCGTCGAAACGGGACAGGTTGCTCGACGCCTCGGCCGGCGCGATCACGTAGTAGGCGGGCACGGCCAGTTTGGCGTTGGGCAGGCTGACCTCGACGGTGACGGCGCCGAGCGCGCGGTACTGGTCGAGCGCGGCGTCCACCGCTGCGCGCACGTCGTCCGCCATGCCTTCGGCGAAGAACTCGCGCGGCAGGCCAATGCGCAGGCCGGCGAGCGGCTTGCCGCCGGCGGTGGGCGCGAGTGCGGCCGCGTAGTCCTCGGCCGGGCGGTCGAGGCAGGTGGAGTCGCGCGGATCGAAGCCGGCCATGGCCGTGAGCAGCAGCGCGCAGTCTTCCGCCGAAGCGCCGAAGGCGCCGCCCTGATCGAGCGAGGAGGCGTAGGCGATCATGCCGTAGCGGCTGACGACGCCGTAGGTGGGCTTGATGCCGGTGACGCCGGTGTGCGAGGCGGGCTGGCGCACCGAGCCGCCGGTGTCGGAGCCGGTGGCAAGCGGCACCAGGCGGGCGGCCACCGCGGCCGCCGAGCCGCCCGACGAGCCGCCGGGAATGCGGGTGGTGTCCCACGGATTGCGCACCGCGCCGTAGTGCGAGGACTCGTTCGACGAGCCCATCGCGAACTCGTCCATGTTGGTCTTGCCCAGGCTGACGGCGCCGGCGTCCTTCAGCCGGCTGACGACGTGGGCGTCATAGGGGCTGACGAAGTCGGCCAGCATCTTCGAGCCACAGGTGGTCAGCACGCCTTCGGTGCAGAACAGGTCCTTGTGCGCGAGCGGGATGCCGGTGAGCGGACCGGCAGTGCCGGCGGCGATGCGGGCGTCGGCCGCGCGCGCGGCGGCGAGCGCGCCTTCGCGGTCGATCGTGATGAAGGCGTTGAGGGCCGGATTGCGTTCCGCGATGCGGTCGAGGAAGAGCGTGGCCAGCTCGACGCTGGAAACCTGCCGGGTGTCGAGCGCGCGGCGCAGCTCGGAAACGGAAGCGTTGATCATGGGCGGGAAGCGTGTGGGCGCGGCCGGCAGCACAGGGGTGCCGGCCGCGGGTTCATTCGATGACCTTGGGCACCAGATACAGGCCGGCCTCGGTCTGCGGGGCGACGGACTGGAAGGCGCTGCGGCGGTCGGTTTCGGTGACCACGTCGTCGCGCAGGCGGGTGGCCAGCTCCTGCGGATGGCTCATCGGCTCGACCCCGGCGGTGTCGACCGCCTGCATCTGCTCGATCAGGCCGAAAATGCCGTCGAGCTTGGCGCGAACGGCGTCGATTTCACCCTCGGAAATCGCCAGGCGGGCGAGGCGGGCAATGCGGCCCACCTGTTCATTGGACAACGACATGGGGAAACAAAACCTGCTGAATCGACAAAGGTTTGTAGGTTATCATATCCGCCTTTGGCCTGGCTCCGGGCCCGCCCCTCCGCGGCGCTTCTTCCCCACCGGTTTCGGAATCCCTCATGTTTGGTTTTCTGCGCTCTTATTTTTCCAACGATCTCGCCATCGACCTTGGCACTGCGAACACGCTGATCTACGTGCGCGGCAAGGGCATCGTGCTCGACGAACCCTCCGTGGTCGCCATCCGCACCGAGGGCGGTCCCAACGCCAAGCGCACCATCCAGGCGGTGGGCCACGCGGCCAAGCAGATGCTTGGCAAGACCCCGGGCAACATCACCGCGATTCGCCCGATGAAGGACGGTGTCATCGCCGATTTCGTCGTCACCGAGCAGATGATCAAGCAGTTCATCAAGAAGGTGCACGATTCCCGCCTGCTGTCGCCCAGCCCGCGCATCATCATCTGCGTGCCCTGCGGCTCCACCCAGGTCGAACGCCGCGCGATCCGTGACGCGGCCCTCGCCGCAGGCGCCTCGCAGGTGTATCTGATCGAGGAACCGATGGCCGCGGCGATCGGCGCCGGCCTGCCGGTGTCGGATGCCACCGGCTCCATGGTGGTCGACATCGGCGGGGGCACCACCGAAGTCGGCGTGATCTCGCTCGGCGGCATGGTCTATGCCGGCAGCGTGCGCGTCGGCGGCGACAAGTTCGACGATGCCATCGTCAATTACATCCGCCGCAACTACGGCATGCTGATCGGCGACACCACCGCCGAGAACATCAAGAAGAACATCGGCTCGGCCTTCCCCGGCTCCGAAGTGCGCGAAATGGAAGTCAAGGGCCGCAACCTGGCCGAAGGCATCCCGCGCAGCTTCACCATCTCGTCCAACGAAATCCTGGAAGCGCTCACCGAACCGCTCAACCAGATCGTCTCCGCGGTCAAGATCGCGCTGGAACAGACCCCGCCCGAACTCGGCGCCGACATCGCCGACCGCGGCATGGTGCTAACCGGCGGCGGTGCGCTGCTGCGCGACCTCGACCGCCTGCTGATGGAGGAGACCGGCCTGCCGGTGATCGTGGCCGAGGAGCCGCTGACCTGCGTGGCGCGCGGCTGCGGCCTGGCGCTCGACAAGATGGACAAGCTCGGCTCCATCTTCACGTCGGACTGATCCGCGCAGTCACGGCGTTTTTCCTGCTGATCCGGAAATCCCAGGATGTCCCTCGCCGGCCATCAGCCGCCTCCTATTTTCCGGCGCGGCCTCGCACCGCTGGCGCGCCTGTTCCTGCTCGTCTCGGTCTGCCTGGCGATGCTGGTGGCCGACCTGCGCTTCCGCTACCTGGAGGTCTTCCGCCAGGGGCTGTCGGTGGTGACCTACCCGCTGCAGATGGCCGCGGCGACGCCGGCCGATTTCGTGCGCAACGCCTCGCGCTATTTCGCCACGCTGATCGAGGTCCAGCTCGAAAACGCCGACCTGCGCCGCCAGCAGCTCGGCGCGGCCGAACGGCTGCTGCGCTACGAGCAGCTCGAGCAGGAATACAAGCAGCTGCGCGGTCTGATGCAGATGGCCGAGCGGGTGCAGGTAAAGAGTGTCGCCGCCGAAATCCTCTATAACGCGCCCGATCCCTTCGCGCGCAAGGTCATCCTCGACCGCGGCGCGCAGCAGGGGGTCGAGGCCGGCCTGGCGGTGGTCGATTCCGACGGCGTCATCGGCCAGGTGACGCGCGTCTATCCGATCCAGTCCGAAGTCACGCTGCTGACCGACCGCAACCAGGCGATCCCGGTGCGCGTGCTGCGCAACGGCTTGCGCGGGGTGCTGTTCGGTACCGGCCAGGGACGCATCGAGCTGAGGTTCGTGATCGCGGGCGCCGATATCCAGGTGGGCGACATGCTGGTCACCTCGGGGCTGGACGGCGTGTTCCTGCCCGGTTTGCCGGTGGCCGAAGTGCTGTCGGTCGACCGCGAGGCGGAGGCCTTTGCGCGCATCGTCTGCAAGCCGGTGGCGGGCGTCGAGCGCAGCAGCCAGGTGCTGGTGCTGGGCCGCGCCGAACCTCCGCCGCCCATTCCGGTCGATCCTGCGCCGGCGCCGCCGGCCGAAGGGCGGCGGGCCCGCCGTGGCGATGGAGGACACTGACCCATGCAGCCGACAAATCGTTCGAGTCGCATCCTGCTGCCGGTCCGGCTCGGCTTCATCTATTTCAGCCTGATGGTCGCGCTCGCGCTCGCTTACGTCCCCACGGGCCGGTTTCCGGGCGTGCCCGACTGGGTGGCGCTGGTGCTGGCCTTCTGGTGCATCCGCGAACCGCTGCGCATCGGCATGGGCGCGGGTTTCCTGTTCGGCGTGCTCGTCGATATCGGTCAGGGGGCGGCGATGGGGCAGCATGCGCTCGCCTACGTCGTGCTTGCCTATCTGGCCACCGGCCTGGCGCGCCGGGTGATGTGGTTTCCGCCGCTGCTGCAGGCGCTGCATGTGTTGCCGATGCTGCTGGCGTCGCAGATGCTGATGGTGGCGGTGCGGCTGATCGCGGGGGCCGAGTTCCCCGGCTGGGCGTATTTCCTGTCGAGTTTCACTGCCGTCGCGCTGTGGGTGCCGCTGAACTACCTGCTGCTGCTGCCGCAATACCAGCCGGTCGACCGGGACGACAACCGGCCGATCTGATCCGCGCCCATGACCGAGTTTCGCACCCCGGCCCAGGAAAAATCGCGCTTCCGCAACCGTGTGGTGGTGGCAGCGCTGTTCATCCTCGCCTGCTTCGCGCTGCTGGCGATGCGCTTCTACTACCTGCAGGTGACGCGGCACGCGTATTTCCACACCCGCGCCGAGGACAACCGCATCGCACTGCTGCCGGTCGTGCCCAACCGCGGCACCATCACCGACCGCAACGGCGTCGTGCTGGCGCGCAACTATGCCGCCTACACGCTCGAGATCACACCGTCCAAAGCGGGCGACCTGGAGGCGACGATCGACGGCCTCGCCGAAGTCGTCACCATCGAGCCGCGCGACCGCCGCCGGTTCCGCAAGGTGCTGGAGGAAAGCCGCAACTTCGAGAGCGTGCCGATTCGCACCCGGCTGACCGACGAGGAGGTGGCGCGCTTTACCGCGCAGCGTTACCGCTTCCCCGGCGTGGAGGTCCAGGCGCGGCTGTTCCGCGACTATCCCGAGGGCGAGGTCGCGTCGCACGTGATCGGCTACATCGGCCGCATCAACGATCGCGACGTGGAGCGCATCGAGGAGCGCGGCCAGACTGCCAACTACCGCGGCTCCGAGTACATCGGCAAGGCCGGGCTGGAGCAGTCCTACGAGGCCGAACTCCACGGCCAGACCGGTTTCGAGCAGGTGGAAGTGAACGCCGGCGGGCGCGCCGTGCGGCGGCTGTCGCGCACCGCGGCGATGGTCGGCAACAACCTCGAGCTGACGCTGGACATCGAACTGCAGAAGATCGCCGAAAACGCGTTCGGCAACCGGCGCGGCGCGCTGGTCGCGATCGAGCCCGGCACCGGTGGCGTGCTCGCGCTGGTGTCCAAGCCCACCTTCGATCCCAACCTGTTCGTCGAGGGCATCTCCGCGCAGGACTGGAAGCAGCTCAACGATTCGCCCGACCACCCGCTGCTCAACCGCGCCATCTTCAGCGCCTACCCGCCCGGCTCCACCTTCAAGCCCTTCATGGCGCTCGGCGCGCTGACCACCGGCAAGCGCACGCCGGGCTACGTGATGGCCGATCCGGGCTACTTCGTGTCGGGCGGCCACCGCTTCATGGACGACAAGGTCGGCGGCCACGGCATGGTGGATCTGCACAAGTCCATCGTCGTGTCCTGCAACACCTTCTACTACCAGCTGGCCAACGACATGGGCATCGACGGCATCGCCGACTTCATGCGTCCGCTCGGCTTCGGCTCGCGCACCGGCATCGACGTGCCGGGCGAGGCGGAAGGCGTGCTGCCGTCGCCGGCCTGGAAGAAGAAGCGCTTCCGTCGTCCCGAGCAGCAGCGCTGGTTCGGTGGCGAGACGATTTCGGTCGGCATCGGCCAGGGCTACAACGCCTACACCCCGCTCCAGCTTGCCAACGCACTGGCCACCGTCGTGAGCGACGGCAAGGTGTTCCGCCCCCACCTCGTCCGGCACGTGGTCGACGCGCGCGACAACCGCCGCGTAATCGAGCCGGAGCCGCTGCGCCAGCTCAACTTCAAGCCGGAGCACCTCGCGCTCGTGCGGCGCGCGATGGTGGACGTCAACAAGAGCGGCACCGGGGCACGCGCGTTCGCCGGCGCGCCCTACGAGGTCGGCGGCAAGACCGGCACCGCGCAGGTGTTCTCGTTGAAGGGCGCCAAGTACGTCGAGGGGCGCGTCAGCGAGCGCCTGCGCGACCACTCCTGGTTCATCGCTTACGCGCCGGCCGACAACCCCAAGATCGCGCTCGCGGTACTGGTCGAAAACGGCGGCTTCGGCGCCCAGTCGGCGGCCCCGATCGCACGCCAGGTGATCGACTACCACCTGCTCGGCAAGCGGCCCAACCAGCCCGCCGGCGAGGATGCGGATGCACCGGAGAGCACCGAATGAGCGATCACCGCTTCAATCCGCTGCTGTTGCTGCGCGCGGTGCTGCGTCCGATCGACCCGGTGCTGATGCTGGTGCTGATGATGTTGCTCGGCTACGCCTTTGTGCTGATGGCGAGCGCGTCGCCAGACCGGCTGGACTCGCAACTGGTCAACACCACCGTGGCGCTGCTGGCGATGTGGGTGGCGGCCTGGCTGCCCAGCCAGCGCTTGCTGAGTTTCGCGCTGCCCTTGTATGCGCTGGGCGTGGTACTGCTGGTCGCGGTCGAACTGTTCGGCGAGGTCTCGAAGGGCGCGCAGCGCTGGCTGCACGTCGGCGTGACCCGCATCCAGCCCTCGGAGCTGATGAAGATCGCGATGCCGCTGATGCTGGCGTGGTACTTCCAGCAGCGCGAGGCCAAGATCGGCCTGCGCGAGTTCATCGTCGCCGGCCTGCTGCTGGTGGTGCCGGTAGGCCTGATCCTGATCCAGCCCGATCTGGGCACCAGCCTGCTGGTGACCGCCGCGGGCTTCTACGTGATTTTCTTCGCCGGCCTGTCGTGGAAGCTGATCGTCCCGGTCGGCCTCGTCGGCATCATAGGCATCGGCTCCATCGTCGCCTTCGGCGACACCCTGTGCCAGCCCGACGTCGATTGGTTCGGCCTGCGCGAATACCAGAAGCAGCGGGTATGCACCCTGCTCGATCCCACGCGCGACCCGCTGGGCAAGGGCTTCCACATCATCCAGTCCACGATCGCGATCGGCTCCGGCGGCGTGGTCGGCAAAGGCTGGATGGACGGCACCCAGACCCACCTCGCCTTCCTGCCCGAGCGGCATACCGATTTCATCTTCGCGGTGCTCGCCGAGGAGTTCGGCCTGGTCGGCACGCTGGTGCTGCTCGTCACCTATCTGGCCTTGCTCGCGCGCAGCTTCCAGATCGCCACGCAGGCGCCGACGCTGGCGACCAAGCTGCTGGGCGGGGCGATGGCGATGATCTTCTTCACCTATGCGTTCGTGAACATGGGCATGGTCAGCGGAATCCTGCCGGTGGTGGGTGTGCCCTTGCCATTCATCAGCTATGGTGGGACGGCACTGGTCACCTTGTGCCTCGGGGTGGGTATCCTGATGGGCATCCGCCGTGGCCGTCCCGCGTCCTGATCTGCCTGCCGTCATGATGATGAAGTCCGTCCTCGCCGCCTTCACCCTCCGTGCCCGCCCGCTGACGCTCGTGGTGGCGAGCTGTTGCGCCGCCTGGTTGGCGGGCTGCAGCACCGCGCCGGTGCAGGAGTCGAGCACATCGGGCGCCCGTCCGTCCCCGCCTCCGCCGGTGGCCTCTCCCGCGCCGGCACCCGCCAAGCGCGGTGGCGCTTACTACAAGGACGACGGCCCCGGTGACAACCCGCCGGACAACCTCGACGCGGTGCCGGACGCCCAGCCGCGGCTCGAACCGCTGCACCGCTTCGCCAACCGCCCGTACAACGTCTTTGGCCAGGACTATGTCCCCGCCACCCGCCTCGCCCCGTTCCGCGAACGCGGCCTCGCCAGCTGGTACGGCCGCCGCTTCCATGGCGGGAACACCTCGAGCGGCGAGCCCTACGACATGTACGCGATGACGGCCGCCCATCCCACGCTGCCGATCCCGAGCTATGCGCGCGTCACCAACGTCGCCACCGGGCGGTCGGTAGTGGTGCGCATCAACGACCGCGGTCCCTTCCACAAGGGCCGCATCATGGACCTCTCCTATACCGCGGCCTACCGTCTTGGCTATGTGAACGGCGGCAGCGCCGAGGTCGAGGTGGAGCAGATCCTGCCCGACGAAGTGCCGATGGAGGCGATGTCGCCCCCGGTGCCACCGCTGCCCGGTCGCAGGGTGCCGCCGGCGCTGGCAGCCGCAGCGCCGGACCCCGCGCCCGCCACCGCCGCACCCGCCACCGCCGCACCCGCCACCGCTGCACCCGCGTCGCCATCGGCCGGCGCGGGTGCCTTCTTCCTGCAGCTCGGCGCGTTCGCCTCGCGCGACAACGCGGAAGGCTTCCGCGCCACCGTCCAGCGTGACCTCGCTGCGTTCGCACAGCGGGTCGATCTGCTCGCCGAGGGCGGACGGTTCCGCCTGCACGCCGGCCCCTACGCCAGCGAGAACGAGGCCCGGGTCGCGGCCGAGCGCATTGCCGCCACGCTCAAGCTCAAACCCTTCGTCGTGGCGCGTTGATAAGGACGCGGGGCCAAGGATGAAACAAACCCTGTCCCCGCCGGTCTGTGCCCTGGGCTGCGTCCTATAATTCCGCTCCCCGCGCGTCATCCCCGTCCTTCCCCATTCATCCCAGGTTTTTCTCCATGCGTTTCGTCTTCGCCTTACTGCTGTCGCTCTTTTCGCTGCTTGCCGCCGCCCAGTCGATTCCCGCTCCCGCCCTCGCGGCGAAGGCGTGGGTGCTGGTGGACCACAACACCGGGCAGGTGCTGGCCGCCAACGATCCCGATGCGCGGATCGAACCCGCTTCGCTGACCAAGTTGATGACCGCCTACCTCACCTTCTCGGCGCTGAAGGCCGGCACCATCGCGCTCGACCAGCCGGTTCCGGTGTCCGAGCGCGCCTGGCGGCAGGAAGGTTCGCGGATGTTCATCGAGCCGCAGAAGCCGGTGGCAGTGCAGGAACTCATCCGCGGCGTGATCGTGCAGTCCGGCAACGACGCCTGCGTCGCGCTTGCCGAGCTGATTGCCGGCACCGAGGAAGCCTTCGCCGCGATGATGAATCGCGAAGCCCAGCGCCTCGGCATGAGCAATACCCACTTCACCAACTCCACCGGCCTGCCTGACCCGCAGCTGTACACCACGGCGAAGGACCTTGCGCTGCTCGCGTCGGCGATCATCCGTGACTTCCCCGACTACTACGCCAGCCTCTACTCGCTGAAGGAATACCGCTACAACAACATCACCCAGCCCAACCGCAACCGCCTGCTGTGGATGGACAGCACGGTCGACGGCATGAAGACCGGCCACACCAGCAGTGCCGGCTACTGCCTGATCTCCTCGGCGCTGCGGGGTCCGCGCCGGCTGGTTTCGGTGGTGCTGGGGGCGGAGTCCGATACCGTGCGCGCGCAGGAGTCGCTCAAGCTGCTCAACTTCGGCTTCCAGTTCTTCGACACCGTGAAGCTCTACTCGGCTGATCAGGCGCTGTCGCAGTTCCGCGTCTGGAAGGGGCAGGCCAATGAGGTGGCCGCCGGTTTTACCAGCGACTTCGTGATTTCGCTGCCGAAGGGCCAGGCCGACAAGATCACGGCGACGCTGGAAAGTCGGCAGCCGGTGCTGGCACCGCTGCAGAAGGGCCAGGAGATCGGCACGCTCAAGCTCAGCCTCGACGGCAGGCCGCTCGGCGAATATCCTGTGGTGGCGTTGCAGGACGTGCCGGTGGCGGGCTTCTTCGGCCGCCTGTGGGACGCCCTGGTGCTGTGGATCAAGAGCCTGTAAGACGGCGCACCCGCGCCGGCGGGACTGAAGGACGCACGCATGAGTCTGTGCTACCTGGATGGGCGCTACCTGCCGCTCGATGAAGCGCGGGTGTCGCCGATGGATCGCGGTTTCCTGTTCGGGGACGGCGCCTATGAGGTCGTCCCCGTCTATTCGCGCCGTCCGTTCCGGCTCGCCGAGCATCTCGGCCGCCTTGCCCGCACGCTGGCGGCAATGCGGCTGCCCAACCCTCACTCGGACGAAGAATGGGCGGACCGGGTGACGACCCTGGTGGCGGGCAACCCGTGGGAGGACCAGTCGATCTACCTGCAGGTCACCCGTGGTGCCGATGCGGTGCGCAACCACGCTTTCCCGAAGGACGTCCGGCCCACGGTCTTCATGCTCAGCGAACCCTTGCTGACACCGGCGCCCGAACTGCTCGCCAGCGGGGTCGCGGCGGTGAGCGCGGCCGACTTCCGCTGGCTGCGGTGCGACCTGAAGAGCGTTTCCCTGCTTGCCAACTGCCTGCTGCGGCAGTACGGCTTCGACCAGGGGTGCGCTGAGACGGTGCTCTTTCGCGATGGCTTCCTGACCGAGGGTTCGGCCTCCAACATCTTCGTCGTGCGGGACGGACGGCTGCTGGCGCCGCCGAAGAGCCACCTGATGCTCGCCGGCATTACCTACGACGTCGTGCTGGAACTGGCCGCCGCGCACGGGCTGCCAGTGGAGGTGCGCGAAATCCTCGACGCCGAGGTCCGCAGCGCCGACGAACTGTGGATGACCTCGTCGACCAAGGAAGTGCTGGCGATCACGCGGCTCGACGGCCGTCCGGTCGGCAGCGGTGCGCCCGGGCCGCTGGGGCGGCAGATGTACGCCTGGTATCAGGAATTCAAGAACACGGTGATGCGTAGTGGCTGATCAGACTCCCCAACCCAGACAAACCCTGCTCGAGTTTCCGTGCGACTTCCCGATCAAGATCATGGGCGCGCGCGTGGACGGTTTCGCGCAGGCGGTGATCGAGGTCGTGCTGCGCCATGCGCCGGACTTCGACCCCGCCGGGGCCGAAATGCGGCCGTCGAGCAAGGGCAACTACCTCGCCGTCACCTGCACCTTCCGCGCCATCTCGCAGCAGCAGGTCGACGCGCTGTACATGGAGCTGACCTCGCATCCGATGGTGAAGGTGGTGCTGTGACGGCTGCCGCCGTCCTCGCCGGGCACGAGGGGCCGGCCGCCGCCGTTTCCGTTCCGTTGCTGGTCAAGCGTCTCGGCCGGGTGGACTACGCCCCGGCATGGGAGGCAATGCAGCACTTCACGGCCAGCCGTGGCGAGGACACCGCCGACGAGATCTGGCTGCTGGAGCATCCGCCGGTCTATACGCTGGGCCAGGCCGGCCGGCCTGAACATCTGCTGCGCAACGACGCAGGCATTCCCCTGGTGAAGATCGACCGCGGCGGCCAGATCACCTATCACGGTCCGGGCCAGCTCGTTGCCTATCTGCTGCTGGACTTGCGCCGACGTCACCTGAAGGTGCGCGAGCTGGTGGCGTTGATGGAGCAGGCGGTCATCGACTGCCTTGCCGAGTATGGCTTGCATGCCGAACGCAAGGACGGCGCCCCCGGCGTCTACATTGACGGCGCCAAGATCGCGGCGCTCGGCCTGCGGGTGCGCAACGGCTGCAGCTACCACGGCCTGGCGCTCAACGTGGATGCCGACCTTGCCCCATTCGGCTGGATCAACCCCTGCGGCTATGAAGGCCTGCAGACGATACGGCTGAAGGATTTCGGCGTAGGCGACGACGTTGCGGCGGTGGGCGAGCGCCTGTTGCAACACCTGCTGCGGCTTTTGCCGCCCGGCGTGGTACCGTCGCGCTGAGCGGTCACCCGCCACCCATACCAAAGAGAGACAGAGCATCCATGGATAACCCCGCACGCAAGCAGCGCGGCGCCGAGAAGACCGCGCGCATCCCGATCAAGATCGTTCCTGCCGAACGGCTGAAGAAGCCGGACTGGATCCGGATCCGCCTCGGTGCGGGCGCCGAGGCCGAGCGTTTCAACGAAATCAAGCAGACCCTGCGCGAGCACAAGCTGCATACGGTGTGCGAAGAAGCCTCCTGCCCCAACATCCACGAGTGTTTCGGCAAGGGAACGGCCACCTTCATGATCATGGGCGACATCTGCACCCGGCGCTGCCCGTTCTGCGATGTCGGGCATGGCCGTCCGGAGCCGCTCAATCCCAACGAACCGACGGATCTAGCCCGCACGATCGCGGCGATGCGGCTCAACTATGTCGTGATCACCTCGGTCGACCGGGATGATCTGCGCGACGGCGGTGCCCAGCACTTCGTCGACTGCATCCGCGAAACCCGCGCCGCCTCGCCGTCCACCACGATCGAGGTGCTGGTGCCCGATTTCCGCGGCCGCATGGAGATCGCGCTGGAGATCTTCAACCAGGCGCCGCCCGACGTGATGAACCACAACATGGAAACGGTGCCGCGGCTGTACAAACAGGCGCGCCCGGGGGCCGACTATGCCTATTCCCTGCGCCTGCTGAAGGAATTCAAGGCGGGTCATCCCGACGTGCTCACCAAGTCCGGCCTCATGGTGGGGCTGGGGGAAACCGATGACGAAATCCTCGACGTGATGCGCGACCTGCGCGCCCACGACGTGGACATGCTGACCATCGGCCAGTACCTGCAACCGTCCGGCGGTCACCTGCCGGTGCTGCGCTACGTCCATCCCGATACCTTCAAGATGTTCGAAACCGAGGCGCTGCGGATGGGTTTCCGCAACGCGGCCTGCGGTCCGATGGTGCGCTCGTCCTACTGGGCGGATCAGCAGGCCCACGGCGCGGGCGTCGTGTAGCCGCAGCGCGCCGTGCCCCCGTTGCCGCCGTACGACGGGTGCGGCGGCGTTCTGCTCCCGGAGCCATCATGAAATTCCTGCAGAAAACCCTGATCCTGTTTGCGCTCTGTTCCTCGGCATGGGCGGCCAGCCTGGTCGACCTTTCCGACGCTGAAGTCAGTGGAGGACTCAAGGAGGCCCTTACCCAGGGCGCGGGCCACGCGGTGGAGGTGCTGGGCCGCAAGGATGGTTTTCTGTCCAACCCCAAGGTCAAGATTCCGCTGCCCGGCGTACTCAAGCAGGCCGAACCCTTGCTGCGCATGAGCGGACGTGGCGAAGACCTGGACCAGTTGGTGACCTCGATGAACCGGGCCGCCGAGGCCGCGGTGCCCGGGGCGAAGAACCTGCTCGTCGGCGCGGTGAAGCAGATGAGCGTGGCCGATGCCAAGAAGATTCTCACCGGTGGGGACGATTCGGTGACGCGCTACTTCCGCGACAAGACCGAGGCGCAGCTGACCCGCATGTTCCTGCCGACGGTAAAACAGAACACCGACAAGCTGGCGCTGGCCGGGCAGTACAACGCCCTGGTGGGGCAGGCTTCGGGGCTGGGACTGGTGAAGTCGGAGGACGCGCAGATCGAGAACTACGTGACGCGCAAGGCGCTCGACGGCCTCTACCTGATGATCGCGGAAGAGGAACGGGCGATCCGCAAAGACCCGGTCGCCGCGGTGGGCGGGCTGGCAAAGAAGGTCTTCGGCGCGCTCTGACGACGCGCACGGGCGCGTCCGGTAAACTGCCGCCTCCCGTCGCGCCGGCGGGGTTCCCCTTGCGCCCGTTCCCATGTCCGCCCTGCTCAATCCGCCGCAACGCGAAGCCATCCACTACCTGAATGGCCCCTGTCTGGTCCTGGCCGGAGCCGGCAGCGGGAAGACCCGCGTCATCACCCACAAGATCGCGCATCTGATCAACGAGTGTGGGCTGAGCCCCACCAATGTCGGCGCGATCACCTTCACCAACAAGGCGGCGAAGGAGATGCAGGAGCGCGTCGCGCATCTGATGGGCGGGCGGGCGCCCGGCGGGCTGACGGTGTGCACCTTTCACGCGCTCGGCGTGCGCATCATCCGGCAGGAAGCGCTGCATTGCGGACTGAAGCCCCAGTTTTCCATCCTCGACGCCTCGGATGCGGTGCAAATCGTGGCCGACGTCGCCGGCGACCAGGACAAAGGCATCGCCAAGCAGATGCAGTGGCAGATCTCGTCGTGGAAGAACGCCATGATCTCCCCCGCCGAAGCGGCGCAACTGGCGGACAACGAGCTGTCGGCCGCCGCGGCCAAGGCGTTTGCCGACTACGAGCGGACGTTGCGGGCCTACCAGGCGGTGGATTTCGACGACCTCATTTCGCTGCCCGTCCGACTATTCGAGGAAAACGACGAGGTGCGCGAGCGGTGGCAGAACCGCCTCCGCTACCTGCTCGTGGATGAGTACCAGGATACGAACCGTGCGCAATACCGCCTGCTGCGTCAGCTCGCCGGGGTGCGGGGCGCCTTCACTGCCGTGGGCGACGACGATCAGGCCATCTACGCCTGGCGTGGCGCCGATGTGGAAAACCTGAAGCTGCTGCAACGCGACTATCCCAAGCTGCGCGTCATCAAGCTTGAACAGAACTACCGGTCCTCGCGGCGGATTCTCGAGGCGGCCAACGTGCTGATCGCCAATAACGAGAAGCTGTTCGACAAGCGCCTGTGGTCCGAACACGGTCCGGGCGAACAGATCGCGGTGACCAGCTGCCGGGACGCCGACCACGAGGCCGAGTGGGTGGCGATGAAGATCTCCGCCCACAAGTTCGAGAACCGTACCCGGTTCAAGGACTACGCGATCCTCTACCGCGGCAACCATCAGGCCCGCATCATCGAGCAGCAGTTGCGCAATCAACGCATTCCCTACGTGATGTCTGGGGGCCAGAGCTTCTTCGAGAAGCCCGAAATCAAGGACCTGATCGCCTACCTGCGGCTATTGATGAACGAGGACGACGATCTCGCGTTCATCCGCGCGATCACGATGCCGCGCCGTGGCATCGGACCGAGCACCATTGAAGCGCTCGGCCACTACGCGGGCGGGCGCCACATCAGCCTCTTCGCCGCCAGCTTCGAGGAAGGCGTCGCGCTCCACCTCGGCGCGCGCCAGCTTGAGGCCGTCCAGCAGTTCACCGCCTTCATCAACCGGATACAGCATCGCGCCCGTCATGAGCCTGCGGCGCAGGTGCTGGAAGACCTGCTTGCAGCCATTCGCTACGAAGCCTGGCTCTTCGAGCATTTCGACTCCCGCGAGGCGGAGTCAAAGTGGAGCAATGTGCGCGACTTCGTCGGCTGGCTGGGGCGCAAGGGTGAGGAGGATGGCAAGAATCTCATCGAACTGACCCAGACGATCGCGCTGATCTCGATGCTCGACAAGGAGGACGCCGACTTCGACGGCGTGCAGCTTGCGACGCTGCATGCATCCAAGGGTCTTGAGTTTCCCCATGTGTTCCTCGTCGGCGTGGAAGAAGGCCTGCTGCCACATCAAAGCAGCATCGACGAAGACAAGGTCGAAGAGGAGCGCCGGCTGATGTATGTCGGGATCACGCGCGCGCAGCGCAGTCTGAACATCACCTGGTGCGAACGCCGCAAGGCGGGCAAGGAGTTCCGCCCGTGCGAAATTTCCCGCTTCATCGCCGAGATGGGCGGTGACCTGAACATCGGCGACCGCAAGCGGAACGCCCCCGTGTCGCGCGAAGAGGGGCGCGCGCGGCTCGCCAACCTGAAGGCCATGTTCGAGAGGCGCGACGAAGGGAGCTAGAGGTCCCGCCCGTGCCGCGGGTTCGGACAACACAGGCAACAAAAAAGGCGGCCCGTGGGCCGCCTTTCATCCGCATCGCTGCCGACTTACTGCGCAACCGGTGGTTCCGTGTAGCCCGCCCCGGCCTTGTTGGCAAGGAAGGCCACGGCGCGCTTGACCTCCGTGTCGGTCAGGTCGGAGCCACCCCCGCGCGGCGGCATCGCGTTCTTGCCGGCGATCGCCGACTTCGTCAAACCGTCGAAACCCTGTGCCAGACGGAGACCCCACGCGCCACTGTCGCCCGTCTTGGGGGCTCCGAGCATCCCTGCGTCGTGGCAGCTGGAACAGATGCTCTTATAGATCTGTTCACCGGTGCGGCTACCCGGCGCCACGGTCACAACCTTCAGCTCCACCTTGGCCACGGGTTGAATGAGGGACGCGGTGACTTCGGGGTCGACCTTGCCATTGTCCTTGCCGCAGCCAGCCAGCACGATTGCTGCGGCCATGGCGAGGGACAGGGCAGGGCGTAGGGGGCGCTGGGCGCGACGGGAGGCGCGATGTTCCGACATGCTTGGATCCTTTGACTGGCGCTGGGCAAAGCCCGGATTATATCTCCGGAAATAACCATTGTGGCAGTGCGGCATGGACTTCGGCCCCGAATACCTATATCCTTTCGCGCCTTGCACCGGTAGCAGGTGTTCCGGTGAGGCAAGACAGTGCGCCCGTAGCTCAGCTGGATAGAGTACTGCCCTCCGAAGGCAGGGGTCGGACGTTCGAATCGTCTCGGGCGCGCCAGTTTTCGCCCGCGCAGTGAGTCTCGCTCATTCGGAAGCGCAGCTTGGTTTGATCGTGCTGTGGTTCTAGATAAGTTTCTTGCTGCGAGGGGTTGACGACTTTGTGTTGGGTGTCCATAATCTCGTTTCTCTGCTGCAGCGATTGCAGCGCTCTTTAAAAAGTTGAACAACCGATAAGTGTGGGTGCTTGGTTGTTGTGTGGCGAGCCGCTTCGGCGGTTTTGTTTCGCAATGATTAGGTGCTCATGTCAGTAATGACTTTGAGTGCTTTGTATGGATTGAACTTAAGAGTTTGATCCTGGCTCAGATTGAACGCTGGCGGCATGCTTTACACATGCAAGTCGAACGGCAGCGGGGGCTTCGGCCCGCCGGCGAGTGGCGAACGGGTGAGTAATGCATCGGAACGTGCCCAGTCATGGGGGATAACTACGCGAAAGCGTAGCTAATACCGCATACGCCCTGAGGGGGAAAGTGGGGGATCGCAAGACCTCACGTGATTGGAGCGGCCGATGTCAGATTAGCTAGTTGGTGAGGTAAAGGCTCACCAAGGCGACGATCTGTAGCGGGTCTGAGAGGATGATCCGCCACACTGGGACTGAGACACGGCCCAGACTCCTACGGGAGGCAGCAGTGGGGAATTTTGGACAATGGGCGAAAGCCTGATCCAGCCATGCCGCGTGAGTGAAGAAGGCCTTCGGGTTGTAAAGCTCTTTCGGACGGAAAGAAATCGCGCGGGCTAATATCCCGCGTGGATGACGGTACCGTAAGAAGAAGCACCGGCTAACTACGTGCCAGCAGCCGCGGTAATACGTAGGGTGCGAGCGTTAATCGGAATTACTGGGCGTAAAGCGTGCGCAGGCGGTTTTGTAAGACAGGTGTGAAATCCCCGGGCTTAACCTGGGAACTGCGCTTGTGACTGCAAGGCTAGAGTACGGCAGAGGGGGGTGGAATTCCACGTGTAGCAGTGAAATGCGTAGAGATGTGGAGGAACACCGATGGCGAAGGCAGCCCCCTGGGCCTGTACTGACGCTCATGCACGAAAGCGTGGGGAGCAAACAGGATTAGATACCCTGGTAGTCCACGCCCTAAACGATGTCAACTAGTTGTTCGTAGAGGTAACTCTGTGAGTAACGCAGCTAACGCGTGAAGTTGACCGCCTGGGGAGTACGGCCGCAAGGTTAAAACTCAAAGGAATTGACGGGGACCCGCACAAGCGGTGGATGATGTGGATTAATTCGATGCAACGCGAAAAACCTTACCTACCCTTGACATGCCTGGAACCTTGGTGAGAGCCGAGGGTGCCTTCGGGAACCAGGACACAGGTGCTGCATGGCTGTCGTCAGCTCGTGTCGTGAGATGTTGGGTTAAGTCCCGCAACGAGCGCAACCCTTGTCATTAATTGCCATCATTCAGTTGGGCACTTTAATGAGACTGCCGGTGACAAACCGGAGGAAGGTGGGGATGACGTCAAGTCCTCATGGCCCTTATGGGTAGGGCTTCACACGTCATACAATGGTCGGTACAGAGGGTTGCCAAACCGCGAGGTGGAGCTAATCCCTTAAAGCCGATCGTAGTCCGGATCGTAGTCTGCAACTCGACTGCGTGAAGTCGGAATCGCTAGTAATCGCAGATCAGCATGCTGCGGTGAATACGTTCCCGGGTCTTGTACACACCGCCCGTCACACCATGGGAGTGGGTTTCACCAGAAGTAGGTAGCTTAACCTTCGGGAGGGCGCTTACCACGGTGAGATTCATGACTGGGGTGAAGTCGTAACAAGGTAGCCGTATCGGAAGGTGCGGCTGGATCACCTCCTTTCAAGAGAAAAGCCATCTTCGGCCAAGTATCCACACCTTATCGGTTGTTCAAGCGAAGAGCCTCGAAGCACGAGGGTCTGTAGCTCAGCTGGTTAGAGCACCGTCTTGATAAGGCGGGGGTCGTTGGTTCGAACCCAACCAGACCCACCAGTCCTTGTCCAGGCACAAGTCAGACAAGGGGCTGTAGCTCAGCTGGGAGAGCGGCGGCTTTGCAAGCCGTAGGTCGTCGGTTCGATCCCGACCAGCTCCACCAGTCGCCCGCAGTACCGTGCTTCATCCGAGACGTCAGTCATGCGCATCGAACGCGTGAGCATGCCTGACCTCTTGGCCAACGCCAGAGGTTCGCTCTTTAACAAATTGGAAGAAGTTAGTGCAGCACATCAACGATGTGTTGCACGGGTTGTGTGATTGCATTGATCAGGGCTGCGTAGTCAGCACAGTCCTGATCGCACAAACGAGTTCGACCTGTGACCGGATCTTCAGCTCACGCCAGTGAGTCGAGGGTCCAAGGTTATAGGATCAAGCGACTAAGTGCATGTGGTGGATGCCTTGGCGATCACAGGCGATGAAGGACGTGCAAGCCTGCGAAAAGCGGGGGGGAGCTGGCAATGGAGCTTTGATCCCCCGATATCCGAATGGGGAAACCCGGCCCGCAAGGGTCATCCCGTACTGAATCCATAGGTACGTGGAAGCGAACGCGGCGAACTGAAACATCTAAGTAGCCGTAGGAAAAGAAATCAACCGAGATTCCCCAAGTAGTGGCGAGCGAACGGGGAAGAGCCTGCACGACTAAACCATC
The DNA here is from genome assembly GCF_001682385.1 of Azoarcus olearius. Classification (NCBI taxonomy): domain Bacteria; kingdom Pseudomonadati; phylum Pseudomonadota; class Betaproteobacteria; order Rhodocyclales; family Zoogloeaceae; genus Azoarcus; species Azoarcus olearius. The sequence goes on from NZ_CP016210.1 coordinate 223,214, forward strand.
AGCTTAGCAAAACGGTCTGGAAAGTCCGACGATACAGGGTGATAGTCCCGTATGCGAAAAGCCGGTGGCGGGTCTGAGCGTGCGACAAGTAGGGCGGGACACGTGTAATCCTGTCTGAAGATGGGGGGACCATCCTCCAAGGCTAAATACTCGTGATCGACCGATAGTGAACCAGTACCGTGAGGGAAAGGCGAAAAGAACCCCGGGAGGGGAGTGAAATAGATCCTGAAACCGCATGCATACAAACAGTGGGAGCCTGGAAACGGGTGACTGCGTACCTTTTGTATAATGGGTCAGCGACTTACGTTCAGTGGCGAGCTTAACCGAATAGGGGAGGCGTAGCGAAAGCGAGTCTGATAAGGGCGACATAGTCGCTGGGCGTAGACCCGAAACCGGATGATCTATCCATGGCCAGGATGAAGGTGCGGTAACACGCACTGGAGGTCCGAACCCACTAGTGTTGAAAAACTAGGGGATGAGCTGTGGATAGGGGTGAAAGGCTAAACAAATCCGGAAATAGCTGGTTCTCCCCGAAAACTATTTAGGTAGTGCGTCGTACGGACACTTGCGGGGGTAGAGCACTGTAATCGTTGGGGGGGTCACTGCGATCTACCCCGCGATAGCAAACTCCGAATACCGCAAAGTGATATACGGCAGACAGACATCGGGTGCTAACGTCCGGTGTCAAGAGGGAAACAACCCAGACCGCCAGCTAAGGTCCCAAATGCATGGCTAAGTGGCAAACGAGGTGGGAAGGCATAGACAGCTAGGAGGTTGGCTTAGAAGCAGCCACCCTTTAAAGAAAGCGTAATAGCTCACTAGTCGAGTCGTCCTGCGCGGAAGATGTAACGGGGCTCAAGCCATGAACCGAAGCTGCGGATGTGTCTTTGACACGTGGTAGGGGAGCGTTCCGTAAGCCTGCGAAGGTGTCTCGTAAGGGATGCTGGAGGTATCGGAAGTGCGAATGCTGACATGAGTAGCGATAAAGGGTGTGAAAAGCACCCTCGCCGAAAGCCCAAGGTTTCCTGCGCAACGTTCATCGGCGCAGGGTGAGTCGGCCCCTAAGGCGAGGCAGAAATGCGTAGTCGATGGGAAACAGGTCAATATTCCTGTACCGGTTCTAGATGCGATGGGGGGACGGAGAAGGTTAGGCCGGCCGGGTGTTGGACGTCCCGGTTTAAGCGTGTAGGCGTGCTCTCTAGGCAAATCCGGAGAGCTGAGCTGAGGCGTGATGACGAGCGAACTTGTTCGCGAAGTGGTTGATACCCTGCTTCCAGGAAAAGCCTCTAAGCTTCAGTCTAGAATCGACCGTACCGCAAACCGACACAGGTGGGCAGGTTGAAAATACCAAGGCGCTTGAGAGAACTCAGGAGAAGGAACTCGGCAAATTGATACCGTAACTTCGGGAGAAGGTATGCCCCATTAGCTTGTAGGAGTACATCCGAAGGGCGAAGGGGCCGCAGAGAATCGGTGGCTGCGACTGTTTATTAAAAACACAGCACTCTGCAAACACGAAAGTGGACGTATAGGGTGTGACGCCTGCCCGGTGCCGGAAGGTTAAGTGATGGGGTGCAAGCTCTTGATCGAAGCCCCGGTAAACGGCGGCCGTAACTATAACGGTCCTAAGGTAGCGAAATTCCTTGTCGGGTAAGTTCCGACCTGCACGAATGGCGTAACGATGGCCACACTGTCTCCTCCTGAGACTCAGCGAAGTTGAAATGTTTGTGAAGATGCAATCTCCCCGCGGCTAGACGGAAAGACCCCATGAACCTTTACTGTAGCTTTGCATTGGACTTTGACGGGACTTGTGTAGGATAGGTGGGAGGCTTTGAAGCCAGGACGCTAGTTCTGGTGGAGCCGTCCTTGAAATACCACCCTGGTGTCGTTGAGGTTCTAACCCAGGCCCGTGAATCCGGGTCGGGAACAGTGCATGGTAGGCAGTTTGACTGGGGCGGTCTCCTCCCAAAAGGTAACGGAGGAGTTCGAAGGTCTCCTAGGTACGGTCGGACATCGTACTGATAGTGCAATGGCAAAAGGAGGCTTGACTGCGAGACCGACAAGTCGAGCAGGTGCGAAAGCAGGACATAGTGATCCGGTGGTTCTGTATGGAAGGGCCATCGCTCAACGGATAAAAGGTACTCTGGGGATAACAGGCTGATTCCGCCCAAGAGTTCACATCGACGGCGGAGTTTGGCACCTCGATGTCGGCTCATCACATCCTGGGGCTGTAGCCGGTCCCAAGGGTATGGCTGTTCGCCATTTAAAGTGGTACGTGAGCTGGGTTTAAAACGTCGTGAGACAGTTTGGTCCCTATCTGCCGTGGGCGCTGGAAGTTTGAGGGGACCTGCTCCTAGTACGAGAGGACCGGAGTGGACGCACCTCTGGTGTACCGGTTGTGACGCCAGTCGCATCGCCGGGTAGCTAAGTGCGGAAGAGATAACCGCTGAAAGCATCTAAGCGGGAAACTCGCCTCAAGATGAGACTTCCCTGGGGACTCGATCCCCCTGAAGGGTCGTGGAAGACCACCACGTTGATAGGTCGGGTGTGGAAGCGCAGTAATGCGTTAAGCTAACCGATACTAATTGCCCGTGAGGCTTGATCCTATAACCTTGATACACAGCGTCAAACTCGACGACGCAGTCACGCAACCATAACGCTTCTTCCCAATTTGGCCAGGCAGACCACCCCCTGCCAGGCAACAAGTCAAAGTCTGACGACCATAGCGTCTTGGTACCACCCCTTCCCATCCCGAACAGGACCGTGAAACAAGACCGCGCCGATGATAGTGAGCCCGCGCTCGTGAAAGTAGGTCATCGTCAGACTAACTACAAAAAAAAGCCCGCACGATCTATCGTGCGGGCTTTTTTTATTGGAACTAGAAAGTACGAACGTCAGCTGTCGGCGTGTCTCCGAATGCAGGCGCGAATAGAAACGCCAACAATTTGGCCGCCGCCTCTGCCGGCGGGACAAGTTGCCCACTGTCCTTCAGCGAAATGAACCTCTCACGCGCGGGAAACTGACCGGTTTCGAGTTGGCGGACGTCGGTTTGCATCCTGGTATCCAACACCCCGGGAGCGACGCTGCAAATGCGGACATGGGCACGCCCCTCCTCGCTGACGCAACGGGCATGATGGTCCAGGGCTGCTTTGGTCGCTCCGTAGATGCTCCAACCTGAATAGGCCGTACGCGCAGCGCCGCTGGAAATGTGGAGAATCCGGCGGGATAGATCGGGGGCCGCGCATTGAAGGACGGCGTTTGCCAGCAGCAAGGGCCCGAGGACATTGACGTTCACTGCCTGCTGAATTTCAGCTGCCGCCAAACTTCCGCTTCTCCCGACCGGCTGTAGCATTGCGGCGTTGTTGATCAGGATGACAGGTTCGCGAGCATTGCCGAACGCTTGGAATACGGGGCTCTCGATGAAGCGGCAGACCGCCGCTACGTCTGCCAGATCGACCCTGGATTCGGAGAATCGCGGAAAGCGGGCGGCCATTTCCGCATGGCTGTGGCGGGAGACACCGAGCACCTCCAAACCGCGCTCGAGCAGGCCGATGGCGAGCGCTTCGCCGAGTCCTCGGCTGTGTCCTGTGACGATTGCTTTCACGAGTTTCTCCAGCGCAGTGAGAATAGGCGTGGGGGCTGAAACGGACCGGAAGTGCATTCAGAACCGCCCGGGTTTTCCCGTCTATCAGGGATTGGAACATGTCCACCGATCAAATTATTACTCAGCTGTTGATTCACCGTCTGGTAAAGGCCGGTGATGCAGCCGCGCGTATCGTGCAGCGCGACCGATTGAATTCGCCCGACGCCGCGGCCATCGGATTGGTCACCCAACTGATATCGACCTTTACCCAACGCTCGGGCAAGTGCCACGGTACGTTCGAAGACGACGAGGAGGAGTTTCCGGTCGCCCGCTTTCTGCGCGAATTTTCGGGCGATGACGAGCGTGGTTTCATCGACCTCGGTGCCCACCTTTCAGATCATCTTCGCAACTGTGCGGATTTGGTTGGGTTGGATAACGGTGGGGCATTTCTTCTCGCCCGCGTTCGTGAACAGGCGGTGGACTGGTTGTGGATCGCGCTAGTGCCTGAAACGGTAACCACTGCCGTCGATAAGGACCTGAACCTGCACGAACATACGCACCTGGACGTTCATGCGACCCAGGCGGTGGCGCGGATCGACTTGACCGGATGGCGGCGGGGCGACGAACGTTGTGTGGCGTTCCTCAGCGGCCGCGGGCCGACCGCCCAGTGCTTTCGGCGCTTCCTGGGCTGCAAGGATGTCGTCGTGGCCTTGCAGGAAACCCGCAAGCTGGTGCAAGCGCTTACCGACTTCGCCGATTCTGAGCGACTGGATCCGCCTGTACGCGACGAAATGATGGAGCGCGCGCATCGCTATCTGGATGATCTCGGCGAGGCGGGGGCGCCGGTTGAGCTTGACGCATTGGCCAGCGAGCTATGGCCTAGCGCGCCAGCGCGACTCGGGACGACACTTCAGACGCCGGCGAGGGCCTTGGCACCTGCGTTCGTGCCCAACCGCCGGGCATTGAAACCGCTTGTACGCCTTAGCGCCAGCGCGGACCAGTGGCGCGTGGAGTTCGAACGCGCCGGCTTGCGGTCGGGCGCGGTCAGCTACGACGTGGTGTCCGATACCCTGGTGCTGTCGAACCTCCCGCCCTATCTGAAGCAGATGTTGATCGACGACGGGGATGCGTCCTCGTAAGACCGTTCGGAAGGGCTGGCTTGACAGCTTAAATTACGACTGTAATATAAAAAGCGTCCCCAACTGGAAAGCCACCATGACCGAGACCCCACCGCAGCGAGGAGCGCCGCTGTATCTGGACGACCTGCAGGTTGGTCTGCGCTTCGGCAGCGGCACCCATCCGATTGACGCCCAGCAGATCACCGCTTTCGCGGACAGCTTCGATCCGCAGCCTTTCCATCTGGATCACGAGGCCGCGCAGGACACCTTGTTCGGGGGACTTGCGGCAAGTGGCTGGCACACGGCCGCGATCACCATGCGCTTGCTCGTGGAGGGTGGGCTGCCGATTGCCGGCGGCATCATCGGCGCCGGGGCAGAGGTCACCTGGCCGAGGCCGACGCGTCCCGGGGATGTGCTGCAGGTCGACAGCGAAGTGCTCGAAATCACCCCGTCGCGATCCAAGCCGGACAGGGGCATCGTCACGCTCCGTAGCGAAACCCGCAACCAGCGCGGCGAAATCCTGCAGGTGCTGACCTCCCGCCTGGTCGTGCCACGTCGTCCGCTGAATGGATAGCTCGCGACAGCGGGAGGCCTTCTCCACCGACGTGCTGCGGGCGGCGCCCTACCCGGTTGCCATCATCGGCGCCGGAGCGCTCGGCCTGTCACTGGCGTCCCGCCTCATCCGCTCTGGTCCGGTGGCGCTCGTCGCTTCCAATGCGGATGCCGCGCAGCGGCTTCGCGCCGGCGTGCGAGTGGGCGCCGTCGTCGAGCGTTTCGACGGCTTCGCGGCGCCACGGCTGCCGCAGGCCGACTGGGTCGTCGTGGTGGTCAAGGCAGGCGACACCCGCGACGCGCTGCGTTCGGCCTTGGCCATGCGGCCGCGTGGTGTGCTTTCGCTGCAGAACGGATTGCTCGACCTCGAACCGGCGGGAACGGGCACCTGCGTTGCCCAGGGCGTCACGACCATGGGAGCGTTTCGCACCGATGAGGGCGTGATGCCGGTGAGCGACGGGGAAACCTTGATGCCGCAGGGCTTCGAACCGCTTGCCGCGCTGTTCCAGCAGGCCGGGCTTCCCGCGCGCATCGAAGTGGCCATGCAGGCCGCACGTCTGGCGAAACTGCTGGTGAACGTGGTTCTCAACCCGCTGACGGCAGTGTTCCGGGTGCGCACGGGCGAGCTACTGGCTGCACCGTATATGAACCATGTCGAGGCCTTGGTCGCCGAAGCCTGGCCGGTATTGAGGGCAGCGGGCCTGATGCTGGAGTTCGACGAGGCCCGGGCGAAGGTCTGGAGTGTGGTTCGCAGTACCGCCGACAACCGCACCAGCATGCTGCAGGACGTCCTCGCTGGTCGGCGTACCGAGCGTGAGGCCATCACCGGCGCCTTCCTGCGTCTTGCCGACGGGAATGGGGCCGCCGTTCCCACCCACCGCGCGCTTCATACCCTCCTCGGGCAGATCGACGCCGACCGCTGCTGAATCCCTCACCTGCCGAGTTGCCCGCGCACCCAGCGCACCAGCTGCTCGGTGTTCATCGCGCCCGCCTGCCGCGTCACTTCGCGGCCGCCCTGGAACAGCGCGATCGTGGGGATGCTGCGGATGCCGAAGCGCTGCGCGAGGGCGGGTTCCGCCTCGGTATTCACCTTCGCGAGCCGCAGTTGCGGTTCGAGTTGGGCCGCTGCGGCGGCGAAGGCCGACGCCATCATCCGGCACGGGCCGCACCACGGGGCCCAGAAATCGATCAGCACCGGAAGGTCGTTGCGCGTCAGATGGCGCTCGAACCGCGCACCGTCCAGTGCCAGCGGCTCCCCGATGAAGAGCGGGCGGTGGCACTGGCCACAGGCAGGATGCTCCGCCATGCGCTCCGTGGGCAGCCGATTCACGGCGTCGCAGTGCGGGCAAACCAGATGGATTGATGGATTCATGTGGGCCTCCTCGGCATGCATGCGCCAATTTTCCGCCGGCTGCCGGCCGACCGCCGGAGCAACCCGCGGCAGGCGCGCGCAATGCAACTTTAGTAATATTTCAAAGCACTTCCCCGCATGCGCCCGTGGCATCATTCACACGGGCTTCACGCGTCGACCGATCGACAAGAGGATCATGGAAATCGATCTCAAAAGCTACACCCTGCCGCAGCTTCGTGCCCTGCGGGAACAGACCGCGCGGGCGATCGACCGCCTTCAGCGCAGCCAGCGCGAAACCCTGCTGCGGCGGCTGTCCGCCCTTGCCCGGGCCGAAGGGCTGACGCTGGCCGAACTGGCAGAGGATGCGGCGGCAATGAAGGGCGCCGAGCGGCCACGCAAGCACCCGCGTACCACCCCGCGGCAGCCGCTGCCGGTGAAGTACCGGCATCCCAGCAACCGCGCGCTGGCGTGGTCGGGGCGCGGTCGCCAGCCGCACTGGGTCGCGGCCTGGCTTGCCAACGGGGGGTCGATGGACGCGCTCGCCACCGCTGCCGAAAAGCTTGCGCCCCGTATTCCGCGGGGCATTTCCGGCTGAGCGCTGGCGCGCCCGGCCTTTGTTCCACTAGGAGGAGCCTGTCCATGAACAAGATCATCGTCGCCGCCCTGATCTCGACCTTCGCGCTGTCGGCCCATGCCGAAGGCCCCACCTGCAACGCGAGCGCCGCGGAGAAGAAGCTCGTCGGCGCCGCCAAGACCAGCTTCCTGAAGAAGTGCGAGAAGGACGCCGCGGCGAGCTGCGAGGCTGCCGCAGCCGAGAAGAAGCTGGCTGGTGCGGCAAAGGGGAGCTTCACCAAGAAGTGCGTGAAGGACGCGGTCGGCGCGCCCTGATCGACCGCCGGGCGCATCCGTCGACGCGCCCGATGCCACCGTCACCGCGGCGGTGGCCGGCTCAGTCCCGCGGCTGCGTCGTGTCCGGGCCGGACGTGGCGCCCGCGCCCGCGCCTTCGTATTGCGCTGCGGCGCGGCGTAGCCTGTCCGCCACCGCGGCGCGCAGGGCGGGCGGGGCGAGCACCTCCACGTCGGCGCCGTAACGCAGGATTTCCATCACCAGTTCGCGGCTGTCGGCATAGGGTACGCCGAGCAGCAGGCTGCCGTCCGCCTGCGGCGCACTGGTCTGCGCCGGATGCCAGATCTCGCTCGCGACCCAGGGGGCCACCTCGGCGGAGAAACGCAGTTCCGCCCGCTCGCGCGGCGCGCCCGCGAAGATGCCGAAGGCCGCGCCGGTCGCTTCTTTCAGGCGGCGTTCGCCGACCTCGCGCGCGCTGCCGGGCCGCACGCTCGCGCTACGGATCGCATCCAGGGCGAACAGCCGCAGGGCGCGCGCCTGGTGGCAATAGCCGAGCAGATACCAGTTCTCCCGGTAGTGCAGCAGTTGCTGTGGCGATACTACGCGGTCCGATTCGGCATTGCGGCTGCGGGTGTAGTAGCGCAGCGCGAGCCGGCGGCGTTTCATCGTCGCCTGCGCCACGGTGTCAAAAGCGGCCGGCGTGGCGCGCCGGTTGGCAGAATGCAGGATGCGCACGCGGCGGCCGACTTCCGCCGGGTCGTCGTTGGCGCTGCCCAGCATCAGGCCGATGCGCGTCATCAGCCCGTCCACCTGGCCGGCGAGCAGGCCCGGCTCCATCGCGGTGGCGAGCTGCTGCATCATCAGCAGCGCATGGATTTCCGAGGGGTTGAACCACATGCCGTGGATGCCGAAGCGCTTGCCGGCCTCGCCGCGTTCGCCTTCCAGCACATAGCCTTCAGGATCGCCAGCGCTGCCGCGGCGCCACACGATGGGCGCGCCGAGGCGGTCGCGCAGGTAGTCGAGGTCGCGCTTGAAGCTTGCGCGGGAGATTTCCAGCGTTTCGAGGAAGCGGGCCAGCGGCACCGGCTGGCGCGCGTCCTCGAGCATGCGCACGATCTGGTACAGGCGTTCGGTCTGGCTCACGGATTCTCACGGTTCGGGCTGGATGATGCGGAATTATCGGCTTTCTGCAGGCTCACTGGATGAGCCTGAGGCCGGCGCACACTGGGCGCCTCGCTTACCGGAGAAGCCGCGATGAAGTCGTCCCGTCCTGTTCTGCCGCCGCCCGATGATGTCCTGGCCAACCGCCGCCGGCTGGTATTCAGCCTCGCGCTGCTGAGCCTGCCGCTCGCCTTCCAGTTTGCCGAGGCCGCGATCGTGCCGGTGCCGGAGGCGATGCGGATCGTACTCGCATTCAGCGTGTGGGCGACGCTCGTCGTGCTGGAACTGAGCGCCGGCGCGCTGGTGTGGGCGCTGTGCCGGGCGCTGCGCCGCCTGCGTCAAGGCGGGATGCCGGCTTGGCGCGCCTACCCGCGTTGATCGAAGCGCACGTGAAGCACGCCGCGCAACGCATTGCACAGCACCACCGCCTCGGCGCGCGCCAGGTCCGCGCGCGTCAGTGCAGCTTCGTGCGCCTGCCACGCGGGGTCGTCGAGCAGCGCCGCGCGCATCACGCCGGGCAGTACGCCCGCCTCCACCGGCGGCGTCAGCCATTGCCCGTCCAGGCGCACGAATACGTTGCTGCGCCCGCCCTCGGTCAACGCGCCGGTGTGGTTGAAGAACAGGGTGTCGAACGCACCGGCGGCCTCCGCTGCGCGGATCGCCGCGTCGTAGCTTGCGCGCCGGGTGGTCTTGTGGCGCAGCAGGTAGTCGCGGCCGTCGATCGGCGCGTCGGCCAGCAGCACGCGCACCGGGCCCGGCGGCAGCGCTGGCAGCGGGCCGCCGCTCACGTCGATGCGGCCGTCCTTGTGCAGCAGCAGGCGCACGCGGTGCATCCCGCCCGCCAGCGTCGCGAGATGCCGCGCCAGCGCCGCGCGTACCTGCGCGTCGTCGTAACGGAAGCCGAGCGCCGCGGCGCTTGCGGCGAGCCGCGCGAGGTGGCGCGCCAGCAGGGGAATCCCGGGCGCGCCACCGCTTCCGGCAGGGCCCGCGCGCATCGTTTCGATCAGCTGGAAGCCGGGGTCGAGCGCGGTGACGAAGCGCGCCTTCAGCTGGCATTCCGCGTATTCGTCCGCCGCCCTGCTGTCGATGACGATGCCGGCGCCGACGCCCAGCTCGGCGGTGCGGCGGCCGTCGCGCTCCGCGCCCACTGCCAGCGTGCGGATCGCCACCGACAGGCAGAAGTCACCGCAGCGGTGCCCGGCGCGGGGGGCGTCCATCCAGCCGACCGCGCCGGTGTAGGTGCCGCGCGGTCGGTCCTCGAGCGTGTCGATCAGCTGCATGCTGCGGTGCTTGGGCGCGCCGGTGATCGAACCGCAGGGAAAGAGCGCCCGCAGCACCGCGGGAAACGCGTGCCGGGCGGCAAGGCGCGCGCTGACGGTGGACGTCATCTGCAGCACTGTCGCATAGGGCTCGACCGCGAACAGCGCCGGCACCTGCACGCTGCCGGTTTCGGCGATGCGGCCGAGGTCGTTGCGCAGCAAGTCGACGATCATCAGGTTCTCGGCGCGGTTCTTCGGGTCCGCGGCAAGGTCGCCCGCGGCCTGCGCGTCGGCGGCGGGATCGCCGCGGCGTGCGGCGGTGCCCTTCATCGGCCGCGCCTCCAGCACGCCGTCCCGGTGGCGCAGGAACAACTCGGGCGAGCACGACAGCAGGTAGCCGGCGTCGCCGTCTCCCGTCGGCGCCGGCAGCCGGATCAGCGCGCCGAAGGGCACCGGCTGCGCGGCGCGCAGGCGGCGGTAGAGCGCCAGCGGCGACCCGTAGACGCGCCCGCCCAGACGGTAGCTGAAGTTGATCTGATAGGTTTCTCCGGCGCGGATCGCGGCATGGATCGCCTCGATCGCCGCGTCGAACGCCGGCCGCTCGAGCGAAGCCTGCCACTCCGCGACGCCGGCGGCGTCCGGCTCGTCCCGGCCTTCCTGCTGCGCCAGCCAGTGCGCCACGCCGGCGCCGTCCAGCCGCTGCAGCGTCGCATACAGCAGCACCCGCAGCATCCCGCCCGGCTTGGCGGTGGTCACGCCGGCCAGGCGCACGCCCCATTCGTAGTCGGCCACGATCACCGCGTGACGGCCCGCTGCCAGCTCCGCTTCCACCCGAGCCCAGTCCGCCTCCAGGCGGTCCGGGTCGGTACAGCGGATCTCGCCGCAAAAACCGGTATAGAGGCGGCTCGCGGGGGTCTCCACGGCGGCCTGGCTGTCATCGAGCAGGGCAAAGCTTTCCATCGCGGCATTCTAGCGGCGGGCCGGTGCGCGGCCGCGCCGTGCGACACTCCACCGTTTTTCCGCTTCCGCGCCTGAGGATTCCCGCATGCGTTTTCTCCACACTGCCGACTGGCATCTCGGCCGCGTCTATCACGGCGTGTCGCTGCTCGAGGACCAGGCCCATGTGCTGCGCGATTTCGTCCGCCTTGCCGGCGAAACCCGGCCCGACGCCATCCTGATTGCCGGCGACGTCTACGACCGCTCGGTGCCGCCCGCCGACGCGGTGCGCCTGCTCGACGAGACGCTGACCGAACTGGTGGTCGGCCTCGCCATCCCGGTGGTGCTGATCGCCGGCAACCACGACGGCCCCGACCGCCTCGCCTTCGGCGCCAGCCTGCTGGGCCGCGCCGGCCTTACCGTGCGCGGGCCGGTGGATGCCAGTGTCGCCCCGGTGAGGCTGCGTGATGCCCACGGCGAGGTCGCGATCTACCCGCTGCCCTACGCCGAACCGGCGCTGGTGCGCAGCGCGTTCGGCGAGGAAGCGCTGGCCGATCACCATGCCGCGCTGGGCGCGCAGTTGCGGGCGATTCGCGCCGCGCACGCGGCCGGCACCCGCTCCGTCGTGGTGGCGCACGCCTTCGTGCTCGGCGGCAGCGAATCGGAATCGGAACGGCCGCTGTCGGTCGGCGGCAGCGGCGCGGTCGGCGCCGAACTTTTCGCAGGCTTCGATTACGTCGCCCTCGGCCACCTGCACCGTCCGCAGCAGGCGGGCGGCGAGCACATCCATTATTCCGGCTCGCTGCTCAAGTACAGCTTCGCCGAGGCCGGCCACGCCAAGTCGGTGAACCTGGTGGAGATGGACGCCGCTGGCCGCTGCACGGTGGAGCGCGTCGCGCTCGCGCCGCGCCGCGACCTGCGGATCGTCGAAGGCACGCTGGCGGACATCATCGCCGGCGCCGCCGCCGACCCCGGCCGCGACGACTACCTGCTCGCCCGCCTCAGCGACAGCGGCGCGCTGCTCGACGCCATGGGCAAGCTGCGCACCGCCTATCCCAACGCGCTCGCCATCGAACGCCCGTTGCACGCGGGCGACGGCCCCGGCCGCGCGGCGGCCGACCACCGCCGCATCCGCATCGAAGACCTCTTCGCCAGCTTCTACGCCGAAACCGCCGGCCACCCGCTGGAAGCCGAGGCCATCGCCACCGTGCAGCGCATCGTCGGCGCCATCGAGCAGGAGGCGCGCCACGCATGAAGCCGCTCAAGCTCAGCCTGCAAGCCTTCGGCCCCTTCGCCGGGCGCGAGGAGATCGACTTCACGCTGTTGCCGGAAGGGGCGCTGTTCCTGATCTCCGGCCCCACCGGCGCCGGCAAGACCTCCATCCTCGACGGCATCACCTACGCGCTGTATGGCGACACCTCCGGCGGCGAGCGCAGCGCGCGCGAGATGCGCAGCCATCACGCCGACGCCGCGCTGCTCACCGAGGTGGAATTCGAGTTCGCGCTCGGCGCCCGCCGCTACCGCGTGCGCCGCGTGCCCGAGCAGGAACGCGCCGCGCAGCGCGCCACCAAGTCGGGCGACGGCCTGGTGAAGGTGCTGGCGCGTGCCGAACTCCACCGTCTGGACGATGACGGCGTCACCTGGCTGCCGCTGGCGCACAAGACCACCGAGGTCACCAGCGAACTGACGGCGCTGCTCGGCTGCCAGGCGGAACAGTTCCGCCAGGTGGTGCTGCTGCCGCAGGGCCAGTTCCGCAAGCTGCTCACCGCCAGCTCCGGCGAGCGCGAGAAGATCCTCGAAACCCTGTTCGGTACGGCCGCCTACAAGCGGCTGCAGGACGCGCTCAAGCAGGAGGCGCAGGCGCTGCAGAAGGCCGCCGACGAAACCCGCCTGCGGCGCGACACCTTGCTGCAGCAGGCGGCCGCCGAGTCGGTCGAGGGCCTGCGCGGCCAGGCGGAAGCGCTGGACGCTGAACTGACGCGGCTGGCGGGCGAGGAAAGCGCCGCGCGCAGCGCCGACACCGCCGCGCAGGCGGCGTTGCAGCAGGGGCGGGCGCTTGCCGCCCAGTTTGCCGAGCAGCACACCGCCGGCGCCGCGCTCGCCGCGGTCGAGGCGCGCGCCGGCGAGATCGCCGCGCTGCGCCAGCGCGAAGCCGCCGCGCGCCGCGCGCTGCAGGTGGTGCCGGCCGATGAGGCCTGCGCGGGTGCCGGGCGCCAGCTCGCGCTTGCCCGGCAGCGCGCGGCCGAAGCCGGCGAGCGCGTCGCCACCGCCGCGGCGGCGATGCAGCAGGCGAGGGCCGGGCTGGAGGCCGACAAGGCGCGCGCGCCGCAGCGCGACACCGCCCAGCGCGAGCTGCTGCAGCTGGAAGCGCTCGCCGCCCAGGTGGAGCAACTCGCCACCGCCGAACGCGAACTCGCCGCCCGCCGAAGCCAGGCCGCCGCCGCCGAGCAGGCGCTGGCGCAGGCGCGCCACGCCGCCGCCGAGGCCGAACAGGGCCGCGCCGCGCTCGTCGTCCGCGTCGACCAGCTCGCGCCGCGCGCGGCCGAGGCGGAAGCGCTGGCGCTGCGCGTGGCCCAGGCCGAACAGCGCGAAGCGGATGCCCAGCGCCTTGCTGCCCGCCGCAAGGCGCTGGCCGAGGCCACGGCGGCGGAAGCGCAGGCGCGGCAGGCGATGGATGCGGCGCGCGCCGCGCTCGATGCCGCCCGCGACGCCCAGCAGGCGCTCGATGGTCTGTGGCGCGAGGCGCAGGCCGCCATCCTCGCCCGTCACCTGCACGATGGCGCGCCCTGCCCGGTGTGCGGCAGCGCCGTCCATCCCGGCCCCGCCACCCACGCCGGCGAGCTGCCTTCCGAGAGCGCGCTGCGCGAAGCCGCGGCGCGCAGCCGCGAAGCGGAGCAGGGTTTCGAGGCCCGCCGCGCCGCCTTCGACCGCGCCGCGCAGGCCCGCACCGCGGTGGAGGCCGAGGTCGGCGCCCTCGCCGGCGCCTTGCGCGCGGCGGGCGACGACGGCGTGCAGGCCGACATGCTGGTCGAAACCGCGGCCGACCTGCGTCAGCGCCTCGCGGTCGCGCGCCAGGCGGGGGCGGAATTGACCGCGGCGCGCGACCGGCTGCAAGCGCTGGAGCAGGCGCAGCGCAATGCTCTTGCCGCGCAGGAGCAGGCGGCCACCGCCGCCCAGTCCGCCGCGAGCGCGCTGCACGGCGCGGAGCGGGTGGTCGAGGCCCGGCGCGAGGCGGTGCCGGCCGCACTGCGTCCCGCCGGCGCGCTTGCCGCGGCCTTGAAGACCGCCCGCAGCGCGCTCGACACGCTGCTCGCCGCCTCGCAGCAGGCGCAGGCCGCGCATGCCGGCGCGGAGGCCGCGCTCGCGGCCGCCCACGCCCAGCGCGACACGCTGGCGCAGGCTGAAACCGAGCAAGCGGCGGCGCTGGAGCAGGCGCAGGTGGTGTTCGCCCGCGCGCTCGCCGCCGCCGCTTTCGATGACGAGGCGGGCTACCGCGCTGCCCGGCTCGCCGCCGCCGACATCGACCGCCTCGCCGCCAGCCTGCGCCAGCACGACGAGGATGCCGCCGCCGCGCGCGAACGCCTCGCCCGCGCCGACCAGGCCGTCGCCGGCCGTACCCCGCCGCAGCTTGCCGAGCTGGAAACCTCCGCCCAGGCCGCCCGTGCCGCGATCGACGCGGTGCTGGCGCGCAGCGCCGACCTGCGCGGTGCGCTGGAGAAAACCCGCTACACCCTGGCCCTGCTCGACGAACTCGCGGCCCGCAATGCAGACATCGAGGCGCGCTACCGCATCACCGGCGAACTCGCGGCGATCGCCAACGGCGACAACGGCCGCAACCTCACCTTCCAGCGCTACGTGCTCGCCGCGCTGCTGGACGACGTGCTGCGCGCCGCCTCGCTGCGGCTGAAGGCGATGAGCCGCGGCCGCTACCTGCTGCAGCGGCGCGAGGAAGTCGCCGACGCCCGCCGCGCCGCCGGGCTCGATCTCGAAGTGCTGGACGACTACACCGGTCGCGCCCGCCCGGTTGCCACGCTCTCCGGCGGCGAAGGCTTCATGGCCTCGCTATCGCTCGCGCTCGGGCTCTCGGACGTGGTGCAGGCCTACGCCGGCGGGGTGCAGCTCGACACCCTGTTCATCGACGAAGGCTTCGGCAGCCTCGACCCGGAATCGCTCGACATGGCAATGCGTACCCTGATCGACCTGCAGCGCCAGGGCCGGATGGTGGGGGTGATCTCGCACGTCGAGGAGATGAAGCAGCAGATCGACGTCGCGATCGAGGTGGTGCAGGGAGTGAGGGGGAGCCGGGTGCGGGTGCGGGGGTGAGTAGCGAAGGCGAGTATGGCTCCCGCCGGCTGGCCCGTTTTGCTCCCTCCCCTTCAAGGGGGTGAGGACGGGGTTTCGGCAAGCATTGCTCGCCGCCGGCCGAACGACAGTGCCTCCTAGCACTGGCTACCGGGCTGGGGTGGGGATGGGGTTTCGTTCAGCGCTCGCCGAATCCACCCCATCCCCTGGCCAGTAGTCTCGGCTTTGCCTCACCGCTCCGCAGGCGGCGAGCAGTGCTCGCCGAAACCCCTGCTCCGCCCCCCTTGAAGGGGGAGGAACTGGGGACCACCTAGCCAGCAGTCTCGGCTTCGCCTCACCGCTCCGCCGGCTGTGAGCGGTGCTCGCCGAAACCCCTGGCCCCGCCCCCCTCAAACCAACGCCCGCACGAACCCCGCAACCAACTCCAGCACTACCGCCGGCCGCTCGCGGTGCGGCACATGGTGGGTGTCCGGCAGGATCTCCACGCGCGCCGGGCCGCTGCTGAGTTCGCCGATCATCTGCGGGTGCCGGGTCGTGCCGTATTCGTCCTGCTGGCCGTGGATCGCCAGTACCGGACAGCTCACCCGCGGCAGCACCGGGGCCAGCGTCCAGGCGGCGAATGCCGGGTCCAGCCAGTTGTCGGTCCATGCCTCCAGCACCCAGCGCGCCTTGTCGCCGTGGTACTTCTGCAGGCGCTGCAACTGGGCTTCGTCGGCGAACTGCGCCTTGGCGGCGGCGATGTTCGTCAGCGTGAGGTCTTCGGGGAAGGTCTGAGCCGACTCGGTGATCAGCGCCACGCAATCGGCGCCGAACTCGGCCGCGCAATGGATCGCCATGCAGCCGCCGACGCTGTGGCCGAAGACGATGAAGCGGTCGAGGCCGAGCTGTTCGCGCACTGCCGGGAAATAGCGGCGGGCTTCCTCGCCGAAGAAGTCGAGCGCGGCCGGGCGCCCTTCGCGCGCATCCGACTTGCCGAAGCCGAGGCGGTCGTAGGCGATCACGCGGCGGCCGGTGGCGGCGCTGAGTTCCGCCGGAAAGTCGCGCCACAGCTCGACGCAGCCGAGCGAGTCGTGCAGCAGCACGATCGGCGGCTCGGACGATGCGGCACCGCCCGCGGGCGTCCATGATCGCGCGAAGATGCGGCCTTCGGGGTGCGCCACGCTGTGGTCGTGAGTGAGGATGCTGGGCGGATTGAGGTCCGACATGGTGTGTTCTCCTGGTGGGCGTGCTGGATATAGTTATGAGTCGTGTCGGGCCGGTGGCGTCTGGCGGAGCGAGCGCAAACGCTGGCTCCGCGCGGCGTTTCATCCGTATCCACCGTCAGGCAACGACCACCGGATTCTTGTGCACGTTGACGTGCACGTCAACCAAGGCGACCATCCCGCCCGCCGGGGTGCCGCCTGCGTCCCAGGCCATGATGCGGCGCTCCATTCCCCGACCGTGCACTGGCGGAGCCACGATGCCCCCGACTTCCGATCCTGCCGCCCCCGATTTCGCCGCGCTCGACGACGCGGGCCTCAACCTGCATGCCGTATTCGATTTCGCCAGCCTGCCCGCCGACGTGCGTGCGCAACTGCAGCGCGACGTCTGCACGCCGCACGCCTGCCGCCAGCTCATCCTGATCGGCAACGCCGGCCGCGCGCTGTGGGCGGCGCTGCGGGCTTCCGGTTTCAGCGCCGCCGATCCGATCGACGAATTCAGCGTGCGCGCGGTGGCGCAGTGGTTCGCCCGGCAGTTGCCGGGCCATCGCTACACGCTGCTTTACCCGGGCGAGGCGCCGGTCGGCCTGCAGGCCCTCGGCCGCCTGGCCGGCTGGCACCACGCCACCCCGTTCAAGGTCGGCATCCTGCCCGCCTGGGGCAGCTGGTTTGGATACCGGGTCGCGCTGCTCGCCGACACCGCGCTGCCGCCGACACCGCCGCTGCAGGTGGAGTCGCCCTGTCTGTCGTGCGCGGCACGGCCCTGTATCGCCGCCTGTCCGGCCGAGGCGATGGCGGGCGGCGACTTCGCGCTGGACCGTTGCGCGGCCCACCGCCTCCAGCCCGATTCGGACTGCGCGTACCGCTGCGCCGCGCGCGATGCCTGCCCGGTGGGGCAGGTCCATCGCTACGAAGCGGACCACCTGCGCCACACCTACGGCGCCTCGCTCGGCGCGCTCGACCGCTACTTCCGCGGCTGACGCGGGGCGCACCGTCTCATCGGGCTGAAACATGCGCGGCGTATCCTGCGCGGTTTGCCGGCGCCCGCCTCGCGTCGTCATCCCCTTGATAAGACAAACCTTTGTTTCATTTGCGGGAGAACGCCGGCAAAGCGGGCAGGTCCATCCCAGCCCAAAACACAAGAAAGGAGACTTCCATGAGCCAGGACACCCTTCACCGCTTCCTCGAACTGTCGGCGCGCTATCTCGGCGTGCGCCGGGGCTGAGACCTTCCCGCGGCCGCGGCGAACCGGGGTGATGGCCGGAACGACCGCCGCCGTTGCGGTTCGAAGGCCGCATGGATACCGTCACCCATGCCCTTTCCGGCGCCCTGCTCGGGCGTCTGTTCAGCTCCGGTCGCGGCGGCCTGCGCCCCGCAGCCGCCATCGCGGCCGGCGCGACCGCCGCGGCCTTTCCCGACATCGACTACCTGCTCGGCTATGTGTCCGAGCTGACCTATCTGCGTGGCCACCGCGGGGTCACCCACTCCGTGCTGCTGTTGCCGCTGTGGGGCGCGTTGCTGGCCGGGCTGTTCGCGCGGCTGGCACGGCTGCGCGACCGCCGCGGGCCGGACTGGCCGGCGTTCTACGGGCTGGCCTGCGCCGGCATCGCCATCCATATTGCCGGCGACCTGATCACGCAGTTCGGCACGATGATCCTCGCACCCTTGTCCGACCGCCGCTTCGGCATCGGCACCACCTTCATCATCGACCTGGTGTTCACCGGCATCATCCTCGCCGGGCTGGCAGCCAGTGCGGTGTTCCGCCGCAGCCGTGTGCCGGCGGCGCTGGCCTTGGTGGCGCTTACCGGCTGGGTGGGGGTGGGCTGGGTCGGCCGCGGCGAGGCGATCGAGGCGGCCCGCGCCTATGCCGTCGCCAAGCGGATTCCGGTGGTGGCGATCGATGCGGCGCCGCGGCCGGCGTCGCCCTTCAACTGGACGGCGATCGTGTTCGACGGCGAGCGCTACCACTACGCCCACCTCAACACCCGCCGCAGCCAGCCGCTGGAACTGCACGAGGGAGACAACTTCATCCGCCGCTTCTCCGCGCCCTACCAGCCGGTGGCGCTGGCGAAGTGGGAGGTGAAGCCGATGTTCGGCGGCGGCGAGGGCGAACTGGCGCGCGCGGTGTGGAATGCGGGCGAGTTCGCCTTCTATCGCTGGTTCGCGATGTTTCCGGTGCTTGACCAGGTTGATCCCGCCACGCCGGCGGGGCCCTGCGCGAGCTTTCGCGACCTGCGCTTCGAGACGCCCGGCCGCGACGGGACGCCGTTCCGCTACGGCCTGTGCGGCACCGGCAATGGCCAGGGCTGGCGGCTCTTCGAACGCCGCGACGACGGGGGGCTGCGCTGGGTGGCAGGCGGCTGAACACGGCGCCGCCCACCTGGCCGCGCAGGCTTACTTTCCGCCGGGCACCGCGCCCTGCACGCCCTCGACGTAGTAGTTCATTGCCAGCTTGTCCTTGTCGGCGAGTTCCTGGCCGGCGGCGACCACTTCCTTGCCGGCCTGGTTGCGCAGCGGGCCGGCGAACACCGGGCGCTTGCCGTCGAGGATGCCCTGGCGGCGCTCGGCGACCAGCTTCTTCGCATCCGCTGGCAGGCTGGCGGCGAGGTGGCCGAGGTCGATCGCGCCTTCCTTGAGCCCGTACCAGACCTGCTGCTTTGCGTCGAACGTACCGGCCATGACCTCGCCCACCACCTTCTTGTACCAGACCCCCCAGTCGATCTCGCTGGCGGCGAGCTGGGCCTTGGGACCGAAGGAGGTCATGTCGGAATCCCAGCCGAAGGCATACACGCCTTTTTCCTGCGCCGCCTGCAGCACCGCGGGGGAGTCGGTGTTCTGCATCAGCACGTCGGCGCCCTGGGCGATCAGCGTCAGCGCGGCCTGGCGTTCCTTGCCCGGATCGAACCAGGAATTCACCCAGATCACGCGCGTGGTCGCGGTGGGATTCACGCTGCGCGCACCGATGGTGTAGGCGTTGATGTTGCGGATCACCTCGGGGATCGGATGCGAGCCGACCACGCCGAGGTTGCCGCTCTTGCTCATCTTGCCGGCCAGCACGCCGGCGAGGTAGGCGCCCTCGTAGGTGCGCACGTCGTAGGTGCCCATGTTGGCCGCGGTCTTGAAACCGGTGGCGTGCTGGAACACCACCTTGGGGAACTGGCGCGCCACCTTCAGCGTGGCGTCCATGTAGCCGAAGGAGGTGGTGAAGATGATCTGGTGGCCGTCCTGGGCGAGGCTGCGGATCACCCGTTCGGCATCGGCGCCTTCCGGCACGCGCTCGATGAAGGTGGTCTTCACCTGACCGGGAAAAGCGGCCTCGAGCGCGCGGCGGCCGAGGTCGTGGGCGTAGGTCCAGCCCGCCTCGCCGACCGGGCCGACATAGACGAAGCCGACCTTGACCGGATCGGCGGCGAAGGCGGCGAGCGGTGCCGGCAGCGCTGCGGCGGCGGCGAGCGCTGCGGTCCATTTGAGGGCGGTGCGGCGAGTGCTCATGACGCGGGTCTCCACGGGGTGAAGGCAGATGTGCGCGCCCGGCGGCGCGCGGGGGATGCCGCCATCTTAGCCGCGCACTCACGCAGGGCGATCACGATTCGTGAATAGCCACCATAAGCGGCACGCCGCCTCGCGCCCGGGCGTCAGCGGCGCTGCAATTGCCGTTCCGCCACCGCCACCAGCCAGCGCACCCCGTGCGGCAGCGCGGCGTCGTTGAAGTCGTACGCGGGATGATGCAGCGGCTTGTCGTCGCCGCCGCGGCCCTGGCCCAGCCACAGGTAGGCGCCGGGCCGGGCCTGCAGCATGAAGGCGAAGTCTTCCGAGGTGAAGGCGGGCGCCGGCGCGGTTTTCACCTGCAGACCGGCGTTGGCTGCGGCTTCCAGCGCCACCTGTGCTTCGGCGGCGTGGTTGATGGTTGCCGGGTAGTAACGCAGGTAGTCGATGGCGATGGTGGTGCCGCTCGCCAGCGCCACGCCGTCGGCGATCTGGTGCAGCGCGGCCTCGATCGTGTCCTGCGCCGCCGGGTCGAAGCTGCGCACCGTGCCGGTCAGCTTCACCTCGGCCGGCAGCACGTTGTGGGTGTGGCCGCCCTCGATGCGGGTGATCGACAGCACCGCGGATTCCACCGGGTCGATGCGGCGCGACACGATGGCGTGCAGCTGGCTGACCAGATGGCCGGCGGCGAGGATGGCGTCCGGCGTGGTGTGCGGTTGCGCCGCATGGCCGCCGCGGCCGCGGATGACGATGTCGAAGCGGTCGGCCGCCGCCATGATCGGCCCCGGCCGCGTCTGCGCCGTGCCCAGCGGCAGCGCCGGCCAGTTGTGAAGGGCGTACACCGCATCGCAGGGGAAGCGCTCGAAGAGGCCGTCCTCCACCATCGCGCGGGCGCCGCCCAGGCCTTCCTCGGCGGGCTGGAAGATGAAGTTCACCGTGCCGTCGAAGTCGCGCGCGGCGAGCAGGCGCGCCGCGCCGAGCAGCATGCTGGTGTGGCCGTCGTGGCCGCAGCCGTGGTGGGCGCCGGCGTGAGTGCTGGCGTAGGCGACACCGCTGCATTCGTCCATCGGCAGTGCATCCATGTCGGCGCGCAGGCCGACGCTGGCGCCGCTGCTGCCCCTGCGCAGCACGCCGACCACGCCGGTGCCGCCGATGCCTTCGTGCACTGCGAGGCCGATGGCGCGCAGTTCGGCGGCCACCACGGCCGCGGTGCGATGCTCGGCGAAGCCGAGTTCGGGATGAGCGTGGAGGTCGTGGCGCAGGCGGACCAGCGCGGGCAGCAGGCCGGCGAGCGCGTCGTCGGCGATGTTCTCCGAACTGCCCTCCTGTCGCTGCGCGACATCCTCACCAGGGGAGGAGGCACCCCCAGCGGACGGCCGGGCGGCGGCGCTCATGCGGCGTGGGCCGCAAAGGCGGCGGGCTGGCGCAGCGCGCCGATGTAGGCGCCTTCCGGCAGCGGCCCGGCTTCGCGCAGGTACTGCTTGGGCGTCATGCCGCAGATGTTCTTGAAGTGCCGCGACAGATGGCTCTGGTCGTAGAAACCGGCCTCGCTGGCGACATTGGCCGCCGGCATGCCGCTGCGCAGCAGGGCCTGGGCGTGGCGCACGCGCAGGATGCAGATGTAGCGGTGCGGCGGGATGCCCATGCGTTCGCGGAACACGGTGGCGAAGCGGCACACGCTGAGGCCGGCGATCTCCGCCAGCTCTTCGAGCGATAGCTGCTCGTCGAAGTGGCGGTGGATGTAGGCGAGGGCGTTGTCGATGCCGCGGGGGGGGCGCCGGGCGCCGCGACAGGTGGGCAAGGGCTTGGTTTCCATGGGGAAAAGCTTAGGAGCGATGCCCCCGACGATGGCGCTGCAATGCCCCGTCGCCGCAACAGCAAATGTCGATTTGCACGGCCGCGCAGCACGACCTTGCGCATGCACCGCGGCCGTGCGCGCCACGGCAGGAACGTGCAATCCTGGTGCCCGCCGCATTGCTATCGTCCGCCCGGTTTTCTATCAGGAGCGACGACTGTGGGCATCAGGATCATCAAGCAGAGCGAGGACTTGCAGGGGCTGGAGGCGCAGGGGCCGGTGGGCCGCCCGCTGGGCGAACCGGTGGCGCAGATGTGCGGGGTGGATGTCGCGCTGGCCGGCGCCGGCAGCAACGACTGCGGCATCTGGGAATGCACACCCGGCCGCTTCCGCCGCCAGATCGACAACGCCGAGGTGATGCACATCCTGTCGGGCGCCTGCACCTTCACCCCGGAAGGCGGCGAGCCGCTGCAGATCGCTGCCGGCGACACGCTGTTCTTCCCCTCGCACACCGTCGGCGTGTGGGAGATCAGCGAGACGCTGCGCAAGGTGTATGTGGTGTTCGCGCTGCGGTAAGCGGTCGCTACACCAGCTGGATCGGGCCCGGGTACTGTGCGACCAGCGCATCCCGGGTCAGCAGCAGGATGCCCTCGACGGTGGCCTGTGCCACCAGGATGCGATCGAAGGGATCCTTGTGGATCGGCGGCAGCGACTCGACCGAGACCGCGTGTTCGCGCAGGATCGGCAGTTCCAGATAGCCGTTGTCGAGCAGGCCGCGCCGCAGCATCCGCGCATCCACCTGAAAACCGGCGCGGCCGAGGCCGGGCTGAAGCAGGGCTGGTCGCCGGGTGCTTCATGGTCACTCGCATGCCGACCGAGGTGGCCCCTGCTCCCTCCCCTTCAAGGGGGCGTAGGCGGGGTTTCGCAGAGCACCGCTCTGCGCCGCCGGAGCGGCGGAGCGAAGCGGAGACTCCTGGGCTGGGGTGGGGATGGGGTTAGAACTGGCGTGAAGCTCGACCCCATCCCCCTCCTAACCACTAGTCTCGGCTGCGCCTCGCCGCTACACAGGCGTAGAGCAGTGCTCGTCGAAACCCCTGTTCCGCCCCCCTTGACGGGGGTGGGATGGACGTTCCTGAATCGACAGCGTTCTTGAACGAAGTCTGGTTAGTCGGGTTGGCAGGTCTTTCGGCACAGGCTGCCGACTCAGTACCAATAGCGGAGGACTTTCAGGCCGCCGCTTCCGCCACCGCAAACCGCCCGATGTGGCTGTCCGGATACGGCGTCGCGGTCTGCCCGGTGGCGATCAGCTCGGCCATCGAATCGCCGATGCCGGGGCCGATCGCGAAGCCTTCGCCGCAGAAGCCGAAGGCGTAGTAGAGGCCGTCCACCTTCGCGCTCGGCCCGAGCACCGGTTTGCTGTCCTGCAGATAACCCTCGATGCCGCTCCAGGTGCGGATCAGCTGCAGGCCGCCGAGTGCAGGCGCGAGGCGGCGCAGCTGCTGCAGCTGGTTGAGGGTGTTCGTCGGCTCGACATCGGCGCGCAGGCGGTCGGCGTAGGCGGGGCCCTTGGGGCCGCCGCCGAAGACGATGTTGCCGCGCTTCACCTGGCGGAAGTACATGCCCTCGGTGACGTTCCTGGTGGTGACGCCGATGGCCGGGCCGATGGCATAGGGCAGCGGTTCGGTGACGCCCATCTGCGGGCCGTGGGCGACGATGGGCACCGGCTCGCCGAAGGCGCTGGCGATGCGGTTGCCCCAGGCGCCGGTGGCGACCAGCAGCTGCGGCGCGCGGCAGCGCGGACCTTCGCCCCCGGCCGGATGCTGGGTATGCACCAGGAAGTCGCCGCCCTCGCGCTCCACCCGCAGCACCTCGGTGTGCTCCAGCACGGTGGCGCCGGCGCGGCGGGCACCGCGGCCGAAGGCGGGGCCGGCCAGGCGCGGGTTGGCGTGGCCGTCCACCGCCGACAGCGAACCGGCCAGCACCTCCGGCCCGAACAGGCCGTAGCGGCGGCGCAGCTCAGCGGCGCCCATCACTTCCAGGTTCAGGCCGTAGGGCTTGGCGTCGACGGCGTAGCGGGCGAAGTCCTCCGCCTGCGCCTCGCTGAAGCACACCCGCAGATGGCCGCTGTCGAGGAACTCGGCATCCTCGCCCAGTAGTGCCGGCAACTGGCCCCAGATGTCGCGGGCGCGGGCGGCCAGCGGCAGTTGCGCCAGCGCGCGGCCCTGGCGGCGCACGTTGCCGAAGTTGGTGCCGCTGGCCTGCTGGCCGACCAGCCCGCGTTCGAGCAGGATCACCGACAGCCCGCGCTTGCGCAGGAAGAACGCGGCGGAAGCTCCGACCAGGCCGCCGCCGACGACGATGACGTCGGCGCGGAGGGTTTCCGACGTGGCGGCGATCGGCGTGGCGGTTACCGGCGCCTTCATTGCACCACCTCCACGTCCAGCGGCAGCGGTTTCACCGGCGCCTGGCCGCGCAGGCGGCCGACCTGCTGCACCGGGATTCCGGTGGCAGCGGCGACGATCTCGGCGGCGGCATGGCCGCAGTAGCGGCCCTGGCAGCGGCCCATGCCGACGCGGCTGAAGGCCTTGGCTCGGTTGAGTTCGCAGCCGCCAAGTTCGGTGGCGGTGCGGCGCAGTTCGCCGGCGGTGATGGTCTCGCAGCGGCACACCACGGCGTCGTCCGGCAGCGCGGCGGCCTGCGCGTGCGGCCACGGAAAGGCGGCGGCAAGGCCGCGGCGGAAGCGCTCCATAGTGGCCAGCGTGGCGCGCAGTATTTTGTGCTCTGAGATGTACCGGGCGATGCCGGGGGCCACGCCGAGGTCGTGCAGCGCCGCCAGCGCCGCCAGCCGCCCGGCCGTTTCGGCGCCGTCGGCACCGGCCAGGCGCACCCCGTCCCCGGCAAGGTAGATGCCGGCGCTGCTGGCGCGGCCGTCCTCGTCGATCGCCGGCAGCCACTGGCGGCTGGCATCGTCGAAGCGGAATTCGCAGCGCGCGAGGTCGGCGAGCTGGGTTTCGGCGCGCAGGTGGTAGCCGAGCGCGACCGCGTCGCAATCGAAGCGGCGTTCGCGGCCCCTGGCGTCGCGCACGGTGATGCCGCTGACGCCGCTTTCGTCGTCGCCGTCGATGGCGAGCGGGGTGGCGCCGCGCAGCAACGGCACGCCGGCGCGGTGCAACGTGGCGATCAGGCCGAGGCCGCGCAGCAGCAGCGCGGGGCGCGCGAGCAGGCCGCAGATTGCGTTCAGCGCGGGCTGCGGCGAGGTATCGATCACCGCCTCGATGCGGGCACCGGCCTTGAGGTACTGGCTGGCGACCAGGTAGAGCAGCGGGCCGGTGCCGCAGAACACGGTGCGGCTGCCGATGGCGCAGGCCTGCGCCTTCAGCGCGATCTGCGCCGCGCCCAGGCTGTAGCAGCCGGCGCGGTTCCAGCCCGGCAGCGGCAGCAGGCGGTCGGTGGCGCCGCTGCAGACGATGAGCGCATCGAAGGGCAGCGCTTCGGCGCGCTTGCCGCAGACCGTGTGGAGTTGGCCGTTGGCAATGTTCCAGGCGAGCGTCTCGGCGCGGTAGTCGATATGCGGGCGGAGCGCGTCGAAGGCGCGGTGCAGGGCTTCGGCCTTGGCCGCCTCGCTGCCGTATAGCGTCGCGTAGGGTCGGCTGAAGTTGGGCGGCTGGCGGCGGTAGATCTGGCCGCCGTCGCGGCGGCCTTCGTCGACGACCACCGGTCGCAGCCCGGCTTCCACCAGCGCTTCGGAGGCGCGCACCCCGGCGGGGCCGGCACCGACCACGATCACCCGCGGCGCGGCCATGTCGCCTCCTGCGGCTGGGTGAGGATGTCCATGCCGTCTTCCACCGGCGTCGAGCAGGCGCGCCAGCGTTCGCCCTGGGCGCCGCGCACCCAGCAGTCCTGGCAGGCGCCCATCAGGCAGAAGCCGGCGCGCGCGCCGTCGCCGAATTCGGACTGGCGCAGGCGGCCGCCGTTGGCGAGCACCGCCACCAGCAGCGTGTCGCCTTCAAGGGCTGTGGCGGGGCGGCCATCCACCCTCAGACCGACGGGGCGGCGGCCGGTTTCGGCGAGGCGGACGAAGCGCGGGGAACGCGGGGGCGTGGAGGCGGGCACGGCGGAAGGCGCTATTTGCTGGTGTCGACCACCCGTTCGATCGGGTAGTAGTTCTTGATGAAGGGCGACTTGATGACGATGTAGCTGAAGTACTTCTCGATGCCGATGCTGCGTTCGAGCAGGCCTTCGATGATGCTCTGGTAGTGGTTCACGCCCTGGGTCATGAACTTCAGCAGGTAGTCGTAGCCGCCGCTGACCAGATGGCATTCGAGGATCTCGTCGATGTTGCGGACGGCCGACTCGAAACGCATGAAGTCCTCGCGGCGGTGGTCGGCGAGCGTCACCTCGGTGAACACGGTCAGCATCTCGCCGAGCTTGTCGAGCTTCACCTGCGCGCCGTAGCCGGCGATGTAGCCGGCCTGCTCCAGGCGCTTGACCCGGATCAGGCAGGGGCTGGGCGACAGGCCGACGGCATCGGCCAGGTCCACGTTGGTGATGCGGCCGTTGCGCTGGAGCTGGCACAGGATGCGCAGGTCGAGCCGGTCGAGTTTGGGCATGGCGGTCGTGATGGTCATTGCGAACTACTTTCCGCACTGGAGCGGAGGTGATGGAGTCGGGCAGTGTCCAGCAAGATGCATGCCGCTGATCCTCAGGCCAGCGCGCGGCGCACGTCGGGGGCGTCCAGCACTTCGTCCAGGGTGCGCTTGAGGCGGGCGAAGAGCTGGGCGAAATTGTCCTCGGTGAAGCACAGCGCTGGTGCGAAGCCGAGGATATGGTCGCCGAAGGAACGGAAGATCAGCCCGTTCTGGTAGCCGCTGCGGAACAGCCGGTCGGCCAAGCCCAGCGCCGGGTCGAAGGCGCGCTTGCTGGCCTTGTCGGCCACCAGCTCGACCGCGCCGAGCAGGCCGCGATGGCGGACGTCGCCGACCAGCGGGTGGTCGAGCATCTCGCCGAGGCCGGCGGCGAACACCGGTTCCATCGCTTGCGCATGGGCGAGGATGCCGCCTTCCTCGTACAGCCGGATCACCTCCAGCGCCACCGCGGCCGAGACCGGATGGCCGGAGTAGGTGGCGCCGTGGCCCACCAGCACGTTGGGGGCGGCGCCGTCGGCGATGCCGTTGTACACCTCGTCCGAGATCATCAGCGCACCCATCGGCACATAGCCGGAGGTCAGGCCCTTGGCCATGGTCATCAGGTCGGGTTCGACGTCCTCGGCGAGGCAGGCGAACATCGGCCCGGTGCGGCCGAAACCGGTGATGACCTCGTCCACCACGAACAGGATACCCAGCTCGCGGCTGGCCTCGCGCATCGCTTTCAGCCAGCCCTTGGGCGGCACGATCACGCCGCCGGAGCCCTGCACCGGCTCGCAGAAGAAGGCGGCGACGTTGTCGGCGCCGAGTTCGGCCACCTTGGCGCGCAGCGCCGCCACCGAGGCCGCGATCACCGCCTGCGGGTCGTCGCCGACCGCGCTGCGGTAGGGGTAGGGCGAGGCGATGTAGTGCTGGTTGGGCAGCGGCACGTCGAAGCCGCGGTGGAAGGCCGGCAGCGCGGTCAGCCCCGAGCCGACCGAGGACGAGCCGTGGTAGCCGCGCTCGATGGCGATGAACTGCTTCTTCTGCGGCCGGCCGGTGGCGTTGTAGTAGTGGGTGATCAGGCGGATCGCCGCATCCACCGCTTCCGAGCCGCCCAGGGTCAGATAGGTGTGGCGCAGCGACTTCGGCGCGATCTCCGCGAGCTTGGCCGCCAGCCGGATCGCCGGTTCGCTGCCGAAGCCGAAGTAGCCGGTGGCGTAGGGCAGCTTGCGCATCTGCTTGGCCGCCGCCTGCACCACGCTCTCGTGGCCGTAGCCGATATTCACGCACCACAGCCCGGCGAAGGCGTCGAGCACCTCCTTGCCGTGGATGTCGCGCAGCCACACGCCGTCGTGGCCGCTGGCAAGCACGGTGGTGCCGCGCTGCTCGTGGCCGCGCCAGGCGGCGACAGGGTGGATGAGGTGTTTGCGGTCGAGGTCGAGCAGGGCGTCGGTGGTCATGATCGGGGCGGGGCGTTGTTCTGGATTCGATGGGTCCAGTTTAGGGTTGGCCCCGCAGCGGGTGCTGCGGCTTTGGCCCGGTGCGGCGAAGTGCTGTGCCGTTGTGCGGGGGCCGGCGGCATATCGTGCGGCGGTGGGGCTGGAGGGCTTGGCGGGCGCGGGGTTGGGGGTTTGTTCCCCTCCCCTTCAAGGGGGCGTAGGCGGGGTTTCGCAGAGCACCGCTCTGCGCCGCCGGAGCGGCGGAGCGAAGCGGAGACTCCCGGGCCAGGGTGGGGATGGGGTTAGACGTGGCGCGGAGCCCAGCCCCATCCCCCTCCTAGCCTCCCCCTTGAAGGGGGAGGAACTAAAACCCTCCCCGGTCAGCTGCTTCCGGTGTCGTCACGGCAAGCGGTGAGTGTCGCCAAGTTCGATGGGGATGTTTGGCGGGGAACAGGAAAGGAGTGGCGACCCGAGTCGGGGAAGAAGTGAAAAACCAGGAAACCGGACCGCTCTAACGGCCCGATCAATCACCCCAATGCCTGGCTCAAGATCGCATACAGGCCCGTGTCCGTCCCGCGCCGGGGCATCTCGCCGCGGCTCATGATCGCCACCATCCCCACGCGGCGCAGGCCGATCTCTTCCAGCCATTCGACCAGCCCGCCGCCGGCTTCGACGTCGATGCGCAGGAATTTGCCCGCGCACAGGTTGGACCAGTGGGCGATCAGCGCCTTGGCGCTGGCGAGGCTGGGCGCCACCACCGGGCCGATGGCGTGGCCGCGGCCGAAGCGGCGCAGCACCGCGAAGCCCACCGCCTCGCCGTCGCGGTCCAGGACTACCGTTTCCGCGGTATCGAGCAGGGCGCGGATCGCTGCGCCGCGCGGCATGCCGCTGGCCTGGGCGTCGAGTTCGACCAGGCGGTCGCTGTCGCCGCGGCCGAGCGGGCGCAGGCGTTCGCCGGCGCCGGGCATCAGTAGCGGCGCCTGGCGCGCCTGGCCCTGGTGCTGGCGGATCTCGCCGTGGCGGACGAAGCCGAGGCGTTCATACAGGCCGCGGCCTTCGGCGGTGGCGTGCAGCATCACCGCGCGCTGGCCGGCGCTGTCGAGCAGGCCCTGCATCAGGCGCTGGCCGATGCGGCGGCCCTGCACCTGCGGCGCCACGATCACCATGCCGAATATCGCCTGGCTGTTGTCCCAGTGCCAGCCGAGCGCGGTGCCGACGACCTCGCCGTCGCGCGCCGCCACCAGACCCTGGCCGAGCGCGGCGACGAAGCGCCAGTCTTCCAGCCGGTGCGGCCAGCGCACCGCCACCGACAGCCCATGCGCGGCGTCGAGGTCGGCGGCTTCGAGGGGGCGCAGCGTTACGCCGTCCGCGCTGGTCTCGCGCAGCGCAATTTCTCCGATCAAGGTTCGTTCTCCAGCAGTGGGGCCGCCCCGATCATCGTCAACCGCCGGGCGTGCGCGCTAGGACATTCTTGCCGTTGTGGCGCACTGAAGCACACAAAGCATCTTCGTTTGCCGGCGCCACCACAAGCGCAGCAAGCTGCCGCCGGCGGCGGGACTACCGCAGCATATGCGGCGGCCCCGCCACTAGCATCGTTGCATCAAGAAAGACGAGGTGTGCGATGCCGATTTTTGATCCCGACCAGATCCAGGTGCCCGTCGGCCATTTCATAGGCGGGCGTCTGCAAACCCCTGCCGGCGCTGCGCTTGAAGTGCAGCGCCCGTCCGACGGCAAGGTGTATGCCGCATTGCCGGTGGCCGACGAGGCGTTGGTGGATATCGCCGCAGAAAATGCCTGGACGGCCTGGAAGGAGAGCGACTGGGCGCGCTGTGCGCCGCGCGACCGCGCCCGCGTGCTGCGGCGCTGGGCCGATCTGGTCGAAGCCGAGGCGCCGCGCCTGGGTGTGCTCGAAGCGCTCGGTTCCACCCGCCCGGTGCGCGACGCCATCGCCTGGGACGTGCCCTTCACCGCCGAGGGCCTGCGCTTCTTCGCCGAATACGCCGACAAGCTGGGCGGCGAGGTCGCCGCCACCCGCCACGACCACCTCGGCATGGTGATCGCCGAACCCTACGGCCTGATCGGCGCGATCACGCCGTGGAATTTTCCGCTGGTGATGGTTTCGTGGAAGGTGGGCGCGGCGCTCGCCGCCGGCAACGCGGTGCTGCTGAAGCCTTCCGAGCTGACGCCTTTCAGCGCGCTGCGGCTGGCCGAGCTGGCCATCCAGGCCGGCGTGCCGGCCGGCATCTTCAATATCGTGCAGGGCGACGGGCGCACCACCGGCGAAGCCATCACCCGCCATCCGCGGGTGTCCAAGATGACCTTCACCGGCTCCACCCGCACCGGCGCCGCGATCATGTCGGCGTGTGCGCTGCACGGCCCCAAGCCGGTGACGCTGGAGCTGGGCGGCAAGAGCCCGCAGCTGGTGTTCGACGACGTGCGCGATCTCGACAAGCTCGCCGCCATCATCGCCGGCGCCATCACCGGCAACGCCGGCCAGGTCTGCGTCGCCGGCTCGCGGCTGATAGTGCAGCGCCGCGTCGCCGGCGCGCTGGTGGAACGCATCCGCGCGATCTTCGCCGCCCACCGGCCGGGCGCCACCTGGGACGAGGACGCCACCCTGCCGCCCATCATCTCGGCGCAGCAGGCGGCGCGCATAGCCGCCATCGTCGAGCGCGCGCAGGCCGCCGGCGGCCGGGTGCAGTGCGGCGGCCGCATCGTCGATGGCGGCTGCGGCGGCGCCTATTACCTGCCGACGCTGATCGATGGCGTCGATGCAGCCAACTCGGCGGTAAGCGAGGAAATCTTCGGTCCGGTACTCACCGTGCAGACCTTCGACGACGAGGAAGAAGGCTTCGCGCTCGCCTCGCACGACAGCTACGGGCTGGCCGCCGGGGTGCACACCAGCGATGTCGGCCGCGCGATGCGAGCGGTGCGCCGCATCGAGGCCGGCACCGTGTGGGTGAACCGCTACGGCCGCTCCGCCGACTTCGTCATCCCCACCGGCGGCTACCACCAGTCGGGCATCGGCAAGGACCTCGGCCGCCAGGCGGTGGAGGCCAACCTGCGCTTCAAAAGCGTGCTGATGGACATCGGCTCGCCCCAATAAAGTGCCTCGCGCGAGGGCGTTCCGGCGCACCGCACAGCATTTCGTGCGGCGCCCGCAAAAGAACGGTTTTCACCTCGCGCACGGCCCCGAACGCCATATTTCATCCCGGACCCCATGCTCTAATCGATTCACGCAACCCCTCCGCCAAAGGTCGCCACTCCCCCGGCCGGCGGCACGAACGACAGGAAATTTCGACCATGACCTTCCGCCCCAAGTACATCACCTTCGACTGCTACGGCACCCTGATCCGCTTCCGCATGGGCGACACCGCGCGCGCCATGTACGCCGACCGCCTGCCGCCGGAACAGCTGGAACGCTTCGTGCACGACTTCAATGCCTACCGCCTCGATGAAGTGATGGGCGACTGGAAGCCCTACGTCGACATCCTCAAGAGCGCGCTGGAGCGCACCTGCAAGCGCCACGGCGTGAAGTACCTCGAGGAAGAAGGCCAGAAGTACTACGACCTGGTGCCGACCTGGGGCCCCAACCCGGACGTGCCGGAACCGCTCGCGGTGATCGCCAAGGAAATCCCGCTGGTGATCCTATCGAACGCCGCCAACGAACAGATCATGACCAACGTTGAAAAGCTCGGCGCGCCTTTCCACGCCGTCTATACCGCCGAACAGGCCCGCGCCTACAAGCCGCGCCTGCAAGCCTTCGAATACATGCTGGACCAGCTCGGCTGCGGCCCGGAAGACATCCTCCACGTGTCCTCCAGCCTGCGCTACGACCTGATGTCGGCCGACGACCTCGGTATCAAGAACAAGGTCTTCGTGAACCGCGGCCACGATCCCGCCTGCGCCGCCTACAACTACACCGAGATCAAGGACATCGGCGGCCTGCCCGCGCTGGTCGGCCTCTGATCCTGCTGTCTCCTTCCACCGCCACCCCGAACGAGCCGCGATGAAACTCGAGTCCTACTGGACGGACAGCGCGCCGGCATTTGCCGGCGCCGATACCCCCCTGCCCAAGCGGGCCGACGTCGCCATCGTCGGCGGCGGCTTCACCGGCCTGTCGGCGGCGCTCGCGTTCGCCAAACGCGGCGCCTCGGTAGTGGTGCTGGAAGCGGGCGCGCTCGCCGGCGAAGCCTCGGGGCGCAACGGCGGCCATGTGAACAACGGCCTCGCGGTGGATTACGCCGCGCTCGCCGACAAGGTCGGCCGCGACCAGGCCCGCGCCTGGTATCACGCCTACGACGCCGCGGTGGACAGCGTGGCGCGGGTGGTGGAAGAAGAGGGCATCGCTTGCGATTTCGCCCGCAACGGCAAGCTCAAGCTGGCGGCGCGTCCCGCCCACTTCGAGGCGCTGGCGCGCGGCTTCGAGCAGCTGAAGAACGAGGTGGATCCCGATGTCGAACTGGTCGATGCCGCCGGGGTGCGCGACGAACTCGCCAGCGAACGCTATTGCGGCGGCATCCTGATCAAGAAGAGCGCGCAGATGCACATGGGGCGCTTCGCCGTCGGCCTGGCCGAAGCGGCGCAGCGCCACGGCGCGCGCATCCATACGAGCACCACGGTGACGCGGCTGGAGCGCCGCCGCAGCGAGGGCGTGCATGCCCACCGCGTGCACACCAGTGCCGGCAGTTTCGACGCCGCCCAGGTGCTGGTCGCCAGTGGTGCAACCCGCCACGGCGGCTTCGGCAGCTTCGGCTGGCTGCGGCGGCGCATCGTGCCGGTGGGCAGCTTCATCGTCGTCACCGCGCCGCTCGGCGCCGAACGGGCCGCCGCGCTGCTGCCGCGCCGGCGCACCTACACGACCACCGAGAACATCCACAACTACTTCCGCCTGACCCCGGACAACCGGCTGGTGTTCGGCGGCCGGGCGCGCTTCGCGATCTCCAGCCCGCAGTCCGACCTCAAGAGCGGCCACATCCTGCAGGCAGCGCTGGTGCGCACCTTCCCGCAGCTGGCCGATGTCGGCATCGACTACTGCTGGGGCGGGCTGGTGGACATGAGCCGCGACCGCCTGCCGCGCGCCGGCGAGCGCGACGGCCTGTTCTACTCGCTCGGCTACAGCGGCCACGGCACCCAGATGTCGGTGCACATGGGCGGGATCATGGCCGAGGTGATGGCCGGCAACGCCGCCGCCAACCCCTGGCGCGATCTGCCCTGGCCGGCGATACCCGGCCACTTCGGCCCGCCCTGGTTCCTGCCGGCGGTCGGCCTGTACTACCGCCTCAAAGACACACTGGTCTGACGTCGAGGCCGCTGCCATGTCTTCTTCCACTCTTACCTCGTCGCTCCCCGGCGTCGCCCCCGCCACGCCCGGCCTGAGCCGGCGCGCCGCGCTGGGCCGGCTGCTGGCCGGGGGCTGTGCGCTGCCCGGCCTCGGTCTTCCCGGCCCCGCCTTTGCCAGTCTCGCGGCCATGACGGCGCCGCCGCCGCGGCACGGTGGCTACCTGCGGGTGGCCGCCGCCGCCGCCGCGATCACCGACACGCTGGACCCGGCGAGGCAGTCGAACCAGACCGATTACATCCGCGGCAAGATGTTCTACAACGGGCTGACTGAGCTGGATGCCCACCTGAACCCGCTGCCGGCACTGGCCGAATCCTTCGCCAGCGAAGACGCGCAGGAATGGACCTTCCGCCTGCGCCGCGGCGTGGTCTTTCACGACGGCAAGCCGCTGACGCCGGCCGACGTGGTGTATTCGCTGATGCGCCACAAGGACCCGGCGGTCGGCTCCAAGGCCAACGCCATCGCCGCCCAGATCGACAGCGTCACCGCCGACGGTCCGCAGGCGGTGAAGGTCCGCCTGAAGGCGCCCAACGCCGACCTGCCGGTGCTGATGGGCACCTTCCACTTCCACATCGTCGCCGACGGCACCACCGACTTTCGCCTCGCCAACGGCACCGGCGCCTACCGCTGCCAGGAATTCCGCCCCGGCGTGCGCTCCATCGCGGTCCGCAATCCGAATTACTGGAAGCCCGGCCGGCCCTACGTGGACACCATCGAATGCGTCGGCATCGTCGATGAAGTGGCGCGGGTGAATGCGCTGCTGTCCGGCGATATCGACCTCGTCAGCGCGGTGAATCCGCGCTCGGCGCTGCGCATCGCCGCGACACCGGGTTTCACGTTCATGACCACCCAGTCCGGCCAGTACAGCGACCTGGTGATGCGGCAGGACCGCGGCCCCGGCGCCAACGCGGATTTCGTGCTGGCGCTGAAGTACCTGATGGACCGCGAGCTGATGATGAAAGTCATCGCCCAAGGCCACGCCATGGTCGGCAACGACCAGCCCATCGACCCGACCCACACCTTCTACGCCCCCGGCCTGCCGCAGCGCGCCTACGACCCGGAGCGCGCCCGCTTCCACCTGCGCAAGGCCGGCATGGAAGGCGCGCGGCTGCCCATCGTGGCTTCGCCCGCCGCCACCTATTCGGTGGAGATCGCGCTGGTGCTGCAGCACGCCGCCGCCCGCGCCGGCCTCAACCTGGAGGTGAAGCGCATGCCGGTGGACGGTTACTGGTCCAACCACTGGATGAAGCATCCGCTGTCCTTCGGCAACATCAACCCGCGCGCGAGCGCGGACGCGGTGTTCACCCAGTTCTACCAGTCCAGCTCGGCCTGGAACGCCACCGGCTGGAAGAACCCGCGCTTCGACCAATTGCTGGTGGCCGCCCGTTCCGAGCTGGACGAGCATCGCCGCCGCGCGCTCTACGCCGATATGCAGGCGCTGGTGCACGACGAATGCGGCAGCGGCATCCCCCTGTTCATCGCCTCCATCGACGGCCTCAGCAGCCGGGTGAAGGGCCTGTCGCAGATCCCGCTGGGCGGGCTGATGGGCTACTCCTTCGCCGAAAACGTGTGGCTGGAGGGCTGAGGCCATGAATGCGCTCGTGCTCCGCCTGATCGCCGCCCGCATCGGCCTCGCGCTGGTGTCGCTGCTGCTGGTGTCAGCGGTTGTGTTCGCCATCACCGCGCTGCTGCCGGGCGACGCCGCCGAGGAAAAGCTGGGGCTGGAAGCCACCGCCGAAACCCTGGCGGCGCTGCGCCACGAGATGGGCCTGGATCGCCCGGCGCTGGTGCGCTACGGCGACTGGCTGGCCGGCATGGCCGGCGGCGACCCCGGCCGCTCGGTGGTGAGCGGCGCGCCGGTCGGCCAGCTCATCGCCAGCCGCCTGCCCAACTCGCTGCTGCTCGCCGGCCTCACCGCCGCCATCTCGGTGCCGCTGGCACTGGCGCTGGGCATCGCCGCGGCGATGTGGCGCGGCTCCCGCTTCGACCGCGCCGTCAGCATGGGCGCGGTGGCGGTGGTGTCGGTGCCGGAATTCCTCATCGCCACGCTGGCGGTGCTGCTGTTCGCGGTGCAGCTGCGCTGGCTGCCGGCGCTGGCCTACACCGGGCCGGACGCCGACCTCGCCGAACTGGCGCGCGCCTACGCGCTGCCGGTGTTCAGCCTGTGCTGCGTGATCATCTCGCAGATGCTGCGCATGACCCGCGCCGCGGTGGTGGACCAGTTGCGCGCGCCCTACATCGAGATGGTGCGGCTGAAGGGCGCCTCGCCGCTGCGCATGGTGCTGCGCCACGCGCTGCCGAACGCGCTCGGGCCCATCGCCAATGCGGTGGCGCTGTCGCTGTCCTACCTGCTGGGCGGCGTCATCATCGTCGAGACCATTTTCAACTACCCCGGCGTCGCCAAGCTGATGGTGGACGGCGTGACCCAGCGCGACATGCCCCTGGTGCAGACCTGCGCCATGCTGTTCTGTGCTGCCTACCTGCTGTTGGTCACCGTGGCCGACGTGCTCGGCATCGTCTCCAACCCCAAGCTGCGCCACCGATGAGCGACCAGCCCATGCCCGCTTCCTCCGCCCCCGCGCCGGCGCTGCCGGCCGAGCCGCCCCGGCGCCGGCTGCCACGGCTGCCGCTGCCGGGCCTGCTCGGCCTGGCGGTGATCCTGTTCTGGCTGGCCACCGCCATCGCCGGCCCCTGGATGCTGGCGCCCGAAGCCAATGAGCCCGGCGTCGACGTGGTATTCGGCCGCCTCAGCGCCGCCCATCCGCTAGGCACCGACTACCTCGGCCGCGACATGCTCGCCCGCCTGGTGCTGGGCGCCGGCTACACCGTTGGCGTGGCCATCGTCGCCACCCTGCTGGCCAGCGCCGGCGGCACTGCGCTGGCGCTGCTGGCGGCGGTGCGCGGCGGCTGGACGGACGGCGCCCTGAGCCGCCTGATGGACACGCTGATCTCCATTCCCAGCAAGCTCTTCGCGCTCATCATGGTGGCCGCCTTCGGCTCCTCGGTGACGCTGCTGGCGCTCACCGCGGCGCTGATCTACGTGCCCGGCGTGTTCCGTATCGCCCGCTCGCTGGCGGTGAACATCAACGCCATGGACTACGTGGCGGTGGCGCGCAGCCGTGGTGAACGCGACCTCTACATCATGCGCCACGAGATCCTGCCCAACATGCTCGGCCCCATGCTGGCCGACCTCGGCCTGCGCTTCGTCTATGTGGTGCTGCTGCTCGCCGGCCTGTCCTTCCTCGGCCTCGGCGTGCAGCCGCCGGAGGCGGACTGGGGCTCGCTGGTGCGGGAGAACCTGGGCGGCCTGCCGGAAGGCGCGCCGGCGGTGATCGTGCCGGCGCTCGCCATCGCCAGTCTCACCATAGCGGTCAACCTCTTCATCGACAACCTGCCGGGGCGCGCCCACCGTGAATGACCGCGCCGACAAGGAGATCGCCATGCGCGCAGACAAGGCGGGCGCCGCGGTCGCGGTGCGCGGCCTGCGCATCGCCGCCGGCGGCAAGCCCATCGTGCACGGGCTGGATTTCGACATCGCGCCCGGCGAAGTGCTGGCGCTGATCGGCGAATCCGGCTCGGGCAAGACCACCACCGCGCTCGCGCTGATGGGCTATGCGCGCCAAGGCTGCGAGATCGTCGGTGGCAGCGTGCGCGTCGGCGACATCGAGGTGCTGGGGCTCGACGATGCCGGTCGCCGCAGACTCCGCGGGCGCAGCGTGGCCTACATCGCGCAGAGCGCCGCAGCCTCCTTCAACCCCTCGCGCACCATCATGGACCAAGTGGTGGAGCCGGCGCTGATCCACGGCCTGATGCCGCGCGCCGAGGCCGAGCGCAAGGCGGTGGCGTTGTTCCGCGAACTCGCCTTGCCCAAGCCCGACACCATCGGCGCGCGCTACCCGCACCAGGTTTCCGGCGGCCAGCTGCAGCGGCTGATGGCGGCGATGGCGCTGATCACCGACCCGGCGCTGGTCATCCTCGACGAGCCCACCACCGCGCTCGACGTCACCACCCAGATCGAGGTGCTGCGCGCCTTCCGCCGCGTGGTGCGGGAGCGCGGCACCAGCGCGGTGTACGTCACCCACGACCTCGCCGTGGTGGCGCAGATGGCCGACCGCATCCTGGTGCTGCGCCACGGCGCCGCGCGCGAACTCGGCGACACCCGCCAGATCATCGAGGCGCCGCAGGACGACTACACCCGCAGCCTGCTCGCTGCCGCCCATCCGGCGGCGCGCGAGGGCGGCGCGGCGGCAGCGGCGGGTTCCACGCCGCTGCTCGAAGTGCGCGATCTCGCCGCCGGCTACGGCCCGCGCGGTGCCGACGGCATACCGGCGGTGCCCATCCTCGCCGACATCGATCTCGCGCTGCACCGTGGTCAGGCCATCGGCGTGATCGGCGAATCCGGCTCCGGCAAGACCACGCTGGCCCGCGTCGTCGCCGGCCTGGTGGGGCCGGCGCGCGGCCAGGTGCTGCTGGACGGCGCGCCGCTGCCGGCGACGCTGGCGGAGCGCAGCCGCGAGCAATTGCGCCGCATCCAGATCGTGTTCCAGATCGCCGACACCGCGCTCAACCCGGCGCACACGGTGGAACGCATCCTCGCCCGCCCGCTGCAGCTCTACCACGGTCTCTCCGGCGCGGCACTGCAGGCGCGCATCGCCAAACTGCTCGACCTGGTGCAGCTGCCCGCCGCCGTCGCCGGTCGCCTGCCCGGCGGCTTGTCGGGCGGGCAGAAGCAGCGCATCAACCTCGCCCGTGCGCTCGCCGCCGAGCCGGACATCATCCTCGCCGACGAAGTGACCTCGGCGCTGGACACCGTGGTCGGCGCCGCGGTGCTCGACCTGATGGCCGAGCTGCGGCGCGAGCTGGGCCTGTCCTACCTGTTCATCAGCCACGACCTCAACACCGTGCGCGCGGTGTGCGACGAGGTGGTGGTGCTCTACGCCGGCCGCAAGGTGGAAGCGGTGCCGCGCGAACGCTTCGGCAGCGCGGTGCGCCATCCCTATTTCGACCTGCTCGCGCGCTCGGTGCCGGAAATGCGCCTCGGCTGGCTGGACGACGTCGCCCGCAACGAAGTCCCGCCGGTGGCGCGCACGCCGGGCGGTTGCGTGTTCCTCGACCGTTGCCCGCTGCGGGTGGAGGGCTTGTGCGACAGCGCGCCGCCGCCGCGCCAGCGGCTGGCGGGCGGGAGCGAGATTCTGTGTCATCGCAGTGAGGCGGAGCTGGCTGCGGCGGTGTGATCAGAGCCGTCCAGCTGCCTGCTGACTGTTCCTCCCCCTTCAAGGGGGAGGTTAGGAGGGGGATGGGGTTGGCCGGAGCCGGCGCCGCGCAAGGCTGCACCCCATCCCCACCCCAGCCCGGTAGCCGGTGCCAGGAGGCACCGTCGTTCGGCCGGCGGCGAGCAGTGCTCGCCGAAACCCCGTCCTCACCCCCTTGAAGGGGAGGGAGGATGTGCCCTGACGCCACTTCCTACATTGTTCGCAGCGCCAGTCAGCGCCGCCCCCCAGGAGCCCCCATGCCTCTCACCCTCACCCACCCCGACCTCCAGCGCCAACAGAACTTCATCGCCAACGCCTGGCGCGATGGCACCGACGGCCGCTTGCTGCCGGTCAGCGATCCCGCCACCGACACCGTCTTCGCCCACGTCCCCGACAGCACCGCCGCCGACGCGCGTGCAGCGGTCGATGCCGCCCACGCCGCCTTTCCCGCGTGGCGCGCGCTCACCGGCCGCGAGCGCGCGCAGTACCTGAAACGCTGGCATGCGCTGATCCTTGCCCACCAGGACGACCTCGGCCGGCTGATCTCGCGCGAGCAGGGCAAGCCGCTGGCCGAAGGCCGGGGCGAGGTGCTGTACGCGGCGAGCTATGTCGAATGGTTCGCCGAGGAGGCTGCGCGCAGCCACGGCGAGGTCATCCCCGAGCCGGTGCGCGGGCGCAAGATGCTGATGGTGAAGGAGCCGGTGGGCGTGGTCGCGGCGATCACGCCGTGGAATTTCCCGGCGGCGATGATCGCGCGCAAGATCGCGCCGGCGCTGGCCGCCGGCTGCACCGTGGTTGCCAAGCCGGCCGAGGACACGCCGCTGACCTCGCTGGCGCTGGTACGGCTGGCGGAGGAGGCCGGGCTGCCGGCCGGCGTGCTCAACATGGTCACCGCCTCGCGCGAGCGCGCGGCCGAGGTGGTCGACGTGTGGCTGGCCGACAGCCGGGTGCGCAAGATCACCTTCACCGGCTCCACGCCGGTGGGCAAGCACCTGGTGCGCGAATCGGCGGCCACGCTGAAGCGGGTGTCGATGGAGCTGGGCGGCAACGCGCCCTTCATCGTGTTCGAGGATGCCGACCTCGACGCCGCGGTCGCCGGCCTGATGGCGGCCAAGTTCCGCAACGGCGGCCAGACCTGCGTCTGCCCCAACCGGGTGTTCGTGCACGACGCGGTGCATTACGACTTCGTCGCCCGCCTGTCGGCGCGGGTGGCCGCGCTCAAGGTCGGGCCGGCGAGCGCGCCGGACAGCCAGATCGGGCCGATGATCAACGCTCGCGCGGTGGACAAGATCGCCGCCCACGTCGCCGACGCGGTGGAGCGGGGCGCCTGCGTCGTGACCGGCGGCGAGCGGCTCGCCGCGCTTGGCGCCAACTACTTCGCGCCCACCATCCTGGTCGGGGTGGATGCCGGCATGCGTTGTACGCAGGAAGAAACCTTCGGTCCGGTGGTGCCCGTGACCCGCTTCGAGCATGAAGACGAGGTCGTCGCCGCCGCCAACGACACCCCGTTCGGGCTCGCCGCCTACTTCTACACCCGCGACATGGCGCGCGCCTGGCGTGTGGCCGACCGGCTGGAAAGCGGCATCGTCGGCATCAACGAAGGCGCGCTCGCCGCCGAGGTCGCGCCCTTCGGCGGCATCAAGGAGTCTGGCTACGGTCGAGAGGGCTCGCGCCATGGCCTGGACGACTACACGCAGATGAAGTACCTGTGCCAGGGCGGGCTGGGCTGAAGGGGGCACCTCGGCGCAGCGGGCCGCTCCGGGCCTGCTTCCCGCGCTCCGGCTGTCCGGCACGGCCCGGAGCCGGGGCCTCAGGCGACGATCGAACGTCGACGCCGCCTGTGCAAATGATTGCCGCTCTCATCGCCGCAAACTTCGCTACGATATTGCGTCCGTGCCTTGCCGAACCGCACAGTGTTCGTGGCGCCGCTTTCATAATGTTTCCCATGGTGCACCGCGTTATCCACTTCCTGCTGATGCTTGCCGTCCTGTTCCACGCCGTCGTGGCGCAGGGGGGCTGGGCTGCGGCGGGCTCCTCGCCCAAGGCCTCGCACGCGGCGCTGCACTGGCAGGGCGCGGCTCACCATCACCGCGGCGTGGACGGCACCCACATCCATCACGACACATCGCCGGAATCGCTCAAGCACGTGAATTTCGACTGCGCGGTGCATGCCGTCGCGCTCCTTTCAGCCGGGCTTGCAGACCTGCCGCGCCTGCCCGACGCCACGCTGTTCGTCGCCACCGTGCTCGAACCGCCCGTTCCCTTCCTCGAACGCCTCAAGCGACCTCCCCGATCCGCCGCCTGATCTGAGCCCCTGCATTCCCGGCCGGCGCGTTGCGCTCCGGCGGGGCAGATCCACCGCGTGACCGCGTGGAACCCCGCGTTCCGGCGGCACACCGCTCGTTGGCGAGGACAACTTGAGAACCCAACCCTGGATGGCTGCCTGCGCGATCGCCGGCAGCATGATCTGCTGCGCCGCACTGGCGCAGACCACAGCGCCGCGGGTCGGCCTGGCGCGCGCGCTCGACGCCGCCTGGCAACGCACCCAGGCCGGCACCGAAGCGCAGGTGGCGCTGGCGCGCGCCGAGGCCGAGCAGGCCGCGGCCGACAGCCTGCTGGCCGAGCCGCCGGCGCTCGAACTGAGCCACCGCTCCGACCGCTGGCACGACAACAAGGGCGCGCGCGAAAACGAAGTCGGCCTCGCGCTGCCGCTGTGGCTGCCGGGCCAGCGCTCGGCACGCCAGGCCGCAGCCGAGGCCGGCCGGGCGCTGGCCCACGTCGGTGAAGACGCCGACCGCCTGCGCCTCGCGGGGGAAGTGCGCGAGGCCGCGTGGGCGCTGGCCGGGCTGGACGCCGAAGCGGCGGTGGCCGAGGCCCAGCTGCGCTACCTGCGCGCACTGGCCGCCGATGTCGAGCGCCGCGTCCAAGCGGGCGAATTGGCGCGGACCGATGCGATCGCGGCGCGTGCCGAGGCGCTCGCGGCGCAGGCCGCGTTCAGCGAAGCGCGCGAACGCCGCCACGCCGCGATGACGCGCTGGCAGACGCTGACCGGCCTGGATGCGCCGGCCGATCCGCGCGAGCCCGACACTGTCCCGGCCGCTGCCGGCGACGACGGCCTGCCCGCCACCCACCCCGGCCTGCGCCTGGCCGCGCAGGCAGTGGAGCATGCCCGTCGCGGCGTCGAGGTGGCGCGCACCGACCGTGCCGCGCCACCCGAGCTGACGCTGAGCTACCGCCGCGAAGTCGGCGAAAGTGGCGCCGCGGCCGAGCGCAGCATCACCGTCGGCCTGCGCGTACCCTTCGGCACTGACGCCCGCAACCGACCGCTGGCCGCCGCGGCACAGGGCGAGCTGGCGCAGGCCCAAGTCGCCGAGCTGCGCCTGCGCCAGCAACTCGCCGGCGACCTGCTGGTGGCGCGCGGCGCACTCCAAGCCGCGCAGGCCCAGGCCGAGGCCGCCCGCGAACGCGCCGGCCTGTTGCGCGAACGCGCCCAGCTCATCGACAAGGCCTTCCGTGCCGGCGAGGCCGCGCTGCCCGAGCTGCTGCTCGCCGCGTCCGCCGCCACCCAGGGCGAAGCCGGCCGCGCCCGCCAGGACGCCGCGCTCGGCCTAGCCCGCGCCCGTCTCCAACAAGTTTCCGGAATCCTGCCATGACCCCGATTTCCTCCTTCCCGCTGCGGCGCGGCTTTGCCGTGCTCGCGCTGGCCGCCGCCGGCGCCGCCTTCGCTTCGCCCGGCGCGCACGGCCCTAACGGCGAGCATCTCGATACCCCGTCCGGCGCTGTCGCCGTGTCCGCGACGCCGCGCGTCGAGGCACACTCTGAAGCCTTCGAACTGGTCGGCAAGCTCGATCACGGGCAGTTCAGCTTCTTCATCGGCCGCTACGAGACCAACGAAGCGGTGCTCGGCGCCACGGTCGAACTCGAAGCCGACGGCCTCAAGTCCATCGCCGCCTTCCGCGCGGAATCGGGCGACTACCTGGTGAGCGACGCCGCGGTGGTGGCCGCGCTCGCCAAGCCCGGCGCCCACGCCCTGCTGTTCACCGTGGAAACCGCCGACGACAGCGACCTGCTCGACGCCAGCCTGACGGTGGCCGACGACCACGCCGTCGCTCACGAAGGTGGCAAGCGCGGCCTGCCGCTGGCCTGGACCGCCGCCGGCGTGCTCGGCCTTGCCGCGGTCGGCACCGTCGCCCTGCGCCGGCGCAAGTCGGCCCCGAACCAATCCGCCCGCGGAGGCCGCGCATGAACCGCAAGTCATTCAGCCTGAGCGCGCTGGCGCTCGCCCTCGCCGTGCTCGGTAGCCCGCTCGCGTCCGCCTCGCCCGGCGCCCACGGCCCCAACGGTGAACACCTCGATGCGCCGGGCGCGGCGGTAATCGCCTCCGGCCTCGCCCGCCTGCCCGACGGCAGCGTCAACGTGCCGATGGCGGCGCAGCGCCGCATGGGCGTGCTCACCCGCTTCTCGGTGGAAAGCGAAGCTGCAGCCACGGTGGAACTCGCCGGCCGTGTCGTGATGGACCCCAACGCTGGCGGCCGCGTGCAGCCGATGTACGCCGGCCGCGTCGAAGCCGGCCCCAAGGGCCTGCCGGTAGCCGGCCAGGCGGTGAAGCGCGGCGAAGTGCTCGCTTACCTGCGCTACCAGGCCGAGCCTTACGCCCAGGCCGAGCAGCAGGCCCAGCTTGCCGAGGTGCGCAACAACCGCAAGCTCGCCGAACAGCGCGTCGAGCGCCTGCAGGGGCTGGAAGGCAGCATCCCGCGCAAGGAGATGGACGCCGCGCGCGCCGAACTCGACACCCTGAAGGCGCGCGAGCAGCGCATCGGCGCCGCGCTCGGTGCGCGCGAGGCATTGCTGGCGCCGGTCGACGGCGTGATCGCCCGCGCCGACGCGGTCGCCGGTCAGGTCGTGGAAGCGCGCGACGTGCTCTACGAGATCATCGACCCGGCGCGGGTGCTGGTCGAGGCTACGGTGGCCGACCCGGCGCTGGCCACCGGCATCGCCGAAGCGCGCGTGGTGGAAGCGCCGCAGGTCGCCTTCAAGCTGGTCGGCGCGGCGCGCAGCCTGCGCGACGGCGTGCTGCCGCTGACCTTCCGCGCGGTGCCCGATCCCAAGGCCAAAGTGGCGGCGCTGCCGCTGGCGGTGGGCCAGCCGGTGACGGTGGTGGCGGCGCTTGCCGAGCGCGCCAGGGGCTTCGTGCTGCCGGCCGAGGCGGTGGTGCGCAACAGCGCCAACGAGCCCATCGTGTGGATCAAGTCCGGCGCCGAGCGCTACATCCCGCAGCCGGTGCAGTACCGCGCGCTGGATGCCGCCCGGGTGGTGGTGACCCACGGCCTCGGCGCCGACAACCGCGTGGTGGTGCAGGGCGCACCGCTGATCGCGCAGATCCGCTGAGCGGAGAACGATCATGTTCAACTGGATCGTTCGCTACAGCCTGGCCAACCGGCTATTCGTGCTCGCGCTCGCGCTGCTGATGATGGCCTACGGCGCCTATACCGCGTGGAAGACGCCGGTGGACGTCTTCCCCGACCTCAACAAGCCGGTGGTCACCGTGCTGACCGAGGCCGGCGGCATGGCGCCGGAGGAAGTCGAGCAGCTCGTCACCTTCCCGCTGGAAACCGCGCTCGGCGGCATGCCGGGCGTGACCCGGGTGCGCTCGGTGTCGGGCGTCGGCCTGTCCATCGTCTATGCCGAGTTCGACTGGGGCACCGACATCTACCGCAACCGTCAGCTGGTGTCCGAACGCCTGTCGCTGGTGCGCGAGCAATTGCCGACCGGCATCACGCCGATGATGGGGCCGGTGTCCTCGATCATGGGCGAGGTGATGCTGATCGGGCTGCCGCTGGCGGCCGATGGCAAGGTCAGTGCCATGCAGGCGCGCGAGTACGCGGACTTCGTGCTGCGGCCGCGGCTGCTGTCGATTGCCGGGGTGTCGCAGGTGATTCCGATCGGCGGCGAGGTGCGGCAGTTGCGCGTCGAGCCGGATACGGCGCGCATGGCCCAGGTCGGCGTCAGCCTGACCCAGGTGGAAGAGGCGCTGCGCGGTTTCGCCAGCAATGCCGGCGGCGGCTTCATCGACCTCAACCGGC
Organism: Azoarcus olearius; assembly: GCF_001682385.1. Classification (NCBI taxonomy): domain Bacteria; kingdom Pseudomonadati; phylum Pseudomonadota; class Betaproteobacteria; order Rhodocyclales; family Zoogloeaceae; genus Azoarcus; species Azoarcus olearius. The sequence goes on from NZ_CP016210.1 coordinate 267,540, forward strand.
GCGAATACCTGATCCGCCACCTCGGCCGCGGCAACAACGTCGAGGATCTGGCCGGTCTCGCGGTGGCGTGGAAGGACGGCCGCCCGGTGCTGCTGGAGCAGGTCGCCACGGTGCGCTTCGCGCCCAGCCTCAAGCGCGGCGACGCCGGCTACAACGGCGGGCCGGCGGTGATCGTCAGCGTGCAGAAGCAGCCCGATGCCGACACCGTGAAGCTCACCGGCCAGATCGAGGCCGCGCTCGCCGAGCTCGACCACGGCCGCCCGGCCGGGCTGGCGGCGCCCAAGGTGCTGTTCCGCCAGGCCAACTTCATCGAGGCCTCGATCGGCAACGTCAGCGAGGCGCTGCGTGACGGCGCCATCATGGTGGCGATCGTGCTGTTCGCCTTCCTGATGTCGGCGCGCACCACGCTGATCTCGCTGGTGGCGATCCCGCTGTCGCTGGCGGTGACCGCGCTGGTGTTCCAGCTGCTCGGCCAGTCGATCAACGTGATGACGCTGGGCGGGCTGGCGATCGCGATCGGCGAACTGGTGGACGACGCGGTGGTGGACGTCGAGAACATCCTGCGCCGCCTCAAGCAGAACCGCGCGCTGCCGAACCCGGCGCCGGTGCTGGAGGTGGTGGCGGCGGCGAGCGTGGAGGTGCGCTCCGGCATCGTCTACGCCACCGTCATTGTCTGCCTGGTGTTCGTGCCGCTGTTCGCGCTGCCGGGCATCGAGGGCCGGCTGTTCTCGCCGCTGGGCATGGCCTACATCGTGTCGATTCTGGCTTCGATGCTGGTGTCGATGACGGTGACGCCGGCGCTGTCGAGCTTCCTGCTGCCGCGCATGAAACGGCTGGACCACGGCGACAGCCCGCTGGTGGCGAAGCTCAAGGTCTGGGACGCCAAGCTGCTGACCTGGTCCTTCCCGCGCGCCAAGCTGCTGATCGGCATCGCCGCGCTGGCGGTGGCGGCCGCGGCGGCGAGCGTGCCCTTCTTCCCGCGCGCCTTCCTGCCGGCCTTCAACGAGGGCTCGCTGGTGCTGGGCATGGTGCTCAACCCCGGCACCTCGCTGGAAGAGGCCAACCGCCTCGGCGCGCTTGCCGAAACGCTGATCCGCGAAGTGCCGGAAGTCACCCTGGTGGGTCGCCGCACCGGCCGCGCCGAGCTCGACGAGCACGCCGAAGGCGTGCATGCCGCCGAGATCGACGTCGATCTGCATCCTTCCGAGCGCGGCCGCGAGGCGGTGATGGCCGACATCCGCGACAAGCTGTCGGTGCTGCCGGCGCAGGTCGCCATCGGCCAGCCGATCTCGCACCGGCTGGATCACCTGCTGTCGGGCGTGCGCGCCCAGGTGGCGGTGAAGATCTTCGGTGACGACATCGACACCCTGCGCGGGCTGGCGGAGCAAATGCGCCAGGGCCTGGCCAGCGTGCCAGGTCTGGTCGACCTCACCGTCGAAAAGCAGGTGCTGATCCCGCAGATCACGGTGCGGCTGGACCACCGCAAGGCGGCGCAGGCCGGCCTGACCCCGGGCGAGGCGGTGCGGTTGCTGCAGGCGCTGACCGACGGTGCCCACAGTGCCGAGATCGTCGACGGCCCGCGCCGCTACGACCTGGTGCTGCGGCTGGCCGATGCGCGCCGCAGTCCGCAGGACCTCGCGCGCACGCTGATCGACACGCCGGCCGGCCGCCTGCCGGTGTCGGCGATCGCCAGCGTGCAGGAGACCGACGGCCCCAACCAGGTCGGGCGCGAGAACGGCCGCCGCCGCATCGTGGTGTATGCCAACACCGACGGCTCCGACATGGGCCGGGTGATCGCGGACGTGCGCGCGGTGATCGCCCGCACGCCGATGCCGGCCGGAAACTTCGTCACCCTCGAAGGCCAGTTCCAGGCCCAGGAGCAGGCCACCCGCCTGATCGCCGGGCTGTCGCTGGTGTCGCTGGCAATGATCTTCCTGGTGCTGTATTCGCGCTACAAGTCGGCGGTGCTGGCCGGGGTCATCATGGCCAACATCCCGCTGGCGCTGATCGGCAGCGTGGTGGCGATGTGGCTGGCCGGCGTCACGCTGTCGGTGGCGTCGATGGTGGGCTTCATCACGCTCGCCGGCATCGCCACCCGCAACGGCATCCTCAAGGTCAGCCACTACATCAACCTGTGCCGCTTCGAAGGCGAGAGCTTCGGCGACGCGATGATCGTGCGCGGCTCGCTGGAGCGGCTGACGCCGGTGCTGATGACCGCGCTGGTGGCGGCCTTCGCGCTGACCCCGCTGCTGCTGGCCGCCGATGCCCCGGGCAAGGAGATCCTGCATCCGGTGGCGGTGGTGATCTTCGGCGGGCTGGTCAGCTCCACGCTGCTCGACACCCTGCTGACCCCGGTGATCTTCCGCCTGGTCGGCGAGAAGCCCACCCGCCGCCTGCTCGAAGGCGGCGAGGAGGGCGCGGTGCAGGGCTTGCCGCAGGAGGCCTATTGACCGCCACCGCTACCATTCCGCCCGTTCGCGCACCCGCGCGCAATGAAATCCGAGGCCCGCGCGGCGCCGCCTGCAAAGTGCGCCGCACCTTCGATGGAGATATTCCGATGACAGCCCTCAAGACCCTCCTCGTCGCCGTCGCCTTCGGCGCCGCCTCCCTTGCCGCCGCGCCGGTGCTCGCCCACGGCGACAGCGCCCCCAAGCACGGCGGCATCGTCAAGTCCGCCAACGACCTGTCCTTCGAGTTGGTGGCCGAAGGCGGCGACGCTGCGCTCTATATCGACGACCACGGTTCGGCCTTCGACACCGCCGGCGCCAGCGGCAAGCTCACCGTGCTCGCCGGCAGCGACAAGACCGCAGTGGAGTTGAAACCCGCTGGCGGCAACAAGCTGCTCGCCGCCGGTGCCAGGCTGCCGGCCGGCGCCAAGGTGGTTGCGGTGATCACGACTGCCCAGAACAAGACCGCCTCGGTACGCTTCAACCTGCCCTGAGCGGGTAGCGCCGAACCGGGCTCCGGGGCCGCGCCGCTGCCCCGCCCGGTCCCGGCAAAGCGGTTGTACGGCCCCCTTCGCGGGGGCGTTCGCGCTTATGCCGAAAGGCATAAATGCGGTGCTACGGAAATATCCGTGGCCCTTGTTGCGAATCACGTTTTTCGTACAAGACCGGACGCAGCGCATGGCCGATCCTTGATGCCGACACGATGTCTTGCCGCACCCCCATCCCCGTCTGCCATCAGGAGTAGATCGACATGACTACCAGGACCAAGCGTCGCCTCCGCCGCGTGCTCGTACCCGCGGCCGCCGCCCTCAGCTGTGCCTCGGTGTTTGCCGCCGAACCCGCCGACACCCAGGACGCCGCCGACACCACGCCCGCTGCCGCGACCGCCTCCGCCAGCACGCTCGACACCGTCAGCGTCACCGGCAAGAAGCAGCCCTACCGCAAGCTCACCGCCACCGGCGCCACCAAGACCGACACCCTGCTGAAGGATCTGCCGCAGAGCGTGCGCGTGCTGACCGAGGACCTGCTGGAAGACGCCGGCGTCACCAACCTCGCCGGCGCGCTGGACCTTTCCAGCGGCGTGTCGCGCCAGAGCAACCTCGGCGGCCTGTGGGACAGCTACGCGATGCGCGGCTTCACCGGCGACCCCAGCTTCGGCTCCGACTACCTGGTGAACGGCTTCAACTACAGCCGCGGCTACAACGGCGTGCGCGACGCCGCCAACACCGGCTCGGTGGAAGTGCTGAAGGGGCCGTCGGCCGCGCTGTACGGCCGCGGTGAACCCGGCGGCACGGTGAACATCACCACCAAGAAGCCGTTGTTCCAGCGCGAAGGCCAGGTGGACATCTCCTACGGCAGCTTCGACGCCTTCCGCACCGCGATCGACCTCACCGGCCCGATCTCCGACCGCATGGCCTACCGCCTCAACGGCGCTTACGAGAAGGCCGGCAGCTATCGCGACCACGTCTCGTCGGAACGCTCGCTGATCTCGCCGTCCTTCCTGTGGATGCTGTCGTACGACACCACGCTGTCGTACGAGCTGGAAGTGTCGCGCCAGAAGGCCACCTTCGACCGCGGCGTGATGGCGATCAACGGCAAGCTCGGCGTGCTGTCGCGCAAGCGCTTCCTCGGCGAACCGGGCGATGGCGATCACGACACCGAGACCGTCGGCCACCAGGTCTTCCTGCAGCACTACCTCAACGACGACTGGCAGCTGCAGGGGGGCTTCAGCTTCCGCGAAAGCTCGATCAAGGGCACCTCGACCGAAGTGCGCTTCCTGCGCGCCGACGGCGAGAACGCGGCACGCCAGCGCCGCACCCGCGACAACGAGGCCTCCGATCTGTCCGCGCGCGCCGAGCTGCTCGGCAGCTTCAGGACCGGCCCGCTCAGGCACAACGTGCTGTTCGGCGTCGATGCCTACAAGTTCGTCGACGAGCGCCTGCAGTACCGTATCGCCAACGCCGGCGACATCAACATCTTCGAGCCGGTGTACGGCAATGTGGTGTGGGGCTTCACGCCCGCCAACCGCAACACCGACACCAAGGAAGAGCAGGATTCGCGCAGCCTCTATGCGCAGGACCAGATCGACCTGACCGAGCAGTGGAAGCTGCTGCTGGGCGTGCGCTTCGACGACTACGACCAGAAGCTGACCAACAACCGCAACGGCATCGTGGTGAAGAAGTCGCTCGCCGCCACCAGCCCGCGCGTCGGCCTGGTATATCAGCCGACCAAGCAGGTTTCGCTGTATGCCCAGGCGGGCAAGAGCTTCCGCCCCAACGGCGGGGTGAGCCGCGACTTCACCGCCTTCGATCCGGAAGAGGGCCGCTCGTATGAACTGGGCGCCAAGTGGGATTCCGCCGACCAGCGCATCACCAGCACTGTTGCGCTGTTCCACATCACCAAGGAAAACGTGCTGAGCCCGGACCCGGTCGATCCGAACAACTTCTACGTGACCGCCGGCGAAGTGGAAAGCAAGGGCCTGGAGTTCGACCTGTCCGGCGAGATCATGCCGACCGTCCGCCTGTCCTTCGCCTACGCCTACACCAAGACCGAGGTCACCAAGGACAACAACAAGCTGCTGCAAGGCCGAGAGCTGGCCAACGTGCCGCTGCACAGCGCCAACCTGATGCTGGTCAAGAGCCTGTCGCTGAACGACAAGCCGGCGACCGTCGGCGTCGGCCTGAACTATGTCGGCGAACGCGAAGGCGCGGTGGCACCGCTGGTTGCCGCCGACGACTTCAAGCTGCCCGGCTACACCACGGTCAAGCTCACCGGCTCGTACAACTTCGACAAGCAGACCAAGCTGATGCTGGAGGTCGATAACCTCTTCGACAAGGAGTACTACACCAGCTCCTACAGCCAGGCCTGGGTCTATCCGGGCAGCCCGCGCGCCTTCAAGGCCACGCTGCAGCACCGCTTCTGATTGCCTGCGAGAGCCGAACGATGAACCTGAAACCGATGTTCCGCAGCATCGCCGCCGGCCTCGCGCTGGCGGCCGCGGCCAGCGCCGCTCACGCCCACCAGATCTGGTTCGAGCAGGCCGGCAACAGCATCACCTTCCGCTACGGCGAACTCGACGAGAACCTGCACGAAGTCTCGCCCGGCGGCCTGGATCGCTTTCGCGCGCTCGAAGCGCGCTGGGTCAAGGCCCAGGGCACCGCGCCGCTGGCGATGCAGAAACTGCAGGACGGCTACGCGGTGCCGGCGCGCACCGCCGCCGGTGAATCGCTGCTCGCCATCGACAACAACTACCCGATGTTCGACACCAGGCGCGACGGCAAGCTGTTGCGCACCTGGTGGGTGCCGGCGACGCGCTGGGTTGGCGACTTCTCGGCGCGCAAGGCCGAGCTGCCGCTGGATTTCGTGCCCACCGGCGTCAAGCGCGGCGACGCGGTGGAGTTCCAGCTGGTGTACAAGGGCGAGCCGCTCGCCGGCGAAAAGGTGAAGCTGGCCACGCCTTCGGGCTGGGTCAAGTACGCCACTACCGACGCCGACGGCAAGGTCGCCTTCGCGCTGCCGTGGAAGGGCAACTACGTGCTCGGCGTGTATTACACCGACGAGATCGAAGGCGTGCGCGGCGACGAGAAGTACCAGCTGGAGGGCTACAACACCTCGGTGTCGTTCAACCTGGCAAAGGGGCTGGCGCCGCTGGCGACGGCAGCGCAGACGCTGCCGGGCGGGAAGCACTGAGCTTTAGGCGCTGAGTTGCGCCGGAAGCAGGCTCTGCTCCCTCCCCTTCAAGGGGAGGGCTGGGGTGGGGATGGGGTTATCGCAGCGCGGAGCCCAGCCCCCTCCCCCTCCCAGCCTCCCCCTTGAAGGGTGAGGAGCACAACCGGCGACCATCACACTGCCTCGCCAGTTCGACTCCTCGTCACAAAGCCCGCGACGGGCTCCCTCCGTCGCGGGCTTTGTGCGCTCTGAAGCGCGGTTTTCCGGGCGGTCGGGCGGCAGCTCCGGCTTCCGCCCCAACCCCATGCACCACCGTGTAGCACCCCGAACACTCTTGGTGCATCTCGCCCCGACAAAGCGCCTCTACGGGCTTGAACGGGGCGACTGCGGCGGCCGCCGCGACCGGCAAAGATTGCGGTGCGCGGGGAAGGACGGAATTTTGTGCTGCGCCTCCGTCGCCGCGGACGATATTCGCGCGAATTCGCCCCTGCTGCCCCGCAGGACCAGGACTTAGGCGCGATTACTGCAACACGGAAGTACAGGAAAGCGGCGCGTCCGCCCCGGTGCGGGGCGCGCCAGACAGCGGCGGGAGGGTGTTCCCGCCGCCTCCAACGAAACTTTATGCGGGTGACTTGATGTCCTCTACAGCAAGCCTTTCCTCCACCGTCGGCTTCGGTCCGGCCGCCGCCGCGGGCATCATGCCGCTGGCGGCGGTGCGCGCGCCGCGCATCGTCTCGATCGACATCCTGCGTGGCCTCGTGATGCTGGTGATGCTGCTCGACCATGTGCGCGAGACGCTCTACCTGCATCTGCAGGTGACCGACCCGATGACCATCGCCACCACGCCGGCGGCGCTGTTCTTCTCGCGCTTCGCGGCGCACTTCTGCGCGCCGGCCTTCGTCTTCCTCACCGGGCTGTCGGCCTGGCTGTACGCCAACCCGCCAGCGGGTACGCCGCGGCCGGTGAAGAGCTTCCTGATGAAGCGCGGCTTCCTGCTGCTGTTCCTCGAAGCCACGGTGATCACCTTTGCCTGGAGCGGTGACCTGCCGCCCAGGGTGATCTACCTGCAGGTGATCTGGGCGATCGGTCTGGCGATGGTCGTGCTGGCGCTGATGTCCGGGCTGCCGCGCAAGCTGCTGGCCGCGATCGGCTTCATCATCGTGTTCGGCCACAACGCGCTTGCCGGCCTCAGCTTTGCGCCGGACAGCCCGCTCTACCTGCCCTGGACGCTGCTGCTGCACCGCGGCCCGGTGATTGCCGAAGGCGCGTTGCAGATCAAGCTGACTTACCCGGTATTGCCGTGGATCGGCGTGATCCTGCTCGGCTGGGTGGCGGGGCCGCTGTACGCCCACACGGTCGGTGCCGCGCGCCGCATCAAGCTGCTGCTGGCGCTCGGCCTCGCCTGCCTGGGGCTGCTGCTCGTGCTGCGCGGCTTCAACATCTACGGCGAGAACGCGCCGTGGGAATACGGCGCCACCACGGTGCACACGGTGATGTCCTTCCTCAACTTCACCAAGTACCCGCCCTCGCTGGATTTCCTGCTGACCACGCTGGGCACCGCCTTCCTGCTGCTGGCCGCCTTTGAGCGTGCCGACAACCGCGTCGGCCGCTTCCTCGCCACCTTCGGCGGCGCGCCGATGTTCTATTACATCGGCCACCTGCTGTTGCTGCTCGTGCTCTACAAGATCCTGCTCGCGGTGTTCGGACCCAACCAGGGCACCCGTTTCGGCGTGAATCCCGACCAGTTCTGGGTGGTGTGGGTGTCCACCGTGGCGCTGATCCCGGTGCTGTATTTCCCCTGCCGCGCCTTCGCCCGCTACAAGCGCACCAGCAAGTGCACTTGGGTCCGCTACTTCTGACTTTCCCTCTTCATCCGGTCTTCACCGCAATCCGTCCAGTACCACAGGAGTCGTAAATGAAACTTCGGCGCTTCTTCTCGTCCCTTTCCCTGGCCTTCGCCATCGCCTGCGGCGCCGTCTCCGCCCCGGCCGTCGCGCAGTCCGCTCCCGCCACCACCGCCGGCGCCGACAGCGCGCCCGCCGTGACCGGTACCATCGACGCTGCGCCGACGGCCAAGCCGGCCGCCGCGGCTGCAGCCAAGGTGGAGAACCCCTACGGCCTCGAAGCGCTGTGGGCCGGCAGCGACGCGGTTGCCAAGGTGGTGCTGGTGCTGATGATCATCATGAGCGCGGGCAGCTGGTACATCATCATCGTCAAGCTGATCGAGCAGACCCGCATGTATCGCCAGGCCAAGGCGGTGGACGGCGTGTGGAAGTCGGCCACGATCAAGCACGGCGCCGAGAACCTGGAGAACGGCAGCCCGTTCCGCTTCATCGCCGAAGCCGGCCTGGAAGCCACCAACCGCCACGACAGCCTGCTCGAGCACGTCGACCTCAATGACTGGGTCACGCTCAGCATTCACCGCGCCATCGAGAAGGTGCAGAGCCGCATGCAGAACGGCCTGGCCTTCCTCGCCACGGTCGGTTCCACCGCGCCTTTCGTCGGCCTCTTCGGCACCGTGTGGGGCATCTATCACGCGCTGACCGCGATCGGCATCGCCGGCCAGGCCTCGATCGACAAGGTTGCCGGCCCGGTGGGCGAGGCGCTGATCATGACCGCCATCGGCCTCGCCGTCGCGGTGCCGGCGGTGCTCGGCTACAACTGGCTGGTCCGCCGCAACAAGGGCGTGATGGACCAGGTCCGCGGCTTCGGCAACGAACTGCACACCGTCATCCTGTCGTCGGCCAAGCGCGCCTGAGCGCCGCGCCGGAAGGAGCGCCACCATGGCCATGAACGTAGGCTCGGCGGACGAAGACGATGGCGTCATGTCGGCGATCAACACCACGCCGCTGGTCGACGTGATGCTGGTGCTGCTGATCATCTTCCTGCTCACCATCCCGGTGGCCACCGTCTCGGTGCCGGTCGAGCTGCCCAAGGAAACCATCGAGGCGCGCGAGACCAAGCCCGAGAACGTGATCCTGTCGGTGGACAAGGGCGGCGCGCTGTTCTGGCACGACGTCCGCGTCGCCAACGTCGATGCGCTGGTCGAGCGGCTGAAGAAGGTGTCGGTGCAGCAGCCGCAGCCGGAAGTGCAGATCCGTGGCGACCTCGATGCCGCCTACGACGGCGTCGGCCGCATCCTCTACGCCTGCCAGCGCGCAGGCATCACCAAGGTCGCCTTCATCACCGAGCCGCCGGCTCGCGGTGGCTGAGGGCGGGAGACGCGCATGGGAATGAACGTAGGCAGTGCCGGCGCTTCGAGCGAGCCGGAAGTGATGGTCGACATCAACACCACGCCGCTGATCGACGTGATGCTGGTGTTGCTGATCATGCTGATCATCACCATCCCGATCCAGCTGCATTCGGTGAATCTCGACCTGCCGGTGGGCACGCCGCCGGCGAGCGACATCAAGCCGGAGATCGTCAAGATCGACATCGACGACAAGAGCACGGTGTATTGGCAGGGCGTGGCGCTCGCCGACATGGGCGAGCTGGAGACCAGGCTGCGCGAGATCGCGGCGCGGCCGGTAGCGCCCGACCTCCACCTGCGCCCCGACAAGGCGGCGCGCTATGCGGTGGTGGCGCGGGTGCTGGCCGACACCAAGCGCCTGGGGCTGACCAAGATCGGCGTCATCGGCAGCGAACAGTTCGTGCAGTAGCACGCACGACCAACAGCACGGGCAAGTCATGGATTACAGCTTTCAACCCAAGAAAACGTCGGGGCGCTATGTCGGCATCGGCATCGTCGTCGGCCTGCACGTCGTGATCGGCTGGGCGCTGGCTTCGGGCATGGCGCGCAAGGCAGTCGAGGTGATCAAGAAGCCGCTCGAGGCGGTGGTCATTCAGGAGGTCACGCTGCCGCCGCCCCCGCCACCCCCGCCGCCGCCGAAAATCGTGCAGCCGCCCAAGCAAGTGGTGGCGCCCAAGGTGCAGGCGCCGCCGCCGCCACCCTTCGTGCCGCCGCCGGAAGTCGCGGTAGCGCCGAGTGCGGCCCCGGCGATCGAGGCGGTGCATACGCCGCCGCCGGCTCCGCCGGTGATCGCGCCGCCCGCTCCTCCGGCGCCACCCGCGCCGGTGGCCGCCAAGTCCGACATCGGCGTCGCCTGCCCGGTGCAGGCCAAGCCGGAAATGCCGGAAAAGGCGATCAACAGCGGGATTGCGGGTGTGGTGCGCGCGGAGGCGGTGATCCGCGGCGGCGTGGTGCAGGAGGTACGCATCCTCTCCGGGCCGCGGGTGTTCCACGCAGCGGTGAAAACGGCGATGCAGCAGTACCGCTGCACTGCGCCCGACGGCACCGTGGCGAGCCAGGACTTCGACTTCAAGGTCGAGGGCTGAGCTTCGCGGTAATGGGAAGGGCCGGCTGTTCAGCCGGCCCTTTTTGTTTTTCAGCGACGAACACAGCGGAGCAGGCGGCTACGGGTGTTCCTTCTAGGGGGAGGGTGGGGTTTCGGCGAGCATCGCTCGCCCTGGGCCGAACGACGGAGCGTAGCGGAGGCTCCCGGGTTGGCCTGTTTACTCCCTCCCCTTCAAGGGGAGGGTTGGGGTGGGGATGGGGTTCACCCCGGTCCGGGGCGGCACTCAGTCCGGCACCGCCGCCAGCCGCAGCAGCCACGGGTCCAGCACCGCCTGCGGCACGAAGCTCGCCTCCAGGCTGTTCTTCGCCAGCTGCTTCAGTTCGGCGCGGCTGAGACCCAGCGCCTCCGCGGTCTGCTGGTAGTTCTGCCCGACGTAGCCGCCGAAATACGCGGGATCGTCGGAATTGATCGTCACCTTCAGCCCCGCGTCCAGCAGCTGCTTGAGGTTGTGGTCCTGCAGGCGCTCGAACACGCACAGCTTGACGTTGGACAGCGGGCACACCGTGAGCGGCACCTGCTCGCGCGCGAGGCGTTCCATCAGCGCGGGGCTTTCCGCGGCGCGCACGCCGTGGTCGATGCGCTCCACCTGCAGGATGTCGAGCGCCTCCTCGATGTAGGCCGGCGGCCCTTCCTCGCCGGCGTGGGCGACGATGTGCAGGCCGAGTTCGCGGCAGCGCGCGAACAGGCGCGCGAACTTGGCCGGCGGATGGCCCTTTTCCGACGAATCCAGGCCGACGCCGTGGATGCGGGCGAGGTGGGGCAGCGCCTGCTCCAGCGTCGCGAAGCCGTCCTCTTCCGACAGGTGGCGCAGGAAGCACAGGATCAGCCGCGAGCTGATGCCCCAGCGTTCCTGCGCCTCGATGCAGGCGCGTTCTAGGCCGTCGAGCACGGTGTCGAAGGCGATGCCGCGCGCGGTGTGGGTTTGCGGGTCGAAGAAGAGTTCGGCATGGACCACGCCATCCTCATGGGCGCGCTCGAAATAGGCGAGCGCGAGGTCGTGGAAATCCTGCTCGTGGATCAGCGCGGCGGCGCCTGCGTAGTAGAGATCGAGAAAACTCTGCAGGTCGCTGAAGGCATAGGCGGCGCGGGTGGCCTCGACGCTGTCCCAGGGCAGCGCCACGCCGTTACGCGCGGCGAGCGCGAACATCAGTTCGGGTTCCAGGGTGCCTTCGATGTGCAGGTGGAGTTCGGCCTTGGGCAAGGCGCGGATGTAGGCGTGCAGGTCGGTGAGACGGGAAGGATCCATTGCCACCTCCGTGTCCGGTCAGGGGGAAGATCGTCTTGGCCGCGCGCTGGCGCCCCGCGCGCGGCCTGCCATTATGCGCCGACGAGGCCGGCTGCCGCGGCCGCGGCGTGCAACGCGCGGATGCCGGCCAGGCCGCCGCAGTGCAGCGCGATGCTGCCCGGGGGCGGGTCGCGGTCCGCCTGCGGGTTGATCCGCACCAGCGTGGCGCCGGCGCGTTCGCCCACGCGGCGCACGGTGGGGATGGCGGTCCCGGCGCCGATCTCCACGACCAGCGACCGCTGCACGCGATCCAGCCAGTCCGCAAGGCGTGCCTGCTGCGCGGCGCTGCGCTCTTCCAGCCAGCCCCAGTCGCCGAACATCAGGATGTTGGGCCGTGCCACCGCGCCGCAATGCGGACAGCGCGGGGGCGGGTTGCGCAGCCGGCAGGTGGCTTCGTTCACGTCTGGCGCAAAGGCGTCGGCGGGCCAGATCGCGTCGCGGCAGCCGTGGATGCATTGCAGGTGGTGGATCGAGCCGTGCACCTCGACGATGCGGTCCGCGTCGAAGCCGGCGCGCTGGAACTGGCCATCGACATTGCTGGTGAATACGAAGACGCCCTGCGTCAGCCCCCGGCCGAGTTCGCGCAGCAGGCCGAAGCCGGCATGCGGCACGGTGCGGCGGTAGAGCGCCAGGCGGTGGCCGTAGAAGCCCCAGGCCAGCGCGGGATCGCGCTCGAAATGGACCGGATCGGCGATTTCCTCGAAGCGCAGGCCGGTCTGGCGCAGCGCCGGGTAGGCGCGCCAGAAGCCTTCCGCGCCGCGAAAGTCGGGCAGGCCGGAATCCACGCCCATGCCGGCGCCCGCAGTCACGAGCAGCGCATCGGCGCCCGCCAGCGCCGCGGCGGCGTCCTGCGCGGCGGCGTGCAACGTGGAGGGCGGCGGGGCGGTCACGGGCGGGTCAGCAGGCAGCCGCAGGCGGTGCAGAAGCGATCGCCCGGCTCAGGTCCGGCGCCACAGCGGTGGCAGCTGCCTTCGGCCGGCGGGGGCAGGCCGGCGGCGGTGTGTGCGGCGTGCGCAAGAATGCTGCCGGCGGCGACCAGCGCGTGCGCCGCCGAGGGCGCGGCAAGCAGGCTGCCGCGTTCCTCGCCCGCGTCGTCGAAGGCGGGATCGTCGAACGCGCGGCCGGCCTGTTCCAGATCGAGGTCGCGGGTCAGATGCAGCCACGCGTGACTGGTGCCGAGGATCATCACCGCGGCGACGAAGGCGCCGATCGCGGCGTACACCAGGCCCGCGCCCACCACGCCTGCCCAGCTGAGCGCGGTGACGCCGCTCGCCAGGTGCTGCGCAGGGGTGGCGAACAGCCCGGAAAAGTCGTCCACCTCGCCCAGCATCGGCACGCTCAGCCCGCCGACGAATACGGTGCCGGCGGCCGCCACAGCCCCGCCCGCCAGCACCAGCACCGCGGTCAGCACGGTGAGCAGCGTGCACGCAATCAGCACCTGCTTGGGTTTGTGCTGGAACACCGCCCAGACATGCAGCGCGGCCTGCCGCACGCCGGCGCCGCACCATAGCGCCGGGCCGAGCAGCAGGAAGGCGTAGCCGCCGAGCCCGAACAGTGCAGCCGAGCCGAGCGAGGCGAGCGGAAACAGCAGCAGGTAGAACAGCACCCCCAGCCCGGGGATGCGCGCCAGCAGCAGCGCCATCGCCACGCACAGCGCGAACAGCGCCAGCCCCACCGCGGCGAAGAACGCGAGCACCGCGTGACGCAGCGCGCACACCGCGCCGGCGCGCAGGGTGTCGCCGACGCTGCGCGGCGGGCGGCCGCGTGCCTGGTCCATCAGCATCACGCCGGCGGCGGAATAGCCGGTGAGCAGCAGCGCCAGCCCGATCAGATTGCCGATCAGGAACAGCGGGAACTGGTCGCCGCTGCCGACCGATGCGGCCGCCCAGCTGAGCACGAACAGGCCACCGGCAGCCGCGAGCATGATCACCGCCGGCATGTTGTGGCGCGCATCCACGCCGCGCAGCACGAGCTGCGGCAGGGTGGGCAAGAGGGCGGGGCGAAGGGCATGTTCCATGGCGGACGTCCTCAGGGGGCGGACTGGTGGTTGCGGACCGCGCATTCCGGCACGCTGTTCCAGCGGTTGTTGCAGTAGGTCCAGCGGGCTTTCTCGGTGCAGGCCACGCGCTCGAAGAAGCCGAGTTGCCCACAGCGCGCGAGTTCGCTCTTCAGGCTGCGTTGCCAGTCGTCCTGCCGCGGCGCGGCTGGAGCCGCGGGGCGTTCGGCCGATGCCGTGGTGGCGCGCGCACTGCGTTCGGCGGCGCGGCTGCGCTCGGCGGCGGCTTCGCGGGTGCGGGCCTGCCCGACTAGCTCGCCCACATGGGCGACGAGGCGCTCGGATTCAACCGGCGTCAGCCCCAGGCCGGCGCCGGCCGGCGCGCCGCCGTGGCCGGCGAGCACGCGCTGGCTCTGATCGTGCGGGCTTCCCTGCAGCAGGTCCTGCCACTGCTCGGGGTCGGCCGTGCGGGGGGCGCCGTTGGCGCCGCGTTCGTGGCAGGCAGCACAGCCGCGCGCATACAGGGTGCGGACCGGCCGCGGCGCGGCGGCAGGGGCCACGGCGGCGACCGGCTGCGTGCTGGCGTTCGCCGCGGCCGTGTCCACCTCCGCGACGGGGGTTGGCGCGGCGGTGTCAGGCGTCGCGGCGCTGCCCGCAGCGGGCGCGGTATCGAGCTGGGCGCGTTCGGCCAGTGCGCGTTCGGCCAGCGCAAGGGCGCGTTCGGCACGTGCCGCGGCGTCGTCTACGGCGACGGGGGGCGGCGGAGGCGGTTCGTCGTGCGGGGCCGTGGTGGTCCACCATGCCGCCAGCCCGGCGACCACGACCAGCACGAACCCGAGCGCCAGCGCGAGCGGGCGCCGGCCGGCGCTGTCCGCCGGCGGCGGTGGTGCGGCGGTGGGACCGGCGGCGGGTTCATCGCCACCGGCGGCCGCCTGGGCATCCGCGCCGGGGCGCGCTTCCGACGCGGGCGCCGGCGCGGGGTCTGGCGCAGGTGGGCGGGTGGCGGTCCAGCCGGGCGGCAGGATCACCGTGGCATCGGGCTCGCCCATTGGCGGGAAGGGCTGGGCGGCAGGGCCGGGCTCCGGGCGCGCCGGGTCGAGCTGGCTGAAGTCGATGTCCGACATGTCGGGCAGCGGGCCGGCCAGATGGAAACCGCAGGCCGGGCAGAAGTGCGCGTCGCCACGGCAGCTGCGGCCGCAGGACGGGCACACCTGCAGCGCAGGCGGCACCGGGCCGTCCAGGTGCTGGCCGCAGGCGGAACAGAAGTGGGCGGACGTGCGATTGGGGTGTCCGCAGGCGGGGCAATCCATCCGGACTCTCCATGGCTGACTGTCGACAACGGTGCCGTGCGGCACAGCGCAATGTCATGACATTGTGCCGGACCCGGCGGACGCTCGCCACCTTGCGCTTGGGATGCCGGCGGCGTGTTTGTAGAATCGTGGGCTTTTCGCGCCGCATCCCGCGGTTTCGGCCCGTGCTGGACCCTTCTACGGAGACTCCCATGAAAAAACGCCAATTCAGCGCCTTGCTCGCCGGTCTTTGCGCCAGCGTCGCCCTCGGCCTGCCGCTGCCCGCCGCGGCCGCGCCGTACAAGGACGAGTACAAGCTGTCGACGGTGCTGGGCGAAGCCTTCCCGTGGGGCTGGGGCGCCAAGCGCTGGGCCGACCTCGTGGCCGAGAAGACCCAGGGCCGGATCAAGATCAAGGTCTATCCGGGCACCTCGCTGGTGTCGGGCGACCAGACCAAGGAGTTCACGGCGCTGCGCCAGGGCATCATCGACATCGCGGTCGGCTCCACGATCAACTGGTCGCCGCAGGTGAAGGAACTCAACCTGTTCGCGCTGCCCTTCCTGATGCCCGACCACAAGGCGATCGACGCGCTGACCCACGGCCGCGTCGGCAAGAAGATGTTCGAACTGCTGGCCGAGCGCGACGTGGTGCCGCTGGCCTGGGGCGAGAACGGCTTCCGCGAGGTTTCCAACTCGAAGAAGCCGATCCGCACCCCGGACGACCTGAAGGGCCTGAAGATGCGCGTGGTCGGTTCGCCGCTGTTCCTCGCCACCTTCAGCGCGCTCGGCGCCAATCCCACCCAGATGAGCTGGGCCGACGCCCAGCCCGCGATGGCGACCGGCGCGGTCGATGGCCAGGAGAACCCGCTCGGCGTGTTCAGCGCCGCCAAGCTGCATACCGTCGGCCAGAAGCACCTGACGCTGTGGGGCTACGTCGCCGATCCGCTGATCTTCGTGGTGAACAAGAACGTCTGGAACAGCTGGACGCCCGAAGACCAGAAGGCCGTGGCCGAAGCGGCCCAGCAGGCCGCCCGGGAAGAAATCGCCCGCGCCCGCGCCGGCATTTCGGCCGGCGACGATGCGCTGCTGAAGGAGATCGCGGCCAACGGCGTGACGGTGACGACGCTGACCGAGGCCGAACGCGAGGGCTTCCGCAAGGCCACTGCCGGGGTCTACAAGGAATGGGCGGGCAAGGTCGGTGCCGAGCTGGTCAGGCAGGCCGAGGAAGACATCGCCAAGCGCTGAGCGGTCTCGGGCCGGCCCCCGCGCCGGCGCCGCCGTCCCCATGCCGGGCAGTGCCGTGAGCGGTCTGCCCGGCTTCGTTTTGGAACACCCCTGACCATGAATCCCGATCCTTCCGCCGACACGGCGGCCGAGGCGCCCGCGCCGCTGTCGCCCGAACAAATCCTGTGCGGCATCGCGATGGCGCTGATCGTGCTGATTTCGCTCGGCAACGTCGTCGCGCGCTATCTCACCTCGCAGTCCTTCGCGGCGACGGAGGAATTCTCGATCGCGCTGCTGCTGATCCTGTCCTTCCTCGGCTCCTCCACCGCGTTCGCGTTCGACCGCCATATCCGCGTGACCTTCTTCATCGAACGCCTGCCGCCGCGCTGGCGCCAGGGCGCGGAATGGCTCAGCTTCGTCGTCACCGCGGCGCTGTTCGGCTTCATCGCCTTCTACGCCGGGCGGCTGACCTGGGACCAGTACCGCTTCGAGGAGACCTCGCCGGCGCTCGGGCTGCCGCAGTGGTGGTACACCGTGTGGATGCCGGCGCTGGCGGTGGTGATCGTGCTGCGCCTCGTGGTCACCCGGCTGGGAGCGCGCTCATGACCGGCGTCGTACTGATCGGCCTGTTCCTGCTTGCGCTGGTGGCCGGGCTGCCGCTCGCCGTGGGCCTCGGGGTCGCCAGCATCGCGGTGCTCGCGCTGGCCGGCTTCGACCAGCTCGCGGTGCCCACCAACATCTACGCCGGCATCGCCAAGTACCCCTTGCTCGCGATCCCGATGTTCATCCTCGCCGGCATGATTTTCGAGCGGTCCGGCGTCGCGTTGCGACTGGTGCGCTTCGTCACTGCGATGGTGGGCGAATGGACCGGCTCGCTGGCGGTGGTGGCGGTGCTGGTGTCGATGCTGCTGGGCGGCATCTCCGGCTCCGGCCCCGCCGATGCGGCGGCGGTGGCGGCGGTGATGCTGCCGTCGATGGTGGCGCGCGGCTATCCCAAGGGCTTCTCGGCGGGGTTGATCGCCGCCGCCGGTTCGACCGCGATCGTGATCCCGCCTTCGGTCGCCTTCATCGTCTATAGCGTGATGGTGCCGGCGGCGACGGTGCCGGCGCTGTTCGCCGCGGGGCTCTTCCCGGGCATGATCGCCGCGCTGTGCCTGCTGATTCCGGCGGTGCTCATCAGCCGCAAGTACGGTTTCGGGCGCGATTACCGCGCCGAGCGGCCGCCGCTGGGCAAGAGCTTCGTCGATGCAATCTGGGGCCTGCTGGCGCCGGTCATCATCCTCGGCGGCCTGCGCGCCGGCATCTTCACCCCCACCGAGGCCGCGGTGGTGGCGGTGGCCTACGGCATCTTCGTCGGCATGGTGGTGTACCGCACGATCACGCCGAAAACGCTGTTCCGCCTGCTGGTGGATGCCGGCGAGCTGTCGGCGGTGGTGATGATGATCATCGGCGTGGCGTCGGTGTTCGCGTGGGCGGGCAACACGCTCGGCATCTTCGATGCGGCGGCCAAGGCGCTGGTGGAGATGCACCCGGGACACTGGGGGATGCTGCTGTCGGTCAACCTGCTGCTGCTGGTGGCGGGGATGTTCCTCGACGCGGTGTCGATCTTCCTGATCCTGCTGCCGCTGCTGGTGCCGATTGCGCTCGCGATGGGCTGGGACCTGGTGTGGTTCGGCGTGATGATGACGATCAACCTCGCCATCGGCCAGTTCACGCCGCCGATGGCGCTGTCGCTGATGATCACCTCGCGCATCGCCGGCATCGGCATCGAGCAGACCTTCCGCTGGGTGATCTGGTTCGTGCTGGCGATGGGCGCCGGGCTGGCGGCGATGGTGGTGTTTCCGGAACTGGCGCTGTGGTTGCCGCGCCGGCTGGGCTACGTGTAGGCGCGGCGGATCGAAGCGGACGGGGCGCTCAGTGCGGCGCCTCGCCCGGTGCAGGTGCAACCAGCGCGTCGGTGATGATGAAGCGGATCACGCGCTGGAACATGCGGATCACCGTGTCCTGCTCGAGCTCGGGGTTGCGCACGCTGCGGATCATCAGCCCGCCGAACATCGCGGCGAGGACTTCGGTGAGCCCGGCGATGGCCGCCTCGTCGTCGCGGTGGCCGCAGTTGGCGCGCATCGCACGCAGGGTTTCGGCCAGGCTGTCGCGGCACGTCGCGTCGGCCTGACGCACGATCTCGGCCACGCGCGGATTGCGCGAGGCTTCGGCCACGATTTCCAGCTTCAGGCCCACGCTGGCGGGGTCGAGGTTGTCGCGCACGCCTTCGGCCGCGCGCTCGATCATCGCTTCCAGCACGTCGCGCGCGGAACGCATTTCGGCGGTCAGGGTCAGCAGACGTTCGAGATCCTGCTCGACGATCGCCGCGATGATCGCTTCCTTGTTATCAAAGTAGTGATAAATGTGCCCGGCGCTCATGCCGGCCGCCTTGGAAATCTGCGCGATGCTGGCGCCGTGAAAGCCATGGGCGCGGAAACAGGCCACGGCGGCGTCCAGGATCTGGGCGCGGCGCGCCTCGGCGCGCGGTGCGTCAACAGGGCTGCGGTCGGCGGTCATGAGGGTCTCCGTAATGCGGGTGCGATGACGATCTTGCACTGCAATAGAGCCTAACATAGAATGAGCGTTCAATCTAGAACGAACGTTCTATTTCAAAAGTAAATAGTCCGGTGAGCTTCGCGGCGCGCCGGACGCAGAACAACCCGTCGTGTGCGGGTGTTTCCGTTGCCGCGGAAGCGCCTGCCCCGGCCATCCAACCGACAGAGGCTATCGATGCAGACCCCTCCCTCCCTGCTGTTAAAGCCACTCGCCGTCCTCGTCGCCGCCGCGCTGCTGCTCACCGCCTGCGGCGGTCAGCAGGCACCGGCCGGTGCCCCGCCGGGCGGCGGCGCGCCCACCGTGGGCGTGGTGAAGGTGCAATCCGAGGCGGTGGCGCTGACCACCGAGTTGCCGGGCCGCACCGCGCCTTACCAGATCGCCGAAGTGCGCCCGCAGGTCACCGGCATCGTCAAGAAGCGCGCTTTCCGTGAAGGCAGCGAGGTCAAGGGCGGCGAGCTGCTGTACCAGATCGACCCCGCCACCTATCAGGCTGCTTACGACAGCGCCAAGGCCAGCCTGGCGCGTGCCGAAGCCAATCTGTACACCGCCAAGCTGAAGGGCGAGCGCTATGCCGACCTGAGCCAGATCAACGCGATCAGCAAGCAGGCCAACGACGACGCGGTGGCCGCGCTGAAGCAGGCCGAGGCCGACGTGGCGGCGGCGCGCGCGGCGGTGGACAAGGCCCGTATCGACCTCGAGTTCACGCGCGTCAGCGCCCCCATCCCGGGCCGCATCGGGCGTTCGTCGGTGACCGCCGGCGCCCTCGTCACCGCCAATCAGGCCGATCCGCTCGCCACCGTGCAGCAGCTCGATCCGATCTATGTGGACGTCACCCAGTCCAGCGCCGAACTGCTCGCGCTGCGCCGCAGCCTGGCCGAAGGCAAGCTGCAGCGCGCCGGCGACAACGCCGCCCGCGTGCAGCTGGTGATGGAAGACGGCAGCCTCTATCCGGCCGAAGGCAAGCTCGAGTTCTCCGAAGTCTCGGTCGATACCGGCACCGGCAGCGTGGTCCTGCGCGCGGTGTTCCCCAACCCCAAGAACGACCTGCTGCCCGGCATGTACGTGCGCGCCCGCTTCGCCCAGGGCGTGCGCCAGGACGCGGTGCTGGTGCCGCACGCTGGTGTGACCCGCGACGCGCGCGGCAACGCGGTGGTGATGGTGGTCAACGGCGACAACAAGGTCGAGGCCCGCCAGGTGCGCGCCGAGCAGGCGCTGGCCGACAAGTGGGTGGTGAGCGAAGGCCTCGCCGCCGGCGACCGCGTGATCGTCGAAGGGCTGCAGAAGGTGCGGCCGGGGGCGGACGTGCAGGTTCAGGAGGTCGGTGCCGCCGCGCCGCAAGCCGCTGCGGCCGCGCCGACCGCCGCGGCCGCCAAGTGAGGAGCTGAGCCATGGCCCGTTTCTTCATCGACCGCCCCATCTTCGCGTGGGTGGTCGCGATCGTCATCATGCTCGCCGGCGCGCTCTCCATCCTGAGCCTGCCGGTGTCGCAGTACCCCGCGATCGCGCCGCCACAGATCGCGATCAACGCCACCTATCCGGGTGCCACCGCGAAGGCGGTGGAGGACTCCGTGACCCAGGTCATCGAACAGAAGATGACCGGGCTGGACAACCTGCTGTACATGAACTCGACCTCCGACTCCTACGGTCGCGTCACCGTCACGCTCACGTTCAACGCCGGCACCAACCCCGACATCGCCCAGGTGCAGGTTCAGAACAAGCTGCAGACGGCGCTGCCGCTGCTGCCGCAGGCGGTGCAGCAGCAGGGCGTGCAGGTGGCGAAATCCACCCGCAACTTCCTGATGGTGCTCGGCTTCGTCTCCAGGGACGGCAGCCAGAGCGCGAACGACCTGTCGGACTTCCTTGCCTCCACCGTGCAGGACCCGCTGTCGCGCGTCACCGGCGTGGGCGAGGTGCAGGTGTTCGGCTCGCAGTACGCGATGCGGGTGTGGCTCGACCCGGCCAAGCTCAACAACTACAAGTTGATGCCCTCGGACGTGCGCAGCGCGCTCGAAGCGCAGAACACCCAGGTGTCGGCCGGCCAGCTGGGCGGCACGCCGGCGCTGCCGGGGCAGGGCTTCACCGCCTCGATCACCGCGCAGAGCCGCCTGCAGACCGCCGAACAGTTCGAGAACATCCTGCTGAAGTCGTCCGCGCAGGGCGGCGAGGTGCGGCTGCGCGACGTCGCGCGGGTCGAGGTCGGCGCGCAGGACTACGGCTTCACCGCGCGCTACAACGGCAAGCCGGCCGCCGGCATCGGCATCAAGCTGGCCGCCGGTTCCAACGCGCTCGACACCGCGAAGGCGGTGCGCAAGGCGATCGACGGCATGTCGCGCTACTTCCCCGCCGGGGTCGAGGTGGTCACGCCGTACGACACCACGCCCTTTGTCCGCCTCTCGATCGAGGAAGTGGTGAAGACGCTGGTGGAAGCCATCGTGCTGGTCTTCCTGGTGATGTTCCTGTTCCTGCAGAACCTGCGTGCGACGCTGATCCCGACGATCGCGGTGCCGGTGGTGCTGCTCGGCACCTTCGGCCTGATGGCGGCGTTCGGCTTCTCGATCAACACGCTGACGATGTTCGGCGTGGTGCTCGCGATCGGCCTGCTGGTGGATGACGCCATCGTCGTGGTCGAGAACGTCGAGCGCATCATGACCGAGGAAGGCCTGTCGCCGCGCGAGGCGACGCGCAAGTCGATGGGCCAGATCACCGGCGCGCTGATCGGCATCGGTCTGGTGCTGTCGGCGGTGTTCGTGCCGATGGCCTTCTTCGGCGGCTCCACCGGGGTCATCTACCGCCAGTTCTCGATCACCATCGTCTCGGCGATGGCGCTGTCGGTGCTGGTGGCGATCGTATTCACCCCGGCGCTGTGCGCCACCATGCTGAAGCCGGTCGAAAAGGGCCACGACCACTCCGAAGGGGGCTGGTTCTCCGGCTTCTTCCGCTGGTTCAACCGCATGTTCGCGCGCAACACCACGCGCTACGAATCGGCGGTGGGCGGCATCCTGCGCCGCAGCGGCCGCTTCCTGCTGATCTACGCGCTCATCGTGGGCGTGCTCGCCTTCCTGTTCCTGCGCATGCCCACCTCCTTCCTGCCGGAAGAAGACCAGGGGGTGATGTTCACCCAGGTCATGCTGCCGGCCGGCGCCACGCAGGAGCGCACGATCGAGGTGCTGAAGAAGGTCGAGAACCACTTCCTGGAAGGCGAGAAGGACTACGCCAAGTCCATCTTCACCGTGGCCGGCTTCAGCTTTGCCGGTAGCGGCCAGAACATGGCGATCGGCTTCGTCCATCTGCGCGACTGGGACGAGCGCAAGGGCCCGGCCGGCAACGTCAAGGCGGTGGCAGGGCGGGCGATGGCCGCGTTCTCGCAGATCCGCGAAGCGATGGTGTTCGCCTTCGTGCCGCCGGCGGTGCTGGAACTGGGCACCTCGAACGGTTTCGACGTGCAGCTGCAGGATCGCTCCGGCCTCGGCCACGACGCGCTGATCGCGGCCCGCAACCAGTTCCTCGGCATGGCCGCGCAGGACAAGCGCCTGGTGGCGGTACGTCCCAACGGCCAGGAAGACATGCAGGAGTACGTGCTCGACATCGACCATGCCAAGGCCGGCGCGCTCGGGGTGTCGGTCAGCGACATCAACGCGACGCTGTCCACCGCGTGGGGCGGCGTGTACGTCAATGACTTCCTCGACCGCGGCCGGATCAAGAAGGTCTATCTGCAGTCGCAGGCCGAGGGCCGCATGCGGCCGGAAGACCTGACCAAGTGGTACGTGCGCAACAAGGCCGGCGAGATGGTGCCGCTGTCCGCGTTCGCGTCCGGCCACTGGGCCTTCGGCTCGCCGCGGCTGGAGCGCTACAACGGCCAGTCCTCGGTGGAAGTCCTCGGCCAGGGCGCGCCGGGGGTGTCGTCAGGCGACGCGATGGCCGCGGTGGAGGAGATCATCGCCAAGCTGCCGCCGGGGATCGGCTACGAATGGACCGGCACCTCTTACGAGGAACGCCGTTCCGGCTCGCAGGCACCGGCGCTGTACGCGTTGTCGCTGATCGTGGTCTTCCTGTGTCTCGCCGCGCTGTACGAGAGCTGGTCGGTGCCGTTCGCGGTGATGCTGGTGGTACCGCTCGGCGTGCTCGGCGCCATCGTGGCCGCCACCGGACGCGGACTGTCGAACGACGTCTACTTCCAGGTCGGCCTGCTCGCCACCATCGGCCTGTCGGCCAAGAACGCGATCCTGATCGTGGAGTTCGCCAAGGAGCAGATGGAGAAGGAAGGCAAGGCGCTGATCGACGCCACGCTGGAGGCGGTGCGGATGCGTCTGCGCCCGATCCTGATGACCTCGCTCGCGTTCGGCCTCGGCGTGCTGCCGCTGGCGGTGGCCACCGGCGCGGGCTCGGGCAGCCAGAACGCGATCGGCACCGGCGTGCTCGGCGGTACCATCTTCGCCACCGTGCTCGGCATCTTCTTCATCCCGTTGTTCTACGTCGCGATCAAGCGCATCTTCAAGGACAAGCCGGCCGCCGATGCGGCGCCGCTCGCCGTCCAGGAGGCACGATGACCATGTCTTACCCCATGCCGCTCAAGACCCTCGCGGTCGCGCTCGCCGCGGCGTCCCTCGGTGCCTGCTCCACGCTGGCGCCGGATTACGAACGCCCGGCGGCGCCGGTGGCCGCCGCGTGGCCGGCCGAGCCGGCGCAACCCGCGGCCGGCACGCCCTCGGCCGACGCGGTGGCGTGGCGCAGCTTCTTCGCCGACGAGCGCCTGCGCCAGGTGGTGGATCTGGCGCTGGCCAACAACCGCGACCTGCGCGTGTCCGCCCTCAACATCGAGCGCGCCCGCGCGCTGTACCAGATCCAGCGCGCCGAGCTGGTGCCGTGGATCGGCGTTGGCGGCGGCCAGAGCGCGCAGCGCCTGCCCGCCGACCTGACCCAGCGTGGCGAGCCCACGATCAGCCGCCAGTACAGCGCCACCGTCGGCTTCTCCTCCTACGAGCTGGACTTCTTCGGTCGCATCCGCAGCCTGCGTGACGCGGCGCTGGAGCAATACCTCGCCACCGAGGACGCCCGCCGCAGCGCCCAGATCAGCCTGGTGGCGGAGGCCGCCAACGCGTGGCTGACGCTGGCCGCCGACCGCGAGCGGCTGGATCTTGCCCGCCGTACCTACGAAACCCAGCAGCAGTCCTACGAGCTGACCAAGAAGAGCTTCGACTTCGGCGCGGTATCGGCGATCGACCTGCGTCAGGCGCAGACCGCGCGCGAGAGCGCCCGGGCGGACCTCGCCGCCTACACCACCCAGGTCGCACGCGACATCAACGCGCTCAACCTGGTGGCGGGCGCCGCCGTGCCCGACGAACTGCTGCCCACCGCGCTGACGGACAAGGTCAGCGCGGTCGGCGACCTGCCCGCCGGGCTGCCGTCCGAGGTGCTGGTCAGCCGGCCGGACATCCTCGCCGCCGAACGCCAGCTGCGCGCGGCCTACGCCAACATCGGCGCCGCGCGCGCCGCCTTCTTCCCCAGCATCACGCTGACTGCCGCCGCCGGCACCGCGAGCGCGTCGCTCGAAGGCTTGTTCAAGGCCGGCTCCGGCACCTGGAGTTTCGCGCCGCAGATCAACCTGCCGATCTTCCAGGGCGGGCGCCTGCTCGCCAGCCTGCAGGTGGCCAAGGTGGACCGCGAGATCGCGGTGGCGGACTACGAGAAGGCGATCCAGAGCGCCTTCCGCGAGGTTGCCGATGCGCTGGCCGAACGCGCCAATGTGGGCGAGGAACTCGACGCGCGGCGGGCGCTGGTGGAGGCCACCGCCGAAACCTACCGCCTGTCCGAGGCGCGCTACCGCAGCGGGGTCGACAGCTACCTCGGCCTGCTCGACGCGCAGCGCACGCTGTACAGCGCGGAGCAGGGCCTGATCTCGGTGCGGCTGGCGGACGCCGCCAACCGCGTCGCGCTCTACCGCGTGCTGGGCGGCGGCGCGCAGTAAGGCCGCCGGCCCAGGAACAGGGGCGTCGCGCGCAAGCCGGCGCCCCTGTTTGTTTTGGGCGGCGCCGTTCGCGCCGCTGCTAGAATGCCGCGCATGCCGGCCCCGCCTGGAGGCGCCGGCTACCCTCCACATCCTGAATAGCCATCGGAGCCTCGCCATGAAGGGAAAAACCCCGGTCATCTCCGCACTCAACGCCCTGCTGGTCGATGAACTCGCCGCGCGCGACCAGTACTTCATCCACAGCCGCATGCTCGCCGAATGGGGCCTGCACCACGCCGCCGAGCGCATTGCGCACGAGATGGAGGACGAGACCCAGCACGCCTCCGACCTCATCTGCCGCATCCTCTTCCTCGAAGGCATCCCGGCGATGACGCCGGCCGCGATCACGGTCGGCGCCGACCTGCCCGACATCTTCGCGAAGGACCTCGCGGTCGAATACAAGGTGGTCGACAACCTGCGTGCCGCCATGGCGCTGTGCGAGGCCGAGCAGGACTACGTCACCCGCGACATCCTGCTGAAGATGCTGGCCGATACCGAGGAAGACCATGCCCACTGGCTCGAACAGCAGCTGCGCCTGATCAGCCTCGTCGGCCTGCAGAACTACCTGCAGTCGCAGATGAAGACCGGCACCCCGGGCAGCTGATGCCCGGCGCGGCGGCGGCCCGCGGGCTGTCGTCGCATTCCCCGGCGGGGGCGCTCAGCACGTATGACTTGCTATAAAGCGCCATCACTGGGAGTATCCCGCTGGTGGACGCCCATCGCCCTGCCCCCGGCAGGAGCAGCGGCGTCCCGCCAGCCCAGCACCGGCCATCGTGCCGGATCGCTCAACGACGTGAACGCCAGGGCCGCATTGCCGGCGGTGTTCGGGAATTTCATTCCGGCGTGGTTTCATCAGCCCGCCGGAAGCAAGCGTGAGGACTTCTCCATGAACGACGTGCTGACCCCCCTGATGACGGAAGCCGAACTGCGGGCGGCTCCGGAAGACGACTACATGTCGCCGCGCCAGCTCGCCTTCTTCCGTGCCCTGCTGGAAAAGGAAATGAAGACCCTGCTCGAGGCGGCGCACGAGACGACCACCCACCTGCAGGAAAACGCGGCAACGCCCGATCCGGCCGACCGCGCCAGCGTGGAAGAAGAGCACACCCTCGAACTGCGGGTGCGCGACCGCGAGCGCAAGCTGCTGAAGAAGATCGAAGAAGCGATCGCCCGCATCGACGACGGTAGCTATGGCTGGTGCGAAGAAACCGGCGAACCGATCGGCATCGGCCGCCTGCTCGCCCGCCCGACCGCGACGCTGAGCCTGGAAGCCCAGGAGCGCCGCGAAAAGCTCAAGAAGATGCACGGCGGCTGAACGCCGCCCTCCGCGTCCGCGCCGCCCCCACGGGCGGCCGGGCGTGCGATGCGCGCCGGCGCGTCTGCTCCCGCAGCGCCTTCTGCCTGGCCGTCGCATCGTGTTGAACATCCCGGCCCGTGATCGCGGCGCCCTGTCCCTGCTCCCGTCTTTCGCCCTGAATCGCGCTGTTCCGCGCGAGCCCGTCCGGCGTCCCTACTGATCCAGCGTGGGTCCGAAATGCTGCTGGCGCAACTGCGCCGCATGCAGGTTGGCCGCCGCGGCCACATCCACCGCCCGCATGAGCCCGGCGGGGCCGCAGGTGTAGATCGCCAGTCCGGCGCCCGCGCCCGGCCGCTGCGCCGCGGTGGCGAACAGATCCTGCAGCCGCGCCGCCGTTGCCCCGCCGCTGAGGCCGAAGTGACAGTGCAGCGTACCGCGCGCGCGGGCGCCTTCGAGTTCGGCGAGAAAGGCCGCGTCGTCCTCGCTGCGCGCAAAATAGTGCAGTTCCGCTTCGGCGCCGCCCCGTTCGAGTGCGCGGAACATCGACAGCAGCGGCGCGATGCCGATGCCGCCGGCGACGAGCAGGTGACGCTCCGCCCCCTCATCCAGCGCAAAGCTGCTGTGCGGCGCCGATACCGCCAGCTGGTCGCCCGGGTGCAGCGCATGTAGCTGGGCCGGCGTGTTACCCGTGCCGGCGTCGCGCCGCACCGCGATGCGGTAGGTGGCAGCTTCGCCCGGCAGGCTGCACAAGGCATAGGCGCGCGGCGGGCACGCGGGTGGATAGACGAGAACATGCGCACCCGGCGGCCACGGCGGCAGATCGCCGCCGCGCACGGCTTCGAACTCCAGGCTGCGGATGTCGCGGGCCTCGTCCCGCACGCTGCGCACCCGTACCGGAATGCGGTCGGACGGCGGCGGTCGGCTGGGCATGGAGGCGGACATGGGGAGTCTCCTCGGTGTTCTTGTTGGTGGTGTGACGATGCGGCTGGGCCAATGCCAAGCAAATCGCGGACCCATCCACGAAGGGGCGGCGATGCGTTCTGCTCCGGGCGAGGCTATGCTGCGGCGATGAGCGTCCGACCACCCTCCCTGTCCCAATCCCCGGCCGCCCCCGACGCGGTCGACGCCGCCGCGCGCGCGTCCTTTCATGCGCGCTGGCTTGCCGAGGTGGTGCGGCGCCACGAGGAAGCTCACGGCGCACTGCCGGACGAGGCGGAGCTGACGGCGGCGCGGCGCGCCCCGCCGCGCTTCGAGGACCGGCTGCTGGCGCGGGCCCGGCTGCTCGCGGCACGCGAGGGGTGGGACGCCGACCTCGCCCGGCTGGCGCAGCGGCTGCGCGTCGGCGCGGCGGCGGCGCTTGTCGCCGCTTTCGTCGTCGGCTGGGCCGCGGGAGCCGCTGTGTTGGGCGACGGCGGCCGGGCGGTGAATGTCGTCTGGGCGCTGGGGGGCGTGCTCGGCGCCCATCTGGTCGGGCTGCTGGTGTGGCTGGGCGCGGTCGCTTTCGGCTTGCGGCGGGGCCAGGGCGGCGGCGCCTGGCTGGCGCGCGCCGGGCGTGCGGCGGCGAACCTGCTCGACCACGGCGCTCGCGCGGGGCCGGCGGCGGCCGCATTGTTCGGGCTGCTGGGGCGGGGGGGCGGCCTGCCGTGGGCCGCCGGGCTGCTCAATCACCTGCTGTGGGCGGCCGCGCTGGGCGGGGCGGCGGGCAGCATGCTGTTGCTGTTCGCCACCCGCCGCTACGGCTTCGTGTGGGAGACCACGATCCTGCCGGTCGGCCTCTTCGTCGAACTCGGTTCCGCACTCGGCCGCCTGCCGGCGGCGCTGGGTTTTCCGGTGCCGGATTCCACCGCGCTCGCGGCCGCCGGCGTGCCCGCGTCCGCAGTGGGCGACGGTGCGGCCGGACGCGGTTGGGCCGGCTGGCTGATCGGCTGCGTGCTGCTCTACGGGGTGCTGCCGCGGCTGTTGCTGGCGGGGCTGTGCGCAGCGCTGCTGCGGCGCGCCGCCGCGGCCGTGCGCCTCGACGAGGACCAACCCGGCCATGCGGCGCTGCGGGCCCGCCTGCTGCCCGACAGCGAACGGCTCGGCATCCATGACGCCGATCACAGTGGCGCACCGCCGCGCGCGCCGGCCGCGCCGGCCGGTGGCGAGGGTACGCTTGCCCTGGCGCTGGAGCTGGGCGACGACCTCGACTGGCCGCCGCCGTTTGGCGCCGGCGACATCGCCAGCGCGGCGGACCCGCGCTGCGCGCCGCGCCGGCTCGACAGCCGCGAACAACGCCAGGCCTGGCTGGCGGCAGTGCGTGCGCGGCCGCCGCAGCGTTTGCTGGTCGCGGTGGACGCGCGCCAGACGCCGGATCGCGGCAGCCTCGGCACGCTGGTGGAGCTGGCGGCCTGTGCCGGCTGCCTGCGGGTGTGGACGCTGCCGAGGAGCGCGGCCGGGCGGCTCGCGCAGTGGCGGACGGCGCTCGCGGAGCGTGACCTCGCCACCGCGGATCGCGCCGTGCTGACCGATGCCGATGCCGCGCGGCGCTGGCTGGAGACGGGCGCATGAGCGGCGGTCTGCGCCTGAGCCCGCGCGGCGGCGCGCCCGCCTCGCCGTGCGCGACGAGGACCAGGGCATGAGCCTGCTGCGTATCGCCGTGGTCGGCCACACCAACACCGGCAAGACCTCGCTGCTGCGCACCCTGGCGCGGGACGCCGGGTTCGGCGAGGTGTCGGATCGGGCTGGTAGCACGCGCCATGTCGAGGGCCTGCGCCTGTTCGCCGACGGCGAAGCGGTGATCGAACTGTTCGACACCCCCGGCATGGAGGACGCGATTGCGCTGCTGGAGCACCTGGAAGGCCTGGCTGGGCCGGGCGAGCGCATCGACGGCCCCGAGCGGGTGGCGCGCTTCCTGGCCGGCGCCGAAGCGGCCGGCCGTTACGAGCAGGAGGCCAAGGTGTTGCGCCAGCTGCTCGCGAGCGATGCCGGCCTCTACGTGGTGGACGCGCGCGACCCGGTGCTGCCCAAGCACCGCGACGAACTCGCCATCCTGGCCGGCTGCGCCCGCCCGCTGCTGCCGGTGCTCAACTTCGTGCGCGCGGCGGACGCCCGTCCGCAAGCCTGGCGCGAGGCGCTGGCGCGGCTGGGGCTGCACGCGGTGGTGAGCTTCGACACCGTGGCGCCCGCGCGCGACGGCGAGCGCCTGTTGTTCGAGGCGCTGGCGACGCTGCTGCACGGTGGGCGCGCTCCGCTCGCGCGCCTGCTCGCCGCGCGCGCTCGCGAAGCGCTGGCGCGGCAGCACGCGGCGCGGCGGCTGGGGGCGGCCCTGCTGGTGCAGCTCGCGGCGCTGCGCGTCACCGTGGCGGCGGACCCGACCGCCATCGCCGCCGCGACGGAGACGCTGCAAGCCGCGGTGCGGGCGCGCGAGCAGGCCTGCGTGGAGGCACTGCTCGCGCTCTACCGCTTCCGCTCGGACGACCTCAGCGCCCCTGCGCTGCCCTTGGTGGCGGGGCGCTGGGCAAGCGATCTGTTCAATCCGGAGTCGCTGCGTCAGTTCGGCGTCCGCGTGGGCGGCGGCGCGGCGGCGGGGGCCGCGGCGGGTGTGGGCGTCGATCTGCTGGCCGGCGGCCTCACGCTCGGCGCCGCGGCGGCGCTGGGCGCGCTTGCGGGCAGCGTGCTGCAGGTGGCGGGGGGATATCGCGAACGTCTGCTCGCCCGCGTGCGCGGTCAGCGTGAGCTGACGGTGGACGACGCCGTTCTGCGCCTGCTCGCGTTGCGCCTGCATGCGCTGGTCGAGGCGCTGGAAGGGCGCGGCCATGCCGCGCTCGATCCGATCCGTCTCGCCGATCCGGGCGCCCGGCGCTGGCGCGAGGCGGCCTTGCCGGCCGAGCTGCGGCGGGCCCGTTCGCACCCGGAATGGGCGCGCGGCGAAGGGCCGGGTTACGAGGCTGCGGTGCAGGCCCTGGCGGACGCGGAGGCCGCGCCCGGCTGAAGGTGCGACGCGCCGGCGGCGCTCAGTCGAGCGAGCCCACCAGCATGGTGTTGGCGAAGGGCGTGCCGGCATCCATCGGCATCGTCTGGACGCGGAAGCCCAGCCCTTCCAGCGTCGCCTGCCACGCGGTCACCGGGCGGCAGTGCAGCGTGCCCAGGCGATGGCCGCGCACGAAGGTGACGACGCGGTCCACCCAGCTGCACAGATGGAAGGGCAGGCCGGCGCCGGCGTCGCCGACGCGCATGATCAGGCGGCCGCGCGGGGCCAGGGTGTCACGCACGCGCGCCAGCACCGCGTCCTGCGCCGCGATATCCACGTAGTGCAGGCAGTCGAGGATGAACACCACGTTGGCTTCGCCATAGTCGGCGTGGCGCATGTCGCCCTGCTCCACGACCGCACCCGGCGGCAGCGCCGGCAGTGCGCGGTCGACGTCGTTCTGCATCAGCTCGATGCCGCGGTAGCCCTGCAGCCGCGGCGGCGGCGGCCAGTCCGCCGGCCAGCGGCCTTCGTCGTGCAGGCGCGCGGCGGCGGTGATCCAGTTCGACAACAGGCCCTGCCCGCAGCCGAGGTCGAGCACCGTGGCCGGGTCGGGAATCAGGCCGTGGCGCAGCAGGCTGAAGAAGATCGGGTCGCGACCGAGCTTGCCGCGGGCGAAATGCCAGGCGAAATGCCCGGCGGGGCGATAGGGGGCGGTGGCGGCGTCGAGCAGCCGTTTGCGGAAGGCGGAACTCATCGAAGGGCAGCAGTCAGGGTCACGGGGTGCAGGCCGGCGGTGCGGACGGCATCGAGCAGGCGTGGCAGTACCTCCAGGATCACCGCGCGCCCGCCGGGGCTGCGCGCGGCATGGCCGTCGTGCAGCAGCAGGATGTCGCCGGGGCCGAGCTCGCGCGTAAGGCGCGCGAGCACCGCCGCCGGCTCGCCCTCGCGGGTGTCGAAGGCGCGGCGCGTCCAGCTCGCCAGCGTCAGGCCGTGGCGCGCGAGCACCGGCTCCAGGAACGGGTTGCGCAGTCCGGCGGGGGCGCGGAAGAAGCGCGGCAGCGGTGCGCCCAGACCGGCGAGTGTGTGCTGCGCCGCGGCCACGTCGCGTTCCATGCGGCGCGGGCCGAACAGCGAGAAGGTCTTGCGGTGCCATTGCGAGTGGTTCTGCACCTCGTGGCCGGCGCGCAGGATGTCGGCCACCAGCTGGGGGTGGCGGGCGGCGTTCTCGCCGATCAGGAAGAAGGTGGCACGGGCGCCGGAGGCCGCAAGCTGGGCGAGCACCTGCGGCGTCACCTCGGGGTCGGGGCCGTCGTCGATGGTCAGTGCGATTTCGCCGCGTGCAGCCGCCGCGGCGGGCAGCCGCGTCCAGTTGGGGCCGAGCAGGCGGCTGCGCGGCCACAGCCCGGCCGCGGTCAGCGCGGCGTGGTTCAGCGCCAGCGCGGCGAGCACCCATCCCCACCACGCCGGCGCGGCCGCCAGCCCGCCGAGCGCGCCAAGGTGGAGCGCCAGCGTGGCGGTGATCAGCGGGGTGGGGCGCCAGCGGCGGACGGCGGGAAGGGCGTGCATAACGGCGGGATTGTAACTTTGCTGGGCGACGGCGCGATGACCGGCGGCGTCTTCAAGTGCTTGATCGACGGCGCTTCGCGCGCCTCAGCGGTGCAGGCGCGGCGCCAGCCACGTCAGGGCGTGGTCCCACAGTGCGGTCCAGGTCGGCCAGTCGTGCCCGCCGGGGTGCCGGCAGTGCGCGCCCGCCGGCAGCATCGCGCCCATCAGCGCGTGGCCGCGCGCAAAGCGGTCTTCGCTGCCGTACCCCAGCCATACCGGCGGCGCACCGGCGGCGGCGATGCGCTGCAGCGCGCGCCAGCCGCGGCGCTCGTCGTTGGGCGGGTAGTCGGCGGCCGGTGTCCACTGCGCGAGTCCGCCGGCGCCGGCGATCTCGCCGCTGATCGCGCGGTTGCCGGGGTAGGGCGCCAGCAGCACCAGGCTGGCCGCCTCGTCCGGGCAGGCGTCGGCGTGCATCAGCGCCGTCAGCGCGCCGATCGAGATGCCGCCGGTGTGGACGCGGGTGGCGCCGGCGGCGCGCGCGGGCGCGATCACCTCGTGCTGCAGGCGGTGCGCCAGGCTGCCGTCGCACACCGCGGCGAGATCGCTCTCGACCAGGACCAGATCGAGCGCAAGGCCGCGCGCGGCGCGCGCATCGGCAAAGCCGGCGGCGATGAAGTCGGCCGGGCCGTCGTAGGCGCCGGCCAGCAGCACCAAGACGTCCGCCGCAGGGTCGGCCCCGGCGCGCACGATGTGCTGGTCGAGGCGGGCGCGCGGTGGCGGCGGAGCAGGCGGCCGCGGCGTGCTCATCGTCCGCAGGCGGGTGCCGGCAGCACGGCGCGGGCGTCGCCCCGGCTGCCGAGCATGGCGGAGAACACCAGCGCGAGCACGGCGCCCGGCCCCACGGTGATGCCGATCGCCTGCAGCACCGGCACCTCGGAGAAGGCCAGCAGGCCGAATGCGCATACCGTGGTGCAGTTGGCGAAGAACAGCGAGGCCAGCGTGCGCGGCGCGGCCATGCGGCCGTCGGCGCGGTTGAAGAACAAGGTGTAGTTGGAGCCGACCGCAACGATCAGCAGCATGCCGACCAGGTGCAGCAGGATGAGCTGCTTGCCGGCCAGCGCCAGCCCGGCGGTGACCACCAGCACCGCGGCGGCGAGCGGGGTGACCACGCGCAGCACCTGTCGCGGGCTGCGCAGGAACACCAGCAGCAGCACGACGACGGCGGCGACGCCGCCGAGCGCGAGGCGGATCGCCTCGCGCAGGTAGTTGGCGTACAGCGCGTCGGACTCCTGCTTGAGGTCGAGGAACAGCGGCGCGCTGCCGTCGCCGGCACCGGCGAGCGCGGCGCGCACGCGGCCGGCGTCGATCAGGTCGGTGCCGTCTTCCGGCGCGCGCAGCGGCAGCAGCGCGCGCACGCCGCCTTCGGTGTGGATCAGCATCGCCTGCACCGGCAGCCCGAGCGAGCTGCCGGCCATGCTCTCCGGCGTCAGCGGCGGGCGCTGGCGGGCGGCGTCGATCTCGTCGAGGAAGGGCGTCAGGCGTTCGGCTCGCAGCGGCAGCTCGGCGGTGGCGGCGTGGAGCCGCGCGGCGAGCTCCTCACGCGCCGGCAGCGCGGCGCGGCGCGCCGCCTGGGTGGCGAGGCTGGGCAGGTAGCGCGTGGGCGCGTCCCAGCCGGCGATGACGCCGTCGGCCTGCAGCGCGTCCAGCCGCGGCGCGAGCGCCTCGACCGCACGCAGCGTGGTTTCGGTATCGGCCCCATCGACCACCACCAGATAGCGCACGTCGGGCGCGCCCATCTCGGTGCGCAGCCGCATGTCCAGTTCCTGCTGGCGCATCGGCACCGGGCTCAGCGCCAGCAGCTCGCTGTTCCACAGACCGTCGTGGCGCAGCGCGAGCACGGCCGCGGCACCGGCCGCGAGCGCCACCACCAGCCAGGGCAGACGGCCAGCGGCGTTGGCGAGCGCGGCCAGGCGCAGGCCGAGGGGGCGGACGTCGCGCAGGCGGAAGTCCGCCGGCAGCAGCGTGGGCAGCAGATAGCGGGTGACCAGCACCGCGGCGATCAGGCCGGCGATGGAATACAGCCCGAGCTGCGCAAGGCCGGGAAAGCCGGACGCGAACAGCGCGGCGAAGCCCGCGACCGAGGTCAGCAGGCCGAGCCGTATCGTCGCCCAGAAGCCGTCGCGGCCCTCATCCGGGTCGTCGTCCTCCGCGGCGGTGCCGGGTCCGCGCCCGGCGCGCACGAAGAGATAGATCGCGTAGTCCACCGCTTCGCCGATCAGCGTGGTGCCGAAGCCGAGCGTGAGCCCGTGCACCACGCCGAAGCCGAGGCTGACCGCGGCGACGCCGGCGAGCGTGCCGGTGACGACCGGCAGCATGCCGAGCAGCAGCACCGTCAGCGAGCGATACACCGCGAGCAGGAAGCCGACCGTCAGCACCGCGCCGAGCACGGCGATGCGCTCGACCTCGCGCTTGATGGTGGCGCGCGACTCGACCGCGAACACGCCGGGGCCGGTCATCTCCAGCCGCAGCGGCGTCGCCGCGGCGGCGCTGCCGCGCGCGGTCTCGAACTCGCGCTGCAGCGCGCCCATCGCCGCTTCCTGGGCGTCGATGTCGGAGCCGGCGGCGCGCGTCAGCGCCAGCATCAGCGCGGTCTCGCCGTCGCGGGTGATCCACACCCCGTGGGCGGGGTCGCGCGCCGGCTGGGTGCCGGGGTCGAGTCGTTGCAGCAGCTGCATCAGTTCGCCGGTGGGGTCGCGGGTGACCAAGGGCTTGACCAGCATGCCGGCCGGCGAGGCGAGCAGGTTGAGGGTGTCGGTGAGCGCGGCGCGCAGGCCGTCGGTGCTGAAGCGGGCGGGCGTCACCGCCGGGCTGAGCAGGTAGCGGTTGTCGAACAGCCAGCGCTGTTCTTCCTGCAGCGCGCCGCTTTCGCCGTTGTTGACCGAGACGAAGCGGGCGTCGCCGTGCAGCGCCGCGGCCATCGCCTGCGACACCCGCCCGCGGGTCTCGGCGTCGCCGCCGGAAATGCCGACCAGGATCAGCCGCGACACCATGCCGTCGCGCAGCTGGTCCACCAGCAGGCGCTGCTCCGGCGTGGGGTTGCGCGGCAGGAACACCGACATGTCGGCGGTGAACTGGCTGCGCGCGATGATCAGCGCAAGCACCGCCATCACCGCCAGCCAGATCGTCAGTGCCGCGAGGCGCGGGCGCCGGCTCATCGCGCGGGCGGCTCGATGCGCATCACCGAACGGTCGCCGTCGGCCTGCTGGATCTCCACGCCGCGTACCTCGCCGCGGCTGCCGCTGACGCGGATGCGCAGCACCACCTTGGTCACCGCCGGATCGGACGGCAGCAGGTCGAGCGCCCACTGCGCCGCGCTGCCCGACAGGCTGAGCGCGTAGGTGCGTTCCAGCGCCTTGCGGTCGCCGGCGAGGGTGGCACGGATGCTCTCGATCAGCGCCGCGGCTTCGGGGTAGTCGCGCAGCTTGAGGCTGTGGTTGCGGCCCTCGCGGGTGAGGCTGAGGGTGTCGCCGTCGAGCACCATGGTCTCGCGCACCGGGGTCTCGGTGTGGCGCTCCAGCCGCGCCGGCGGCACATAGACCAGCTCGCCGGTGGCCACCAGCGGCGCGTCCAGCATCGCCAGGTGGCGGGTTTCGGTGAAGCGCACGCGGCCGCCGCCATTGGCGGCGAGCAGCGTCATCAGCTGCGGCACGTCCCACGCCGCCGCGGCCACGGGCGGCGGGGTGAACGCGAAGGCGAGCGCCAGCAGCGCGGCGGACAGGAAGCGGCTCATCGGTCGGCGTCGCCCCAGAAGTCGAAGAAATTGAACCAGTTCGACGGCGCTTCGCGGCAACAGGTTTCGAGCGCGTCGGCGTAGCGCCGCATCGCGGCGGCGATCGCGGCCTCGCGCCCGTCGCGCGCCACCCCGGCAAAGTCGGCGATCGGCAGGAAGCGGATCGTGTAGCGGTTGCCGCCGTGGTAGAGCCCGGCCATGAACACCACCCGCGCTTCCAGCATCGCCGCCATGCGGAACGGCCCGGCCGGCAGCGCGGCGGGGCTGCCGAGCAGCGGCAGGCTGACGCGGTCCTCGCTTTCGAGGCTGCGGTCGGCGAGCACGCCGACCAGCGCGCCCTGGGCGAGCCGCGCGCGCACCTTGAGCATCGCGTCCAGCCGGCCGAGCGCGATCACCTCGGGGCGCGCCGCCGGATTGATCGCCGCCAGCAGGGTGTTGATGCGGCGCGCGTTGTCCTCGTACATCGCCAGCGCGATGCGCAGGTCGGGCTGGTGGCGGCCGACCGCGCGGATGACCTCGAAGCTGCCGAGGTGGGCGCCGAACAGCAGCGCGCCGCGGCCGGAGGCGACCACCTCCTCGATCAGCGCCTCGCCCTCGATGCGGATGTCGAACAGGTCGAAGCGGTCTTTCAGCAGATAGAGGCGGTCGTGGATGGTGGAGGCGAAGCAGTGCACATGGCGGTAGCCATCGGCGAGCCGCGCCGGGCGGCCGAGCGCGCGCCCGAGATAGGCGCGCGAGGCGCGCCGCGCGCTGGGCGTGAACAGCACGAAGTAGGTGGTGATGAGGTGCAGCACGAGGCGTCCGGCCGGGCGCCCGAGACGCAGCGAGATCCACGCCATCAAGCGCAGCAGCAGCATGTTGCTGCGCTCCGGCCGCTGCGCCCATTCGGTGCCGGTGCTGCCCTGCCCGGGGGTGGAATGGACGCTCATCGCGCGGCGTCCGGCGGCGCCAGCGTGCCGCTGGCCACGGCGCGCTCGCCGCAGGCGAGGCGGAAGGCGATCGCGCCGCTGGCGGCAGGGGCCTGCCAGCTCAGCGTCACCACGTCGCCGGGGCCGACCGGGCTGAGGAACTTGGCGCTGGCGAGCTTCCAGCAGGTGGGCGGCAGCGCGAATTCCGCTTCCAGCGCCTGCACCGCCTCGTCGAGCAGCACGACCCCGGGCACGATCGGACGCCCCGGGAAATGGCCGGCGAACGCGGGATGGTCGGCGGCGATCGCCAGGGTGCGGCTGCCGCTCATCGCGCGCGCCGCTCCGCGTGGGCGGCGAGCAGCGCGGCGCAGGTTTCGCGCGGCAGCTTGCCGGTGGCGTTGCGCGGCAGCGCATCCAGCCACACCACCGGGCGCGGCAGGAAGACCGCGTCGATGCGCTCGCGCAGTGCGGCCTGCAGGGTGGCGGCGTCGAGCGTGGGTGCCACCACGAACGCGGCCAGGCGCACGATGTGGGCGCCGCCGCTGTCGTCCGGCAGGTAGAAGGCGCCGTCGCGCACGCCCGGAATCGACAGCAGCTGCTGGTTGAGATAGCCGAGCGAGGTGCGCTTGCCGGCGATGTTCACCAGGTCGGCATTGCGGCCGCGGAGCAGGAAACGACGCGCGTCCACCTGTTCGATGACGTCGGACATCGGCACCGCGCGCTCGATGTGGCCGCCGCTGGCCCAGGTGTGGCCGTCGTCGCGCGGCGCGAGTTCGATGCCGGGGAACAGCGTCCACGCTTCGCCCTGCGCCGAGCGCCGGGTGGCGATCTGGCCGGTTTCGGTGCTGCCGTAGATTTCCAGCAGCGGCGCGCCGAACGCGGCTTCGGCCGCCACCGCCAGCTCGACCGGCAGCGGCGCGGTGGCCGAGACCACCAGCGCGGCGGGCGGCACGGGGATGCCTTCGTCGAGCAGCGTGCGCAGGTGGAACGGGGTCGTCACCAGCGCTGCGGGGGCCGGGGCGCGTTGCAGCGCGGCGACGATGTCCGCCGGATAGAACGGGCGCCCGGCGTCGAACGCCGCGCCGCTCTGCAGCGCGACCAGCACGGTCGATTCGAAACCGTACATGTGCTGCGGCGGCACCGTGCCGACCAGCGTCGCCGGGTGCGCGGGGTCGAGCCCGAGCGCGATGCCTTCGGCCTGCACGTTCACCACCAGCCGGCCCCAGGTCTTGGGATGCGGCACCGGGCTGCCGGTGGAGCCGGAGGTGAACACCCAGGCCACCAGCTGTTCGCTGGCGATGCAGGGGATGTCGCACGCACCGGCCGGCACCGCGGCGGCGTCGAGCAGGGCCGGGAAGGGCATCGCCGGCAGCGGCAGGTCGGCCACGTCTCCGTCGGTCAGCACCGTGGTGTCGGGCGCGAACGCGGCGAGGTGGCGCAGCGTGTCGGGCGTGTAGGTGGAGGGCAGCAGGCTGATCTTGCCCGCCACCATGCCCGCGGCGAAGCCCACCGCGAAGCGGTAGCGGTCGGTGCAGGCATTGAGCACGTGGCGGCCTGCCGGCAGCGCCGCGGCGACCTTGCGCACGTCGGCGAGAAAGTGGCGGACGGTGATCGCCTCGCCGTGGCGGCGCGCGACGACCGCGTCCGGGGAGGTATGCGTGACGAGGGGCAGCACGATGGGCAGTGGGTGTTCAGGCCGCGGGCGGGCTGGCGCGGCGGCCGGCGTGCATGCAGGCGCGCACGGACTCCACCAGGCCGGTGCGCAGGCCCGGCGGCAGCAGCAGGCGGCGCACCAGGAACTCGGCGGCGAACATCAGCGCCACCAGCAGCGGGGTGAGGATGTTGACCAGCAGCGACCACAGCGGCAGCGGGCCGCCGAAGAACAGCAGCAGCGAGGCGGTGGTCATCGCGGTGAAGAACAGCGCCCAGGCGGCGGTGGCGCCGCGGGTATAACGCACCAGCGGCGGTGCCAGTTCGGCGCCGTGCACCAGGCGGGCGAAGCGGGTGATCATCGGCTCGCCGCCGAGGCTGCGGCCGAAGCCGATCGCGAGCAGGCCGAAGGTGCCGACGTGCTGGATCAAATACACCCACTCGAAGCGGGCCTCGACCACCGGCCACTGGCGCCACAGCAGCGCGGCGCCCAGTGCCCACAGCGCGAGCGCGAAGCCGCGGTGGCGGGCGCGCGCCGCCATCGCCAGCGCGGCCGCCATGTAAGGCACGACCGCAAGCAGCGCGCCCAGCGTGGGGTGCTGGCCGGACGCGGTGGTGTGATGCGCGAGCAGCAGGTAGGCAGCGAACGCGACGGCGGCCAGGGCGGCGCGGCCGAAGCGCAGCGGCGTGGTCATCACTGCACCCGGTGGGTGGCGATGTAGTCGCCCAGGCTGCGCAGCGAGGCGAAGATCTTCAGGTTGTCCTCGTTGTCGGCGCGCAGCGAGAAGCCGTAGCGCTTGGACACCACCAGCGCCACCTCGAGGATGTCGATGGAGTCCAGTCCCAGGCCTTCGCCGTAGAGCGGCGCATCCGGTTCGATGTCCTCCGCGCGGACTTCGAGATTGAGCGCGGTGACGATCAGCGCGGCGACTTCGGCGAGCAGGGCGGCATCGGCGGATGCGGGGGCGGTGTGGGTCATGATCGGGGTGAAGCGCGGTACGTAGGCCGGAAACGTCCGTCCATGCTAACGCGGACCGACGACTGGAACCCGCAATGTTAACCGGGCGGGCGGCATTTTTGAACGCCTGCGGCAAAGTTTCCCTAGCGTGGGGAGGGACTTGCCGCGGCCAGCACCACCGTGGCGGCCAGTCCCACCCCGGCCGGCGCGCTGCGCGGCAGGCCGTCGCCGAGGCGGAATTCGCCGCCGTGCAGCTCGACGATGCGGCCGACGATGGACAGCCCGAGGCCGCAGCCTTCGCCGTCCGCCGCCACCCCGCGCGCAAAGCGCGCACGCAGGCTGTCGCGCGCACCGGGCTCCAGGCCGGGGCCGTCGTCGCTCACTTCCAGCACGCAGCGCATGCCTTCGCGCGCGGTGCGCACGCGGATGTGGCTGCCCGGCGGCGCGTAGCGCAGCGCGTTGTCGATGAGGTTGCGGGCGAGGATGTCGAGCCACACGGCGTTGCCGCTGACGGTGGCGGGGGCCAGCGCGCACTCCACCTGTTGCTTGCGCGCGGCGCTGCGCGGGGCGAGCGCTGCAACCGCGGCCTCCGCCACCGCCGCGAGGTCGACCGGGGCGAAGGCGGGCTGCGCGGCTGCGGGTTCGAGCCGGGCCAGCGTCAGCAGCTGGTCGACCAGATGGGTCATGCGGTCCACGCCGGCAATGACCTGGTCGAGCGCGCGCTCGCGCGCCGCACTGTCCTCGCCGGCACGGGCGGCCACCTGGGCCTGGATGCGCAGCGCGGCAAGCGGGGTGCGCAGCTCGTGGGCGGCGTCGGCGGTGAAGCGCTGCTCGCCGGCGAGCGCGGCCGCCATTCGCCCGATTAGCCGGTTGAGCGCCTGCAGCAGCGGGGCGATCTCCTGCGGCGGCGGATCGGCGAGGCCCACCGGGTTCAGCCCGTCGGGCTTCATCGCTTCCACTTCCGCCGCGAGCGCGGCGACCGGCTGCAGCGCGCGGCCCACGGTCAGCCAGATCGCCGCGGCGAGCAGCGGCAGCGCAAGGAGGAAGGGCAGCAGGATGCGCAGCGTGAGTTCGCGCGCGAGCGCATCGCGCCCGGCATGGTCCTGACCCGCGATGACCGCGAAGTCGCCGCGCCGCAGCAGGTAATGGCGCCAACGGCGGCCATCGCGCTCGCCGTCGCTGAGGCCTTCGTGCACCGTCATCGCCGTGGCGGGCGCGCTGGCGGAACGTAGCAGCAGGCTGACGCGGCCATCCTGGCGGCCCCAGACCTGGTAGGCCACCGGCAGGGTGTCGGGGTAGGCGTGCTCCGAGAGTTCGTGTTCGGCGTAATCCACCCCGGCGTCGGCGGCGATCGCCATGAGGGTTTCGGCCACGACCACCAGCTGCGCATCGAAGGCGTGCTCGGCCTCGGTGTGGGCCGCGCGGTAGGCGAGCACGATGGTCAGCGCCGACACGCCGCCGGCCACTAGCAGCAGCAGGCCGAGCAGCCGCCGCTTCAGCGACCAGCCGGGCAGCGGCAGCGCGTCCGCGCTCATGCCGGCACCGTGTAGCCCACGCCGCGCACGGTGTGGATGAGGTCGGCGCCGAGCTTGCGCCGCAGGTGGTGGATGTGGACCTCCAGGGTGTTGCTCTCGGCGCCTTCATCCCAGGCATACAGCTGCTCGTCCAGCATGCGCCGCGTCAGCACGGTGCCGGCGCGCGACAGCAGCACGTAGAGCAGGTCGAATTCGCGGCTGGTCAGCGCCACCTCCGCGCCCGCGCGGCGGACCCGGCGCGCCGCGGGGTCGAGTTCGACCTCGCCGTGGCGGATGACTCCGCTGGCGCGGCCTCCGGCGCGCCGCAGCGCCGCGCGCAGGCGGGCCGCGAGTTCGTCGAGATCGACCGGCTTCACCATGTAGTCGTCGGCGCCGAGGTCCAGCCCGCGCACCTTGTCGGCGACGGCGTCGCGCGCGGTCAGGATCAGCACCGGGATGTCGTCATGGCGCTGGCGCAGCGCCGCGAGCAGGCTGTTGCCGTCGCGCCCCGGCAGGCCGAGGTCGAGCACCACTGCCGAGAAATGCTCCAGCGCCAGCGCCGTCTCCGCGGCCTCCGCGCTGCGTACCCAGTCCGCATTGAAGCCGGCCAGCCGCAGGCCCGCCTGCAGGCCGTCGCCCAGCAGGGCATCGTCTTCCACCAGCAGTATCCGCATCTCCGTCCTCATGCCGCCCGCTTCAAGCGCCCGGCGGTCCGCGCCGGCGCTTACACATCGACACTTTGCCCCGCGCCGGCTTAAGCGGCCATTAATCAAGCGCTGCCGAGAATGGCCGCGCAACCGGCACATCGCCGCTTACGAGGAGATCATCATGAAGACCCGTTCCGCATTCGTCGTGCTCGCCGCCTGCACGCTGTCCACCGTGGCGCTCGCCGGGCCGCAGTGTACCGAGGCGCCGAAGAGCCAGTGGCTGCCCGAGGAGGCGATGAAGCAGAAGATCAGTGCCGCCGGCTACACGGTCGACAAGTTCAAGGTCACCAGCGGCAACTGCTACGAGATCTACGGCAAGGACAAGGACGGCAAGAAGGTCGAGATCTACTACAACCCGGTGGACGGCAGCGTCGCGCGCGAAAAGCGCGGCTGAGCGGGAGCGCGCCATGGGCATCGAGCGCGTGAAGGTGTGGGACCTGCCGGTGCGGCTGTTCCACTGGAGTCTGGTGGCGGCCTTCCTGACCGCGTGGCTCAGCGCCGACGACGCGGAAACGCTGCATCAGGGCGCCGGCTATTGCGCCCTCGGCCTGGTGGCTTTTCGCGTGCTGTGGGGCTTCGTCGGCTGCCGCCATGCGCGCTTCGTCGACTTCGTTCCCAGCCCGCAGGGTCTGTTCGGCTACCTGCGCGCGGCGCTGCGGGGGCAGGAGCCGCGCTACCGCGGCCACAATCCGGCCGCGGCGGTGATGATCCTGTTCCTGCTGGCGATGGTCGGGGTGATCGGCGCCACCGGCTGGGCGATGACGACCGACTGGGGATGGGGCGCGGACTGGCTGGAGGAGATTCATGAAGCCGCCGCCCACCTCACCCTTGCCGCGGTGGCGGTGCATGTGGCCGCGGCGATCTACGAGAGCTGGCGTCACCGCGAGAACCTGGTGCGCGCGATGGTGGATGGCTACAAGCGCTTGTAGGCCGCGCCGGTTAAGCGACGCTTAAGGATGGGCCGCCAGCATGGCGGCTTCATCGTTTACGCCCTCCAATCATGCCGATCCAACTGCCGTGGCGCCGGCTGGTCCCCGCGCTGCTGATGTCCTTCTCCGTTGCGGCGCCCGCCGCGGCCGCCGAGGCGGTGGTGCTGGATGCCGCGCGCCTGACCGCCGCCGGCATCGAACTGGCGCCGGTGCAGGCGGCCGGCGCCGCCAGCCTGGCGCACCTGCCGGCGCGCGTGGTCGTGCCCAGCGCACAGCAACGCTTCGTTGCCGCGCCGGTCGCCGGACTGGTGGCGGCGGTGCTGGTGGGCAGCGGCGAGACGGTCCGTGCCGGCCAGCCGCTGGCGCGCATCGCCAGCCCCGAGCTGCTCGCGCTGCGCCGCGACCTGACCCAGGCCGGCGCCGAACAGGAACGCGCCCGCCTTGCCTTGCAGCGCGACCAGCAACTCCACGCCGAAGGCCTGATTCCTGCCGCGCGCCTGGAGGCCACGCGCGCGGCGGCGGCCCAGGCAGGCGCCGCACTGGCCGAGCGCCGCGCGCTGCTCGGGTTGAGCGGTGGCGCCAGCGAGGGCGGCGGCCAACTCACGATCGTGGCGCCGATCGCCGGCGTGGTGCTGGCGCAGCCGGCCCAGCCGGGGATGCGGGTGGAGGCTGCGGCGCCGCTGTTCCATATCGCCCGCCTCGATCCGCTCGCGCTCGAGGTCGATCTGCCGCCGGCGCTGGCCGCGCAACTGAAACCCGGGCTGCGGGTGCGGGTGCCGGCGGGCGGCGCCGAGGGCCGGGTGGTGGCGGTGGGCCGCGCGGTGAGTGGCGCCCAGACCGTGACCGTGCGCGCGCTGCTCGATCGCGGCCTGGGCGCGCTCGGCCCGGGGCAGAACGTGGAGGTGGAGATCGAGCGCGGCGGCGACGCGGCGGCCGGCGCGGCGCCGGTGTGGGCGGTGCCCGCCAGCGCGCTGGTGCCGCTGGGCGAGGACGGCGGCGGCAGCGCGGTGTTCGTGCGTCGGGGCGACGCCTTCGTGCCGGTGCCGGTGAGCGTGCTCGGCGAGCAGGGCGGCAACGCGGTGCTGCGCGGCGAGCTGCACGCCGACGAGCGGGTCGCGGTGCGCGGCGCCAGCCTGCTGAAGGCGGCGGCGATGGGCATCGGCAAGGGGGAATGAGCGTGCTCGCCCGACTGGTCGAATTCTCGCTGACCCAGCGCCTGCTGGTGCTGGTGCTGACCGCGCTGCTGGTGGGCGCCGGCGCGATGGCGTTGCGCAGCCTGCCGATCGACGCCTTTCCCGACGTGTCCACCACCCAGGTCAAGATCATCGTGAAGGCGCCCGGCATGACGCCGGAAGAGGTGGAGGCGCGCATCACGGTGCCGATCGAGCAGGAACTGCTTGGCATTCCCGCCCAGCGCATGCTGCGCGCGGTGTCCAAGTACGGCATCACCGACATCACGGTGGATTTCGACGACGGCACCGACATCTACTGGGCGCGCCAGCAGGTGAGCGAACGCCTGGACGCGGCGATGAGCGGGCTGCCGGCGCAGGCCAGCGGCGGACTCGCGCCGATCACCACGCCGCTGGGCGAGATGTTCATGTTCACGATCGAGGGGCCGCTGTCGCTGGAGGAAAAGCGCACGCTGCTCGACCGCGTGATCCGCCCGCAGCTGCGCACCATCCGCGGCGTGGCCGATGTGAACAGCCTGGGCGGGCATGTGCGCAGCTACGAGGTGGTGCCCAACCCGCAACTGCTGGCGGCGCGCGGCCTCGGCCTCAACCTGCTGCGCGAGGCGATCGAGCGCAACAACCGCAACGACGGCGCCGGCCGCCTCGGCGACGGCGAGGAAACGCTGATCGTGCGCGCCGAGGGCGCGGTGAACGAGCCTGCCGATCTCGCCGCGGTGGTGGTGGCCACCCGCGACGGCGTGCCAGTACGGCTGGGCGACGTCGCCGAGGTGCGCATCGGGAGCCTCACCCGCTACGGCGCGGTAACGCGCGACGGTGCCGGCGAAACCGTGCAGGGTCTGGTGCTCGGCCTGCGCGGCGCCAACGCGCAGGCGGTGATCGCCGGGGTGAAGGCGCGGCTGGCGGAACTCGCCCCCTCGCTGCCGCCCGGCGTCAGCATCGTGCCTTTCTACGACCGCTCGGCGCTGGTCGATCGCGCGGTCGGCACGGTGTCGAAAGCCCTGTTCGAGGCGATCGCGCTGGTCGTCGTGCTGCTGCTCGCCTTCCTCGGCAACCTGCGCGCGGCGCTGGTGGTGGCGCTGACGCTGCCGCTGGCTGCGCTCGGCACCTTCATCCTGATGCGTTACACCGGCGTGTCCGCCAACCTGATGAGCCTGGGCGGGCTCGCGATCGCGATCGGCATGCTGGTGGACGCCGCCGTGGTGGTGGTGGAGAACGTGGAAACCCAGCTTGCCGCCGACGGCGTGCAGGCGCGCCTGCCGCTGCTGCACGTGGTGTACCGCGCGGTGCGCGAGGTTGCGCTGCCGGTGGCTTCGGGCATCGCGATCATCATCATCGTGTTCGTGCCGCTGCTGAC
The DNA here is from genome assembly GCF_001682385.1 of Azoarcus olearius. Lineage (NCBI taxonomy): Bacteria > Pseudomonadati > Pseudomonadota > Betaproteobacteria > Rhodocyclales > Zoogloeaceae > Azoarcus > Azoarcus olearius. Next base: position 312,194 of record NZ_CP016210.1, read on the forward strand.
CCTGCAGGGGCTGGAAGGCAAGCTCTTCGTGCCGGTGGCGCTGTCCATCGTGTATGCGCTGGCGTCGTCGCTGGTGCTGGCGCTGACGGTGATCCCGGTGCTGGCCTCGCTGCTGCTCAAGCGCGGCGAAGCGCACACGCCCTGGCTGGTGCGCCGGCTCGATGCGGCCTACGCGCCGGCGCTGGACTGGGCGCTGGCCAACGCCCGCACGGTGATCGCCGTGGCGCTGCTGTCACTGGCGCTGGCAGCGGCGGGCTACGCCTTCGTCGGCAAGACCTTCATGCCGACCATGGATGAAGGCGACCTGATCATGCAGCTGGAGAAACTGCCCTCTATCGGGCTGGAGCAGACGATCGCGGTGGATTCGCGCGTGCAGCGCACAATCCTGGAACAGGTGCCCGAGGTGAAGAGCGTGGTGGCGCGCTCCGGCTCCGACGAGCTGGGCCTGGACCCGATGGGGCTCAACCAGACCGACAGCTTCCTGGTGCTCAAACCGGTGGCCGAATGGCGCCAGCCCGACAAGGCCTGGCTGACCGACGAGCTGCGCCGCGTGGTGGCGGAATTCCCCGGCATCGACGTCACCTTCACCCAGCCGATCGACATGCGCGTGTCGGAGATGCTGACCGGCGTGCGCGGCGACATCGCGATCAAGGTCTTCGGCACAGACCTCGCCGCGCTCGGCCGCGCGGCCGGCGCGATCGAGGCGCTGCTGGCGGCGATGGACGGGGCCGAGGACGTGTTCACCGCCAAGAACGAGGGCGTGCAATACCTGCGCGTCGAGATCGACCACCTCGCGGCGGGCCGGCTCGGGCTCTCGGTGGACGACGTGCAGTCGGCGCTGCGCAGCCTGGTCGAGGGCGAGCAGGCGGGCGCGGTGATCGAGGCCGGGCGCCGCGTGCCGATCCTGATCCGCGCCGACGAAGGGGTGCGCGCCAGCGCCAGCCGCTTTGCCGACCTGCGCCTCGCGCTGCCGGGCGGCGGCGCGGTGCCGCTGTCGGCGGTGGCCCGGCTGGAGCGCGTCGCCGGGCCGGTCAAGGTGGACCGCGAGAACGGCAGCCGCTACGTCACCGTCCAGTCCAATGTGCGCGGGCGCGACCTGGTCGGCTTCGTCGAGGAGGCGCAGGCCAGGGTGGCCGCCACCGTCAAGCTGCCGGCCGGCTACCGGCTGGAATGGAGCGGCCAGTTCGAGAACCAGCAGCGCGCCGCGGCGCGGCTGGCGGTGGTGGTGCCGGTGGCGCTGCTGCTGATCTTCCTGCTGCTGTTCTCCACCTTCGGCTCGGTGCGCCAGGCCGCGCTGGTGCTGGCCAACGTGCCGTTCGCACTGGTCGGCGGCGTGTTCGCGCTGTTGCTGGCGGGGGAATACCTGTCGGTGCCGGCTTCGGTCGGCTTCATCGCGCTGCTCGGCATCGCGGTGCTCAACGGCGTGGTCATGGTCACCTACTTCAACCAGCTCATCGAGCAGGGCATGCCGCTCGCCCGGGTGGTGGTCGAAGGCGCCCGCCGCCGTCTGCGCCCGGTGCTGATGACCGCCTCGATCGCCGCCTTCGGCCTGGTGCCGCTGCTGTTTGCCACCGGACCCGGCTCGGAGATCCAGCGCCCGCTCGCCATCGTCGTGATCGGCGGCCTGATCAGCTCCACGCTGCTCACGCTGCTGCTGTTGCCCATCCTGTTCCGCCGTTTCGGCATGGACCGCGCGCCCGCGCTGTCCGCGCCGGAGGCCCTGCTGCCATGACCGCCACCCCCGACACCCTGCTGACCCTGGTTGCCCCTGCCGCGCTCGAAGACAAGCTGGTGGATCTGCTGCTTGCGCTCCCCGGCATGGCGAGCGGCTTCACCACCCATCCGGCGTCCGGGCACGGGCGCGAGATCGCGCTGGTCGGCGCCAACGAGAACGTGCGCGGCCGCGGCGCGCGCGTCTGCGTGCGGCTCGCGCTGCAGTCGGCGGCGCTGCAGCCGCTGCTGGGCGAGGTGCGCGCCGCCTTGCCCGACGCCAACATCTTCTACTGGGTGACGCCCTTGCTCGACTGCGGGAGGGTGTCGTGATGGCCGCCTTCCTGTCCCGCCGTGGCGCGGTGCTCGCGCCGCTCGCCGCGCTGGTGCTCGCGCTGCCCGCCCGCGCCGCCGACTATCCGGCGGAGCTGCCGCCGCTGCCGATGCTGCAGGCGGCGATCGAGGCCGCGCCCGAGGTGCGCGCGGCCGAGGCCCTGCGCGAAGGCGGCGAGGCCGAGCGGCGACAGCTGGCCGCCGGCCCCTACGAGTGGACCCTCAACGCCGACTACGGCCGCCGCCGCACGCGTGAGGCGGGTGTCACCGCGCGCACCGGCGAATGGGAGGTGGCGCTCGAGCGGCCGCTGCGCCTGCCGGGCAAGGCCGGCCTCGACGAGCGGCTGGGCGACCTGAAGGTGAAAGCCGCCGAACTCGGCCTTGCCGACGCCCGCCATGAGACCGCGCGCGCGCTGCTGGCGGCGTGGTACGACTGGCTGCGCGAGCAGGCCGGCGCGGGCGTGCTGCGTGCGCAGGCCGAGGCCGCCGCGCGCGAGGCTGCCGCGGTAACGCGCCGCGCCGAGCTGGGCGATGCCTCGCGGCTGGACGCGATGCAGGCCGAAGCCGCCGCGGCCCAGGCCGCGGCCGCCGCCCGCCTGGGCGAAGGCCGCGCCGCAGCGGCGGCCGCCGCCCTGCGCCAGCGCTATCCGCAGCTCGCCCTGCCCGCGCGGCCGCCGTTGCCCGACCCCGCGCCGCCGGGGGCCGACATGCAGGAACTGGTGGAGCTTGCCCTGGAACACGACCACGGCCTGCTGCTCGCGCGCAGCGCCGCCGCCCGTGCCGAGGCCGAAAGCCAGCGCGCCGCCGCCCAGCGCCGGCCGGACCCCACCTTCGGCGTGCGCTACGGCCGCGAACGCGACAGCGCCGAGCACATGGTGGGCGCCTATGTGGCGATTCCGCTGGGCGGCAGCTACCGCAACGCCACCGCGGACATGGCCCGTGCCAGCGCTGCGGCGGCGGCGGAACAGGCCAACGCCGCCGAGCGGCGGCTGGCGGGGGAACTACGCGCGCGTCACGAGATGGTCATCGCCACCCACGACCACTGGCGCCTCGCCGAAGACAGCGCCGCCCGGCTGGCGGCCGCGGCGGAAAGGCTGGCGCTGGCGCAGCGCCTGGGGGAAGCGCCGCTGGCCGAGGTGCTGCTGGCCCGCCGCCAGGCGCTGGAGGCCGCCTTGCAGGCGAGCGGCGCGCGTGTCGATGCGCTGGCGGAGCAGGCCAGTCTGCGCCTGGCCGCGCATCGGCTGTGGGCGGACGGGGAAGACCACGGCGAGTGAGCGGAGCGTGGGTGCGGTGGCTCCCTCCCCTTCAAGGGGAGGGCTGGGGTGGGGATGGGGTTGGGCGCAGCGCTCACTTGAACCCCATCCCCCTCCCAGCCTCCCCCTTGAAGGGGGAGGAGTAGCCCGCGGACTCACTCCGCACTCAGGCCGCCTGGATGCGCGGCGCGGCGATCGCGGTGGCGTCTTCCACCTTGGGCTTGGGTTTGCGCGAGATCTTCACTGGCGACATCGCCGCCAGCGCGTCGGCCTGCAGTTCCGGGCTGAGGAAGGGTTGCAGGCCGCGCGGCTGGCGCGGATGGGGGGCGAAGTCGCGCGCCGCGGCTTCGATCTGGGCCTTGTTGGCGCTGAAGTAGCGCGCGGCCTGGATCACGCGCGGGGCGTTCTTCAGCAGATGCCACAGGCTCCAGCGGTGCTGCCAGATGCGCTTGGAAAAGCGGCGGCGGTAGGCCTTGCTGTCGTAGTAGCGGCGCACGTGCCAGTTGTAGAGCGCGTCCATCTGCTCGCGCGATTCGAAGCCGTTGGGCTTGAAGACGAAGTTGAGGCAGTTCATCAGGCGCCAGTCTTCGTTGAAGTCGCCTTCCTTGCCGGAGACGCATTCGTCCCAGATCGGCGCGCCGTACATCGGGCTGAACTTGGTCATGTTCATCTCGTCGAGGTCCAGCTCGAGGATGAAGTCGCTGGTCTTCTTCAGCGTTTCCGGCGTTTCGCCGGGCAGGCCGAAGATGAACAGGCCCTTGGCGCGCAGGCCGGCGGCGTGGATCTGCTCCACCGTCTTCTTCACCGCCTCCAGCGTCACGCCGGTCTTGTGGCGTTCCATCATGCCGGGGTCGGCCGATTCGATGCCCATCGACACCATCAGCGCGCCGGCGCGCTTGAGCAGGGCCAGCATTTCGTCCGAGGTGTGGCCGGTGCGGATCGCGCAGTTGAAATCCACCCCCAGCGGCTTGGCGATCAGCAGTTCGCACAGCTCGTGGATGCGCTTCTTGTGCGCGGTGAAGAGGTCGTCGTAGATGTTGATGTGATGCACGCCGAAGGTATCGCGCAGGTGGCGGATGTGGTCGTGCACGTATTGCGCCGAGTTGTACTTGTAGAGCCGCTCGTACACCGTGCGGTCGCAGAACGAGCAGGTGTAGGGACAGCCGCGCGAGGTGATCATGGTCGCGCCCCAGCGCTTCTCGTAGGAGAACAGCGGCAGGTGGTAGCCGTGCGGAAAGCCGGCCAGCTTTTCGTAGGCGGGGAAGGGCAGCTCGTCGAGATCGAGGATGCGGGTGCGGCGCTCGTTGATGACGGCGCGCCCGGCATCGTCGCGGTAGATGATGTTGGCGATGTCCTTCGGCGCCATGCCGTTGGCGACATCGAGGATGGCGCCTTCGCCCTCGCCGATGCAGAGGTAGTCGATCTCGGGGAAATGCTCCAGCAGCGGCGCGCCGATCGAGGAGGTATGCACGTTGCCGAAGAAGGTCTTCACGTGCGGCAGCTTCTGCTTGATCTGTTCGGCCATGTCCACCGCGTCCATGAAGCCCGAGGTGGTGGCGGAGAAGCCGACCAGTTCCGGCTTGGTGGCGATGATCTGGGCCACGTTGGCTTCCAGCGAGGCGGGGGCGTAGGGGCCCATGCAGTCGTGCAGCTGGGTGGGGTGGCCGTGCTTTTCCAGCCAGGACGCCAGCTGCAGGATGCCGATCGGCGCCATGCGGTTGGCCAGCAGCGTGAAGTCGGGCTGGCCGGGCACGAAATTGAACCCGGCTGGATGGACGAGGGTTACGCGCATGGTCGGGGTTCTCTCAAGTTGGGCTTGATGGGGCGTGTTGTGGATGGATCTGTTTTGCCCCGATTGTGCGGTATTTCGAAGCCGCCGATAAGCGTATTTCCATGCGGGGTGCGAAAAAAATCGCTGCGAATTCATCAGGATGACAACGCAGCGCCGGTGCTCCTCACAGCAGCAGCATGGTCGCGGTGGACAGCGTGTCGAGCTCGGCCAGCTCCTGGATTTCCTGCCAGGCCAGGTATTCATTGACGCCGAAGGCGCATACCGCGACCACCGCCATCGCGGCCAGTCCGGTGCGCCATAGTGGTTGCCACCAGGCGGCGGGGTGCGGCAGGCGGGCGTCGGCGTCGGCCAGCAGGCGGGCGCGCAGCGAGGTGCCGGCCGCCGGCGGCGGCAGCGCGCGCAGCCTTTTGCGCAGGGGATCAGCGGGGCTGGGGGTATTCATGGCCGATATCCTTCACGGCGGAAACGGGATGGGTAGATGCTGCGCGAATGGCCTCGACGGCCTGGCGCAGCGAACGGCGGGCGCGGAACAGCAGCTGGTGCGCGGCATTCGGGGCGATGTCCAGCGCGTCGGCGATCTGCCCCACATCATGGTCCTGCCACGCCCACAGCATCAGCGCATGGCGCTGGCGCGGCGGCAGGCGTTCGAGCGCGGCGTGCAGTTCGCCGGCAGCGGCGGTGAGCAGCAGCCTGTCTTCCGGCGTGGGGCCGTCGTCCACCAGCGTGTCGCGGGTTTCGTCGTCGAGCGGGTCGTCGCGACGGCGCAGCCGGTCGAAGCAGAGGTTGCGCACCACGGTGAGGAACCACGTCGAGATCTGTGCGCGGGCTTCCAGCCGGCCACCGTCGCGCCACAGCCGCAGGAAGGCTTCCTGCACCGCGTCCTCGGCTTCGGCGCGCGAGCCGGTCAGTCGCCACGCCAGCGCATGGCCCTGCGGCGCCAGCCGGTCCACCAGCGCCGCCACCGCGCGGCGGTCGCCATCGAGGGCGGCGGCGAGCAGGGTCGCGTCCGCGCGCCAGCTGGCCGGCAGTAGTGCGGCCAGGCTCACCGTTCCAGCCCCTGCTGCCAGCGCTGGCGCTCTTCGGGGCTCAGGCGCTGCAGCATCGCGCGGCGGTCTTCCAGCAGCTGGCGGCGTTCTTCGCGGCTGAGCGAACGCAGGTAGGCGCGGCGTTCGGCGCGCATGGCATCGCGTTCCTGCGGGCTGAGTTCGCGCCATTCCTGCTGCAGCTGGTCGGCGACGCTGCGGCGGCGCTCCGGCGGCAGCGCGGCCAGGCGTTCGCGCAGCGCCGCGCGGAAGGCCTGGCGCTCGGCCGGGCTGGCGTCGGCGAGCTGTTCGCGGATCTGGTGGGCGCGCTCGCGGCGCACCGCCGGTTCCAGCGTGAACCATTGGCCGAGTTCGGGCACCGCGGGGGCGGCGGCATGGGCGGCCGGCCAGGCGGCGAGCAGGCATGCGGCGAACAGCAGGCGGTGCAAGGGCGAAGTCATCGAAGGCTTCCGGGCGGATGAACGTTGTCCTGGGGTAAACGCCGCCCGGCGCGCGGTCTTACGCGGCGCCGTGCTTGCAAGCGTTTGTAAGTTCGGCATAAGAAAACCGGCGCCGGGCAGTTGAAGCGGCATGGCGCCGGCATCCGGCCGGCTCCGCTACCGAGGATATCGACATGTACGCCTTCCGTTCCAGCCTGTTCGCCCTGCTCGCCGCCCTTGTCGTGGCGCCGTCGCTGGTCCACGCCGAGACGCCCGCCGAGCGCATGGCGCAACGCATCGACAATCGCCAGGCGCGCCAGGAGCAGCGCATCGACAAGGGCGTGGCCAGCGGCGCGCTGACCGCGCGCGAAGCGGCTCGTATGGAGCGCCAGCAGGGCCATGTGGACCGGGTCGAGGACCGAGCGCTGGCCGACGGCACGCTCAGCCGCCGGGAAGCCGTGCACATGGAACGCCTGCAGGATCGCACCAGCCGGCACATCGCGGTGCAGAAGCACGACCGCCAGGTCAGCCGCTAACAGGATGTCGCGGGGCCGCGGCCGCCGCCCCGCGAGCCCGGCAGCGTCGGGACAGGCGCTTTCGATTGCCGATATGCATACGATGAATTAGTGTCCGCTACTTCCCGTATCCGCGAGGCATCGTCATGGCCAGCGTCCCGCCCGGATTCAAGCCCGGCATCGCCAACCTCGAAAAGGCCTGGGGTTCGTCTCCCGAACTGGTCGGCCATGCGCAGTGGTCCGGCATGGATGCCATCGATCTCGAGACGCTGCAGGAATTCTGCCGCGCCGAGCGCAAGCTGCTGATCTTCCGCGCCCCCGGCGGGCTCGGCCGCCAGGTGCGCGGCCTGGGCGTGGAGATCCTCCCCAAGCCGGCGGCGATGAAGCAGAAGACGCACGGCCGCTGGATCGTGCAGGACGGCCGCCTCTACACCAGCGACTGGGACCTGCTGTCGGCCTGGCAGCGCACGGGCAACGGCTACAGCCGCTTCGAGCTGGGCGCCGACAGCCGCCAGACCGCCGAATTCCTCAAGCGCATCAACCGCCAGCTGCTGTTTCCGCTGCAGCACGGCGCCAACGACGACTACCTCGACGAAGCCGGCAACGCCCGCAACAGGGCGATCGGCGAGCGCTTCATCGCGATCGATGAAACCGGGGGCATCGACCGCTGCGAGACTCAGGCGCTGATGAAGGCGTACTACGCGACGCGGGGGCTGGCGCCGTGGCTGTACGGCTAGCCGGAGGAGCCGGATTTCCTGCGGGCGCCGCACCTGCGTGCCGGGCGAAGCCCTGATCCCATGAACCGAACCAAGGGGAGTGAGCAATGAAAGCTGCGCAATTGCAGGTGTCGTACGACCTGATCGGGCCGGCCAACTGGAAGGGCAAATACACCTCGAACAACGAGTACAACTCCCCCAACTGGACCTGGTACAAGGACGGCAACAACCGCCTGACCAACTATCCGCACATCACGCTCGCATTCAACGAAGTCTGGGAAGTGGCCAAGAACGGCGAATGGGTGGGCTTCCACGTCAGCTACCCCTTGTCCAGATCGGGCAAGAACGCGCGCTTCAACTACACGATCAGGAACGGCGTGGTGACGTTCAACAACATGACGCGCAAGGGCTTCACCGACATGGCGCTGGCCGAGGCCGAGGAAATCTCGCGCGACAACTGGCAGGACATCGACGCCTTCGCCGAAGCCTTCTACCGCGCTGCGACCAACACCTGAGGTCGGCGCCGCGCCGCGGGCAGCGCGAGCGCCGCGGCCAGCAGCAGGGCCAGGGTTCCGGGCGCCGGCACCGCCAGCGCGACAAAGTCGAACGCGGTGACGAGGCCGCTGCTGTCGGCAATGCCGCGCGCGGCGTCGAGGTCGCCGATCACCCGCGAGATCGCGTCGCCGGCGAGGTTGTGGGCGTCGTAGGACACAACCGGGCTGCCGCCGGCGCTGAAGATGTCGAGCAGCAGGTTGCCGCGCGCGGGGTCGTAGCGGAACGGGGTGGTGAACCGGATCACGATGTCGAACAGCCGGGTGCCACCCGGTCCCGGCAGGTCGGCGGTCGATAGCGACAGCGCACCGCGCAGCACCTCGGTGTCGTCGCTGCCGACGTTGTCGGCGAAGGTGGTCGACAGCCGGTCCGGCCCCGCGCTCGTGGTCGACAGATGGATGCGCACGTCCGGCACCACCCAGGCCTGCGGCGCGCCATCCACCGCGTCCGGACGGAAGGCGAGGCCGGTCAGCAGCAGCGGTCCGCCCACCCCGGCGAATGCGCTCGCGTCATACACCTGCTGCGCGCGCAGCGGGTCGGGGATGAACGGAAAGGCGTTGTTGATGTTGCCTTCGACGGCCTCGAGCGCACCCGGCACCACCAGCGCGTGCGCGGGCAAGGCGGTGCAGGTGAGCGCGGCGGCCACCAGGGCCGGGCGAAGGCAGCGGGCAGACGTCAGGACCGGAAGCGACATGGGGGATTCCTCGCGCAAGGGTGGCGCGGGGCCGTAGCAATCCGCGTTCCTCCAGCAGTGGCGCGGGCATGGCCGCGCTCCACGGAACGACTGTCAAGCCGGCCGACAGCGGCGCGCCGGCGCCGTTACCTTTTTCGCACTCACCCGCTCGCCGCCTTGTAGTAGCCTTGCCGCTTTTTCGCCGGGCAGGCGTCGGTTCCGGGTATGGCGCAAGGACTGCCGCGTACGCGTTTCAACACTTCCGCGCTGCAGCGGGCACTGGCCGGGCTGGTGGTCGAAGAGCCGGGCGAATCCCGCCAGCCCTTTGCCGAGCGGCTGGGGCAGTGGCTCGACTTCAAGGATGCGCTGGCGCTGTTCTCGGTGCTCGACGCGCGCCCGGGCGAGGCGGCCACCGCTGCGGCTGCCGCATCCCCGCTGGGGGCGGAGCTGGCGCGCGTGCGCAGCACGCTGGTGCAGGCGATCGGCGCCGACGGCGCCTCCGCGCCGGGCGTGGGGCGCATCGCGGCGCCGCTGCCGCCGCTGGACGGCGGTCCCGAGGCGCTGGCTGATTTCGCGCCCTACCAGCGCTACTGTCTCGCCCGCCAGCGCGACATGCAGGCGACGATCGCGACACTGCGGGGCGATGCCCGCGCCGCCCTCGCCCGCCATTCCGCGGCGCTGGCGCGGCTGGCGGCGCTCGATGCGGTGCTGGAGCAGGGGCTGGCCGTGCGCGAACGCGCCTTGCTCGCCACCATCCCCGCCCTGCTGGCGCAGCGTTTCGAGCAGTTGCTGGCCGCACATCGCGCGGCACAACCCGCCGGCACGGCGGACGACCCGGCGGGCTGGAGCCGGCCGGGCGGCTGGCTGGCGACGTTCCGGGCCGATCTGCGCACCGTGCTGCTCGCCGAGCTGGCGCTGCGTCTGCAGCCGGTCAGCGGCCTGGTGGAAGCGCTGGAGGGCGCGCCGGCGGTCGGTGCGTGAAGCCCCCACGTCCGCCCGCGCTCGATATTTGTAGATGAGGTAATCGTGGCAATGAACAGAACCGCCTGCGCGGCGGCCTTTGTCGTGGGTCTGGTGGTCGTCGGCTGGGTCGGATACGGCTACCTCGGCGGCAGTCCGCTGGCGCTGACGATGACCGCGCTGATCGCCGCCGTATACGTGGCGGGCGCGACGGAGATGCTGCGCTTCCAGCGCGCCACCGCGGCGCTGCAGCGGGCCCTGGCCGACATCCCGCCGCAAGTCGCCGACCCCGCGGCGTGGATCGCCACGCTGCCGCCCAGGTTGCACAACGCGGTGCGGCTGCGGCTGGAGGGTGAGCGCGTCGCGCTGCCCGGCCCCACCGTCACGCCCTACCTGATCGGCCTGCTGGTGCTGCTCGGCATGCTCGGCACCTTCCTCGGCATGGTGGTCACGCTCAACGGCGCGGTCGTCGCGCTCGAGAGCACCACCGACCTGCAGACCATCCGTGCCGCGCTGGCCGCGCCGGTGAAGGGGCTGGGCGTGGCCTTCGGCACCTCGGTGGCCGGGGTCGCGGCGTCCGCGATGCTGGGGCTGATCACCACGCTGTGCCGGCGCGCGCGCCAGCAGGCCGCGCATCTGCTCGATGCGCGCATCGCCACCGCGCTGCGGCCGTTCTCGCGCGCCCATCAGCGCGACGAGGGCTTCAAGGCGATGCAGCAGCAGGCTCGCCTGCTGCCCGAACTGGTCGACGCGCTCGGCACGCTGATGGCACAGCTGGAGCGCCGCAGCGGCGAAGCGGAGCAGCGCCTGGCGGCCGAGCAGGCGCGCTTTCACCGCGAGGCGCGCGAGGCCTACACCGAGCTGGCGGCCGCGGTCGGCCGCAGCCTGCAGGCCAGCCTGAGCGAGAGCGCGCGGCTGGCGGGCGAGACGATCAAGCCGGTGGTCGACACCACGATGGCCGGCATCGCGCGCGAAACCGCCGCGCTGCAGGCACGCGTGGCCGATGCCGTCCAGGCCCAGCTCGACGGCGCGGGCGCCCGCTTCGACAGTGCGGTGACCCGCGTGACCGCCAGCTGGACCGCCGCGCTGGAGCAGCACCAGCGCGCCAATGCCGCGGTCGGCACGCAGATCGAGGCCGCGCTCGGCGCCCATGCCGAGCGCGTCGACCAGCACAGCGCCGCGCTGCTGGCCTCGGTGGCGCAGGCCCACGACGCGCTGCGCGGCGAACTCGCCACCACCGCGGCGCGCCTCACCGACGATACCGCCGCGCTGCACGCGCGGCTCGCGGCGGGCACCGAGCGACATCTCGATGCTCTCGCCACCCGCTTCGACGCGGCGGTGAGCGCGGTCAGCGAAACCTGGACACGCGCGCTGGCGGACCACGAGCGCAGCGGCAGTGCGCTGATCGAGCGGCTGGACGGCGCCCTGGGCGCCTTCGCCGGCCGCTTCGATGACCGCGCCGGCGCGCTGCTGGCGGAGGTGGCCGAACGCAGCGCCAGCCTGCAGGCCGCGCTCGCCAGCCAGGAGGAAGCCCGCCTGGCGGCGCAACGCGCGGCGCTTGCGGAGCTGGCCGGATCCCTGCAGCAGCGTTGGGCCGAGGCCGGCGCCGACAGCGAAGCACGCCAGCAGCGGATCTGCCAGACGCTCGACGACACCGCGCGCGCGCTGGTGGCGGAGACCAAGGCGCAGGCGAGCGGCACCCTCGCCGAAGTGGGGGCGCTGATGGAACGGGCCGCGGAGGCGCCGCGTGCCGCCGCCGAGGTGATCGGCGAACTGCGCAAGGAGCTGTCCGCCAGCGTCGCGCGCGACAACGAACTGCTTGCCGAGCGCAGCCGCATCATGGAAACCCTGCGCGCGCTGCTCGACGCGATCAACCACGCTTCCACCGAACAGCGCAGCGCGATCGACGCGCTGGTGGCGTCCTCCGCCGCGGCGCTGGAACAGGCGGGCACCCGCTTCGGCGACACCGTGGCCACCGAATCCAGCCGCATGGCGGACGCGGCCGGGCTGCTCGCGGGCGGCGCGGCCGAGGTTGCCAGCCTTGGCGAGGCCTTCCAGCTCGCGCTGCGGCTGTTCGGCGAATCCAGCACGCAACTGATGGAAAGCCTGCAGCGCATCGAGGGCGCGCTCGACAAGTCGATGGCGCGCAGCGACGAGCAGCTGGCCTACTACGTCGCCCAGGCGCGCGAGATCATCGACCTGTCGATCGGCTCGCAGCAGCAGATCGTCGATGACCTGCGCCGCCTGTCGGCGCCCGCGCTGGCCGGCGGGGTGTGAGCATGGACGAGATCGACGGCGGCATCGAGCACGCCGCCCCGGTGTGGGCGGTGTTCGCCGATCTGATGTCGGGCCTGCTGGGCGCCTTCGTGCTGATCCTGGTGGGCGTGCTCGGGGTGCAGATGGAGCTGGCGAGCAGCCTGGAAGCCGAGGTGCAGAAGCGCCGCGTGGAGGAGCAGCGGCGCGAGGCGCTGGAGAAGGCGCTCGCGGTGCCGCTCGCCTCGGGCCGCGTCACGCTGGCCAACGGCCGCATCGGCATCAGCGGCAGCGTGCTGTTCGCGCTCAACTCCGACGAACTGCAGCCGGACGGACGCCAGCTGCTGAAGAGCCTGGCCCCGCCGCTGGCGGCCTACCTCGCCAGCCATGACGAGATGCTGATGGTGAGCGGCTTCACCGACGACCGCCCGGTGCGCGACAGCAACCGCCAGTTTGCCGACAACTGGGAACTCTCGGCCCAGCGCGCGCTGACGGTGACACGGGTGCTGGTGGAGGAGGGCGTACCGTCGGCCGCGGTCTTTGCGGCGGCGTTCGGGCAGGAGCAGCCGGTGGCTTCCAACGCCGACGCCGACGGCCGCGCGCGCAACCGCCGGGTGGAGATGGCGCCGGTGCCCCGCTCGGCCAAGGCGGCTGGCGCGGACCGTGGCTGAGGCCGAAACCACTACCGTGGCGGCGGACGGCGCCAGCGCGCAGACCCTGATCGAAGCGCTGCGCGCGCGTGGCGCGGCGCGCTTCGACGCGGTCGGATTCCGTTTCCTTGACGCGCTGGCGGCGCGCCTGGCGGGGCTGGACGGCGCCGCCAGGCAGCGGCTGGAAAGCCGCCTGGCGGAAGCCGCGGCGGCACTGGGCGAGCGGATGGATGCCGCTGCGCGCGAGGCCGAGGCCTGCTGCGCGGCCGCGGCGGCGCGCTTCCCGGCCGCGGCGGCCGCGCTCGCGGAGGACCTGGCGGCGGGCGATTTCACCGCGCTGCGGCGGCGCATTGCCGCGCTGGAAGCCGGGCCGGCCCCCGGCCCGCTTGGCGAACTGGTGGCACGGCTGCAGCGCCCCGCGGCCGATGCGCCGGAGGCCGCCACCGAGCCGGGCGGAGCGCCCGCCGAGCTGCGTTCGCTGCGCCGCTTCCGCCGTACCTGGTCGCGCCTCAGCACCGAACAGCAACTGGCCGGGGCCTTTGCCCAGGCGCCGGAGAACGCGGGGCCGCTCAATGCCCATTTCCTCGTGCTGCGCGCACTGACCCGCATGCGCGACCTCGCTCCGGCCTATCTGGAGCAGTTCGTCTCCTACGCCAACACCTTGCTGTGGCTGGAACAGGTGGAGGCCGGCCGCGCCGCGGCGCAGAAGCCGGGCGCGCGCGCCGAGCGCGGCCGCAAGCGCAAGCCCGCGGCGGGGGGCGCGTCCTAGCGCGCGCCGGCGCGGTAAAAGCGGAGCGCCGGCAGCGCGTCTGCCCCGCGCAGCACGAACCCCTTGCCGGTACCGGCCCCCAGCCAGTCGAACAGCGCGGCGCTGCCCGCGCCGTGCGTGCCGTCGGCGAGGCCGACCTGCACCTCCGGCCACGCAGCGCCGTCGCCGCGCTGCAGTACCAGCCAGTCGCCGCGCAGGTGTTCGGTCGCGGGCTCCACCTGGGCGCACAGCACGCGCTCGTGGCGGCCGCTCTGCAGCCACGCGATCGCCAGATGCAGCATGCGCGCCCAATGGGCGTCGGCCTCCGCCTGCCAGGGCTGGTACACCGCGTTGACGACGCACGGAAACGTCTGCTGCACCGGCACTGCCGCCAGCGCCGGCTGGGTGGCGAGAAAGTCGAAGGGCATCGGCGCTTCGCCGCTGATGCAGAGGTCGCCGACGACGCGCGCGGTGGCGTGGCGGATGCCGGTGCGCGAACCCCAGATCAGCGCGGTCGGCCGCGGCGGTTGGCTGTCGAGGCAGGCGTGCACCCCGGTCAGGACCAGCTCGGTCATCGCCCCGGCGCGCCGCAGCGGCACCGCGCAGCAGGTGCGCGCCGCGGCCGACAGCGCGGCCGCGTCGTAGCGCTGGCGGTAGAAGGCAGCCAGCGCGATCACGGCTGGCCTCCGCTGCGGCTGAGCACCAGCGCGGCGATGCTGCCGCCGAAGCCGATCAGGTTGAGCAGCAGGTGGCGCGCGCTGCCGTGTCGCGCGCGGCCCGCGGGGGCGTCCAGCATGGCGAGCAGCGCGCCGAGTTCGACCAGCCCGCTCGCCCCCAGGGTGTGGCCGAGCTGGCGCTTGAGTGCGACCGCGGGCGGCGGCGCGGCGCCGAACACGCGCTGCAGTGCGGCGGCCTCCGCGGCGTCCGTGCTGGCGAGCTGTCCGCGGTGCGGCTTCAGCAGCGCGATGTCGGTGCTTTGCAGCCCGGCGTCGGCGAGCGCGGCAGCGATGACCTGCGCGATCACGCCGCCGTCCGGCGCCGGCGCGGTGGGCGAGTGGCCGTCCACCCCCAGCCGGCACGCCGCCACGCGCCATCCGGCAGCGCCGGGGGTGGCGCTGAGCAGCACGCCGCCGACCGCCTCGCCCAGCACCAGGCCGTCGGCCTCCGGCGTGGTGGCGAGAATGCCGAGCCCGGCGAAGCCCGCCAGCGTGGTGTCGTTGGCGAACTCGAAGCCGAGCACCAGCGCCTCGTCGATCAAGCCGGCCGCGATCAGCGTCGCGGCGGCGTCCAGCGCGGCGAGGCCGGAGGTGCAACTGGTGGAGAAGGTCCACGGAACGCTGCCGACGCCCAGCCATGCCGCCACGTCCGCCGCAAAGGCGGCGGCATCGGGCGGCATCTCGACGCAGCCTCCGGCGCGCGCGGCGGCCTCGATCGCGCCGGCCTGCAGCGAGGACGAGCCGATGAAGAGCGGCAGCGCGGCGACACGCGCCGGGTCCATGCCGGCGGTGAGCTGGGCGCCGACCGCCGTGACCGCGGCGCGGGCGCGCGCGGTCCAGCCGTTTTTTTCCGCCAGCGGCAGCGCAAACCAGGGGTGACGGGCGTCGAGCAGCTCGCGCGTGGCCGTGTCGTCCGCGCCGGCAAGCAGCGCCTCGGCGGCGCTGGGGGCGTCGTGCCCGCGCGCGGAGCAATGGCCGAGGCGCGCGACATGGACCGCGCGCCGCGGCGGCGCGGCCGGATTCACGCCGACGTGCCCGTCTTGCCCTGCGCCTGCAGGAAGGCGGCGAGGTTGGCGACGCTGGCGAGGATGCGGCGGGTTTCCTTGCTGTCGGTCAGGCGCACGCCGTACTTCTTCTGCAGCGCCATCGAGACCTGCAGCGCATCGAGCGAGTCGAGCGCAAGCGGGGCCTCGGGGCCGAACAGGATTTCGTCGTCGCTGATCGTGGCGGGATCGCAGGCCTTGTCGCAGGCGTCGACGATCAGCACCTTGAGTTCGTGTGTCAGTGCAGTCATGGATGCGTAGGGCGGGCTCAGCGCCCGGTTCGGAGAATCGCGGCGGCGAGCGCGGCGAGCCCGAAGCATAGCAGCGTGGCGGCCTGCGGCAGGATGCCGGCGACGCCGTCGCCGAGCAGCATCACGCGGTGAAAGCCGTCCAGCGCCCACGCCATCGGCGACAGCTGGGTCAGCGTCTGCATCTCCGGCGGCATCAGGAACTTGGGCACCATGATGCCGCCGAGCGCGCCCATCAGGATGTTGCCGACGCCGCCGACGATGGTGGCCTGTTCCGAGCTGCGGGTGAGGCTGGCGATCAGCAGCGCCCACGCCACCGCGGCGACGCTGACCGCCGCCGCCATCAGCCACAGCGCGACGAGGCTGGCGGCACCCGCCGGCAGCGTCAGCGCCTCGCCGCCCGCGAGCGGCACCAGCCAGCGTCCGACCATCACCATCACCACCGCCTGCACCTGGTTGACGACGAAGTACGGCAGCAGCTTGCCGGCGAGGACGAGGCCGAACGGCACCTGCTGGGTGGCCAGCCGCTGCAGCGTGCCCTGCTGGCGCTCGGCGATGAACACCGCCGACAACGGCACCACGACGAAGAACATCGAGAAGATCAGCCAGGCCGGCACGCTCTGCTGCACCGAGGACGGCACCACCGCCGGCGGCGCGGCGGCGCCGGCATCGCTGCGCACCGCTTCGCTGATGACACGCGGGCTGGCGTCGATGCCCACCTGGCGGCGCAGCTCCGGCACCATCAGCTTGCGGCCGAGGCCGTCGAGCAGGGTCAGCACGCGCAGTCGCGCCGCCTCGGCGGCCACCTGCTGCTCGAAGCCGGATTGCACTGCGCGCGGCACCGTCGGGTCGGCGAGCACGCGCAGCGGCGGCGCGCCCTCGTCGCCCTGCCGTGCGGCAAGCCGCTCGCCGAAGCCGGCCGGCACCACCAGCGCAAAGGCCAGCCGGCCGTCGGCGACCGCGCTGCGGCCGGCGGCCTCGTCGTCCAGCACGCCCTGCGCCCGCAGCACCGCGATGCGGTCGAGGCGCTCGACCAGCTCCTGCGACGCGGGGCTGCGGTCGAGGTCCACCACCGCGTAGGCGAGTTCGGACTGCACGCCGGGCACGAAGGCGTCGCGCAGCGCGAGCGACATCACCAGGATGAAGATCGCCGGCATCAGGAACAGCGCCGCCAGCGCGTGGCGGTCGCGCAGCAGGGTGAGCGTTTCCTTGCGCCACAGGGCGCGCAAGCGGGTGAGGGGGAGGCGCGCGCCGGCCACGGCGGTGGGGGTGCTCACGCCAGCTGGAATCGGGGGATGCCGAGCGCATCCGCCGCATCGCCCAGACGTCGATCCAGACTGGCAATGCGTGCGCCGCTGCGGCGGGTGACGGCCAGGTGCACGGCATCGCCGGCGCGCAATGCCACCGGGCAGTTGATGAATACCGCGGCGGTCCGGAAGTCCGCGGGCTCGACTTCGACGGTGCGGAGTTCCGCCGAGGCGAAACGCTGGAAATTCGACAGCGCCTGCTGGCGCAGAGCGGCGTCGATGCTGCCGGTCCGTTGCTTGATGGCGCCTACGCTGGCCATTTCGGTCAGCGTCCAGGCGGAGATCAGCAGGCCGTCGGCGCGTACGCGCTCCAGTTGCTCGACCAGGGCGGCCGCGCCGGGCTCGCGGAAGAAGATGGCGCCCAGCACCGAGGTGTCGAGATAGATCACAGCAGGTCGCGTTCGCGCATGTCGGCCACGCTCAATCCCGTCGTGGCCTCTTCCGCCACCCAGGACTTGAGCGCCGCCCAGCCGAATTCTTCCGCAGCAGGCTCAGCCACCAGGCGGGCGACCGCCCTGCCGCGGCGGGTGATCACGACGTCTTCGCCCGCTTCGATATCGGCGATCAGCGAGGAGAGGTGGGTTTTGGCGTCGGCAATGGTGGCGGTTTTCATCACGTGCCTCGGTTGGATGTGGTCAACTGATGACTGAATTCTTCAGTCAGATGGTCATTTTGTAAACTGCTTTCGAGGGCCCGCCGGGTGGGCAGCCGTTCCTCAGTCGCGCAGCGAGCGCTGGGTCAGCCGCATGAACACCTGCTCCAGGTTCTGCTCGCCATAGCCCAGGCTGTGCGGGGTGCAGCCGGCGGTGGCGAGTTCGGCGAGCAGGGCGGGCAGTTCGGCGGCGGTGGCGCCGGGCACGCGTACCGCGGCGGCGTCGATTTCCAGCCCGGGGTGGCGTGCGGTCCAGGCGGCGGCGAGCGCCGCAGGGAGCGGGCGGTCGAGCTGCAGGGTCAGCACCGGCTCGGTGTCGCGCAGCACCTCGGCGAGCGTGCC
Organism: Azoarcus olearius; assembly: GCF_001682385.1. Lineage (NCBI taxonomy): Bacteria > Pseudomonadati > Pseudomonadota > Betaproteobacteria > Rhodocyclales > Zoogloeaceae > Azoarcus > Azoarcus olearius. Next base: position 330,119 of record NZ_CP016210.1, read on the forward strand.
CTGCACCAGCACCCGGCCGTGGTCGACGATGGCGACCTGTTCGCACAGCGCCTCCACCTCGTCCATGTAGTGGCTGGTGTAGATCACCGTCTTGCCGGCGGTGCGCAGTTCGCGGATGGCGTCGAGCAGGAAGTGGCGCGACTGCGGGTCGACGCCGACGGTGGGCTCGTCGAGCAGCAGCAGCTGCGGGTCGGCAAGCAGGCCGATGGCGAGGTTAAGGCGGCGCTTGAGGCCGCCGGAGAGTTCGCCGGCGCGCCGCTTCGCATAGCTGTCGAGCTGGCCGAACGCGAGCGCCGCGCCGACCCGCTGGCGCGCGAGCGCGCCGCCCAGCCCCTGCACGCCGGCGAAGAAGTCGAGGTTCTCGGCGACGGTCAGCGTCGGGTAAAAGGCATGGTCCTGCGGCACCAGTGCGATGGCGTTGGGCTGGGCGCGGCGTGCCCCGGCGAGCGGCCGGCCGTCGTATTCCAGGCTGCCGCCCTGCGGCGCGAGCAGGCCGGCCACCAGCGAGATCAGCGTGGTCTTGCCGGCGCCGTTGGGGCCGAGCAGGCCGAACAGGCTGCCGGCCGGGACGTCCAGCGACACGCCGTCCAGCGCCGGCGGCTGCTCCGGCCGGTAGCGGTAGGTGAGGTCGCGGGCGCGCAGCATGGCGCGGCTAGAGCGCGCGGCCGAGGTCGGTGAAGAAGGCACGCTCCTCGGCGGCGCGCTCGGACAGCATCGCCGCCAGCCGGGGCGGGTCGAGCGGATCGCGGTCGCGGATCATGCGCGCGGCGGCGAGCGCGAATTCGCGCCAGCGGTCGCCGATCTCCACCAGCCGGCCCGAGAACTCCTTCAGCGCCGGGCGCTGCGCGAGTTCCGCGCCTTCTTCGAGGAAGGAGGCGTAGAGGTAGCGGAAGCCGGCGCCGCCGGTGCCGATTTCTTCCTGCATGCGCACGAGGTGGCCGATGAAGAGCTTGCTGTGGCGAACGTCGCCGTCCTTGTCCTGCGCCGGCAGGCGGCCGACCGCGCGCGCCGCGCGTTCAATGCCGCGCGCGCCGATCAGCGGCAGCGGCGCCTTCAGCATGATGCGTTCGGTCTTGCGGATCGCCGCCGGGATGGCCTTGCCCCAGTCGGGCGCGCTCGGCCGGTTGGCCGGGTAGTAGAGCAGGCCCTTGGGCGCCAGCACGCCGCGGGCGAAGCGCGCGCGGGAGAGGTCTTCGGCGGTGCAGCGCACCGGGTGCTCGAACACCGGGTCGGACAAGAGGTAGTCGCCGCTGGCGGCGTCGCGGCCGTACACCAGCACGTTGTGGGCGTTGAAGTGAAAGCGCAGGTCTTCGGGCATGTAGGGCAGCCAGAACACCGAGGTCTGCAGCCCGACCACCTTGCCTTGGGCCAGCAGTTCGTCCAGCCGCGCCATCCCGCGCGCCGGGTCGCGGAAGGTTTCGAAGCGCATGTCGAGCGCAAGCGGCTTTCTGAGCCCGCGGATGATGGCCTTGGGCGGCATGCGGTAGGCCACCAGCGGCAGGCCGCCGAGCTTGACGAAGGGCAGCCAGGCGAAGGACAGCGCCGAGGCGAGGCCGAAGGCCATCGGTTCGGAGAACGGCAGGCCGTAGTGGCGCACGATCGCGCTCATGACCCCGCTTTCGCAGTGCGAGGCGTGCTGGTGCTGGAAGTCCGCCATTCAGGGAATCCGTGTCAGGGTGGCGAGGTCGAGCCCGAGCGCCTCCGCGTAGCGCGCGAGCAGCGCCGGGCGCAGCCTGCGGAACACCTCGGGGCGCAGGTGGCGGCGCACCCGCCAGTGCCACAGCCGGGTCACCTGGGCCAGCATCAGGCTGTCCATGCGCGCTTTGTACATGTGGTATTCGAGCGCGGAGCCGGTCCCGGCGCGCGCGCGCTCCTGCGCCTCCGCGGCGAGGCGGTCGAGTTCTTCCACCGCCTGGCGGGTGACGATCTCTTCCGCCTCCCAGCCGCGCGACGGCACCAGCGCGAGCTGGCCGTCGGCGCCGCGCGCGTAGAGCGCCTTGCGGTGGCCGCCGAGGCTGCGGTTGCCTTCCTGCGGAACGTCGTCGATATCCATCGCGGCCCTCGTTTACACCACGGTGAGGTGGAGGAAGCCGCTGGAAAAGCGGCCGCTTTCCGGCACGAAGCACAGCAGGCGCTGGCCGCGGCGCAGGCGGCCGCTGCGCACCAGCTCGTCGAGCATGATGAAGATGGACGCCGAGCCGGTGTTGCCGCGCTGCGCGAGGTTGGTGAACCAGCGCTCGGGCGGGATCGCGCAGCCGAGCCGGGCCAGACAGTCTGCCACCGGTTGGCGGAAATAAGCGGACGACATGTGCGGCAGGAACCAGTCGATCGCGTCCGCCTTCAGCCCGCGGCGCGCGATCAGGCTGGCGAGCGGGATTTCCAGGGTCTGCCGCACCACCTGTTCGTTGAGCTGGCGGACGTCCTGCTTGACCGCGAAGATCGAGCGCCGGCCCCATTCGGCGGCGCTGAAGCGCGCCCACCCGCGCAGGCTGCCGTCGGCGTCCTTGTCGGCGCCGGCGTACATGCACGCGGGCTGGGCGTGGGCCTGCGAGGACAGCTCGAACCAGTCGATGCGCAGCGAGGGCGCATCCGGCCGCGGCGCGTCCTGCAGCAGGAAGGCACCGGCGCCGTCGGACAGCATCCAGCGCAGGAAGTCCTTCTCGAAGGCGATCTCGGGGTGCGTCTCCAGCGCATCGACGCGAGCCTCGTTCTCGGCCTCGAAGTGCGCCGCACGCATCACCGCCGAGGCGAGTTCGGAACCGCTCGCGACCGCGTTGCGGCTGTTGCCCGCCAGCACCGACAGCCAGGCGTACTTCAGGGCGGTCATGCCGGCGAGGCAGATGCCGGCGGTGGAGACGACTTCGCACGCCGGGGTGCCGAGTTCGCCGTGCACCATCACGCCATGATTGGGCATCAGCTGGTCCGGCAGCGAGGTGCCGGTGGCAAGGCATTCCAGCGTGTCGAGCGCAAAGCCGGGCGCTTCCAGCGCGCGGATGGCGGCGGCGGTGAGCTGGGCGTTGGTGTGGGTGGCGGCGCCGCTCGCGGGGTCGATCGCGTAGTGGCGGCTTTCGATGCCGTTGTTGCGCAGCACCAGGCGGCGCGCGCGCGACGGCCGCCCGCCGATGCGGCCCAGCACCGCCTCGATGTCGTCGTTGCCGACCGGCGCGTTGGGCAGGAAGGCCGCGGTGGCGGTGATGTAGACCGCGCGCGCCTCAGCCATTGCGGGTCAGGCGGAAATCCGCGGAGCCGGAGGGTTGCTCGTACTGCGCGCGCAGGCGCTCCAGGCGCGCCCGCAGCAGCGGCGCGAACAGCGTCTGCAGCGCGAGGCTGGCCGGCACCACGGTGATGATCAGCGTGACCAGATAGAGCGCGAACAGCGCCAGCGCCGGGCGGCGGCGGCGTTGGCCGGGGCGGCCGCAGGCGCGCACGAGCGCCGACCAGACCTTGAAGGCACGCTGCCCGGCGCGCTCGCTGATGACCAGCCGCGGGTTGACCACGGCCGCGCGCAGGCCGGCGAGCATCGGTTCGCCACTGCGTTCGCGGTCCGCCGCCAGTGCCGCCGCCAGTGCGCTGCCGAAGCGCGCCGCGCCGGCCACGTCCTCGCCCGCCACGCCGGCGCGCGGCAGGCCGAGAAAGCGGTCGCGGCGGCCGGTGAACATCCAGCGCGGGGTGGTGATGAAGGTGGCGAGCGGGTGGGCGCCGTCGGTCAGCGCGACGTGGTCCACCAGCCGCGCGCCGGCGTCGGCGAGCAGCGCGGCGAGTTTTTCGTGCGCGGTCATCCACATGTTGCGGCAGGCCACCACGCTGACGACCGGCTTGCCGGCCAGCAGCCGGCGGCCCTCGGCACTCTTGAGGAAGGCGGTGACCGGCAGCGAGGGCGACAGGTACCACACCTGCCAGGCCAGGATCACGAGGTCGAAGTCGGCATCGGCCGGCACCGTCAGCGGCAGGTTGGGCGCCGCATCCAGCCTGACGGATTCGGGGAAGACGTCGAGGAATTCGAAGAACGGCCACGGAAAGGGATGCGGCTGTGCCGGGCGCAGCACCTCTTCGTGGATGGCCACACCCGCCGCGCACAGCGGCTGCAGCAGCGTGCCGACGATGTCGGCGAGCTGGCCGGTCTGCGAGTAATGGACGACGAGGACTTTCTTCACGGGGCGAGGGGCCTCAGTTGGTCTTCTGGCGCAGTTCGAGGCCGGAGAACAGCAGGCGGCGGCCTTCACCCGGCAGGATGCGGATGGTTTCGCCCTTGCCGGTGCCCAGGCCGGAGATGACCGCCTCGGTCGGCGAGATCGGGTTGAGCGCGATCCGCAGCATGAAGCCGGGCAACTCCGAGAAGCTGCATTCGCCGATCAGCATGCCGTCTTCCACGCGCAGCGCGAGGCGGTCCGGCGCGAGGCCGGGCGGTTTGCCGACGATCTCGTATTCGCCGACGTAGTCGAGCATGGTGCGCGGGATCGGGCGCGGCGCGAGCTTTTCGCCGACCAGCATGGTGTCGTCGCCGAAGTGGCCCACCAGCACTTCGTGGCCGCCGATCGCCGCCGCCGAGATGCGCACGCCGTCGAACGCGCCGACCTGCACCGGAATCAGGCCGAACAGCTTGTAGCGCAGGCCGAACTGGCCGCCCGGCTGGGCGCGCAGCTGCAGCGTGTGGCCCATCACGTCGGCATCGAGCGCGCCCGCGCGCGGCTTGACCCGGATGAGGCCGACCATGGAGTCGTACCAGGCCGAATAGGACGCCAGCTGCTCCGGCGCCAGCCGCACTTCGGGCTGCGCGATCGCGGCGGCCTCCGGCTGGCGGATGCCGGCCTTGGCTTCGAGCGCGTGGATCAGCGCCTCGGTGGCGATCTTCTTGACCGTGCCCTGCGAGGTGCCCGAGTTGGAGGCGACGATGACGCCGAGTTTGTGCTCGGGCAGCACCACCATCATGCTGTGCGAATCGAACAGGGTGCCGCCGTGGCTGGCGACGAGGCCGGCGTTGCGGATCTCGATGCCCGACAGCAGCCAGCCCAGGCCGACGCGGAAACCGAGGTCGAGCGCGATGTGTTCGTTCTGCGCGCGCAGCATCTCGTGCAGGGTTTCGGGGCGCAGCAGCTGGGTGTTTCCGCTGCGTCCGCCGGCGAACACCATGCGCATGAAGCGGCTCATGTCGGCCACGCTGGAAACCAGCCCGCCCGAGGGCAGGTCGCGCAGCGGCAGCGCCTCGATCTGCCCGCGCGCGTCGTACACCCGCAGCGCAGGGTTGGATTCGAAGCGGGTCTCGGTCATGCCCAGCGGTTCGATCAGGCTTTTCGCCATGTGGTCGGCGAAGGGCAGGCCGGCGCGCTGTTCGAGCGCCGCGCCGAGCAGCGTGACGGCCAGGTTGGAGTAGCCGAAGATGAATTCCGGCGGGTAGGCGACGTATTCCTCGCGCACGGCCTCCACCAGCGTGGTGAAGGGCGGCGGATCCCCGCCCATCATGCCCTTCAGGTAGTTCGCCGGCAGCCCGGAGTGGTGGTGCATGATGTTGCGCGGCGTGATCGGGGTGCGGTCGTCAAAGCGCGAGCGCACCGAAAAGCCGGGCAGGTAGTCGGCCAGCGGGCGGTCGATGTCGATCTCGCCGCGCTCGGCCATCTGCATCGCCGCGGTCGCGGTCAGCACCTTCGCGATCGAACCCATGCGGTAGCGCGTGTGCGGGCCGGCGGCGACGTCGCGCTCGGCGTCTTCCTTGCCGAAGCCTTCCGCCCACACCACGCGCTGATCGTCGACCAGCGCGATCGACAGTCCGGTGATGCGGTTCTCTTCCATCTCCTGCCCGATCAGCCAGCGCAGGTAGTCGCGCGTGTAGGCGTAGTCGCCGGAGCCGACGTGGGCGGGTCGCGGCGGCGGCTGGATGGCCGCGCAGGCGCCCAGCAGCAGGATCGCGGCCGGGGCGAGCAGGCGGCGGGCCAGCGCGGCGACGGGGTGGGCGATGCGGGCGGCGGGGCGGGGCGAGGCGGGCATGGCGCTGGAACGTCGGATGAATCGGGGCGGCGGCGATGTTACGTGACGGGGCCGCACGGCGCCGTGTGAAAGTCGGCGCCGTGCGCTGATTCCTCGCGCGCGCAGGGCCGCGCGCCCCGCTCCGGCGGGAGGGGGCGTGCGGCGCTGCACAAGACTGGAAAGCGGGCGCGATTATAAGGACTGCGCCCCCCAGCGGCCAGCGTGGCGGCAATGCGGGCCGGGCGCGCGGAAACCCCGCCCGCCGGGCGTGGTCACAACCGCGGTTTCCAGGAGAACGCAATGACCGATGCCACGCCGGACGCGGCGCCCGCCGCGCCCGATCCTCAACGCCTGACCATCGCGCGCCTGATCGCGCTGACCTTGATTGCCGACGGCGACCTCGCCAGCCGCGAGCTGGAGGCGCTCGACCGCCATCGCATCGCCGAACTCGTCGGGGTGCCGCGCGACCTGCTGATCCAGACCGTGATCGACCACTGCCGCACGCTGCGCGCGGGCGAGGCGCCGGGCACGCTGCGGGTGCTGGACCTGGAGCGCACCGAGCGCATGCTGGACAGCATCACCGACCCGGCGCTGCGCGCGCTGGCCTGCCGCGCGATGCTGGTGCTGTCGAAGGCCGATGGCCGCATCACGCTCCCGGAGCAGACCCTGCTGCGCCATGCGCTGACGCGCTGGGGGCTGTCGCTGGAGGCGATCGCGGCCGACGCGGCGTCGTGAACGGGCACGGCCCCGGCGGGCACGGAGCCGGCCGGGGCCGCGGGACGGTGAGGGCTTATTCGCGGACCGGGCTGTAATCCACCGGCACCCACTCGTAGCTGCCCTTTTCGGCGCGGCGCACGTGGCCGATGCCGGGGAAGGGCAGGTGCATGCCGGCCACCAGCAGCTTCTCGCGCGCGACGCGCTTGAACACGGCTTCGCGGGTGCGCACCGCCTGCTTGGAATCGACGTCGAACTCGATCGCGACCTCGGGCTTCGCGAACTGCACCGCGGCGTTATGCACGATGTCGCCCCAGATCAGCAGGCGCTTGTCGCCCGATTCCACCAGAAAGCCGGAATGGCCCGGGGTGTGGCCGTAGGCCGCGACCGCCTTGATGCCGGGGACGATCTCGTCGCCGTCCTGCAGCGTCTTGAAGCGGTTGTCGGCGCGGTAGGGTGCCACCGCGGCCTGCGCTATCTGGAAGAAGGGCTTGCCGGATTCGGGCGCTTTTTCGAGCGCACCCTCGGCGAGCCAGAAGTCGGCGTCGTTCTGCGCCGCATACACCACCGCCTTCGGGAACACGGCCTTGCCGTCCGCGCCGACCACGCCGTTGGCATGGTCGCCGTGGAGGTGGGTCAGCAGCACCGCGTCGATCTGCGCGGGGTCGTAGCCGGCCGCCTTGAGGTTGTCGGCGATGTAGCCGAGCGAGGGGCCGAAGACCTTGGCGGCGCCGGCGTCGACCAGCACCAGCTTGCTGCCGGTGTTGATGACGTAGGCGTTGACCGCGGTCTGCATCTTGGGACCGTCCTGGAAGCGGTGCGCGAGCAGGCGCTGGATGTCGCGCTGGCTGGCGTTCTTCAGCAGCTTGGGATCGAGATCCACATAGCCGTCGTACAGCGCGGTGATCTCGAACTGGCCGAGCGCCATGCGGTAGAAGCCGGGGGCCTGGGTCTTGACCTGGGGCGCTTCCGCGTGGGCGGCGGACAGCGACAGCAGCGGCGCGGCGGTGGCAATGGCGGCGGCGAGGATCCAGTGGCGGGCACGGGGCAGGTGCATCGGGGCTCTCCTGTGTTGGACGCGAAGCATGGAATGCGAACTGTATAGCAGTTCTCACGCGCACGGCATCGCGCTCCGCCGCGAAAGCGGGGCGCGATGGGCGGCGCGGTGGTGCGGGACGTCAGCGCGGCGCGGTGCGCAGATGCACCGCCAGCCACACCGCATCGGCCGAGGTGGATTCGACGCGGTGGCGAAGGCGCGCCGGAATGGTGACCCAGTCTCCGGCCCGCAGCGCGAGCCGGGTGTGGGCGCCGGCGTCGTCGAACAGCAGCTCCGCCTGCCCGGCCACCAGCGTCACCCATTCGTCGTCGGGCTGGTCGTACCAGAAGCCGGGCGGGCTGGCCTGGCCGTTGGAGACGATGCGTTCGATGCAGGCGGCATCGGTCTGCAGCAGGCGTTCGAAGCGCTCCTCGGCGCCTGCGGGCGGCAGCGCGCCGAGGAGCGTGCCGTGGGGTGGCAGCGCCATCGCGCTCAGCCCGCGTTCTTCTTGGCGTCGACCAGCGGCACCACGCCCGGCATCTCGAAGCGCTTGCGGCCCGGCTCCATCTCGGCCAGCGGCTCGCACGGCTTCAGCGTGGCAAGGCTGCGCACGGTCAGGTCCTGGTAGGTGCGGGTGCCGTCCATCTTCCAGCTCACCTCCTGGTCGGACAGTTCGCGCACCACCTTGGCGGGCATGCCGGCCACCAGCGTGCGCGGCGGCACTTCCATGCCGGCCTTGACGAAGGCGGAGGCGGCGACGATGGCAGAGTCGCCGATCACCGCGTTGTCCATCACCACCGCGTTCATGCCGATGAGCGCGTTACGGCCGACCTGGCAGCCGTGCAGGATGGCGCCGTGGCCGATGTGGCCATCGACCCCGACCACCGTGTCGGTGCCGGGAAAGCCGTGCATCACGCAGCTGTCCTGGATGTTGCTGCCTTCCTCCATGACGATGCGGCCGAAGTCGCCGCGCAGGCTGGCGAGCGGCGCGACATAGCAGCGCGGCCCGATGATGACGTCGCCGATCAGCACGGCGTCGGGGTGGACGTAGGCGGTGGGGTGGATGACGGGTTTGAGGCCGTCGATTTCGTAGCAGGGCATGGGGGATCCTTGCGGCGGGAGGCTGGCGGTCGAGTGCGCGTAGTTTCTTGCTCCTCCCCCTTCAAGGGGGAGGTTGGGAGGGGGATGGGGTTCAAGTGAGCGCTGCGCCCAACCCCATCCCCACCCCAGCCCTCCCCTTGAAGGGGAGGGAGAAAACCGTCTGCCGCCTCAAACGTGGTCGGGGCGTTCCAGCTTACTCGACGTGATAGCGCCGCTGCACCACGCGGAAGCGGTTGGCGACGAAGGCGGCATCCGAGTAGCTGGCGTTGGCTGCCGGGTTCATGCCGACGCCGTGGTAGTCGGAGAAGGCCGCCGACTGGTTCACGAACACGCCGCCGGTGAGGTTGATCGACAGCGCGACGCCGGCGCGCAGCGTGGCCTCGGTCATCGCGTCGATGACTTCCGCCTTGGTCGAGTACAAGCCCACGGTCAGTGCGCCGTGCTCGCGGACGATGCGCTCGGACAGTGCCACCGCGGCGGCGCCGTCGGCAACCTTGACCACGAAGGCGATCGGGCCGAAGCGCTCTTCCATATAGCTCTTCTCGGCGGCGGCGTCGCAGGCAAGCAGCACCGGGGTGCGCACTTCGGCCTGGGGGAATTCCGGGTGCTCGATCTTCTTCGAGGCCAGCACGATGTCACCGTATTGGCCGGCTTCGTTGATGCGGGCGAGCGTGGCGTCGGACTGGATCGCGCCCAGCACCGCGGTGGCGACCGCCGGGTCGGACAGGAACTTGTCGATCGCGGCGCCGAGGTCGGCGGCGACTTCGTCGTAGCGCTTGTGGCCCTGGTCGGTATCGATGCCGCCGGCCGGGATGAGGATGGCCTGGGTGGTGGTGCACATCTGGCCGGAGTACAGGCACAGCGTGAACGCGAGGTTGCGCAGCATCGCCTTGTAGTTGTCGGTGGATTCGATCACCACGTTGTTCACGCCGGCGAGTTCGGCATACACCTGGGCCTGTCTGGCGTTGTCGATCAGCCACTGGCCGAAGACGTTGCTGCCGGTGAAATCGATCGACTTCACCGCCGGATGGGTGGCGAGCGCCTGGGTGTCGCTGCGCTTCTCGACCACCGCCAGGCTGACGACGTTGGGGTCGAGGCCGGCCTCGGCCAGCACCTCGCGGGCGATCTTCACCGTCATTGCCGCGGGCAGGATGGCGTTGCTGTGCGGCTTGACGATCACCGGGTTGCCGGTGGCAAGCGCGGCGAACAGGCCGGGGTAGGTGTTCCAGGTCGGGAAGGTGCCGCAGCCGACCACCAGCGCGACGCCGCGGCCGACGATCTCGTAGTGCTTCTGCATCTTCAGCGGCGGGTTCTTGCCCTGCGGCTTTTCCCACACGGTGGTGGCCGGCACGCCGCGCATCGCGTCCCAGGCGTAGGCGACGGCTTCGAGGCCGCGGTCCTGCGCATGCGGGCCGCCGGCCTGGAAGGCCATCATCCAGCCCTGGCCGGTGGTCATCATCACCGCATGGGCGATCTCGAAGCTGCGCTTGTTCAGGCGATCGAGGATTTCCAGGCAGACGCCGACCCGGCCTTCGGCGCCGATCTTGCGCCAGCCGGGCATCGCCGCTTCGGCGGCGGCGATCAGCGCGCTCGGCTCGCAAACCGGATAGCGCACGTCGAGCGCGATGCCATACGGTGAACGTTCCGACGCAGCCCAGCCGCTGCGGCCCGGTTGATCCAGCTCGAAATCCTTGCCGAGGCAGGCCTCGAAGGCGCGCTTGCCGTCGTCCGCAGCGGTTTCGCCATAGACCTTGGGACTGGGCATTTCCGCATACGGCGTCCAGTAGCCGCGGGTGTGGATGGCGGCCAGCGCGGCCTCGAGCGTCGCCTGGTGCTTGGCGTAGAGCGGGTGGGTCATCGGTTGTCTCCTCTGTTGTAGGCGGTGCGGCCGCAGCCTTCGCGGCACGCGCTCCGCGCCTCTAGCCGCGACAGTCGCGGGCGTCGCCGCGGCGTGAAAACGTCAACTAGAAAGCGCTTGTCTTTTGATCTGGATCAAGATTACTATTGATTGACCAGTCGGTCAAACAATCGCTCCGGCGATCCAGACCTTCGAATCCCAAAAGACGCTCGAACCAAGGACAAGCAGCGCCCGGTCGGTTCCCGTCGCCCATTGCGGGACGGCCGGCGTGCCAGCAGGAGGAGACAGATGAGCAGCTTCGAAACCATCCGCTACGAGGTCGCCGCCGGCGTCGCCACGCTGACCTTGAACCGCCCGGACCGCCTCAACAGCTTCAACGACCAGATGCACCGCGAAGTGCGCGAAGCGCTCGCCCAGGTGCAGGCCGGTCGCGCCGACGGTTCGGTGCGGGTGCTGGTGATCGCCGCCGCCGGCCGCGGCTTCTGCGCCGGGCAGGATCTGTCCGACCGCAACGTGTCGGCCGGTGCCGAAGCGCCCGACCTCGGCGCATCGATCGAGAAGAACTACAAGCCGCTGGTGACGACGCTGCGCAACCTCGACCTGCCGGTGATCGCCGCGGTGAATGGCGTGGCCGCCGGCGCCGGCGCCAACCTGGCGCTGGCCTGCGACCTGGTGTTCGCGGCGCGCTCGGCGAGCTTCATCCAGTCCTTCGCCAAGCTCGGCCTGGTTCCCGACACCGGCGGCTCCTGGATCCTGCCGCGCCTGCTCGGTCCGGCCCGCGCGCTGGGGCTGGCGCTGCTCGGCGACAAGCTGCCGGCCGAACAGGCCGAACAATGGGGCCTGATCTGGAAATGCGTGGATGACGACGCCCTGCAGGCCACCGTGCAGCAGGTCGCGGCCACGCTCGCCAACGGTCCCACCTTTGGCTACGCCCAGACCAAGAAGGCGATCTGGGCCAGCTCCACCAACGATTTCGATACCCAACTCGACCTCGAGCGCGATGCCATGCGGGCCTGCGGCCGCTCGCATGACTACCGCGAAGGCGTGGCCGCCTTCATGGAAAAACGCGCTCCTCAATTCAAGGGGAATTAAGGCGTGACTGCAGCAGACAAGGCGCTCGACAAGCAGGTGAAGGTGCTGGTGATCGGTGCCGGCGCGATGGGCAGCGGCATTGCCCACGTGGCGGCGCTGGCCGGTCATCCGGTGTATCTGTACGACACCCGCGCGGAAGCGATCGACAAGGGCATCGGCGGCATCGCCAAGGATCTCGCCTTCCTGGTCGAAAAGGGCAAGCTCGCCGGCGCGGAGCGCGACGCGGTGCTCGCCCGCATCAGCGGCATCACCCAGCTGGCCGACGCGAAGGACGCGGGCCTCGCGATCGAAGCCATCGTCGAGAACCTCGACATCAAGCAGAAGCTCTTCCGCGAACTCGAAGCCCTGCTGGCGGAGGACGCGGTGCTGGCCTCCAACACCTCCTCGCTGTCGATCACCGCGATGGGCGCCGCGCTGGCGCGCCCGGAACGCCTGGTCGGGCTGCATTTCTTCAACCCGGCGCCGCGCATGAAGCTGGTCGAGATCGTCTCGGGTCTGGCCACGCCGCGCGAACTCGCCGAACGCATGCACGCCACCGCCAAGGCGTGGGGCAAGGTGCCGGTGCATGCGAAGTCGACGCCGGGCTTCATCGTCAATCGCGTCGCCCGCCCGTACTACGCGGAGGCCCAGCGCGTGCTGGCCGAATGCGCTGCCGAGCCGGCTACGCTTGATGCGGCAATGCGCGAAGGTTGCGGCTTCCCGATGGGGCCGTTCGAGCTGATGGACCTGATCGGCCACGACGTCAATTTCGCCGTGACCAACTCGGTGTTCGACGCCTACTTCGGCGACAAGCGCTTCACGCCCAGCCTGCTGCAGCAGGAACTGGTTGCCGCCGGCCGGCTGGGCCGCAAGAGCGGCCACGGCTTCTACAGCTACGCCGCGGGCGCTGCCCGGCCGGCGCCGCAGACCGAGGAGCCGCACGAGGCCGAAGCCGCGATCACCGTGGTCGGCGGGCTGGGCGTGGCCGCGGCGCTGATCGGCCGCTTCGAGGCCGCCGGCATCGAGGTGCGCCGCACGGCTGGCGCGGGCGGCAGCGACGCCCAGGGCTGGCTGGAGATCGGCGGCGCCCGCGTGGCGCTGTCCGACGGCCGCACCGCCACCCGCCGCGCGGTGGAAGAGGGCGTGCCCAACCTGGTGCTGTTCGACCTCTGCCTGGATTACGCCACCACGCCGCGCCTGACGCTGGCGCGCGCCGACCAGTGCGGCCACGGCGCCTGGGGCGCCGCGGTGGGCACGCTGCAGCGGGCCGGCCTGGCGGTGTCGCGCATCGACGACGTCGCCGGCCTGGTGGGCCTGCGCACCGTGGCGATGCTGGCCAACGAAGCCGCCGACGCGGTGCTGCAGGGCATTGGCACCGCGGCCGACATCGACACCGCGATGCGCTTCGGCACCAACTATCCCAAGGGGCCGCTCGCCTGGGCCGACCAGCTCGGCGTGGCCTTCGTCGCCCGCGTGCTGGCCAACCTGCGCGAGCACTACGGCGAGGAACGCTACCGCGTGTCGCCGCTGATCCAGCGCAAGACCTTCAGTGGAGCCGCATTCCATGAGTGAAGCCGCCTACCGGGACGTCACTGCCGGCCTCGATCCGCAAGCCCTGGCCGAAAAGGTGCGCGACGGCATGTTCGAACGCGACCAGGCCGCGCGCAGCCTGGCGATGGAGATCACCGCCGTCGGCCCCGGCCGCGCCACCATCGCGATGAAGGTGCGCGAGGACATGCTGAACGGTTTCCGCATCTGCCACGGCGGCTTCATCACCACCTTGGCCGACACCGCCTTTGCCTACGCCTGCAACAGCGGCAACGAGCAGACCGTGGCGTCCGGCATCAGCGTGGATTTCATGGCGCCGGGCAAGCCGGGCGACGTGCTGACCGCCGAGGCGCAGCAGGTCTTCGAAGCCGGCCGCACCGGCGTGTACGACATCACCGTCACCAACCAGCAGGGCGAGCTGATCGCGGTCATGCGTGGCAAGTCCTACCGCCTCAAAGGGAGGCCGGTCGTAGAAATACAGGCCTGAACGGCCGCCGCCCGGACAACAAAAAACAGCCTGCCGGGCGGCTCCAGAACCAGCAGAGGGACAGAGGAGACAACCATGCCCATCAACAGCTATGCACCCCCGCAGCTCGAACCGATCGAGACCGCGAGCATCGACGAGCTGCGCGCGCTGCAGCTCGAGCGCCTGAAGTGGAGCGTGCGCCACGCCTACGAGAACGTGCCGCACTACCGCAAGAAGTTCGACGAGAAGGGCGTCCATCCGGACGACCTCAAGTCTCTCGCCGACCTCGCCAAGTTCCCCTTCACCAGCAAGTACGACCTGCGCGACAACTACCCCTTCGGCATGTTCGCGGTGCCGATGGACAGGATCGCCCGCGTCCATGCCTCGTCCGGCACCACCGGCAAGCCGACCGTGGTGGGCTACACGCTGAAGGACATCGACACCTGGGCCACCGTGGTGGCGCGCTCGATCCGCGCGGCGGGCGGGCGCCCCGGTGACATGGTGCACGTGTCCTACGGCTATGGCCTCTTCACCGGCGGCCTGGGGGCGCACTACGGCGCCGAGAAGCTGGGCTGCACCGTGGTGCCGATGTCCGGCGGCCAGACCGAGAAGCAGATCCAGATCATCCAGGACTTCAAGCCCAAGATCATCATGGTGACGCCCTCCTACATGCTGACCATCCTCGACGAGATGGAACGCATGGGCATCGACCCGAAATCCACCTCGCTGCGCATCGGCATCTTCGGCGCCGAGCCGTGGACGCCGGCGATGCGCGTCGCGATGGAGCAGCGCGCCGGCATCGACGCGGTGGACATCTACGGCCTGTCCGAAGTGATGGGGCCGGGCGTGGCCAATGAATGCGTCGAGACCAAGGACGGCCCGACCATCTGGGAAGACCACTTCTACCCCGAGATCATCGACCCCAATACCGGCGAGGTGCTGCCGGACGGTTCCGAAGGCGAGCTGGTGTTCACCTCGCTCTCCAAGGAAGCGATGCCGGTGATCCGCTACCGCACCCGCGACCTCACCCGGCTGCTGCCGCCCAGCGCGCGCAGCATGCGGCGCATGGCCAAGATCACCGGCCGTTCGGACGACATGCTGATCATCCGCGGCGTGAACGTGTTCCCGACCCAGATCGAGGAACTGATCTGCAAGATCCCCAAGCTCGCGCCGCACTACCTGCTGGAGGTCGACAAGCAGGGCCACATGGACACGCTGACGGTGAAGGTGGAGATCAACGCCGAGGCCGAGGTGGGCCGTCACCCCGAGCACAAGGAAGCGCTGGCGCGCGAGCTGACGCACTCGATCAAGAGCCTGATCGGGGTGTCCGCAAAGGTGCTGGTCGGCGAGCCGTTCTCGATCGAGCGGGTCACGGTGGGCAAGGCCAAGCGCGTCATCGACCGCCGGCCCAAGGACTGAATTTCCGACGGCGGCCCGTGTAGCCGCCGCGTTTGACACCACAAGGAGGAGCGCAGCATGTACACCCAAGCGCTGGACATACCCCAGGCCGACGCCGCGCCGCTGCGCGCGGTGGAGAACCCGGCCTACCAGGCCGAGTTCGATGCGCGCATCGACGCCGGCGACTTCATCGAACCCAAGGACTGGATGCCCGAGGCCTACCGCAAGACCCTGGTGCGGCAGATCAGCCAGCACGCCCACTCGGAAATCGTCGGCATGCTGCCCGAAGGCAACTGGATCACCCGCGCGCCCAGCCTCAAGCGCAAGGCCATCCTGCTGGCCAAGGTGCAGGACGAGGGCGGCCACGGCCTTTACCTGTACGCCGCCGCCGAAACCCTGGGCGTGTCGCGCGACGAACTTTACGAAGCGCTGCTCGCCGGCCGCGCCAAGTACAGCTCGATCTTCAACTACCCGACGCTGAACTGGGCGGACATCGGCGTGATCGGCTGGCTGGTCGACGGCGCCGCGATCATGAACCAGATCCCGCTGTGCAAGTGCAGCTACGGCCCGTATGCGCGCGCCATGATCCGCGTGTGCAAGGAAGAGTCCTTCCACCAGCGCCAGGGCTACGACCTGCTGCTGACGATGATGCGCGGCACGCCGGAGCAGCAGGAGATGGTGCAGGACGCGGTCAATCGCTGGTGGTGGCCGTCGATCATGATGTTCGGCCCGCACGACAGCGACAGCGTGCACACCGAAACCACGCGCTGGGGCATCAAGCGCATCTCCAACGACGACCTGCGGCAGAAGTTCGTCGACGCCACCGTGAAGCAGGCCGAGGTGCTGGGCGTGACCCTGCCCGACCCCGCGCTGAAGTGGAACGAGGCGCGCGGCCACTACGACTTCGGCGCGATCGACTGGGATGAATTCCGCGCCGTCGTCGGTGGCCACGGCCAGTGCAACGTGGACCGCATCGCCGCCCGCCGCAAGGCCTGGGAGGACGGCGCCTGGGTGCGCGAGGCCGCCGTGGCGCACGCGGAAAAGCAGGCCGTGCGGAACAAGGCCGCGGCCTGAGCGGAACGGAAAAAAGGCGCCGCGCTGGAATGTGAGCAGCGGCACGTTACTCCCTCCCCTTCAAGGGGAGGGGAAGAACATCGGGGCAAGGAGACAAAAACATGGAACGCAAAGAATGGCCGCTGTGGGAAGTCTTCATCCGCAGCCGTAATGGTCTGGATCACAAGCACTGTGGCAGCGTGCACGCGCCCGACGCGCGGCTTGCGCTGCAGACCGCGCGCGACGTCTATACCCGTCGCCTGGAAGGCGTGTCGATCTGGGTGGTGAAGGCGAGCGACATCGTCGCGTCCGACCCGGACGCCAAGCCGGAGCTGTTCGATCCGGCTGAGGACAAGATCTATCGTCACCCGACCTTCTATCAGCTGCCTGAAGAAGTGAACCACATGTGAGGGCGGCCACGATGACTCAAGCCAACTCCGCCAATCCGGCGCACCTGGAATACGTGCTGCGCCTCGCCGACAACGTGCTCATCCTCGGCCAGCGCATCTCCGAGTGGTGCGGCCACGCCCCGGTGATCGAGGAAGACCTCGCGCTCTCCAACATGGCGCTCGACCTCATCGGCCAGGCCCGCCTGCTGCTGACCCACGCCGGCCGCCTCGAAGGGCGCGGCCGCGACGAGGACCAGCTCGCCTTCCTGCGCGTCGAGCGCGACTACCGCAACCTGACCCTGGTCGAGGTGCCCAACCAGGACTTCGGCCGCACCGTGGTGCGCAACATGCTGTTCGGCGCCTTCCAGGTCGTGCTGTGGGAAAGGCTGACCGCCTCGGCCGACAGCGAACTGGCCGCGATCGCCGCGAAGAGCCTGAAGGAAGCGCGCTACCACTTCAGCCACGCCGCCGAATGGGTGGTGCGCCTGGGCGACGGCACCGCGCTGTCGCACGACAAGGTGCAGGCCGCGCTCGACGAACTGTGGCCCTACACCAACGAATTCTTCGCCTCGGACGAAACCGATGCCGCCGCCGCTGCCGCGGGCATCGGTCCGGCGTCGAACACGCTGGAAGCGGACTGGGAGAACGCGGTGCTGCCGGTGCTCGCGCAGGCCACGCTGGTGGCGCCCGCGCGCACGCCGTTCAAGACCTTCGGCAAGTTCGGCCGCCACTCCGAGCACATGGGCCATCTGCTGGCGACCATGCAGTACATGCAGCGCACCTATCCGGGCGCGCAGTGGTGAGACGGGACATGGATACGGCCGCCTGGCGGCCCTTCCGTGCCTTGCGAGGGAGAGCAGGCATGCTGACCGAAACCGAGGCCTGGCAGGCACTGGACGCCGTGCCCGATCCCGAGATCCCGGTGGTCTCGGTGACCGAGCTGGGCATCATCCGCGAAGTGCGCTGCAACGACGGCGCCGTCACCGTGGTGGTGACGCCCACCTACTCCGGCTGCCCCGCCACCGAGGTGATCGGGCTCGCGGTGCGCGACGCGCTGCTCGCCGCCGGCGCGCGCGAGGTGGCGATGGAAACGCGGCTGCACCCGGCGTGGACCAGCGACTGGATCGGCGAGGCCGCGCGCGAGAAGCTGCGCGCCTACGGCATCGTCCCGCCCGAGGGGCGCGCCGCGCCCGCCGCAGTGCAGCCGATCCGCTTCATGCGCCGCACGCTCGCCTGCCCGCGCTGCGGCTCGACCGACACCGAACGATTGACCGAATTCGGCTCGACCGCGTGCAAGGCCACCTGGCGCTGCCGCGCCTGCCTCGAACCGTTCGAATACTTCAAACCGATCTGATCCGGGCGATCGACCCGGACACGGAGACAGACATGACGCCACGATTCCACCCGCTCAAGGTCGCCGAAGTGCGCCGCGAAACCGCCGACTCGGTGAGCCTGCGCTTCGAGGTGCCGGCCGACCTCGCCGCCGACTACCGCTTCGTGCAGGGCCAGCATCTCAACCTCAAGGCCGTGGTGAACGGCGAGGAAGTGCGCCGCTCGTACTCCATCTGCTCCGGCGTCGATGACGGCGAGCTGCGGGTGGCGATCCGCAAGGTCGATGGCGGCCGCTTCTCCAGCTGGGCGGTGGACGCAGTGCGCGTGGGCGACGTGTTCGAGGTGATGACGCCCGAAGGCCGCTTCTCCACCCAGCTCGACCCCGCCAACGCGCACCACTACGTCGCCTTCGCCGCGGGCAGCGGCATCACCCCCATCCTGTCGCTGATCAAGACCACGCTGCGCGCCGAGCCGAAGAGCCGCTTCACGCTGGTGTACGGCAACCGCAATCAGAACAGCGCGATGTTCGCCGAGGCGCTGGAAGACCTGAAGGACCGCTACCTGACCCGCTTCGCGCTCTACAACGTGTTCTCGCGCGAGGAGCAGGAGGTGCCGCTGTTCAACGGCCGCCTCGACCAGGCCCGCGTCGCCGCCTTCCTCGACACCCTGATCCCCGCCGCCGACATCGACGCCGCCTTCATCTGCGGCCCCGGCGGCATGATCGACGAGGTCGAGGCCGCGCTGAAGGGCGCCGGCGTGCCGGCCGACCGCATCCACCTCGAACGCTTCGGCGTGCCCGCGAGCGCACCGCGCCACCACGTGGAGGCGGGCGACGCACCGCAGGCGCGCATCACCGTGATCGTGGACGGCCTCAAGCGCGAGATGGAATTCCGCGCGCAGGACCCCTCCATCCTCGACGTCGCGCTGCGCGCCGGGCTGGACCTGCCGTACTCGTGCAAGGGTGGGGTATGCTGCACCTGCCGCGCCAAGGTGCTCGAAGGCAAGGTCCGCATGGACAAGAACTACACGCTGGAGCAGCCGGACATCGACGCGGGCTATGTGCTTACCTGCCAGGCCCACCCGCTGACCGAGCGCGTGGTGATCAGCTACGACGACAGATAAGGCGGCCGAACCGGTTTCCGGCGCGAAGCCGCTGTTCGCCTGCGGAATACGGACGACACATGGCCAGGGGCAAATCTCCCACCTTCGAACTGCAACGCGAAGCCATCCTGCAGGAGGCGGCGCGGCTGTTTGCCGACAAGGGCTTCCACAACGCCTCGATGGCCGAACTCGCCGCCGCCTGCGGCGTCTCCAAGCCGCTGCTGTACCACTACTACCGCGACAAGGAACACATCCTGTTCGACATCGCCGACAGCTACATGGACCGGCTGCTGGCGATCGTCGCGGGCGTGGAGGCGCAGGATCTCGAACCGCAGCCGCAGCTGGCCGAGCTGGTGATGCGCTTCATGGCCGAGTACGCCCATTCGCAGAGCCAGCACATGGTGCTGGTGCAGGACGTGAAGTTCCTGCAGGCCGAGCAGTCCGAGCAGGTGGTGGGCAAGCAGCGCAAGGTCGTGGCCGCGTTCGCGGCCGCGATCGAAGCGGTCGAACCCGGCCTGAAGAAGCGCAAGCTCGACAAGCCGGTCGCGATGATCCTGTTCGGCATGATCAACTGGACCTTCACCTGGCTGCGCGCCGATGGCCGCCTCACCTACGCCGACATGGCGCCGGTGGTCACCGCCATCCTGCTCAACGGCGTGAAGGGCCTGCTCGCGCAGCTGCCGGCGCGCGGCCGCAAGCCGCCGGCCGAGGCCGATGCGGCCTGATTCCGTTCCAACCCCGCACATAGAGAAAACACAAGGAGAACAGCCCGTGACCGAAGTCTTCATCTGCGACGGCATCCGCACCCCGATCGGCCGCTACGGCGGCGCGCTGTCCGGCGTGCGCACCGACGATCTCGCCGCGCTGCCGATCAAGGCCCTGATCGCCCGCAACAGCGGCGTGGATTGGGCGGCCGCCGACGACATCTACTACGGCTGCGCCAACCAGGCCGGCGAAGACAACCGCGACGTCGCGCGCATGGCCGGCCTGCTCGCCGGGCTGCCGATCGACGTGCCCGGCTCCACGATCAACCGCCTGTGCGGCTCGGGCATGGACGCGGTGGGTACCGCCGCGCGCGCGATCCGCACCGGCGAGACCCAGCTGATGATCGCCGGCGGCGTCGAGAGCATGAGCCGCGCGCCCTTCGTCATGGGCAAGGCCGATACCGCGTTCTCGCGCAGCGCGAAGATCGAGGACACCACGATCGGCTGGCGCTTCGTCAATCCGCTGATGAAGGCCAAGTACGGC
The DNA here is from genome assembly GCF_001682385.1 of Azoarcus olearius. NCBI lineage: Bacteria > Pseudomonadati > Pseudomonadota > Betaproteobacteria > Rhodocyclales > Zoogloeaceae > Azoarcus > Azoarcus olearius. The sequence goes on from NZ_CP016210.1 coordinate 350,395, forward strand.
ATCGACTCGATGCCCGAGACCGCCGAGAACGTGGCCACCGACTTCAACATCAACCGCGCCGACCAGGACGCCTTCGCGCTGCGCAGCCAGCTGCGCTACGCCGCCGCGGCCGAGCGTGGCTTCTATGACGGCGAACTGGTGCCGGTGGAGATTGCGCAGAAGAAGGGCGATCCGCTGCGCGTCACCGCCGACGAGCATCCGCGTGTGACCACGCTGGACGCGCTCGCCAAGCTGAAGGGCGTGGTGCGCCCGGACGGTACTGTTACCGCCGGCAACGCGTCCGGCGTCAATGACGGCTCCGTGGCGCTGCTGCTTGCCTCCGAAGCCGCCGCCGCGAAGCACGGCCTCAAGCCGCGTGCCCGCATCGTCGCGATGGCCACCGCGGGCGTCGAGCCGCGCATCATGGGCATCGGCCCGGCGCCGGCCTCGCGCAAGCTGCTGGCACTGACCGGCCTCAGCCTCGACCAGATGGACGTCATCGAACTCAACGAGGCCTTCGCCGCGCAGGCGCTGGCGGTGACCCGCCAGCTCGGCCTCGCCGACGACGACGCGCGCGTCAATCCCAATGGCGGTGCAATCTCGCTCGGTCATCCTCTCGGCGCCTCGGGCGCGCGCCTGGTGCTCACCGCGCTGCGCCAGCTCGAAGCCACCGGCGGCCGCTACGGCCTGTGCACCATGTGCATCGGCGTCGGCCAGGGCATCGCGATGATCATCGAACGCGTCTGAACACATCTTTCACCGGCAGTGGAGTTTGATATTTTCAAATGAATTAGTGATGTGATAATTTCCCTGCGCCGTCCGGACAACAACATTCAAGCCGGCGGCGCGAACAACACCACGGAGGAGACACCATGAAGCTCAAGCACACCCTGCTGGCCGCGATCGGCCTCGCCTTTGCCGCCGCCGCCCACGCCGACCTCAATGTCGGCGTGGTCGTGTCGGCCACCGGCCCGGCGGCCTCGCTCGGCATTCCGGAGAAGAACACCATCGCGCTGATGCCGGCCACGATCGGCGGCGAGAAGGTCAACTACATCGTCCTCGACGACGCCTCCGACACCACCACCGCGGTCAAGAACATCCGCAAGCTGCTGTCCGAGGACAAGGTGGATGTGGTGGTCGGCTCCACGATCACGCCGAACTCGCTGGCGATGATCGACGTGACCGCTGAAGCCGCGACGCCGATGATCTCGATGGCCGCCTCGGCGCGCATCGTCGAACCGATCGACGACAAGAAGCGCTGGGTGTTCAAGACGCCGCAGAACGACGCCCAGATGTCGACCGCGATCATCGAGCACATGACCAGCAACGGCGTGAAGACCGTGGCCTTCATCGGCTTTGCCGACGCCTACGGCGAAGGCTGGTACGAGCAGTTCAAGTCGGTGGCCGAAGCGCGCAAGCTGCAGATCGTCGCCAACGAACGCTTCAACCGCACCGACACCTCGGTGACCGGCCAGGTGCTCAAGGTCATGGCCGCCAAGCCGGACGCGGTGCTGATCGCCGGTTCCGGCACCCCGTCGGCACTGCCGCAGAAGACGCTGAAGGAGCGTGGCTATGCCGGCAAGTACTACCAGACCCACGGCGTCGCCAACAACGACTTCCTGCGCGTCTGCGGCAAGGATTGCGAAGGCACCTTCCTGCCTGCCGGCCCGGTGCTGGTCGCCGCCCAGCTGCCCGACAGCAACCCGGTGAAGAAGGCTGCGCTCGAGTACATCAACAAGTACGAAGCCGCCCACGGCAAGGGTTCGGTGTCCACCTTCGGCGCCCACGCCTGGGATGCCGGCGTGCTGCTGCAGGCCGCGGTGCCGGTGGCACTGAAGAAGGCCAAGCCGGGCACCAAGGAGTTCCGCGCCGCGCTGCGTGACGCGCTCGAAGGCGTCAAGGAAACCGCCGGTGCGCACGGCATCTTCAACATGAGCGCCACCGACCACCTCGGCTTCGACCAGCGCGCCCGCGTGATGGTGCAGATCCAGAACGGCGGCTGGAAGCTGGTGCAGTAAGCCGGGCCTTCCGGTCCAGCAGACTGGAGCGGGGGCCCGCGGCCCCCGCGCTGCATTTCCCGACAGAGACAGAAATACAGGACACGTCATCCCGCGCGGGAGGCAGTGTCGCAGGGGTACGCCATGGATTTTCAGATAGCGCTGTTGCTTGGCCAGGACGGCATCACCAACGGAGCGATCTACGCGCTGCTGGCACTGGCACTGGTGCTGGTGTTTGCGGTGACGCGGGTGATCTTCATCCCGCAAGGGGAGTTCGTTGCCTACGGGGCGTTGACGCTGGCGATGCTGCAGGCGGGCGCGGTGCCGGCGACGGTGTGGCTGCTGGCCGGGCTGGGTGCGGTGGCGGCGGTGCTGGACGGGCGCGGCGCGCTGCAGTCGGGTAACGCGAAGAAGCTGCCCGGCATCGTTGGCTGGAACCTTGCCTATCCGCTGGCGCTCGCGGGCGTGCTGATGGCGCTGCCGGTCAAGGAGCTGCCGCTGGCGGTGCAGGTGCTGCTTGCGCTCGCGGTGGTGGTGCCGATGGGCCCCTACCTGTACCGCGTGGTGTATCAGCCGATCGCCGCCGCGCCGGTGCTGATCCTGCTGATCGTCTCGGTCGCGGTGCACGTCGGCATGGTCGGCCTCGGCCTGCTCTTCTTCGGCGCCGAAGGCCAGCGCACCCCGGCGTTCTCGGATGCGCGCTTCGAAGTCGGCCCGCTGCTGGTGTCCGGCCAGACGATCTGGGTGATCGTCGCCTCGATCGCGCTGATCGCCGCGCTGTACCAGTTCTTCGAGCGCACGCTGTACGGCAAGGCGCTGCGCGCGACCGCGATCAACCGCGTCGGCGCCCAGCTGATGGGCATCTCGCCCGCGCTCGCCGGCAAGCTCACCTTCGTGCTCGCCGCCTTCATCGGCGCGCTGTCGGGCGTGCTGATCGCCCCGATCACCACCATCTACTACGACACCGGCTTCCTGATCGGCCTGAAGGGGTTCGTCGCCGCCATCATCGGCGGGCTCGGCAGCTACCCGATCGCCGCCATCGGCGCCGTGCTGGTGGGGCTGCTCGAAGCCTTCTCCTCGTTCTGGGCCAGCGCCTACAAGGAAGTGATCGTCTTCACGCTGATCATCCCGGTGCTGCTGTGGCGCTCGCTCACCAGCCATCACCTGGAGGAAGAAGAATGACCGCCCGTCTTCCGATCGAGCCGTCGTCCGCGACCCCCTCCGCCTCCACCCCGGGAGCCTCCACCATGCTTTCGCCCCGCCTCGTGCTCGGCGTCTTTCTCGCGCTGCTGGCCGTGGCCCCGCTGGTGCTGCCGCCGTTCTACGTGACGCTCTTGAACTACATCGGTCTGTACGCCATGGTCGCGCTCGGCCTGGTGCTCTTGACCGGCGTCGGCGGCCTCACCAGCTTCGGCCAGGCCGCCTTCGTGGGGCTGGGCGCCTACACCACGGCGCTGCTGTGCACCGCCACCGATCTGCCCGCCTGGCTCGCCTGGGCGGGCGGCTCACCCTGGCTCGCGCTGGTCGTCGGCCTCGCCTTCACCGCCGTGGTGGCGGTGGTGCTCGGTTCGCTCACCCTCAAGCTCTCCGGCCACTACCTGCCGCTGGGCACCATCGCCTGGGGGATTTCGCTGTACTTCCTCTTCGGCACCATGGAAAGCCTGGGCGGCCACACCGGCCTCACCGGCATTCCGCCGATCTCGATCTTCGGATGGGTGCTCGACCAGGGCGAAGAGATCTACTACCTCATCTGGGTCTTCCTGCTCGCCGCGGTCTTCACCACCCAGAACCTGCTCGATTCCCGCGAAGGCCGCGCGATCCGCGCCTTGAAGGGCGGCATGGTGATGGCCGAAGCGATGGGCGTCGATACCTCGCGCTCGCGCATGATCATCTTCGTGATCGCCGCGCTGCACGCCTGCGCCTCGGGCTGGCTCTACGCCCACATGCAGCGCTTCGTCAATCCGACCCCGTTCGGGCTGCACATCGGCATCGAGTACCTCTTCATGGCGGTGGTCGGCGGCGCCGGTCACGTCTGGGGCGCGCTGGTCGGCGCCGGCGTCATCACCGTGTTGAAGCAGTGGCTGCAGGACCTCCTGCCGCGCCTCTTCGGCCAGTCGGGCAACTTCGAAGTCATCGTCTTCGGCCTGATGATGGTGATCGTGCTGCAACGCGCCCGCGACGGCCTGTGGCCCATCCTCACCAAGCTGGTGCCGGTCAAGGCCAGGCGCAAGACGCTGGACGCCGCCGCCAAGGAACTGCCGCGCCGCGAACTCCCGGGCAAAGGCGAGCTGATCCTCGAAGCGAAGAACGTCACCCGCAAGTTCGGCGGGCTCATCGCCAACAACAACATGAGCCTGGAAGTGAAGGCGGGCGAGATCCTCGCGCTGATCGGCCCCAACGGCGCGGGCAAGAGCACCATGTTCAACCAGATCTCGGGCGTCGACACCCCGACCTCGGGCGAGGTCCTCTTCCGCGGCAAGCCGGTGGCCGGTCACGACTCGCGCGAGATCGCACGGATGGGCATGAGCCGCAGCTTCCAGCACGTGAAGCTGCTCCCGACCATGAGTGTGCTCGAGAACGTCGCCATCGGCGGCCACCTGCGCGGCGACAAGGGCGTGCTCAGCGCCGCCTGGCGCATGGACCGCGAAGAAGAAGCGCGCCTGCTCGCAGAAGCCGCCCGCCAGATCGAACGCGTGGGCTTGGCCGAACACATGTTCGACGAAGCCGGCAGCCTCGCGCTCGGCCAGCAGCGCATCCTCGAGATCGCAAGAGCGCTCTGCTCCGACCCCTGCCTGCTGCTGCTCGATGAGCCCGCCGCGGGGCTGCGCTTCAAGGAGAAGGAAGCGCTCGGCGAGCTGCTGAAGAAACTCAAAGCCGAAGGCATGGCGATCCTCTTGGTCGAACACGACATGGACTTCGTGATGGGGCTGGTCGATCGGGTGGTGGTGATGGAGTTCGGCGAGAAGATCGCCGAGGGCCTGCCGGAGGACGTGCAGAAGGATCCGAAGGTGCTCGAAGCCTACCTGGGCGGGGTGGAGTGATGGCGAACGAAACGAAGAACAAGGTGCTGGAGATCCAGGACCTGTGCGTGGCCTACGGCAAGGTCGAAGCCTTGACCAACGCCAACCTCACCGTGGGCGAAGGCCAGATCGTCACCGTGATCGGCCCCAACGGCGCGGGCAAGACGACGATGCTGTCCGCGATCATGGGGGTGCTCAACTCCAAGGGCAAAGTCGCTTTCGACGGCAGCATCGAAGCGGTGCCGGAAGTCGAGCGGATGGTCGCGCGCGGCATGAACCTCGTGCCCGAGAAGCGCGAACTCTTCGGCGAGATGACCGTGGAAGACAACCTGACGCTGGGCGCCTTCCAGCGCTACCGCATGGGCAAGCGCGACCACGGTCAGACGATGGAAGAGGTGTATCACCTCTTCCCGCGCCTCAAAGAACGACGCAGCCAGCTCGCCGGCACGCTCTCCGGCGGCGAGCGCCAGATGCTGGCCGTGGGCCGCGCGCTGATGGCCAAGCCCAAGCTCTTGATGCTGGACGAACCGAGCCTGGGCCTGGCGCCACTGATCGTGCGGGAAATCTTCCGGATCATCGCGGAGCTGAGAAAGCGCGGCGTGTCGATCCTGCTGGTGGAGCAGAACGCACGGGCGGCGCTGCAGGTGGCGGACTACGCGTACGTGCTCGAGACCGGGCAGATCGCGATGGAAGGGCCGGCGGCGCAGCTGAAGGATGACCCGCGGGTGATCGAGGCGTACCTGGGGCTGGGGGGCAAGCATCAGGAGATGTTGGCGACTTGATGGGTTTGCTCCCTCCCCTTCAAGGGGAGGGCTGGGGTGGGGATGGGGTTTCGCTCTGCTGTTCGCTGAACCCAACCCCATCCCCCTCCTAACCAGTAGTCTCGGCTTCGCCTCGCCGCTTCTCCGCCGGTGAGCAGTGCTCGCCGAAACCCCGCCCTTACCCCCGACGGGGAGGCAGTAGACCGGCCCAGTCACCGTTGGACCAGCGTTCGGCGATATTCGGCCCTGTTCGGCCCAACTGGGCACGTGGCCCCGCGAGGCCGTCGTCCGGCACCCAATTCGATCAAAGGAGGACGGGTCGGAATCACTCCGACGAAAGCGGTAGCAGCGACTTCTCTTTCAACTCTTTTCCACACGCGCCGTACTTGTATGCAGAATGCCACGACCGGATGTTACCGCCTGCCCCGAATCCCGCGACGGTGCTAGAATCCGGCGCGTAGAACCACATCACTTCCCTAATACCAATCGAGGAAAAGCATGAACAAAGGTGAATTCGTCGAAGCCCTGGCCGACCGTCTGGACGTATCCCGCGCTCAAGCTGACCGCGCCCTGTCCGCCGTGCTCGACATCATCTCCGAGCAACTCGGCAAGGGTGAAAAAGTGGCGTTTACCGGCTTCGGCTCTTTCGAGGTTTCCGAGCGTGCAGCGCGTACCGGTCGCAACCCGCAGACCGGCGCAACCATCGACATCGCGGCGTCCAGCGTGCCGAAGTTCACGGCCGGTGCCACGCTGAAGGCTGCAGTCAACAAGTAATACCGCCTGTTCCTCGTTTTCGGACGGCCCTCGCAACCTAAGTTGCCGGGCCGTTTGCATTTTTTCGGCCTCGCGGCTGAAAAGCGGGTATAATCCGCCGCGTTGTGCAATGCAGCAGCAGGGCCATCCAGATCCAGCAGCGGGCAAATCCCGCCGCTCCGGCCCCAGGGACTGTATCCACAGCCCCATCGCCCCCGACCTCCCGCCGAACTCCATTCGTTCTCCCGATCGTCTGGCATCGTGACAACCGGTTGGTGCCGATGCGCGGTCGAGCCGGCATGTGTGTTCTCCATGTCGTAGTCGACCGGCCCACGCCCATCGCGCGCTTGTCGCCTTTGCGTCCGTCCTCGTGAACCGAGCACGGGCGGTGCGATGTCTTGCGGTCCGCTTCCGCGGATCCCAACCCGGCCCGGCCACAAGTCGGTCCGAAATTAGGAAGACAGATGACTTTCCACGCTCTCGGCCTCGCCGAAGAACTCATTGCCGCCGTTGAACAGAGCGGCTACACCACGCCGACCCCGGTGCAGGAACAGGCCATTCCGGCCGCCATCGCCGGTGGCGACCTGCTGGTGTCCTCGCACACCGGCAGCGGCAAGACGGCCGCGTTCACGCTGCCCTCGCTGCACCGCCTGGTCGGCCGCCGCCCGGCGCCGAACAGCGGCCCCCGCGTGCTGGTGCTTACGCCCACCCGCGAACTCGCCCAGCAAGTTGAAGAGGCGGTGAAGACCTACGGCCGCGCGCTGCGCTGGCTGAACACCGCCTGCCTGGTCGGCGGTGCGCCCTTCTTTGCCCAGGTCAAGCAGCTCAGCCGTCCGGTCGACGTGGTCGTCGCCACGCCGGGCCGTCTGCTCGACCACCTCAACCGCCGCAAGCTCAAGCTGTCGGACGTCGAAACCCTGGTGCTGGACGAAGCCGACCGCATGCTCGACATGGGTTTTGCCGAGGACATCGAGGCCATCGTCGGCGCGATTCCGGCCAGCCGCCAGACCCTGCTGTTCTCGGCCACGCTGGACGGCGTGGTCGGCGCGCTCGCCAACAAGCTCACCCGCAACCCGCAGCGCATCGAGATCGCCAGCACCGAAGCCAAGCGCGGCAACATCGAGCAGCGCCTGATGTTTGCGGACGACATGGGCCACAAGAGCCGCCTGCTCGAAGCCCTGCTCGGCACCGACGGCCTGCAGCAGGCGGTGGTGTTCACCGCCACCAAGAAGAGTGCCGACGAGCTGTCGCTGAGCCTGCAGGAAAAGGGTTTCTCCGCCGCTGCGCTGCATGGCGACATGCACCAGACGGTGCGTAACCGCACGCTGCAGCGCCTGCGCCAGGGCCGTATCGGCGTGCTGGTGGCCACCGACGTCGCGGCGCGCGGCATCGACGTCGCCGGCATCAGCCACGTCATCAACTTCGACCCGCCGCGCCAAGTGGAAGACTATGTGCACCGCATCGGCCGTACCGGCCGTGCCGGCCGCGACGGCATCGCGATCACGCTGTCGGGTCCGCGCGAAACCGGGCTGATCCGTGCGATCGAGCGTTTCACCGGCGACCGTCTCGCGGTCCACACCATCCCCGGTCTGGAGCCGGCGCCGCGGCGCCCGTCCGCGCCGCGTCCCGGTGGCCCGGGTCGTCGCTTCGGCAGCGGCGGCAAGCCGGGTGGCGGCTTTGGTGGCCGCAGTGAGGGTGGCTACGGCGGTCGCGGTGAAGGTGGTCGTGGCGCTTATGGCCGCGACGGCCATGCGACCCGCAATGAGCGCAGCCACGGCGACCGGCGTGACCGCGGTCCGCGCGGCTGAGCACTGCCTGGTTGAATGAAAAAAGCCCGCTGTGTAGCGGGCTTTTTTCTTGGGCAGGCGCCGAATGGCAGCGCGGAACCGGCTTCAGGCCTGGCCGTCGCCCGCGTCCTTCTTGGCGCGCGCGGCTTCTACCTCGATGCTGCGCAGGCGCGCCGCGAGCTTGTCGAGCACGCCATTGACGAAGCGGTGGCCGTCGGTGCCGCCGTAGGCCTTGGCGAGTTCGATCGCCTCGTTGATCACGACCCGGTAGGGCGTCTCGATGTTGTGCTTGAGTTCGTGGGTGCCGAGCAGCAGGATCGCGCGTTCGATCGGCGACAGCTCCTCGATCGGGCGATGGATGAAGGGCGAGAACTCGTCCTGCAGCGCGCCGACGTTATCCAGCGTGCCGCGCAGCAGCATCACGAAGAGTTCGCGATCCACCTTGTCGAAATCGGCCGCTTCCGCTTCCACGTGGGCTTCGACCACCTGGGGCGAATTGCCCGACAGCAGCCACTGGTAAACGCCCTGCAGCGCTAGTTCGCGCGCGCGCCGGCGCGCCATCCGGCTGCTCATTGCAGGACCTTCAGCAGGTTGGCCATCTCCACCGCGGCGCGCGCGCAGTCGCTGCCTTTTTCCTGCATGCGGGCCAGCGCCTGGTCGTCGTCTTCGGTGGTCAGCACGCCGTTGGCGATCGGAATGCCGGTGTCCAGGCCGATGCGGGTGATGCCGGCGCCCATTTCGTTGGAGACGAGTTCGAAGTGGTAGGTCTCGCCGCGGATCACCGCGCCGAGCGCGATCAGCGCGTCGAACTTGCCGCTCTGCCCCATCTTCTGCAGCACCAGCGGGATTTCCAGCGCGCCGGGCACGGTGGCGATGCGGATCAGTTCGGGCGACACGCCGAGCTTCTGCAGCTCTTCGGTACAGGCGGACAGCAGCCCTTCGCAGACGTCCTGATTGAAGCGGCTCATGACGATGCCGACGCGCAGGCCTTTGCCGTTGAGGTCGGATTCGAATTCAGCGATGTTGTCGTAACGGGCCATGGTGTGAAGTGTTCTGTGGGTGGAGAGGCGCCGCGCAGGGCGCCGTTGTTGTCAGGGCTTTTCGACGAAGCCGGTGATTTCGAGGCCGAAGCCGGCCATGCTGGGGATTTTGCGCGGATTGGCGAGCAGGCGCATGCGCCCCACGCCGAGCGCCCGGAGGATCTGGGCGCCGACGCCGAACAGGCGCGGGTCCCATTTCACCGGACGTTCGACCGTGGTGCCGGTGAGGCTGGCGAGCAGGTCGGTGCCGGACTGCGGGCGGTACAACAGCACGATGGCGCCGGCTTCGGCCTTCGCGATCGCGGCCAGCGCGTCGTTCACCGGGAAGCTGTGCTTGCCGCTGGCGGGGTCGAGGAAGTCGACCACCGAGATCGGCTCGTGCACCCGCACCAGGGTTTCGCGGTCCGGGCTGATTTCGCCGCGCGTCAGCGCGAAGTGGATGTCGCCCGAGGTACGGTCTTCGAAGGCGGACAGACGGAAGCGGCCGTGCGGCGTGTCCACATCCTTTTCGGTGACCTTCTCGACCAGGTGTTCGGTGGCCGCGCGGTACTCGATCAGGTCGCGGATCGCGCCGATCTTGAGGCCGTGCTGGGCAGCGAACTCGATCAGGTCGGGCAGCCGCGCCATGGTGCCGTCGTCCTTGAGGATCTCGCAGATCACCGCGGCGGGTTCCAGTCCGGCGAGCTGGGCGAGGTCGCAGCCGGCTTCGGTGTGGCCGGCGCGGATCAGCACGCCGCCCTTCTGCGCGGTAAGCGGGAAGATGTGGCCGGGCATCACGATGTCGTCCGGCTTGGCGTGGCGGGCGACCGCCACCTGCACGGTGCGCGAGCGGTCGTGCGCCGAGATGCCGGTGGTGACGCCGGTGGCGGCTTCGATCGACGCGGTGAAGGCGGTGCCGTGCGGGGTGCGGTTGTTGCGCACCATCTGCTCCAGGCCGAGCTGGCGGCAGCGTTCGTCGGTCAGCGTCAGGCACACGAGGCCACGGCAGTGCGTGACCATGAAGTTGATCGCTTCCGGGGTGACGAATTCGGCGGCGAGGACCACATCGCCCTCGTTTTCGCGGTCTTCCTCGTCGACGAGGATGACCATCTTGCCGGCACGGATGTCGGCGATGATCTCGCTGATGGGGGAAAGTGCGCTCATGGCTTGTCCTTGGATTCTTCTTCGCGCCAGGCGAGCATGCGTTCGACGTAGCGGGCGATCAGGTCGATCTCGAGATTGACCCGGCTGCCCGCCTTGAGATGCTTGAGGTTGGTCACCGCCACGGTGTGCGGGATCAGGTTGATCGAGAAGTCCGGCCCTTCGACGCGATTGACCGTAAGGCTGACGCCGTTGACGGTGACCGAGCCCTTCTTGGCGATGTAACCGGCGATGGCGCCCGGGGCGCGGATCACCAGCTCATGGCTTTCGCCGATCGGGGCGAACTTCAGCACTTCGCCCACGCCGTCCACATGGCCGGTGACGAGGTGGCCGCCGAGGCGGTCCGACAGCTGCAGCGCCTTTTCCAGATTGACTTCGCTGCCCTCGACGTCGAGGCCGACGGTGCAGTTGAGCGTCTCGCGCGAGACGTCGAAGCGGACGCGCGGGCCATCGCGCTCGATCACGGTGAGGCAGACGCCGCTGTTGGCGATGCTGTCGCCGATCTGCACGTCGGCGAGGTCGAGGCCGGCGGTGTCTACCGTGAGCCGCAGGCCGTCGGCCAGCGGTTCGATGCGTTCAATACGGCCGCAAGCGGCCACAATGCCGGAGAACATGAAGGGACTGACGGAAAAGGGGAAAGCGGGATTGTAGGCGAAAACCGCGGTGGGTTTCCTATCGGCGCAGGGCGCTGTCGAGCACGCCGGCGAAGGCTTCGGGCTTCTGGAAGCCCACCACGCGCAGGTCGGTGCGTTCGCGGCCGGCGCCGTCGAAGAAGATGATGCCGGGCGGGCCGAACAGGCCGAAGCGCTTGAGCAGCGCCTTGTGCTCCTCGCTGTTGGCGGTCACGTCGGCCTTCAGCAGCGTCATCTGTGCCAGCCGCTGCGCCACCTGCGGATCGGGAAAGGTATAGCGCTCCATTTCCTTGCACGACACGCACCAGTCGGCATAGAAGTCGAGCATCACCGGGCGCTCGGCGGCGGCGAGGCGGCTTTCCAGCTCGGCCAGCGAGCCGACGCGCTCGAAGCGCACCGTCTCGGCGGCCGGCGAGGCCTCGGCGCGCAGCACCGCGAGCGGCTGCAGCGGATCGCGCGAACCTGCAAGCGCGCCCACCAGCATCGCCGCGCCACCGATGGCCAGCACCACGCCCACGCCCTTCCAGAAGCGCTGCCAGCCATGCGCGTGCGGCGGAAGCGGGTCGAGCGCGTGCAGGAAGATGCCGGAGAACAGCAGCAGCGCCGCCCACGCCAGCATGCCGGCAAGCGGCGGCAGCACCGGCATCAGCAGCCAGATCGCAACGCCGAGCAGGATCACGCCGAACGCCTTCTTGACCCCGTCCATCCACGGTCCGACCTTGGGCAGCACCGAGCGCGTGGCCATGCCCACCGCCAGCAGCGGGGCGCCCAGCCCCAGGCCCATCGCGAACAGCGCGCCGCCGCCCAGCGCGGCATCGCCGCTGCGGGCGATGTAGAGCAGCGCCCCCGCCAGCGGCGCGGCGAGGCAGGGGCCGACGATCAGCGCCGACAGCGCGCCCATCGCGGCGACGCCGCCCAAATGGCCACCCTTGTTGTGGCTGGCGGTGTCGGCAATGCGGCTTTGCAGCGCGCTCGGCAGTTGCAGTTCGTAGAAGCCGAACATCGACAGCGCCAGCGCCACGAACACCAGCGCGAAGGCGGACAGCACCCACACGTTCTGCAGCGCCGCCACCAGCAGCGTGCCCGAGAGCCCGGCGCCGACCCCGGCCAGCGCATAGGTGACCGCCATCCCCAGCACGTAGGCGAGCGATAGCGCAAAGGTGCGGGTGCGCGACAGATGCTGGCCGCCACCGCCGACGATGATGCCGGACAGGATCGGGATCATCGGGAAATGGCAGGGCGTGAATGCGAGCAGCAGGCCGAAGCCGAAGAAGCTCGCCAGCACCAGCGGCACGCTGGCGTCGCGCAGCAGACCGGCGATGCGGCCGCTTTCATCGAGCGAGACCGCGGCCGGCGGCGCCACGGCGTCGGAGGCCAGCACGTCGCCGCGCGCGAGCGCGCCGTCGAGCAGGCTGGCGCCGGCGGCCGGTGAGGCCGCGACCAGCGCGACGCGCGCCTGCTGCGGCAGCGGCGGGTAGCAGACGCCGCCGTCCCAGCAGCCCTGACTGCTGACCGTCAGCTCGATCGCATCGACCCCGGCGGGGGCGGCGACCGGCACCAGCATACGCAAGGTGCCGCGGTAGGTTTCCACCTCGCCGAAGAACTCGTCGTGCTTGAGCTTGCCCGGCGGACGCTGGACCTCGCCCAGCGTCACCCCTGCGGGCTGGGCAGAGAAGCGGAACTTGCTGCCGTACAGGTAGTAGTCCTTGGCGATCTCGAACACCACCTCCACCGTTTGCGCGTCGAGCGCGCGCGCCTGCATCGCAAATGCCTTTTCCGGCTCGATCGGCTCGCTGGCGCGTGCGGGGTGGGCGAGGAGGCAGGCGAGGATGGCGAGCAGGGCGAACAGGCGGTGGATCACGGAGGGACGGTCCGGGTTGGGGGCTGAAGGGAGGCGGGCGGCGGGGCGGCATCAGCCCGGCGCGGTCTCCGTGCTCACCCAGTCGAGATAGCCCGGCAGGCCGCGCTGCACAGGGACCGCGACGATCTCGGGAAGTTCGTACGGGTGTTCGGCAAGGATGGCGGTTTCCAGCGCCGCGTAGCGCGCGGCGCTGGTCTTGATCAGCAGCGGAACTTCGGTGGCGGTTTCCACCCGGCCCTGCCAGCGATAGACCGAGGCGCAGGGCGCGAGGATGTTCACGCAGGCGGCAAGGCGCTCTTCCACCAGCCGCGCGCCGAGCGCCGCGGCGGAGTCGGCGTCCGGCAGGGTGGTGAGGACGAGGAGGATTTCGCTCATGGCAGGCTCCCGTGTCGGCAGACCGCCCGCGCCGCCGCGGCGCTCAGTCGGGCAGGGCGATCCGGTCGTCGGTGCTGAACTGGTAGTCGTGGAAGACGTGTTCCGCACTCAGCACGCGATAGGTGCCGTCTTCGTTGCGCCGCGTGGTGTCCTTCAGCCGGTAGGTGTACTGGCCGCAGGTCCAGCACTCGAAATTGCGCATGTGGGTGCACAGACAGGTCTTGTCCCACACCTTCACCTTGCGCGCTTCGGGGTGCGCCGCCACCTCGCGATTGTAGGCGTCGATGTACTGGCAGTTGCCCGAGGCATCGAGCAGATAGCCGTAGGCCTCGCAGTTCGGGCGGATGCCGTCGCCGATCGCCGGGCTGTTCTTCAGCATCCGCATCGGATAGCCGGTGGGCGAAATCTGGTTGACCTCGATGTCGTCCTCACCCGCCTTGAAGTACTCCTGCTGCACATCTTCCGGCAGCCCGCACTCTTGCGTGACCGTGAAGCGGGTGGCCACCTGCACCGCACCCGCGCCCATTTCGAGGAAGCGCACCGCGTCGCTGCCGGTGAAGATGCCACCGGCCGGGATCAACGGGATGTCGAGCTGCTCGGCGTGCAGCCAGTCGCGGATCTCGGCGACGATGGTGGCGAGGTCGTACTTGGCCCAGTCCATGCCGAAACCGAGGTGGCCGCCGGCGAGCGGGCCTTCCACCACCACGTAGTCCGGCAGTCGCCCGGTGCGGCCGTTCTTCTTCAGGAACAGCTGCAGCGCGCGCAGCGACGAGACGATGATGCCGAGCTTGACGTCATTGAAGCGCGGGTGGTCCTGGATCAGCGCGAACGAGCCGAGGTGCAGGCCGGCGGCCAGCGTGATGCCGTCGATGCCGGCGTCCATGGCGGCCTGCAGGCGCACCCGCAGGGTCTCCTTGGGGCCGTTCATGGTCAGCTTTTCCATGCAGTTGATGAACACCAGGCCGTCGCCGCGCTTGGCTTCCATGGTCTTGCCGACGTGCAGCGCGGTGGCTTCGGCGAGCAGGCCGAGGTCGAACTGCACCACCGACTTGTCCGGATTGGCGACGTTGAACTTGTACTGCTGGAGCTTGTTCTTGACGTACTTGGTGTTGAAGCGGCGGTCGGACACCGTGGGCACCATGGCGTCGGAGATGTGGCCGATGCCGCCCAGCCGGGCGGCTTCGAGCGAGAGTTCGGCGGTCGAGATATCGACCCCCATGCCCCCCACCATGATCGGCACCAGTTCCTTCGAGCCCAGCCGCAGGCGAAAATCATCGACGCGCTTCATGTGCTTCTGCTTCCGTTTTTTCCGCAATCCGACATTATCGCTCGCCGGACAGGGGAGAGGGAGCTTTATCGTCCGCAGCCGCGGTGCAATTACGCCTTTCGTTGATGCGGCGCAAAAGAATCCGCGTCCTCACCCTGCGCGCTGACATCCGGCGCGAACGGATCGGCGTAAGCTCGCGCTGTCCGCTCCACCCTGCCGGCCGCCGCCATGTCGCTTTCCGTTTTCGACATTCTCGCCGAACAACGCATCGCCGATGCGCTGCGCCGCGGTGAATTCGACCACCTGCCCGGGGCGGGGCGGCCGCTGGTGTTCGACGACGAACCGCTGCTGTCGCCCGAGCAGCGCATGGCCAACCATATCCTGAAGAACGCCGGCGTCACCCCGCCGGAGATCGGCCTGCGCCGCGAGATCGCCGCACTGCGCGCCCGGCTTGAGACCCTGGACGGCGAGGCCCGCGCCCGGGCCCGGCGCGAACTCGGGCAGCTGGTGCTGCGTCTGGCGGAACTGCAGCAGCGCTGAGCGGTGGTTTCCGCCCGCGCTGCCTACGAAGCGATACACGGCCAGCCCCTCCGCAGTGCAACAGTGGCACTGTCCACCGATATCCTGCCGGAAGGCCGATCGCCCTCTGCCCCGCCGCCGTGAAGAACATCAAGCTCGCCTTTCTCGTTCCGCCCGTCGTCCTCACGCTGCTGTGGCTCGCGGCGGATCCGGTGTTGTGGGGCGAGATCCGCTTTTTTTCCGCTGCGTGCCGCGCTGATGAACTACACAGGCATCCTCGGCATTGCGGCGATGAGCGTGGGCGTGATGCTGGCGGCGCGGCCGGCTTGGGCGGATGCACGGCTCGGCGGCCTCGACAAGGGGTATCGGCTGCACAAGTGGCTGGGCATTGCGGGGCTGGTGATCGCGACCCTCCACTGGGCGCTGGCCAAGCTGCCGAAGTGGATGGTGGGATGGGGCTGGCTGGAACGGCCGGTGCGCGGGCCGCGGGCGGAGCAGTCGGTGGCGATCTTCCGCTTTTTCCAGGAACAGCGCGGGCTTGCCGAAACCGTGGGCGAGTGGGCCTTCCATGCCGCGCTGGTGCTGATCGCACTGGCGCTGATCAAGCGCTTTCCCTACCGACGCTTCGTGCGGACCCATCACCTGCTGGCGGTGGTGTATCTCGCGCTGGTCTTCCACGCAGTGGTGCTGATGAAGTTCAGCTACTGGAGCGAGCCGCTCGGCCCGCTGATGGCGCTGCTGATGGCCGGCGGCACGCTGGCGGCGCTGGCCTCGCTGTTCCGCCGGGTCGGCCGCAGCCGTCAGGTGAGCGGCGAGATCGAAGAACTGGTACGCCATCCGGACAACGGCGTGCTGCGCGTGGGCGTGCGCCTGCGCGGGCGCTGGCCGGGACACCAGGCGGGGCAGTTCGCCTTCGTCAGCTTCGACGCCACCGAAGGGCCGCATCCATTCACGATCTGCTCCGCGTGGACCGGCGATGGCCGCCTGGTATTCATGATCAAGGGCCTCGGCGACTACACCGCGCGCCTGCCGGACACGCTGAAGGTGGGCGACCCGGTGCGGGTGGAAGGCCCCTACGGCCGCTTCGACTTCGCTGGCGCCCGGCCGCGCCAGGTGTGGGTGGCCGGCGGCATCGGCATCACGCCCTTCGTTGCGCGGCTGCAGGCGCTCGCCGGCCAGCACGACGGCAGGCCGGTCGACCTGTTCTACAGCACCGCCGCGCCCGACGAAGGCTTCATCGCCCGCCTGCGTCAGCACGCCGAGCGCGCCGGCGTCGCGCTGCATGTGCAGGTAACGCCGACCCAGGGCAGGCTCGACGCCGGCCGCATCCGTGCCGAGGTGCCGGCGTGGAAGGAGGCCGACTTCTGGTTCTGCGGCCCGGCCGCGTTCGGCAACACGCTGCGCGCCGAACTCACCGCGGCCGGCCTCGGCGCCGGCGACTTCCACCAGGAACTGTTCGAGATGCGCTGAGATGGGCCCGCCACGCTGACCGCGTTCGGGGAGCGTCGGCGGGGTACGGCCAACCCGCTCGGACGGCAGGGCAGCGTGCGCTGCGCAACCCTGGTCTCGTGCCCAGCGGCGGCGCTTGTAGCTTTAGGCCAGACCCGTGCGCCGCGGTCTTTTCGCCGTTGAGGCGGGGAGGGCGGCCGGGCGCCACCGAGGCCCCGGCGGCGCGCGCTGCTATGCTGCGGCCCGCGCTTATCGCCCGCTTCGCCGCATGAGTTCCGCCGCCGAATCCCCCGCCACCTACGCCGACCGCCCGCTGTTCGAGCCCATCGCCACGCTGCTCGCCGCCTTTCCCGCCGGGCTGCCGGATCATGCCGGCCTGCAGCGCCTGCTTGAACAGGCTGCGCCGGAGGCGGTGAGCGGCGGCGGCCGGCCGCTCCGCTTCGTGTTGCCGGACGACTCCCGGCCCGCCTACGAGGTGCGCATCCACGCCAGCGGCGAGGTGCCCACCCGCGCCGGCGACTGGCACGACTTCTTCAACGCGCTCGCGTGGTGTGTGTGGCCGCGCGCCAAGGCGGCCTGCAACGCACTGCACCTGCAGGAGATCGCCGCGCGCGAAGTCAGCGGGGCGCAAGGCCGCGGCCCCCGCCGCGACGCGCTGACCCAGTTCGACGAATGCGGCGTGGTGGTGGTGTCGGCCGATGCGGACATCCCCGTGCTGCTGGCCGACCACCAGTGGGAGGCGGTGTTCTGGCAGCGGCGCGCGCGCCTGCAGGCGAGCACCCGCTTCCTCGTGTTCGGCCACGGCAGCTGGGACCAACTGCGGCGGCCCTTCTTCGGCCTGTGCGCCAAGGCCATCCACCGCGTGGTCGAACCGGACTGGCTGCAATTGCCGCCCGCCGCGCAGCAGGCCGAGGTCGACGCCTGGCTGGCGGCCCATCTCGCCAGCCTGCCGACGCTGACGCCGCGCGCCTTTTCGCCCTTGCCGCTGTTCGGCATCCCCGGGGTGACGCCCGACAGCGAGCACGCTGGCTACTACCGCGACACCCGCCAGTTCCGCCCACGCCGCCGTTGAGCCGCCTTGCGCCCTGGCGGGCGCCGTGGCTTCAGCGTTCGGGCTGGGCGGGTGTCGCGCCGGCCGTAATCGATGCCGCGGTGGCGCGCAGGATCTCTTCCGACAGCGCGGCGTCGTCCACTGCGCGTGCCAGCACCAGCGCGCCGACCATGGCGGAAAACGCGGCCAGCGCCTGCTGGCGGCGGTCGGCGCCGGGCGAGTCCGGCAACAGGCGGGCGAGTTCGTCGACCAGCGGCAGCAAGCCCGCGCTCATTGCCTGGCGGACGGCCGGGTTGCGGCGGTGGGCCTCGGCGCCGAGGGCGGCAAAGGCGCAGCCACGCCCGGGGTGGTCACGGTGGGCGGGCGACAGATACTTGTTCACGATGCTCGTCAGCCCGTCCTCACCCGCCGCGGCGACGCGCCGCTTCCAGTAGCTCAGCGAATCCGCCAACGCGCGCGCGCTGGCCTCGGCCATCAGCGCGTCCTTGGAGCCGAACTGGCCGTAGAACGCGCCGTGGGTCAGCCCCGCCTGCTTCATCAGCTCGGCCACGCCGATGCCGTCGAAACCGTGCTCGCGGAACAGCCGCGAGGCTTCCTGCACGACCCGTTCGCGGTTCTCCGCCGCCTGTTCCCTGCTGACCCTCATGACCTGCTCCGCTCGCCGCTGTGCTTGCAGTATAGAGTATGGTCGTAATTTAAAGGAGCGCCCCGCGGCCGGGCCGCCGCCACGGCGGCCTGTATTGTGGACAACCGTAATTGCCCGCCGCCGGCCACGCGCCGAACAATCGTCCGCTCGTATTCCGCCCGCCAGGACGATCGCCATGCCCAGCCTGTTACACCCTTTCCGTCTCGCCGCCGGCCTGCTGGCGCTGCTCGTTCCGCTGGCGCCGTCCGGTGCTGCCGCGCAGACGCGCGAACTGGTGATCGGCCAGGTGGCGCCGTTTTCCGGACCGCAGGCGGTCACCGGCAAGGCGATCCACGCCGGCATCCGGCTCTACTTCGACCAGGTGAATGCGCAGGGCGGGGTCAAGGGCGCGCGCCTGCGCCTGGTCACCCGTGACGACGCGCAGAAGCCGGAGCAGACGGTTGCGCTCGCCCGCGAGCTGATCCAGCAGGAAGCGCCGGTGGCGCTGATCGGCACCGTCGGCACCACCAACGTCGATGCGCTGGTCGCCGATGGCGTGCTGGTGCGCGCCGGCCTGCCGCTGGTGGGCGCGGTGTCCGGCGCGTCGAGCGCGATCGGCGGGCGCAACGTGTTCGTCACCAAGGCCAGCTACCACGATGAGGTGAACCGGCTATTCACCAGCCTTTCCGGCCTCGGCATGAAGCGCGTCGGGCTGGTGTATCAGGACGACGCGCTCGGCCAGGACGTCATCGCCGGGGCCGACGCCGCGGCGCCGCGCGCCGGCATCAGCCTGATCGCGCGCGCCGGCTACGAGCGCAACACGGTGAAGGTGGAGCAGGCGGTGGAAGCCATGCTGAAGGCCAATCCGCAGGTGGTCTTCCTCGGCGCCACCACCGCCGCGGCGATCGAGTTCGTGCGCCAGTACCGTGCGCGCGGCGGCGACGCCACGCTGTACGGGCTGTCGATCATCGACACCCGACAGCTGGTGGCCCAGCTCGGCCCCGCCGGTGCGCGCGGCTTTGCGTTCTCGGTGGTGTTGCCGCTGGAAGGCCAGCAGACCATCGAGGTGAACCGCGAGTACCTGCGCCTGCGCGCCGCCAGCGCCGACCCCGACCTCTCGGCCCGCTCCATCGAAGGCTTCATCGCCGCCAAGGCGCTGGTCCATGCGCTGCGCAGTGCCGAGGGCGCGCCGGGCAGCGGCGCGGTGCTGAAGAGCCTGCAGGCCATGCGCAAGGTCGATCTCGGCGGTTACACGCTGGACTTCGGGCAACCGGGGCGGCCCGGTTCCAGCTATGTCGATTTCGCCATGCTGGGCGATGGCGGCCGGGTGGTGCACTAGGCGCGCAGCCCGCGCGCGGCCGTGCGTTGCGCGGCGCGCGGGTGAGGAAGCCCGGCTTACGCCGTCACCGTGCCCGGTTTTTCCGTGCGCTCGCGTCCGTCCGCGTCGAAGCGGCGGCGGAAGTCGAAGGCCAGCGGGCTCGGGCCGTCGCGGCGCAGCAGCGCCAGCCGGGCGAGTGCTTCGTCCACGCCGGGGCGGTGGCCGTCTTCCACCCACCACATCACCAGATGCGCCTCGGTCGGGCGCTCGAACCAGTCGCGGCGGCCGCCGAGCGGGCGCTTGTGCAGCGACTGGTAGGTGAACGCGAACAGCGCATCGACGTCCTGCCAGACCGACAGGTTGATCAGCAGCAGCGGATCGTCCGGCACGCTGGTGGTGCCTAGCCGCGCGTCGCCGTCGAAGCGCCACACGAAACCGGGGCTGGCTTCGGCGAGGGCGTTGATCTCGTCGAGCTGATTGACGAAACCCGCCAGTTGCGGCGAGTCGATCGGGGCGAGCAGGCGGGCGACGTTGAGTTCGGCGAGTTGCATGGCGGGGTGCGGGCAGTGGATGACGGGGCAATGGTGGCGCGCGGCGCGCGGGCGATCAAACGAGCATTTTTCACAGCCCTGTGAGCGCGCTTGAGGCGGGGGTCGCCGCGGCGGCGTCCAGCTCGGCCGCCACCTCGGCGTGCAGCCAGGCCACAAAGCGCTGCAACAGCGGGGTGGGCGCCGGGGTGAGCGGCCACACCAGCCAGAACCGCCAGCGCTTGGGCGTGCCGTCGGGCGCCAGCCCGAGCGAGGGCGGCTTGCCCTGGCCCGGTCCGTAAAGCAGTGGCACCTCGATATCGAAGGGTTTCAGCAGGCGGCCTTCGCGCACGGCGCGCATCGCCAGGCTGCGGCGCGCCAGCGCCACGCCCTGGCCGTCGATGGCTGCCTGCACCAGCAGGCCGGAGTCGCTCAGCACCAGCCCGCGCGAGGGCTCCGGCCAGTCCAGCCCGGCGGCGCGGAACCACGGCAGCCAGTCCTCGCCCACCGAACGCAGCAGCGGCAGCCCCGCCAGCCCGGCCGGGGTGCGCGGCACGCCGCCGGCAAAGTGCGGGCTCACCACCGGGAACATCACGTCGTCCATCAACAGCTCGCTATGCACCCCGCTGTAGCCGCCGAAACCCCAGCGGATCGCGAGGTCGGTGCCGTCGCGGGCGAAATCGGTGATCGCGTCGGACGACAGCACGTTGAGTTCGCAGCCGGGATTGGCGTCGAGAAAGGCCGCCAGGCGCGGCGCTAGCCAGCGTCCGGCGAAGGACGGCATCACGCTGACCGAGAGCCGGTCCGGGCGCAGGTGGCGGCGCAGCCCCGCGACGGCGTCGGCGATGCCGCGCAGCGCGCCGTTGGTGGCCTGCAGCAGCGCCTCGCCAGCGGGCGTCAGGCGCAGCCCGCGCGCATCGCGCGCGAACAGCGCGAGTCCGAGCTGCGCTTCGAGCGCGCGGATCTGGTGGCTGACCGCGCCGTGGGTGACGTGCAGCTCGTCGGCGGCGCGGCTGAAGCTGAGCAGCCGCGCGGCGGCCTCGAAGCTGCGCAGCGCGGGCAGGGGCGGGAGTTTTCCTGGAGCTTCCATGGGCGGGGCTGGCGCAAGCGTAGCGAGACGGCATTTTCGCCGGAAAGCGCGGGACGATGCCCACGCGCAGACGGAAGGTTTTTCCCTGCGGTGTCGTCATTTTCCTGCCGGATGCCCCGTGCGACGGCGCGGCCGCGCCGGCAGCGCGGGAGCGGCTTTTGCACCGCTGTCCGAGGTGCGGTCGATGCGCCGCCGTTTTCGACAGGAGAAGCGAGATGAACAAATCCAGTTTGCCGACCGGACTGAAGGATGTGCTGGGTGCCCTGCTGGAAGACCACCGCGAGGCCAAGAAGCTGTTCAAGGACTTCGAAAAGGCCAAGAGCAGCGAGGAAAAGGAAGAGATCGCGCGCACCGTCTGTGAGGCGCTGACGCTGCATACCCAGCTGGAGGAGGAGTTCTTCTACCCGGCGGTGCGCGAACTCGAGTCCGACTCGATCAAGGCGCTGCTGGACGAGGCCGAGGTGGAGCACGCTTCGGCGAAGGAGCTGATCCAGCAGATCGAAGGCATCGGTGCCGACGATGCGCTGTTCGAGGCCAAGGTGACCGTGCTGGGCGAGTACGTCAGCCACCACATCCGCGAGGAAGAAGAGGAGTTGTTCCCCAAGCTTGTCGAGGAGAAGGTGGACCTGCGCGAGGTGGGCGCGGCGATGGAGGAAAAGCGGAACGAGCTGGTCGCGCACTGACCGCCCGTTCCTGCCCGCCGGGGTTCAGAGATGGACGATCTGAGGCTGCTGCGCCGTGGTGTAGGCCGCTGCCAGATGGGCGCGCGTCTCCTTGTAGCGCGCCCAGTCGAAGCGGCGCAGGAAGCCGACGGCGGCTTCCGCGCCGCGCCGGAACAGGTCGAGCTTGGCCTCGTCGGGCATCTCGAACTTCAGCCAGTCGTGGTCCGCGGTGTCGATGCAGGCCACCAGTTGCTTGAAGTCGGGGTTGCGGCGGATGAACTCGTAGTCCAGGCAGTGGCGCGCGGAGTTGAAGGTCTGCGTGATCAGCTTGGCGAGCTTGTTCACATCGTGGCTGCGTTCGTCCCACTGCAGCTTCACGCCGAAGGTGGGCCGTGCCGGCACCTTGTTGGGGCGGTGGAACACGTCGATCGGGAAGTTGGACAGCACGCCGCCATCGACGAACACCGCGCGCGGCGGCGGAAAGCGTGCGGGCTTCAGATCGTCGTCGCCCATCCCCGCGAGGTCGCGCCACAGCGCCTCGTGGGCGGCGTCGCGGATGCGGATCGGCCTGGTCACCGGCTTGAAGAACACCGGGATCGACATCGAGCAGCGCACGTAGTCGGCCGGGTTCACCTGGTCCGGCTCGTCCCAGTACAGCGCGGCCATGCAGGGAAATTCCACCTTGGTCTCGGTCGCCACGTCGGCCGCCACCACGCACAGGTAGTCCGCCGCCGGATCGAGCGGCGCCAGCCGCGCTTCGCCGCGCAGCTGGGACTCGCGCTGCGGGCTGTCCTCGCGCAGGTGCCAGCCGGCCGGCGTGGTCGCCATCCGCGCGCGCAGCTGCGCGGTGGTGTGGACGCCGTGGGCCCGCAGCACGTCCTCGGTCAGCCAGCGGTGGAAGCGGTCGCCGCGGTTCAGCCCGATCATCTCGTCCAGGTTGTCGAGGATCTGCATGCCCTTCCACGCCAGCTTGGCCAGCCCCGGGCGCTTGAGCAGGGTGTCGATGAAGTCGGCCGCATCCTCGTCGTCGTCGTCCTTGCCGTCGATGAAATCCGCCATCGGCATGTTGGCGACGATCTCGATCAGGCGGTCGCTCTTGGCGGCGGCGGGCACGTCGAGCGCGGCCAGCGCCAGCGCGGTGATCGAGCCGGCCGACGCGCCGCCGAGGCCGACGAAGCGCAGCCCGGCCTTTTCCAGCACGTGGATGTAGCCGAGCAGCGCGACACCGAGCACGCCGCCGCCCTCCATCACCAGGTCGACGTACTGGTAGCCCTCGCCGTCCAGCGTGTCGCTGTAGCGGCGGCGGTCCAGCCCTTCGGCGGTCATTGCCGCCAGCGCCGCGTCCGCCGCGCGGTGAAAGTCTGCTGCGTTCATCTTCGTCTCCCTCCCCAGGGGGCCGGCGGGTGCCGGCGCCTTACCCGTTCAACATAGACCCGGGCAGCCGGAAGGCAACCGGAGGATGGAAGTCATGAACCACACCGAACCGCTCCCCGTCGCGCTGATCCTGGGCGGTGGCCTCGCCCTCGGCGCCTACCAGGCCGGCGTGCTCGCCGCGCTCGAAACCTCGCGCGAGGTGCGCATCGTCGCCGTTACCGGGGCCTCGATCGGCGCCATCAACGGCGCCCTGCTGGCCGGCAACCGGCCGGCCGAGCGGGTGAACCGCCTGCGCGGCTTCTGGGACCGGGTGACGACCGACCTTGCGCCCGGCTGGTTAGAACCCGCCGGGCGCACCGGCCCCTTTCGCCACGCCCGCAACTGGGTGAACACGCTGGGCACGCATCTGGCCGGCGCACGCGGGCTGTATCGCCCGCGCATCTTTTTCGATAGCGGGCCGAGCGCGGTGCCGAGCTTCTATGATTCCTCGCTCGCCGCGGCGACGCTGGCGCAGCTGGTGGATTTCGACGTGCTCAACGGCGGCGCGGTGCGCTACTGCGCGGTGGCGACCGACGTCGAAACCGCGGCGGCGGTGCCGTTCGACACCGCCGCCGGCGTCCGCATCGGCATTCCGCACCTGCTCGCGTCCTCCGCCCTGATGCCGTCCTTCGCCCCGGTGGCGATCGACGGCCGCCTGTACGCGGACGGCGGGCTCGCAGCGAACGCGCCACTGGAGCTGTTCCTGTCGTCGGCGCGGGTGGGGCCGCTGCCGCCGCTGTGCATCCTGATCGACCTGTTCGCGCCGCAGTCGCCCCCGCCGCGCACGCTGGAAGCCGCGATGGCGCGCGGCAGCGACCTGAAATTTGCCGCGCAGACCCGCCTGCGGCTGGAGGCGATCGAACGCGAACGCAGCCTGGAGGCGGCGCTCGCACTGCCGGCGGCGGACGCGGCGGACGAGGGGCCGGCAGGCGCGGCGCCCGGCACCGAGCTGATCTATCTCAGCTACCGGCCGCTGGCGCACGACGCGGGTTCGGAAAAGCAGTACGACTTCTCGCGCCCCACACTGGCCGACCGCTGGCAGCGGGGCGAGGACGATGCCGCCGAGGTGCTGCGGATGGTGGCGGCGGTGGCGCCGGCGGCGGGGGCGCAGCCGGGGCTGCGCATCCACCGCTGCGGCGCCTGGGTGCGCTAGCGCGGGGCCGTCATTCCTTGCCCACGCGATCGCGCAGCGTGCGCGCCATGCCCAGGTGTTTTTCCAGGGCCGGCACGTACTTGGCGGCGTAGGCCTTGATCTCCGGGTCCTTCGCCTTGCTGGCGGCCTCGCGGAACAGCTCCAGCGTCTTCTCGTGGGCATTCACACCGATGCGCGACGCATACATCTTGTCGAAGGTCTCGCCGCTGACGGCCTTCAACGCGGTCAGCTCGGTGCGCTGCATGATCGAGCCCTCGTCCGGCAGCGTGAACCCCTTGCGCGTGGCCAGCGTCACCAACTCGCGGTGCGCCTTGGTGTGATCCTCGATCATCTGCTTCGCAAAGGTCTTCACTTCCGCGCTGGTGGCCTTTTCCTCGGCCAGCCGGCTGCCCTCGATTTCCACCTGCCCGGCCTGCGAGGCGTTTTCGAGGAAATCGCGGTCCTCGCTGGCGAGCCTGTTGTCCATGCGCCGTTCGCTGCTCTTGTCGCCGGTGGGGGCGGGGGGATAGCTGCTCTGGGCCAGCGCGCCGGTGGCGAACAGCGCGGCACAGGCGACGAGGGCGTGACGGGTGAGTCGGGTTGCGCTCATGGTCTCCTCCGTGATGAGGTGGGACAGGGATGGGCACCGCCGCAAGTGGTCGGTGCCGTGCGCCCTTGCCGGCAAGCGCCATGCCCGCCGCCGCGCACCCCGGAAATCGCGCCGCAGCGCAGACCTGGCGCGGCCTTGGCGGCGGCGCGCGGTGCGTGTACAACTTGCAGGGGCCACGTAAGCGCTACATCGCGCGCTGCGCCATCCCCGCCCGCGCGGGTAGACTGGCGTGTCTTGCGCAAGCACCCGTCGGCGGCCAGCCGACCCCGGCATCCTCAACCCTGCGATCAGGAGCGCGCCACGATGAGCGACCACCCGCCATGTGCCGGCTGCAGCGGCCAGCCGCTGGCGTTCGGATTCAGCTACGCCTACCAGCCGATCGTCGATCTTGCGGCGCGCCAGATCTTTGCCCACGAGGCGCTGGTGCGCGGCCCGGCCGGCGAGGGCGCGGGCACCGTGCTGGCGCAGGTCAATGCCGACAACCGCTACCGCTTCGACCAGGCCTGCCGGGTGCGGGCGATCGAAACCGCGGCGCGGCTGGGCATGCAGTCGCGGCTGTCGATCAACTTCCTGCCCAACGCCATCCAGCGTCCCGACCTGTGCATCCGTTCGACGCTGGAGGCGGCGCGCCTTCACGGCTTTCCGCTGGAGCGCATCATCTTCGAGAGCGTGGAGGGCGAGCGCATCGCCGACGCGCGCTGGTTGGCCGAGGTGTTCCGCGAATGGCAGCACCACGGCTTTCTGACCGCGATCGACGATTTCGGCGCCGGCTACGCCGGCCTCAACCTGCTGGCCGATTTCCAGCCCGACCTGGTCAAGCTCGACATGGGGCTGGTGCGCGCGGTGCACCGTCATCCGGCGCGCCAGGCCATCGTGCGCGGCGTCGCGCGGATCTGCGAGGAACTCGACATCCCGGTGGTGGCCGAGGGCGTGGAGGAACTCGATGAGGCGCGCTGCCTCAGCGACGCCGGCATCCGGTTGATGCAGGGCTTCCTGTTCTGCCGTCCCTTGTTCGAAGGCGTGGGCGAGGCCGCCACGCTCGCGTGGCCCGCGCTTGCGCCGCAGGCCGGAGGACGGCAGTGAGCAGCCAGCGCGAGAAACTGCTCGAAGCCGCGGTTGCACAGTCGTTCAACGCGGTCGTGATCACCGACGCCCGCCTGGATGGCGGCGGCCCCCACATCGTCTATGTGAATCGCGCCTTCTGCGAGATGACCGGCTATGCGGCGGAGGACCTGATCGGCCAGTCGCCGCGCATCCTGCAGGGACCGGACACCGACCCCGAGGTGATCGACCGCCTGCGCACGGCGCTGCGCAGCGGCAGCTTCTTCGAGGGCGCGACGGTGAATTACCGGCGCGACGGTTCGGCCTACGACGTGGAGTGGAACATCTCGCCGGTGCGTGACGACGGCGGTGAGCTGAGCCACTTCGTCTCGGTGCAGCACAACATCAGCGACAAGATGCGGATGCGGCGCGAGCGCGACCTGCTCGCGCAGGCGCTCAACGTCGCAAGCGATCCGATCATCGTCACCGACCGCGGCGGCGCCATCGTCTTCGTCAATCAGGCGTTCGAGCGCCTGACCGGCTACCCCGCCGACGAGATGCTCGGCCGCACGCCCGCAGTGCTGCGCTCGGGCGCGCACGACGCGGCCTTCTACAGCGGGCTGTATGCCGCCCTCGCGCGCGGACGGCCGTTCCGCGCCACCTTCACCAACCGGCGCAAGGACGGCTCGCTGTTCCATGCCGAGCAGAGCATCGCCCCGCTGTGCGACGGCGAAGGCGAGGTCACCCATTTCGTCAGCGTCAGCAAGGACCTCACCGAGCGCATCGAGCGCGAGCGCGCGCTGCAGGAGATCGCCAGCCGCGATCCGCTCACCGGGCTCTACAACCGCCGCGCCGGCGAACAGGCGCTGGAACTCCAGGTGCAGGCCGCCCATGCGGAGGGCACGGCGCTCAGCCTCATCATCGGTGACATCGACCACTTCAAGTCGATCAACGACCGTCACGGCCATCCGGCGGGCGACCGTGTGCTGGCCGGCGTGGGCGAGGCGCTGCGGGGCGCGGTGCGGTCGCGCGATCTGGCGGTGCGCTGGGGCGGGGAGGAATTCGTGGTGCTGGTGCCCGAGTGTGGCGCGGCGCGCGCGCTGGAACTGGCGGAGCGACTGCGCAGCAGCGTGGCGGGCTTGCAGTTTCCCGCCGTCGGCCGGGTGACGATGTCGCTCGGGCTGGCCACGCTGGTCGCGGGCGAAACCGCGGCGGGCCTGGTGATGCGCGCCGACCGCGCGCTGTACCGCGCCAAGCACGGCGGGCGCGACCGGGTGGAGACCGCAGCCGCGCTGGATTGAGCGGGGCGGCGGTGCCGCCCCTGGGCAAGACAGGATCAGCCGGCGCGGCGGCGGTCGGCGAAGTCGATATGGCGCACGTTCTGGCGGCGCTCGACCAGCGGGCGGTCCGCATAGTCGGCACTGGCCGCGGTCCTGTCCGCGGTACGGGGCATGTAGCCGGTGAGCGTGCCCATGCTCGCCTGCGCCATGCCGATGATGTCGAACCACGCCCGCGTCAGTGCCATCAGCCGCTGCGCGCTGTCCTCCGACAGCGGTTCGGGGCCGGCGGCCATCTCCGCGCCGCCCGCGTCGGTGGACTTGCGCATGCCCATCTCGGCGATCGCCAGGTTGGACATGTCGTTGGTCAGGCGCAGCAGGCGTTCGCGCAGCGCCACGTTGAGCGTGTTGATCCGCACCACGGTCTGCATCGTGGGGCGGAAGTCGCCGCTGGCTTCGAGCGGGTCACGCCACTGGCAGGCTTCGTCGTCGCGCGGGCAGGCCTCGTGGAAGTCCTGCGCGGTCTGTACCTGGATTTCCCACGAGATCACGGTCGCGCCGGTCTCGTCGTAAGGCGGGAAGAACTCGTAGCCCTGGTGTTCGAGCCCGGGCGGGTTGCTCGTTGCGCGCATGGTGTGGTCTCCTCGTCTGGGTTTATGTGTCGATGCCGCTGTCCTTGCCCAAACCGGGCGCAGAGGCATCGCGTTTCAAGAATAGGAGATTCGCGTGCACTTTTCCGGCTGTCTGCGGCTTTGCATTAGCGGGTTACGAAATAGCCCGCCATCGCGCCGTTTGCGCCGGCTGCGGGGCGTGCCGGCACGGCAGGCGACGGCCCGCGGGCCGGCGTGGACCGCCGCGCTGTAACGCCGCGGTAACAGATCGCGGGCAGCATCGCCGCCCCTGTGTTTTCCGCTGGTCTGCGCCGATGGCGATCCGTTTCCTGCTGCTGTTGAGCCTTGCCTGGAGTGCCTGCGTCGCGGCCGCCCCCGATGTGCTGCGCGGGGCGGGCTCGTCGGCCGCCCAGCCGGTGTATGCCGCGTGGGCCGCGGCCTACGCCGCCACGCATGGCACGGTGCTGGAATACGACCCCGCGGGCTCCGGCGCCGGCATCAAGAAGCTGCTCGCGGCCGAGGTCGATTTCGGCGCTTCGGACCTGGTGCCCGACGCGGCCGCGCTGCAGGGGCGCGACATCGTGGTGGTGCCCACCGCGGTTACCGGCGCAGTGCCGGTGATCAACCTGCCGGGCCTGCGCGGCGCGCTGCGGCTGGACGGCGCAACGCTGGCGGAGATATTCGCGGGCCGCATCCGGCGCTGGGACGACGCCGCGATTCGCCGTCTCAACCCCGGCCTGACCTTGCCCGAGCGCGCGATCGAGCGTGTGGTCCGCAGCGACAGTTCGGGCACCACCTGGAACTTCGCTGACTACCTCGCCAAGCTCAGCCCGCGCTGGCGTGCCGAATTCGGCGTGGCGGCGCGCTTCGACTGGGGCGAAGGCGTGATTGCGGCCAAGGGCAGCGGTGGCGTGGCCGAAGCGGTGGCGCGCACGCCGGGCGCGATCGGCTATGTGGATTACAACTACGTGGTGCGCCACGGCCTGCAGGCGGTGACGCTGCAGAACCGCGACGGCGCCTTCGTGCAGGCCGGCACCGACGGCTTCGCGGCCGCGCTGTCCGCCAGCCCCTGGCCGCGCAGCGGCGACTTCACCGCCACGCTGACCGACCAGCCCGGCGCCCGCAGCTGGCCGATCACGATGGGCACCTTCATCCTGGTGCCGCGCCACGGCGGCGGAGACGGCGTGCGCCGCGCGCTGGCGTTCTTCACTTGGGCCTACCTCCACGGCGACGAGCTCATCCGCAGCAGCCACTTCGTCCGCCTGCCCGACCGCGTGCAGGCCAAGGCCTTCCGCAGCCTCGCTGCCGTGACGGACGCGAATGGCACGCCGATCGGTTTCGGGGGGTTGGCGCGCTAGAAGGCCTTGAAGTTGCGAACCGGCGACCGGTCGGGTGGCCGGGAGTCGCGGTCAGTTCACGCTAAGCAGTCGGCGCACCCTCGACACCCTCTAGGCGTAGGCGAAAGCGATCGTCACCAGCACAGTGACCAGTGGAAGCAGGGCAACGAGATCGTGGTTGTGCTCGATAGGGCGGGGCGGGGGATAACGACCCAGCGTCAGCGCGCGCAGCATGAGCCAGCCGGCCCCGTAGAGCACGGTGTGGAACAGGAATTCCAACAAGGCCTGGGCGAGTATCAGCAGGACTTCCAACATGCGCGGGCGGAAGGGAAAGGTGACGGCGGAGGGCAATTCTATGCAGTCGTCTTGATCCCTGCCGTGTCCAGCGTCGCGGGCCCGCAGCAGCAGCGGGTCGCCCGTCAGCACGCGTGCGCGGCGCGCCCTATAATCCGCCGCCAGTCCCCGCCTTCCACCCTGTTTCCGGATGCCGCCCATGCCCCGCCCGCTGCTGCCTGCCTTGTTGATCCTGCTTACGCTTGCCGGCTGTGGTCCGGTGGAAGACACCCGCCCGGGGCAGCCGGTGAAGCAGCGCCAGGAGGCGTTCAAGTCCATCCTGCGCAGCTTCGAGCCGATGGGCGTGATGCTGCGCGACAACAAGTATCAGGCTGACAAGTTTGCTTCGCTCGCCGGCGAACTGGTCGCCAAGCGCGATGCGCCGTGGTCGCACTTCGGGCCCGACACGAATTACCCGCCGACCAAGGCCAAGGCGGCGGTGTGGAGCGAGGGTGAAACCTTCGAGCGCGAACGGCTCGCCTTCGTGGCCGCCACTGATGCGCTGTTCGCCGCCGCCCAGACCCGCGATCAGGCGCAGGCCAAGGCGGCGTACGAGAAGGTCTACGGCAGCTGCAAGAGCTGCCACGACCGCTTCAAGGAAAAGTAAGCGACCCGCCGGCGCTCAGCCGGCGTCGAACAGGCGCGCGAGCCGCGGCTGCGCTGTGGCGCAGAGCGCAGGCGGGATGCCGAACGCGCGCTGCAAAACCTCCGTCAGCTCCGCCAGGTCGGCCAGCGTGCGGCGCACGGTGCGGCCGTCGCCGTGGTATTCGGCGTAGTCGCGGTTGAACAGCGTCCAGCGCTGGTTGCGGCCGGCGCGGGCCAGCATCAGGTTGGCGGTGAAGACCGAATCCGGGTGGGTGGCGAGGAAGTAGTTGGGCGCGATGTAGTCGCAGGCGTGGTGGCGCACGCGGTCGAAGCGGTAGAGCGGCTTCCAGGCCTCGCCCAGACGGGCCTGCAGCGTCCAGTCGTCGCCATCGCGCAGCAGGCGGAAGGGTTCGTGCGGCGTGATCTGCTCGATATCCGCCTGCAGGCGCAGCGCGCTGGTCAGCGTCAGGCCGCCGAAGCCCACATCGACCAGGCGCGGGCCATCCGCGGTATCCACTTCCAGCAGCATGTGCGAGCGCGGCGTGATCGCCCCGGGCGGCTGGTTCCACACCACGCGCGCGCCGAGTTCATGCACGGTGAAGCCGAGATGGCGCAGCACGTCGGCGAAGAGCCGGTTGTGCTCGTAGCAGTAGCCGCCGCGCCCGCCCGCCACCAGCTTGGCCTGCACGGCGGCGGGGCTGATATCCACCGGCTCGCCCAGCAGCGGCGACAGGTTTTCGAAGGGAATCGCCGCCACATGCTGCGCGATCAGCGCATTGAGCGTGGTCAGCGTGGTGTCGGGCGCTGCGGCGAGGCCGCCGATGCGGGCGAGGTAGGCGTCGAGGTCGAGGGGCGGCGTCATCGGAGGGGTCTCCCGGGGTGGGCGTGCATGGTCGCACATCGAGGAGCTGCCGCGTATGACCACCGGATGACCGGGGTCAGGTTGCCGGCCCGTGCGCGGCGATGCAATAATAAGTTATTACAGTATTACCTTTAGGACGAATGGGCGGCACAAGGATCGTTGCACTGCTCTCGCAGAAGGGCGGGTCGGGAAAGACCACGGTGGCGATGCAGCTTGCCGCCGGGCTGGCGCTGGCGGGCTACCGGGTGGTGGTCGCGGATCTCGATCCGCAGGAAAGCGCCTCGCGCTGGGCGGACGCCGCGGCCGCCGAGGCGCCGTTTCCCGCGCCGGTGATGCGGCTGCGCGGCAGCGCGGAGGACATGCGGCAGGCGCTGCGGGCTGCCGCCAACCGGGCGGATTTCGTCGTCTTCGACTGCCCGCCGTCGATCGACCATCCCCACACCGGCAGTGCGCTGGCGCTGTGCGACCTGGCGCTGGTGCCGGTGGTGCCCAGCCCCACCGACCTGTGGGCGACGCGCGGCATGGAAAAGCTGATCCTCAACCAGATGGCCACCCGCACGCCGCTGCGTGCCGCGCTGCTGCCCAACCGCGTGATGCGCACCGCGCTCGCGGCCGACGTGCTCGAAGTGCTGGGCGATTTTTCCCTGCCGGTGCTCGATGCCGCGCTGACACAGCGCAGCGCCTATGCGCAAAGCGCGGTGCAGGGGGCCTCCGTCTATGAACTCGGCCGCAGCGCGCAGCCCGCGCAGGCAGAAGTCGATCGGCTCGTCGCCGCCGTTCTCAACCAATTCGAGGAGTCGTAAATGGCCAGTACCAAGACCCAATCCGCGCTGCGCGCCGCGCTCAAGCAGGAAGACGCCGCGCTGACCGAGCGCCTGCCGGCCGCCGGGGCGCCGGCCAGGCCCAAGGCTGCGAAGGCCACGGCGGCGAAGCCGGTTGTGGCGGAGCAGGGCAAGCTTGCGGACGCCCTCATCGTGCCGCCGGCGGAGGGCGATGGGGCGGCGAAGGCGAAGCCGGCGGCCGCGGCCGGACCGGCCAAGCCGGCTGCGACGAAGAAGCAAGCCGCGCCCGCCGCCGGCAAGACGAAGGCGAAGAGCACGGCTGCCAAGGGTAGTGCAGCAAGCAAGGCGGCCGCGGCGCCCGCTCCGGTGGCTGAAACTGCGGCCGGATCGCCCGCCGGCGCGGCCAAGGCGAAGGCAAAGGCCGCACCGGTCAAGACCCGCCCGGCGGCGGCTGCCGCGGCACCTGCGGTCGAACCCGCCGTGACGCCGGCGCCCGCGGCCGCGAAGAAGGCCAAGGCGGTCAGGAATGGCGGTGCGGCCGTGAGCAAGGCGGCCGCTGCCCCGGCCGCCGAGCTTGCCGTGGCGCCGGAGGCCGCAGCCAAGACCAAGGCCAAGGTGGAGAAAGCCGAAAAGGCCGAAAAGGCCGAAAAAACCGACAAGGCGGACAAGGTGGAAAAGGTTGTGCGCGACTCGTTCTCGCTGCCGGCCAGCGAGCACCGCCGGATCAAGTCGGTGCGCGAGCAGCTGGGTAAGAGCGGCCGCCTGGTCAGCAAGTCGGAAGTGCTGCGCGCGGCGCTGGTCGCACTCGGCGAGCGCAGCGCCGACGAGCTGGCGGCACTGTTCGACGCGCTGCCGCCGGTGGTCAAGGGCAAGCGCAGCAAGAAGCACTGAGCGCGGGTTGCGGGGGCGGGGCCGGAGGTCGGCTCCGCATCCTGGACCTTACCTGGCGACCATCCGACCCGCGCGGGTTTTGTCTCTTGCGCGGCAAGCGGGCTTCGACACGCTCAGCCCCGACGGTGGTCGGGGTGTCCGGGCCCGAACGGGGTGGGGTGCGGCTCAGCCCGGCCGTCGCTTCGCCCTTAATCCCACATGCCGCGCATCTTCGCCGCCAGATCCAGCGCGGCCTGACGCGACTGTGGCGTGCCGCGGAATTCCGGCGGCGGCTCCGGCCACGACACCTGTTCGAACTGCGGCAGCAGCCGGTTGGGGATGAAGCGGGTGCGGCCGGCGTACACATGGCGGTCGCCCATGCCCTGCTGCTGCGACACGTAGAAGCGCTGCGGCACCAGCAGCTCCAGATGGTCCTTGGCGCGCGTCATCGCCACGTAGAGCAGGCGGCGTTCTTCCTCGATTTCCGCGCTGCTGCGGGTGGCGATGTCGGAGGGCACGCAGCCGTCCACCACGTTGAGCACGCTCACCGAATTCCATTCCTGGCCCTTGGCCGAATGCATGGTCGACAGGATCAGATAGTCCTCGTCGAGCAGCGGCACGCCGGCCTCGTCGCTGGTGGCGCTGGGTGGATCGAGCGTGAGTTCGGTGAGGAAGCGCTGGCGGCTCGGGTAGGTGGCGGCGATGCGGCCGAGCTGCTGGATGTCGCCCTGGCGCACCACCGCGTCGTCGTATAGCCGCGGCATCTGGCCCTCGTACCAGCGGCAGGCGAGTTCGAAGCTCGCCGGCCACGGCGCATCGGGCCGGCGCAGGTGTTCGATCAGCGTGGAAAATGCCTGCCAGTCGGCGCGTGCGGCTTCCGGCACCGGCTGCTCGGCGAGCAGTTCGCAGCCTTCCGGCGCCGCAACCACGTGGTCCAGCACCTTGCCGGCGGTCTTGGGGCCAATGCCGGCGAGCAGTTGCACCACGCGGAAGCCGGACACCCGGTCGCGCAGGTTTTCCACCCAGCGCAGCACCGCCAGCATGTCCTTCACATGCGCGGCCTCGAGGAACTTGAGTCCGCCGAACTTCACGAACGGAATGTTGCGCCGGGTCAGCTCCATCTCCAGCCGCGCGCTGTGGCTGGCGGCGCGGAACAGCACCGCCTGCTGCTTGAGCTTGATGCCCTGCTCGCGGCGGGCCAGCACGCGTTCCACCACGAAGGCGGACTGGTCGGCGTCGTCGCGCACCGACACCAATTGAGGGCGCGCGGTGGATTCGCGCAGCGACCACAGGTCCTTGCTGTAGCGCTCGGCGGCCTGCGCGATCACCGCGTTGGCGGCGTCGAGGATGGGCCGCGTCGAGCGGTAGTTCTGCTCCAGCGTCACCCGGTGCGCGGGTGGTTCGAAGCGGGCGGGAAAATCCAGGATGTTGCGGATGGTGGCGCCGCGGAAGGCGTAGATCGACTGGGCGTCGTCGCCCACCACGGTGAGGCCGCGGCCGTCCGGCTTCATCGCCAGCAGGATCTCGGCCTGCAGGTGGTTGGTGTCCTGGTATTCGTCGACCAGCACATGCTGGAAGAGGCCGCCGATCTCCGCCCCCAGCGCCGGCTCCGCCACCATGTGCGCCCAGTACAGCAGCAGGTCGTCGTAATCCAGCACCTGCTGCGCCTGCTTGGCCTGCACATAGGCGCGGAACAGCGTCTTCAGCTCGGCTTCCCATTCGGCGCACCACGGGAAGGTGGTCTGCAGCACCTCGGCCAGCGGCGCGCGCGTGTTCACCGCCGCCGAGTAGATCGCCAGGCAGGTGCCCTTGAGCGGAAAGCGCTTGTTGCGGGTGGACAGCCCGGCCTCGTGGCGCGCGAGGTTCATCAGGTCGGCGGAATCCTCGCGGTCGTGGATGGTGAAGGCGGGGTCCAGGCCGATGCGGCCGGCGTATTCGCGCAGCAGCCGCGCGCCGATGCCGTGGAAGGTGCCGGACCACTGCAGCGTGGCCTGCGCCAGCCAGGGGGTATCGACCGCCACCTGGGCGAGGATGCGCTGTACCCGCCGGCCCATTTCGTCGGCCGCGCGGCGCGAGAAGGTGAGCAGCAGGATGCGGCCGGGATCGGCGCCGTTGGCGATCAGGTGGGCGACACGGTGCGCGAGCGTGTTGGTCTTGCCCGAGCCGGCGCCGGCGATGACCAGCAGCGGGCCGGGGATGTCGCGCCCGGCGTTGCCGCGCACACCATATTCCACCGCCTCGCGCTGCGCGGCATTGAGACGGTCGAGATAGGCGGGGGCCGGCGCGCAGGCGGCAGGAGCGGGGCTGTTCATGCCTGTAATTCTATCCAGTCCACCCCCGCCTACGGTAGCCGCGCGGCAGGCGGCGGGCGGCGGCGCTAAACTGGCGCCCGTCCGGGGAGAGCGGGGTCTATGCAATCGATCGAAGTGGTGCTGGCAATGCTGCTGGCAGTGGTAGCCAGCGGCTATCTGGTGCGGGTGGTGCCGGTGTCGCTGCCGCTGCCGCTGGTGCAGATCGCCCTCGGCGCCGGCATCGCCGCCATCTCCGGCCACGGCGTGCGGCTGGACCCGGAAATCTTCTTCCTGCTGTTCCTGCCGCCGCTGCTGTTCCTGGATGGCTGGCGCATTCCCAAGGTCGGCCTGTTCCGCGACAAGGGCACCATCCTCGAACTCGCCTTCGGGCTGGTGGTGTTCACCGTGCTCGGCGCCGGGCTGCTGATCCACTGGATGATTCCGGCGATGCCGCTGGCGGTGGCCTTCGCGCTTGCCGCCATCGTCTCGCCCACCGACCCCGTGGCGGTGTCGTCGATTGCCGCGCGGGTGCCGATTCCGAAGCGGCTGATGCACATCCTGGAAGGCGAATCCCTGCTCAACGACGCCTCCGGCCTGGTGTGCTTCCGCTTTGCGGTGGCCGCGGTGATGACCGGCGGCTTCTCGCTCGCGGCGGCCTCGCTCACCTTCCTGTGGGTGGCGTTTGCGGGGCTGGCGGTGGGCGTCATCGTCACCTGGGGCATCAGCCTCGCGCAGCGCTGGCTGTCGCGCCACCTGGGCGAGGAGGCCGGCTCGCCGATCCTGGTCAATCTGCTGATTCCTTTCGGCGCCTACCTGGTGGCGGAACACCTGGACGCCTCCGGCATCCTCGCCGCGGTGGCCGCCGGGGTGACGATGAGCTACGTCGAACTCAGCGGCCGCGCGCTTGCCACCACCCGTGTGCAGCGCGCCGCGGTGTGGGACACGGTGCAGTTCTCGCTCAACGGCATCATGTTCGTGCTGCTGGGCGAACAACTGCCGGGCATCGTGCAGCGCGCGGCCGCGGCGGTGGAAGACAGCGGCCATGTTTCGCGCTGGTGGCTGCTGGTGTATGCGCTGGCGATCAGCGCCATCCTCGCCGCGCTGCGTTTCGCCTGGGTGTGGGTGTCGCTGCGGGTCACCTTGTTCAAGGCGCGCGAAGCGGGCGAGCCGCTGCAGCGTCCGGACTGGCGCATCGTCGCCGCGGTGTCGCTCGCCGGGGTGCGTGGCGCGATCACGCTGGCCGGCGTGCTGACCTTGCCGCTGCTGCTGCCCGACGGGCGCGATTTCCCCGCGCGTGATCTGGTGATCTTCCTCGCCGCGGCGGTCATCCTGGTGTCGCTGCTGCTCGCCAGCGTGGGCCTGCCGCGCCTGCTGCGCGGGCTGGCGCTGCCGGACGAACCTGCCGAACGGCGGGAGGAAGACCGCGCCCGGCGCGAGGCCGCGGCGGCCGCGATCGCCGCGATCGAGAAGGCGCGCCACGCATTGTCGGAACCCGGCGCCGCCGACGCCGATCTCTATACCAATGCCGCCGTGCGCGTGATGGCCAACTACCAGCGCCGGCTGGCCGACAGCGCCATGCCCGGCAGCGTCGCCGCAGACCGCCTGCGGGCGGCGGACCGCGCCGAGATGGCGCTGTGGCTGGCGGCGCTGCAGGCCGAGCGCGAAGCCATCTTCCGCCTCGCGCGCGACTACGAACTGTCGGACGAGACCTCGCGCAAGCTGGTGCGCCAGATCGATCTGATGGAAGCGCGCTACCGCTGACCTGCCGGGAACCCGGCGCGTCGCACCCTGCCGTCCGGAGGCCCGTCATGTCCCCCTCCCGTCTCGCCGTCCTGCTGATCCTGCTGCTTGCCGCGCCGGCCGCGTCCGCCGAGGTCTACCAATGGGTGGATCAGCAGGGCCGCGTGCACTACGGCGACCGCCCCGCCCCCGGCGTGCCGGCCACCCCGCGCGAGGAACTGAGCGTGCCCGAGCCCACCCAGGCAGACCGCGACGCCGCCGCCGAACGCGCGGAACGCGCCCGCGCCCGCCTGCAGTCCCTGCCTCCATCCCCACCCCCCGAGCCCACCGGCACCGACGGCGAGCGAAGCGCGCCGCAAGCCGAAGCCGAAGCCGAAGCCGAGGACGACTCCTGCGCCGCCCAGCATCGCCGCTACCGTGCGAGCCAGGAATGCTTCGCGCCCTATGTCACCGTCACCGGCGCCGTCAAACCCGAAGCCTTCCAGCACTGCGAGAACCTGCCGCAACCGCAGTGCGAGGAGTGATGCGTCTGGCCCTGGTGTCGCGTCAGCGGGGCGGGCACTGGTTTCACACTGCCGCCCCGCTTACTTCCCTACGTGCGGATCGCGGATCGGGCGCGGGAGCCGGATCTTCAGGAACTCGGTGTCGTCCGACGCCAGTTCGCGGCCGCCGCCGTACGGGAAGTTGTTGTCGTTGATCACCAGCAGCGAGTTGGCGTCCAGGATCAGCACGTCCTCGATGGTGGTGTAGGGGAAGCTGAAACGGGTCTGGCCGTCGCCGTTGAGATCGTCCGGGTCGGCGACGTCCATCAGGTTCACCAGCTCGGTCTTCACCACCTCGCCGCCGTTCGCCACGCCGGAGACATCCGCCAGGAACAGCTTCTTGAACGGCGCGCACGCGCTGGTGGCGGTGCAGCCGTTGCGCTCGATGACGATGAAGCGCTCGTCGTCGATCGCGGTCATGTCGCCGATTGCGGTGCCGTCCGCCTCCAGCCGGTAGCGGTAATTGACCCCGGTGTAGGCGCCCTTGCGGATGTCGAACTCGTTGATGCGCAGCGTCTTCGCCGCGTCGCCGGTCACGGTCTTTTCCAGCAGGGTGTACAGGCGGTCGCCGCGCTTGTTGATCGCCATGCCTTCAAAGCCGCCCGAGCTGCCCAGGTTGGCCGTCACCGCGCCGCTGGTCACCGCCGGGTTTTGCGGCGCGAACACGCCGGGCAGCGCCACCTCGCGGCGCAGCACCTTGCCGTCGGCATCGGTCTGGATCAGGTAGGGGCCGAACTCGTCGCCAAACCACAGCCGGCCGAATTGGTCCTCGCGCACCGATTCAATGTCGAAATCCGCCCCGGTCAGCAGGCGGCCGGCGCGGATCGCCGGGTCCACTTCCGGATTGGCCGGGTTGTTGTAGTAATGGGTGTAATCCGCCTGGATGCGGTTGCCGAGCAGGTTGTCCGGGTCGTGCAGCGTGATGCGGCTGGCCTCGGTGAAGGCGGCCAGCGGACGGCCGGTCTTCCAGTCCGCCGCCGACACCGTGCCGCTGCCGCCGCGCGCGGTCTTGAAGTCCGGCACCAGTGCGTAGGCGCGCAGCAGCGTATCGGCCGAATTGGTCTGCGCGCCAAAGCCGTTGTCCGCAATCACCCGGATGCTGTGGCCGGGGCCGCGCAGCACGCCGGAAAAGCCCTGCACCGGCTGTTGCGCCACATAGGGCGGCAGGTTGCTGCCATAGGGGTTGGCAGCGGCGAACTGGCCCGAGGTGGGGCCGTCGGAGAAAGTGGCGGCCGGCAGCCGCGCCCAGCCCACCAGCGTGCTGGTATCGGCATGGGCGGCAGCCGCGGCGGCGGCGAGGGCAAGCGCAAGGGCGATGCGGGTAGGTGCAGCGGGCATGGTGCCTCCGTAAGGGCGGGTGGCCGACCGGTTCGGCCGGAAACCCGAGGAGGCTAAAGCCCGCCATTTGCATGACGGTGAAGCGGGGGATGGTCCTATCGGACCATGCCCCCACCCAGTGCAGCTACTTCTGCAGGCGACGCCGCGTCAGCGCCAGCGCCACCCAGAACGCCACCACCGCGTAGCTGGCCAGCACCGCCAGATGCAGCCCGACGCTCTCCGGCACCCGCCCAAGCAGCAGCGGCCGCGCAATCTCCACCGCATGCGTCAGCGGCAGCGCGCGCGTCGCCGCATGCAGCAGCGGCGGCAACTGGTCTGCCGGAAAGAACACCCCGGACACCAGCATCATCGGCGTGACGAACAGGGTGAAGTAGTACATGAAGAAGTCGTAGCTCGGCGCCAGCGCGGTCATGATCAGCCCGAGCGCGGCGAACGTGAGCCCCACCAGGAAGATCAGCGGCAGCACCCACAGCGCGTAGCGCACCTCCACCAGCCCGAACAGCGTCGTCACCAGCAGGATCGCCGCGCCCGACAGCAGCGCCTTGGACGCCGCCCACACCAGCTCGGCGAACACCACGTCGTCCAGTGCCACCGGCGCATTGAGGATCGCATCCCAGGTGCGCTGCACATGCATGCGCGAAAAGCTGGAATACAGCACCTCGAAGGTGGCGCTGTTCATCGTCGAATAGCACACCATGCCGGC
This sequence comes from Azoarcus olearius, assembly GCF_001682385.1. Classification (NCBI taxonomy): domain Bacteria; kingdom Pseudomonadati; phylum Pseudomonadota; class Betaproteobacteria; order Rhodocyclales; family Zoogloeaceae; genus Azoarcus; species Azoarcus olearius. Next base: position 389,715 of record NZ_CP016210.1, read on the forward strand.
CGCCAGAAAACTGATGTACGACACCCCGCCCACCTCCGGCACCAGCAGGCCGATGCCGAAGCCGAGGCCGAAGAGGTAGATCACCGGGTCGGCGAGGTTGCCCAGCACCGAGGGCAGGGCCAGCTTGCGCCAGACCAGGAAGTTGCGCTGCCAGACGGGGATGAAGCGGCGGGAGAGGGCGGGCGGGCGCCAGGGGTTGGGGGTCATGGTGGGGTTTCGGGCCGGGAGAGGAACGGTAGGCAACGGTCAGGGACCGATCGACTTTTTCAGTTCTTCCAGTTGTTCCAGGTCGGGGCTCGTCTGTTCGGCGTCCAGCGCAGTTCGCCCGGTCATCAGCCACAAGGTGTATTCCGGGTAGAGCAGGCAGATCTGTTCCAGGTGATCCGCGCTCGGCCTCGTCCGCCCATGCCACACGTGCGCCCAGGCCCGCGCGCTGATACCCGTTTTCTCTTCAAGCAAAGCGAATGCCCCGTGCCGCGGCAGGCGGGCATTGATGATCTTTATCAGGCGCTCAAAAACCATAAAGAATGATCATTTGAACAAATTTTGTTCATGAGAAAAAATAGCTCAAATGAACAAAAATTGTTCGTTAATCCAGATAGTGGTCAACAGTGGTGAATAGTGGTCGACATGTCCGAATCCATCAAGCTGGTCCAGCTCTACCCGGTTCCGATCATGCATTGGCGATTCTTCGCGCAGCAGGTGGGCGTCGACGAAGGCGTCGTGCGGGGGCTGTGCGAGAAAGGGCATCTGCCGGTCACTCACTTTGGCCGGCATCGCTTCATCAATCTTGCCCGGCCTACCGCGGACTGCATGATTGAGGTGGCGGACTGATGGGCGGGGAGGCTCGCACTCGTGACTCCGCCCATTGGGGTCAGGCGGCTCAAGCGCAGAAAGGAGGCGCCGGATGAATCTCGCCCTAGCGGTAAAGATCGTGGAGCGTGTTGCCGGCATTACGGGGCATCCGCCGCATCTGGAGTGTTGGAGTCTGGATTGGTGTAGCGAAGGCAATCACTCGCTGGCGGTGCTCGCCCGCCGGCGGGCGGGGCTGCGGGGTGGGTTCGAACTCAGTTACGCGGAGCCGGAGAGCGAGGCGGAGTGGCACTACTGGTTTTGTTTGAGTGATCCGAACGCGCCTGCTATTCAGCTACCAGGTGTTGTCCGCCTCCAGTTATCAGAAGCTGTGTTGGATCTGTTGGATGTCTATGGGCGTCCGCTGCCGTTGAACGCAACTCTGCAACGTCACCTAGGGAAGGGGGCATGATGATCGTGCAGAGGATGAGTGGGCGCCTGAATTTTCAGTCGAGCGACCAATGCTCGGCCAAAGCGGCCTGTCGAGACATGCGCCGAGAACGACTGCTTACAGGGTCAATTTGACGATATCAAAACATGGCTCGCCTGCATTCAAGAAGAGCGCAGTCGGTGATTCGAAACTGGTAGAATCTGCTAAGCCCATATGCCAGCATTCCCCGCCGTGGAAATTAGCTTCGAGACGAAGTCACTCCGTGATATGTGCGAAATCGATTCGCTCGCAATAGAGGCTATCGGCGCGCCGGCGGCGGAAGCACTGAAACGTCGCCTCTCGGACATCCGGGCTGCGGATGCTATATATGAAGTGCTGGCAGGGCGCCCTCAGACCGTCACAGCAAACGGCGTTGAATGCCGTCAGTTTCAGCTGTCCCTCGAACTTGTTTTGCGGGTCGTCCCTAATCACGTCGAACCGCGGCTAAAGGCAGACGGTGCTCCTGACTGGGAGCGCATTCGCCGAGTTCGCGTCATCTCTGTGGAGCATCAATGACAGCTATGACCACGTTCCAACCAATGTGGGCCAACCCTCCCGGAGCCACGATTGCCGACCTGCTTGAAGAGCGAGGTCAGCCGATTCGGGATTTTGCCAGCTCTATCGATTCGAGCATTGCAAGCCTTTCCCGGCTTCTGTTTGGTGTTGAACCTCTTACCAACGACATGGCTGAACGGCTCTCCAGCGCATTGGGGGCTTCACCTGATTTTTGGTTGAAGAGAGAGGAAATGTATCGCGCCGACTTGAAGCGGCTAGTCGAAAATACCGCGAGAAATAACACTGCTCACTGGTTTGACAGTCTTCCACTGAAAGATATGGTGCGGTTTGGTTGGATTGCCGAGGGAGGCACGCAACAAGAGACCATTTTCAATGCATGTGCTTTCTTTGGCACGACTACGCCCGACGAATTTGAGCGCAAATATCATCGACTATTGTCAACCGCCGCTTACCGAAAAAGCGATGCATTCGAAACGAGGCCATCGGCAGTGGCTGCGTGGCTGAGACAAGGGGAGATTGCCGCCGCCGCAATTGACTGCGCCCCCTGGAGCAGCAAGATGCTAAGAGCCTCGTTGGATGATATTCGGGAACTCACGCGCGTAAAAGCTCCCGGGGACTTTCTCCCGGCACTAGAGATTATTTTGTCGAGATGTGGCGTTGCGTTGGTTGTAGCCAGAACGCCTCAAGGGTGTCGAGCAAGCGGCGCGAGTCGATTTCTTAGTGCCGATAAAGCGTCAATCCAGCTGAGTTTTCGTTATCTCGTGGATGACCAATTCTGGTTTACAGTGTTCCATGAGATAGGGCATTTGCTGCTTCACTCCCATGACGACTTGTTTCTTGAGGGTCTAGAGAATCGCAACTCTGACGCGGAACGAGAAGCCAACCAATTTGCCGAGGAGTACTTGCTCGCCAAGGTAGGCAAAGACGCTCTTAATGTGGTTCCGCTCTCCGATTTAGGCATTGCGCGGCTTGCCCGCAAAGCTGGCATCTCCCCCGGGATTGTAGTCGGTCAATTGCAAGAAAGAGGCCGAGTTCCGTACGAGCATTTCAACTATTTGAAGGTGCGCTATTCGTGGAGTGATTGACTCGTCAGCCTTTAAAGTAGGTATATGAATTGGGGTCTTTCCCCCAATTGCAGAGTGAGTCTTCCATCTCCTGCATGCCAACGGAGAGTGCAGAGCCGACGAGGGTGGTTCTTCGTTCCAGCTCAGCAATACTCAACGTCGCGCCAGATTCAAGAAGTTTGCGGGCTCCAGAATTTGGGCCTTTGGTTGAGCCGTCGAAATATGGCCGCCCAGGCCGAATGTTGGCGAAATGCAGCTTCTGTATCATCGTCAGGTAATCGAATCTGCCGATTCGCCCGAATGACGCTACGGACCGCATTGACCTATACAGCCATTCGAAGGCTGCCTCGGGAGAGCCGTCCGAGAAATGCAGTGCCAAATCGAAGAGATTCTGATGGCCGCCGTGCGCGTTAACCCACTGAGCATACGTGACAAAAGCGTCGCCTGTGCCGTTGGGCTTCGACCCCGACATGCTCAAGTATTTTCTGTGATTGCCAAATCCCCGGTTGGATCCCCGCTTCAGGTGCGCTTCATTAGCATCTAGCCAAGCCCTCAGTTCATCCGGGTGACTGGATACCTGTTCAAACGTCCACGGCCCTCTTTGCCCAAGAGCACCATACACGTCGCGGGTATACCGATAACCAGACCGAGGATGACGGCCGAAGTGGACAAACAGAAAAACAAGCCAACAAGCGTCGTCAAAATGTCCCGCGCGGCGCTTCAAAATTGCTGCTCGAATTGGGTCGAACAATGAGCTCGAACCGTTTGCCCTGTCAGCGTGTATGTCGCGATTAGCGACGGCCGATACGAACTGTACTCTGCGGATGCTGTCGATTAATTGCCTTATGTACGTGTCTCGACGTGTCGGGTTTTGAACGCCGGGTAGCGGGACGGCTCGCTCATGGCACGCCGTCAACCGAGCATCGATTTCGTGATAAAGCTGGGAAACTTTCAACCTCATGCAAGGGCCTCCGCGGTCTTTTCAGCAATCCAGTTGGCGATAGATGCAGTAACTTTTGATGTTACGCCGAAGGTGCTTTGAATATTGTGGTTGTACCCTAGAACAACCAGTTCTCTGTCCAACTTCATCCCGCTTAACTCGGACAGCCTCCCGAAATATGAAATCCCAGCCACCTTTCCTCCCTGCAAAGACCACTCGGGAACAATTGCGGAACTTATCGAGCTATCGATGCTAAGGCGGTTGAATTCGCGAATCACGGCGCTCCCGTTCAACACGAGAACCCGGATGTCAGAGGCTCGAATGGTGCGTACCAGCGCCGGCGTCCCCGCGTTCACGAGTGCAGCGCGTTGAGATGATGTCAGTGCGGACCATTTGCGCTCGGTGGCAAAGGGCGAGAGGTCAAGGTGACATGCTGAGTCAGCGAGCTTGGAATAATATGAGGCGCTTGTGTCCACCAGTAGGCGTTCCAACCTATTGAACCATCGTCCATACGGATTACGGTCAAAGTAGTTTTCACACGCCTTCCATATCCGCTCTATGTCGGAATCGCCGACAGCTCCCCAGTTGACCGCTTGCAAGGTGTAGAGCGTTTCGAAGCGGTTGAGCGGCGGATTAAGTGGCACACCCCCTCGCCCTTGAAATTCAAGATTGCTTGGATTCAGGCCAAGCGTCGCCAGCTTTGCGTTGACAGGGCTTCCAAATGAAATAACGGGTGAAGCCCAAGGGATAACTCCGGCCTCATCTAGGCAGCCGCTTCGCAATATGTCGACGAGAGAGCCGATTTCGTCTAATAGCCTTCTTTCGCCCAAGATGCCCTCGACTATGCGCCTGCGGGTACTGCAACTACGCTATCGAGCTTGGCCTGTACGAACATTTTGTATACGCCTGAGTTGATTCGTTTCATCACCTCGGCGATGGATGCGGAGTCTGACTCTCGCCCAGCACGCAGCACAACGAGCAGGTATGCCAAATCCTGCCAATATGGGTCTAAGTGACATTGGTCGAAGTCAATTGCGTCACCACCACGCAGGGATGATTCAATAGCCTGAAGCTCGCCAATCGCTGGCCAAGGGTCACCTTCTGGCATTTCTGGCATTGCGATTGTTGAATGCCATCCTTCGCTTAAATACCTCTGCGCTGCTGGTCTGTTGGTGTCGTATAGGTGCAAGCTTCCGGCAATGTGCTTATATTCCCCCAGCTCAAGCTCCAAACTTCGGGCCAGAATTTCTTGCAGTAATGTAAATGCAAATACATCATGGGGCAACCCAATGTACGCGTCGTTTGATCGCATGCTGACTACAAGATGGAGACGTCCATCGCGAACAAGAAACTGCAATGTACATGTACAGGGAATCGACGGATAGTGTTCGGCCAAGTCGGCCGCATCGAAAAGCTGAATAACTCCTCTTCGGGAGCCTGGATGAGCTTTGAGCAGCGCCTGTACGTTGGCGACTTGATTCAGGCCCCGGAAAGAAAAGAGACGGTCGCCATAGCCGCTTCGAACTCTGACCTGGTCTTCAGATTCTTCTTGAAATCTATTGGGAACGTAGTAGTCGATAAAGTCCAGCTTGGTATCGCCGGACATGTACCAAAGAAACTCTCCCAAAGCGCTGAATATTTTCCCCTTGCCTTCGCTTCGACTCAGCCGGGCCCTTGGATTGGTCAAATGCAAGCAGCAGCCGATGAGTTCGGAGAATTCCCCGCGGGTTGCCGTAATCGACGGATGAGCTTTGAGCAACTCATTCAGTACATCATTCAATAAATCATCCAGAGTGCTGCGTGCAATGTACATTTTTTCTCGCTAGCAGGTCGATGATTGGGGGCGTGAGGTGATGGCCGAAAAGACGTCGTTAGGCAAATAGCTCTTGCTGTATCGGAGCGTGTATTGAAATTTCCATCGCCCTTACGACGCGAATTGCGTAACGCGGAGATATGCTTTGCGCGCCGTGGTGTATCGCTCTTTCCCTCTGTGAGGTACTTATGTCGTAGTGAGGGTGGCGTGCTTGGCGATGGAAGGCGTGCGGATGAATGCCAATTTCTGCAGCAAACTTATGGAGTTCCTCAAGGCTGTCTGCAACGAGGTGACACCAATGGCGACCATGCTTGGATACCATTGCATCGTCGACGTAAACCACTATTCCCCCTTATTTTCGCTGATATGCAATCCATTTTCTATTCGATACATCTTATCAGGGTTGTGCTATTGACGTTCCGTCGATTATGGGTTGCAGTCAACTCTTTCGAGTCTTGACATCCTGGCGCTAAGCCTGAACTAGCGTCTTGGCCTCTCCTGTAACAACCGAGAAACCCGCTTCAAACCGCCTCTTAACAGCCGTTTGTGAGATTCTGCCTCGCTGGCCGCTTTGGCCGTCGAACAGACGCTCTGGCAGTCATCGACACAGACCGTGTGTCGTAGGCCCTAGCGGACCAAATAGCCCCAACAAAACAACTCAACCCCACCGCATAAACCGACACGCCGGAAAAGTCGAGCATCCATAAAACTGCCTACCCGCCTTCTCCCCCGATTTCACCGTCCGCAACACCAGCGGACTCGAACACTTCGGGCAGGTATCGGTACTGGAATGCCGTGCTTTCAGGGATTCCACATGCGCGGTCCGCGTCGCCCAGGTGCGCGGCAGGTGACCGGTCTGGATCGCGGTGATGAGGGCGCCGACCTCTTCGTCAGAGAACAGCACGTGCTGCTTGCTCTTGATGTAGCTCGCGTAGCCGTGGGTCAGGACGTTGGGCGGCAGCGGGTTCTTAAGGGTGGCGTCGCCCCAGAACATCACCACCGAATGAAAATGGCTGTCATCCAGCTTGAGGAATTCGGCCAGGGCGCGAACGTGGCGGTAGTTCTGATGCAGGGGGTTCTGGAAGCGGTACTTCCGGCCGTACAGGTTCTGAGTCCAGGTGGCGCCCTTCTCGCTGCCGTAGATCCAGCCCTTCATGTTCTTCGTTTCGACGACGAAGATGCCGTAACGCGAAACCACTACATGGTCGATCTGGGTGGTGCCGTTGGCTGTGGGCAGGGTGATGTCGTTGATGGCGGTGTAGATCGCCTTGTCGAGCAAGAGCTCTTGCGCCAGGGCGCTCTGGGCCTCGCCGAACCAGCCTTTCACCAGCGGGCTGCGCAGTAGCGCGGCGACTACAGCCAGCAAGAACAGCAGCAACATGCCGTTGTAGGCGGCGCCTAGGATTTCCGTCATTTCGCAGCTTCTCGAACCGGTCGTACGTCATAGTACGGCTGCGTAGGGCGAGAAGTCTGCCGACTCCTTCACGATGAAGGGGTATGCGACTTGCGTTGTGGCGGTGGTGCTGCCCAGCCGCGGGGAGGCGGCGTTTAGTCCCGCAACTCCCTACCCGTCAGCTTCAAAAACACATCCTCCAGATTCGCCGGCCGGTGCAGATACCTCAGCCCCGGCTGCGCCGCCAGATGCGCCAGCAGCGGTGCCGGGTCGCGGACGTAGCAGAAGGCGGTTTCGCCGCTGATTTCGAAGCGGTCGGACAGCGTGGCGGCGTGCTGGGCGGCCCAGGTGGGGGCGCCGGCGGTGCCGTTGCCGCCGTTGCCCCATTCGCCGAACACTTCCACCACCTGCGGTTCGATGTGCTGGGCGATCACGTCGCGCGGGCTGCCGCCGGCGAGCATGCGGCCGGCGTCGAGGATGGCGAGCTGGTCGGAGAGGCGTTCGGCCTCGTCCATGAAGTGGGTGGTGAGCAGCACGGTGGTGCCGTTGCGGATGAGCTGCTTGAGGCGGTCCCAGATGAGGTGGCGGGCTTGCGGGTCCAGCCCGGTGGTGGGTTCGTCCAGCACCAGCAGTTCGGGGCGGTTGACCAGCGCGCGTGCCAGCGTCAGGCGCCGCTTCATGCCGCCGGAAAGCGACTGGATGCGGGCGTCGGCCTTGTTTTCCAGGCCGGCGAAGGCGAGCAGTTCGGGGATGCGGACGCGGATGTCGGCGTCCTTGATGCCGAAGTAGCGGCCGTACACCAGCAGGTTTTCGGTGCAGGTGAAGTCGGGATCGAGGTTGTCGATCTGCGGCACGATGCCGACCCGCATGCGTGCTTCGCGGGCGCGCGCCGGCACGGGTTCGCCGCACAGGCGGATGTCGCCGGCGGTGGGGGCGGTAAGGCCCAGGGCGCAGCGCAGGGTGGTGGTCTTGCCGGCGCCGTTGGGGCCGAGCAGGGTGAAGCATTCGCCGGCGGCGAGTTCGAGGTCGATGCCGCGCACGACCTCGTTGTCGCCGTAGCGTTTGACCAGGCCGCGGATGACCAGCGGCGAGGGGCGCACCTCGCCGGAGGTGTCGCTGCCGACAGGCAGGGCGGCGCTCACCGCGCGCTGCTCCGGGCGCGGCCGGGGATGCGCGGTGCCATCTCCGCGGCGGGACGGGCCGGCGCCTTCATCAGCCCGCGGGCGGCACCGTGGCGGCAAAGCTGGGGCGGGCGAACATGCGCTGCGCGAACGCTTCCAGCACCGGGCGGCCGGCGCGCCACTCGAGATAGCCAAGGCGCAGGTCGAGGTAGCCCAGCGCAACGCCGAGCGCGATGTCGCCGAGCTGCATGCTGTCGCCGTCCAGCCAGTTGCGGCCGGCAAGGCGCTCTTCCAGAAGGTCCAGGCTGCGCTGGATCTTGTCGTACTGGCGGTCGAGATTGGGCGCGCTTTGCTGCGCCTCCGGGCGGCGGCCTTCCAGATAGGCGGTGACGGCGGCGTCCAGGATGCCATCGACCAGCGCCTCGCTCTGGCGCACGCGCACGCGCTCGATGCCGCCGGCCGGCAGCAGCGCGGGGGCGTGGCCCAGGGTTTCGATGTAGCCGGCGATCACCGGGGAGTCGAAGAACACTTCGCCGTCGTCCAGCACCAGCGCGGGCACCTTGCCCAGCGGATTGACGTCCGGCACGCGGGTGGCGGCTTCCCACGGGGAATCGACGACCAGCTCGAACGGGATGTTCTTTTCCGCCAGCGCGATGCGGATCTTGCGGGCGTAGGGGCTGGTGAGCGAGGCGAGCAGTTTCATGGTCATGGCGGGTTCCGGGCGGGAGGGGCGTCAGGCAGCCTGGCCGGCGGGCGGCACGTTGCGCAGCATCAGGTCGCGGATCAGGTGCAGGCGGGCGTGGAAGAAGTGGTCGGCGCCGGGAATGACGATGACCGGCAGTTCCTGCGGCCGTGCCCAGTCGAACACGTTGTCCAGCGGCACGGTGTCGTCGGCTTCGCCGTGGATGATGAGCGCCGGCACGTTCTTGGCCAGCTCGGGTGTTTCGTAGTGGCGCGCGCCGTCGGCGGCAGTGCCGGCCGCCATGCCCACCAGCACGATCTGGCGCGGCGGGGCCACGCCTTCGGCCAGCCGGTTGGCCACCCGCGTCTGCACGAAGCCGCCGAACGAGAAGCCGCCCAGCGCCAGCGGCAACTGCCCCCAGCGCGACTGCATCCACGCGATCACCGACAGCATGTCTTCGGTTTCGCCGTTGCCCAGGTCGTGCGTGCCTTCGCTCTTGCCCACGCCGCGGAAGTTGGGCCGCACTGCGGCGTAACCCAGGTCGCGGAAGGTGCGCGCCAGCGTGTGGGCCACCTTGTTGGTGTTGGCGCCGCCGTACAGCGGGTGCGGGTGGCAAATCAGCGCGATGCCGCGCACGTGTTCGGGGGCGTCGATCAGCACCTCGATGGCGCCGGCGCCGCCGCGCAGCAGCGCGGATTCGGTGGCCAGGGGACGATTCGTCATCCGCGCACCTCAGGCGGGGTCGGCCAGGCGCAGGCGTTCGACGATGCGGCCGTGCGCGAGGTGTTCGTTGATGATCTCGTCGATGTCGTCCTTGTCGACGTAGGTGTACCAGACGTTGTCCGGATAGACGACCAGCACCGGGCCGTCGTCGCAGCGGCCGAGGCAGCCGGCCTTGTTGATGCGCACGCTGCCCTTGCCCTTGAGGCCGAGTTCGGCGGTGCGTTCCTTGGCATAGACCTGCATCGCGCTGGCGCCGTGGTCGTTGCAACTGGTTTCGCCGCCCTGGCGCTGGTTGCAGCAGAAGAAAACGTGGTGTTTGAAGTAGCTCATGGGTTCTCCGTGGGTCGGCCGATTATAGGCGTCGTTCGCCGGCCAGATGCTCGCCGCGCCACAGCCCCAGCGCCGACAGGTAGGCCAGCGCGGCAAAGGGCCACAGGCTGGCGACAAGCTGGGTGAGACCGTGGAAATTGAGGAAGTTGCCCTGGTTGAGCAGACGGCGGCCGAGGAACAGATAGGGGTTCTCGGGCATCAGGTTGATCAGCGCGGTGGCGGCCAGCAGCGCGGAACCGGCTAGCGCGTGCTGCAGCACCCGCGGCAGCAGCAGCGCCAGCGCCAGCAGCACGCTGCCCAGCGCCAGCCCGCGCGCGGCGCCCGGCGTCAGCCAGGCCAGCGGCTCGCCGGGCACGAAGAAGGTGGAGGTGGCGATCGACTTGGCGCCCAGCCCCAGCAGGAACAGCACCACCACCGGCCATGGCCGCGGCACGCGCATCATGCAGCGCGCCAGCAGCCCCAGCGCCAGCACCGAGGCCGCGATCAGCCCGGTTTCGAAGCCGATGAAACGCTCCGGGCTGAACAACAGCGGGGCAGGCAGCCCGAGCAGGCCGCGCAGGTCGCCGCTGCCGAACAGCAGCCCGTCGGGCGTCAATTGCGCCAGCAGCCACAACCCGAGCAGGATCAACCCGGCGTCGCCCGTGTGCCCGCCCACGATGCGCTCCGCCCGCCAGCGATGCAGCCCGCCGCGGTGGTCGAACAAGGGATGCGCCCAGCGCGCGCCAAGCAGCGCACCGGCCAGCGCGCCGGCCGCGTTGGCGCCCAGATCCACATTGCTGGAAACCCGCGACGGCAGCAGGTTCTGCACCGTTTCCAGGCCGAAGCTGAGGCCGGCGCCAAGCAGCGCCGCCACCACCACCCACCGCCAGCGCGGCCACCCACGCGGCAGCGCCGCGACGGTAACGAAACCCAGCGGCAGGTAGCCGAGCATGTTCAGCACCAGATCGATCGGCTGGAAGTACTTGGGCCACGGCGCCACCAGGAAATCGAACAGCGGCAACCCGCTGGCTTTCCACCCGGCAAAGGGATGCAGGCAGGCGTAAATGACGAGCACCGCATAGGCCAGGGCGAGATTGCGCGGCAGGGAAGATGCGGGACGCGGGGGCATCGGGTTGGAGGGCTGGGGCGGGAGCGGGGGAGTTTAGCGGAGGTGGGGGGATTGCGCCGTGGGAGGGCGGAGTACGGCTTTTGGCGAGCATTGCTTACCGCCTGCGTGGCGGCGAGGTGAAACCGGGGCTTCTCGTCAGGAGGTGGCTTCCACTTCCTCCCCCTTCAAGGGGGCGGTGAGGAGGGGATGGGGGTGGGCGCGCGCTGAGCCTGACCCCATCCCCCCCCTCCGACCCGGTAGCCTCCGCTTCGCTCCGTGTCGAAACCCCAGCTTCACCCCCTTGAAGGGGAGGGAGAAAACCATTTCAGCCGGAAGTCTTCTTCGTTGGAAGTTTTCTTCGTCATTACCCAAGCGAGCGCCGCATGCCTGAAACGTCGGAGGTGAGGCCTGTGTCATCGCGCATGCGGGCGGCTCTGTAAGGAACCGCCGACACCTCCTGCCCCCGCCGCCGCAACGTCTCCAACGGGTTTTACCCGAACGTCTGCCGATACGTCTGCTGGCCCTCCGTGCGGCACGCCCCTTCCGTGCCTCGCTGGTGATGCCTTTGGCATTTCCTCGTCTGCTATATCAATCTGAAGTTTTATTCGTTCTTGGAATTTGTCGCGGCGACTAGATTAGCGGCGATAGACGCCAACGCAGTGGTTCCCGGTTGGCGCCCCGATTCCGGTCGCCGTGCGCGACCCCAACGCATCGAAGGGTTTGCCATGAGCGAAGCAAGCATCGAAGCACCGGACGTGGCGAGCGCACCGCGCTCGATTGCCGACGCCGTTCCCACGGCGCCCGCGGTTCTGGAGGCGGCGCGGCGCCGTGCCCGCGAGGAAGGCCTCCCCTATGCCGGCAGCCTTGCCCCGGTGGATGCGTGGGCGCTGGTCGAGGCCGGCGCAGCCCTGCTGGTCGACGTGCGCAGCGCCGAGGAGCGCCGCTTTGTCGGCCACGTGCCGGATTCCCTGCACGTGGCGTGGATGACCGGGCTGTCCTTGTCGCGCAACCCGCGCTTCGTGCGCGAGCTGGAGGGCAAGGCCGGCAAGGACCGCGTGGTGCTGCTGCTGTGCCGCAGCGGCAAGCGCTCGGCGGCGGCGGCGGAGGCCGCGGCGAAAGCCGGTTTCACCCACGTCTTCAACGTGCTCGAAGGTTTCGAGGGCGACCTGGACGACCGCCAGCGCCGCGGCGCCTTCAACGGCTGGCGCCACGCCGGCTTGCCTTGGATCCAGGACTGAGTCGGACGGGGAATTCCATGTCGCAAGGCTGCAGGACGCATGGCGTCCATACCGCGAGGGCATCATGAGCGCGAGCACGGGTGCGGTGGAGGCCGCTTACGAGGACGTGGGTGGCTGGGGCGTGAGCCAGGTGGTGGCCGAATTGCGCGCCGCGCGCGAGCGCTGGCGCGCGGCGCAACAACGCAACCGCGAGTTCGCAGTGCGCGAGTTCCCGTCGCGCGATGCGCTGCGCCAGATCGCCGCCGACCTGTGCGGGGTGCTGTTCCCGATGCGGCTGGGGCCGCCCGAGCTGCACCAGGAAGGCGAGGACTACTACGTTGGCCACACGCTGGATAGCACACTGAATGCGCTCTTCCACCAGGTCCGGCTGGAACTCGGCTACCTCGCGCGCCATCGCGGTATCGAGGCGGACATCGACGCCGACGCCGCGCGCATCGTGAAGCGCTTTGCCGGCGGTCTGCCCACGCTGCGCACCCTGCTCGACAGCGACGTGGAGGCCGCCTATACCGGCGATCCCGCCGCGCGCAGCGTGGACGAAGTGCTGCTGTGCTATCCGGGCACGCTCGCCATCATCCACCATCGCCTCGCGCACAGCCTGCACGCGCTGGGCGCGCGCCTGGTGGCCCGCATCATCGCCGAGATCGCCCACTCGGCGACCGGCATCGACATCCATCCCGGCGCGCAGATCGGTTCGGGCTTTTTCATCGACCACGGCACGGGCGTCGTGATCGGCGAAACCACGGTCATCGGCAACCGGGTGCGGCTGTACCAGGCGGTCACGCTGGGTGCGCGGCGCTTTGCGGTCGATGAGAACGGTGCGCTGGAGAAGGGCGCCGCGCGCCATCCGGTGCTGGAGGACGATGTGGTGGTCTATGCCGGCGCCACCATCCTCGGCCGCGTCACCATCGGGCGCGGTTCCAGCATCGGCGGCAATGTGTGGCTGACGCGCAGCGTGCCGCCCGGCAGCCACGTGTCACAGGCCAGCCTGCAGCACGAGTCGGCCGCGCAGCGGGTGGCCGCATCGTGAGCCCCGCCAGCGTGATTGCTTCGTTCGGCGCGGCGGTACGGCAGTTCCGCGAGCGCCACGGCTGGTCGCAGGAACTGCTGGCCGAGCGCGCGGACCTCAACCGGTCCTATCTCGGCGAGGTCGAGCGCGGCACCGTGGTGCCTTCGCTAGCCACGGCGGTCAAGCTGGCCGCGGCGCTCGACATTCCGCTCTCCAACCTGCTGTCGCACTGCGAGAACGGCCGCTCCTGAAGTTCCACGCGCGGACCGGGATGATGGCTATAGCATGTTGAAGCGGCCCCGCCCCGGTCACGACAATCCAACGCAGATTTCCTGCATTGCATTTCACGACCGACCACGGAGCCCCGCATGTCCACCCTTCCCGAACCGACCGCGCTCGGCGATGCCGCCGCGCGGCAGTTGGCCAACGCGACCAAGACCACCGCCCAGCTGTCCACGATCAGCCCGCGCTGGCTGACCCACCTGCTGCAGTGGCTGCCGGTCGAAGCCGGTATCTACCGCCTCAACACCGTCAAGAATCCGCGCGACGTGCGGGTCGCGTGCTCGCAGCGCGACGAATCCGAGCTGCCGCAGACCTTCGTCGATTACGACGAGGCGCCGCGCGAATACTTCCTCAACGCGGTCACCACCATCCTCGACGTGCATACGCGCGTCTCCGATCTCTATTCCAGCCCGCACGACCAGATCAAGGAACAGCTCCGGCTCACGATCGAGACCATCAAGGAGCGCCAGGAGTCCGAGCTGATCAACAACCCGGACTACGGCCTGCTGGCGAATGTGGCCGACGAGCAGATCATCTCGACGCTGACCGGCGCGCCGACGCCGGACGACCTCGACGAGTTGCTGACCAAGGTGTGGAAGGAGCCGGCCTTCTTCCTGACCCACCCGCTGGCGATCGCCGCCTTCGGCCGTGAATGCACCCGCCGCGGCGTGCCGCCGCCCACGGTGTCGCTGTTCGGCGCGCAGTTCCTCACCTGGCGCGGCATTCCGCTGATCCCGTCGGACAAGGTGCCGGTCGATGGCGGCAAGACCAAGATCCTGCTGCTGCGTGTGGGCGAGAAGCGCCAGGGCGTGGTGGGCCTGTTCCAGCCGGGGCTGGTGGGCGAGCAGTCGCCCGGGCTGTCGGTCCGCTTCATGGGCATCAACCGCAACGCCATCGCGTCCTACCTGATCTCGCTCTACTGCTCGCTGGCCGTGCTGGTGCCGGATGCCCTGGCGGTTCTCGATGACGTGGAGGTCGGCAAGTACCATGACTATCCCGACACCTACAAGTAAGGGCGCCGAGGGTCTGTCCGGCGCGCCGCTGCCGGATCTGCCCGACGAGGCCACGCTCGGCGCGCTCGCCTCGGCGTTCTTTCGCGCGCTGCCCGGTGCCGCGCTGCCGCCGGCCGACCCCGTGCGGGCGCAGGTGGCGTCGGCGCCCGAACTGAGCCTTGCCCAGGGCGGCTCGCGGTTGGCGCCGGCCCCGGTGGCGTCCGATCCGGTCGACCCGGTTGGCGGCGCGGGGGCCTTCGGTGTGCCGCAAGCCTATGCTGCCGCGCTGCCGCAGGTTGCGCCGCCGCAGGTGCCGGCCGGTGTGGCCGAGGGGCTGCCGCTGGCGGTGCCGGGTTCGCCGTATTACTTCATCGGAGAGGCGAGCCCGTATCTGCAGGCCGGCGCGGCCCCCGCGTTACCGGAAAACCGCGTCGTGGCGCGCAGCTTCGGGCTGCCGGGCGAGGGCGAGCTGAAGGCGCTGCTGGCGGAGATTGCCGCCGGACGGCCCTTGGCGGATGCGCCGGAGGCGGACCCGGGCGGCCGCTTCTACTTCATCGACGCGGCGAAGGTGCCGGCGGCGGAGCCGAGCGCGCGGGCGCCGTTCGACGTCAATGCGGTGCGGCGCGACTTTCCCATCCTGCAGGAGCGGGTGAACGGCAAGCCGCTGGTGTGGTTCGACAACGCCGCGACCACCCACAAGCCGCAGGCGGTGATCGACCGGCTGGCCCATTTCTACGCCCACGAAAACTCCAATATCCACCGTGCCGCGCACGAACTGGCGGCGCGCGCCACCGACGCCTACGAGGCGGCGCGGCAGAAGGTGCAGCGCTTCCTTGGCGCGGGTTCGGCGGACGAGATCATCTTCGTGCGCGGCGCCACCGAAGCGATCAACCTGGTGGCGAAGACCTGGGGCGTGCAGAACATCGGCGAGGGCGACGAAATCGTGGTGTCGCTGCTCGAACACCACGCCAACATCGTGCCGTGGCAGCAGCTTGCAGCCCAGGTCGGCGCCACGATCCGAGTGATTCCGGTAGACGACAATGGCCAGCTGAAGCTCGACGAGTTGCAGAAGCTGCTCAATCCGCGCACCCGGCTGGTGTCGGTGACGCAGGTGTCGAACGCGCTCGGCACCGTGACGCCGATCAAGCAGGTCATCGACATGGCCCATGCTGCCGGCGCCAGGGTGCTGGTGGATGGAGCGCAATCGGTGTCGCACATGCGGGTGAACGTGCAGGCGCTGGATGCGGACTTCTTCGTGTTCTCGGGCCACAAGATCTTCGGCCCGACGGGCATCGGCGTGGTGTACGGCAAGGCCGCGCTGCTGGAGCAGATGCCCCCTTGGCAGGGCGGCGGCAACATGATCGCGGACGTCACCTTCGAGCGCACGCTGTTCCAGCCCGCGCCCAACAAGTTCGAGGCCGGCACCGGCAACATCGCCGACGCGGTCGGACTGGGGGCGGCGCTGGACTACGTGGAGCGCATCGGGCTGGAGAATATCGCGAGCTACGAGCACGACCTGCTGGTCTATGCGACGCGCGGGCTGTCGTCGATCGCCGGGGTACGCCTGATCGGCACCGCCGCGGACAAGGCCAGCGTGGCGTCCTTCGTGCTCGCCGGGTATTCCACCGAGGAAGTGGGCCGCGCCCTCAACGAGGAAGGCATTGCGGTGCGCTCCGGCCACCACTGCGCGCAGCCCATCCTGCGCCGCTTCGGGGTCGAAACCACGGTGCGGCCGTCGCTGGCGTTCTACAACACCTGCGAGGAAATCGACCGCATGCTCGCGGTGGTGCGCCGTCTGGCGCGCGGCAAGGGCCGGGTGGGCGCCTGAGGCCCGCCCGTGCGCGGCGCCACGCCGGCCGCTGCGCACGGGTGCTGGACGCTGCACCGCGTCATCGCTAATATCCGCGCCTTCATTGGGGAGTAGCCGCCCTTCACCGTGGTGAAGGGGCTTGCGTCAACACACTTGGCCGTCCGGCCATGGCGCAGGCGGTTCCTGGACTTGGCAAGACCTTTGATCACGATGCCTCTGGTATGGCCGGGGAGGCGCGTGGTCATCGGTTGTACCGGCCAGGGATCATCACTGCATGGAAGCTTTCCTCGTCTCCACCAGCATCGTTGCGCTCGCCGAGATCGGCGACAAGACGCAACTGCTCGCCTTCATCCTCGCCGCCAAGTTCCGCAAGCCCTGGCCCATCGTGCTCGGCATCCTGGTTGCCACGCTGGCCAACCACGCCGGCGCCGGTGCGCTCGGCAGTTTCGTCACCTCGCTGGTGTCGCCGGAAGTCATGCGCTGGGTGCTCGGCCTGTCCTTCATCGGCATGGCGATCTGGACGCTGATTCCCGACAAGTTCGAGGAAGACGACGCCACCTTCGCCCGCTTCGGCGTGTTCGGCACCACGCTGATCGCCTTCTTCCTCGCCGAAATGGGCGACAAGACCCAGGTCGCCACGGTGGCGCTGGCGGCGCAGTACCAAGCGCTGGTGGCGGTGGTGATGGGCACCACGCTGGGCATGATGATCGCCAACGTGCCGGCGGTGCTGCTCGGCGACCGCATCGCCAACCGCATCCCGGTGAAGCTGGTGCACGGCATCGCCGCGGCGATCTTCGCGGTACTGGGCCTGGCGACGCTGCTGGGGGCGGGGGAAAGCCTGGGGCTGTAGGCCGCAGGGCCGGCCCCGCCGCTCAGTTTCCCTGCCCGGAGCATGGTCCTGAATATTTCTTTGTCATTTTAAATGACAAAGAAATATCATCGCGCTGCACCTGCGGCGCCCGGCGTGTAGAGACGCGTCTTCCTGGCGGTCCCACGGTGCCTTTCCCGTTGATCTCTTGGAGGACGATCGTGTTGCGACCGCTGCGTCATGTGCTTTGGGCTGGGTTGATTGGGCTGATAGGGGAGGCGGCTGCTGCGCCATGCGATCCGCTGGTAGGCGAATTCCTCATGGAGTTCGGCAAGGAGGAGATCCAGCTCCGCATCGAGCGCAGCGACGGCCGCTATTTCGTACGTCTGGACGATGGCCGCGGGCAATGGAGGGAGCAGCTCGAGGCCCTGCAGGAGGTTCCGCTCGACGAGTTGAAGGGGCTCGTGCCGGATGTGGAGTGCGGTCTGGGCGGCGGTGGGGGCGTGTTCGTCAAGACCGCCGTCGGTGGCGCCCGCCTTGCCGACAACCCGGCGGAGAATGGGCACGAGGTCGGTTATGCGCTGACCGGGTTTCTGATGGTGATTCCGCAGGGGTTCAGCATTTCGGTGTTCGATCTGTTTCCGCTGGCGGATCACACCGGGGCGGCGGAACCCCGGGTGGAGCCGTCTCCCGAGCGGGCCGTGGCCGGCGTCATGCGGTGCCCTGGAGATCGTGCGCCAGACCTGACGCAGGCGTCGTACGACGCCCTGCCGAAGTACATGAAAGACAACATACAGGAGGGGCAGCCTTTAGAGAGACGGACCGAGCGGATGTGCGGCCAGGATCTGGTCCAGTCTGTAGATAGCTATTACGCGAAAGGTGCCTATGCCAAGATCCACGGTGAGAGTCTCCAGGAGTTGCGCAGTTTGCTCGAGGCGGGGCAAGTACCGCGTGACGACAAAGGTGTTTCCCAATGGTGGGAGCTGGGTAAGGTCTTGCTCACCTACCACGGTGATGGCAAACCGAGCGAAGACCCGTTGGCTGCCACCTCCAGTGCCATCTTCCTGAATTTCATCGTGCCGCACCTCACTCAGGAAAGCTTGAAAGCGCGACCGGTACGCCTGCGCGCCTTGGGCCAGATTGTTACTACCTTGGCCGGTCGTTCCGACGCCGATGCACGAGAGGCGTTGGCCCGGATGAAGGCGGCCGGTCTGCCGGTCCATGTGCAGGCCGCCGCCGGTGAACGAGGCTGAAGCAGGGCGTGCTCCTCGCTGAGCTGGCGAATCAGACCGGCCTCAGCGCGCTCCAGTCCACCGCATCCAGCGTGTTCTTCACCAGCAGCCCGAGTTCGGTGTCGCCTTCCATTAGCAGGCGGCGGCTGAAGAACAGGGTGTCGGCGTCTTCCTCGCGCAGGGCCAGCGCGAGGAAGTCGCGGGTGCTGGCCGAAATGATGAGGTCGGGCGTGCTGCTGCCAGCGGCGCGGCGGAAGCCCTTGTCGCCCAGCGTGAAGTCCAGTGTCAGGCCGGCGTCGGTGACGCGGATGCGCAGGCCGCGGCCGCTGAGCGCTTCGAGCTGATCGCGCGGCAGGATGCGGCCGAGCGCGAGGTTGAGGGCGGTGACCAGCGCCTGAGTCGGAATCTGCTGCGGCAGCCGGGCGGCGATGCGGGCGAGTGGCGCGGGCACAGTGAAGGCCGGGATGCGCAGGCTGGCGAGGCGTTGTTCGAACTGCTGCGCGACGCGCTGGCGCAGGCTGTGCGGCAGCATCTCGGTCAATGGCAATGCGGGCAGGGCGGGAACATGCATGCGGGGCTCCGGGTTCAGGCGGGGACGAACTGCTCGACACCCGGGCGGCCGTGCCAGAAGCCATTGCAGGGCGCGGCGGGCATGTGGGCGCTGCTGGCGGCGAGCGCCTCGGCCGGCGTCTGGCGACCGTCGAGCGCGGCGCGGAAGCGTTCGATGATGTCGCGGGTGTGGGCGCCCTGCGGGCTGATACGCAGGACTTCGGCGCGCCCGTCGAGCGCCGACAGGTCACCGAGCAGGGTGTGCACCTTGGCGGACTGCGTCTGCACCCCGTTCAGCGTCAGGAAGGGTTCGCCTTCGCGGGTGCGCAGCACCAGGCCGTCGGCGATGCCGAGACAGCGGAATTCGCAGCCGTCCTTCTGCAGGTTGTAGTGGCGGGCGGTGAAGCAGCGCGCCGAATGCGCCAGCGGCAGGCGGCCGTAGGCGAAGACTTCGGTTTCGATCGGTGCGGGCAACGTTGAGCGCACTTCGGCGAGCGCGGCGCCCGACATTTCCGGGGCCACCACCCAGCGGCTGGCGCCGGCCTCGACCAGCAGGCCGAGCGTGTGCGGGTTGAAGACATTCAGCGTGGGCCCGGCGATCCAGTCGCGGCGGCCGGCTTCGGCGAGCAGGCGCACCGCCGCCATGTCGTTGGCTTCGACGCGGAAGCGCTGCTGGCCGACGACGCGGCGCAGGGTCTTGAGGTCGGATTCCGATTCGATCAGCGACTGCGAGGACAGCACCGCCTCCTTGCCGGCATCGGCCAGCATCGCCGCGACCTCGATCCAGTCGTCCAGGCGCAGTTCGTGGCGGCGCGAGCACACGGTTTCGCCGAGATGGACGATGTCGACCGGGCTGTCGGCGATCTCCGCGTAGAAGTCGAGCACGCTCTGGCGCGGCCAGTAGTAGAGCAGGGGGCCGAGGGACAGCTTCATGGCGGTCTGCATCCTCATTTCCAGGGGCGGTAGTAGGCGCCGAGGGTGTGGCTCTGGCCTTCGGAGACCTTGTTGAGTTCGGCCATCCACGCGGGCAGCGCATGGAAGCCGGCGGGGTCGACGGCGACGCGGTCGAGCGCGGCGCGCCACACCTTGGTGACCTGGGCGACGTAGGCCGGGCTGCGTTGGCGGCCCTCGATCTTGATCGCGGCGACGCCGACGCGGGCGAGTTCCGGCAGCATCTCCAGGGTGTTGAGGCTGGTCGGCTCCTCGATTGCGTAGTAGGTCTCGTCGTTCACCTCGAAGCGGCCCTTGCACAGCGTCGGGTAGCCGGCGCGCTCGTGTTCGCCGAAGCGGTCGATCAGGATGCCGTTGAGCCGCGTCTCCATGCCCTGCGGCGTCTGTTCCCAGCGCACGTGCTTGCCCGGCGAGCAGGCGCCGTTGCAGTTGGGCGATTCGCCGGTGGCATAGGCGGAGAGCGCGCAGCGGCCTTCCACCATCACGCACAGGCCGCCGAAGCCGAAGACCTCGATTTCCACCGGCGTGCGGCCGACCACCTGCTCGACCTGCGCCATCGACAGCACCCGCGGCAGCACCGCGCGCTGGATGCCGAAGCGCTCGTGATAGAAGTTGATCGCCTCGTAGCTGGTGGCCGAACCCTGTACCGAGAGGTGCAGCCGCAGTTGCGGATGGGTCTTGGCCGCGTAGGCCATCAGGCCGGGGTCGGCGAGGATCACCGCGTCGATACCGAATTCGGCGGCGCGGTCTACCGCGGCGGTCCAGCCCGCCCAGTTGGCGGTCTGGGGGTAGGTGTTGAGCGCCAGCAGCACCTTGCGCCGGCGCGCATGGGCGTAGGCGATGCCTTCGCGCATCTGCGCCGGATCGAAGTTGAGCCCGGTGAAGTTGCGTGCGTTGGTGGCGTCCTTGAAGCCGAGATAGACGCAGTCGGCGCCGTGGTCGATGGCCGTCTTGAGCGCCGGCAGCGAGCCGGCGGGGCAGACGAGTTCGATGCGCTGGGAGGAGGTCATGGGGTCGTCGCGAAGGCCCGGGGGCGGAGCGGCGCCACCTTAGTGCGCGGGCGCGAGCCGTGCTTTGACACGGGTCAAAGGTGGGGTGGCGGCGCCGGCGCCGATTCCACCCTCATGCAAGGGGAGGGCGCCGCAGCCGTGAACGAAAAAGGCCGGGCTTGGCCCGGCCTTCCGTGCCCAAGGGGCGCGCTCAGTTGCGCGACTGCGGGTGCGCCCCGATGTTGAGGTGCGCGCTGTGGCCGTGGCTTTGGCGCACCAGGGTCTGCGGCGCGAGCGAGCCCACCACCATGCCGACCACGCCGGCCAGCATGCCGGCAAAGTGCGGCGGCACGTCGGCCTCGGGGGCGACGATCTCCAGCAGCACCCACACCGCCAGGCCCGCCACGATCGATACCAGCGCGCCCTGGGTGCTCGCGCGCTTCCAGTACAGGCCGAAGGCGAGCGGCACGAAGGCGGTGGCCAGCGTGACCTTGTAGGCGTTCTCCACCATCCCGTGGATGCTCTCGTCCGTGTGGATCGCGTACCAGGTGACCAGCAGCGCGAACAGCACGACGACGACGCGAGTCATCACCAGGAACTGGCGGTCGTTCATGCCGCGGAAGGTGCTGCGCAGAATGTTCTCGGAGAAGGTCACCGAGGGCGCCAGCAGCGTGCCCGACGCGGTACTCATGATCGCGGACAGCAGCGCGCCGAAGAACAGCACCTGCGCGAACAGGGGCGTGTGCTCCAGGATCAGCTGGGGCAGGATCTGTTGGCTGTCGCTTTCCTGGTAGTTGGCTACCAGCGCGGGGTCGATCAGCGTGGCGGAGTAGGCGATGAACAGCGGGATGAAGGCGAACAGGAAATACCCGCTGCCGCCGAGCAGCGTGCCCTGCACCGCGATGCGCTCGTTACGCGCGGCGTTGAAGCGCTGGAACACGTCCTGCTGCGGGATGGAGCCGAAGCCCATGGTCAGGATGCCGGCAGTGAAGGCGATGATGTCCTTGGCGTCGAAGGCGGGCAGGAAGTTGAGCTTGCCGGCCTCGTCGGTGTGGGCGACCACCGCGCCCACACCACCCGCCATGTCGCCCACCAGCCAAGCGATGTAGGCGAGGCCGACGATGATGATCGCCATCTGCATGAAGTCGGTCAGTGCCACCGACCACATGCCGCCGAACAGGGTGTAGGCCAGCACGATGCCCGCGCCGACCAGCATGCCGGTTTCGGCGGAGATCGATCCTTCGGACAGGATGTTGAACACCAGCCCGAGCGCACTGATCTGCGCCGACACCCAGCCGAGGTAGGACACCACGATCGCCAGCGAGCACAGCACTTCCACCGTGCGGCCGTAGCGTGTGCGGTAGTAGTCGCCCAGCGTCAGCAGGTTCATGCGGTACAGCGGGCGGGCGAAGAACAGGCCCGCCAGGATCAGGCACAGCGAGGCGCCAAAGGGGTCGGACCACAGCCCGCGCAAGCCTTCGTCGATGAAGGTGGCTGAGATGCCGAGCACGGTTTCGGAGCCGAACCAGGTGGCGAACACCGTGGCGGTGACGATGTACAGCGGCAGGTTGCGGCCGGCGGCGACATAGTCGGTGGAGTTCTTGACCCGCGTGGCGGCGTACAGGCCGATGGCGATGGAGAGGACGAGGTAGGCGGTGACGAAGCCGATCAGCATGGCGAGCTTTCCGGCGCGGGGCCGGCGGGTTCCGGAGCGCGGCAGTGTAACAACGAATCGTGCCGGCAGCCCGAAAAATCGCCTCTAAGCACCTGATTGGGCGGAACAATATGGCGCAGCCGGCGCACCGTGGTGGTGCGTCCGGCAGCGCATATGAGGGTGGAATTGTCAGCTGTGCGACAGCGGGTGGCAGCGCTCAGCGGCCTAGCGGGTTGAGGGTGTCGATGATGATCGCGGCGGCGCGGTCCAGCGTGCCTTCGTCGATGGTCAGCGGCGGCGCCAGCCGGATCACGTTGCCATTGGTGTCGCGGGTGGCGATGCCGCGCGCCAGCAGCAACTCGGCAACCAGCTGCGCGGGCGCCTTCACCGGGTCCAGCGCCACCCCGATCAGCAGCCCGCGCCCGCGCACTTCGCGCACGCAGGGCAGCTCGGCGGCTTCCAGCTCCGCGCGCAGGCGCCGGCCGAGGCGCTCGGCGGCTTCCCACGGCCGGGTTTCGGCGAGCAGGTCGAGCACTTCCAGCGCCACCGCGGCGCCCAGCGGGTTGCCGCCGAAGGTGGAGCCGTGGTCGCCGGGGCGGAACACGTCCATCACCTCGCGGTCGGCCAGGAAGGCCGACACCGGCAATAGCCCACCGCCCAGCGCCTTGCCCAGGATCAGCCCGTCGGGCCGCACGCCGTCGTGGTCGCAGGCGAGCAGGCGGCCGGTGCGGCCAAGGCCGGTCTGCACCTCGTCGGCGATCAGCAGCACGTTGTGGCGGCGGCAGATTTCGGCGCAGTGGGCCAGATACCCCGGCGGCGGCACGATGATGCCGCCTTCGCCCTGGATGGGTTCGACCAGGAAGGCCGCGGTGTGGGGGGTGATCGCCGCTTCGAGTGCGGTCGGGTCGCCGAACGGCACCCGCCGCAGCCCGGGCGGGAAGGGGCCGAAGCCGTCGCGGTACTGCTCCTTCGAAGAAAGCCCGACGATGGTGATCGAGCGGCCGTGGAAATTGCCCTCGCAGGCGATGATCTCGGCCCGGTCGGGCGGCACGCCCTTGACGATGTAAGCCCATTTGCGCGCCGCCTTCAGCGCGGTTTCCACCGCCTCCAGCCCGGTATTGACCGGCAGCGCGCGCTCGAAGCCGAGCAGCGAGCACAGCCTTTCCAGCAGCAGCGGCAGGCGGTCGTTGGAGAACGAGCGCGAAGTCAGCGTCAGCAACTGCGCCTGGTCCTGCAGCGCGCGCAGCAGGCGCGGGTTGGCGTGGCCGAAGCTGACCGCCGAATAGGCGCTCATCATGTCGAGGTAGCGCGTGCCCTCGACGTCCCACAGCCATACGCCTTCGCCGCGGTGGAACACCACCGGCATCGGCGCGTAGTTGGTGGCGCCGAAGCGGCGCTCCTTCTCGCGCAGCCAGTAGGTCGCCGGGCCGAGCGCGGCGGCGACGAGGCGCGCGGTGAGCGCGGCGGAGTGGCCGTCGGGGTCGAGGTCGGGGCGGTATTCGACGATCTCCAGCCCGACGAAGTCGCCGCAGCTGCGCAGCGTATGGAAGACATCGACCAGTTGCTGCGGGTCGATGCCGTCCGGCGTGGGGCAGGTCACCGCCGGCACCGCGAGCGGGTCGAGTGCGTCGAGGTCGAGCGTGACGCCGAAGCCGCCGTCGCGGCCGTGGCCGCTGCGCGCGAGCGTCAGCGCCTCGCAGAACACCGTGGGCAGCCCGCGCTCGCGCACCTCGGCGATGTCGAACACGCGCACGCCGAGCCGGTCCAGCCGTTCGCGCTCGGCCGGCTCCCAGTCGCGCGCGCCGATGATGCAGACGCGCGCGGGGTCGAGTCGCGGGCCGGGGATCGCGGTCAGCGCGGGGGCGCCTTCGCCCAGTAGCGCGGCCAGCGGCATGCCGTGAATGTTGCCGGACCAGGTGGATTGGTCGGTGTGGCTGTCCAGATGGGCATCAATCCAGATCAGCCCCGGCGCGCCGCCCTGGCGGCGGGCAACGCCGCGCCAGGTGCCGATCGCCACCGCGTGGTCGCCACCGAGCACGAGCGGAAAGCCGTCCTCCGGCAGCCCGGCGATCTGCTCGGCCAGCCGGGCGCAGTACTCGCCCACCGCGGCGAGGCGTTCTTCCATCGGCGCGTCGGGTGGCGGGGTGCGCAGCGGGCGCAGGGGTTCCAGCCAGGTGCCGGTGATGCCGGTGGTCCGCAGCCGTTCGGGCAGCATCGCGTGGCGCAGCGCTTCCGGTCCGTCGGCGCTGCCGCCATGCGGCGCGCCGAGCGCGAACGCGGCGCCGACGATGTGGACGCGATCATGCGGCCCGGAGGGCAGCGGGGTGGGAACGTTCATGGCGTGCCTCCCGTCGAGCCCTTGCCGGCGGGTTGCGCTAGCGCGGGCGAATAAGCATTGAGCGTAAGGCTTGGAGCCGGGGGGCGGCGGAAACGTTCAGCCGAGCAGGCGGTGGAGTTCGAGCGCGACCAGCGCCGCGGCGGCAATCACCAGCAGCGCGAGCAGTCGGCCCTGGCGGCGTTGGGTGACCGCCAGGCTGGCGAGAGCAGCCTGCTGAACGACGTGGTGATGGCTGGATTCGACCAGGTTGTGATGCACCAGGCGCGGCAGCTGCGGCAGCGTGCCGGCCCAGGCGGGCGCTTCTTCCTTGATGCCGCGCACGAGGGCGCGCCAGCCCATCTGCTCGTTCATCCAGCGCTCGAGGAAGGGCTTGGCGGTCTTCCACAGGTCCAGCTCGGGGTCGAGCTGGCGGCCGAGGCCTTCGATGTTGAGCAGGGTCTTCTGCAGCAGCACCAGCTGCGGCTGCACTTCCATTTCGAAGCGGCGCGCGGTCTGGAACAGGCGCAGCAGGGTCTTGCCGAAGGAGATGTCCTTCAGCGGTTTGTCGAAGATCGGCTCGCACACGGTGCGGATCGCGGCCTCGAATTCATCGACGCGGGTCTTGGCCGGCACCCAGCCCGCTTCGATGTGGGCCATCGCCACGCGCTTGTAGTCGCGCTTGAAGAAGGCGAGGAAGTTCTGCGCGAGGTAGTTCTTGTCCACCTCGTTGAGCGTG
Organism: Azoarcus olearius; assembly: GCF_001682385.1. Taxonomy (NCBI): domain Bacteria; kingdom Pseudomonadati; phylum Pseudomonadota; class Betaproteobacteria; order Rhodocyclales; family Zoogloeaceae; genus Azoarcus; species Azoarcus olearius. The sequence continues at coordinate 415,230 of NZ_CP016210.1, forward strand.
CCCATGATGCCGAAGTCGAGCGCGATGTAGCGGCCGTCGGCATGCACGAAGATGTTGCCCGGGTGCATGTCGGCGTGGAAGAAGCCGTCGCGGAACACCTGGGTGAAGAAGATCTCGACACCGGCGCGCGACAGGGCCTTGAGGTCGGTGCCCTGGGCGGTGACCGCGGCGGTCTGCGAGATCGGTACGCCGTGCATGCGCTCCATCACCATCACGCTGCGCCCGCACCAGTCCCAATACACCTCGGGCACCAGCAGCAGCGGCGAATCCTTGAAGTTGCGCCGCAGCTGCGAGCAGTTGGCGGCCTCGCGCATCAGGTCGAGTTCGTCGCGCAGGTATTTGCTGAACTCGGCGACTACCTCGCGCGGTTTCAGCCGCCGGCCTTCCGGCCAGGCCTTGTCCAGCAGCATCGCGCCGACTTCCATCAGCGCGAGGTCGTGCGCGATCACGCGTTCGATGCCGGGCCGCAGGATCTTGACCGCCACCTCGGTGCCGTCGGGCAGGCGGGCGAAATGCACCTGTGCGACGGAGGCCGAGGCCACCGGCGTGCGCTCGAAGTCGCGGAACACCGCGTCCACCGGCCGGCCGTAGAAGCCTTCCAGCACTGCCAGCGCCTGCTCGGTGGGGAAGGGCGGCACGCGGTCCTGGAGCAGCGCGAGTTCGTCGGCGAGGTCAGGCGGCAGCAGGTCGCGCCGGGTGGACAGCATCTGGCCGAACTTGACGAAGATCGGCCCGAGCGATTCGAGTGCCTTGCGCAAGCGCACCGCGCGCGGCTCCGAGAAACGCCGCCAGAAGAACACCCGGTGCCAGATGCGACCGAGGCGGCCGCTGGCGTCGGCGTCGAGGATCATGCGATCGAGGCCGAAACGCAGGCTGACGGTGATGATCTTGGCGAGGCGGAGGAGGCGCACGAGAGGGCGGGGAACGGACGGCGGAGAAGCGCGGACTTTAGCCGGAAAGCGGGGGGCGGGGAAAGGGCGGGGCGGGGCGCGGGGTTGCGCCTCCCCCTTCAAGGGGGAGGTTGGAAGGGGGATGGGGTTTCACCGGGGCAGCGTGACCTCATCCCCATCCCGGTCCGGGACGCTCGTGGTCCGCTCCACCGCGCCAGCGCGCTGCTCGGCGAATCCCGCCCGGGGAGCGCCCACTGTTCCCGGTCAGAACGTCACTTTCACCCCCATGGTCAGGTTGCGGCCCATCAGCGGGGCGGCGTCCTTGATGAAGGAGGTGTGGCTGTAGGCGAGTTCGTCGGTGAGGTTGGCCGCCTTCACGTAGAACAGGTAGGGCACGCTGGCGATGCGGCCGGCGTAGCTGGCGCCGAGGTTGACCATGTTGTAGCCCGGCGTGCTGCTCTCGAACTCGGCGACCTGGCGCTGGCGGCCGACGCGATAGACCTCCAGTTCGCCCTGCCACGCGCCCTGGCGCGCGTCCAGCCGCAGGCCGACGCGGTGCGCCGGGATGCGCGGCAGGTCGCGGTCGCCGTCGCCGCCGGCGAGGCGTGCGCGCACGTAGTCGCCGAACAGCGTGAGCCCGAACACGCGGTCGAGCTGCTGGCGGACCTGGCCTTCCACGCCGGTGAAGATGGCGTCGCGCTGGGCGTATTCGATCAGTTGCACGCCCTCCAGCGCATCCAGCGTGTGGGCGTAGATGAAGTCGTTCACCCGGTTGTGGAACACGCTGAGGTTGAAGGTGGTGGCGCCGGCCAGCTTCTTCAGGCTGAGGTCGATATTGTGCGAAGTCTCGGCCTTCAGGTCGGCGTTGCCGCGTTCGATCGTGCGCGTCGCCATGTGCAGGCCATCGGCGTACAACTCCTCGGCGGTGGGCAGCCGTTGCGCGCGCGCCAGCGACAGGCCCAGCGCGTAATCGGGGGCGAAGTTCCACACCGCGCCGAGCGACAGCGAGTTGCCGCGATGGCTGCGGTCGCGCGCGTCGGCATCGACCTCCACCTGCTGCCATTCGTGGCGCAGGCCGGCTTCGAAACGCCAGTCGCCGGTGATGTACTCCTCGATCAGGAAGGCGCCGTGGCGGCGGGTGAGCGTGGGCGGCACATAGGCCTCCTCGCCGATGGCGGAGAAGTCGCGCCGCGTGGTCTGCAGCCCGAACACCCCGCGCCAGCCGCCCAGCGGCGCGTGCTGCAGTTCCACCCGGCCTTCGCTGGCGTTGTTGCGGAAGCGGGTGGAGACCGCGCCGTCTTCGATCTCGTCGTGGCGGTAGCGGGTGTGGCTGGCGCGCAGGCGCAGCCGGCTGATGCCGGCGAAGGGGTCGAGGTATTCCCCGCGCAGATCCCAGCGTTCGCTGTCGAGCTTCACGTAGGGCACGCCGCCGCCTTCGTCGGCGTGGTCGTGGTCGTCCTCGTCGTCGCCGTCGTGGCCGCCGCAGTGCAGGCTGTTGCCGTGGGTGTGGCAGTCCTCCAGGTCGTGGGCGTGGCCGGGCAGGCCGTATTCGTTGCGCTGACGGGTCCAGGCGACGCCGAGGTAGCCGCGCTCGCCGATCCATGACAGGCCAAGGCTGCCGGTTTCGGTTTCGTTGTAGCTGCCGTCCACCCGGCGTCCGCCCGCCCAACCGTCGCCGACGCGGTAGTCGCGCGCGTCGCGCTTGAGGCCTTCCGCGTGGATCGCGATGTTGCCGGCGCCGGCGGTCACTTCGAACGCGCCGGCGGCTTCGCGCGCGGCGGTGTTGCCGCGCAGTTCCACGCTGCCCTCCACGCCGCGCTCCGGAATCGCGGTGGGGATACGGCGATCGAGCACATTCACCACGCCGCCCACCGCCCCACCGCCGTAGGCGAGCGCGGACGGGCCGCGCAGCACCTCGATGCGCTCGCTGAGCAGCGGCTCGGCCGCCACCGCGTGGTCCGGGCTGATGGTGGAGGCGTCCATGATCTCCGCGCCGTCGCTCAGCAGCCGCACGCGCGCCCCGTCCATGCCGCGGATCACCGGGCGGCTGGCGCCGGCGCCGAATTCGGTGGCGTGGATGCCGGGCTCGGTGGCGAGGGTTTCACCCAGCGTCGCCGCGCGCCGGCGTACGAGTTCGTCGCCGCCGAGCACGGTGGCCGGCGTGCTCATCGCGCCGCTGTCGACGTCGAGCCCGCTGGCCGAAACGGTGACGGCTTCGAGCTGGACCGGCGGCGCGGCGGTGGGGTCGTTGGGGGCTGCCGATTGGGCGGCAGCGTGGGCGGTGCCGAGCGCGCAAAGGAGGGCGAGCGAGAGCGGGGAAAGGCGGGGCAGCATTGTCATTGTCCTGGCGGGCTGCCGGCACAGGTGCGGGAGACAGGCGCGTATCGGCGCACGGCCTCGGGCGGCGCGCACGCAAGCGTGGCGCACCGGCAGCGGATTTCAAGATGCGGTGTGGGGAGGTGGGCGAGGGCGTCCGGCGCCACCCGGTGGCGGCGCGGACAACGCGGCAGGGCGCTCAGGCGAGCGCGGGCGGGGCGCGGCAGCGCGGAAGGGCGGGGGCGGAGGAGGGCGGCAGCGGCAGCGCGTGCGTCGCGTGGGCGACGCCGGGCCGGCCCGGGTCGAGCGCCGCGCTGCCAGCGCCCAGCGGCAGGTCGAGCCCGCCGAGCGCGAGGCACTGCAGGCAGACCCCGAAGGCGTCGACCGGTGCGCGGTCGTCGCTGGCGATGCGGGTCGAAGCAGACCTGGCCTGCGGCACCTCGGCGGCATGGCCGAGCAGGTGAGTCAGGGCGCCGGTCTGCGCCAGCACCAGCACCAGCGCGAGCACGGCGCGCAACAGCGGCGTTCGCACCGGTTCCGCCCGACGCGCGAGCGCCACCGCGCCACGCCGGCAGGCGCTGCGGAAAGACGCGGGGAGGGAGGCGGAAACGGCGGTCACGGCAGGATTCTAGATTTCGCGCGAAGGTTAATGCAACGCTGTTGCGATTCTATTGCAGTGACGCGCGCAGGGGCGGAGCGCCCACGGCAGCGGCCGGGGCGTGGGGTGCATCCGCTATAATTGCGCGTTTCGATCTTCCGCCGAGTGCCATGAGCGCCGATCCCAAAGTCCTGCTGACCGATCTGATCAAAACCGCCCTCAAGAGCGTGGCGCCGGAGCATGCCGACACCGCCATCCTGCTGGAGCGCCCGAAGCAGGCGAGCCATGGCGATTTCGCCACCAACGTGGCGCTGCAGCTGGCCAAGCCGCTGAAGCGCAATCCGCGCGAACTGGCCGCGCTGCTGCTGGCCGAGCTGCCCGCATCAAACCTGGTGGCGAAGACCGAGGTGGCCGGTGCCGGTTTCATCAACTTCACCCTGGCCGCCGCCGCCAAGACCGCGGTGGTGGGCGAGGTGCTGGCGAAGGGCGCCGACTTCGGTCGCGGCGCGAAGAAGAACGTGAAGGTGCAGGTGGAGTTCGTCTCCGCCAACCCCACCGGCCCGCTGCACGTGGGCCACGGCCGCGGCGCCGCCTATGGCGCCTCGCTGTCGGACGTGCTGAGCTTTGCCGGCTACGACGTCACCCGCGAGTACTACGTGAATGACGCCGGCCGCCAGATGGACATCCTGGCGCTGTCGACCTGGCTGCGCTACCTCGCGCTGTTCGGCATCGACGTGCCCTTCCCGCCCAACGCCTACCAGGGCGATTACGTGATCGACATGGCGCGCGGCCTGCGCGACGCCCACCAGGGCCGCTACGCCGGCGTCACGCTGGCGCAGGTGCTGGAAGGCACGCCCGGTCTGCCGGTTGCCGAGCGCAAGGACGACGAGGCCAAGCAGCAACGCGAGCTGCACCTCGACGGCCTGATCGCCAACGCCAAACGCCTGCTCGGCGAGGACTACGCCTTCGTGCATGGCTTCGCGCTCAACGAGCAGCTCGGCGACGGCCGCGACGACCTGCAGGAATTCGGCGTCCATTTCGACAAGTGGTTCTCGGAGAAGAGCCTGTTCGACACCGGCCTGGTCGAGCGCGCGGTGGCCGAGCTGGAAAAGCGCGGCCACATCTACCTGCAGGACGGCGCCAAGTGGTTCCGTTCCACCGATTTCGGCGACGAGAAGGACCGCGTCGTGCAGCGCGAGAACGGCCTTTACACCTACTTCGCCTCCGACATCGCCTACCACCTCAACAAGTACGAGCGCGGCTTCGACCGCATCATCGACATCTGGGGTGCCGACCACCACGGCTACATCCCGCGGGTGAAGGGCGCCATCGCCGCGCTCGGCCTGCCGCCGGAAAAGCTGGAAGTGGCGCTGGTGCAGTTCGCGGTGCTCTACCGCGACGGCCAGAAGACCTCGATGTCCACGCGCTCGGGCGAATTCGTCACGCTGCGCGAGCTGCGCCGCGAAGTCGGCAACGACGCCTGCCGGTTCTTCTACGTGCTGCGCAAGTCCGACCAACACCTGGATTTCGACCTCGACCTCGCCAAGAGCCAGAGCAACGAGAACCCGGTGTACTACATCCAGTACGCCCATGCCCGCGTGTGCTCGGTGCTCAACCAGTGGGGCGGTGAACCCGCCGAACTGCAGGCGGCCGATCTCGGCAAGCTGGAGAACGAGCGCGAACTCGCACTGTGCGCCCGCCTCGCCGGCTTTCCGGAGGTGGTGCAGGGCGCCGCCGCCGACTACGCGCCGCACCAGATCGCCTTCTACCTGAAGGACCTCGCCGCCGATTTCCACAGCTGGTACAACGCCGAGCGCATGCTGGTCGACGACGAGGCGGTGAAGCTCGCCCGCCTCGCGCTGGCCGCGGCGGTGCGCAGCGTGCTGCGCGGCGGGCTGGCGGTGCTGGGCGTGTCCGCGCCCGAATCGATGTAAGCCTACGGAGCCCGTTGTGAGCCGCGATCGCAAACCCACCCGCAAGCCTGCCCGCTCGCCCGCCCGTAGCGGCGGCGGCACGCTGGTCGGCATCTTCATCGGACTGGTCATGGGGGCGGTGATCGCTGCCGGCGCGGCGTGGTACTTCACCCGTGCCAATCCCTTCCAGGCTGCTGCGCCGGCGCCCGCGCGCGCGCCGGTCGCGGTCGATCAGCCGCCGGCGGCGCTGCCCGGCAAGCCGGGCGACCGCCCGGTGGTGAAGCAGGACTTCGAGTTCTACAAGATCCTGCCTCAGGGTGATGGTGGCACCCACGCCGCGGTCGAGCCGCCGAAGCCGGTCGAAAAGGCGCCGGAGAAGCCGGCCGAGAAGCTGTGGCTGCAGGTCGGCGCGTTTGGCGCCGCGGACGAGGCCGAGAACCTCAAGGCCCGTCTTGCGCTGTCCGGCATCCAGGCCAGTTCGCAGCGCGCGCAGCTGGCCGACGGGCGGGTGGTGCAGCGGGTCCGCATCGGTCCGTTCGACAAGCCGGAAGACATGAATTCCATCCGCGCCCGCCTGGCCTCGGCCGGGTTCGAGGCCAGCGTCACCAAGTCGGCGCCCTGAAGCGCCTGCAATTCGGCCGCACCGAGGAACGCGGCGCAGCAAACCGCGTCTGAGCCTCGTCACTGTCCAGGAGTCCCGAATGAATCGCCGCATCGCCCTCAAGCAGCTCGCCGGTCTTGCCGTCCTCGCCGGCGCCGCCGGTCCCGTCGTCGCCCAGCGCGCCGCTGCCGCGCCCTTCGTCGAACTCGATACGGTCGTCGCCACCGACAGCAAGGGCAAGGTCGAGGTGATCGAGTTCTTCCACTACGGCTGCCCGCACTGCCGCGCCTTCGATCCGCTGCTGGAGTCCTGGCTCAAGCGCCTGCCGACCGACGTCGCCTTCCTCCGCGTGCCGGCGATCTGGGGCAATGCTCAGCTCGGCAAGCTCGCCCAGCTGTATTACGCGATCGAGCTGAGCGGCAAGGTGGAGCCGTTGCACGGCAAGGTGTTCGTGGCGGTGCAGGACGACAAGGTGCCGCTGCATACCGAAGAGGGCGTGCGCGAATGGGTCGCCAAGCAGGGCGTGGACACGAAGGCCTTCATGGATGCCTACAAGTCGTTCGGCATGCAGGCGCTGCTCAAGCAGGCGGACCAGCGCGCGCGCGACTACAAGATCCAGGGCGTGCCGACGATGGCGGTCGACGGCCGCTTCCTGACCTCGGCGTCGATGACCGGCAGCCACGAGGCGACGCTGAAGGTGGTGGACGATCTCATCGCCCGCGCCCGCAGCCAGCCGCGCCGCGGTTGATTTCCCGCAGCGTCAGGACTCCGGCGGCATGCTGACGGCCGCCGCCGCAGGGTCTCCACGGGTATTCCTCACCGGCGCCTCCAGCGGGCTCGGTGCCGCGCTCGCGCGCCACTACGCAGCACGCGGCGCCAGCCTCGCCTTGGTCGCGCGCCGGGCCGATGCGCTCGATGAACTGGTCGCCAGCCTGCCGGGGCGCCATCTTGCCCTCGTCGCCGACGTCGCCGATCCTGCTGCGCTGCGCTCGGCAGCGGCGCGGTTCGAGGCCGCGTTCGGCGTGCCGGACATCGTCATCGCCAACGCGGGCGTTTCGGTCGGCACGCTGACCGAGTACGCCGAGGACCTCGACGCCTTCGAGCGCGTGCTGCGCACCAACCTGCTCGGCATGGCGGCCACGTTCCAGCCTTTCGTCGAAGCCATGCGCGCGCGCGGTCGCGGACGGCTCGCCGGCATCGCTTCGGTGGCCGGCATCCGCGGCCTGCCGGGGGCGGGCGCCTACAGCGCCTCCAAGGCGGCCGCGATCACCTACCTCGAAAGTCTGCGCGTCGAACTGCACGGCAGCGGTGTCACCGTCACCACCATCGCGCCCGGCTACGTCGCCACACCGATGACCGCGGTCAATCCGTATCCGATGCCGTTCATGTTGCCGGCGGCGGAGGCTGCGGCCCGCATCGCGCGCCATATCGACACCGGGCGACGCTACGCGGTGGTGCCATGGCAGATGGCGCTGGTTGCCAAGCTGCTGCGCGTGCTGCCGGATGCGCTGTTTGACCGCCTGTTCGCGCACGCCGGCCGCAAGCCGCGCGGGCTGCCGCTGTAGCACGATTCCACTGCCGCGCACGATGGGTGCGCGGGTTCCTTCGTTTATCATGCGGGCATTTTCCCCGCATGGTGATAGCGAAGATGGATATGAAAAGCGGCTTGCCGCCCGAATCCCCGGAACGCCGTACGCGTCAGCGCTTCCTCGCCTTGCGGCGCGGTGAACCCTGCTTCTGGGCGAGCGTTGCCGGGCGCCGCGTGGCCTTGGTCGATCTGTCGATCGAAGGTTTCGCCTTCGTTGGCCCGGCGACAACGGCGACCGAGCCGTTCGCCGTCGTGCTGCACCGGGCCGGGGTGCCCGACGAAATCCACGCCCGCGCCTCGGTGGTGAATGTGGGCGGCAGCGGCGACGACGCGCTGCTCGGTTGCCGTTTCACCAGTCTGGGTAACGCGGAGGCGGCGCTGCTGCAGGACTGGCTGGTCGCGCATGTCATCATGAACGCTACGGTGCGGATCACCGAAAAGGATGCAATCGCGATCGTGCGCGGCGGCAGTCTCATCTAGCACGCCGCGGCACGGTCGCGGCGCAACGCGGAGGGCGGGGGATGACCGAAACTGAACATGGGCCGGTGGGCCCTCCCGGCGGGCGCTGGGTCCGGATCGGTGTCGTCTGGCGCCAACTCGTCCGTGTCCCGGATGCGCGCCGGGCGGCGGTTGTTCCCCGGACGCTCGCGCAGGAGTGGGCGGCATGAATCCCTTGCGCGCGTTTTCCGGTGCGGACGAAAGGCTGCTGCTCGCGGCGGTTGTGGCGATTGGCCTGGCACTGCGCGTGGCGGCGATGCTGTTTGTCGGCCACACCCCGGAAAGCGATGAACTCGCCTACCGCGCCATGGCCGCCAGCCTGCTGGCCGGCGAGGGCATCGTAGACAACATGGGCAACCGGGCGATGTACAACGTCGGCTATCCGCTGTTCGTGATCGCGCCCGTGTCATGGCTGTTTGGCGACAGTGTCCGGGTGGTGCAACTCGCCAATGCCGTGCTGGGTGCGGTTTCGGTGGTGCTGTGCTACTGCGTGGCAGCAGCAGCGGGGTGCGCGTCACGGCTGGCGAGCCGTCCGGCGCTGAGTACCGGTGTTGTCTGCGGGGTGTGGTTCGGCCCGCTTGCCCTGTCGGGGAGTGCCGCCCGGGAACTGGCGGTGGTGTGCGTTCCGGCGGCGCTGGTCGTTCGCAGGGTGTTCCCGAGCGAGCCGGTGGCGTTGGCAAGCCGGGGCTGAACGGCGGCATGGACGTGTCGCGCGACGTGGAAGAGCATACCGGTGGGGCGGGCGGTGGCCCGCGGCCCGCAGGCCCGCCGCCGGACGCGGCGGGGTGGGCAGATGCGGTGGGCGCCCGTCACGGTCGGGCGGACGCGGGCGCGCGCATTGTGTGCCTGGTTCCGTCCATCACCGAGCTGCTGTTCGACCTTGGCGTGGGCGATCGGCTCGTCGGACGCACCGGGTTCTGCATTCACCCGCGTGACCGGGTGCGCGCGCTGCCCAAGCTGGGTGGGACGAAGGACGTGAAGCTCGACGCGCTGCGCGGGCTCGCGCCCACGCACGTCATCGTCAATATCGACGAGAACCGGCGCGACACGGTGGAGGACATCTCGCGTTTCGTGCCCAACGTGATCGTCACCCATCCGTGCGCCCCGGAAGACAATCTGGCGCTGTACGCGCTGCTTGGCGGGATATTCGACTGCGAGGCGGCCGCCACCTCGCTCAGCGTCAGCTTGCAGACGGCGCTTGCCGAGGCGGCGGAACTGCGTGCGGCGCTGGTGCCGGAGCGCGTGCTTTACCTGATCTGGCGCGAGCCCTGGATGACGGTTTCAAGCGCCACCTACATCGCCGCGATGCTCGCCGCGGTGGGCTGGGAGAGCATGCCGCGGGCGCCCGAGCCGCGCTATCCGGTGGTGGACTGGGAGGACGCGTCGATGGCGGACGTCGCGCGCGTGTTCCTGTCGTCGGAACCCTATCGCTTCGGTCCGGCCCATGTGGGCGAGGTCGGCGCGCTGGCGAGCCGGCCGGCGATGCTGATCGATGGCGAGATGTGCTCCTGGTACGGCAGCCGGGCGATTGCCGGGGTGCGTTACCTCACCGCCTTGCGGCGGCGCCTGGCTAAGGGCTGAGCGCGCTTCCGTGGTGCGCGGTGCGGTCCGTCTACTGGCACCAGCCGTCAGAGACGAAACGTTCCGGGGTCAGGATGGAGAAGCGCTCGCGCACGAGGCGGTGGCGCGCCAGCCGCAGCAAGGCCTTGTCGCGCGTCAGCAGGAATTCGGCTTGCGCGTCGCGGCTGATCTCGAGGAACTTCTGATCGTCGCGGTCGCGGCACAGCGGCAGGGGCAAGGCGTCGGCCGCATCGCCGAGGCCATCGACCAGCGTCACCCGTTCGCTGTAGCCGGCGATCAGGCGCTGCTGTTCATCGGCGTCGATTCCGAAATGCGTGTAGGCCAGCACCCGCCGCAGTTCTTCCACCGCGTCCGGGCGGCAGCAGGGCTGGAAGCGTGCCGCGGCGATCGCGGCGTCGAGTGCGGCAAGGCGTGGATCGCGGAACAGCCACAGGGCCATCACGGTGTTGGTGTCGAGCACCAGGCGGCGGGGGAAACTCATCGGCAGCGCATGAAAAAGGGGAAGGACGTCGTCCTTCCCCCGGGTTGAGGCTCAGGTGGGTCCTGTACTCAGGAGGCGAGTGCCTTGTGCGCGTCCAGACGGATCTTGACGAAGGAGCCGGGCGCGTCTTCCAGCGCCTTCAGCTTGCCCTTGGCCGGATCGCGCGGCGCCACCTGCTCGGTGTCGTGTGCGCTGACCCAGGCCTGCCAGTCGGTCCACCACGAACCCGGCTGTTGCTGCGCGCCTTCAAACCACGCATCCGCCGTGGCGGGCAGCTTCGCAACCGGGTTGAGCCAGTAGCCGTACTTGTTGGCCGCCGGCGGATTGACGATGCCGGCGATGTGGCCCGAGCCGCCGAGCACGAAGCGCACCGGGCCGCCGAAGTTGCGCGCGCCCATGTAGGTGCTCTTCCACGGTGCGATATGGTCTTCGATCGCCGAGATGAAATAGCACGGGACCTTGATCTTGCCGAGGTCGATCGGCACCCCGTCGATCTCGACCCCACCCGGCTGGACCAGGCGGTTTTCCATGTACATCTTGCGCAGGTAGAAGCTGTGCATCTTCGCCGGCATGCGCGTGGAATCGGAGTTCCAGTACAGCAGGTCGAACGGGAACGGATCCTTGCCCATCAGGTAGTTATTGACCACGAAGGACCAGATCAGGTCGTTGGCGCGCATCATGTTGAAGGTGCCGGCCATTTCCGAGCCTTCCAGATAGCCGCGCTCGAACATCTTCTTTTCGAGGCTGGAAACCTGGCCTTCGTCGATGAACACCCCGAGTTCGCCCGGCTCCGAGAAGTCGGTCATGGTCGTGAAGAAGGTGGCCGACGCGATGCGCTTGTCCTTCTTTGCGGCGAGGTAGGCGAGCGTGGTCGAGAGCAGTGTGCCGCCGAGGCAATAGCCGGCCGCGTTCACTTCCTTTTCGCCGGTCTGCTTCTCGATCGCGTCGAGCGCGGCGACCACGCCTTCCTTGACATAGGATTCGAAGGTCTTCTCGGCCTGGCGCTCGTCCGGGTTCACCCACGAGATCACGAACACCGTGTGGCCCTGGTCCACGCACCACTTGATGTAGGAGTTCTTCTCGCGCAGGTCGAGGATGTAGAACTTGTTGATCCACGGCGGGATGATCAGCAGCGGACGCTTGAGCACGTTCTCGGTGCTCGGCGAGTACTGGATCAGCTGCATCATGTCGGTCTGGAACACGACCTTGCCCGGCGTGGTGGCGACGTTCTTGCCCAGCTCGAAGGCCGTGGTGTCGGTCATCTTGACGCGCAGGTTGCCGCCGCCTTCTTCGACGTCGCGCAGCAGGTTGTTCAGCCCCTTCAGCAGGTTCTGGCCGTGGCTCTTGACGGTTTCGCGGAAGACTTCGGGGTTGGTCACCGCGAAGTTGGACGGCGACAGCGCGTCGATGTACTGGCGGGTGTAGAAGTTGACCTTCTTTTGCGTCTGCTCTTCCAGGCCCTCGACGCAGCACACGGTGTCGTGGATGTGGCGCGCGGCGATCAGGTACGACTGCTTGATGAAGTCGAACATGAAGTGTTCCTGCCACTCCTCGTCCTTGAAGCGCTTGTCGGACTTTTCCGGCGCGGCCACCGGCGCGGCGTTGACGCCCATGAAGCGCAGCATGGAGTGCTGCCACAGCGAGAAGTAGTCCCACACCAGGTTCATCTGCGCCTGGGCGAGCTTGTACGGGTTGGCGAGCAGCTTGGCCATCATGTCCATGAAGGCCTGGGCGATGCCAAGTTCGTCGGCAGGAGCGGAGACGCCCTTCTTCAGCTGGCGCTGCACGTGTTCGCTGATCAGGTGCGAGGCACGCTGGGCGACTTCTGCGTAGGTCCGTGCCACTTCCTTGGGGTCGGGCAGTTCGGGATGCATGTGCTGGGTCTCGGGTGCAGCCATTGGTGTTCCACTCCTCGTTCCCGCAGTCCGGGGCGGACTGCTATCTGGTTATGGTGTGTCGGATGCCCGTCTCAGGATTGCCCACCCGGCATAGCTCTCCCCGCTTCACCAGGTAGTTGAGATGGGCGATCGCCTCCCCCATGGCGAACATGACCTGATGGGTATCGAGCGCGCGTGCAAACAGGGTGCCGAGCAGGTCGGCCGCCGAGCGCGGCTGGGTACAGGCGGCGACGAGTGCGTCGCAGCGTTCGCGGTGGTGGGCGATGAGTTGCGCCACCCGCGCCCTGATGCCCTTGAAAGGTCTGCCGTGGGATGGTAGCACGAGCGTATTGTCAGGCAAGTGACTGATGCGGCGCAGCGAATCCAGGAACCAGCCGAGCGGATCGTCGTCCGGCGTGGCGGCATAGACGCTGATGTTGGTGGAGATTCGTGGCAGCAGCATGTCACCCGAAACGAGCACGCCGAGACGCTCGCAATACAGACTCACATGTTCGGGCGCGTGGCCGTAGCCGACGATGACTTCCCAGCGCTGGCCGCCGATCTCGACCTGGTCGCCATCGAAAAGACGGCTGTATTGCTGGGGAATCTCCGGGATGCCGCGGCGGTAGGCGTTGCCGCGTTCGGCGAGTGCGGACAGGCGCGCGTCGTCGAGCCCGTGGATGCGGAACTGTGCGACCATGTCGGCCACCGAATAGCCGGGCAACTGGTGCCAGACGGCCTGACCGCCGAGAAACTCTCCCAGCGACATGTGCAGCGTGGCGCCGTTGCGCTGCATCAGCCAACTGGCCAGGCCAAGGTGATCCGGATGGTGGTGGGTGACGAAAACGCGGCTCAGCGGACGCGGTTCGGCGGCCAGCACCGCCTCCCAGTTGGCCTGGATCGGCTCGAGCCCGAAACCGGTGTCGATCACGGCGACCTCGTCGCCGTCGTCCAGCAGCCACAGGTTGATGTGGTCCAGCGCGAAGGGCAAGGGCATCCGGATCCAGCGGATGCCGGGGGCGATTTCGACGGCGGTGCCCGGGGCCGGCAGGTCGGCCACCGGATATTCGATCTGCTGTTCTGTGCTCATCGGTTGGGGACGGGCGCCGGGCTCGCGGATGAGGCGGGGGCGCTGTGCTCCTTGTTTGGTTAATAATTCCCGCTGCGGCCACCCCGGTCGCAGACGGACATCGACAACAGCCGGCGACGCACCGGCGATCATTCGGCAGCCATGGCCCGCGAACAAACCTACACGATTACCGAGCTGGCACGCGAGTTCGACATCACCCCGCGGGCAATCCGCTTCTACGAGGACCAGGGTCTGCTGACCCCGGCTCGCGCCGGCCGCGCCCGCGTCTATACCCGCAGCGACCGTACCCGCCTCAAGCTCACGCTGCGCGGCAAGCGGCTCGGCTTTTCGCTCGCCGACATCAAGGAACTGCTCGACATGTACGACGGCGTGCGCAACTCGGCGCCGCAGCTCGAGCGCTTCCTCACCGGCCTTGGCGCCCGCCGCGCCGCGCTGGAGCAGCAACGGCTGGACATCGAAGCCGTCCTGCAGGAAATCGACGTGCTCGAAGACCAGTGCCGGGCGCTGCTGGGCCACAACGCGGAAGGGGCCGCGGCCGCGCGCGCCGAACTCGTCCGCCGTCTCGACAATGCCGGGACGGCTTGATTTTTTTCGCCGTTGGTTTACGTTGACGTCAACGTAATCAAAAGATTCCCCGCCGGCAAGCGGAATACCCTGCCGGCGATGACCTGCGCAGCAGGCGGGAGCCGATCTGGCGGTGGAGGAGACAAGTCGATGCGACACGAAAGCCCGCCCTTCCAGCCGCGGGACCCCGACTACGCCGCCCGCGTGCGCGCCAGCTTCGCCCAGCAGCGCGCGATGGCGCTGATCGGTGCCGAACTGGTGGCGGTGGAGCCCGGCTATACCGAAATCCATCTGCCGCACCGCGCCGAGGTGACCCAGCAGCACGGCTACATCCACGGCGGGGTGGTCGGGATGATTGCCGATTCCGCCGCCGGCTATGCCGCCAATACGCTGACCCCGGCGGAAACCAGCGTGCTGACCGTGGAATACAAGCTGAACCTGGTGGCCCCCGCGGACGGTCAACGCTTGGTGGCACGCGGCGAGGTGATCAAGCCCGGGCGCACGCTGCTGATCACGCGCGCCGAGGTGTACGCGGTGCGCGACGAGAAATGGACGCTGTGCGCCGTCATGCAGCAGACCATCATGGCGATGCACGGCAAGAAGGAACTCGCCGGCTGAGTATTCGCCGGCACCCCCGCCGCGCCCGTTCCGGCGGCGCGGCGCAAGAACCCACAGACCGCAACAGGAGAGCAGCATGTCCGATCCCGTAGTCATCGTTTCCGTCGCCCGCACGCCGATGGGCGGCTTCCAGGGCGATCTTTCCGGCCTCACCGGGCCGCAGCTCGGCGCCATCGCGATCAAGTCGGCGGTGGAGCGCGCGCGTCTTGCGCCCGAGCAGGTGCAGGAGGTGATCATGGGTTGCGTGCTGCCGGCCGGCGTCGGCCAGGCGCCGGCGCGTCAGGCAGCGCTGGGCGCCGGGCTGCCGCTGGGCGCGGGCTGCACGACGATCAACAAGGTCTGCGGGTCCGGCATGAAGGCGACGATGCTGGCCCACGACCTGCTGTTGGCGGGCACCAACGAGGTGATGGTGGCGGGCGGCATGGAGTCGATGTCGAACGCGCCGTATCTGTTGCCGAAGGCGCGCGGCGGTTATCGCCTGGGCCACGGCCAGTTGCTCGACCACATGTTCCTCGACGGGCTGGAAGACAGCTATTCGAAGGAGAACAAGGGCCGGCTGATGGGCACCTTTGCCGAGGATTGCGCCGGCCATTTCGATTTCAGCCGCAGCGCGCAGGACGCGTTCGCGGTGGCCTCCACCGAGCGCGCGCAGGCGGCGATCACCGAAGGCGCCTTCAGCTGGGAAGTGGTGCCGGTGACGGTGGCCGGGCGCAAGGGCGATGTGGTGGTCGACAAGGACGAGCAGCCGCTGAAGGCGCAGCTCGACAAGATCGGCACGCTGAAGCCGGCGTTCAAGAAGGATGGCACGGTGACCGCGGCGAATTCGTCGTCGATTTCGGATGGTGCGGCGGCGCTGGTGCTGATGCGCAAGTCGACGGCCGACAAGCTGGGGCTGGCGCCGCTGGCGACCATCGTCGGCCACGCCACCCACGCGCAGGAGCCGCAGTGGTTCACCACCGCGCCGGTGGGGGCGATGCAGAAGGTGCTGGCGAAGGCGGGCTGGGGCGTGGGCGACGTCGATCTGTGGGAGATCAACGAGGCCTTCGCGGTGGTGACGATGGCGGCGATGAAGGAACTGAACCTGCCGCACGACAAGGTCAATGTGAATGGCGGCGCGTGTGCGCTCGGCCATCCGATCGGCGCGTCCGGTGCCCGCATCCTGGTGACGCTGATCGGCGCGCTGCGCCGGCGCGGGCTGAAGCGCGGCGTGGCCAGCTTGTGCATCGGCGGCGGCGAGGCCACGGCGATGGCGATCGAACTCAACGCATCGGTGGCCTGCGGCGGTTGATCGTTCGTATGTTCCCGGCGGTTTGAGTGTTGAACCGCCGGCCGCGCCGGGTGCTTGTTCCGCGTGCTGCGGAACTCGCCCTCCGGGCTCGGACAGTCCTCGCACGCTCCACAAGCACCCGACACGTCCGGCTCGACGCGGGGGCTTGCTGAACCCTTGTTATGGAAGGCTTTGCCTTCCCACGGAAATCCCATGATTCTGACCTCCGAACAGGAACTCATCCGCGACTCCATCCGCGCCTTCGCGCAGGAGCGCCTCGCCCCCTTCGCCGCCGAATGGGACCGCAACCACACCTTTCCGCGCCAGGCGCTGAAGGAACTCGCCGAACTCGGCGCGCTCGGCATGGTGGTGCCGGAAGAATGGGGCGGCGCCGGCATGGACTACATGAGCCTGGTGCTGGCGCTCGAAGAGATCGCCGCCGGCGATGGCGCCACCTCCACCATCGTCAGCGTGCAGAACTCGCTCGCCTGCGGCATCCCGGCCAAGTACGGCACCGATGCGCAGAAGGAGCGCTGGCTCAAGCCGCTGGCGCGCGGCGAGATGCTGGGCTGCTTCTGCCTGACCGAGCCGCACGTCGGCTCCGACGCCTCGGCGCTGCGGACTACCGCGGTGCGCGACGGTGACGACTGGGTGCTCAACGGCGTCAAGCAGTTCATCACCACCGGGCGCGAGGCCGATGTCGCCATCGTGTTCGCGGTCACCGACAAGGCGGCCGGCAAGAAGGGGATTTCCTGCTTCATCGTGCCGACCGCGACGCCCGGCTACATCGTCGCCCGCATCGAGGAGAAGATGGGCCAGAAGGCCTCCGACACCGCGCAGATCCTGTTCGAGAACTGTCGCGTGCCGGCCGACGCGCTGCTCGGTGCGGAAGGCGACGGCTACCGCATCGCGCTCTCCAACCTCGAAGCCGGCCGCATCGGCATCGCCTCGCAGTGCCTGGGCATGGCGCGCGCCGCGCTCGAGGCCGCGGTGAAATACGCGCAGGAGCGCGAGACCTTCGGCAAGCCCATCTTCGAACACCAGGCGGTGAACTTCCGCCTCGCCGACATGGCGACGCAACTGGAGGCCGCGCGCCAGCTGGTGTGGCACGCCGCCAGCCTGAAGGACGCCGGCCGGCCCTGCCTGAAGGAGGCGTCGATGGCCAAGCTGTTCGCCTCCGAGATGGCGGAGAAGGTGTGCTCGGATGCGATCCAGATCCACGGCGGTTACGGCTACGTCAGCGACTTTCCGGTCGAGCGCATCTACCGCGACGTGCGGGTGTGCCAGATCTACGAGGGCGCTTCCGATATCCAGAAGCTGGTGATTGGGCGCGCGCTGGCGCAGTAGTCTTTCGCGATCCTGCGGACGGGTCGCGGCGGTTTTCCCGCTTTCCCTCCCCCGTTCGACCGCCGCGCCCGCGGGATCTTTTTTACATCGCCTTGCGCTGCGCCCCCGGGCGTGGTGCTGGCCTCGGAGGCCGCCGCGTGACACTGCCGAAGACGATCGACTTCTGGTTCGATTTCTCCTCGCCCTACGGCTATTTCATGAGCGAGAAGATCGACGCCGTCGCGCGCCACCACGGCCGTGACGTGCACTGGCGGCCCTTCCTGCTCGGTGTGGTCTACAAGGAGATCGGGTCGCGGCCGCTCACTGAGGTGCCGCTGAAAGGCGAGTACACCCGGCGCGACCTGCTACGGACTGCGCGTTTCCTCGATCTGCCGTTCGCGCTGCCGTCGCCGTTTCCAGTGGCAACCCAGCATGCGGCGCGCTGCTTCTACTGGCTGCAGGCGGACGATGAGGCGCTCGCGCGGCGTTTCGCCCACGCGGCCTACCGCGCCTATTTCATCGAGGGGCGTGACATCTCGCAGCAGGCGGAGGTGGTGTCGATCGCCGCCGCGCTGGGGGCGGACGGCGCGGCGCTGGGCGCTGCCCTGGGCGACGCGGCGGTGAAGGAGCGTCTGCGCGCCGCGTCGGCGGAGGCGATCGCCGCCGGCGTTTTCGGTTCGCCCTATGTCATCATCGACGGCGAACCGTTCTGGGGCGTGGACCGTCTGCCGCAGATCGAAGCCTGGCTCGCGGAACGTTCCGCCGCGGGCCGCTGACCAAAGCGCTGTCAGCGCCAGATAACGATATTCGCCTCCCGACCCCCGACATGAGCCCCGTCTCCCCTTGCATCAACGTCTGTCGCATGGATGCCGCCACCGGCTGGTGCGAAGGCTGCCTGCGCACGCTGGACGAGATCGCCCGCTGGGGCCGCGCCAGCGACGACGACAAGCGCCGCATCCTGGCCGCGGTTGCCGAACGCCGCGCGACCGCCGCCGTTCCCCACCCGCGTGAGGCCGCCGCATGAGTAGCGATGCGCTCTGCGTCGGCGTCTGCATGATCGACTGGGACGCCGGCATCTGCCTCGGCTGCGGCCGCACGCCGGAAGAAATCGAGGGCGTGCCGGTGCCGTCGCCGGCCGAGACGATGCCCGAGGCGGTGCCGCTGCCACCCAACGTCGCCGCCCAGGTCGGCGAAGGCAGCGATTGAGCGCGCCGCGTCTGCCCGCCAGCGTGCAGGTGTTCGAGCGCGGCTGGCTGTCGGCAAACAATGTGGTGCTGGACGATGGCGGCGAGGTCACGCTGATCGACTCCGGCTACGTCACCCACGCCGCGCAGACGCTCGCGCTGGTGGCCGGCGCGCTCGGCGGCCGGCGGCTGGCGCAGTTGATCAACACCCACTCGCATTCGGACCACATCGGCGGCAACGCCGCCGTGCAGCGCGCGTTCGGTGGCCGCATCGTGGTGCCGGCCGGCATGGCGGACGCGGTTGAACGCTGGGACGAGGATGCGCTGCTGCTGCGCACCGCCGACCAGCGCGGCGAGCGTTTCGCCCACGACGCGGTGCTCACCGCGGGCGACCGCTTCATCGCCGGCGGGCTGGAATGGCAGGCGCTCCCCGCCGCAGGCCACGACATGGACGCGCTCGCGTTCTACAACGCGGAACGCCGCATCCTGGTGTCGGGCGATGCGCTGTGGCGCGACGGCTTCGGCATCCTGTTCGCCGACGTGCTCGGCCGCGGCGATGCCCTCGGCGCGGCGCGCGAAACGCTCGAAGCCTTCGGCCGGCTTGCGGTCGACGTGGTGATTCCGGGGCACGGCGCACCCTTCGCCGACGTCGATGGCGCGCTCGAACGCGCCTTTGCGCGCCTTGCCGCGTTCGAGGCCGACGGCGCCCGGATGGCGCGCAACGCGATCCGCGCCTGCATCACCTTCCGCCTGCTCGAACACCGGCGCCTCGCGCTCGACGACCTCGCCGCCCATCTCGACGCCACCCCGCTGTACCGCAGCGCGAACGCGCGCTTCCTCGGTCTGGAGGCGCAGGCGCTCGCCGACTGGCTGGTGGCCGAACTGCTGCGCGCCGGCGTGGCGCGGCGTGAAGGTGAAACGCTGGTACCGGCCTGAGCCCGCGTGGCGGACTGCCCGCGACGGTGCGCTCGCGCTATAGTTGGTAACACTTCTCGTTAGCGCGCAGCCATGCAGATCGTACTCATCAGCGGCCTTTCCGGGTCGGGCAAGAGCATCGCCCTCCACGTGCTGGAGGACGCCGGCTACTACGTCGTCGACAACCTGCCTTCGGCCCTGCTGCTGCAGCTGGTGCTGCACCTGCGCGGGGCCGGCTATCAGCGCGTCGCGGTGGCGGTGGACATGCGTTCCGGCAGCAGCATCGCCGCGCTGCCGGAGCAGGTGGAGTCGCTGCGCGGCATGGTGGACGACCTGCGCTTCATCTTCCTCGAGGCGCGCGACGACACCTTGATCGCGCGCTTCTCCGAAACCCGCCGCCGTCATCCGCTCGCCGACGAGAACGTGTCGCTCGACGAGGCGATCCAGCGCGAGCGCGACGCGCTCGCCAGCGTGGCCGAACTCGGTCACCGCATGGACACCAGCGACATCCACGCCAACACGCTGCGCGCCTGGATCAAGGATTTCATCGGCGCCGCCGCCAGCGAAGGGCTGACGCTGATGTTCCAGTCCTTCGGCTTCAAGTACGGCATCCCGCTCGACGCCGACCTGGTATTCGACGTGCGCTGCCTGCCCAATCCGTACTACGACCCGCTGCTGCGGCCGCTCACCGGGCGCGACCAGGGCGTCATCGACTACCTCGAGAAAGTGCCGGAAGTCGGGCGCATGGCCGAGGACATCCGCCGCTTCGTCGCCGACTGGCTGCCGGCCTACATGCGCGACAACCGCAGCTATCTCACCGTGGCGATCGGCTGTACCGGGGGCCAGCACCGTTCGGTGTACATGGCGGAATGGCTCGCGCGCCGCTTCGCGGACCGCGTGCGCGTGATCGTGCGCCACCGTTCCGCGGCGCGGCGGGTGCAGGATGCACCGCCGGCTGCGTCCGGCAAGTGAGACTGGCGGGCGACGCGCGCGCCTGGCTGGCGCTGTTGCGTCCGGGCGACGTGCTGGTGGCCGCGCTCGGACTGCTGGCCTGCGCCGGCTCGGTGGTGGCGCTGTGGCGCGGCGGCGCGCCCGATGGGGCGGTGATCCGCGCCGGCGGCAAGGTGTTTGCCGAGGTGGACCTGCGCCAGCCGCGCATCATCGACGTGCCGGGCCCGATCGGCACCACCCGGATCGAGATCGCCCCCGGCCGGGCGCGCGTTGCGGCCGATCCCGGCCCGCGCCAGTACTGCGTGCGCCAGGGCTGGCTGTCGCGCGCCGGGGCGGTGGCGATCTGCGCGCCCAATGAAGTCAGCCTCGCCCTCACCGGGCGGGGGGCGGACTATGACTCCCTCAACTATTGAGCTGGTGCCGAGCGCGGAGGACCGCCGCGTGGCGCGCCACGCCGCCGCCGCCATCGTGCTGACCGTGGCCGAGGCGGCGATCCCGCTGCCGCTGCCGGGTGTCAAACCGGGGCTCGCCAACATCGTCACGCTGATCGTGCTGGCGCGCTGGGGCTGGCGCGAGGCGGTTTGGGTGGCGCTGCTTCGGGTGGGGGCGGGCAGCCTGCTGCTCGGGCAGTTCCTCGCGCCGGGCTTCTTCCTGAGCCTGTCGGGGGCGTTGGCGAGCCTGCTGACGCTGGGGGTGGCGATGCATTTGCCGCGGCGCTGGTTCGGCCCGGTCAGCCAGAGCATCCTCGCCGCCTTCGCCCACATCGGCGCCCAACTGGTGGTGGCGCGGCTGTGGCTGGTGCCGCACGACGGCGTGTTCTACCTGACTCCAGTGTTTGCCGCCGCGGCGGTGGTGTTCGGCACCATCAACGGTCTGGTGGCGGCGCGTTTGCTTACTGAACTGAACGCCGCCGACAGCACCCGCTCCGCGGCCTGAACCCGCTTCAGCCGCGCGCCGACTGCAGGATGGCAGCGGGGATGCGGTCGAGCGGCAGGATCTCGTCGACGCCGCCGAGCCGGATCGCTTCCTTCGGCATGCCGAACACCACGCAAGTGGATTCGTCCTCCGCCACCGTGCGCGCGCCGGCCTCGCGCATTTCCTTCAGGCCGCGCGCGCCGTCGTCGCCCATGCCGGTCATGATCACGCCGAGGGCGTTGCGGCCGGCGAACTTGGCGCAGGAGCGGAACAGCACATCCACCGACGGGCGATGGCGGTTCACCAGCGGGCCATCGACCACTTCCACCGTGTATTGGGCGCCGCTGCGCGCCAGCATCATGTGCTTGCCGCCGGGTGCGATCAGCGCCCGCCCGGGTATCACTCGGTCGCCATGGCGCGCCTCGCGCACCTCGATCTTGCACAGGCCGTTGAGGCGTTCGGCGAACATCGCGGTGAAGCGCTCCGGCATGTGCTGCACGATGACGATGCCCGGGGAGACCGCCGGCAGCCGGGTCAGCACCGCTTCCAGGGCCTGGGTGCCGCCGGTGGAGGTGCCGATGGCGACGATGCGGTCGGTGGTGCCGTACATGCCGGCGCCCTGGTGCGCGCTGGCCGGTGCGATCACCGCGTCGGCCGAAAGCTTGGGGCGCACGTCGGCCGCCACCGCGGCGGGCGAGACCGCGCGGCCGAGCGCACGCACGTTGGCGCGCGCCGCGGCCTTGATTGCCTGCACGATGTCGTTGGAGGAGTCCTCGAGAAAGTTCTTCAGCCCCATCTTGGGCTTGGTGATGATCGCCACCGCGCCCGCCGACAGCGCCTCCATGGTCACCTGCGCGCCCTTTTCGGCGAGCGAGGAGCAGATGATCACCGGCGTCGGCCGCTCGGCCATGATGCGCTTGAGGAAGGTGAGGCCGTCCATGCGCGGCATCTCGATGTCGACCACCAGCACGTCGGGCGCGAGGCTGTTCAGCTTGGCGAGCGCGAACACCGGGTCCTGCGCGGTGCCGATGACCTCGATCCCCGGGTCGCGGCTGATCGCCTGGCTGACCACTTGGCGCACCAGCGCGGAGTCGTCGACGATCATCACCTTGATCTTGTTGCTCATGGGCGGCTCGCGTTCGGGTTATGCGTTCAGCTTGATTGGACGGAGGCCCGTTTATACAGCGTGGGACGCAGCGAGGCCAGTTCATCGGTAACGCCGTGCAGCGTTTCGGAGTGGCCGACGATGAAGCGGCCGTCCTGCTTGAGGTGCGGCAGCATGTTGGCGATCACCCGCGCCTTGGTCTCGGTGTCGAAGTAGATCATGACGTTGCGCAGGAAGATCACGTCGAAATGGCCGAGGTTGGGTGCATCCAGCGCCACCAGGTTGAGCTGGCGGAAGTCGATCCGTTCGCGCAGCTCCGGGCAGATCAGGAAGTTGCCCTGTTGCTCGCGCACCCCCTTCAGGCAGTACTTTTTCAGCAGCGGCTGCGGAATGCCTTCGGCGCGCTCCAGCGGGTACAGGCCCGCGCGGGCGCGCTCCAGCACGGTCATGCTGATGTCGGAGGCGACGATCTCCCACGATGTCGACAGCCCCAGCGTCTCGGCCAGCACCAGCGCCATCGTATAGGGCTCCTCGCCCGACGAGCAGGCACCGCTCCAGATGCGGAACGGCGCGCCGCCCTTGCGGCTCGCGGCGAACTCGCGCAGGAACTCGAAATGCGCCGGCTCGCGGAAGAAATAGGTTTCGTTGGTGGTCAGCAGGTCCACCATGGTCTGCAACTCGTCCGGGTGCGTGCCGCTCGCCAGCAGCCGGTAGTAGTCGCCGAAGCTCGCAAGGTCGTAGTGGCGCAGCCGCTTGCCGAGGCGGCCGACCATCAGCACCTTCTTGGCATCCGACATGCTGATGCCGGCCAGGCGGTAGATGAGGCGCTGGAACAGCGCGAATTCGCGGTCGGTGATTCCGGGGTTGTCCATGGCCGTCAGAACAGTTCGATGTTGCCCTTGGGCGGCTTGCGCTGCAGCGAGGCGGCGTAGTCGGCTTCCTCGCGCGCGATCTGCTCCACCGTGGTCATCGTCGTCGGCATGCGCTTGCACCACGCGGTGCCGGTCGCGGGTATGAACAGCAGCTTGCGCGACCACGGGCCGAGGAAGTCTTCCGCCTGCAGCGAGATACCCTCGCGCGTCAGCCACTCGCGGGCGAATGCGGCGTTGCGCTCGCCGATGCCGGCGTTGGTCATGCCGTGGATGATGGTGCCGCCGCCAAAGGCCTTGGCCTGGACGCGATGGCGCACCGCGCCCTGGTTGAGGAGGCCGTTCAGCAGCGCCTCCATCGCATAGTCGCCCGACAGCAGCATGTCGTCGTCGGCGTGGTGGTCGTTGCGGCGGATGTTGGGCAGCATGAAGTGGTTCATGCCGCCCACCCGGCTGACCGGGTCGAACATGCACACGGCCACGCAGGAGCCGAGCAGGGTGGAGATCGGGCGCTGGCGGTCCACCGCCCATTCGCCGGGGCCGATGTTGCGCGCCAGACGTTCGACTTCCTGCGGCGAGAGTTGGTCCCAATCAGTCACGGTACGGGTGGGGCAGCTGCAGGCGCCGGCCCTGCGGGAGGGCGCGGCGCGCGGGTGAAGGCGGGGTCAGGCGGCGCTGGTCGCGCCGTCCTCGTCGCCCATGCGGGTGAGCATTGCGATCTCTTCGGTGGAGAGCACGCGCTCGACGTTGAGGATGATGACGAAGCGGCCATCCACCTTGCCCATGCCCTGGATGAAGTCGGCGCGGATCTTGGCGCCGAAGGCGGGCGGCGGTTCGATGTCGGCACGCGGGATTTCCAGCACTTCGTTGACCGCATCGACGATCACGCCGAGGTCCTGCTTGCCGTCCTCGCCGTCGATCTCGACGATGACGATGCAGGTGCGGCGCGAGATGGTGGAGTTCTTGCCGCCGAAGCGCGCCGAGAGGTCGATCACCGGCACCACCGCGCCGCGCAGGTTGATCACGCCGCGAATGAAGGACGGCATCATCGGGATCTCGGTCACGTTGCCGAACTCGATGATCTCCTTGACGTTGAGGATGCCGAGCGCGAACACCTCGCCGCCGAGGCTGAAGGTGAGGTATTGCTGCGGCCCGTCGTCCTGCGGGCTGCCGGACTTGCGTTGGCCGCTGGCCACAATCTGGTTCATGGTCTGCGCTCCCGGCGTGGATCAGAATCGTTCGAAGTCGGCTTCGGAGAAGCTTACCGGCTTCCGGCTGGCACGGGGCGCGGGCGTCGCCGCGGCGCGCGCCGGCGCTTTCCTGGCGGAGGCGGTGGCGATCACCGCCGCGGCCCCGGCGCCGTCGCCGACGCTGAAGAAGCCCATGAGCTGCTGGAGCTGTCCGGCCTGTCCGCCCAGTTCTTCGGCGGTGGCGGCGAGTTCTTCGGAGGCGGAGGCGTTCTGCTGGGTGGCCTTGTTGAGCTGGCCCATGGCGTGGTTGATCTGGACGACGCCGGCCGACTGCTCCTGACTGGCCGAGGCGATTTCCTGGACGAGGTCGGAGGTCTTGCGGATCGAAGGCACCATCTCGCCCAGCAGCGCGCCGGCGCGCTCGGCGAGGGTGACCGAATTGCCGGCGAGCTGGCCGATCTCCTGGGCGGCGACCTGGCTGCGCTCGGCGAGCTTGCGCACCTCGGCGGCGACGACGGCGAAGCCCTTGCCGTGCTCGCCGGCACGGGCGGCCTCGATGGCGGCGTTGAGCGCGAGCAGGTTGGTCTGGTAGGCGATGTCGTCGATGATGCCGATCTTGCCGGCGATGTTCTTCATCGCCTCGACGGTGTTGCGCACCGCCTCGCCGCCCTCGGCCGCCTCGGTGGCGGACTTGGTGGCCATGCCGTCGGTGACCTTGGCGTTCTCGGAGTTCTGGTTGATGGAGGCGGCGGCCTCCTCGATGGTGGAGGACACCTCCTCGACCGAGGCGGCCTGCTCGGACGAAGCCTGCGACAGGCTCTGCGCGGTGGCCGAGACCTGGGCGGCGGCGTTCGAGAGCGCGTCGGCGGCGCCGCGCACCTGCTCGATGATCTCGCCGAGCTTGTCGAGCGAGCCATTGACCGCGTCCTGCAGCACGCGGAAGTCGCCCGCGTACTCGGCGTGGATCTTCTGGGTGAGGTCGCCCTGCGAGAGCGCGATCATCACGCGCTTGACCTCGTTGATCGGGTCGATCACCGCATCGAGGGTGTGATTCACGCCCTCGACGATCTTGCGGTAGTCGCCCTGGTGGCGGCTGGCATCGGCGCGGGTCTCGAGACGCCCCTCGACGGCGGCCTGGGCGAGCATGGCGGCATCGGCCACCAGCGCGTTGATCGCGTCGATGGCGGTGTTGAGGTTGTTCTTGATGGCGTTGAAGTCGCCGTTGTAGCTGTCGGCGATCTTCGGCGGGATGGCGCCCTTGGCGATGCGGTCGACGTAGTCGGCCGCCACGTTCAGCGGCCCGATCACCGCGTCCAGCGTACCGTTCACGCCTTCCACGATGCGGCGGAAGTCGCCCTGGTGGCGGGCGGCGTCGGCGCGCGTGGCGAGGCGGCCTTCCACCGCCGCGGTGGCGAGCACGGCAGCGTCGTCGATCATGGTGCGCACGCTGGCCTGCACGCTGGCGACTGCGCGCACGACTTCGCCGACCTCGTCCCTGGCGGTGGATTCGAGCACGAACTTGAAGTCGCCGGCGGCCATCTTGCGCGCTGCGCCCAGCACCTCGTCGATCGGGCGGGTGATCGAGCGGGTGACGAAGACCGCGAACCCGAGCGCGAGCAGCACCGCGGCCACCGCGAGCGCGCCGATCAGCGTCTCTGTGCTGTTGGCCAGCGCGCTGGCGTCCTGACCGAAATCGGTCATCCGCTTGGCCTGGAAGTCGATCATTTCGTTGACGTTGGCGATGTAGGCGGCCTGTGTGCTGCGCACGCTGGTGATCAGCATGTCCACTGCCTGGTCGCGCTGGCCGGCCTTCAGCAGCGCCATGTACTTGTCCTGTTCGGCGCCGGTGGTGGCGCGGCTTTCCAGGACTTTCTGCAGGAGGCGCTTGCCTTCCGGCAGCACGATGATGCGATCCAGCGTGGCGAAGTCGGCGGCGGTGTTGCGGCGCGCCTCGGCGATGCGCTCGAACTCGGCGTTGACCGCTTCGGGGTTCTTCACCAGTGCCGCGTTGCGCAGGGCGATCGCCGAGATATTGACGTTGTCGATGATCCGGTTGGCAATCACGGTTTTGGGATAGGCGTCGTCGACCACCTGCCGGATGGCCTGGTCGAGCGCGCCCAGCCGCAGCATCGCGATTCCGGCGATGACGATCAGCAGCAGCACCGTGACGCCGAAGCCGAGACCGAGACGGATGCCGATTTTCAGGTTCTTCATTGTTGCCTCCAAGCAACCGGTGCTGGGGTAGGTGGGTTCAGTCGAGTGAGGCGGCGAGTGCGCGCGGCGGCTGCATGCCGTGCGCCTCGCGGTTGGCGCAGCGCTGGACCAGCGCCTGCACGTCGAGGATCAGTGCGACCTCGCCGCTGCCGAGGATGGTGGAGCCGCCGATGCCCTTGATGTGGCGGAAGATCGCGCCGAGCGGCTTGATGACGGTCTGGAATTCGCCCATCAGCTGGTCGACCACGATGCCGGCCTTGACGCCGGCGTACTGCACGACGACGACGTTCTGCCGCGGCGGCGCTTCGCCCGCGACCTCGAACATCTCGCGCAGCCGCACGAAGGGCAGCACCTCGCCGCGCAGGTTGATGTAGTCGCGCTCGCCGGCGTCCTGGTTGAGTTCGATGCACTCGACTACGGTGTCGAGCGGAATCACGTAGGCCGCGCGGCCCACGCCGACTAGGAAGCCGTCGATGATGGCCAGCGTCAGCGGCAGGCGGATCGCGAAGCGCGAGCCCTGGCCTTCGACCGAGCTGACCTCGACGGTGCCGCGCAGGCTCTGGATGTTGCGGCGGACCACGTCCATGCCCACGCCGCGCCCGGACAGATTGCTGACCTGGGCGGCAGTGGAGAAGCCAGCCTCGAAGATCAGGTTGTAGATTTCGGCGTCGGAAAGCTGCTGGCCCGCCTGCACCAGTCCGCGCTCGACAGCCTTGGCGACGATGCGCTCGCGCTTGAGGCCGCCGCCATCGTCGGCGACCTCGATGATGATGCTGCCGGAGTCGTGATAGGCGTTGAGTTCCAGCCGGCCGCGCGCGGGCTTGCCGTTGGCGACGCGCACCTCGGGGGCCTCGATGCCGTGGTCCATCGCGTTGCGCACCAGGTGCATCAGCGGATCGCCGAT
The DNA here is from genome assembly GCF_001682385.1 of Azoarcus olearius. Lineage (NCBI taxonomy): Bacteria > Pseudomonadati > Pseudomonadota > Betaproteobacteria > Rhodocyclales > Zoogloeaceae > Azoarcus > Azoarcus olearius. The sequence continues at coordinate 442,685 of NZ_CP016210.1, forward strand.
CTTCTCCACCATCGACTTGTCGAGTTCGGTCTCGCCGCCGGAAATCGCCAGCTCGATGTCCTTGCCGAGTTCCTTGGAAACGTCGCGCACCACGCGGTTGAAGCGGTTGAAGGTCTCGCCGATCTGCACCATGCGCAGCTGCAGCGCGGCATCGCGGATGCTCTCGACCAGGCGCCCGGTCAGCGAGGTGGCCTCGACCAGTTCGGACAGGCCGCTCTTGCCCGCCAGCAGGTTGACGCTGGCACCGGCGATGACGAGTTCGCCGACGAGGTCGATCAGCTTGTCGAGCTTGTCGGCCTGGATACGGATCAGGCGCGCCTCGGCGGCCTTCTTGTCACTGACCTGCTTCTGCTTGACGACTGCGGCTTCCACCAGTTCGGGCTGCACCACGTGCTGCTCGACGAGGATCTCGCCGATCGGCGCGGTGATCTCTTCGGCGGCACCGTCCTCGTGCGGTGGATGCTGGGTGCGCAGCCCGTCATCGAGTTCGGCCTGGGTCAGCGCGCCGACGCGGACGAGGATTTCGCCCAGCCGCATGTTGTCCTCGGGCAGCGCCTTGATCATCTCGAGGTAGTCGTGCAGCCGGCTGTGCGGCGGCAGGATGTGCAGCGTGCAGTCGTCGCGGACGAAGTCGAACACGCGCTCGATCGCGGCCTTGTCGGCGCTGGAGGCGAAGCTGATCTCGAAGCCGAGATAGCAGTTCTCGGCGTCCATCTCGTCGGCCGGCGGCATTGCGTCGGCCAGGGTTTCGATCCGCACGATGGTGCCGAGCGTGGCGAGGTAGCGCAGGAAGGACAGCGGGTCCATGCCGTTCTTCAGCACGTCGGGGCCGAAGCGCAGCGAGATGTGCCAGCAGTCGGTATCGACCACGCCGCCGCCGCTCACTTCCACCGCCGCGGCCGGGGCCGGGGCGGGATGCGGGCTCGCGCCGTGGGCGCCGCCGTCCAGCCAGTCGCGCTGCAGGCGTGCGAGCAGCGCATCGCCTTCGGCGGCAAGGTCGGCATCGGGCGCGCTGGCACCCGCTTCGAGCACGCCGAGCAGGTTGCCGATGTGGTCGCCGCAGGCCAGCAGCAGCGCGGCGAGGTCGCCGTTGAGCTTGATTTCGCCGTTGCGCAGCTTGTCGAGCACGTTTTCGACCACGTGGGTGAAGGCGACGATGAAGTCGCATTCCACCACCCCGGCGCCGCCCTTGATGGTGTGCGCCGAGCGGAACACCGCGTTCAGGGTGTCGCTGTCGTCAGGTGCGTCCTCGAGCTGCAGCAGCGCGGCTTCCAGCGCGGCGAGCTGCTCGCGGCTCTCGGTGACGAAGACGGAGATGATTTCGTCCATGGGGTCTGCCGGCTCAGGCCTCGGGCGCGGGCATCAGCATCGGATCGCCGAATTCCGCCGCCATGTTGAAGAAGTCCACCACTTCGCGCACCGCGGCGCTGTGGGCGACGATGCGGGCGCGCTTGCCCAGCCGCTGCGCTTCGCGCTTGACCAGGATCAGCAGCTGGAAACCGGCGGTGTCGATCTCGGCCACCGCCGACAGGTCGATCTGCAATTCGTCGGCCTGGGCGAGCGCGGCGACCAGTTGCTGCTTCTGTTCCGCGGCGTGGTAGATCGTCATGTCTTCGACGATCGCCAGCGGGGCCGTGGCGGGAGTGCTCATGATCAGAACAGTTCGATCTTGGGGCCGCCGCCGCCGACGTCGTCGGCCTGCTGCAGCGCGTTGTGGTGGGTGTGGCGCTGCTGGTCCATCACGTAGCGCGAGTAGATTTCTTCGAGATGTTCGGACAGCGGGGTGTAGCGGAAGTCGGCGTTCTCGCTCTGCTCCAGGCGGTCGGCCAGCACACCGAGGTGGCCGTCCAGCCGGCGCAGCGAGTCCGCGGTGTGTTCGAGCTGCTGGCGGGTGACGTCCTGGAACTGCACGCTCGCGAGCGCCGCCATGAACATCTCGGCCAGCTGCTGGCTGCTGTCGCGCACGGTGCTCATGACCTTGCCCTGGTGGTCGAGGATGCTCTCGTAGCTGTGGCCGAGCGCACCCAGCTGGTCGGCGAACTGGCCGAGCGCGGCCTGTTCGCGGTCGAGGTTGATCGAGGACAGCTTTTCCTGCAGCTGGGTCTCGATGGTGTTGGCGACGCCGAGGATGCCCTGGTTGATCGCCAGCACTGCCTTCTCGGTCTCGGCCGACAGCTTGCGCACCTCGTCGGCGACCACCGCGAAGCCGCGCCCGGCTTCGCCCGCGCGCGCGGCTTCGATCGCCGCGTTGAGCGCGAGCAGGTTGGTCTGCGCGGCAATGTCCTTGATCAGCCGGGTCAGCGATTCGAGCGAGCGCGCTTCATGTACCACCTGCGCGACGCGCTCCTGGTCCTGGCGCGCTTCCTGGATGCGGTAGTCGATGTACTGCCGCATCTCCGCGATCAGCTTCTGGTTGCCGGCGATCCGTTCCTCGGAGTCGTGCGCCATCTGGTCCGATTCGGACGAGCTTTCGACCACGAAGGTGTTGAGGTGGCTGACCACGCCGTCGATCGACTGCAGGCGCTCGGTGATGTCGTAGGCGGCCTTCTCGGTCTGCTGCACCACGCTGTCGAGCTGGCGGCGCAGCACGTCGTTGTAGGTGGGCACCGCGCGCAGCTCGTGCGCCACTTCGTCGCCCACCGCAGCGACGTTGTGGGAGGCGTCGCGCATCTGCTCCTGCGACGAGGTGAGGCCGTACATGTGGTCGCGGAAGAACGCGAGCGACACTACGCGCTGGCCGAAGTAGGCCACCGTGACGATCAGCATCGAACCGACGGCGTCGCCTACCGGCTGGGCCAGTCCCAGCGCCGGCAGGAAGCTGCCGTGGAACCAGTCGTTGAGGAAGAAGACCGCGATTCCCGCCAGCACTGCGACCGTGGCGAAAACGACCAGCGAACGTTGCAGGAGCGTATTGAAGGGCATGTTCGCCTCAGCGAATGACCAGTTTGATGGTGTTGAGCAGTTCGTCGGCCGAGGCGGGCTTCACGATCCAGCCGGAGGCGCCGGCGGCCTTGGCCTCGGCCTTCTTCGACTGCTGCGATTCGGTGGTGAGGAACAGGATCGGCATGAAGCGGTAGTTCGGCAGCTTGCGCACTTCCTTGATGAAGTCGATGCCGTTCATGCCCGGCATGTTGAGGTCGGTGATCAGCAGGTCGACCTTCACGCCGGACTGGAACTTCGACAGCGCCTCGGCGGCGTTGCCCGCTTTCTCCACGCCGTAGCCGGCCTTGGAGAGGATGTTGGAGATGGACAGCAGGATGGTGGCCGAATCATCGACCAGGAAGATCGTCTTCATTTTTGCGTGGAGCCAGGCAGGTTTGGGGGGATGTGCGGCGTCTGCAGCAGGGGCCGTCACCTCACCTTCATATCACTTAACGACTAGAGATAGAAGCAACTTTAGCGCGTTGAAAGCGCGAAGCCCCTGCGATTAAAGGGGGAATTTGCCCGCTGTTGTGCGAACGGGAGGTCGCGGGTGAAAGCCGCTCTGGCGCGAAGGCGGATGCTGGCGGCGTGCGGCACGGAAGACGTTGCCGCAGATACACCGGGGCGGAGCGGATGAAAGCGGGGAACAGCGCGGCGCAGGCAGTGCATGGGAAGCAGGGCGCCGCGAGTGGGTCGGGAGGGACTCGAACCCTCGACCAACGGATTAAAAGTCCGCTGCTCTACCGACTGAGCTACCGACCCGGCGGAGAGCCCGCGACTATAGGGAAGCTTGCTGTTGCCGTCAATAGAGGGATGTTCCGCTCAGCTGCGTTGCAGGTGCCACAGCTGCAGCCGGAGGGTGGCGGTTGCGCCCGCGATGATGGCCGCGGTGGTGATCAGGGCGCCGAGCGACAGCGTGGACAGGCCGCCCACCCCCTGGCCGATGCTGCAACCGAGCGCGGTGACGCCGCCGAAGCCCATCAGCAAGCCGCCGGCAACGTGGCGCAGCAGGTCGGCTGGGTCGGCGAAGCTCTCCAGCCGCAGGCTGCGGGTGGCTAGTCGATACAGCAGCGCACCGGCAATGACGCCGCCCAGCGTGGCGACGCTGAAACTCAGCACGCGCGAGCGATCGGTCCACAGCAGCAGCAGGTCGAGCGTGTAGGCGTGGGGGGCGACGAAGGATAGCGATTCGGCCCGTCCGCTGCTGGTCGCGATGAAGGATTCCTCCAGCGTCTGCGGGTCTTCGGCCACGTAGCCGAGGTGGCCGGTGACATACCACGCTGCCACGCACAGCAGGCCGACGCCGGCGCCGCTCCACAGGATATCGGCGCGCCGCGCGCCCGCTGGCGCCAGGCTGGCGATGAGCAGGGCCAGACCCGCCACCAGTCCCACCAGGGCGCCGGACGGGAGGTCGGCGGCGGCGAGAAAGGCGGGGAGCGTCTGGGCATGGTCCAGCACGAGCACGTGTGGATCGAGCCAGCTGCTGCGCCAGGCCGCGAACAGGCCGCGCAGCGTCATCGAGGCGCCGATCGCGAGGAAGGTCGCGACGACCAGGGCCTTCAGGCTGCCGCCGCCGAGCCGCACCAGGGTCTTGCCGGCGCAGCCGGAAGCGAGCGTCATCCCGGCGCCGAAGCACAGCCCGCCCACCGCGTGCGACAGCCACGGCACGCGCGCGCCGGCGTAAAGGCTGTGCGCGGGGTCGAAGAGGCCGGCGGCCTGCAGCAGGGCGGTGCCGAGCATCGCGGTGGCGATCGCCGCCAGCCACATCCGCATCCGGCTCCAGTCGCCGAACGCGACAATGTCGGCGACGGCGCCCATGGTGCAGAAGTGGGTGCGGCTGGAGAGCGCGCCGAAGCCGCCACCGAGCATGAAGCCGAGGGCGAGGATGGCCGGGGCCGGGAGCGCCGCCTCCATGACGCCGGGCGGGATCAGCGCGCCTGGTAGCGCGTGGGATCGGCGATGCCGGCCGCGGCGAAGCCCTCGCGGCGCAGCCGGCAGGCGTCGCAGCGGCCGCAGGCGCGGCCGTCGTCGTCGGCCTGGTAGCACGACACCGTGAGGCCGTAATCCACCCCGAGCGCCACCCCGCGACGGATGATGTCGGCCTTCGACAGGTCGATCAGCGGCGCGTGGATCGTGGTCGGATGGCCCTCGACGCCCGCCTTGGTGGCGAGGTTGGCCATGGTCTCGAAGGCCTGGATGAAGGCCGGGCGGCAATCCGGATAGCCGGAATAATCCACCGCGTTGACGCCGACGAAGATGTGGCGCGCGCCCAGCACTTCGGCCCACGCGAGCGCCATCGACAGCATCACGGTGTTGCGCGCCGGTACATAAGTGACCGGAATTCCGCCGGGCGCGGCATCTTCGGGCACGGCGATCGCCGGATCGGTCAGCGCCGAGCCGCCGAACTCGCCGAGGCTGACGCTGGCAACGCGATGTTCGCGGGCGCCGAGCGCGTGGGCGACGCGCCGCGAGGCCGCGAGTTCCGCGGCGTGGCGCTGGCCGTAGGCGACCGACAGGGCATAGGTTTCCAGCCCCATGTCGCGGGCGATGGCGAGGCAGGTCGCCGAGTCGAGTCCGCCCGACAGCAGGACGACGGCGCGCGGGAGATCGGTCATGGCAGTTCCGGAGCAGGCTGGCGCACGGTCAGCGGCCGCGCGCGTCGTTCCACAGTATCTTGTGCAACTGTAGTTGAAAGCGGACCGGCAGGCGGTCGCGGACGATCCAATCGGCGAGCTGCGCCGGGTCCAGCGTGCCGGCGACCGGTGACAGCAGCACCGGACAGCGCGCGGCGAGGTCGTGGTCCGCGATCATCGCGCGCGCCCAGTCGTAATCGGCTTGGTCGGCGAGCACGATCTTGAGTTCGTCGCTTGCCCGCAGCAGCGGGATGTTCTCCAGCCGGTTGCGCGCCACCTCGGCCGAGCCGGGTGCTTTCAGGTCCATCACGCGCGAAACGCGGGGGTCGACCCCACCGATATCGAGCGCGCCACTGGTTTCCAGCGACACCGAGTAGCCGGCATCGCACAGTGCCGTAAGCAGCGCGAGACAGTACTTCTGCGCCAGCGGCTCGCCGCCGGTGACGCAGACGTGCCGCAGTCCGAGCGCGGCGACATCGTCCAGGACGTCGCTCAGCGCGCGCGCTTCGCCGCCGGTGAAGGCGTAGGCGGTATCGCACCAGCTGCAGCGCAGCGGGCAGCCGGTGAGGCGGACGAAGGTGGTCGGCAGGCCGACGCGGGTCGATTCGCCCTGGATGGAGGCGAAGATTTCCGTCAGCCGCAGCTTCACCGGCTGGCGGACTACTTCGGTCATGGCGGCTTCCTCAGCGCTTGCCGAGACGTTGCTTGGCCGCCTGCGCGGCGTTGCTGCTCGGGTAGCGTTCCACCAGCGACTGCAGCGTGCGCTGGGCGGTCTTGGCGTCGCCCATGGCCTGCTGGCTGTTGGCGAGGCCGAGCATCGCATCCGGCGCGGCACTGTCGTTGGGCCACTTGCCCAGCACGGCATTGAAATGCGTGGTCGCGGACGCGACTTCCTTGGCCTGCAGCGCCGCGTTGCCGGCCCAGAAATGGGCGCTGGGCGCAAAGCTGCCCGCCGGATGCTTGGCGAGGAAGGCTTCGAACGCGGTCAGCGCATCGCGGTGCTTGCCGCCCTTGAGCAGGTTCAGCGCGGCTTCGTATTCGGTGGATTCGGCAACCGGATCGGCGGCAGGGGCTGCGCTTTCGGCCGCCACCGGCGCGGTCTCGAGCTTGCGCAGGCGGTTGTCGAGGTCGACGTAGAAGTCGCGCTGGCGTTGCTTGAGCGATTCGACTTCGTTCATCAGCACTTCGATCTGGCCGCGCAGGCGGGCGACTTCACCGCGCAACTGCTCGTTCTGGTTGGCGAGGTCGAGCTGGCTGCCCTGGCTGGCGTTGATGCGGTTTTCCAGATCCTGTCGCATCTCGTAGATTTGGCGGCGCGCTTCGTTGTCGTCGAACAGGCCCGCGTGGGCGGGCCCGGCCGAAGACAGTGCGAGAAGCGCCGCCAGCGGCAGGAGGCGCTTCATCAGAACTCGCCCGAGTACAGCATGTCGCCGCGGCGGTTCTGGGCAAAGCAGGCTTCCGAGCTTTCGGTGCAGCGCGGCTTTTCTTCGCCGAGGCTGACGGACTCGATCTGCGCTTCCTTGGCGCCCAGCAGCAGCAGGGCCTGCTTGACGGCGTCGGCGCGCTTCTGGCCCAGCGCCAGGTTGTATTCGCGGCTGCCGCGCTCGTCGGCGTTGCCCTGGACCAGCATCTTCATCTGCGGGTTCTGGGCGAGGAAGCGGCCGTGGGCTTCGACCAGCGGCTTGGCGTCGGCCTTGATCACATAGCTGTCGAAGTCGAAGAACACATTGCGCTTGGACAGGATGTTGTTCGGGTCGGTCAGCGCGGCGATGCCGGAGCCGGACGGGGTGTTGGCGGTCACGGTGGCCACGCCGGCGCCGGAGCGGTCGGTGACGGCAGCGCCGGAGGTCGCTTCGGGACCGGTGCTGGAGCACGCAGCCAGAACGGCGGACAGCAGAGCGGGCAGGACAAGCTTCTTCATGGATGTTTCTCCAAGTCGTTTTTTAGGGGGACAGCAGCGTTATTGCTTTTGCAAGGGGCCCCAGGCGGGTTCCCGTACATCGGCGGCCTGCACCGAAAGGCGTTGCTTGACCCGGCCATCGGACGACACCGCCGCAAGCACACCCCGGCCACCGGCATCGGTGGCGTAGAGGATCATGCGGCCGTTAGGTGCGAAGCTGGGCGATTCGTCACGCGCCGAATCGGTGAGGATCGTGGTTTGCCGGGTGGTGAGGTCCTGGACCGCCACCTGGAAGCGACCGTTGTTGCGGGTGATGAAGGCAAGCAGCCGGCCGTCCGCCGAGGGGCGGGCGGTCACGTTGTAGGTGCCGTCGAAAGTCACCCGCTGGGCGGCGCCGCCCGCGGTCGGAATGCGGTAGATCTGCGGGCTGCCGCCGCGATCGGAAGTGAAATAGATCCACTGGCCGTCGGGCGACCAGGCCGGCTCGGTGTCGATGCCGGAGGAGCTTGCCAGGCGGCGCACGCCGGAGCCGTCGGCATTGAGCACGTAGAGCTGCGACAGGCCGTCCTTGGTGAGCACCACCGAGAGCTGCTGGCCGTCGGGCGACCAGGCCGGCGCCGAGTTGGAACCCTTGAAGTTGGCCACCACCTGGCGCTGGCCGGTGGCGAGCGTGTGTACATAGATGATCGGCTTCTTGGCCTCGAACGAGACGTAGGCGAGGCGACCGCCGTCCGGCGACCACGCCGGCGAGATGATCGGCTCGCGCGAAACCAGCGCGGCCTGGGCATTCATGCCGTCGGCGTCGGCCACCTGCAGTTCGTAGCGTGGCCCGGTCTTGACCACGTAGGCGATGCGGGTGGCGAAGTAGCCGGGCAGGCCGGTGAGCTTTTCATAGACGAAATCGGCGATGCGGTGCGCGGTGATGCGGTTCTGGGCCGCCGTCATGCGCAGCGCGAGGGCGCCGAGTTCGGTCTGCTTCTGGGTGTCGAACAGGCGGAAGCGGATTTCGTAGCGGCCGTCGCCCTGCGGAAACACGCTGGCGGCCAGGGCCGCGTCGGCGCCGCGGCTGCGCAGGCTGCCGAGATCGGGAATCTGTCCTTCAGGCAGCGGGAGCGGCCCGATGTCGACCAGGCTGAACAGGCCGCTGCGTTCGAGGTCGGCGCGCACGATGTCCGACACGCTGCGCGGCAGGCTGGCCTCGTTCTCGAATACCGGAATGATGACCGGGAAGCGCGAAGCGCCCGCGCCGGTGATCTCGATCGACAGTTGCGCCTGCGCGGAGAAGGACAGCAAGGCCAGTGCGGCGGCGGCGAGGAGCAGACGGAGTTGGGCGAAAGTCTTCATTTCGTGACGTGGTGCACAAGCAGTGGATTATAGCCGTGTGACCGCATCATTCTTCCAGCGGCCGGAACTTCAGTTCCAGGGTTCGTTCGAAAAGTTCCCCTTTGTCGGGTAGCGGCAGCGGGCTCGAACGGCGGATGGCGCGCTCGATGGCCTCGTCCAGCGCGGGAATGCCGGACGAGCGCTTCAGCCGCACGTTCAGGACTTCGCCCGACGGCAACTGGTCGACCTCGAACACGGCCTCCGGGTTGCCGGACAGGCCGGGTGGGCGCAGCAGGTTGCCGCGCACCTTGGTGCGGATCGCGTTGATGTAGCCCTCGGTGGCCGCCTTGTTGCGGGCCGACGCAGCCCGCGCGGCGTCGGCGCGCATCATCTTGTCGAGCTCGGCCCTTTCGGTTTCGCGCTCGAGCAGCTTGTCCATGTAGTTGTCCTTGGGCGGCTCCACCGGCTTCTTCGGCTCGGGTTTCGGCGGTTCCGGCTTTTTCGGCTCTGGCTTGGGCGGCTCCGGCTTCTTCGGTTCCGGTTTCGGCGGCTCGGGCTTCTTCGGCTCGGGCTTGGGCGGTTCCGGCTTTTTCTCCGGCGCCTTGGTGGCGATCTCGGGCTTGGCCGCCGCCTTCGGCGGTTCGGGCTTGGGCTCGGGCTTCGGTTCCGGGCGCGGCGGCGGCGGCTTGGGCGGCTCCGGCTTGGGTTCGGGCTCGGGCCGGACGTCTACCGGCTCGGGCGCGCGGCTGGGTGGCGGCGCGGCCAGCTCGACCTCGAGCGAGGCCGGCGGCTCGCTCTGCCAGCGGATGCCGAAGAACAGGAACAGCGCCAGCCCGATGTGGACCGCAAAGGTCAGCGCGAGCGAAGCCCACTTGCCCGGATGTTCGTGGGGAAGTGCGCGTTCGTTCATCGACCGGCGGCGCCCGACTGGGTCTGCAGGCTGATCTTCTTCACCCCCAACTGGCGCGCGGCTTCGAGGATGTCGATGACGTCCTGGTAGGGCAGGCTCTTGTTGGCGGCCACCAGGAAGGGTTGCTCCGGGTTGGCGGCCAGCGCTTCCTTGACCACGCGCTGGAATTCAATGCTGGACACCGGGCGCGAGGCAGCATTGCTGGTCTTGCGGATCGCGATCGCGTTGCGCTTTTCCAGCTCGATCACGATGGCCTCGGCGGGCGGCGCCGAGATCGGTCCGGCGGACGGCACGTCGATGTTGCCCGGCTGCACCATCGGCGCGGTGACCATGAAGATGACGAGCAGGACCAGCATCACGTCGATGTAGGGCACGACGTTGATCTGGTTCATCAGGCGGCGTTGGCGCATGGCTGAGTCCCCGCCGCCTTAGCGCAGGTTGCGCTGCAGGATGTTGGAGAACTCTTCCATGAAGCTCTCGAAGCGGATGCCGATGCGGTCGATGTCGTGCGCGAAGCGGTTGTAGGCGACCACCGCGGGGATCGCCGCGAACAGGCCGATCGCGGTCGCCACCAGCGCTTCGGCAATGCCGGGGGCAACCTGGGTGAGGGTGGCGGTGCCGACATTCGACAGGCCGCGGAAGGCATTCATGATCCCCCACACGGTGCCGAACAGGCCGATGTAGGGCGATACCGAGCCGACCGATGCGAGGAAGGCGAGGTGGGCTTCGAGGTCGTCCACCTCGCGCTGGAAGGTGGCGCGCATGGCACGGCGGGCGCCGTCGATGGTGGCGCCGTGGTCGTGGCTCTTGGCCCGCAGCTTGTTGTATTCGCGGTAGCCGGATTCGAAGATGCGTTCCATGCCGCCGGTGTGGTGGCGCGCCGCGGAGGCGGACTGGAACAGCGCGTTGAGGTCGCCGCCGCTCCAGAAGTCGCGTTCGAATTCGGTGGTCTTGCTGCGCGCCGCGCGGATCTGAAACCACTTGCGGAAGATCCAGTACCAGGACATCACGGACAGGCCGGCCAGCATGGCCATGACGAGCTGGACGAGGACGCTGGCCTGGGTGATCAGGCTGATGATGGAAAGGTCGTGGGAGACAGTCATGCTGGTTGGGGCGGTTCGGGTTGGGGGGAAGGCAGGACGTGTTCGAATTGTTCGCGGATCTCGGCGGGCATCGCCACCGGGCGGTTGCGCACCAGGTCCACGCAGGCGATCACCACGCGGGCGTCGAACAGGCATACGCCGTTGCGCAGCACCTGCTGACGGAACGCAAGGCTTGCGCGGCCCAGGGTCTCAATGACGGACCTCAGCTCTAACGCATCATCGAGCAAGGCGGGTGACATGTATTCGGCGTGCACCGACTTGACCACGAAGACCAGGCCGCGCTCGGCGCGCAGGCGCTGTTGTTCGAAACCGAGCGCGCGCAGCCATTCGGTGCGGGCGCGTTCGCAGTAGCGCAGGTAGTTGGCGTAGTAGACGATGCCGGCGGCGTCGGTGTCCTCGTAATAGACGCGGAGCGGGAGGACGAAGGCGTCGCCTGCGGGCTCTGGGCGGGAGCGGGTTTGCATCGCAGCATTTTACCGGGGTCCGCGCCGATGCGTCAGGTCGGTCGGTCCGAAACGCGTCCGAAGGCAACGATTCCTTACACCCCGAAGTGGGCGCAAGCCCTTTGCTGGCGCCCCTTGGCGCATCATCGGCTGGCGGTGGAAGTGCTATCCTTGCCCATCCCCTTATTCAGTGCCCCTCTCTTTCGCGGGGCGAAAAACAGCGTGGCGCTTCCTTTCTTCGGCAAGAAAACTCCCCCGGCGACGCCGGACCGGGCTGCGCCCGGCGGCGGAGATGTGCCGAAGGCGCCGCAGCCGGCGCCGACGGAGCTTTCCAGTCTCGATTTCTCGCGGGGCGACGCCAACCGTGCGTTGGCGCAGTTCGCCGGCATGGTGGAAGTCCAGGAGGTCGAGACCGGCATCGGCGCGGTGTTCGAGGAAGCGGCGGTGCTGTATGCCAATGGCGCCGACGCCGAGGCGGAGAAGGTGCTGGTCGCGGTGCTCGACGAACCGGGCAGCGTCACCGGCGAAGGGCTGTGGATGATGCTGCTCGACCTCTACCGCCTTACCGGCCAGCGGCAGAAGTTCGAGTCGCGCGTGCTCGACTACGCCACCCGCTTCGAACGCTCTCCGCCGCCCTGGTACGACCTTTCCGCCGGCGAGCGCCGGCGAAGCGACAGCGTGCCGCTGGTGACGCTGTCCGGTGCCCTCAACGCGCAGTCGGCGGCCCAGTTCCAGCAGATCGGCATCATCGGCCGCAAGAGCGGCGCGGTGCGGATCGATCTTGCACGCGTGCGCGGGGCGGATGATGCCGGCTGCGCGTTGCTGCGCCAGGTGTTTGCCCAGCTGGCGGCGGATCGCGTCAAGGTGTCGCTGCTCAACGGCGGCGGCCTTGCCGATACGTTGTCGGCGCAGATCGAAGCGGGTCGCGCCGAGCAGCGCGACACCTGGCTGCTCGTGCTCGAACTGCTGCAGTACACCGCCGATTGCGAGCGCTTCGAGCAGCTCGCGATCGACTACGCGGTGACGTTCGAGGAGTCGCCGCCGTCGTGGGAGAAGAAGGCGTCCGCGGCGGCGGCCGCGCCGGTTGCCGAACCGAGCGCGCCGCTCGTCGGCGCCAAGGGTGAGTTCGTGCTCGATGGCGAGCTGGGCGGCGCCTCCAACGACATCCTGCGCAAACTCGCCGCGCATGCGGCGGAGCGCAAGTCGGTGGTGGTCGAATGCAGCCGGCTGCGCCGTATCGATTTCGTCTGCGCCGGCACGCTGTTCAACATCATCGCCACGCTGCAGGCCCAGGGCAGGGTGGTCGAGCTTCGCGGCGTCAATGCGATGGTCGGCGCGCTGCTGCGCGTCATGAGCGTGGATCAGGTCGCGCAGGTTACCCTGCGCGCATAAGGCTGCGGCCTCTTCCTTGCGGGAATCGGACATGGAACAGTATCACGGCACCACCATCCTCTCGGTGCGCCGCGGCAACAGCGTCGCGCTCGGTGGCGACGGGCAGGTCACGCTCGGCAACATCGTCGTCAAGGCGTCGGCGCGCAAGGTGCGCACGCTCTACCAGGGCCAGATCCTGGCCGGCTTCGCGGGCGGTACGGCCGATGCCTTCACGCTGTTCGAACGCTTCGAGGCCAAGCTCGACAAGCACCAGGGCAACCTGCTGCGCAGCGCGGTGGAACTCGCCAAGGACTGGCGCACCGACCGCATGCTGCGCCGGCTCGAAGCCATGCTGGCGGTGGCCGACCGCGAGCATTCGCTGATTATCACCGGCAATGGCGACGTGCTGGAGCCCGAGCAGGGCATCGTCGCCATCGGTAGCGGCGGGGCCTATGCCCAGTCGGCCGCGCGGGCATTGATCGAAAACACCGAGCTGTCGCCGCGCGACGTGATCGCCAAGTCGCTCGCCATCGCCGGCGACCTCTGCATCTACACCAACCAGTGCCACACGATCGAAGTGCTGGACTGAGCGCGCCGTCGTAACCCGTTTCGAGCGAACCGCCATGACCCAGATGACCCCGCCGGAGATCGTCTCCGAACTCGACAAGCACATCGTCGGCCAGGCCCGCGCCAAGAAGGCCGTGGCGATCGCGCTGCGCAACCGCTGGCGCCGTGCGCGCATCGACGAGCCGCTGCGCAGCGAGATCACGCCCAAGAACATCCTGATGATCGGCCCCACCGGGGTCGGCAAGACCGAGATTGCCCGCCGCCTGGCACGGCTCGCCAACGCGCCCTTCATCAAGGTCGAGGCCACCAAGTTCACCGAAGTGGGTTACGTCGGGCGCGACGTGGACACCATCATCCGCGACCTCGTCGAAATCGCGATCAAGGATGGCCGCGAGCGGGCGATGCGTGTGGTGCGCGACCGTGCCCTCGACGCTGCCGAGGACCGCGTGCTCGATGCGCTGCTGCCGCCGGCCCGCCCGGTCGGGTTCTCCGAACCGGCCCAGCCGCAGGATTCCGCCACGCGGCAGAAATTCCGCAAGAAGCTGCGCGAAGGCGAGCTGGACGACAAGGAAGTGGAGATCGAGGTCGCAAGTGCGCCGATGCAGGCCGAAATCTTCGCCCCGCCCGGCATGGAAGAGCTGACGCAGCAGATTCAGGGCATGTTCCAGAACCTGGGCAACAGCCGAAAGAAACTGCGCAAGCTGCCGATCCGCGAGGCACTCAAGCTGCTGGCCGATGAGGAAGCGGCGCGCCTGATCAACGACGAGGAAGTGAAGACCGAAGCGTTGCGGGCGGTGGAGCAGAACGGCATCGTCTTTCTCGACGAGGTCGACAAGATCGCCGCCCGGGCCGACGCCCACGGGGCCGACGTGTCGCGCCAGGGCGTGCAGCGCGACCTGCTGCCGCTGGTGGAAGGCACCACGATCTCGACCAAGTACGGCATGATCAAGACCGATCACATCCTGTTCATCGCCAGTGGCGCCTTCCATCTCTCCAAGCCGAGCGACCTGATCCCGGAGCTGCAGGGGCGCTTCCCGATCCGCGTGGAGCTGGAGTCGCTGTCGGTGGAAGACTTCGAGCGCATCCTGACCAGCACCGATGCCTGCCTGACGCGCCAGTACGAGGCCCTGCTGGCCACCGACGGCGTGACCCTGAGCTTCACGCCCGAGGGCATCCGGCGGCTGGCCGAGATTGCTTACCAGGTCAACGAGAAGACCGAGAACATCGGCGCGCGCCGGCTCTACACGGTGATGGAGAAACTGCTCGAAGAGGTCTCCTTCGAGGCCGGCAAGGTCGGCGTCGACAAGCTCACGGTCGATGCGGCCTACGTGGACACCCGTCTCGAAGTCCTCGCGCAGCGCGAGGATCTCGCGCGCTACGTGCTCTGAGTTTCGCCCGCCTTTCCGGCCCTTCTTCCCGTGCCCGCCCCGGCCCGTAGCGGCGCGATCCGTTGCGGGGCCGGGGTGCGGCCGCCATTCATGATGTCTTCATGCTGACCCGTATCGTCGCGATCCTGTTTCCGCTGTTCGCCATCACCGCGGCGGGCTTCTTCATCGGCCGCCGCCTGAAGCCCGATCTATCGCACGCGAACCGGCTCAACATGGACGTGTTCGTGCCGGCGCTGGTGTTCGCGGCACTCGCCAACCGCGAGTTCCGTATTGGTGAATACCTGCCGTTGCTGGGGCTCACGCTCGCGCTGGTGGCGGGCTCCGGCCTTGTCGGCTGGGTGGCTGCGCGGGCGCTGAAGGTCGAACCGCGCACCCTGGTGCCGCCGCTGATGTTCAACAACTGCGGCAACCTCGGCCTGCCGCTGGCGGTGCTTGCCTTCGGCGACGCGGCGTTGATGCCGGCGGTGGTGATGTTCATGGTGTCCAACCTGCTGCACTTTTCGTTCGGCGCCTGGCTGCTGGATCACCGTGCGCGGCTGGTCAACCTGTGGCGGGTGCCCTCGGTGGCCGCCACCTTCGCCGGTCTTGCGGTCGGCATCGCCGGCATCGAGGTGTGGCCGCCGCTGATGACCGCGATCAAGATGGTGGGCGATATCTCGATTCCGTTGATGCTGTTTGCGCTCGGCGTGCGGCTGACCGATGCGCGGCTGACCTCGGTCGGCCTCGGCGTCTTCGTCGCGCTGTTGCGGCCGCTCAGCGGCATGGCGCTGGTGTGGGTGCTGCTGCAACTGGTGCCGCTGCCGCCACGCGAAGCGGCGCTGTTGCTGGTGTTTGGCGCGCTGCCGCCGGCGGTGCTGAACTACATCTTCGCCGAACGCTACCGCCAGGAGCCCGAGAAAGTGGCGTCCATGGTGCTCATCGGCAACCTCGCCGCGGTGCTGTTCCTGCCGCTGGCACTGGCGCTGGCGCTGTAGTTCTCAATATGTGCTGCGCGGCGTCGCCCCGGCGCTGCGGCCGCTCGCCACCGTCGTCAGTCCGCGCCCGGTGCGCTTGCTGCGGTACATCGCGGTGTCGGCCGCGCCGAGCAGGTCGGCGAAGTTGTCGCCGTGATCGGGGTGCAGCGCGATGCCGACGCTGGCGGTGACCAGCCAGTTGTGGCCGGCCGCCGTGAGCGGCACGGTCAGCGCGTGCGAGATGCGTACCGCCGCGGTGCGGACTTCGGCTTCGCCCGCCGGCTCGCCGAGCAGGATCACGAACTCGTCGCCGCCCAGCCGGGCGACGGTGTCGCTGTCGCGCACGACATGGCGCAGGCGGGTGGCGAGCTGGGCGAGCACTTCATCTCCCACGGCATGACCGGCGCTGTCGTTGATTTCCTTGAAGCCGTCGAGGTCGAGCACCATCACCGCCGCGTGGCCGTTGTGACGGCGTGCGGCGGCGAGGGTGAGTTCGGCGCGCGCTTCGAGCAGGCGGCGATTGGGCAGTCCGGTCAGCGGGTCGTAGAACGCCAGCCGTGCCACCTCCGCCTCGACCTCCTTGCGCGCATCGATGTTGGAGATCTGCGCGAACAGACAGCCGAGGTAGGGGTGGTCGAGGTGGTTGCCGAGCCGCATCGAGATCCAGCGCGGCGGACCACCGCTGTCGTCCGGGACGCGGCACTCGATCACCACCGGTTCGCGGCGTTCGATGCACTGGCGCACGGCGCGCTCGACATCGAGCGCGTCTTCTTCGGCCACCTTGCGCCACAGCGGCTCACCTTCCCATTCCCGCGGCGGAAGTCCGGTGATGCGTTGCGCGGCGTTGTCGGCTTCGCGCACCCGGCCGCCGGCGTCGAGTTCGAGGATGCAGTCCGAACCCAGTCGCACCAGGGCCTGATGGCGGACCACCCGGCGCGCATGCTGCATGGCCAGGTGGCTGACCAGGCCCGCGAGCAGCGCACCCGCGGCCAGCAGCCCGAACAGCACCGTATCCGCCAGCGGGCGCGCCGCCGGTTCGGTGGGCTGGAAACGCAACTGCCAGCGCCGGCCGCCGAAACTCTCCTCGCGCGTGACGGTGCGTGGGTCGCTGTCGACGCCGGGCGGCGTGTTGTCTGCGTACAGCGGTGTCGCAGTGTCGATGGCCGCCTCGGTTGCGCCAAGGTCGGTGATCCGAAGATGGAACTGCTTGCGCAGGCTCGGCGAGATCGCCGCGTTGACCATCTCGTTGACCAGGAAGGAGGCCGCGACCGTGTCGCGGGTGTCGGCGGCGCTGGCGGTGGTGTCGGCGACATTGCGCAAGGGCGCCAGGATCAGGATCGCGAGCACGCCCGGCGCCTGCTGCAGCTGGATCGGCGGCGTGGCGGCGAAGCCGTGCTGCAGCGCGTGCTCCACAGTGACCCGGCGCACCTCGCTGGTGCCGAGGTCGTAGCCCAGCGAACGCTGGTTGCCGCTCGGCGGCTGGATCATCTCGACCACGTGGTAGCGCTCGCGAATGCCGTCCGGGTAGATGTCGAAGCGGTTGTAGATCGGGTCGTGGGCGCTGTATTCGCGCCGGATGCGTTGCACGTAGGCGGCCCGGTCGCGCTCCTCCACCGCACGGTTGAAGGCGAAGGCGCGCAAGCCGGGCAGGCTCTGCGGGGCCGACAGGGCGCGCACGTAGCGGGCGAATTCGTCCGGGTCGAAACGCTCCGAGGCGAGCCAGGTGGCGCGCAGGGCGAGGAGGGCGTTGCGGTAGTGCGCGGTCTGCTGCATCAGCGACAGCGTGGCCTGGTCCGCGATGCGGGCGAATTCGGCAGTGGCCTGGCGCTGCTCGAAGGCGCGGTACTGGCGCCACGCGGCCCATTCGATACTGACCACCAGCACGACGACGGCGATCGTTACGAGGAAACCACGCGCGGCGGGGCTGGCGTCGCGGCCGATCAGGGGCTGGCGCGGCGGAAAACTCATTCTTGTTCGCTCCCTTTGCCGGCGCCGCGGCCGGCGCTTCGCTTGGTGACCGCCGTGCGCGCCGATGGCGCGGCGGACCTTCTTCCGCAATGACCGTCCGCCGTCGCACGCGGCGCACACCCGTCCCGTGCCATGCCGGTCACGCGGGTTCGGGCTGGCCCCGGGTCATGACGGGGCGATAGGTTCTGCGGTGGACCTTAGCAGAGCCGGACGCGTCCGGGTGTCCGTGTGGCCGGTCGGCAACGCCGCCGGTCAGAAGTCGGTGAAGCGGCGGATCTGGCGGCGGTCACGCTTGGTGGGGCGGCCGTGCAGGTCGGCGCCCGGGGTGGCGGCGAGCTTGCGCTGTTCGCGGCCGGCCTGGCGGCGTTCGACGCTGTCCGGGGTTTCTTCGTACAGCGTCTGGGCCACACTGGCCGGGCCGCGCTTGTCGGCGATCGCGCGCACCACCACGGTGAACTGCTCCTCGCCGATGGTGATGTCGAGGCGGTCGCCGACCTTCACGTCGCGCGCGGGCTTCACCGCGCTGCCATTGAGCTTGACCTTGCCGCCGTCGACCGCGTCGGTGGCGCCGGTGCGGTGCTTGAAGAAGCGCGCCGCCCACAGCCACTTGTCGATGCGGGTGCGGGCGTCGTCGCTGCCGGAGGGGGAGGTGGTCACGATGCGGGAACTGCCGCGCCCGGCCTTGACGCCGGGCGCAGCGGGATCGTCAGCCGATCATGCCGGCGCCGACGGTGTTGTTGGTGCTTTCGTCGATGATGATGAAAGCGCCGGTGGCACGGTTGTCGGCGTAGGCGTCGGCCACGATGGGCTGGGCCAGCTTCAGCGTGAGACGGGCGATGTCGTTCATCGCCAGGCTGGTGGCCGGCTCCTGCTCCAGCGTGTTCACATCGAGGCGGTAGTCGATCTTGGCGACCTTGGCCTTGGCCTCGCGGGTGGTGTGGCGCACGAGGTAGGTGCGGGCGGTGGACATCGGCGTCTCCGACAGCCAGCAGACGGTGGCGTCGATCTGCTTGACCGCTTCCGGCGCTTCGGCCGACTTGACGATCATGTCGCCG
Organism: Azoarcus olearius; assembly: GCF_001682385.1. Lineage (NCBI taxonomy): Bacteria > Pseudomonadati > Pseudomonadota > Betaproteobacteria > Rhodocyclales > Zoogloeaceae > Azoarcus > Azoarcus olearius. The sequence goes on from NZ_CP016210.1 coordinate 461,221, forward strand.
CGCGAGATGTCGATCTCGTCTTCCAGCAGCAGGGTCACCGACTGCTCGTGGATCGCGCGCTGCAGCTTCTCGCCGCCGAGTTCGATCGCCTTGACCTTGCTGGTGGCGCCGGAAGGCAGCACCGTGATGGCGTCGCCGACCGCGACTTCGCCCGACTCCACCCGGCCCATGAAGCCGCGGTAGTCGTGCAGTTCGGGGTTGGCGGAATCTTGCGGGCGGCACACGAACTGCACCGGGAAGCGGAAGTTCTCGGCGGTTTCGGTGTGGGCGGCGGGCGCGGCTTCGAGGATTTCGAGCAGCGTCGGGCCGTCGTACCAGCCGAGGCGGTCGCCGCGGTCGACGATCATGTCGCCGGCCAGCGCCGAGATCGGGATGAAGCGCACGTCCTTGATGCCGAGCTTGTCGGCGAAGGCGAGGTAGTCGGCGCGGATTTGCTCGAACACCTTCTGGTCGTAATCGACCAGGTCCATCTTGTTCACCGCCACCAGCAGGTGCGGAATGCCGACCAGGCTGGCGAGGTAGGAGTGGCGGCGGGTCTGGGTGAGCACGCCGCGACGCGCGTCGACCAGGATGATGGCCAGGTTGGCGGTGGAGGCCGCGGTGACCATGTTGCGGGTGTACTGCTCGTGGCCCGGCGCGTCGGCGATGATGTATTTGCGGGTGCCGGTGGAGAAGTAGCGGTAGGCGACGTCGATGGTGATGCCCTGCTCGCGCTCGGCCTGCAGGCCGTCGGTGAGCAGCGAGAGGTCGACCGCGCTCATGCCGCGCTTGGCCGAGGTCTTCTCGATGGCGTTCATGGTGTCGGCGAGGATGGCCTTGGTGTCGAACAGCAGGCGGCCGATCAGCGTGCTCTTGCCGTCATCCACGCTGCCGCAGGTGAGGAAGCGCAGCAGGCCGTTGTCGATTTCGGGCAGTTGTTCAGGGGCGGACATGTTCATCGTTCCTTCGATTTCTTTCGAGAATTCGGTGCTGCTTTGCTAATCGGTTGCTTCGTTCGCTTGGCGTTTTGATCCGCCGGCGCCACCGGGGTATTTCTTCTGCAGGCTGTGGAACTCACCCTGCGGGCTCGGCAGTCCTCGCCCGCGCCAGAAATACCCCGATGTCCCCGGCTACCGTTGGTGCTGCTCGAAGGCAGGAAAAACCGTGAAGCTTCCCTGGGTGCTGCCTTTCGCTGTTACGGCCTTTGATCAACCCTCAGCGGGATGAGCGGGGTGTTTGTGGAGGGGGGCGAGGACTGTCTGAGCCCGAAGGGCGAGTTCCGCAGCCCCCCGGAACAAATACCCCGCGCAACGCCCAATCCGAATCCCCGGTTTTCAACCCACAAACAACCGACCCACCCAAAAAATCAGAAATACCCTTCCTTCTTCCGCTGCTCCATCGACGCCTCGGAGGTCTGGTCGTCCATCCGCGTCGCTCCGCGTTCGGTGATCGTGGTGGTCGCCGTCTCGGCCAGGATCTTGGCCACGGTATCCGCGTCGGATTCCACCGGCGCTGTGCAGGTGATGTCGCCGACCGTGCGGAAGCGCACCAGCACGTCCTCGATGACGTCGCCCGGCTTGGCCGGGGTCAGCTCGGTCACCGGCTGCAGCAGGCCGTTCTTGCGCACCACCGGCCGTACGTGGGCGAAGTAGATCGACGGCAGTTCGAGCTTCTCGCGCTCGATGTACTGCCACACGTCCAGCTCGGTCCAGTTCGAAATCGGGAAGGCGCGGATGTTCTCGCCCTTGTGCGAGCGCGCGTTGTACAGGTTCCACAGCTCGGGGCGCTGGTTCTTCGGGTCCCACTGGCCGAATTCGTCGCGGAAACTCATGATCCGCTCCTTCGCCCGCGCCTTTTCCTCGTCGCGACGGGCACCGCCGATACACGCGTCGAAGCCGAACTCTTCAATGGCCTCCAGCAGCGTCACCGACTGGTGCTTGTTGCGCGACTCATCCGGCGACTTCAGCACCACGGTGCCACGGGCCATCGAATCCTCCACCGAACGCACGATCAGGCGCTCGCCCAGCTCGGCGGCGCGGCGGTCGCGGAACTCGATCACTTCCGGATAGTTGTGGCCGGTATCCACATGCAGCAGCGGGAAGGGGAAGCGGCCGGGGCGGAAAGCCTTCTCCGCCAGCCGCAGCAGACACAGCGAATCCTTGCCGCCGGAGAACAGCAGCGCCGGATTGGAACACTGGCCCGCGACCTCGCGCAGGATGTGGATGGCCTCGGCTTCGAGCCAGTCCAGGTGGGAAAGCGTCTGTTTGGTCAGCGTCGACATCTTCAGGTTACCGTTTCGAGTGTGTTTCAGTGGGCACGCAAGCCCCGCAACGCGGCGCGCAGCCCGGCCTGCAGCGCGTGCAGGCGGTGCAGGAACGAGGGCGCTACGCGTTTCGCGGTCTTCATGCTCAAGTCTTCTTGACGTGCAGACCGCATTCCTTGGAAGCGGGATCTTCCCACCACCAGCGGCCGGCGCGGATGTCCTCGCCCAGCGCGATCGCGCGCGTACAGGGTGCGCAGCCGATGCTCGGATAGAACTGGTCGTGCAGCGCGTTGTAGGGCACCTCGTTGATCCGGATATACGCCCATACCTCGGCCTCCGTCCAGTCGGACAGCGGGTTGAACTTCTCCAGCCCGTTGCCGGTGTCGAACTCGCGCAGCGCAAGGCCCGTGCGCGTCACCGACTGCGCGGCGCGCAGCCCGGTCACCCACGCCTTCTTGCCGGCCAGCGCGCGGCGCAACGGCTCCATCTTGCGGATGCCGCAACAGGCCTTGCGCAGCTCCACCGAATCGTAGAACGCATTGATGCCCTCGCTGCGGACGAACTGCTCGACCGCGGTCGCGTCCGGGAAGAACACCTTCAGCTTCGTGCCGTAACGCTGCTCGACTGCGCCCATCAGCGTATAGGTTTCGGCCGGCAGGCGGCCGGTGTCGAGCGAGAAGATCTCGATCGGCAGCTTGCCGCCCAGGATCAGGTCGGTCAGCACCATGTCCTCGGCGCCGAAGCTGTTGGCGAAGGTGATCTCGCCATTGGCACCGAGTTCGGCCACCGCGGCGGCCAGCAACTCGCGCGCGGCCGCGGCCTTGGCGCTGACGCTGGCGCGCAGCGCCTCGGTCAGCTCGGGGCGGGTGGCCGGATTCGTGGCTGCCGGACGCAGCATCGACACCGCGCCGCTCACGCCGCCACTCCGCGTTGGGCACGTGCCCACAGCGGGCGCGGCTCGTCCACCGCGCCCTGGTAGGGCACGCTGAAGTCGCCGAGGCTGGCGAGCGCCGCTTCCAGCTGCGCATCGGTGTAGCGGCCGGCGTTGGGCTGCAGGGTGTCGAAGCCGCAGCGCACGTAAGCCTGGAACTGGTCGCGCAGCACGTCGCCGATCGCGCGCAGCTCGCCGCTGTAGCCGTAGCGGGTGCGCAGCAGCGCGGCGGTGGAATAGCCGCGGCCGTCGGTGAAGGCGGGGAAGTTGACCGCCACCGCGGCCAGCTTGGGCAAATCGGCGGCGATCAGCTCGGCGCCCTCGGCGGCCTCCAGCCACACGCCGACGTCGCCGCGCGCGGCGAGTTCTTCGGCGCGCGCCTGCCACACGGCCAGCGGCACCAGCACCGGGCCGGCGGGAATCGCCACGGTTTCGGCGGTTTCGCCTTCGGCAAGGCGGACGATCTGGCGGGCGTCGTCCTCGACGCGGCGGTTGCGGATCACTTTAGGCATGGGCCACCTTCTTTTCGGTCTGGCGATTGCCATAGACATGGGCCTTGAACGGTTCGATGCCGATGCGGCGCACGGTATCGACGAAGCGTTCGTCCTCATGGCGGTTGGCGATATAGGTTTCGATCAGGTGGGTGACGACGTCCGGCATCTCGGCAGCGGCAAAGGACGGGCCGATCACCTTGCCGATCGCGGCCTTGTTGCCCTGGTCCCCGCCGATGGTCACCTGGTACCACTCCTCGCCGTTCTTATCGACGCCGAGCACGCCGATGTGGCCGACGTGGTGGTGGCCGCAGGCGTTCATGCAGCCGGAGATGTTGAGTTCGATCTCGCCGATGTCGTACAGGTAGTCGAGGTTGTCGAAACGCTCCTGGATCGCATTGGCGATCGGGATCGACTTGGCGTTGGCAAGCGCGCAGTAGTCGCCGCCCGGGCACGAGATGATGTCGGTCAGCAGGCCGATGTTGGGCGTCGCCAGGCCGGCGTCGCGCAGCGACTGCCACACCTTGAACAGGTCGGACTGGCGCACGTCGGCCAGCACCAGGTTCTGCTGGTGGGTGGCGCGCACCCCGCCGTAGCTGTAGGCGTCGGCGAGGTCGGCGACCAGCTCCATCTGCGATTCGGTGATGTCGCCCGGGGGCACGCCGGTCTTCTTCAGCGAAATGGTGACGCTGGCGTAGCCCGGCACCTTGTGGGCGCGCACATTGCGCTTCACCCAGGCGGCGAAGGGCTTGTTCTCTTCGAGCAGGCTGGCGTAGCCGGCGTCGGTGGCCGGCAGGCTTTCGTAGGCCGGATCGACGAAGTGGGCGGCGACGCGCGCGACTTCGGCTTCGGTCAGCGTCGACGGACCGTTCTTGTGGAAAGCCCATTCGGCCTCGACCTGGCGGCGGAATTCCTCGATGCCGAGCGCCTTCACCAGGATCTTGATGCGCGCCTTGTACTTGTTGTCGCGGCGGCCGTGCAGGTTGTACACCCGCAGGATGGATTCACAGTAGGTGACGATGTGCTGCCACGGCACGAAGGCGGCGATTTCCTCGCCGATGATCGGAGTGCGGCCGAGGCCGCCGCCGACCAGCACGCGGAAGCCGATCTCACCGGCGTCGTTCTTCACCACGTCCAGGCCGATGTCGTGGGCCTGGATCACCGCGCGGTCTTCCTTGGCGCCATTGACCGCGAACTTGAACTTGCGCGGCAGGTGGGCGAATTCCGGGTGGAAGCTGCTCCACTGGCGCAGGATCTCGCACCAGGGGCGCGGGTCGATCAGCTCGTCGGCGGCCACGCCGGCGAAGGCGTCCGACGTGATGTTGCGGATGCAGTTGCCCGAGGTCTGGATCGCGTGCATCTGCACGGTAGCGAGCTGGGCGAGGATTTCCGGCACCTTGGCCAGCTCCGGCCAGTTGAACTGGATGTTCTGGCGGGTGGTGAAGTGGCCGTAGCCGCGGTCGTAGCGGCGGGCGATGTCGGCCAGCGTGCGCAGCTGGGCGCTGGAGAACAGGCCGTAGGGCACGGCGATGCGCAGCATCGGCGCGTGGCGCTGCACGTAAAGGCCGTTCTGCAGGCGCAGCGGGCGGAACTCGTCCTCGGACAGCTCGCCGGCGAGGTAGCGGCGGGTCTGGTCGCGGAACTGCGCCACCCGTTCATCCACCAGGCGCTGGTCGTAATCGTCGTATCGGTACATCGCGTCTCTCTCGTTGAGTTCGGGTGCGGACGGCAATGCCGCCCGCGGATGTTCAGTGGCCGATCAGCTTGGCGCCCACCAGCACCAGCATGGTGGCGAGGATGGGGCGCAGCACCCGGTCCGGCACCTTGGTCGAAATATGGCTGCCGAGCCAGATCCCGGGCAGGGAGCCGACGATCAGGCTGCCGAGCAGGAACCAGTCGACGCTGCCCAGGATCCAGTGGCCGATGCCGGCCACCAGCGTCAGCGGCACCGCGTGGGCGATGTCCGAACCGACGATGCGCAGCGCGGGCATCTTGGGGTACAGGAAGAACAGCGCGGTGACGCCGAGCGCGCCGGCGCCCACCGACGAGATCGACACCAGCACGCCAAGCACCGCGCCGACGACGACGGTGAGCCACGCGGTGCGCTGCGGATTCGGTTCGTCGCCGAAACGCGACGCCGCGTACGCCTGGATCTGCTTGCGGAAGATCAGCGCGACGGCAGTGAGCAGCAGCGCCACGCCCAGCGCGACCTTGATCAGCCCGGTGGCACCGGCCATGCCGCCGGGGGCGAAGGTGCCCACCAGCACCAGGGTCAGCGCCGCGGCCGGGATGCTACCGCTCGCGAGCCGGCGCGTCACGGTCCAATCCACCGTGCCCTTGAGGCCGTGGGCCACGGTGCCGCCCGCCTTGGTGATCGCCGCGTAAAGCAGGTCGGTACCCACCGCCACCGAGGGGTGGATGCCGAACAGCAGCACCAGCAGCGGCGTCATCAGCGAGCCGCCGCCAACGCCGGTGAGACCGACGATGGCGCCGACGGCGAATCCGGCGACGGTATAGGCAAAGTCCATGGACAGGCTTCCTTGATGTTGCGGCGCATCGTAGACCGACCTGTTTAGTTCAAAAAGAGCCTATGCGTTAGACTTTAAGAAGAATTGGTTATTAAGGTTTGTGAGATGAACCTGCAGCAACTGAGATACATCCAGGAAGTGGCCCGCCGCGGACTCAATGTCTCCGACGCCGCCGACGCGCTGTATACGTCCCAGCCGGGGGTGTCCAAGCAGATCCGCCTGCTCGAGGCGGAACTTGGCATCGAGATCTTCGCCCGCCACGGCAAGCGCCTGGTGGCGGTCACCGAGCCGGGCCGCGCGGTGCTCGCGATCGCCGAACGCATGCTGCGCGACATGGACAACCTGCTGCAGGTGGGCGACGAGTTCTCCAACGAAGCGGCCGGCGGACTCTCGATCGCCACCACCCACACCCAGGCGCGTTACGCGCTGCCGCCGGTGGTGCGCGAATTCATGCGGCGTTACCCGCAGGTCAAGCTGTCGCTGCACCAGGGCAGCCCGCACCAGGTGTGCGAGATGGTGCTGGACGGCTCGGCGGACATCGCGATCGCCACCGAGGCAATTGCCGAATACGACGAGCTGGTGATGCTGCCCTGCCACCAGTGGAACCGCTGCGTGGTCGCGTCGCCGCGCCATCCCATCCTGCGCGAGCAGCCGCTGACGCTGGAGGCGATCGCGCGCTATCCGCTGATCACCTACGACGACGCCTTCACCGGCCGCAGCCAGATCAACAAGGCCTTTCTCGGCCGCGGCCTGAAGCCCAACGTGGTGCTCACCGCGCTCGACTCCGACGTGATCAAGACCTATGTGGCGATGGACCTTGGTATCGGCATCCTCGCCCGCATGGCCTACGACCCGGAGGAAGACCGCAAGCTCGGCATGATCGACGCCGCCCACCTGTTCGAATCGAGCACCACCCGTATCGGCCTGCGCCGCCGGGCGTGGCTGCGCGGTTATGTGTACGCCTTCGTCGAACTGTTTGCGCCGCACCTGACCCGCCGCATGGTGGAGACCGCGCTGGCGGGCGGCGGCAGCGATCCGGGACTCTAGGTCTTCGGACAGATGTCGGAAAATTTCACAGTACTAGTCCGAAAAGGCTAAGCCATTTGACATAGGTGTAGATTTTTCAAAGCATTACCGGAGCGGGCTTCTTTCTTGCGATAGAGCGTGCACGACTGTCTTCGGAGAGTTGTCATGGAAATCCGCAAAGTTGTGCTCGGTTGTGCAACCGCCTGCTGCGCGATCGCCAGCCCGTCCGTCTCCGCCGCGCTGCTGCCGCTTCCCGACACGGTCATCGACGGCGTCGTCGTGTCCATCCAGTACGGCGACTTCTACTCCTACTCCACGCGCGTACTCGACTACCTCCAGCCCGACGCCGGCTGGGACAAGTCGGCCGGCACCGGCACGCTGGACGTGATCATCACCACGCGCTCGGCCGGACAGAGCAACTCCAACGGCGGGTTGGCGCCGTACAACATCCCCGACCCCATCACCAACGTTAACGAGAACCCCACCAGCGGCAGCTGGGGCATGGGGGGCACCAGCGCCACCACCATGCTGGTGTCGGACCTCTATCGTTACCTGCAGGACACCTTCGACGCCACGATTCCGGTATTCACCTTCGACCAGAATGAAACCGGCGGCAACCCCAGCCTGTTCGCCATGGCCAAGGTGGAGATCTTCGACAAGGATGGCAACCTGCTCGAAGACTGGATCCTCGGCGACGGCGTCAATCCGGTGGAGGCCCCGGGCACGGTGTGCGTGGATCCGGACTCGCTGCCGCTGAAGTGCTTCAGCAACAACGTCGGCTCGGGCGCGTTCGACTACATCCTGTTCGCGCCGACCATGGACCTGACCAACTACAACGCCGAAGGCAACATCTTCAAGGTGAGCTGGACCTTCTCGTCGGTGGATGACGGCGGCGAGGAGGCCACGCTGACCGGCCGCTTCACCGGCTCGATCTGCGTCGAGAACCCGAGCGCTCCGCAGTGCCAGGTCATCCCCGAACCGGGTGCGCTGGCGCTGATCGGCGGCGGTCTGCTGGCGCTGTTCGCGCTGCGCCGGCGCTGGGGGGCCTGAAGCGGCGCGTCAGTGCGGGGCGGCGAGGGTGCAGAAGCGCTGCGGGCGGTCGCAGGCCAGCGCCAGCATCAGCGCCACCCGCGCCTTCGATGGCGGCAGGTCGCCCGCGCTGAGCAACGACGCGGGCAGGCGGGTGTCGTGGCCCACCGGCCCGGCGGGTACCCGGCTGGCGCGCACCAGCACCATGCCGGCGTGGAGCGCCGCGTCGATCGCCGGCTTCCAGGCCTCGGGCACGCTGCCGTTGCCGGGAAAGGCGAGCACCGCGCCCGCCGCCCCGCTGCCGCGCACGGCGTCGAGCAGCGCGGGCGATGCCCCGGCGGCAATGTAAAGCACCTCGACCGCGGGCAGCGCAGCGCTGGCCAGCGCCGCCGCGCAACTGCCGCCATCGCGATTCACCAGCAGGCCGGGCCGCGCCGGGTCGCTGCGTCCCACCGCGGCGCCTTCGCCCGCGCCAAACGCATCCAGGCCGTGGGTGCGCTGCTTCTGCACGTCGCGCGCGGCATAGACCCGGTCGTTGATCGCCACCAGCGTGCCGAGGCCGTGGAAGGCGGGCGCCGCCGCAACCCGTACCGCAGCGAGCAGGTTCATCGGCCCGTCGGCCGACAGCGCGGTCGCCGGCCGCATCGCCGCGGTAAACACCACCGGCTTGGCGGTGGCCACCGTCAGATGCACGAAGAACGCCGATTCCTCCAGCGTGTCGGTGCCGTGCGTGATCACCACACCGTCGATCGCCGGGTCGTCGGCCAGCACCTGCACCCGTTGCGCCAGCGCCAGCCAGTGCGCCGGCGCCATGTCCTTGCTGTCCAGGTTGAACAGGGTCTCGGCCCGCAGCGCGGCGATCTCGCCCAGCCCGGGGACGGCCGCGAGCAAGGCCTCGGCGCCGAGCACGCCGGCGGTATAGCCCGTGACCGCCCCCGGGGTGTCGGCGGTACCTGCGATGGTGCCGCCGGTGGCGACGAGGGCGATGACGGGCTGGCGTGGCAAGAGGTCGGGCTCCGGGTGAGGTGGCGGCTTATTCGGCGCGCGGCGCGGTCAGCACTTCCGGCCGCAGCGTGCGTTCCAGGCTCTCCTTGTCCATCAGCCCGCGCTCCAGCACCAGTTCGGCCACGCTGCGCCCGGTCTTCAGCGCCTCGCGCGCAGCCCAGGTGGCGTTTTCGTAACCGATGTGCGGATTGAGCGCGGTGGCCAGCCCGGCCGAGGTGCGCACCCGCTCCGCGAGCAGCTCGCGGTTGGCGGTGATGCCGCGCACGCAGTTGTCGGTGAGCGTGCGGCAGCCGGCTTCCAGGTGCTCGATGCTCTTGAACAGGGAGTGGCCGATGATGGGCTCGAAGGCATTGAGTTGCAACTGGCCGCCCTCGGACGCCAGCGTGATCGTGACGTCGTTGCCGATCACCTCGAACGCGATCTGGTTCACCACCTCCGGAATGATCGGATTCACCTTGCCCGGCATGATGGACGACCCCGCCGCGCGCTCGGGCAGGTTGATCTCGTTGAAGCCGGCCTGCGGGCCGGAGGAGAGCAGGCGCAGGTCGTTGCACACCTTGGAGAGCTTGCAGGCGATGCGCTTCAGCACGCCGGAGAGCTGCACGAAGGCGCCGGTGTCCTGCGTCGCCTCGATCAGGTTCTCGGCCGGCACCAGCTTCACCCCGGACAGTTCGGCGAGGTGTTCGGTCGCCATCTTGGCGTAGCGGATGTCGGTGTTGATGCCGGTGCCGATCGCGGTGGCGCCGAGGTTGATCTCCTGGATCAGGCAGATCGCCTCGCGCAGGCGGGCGACATCCTCCTTCATCATCACCGCGTAGGTGGAGAACTCCTGGCCCAGCGTCATCGGCACCGCGTCCTGCAACTGGGTGCGGCCGATCTTGAGGATGTCCTTGAATTCCTCCGCCTTGGCGAGATAGGCCAGGCGCAGGGTCTCCATCGCGTCGAGCAGGCCCTGGATCGCGAACACCACCGCCAGCTTCAGCGCCGTCGGATAGACGTCGTTGGTGCTCTGGCTCATGTTCACATGGTTGATCGGGTGCAGCTCCTTGTAGTGGCCCTTGGGCCAGCCGAGCTTTTCGAGCGCGAGGTTGGCGATCACCTCGTTGGCGTTCATGTTGGTCGAAGTGCCGGCGCCGCCCTGGATCACGTCGACGACGAACTGGTTGTGCAGCCGGCCCTCGGCGATCTCGCGGCAGGCTTCGTCGATCGCGTGGAAGCGGCCCTCGTCGAGCTGGCCGAGCTGGTGATTGGTGCGTGCCGCCGCCTGCTTCACCAGCGCCAGCGCCTTCACCAGTTCCGGATAGGCGCCGATCGACTTGCCGGTGATCGGGTAGTTTTCCAGCGCGCGCAGGCTGTGGATGCCCCAATACACGTCGGCCGGGATTTCGCGTTCGCCGAGCAGATCGTGCTCGATGCGGGTGGTTTGCATGGTGTCTCCTCGTGGTGTGCGGCGTCGGATGCGCCGCTCGTCGGGTTCGACCGCGCGCGGCGCAGAGGGTGCGGCGCGTCCGCGCGCAGCGGTGTGACGGCTGCCACGGCGCCGCTCGGCGCCGGGCGGCGCGTGCTCAGTATTCCCAGAAGATGCGCTGCAGCTCGCGGCTGTCGCTGGTGGTGGTCAGCGCCACCGCGGCGAGGATGCGGGCCTTCTGCGGGTTGAGGTCGTGCGCGGCGACCCAGTCGTACTTGTCGTCGGGCTGTTCGGCATTGCGCAGCACGAAGCCGCCGCCATCCACCCGCGACGAGCGCACGATGTGGACGCCCTGCGCGCGCAGCGCCTGCAGCCCCGGCACCACCCGGTTCGACACCGAGCCGTTGCCGGTGCCGGCATGGATGATGGCCTTGGCGCCCGCGGCGGCGAAGGCCTTGTAGGCGGTGTCGCTTACGTTGCCGTAGCCGTAGGCGATCTCGACCGGCGCCAGCGACTGGATGCGGGCGATGTCGAATTCGGAATTCAGCGTGTGGCGCTTGGCCGGCAGGCGGAACCAGTAGGGCTTGCCTTCCACCACCATGCCCAGCGGCCCCCACGGACTGCGGAACGCGTCCGGGCGGATGTTCACCGCCTTGCTGACGTCGCGGCCGCTGTGGATCTCGTCGTTCATGGTCACCAGCACGCCCTTGCCGCGCGCGTCGGCGCTCGCCGCCACCGCCACCGCGTCGTAGAGGTTGAGCGCGCCGTCGGCCGACAGCGCGGTGCCCGGCCGCATCGAACCGACCACCACCACCGGCTTGTCGCTGCGGATCACCAGGTTGAGGAAGAACGCCGTCTCCTCCAGCGTATCGGTGCCGTGGGTGATCACGATGCCGTCCACATCCGCGCTGGCGCTCAGCTCCGCGACCCGGCGGCCGAGCTGCAGCAGGTGCTCGTTGGTGAAGCTCTCGGAGGCGATCTGGAACACCTGCTCGCCGCGCACTTCGGCAAGGTTCTTCAGCTCCGGGATGCCGGCGACGAGTTTCTCGACCGGCACCTTGGCGGCCTGGTAGGTGGCGCTGGAGGCCGCGTCGGCGCCGGCGCCGGCAATCGTGCCGCCGGTGGCGAGGATCACCACCTTGGCGAGGCGTGCCGGCGCTGCGGCTTCACGCGCGTGGGCGGCGGGCGGCAGCAGCAAGGCCGCCGCGGCGAGGGCAGGGAGGAGCAGGTGGCGGAGTTGGGAGGAGAGGGGCATTTGGGTCTCCGGGGGTATTGGCGCGATGTGGTGGGGGTAGTCCCTCCCCCTTGAAGGGGAGGGAGCAAGTCAGGCCACGGCTCTGGCGGCCGCACGGGGCGATACCGCGCCCCGACTGCCCCGGCTCAGTGCTGCAGAATCTTCGCCAGAAAGCTCTGCGCCCGCTCCGAACGCGGCTGGCCGAAGAACTCGTCCTTGGCGGCGTCCTCGACGATGGCGCCGCGGTCCATGAAGATCACCCGGTGGGCCACCTTGCGCGCGAAGCCCATCTCGTGGGTCACGCACATCATCGTCATGCCCTCGCGCGCGAGTTCGACCATGACGTCGAGCACCTCGTTGATCATCTCGGGGTCCAGCGCCGAGGTCGGCTCGTCGAACAGCATGCAGATCGGGTCCATCGCGAGCGCGCGGGCGATCGCCACGCGCTGCTGCTGGCCGCCCGAGAGCTGGCCGGGGAACTTGTGCGCGTGGGCCTTGAGGCCGACGCGGTCGAGCAGCTTGAGGCCCTTTTCCACCGCTTCGTCGCGCTTGCGGCCGAGCACCTTGATCTGCGCGATCGCGAGGTTGTCGGTGATCGTCATGTGGGGGAACAGCTCGAAGTGCTGGAACACCATGCCCACGTGCGAGCGCAGCTTGGGCAGGTTGGTCTTGGGATCTTCCACCGCGATGCCATTGACCTTGATGCTGCCCTGCTGGAAGGGTTCGAGCGCGTTGACGCACTTGATCAGCGTCGATTTGCCCGAGCCGGAGGGGCCGCACACCACCACCACCTCGCCCTTCTTGACCCCCGTGGTGCAGTCGGTCAGCACCTGGAAGTCGCCATACCACTTGGAAACGTTGTTGATCTCGATCATGTCGGGATGCTCCGGGAATACGGGGGGAGGGTCAGCGGATGATGGCGATGCGGGTCTGCAGCCGCTTCACCAGCCGCGAGAGGCTGAAGCAGAGGACGAAATAGACCGCCGCCACCGTGGTGTACATCTCCACCGGGCGCAGGTCGCGCTGGGTGATCTTGTCGGCCGCGCCGAAGAAGTCGGTGGCGCCGATCGCATACACCAGCGACACGTCCTGGAACAGCACGATGGTTTGCGTCAGCAGCACCGGCAGCATGTTGCGGAAGGCCTGCGGCAGCACCACCAGCCGCATCGTCTGGCCGTAGGTGAAGCCGAGCGCGTAGCCGGCGCCGATCTGGCCGCGCGGGATGGACTGGATGCCGGAGCGCATGATCTCGGCGAAGTAGGCGGCCTCGAACACCGTGAAGGTGAAGTAGGCCGAGTTCTCCGCCCCGATCGGCATCGGCTTGCCGGTGAACATCTGCAGCACCATCGGGATGATCAGGTAGAAGGCCAGGATCACCTGCACCAGCGGCACGCTGCGGAAGAAGTTGATGTAGCCCACCGCGAACCACTGCAGCGGCTTCACCGACGACAGCCGCATCAGCGCCAGCAGCGTGCCGAGGAAGATGCCGCCGATGGTGGCGACCAGGGTGACCTGCACCGTGTAGCGCAGGCCCTCGGCCAGGAAGCGCCAGTTGTCGGCGATGACGCCGAATTCGAAATCACCCATCTCAGTGTCCTCCGCTGCCGCCGGTGATGAGGCCAGGCACCCGCGTGCGCTTCTCGATGAAGCCCAGCAGGCGGTTCATCGCGAACGCCAGCACGAAGTAGGTGAGCGTGACCACGATGGTGATTTCCAGCACTTGCGAGGTCTTCTCGATGATCTGCTTGTACTGGAAGTAAAGCTCGAGGATGCCCACCGCGTAGGTCACCGCCGAGTTCTTGAAGATGTTCATCGCCTCCGAGGTCAGCGCCGGCAGCACGATGCGGTAGGCCATCGGCAGGCGCACGTAGCGGTAGGTCTGCCACTCGGTAAAGCCCAGCGCCAGCCCGGCGAAGCGCTGGCCGCGTGCCAGTGCGTTGATGCCGGACTTCACCTGCTCGGCGATCCGCGCCGCGGTGTAGAGGCCCAGCCCGATCACCGCGGTGACGAAGTAGGGCAGGTCCTGCTTCATCCACAGCCCGATGGATTCCGGCACCAGCTCGGGCACCACGAAGAACCACATGAAGAGCTGCACGATCAGCGGCACGTTGCGGAAGATGTCGACATAGGTGTCGCCGATCGCCACCAGCAGCTTGCTGGGCGTGGTGCGCATCACGCCCAGCACCGAGCCCACCAGCAGCGCGATCGCCAGCGCGGACAGCGAGACCGCGGTGGTCCAGCCCATGCCGGAGATCACCCAGTCGATGTATTTGAGACCGTCATCGGTCTCCTGAAAGAAAAAGGCCCAATCCCAGTGGTAGTTCATGGGAAATCCCCGTGTTGGTGTTTTGTGTGGTCGTCCGGCTGGCCGTCAGGCGCACGATGGAGCGCGAAAAGGAAGGTGTCGTGCCCCCTCCCCTTCAAGGGGGTGAGGACGGGGTTTCGGCGAGCACTGCTCGCCGCCGGCCGAACGACGGTGCCAGCCGGCACCGGCTCCTGGGCTGGGGTGGGGATGGGGTGAAGCGCCGCGCTGAGCCCAACCCCATCCCCCTCCTAGCCTCCCCCTTGAAGGGGCAGGAACAGGAACTGCCCCTCCTGACCGCTCGTCCTGGCTTCGCCCCCTTACTCCACGCCCTTGTCGGTCGGATTGGTCAGCGCGGCCTTGGTGGCGGCGCTCATCGGGAAGTTCAGGTTCACGTTGCGCGGCGGGTTCGGCTGCGTGAACCACTTGGTGTACATCTTCTCGGCCTCGCCCGACTTCATCAGCCCGGTCAGCGCCTTGTCGACCACCGCCTTGAACTCGGTGTCGTCCTTGCGCAGCATCACGCCGTAGGGCTCGTCGCGCAGCGAGGGGCCGACGATCTCGTAGGCGGCAGGGTTCTTGGAGCTGGCGATCAGGCCGGCGAGCAGGATGTCGTCCATCACGAAGGCGGCGGCGCGACCGCTCTCGACCATCAGGAAGGAATCGGCATGGTCCTTGCCGTAGATGTTGCGCACGTCGATCGACTTGCCCTTTTCGTTCTGCTTGATCAGCGCGTCCGAGGTGGTGCCGGTGGTGGTGGCGACCGGTTTGCCGTTGAGGTCGCCGATATCCTTGATGCCGGAATCCTTGCGCACCGCCATGCGCACGCTGGTGACGAAGTAGTTCACCGAGAAGCCCACCTGCTGCTGGCGCTGGACGCTGTTGGTGGTGGAGCCGCATTCGATGTCGATGGTGCCGTTCTGCATCAGCGGGATGCGGTTCTGCGAGGTCACCGCCTGGTACTTCACCTCCAGCTTGGGCAGCTTCAGCTCGTCCTTCACCGCTTCGACCACCTTCGCACACAGGTCCATCGCGTAGCCCACCGGCTTCTGGTCCGCGTCCAGGTAGGAGAAGGGCACCGAGGATTCGCGGTGGCCGACCGTGATCGTGCCGCTGTCCTTGATCTTCTTCAGCGTGCCGGTCGGTTCGGCGGCATGGGCGGGCGCGGCGAGGCCGGCAGCGGCGAAGCAGAGGGCGAGGACGGAAAGGGAGGTGCGCATGACCAGTCTCCAGACGAGGTAGGAAAGATGGACGCCGCCGGCGTCCGATGCGGTCCACCAGTGCAGGGACCGTGCCAGCGCGCCCGACGGTGTGATTGCCCGGCGCCGCGCGGGTTCTGCGGCGGCGGCCCGTGCCGGGCGTTCGGAAATCCGGTCGCAGCGCTGCGTCGCCGTTCGGAAAACCGAACGGTGCCCGGTGCGGGAACACCGCCGGCGCCGCGGCGGTCCCTTGTGCAGCGCCGGCGGGGGGAGCCAAGCCCGGCCGGCGCGCCCCGTCCGTCACGCCGCTGGAGCACATGGATCTCATCGTCGCCCGCCCCGAAGGCCTGTACTGCCCGCCCGGGGATTTCTACATCGACCCCTGGCGCCCGGTGGATCGCGCCGTGATCACCCACGGCCATGGCGACCACGCCCGCCCCGGCCACCGTCATTACCTCGCTGCCGCGCCGGGCGAGGGCGTGCTGCGCGCGCGCCTGGGCGAAATTCCGCTGCAGACGCTCGGTTATGGCGAGGAGGTCCGCCACCACGGCGTCGGCATCCGCTTCCACCCTGCGGGGCACGTGCTCGGCTCCGCCCAGGTGCGGATCGAATACCGGGGCGAAGTCTGGGTGGCCTCCGGCGACTACAAGCTGGAAGCGGACGGCACCTGCGACGCGTTCGAGCCGGTGCGCTGCGACACCTTCATCACCGAATCCACCTTCGGCCTGCCGATCTACCGCTGGCCGCCGCAGGCCGAGCTGGGCGCGGCGATCAATGCCTGGTGGCAGGCCAATGCCGCGGCCGGGCGCGCTTCGGTGCTGTTCTGCTACGCCTTCGGCAAGGCCCAGCGCATCCTGCATCTGCTCGACCCCGCCATCGGCCCCATCGTCGTGCACGGCGCGGTGGAGCCGCTCAACGCGGTGTACCGCGCCGCGGGCGTCGCGCTGCCGGCCACGCGCAAGGTCGGCGAGGTGGCGGCGGAGGATCTGCGGCGCGCCCTGGTGCTGGCGCCGCCCTCGGCCCAGGGCAGCCCGTGGCTGCGCCGTTTCGGCGACTACGCCGATGCCTTCGCCAGCGGCTGGATGCGCATTCGCGGCACGCGCCGCCGGCGCGGGGTGGACCGCGGCTTCGTGCTGTCGGACCACGCCGACTGGCCCGGCCTGCTGCGCGCGATCGAGGCCACCGGCGCACAGCGGGTGTTCGTCACCCACGGCAGCGTCGCGGTGCTGGTGCGCTGGCTGGGCGAGCAGGGGCTGGCGGCGCAGGCCTTTGCCACCGAATACGGCGAGGAGGACGACGCCGGCCAGGGCGGCGCGGGCGATTCCGCGCGCCCGGACGATGCGGCGGAGCCCCCGCAATGAAGGCCTTTGCCGCCCTCTACGCCGAACTCGACGCCACCACTTCCAGCAATGCCAAGCTCGCCGCGATGGTGGCCTACTTCCGCGCCGCGCCGGCGGCGGATGCGGCGTGGGCGGCCTACTTCCTCGCCGGCGGCAAACCGCGCCAGCTGGTGCCGGTGCGCCAGCTGCGGGAATTCGCGATGCGCATCGCCGGCGTGCCCGAATGGCTGTTCGAGGAGAGCTACCAGGCGGTGGGCGACCTCGCCGAGACGCTGGCGCTGCTGCTGCCCGAAGGCGTGGCGGGCGACGATGCGCCGCTGGCCGAATGGGTGGAGGCGCGCCTGCTGCCGCTGCGCGGGCTGCCGCCCGACGTGCTGCAGCCGCGGCTGGAGATGCTGTTCGGCGCGCTGTCGACGCTGCAGCGCTTCGTCTGCGCCAAGCTCATCACCGGCAGCTTCCGCGTCGGCGTGTCGCGCCTGCTCGTCACCCGCGCGCTGGGCGAGGCCGGCGGGGTCGATACCCGGCGCGTCGCCGAACGCCTGATCGGCTACACCGACATCGGCGCGCGCCCCGACGCCGCCAGCTACCGCGCGCTGCTCGCGCCGCCCGCGCCGGCCGAGGGCGCGCGCGACGACGGCCTGCCCTATCCCTTCTTCCTCGCCCATCCGCTGCAGGCGCCGGTGGAGGCGCTGGAGGACCGCCTCGGGCCGCCGGAAAACTGGCTGATCGAATGGAAATGGGACGGCATCCGCGCCCAGCTGGTGCGCCGCGGCGGCCGCAGCTGGCTGTGGTCGCGTGGCGAGGACCTCGTCACCGAACGCTTTCCGGAGCTGGCCGCGCTCGGCGCCGAGCTGCCCGAAGGCACCGTGATCGACGGCGAAATCCTGGTGTGGAAGGCGGGGCGGGTGCAACCCTTCGCCGCGCTGCAGAAGCGGCTCGGGCGCAAGACCGTGGGCACCCGCCTGCTCGCCGAGGCGCCGGTGGTGCTGTGCGCCTACGACCTGCTCGAGTGGCAGGGCGAAGACTTGCGCGCGCAGCCGCAACACGCCCGCCGCGCCGCGCTGGAACGGCTGGCGCAGCATCACCCCCAGCGCGCGCTGCAGCTGTCGCCGCTGCTGCACGGGGAGGACTGGGCGGCGCTCGCGCGCCTGCGCGAGGAGGCCCGCGAGCGCGGCGTCGAAGGCATGATGCTGAAGGGCCGCGACGCGCCCTATGGCGTGGGCCGCAGCAAGGAAGGCGGCGTGTGGTGGAAATGGAAGATCGACCCCTACAGCATCGACGCGGTGCTGATCTATGCCCAGCGCGGCCACGGCCGCCGCGCCAGCCTCTACACCGACTACACCTTCGCGGTGTGGGACGCCCCGCCCGACGCGCCGCAGCGGCGGCTGGTGCCGTTCGCGAAGGCGTATTCCGGCCTGACCGATGCGGAGATCCGGCAGGTGGATGCGATCGTGCGCAAGACCACGCAGGACAAGTTCGGCCCGGTGCGCAGCGTGACGCCGGAGCAGGTGTTCGAACTCGGCTTCGAAGGCATCGCCCGCAGCGCCCGCCACAAGAGCGGCATCGCGGTGCGCTTTCCGCGCATCCTGCGCTGGCGGCACGACAAGCCGGCGGCCGAGGCCGACACCCTGCAGACGCTGGCGGAGCTGCTGCCGCCGTGAGCACTGCCCGTCCTGTGCCGCTGTCGGCAAACCGCCACGCGAGGGCGGGCCGGTGAGTCCGCCGCGCAAGCCGCCGTCGCGCCGGGCCACACCCCGGCCGCCGGGCAGCCTGCCGCGCCTCGCGCCCCGGCGCGGAGCGGCCGCGGCCGCGCGAGCGCGCGCCGCCGCGATCGAGGCCGTGGATGCCGCGCGCGCCGCGGCCGCGGGCGCCGGTGTCGCCGAACCGACGGTCGAGTGTGCGCCGCTGCCCGGCTGCGAACCGGGTTCGTCGCTGCCGATGGCGGCGCGCATCGAGCGCTGGTACGCCGCGCGCGGCTGGGCACCGTTCGACTTTCAGCGCGCGCTGGCGACGGCCGTGGCGGCCGGTGAAAGCGGGCTGCTGCATGCCACTACCGGCGCCGGCAAGACCTACGCCGCCTGGTTCGCGGCGCTCGCACGCTGGGCGGCGGCGGGCGCCCCATCGGCGTCCGGGACTCGCGGCGGGCCGCCGGCGCCGCCGCTCACGCTGCTGTGGCTGACGCCGATGCGCGCGCTTGCCGCGGACACCGGGCGCGCGCTGCAGGCGCCGCTGGCCGAACTCGGCTGCGACTGGCGCGTGGGCGTGCGCAGCGGCGACACCGCGGCCAGCGAGCGCGCCGCGCAGGACCGCCGCCTGCCGACCGCGCTCGTCACCACGCCGGAAAGCCTGTCGCTGCTGCTGTCGCGCGCCGAGGCGGCGCAGACCCTGGGCGCGGTCGCGATGGTGGTGGTGGACGAGTGGCACGAGCTGCTCGGCAACAAGCGCGGCGTGCAGGTCCAGCTCGCGATCGCGCGGCTGCGGCGCTGGAACCCGGCGTTGGTGGTGTGGGGGCTGTCGGCCACGCTCGGCAATCTCGACCACGCCCGCGCGGCGCTGCTCGGCCCCGCGCATGCCGCGCAGGGCCGCCTGCTGCGCGGCGAGGTGCCCAAGCAGCTGCAGATCGACACCCTGCTGCCGAGCGCGCCGGCGCGCTTTCCGTGGGCCGGCCACCTGGGCATGCAGATGCTGCCGCAGGTGGTGGCGGAGATCGACGCCAGCGCCACCGCGCTGGTGTTCGTCAACACGCGTTCGCAGGCGGAGCTGTGGTACCAGGCCCTGCTCGACGCCCGTCCCGACTGGGCCGGCCTGCTCGCGCTGCACCACGGTTCGCTCGATGCGGACAGCCGCGCGTGGGTGGAGGCGGGGCTGAAGGCGGGCACGCTGAAGGCAGTGGTGTGCACCTCCAGCCTCGATCTCGGGGTCGATTTCCTGCCGGTGGAACGGGTGCTGCAGATCGGTTCGCCCAAGGGCGTGGCGCGTCTGCTGCAGCGCGCCGGGCGCTCCGGTCACGCGCCCGGGCGGCCCTCGCGGGTGACGCTGGTGCCCACCCACAGCCTGGAACTGGTCGAGGCCGCCGCCGCGCGCGCGGCCGCCGAGGCCGGCCATGTCGAGGCGCGCCGTTCGCCCGAACAGCCGATGGACGTGCTGGTGCAGCACCTGGTGACGGTGGCGCTCGGCGGCGGCTTCCGCCCGGACGCGCTGCTTGCCGAGGTGCGTGGCTGCCACGCCTACCGCGCGCTCGACGAGGCCGCGTGGCAGTGGGCGCTGGATTTCGTCGGGCGCGGCGGCGCAGCGCTGGTGGCCTATCCCGACTACCGGCGCGTGGCGCCGGACGAGGGCGGCGTGTGGCGGGTGCCGGACGCGCGGCTGGCGCGCCGCCACCGCATGGGCATCGGCACCATCGTCAGTGACGCCGGCATCAGCGTGCGCTACTGGGGCGGCCGTGGCGCGGCCGGCGGGCGGCTGGGCACGGTGGAGGAGAGCTTCGTCGCGCGCCTGCGCCCGGGCGACTGCTTCCTGTTCGCCGGCCGCCTGCTCGAACTGGTGCGCGTGCACGAGATGACCGCCTGGGTGCGCCGCGCGAGCGGCGCGCGCCCGGCGGTGCCGCGCTGGAACGGCGGCCGCATGCCGCTCTCGTCCGAACTGGCGGCGGCCGTGGTGGCGGCGCTCGACGATGCCGCCGAAGGCCGCTTCGACGCGCCCGAACTCGAACGCGCGCGGCCGCTGCTGGAGCTGCAGGCGCGCTGGTCGGCGCTGCCGCGGCGCGGTGCCCTGCTCGCCGAAACGCTGAAGACGCGCGAAGGCCACCACCTGTTCCTGTACCCGTTCGCCGGGCGCGCCGTCCATCTCGGCCTCGCCAGCCTGTTCGCGTGGCGGCTGGCGCGCACGCGGCCGCTGAGTTTCTCGATCGCGGTGAATGACTACGGCCTGACGCTGCTGTGCGCCGAGGACCCGGACTGGGATGCCGCGCTCGGCGCGGGCCTGTTCGAGGCCGGCGACCTGCTCGGCGACGTGCTCGCCAGCCTCAATGCCGGCGAACTCGCACGCCGCCGCTTCCGCGAGATTGCGCGGGTGTCGGGGCTGGTGTTTACCGGCTACCCGGGCGAGGCGCGCAGCACCCGCCAGCTGCAGGCCTCCGCCGGCCTGTTCTACGAGGTGTTCCGCAACCACGACCCCGCCAATCTGCTGCTGGACCAGGCCGAGCAGGAGGTGCTGCGGCAGGAGCTGGAACTCGGCCGGCTCGAGGCGGCGCTGGCGGCGATGCGGGCCGCGCGCCTGCTGCGGGCGCCGCTGCGGCGCCCCAGCCCGTTCGCGTTTCCGCTGCTGGTCGAGCGCATGCGCGAAAAGCTCTCCACCGAAAAGCTGGCCGACCGCATCCGCCGCATGCTCGACGAACTGGAGCGCGCGGCCGACGCGCCGGCCGTTTCGCGTGCGGTGCGCGGGCGTGCGGCGCCGTCGGCGGCGCGGGAGGGCTGACCGTGCCGGCCCACGTCGACCTCGAGCGCGCCGGCCTGTGCCTGCGCCTGCTGCCGGAGCGCGCGGTGTGGTGGGCGGACGAGGCCACGCTGTTCATCGCCGACCCGCATTTCGGCAAGGCCGCCGCCTATCGCGCGCTCGGCCAGCCGGTGCCGCGCGGTACCACCGGCGAAACGCTGGCGCGGCTCGATCGCCTGCTGGCGCAGTGGCCGGCGCGGCGGCTGGTGGTGCTGGGCGACTTCCTGCATGCGCCCGAAGCCCATGCGCCGGCCACCCTGGCGGCGATGCAGCGCTGGCGCGAGCGCCACCCGCGGCTCGACTGCGTGCTGGTGCGCGGCAACCACGACGACCGCGCGGGCGACCCGCCGCCGGCGCTGGGGATCGCGGTGGTCGACGAGCCGCTGGCGCTGGGGCCGCTGAGGCTGTGGCACGCGCCCCCGCCGCCGGAGCGGGTGCCGCCCGGCTGCTTCGCGCTCGGCGGCCACCTGCACCCGGCCTACGTGCTGCGCACCCGCCACGAACGCCTGCGGCTGCCGTGCTACCTGTTCGGCCCCGCGGTGGGGGTGCTGCCGGCTTTCGGCGCATTCACGGGCAGTGCGGAGGTGTGGCCCGGGCCGCTCGACACCGTGTGCGTGGTCGGCGACGGCGAGGTGTTCCGCGTCACCGGCTAGCGCGGCCCTCAGGCGTCGCGCGCGCCCAGGCCGTACTTGCGGATCTTGTCGTGCAGCGTGGTCTTGGCCACGTGCAGCGCCTCGGCGGCGCGGCTGAGGTTGCCCGCCTGGCGGCGCAGTTCGGCGTCGATCAGGCTGCGTTCGAAGTGCTCCACCTGCTCCGCCAGCGACAACGCGGCCACGCTGCCGGCGGTGCCGAGCACCGCGTTGGCGACGCCCAGCACCAGGCAGTCGGCGACGTTACGCAGTTCACGCACGTTGCCCGGCCAGCCGTGTGCCATCAGCCGGCTCATGTGCTCCGGGCTCACCGCCGGCAGCGGGCGTTCGAAGCGCTGCGCGGCCTGCAGCAGGAAGTGCTCGAGCAGCAGCGGGATGTCCTCGCGCCGTTCGCGCAGCGGCGGCAGTTCGATGGTGACGACGTTGAGCCGGTAGTAGAGGTCGGCGCGGAATTTTCCCTGGTTGGCGAGTTCGAGCAGGTCGTCCTTGGTGGCGGCGACGACGCGGGTATCGACCGGCAGCAACTGGTTGGAGCCGAGGCGTTCGATCACGCGCTCCTGCAGCACCCGCAGCAGCTTGATCTGCACGCCCATCGGCATGCTCTCCAGTTCGTCGAGGAACAGGGTGCCGCCGCTGGCGTGCTCGATCTTGCCGACGCGGCGCTTCTGCGCGCCGGTGAAGGCGCCGGCCTCGTGGCCGAAGAGTTCGCTGTCGAGCAGGTTGTCGGGCAGGCCGCCGCAGTTGAGCGCGACGAAGTTGGCCTTGCGGCGCGGGCCGCGGTCGTGCAGGCAGCGCGCCACCAGTTCCTTGCCGGTGCCGGTCTCGCCGTGGATCAGTACGTCCACCGTCTGCCCGGCGACGTCCAGGATCAGCCGGCGCAGCCGCTCCATCTGCGGCGAACGGCCGATCAGCGCGGCGTCCAGCCCGTCGCGCTGCTCCAGGCGGCGGCGCAGTTCCACCACTTCCAGCGCAAGGGCGCGCTTGTCGAGCGCGCGCCGCACCACTTCGACCAGCAGGTCGGGCGCGAAGGGCTTCTGGATGAAGTCGTAGGCGCCGCTGCGCATCGCCTCCACCGCCAGGGTGACGTCGCCGTGGCCGGTGATCATGATCACCGGCAGGTCGGGGTCGAGTTCGCGCGCACGCCGCACCACGGCGAGGCCGTCGGCGCCGGGCAGGCGCATGTCGGTGACGACGATGCCGGGAAAGCCGGCGCCGAGCTTGGCCAGCCCGGCCTCGGCCGAGCCGACCGCGTCGACCGCGATGCCCGCGAGCTGCAGTGCCTGCTCGCAGCCGAGCCGCACGTTGGGGTCGTCTTCGATGACAAGGACGTGGAGTGGGGCGGTCATGGCGCGGCGGACTCCGGGGCTGGGGCGGGATTGAGGAACACGGTGAAATAGGTGCCGCCGCTGGCGCGGTTGTCGGCGTCGAGGTCGCCGCCGAATTCGCGCACGATGTCGCGCGAGATCGCCAACCCGAGGCCGAGGCCTTCGCCGGCCGGCTTGGTGGTGAAGAAGGGTTCGAACAGCCGCCCGCGCAGCGCCTCCGGCACGCCGCAGCCGGTGTCGCCGATGCGCAGCAGGATGCGACCGTCGGCGTGGCGCACCGCGTGGATGGAAAGCTCGCGCCGCGGCTGGCCGCGCATCGCGTCGATGGCGTTGCCGATGAGGTTGATCAGCACCTGCTCCAGCCGGTTCTGGTCGCACCAGGCGATCGCCTCGCCCGCCACGCAGGCGTTGTCCACCGTGATGTCGGCGCTCTTCAGCCGCTGTTCGAGCAGGAACAGCGCGTTGCCCACCGCGTGCGTCACGTCCACCGCCGCCGGCACCGCGGGCGATTTGCGCGCGAAGGTCTTCAGCGGGGTGATGATGCTCGCCATCTGGTCGGCGAGGCGGCCGACGATGTCGAGGTTCTTCGCGGCCGTGTCCTGGTCGCCGCGGCGCATGAATTCCACTGCATTGCCGGCGAGCGTGCGCATCGCGCCCAGCGGCTGGGTCAGCTCGTGGGTGACGCTGGTGGCGAGCTGGCCCAGCACCGCCAGCTTGCCGGCCTGCACCAGCTCGTCCTGCGCGGCGTGCAAGGTTTGCTCGGCGTGCTGGCGCTCGGCGATCTCCTTGCGCAGGCGGGCGATGGATTCGGTGAGCGCGCGGGTGCGGCGCGCGACCTTGTTTTCCAGCTCGGCATTGGAGCGTTCGAGCAGGCGCTGCGCCTCCAGGCGCTGGCGCAGGATGCGGCGGCGCTGCGCGATGAAGATCGCCAGCAGCACCACGAAGGCGGCCGCCACCAGCGCCAGCGCGGCCTGGCTGGCGGCCTGGTGGCGCACCGGGGTGAGGTCGGAGAACACCAGCAGGCGCCAGCCGGTGTCGGGCAGCGTGCGGCCCTGCGCGAGGTAGTAGCCGGAGTTGCGCGGCAGCTCGGGCGGCAGCGCGATGCGGCGGTCCAGCCGCAGTTCCACGCCGTCTTCATCCGCCATCGGCAGCTGCGCCGCCACCGGCTCGGGCCCGATCGTCAGCGGCTGGATCGGACGGCCGTTGTAGAGCCGGTTGGCTTCGATCTCGGCCACCGTAGCCGGGGACAGCGGCGCCAGCGAGCGGTACAGCCAGCCCGGCACCGCGGTCAGGATGACGACGCCGTTCTCGTCGCTGATCAGCGCCGGGGTGCCGAGCGACAGCCAGGTCTCCTCCAGCCCGCCCAGCGGAATCTTGATGACCGCGACGCCGATGATCTCGCTGCCGTCGCGGATCGGATGCGAGACGAAGTAGCCCGGGTCGCCGCGCGTGGTGCCGATCGCGAAGTGGCGCCCGGCCTGGCCGGCGATCGCGCGCTGGAAATACGGCCGGAAGCTGAGGTCTTCGCCGATGAAGCTGTCGCCGTGGGCCCAGTTGCTGGCCGCGCGCACCTCGCCGCGGCGGTCGAGCACGAACAGCGCGATGCTGCCGATGTGGCCGTTGAGCCGTTCCAGATAGCGGTTGGCGGCTGCTGCGCGCGCCTCGCTGTCGGGCGCGTGCAGCAACGCGAGGACCTCGGGCGAGAGTTCGATGGTGGCGGGGATGTGGGCATAGCGGTTGACCACGCCGTCGATCGCGGCGGCGCCGAGGTCGAGGCGGTGGCTGGCTTCCACCTGCAGCGCGCGCATGCCCAGCCCTTCGCCCAGGCGGTAGCCGCCGAAGCCGGCCAGGCTGACCAGCAGCACCGCCAGCGCCGCGAGCAGCGGCCCGTGGCCCGGCCGCGGACGCTCCGGCGCCGGGCGGGGAACCGCCTCGGCCGCGGAGTCAGCTTTCGCGGAAGGCGACGATGCGGCGGTCACGTTCCTGCTCCAGCAGGCGGCTGGCGGCGTCGGCGGGCACGCCCAGGGTTTCGAGTACCGAGCCGGTGAGCTTGAGCCCGGATTCCAGGGTTTCCGGCACCACCACCGAGGCGCCGGCCTCGCGCAGGGTCAGCGCGTGTTTCTCGTCGCGCGCGCGGGCGATGATGCGGACGTGCGGATTGCTCTGGCGGATGCCCTTCACCGCGTGCACCGCGGCGGCGGTGTGGTCCATCGTCAGCACCACCGCGAGCGCGCGGTCGAGGTGCAGCTTGCGCAGCAGTTCTGGGCGGCTGGCGTCGCCGTAGATCACCGCGGCGCCGGTCTTGCGCTGGCCGGCCACCAGCTTGGCATCGGTTTCCACGGCCACGTGCGGCACGCCCTGTTCGGCCAGCATCTGCCCCACCATCTGGCCGACGCGGCCATAGCCGGCGATCAGCACATGGCCGCGCAGGGTGCCGAACTCGGCGTCCTCCTGGGCCGCCGGCGGCTGGCGGCGGTCCATCGCGGCCCCCAGCTCGCGTCCGAGCCGCGCCACCACCGGCGTTGCGAGCATCGACAGACCCACCGCCAGCAGCATGAACTGGCCGACGTCGCGCGGCAGCAGCTTGAAGGACAGCGCGAGGCCGATCACGATGAAGGCGAACTCGCCCCCCTGGCCGAGCAGGAAGCCGCCTTCGACCGCGCGCCCCCATGACAGCCCGAACAGGCGCAGCAGCGCGAACACGACCGCGCCCTTGATGATCATCAGCCCGGCCACCGCGAGCGGAATCCACAGCGGTTCGGCAAGCAGCGCGCGCAGGTCGATGCCCATTCCCACCGACAGGAAGAACAGCCCCATCAGCAGGCCCTTGAAGGGCTCGATCGTGACCTCGACCTCGTGGCGGAACTCGGTCTCGGCGATGATCAGGCCGGCCAGCAGCGCGCCGAGCGCCATCGACAGGCCGGCCGCCCAGGTCATCGCGGCGACGCCGAGCGTGGTCAGCAGCGTCAGCGCCATGAAGGTGTCGGGCTGGCGGCTGACGGTGATCTGGTGGAACACCGGCCGCACCAGGCGGCGCCCGATCAGGTAGATCAGCCCCACCGTCACCAGCCCCTTGGCCGCGGCGGTGCCGAGCAGCAGCGCGAAGCTGCCCTCGCTGTTGCCGGCGCCGAGGATGCTGAGCAGCACCAGCAGCGGCACCACGGCCAGATCCTGCAGCAGCAGGATCGCGAACGCCGCCTGGCCGAGCGGGCCGCCCAGCTCGCCGCGCTGGATCAGCAACTGCATGACGATGGCGGTGGACGAGAAGGACAGCACCAGGCCCAGGATCACCGAGGCTTCGGTGGTGTTGCCGAACAGATGGGCGATGCCGCCGATCAGCGCCGCGGTCAGCGCCACCTGCAGCGTGCCGAGCCCGAACACCTGGCGCCGCAGCGACCACAGCCGGTCCACCGAGAGTTCGAGGCCGATCATGAACATCAGGAAGATCACGCCGAGTTCGGCCAGCGTTTCCACCTCTTCCTGGCGCGGAAAAGTGACGTAGGCCAGCCACGGGTGCGCCGGCACGAAACTCGCTAGCCCGTATGGCCCGAGCGCGGTGCCGACGG
Source organism: Azoarcus olearius (assembly GCF_001682385.1). Lineage (NCBI taxonomy): Bacteria > Pseudomonadati > Pseudomonadota > Betaproteobacteria > Rhodocyclales > Zoogloeaceae > Azoarcus > Azoarcus olearius. Next base: position 487,991 of record NZ_CP016210.1, read on the forward strand.
CGAGAAAACCGAGCACCGGATTGATGCGCAGGCGGGCGAGCAGCGGAATCAGCACCCCCGAGAGGGCGAGAAAGAGGATCGTCTCTTTCAGGAAGGGAAACGCTTCGTGGTCCATGCGGTAGCGCGACGCGCTGAAGTGGTGCATGAGTGTAATGGATCGGCACCCGCGCTCGCGCCTGTCGCAGACAAGCGGAGCTTGCGATGCCTAAAATGACGGCTATGTCATGAACCCCCTTGCAGGAGCTTCTTCCGCGTGCAGCGCAGAACCCGTCGATCCTGGACCAGCGTGATGCTGGCGACCCTCGGCGTCGCCGCGGCAGGGCTGGTGCTGTTCACCGGCGACCTGCTCGAAGGGCGGCTGCACGAGCGCTGGCGCGCCGAGCGCCTGTCCGAGCTGTCGGGCTTGCGCGCCCAGCTCGAAGGCCGGCTCAACGGGGCGATCAACCTCACCGCGGGCCTGGTGGCCCACGTCGCGGTGCACGGCGGCATCGGCGAGGAGGAATTCGAACGCCTCGCGGCCGAGCTGATGGTCGAGCGCAGCCTGCTGCGCAACATCACCCTGGCGCCGGGCAACGTCATCGGCATGGTGTATCCGCTGCGCGGCAACGAGCGCGCAATCGGGCTCGACCTGCTCAACCATCCGGTGCAGGGCGCGGCCACGCGGCGCATGCTCGCGCTCAACCGGCCGGTGCTGGCCGGGCCGGTAGACCTGGTGCAGGGCGGCCGGGCGCTGATCCACCGGGTGCCGATCTTCCTTTCTCCGCCCGACGGGCCGCCGCGCAGCGGCAGCTACTGGGGGTTGATGAGCACCCCGATCGACTTCGACGGGCTGCTCGCGCAGGCCGGCCTCACCGATCCGCACCTGCGCTTCCGCATCGCGCTGCGCGGCGTGGACGGGATGGGCGCCGACGGCGCGGTGTTCTGGGGCGACGCGGCGCTGTTCGACGACCGCGACGCGATCGCGCTCGACATCCAGGTGCTCAATGGCTCGTGGCGCATGGCGGCGCTGCCGCTGGACGAGCCGGCGGTGGGCAACACCGTGTGGGCGGCGCGCGCGGCCGCGGTGCTGCTGGTGGTGGTGACGCTGGCGATGGTGCTGCGGCTGCGCAGCATGGATCTGCGCCTCACCGAATCGGAAGCGCTGCACCGCGAGCTGGCCGAGCAGATCCGCGACGTGCTGTTCCGCACCGACGCGGCCGGGCGGGTGATCTACCTGAACCCGGCGTGGACCCAGATCACCGGGCGCGAGGTCAGCACCTGCCTGGGCTATCACTGGACCGAGCTGGTCGAGGTCGAACCGGGCGACGGCGTGCGCCTGCGCACCGCCAAGCTGCTGTCCGACGCCCGTCACGACGGCGGCAACACGCCGGCCCTGCAGAACGAGCGGGTCCATCTGACCGATTGCGACGGCACGCGGCGCACGCTGGTCGTGCGTGCCGGCGTGCATCGCAACCCCGCTGGCGCGGTCGAAGGCGTGGTCGGCATCATGGTGGATATTTCCGAGCAGGAACGGCTGGAGGCGCGGGTGCGTCATCTGGCACTGCACGACAGCCTGACCGGGCTTGCAAACCGCGTGCTGCTCGCCAGCCGCTTCCAGCAGGCGGCGGAGTTCGCCCGCCGCATGGGCCACCGCATGGCGGTGCTCTACCTCGATCTGGACGGCTTCAAGCCGATCAACGACGGCTATGGCCACGAGACCGGCGACCGCGTGCTGTGCGGCATCGGCGAGCGCCTGCAACTGAGCGTGCGCGAGAGCGACACGGTGGCGCGCGTGGGGGGCGACGAGTTCGTCATCCTGCTCGGCCAGGTGCTGTCGGTGGATGACGCGCGCGCGGTGGCGCTGAAGGTGCAGGACGTGCTGGCGCCGGCGCTGGTGGTGGGCGAACAGCGCTTTTCGGTGCGCGCCAGCATCGGCATCAGCGTGTTCCCGGACCACGGCGGTTCGCTGGACGAACTGCTGCGCGCGGCGGACCGCGCGATGTACCGGGTAAAGAGTGCCGCCGCGGGCGGTCACATCGGCGTCATCGACGCCTGAGGCGGCGGGCGTCCGCTCAATCCTGCTGGCCGGGGAAGGTGTCGCGCCACTCCACGCTCTCGGGCGCGAAGCGGGCGATGCGCAGCGAACCGAGGAAGGCGGCGTAGTCGTCCAGCGACGCATAGGGGCCGTGCACCCCGCGCATCGCACTCCATTCGGGACCGGCGCCGTAGTCCATCACCATCAGCTTGTCGCCGTCCATGAAGCCCGCCACCCAGTGGTGCGGCTGGCCGTAGCGGTTCTTGATGAAGACGTAGCGGGCGCGGTAGCCGGGGTTGATCCGGTTGAGCGACTGGATTGCGAACGCCGCGGCATCGGTGCAGTAGCCGGAGCGCAGGGCGAAGGTGCCGTCGGCGGCGCGCGCGAGCAACCCCGCGGGGCCGTTCTGGCGCGTGCGCTGCAGGATGGTGTCGAGCCGGCCGCGGTCAAAGCTGAAGTTGCCTTCCAGCCAGCCGGCCACGTCCTGATAGCGGCTCCAGCCCGCCACGGCGGCTTCGTAGCCTGCGCCTGACTGGGCGTGGACCGCCGGGGCGGCGGCGCAGAGGACGGCGGCGAATAGGGCGGCGAGCGGCTTCATCGGCGGACTCCGGACGGGAAGCCGGCACTATAGCCGCCGGGTGCGCGGCGGTAAGGGCTTTTCAGGCCCAGGCGGGCCCCAGCGCGCGATGGATGGCAGCCGCCGCGATCGCGGCGCCGCCGGTGGCGACGCTGATCTGGTTGAGGCCCTGCACCACGTCACCCGCGGCGTAGAGGCCCTCGATGCTGGTCATGTGATGGCGGTCGGTCAGCAGATAGCCCTGCTCGTCGCGCTCGGCATCGGGCGCGAGGTCGGCCTGGATGCGGGTGCCGAGCGCGCTGTACACCGAGTCGCAGCGGGTTTCGTCGTCGCCGTGGCGCACCACCACGCCGCCGTCGGCGAGCCGCAGGCTGGCCACCGCGTGCTCCGCCAGCATGATGTCGGCGTCGCGCAGGCGCTGGCGCTCGCGCGCCGAGATTTCAACCGTGTCGGACAGCGGGAAGACGTGCAGCCGGGCGGTGAAGCCGCGCAGGTAGAGCGCCTCGCGCGCGCCGGCGTCGCCATCGGCGAGCACGCCGACGGTCTGGCCGGAGACCTCGTAGCCGTCGCACACCGGGCAGTAGCGCAGCGCGCCGCTGCGCACCGCCTCCGCCAGGTAGGGCATCGGCGGCTCGACGTCGGTGACGCCGGTGGCGAGCAGCACCGCACGAGCGTGCGTGGTGCTGCCGTCGGCAAGGCGCGCGGAAAAACGTGTGCCCTCGCGTTCGAGGGCGGTGACGCGGCCGCTGGCGAAATCGACCCCGTAGCGCGTGGCCTGCAGCCGGATCGCCGCCACCAGCTCGCCGCCGCGCACGCCGTCCGGGTAGCCGGGCATGTTGTGCGAGCGCGGGATGCGGGTGGCGCGGCTGCAACCGTCATCCACCAGCCGCACCCGGCGGCGGAAGCGCGCGAGGTAGAGCGCCCCGGTCAGCCCGGCGGGGCCGCCGCCTATCACCAGCGCATCGAAATCCTGCGACATCGCCCTCTCCCGGGTAGTCCTCCCAGGGTGCGACCGCGCGTGCGGGCAAAAGCTCCGCCGCGCGGCGCCGGTTTCGCACGCTCAGGTCGCCGCTTCGGCGCGCTCCGCTTCCTGCTGTTGCAGCAGCCACATCTGGGTATAGAGCCCTTCCTGCGCGAGCAGGTCGAGATGGTGGCCACGTTCGGCGATGCGGCCCTGGTCGAGCACGATGATCTCGTCGGCGTCCATCACGGTGGACAGCCGGTGCGCGATCACCAGCGCGGTGCGGCCGCTGGCGGCGCGCTCGATCTGCGCCTGGATGGCCTTCTCGGTGCGCGAATCGAGCGCCGAAGTGGCTTCGTCGAAGATCAGGATCGCCGGGTTCTTCAGCAGCGCGCGCGCAATCGCCACGCGCTGCTTCTCGCCGCCGGAGAGCTTGAGCCCGCGCTCGCCCACGCGGGTCTCGTAGCCGTCGGGCAGGCGGCGGATGAAGTCCTCCAGCTGCGCGGCGCGCGCGGCGGCTTCCACCTCGTCGCGGCTGGCGTCGGGGCGGCCGTACTGGATGTTGTAGAACAGCGTGTCGTTGAACAGCACGGTGTCCTGCGGAACGATGCCGATCGCGGCACGCAGGCTGTCCTGGGTGAGGTCGCGCACGTCGTGGCCGTTGACCCGGATCGCGCCCGACTGCACGTCGTAGAAGCGGTACAGCAGGCGCGCCAGCGTCGATTTGCCCGAGCCCGAATGGCCGACCACCGCCACCGTGCGCCCGGCGGGAATCTCGAAATCGACCTCGAACAGGATCGGCCGCTTGGCATCGTAGGCAAAGCCGACGCGCTCGAAGCGCACGCTGGCCGGGCCGGGCGGCAGCACGCGCGCGTCGGGCCGGTCGGCGATCTCGCGGTGCTCGTGCATCAGCCCGAACATGCGTTCGATGTCGGTCAGCGCCTGGCGCAGCTCGCGGTAGATCACGCCGAGGAAGTTGAGCGGGATGTAGAGCTGGATCAGGAAGGCATTGACCAGCACGATGTCGCCCAGCGTCATGCTGCCGGCCGCGACGCGGCTGGCCGCCGCCCACATCATCGCGGTGACGCCGACCGCGATGATGGCCGCCTGACCGATGTTGAGCGCCGACAGCGAATACTGGTTGCGGACCTGGGCGCGGGTCCACTGCTTCAGCTGCTCGTCGTAGCGGCGGGCCTCGAAGGCCTCGTTGTTGAAGTACTTCACCGTCTCGAAGTTCAGCAGGCTGTCGATCGCACGCGCATTGGCGGCGGAATCCAGCTCGTTGGCCTGGCGCCGCAGCGCGGTGCGCCAGTTGGTCACCTTCACCGTAAACACGATGTAGAAGGCCAGCGTGCCGAGCGTGATCAGCGCGAACACCGCGTCGTACTGCACCAGCAGGATGCCCACGACGAGGCCGATCTCCACCAGCGTCGGCAGGATGGAGTACAGCGTGTAGCTGATCAGCGAGCCGATCGACCGGGTGCCGCGCTCGATGTCGCGGGTCAGCCCGCCGGTCTGGCGTTCGAGATGGAAGCGCAGGCTGAGCGCGTGCAGGTGGCGGAACACCCGCAGCGAGATCTCGCGCACCGCCTGCTGGGTGACGCGCGCGAACACGATCTCGCGCAGCTCGGTGAACAGCGAGGTGGAAAAGCGCAGCACGCCGTAGGCCAGCAGCAGCGCCGCCGGCACCACGATCAGGGCTTGCTGCGGCGTGATCGTGAGCGCGTCGACCAGGTGCTTGAAGATGATCGGCACGGTGACGTTGGCGCCCTTGGCGGCGAGCAGGCAGCCGAGGGCGAAGATCACCCGGCCCTTGTAGGCCCAGATGAAGGGGACGAGGCTCTTCAGCGTCTGCCAGTCGTGGCGTTCGCCGCTGGCCGGGGCGGGTAGCGGGGCGGGGGCGCGTCTCATCGGGGAGCGGTTCTCTGGTTTCTTATAGGGTGTGGTCGTCGGTCGCGAGCCGCAGCGCGAGGCCGATGAAGATCAGCCCGGCGATGCGGTCCAGCCAGGCGCCGGCCGCGGGGCGGCGCGCGATGACGCGGCCGAGCGTGCCGGCCGCCAGCGCGAAGCTGCCGAACACCAGCACCGTCTGCGCGGCGAACAGGCTGCCGAGCGCCACCATCTGCAGCGTCGCATGGCCGCCGTCGGCGCTGACGAACTGCGGCAGGAAGGCGAGGAAGAACAGCGCCACCTTGGGGTTGATCGCATTGGCGACGAAGCCGCGGCGCACGTCGCGCAGCCAGGGTGCCCGCGTCGCGGCAACGCCGTCCAGGCGCGGCGCCGCGGCAAAGCGCAGGGCCTGCACGCCCAGCCAGGCGAGATAGGCGGCACCCGCGAGCTTGAGCGCGAGGAAGACCTGCGGCGACGAGGCCAGCGCCGCACTCACCCCCAGCGCCGCCCACAGCGTGTGGGTGAAGCAGCCGAGCGCGCAGCCCAGCGCAATCCCGAACCCCGCCAGCCGCCCACGCGCCAGGCTGTGCCCGAGCACCATCAGGTTGTCCGGCCCGGGGGCAAAGGTGATCGCCACCGAGATGGCGATGAAGGCGGCGAGGGTATCGAAGCTGGGCATGGCGGCGGTGTACGGCGGGAGGGGGGATTCTGTTGCGGGGGCGGGGTGGCGTCAAACCGGGCGGGGCCCTTGCATGAGGGGTGGAGCAGGCGGTCGGGTTCTTGCTCCTCCCCCTTCAAGGGGAGGCTGGGAGGGGGATGGGGTTTGCAGCGCGCCCCTGACCCCATCCCCACCCCGGCCCGGCAGCCGGTGCCGCAGGGCACCGTCGTTCGATCAGCGGCAAGCAGCGCTTGCCGAAACCCTGCCCTCACCCCCTTGAAGGGGAGGGGGCAAAGCGTCGGGCCTGGCAGCTTTCGCGTTTACTGGCAGGCCGCGGCCGCGCCGGTTTGCCGCCCTCTCCGCGCCCGGTTCGGACGGAAGGGAAAGGGCGATACCGCTCATGGACCGCGCGTCCGTATCATTCATTACTCACTTCGCCTCACCACGCCGTCCCCATGACCCCCGACACCCCCGACACTCCCGACACTCCCGACCGCCGCATCCCCGTCACCGTCCTCACCGGCTTCCTCGGCGCCGGCAAGACCACGCTGCTCAATCACCTGCTGCGCCAGCCGGGCATGGAGGGATGTGCGGTGCTCATCAACGAGTTCGGCGAGGTCGGGGTCGATCACCATCTCGTCGAGAAGGTCGACGAGACCCTGATCGTGCTCGATTCCGGCTGCATCTGCTGCAGCGTGCAGGGCGATCTGGTGAAGGCGCTGAAGGGGCTCTTCATGCGCGCGCTGCGGCGCGAGATTCCCGCGCTGCGGCGGGTGCTGATCGAGACCACCGGGCTGGCCGACCCGGCGCCGGTGATCTTCACGCTGATGGAAGAGCCCTTCATTGCCGAACGCTACCGTTGCGACGGCGTCGTCACCGCGGTGGATGCGACCCATGCCGACGGCCAGCTCGACCGCCAGCGCGAGGCGGTGCGTCAGGTGGCGATGGCCGACCGGCTGTTGATCACCAAGTGCGACCTGGCGGACGCGGCGGTGCGCGCCGGACTGTCGGCGCGGCTGGCGCAGCTCAACCCGGCGGCGCAGCAGATCGAGGTGGTGCGCGGCGAGGTCGCGCCCGACGCGCTGTTCGGCTGCGGCCTCTACGATGCCGCGGGCAAGATCCCGGACGTGGCGGCGTGGCTGGGCGAGGAGCGCGCCCGGGCGGCCGCGGCGCGGGCCGCGGCCGCCGCCCCGGCGTGGCGCAAACCCGGCGCGGCGCCGCGCCACGGCGCCGCCGCGCGCCACGACGAAGGCATCGCCAGCCACGTGCTGGTGTTCGACGCGCCGCTCACCTGGTACGGCTTTTCCGATGCGCTCGGGGTGATCCTGCAGGCCTATGGCGACCGCATCCTGCGCGTGAAGGGCCTGATGAACATCGCCGGCGACCCGCTGCCGCGGGTGGTGCAGTGCGTGCAGCACGTTGCCTATCCGCCCGCCAGCCTGCCCGCCTGGCCCACCCGGCCGCCCTACGACGACCGCCGCAGCCGGCTCGTCTTCATCGTGCGCGATCTGCCGCGCAGCGAGCTGGAGCAGATCTTCTTCGGCGTGGCCGGGGTGCCGGTGATGCCGCAGTAGCGCCGGCGGTGGCGCAAGATTGATTTTCCTTAATGTTCCGCGAAGGGGCGCTTAATGCGCGGCCGCGCAGACTGGGTGCTCGACGACAAGCCGGTCGTTGCCACTGAAAAGGAACTGCCATGAACGCCACCCAGATCAAAGCCCTCGTTGCCGGTGCCGCCGCCGCGCTGGCGCTGACCGCCACCGCCGTGCAGGCCGCCGACGCGCCCGCCGGCGACGCCACCGCGCCCGCCGTGACCAAGAAGCACACGGCGAAGAAGACCACCCACAAGAAGACCAGCCACAAGAAGGCCGCGGCCAAGCCGGCCGACGCCCAGTAAGCCCCGTGCGGCCCGCGCGCGGCGCGGCGCGGGCAGGCGTCGTACACTGGCGCAGGCGGCGCGATGGCCGCGCCGCGACTTGCCCATCGACCCCCGTCCCGCGGCTTCGCCGCGGGCACGCACGACGCCCGGAGCCGGCGCGGGAGGACCGCATGAAGATCCTGCTCGTCGAAGACGACGCCCAACAGGCGGGCTACATCCGCAAGGGCCTGCAGGAAGCCGGCCACACGGTCGATGTCGCCGCCGACGGCCGCGACGGGCTCTTTCTCGCCACCACCGCCAGCTTCGATGCGATCGTGCTCGACCGCATGCTGCCGCGCGTGGACGGCCTCACCGTGCTGCGCACGCTGCGGGCCTCTCGGATAGCGACCCCGGTGGTGGTGCTGTCCGCGCTCGGCGAGGTGGACGACCGCGTCGCCGGGCTGCGCGCTGGCAGCGACGACTATCTGGTCAAGCCCTTCGCGCTGTCCGAACTGCTCGCGCGGCTGGACGCGCTGCAGCGGCGCGGCAACGGCCGCGCGGAAGCGGAGCAGACCCGGCTGCAGACCGCCGACCTCGAGATGGACCTGCTGCGGCGCAGTGTCAGCCGCGGCGCCACCCGCATCGAACTCAAGCCGAAGGAGTTCCGTCTGCTCGAATTCCTGCTGCGCCATTCCGGTCAGGTGGTCACCCGCAGCATGCTGCTGGAGGCGGTGTGGGACTACCACTTCGATCCCCAGACCAACGTCATCGACGTGCACATCTCCAACCTGCGCGCCAAGATCGACCTGCCCGGGCTGCCGCCGCTGATCCACACCGTGCGTGGTGCCGGCTACCGGCTGGGCGGCGATGCCGCGTGAGCGCGCTGGCGGGCTGCGGGCCTGGTTCGCCAGCCCCTTCCACCGCTTCGCGGTCGCGCTGCCGGCGGCCATCGCGCTGATCGTCGGCGCGCTGTTCTACCCGCTGTTCATCGAGGCCGAGGCCCACATCCGCGAGGAGGTGCAGGCCGCGATCGAGTTCGAGATCGCCGGGCTGGAGGCGCATTTCCACGAACGCGGCCTCGCCGGCCTGCGCGACGCGCTGCAGCGGCGCATCGAGATTTCGCCCGACCGTGCCGCGGTCTACCTGCTCGCCGACCGCGACGGCCGCGCGCTGGCGGGCAACTTGTCGCAATGGCCGGCGGGGGTGTCCGCCAACGACGAGGCGTGGTTTCACGTCGCCGAAGCGGACGGCGAGACGCTGGAAGGGCGGGTCTTCATCCTGTTCGGCGGCGAACGCCTGCTGGTCGGGCGGCGCTCGCCGCTGGAGGCGTTCCAGCGCAACATGACCGCGCGGCTGTGGTGGTCGGCGGCGCTGATCATCCTTGTCGCCGGGGTCATCGGCGGCCGCTTCATGCAGCACCTGCACCGCCGCCTGGCGCGGCTGGCGGCCGAGGCGGGCCGCATCCAGGAAGGCCACCTCGCGCAGCGCCTGTCGCTGAGCGCGCGCGGCGACGAGCTGGATGCGCTCGCCGAACGCTTCAACAGCGCCTTCGACGAGATCGAGCGTCTGGTGGACGCCGCCAAGCATGTGTCGAGCGCGATCGCGCACGACATGCGCCGGCCGCTGATCGCGCTGCGCAACGCGATCGACGAGGCCAGACGCAGCCCCGGCGCCGACCCCGCGCTGCGCACCCAGCTCGAAGGGCTGCGCGACCAGACCGAAGAGCTGCTGCGGACCTTCTCGGCGCTGCTCAGCCTGGCGCGCATCGAGGCCGGCGCGCTCGGGCCGCTGCTGCAGGCGGTCAACCTCACCGAGATCGTGCGCGACGCGATCGACCTCTACGAACCGCTCGCCGCTTCGCAGGGGCGCGCGCTCAACCCCCGCCTCGCGCCCGCCTGCGTGCGCGGCGACCGCGATCTGCTGTTCCAGGTGCTGCAGAACCTGATCGAGAACGCGCTCAAGCATGGTGCCGGCGATATCGACATCGGCGTAGACACCCTGCCCGACGGCGGCGCGCGGCTCACCGTGCGCGACCACGGCGAGGCGGTCGCGGCGGCCGACCTGCCGCATCTGTTCGAGCGCTTCTTCCGCGCCGACAGCAGCCGCAGTGCGGCCGAAGGCGCCGGCATCGGCCTTGCGCTGGTGCGGGGCATCGCCGAGGCGCACGGCGGCAGCATCCGTGCCACCGACGCGCGCCCCGGCTTGTGCGTCGAAATCCTGCTCGCGCCGGGAAGGCGCGGGGTCGAGAAGTCCTGAGCCGCACCGTTTCAATCCGGTGCGTGCCTTGCGCATCAATGCACAACGGCAGTGCATTAACGCAGCTTCTGGCACGGTATTGATGCACTTATTCCGTTGGCGTTCGTCGCAAAGCCAACAAAATCAAGCCCTCCGGGTTGGCGTGATGCTTGCTTTTGGTGCGTCGGCTTGATTCAGGAACCAAAATGGAACTCCATCACCCGGACAACGACGTCCTCTTCATTCTGCTGGGCGCCATCATGGTGCTCGCGATGCACGCCGGCTTCGCCTTTCTGGAGCTTGGCACGGTACGCAAGAAGAACCAGGTCAACGCGCTGGTCAAGATCCTCAGCGACTTCTCGGTCTCCGCGCTGGCCTATTTCTTCATCGGTTACGGCGTCGCCTACGGCATCCACTTCTTCTCGGGTGCCGAGGTGCTGCTCGAACGCAGCGGCTTCGAGCTGACCCGCTTCTTCTTCCTGCTGACCTTCGCCGCGGCGATTCCCGCCATCATCTCGGGCGGCATCGCCGAGCGCGCGCGCTTCGGCCCGCAGCTGATCGCCACCTTCGTGCTGGTCGGGCTGGTCTATCCCTTCTTCGAGGGCATCGCCTGGAACCAGCACTTCGGCTTCCAGGCCTGGCTGAAGGACAGCTTCGGCGCCGAATTCCACGACTTCGCCGGCTCGGTGGTGGTGCACGCGGTGGGCGGCTGGATCGCGCTGCCGGCGGTGCTGCTGCTCGGCGCGCGCCGCGGCCGCTACCACAGCAACGGCGCCATCGCCGCGCACCCGCCGTCGTCGATTCCCTTCCTCGCGCTCGGCGCGTGGATCCTCATCATCGGCTGGTTCGGCTTCAACGTGATGAGCGCGCAGACGCTGGAGAAGATCAGCGGGCTGGTGGCGATCAACTCGTTGATGGCGATGGTGGGCGGCACGCTGGCCGCGCTCGCGCTCGGCCGCAACGACCCCGGCTTCGCGCATAACGGTCCGCTCGCCGGCCTGGTCGCGGTCTGCGCCGGCTCCGACGTGATGCACCCGCTTGGTGCGCTCGCGGTCGGCGCGGTCGCGGGGGCGCTGTTCGTGCAGATGTTCACGCTGACCCAGAACCGCTGGAAGATCGACGACGTGCTCGGCGTGTGGCCGCTGCACGGCCTGTGCGGGGCCTGGGGCGGCATCGCCGCGGGCATCTTCGGCAGCACCGCGCTGGGTGGCGCGGGCGGGGTGGCCTTCCTGCCCCAGCTTGCCGGCACCGTGCTCGGCGTGGCGATCGCCGCGGGCGGCGGCTTTGCGGTGTATGGCGCGCTCAAGCTGCTGGTCGGCCTGCGCCTCGATCCGGAAGCGGAGTTCGAAGGCGCCGACCTGTCGATCCACAAGATTTCGGCCACCGCGGAACGCGAAACCGCGTGGTAGGGCGTCCGGCGGCGGTCAGCGCCGCCGGATGAAGTCCGCGCCCACCTCCAGGGTGCCATCGCGCGTGAGCCGCGCAAGGGCGCGGTACAGCGCCTCGTGGGTCAGGCCCAGCTCCGCCGCCAGCGCCTTGCGCGAGCCGGGCAGGTGCAGTTCGCCGTCCGCGCCCTCCGCTTCGATGTAGTGCAGGATGCGCGCCCGCGCGCTGCGCAGCGCCAGCCGTTCGCATTGCGCGCGGCGTTTGCGCACCTCCTGCAGCAGATGCGACATCCATTGCGCGCGGAAGGCCGCGCTGTCTGCCAGGCTGCGGCGGAATTCGGCCAGCGGAAACACCAGCGCCAGCCCGTCCTCCCCGGCAATCGCACTGCAGTGGTAGGTGTGCGATTCCAGGCTGGCTTCGGCCAGGAAGGCATCGCGTGCGCGCTGCATGACGGTTTCGGTGCCGTCGGGCGACAGGCGGCTCAGCCGCACCTCGCCGCGCAGGATGAAGAACATCTCGCGCGGTGCCGCGCCCGTCGCAAACAGGGTTTCACCGCGCCGGAAGGCGCGCCGGCGTGCCGCCGCGCGCAAGGCGGGCGGCATCGCTTCGAACGCGGGCCGCTGCGGCCAGTCGGGCGCCGTGGGGATATCCATATGATCGCGATCATAGGCGATCGCGGGTGGCGACGCTTATCGTCGGCCTCTTTCCGGGCCCTGCCGGCTCGTCCTGAAGGAGTCATCCGTGCGCCGTCACCTGCCCCTGCTGCTGTTGCTCGTCCTCCCGCTGGCGGCCCCCGCCCAGCATGATCCCGCCATGCATGGCGGGCACCACCACGCCGCGGGCGCGGCCGAGGTGCCCGACACCCGCGAGTGGGTGCGTTTTCCCCCGGCGATGACGGCGCACACCCTCGCCAACATGCGCGACCACCTGCTCGCGCTGCAGCAGATCCAGTCCGCGCTGGGCGAAGCACGCTACGACGATGCCGCGGAGATCGCCGAGCAACGGCTGGGGTTGTCGGCGCTGCGCAGCCACGGTGCCGCCGAATCGTCCAGGTTCATGCCCGCCGGAATGCAGGAAGCCGGCACCGCGATGCACCGCAGTGCCAGCCGTTTCGGCCTCGCTGCGCGCGACGCCGCCGCCACCGGCGACCTGGCGCCCGCCTTGAGGTCGCTCGCGCAGGTAACCGCAGCGTGCGTGAGCTGCCACGCCGCTTACCGCCTGCAGTAGGGCCGGCAGCGGCCGGCCCCGGCCGCGTGCAACGCGGGCTGCTCAGTCCTCCGCGCCCAGCCCCCACAGGTTCACCGTGCCGCTGATCTCGTTCGCCACCACCACCATCGGCTTGCCGGTCGGGCTGTCCTTGGCGGCGATGAAGCGGACGATTTCGGGGCCGCTGTCGGGGCCGACCGCGCTGCCGGCGAAGTTGCGCGAGTGCAGGTATTGCACGAAGGCGGGCGCGGCCGGGCGGGTGACGTCATACACCATCACGCCGCCGATGCGCTCCAGGCCGACGAAGGCGTAGGTGTTGTTGCCGATGGTGCCGACCGCGACGCCTTCGGGTTCCGGCCCCTTGTTGTCGGAGCGGTTGTCGAAGTTGTTCTCGTCGTTGTTGCTGTTGAAGTGCTTCGGGAAGGCGGCGGCGGTGCGCACTTCGAGTTCGCTGCCGGAATCCCACACCTGGGCGCCGGTGGTGGCGTTCCAGATCGAGAACGAGCGTGTGCCGAACACGTAGGGCACGCCGCCTGCGGGCGGCACGCTGGTCACGGTCAGGCGGCCGAGCTGCAGGTCGTCGGCGACTTCGGGCAGGTTGGGGTAGCTGGCCTTGAGGCTCTTCGCGCGCGCTTCCTCGGCAAAGCCGGGGTAGTCGCGGGCGTCGCCCTCGTTGGCGGTGACCAGGTAGCGCTGGCCGCCGACGGTGTAGCTGGCGATGGCATCCGGCTGGTACATGCCGCGCAGCGGCCAGTTGCGGATGTTCACCACGTTGTCCTTGTCCGACGCGTCCAGCCCGCCGGTGCGCAGGATGCCGAGCTGCACCGGTTCCGGCGTGTAGCCCGGCGCCAGGGTGTAGCTGCCGGTGGCGGCGTCGATGTTGATCTGGGCGACCCCGAAGTCGTTGTCGTTGATCAGCGCGATGGTGTCGGCGTCGATCACCGCCAGGCCTTCGACCTTCTGCACCGCGTTGTAGCCGGCGCTGGCGAGGTCGACATGCAGCACCTTGGCGACCGGCTTGACGCCGACGGACGAGAGTTCGCTCGCCGTCATCTGGTCGAGCGACTTGCTGACGCCGCCGACGGTGTAGAGCGTGTCCTTGGTGCTGATGTCGGTGGCGCCGGTGAGGCTGAAGGCGTAGACCTTCTTGGTGATGGTGGAGAGCGCGTCGTCCGGGCGGGCGTCGTCGTCGCGTTCCACCACCAGGAAGCCTCCGCCGGGCAGCGCGGCGGCGTCGCCGATCTTGTCGGCGCGGGTGTCGTCGGCGCCGGTGGCCGCCGGGTTGTCCATGATGTAGATGAACTGGCGGGTGGCGCGGGTGACCGGGTCGAACTCCACCACGCGCACGTTCTTCATCGCGTTGAGCGCGCTGTTGGCGAGGCCGGCCGGATTGCGCAGCGGGCTCTGCACGAAGGCGTAGAGCTTGCCGCCCTGCAGCACGATGGCCTCGAAGCCGCGGTTCTGGCGGCGCTGGGCGAGCACCGCCGGCAGCGCTTCGGTGCCGAAGGTGCCGGCGGCCTTGCCCGCGGCGGCAGCGGTGCCGACCGGCACGAAGCGGTCGAGCAGGCGGCCGCTGGGGTCGAAGTGGTAGATCGCCGGGCGGTATTCGTCGGCCAGCCAGAACGAGCCGTCGGTGTCGACCGCGATGCCTTCGAAGTCGCCGCCGAGCGGGTCGAGCGGCAGCACCTTGCCGCGCAGATCAACCGGCACTTCGTCGTTGTAGGCAGCGTTGGTGTCGCCCGAGAGCACGGTGTTGGGCAGGCCGGTGAGCGGGGTGCCGTCGCCGCGGCGCAGCAGGATCTGCTCGCCGAGTTCGACCGCGCCGGTGGCCGGGTCCAGCGTCAGGCGCACCAGGCGCGGGGTGAAGTCCGGCAGCAGGAAGGGGCGGTTGATGCCGGTGGGCTCGCCGTTGGGGCCGCGGTCGGTGTGGGTGATGAAGTGCAGCTTGCCGTCGGCGCCGCGGCCTTCGAAGTGCAGGCCGGAGAAGCCGCCCAGCGCGATGCTCTGGCCGGCGGCGGTGGTGCCGACCAGCGGCAGGTCCTTCAGCTCGTGGATCCTGAGCTGGGGCGCGGCGTTGAAATCCTTGTAGCCGAGCGCACGCACCTCGGTGACGCGCGCCTTGTCGATGTCGATCACCGCGATCGCGTTGTTCTCCTGCAGCGTGACGTAGGCCGTGCGGTCGTCTTCGCCGACGGTGATGTATTCCGGTTCCAGGTCCTGCGCGGCGCTGGCGCCCGGCCCGAAGATGCGCACGCCGGCCGGCAGCGGCACGCCGGCGAAGCTCACGGTGCGCACCTCCAGCTCCGGCTTCATCGGGATCACGTCGATGATGCTGACCGTGCCTTCCGGATCGGTGCAGCCGGCCCCGTAGCAGTCCGGCTCGCCCTCGTTGGCGACCAGCAGGCGGCGACCGTCGTGGGTGAAGGTGACCATGTCGGGCAGGGCGCCGACGGTGGCGCTGCGCTTGACGGTGCCGTCCGGGGTGAGGAACACGATGGTGCCCGGGTCGGTCTTCTTCTGCGCCTGCAGCGCCACCGCGATCAGGTTCTTGGACGACACCGCGACGCTGTTCACGCCGGCGCCCCAGGCGCGCAGATCGACCCGCTTCAGCAGCCTCGGCGCCGTGGGGTCGGCCACATCGACGATGTCCAGCGACACGTCCTTGGCATTGGTCACGTACAGGCGGTCGCCGCGCAGCGCGGCGGTTTCGCCGGACGATTCGAGGTGGGCGAGGCCGGTGGCGTAGGCGCCCAGGGGTTCGAACTGCGGCGCGGCACCGGCGCCGCCGGCGAGGGCGGCCAGCGCGAGGGACACGGCGACCGCGCTGGCGCGGCGCGCAACACGGCAGGAAAGGCGGCGGGTCGGGAGCATGGTGACGGATTCCGGGGGACGAAAACCGCGGATGATCGGCAGCGCATATGTCAAACGTGCGAAACCGGCATAGTCCGGTCGACGCCCGGCGTGATGCAATTCCTCTCCGCGCCGCCGGTGCGCGCGGCCGCGTTGCCTTGGCATGACGAAACGGCGGGGAACAACCCGGCGGGGCCGATGCCGAACGCCTACGTCCGGTTGCACACCGCGCGGCGAACACGACGCAAGATCGGGGCGCCCGCAACGAGGAGACGACGATGGTGTGGTGGATCCTGCTTGGCCTTCCCCCGTTGCTGGTCGCGCTCGCCTATCGGCGCGTGCCGCCCGTCGCATCCGCGCTGGCCGTGCTCGCCTGGCTGGCCGCGCTCGCATGGGCGGGCGGCTGGCCGCCGATGCTGGCCGTGGGTGCATTGCTCGCCTTGGGCGTGGCACTGGCGCTGCTGCTGGTGGCGCCCCTGCGGCGGCGCGTGGTCACCGCGCCGGTGTTCGCCGCCTTCCGCCGCGCGCTGCCGGCGATGTCGCAGACCGAACGCGACGCGCTGGAAGCCGGCACCGTGTGGTGGGAGGGCGAACTGTTCCGCGGCGATCCGGACTGGCGCCGCTTCGCCGGCTTTCCGTGGCCGCGCCTCAGCGCCGCCGAGCAGGCCTTCCTCGATGACGACACCGAGGCGCTGTGCCGGCTGGTCAAGGACTGGGACACCACCCGGCTGCAGGACATGCCGGCGCCGGTGTGGCAGTTCATCAAGGAACGCGGCTTTCTCGGCCTGATCATCCCGGCGGAATACGGCGGCAAGGGCTTTTCCGCCTACGCCCACTCGCAGGTCATCACCAAGCTGTCCACCCGCTCGTCCGCCCCGGCGGTGACGGTGATGGTGCCGAACTCGCTCGGCCCGGCCGAGTTGCTGCTGCACTACGGCACGCCGGCGCAGAAGCTGCACTACCTGCCGCGGCTGGCGCAGGGGCTGGAGATCCCCGCCTTCGCGCTGACCAGCCCGTGGGCGGGTTCCGATGCGGCGTCGATTCCCGATGCCGGGGTGGTGTGCACCGGCCAGTGGCAGGGGCGCGAGGTGCTCGGCATGCGGGTGTCCTTCGACAAGCGCTACATCACGCTGGCGCCGGTATGCACGGTGTTCGGCCTTGCGTTCCGCCTGTACGACCCCGACCACCTGCTCGGCGACACGGTCGATCTCGGCATCACCTGCGCGCTGGTGCCGCGCGAGCATCCCGGGGTGGAGATCGGCCGCCGCCATGTCCCGCTCAACGCGGTGTGGATGAACGGGCCGATCCGCGGCAAGGACGTGTTCATGCCGCTCGATTTCATCATCGGCGGGCCACAGATGGCCGGGCAGGGCTGGCGGATGCTGATGGAGTGCCTGGCGGCCGGGCGCAGCATCTCGCTGCCCGGCTCCAATGCCGGCATGCAGCAACTCACCGCGCGCGCGGTGGGCGCCTACGCCCGCGTGCGCCACCAGTTCAAGACCGCGATCGGCCGCTTCGAGGGGGTGGAGGAAGCGCTGACCCGGATCGGCGCCAACACCTATCTCAGCGACGCGGCGCGGGTGATGACCGCCGGCGCGATCGACCTCGGCGAGAAGCCCGCGGTGGTGTCCGCCATCGTCAAGTACCACGTCACCGAACGCGCCCGCCAGACGGTGAACGACGGCATGGACGTGATCGGCGGCAAGGGCATCTGCCTCGGCCCGCAGAACTTCCTCGGCCGCGCCTACCAGCAGGTGCCGGTGGGGATCACGGTGGAAGGCGCCAACATCCTCACCCGCAGCCTGATCCTGTTCGGCCAGGGCGCGATCCGCTGCCACCCGCACGTGCTGGACGAGATGCACGCCGCGGGCCGGGGTGATCTCACCGCGTTCGATCGCGCGTTCTGGGGCCACATCGGCTACACGCTGGGCAATGCCGCGCGCGCGCTGGTGACCGGACTGACCGGCTCGCACGTGGTCGCGGTGCCGATCGACGTGGCGCCGGAAACCCGCCGCTACTACCAGCAGCTCACCCGCTTCTCGGCGGCCTTCGCATTCATCGCCGACATCTCCATGGGCACCATGGGCGGCGCGCTGAAGCGCAAGGAAAAGCTCTCCGCGCGGCTCGGCGACATCCTCTCGCTGCTCTACCTGGCCACCGCGGTGCTCAAGCGTTACGAGGCCGAGGGCCGCCAGGCCGAGGACGCGCCGCTGATGCACTGGGCGATCTGGGACTGCATGTTCCGCGCCCAGAACGCCTTCGAAGGCGTGATCGCCAATTTCCCCAACCCCGTGCTCGCGACGCTGCTGCGGCGGCTGGTGTTTCCGCTCGGCCGGCCTTACGTGGTGCCGTCGGACGCGCTGGGGCACGCCGTTGCGGACCGCCTGATCGCGCCCTCGGCCACGCGCGACCGCCTGACCGCCGCGGTGCATCTGCCGGCCGACCTCGACGAGCCGCTGGGGGCGCTGGAGGCGGCGCTGGCGGCCACGATCGCGGCCGAGCCGGTCGAAGCAAAGGTGAAGGCCGCGCAGCGCGAGGGGCGCTTTGCCCCCGGCGCGCTGGTGGCGGGCGGCGTGGATGCGCTGTGGGCCCGCGCCCACACCGACGGCATCATCGACGCCGCCGAATTCGCGCTGCTGCAGCGCCGCGCCGAACTGCGCGACAAGGTGATCCGGGTGGACGACTTCCCCTTCGACCTCGCCGCCGAAACCGGCAGCGAAGCGGCGCCGAAGATGCGGGTGGTGGCATGAGCACCCGCGCCCGGCCGCCCGAAGCGGGTGCGTCCTCCCTCGGGGAGGATGTCGCGCAGCGACAGGAGGGCGGTGGCATGAGCACCCGCGCCCGGCCGCCCGAAGCGGGTGCGTCCTCCCTCGGGGAGGATGTCGCGCAGCGACAGGAGGGCGGTGGCGTGAGCACCCGCGCCCGGCCGCCCGAAGCGGGTGCGTCCTCCCTCGGGGAGGATGTCGCGCGGCGACAGGAGGGCGGTGGCATGAGCATGAATGCGATGCCGGAAGCACGCGACGTGTACATCATCGACGGCGCGCGCACGCCCTTCCTGAAGGCGCGCAACGCGCCCGGGCCGTTTGCCGCGGCGGATCTCGCCACCGCCGCCGGCAGCGCGCTGCTGCTGCGCCAGCCCTTCGCCCCCGATGTGCTCGACGAGGTCATCCTCGGCTGCGCCAGTCCGTCGCCGGACGAGGTCAACATCGGCCGCGTGGTGGCTCTGCGGATGGGCTGCGGGCCCCGGGTGCCCGGCTGGACGGTGATGCGCAACTGCGCCAGCGGCATGCAGGCGCTCGATTCCGCCTGCGCCAACATCCGCGGCGGCCGCGCGGATCTGGTGCTGGCGGGCGGCGTCGATGCGCTGTCGCGCGCGCCGCTGCTGTTCTCCGACGCGATGGTGCGCTGGCTCGCCGGCTGGTACGCGGCCAAGGGCGCGGGGCAGAAGCTGGCCGCGCTGCGCCACTTCCGCCCCGCCTACCTCGCGCCGGTGATCGGCATCGTGCGCGGCCTCACCGACCCCTATGTCGGGCAGATGATGGGCCAGACCGCCGAGAACCTCGCTTGGCAGTTCCGCATCAGCCGCGAGGAGATGGACGTGTATGCGGCCGAAAGCCACCGCCGCGCGATCGCCGCGCACGACGGCGGCCGCTTTGCCGACGAACTGGCGCCGCTGGTGGGGCGCGACGGCACGGTGTACGCGGCCGACGACGGCGTGCGGCGCGACTCCACGCCGGCCGCACTCGCGCGGCTCAAACCCTTCTTCGACAAGCGCTACGGCCGCGTCACCGCCGGCAACAGCTCGCAGGTCAGCGACGGCGCCGCGTGGCTGCTGCTGGCCTCGGCCGCCGCGGTGGAGCGCCACGGCCTGCAACCGCTCGGCCGCATCGTCGACAGCGCGTGGGCGGCGCTGCCGCCCGAACACATGGGCCTTGGCCCGGTGCATGCGGCGATGCCGCTGCTCGCCCGCCATCAACTGGCCACGCGCGACCTCGCCGCGTGGGAGATCAACGAAGCCTTCGCCGCCCAGCTCATCGCCTGCCTGCGTGCGCTGGACGACGACGGCTATTGCCAGGACCACTTCGGATTGCCCGCGCCCGGCGCGCCCGACCCGGCCCGCCTCAACGTCGACGGCGGCGCGGTCGCGCTCGGGCATCCGGTGGGCGCGAGCGGGGCGCGCATCGTGCTGCACCTGCTGCATGTACTGCGGCGCGAGGGCGTGGCCGGCGCGCGCGGCATCGCCAGCCTGTGCGTCGGCGGCGGGCAGGGCGGGGCGATGCTGGTGGAGGCAATGGCATGAACGCGGTGGCCGATCTCGCCCGCAGTGACTGGCAGCACTGGCGCATCGAGCGCAGCCCGGACGCGATCCTGTGGCTGTGGCTGGACCGGGCCGGCGCCAGCGCCAACACCCTGTCGGCCGCGGTGCTGGACGAATTCGAGGTGGTGCTGGCGGCGCTGGAGGCCAACCTGCCGGCGGCGCTCGTCATCGCTTCCGCCAAGCCGGCCGGCTTCGTCGCCGGGGCCCACATCGAGGAGTTCTCCGCGCTGCCGGATCCGCATGCGGCGCGCGCGCTGGTCGAACGCGGCTGGCGCCTGTTCGACCGCCTCGCCGCGCTGCGCTGCCCGACGCTGGCGCTGATCCGCGGCCACTGCATGGGCGGCGGGCTGGAGCTGGCCCTGGCCTGCCGCTACCGCCTGGTGGTGGATGAGCCCGCCACCCGGCTCGCGCTGCCGGAGGTAATGCTCGGCATCGTTCCGGCCTGGGGCGGCATGCGCCGCCTGCCGGCGCTGATCGGTCCGGTGGCCGCGCTCGACATGATGCTCACCGGCCGCAGCCTCGATGCGCGCCGCGCGCGCCGGCTCGGCCTCGCGGACGACTGCGTGCCGCCGCGGGTGATGGAAAACGCCGCCCGCGTGCTGGTCAGCTCGGGCCAGCGTCCGGCCTCGCCCGGCCTGCTCGCGCGCCTGCTCAACGGGCCGCTGAAGCCGCTGGTCGCGGCGCGCGCGCAGCGCCAGACGGCGGCCCGCGTCAGCCGCGCGCACTACCCCGCGCCGTTCGCGATCATCGACATCTGGGCGCGCCACGGCGGCAATGCGCTGGCCGTGCCGGCGGGCGATCCGGCGTCGCTGGAGACGATCTTCGCCTCGCCCACCGCGCACAACCTGGCGCGCGTGTTCTTCCTGCGCGAGCGGTTGAAAGGCTTCGGCAGGCAGGCGGCGTTCGCGCCGCGCCAGGTGCATGTGGTGGGCGCCGGCATCATGGGCGGCGACATTGCCGCGGTGTGCGCGCTGGCCGGGCTGCGGGTGACGCTGCAGGACCAGGGCGTGGACCGGATTGCGCCGGCCATCGCGCGCGCCGCGCGGCTGTTCGAGCGCCGCCTGCGCTGCGACGCGCGCGCGCAGCGGCTGGCGCTGGACCGGCTGATCCCCGATCCGCAGGGGCGCGGGGTGGCCGCGGCCGACCTCGTGATCGAGGCGATCAGCGAAAACCTCGATGCCAAGCGTGCGCTGTTCGCCGACCTGGAAGCCCGTGCCCGACCGGACGCGCTGCTCGCCACCAACACCTCCAGCCTGCGGCTGGCCGACATCGCCGCCGGCATGCGCACGCCGGCGCGGCTGGTGGGCATCCATTTTTTCAATCCGGTGGCAAAGATGCCGCTGGTGGAGGTGGTGAGCGCCGCGGCCACCGCGGCGGAGGATGCGGCGCGCGCGGCCGCCTTCGTCCGCCTGCTCGACAAGCTGGCGCTGCCGGTGCGCGATGTGCCCGGCTTCCTGGTCAACGCCGCGCTGGCGCCCTACATGCTGGAAGCCCTGCGCTGCGTCGAAGAGGGCGTGGCGCCCGCGGTGGTGGATGCGGCGCTGACCCGCTTCGGCATGGCGATGGGCCCGGTGGAACTGGTCGACACCGTCGGGCTGGACGTGGCGCTGGCGGCCGGCAAGGCCCTGGCGGCGGGCGCCGAGGTGCCGCCGCAACTGGCGGCGCGGGTGGCCGAAGGCAAGCTCGGGCGCAAGACGGGCGAGGGCTATTACCGCTGGGCGCCGCAGCCGGGCGGGGAGGCGCGCATCGTCGGGCGCGCGCCGGTGGAGGCGGTGCCGGAGGGACTGGCCGAGCGCGTGCTCGCCCCGCTGCTGGCGGCGGTGCGGCACAGCGTGGCCGAAGGCGTGGTGGCCGATGCCGACCTCGCCGATGCGGGGCTCATCTTCGGGGCGGGTTTCGCACCCTGGACGGGCGGTCCGCTGCATCATGCGCAGGGGCGCGATTTCCGGATTGGCGCCTCTGCTGCAAAGCAGCAAACTGGACCGGCTCCTACAACACAACAGGTATCGCGATGACCCCTCCTGTCGAGAACATCTCCCTCCCCGACGACAAGTTCCTCACCCTGCGCGTGGTGCCGATGCCCGGCGACCTCAATCCTTCCGGCGACGTGTTCGGCGGCTGGATCATGTCGATGGTCGACATCGCCGGCGCGATTCCCGCCAACCGCCGCGCCAAGTCGCGCGTGGCCACGGTGGCGGTGAACTCCTTCGTGTTCAAGCAGCCGGTCTCGGTGGGCGATCTGGTGAGCTTCTACGCGCGCGTGGTCGCCACCGGCCGCACTTCGGTGACGGTGGATGTGGAGGTCTATGCCGAACGCGGCCACGCCAATCCTTTCGTGGTGAAGGTGACCGAGGCCAAGCTGACCTACGTCGCGATGGACGAAAAGGGGGGCAAACGGCCGATTCCGGCCGAGTGACTGGCGGGTGCCCCGGCACGGGCACCTGGCTTGCTGACCGACCGGGGGGCACACCCCGGTGTGCCGGAGCGGCGGGGGCCGCACAGGAGGAGACGATACCGATGCAAACCACGACCCTGACCCGGGTAGCGGCGGCGCTTGCGCTCGCCGCCGGCCCGGCGCCGGCCTTCGCCGCCGGCTTCCAGCTGCTGGAGCAGAACGCCAGCGGCATCGCCAACGCCTACGCCGGCTCCGCCGCGGTGGCCGAGGACGCCAGCACCATCTTCTTCAACCCCGCCGGCATGACCGCGCTGCGCGAGCGCGAGCTGTCGGTCGGTCTCGCCGCGGTGCGTCCGCGCTTCGAGTTCAGCGACCGCGGCTCCACCGCCACCGGCGCGCTCGGGGGTGACGGCGGCGACGCGGGGTCGTGGGCCTACCTGCCCAACGCCTACGTGTCGTGGGCGCTGCGGCCGGATCTCTACGTGGGCGTCGGCCTCGGCGCGCCGTTCGGGCTGATCACCGAATACGACGACAACTGGGTGGGCGCCGCGCACTCGGTCAGCTTCGACATCAAGACCTACAACATCAACCCGTCGATCGCCTGGCGCGTCAACGAGCGGGTGTCGGTGGGCGGCGGGCTGAGCTGGCAGCGGATGGAGGTGGAGTACGAACGCGTCGCCGCGGTGCTGCCGGCGCCGCTGCCGCTGTCGAGTACGCGCGCGATCCTCGACGCCGATTCCGACGCCTGGGGCTGGAACGTGGGCGCCTTGATCACGCTGTCGCCGGCGACGCGGCTGGGGCTGTCCTACCGCTCGGCGATCAAGCACACGCTGGAGGGCGACTTGAAGGTGAAGGGCGCCGCGGCCGGCCTGTCGCCGGCACTGAGCAGCGGCAAGGCCAAGGCTGACGTCGAACTGCCGGATACCTTCATCCTCAGCGCGGTGCACCGGCTGGACGAGCGCTGGGAACTGCTCGGCGACATCAGCTGGACCGGCTGGAGCAAGATCGACAAGGTCGACATCGTGCGCGACTCCGGCCCCTTGAGCGGCGTCACCGTGCAGACGCTGGACACCGATTTCCGCGACACCTGGCGGGTGGCGCTGGGCGCGGGCTACCGGCTCAACGCGGCGTGGAAGCTCAAGGCCGGGCTGGCGTGGGATCAAAGTCCGGTAAAGGACAGGGCGCATCGTCTGGTTTCGCTGCCCGACAACGACCGCACCTGGTTCGCCGCGGGCGCGCAGTGGATGCCGGGCGGCGGCGTGCGGGTGGATCTGGGCCTCGCCTACCTCTACGTGCCGAAGACCAAGATCGACAACGACCAGGCGGCGCTCGGCCGCGGCCGCGTCACCGGCGAGTACGATTCCAGCGTGTGGATACTCGGCGCGCAGTACTCGGTGGCGTTCTAGCGGGTCGCGGCACGCCGCCGCACAGCAGGGGGGATGACGGTGAGCAAGATGCTGATACGCAAGGTGGCGGTGCTCGGCGCCGGCGTCATGGGGGCGCAGATCGCCGCGCACTGCGCCAACGCCGGTTTGCAGGTGATCCTGTTCGATCTGCCGGCGCCGGCGGGGCCGCCCGATACGGTGGTGGAAAAGGCGATTGCCGGGCTGGCGAAGCTGGACCCGGCGCCGCTCGCGAGCCGCGCGCTCGCCGCCGCGATCACGCCCGCCAACTACGGCAGCGACCTTGCCCGGCTGGGCGAGTGCGAGCTGGTGATCGAGGCGATCGCCGAGAAGATGGCGTGGAAGCTGGACCTCTACGCCAAGGTGGCGCCGCATCTCGCGCCCGGCGCGGTGTTCGCTTCCAACACCTCGGGGCTGTCGATCGCCCGCCTCGCCGAGGGCCTGCCGGCGGCGCTGCGGCCGCGCTTCTGCGGCGTGCATTTCTTCAACCCGCCGCGCTACATGGCGCTGGTGGAACTGATCCCCGCGCCGGACACCGACCCGGCCCTGCTCGATGCGCTCGAAGGCTGGCTGACCACGCGGCTGGGCAAGCGCATCGTGCGCGCCCGCGACACCCCCAACTTCATCGCCAACCGCATCGGCGTGTTTTCGGTGCTGGCGGTGATGCACCACACCACCCGGCTGGGGCTCGCGTTCGACGAGGTGGATGCGATCACCGGGCCGCGCATCGGCCGGCCCAGGAGCGCCACCTACCGCACCGCCGACCTGGTGGGCCTCGACACGCTCGCGCATGTGGTCGGCACCATGCAGGACGGCCTGCCGGACGACCCCTGGCATGGCCACTTCGCGCTGCCCGGCTGGCTCGACACCCTGATCGCCAACGGCGCGCTCGGGCAGAAGACCCAGGCCGGCATCTACCGCAAGGAAGGCCGCCAGATCCTCGTGTTCGAACCCGCCCAGCTGGATTACCGTGCCGCGGCCGGTGAGGTGGCGGTGGAGGTGGCAGAGATCCTCGCGCTGCGCGACCCGGCCGAGAAGCTGGCCGAACTCGCCGCCTGCGCCCACCCGCAGGCGCAACTGCTGTGGTCCAGCTTCCGCGACGTCTTCCACTACTGCGCCTACCACCTGGAGCACATCGCCGACAACGCGCGCGACGTGGATAGCGCGATGCGCTGGGGTTTCGGTTGGGCGCAAGGTCCGTTCGAAACCTGGCAGGCAGCGGGCTGGGCCGAGGTGGCGGCGGCAATCCGCGAGGACATCGCCGCCGGGCGCGCGATGAGCGACGCGCCGCTGCCCGACTGGGTGTTCGAACGCGACGGCGTGCATGCCGCGGGCGGGTCCTGGAGCCCCGCGGCCGCGGCGCTGCAGCCGCGCCCGGCGCTGCCGGTCTATGCGCGCCAGTTGCAGGCCGAGCGGCTGGTCGGCGAGGCGCCCCCCGAGCGTGGCGAAACCCTGTGGGAGTGCGGCGAACGCGGCGACGGCGTGCGTCTGTGGCGGCTGCCGGCGCTGGATGCCGGCATCGGCGTGCTGTCGTTCAAATCGAAGATGCACACGGTGGGCGGCGCGGTGCTGGAGGGCGTGCTGGAGGCGGTGGCGCGCGCCGAGCGTGATCTCGACGGGCTGGTGCTGTGGCAACCGGCGCCGTTTTCGGTCGGCGCCAACCTGCAGCAGGTGGGCGAAGCCTGCAGCGCCGGCGAGTTCGCGCGCCTGGAGCAGACCGTGGCCCGCTTCCAGCAGGCCGCGCTGGCGCTGCGCCACGCGCAGGTGCCGGTGGTGGCCGCGGTGGAGGGCATGGCGCTGGCCGGCGGCTGCGAGTTCCTGATGCACTGCGCCCACCGCGTGCTGGCGCTGGAAAGCTACGTGGGCCTGGTGGAAGCCGGCGTCGGCCTGATCCCGGCCGGCGGCGGCAGCAAGCAGTTTGCGCTGCAGGCCCACCGGCTGGCGCAGCGGGCGGCCGGGGGCGACGTGTTTCCGTTCATCCAGCGCAGCTTCGAGACCATCGCCAAGGCCACCGTGGCCAAGAGCGCGCACGAGGCGGTGCAACTCGGCTTCGCCGCGCCCGGCGACGACATCGTGCTCCATGCGCAGGAGGTGCTGTACGTGGCGCTCCGTCGCGCCCGCGCACTGGCCGAAGCCGGCTGGCACCCGCCGCTGCCCGAACGCGCGGTGGTGGTCGCCGGGCGCAACGGCATTGCCACCTGCGAGCTGATGCTGGTGAACATGGCCGAGGGCGGTTTCATCTCGGCGCACGACTACAAGGTTGCCAAGGCCGCTGCGACCGCGCTGTGCGGCGGCGAGGTGGACACCAACGCGCGGGTGAGCGAGCAGTGGATCCTGGACGTGGAGCGGGCGCTGTTCGTGGAACTGCTGCAGACCGAGGCGACGCAGCAGCGGATCGCGCACATGCTGCAGACGGGGAAGCCGTTGCGGAATTGAGGGGCCGTTAGGGGGGCGTGGACGCGTGGTGGCGCGATTCGGCAGGACCATGGGCAGGAGGAGCGGGATCCGGTCTGGCGCGGCCCTTCACCCCATCCCCACCCCAACCCGGTAGCCGGTGCCGCAGGGCACCGTCGTTCGGTCAGCGGCAAGCAGCGCTTGCCGAAACCCTGCCCTCACCCCCTTGAAGGGGAGGGGGCTAAGCGCGCCGGTTCGGCCCTTGCAAGGAGAGCGCCCGGGCAGCGCGTCGGCATCGGCAAGCGCTTCGCCCTTCGCTCTTCCAGCCGCCCGACCTGCCAGCGGCGACTTGGCTGCAGGGACGGGTGGGGCGTTTGTGGAGAGGGCGAGGACTGTCCGAGGGCGCGTAGCGAACGAGTTCCGCAGCCCTCGGAGCGAATGCCCCGCCTGGCGCTGCAACCATGCGTGGCACCGAAAGACACGAGGAGAACAGACACATGAGCACACAGGTCCAGGACGCCTACATCGTTGCCGCGGTGCGCACCCCGGTGGCCAAGCGCAATGGCGCTTTCCGCCATGTCCGCCCGGACGACATGCTGGCGCATGTGCTGCGCGCGGTCGTGGCCCAGGTGCCGGCGCTCGACGCCGGCGAGATCGGCGACGTGATCACCGGCTGCGCGATGCCGGAAGCCGAGCAGGGCATGAATGTGGCGCGGATCGGGCTGCTGCTGGCCGGGTTGCCGGAGCGGGTGCCGGGCGTCACCCTCAACCGCTTCTGCGCTTCCAGCCTGCAGGCGGTGGCTGATGCCGCCAACCGCATCCGCCTCGGCGAAGCCGACGTGATGATCGCCGCCGGCACCGAAAGCATGAGCGCGATGCCGCAGATCATGGGCAACAAGGTCAGCCTCAATCCCGAGATCTTCGCCCGCCAGGAAAACATCGGCATCGCCTACGGCATGGGCCTCACCGCCGAGAAAGTGGCCGAAGAGTGGAAAGTCAGCCGCGCCGACCAGGACGCCTTCGCGCTGCAGTCGCACCAGCGCGCCAGCGCCGCGATCGCCGATGGCAGCTTCGGCGACGAGATCGCGCCCTACACCGTGCGCAGCCACCTGCCGGGTGAAGGCGGCACCGTGCGGATTGCCGAGCGCATCGTCGACACCGACGAAGGGCCGCGCGCCGACGCCACGCTGGAAGCGCTCGCCAGGCTCAAGCCGGTGTTCGCCGCGCGCGGCTCGGTCACCGCCGGCAACAGCTCGCAGATGTCCGACGGCGCCGGTGCGGTGCTGCTGATGAGCGAGACCGCGCTGCAACGCTACGGCGTGACGCCGCTTGCGCGCTTCCGCAGCTATGCGGTGGCGGGCGTGCCGCCGCGGGTGATGGGGATCGGGCCGGTCGAAGCGATCCCGCGCGCGCTGTGGCTGGCGGGCCTCGGGCTGGACGCGCTCGACCGCATCGAACTCAACGAAGCCTTCGCCGCGCAGGCGCTGGCCGTCATCCGCACGCTGGGGCTCGACCCGGCGCGGGTCAATCCGCAGGGCGGCGCGATTGCGCTCGGCCATCCGCTCGGCGCCACCGGCGCCATCCGCACCGCCACGCTGATGCGCGCGATGCGGCAGGGCGGCGTGCGCCACGGGATGATCACCATGTGCGTCGGCACCGGCATGGGCGCGGCCGCGATCTTCGAACGCGTATAGGCGGCGCGGGCCGCTAAACTTCCGGCTCTGGGCGGCGCCGCGGGTGCGCCGCCGCAACCCCCTGGAGCCCCCCGAGATGGCCGATACCGTATTGCTCGACGTCGCCGATGGCGTCGCCACCCTGACGCTGAACCGCCCCGACGTGCTCAACGTATTGTCGGTGGCGATGATGCAGGACCTTGCCGAAGCGGTCCGCGCGCTTGCCGCGCGCAAGGACGTGGCGGTGGTGGTCATCACCGGCGCCGGCGCGCATTTCATGGCCGGCGGCGACCTGAAGGACTTCTCCGAGCACCTGCACCTGTCGTCCGAGGCGCGCCTGGCGACCTTCCGCGCGATGATCGCGCAGCACATCAATCCCACCGTGGAAACCCTGCAGGGCCTGCCGCAGCCGGTGATCGCCAAGGTGCGCGGCGCCTGCGCCGGCTTCGGGCTGTCGCTGATGCTGGGCTGCGACTTCGCGCTGTGCGCCGACAACAGCGTGTTCACCACCGCCTATTCGGCGATCGGCCTGCCCGGCGATGGCGGCGCATCCTACTTCCTGCCGCGCCTGGTCGGTCGCCGCAAGGCCGCCGAGCTGCTGCTGCTGGCCGAGCGCTTCGACACCGCCGAAGCCCTGCGCCTGGGCCTGATCAACCGCGCCGTGCCGGAGGCCGAACTGGATGCGGTGACCGAGCAGTTCGTCGCCCGGCTCAAGGCCGGTCCGCGCCACGCCTATGCCGAGATCAAGCGCCTGCTCGCCGGCTCGCACGACAACCAGCTCGAGTCGCAACTGCAGAACGAGGCCGAAGCCTTCGGCCGCTGCGGTGCCACCGCCGACTTCGCCGAAGGCGTCACCGCCTTCCTCGGCAAGCGCAAGCCGGGCTTCAAGGACGTCTGAGCCGCCGCCGGCCGGCCTGCTGCTCAGCGGCTCAGCCGGTAGGCGAGCAGGCCCATCCATTCGTGCAGCGCGTACCAGCCGGCGTAGGCCGTGCCCTGGCTGGGCAGGCTGGGCCACACCTCGTCGTCGTCGTCGGCGCGCTCGGGGCCGGGCCCCAGCCACGCGGTGGGGGCCGGCACCACCGCCAGTCCGTGCAGGGCGAATTCCGCCTCCGCGCGCCGCATGTGCGCGGCGTGGGTCACCAGCACCACCCGCGTGACCCCGTCGGCGCGCAGCATCGCTGCCGACAGGCGCGCGTTGTCACGGGTATCGAACGAGCCGCCTTCCTCCCAGCGCGGGGCGATGCCGAAGTCCTCGCGCAGCGCCGCCGCCATCAGCGTCGCTTCCGGCACATCGCCGCTGGGCGCGCCGCCGCTGACCAGCAGCGGCAGGCCGGTGGCGCGTGCCAGCCGGGCGCCGTAGCGCAGCCGTTCCAGCGTCAGCCGGTTCACCGTGTCGCCGCCGTATTCCGCGGCATGGCTGCGGCGGCCGCCGCCGAGGATGACGATCGCCTGCGCGCCGCGCGCCGCTTCCATGTCCACCACGGCCGTGGGCTCCAGCGGCACCAGCATGCGGCTGACCGAGGCCGGCGTGCTCAGCAGCAGCCCGGCGGCGATGCCGCTCCAGGCCAGCGCCAGCCCGAGGCGGCGCCGGCGCCGCAGCAGTAGCAACCCGGCCGCGCCCAGCACCAGCGGCAGCAGCGGCGGCAGCACGAAGGCCGCGACCAGTTTCTTCAGCCAGAACAGCAGCAGCGCAAAATCGAAAGTCATCGGGATTTGGCGGGCGAGGGTGGGGCCAGTATTATCGGCGCAATTCCTCAGCGTCCCCGCGCCCATGCCCGATCATCGCTTCGGCATAGAATCCCTTTGCCTGCACGCCGGCCAGCAGCCCGACGCCGAAACCGGCGCGCGCGCGGTGCCGATCTACCAGACCACCTCCTTCGTCTTCGATTCGCCCGAGCACGCGGCCGAACTGTTCAACCTGCAGACCTTCGGCAACGTCTATTCGCGCATCTCCAACCCCACGGTGGCGGTGTTCGAAGAGCGCATGGCGGCGCTCGAAGGCGGCCGCGCCGCGCTCGCCACCTCGTCCGGCCTGGCCGCGCAGATGACCGCGCTGCTGACGCTGGCGCAGGCGGGCGACGAAATCGTCGCGGCGCGCACGCTGTACGGCGGCAGCTATTCCCAGCTCGACGTCAGCCTGCGCCGGCTCGGCATCGGCACGGTGTTCGTCGATCCGTCCGACCCGGAGAACTTCCGCGCCGCGATCACCGACCGCACCAAGGCGGTGTATGGCGAGATCATCGGCAACCCCAGCCTCAACGTGTTCGACGTGGCCGCGGTGGCGGCGATCACCCGGGCTGCCGGGGTGCCGCTGGTGATCGACAGCACGCTCGCCTCGCCCTACCTGTGCCGGCCGCTTGAGCACGGCGCCGACATCGTCATCCACTCGGCCACCAAGTACATCGGCGGCCACGGCACCACCATGGGCGGCGTGCTGGTCGAATCCGGCACCTTCCCGTGGGACAACGGCCGCTTCCCGCAGATGGTCGAACCATCGCCGGGCTACCACGGCGTGCGTTTCTACGAAACCTTCGGCAACTTCGGCTTCACGATGAAGGCGCGCATGGAAACCCTGCGCACCTTCGGCCAGGCGCTGTCGCCGTTCAACGCCTTCATGCTGCTGCAGGGGCTGGAGACGCTGCATGTGCGCATGGACCGCCATGTCGCCAATGCGCGCGCGGTGGCGGACTTCCTCGCCGCCCACCCGGCGGTGGCGTGGGTGAATTACCCCGGCCTCGCCGCCAGCCCCGAGCACGCGCTGGCGCAGCGCTACTTCCCCAAGGGCCCGGGCGCCATCCTGTCCTTCGGCATCCGCGGCGGCCAGCCCGCCGGCGAGCGCTTCATCGAGGCGCTGCAGATGATCAGTCACCTCGCCAACGTCGGCGACGCCAAGACCCTGGTGATCCACCCGGCCTCGACCACCCACCGCCAGCTCTCCGAAGAAGAGCAGCGCGCCGCCGGCGTGCCGCCGGACATGGTGCGGCTGTCGGTCGGCATCGAAACCCTGGACGACATCCTCTGGGATCTCGACCAGGCGCTCGCGCGCGGAGCCGCGGCGTGAGTCTGCGCCTGCTGCTCGGCATCGCGATCGCATTGCTGCTGCTCTACGGCGGCTGGCAGCTGCTGCGCGCAGTGCGCGGCGGCTGGCGCGCGGGACGGGCGGACCGCCCGGCGCCGCAGCGCCTGGCGCCGGTAACCGACGACGACGCGCCCGACGATGACGAAGACGACGGCGGCTTCGACTACGCGCCGCTGCCGGCCGCGGCCGAGCGCGCCCCGGCGCCGGTGGCGACGCCTGCTGCGGCCCCCGCGCCGGTCCGATCGCCGCCGCCGGCGGGGCCGGACGCCTTCCAGCTCGAACTCGAACTGCAGCGTCTGCGCCGTGAAGTCGCCGGCCTGCGCGCCGCGCTCGACGTGCAGCAGCAGGAAATCGGCGGTCTGCACGACAGCCTGCGCACACTGCGCGAACAGCTCGAAAGCGGGCTTGCGGGGCAGAACGCGTCGCCCGAGTACAGCGAGGCGCTGGTGTTCGCCCGCCGCGGCCTGCCGGTGGAGGCGATCGCCGAGCGCTGCGGTATCACCGTGGCCGAGGCCGAGCTGGTGCGCGCGCTGGCGGCCCGCAGCGACGACGGGGCCGCGCGGTGAGCGAAGACACCCGCGCGGGCCGCAACGCCGCGCTGCTGCGCGCCGGCATTGCGGTGGCGGCCGCGCTGGCGCTGCTGGTGGGGCTGCTGGTGGTGGAGGACGGCCGGGACCCGGCCGCGGACCTGACTGCGGCCGCGGTGCAGCCCGCCGCGGTACCTGGGGCTGCGGCGCAACCCGCGCCCCCCGCTCAGGCGGATACGGACAAGGCCGCGGCAGCCGCGGTGGCACTCCCGGCCATCAGTGCCCCCGCAGCCACGGCACCCGCCCCCGCAGCCACGGCACCGGCAGCCGCTGCTGAAGCGCCCGCCATGCCGGCGCCCCCAACGGCAGCGGCACCCACATCAGCATCATTACCCAGCCCGGCGGAACCGGCCGGGGCTGCGGTTTCCCCCCAGCCCGCCGCGGCCGCAATCGCCGGCGCTGCGGCGCGCACACTGCCCGAGGCGCCGGCGAGCGCGCCGGTGACGCCGCCCGGCGCCCCGCGGCCGCCCGCCGTGCCGGCGGTGCCGCCGGTGCCCGCGGTGGTGGCCGCGCCGGTGAAGGATGGTTATCTGCTGCAGCTCGGGGTATTCGGCAATCCGGTCAACGCCAGCGCCTTGCAGGCCGAACTCGCCGCGAAGGGGCTGCCGGCACGGGTCGAGAGCCGTGTCGTGCTCGGCCCCTTTCCCGACCGCAAGAGCATGGAAGCGGCGCAGCGCCAGTTGCAGCGGGCGCACCGCCAGGAAGGCATCGTCGTGCCGCCCAGGGGCGGCCGCTAGGAGTCCGGCCGCCGCCGGCGGCCGGTGTGGAGCAGGCGGACGGGCAACGCGGCCCGTCCGGGATCAGCAGGAGGAAAACAACATGAAGATCGAAAGCCCGGTATTCGGCAGCGCCGAAGTGTCCGATGACAAGGTGATCGAGTTCCCGGCGGGCTTGCCGGGTTTCGAACACTGCAAGCGCTTCGTGCTGGTGCATGAAGAAGGCAGCGACACCGCGGTGTTCCTGCTGCAGAGCGTGGACGACGCCGACGTGGCGTTCTCCATCACCGGCCCCGAGCAGCTCGGCATCAACTACGAGTTCGCGCTCAGCGACGAGGAAGTCGCGACGCTGGGGCTGGCCAGCCCGGCCGAGGCGCTGGTGGCGGTGATCGTGCGCAAGGACGGCGAGGCGGGTTCGCCGGCCAGTACCGGCCTGCGCGCCAACTTCATGGCGCCGCTGGTGATCAACGTCGAGGGCCGGCGCGGCCTGCAGAAGGTCATCAACCGCCTCGGCTGCGACATCGTCCTGCGCGAACGCGCCTGAAATCCGCCGCCCGCCCGGCCGCACGCCATGCGCATGGCGGCGGCGGGCGGCGCGCGCCGGTTTACAATGCGGCTCTCAGACCCATCCGAGGAAGACTCCATGAGCCGCAGCATCGTTTCCACCCCCAATGCGCCCGCCGCGATCGGTACCTACTCGCAGGCCGTAAAGGCCGGCGGCACGGTTTACCTGTCCGGCCAGATCGGTCTCGACCCGGCCACCATGCAGTTGGTGGACGGCTTCGAGGCGCAGACCGTGCGCGTGTTCGAAAACCTGAAGGCGGTGGCCGAGGCCGCGGGCGGCTCGCTCGCCGACGTGGTCAAGCTCACCATCTATCTCACCGACCTCGCCAACTTCGCCAAGGTGAACGAGATCATGGCGCGCTATTTCGCCGAGCCCTATCCGGCGCGCGCCGCGGTAGGCGTCAAGGAATTGCCCAAGGGCGCGGTGGTCGAGGCCGACGCCATCCTGGTGCTCGGCTGAGCGCCACGTGCAGTCGGGCTGGGCGGGACTGGGCGAGCAGCTCGCCTCGCGCCTGCGCAAGCTGGACCTGCACCGGCAGGAGGACCTCGTCGTCCACCTGCCGCTGCGCTACGAGGACGAAACCCGGCTGACGCCGATCGGCGTCGCCCGCGCCGGCTTTCCGGCGCAGATCGAAGGCGAGGTCACCTCCTGCGAAGTCGTGCTGCGCCCCCGCCGCCAGCTGGTGGCGCGGGTGCGCGACGACTCGGGCACGCTCGTCGCGCGCTGGATCAATTTCTACCCTTCCCAGCAGAAGCAGCTTGCGGTCGGGCGCCGGGTGCGGCTGTTCGGCGAAGTGCGGGGCGGCTTCTTCGGCGACGAGATGGTGCATCCGCGGGTGCGCAACATCGACCCCGGTGAAGGCTTGCCGGAAGCGCTGACGCCGGTGTATCCGACTACAGCCGGGCTGGGCCAGGCCACGCTGAGGAAGCTGATCGACCGCGCGCTGAAGACGGTGCCGCTGCAGGATCTGCTGCCGGAAGACGCGCGCCGCGCGCTCGACCTGCCCGGCTTCGCCGAGGCGCTGACCGCGCTGCACCACCCGGCGCCGGATGCCGATCCGATCGCGCTGGAGAACCGCGAGCATCCGGCCTGGCGGCGCATCAAGTTCGAGGAACTGCTGGTACAGCAGCTCTCGCTGCGGCGCGCCTACAACGCCCGCCGCGCGCGCGAGGCGGTGGTGCTGCCGGCGCGCCAGCAGCTCACCGCCGGACTGGTCCGCGGCCTGCCGTTCGCGCTCACCGGCGCGCAGCAGCGCGCGGTCGGCGAGATCGCCACCGACCTCGGCGCCGCCCATCCGATGCAGCGCCTGCTGCAGGGCGATGTCGGCAGCGGCAAGACCATCGTCGCCGCGCTCGCCATGCTGCAGGCCGCCGAGAACGGCTGGCAGGCGGCGCTGATGGCGCCGACCGAAATCCTTGCCGAACAGCACTACAAGAAGCTCGCCGCCTGGCTGGAGCCGCTTGGCGTCGGCATCGCCTGGCTGTCGGGCAGCCGCAGGAAGCGCGAGCGCGAGGCCGAACTTGCCAGGTTGCAGAGCGGCGAGGTGCTGCTCGCCGTCGGCACCCACGCGCTGATCGAGGACGAGGTCGCACTGCCGCGCCTCGCGCTGGCGATCATCGACGAGCAGCACCGTTTCGGCGTGCGCCAGCGCCTGGCGCTGCGCGAGAAGGGCGCGCACGGCCTGCGCCCGCACATGCTGATGATGTCGGCCACGCCGATCCCGCGCACGCTCGCGATGACCCACTACGCCGACCTCGACGTCTCGGTGCTCGACGAACTGCCGCCGGGGCGTACGCCGATCCGCACCAAGCTGGTGTCGGAGGCGCGCCGGGAGGAGGTCGTCGGCCGTGTGCGCGACGCCTGCCTGCAGGGTCGCCAGGCCTACTGGGTGTGCCCGCTGATCGAGGAGTCCGAGGCGCTGCAACTGCAGACCGCGCTCGACACCTACGCCGCGCTGTCGGAGGCGCTGCCCGAACTGCGTGTGGGCCTGGTGCACGGCCGCCTGAAGGCCGACGAGAAGTCGGCGACGATGGCCGCCTTTTCCGCCGGCGAGCTGCAGGTGCTGGTGGCGACCACGGTGATCGAGGTCGGCGTGGACGTGCCCAATGCGAGCCTGATGGTGATCGAACACGCCGAGCGCTTCGGGCTCGCCCAGTTGCATCAGCTGCGCGGGCGGGTCGGGCGCGGCACCGCGGAATCGGTGTGCATCCTGCTGTTCGCCCAGCCGCTGTCGGAGAACGGGCGCGCGCGGCTGAAGGTCATCTATGAACACACCGACGGCTTCGCGATCGCGCGTGAGGATCTGCAACTGCGCGGCCCGGGCGAATTCGTCGGTGCCCGCCAGAGCGGCGTGCCGCTGCTGCGCTACGCCGATCTGGAACTCGACGCCGGGTTGATCGAACCCGCGCGCGCACTTGCCGAACGCCTGCTGCGTGACGCCCCCGCCCAGGCCGATGCACTGATGCAGCGCTGGCTCGGTGGGCGGGAGTCGCTGCTGCGCGCCTGATGGCCGAGCCGGTCGGCTAAGATCACGGCCTTGCTCCGCTTTCCCGTGTCACCGATGCAGCACCCCGCTTCCGGCGAGTCCTGGCTCGCCCGCCCGCCGCGCACCGCCGAGCGCCGGCTGCGCCCCTGGCTGACCGATCCCGCCTCGCTCACCGCCCGTATCCGCATGCGCTGCGGCATGTTCGGGGTGCGGGTGCTGCGCCAATCGGCTGGCGCCCTGACCCCAGACGAACGCCGTCTGCTCGGCCTGCGCGCCGGCGAGCGCGCACTGCTGCGCGAGGTGCTGCTGATCGCCGACGGTCGCCCGGTGGTGTTTGCGCGCAGCGTGCTGGCGCAGCGCGAGCAGCGCGGCGGCTGGCTGCGGTTGTGGCGCGGCATCGGCAGCCGGCCGCTGGGCGCGGCGCTGTTTTCCGATCCGCGCATCCGCCGCCAACCGCTGGCCTGCGCCCGCATCGGGGCCGCCGACGCGCGTTATCATCTTGCCCGACGCGCGCTCGCCGGCGCCGCGACGCTGCCGCCGGCACTGTGGGCGCGGCGCTCGGTGTTCCGCCTGCATGGCCGCTCGCTGCTGGTGAGCGAGTTCTTCCTGCCCGCGATACTCGGATTGCCCGATGACCCTCTCTGACCGTCTTCCCCTCTACGGCCGCCTGATGCGGCTGGACAAACCGATCGGCTCGCTGCTGCTACTGTGGCCCACGCTGTGGGCGTTGTGGCTGGCCGCCGACGGCAAGCCACCGCTGCACGTGCTGGTGATCTTCACGATCGGCACCGTGCTGATGCGTTCGGCCGGCTGCGTGATCAACGACTACGCCGACCGCGACTTCGACGGTCATGTCGAACGCACCCGCAACCGCCCGCTCGCCACCCGCGCGGTGAGCACGCGCGAGGCGCTGGCGCTGGCGGCGGGGCTGTCGGCGTTGTCCTTCGTGCTGATCCTGCCGCTCGATCCGCTGGTGATCTGGCTGTCCTTTCCGGCGCTGTTCCTCGCCGGGAGCTATCCCTTCACCAAGCGCTTCTTCGCGATCCCGCAGGCCTATCTCGGCATCGCCTTCGGCTTCGGCATCCCGATGGGTTTCGCCGCGGTGCAGGGCGACGTGCCGCTGATCGCGTGGGTGATGCTGCTCGCCAACATCTTCTGGGCGGTGGCTTACGACACCGAGTACGCGATGGTGGACCGGCCCGACGACCTCAAGATCGGCATCAAGACCTCGGCGATCACTTTCGGCCGCTTCGACGTGGCGGCGGTGATGCTGTGCTACGCGGTGGCGCTCGGCCTGCTCGCCTGGGTAGGCGCGCAGGCGGGGCGCGGCGCGCTCTACTTCGCGGGTCTGGCGGTTGCGGCCGGTATGGCGCTGTACCACTACACGCTGATCCGCCACCGCGAACGGGCCCCGTGCTTCAAGGCCTTCCGCCACAACAACTGGCTGGGCGCGGCGGTGTTCGCCGGGCTGGCGCTGGACTACCTGATCGGCTGATCCGCTCGCGCGGGCGCCGAAAAAGACATCGCCGGCGGCGGGGTGACCCGCGGCCGGCGATGTGCGTTTACGTGGCCGCCCGCGCGGCCCCGGGGGCTTACAGCAGCACGCGTTCGATGCCGCCGCTGTTGGCCTTGGCGACGTAGTCGGGCATCCAGTTGTCGCCGAGCAGATGCTTGGCGACCTCGACCACGATGTAGTCCGGCTCCACGCCGCCGGCGTCGTCGGCGTAGCGGTGCAGGCCCTGCAGGCAGGCCGGGCAGGAGGTGAGGATCTTGGTCGGCGCGGTGGGCTGGCTTTCGCGCAGCTTGGCGACGCCCTTCTCGATCTCTTCCTGCTTGCGGAAGCGCACCTGGGTGGAGATGTCCGGGCGCGCGACCGCCAGCGTGCCGGATTCGCCGCAGCAGCGGTCGTTGAGATCGACCCGGGTGCCCATCAGCGCGTTGGCCACCTTGATGCCGGAATGCACCTTCATCGGGGTGTGGCAGGGCTCGTGGTACATGTAGTTCACGCCCTGGATGCCTTCCAGCTTGACGCCCTTTTCCATCAGGTACTCGTGGATGTCGAGCAGCCGGCAGCCGGGGAAGATCTTCTCGAATTCGTACTTCTGCAGCTGGTCCATGCAGGTGCCGCAGGACACGATCACCGTCTTGATGTCGAGGTAGTTCAGCGTGTTGGCGACGCGGTGGAAGAGCACGCGGTTGTCGGTGGTGATCTTCTGGCCCTTGTCGTCCTCGCCGGCCGAGGTCTGCGGGTAGCCACAGCACAGGTAGCCCGGCGGCAACACGGTCTGCGCGCCGACGTGGTAGAGCATGGCCTGGGTGGCCAGCCCCACCTGGCTGAACAGGCGCTCCGAGCCGCAGCCGGGGAAGTAGAACACCGCTTCCGAGTCGCCATTGACCTTCTGCGGGTCGCGGATCACCGGGATGACCTTGTCGTCCTCGATATCCAGCAGCGCGCGGCTGGTGCGCTTGGGCAGCTTGCCCGGCATCGGCTTGTTGATCAGGTGGATGACCTGGGCCTTGATCGGCGCCTTGCCGAGCGTGGCCGGCGGCGCCTTCACCTGCGGCTGCACCAGGCCGAGCGATTTGCCGACCTTGTGGGCGAAGCGCTGCGCCTTGAAGCCCCATTCCAGCATGCCGGTGCGGATCAGCTTGATCGTCGCCGGGTCCTTCACCGTCAGGAAGGCCATCGCCGCGGCCTTGCCGGGGTTGAACGACTTCTTGCCCTGCTTGCGCAGCAGGTTGCGCATCTTGATCGAGACGTCGCCGAAGTCGATGTCCACCGGACAGGGCTTTTCGCACTTGTGGCAGACCGTGCAATGGTCGGCGACGTCCTCGAACTCGGCCCAGTGCGCCAGCGACACGCCGCGGCGGGTCTGCTCTTCGTAGAGCATGGCCTCGACCAGCAGCGAGGTGCTGAGGATCTTGTTGCGCGGCGAGTACAGCAGGTTGGCGCGCGGCACATGGGTGGAGCACACCGGCTTGCACTTGCCGCAACGCAGGCAGTCCTTGATGTCGTGCGCGATCTCGCCGATCTCGGTCTGCTCCATGATGAGGGACTCGTGCCCCATCAGGTTGAAGCTCGGCGTGTAGGCGTTGTCGAGGTTGCCGCCCTTCATCAGCTTGCCGCGGTTGAAGCGGCCTTCCGGGTCGACCTTCTGCTTGTAGGCCCAGAAGTTGGCCATCTCGGCGTCGGTGAGGTAGTCGAGCTTGGTGATGCCGATGCCGTGCTCGCCGGAGATGACGCCGTCCAGGCTGCGCGCCAGCGCCATGATGCGGTCGACCGCGCGGTTGGCGGTCTGCAGCATCTCGTAGTGGTCGGAGTTCACCGGGATGTTGGTGTGCACGTTGCCGTCGCCGGCGTGCATGTGCAGCGCCACGAACACGCGGCCGCGCAGCACCTGCTTGTGCAGTTCGGCAATGCGGGCGAGCACCGGGCGGAACACCACGCCGTCGAAGATCTTGTCCAGCCGCGGCTTGAGTTCGGTCTTCCACGACACCCGGATGGAGTAGTCCTGCAGGCGGTGGAACAGGCGCGGATTGGCGGCGCGGTTGGAGAGTTCGCCGGCGACGATGCCGTAGGCGGCGAAGCGCGATTCCGCTTCTGCCAGCGGCAGGTCGAGGTTTTCCAGCAGCCATTCCCAGCGCAGCCGCACCGCTTCGACGTAGTTGAGCGCGGCCTCGCGGCGGTCGCCGATGAGTTCTTCGGAGGCGAGGTTGGCATCGCCCTGGTCGAGCGGCAGCTCGCCGCGCAGGAAGCCGGCCAGCGTGTCGCATAGTTCCAGCTTGTTCTGGATCGACAGCTCGATGTTGATGCGCTCGATGCCGTCGCAGTAGTCGCCCATGCGCGGCAGCGGGATCACCACGTCTTCGTTGACCTTGAAGGCGTTGGTGTGGCGCGAGATCGCCGCGGTGCGGGAGCGCTCCAGCCAGAAGCGCTTGCGCTGCTCCGGCGACACCGCGATGAAGCCTTCGGCGCCGCGCACATTGGTCATGCGCACCACTTCGGAGGCGGCGGCCATCACCGCGTTCTCGTCGTGGCCGACGATGTCGCCGATCAGCACCATCTTGGGCCGGCCGTGGCGCTTGGCCTTGGTGGTGTAGCCCACCGCCTTCACGTAGCGCTCGTCGAGGTGTTCGAGGCCGGCGAGCAGCACGCCCGCGGCGTTGCCGGCACCGCCCGGCTTGAAGTAGTCGGTGATCTCGACGATGGCCGGCACCGCCTCGCGCACCTGGCCGAAGAATTCCAGGCAGACGGTGCGGGTGACCGGCGGCATCTTGTGCAGCACCCAGCGCGCCGCGACGATGAGG
Organism: Azoarcus olearius; assembly: GCF_001682385.1. Lineage (NCBI taxonomy): Bacteria > Pseudomonadati > Pseudomonadota > Betaproteobacteria > Rhodocyclales > Zoogloeaceae > Azoarcus > Azoarcus olearius. The sequence continues at coordinate 527,546 of NZ_CP016210.1, forward strand.
CCGTCGGTGCCTTCCTTCTGCACGCCCGGCACGCCGCCGAGGAACTTGTCGGTGACGTCCTTGCCCAGCCCGTCCTTGCGGCAGGCCGCGCCCGGCATCGCGAGGATTTCCTCGCCCAGCGGCTTGTAGCTGATGCCGTCGAAGCGGCGCAGGCGGAAACGCACGGTTTCCTGCTCGTGGATCTTGCCGAAGTTGTGGTCGAGGCGTTCGACTTCCAGCCAGTTGCCGTCCGGCGTGACCATCTTCCACCACGCCAGGTTGTCGAGCGCGGTGCCCCACAGCACCGCCTTCTTGCCGCCGGCGTTCATCGCGATGTTGCCGCCGATGCAGGAGGCCGAGGCCGAGGTCGGGTCGACCGCGAACACGCGGCCGGCGGCCGAGGCCGCTTCCGACACCCGGTCGGTGACGACGCCGGCGCCGGTGCGGATGGTGGCGTAGGGCGCGGCCATCGGCTTGCCGTCGGCGTCGGGCAGGGCGATGTCCTCGACCGCGCTCATCGCCAGCAGCTTCTCGGTGTTGATCACCACCGAATTGGCGTCCAGCGGTACTGCGCCACCGGTGTAGCCGGTGCCGCCACCACGCGGGATGATGGTCATGCCGAGTTCGATACAGGCGCGCACCAGCGGCGCCATTTCTTCCTCGGTGTCGGGGTAGAGGACCACGAAGGGGTATTCGACGCGCCAGTCGGTAGCGTCGGTGACGTGCGACACGCGGGCGTGGCCGTCGAAGCAGATGTTGTCGCGGCGGGTGAGGCGGCCGAGCGACTTCAGCACCGCCTTGCGCTTGCGCGCGCTGTCGTCGAACCAGCGCTCGAAGTCGGCGACGGCCTCGCGCGCGCGGCCGATCAGCAGGGCGACGCGGTCGTTGCCCTGGCGGCGCTTCTCGACCTCGCTGACGCGGTGGTTGAGCGCGCCGACCAGCGCCTCGCGGCGCTCGCGGCTGGCGAGCAGGTCGTCTTCCAGGTAGGGATTGCGCCGCACCACCCAGATATCGCCCAGCACTTCGTACAGCATGCGGGCCGAGCGCCCGGTGATGCGTTCGCTGCGCAGTTCGTCCAGAACCGACCACGCCTCGGCGCCGAGCAGGCGGATGACGATCTCGCGGTCGGAGAACGATGTGTAGTTATAGGGGATTTCACGCAGACGTTGGGTCATTGGCGTACCGGGCAAACTGCTGCAGGGGAACCCGCGATTCTATCGAACCGCAGTGCAACACGCAGCAGAAATCAAGACCTTATGTGGGGTGCGGGCTTGTTGCGCAGCGCCCGGGGAGGGTTTCACGCGACGGCCGCGGTGAGCGCGATCTCGATGCGCCAGCCGGCTTGCGCCAGCCCGGCCACGCGCACGCACGCCCGCGACGGCGCCTCGCCGGGCGGCAGCCAGGCTTCCCAGGCCGCGTTCATCGCGTCGTAGTCCGCCATGTCGGTGAGGTAGACCGTGGCCATCAGGATGCGTGCCTTGCTGCTGCCGGCGTCCATCAGTTGCCGTTCCAGGCTGGCGAAGATCTCACCGGCCTGGGTAGTGACGTCGCCGCCGGTGCTGCTCGGCACCTCGACGAGGTAGACCGTCTGGTTGTGGATCACTGCGTCGGCATAGCGGGCGGTGACGCCCTTGCGCACGATGGGCTGCATCGTTGTCTTCCGGGGGAGGGGACCGCCCAGTATACCGCCGCCGCTCAGCCCAGCAGCCAGGCGATCGCGGCGTAGCGCGCGCCCTTGCCGATCGCCATCCAAAGCAGGCAGGGCAGCCACGGCAGGCGCAGCAGGCCCGCGCCGGCGCATAGCGCGTCGCCGATCAGCGGCACCCACGACAGCAGCAGGCTGAGGCTGCCATAGCGCCGCACCAGCGCCAGCCGCGGCGGCACTTCCTTGCGCGGCAGCAGGCGCCCGAGCAGGTAGGTGCTCATGCCGCCCAGGGTGTTGCCCAGCGTCGCCGCCGCGAGCGCAGGCCATAGCAACTGGGGGCTGGCGAGCAGCAGTGCGGCGAAGGCCGCTTCCGAACCGCCGGGCAAGACAGTGGCGGCCAGCAGGGCGCTGATGAACAGGGCGCCGAGCGTGGTGGCCGGCTCAGCTGCGGCGATCAGTTCCATGCCGGTGCGGCGGCGTCGACAATGACCATGTCATTGACATGGAAATATGACAAATGCAGAATCCGGCGCGTTCCGCCGTTGTCCTCAGGGATCCTCGTCGAGGGTCTTTCCATAGTCATTTCCAGGAGAGTTGCAATGAAGAAACTGTTGTCGGCGTTTGCGCTGGCCGTGTCCTGCACCGCCATGCTGCCCGCCGAGGCGCAAGCCAATCCGCAGCACGAAAGGATGAGACGCTGCAGCCAGGAAGCCAAGGAACAGACCCTGAAGGGCGACGAGCGCAAGGCCTTCATGAGCACCTGCCTGAAGGGCAAGCACGACACCGGTACGGAAACCGCCACGGCGCCGGCCAAGCCTGCAGCGAAAGCCGCTGCAGCCAAGCCTGCCGCCGAGAAATCCGCCGCCGACAAGACGAGCACGGCGAAACCGGCCGCAGCCGACAAGGTGGCCGAGGCGGATGCCGCACCGGTTGCACAGCGCAGCAAGATGAAGACCTGCAACCAGTCGGCGACCGAACAGTCGTTGAAGGGCGATGCGCGCAAGGCCTTCATGAGCGAGTGCCTGAAGGGCTAGGTGCGCCGCTGCGGTATGGCGTGCCCGGCGCCCGCGACGGTGGTGACCGTCCGCGGCGCCGGTTCCGTCGCGGGAAGACTCAGACGATGTCGAAGAAGACGAGATCGCGCTCGATCTCGTTGGCGGAGAAGCCGCAGCCGATGCGGCCCGGGCCGGACAGCACGATCTCGTCGTCCTTGACGCAGCGTTCGCCGACGCCGTCGATGGAGACGAAGCTGCCGTTGGTGCTCTGGTCGATGAGGATGAAGCCTTCGCGGCGCCGCTCGATGCGCGCATGCTGGCGCGACGCGCGGGCATCGATGATCACCACGTCGTTGCCGAGTTCGCGTCCGAGCAGCAACACCGGGCGTTGCTCTTCGACGAACAGGATTTCCTGCTGGTGGCGCAGCCGAAGGCGTTGCGAGACGCGCGCGCTGGGCGGTACCGAGGTGACCAGCCCGACCCGCTGGCCGATCGCGTAGACCGGCCATTCCAGCTTGTCGAGATCGGCGTCGTGGATGGCTTCGGTGCCGGCGAAATGGCGCGTAGAGGCCGACAGCAGCATGACCGCGGCCCCGCTTGCCAGCGCCTGACCCGGTCTGGACAGCGACGCCAGCCGCCGCGCCACATCGAAGCCTTCGCCGGTTGCGCTGTCACCCTCGGCCGCGCCGTAGTGCAGGCCGATGCGCATGGTGAGGCGCGTGCCACTGACCGGCGGCAGGCTCAGGACCCGTTCCAGCATCTCGCAACTTGCCAGCACGGCCGCATCGCAGCGTTCGAAAACGACATCGACGTGGCCGTCGGCGCGCGCGACGATCGTGCCGCCATTGCCTTCGATGGCGCGGTCGATGCGGTTGAGGCAGCGCTCGACCGCGTGGCCGGCCTCGGTTGCGCCCAGGCGTCCGACAAGCCGGTCGTGGCCAAGCACTTCGGCGACGAGCAGGCACAGATTTCTTCGATCGGACATGGTGGCGTTATTGTTGTGGAGCGGGTAGGCCGGTGTCGGCGCTGCGGCTCATGATGATCAAATGATGACGGGCACGCAAGCCGAAATGGCAACGGTCTATGTCGCGCTGCGGTCCCCGTCGTCGTCGGCGCGCCGCAGGGTGATCGGCGCCGCGGCCGCGGGCAGTTCCGGCGGGTCGAACACGGTATCGCCTTCACCCACCCGGGTGTCACGGGTGAGGCCGACGAAGTCGAACAGCGCGCTGTCCGACAGGTGCGACGGCACCACATTGCGCAGCGAGGTTGCGAGCGATTCGATGCGTCCGGGGTAGTCCCTGGCCCAGCCTTGCAGCATCGTCTTGATCTGCTTGCGCTGCGCGTTTTCCTGCGAGCCGCACAGGTTGCACGGGATGATCGGGAAGTCCATGCCGCGCGCGAAGCGCTCGATGTCGTTTTCGGTGCAGTAGGCGAGCGGGCGGATCACGACGTGCTGGCCGTCGTCACTGACCAGTTTGGGCGGCATGGCCTTGATCTTGCCGCCGAAGAACATGTTGAGGAAGAGCGTTTCCAGCATGTCGTCGCGGTGGTGACCGAGCGCGATCCGGGTGGCGCCGATTTCCTTTGCCGTGCGGTAGATGATGCCGCGCCGCAGGCGCGAGCACAGCGAGCAGGTGGTCTTCCCTTCCGGAATCTTGTTCTTGACGATGGAATACGTGTCTTCGGTGACGATGCGGTACTCGACGCCGATCGATTCGAAGTAGGCGGGCAGCACGTCGTCCGGGAAGCCCGGCTGCTTCTGGTCCAGGTTCATCGCGACGATGCGGAAATCCACCGGGGCGCGTTCGCGCAGCGCCAGCAGGCAGGACAGCAGCGTGTAGGAGTCCTTGCCGCCCGACACGCACACCATCACGGTGTCGCCGTCGCCGATCATGTTGTAGTCGGCGATGGCCTCGCCGACGCCGCGCTCCAGCTTCTTCTTCAGGCGCAGAAAGGTATTGGAATGGCGGGATTCGGCGGCGCTGGGCGCGACGGCAGGCAATGCGGCGGTGTTCACTGGAACTGCTCGGAATGGGATGGCGGGATTATACGCCCGCGCCCCCGCCCGCCTGCCTCAAAGATGGGCACTGCGACCGCCGTCCACCGCCAGGATCTGGCCGGTGACGTAGGGCGCATCGACCAGCAGGAAGCGGACTGCACGGGCGATGTCGGCCGGCGCGCCTTCGCGCTGCAACAGCGTGTGGCGGACGATCTGCGCGCGCGCCTCGGCGTCGAACTGTGTGTCCTCCGGCCATACGATCGGCCCCGGCGCGACGCCGTTCACCCGTACCGCCGGCGCCAGTTCAACCGCCAGCGCGCGCGTCAGGCCCACCAGCCCGGCCTTCGCGGTGCAATACAGCAGATAGCCCTTCAGCGGCCGCTCGGCGTGAATGTCCACGATGTTCACGATGCTGCCGGCGCGGCGCGTGAGTTCTGCCGCGAGCGCCTGGCTGAGGAAGAGCGGACCCTTGAGGTTGGAGCCGACGAGATCGCTCCAGGCCGTTTCGTCGATCGTGCCGAGCGCGGTCGGGAAGAAGCTGGACGCGTTGTTCACCAGGCCGTCGATGCGACCGAAGCAGTTGAGCGCAGCGGCTGCGACGCGCGCCGGCTCGCCATCCGCAGCGAGGTCGCCGGCCACCACCGCGGCGGAGCCGGGGCGAAGGGCGTTCAGCCCTGCAGCCAGCGTCTCCGCCTCGGCTGCAGAGCGGCGGTGGTGGACGATGACGCGCGCGCCGCTCGCATGCACGAGGCGGGCGATCTCGGCGCCAACGCGGCGTGCGGCGCCGGTGACGAGGATGACGGGGGCTTCTGCGGTGTCCATGGGTCCGCCATTGTCGGGCCTCGCGGCGTCGCTGCAAACCCCGTTGCCGATTCCGCGGCGGCAGCGCCCCGGGCGATACAATGCCGCCTCCTTCGAAATCCGGCCCGTCCTATGTCCTCCCTGCCCGAACCCAGCGCCGACGCGCTGGACCAGAGCGCCCGCCTGGTGGCGCTGCTCCACGCCGAGATCGCCGCCGCCGGCGGCTGGCTGTCGTTCGCGCGCTACATGGAGATCACGCTCTACGCGCCCGGCCTCGGCTACTACAGCGGCGGGGCGCGCAAGTTCGGGCCGGGCGGCGACTTCATCACCGCGCCCGAACTCACGCCCTTGTTCGGCCAGGCGCTCGCCAGCCAGGTGGAGCAGGTGATGCGCGCGAGCGCGCCGGCGGTGATCGAGGTCGGCGCCGGCACCGGCCTGCTCGCGACCGACCTGCTGCTCGAACTGGAGCGTCGCGGCTGTTTGCCCGACAGCTACGGCATCCTCGAACTGTCGGGCGAACTGCGCGAGCGCCAGTTCGATACGCTTGCCAGTCAGGCGCCGCACCTTGCGGGGCGCGTGCGCTGGCTGGAAAGCCTACCCGAGTCCTTCAGCGGCGCGGTGGTCGCCAACGAAGTGCTGGATGTGATGCCGGTGCATCTGGTGGTGGCGCGCGCCGAGGGCCTGTTCGAGCGCGGCGTCGCGGTGGTGCAGCGGGAGGACGGGCCTGCGCTGCAATGGGCCGACGTTCCGGCCGCCGGGGCGGTGCGCGAGGCGGCACTTGCGCTGCAGCTGCCGACGCCGTCGTCGGGTGAATACGTCACCGAGATCAACCTGGCCGGCGGTGCGTGGGTGGCTGCCTGGGCGGAACGCCTGCGCCAGGGCGCGATGCTGCTGATCGACTACGGCTATCCGCGCGCCGAGTATTACCTGCCGTCACGCTCCGGCGGCACGCTGCTGTGCTACTACCGGCACCACGCGCACGGCGACCCCTTCCTGTGGCCCGGGCTCAACGACATCACGGCGTTTGTCGATTTCACCGCGGTGGCCGAAGCGGCGTTCGGCGCCGGCCTGGACGTGACCGGCTACACCACGCAGGCGCAGTTCCTGTTCAACTGCGGCGTGCTGGAGTGCCTCGCGCGCCGAGGGCCGGAAGAGCGCCCGGAGTACATCCGCGCGGCACGCGCGGTGCAGCGCCTGACCGCGCCGCAGGAAATGGGCGAGCTCTTCAAGGTGCTGGCGGTGTCGCGCGGGCTGTCCGAACCGCTGCTCGGCTTCGCCCGCGGCGACCGCCTGCACGCGCTGTGAGGCAGTCGGGGCGGGCTTCGACCCGCCCCCGCGCGGGCCTTATTCCTGGTTGCGGTAGATTGCGGCGAGGAAGGCCTCGATGTCCGCCGGCGGCGGCATGCTGTCGTGCCGGCGGCGGGGCGCCAGTTCGATTTCCTGCAACTGCACCGCGACTTCCGGAGTGGGCTGCGGCAGCCAGCTGGCGTTGAGGATTTCCTCGCCGTAGGCAGGGGGCTCGGTAAGCGCTTTGCCGCTGTTCATTTCCATGACGATCACCATGATGGCCTCCGCAGTGCTGGTCGACGTGCTGTCCCCTTGCCTGCTTAACGGCCGCGCGGCGGCGGACTTGAGCGGAAGGCGGATTCAGGGCAAGAGCCGGGTCGCGCTGCGCTGAAGGGGCCGCCGGGGCGGCGGCCTTGAAGTGATCGTCGCGCGGGCGCCGGCGGGCGGCGAGGAAGTTTTCCACGCCGCCGCGCGCGGGGCCGTCGTCAGCCGCCGAACGGTTCGAGCCAGGCGTGCATGTGGCGCGCCACCTGCTCCCAATCCTGCTCCAGCATCAGGCCGTGGCCCATGCCGCCGAAGATGGTCGCGGTCGTGCCGTAGGTGGCGGCGGTCATGTGCACCTGGTCGGGTGGAATCAGCACGTCGTGCTGGGCGCCGAGCACCTGCAGCGGCGGGCGGTGCATCAGCAGCGGCGTGGGCAGGTTGAACAGCGTCATGTCCCAGATCGCGCGGTGCGACTCCGGCTGGCTGAGCCGGTAGTAGCGTTCGAGCGTGGCCTCGTCCACCGGCTGGTGGAACAACGCTTCGCGCAGGCTGGCGATGTCGACCTCCGAGCCGCCGAGGATGCGGTTGAGGTCGTTCAGCAGATGGGGGCGGGACATCATCAGGCCGAGCGCGGAGCCCATCAGGCCCTGCGGCGGCACCGAGGACATCAGCACCGCAGCCGGCACGCGGTGGCGCTCCAGGTACTTCTGCACCACCATCCCGCCCATCGAATGGCCGATCAGGATCGGCGGCGCCGGCAGCTTGCCCGCCACCTCGACCACGTCGGCCACATAGTCGGCGATCGAGTAGGCATCGAGCCGGTCGCGCCGGCGGCTGCCACCATGGCCCGACAAGGACAGCGCGTAGGCGGCCCAGCCGTGGCGTGCGAACCACGGGAGGAAATACTCTTCCCAGCACCACGCGCCGACATAGGCGCCGTGGATGAACAGCAGCGGCGTTTCAAAGGCCGGCGTGCCGGCCGGGGCGTGGCAGATGACTTCCAGTTCTCCGAAACGGGTGCTGTTCATCGCGGCACCTCCATGCCGCGCTGCACCGCGGGGCGCGCTGCGATGGTTTCATACCAGCGCTTGACCTCCGGGTAGCGGGCGAGGTCGATGCCCTGCCATTTGTGCCGGTCTATCCATGGCCAGGTGGCGATGTCGGCGATCGAATAGGCTGCGCCGGCAAGCCAGTCGCGCCCCGCGAGGCGGGTGTTGAGGACGCCGTACAGACGCACCGCTTCCTTCGAGTAGCGGTCGATCGCGTACGGAATGACGTCCGGCGCAAAACGCAGGAAGTGGTGCGCCTGGCCCAGCATCGGGCCGATGCTTCCCATCTGCAGCATCAGCCATTGCAGGGTTTCCAGCCGCTCGCGTGGCTCGGCCGACAGCAGCTGGCCGTGCTTCTCGGCGAGGTGGATCAGGATCGCGCCGGATTCGATCAGCGTGATCGGCGCACCGCCCGGGCCCTCGTCATCGACCAGCACCGGAATCTTGTTGTTCGGGCTGAGCGCGACGAAGCCCGCCTCGTGCTGCTCGCCGCGGGTGATGTCGATCGGCCGGACGGTGTAGTCCAGTCCCAGTTCTTCGAGCGCGATCGAGATCTTGCGTCCGTTGGGCGTACCCCAGGTATAAAGCGTGATCATGCGTGTACTGGCTCTGTCGGATGCCCGCTGCGGGGTCGTTGGGGTGGGTCCGGAAGGTCCGGTTCTTGTATGGAGCGTGGGATGCTGAAGTGGTTCGTGGTGGTCGTGATCGTGGTGCTCGTCAGCGGTTTGATCCAGCCCGGCCTGGCCCGTCGCCTGCGCCTGGGCTATCTGCCCGGCGATGTTGCAATCCGCGTGCGCGGGCGCAGCTATCGCTTTCCATTCGCCACCACGCTGCTGTTGTCCCTGCTGGCGTGGCTGCTGCTGCGCGCCCTCTGATCCGGCGGGCAGCCGTCACGAGATCCCCTCGGCCGGCGGCGGGTGGGCGCGCAGGGCCTTGACCGCCGCGACGCGCGCGGCGTGGATGCGCTGCGGCACCTGGGCCTTGTCGGCGCAGGCACGCGCAATCGCACCCGCTTCCACGCTGCGCACCGCGGCAAGCGCGGCCTGCCATTGCGCCGCCGGCGCCCAGTTCTCCGGGCGCTCGCCGCCGCGGCCGAGATGGTCGCAGGCGGCTGCCTCCAGCATCAGCGCAAAACGTTCCGGGCGCCGCAGGGCATCGCAGCGTTCCAGCACCTTCACCATCGTCTCCGCCCGCAACACGGCTGCCTGGGCGAGGATGCCGTGTTCGCGCGCCACCATCACCGCGAGGTCGCGGCAATCGACCGGCGCTTTCAGCCGCTCCGACACCTGGCGCGCGAGGTCTGCGCTGCGCGCTTCGTGGCCGTAGTGGTGGGGCAGGATCGCCGCCGGCGTTTCGCCCTTGCCGAGGTCGTGCAGCAGGGCTGCCCACCGCACCGGCAGGCTGTGTGCGCGCGCCGCAGCCTGCTCGACGACCATCAGCACATGCTCGCCGGTGTCGATTTCGGGGTGATGCTGCGCCGGCTGCGGCACGCCGAACAGGCGGTCGAGTTCCGGCAGCAGGCGCGCGAGCGCGCCGCAGTTGCGCAACACGCGGATCATGCGCGCCGGGTGCGCCTCCATCAGCCCGCGCGCGAACTCCTGCCACACGCGCTCCGCGACGAGGTGGTCCACCTCGCCGTTGTCCACCATCGCGCGCATCAACGCCAGGGTTTCCGGGGCCACCGAAAAATCGGCAAAGCGCGCCGCGAACCGGGCGACGCGCAGGATGCGCACCGGGTCTTCGGCGAAGGCGGGGCTGACGTGGCGGAACACCCGGGCGTGCAGGTCGGCCACGCCGCCACAGGGGTCGATCAGCGTGCCGTCCGCGTCGCGCGCGATCGCGTTGATCGTGAGGTCGCGGCGGGCGAGATCCTCTTCCAGCGTCACGTCGGGCGCGGTGTGGAAGGCGAAGCCCGCGTAGCCGCGGCCGGTCTTGCGCTCGGTGCGCGCCAGCGCATGCTCTTCCTGTGTCTGCGGATGCAGGAATACCGGGAAGTCCTTGCCCACCGGGCGGAAGCCGCGCGCCAGCATCTCGTCCGGCGTGGCGCCGACCACCACCCAGTCACGGTCCTTTACCGGCAGGCCGAGCAGGGCGTCGCGCACCGCGCCGCCGACGACATAGGTGCGCATCAGCCGTAGAGGTCCTCGCCGGGGATGGCCTCGGTTTCCGCCAGCGCGCCCGCCTGCCACGCGCGCATGTCGGGGTGGGCGAGCATGGTGGCGAGGTAGGCGCCCGCGGCGCCTTCCGGCGCGATGCCATAGGTCTTGAAGCGGAAGCACACCGGCGCATACATCGCGTCGGCGACCGAAAAACGCCCGAACAGGTAAGGGCCGTCGGCGCCGAAGCGGGCGCGGCAGTCATTCCAGATCGCGGTGATGCGGGCGATGTCGGCATCGACCTCGGCGCTGCGGCCGTGGCCGGCGTAGTCCTTGCGGATGTTCATGCCCATGCGCTGGCGCAGGTTCTGGAAGCCGGAATGCATCTCGGCCGACACCGCACGAGCAACCGCGCGCGCGGCGGGGTCGGCGGGCCACAGCTGGGGCGCCTGCTCGGCGAGGTACTCGCAGATCGCGAGCGAATCCCACACCGCCAGGCCGCGGTCGATCAGGCACGGCACCTTGCCCGAGGGCGAATGCGACAGGATGTGCTCGCGGCTGCCCGGAAGAAACAGGGGGATGCGGATTTCCTCGAAGGCGAAACCGCCCGCACGCGCGGCAAGCCAGGCGCGCAGGGACCACGACGAGTAGTTCTTGTTGCCGATGATGAGTTTCATGCCGACTCCGGGAGGGGGAACGGGAAGGGTGCAGCCACTGCGGGAATGGCCGCCACCTTAGCACCGCGCCGAGGCCAACGTCATCCCCGCGGGCGGCTCGCGCGGCGGCGGAACTCGTCGAAGTGGGCGCGCGGCGACACGCGCGGCGCAATCCATTCGGGCGCCGCTTCCTCCACCGCGGTGGGGCGCAGGCCGAAAGGAAGCGGCGCGCCGCTGGCGACGTTGTCCACCCGCATCGAGCGGACGTTGTCGGGGCTGATCAGCGGCTGCGGCAGCAGGCTCATCAGGCGCGCCTGCAGCATCGCGACGCCCTCCGGCAGCGCGATCACCGGTCGCGGATGGCCGGCGAGCGCGGAGACGTACTCGACCAGTTCGCGCAGCGTATACACCGTGGGACCGGCCACTTCGAAGGTTTCGCGCGCGCAGGCCGGGTCGCCGAGACAACGCCACACGACCTCGGCGACATCCTCCACATACACCGGCTGGAAGCGGGTACGGGCGCCCGCCAGGGGCAGCACGGGCAGCGTGCGCGCGAGGTCGGCGAAGAGGTTGAGGAAGCGGTCGGCGCGGCCGAAGATGACCGAAGGGCGCAGCACGGTCCACATCACATCGTCGCCGGCGGCGTGGATTTCGGCCTCGCCGGCGGCCTTGGAGCGCTGATACTCGGAGGGACCGTCGGGATTGGCGCCGAGCGCGCTGATGTGGATCAGCTGGCGTACGCCGGCGCTGCGGCAGGCGCTCACCAGCTTGCGCGGCAGCTCGACGTGCGCCCGCGCGAAGTCCCGCCCGTAGGGCGAACCCGGGCGCGAGTGCAGGATGCCGACCAGATTCACCACCGCGTCGGCCCCTTCGAGCAGGCGCGCGAGCGTGACCGGGTCGTGCACGTCGGCTTCGAGGATCTGGGCGGTCGGCAGCGGCAGCAGGTGGGCGGCACGCGCGGGGCGGCGGGTCGGGATGCAGAGGTCGATGGCGGCGGCGCTCAGGCGGTTGGCGATCACGCTGCCGACAAAGCCGGAGCCGCCGATCAGGACGACGCGGGTCGATTTCATCGCGGTTTCCTCTCCTCAGTTGCGCGCGGCGATGGTGCCCAGCCGGGTCTTGAGCGATTGCGGCCGGCCTTCGAGCATCGCCGCGTAGATCACGGTGTTGGTCATCACCTTCTTGACGTAATCCCGCGTCTCGTCGAACGGGATGGTTTCAGCATAGATCGCGCCTTCGAGCGGTTTTGCGTCGCGCCAGCGCTTGGCCCGGCTGGGGCCGGCGTTGTAGCCGGCGCTGGCGAGCACCGGGTGGTTGTCCAGGTCTTCCAGGATCATGCGCATGTAGCTGGTGCCCAGCTGCACGTTGGTGTCGGGATCGGAGAGCAGGCCGGGGTGGTAGCCGCGCATGCCGATCTTGGCCGCCACCCATTTGCCCGTGGCCGGCATCACCTGCATCAGCCCCTGCGCGCCGGAACTGGAGCGCGCCGGCACCACGAAGCGGCTCTCCTGCCGCATCAGCCCATAGACCCACGACAGGTCCAGTCCCTGGCCGCGCACCTGGGGCTCGATCAGCTGGCGGTAGGGGGTCAGGAAGCGCATCTCGAAGTTGCCGTTGGGGTTGCCCCGTTCCGCGGTGTTGATCGCACGGTCGTAGATGCCGGCGTCGAGCGCGATGCGCGCGGCCGCGAGCGTGAACGCTTCGGTCTGGTTGCGCAGCGACCAGTTCCATTCGCGGACGCCTTCGGTGCGCATGTCGAGGCGGAACAGCGCCAGCGCGCGCTGCAGGCCGAGGTCGCTCTCGGCCTGGCGCAGGTCGGCCGCGGTGATCGCGCCGCCCTTCAAGGGGGGTGCAAACGGGCGCCCGAGTTCCTCGGCCGCGAGCAGGCCGTAGAAGCCGCTCTGGTCGGCAATGCGCGCGTAGAGCGCCTCGGCTTCGGCGCGCTGGCCGGCGGCGGCGTGGGCGCGGCCCAGCCAGTAGATCCATTCCGGTTCGTTCTGCTCGGCGGGTGGCAGCGCGGCGATCGCGTGCCGCACCGCGCTCCAGTCGCTGGCGCGCAGGGCGACGCGCACGCGCCACGCGCGTTGTTCCGCAGTCAGCAGCACATTGCCGGCGGCCTGGAACCACGCCACTGCATCGGGCTGCTGGGCAAACGCGGCGCGGAGCGCGAGCGCCGCGTAGGCGTACGCGCGCTCGCCGGTTTCCAGCCGGTCCTGCAGCCGGATCAGCCGGCTGTACGCGCCCGAGAGGTCGTCGCGCGCCAGCCGTACCAGCGCCGCGAGCGCGAGTTCGCGCCCGGCGCGGGTGATGGCGAAGTTGGGCGGCAGGCGGTCGAGGTAGGGCGCGGGCGCGTTGAGCGCCTGCTCGAGCGCGCCCGGCAGCGGCGCGCTGGTGGCCGGCAGCCAGGTCAGCGTGGTGCGCGCCTGCGCCGGGTTCTTGCCTTCCACCTGGCGGCGGATCCGCCACCAGACCTCGTCCTCGCCCACCAGGCCGGCGCTCAGCGTGGCGCGCAGGCTGGTTTCGCATGCCGCGTGGCTGTCGACAAGGTCCATCCACTGGCGCGCAACTTCGTCCAGCACCGCGCGGTCGCCGGTCATCAGCCGGGCCGTCCAGCCGAGGCAGCGCAGTTCGGCGTCGGGTGCCACCAGGTCGGGGTAGAGCGCAACGAAGCCCGCCCAGTCGCCGTCCTTGGCCATGCGCCGCAGCCAGTCGCCGCGCAGGCGGTCGGCCAGCATGCTGCCGGCCTCGCGCAGCAGGAAGTCGGACAGTTCGGCCGCCGGCGGCGGCTCCGGGCGCGCCAGCTTGTTGAACAGCAGCCAGTAGCGCACGTAGGGGTTGAGCACGTGGTTTTCGGTGCTGGCCGCGAGCCATTCCAGCGCGGCCCGGTCGCCGTTGCGGATTGCATCGCGCGCGGCCAGGATGCGCTCATCGCCGCTCTTGGCCGTCTGGGCGCCCGCCGCCCCGGAAAACCACATCAGCGCTGCGGCCAGCGCGCCCCAAAGAAACTGCTTCATCCCTTAACATCCCTGCATCTATCCGCAGAACCTTATCACAGTGACCGGCTCCGATTCCCCCCAGCCCGACGCGGTTGCAGCCCTGCGCCGCGCGGCCCGTGAAGGCGCGATCGCGGCGCGGGAAGCGCTGCCGCCGGCGCGCCGTGCGGCGCTCACCCTGCACATCGAACGCCACCTCGACGCCTTGCTCGCGCAGCTTGCGCCGCGGGTGCTGGCGTTCTGCTGGCCCTACCGTGCGGAGCCCGACCTGCGCGCCTGGGTGGGCCGCTGGCTGGCGACCGATCCGCGCCGCGTCGCGGCGCTCCCGGTGGTGCTGGACAAGGGGGCGCCGCTGGCGTTCCGGCGTTGGACAGCGGATGTGGCGATGGCGCTCGATCGCCACGGCATCCCCTATCCCGCGGTCGATGATCCGGTGCGCCCCGAGCTTGCACTGGTGCCGCTCAACGCCTTCGACGCCGCAGGATTCCGGCTCGGTTACGGCGGCGGCTACTTCGACCGCACGCTGGCGCAGCTGGATCTGGTCGCGGTCGGGGTCGGCTTCGAGTGCGGACGGGTGGCGACCGTCCATCCGCAGCCGCACGATCTGCCGATGCGCTGGATCGTCACCGAAGGCGGCATCCACGCTGCCGCCTGAGCGGCATCAGCGCGCCGTTCCGCACTCGTCGTCGGCCAGCACCACCTGATTGCGGCCGCGCGCCTTGGCGCGGTAAAGCGCCGCATCGGCGCGCGCGAGCGCGGCTTCCACGTTCTGGTCGTCCTGTACGAAGGGCGCGATGCCGGCGCTGACGGTGATCGAAATGGTGCGGTCGCCGAGCGGCAGCGGATGCTCGGCAATGGCGGCGCGCAGCCGTTCGGTCAGCTCCGCGGCACCTTCCGGGGTGGTGTCGACCAGCAGCAGCGCGAATTCTTCGCCGCCCAGCCGTCCCAGCAGGTCGGTGGCGCGCAGGCGCTGCTGCAGCACGCGGACGAAATGGCACAGCACGGCGTCGCCCGCGGCGTGGCCCCAGGTGTCGTTGACCCGCTTGAAGTGGTCGAGGTCCAGCATCACCAGGCTGGCTGGATGTTCGCTGCGCAGGTAGCGCAGCCGCTCGTGCTCCGCGCGTTCGAGGAAGGCGCGGCGGTTCCAGGTGCCGGTGAGCGGGTCCAGCGTGGCCAGCCGCTGCAGGGCCTGCTCGTGGTGCTTGCGTTCGGTGACGTCGCGGTACAGGCGCAGGAAGCCGAGCAGGGTGTCGCCGCTGCGCACCGGGAGGAAGTCGCGCTCCAGCCAGCGCCCGCCCAGCGTCTCCAGCTCTTCGCCATGCACCGGCCGGGCGGCGGCACGCAAGTCGCGGATGCGGGCGACGAAGGCGGCGGCGTCGGTGAAGTTGGGCGCAGCATCGGCCACCAGCTCGACGCTCGGGCGCCCGACCAGCGCGCTCGCGCGTTCGTCGATGCCGAGCAGGCTGCACAGCATCTGGTTGGCGAGCGTGATGGTGCCGTCGGCGTCCTCGAACAACACCGCGCCGGGGAAGTTGTCCACTACCGCCTGCAGGCGCGCATGGGTGGCTTCGAGTTCGGCCTCGGCGGCCTTGCGCGCGCTGATGTCTTCCTTGACCGCGATGAAGTGGTCGAGCGTGCCGTTCTCGTCGCGCATCGGCGTGATCGTCAGCGCCTCGTGGTAGAGCTGCCCATCGCGGCGGCGGTTGATGAGTTCGCCGCGCCAGACGTCACCCGCGAGGATGGTGTTCCACAGCGCCGCGTAGTATTCCCCCGACTGCGCGCCGGAATTGATCAGCTCGCGCGGGGTGCGCCCGATCGCGTCGTCCTGGTTGTAGCCGCTGAGTGCGGCGAAGGCCGGGTTCACCCATTCGATCACCGCGTTGGCGTTGGTGATCACCACCGCATTGGCCGCGGCATTGAGCGCCGCTTCCAGCAGCCGCAGGCGGATCTCGCCGGTCTTGCGCACATGGATGTCGGTCTGCGTGCCGACCACGCGCAGGGGCGCGTCGCCGCGCCATTCCACCACCTTGCCGCGCGCTTCCAGCCAGTGCCATTCGCCCTGGATGTCGGGCATGCGGAACTCGATCCGGAAACCCTCCGGCGAGGTGGCCATTTCGTCCATCATCGGCGACAGCCGGGCGTGATCCTCCGGATGGATGCGCGCCTTCCAGCGCTCGATATCCAGCTCGAAACCGTCCGGCGGGAATCCCAGCTGCTCGAAACAGCGTGCGTCCCAGCTGAGCGCGCCGGTATCGACATGCCACTCCCACATGCCGTCGCGCACCGCGCCCATGGTCAGGCGATAGCGTTCCTCGCTGGCGCGCAGCGCGCTTTCGGCTGCCTCGCGCGCCAGCCGCTCGCGCCGGCCGGCGCGGCGGAACAGGAAGTAGCCGAACAGCGTGCCGCCCAGGCTGAGACCGACCGCGGGCAGCAGATAGCGCTCCTGTCGGGCGCGTTCGGCGCGCGCGCCGCTCAGCGCCTCGGCGTGGTTGAAGCGGGCCACGACGCCGAGCGGCAGGTTGCGCGGCAGGCGATACGCCACCGAATAGGTCGCGCCATCCGCGGTGTCCAGGTGCACCACGCCGTGTTCGTCGCCGGTCTTCCAGCGCTCCACCAGCGCGAGGTCGGCCGCGCGCATCTCCGGTGTGCGCGGAGCGTCGTCGTCGAGCACGCGCTGACCTTCGAAGTTGATCACTTCGAGGTGATCGGTGGCACCGCGCACCGGCAACGCGCCGCCGTTGGTGAAGAAATCCATGTTGAGCGCGGCGAGCAGGTACACGCCGTCGCCGTCGGGGGTGTGTAAGCCACGCAGCAGCGGCACGAAATACAGCGGGGGCGGCGCTTCTTCGGCGCTGATCGGCGCCGCGTCGGCAAGGTCGCGGCCGCCCTGGGGCGGGCCGAGGCGCAGCGTGGGGGCAAAGGGGGCGGCTTGCGGGAGGAAGCGGGCCAGCGAAGGGTGCTGGCCGAGGTTGGCGGGATTGGAGCTGGCGATGACGGTGCCGGTGCCGTCGAGCAGCGACAGCGAGCGCAGCTGCGGGCTGTTGCGCAGCGCCTCGCGCAGCAGCCCGTTCCAGGTGTAGACCGCGTCGACCGGCGGTCCGGTTTCGAGCAGCGTCTGCAGGGTCAGATCGACCCCGCGCAGCGTCAGGCTGAGGTGCGAGGCGAGGTGCTGGGTGTCGAGATCGGCCACCTGGGCGCGTGCCGCCAGCGTCTCCTGTTCCAGGCGCTGGCCGTGGTAGTGCAGGCTGTACCAGGCCACGACGATGCATAGCGCGATGAAGCCGACGAAGCCGGCATCTGCGAGATGCTGACGGCGCCGGCCCGCCGCGCCGACGGCGGGCGCCGCTGTGACGGACGGGCGGTCCATGGGGGGTGGCGCCAACGCCTTAGCGATTGACGACGATTGGATCGAGGCCGTGCCGGCGGGCGGCCGCCATCAGCCGGCCATCATCGCGGATGGTCGCCAGAAAGGCTTCCAGGCGCTGATGCCAGCGGTCGTCGCCCGGGGCGATCGCCCAGGCGTAAGGCGTGACGTGGTAACGGGTCGAGGGTGCCACGAGGCGGGCCCAGTCGGCGTTGTCGAGCATGCGGCGGCTGTACGGGAAGTCGGTCATGAAAACGTCGGCGCGGCCGGACTCGACCTCTTGTTCGCGCGCATGGGGCGAGGCCAGCACCTGAAGCTGGGCGTGGCGCAGCTTGTCGCGCATCACCGGCTCGTGCAGCGTGCCCTTGGCCACCGCGACGATGACGCCGGGCTGGTCGATGTCGTCCCAGCTGCGGATGCGGCGGTTGGTGCGGGTGGTGATCGCGTAGATGTCGCTGGCGAGGTGGGGGGACGTGAAGCGCAGCTTTTCGGCACGCTGGGCGGTGATGCCGATCGCGAACATGGCGACGTCGCAGCGGTCGCCCAGCACATCGCCGATCAGGTTGGCAAAGGAGCTGTCGACGAACTCGAGACGCACGTCGAGGTCGCGCGCCAGCTCGCGGGCGAGGTCGACGTCGATGCCGGCGAGTTCCTGCGTGCGCGGATTGCGGAACGAGATGCCGTAGTAGTCCGGCCACACGCAGACCTTGAGCACGCGCTCGGCGAGGATGCGGTCGAGGTGGCTCTGCGCGGGTTGCGCGTAGAGCGTGGTGTAGAGCAGTGTCAGGCTGACGAGGAGCCCGAGGGCAAGCCGAGCGAGCGAGGCCATGGCTATGTCGAATGTAATAGAAGAACGAAAGCGGAAGGATGCCCGTTCTGGGCAATGAACGGCCCTGAAAACTACCGGACGGCGCCTGTTCTTTTTATTACAAAAGTAGTGCCTCTTCAAGCGCCGGGCTCAACCCGGCGCGGCATACGTCACCGTCAGGCCAGGAACAGCCGGTAGGCCGGGTTTTCCGTTTCCGCGGCGTATTCGTAGCCGAGGCGCTGCAGGAAGGCCTCGAACGCGTCGATGTCCTGGGGCGGCACCTGCATGCCCACCAGCACGCGGCCGAAATCCGCGCCGTGGTTGCGATAGTGGAACAGGCTGATGTTCCAGTCCGAGCGCAGGTTGGACAGGAAGTTGAGCAGCGCGCCCGGGCGCTCCGGAAACACGAAGCGGTATACCAGCTCGTTGGCCACCTGCGGCGCGCGTCCGCCGACCATGTAGCGCACGTGCGACTTGGCGAGTTCGTCGTCGGTGAGGTCGAGCGCCGGCAGGTCGTGCTGGCCGAGCATCTCCACCAGCCGGGTGGCCTCGTCGCGGCTGCGCACCGTGACCCCGACGAAGATGTGGGCGCGCTCGCTGTCGGCGTAGCGGTAGTTGAACTCGGTGATGTCGCGGTTGCCCAGGATGTTGATGAACTTGCGGAACGAGCCGGGCTGCTCCGGGATGGTGACCGCAAGCACGGCCTCGCGCTGTTCGCCGAGTTCCGCGCGCTCGGCGACGAAGCGCAGGCGGTCGAAGTTCATGTTGGCGCCGGACGCGACCGCGACCAGGCTGCGGTCGCTGAGCTGGTGGCGCCGCGCGTATTCCTTTGCACCGGCGACTGCGAGGGCGCCCGAGGGTTCGAGGATGGAGCGGGTGTCTTCGAAAACGTCCTTGATCGCCGCGCAGATCGCGTCGTTGTCGACCACGATCATTTCATCGACGTATTGCTGGCACAGGCGGAAGGTTTCGCCGCCCACCTGCTTGACCGCAGTGCCGTCCGCAAAGAGCGCTACCTGCTCGAGGCTGACGCGCTCGCCCCGCGCGAGCGATTCGGTCATGGCCGCGGCGCCCTCGGACTCGACGCCGATGATGCGGGTTTCGGGGCGCAAGCGCTTGACGTAGGCCGCGACCCCGGCGATCAGGCCGCCGCCGCCGACGGCGCAGAAGATCGCGTGGATCGGCTTCGCATGCGCGCGCAGGATTTCCATGCCGATGGTGCCCTGGCCGGCGATCACGTCGGGGTCGTCGTAGGGATGGACGAAGGTGAGCTTTTCCGCTTTTTCCAGCTCCAGCGCGTGCGCGTACGCGTCGGAATAGGACTCGCCCGCCAGCACTACCTCGCCGCCGCGGCTGCGCACCGCGTCGATCTTGATCTGCGGCGTCGTCGTCGGCATCACGATCACCGCGCGCACCCCCAGCTTCTGCGCCGACAGCGCGACGCCCTGGGCGTGGTTGCCGGCCGAAGCGCAGATGACGCCGCGCTGCAGCGCCTGCGGCGACAGGTTGGCCATCTTGTTGTACGCGCCGCGCAGCTTGAAGCTGAACACCGGCTGCATGTCCTCGCGCTTCAGGTAGATCCGGTTACCGCTTCGCGCCGACAGGTTGGTCGCCAGATCGAGCGGGGTTTCCACCGCAAGATCATAGACTTGGGCGTTGAGGATGCGTTCCAGGTAATCGGGACTGGCGGAAGTCATGGCAGAAGGACGGGCGCGGCAAAGGAGACGAGGTTAGCAGCCGGGGCGCAACCCCAGCAAGGGCGATGCCGGCTGCCAGGCAGGGGACGGGCTTGGCGGGAGGGGGCGCCGCGCGGCGCCAGGGTCAGAGGCCGTCGCCGTCGCCCATCAGCATCCGGCTCTGGCGGTCGATGAATTCCTGGGTGGAGTCGACGCCGCGCAGCTGCAGGATGGTGGACCGCACCGCGGCTTCGAGCAGCACCGCAAGGTTGCGGCCTGCGGCCACCGGCAGGGTGACGCGCGGCGTGCTGACGCCCAGGATGACCTGCTGCTCCTGCTGCACCGGCAGGCGGTTCGGGTCGTCCTGGCCGGGCTGGCGGCGTTCGAGATGGCAGACCAGGCGCAGGCGCATCTTCCGCCGGCAGGCCGTCTCGCCGAAGATCGTGCGGATGTTGAGGATGCCGAGCCCGCGGACCTCGATGAAGTCCTTCAGCAGTTCCGGGCAGCGTCCTTCGAGCACCGTGGGCGCGGTGCGGGAGAACTCGACGATGTCGTCCGCGACCAGGCCGTGGCCGCGCGAGATCAGCTCGAGCGCGAGTTCGGACTTGCCGGCGCCGGAGTTGCCGGTAATGAACACGCCGATGCCGAGCACGTCCATGAACACGCCGTGCAGCGAGATCTTTTCCGCCAGCTGGCGCGACAGGTAGAGCCGCAACTGGTCGATCACGCTGGCCGAGGGGTGCGGCGTGGAGAACAGCGCCACGTTATGCGCGGTGCAGACGCCGTGCACGATGTTGGGCGTTTCGCAGCCGTCGGCCACGATGATGGCGGGCGGGCGCGCGGACAGGATGCCGTTGAGGTGGTGCGCGACCTTCTCGCGCGACTGGCGCCGGGCCCATTCGAGTTCGGCGGCGCCCAGCACCTGCAGGCGGGTGGGATGGATCAGGTTCAGGTGGCCGACGAGGTCGGCCGGCCACATGCGTTCTTCAGCGACGGACAGGACAGCGTCGAGCGGCCCGCTGACGTGGGTCAGTTGCAGCCGGGGACCCTGGTCCTCATACAGCCGCGCGACGCTGGTCTGCCGCATCGGGCCCCCAGTTGGCGAACAGCGCGTGGATGGTGGCGGCGTCCGGGGCGACCAGCAGCTGTTCGCGGAAGGCGCGCTCGCTGAACATCTGCGCGAGTTCCGACAGCAACTGCAGATGGGTCTCGTTGGCCTGCTCGGGCACCAGCAGCACGAACAGCAGGTTCACCGGGCGGCCGTCGGGCGCGTCGAACTGGACCGGAGCGCTCAGGCGCAGGAAGGCGCCGGCGGCTTCCTTCAGGCCCTTGATGCGGCCGTGCGGGATGGCGATACCCTGACCCAGTCCGGTGGAACCCAGCCGTTCCCGGGAGAACAGGCTGTCGAATACGGTGCTGCGGGCGATGCCCTGGTTGTTTTCGAACAGCAGGCCGGCGTGCTCGAAAACCCGTTTCTTGCTGCTCGCGTCGAGATCGACGACGACATTGGAAAGGGGCAGGAGTTGGGCGATCAGGCTCATGCGCGGGAGAGGGCTTGCGCGGCCGGGGAGGACTGGCGGCGCGGGGAGCGGGAGGACGGTGCGGATGCGGGCGGGCGTCGTCGGAACGGCGCGGATTATACCCGCACCCGGCACCGGAGGATGGCGCGGAAGCTCAGGCCTCGGGGCTCTGGTGCTTCAGGGCGTCGTGGTTGTGGTCGCTGACCTTCTGCTTGTACTTCTGCACCTGGCGGTCGAGCTTGTCGGCCATGCTGTCGATCGCCGCGTACAGGTTGGCGTCGTCGCTCTCGACGTAGATGTCCTTGCCGCGCACGTGGACGGTGACTTCCGCCTTCTGCTTCAGTTTTTCCACCGAGAGAATCACGTTCACGCTGGTGACGTTGTCGAAGTGCGCGATCACGCGATCGAGCTTGGTCACGACGTATTCGCGGATCGCCGGCGTGACTTCGACGTGATGCCCGGTGATGTTGAGATTCATGATGAGTCCTCTTTTTAGATCGTTTTGCGCAGACTGACCGGCGGGATATTGAGCGATTCGCGATACTTGGCGATGGTCCGCCTGGCGACCACGATACCCTGCTGGCCCAACAATTCGGCAATCCGGGCGTCGGACAGGGGTTTCTTCCTGTCCTCGGCATCCACCAACTGGCGAATCAGCGCGCGAATCGCCGTGGAGGAGGCCGCGCCACCGGTATCGGTGGCGACATGGCTGCCGAAGAAATACTTGAGTTCGAACACGCCGCGCGGGGTCGCCATGAACTTCTGGGTGGTGACGCGCGATACGGTGGATTCGTGCAGCTCGAGCTGGTCTGCGATCTCCCGGAGTGTAAGCGGCCGCATGGCCACCTCCCCATGATCGAAGAACTGCCGTTGCTGGTCAACGATGGCCTGGGAGACACGCAGGATGGTGTCGAAGCGCTGCTGCACGTTCTTGATCAGCCAGCGCGCCTCCTGCAGCTGGCTGGTCAGGCCGCCGCCCTGGCCCCGGTTCTGCTGCAGGATGCTGGCGTAGAGCTGGTTGATGCGCAGGCGCGGCATCGCTTCCGGGTTGAGTTGCACCGTCCAGCGCCCGCGCAGCTTGCGCACCACGACGTCGGGCAGGACGTAGCGGGTTTCCTCGACCGAATGCTGCGCGCCGGGATGCGGATCGAGCCGGCAGATCAGCGCGTGCGCGGCGCGCAGCGCGTCGTCGTCGCAACCGGTGAGTTTCTTGAGCTTGGCGAAGTTGCGCTCGGCGAGCAGTTCGAGGTGCTGGCTGACGATCTGCAGGGCGAGGTCGCGCACCGGCTCGGCCGGCATCGCGCGCAGCTGCAGCGCGAGGCATTCCTGCGGGGTGCGGGCGCCGATGCCGGCCGGCTCGAGGCTTTGCACATGCTTCAGCGCGATGCAGAGGTCGTCGAGTTCGACATCGAGTTCGGGCGGCAGCAGCTCGAGCAACTCTTCCAGCTCCTGGTGCAGGTAGCCGTCGTCGTCGAGCGCCTCGATCAGGAAGCGCACCAGCGCGCGGTCGCGGTCGGACAGCGGAGACAGCGCGACCTGCTGGTCGAGATGGTCGCGCAGCGAGATGCCCGCGGCCTGGAACTCCTGAAAATCGACGTCATCATCGTCGTCGCGGTTGCTCGATGAGCCGCTGCCCGAGCCGGACGACCAGTCCATGCCCTCGTCGAAGCTGCCGCTTTCCGCGCTGTCGGCGCGCGACTCCGCTTCGCCGCCACTTTCGCCACTGCTTTCGGTCGTGGTCGAGGCCGTGGTGGTGCCGGAAGAGAGCTGCGCCTGGAAGTCGTGCCCGCCGCCGTCCATCTCCTCGCGCTCGAGCATCGGGTTTTCGAGCAGGAAGCGTTCGATCTCGGTGTTGAGTTCGAGCGTGGAGAGCTGCAGCAGCTTGATCGACTGCTGCAACTGCGGCGTCAGCGTCAGGTGCTGGGAGAGCTTGAGTTGGAGCGTGGGCTTCATGATGGGCGGTCAGAGGCGGAAGTGTTCGCCCAGGTACACCTGGCGGACCTTCTCGTTGTCGATGATTTCCCGCGGCTGGCCGCTAGCCAGGACGCGCCCTTCGCTGATGATGGCGGCGCGGTCGCAGATGCCCAGGGTTTCGCGCACGTTGTGGTCGGTGATCAGCACACCGATGCCGCGTTCCTTCAGGAAGCGGATGATTTTCTGAATGTCGAGCACCGCGATCGGGTCGACGCCGGCGAAAGGCTCGTCGAGCAGGATCAGGCGCGGATCGGTGGCCAGTGCGCGGGCGATTTCGCAGCGCCTGCGTTCGCCGCCCGACAGCGACACCGCGGTGTTGTTGCGCAGGTGGGCGATGCCCAGTTCTTCGAGCAGTTCTTCCAGGCGTTCGGCGATGCGGGTGGCGTTGAGGCCGCGCAGTTCGAGTACCGACTGGATGTTCTCCGCCACCGTGAGCTTGCGGAACACGCTCATTTCCTGCGGCAGGTAGGAGAGGCCGAGGCGGGCGCGTTCGTGGATCGGCAGGTGGGTCAGGCGCGCGTCGTCGAGCGTGATCTCGCCGCCGTCGGCACGCACCAGGCCGACGATCATGTAGAAGCAGGTGGTCTTGCCGGCGCCGTTGGGGCCGAGCAGCCCGACGACCTCGCCCGAGCCGACCTCGAAGCCGACGTCGTGCACCACGGTGCGCGCCTTGTAGCGCTTCTGCAGTCCGGTGACCTTAAGCAGACTCATCGGGGCTTTCTTTCAGTAGTTTGCGGATCACGTCGGTGGCAAAGCCGCGGTTTTGCAGGAAGCGCGCCTGGCGCGCCCATTCGCGCGCATCGGCGGGTGCCGCGCCGAACCTGGACTGCCAGACCGCGCGGGCGCGCTCGAACTCGCCGTCCGCGCAGCCGCTGGCGAGTGCTTCGGCAATGGTTTCGGCGGCGACACCGCGGCGCGCGAGTTCGTTGCGCAGGCGGGCGGCGCCGAAGCGGCCGGCCTTGCCGCGCACCCAGGCCTCGGCGAAGCGGGTGTCGGACTGCAGGCCGAGTTCGTCCATGCGGGCCAGCACTTCCGCAACGGCATCCGCGTCACCGTGGGCGGCCAGTTTGCGCGCGAGTTCGCTGCGGGAATGCTCCCGCCGCGCCAGGTGGCGGATCGCTCGCTCGCGCAGGCTGGGCTCGCCCATGGTGGATGCAACCGCCCTGCGGTCAGGCCTCGGCCGCGGCCGGCTGCGCGCCGTCGACCGGCAGTTCCTTGAGGCCGAGCACGACGCGGACCTTGTTCTCGATCTCGCGTGCCAGCGCCGGGTTGGCGCGCAGGAATTCGCGCGCGTTGTCCTTGCCCTGGCCGATCTTGTCGCCGTTGTAGGCGTACCAGGCGCCGGACTTGTCGACGATCTTGTGGTCCACGCCGAGGTCGATGATCTCGCCCTCGCGCGACACGCCTTCGCCGTACAGGATGTCGAAGTGCGCCTCCTTGAACGGCGGCGACACCTTGTTCTTGACGACCTTGACCTTGGTTTCGGAGCCGACCACCTCGTCGCCGCGCTTGATGGTGCCGGTGCGGCGGATGTCCATGCGCACCGAGGCGTAGAACTTGAGCGCGTTGCCGCCGGTGGTGGTCTCCGGGTTGCCGAACATCACCCCGATCTTCATGCGGATCTGGTTGATGAAGATCACCAGGGTGTTGGTGCGCTTGATGTTGGCGGTGAGCTTGCGCAGCGCCTGAGACATCAGGCGGGCCTGCAGGCCGGGGAGCTGGTCGCCCATCTCGCCTTCGATTTCGGCCTTGGGGGTGAGCGCCGCGACCGAGTCGATGACGACCACGTCCACGCCGCCGGACCGCACCAGCATGTCGGCGATTTCGAGCGCCTGTTCGCCAGTATCCGGCTGCGAGATCAGCAGGTCGGTGATGTTCACGCCGAGCTTTTCGGCGTAGCCGACGTCGAGCGCGTGCTCGGCGTCGATGAAGGCCGCGGTGCCGCCGAGCTTCTGCATTTCGGCGACGACCTGCAGCGTCAGCGTGGTCTTGCCGGACGACTCCGGCCCGTAGATTTCGACGACGCGGCCGCGCGGCAGGCCGCCCAGGCCGAGCGCGATGTCGAGGCCGAGCGAGCCGGTGGAAACGGTCTGGATGTCCTTTTCGACATTGCCGTCGCCCATGCGCATGATGGATCCCTTGCCGAACTGCTTTTCGATCTGGGATAGCGCGGCGGCAAGGGCCTTGGCCTTGTTGTCGTCCATGAGAGGGTTCCTGAGTGGTTGGCGGATTATGGCACAGAGCTTGCTGTAATGTGACAGCCCTTGGGCGGATGTCACGGCGGCGACAGTCTATTGCCTGAATAAAAATACAGCAATCCGCCGCGGCTCAGCCGCAACGCACGAGCACGCCTTCGAGCGCGCGAATCACGGTCTGGCGGCGCACCGCTTCGCGGTCGCCGGCGAAGTGGCAGGTTTCCGCGTCGAGCTGGCCGTCGCCCCATGCCCAAGCCAGGCACACCATGCCGACGGGTTTCTCCGCGCTGCCGCCCGTCGGGCCTGCCACGCCCGAAACCGCCACCGCGATCTGCGCCGCGCTGCGTGCCTGTGCGCCCTGGGCCATTTCCCCCACGGTGGCGATGCTGACCGCGCCGGCGCTGCCGAGCGTGGCGGCGCTGACGCCGAGCATCTCGGTCTTCGCCACGTTGGAATAGGTGACGAAGCCGCGGTCGAACCAGGCGGAGCTGCCCGCGGTGGCGGTCACGACCTCGGCGATCCAGCCGCCGGTGCAGGATTCGGCGGCGGCGAGCAGCCAGCCGCGGCGGGCGAGGGCGTCGCCCACCTGGCGGGACAGCGTGGCGAGTTCGGTATCCATGATCAGGCTCCCAGCAGACGTACGAGCGCCGCCAGCACCAGCAAGGTATAGCCGGCCGCGATCAGGTCGTCGAGCATGACCCCGAAGCCCCCCTTGAAGCGCCGGTCTGCCCAGCTCACCGGAGGCGGCTTGACGATGTCGAAGAAGCGGAACAAGGCCACCGCCGCGGCCTGCCAGGCCAGCGTCGCCGGCGTCAGCAGCAGCACCAGCCAGATCGCGACGATCTCGTCCCATACGATGCCGCCGTGGTCGGAGACGCCGAGCGCGCGTCCGGTGCGTTCGGTGGCGAGGATGCCGGCCACGAACAACGCGACCAGCAGCGCCAGGAACACGCCGTCGGCCAGCGGCGCATGCAGCAGCGGAAACAGCGCCCAGCCGAGCAGCGTGCCCACGGTGCCCGGTGCCCGTGGCGAGAGCCCCGCACCGAAGCCGAGCGAAAGGAAGTGCGCTGGATGGGACAGCAGCAGGCGGAGCGTGGGGCGCATGGGGTCAGCCGAAGTGGTCGTAGCCGCGGGCGGCGAGGGCGGTGAGGGTGCCATCGGCGCCACGCAGGGCCACCGTGCCCGGCGCATCGCTGAGGGTGCCGATGCGGGTCAGCGGCAGTGCCAGCGCGGAGCCCAGGGCGGTGATCGTCGCGCGGGCGGCCGGGGGGGCGCAGAACAGCAGTTCATAGTCGTCGCCGCCCGCCAGCAGGCAGCGCCGCGCGAGAGCGGGGCTGGCGCCGGTGGCGTACAGCGCGGCGAGCGGTAGCGCGTCCTCATGCAGCGTGGCGCCGCAGCGCGATTGCACCAGGATATGGCCGAGGTCGCCGAGCAGGCCGTCGGAGATGTCGAGCGCGGCGCTGGCCAGCCCGCGCAGCGCCTGTCCCAGCGCGACGCGCGGTTGCGGGCGATGCAGCGCGGCGAGGCAACGCTCGCCGTCGGCCGTGGGGGCGAACGTGCCGCGCAACATTTCGAGCCCGAGCGCGGCAAGCCCCGGCTGCCCCGATACCCAGATGTCGTCGCCCGCATTGGCGCCGGCGCGGGTCAGCGCCTGTCCGCGCGGGACTTCGCCCAGGATGGTTACCGAAAGCGTGAGCGGCCCGCGCGTGGTGTCGCCGCCGGCGAGGTCCACGCCGAAGCGTTCGGCACAGGCATAGAAGCCGTCCGCGAAGGCGGCGATCCAGGCGTCGTCCGCCGCGGGCAGCGCGAGCGACAGCAGCGCCCAGCGCGGATCCGCGCCCATTGCGGCCAGATCGGACACATTGACCGCGAGCGTCTTCCAGCCCAGGTCGTGAGGGTCGGCATCGGGAAAGAAATGGGTGCCGGCCACCAGCATGTCGGCCGACACGGCGAGTTCCATGCCGGGGCGTGGGTGCAGCAGGGCGGCATCGTCGCCGCCGGCGAGCGCTGTGTGTCCGCAGGGGCGCGAGAAGTGGCGCTGGATCAGCGCGAATTCGCCCGCTGTCGTGGCGGCGGCGTCGGGTGCGTTCTGGCGGGAGGCCGGGGCGGAACTGGGCATCGGCGCAATCGCGCCGGCATGGATGCAGCGGCGCTGGGGCTGGAAAGCCGCGAGCTTACCGCAGTGCCGCGGCGCCGTCCGCAGGACGAAGCGCGGCGCGAGACGGAGGACTCAGCCGGCGCCGCGCCCCGCGCTCATTCGTCCTCGTCGTCGTCCGAACCGTTCTTGCGCGGCACCTGGCTCGGGTCGCAGATGATCGGGCGGTAGATCTCGACCCGGTCGCCCGGCTTCAGCGGTGCATCGAGCTTGGCGAGCTTGCCGAAGATGCCGACCTTCTGGGTGCCCAGGTCGATCTGCGGAAAGGCCTTCAGGATGCCCGAGATCTCGATCGCCTCCTGCACGGTGGCGGTGTCGGGAACGTCGATCTTCAGCCAGACTGGCTGGGCGACGTCGGCGTACGCAACTCCGATGCGCATGATGGGGTCCTCGTAGCGGATCAGGCGGGGGCGGTGTCGGCGCCGGAGGCCGCTGCCGCGCGGCGTTCGGCCCGCTGCGACAGCACCCGGTGGGCGGCGATCAGGCAACCGATGACGAAGAATGCGCCGGGCGGCAGGATCATCATCAGGAAGCCCTTGTAGCCGGGGATCAGCGTCAGTTCGAGAAACGCGAACTGGCTGCCGAGCATGTTGCTGGCGCCGGCGAACAGCGTGCCGCTGCCGAGGATTTCGCGGATGCCGCCGAGCACCACCAGCGTGGCGGTGAAGCCCAGCCCCATGCCGAGACCATCCACCGCGGACGACAGCACCGGGTTCTGGGACGCGAAAGCCTCGGCGCGGCCGAGGATGGCGCAGTTGACGACGATCAGCGCGATGAACAGGCCCAGCACCTGGTACAGCTCGTACATCCAGGCATTCATGCTCATGTCGATCAGGCTGACCAGCGTCGCAATGACGACGACGAACACCGGAATGCGCACATTGGGGCTGACGAAGTTGCGGATCGAGGAAATCAGCATGTTCGACAGGATCAGCACGGCCGTGGTGGCCAGTCCCATGCCAAGCCCGTTGGTCGCGCTGCTGGTCACCGCCAGGGTGGGGCACAGCGCGATCATCTGCGCCAGCACCGGGTTGTTGGACCACAAGCCGTCCTTGATCAGGCTGGCATAAGACGGACCGCTCGGGGCGGGCTGGGCGCCGCCGTCGGCGGCCGCGCTTGCGCAGGCTTCGCTCATGACATTCTCCTCAGGATCGGGGGGCGCCGTCGGCGATCATCGCCTCGCGGTTGCCGGTGTAGAGTTCGAGTCCGCGCTTGACTGCGCCGACCACGGCGCGCGGGGTGATGGTGGCGCCGGCGAACTGGTCGAACACCCCGCCGTCCTTCTTTACCGCCCACAGCGCGGGTGCGGGATCGTCCAGCGACTTGCCGTTGAAGCCGAGCACCCAAGGCGTCTTGGCGAGTTCGATCTTGTCGCCCAGCCCCGGCGTTTCGGTGTGGCCGGTGACGCGCACGCCGGTCAGGCGACCGTCGAGATCGATGCCCATCACCAGCTTGATGGTGCCGGAATAGCCCTTGTTCTCCATCCCGAACACGACGCCGGTGACCGCGCCGGCTTTGCGTGCGCGATAGACCTTGATCTCGCGCCCGGCGGCGTCCTTGATCGTGACGGTGTCGGCCATCAGGTCGTTGTCGAAGCTGCCCGGCGGCAGCACTTCGGCCAGCGCGGCCTGGGTCTTGCGCATCTGCGCTTCGGCGATGCGCGGAGCGGCGCTCTGGTAGGCCACCGCGAGCGCGGCGCCGGTGATCAGGGCGACCGCGGCGAGCGAGGCGCCCTGGTACCAGAGGGTGTCGAATTGCTTGGCGATGTCCATGGTGCGCGCCTTGATGTCAGCGGGATTCGGCGGGATTCAGCGCGCGACCGTCGCGGCTGCGGCCGAAGATGCGCGGCCGGGTGTATTGGTCGATCAGCGGCGCGGTGGCATTCATCAGCATCACCGCGAACGCGATGCCTTCGGGGTAGGCACCCCAGGTGCGGATGATCCAGGTGAGCAGTCCGCAGCCGATACCGAAGATCCACTGTCCGAGCGGCGTGCTCGGCGAGGTGACGTAGTCGGTGGCGATGAAGAAGGCCGCGAGCATCACGCCGCCCGACAGCAGATGGGTCAGCGGGCCGAGGTACAGGTCCGGCGCGATCGCGCTGGCGAGCGCCGCGGGCGCTGCGACGCCGGCCAGGAAGGCGAGCGGGATGCGGGCGGTGATGATGCGCTGGAAGATCAGGAAGACGCCGCCGGCGAGCAGCAGCAAGGCGCTGGTTTCGCCCAGGCTGCCCTGGCGGTCGCCGAGGCCGAACGCGGCGGCCGAGTAGTGGCCGGTCAGCGACTGGCCGAGCAGGATGCCCTTGGTGGCCTCGCTCTTGACGTGGCCGAGCAGCGAGGCGCTGCTCATCGCGTCGGGCACCCCGGCGCCGAAGGTGATCGACAGCGCCTCGATCGCGCCCGGCAGCGTCTCCGGCGTGGGCAGCAGCCACTGCGTCATTTCCACCGGAAACGAGATCAGCAGCATCACGCGGGCGGCCATCGCCGGGTTGAACAGGTTCTGGCCGAGGCCGCCGAACAGGTGCTTGGTGACGATGATCGCGAACGCACCGCCCAGCGCGCCGATCCACCACGGCGCCCACGGCGGCAGCGACAGCGCGAGCAGCCAGCCGGTGAGCACCGCGGAGCCGTCGAACAGTGCGCGCCGGGTGTCGATGCCGCGGATGCGGGTCGAGAAGGCTTCGGCCAGCAGACAGGAGAGCAGCGTGACCAGCCACAGGTAGACGGCGGGCCAGCCGAAGCGCCAGAAGCCGGCCAGCGTGGCGGGCACCAGCGCCAGCATCACCAGCGTCATGACCCGGCCGACCTTGCGCGCGCCGTGGGCGTGGGGGGAGGAAATCGCGTTCATGCTGGGCTCTCTTCGCTGGCGGGTGCGGGTGCGGCGGCCTTCTTGGCAGCGGCCTTGGCGGCGGCTTCGGCCTTGGCCTTTTCACGTTCGGCCTTGCGGCGCGCGGCGGCCTCGGCCTTCTCGCGCGCTTCCTGTTCCATGCGCGCGGTGCGTGCATCGGCCAGCTGCTTGATCGCGTCCTGCTTCATCTTGTTGCGATCCTGCGCGGCGAGTTCGCCCTTGGCGTGGTTGAAGTAATGCACCAGCGGAATCTTGCTCGGGCAGACGTAGGAGCAGGTGCCGCAGCCGATGCAGTCCTTGAGGCCGATATCGACCGAGGCGGCGAGGTCGCCGTGCTTGATCAGCGCGGCCATGTCGAGCGGCATCAGGCCGATCGGGCAGGCGCCGACGCAGGAGGCGCAGCGGATGCAGGGGCCGGCGCTGGTGTCCTCGGTGCCGTAGCTGCCGACTTCGCCCGCGACCAGCGCGAGCAGGCCACCGCTGCCCTTGATGACCGGAATCTCCAGCGACTGGACCGCGAGGCCCATCATCGGGCCGCCCATCACATAGCGCACCGCCTCGGCCTTGAGGCCGCCGCAGAAGGCCAGCAGCGCCGACAAGGGCGTGCCGATGCGGACTTCGACGTTGCGCGGGGTGCGCACCGCGCCGCCGGACACGGTGACGATGCGGCGCGTCAGCGGCTCGCCGAAGCGGATCGCGCGGTGGATGGCCGCCGCGGTGCCGACGTTCTGCACCATCACGCCGATGTCGGCGGGGCGCCCGCCGGCGGGAATCTCGCGCCCGGTAAGCCATTCGATCAGCTGCTTCTCCGAGCCCATCGGGTAGCGGCTGGGCACCGCCACCACCTTCACCTCGGGGAACGCGCCGGCCGCGGCTTCCAGCGCCGCGATCGCCTCCGGCTTGTTGTTCTCGACACCGATCAGCACCTCGCGGCCGCCCATCGCGTGCAGGATGATGCGCGCGCCGTCGATCACCTGATTGGCGCGGTCGCGCATCAGGCGGTCGTCACAAGTCAGGTAGGGTTCGCATTCGCCGCCGTTGAGGATCAGCGTCGGGATCGCGGTCTTCTGGCCGAGCGACAGCTTGACCGCCGCCGGGAAGGTGGCGCCGCCCATGCCGACGATGCCGGCCTCGGCGACGCGGCGGGAAATCTCGGCGGCGCTGAGCGCAAACGGGTCGTTGTGCTCGGCCGGCAGCGCCTCATCGGCGCCATCCGGCTCGAGCAGGATCGCCGGCCCGGGCAGGCCGGAGGGATGGGGCACCGGCACTTCGGCGATGCCGACCACGATGCCCGAGGTCGGGGCGTGGATCGGCGCCGAGATTGCGCCCTGCGCTTCGGCCAGCAACTGGTTGCGCAGCACCCGGGTGCCGACCTCGACGATGGGCCGCGCGGGCGCGCCGATGTGCTGGCTGAGCGGCAGCACCAGGCGGTCCGGCAGCGGCACCAGCGCGATCTCGGTGTCGGCGGTGAGTTGCTTGCGGCCTTCGGGGTGCACGCCCCAGGGATTGAGCAGGCGGGCGAGACGGGCAAGGGGCGGAATGGAGGGCGAGCCCATGTTCGTATCCTCAGGCGGCGACAGGCTTGGGCCACACCCAGCTCTGCTGGGTGACCGGGATGGGCGACAGCGTGATCGCGCCCGTGGGGCAGACGTCCTCGCACTTGGCGCAGCCGGTGCAGGCGTCGCGGATCACGGTGTGGACCTGCTTGACCGCGCCGAGGATGGCGTCGGTGGGGCAGGACTTGTAGCACTTGGTGCAGCCGATGCAGATTTCCTCGGTGACGCCGGCGATCCGGGGGCCGTCGTCGCTCATGCCCGAGGTATCGACCGTGATGCCGAGCTTTTCGGCCAGGGCGACGGCGAGCGCCTTGCCGCCCGGCGGGCAACAGGTGACCGGGGCCTCGCCGGCGACGATCGCCGCGGCCGCGCCCGCACAGCCCGGGAAGCCGCACTGGCCGCACTGGGAGCCGGGCATCATGGCTTCGATTTCCGCCACCGCGCTGTCGGGCTCGACGTAGAAGCGGCGCGCCGCGACGCCGAGCGCGACGCCACAGAAGGCCCCGATCAGGGCGACGCTGGTAACTGCGATCAACATCTTCGTGCTCCCGGGATTCAGTGGTTGGTGAGGCCGGCAAAGCCCATGAAGGCGAGCGACAGCAGGCCGGCGGTGATGAAGCTGATCGGCGCGCCGGAGAAGGCCGCCGGCACCGAGGTGAGGGCAAGGCGTTCGCGCAGGCCGGCGAACAGCACCATCACCATCGTGAAGCCGAGCGCCGAGCCGAAGCCGTACAGCACGCTGCGGACGAAGCCGGCGCCTTCGCCGGCATTGAGCAGCGCGACGCCGAGCACCGCGCAGTTGGTGGTGATCAGCGGCAGGTAGATGCCCAGCACCTTGTAGAGGTCGGGCGCGGTCTTCTTGATGACCATCTCGACGAACTGCACCGTCGCCGCGATCACCAGGATGAAGGACAGGATGCGCAGGTAGCCGAAGTCGAACGGCACCAGCAGGAAGTGTTCGATCAGCCAGGTCAGCGCGCTTGCGAGCGTCAGCACGAAAGTGGTGGCCATGCCCATGCCGATCGCGCTGTCGACCTTCTTGGACACCCCCATGAAGGGGCACAGGCCCAGGAACTTGACCAGCACCACGTTATTTACCAGGGCGGTCCCCAGCAGCAGCATCAACCATTCGCTCATCGCTTTCCTCACTCGCCCAATGCATGGGTGTGGGGAGCACTTTGCAGAACGCGTGCCACGCTGATTTTCGACGCAAGTTGTTGAATAAAAAGAAATGGTGCGCTGCGTACCGCGGGTTTGGGTGTGCCGAGTGCGTCATCCCCGGCGGCTTTGTCGCAATTCGCACAAATGTACGGTTCGTGGCTGTTTACGCCCCGTTTACGTGCTGGCGCCACGTGCATCCAGCGATGTATCCGGGTGTTCGACGTCAGGTCGGAGGCGAGGATGGGCGCTGTCGCCGACGCACCGTGGCGGTGCGAACAAATGTCGCATTTGGCACAACGCTTGCTACAGGACGGGTGGCCCGCAATGCACGAGATCATCATGCCCGCACCCGTACCAACGCCCACCATCTTCGCCGACGCGATCTTCCACTACGCCGTGGAGCAGTCGGCGATCGCGATCTCGATCACCGACCAGCACGCCAACATCCTCTATGTGAACCCCGCGTTCTGTGCGATCACCGGCTACGCCGCGCACGAGGTGGTCGGCCACAAGCAATCGCTGCTGTCATACAAATCCACCCCCAAGGTGGTCTACCAGGAACTGTGGGGCGCGCTGAAAAAAGGCCGTTCGTGGACCGGGCGCCTGCTCAACCGCCGCCGCGACGGCTCGCCCTATGTGGCCGAACTCACCGTGACGCCGCTGAAGACGCCGGAGCATGAGGACGAGGACATCAACTACCTCGGCATGCACTGGGATGCCACCGAGGAACACCGGCTGTCGCGCCAGCTCGCCAACCACAAGCAGCTGATCGAATCGGTGATTTCGGTCGCGCCGGTGGCGGTGGCGCTGCTCGACGTCGACGGCCGGGTGGTGCTCGACAATCCGGCCTACAAGCGCATCGTTGCCGAGATGAAGGTCGACGAGCCGGCGCATGCGGTGATCGAGTCGCTGCGCCACAACCTCGGCGACAGCTTCGAAAAGGCCTTTGCCAGCCGCCGCGCGCTGCTCAACCAGGAGGTGCGGTTCGACCGCGCCGGTGGCGAGCCGCGCTGGTATGCCTGTTCGCTGTCGTGGTTCGAGGAACATCACACCAGTCCGGACGCGTTTTATGGCGACGGCTGTTCCGACTACATGCTGCTGGTGATGCACGATATCAGTGCGTCGAAGCGCCAACAGGAGGCGCTGCGCCTCGCCGCGATGCGCGCGATGCTGTCCGAGGGCGAACTCAACCAGAGCCTGCGCGAGGCGCTCGCGGGCGCGGTGTTCCAGTTGCAGGGCCCGGTCAACCTGATCTCCGCCGCCGCCGGGCTGCAGCGCCGCCGTGCCGGTCCCGGCGCCGGCAGCGACCCGCTGGCGCGTGCGCTGTCCGAGGCGCAGCGCGCCGGCGAGGAGGCGATCGCCACGCTGCAGGCGGCGAT
Source organism: Azoarcus olearius (assembly GCF_001682385.1). Classification (NCBI taxonomy): domain Bacteria; kingdom Pseudomonadati; phylum Pseudomonadota; class Betaproteobacteria; order Rhodocyclales; family Zoogloeaceae; genus Azoarcus; species Azoarcus olearius. Next base: position 561,942 of record NZ_CP016210.1, read on the forward strand.
GCCGCCCGAGCCCGAGGAGCCCTCCGGCCCGGTCAACCTCAATGAAGTGCTGCGCGACGTGCTGATGCTCGAAACCGACGCGCTGCTGTCGGCGGGCATCACCGTCGATTGGCATCCGGCCCACGTGCTGCCCACCGTGCAGGGCGACCCCACGGCGCTGCGCACGCTGTTCCGCCAGCTCGTCTCCAACGCGATCGAGGCGATGAACGTGCGCGGCTGGAAGGAGCGCGCGCTGGTGCTGCGCACGTCCACCCAGAACGGCCAGGTCGACGTGGAGGTGACCGATACCGGTCCCGGCATACCCGAAGCCTTGCGGCTGAAAGTGTTCGAGCCCTTCTTTTCGACCAAGAAGGCGCGCGCCGCCGGCCGCGGCGTCGGCCTGTCGCTGGCGCAGGAAATCGTCACCCGCCATCGCGGCATGCTCGAGATCGACCCGGAGTACAGCGGCGGCTGCCGCCTGCGCATCAGCTTTCCGGCGCTGCGCTCGGCCCCGCTCGACCTGGAGGGCGGTCGATGAGCGCGGCCGGTCCGATGCCCGCCGCCGAGGAGCGCGTCGCCTGGCTGGAGGCCACGCTGGAGGCGCTGTACCGCGTCAGCCGTGTGCTGTCGCGCTCGCTCGAGCTGCGCGAAACCCTGTCCGAAGTACTGCGCGTGCTCGACGAGGAGTGCGGCTTCAACCGCGCGCTGGTCACGCTCAACGAGCCCGATGGCGAATCCATGGCGATTTCCGCGCTGCATGGCGTCGATGCGCCGATCGACCCTGACATCCGCTGGCGCTCCGGCGAAGGCGTGATCGGTTCCACTCAGCAGCGTTCGCGCCCGCTGGTGGTCGCGCGCCTCGCGGACGACCCCAACTTCCTGTCGCGGCGCGGCCTGTTCGACGGCGAGGCGCCCTTCATCGGCGCGCCGATCCGCGCCGGGCACGAAACCGTGGGCGTGCTCGCGCTGCAGCCCTCGCCCACCAGCCGCGAGCACCTGGACGACTACGCGCATTTCGCCGAGATGGTGGCCAACCTGGTCGGGCAGACGGTGCGGCTGTCCTGTCAGGTGCGGCAGGAACGCCGCGACATCGCCGAGGAACGCGACAACCTGCGCCGCACCGTGCGCAACCGCTTCGGCTTCGACAACATCGTCGGCCACACCCAGCGCATGCGCCAGGTGTTCGAGCAGATCCGCCAGGTGGCGAAGTGGAACACCACGGTGCTGGTGCGCGGCGAAACCGGCACCGGCAAGGAACTCATCGCGCAGGCGATCCACTACAACTCGCCGCGCGCGGCCGGCCCCTTCGTCAAGCTCAACTGTGCGGCGCTGCCGGAGAACCTGCTCGAGTCCGAACTCTTCGGCCACGAAAAGGGCGCCTTCACCGGCGCCCTGACGCAGCGCAAGGGCCGCTTCGAGATGGCCGACGGCGGCACCCTGTTCCTCGATGAAATCGGCGAAATCTCGGCCTCGTTCCAGGCCAAGCTGCTGCGCGTGCTGCAGGAGGGCGAACTGGAACGCGTCGGCGGCGCGCGCACGCTGCGGGTGGATGTGCGGGTGATCGCGGCGACCAACCGCGACCTCGAACTGGAGGTCGAAGCGGGCAAGTTCCGCGAGGACCTGTACTACCGCCTCAACGTGATGCCGATCATGCTGCCGCCGCTGCGCGAGCGCGTGGAGGACATCCCGGAAATCGCCCGCTTCCTGGTCGAGAAGGTGTCGGGCCAGCAGGGCCGGCCGCTGTCGATCACCGACAGCGCGCTGCGCATCCTGCTGCACCACGCCTGGCCGGGCAATGTGCGCGAACTCGAGAACTGCATCGAGCGCGCGGCGGTGATGAGCGAGGACGGCACCATCGACCGCGACCTGATCCTGATCTCCGGCATCGAGGAGCGGGTGACGCCGCTGCGCGGTGGCGGCGGCACGGTGGATCTGGACGACCCGGGGCTGGACGAGCGCGAGCGGGTGATCGCGGCGCTGGAGCAGGCCGGCTGGGTGCAGGCCAAGGCGGCGCGTCTGCTGGGCATGACCCCGCGCCAGATCGCTTATCGCATCCAGACGCTCAACATCAAGGTGCGGCAGATCTGATCCGCCGCGCACCGCGCCGGGCGGCCGGCGCGGTGCCGCCCGGTCAGCGCAGCGTGGCCTCGCTGCGCGCCAGGCTGGGCGCGGCCGGCGGCACCAGCTTTTCCATCAGCGCGCGTGGCGCCCGGCTCACTTCTTCGCCCTCGTGGTACAGCAGCGCCACGCTCAGCGGACCGTCGCCGGTCGCGCGCGCGGCGATGTTGTCCGGGCTTACGGTGACGCGGCCGAAGATGCGCGCGGTGGGCCACTGCATGTCGCCGTAGGCGAGGTACACCAGCTTGGAACAGAACACGCGCTGGGTGCTCTCGGCGTCGAAGTTGAAGTCGTAGGCCTTGCCGACCTGGCGCAGCGCCTGCAGCACCACGGCCACGCGCCCTTCCGGCGTCATGGTGTCCGCGCGCAGCACGGCGAGATCGTCGATGTTGAGGAAGTTCGCCAGCGGGTTCATCTCCACGCCGGAGCGCAGCGCCTCCACCACGCCGCGTCCGGCGCGGATCTGCGCCGCATGCGCCTGCACCAGCGGGTGCTCCCAGATGCCGAGCGCGCGCAGTTCGGCCTCGTCGCCCACCCAGATCGCGGCGTGGCCCCAATGGCCGGGGATGAAGGTGTCGGTCAGCCGGAAGGGCGTCTTCTCCAGCAGGATGTCCCCGGCGCGCAGCGTGCCGGCGACGCGCGCTTCCACGTCGGCGCGGCGGTCGAGCTTGCCGCGGCGGGTCTCCACCAGCCCGACCGTATTGCCGAACAGCAGGCTGTAGAGGTTGAGGCTTTCGTCGCGCAGCGTCGCGAGGGTGTCGGCGGTGGCGACGCGGAAGATGCCGAAATGCGCGCCCAGCTCGGCCAGCGGGCTGGCTTCGCGCACCATCTGGTAGGACGGACTCTGCGCGATCAGCGCGCCGAGATAGGCGCTGCCGTCGATCGCCTCCGCGCTGGCGGTGCTGCGGTTGCGCTCGAACCAGTCGATGCCGCGGCGCACGCGGCGGCGGTTTTCCGGCGATGCGAAGGCGCGCGTGATGCGGTCCAGTTCGCCGCGGTCGAGCGCAAAGCCGCGGTCGCCGCGGTTCAGCTTCAGGCGCAGGACGCTGTCGTCCTGGTAGAGCGAGATCGCCAGCAGGTAGTTGTCGTACAGCGTCAGCGCGGCCGCCAGCGACATCAGGATGCCGGCGTGCTGCACTGCGGCGAGCGCCGGATCGGTGGCGGCCGGCGCGTCCAGCCAGCATTCGTGCGCGAATGCGGTCTGCAGCAGGCTGCGGCGCTGCGCCAGCAGCGCGGCGGCGCCCGCATGCAGGCGCTGCAGGTCGGCGCCGCTCAGCGCCTCGCCGCGCGCGCTGCGCGCCTTCAGCGCGTGGAACAGGCGGATCGCCTCGGCGCGCATCGCCAGCGCTTCTTCGGACAACTGCTGGTAGGCGGCGAGCTGCTGCGTCATTTCGGCGCGCGCCAGCGCCGGTTCCAGCGCGGCGGGCAGTGCGCGGCACGGTGCGGAGATGTCGTCGATATCGGCTGCGGCGGCGATGGCGCCGAGATCGGCCACCGCGCCGGCACTGCCGCAGGCAGCCAGGCACAGGATGGCCGCGGTGCGGCGGAGGGGGGTGGAAAGGCGAGGGGCGTTCGGGCGCATGATGGCGTGGGCGGGCAGGGCCGGCTCAGGGCAGGTTGAAGACGAGGGCGAGGTCGCAGCTGCGCCCGCCGGGAAACCAGCGCGCCACGGCTCGGGCGGCGCCGGGAAAGTGGAACTGGAACTCTTCGGAAACCGGCTTGCGCTCGTGGCTCTCGCGGCGGGACTGGCCGAGCGCGGGGGCGAGCCGGGCGGCGAGGTCCGCTACCCGGGCGCGGCAGGCAGGGGCGTCGGCCGCCGGGGCGCTGGCCGGTTGCGGCAGCGCGATCACTTCCTCGATGCGGCCGTCGTCGCGCGCCATCGCCATCACCTCGAAGTCGACGCCGGCGCTGCGCACCCGGATCGTGACCTGGTCGCGGCTGTCGCAGCCGGGGCCGACCAGCGCCGCCGCCGGATCGAGCGGCAGCGCCTGCGCGGCGGCGGCCTGCAGGGGCGCGCCCAGTTGCAGCGGGCCGATGCCGCGCGCGCCGAGCGCAGCGCCCGGCGCCGCCGTCGCCGGCCCCGTCAGCAGCGCGGCCAGCAGCACGGCGGCGGCGCGGCAGGGGCGCCGCCGTGGGCTCACTCGCCCTTCACCACGCCGCAGGCGATGCGCGCGCCGGCGCCGCCGATCGGCTGGGTGCTGTGGTCGTCGCGGCTTTCATGGATCACCAGCGCGGCGCCGTCGGCATCCAGCAGCGCGGCGCGCTCGCCCGCACCCTTGATGCTGGCGAGCGGGGTGTACAGCTCGGCTTCGACGCTGCCGTCGGCGTGGACGAAGATCACCGGCAGGTCGCCCGCATCCGGCCCTTCGGGGTTCAGCAGGCCGTGCTTCTTGCCGGTGGGGTTGAGGTGGCCCTTGGAGGCGACGAAGCCCTTGTCCGCGTCCTCGCAGGTGCCGACGCTGTGGATGTGGATACCCTTGGGACCCGCCGCCAGCCCCTTGGCCGAGACATGGATGAGCACGCCCGCCGGGCCTTCGGTCAGCGTGGCGGTGCCGATCGCCTTGCCCTGGCGGTCGATCAGTTCGGCGGTGGCGCGGTCGGCGGCGAGGGCGTGGGTGGCGCAGGCGGCAAGCGCGAGGGCGGCAACAGTCTTGGCGAAGGGCATCTGGGTCTCCTGCAGGGGTGGGTATGCAATCGGATGGGCCGCAGCGCCGCGCCGTCCGGCCAGTCTGACGTCATGTCTTCATGCCGACGGTGCATGCGGTACGGGTGGCCGCATCTTAGGCGGCATCCACCGGCCGCGGCAATGCGTCGCCCGGCGCGGGCGGCCGCTTGTGCGGAGTCGCACACGGCGGGCTGTGACGTAGCCGACAAAAAAGCGTCGCGAAAAAAGAATAAGTCCTGTGTTTTCAATGGCCTGATTCCCTGCTTGCGGCTGGCACGGGGCTTGCGAAAGTCATCCGCGTAAGACTTCGCTAAAGGGGATCGACAATGGAACTCCCGGTTATCAGCAATACCGCGCCCGAGTCCTCGGGCGGCGGCTGTAGCTCAAGCGGCTGTGGGACCGCGCCCGACGCGCTCTCCCACCTGCCGGACAGCATCCGCAGCAAGGTTCAGGACCACCCCTGTTATTCGGAAGAAGCCCACCACTACTTCGCGCGCATGCACGTCGCGGTGGCGCCGGCCTGCAACATCCAGTGCAACTACTGCAACCGCAAGTACGACTGCTCCAACGAATCGCGCCCGGGCGTCGTGTCCGAAGTGATGAGCCCGGACCAGGCGGTCAAGAAGACGCTCGCGGTCGCCGCGGCGATTCCGCAGATGACGGTGCTCGGCATCGCCGGACCCGGAGACCCCCTCGCCAACCCCGAGCGCACCTTCGAGACCTTCCGCCGTCTCTCCGAAGAAGCGCCGGACATCAAGCTGTGCGTGTCCACCAACGGCCTGTCGCTGCCGGAAAGCGTGGATGAACTGGCCAAGCACAACATCGACCACGTCACCATCACCATCAACTGTGTGGACCCTGAGATCGGCGCCAAGATCTACCCGTGGATCTTCTGGGAAAACAAACGCATCTTCGGCGTCGAAGGCGCGAAGATCCTCATCGAGCAGCAGCAGAAGGGCCTCGAGATGCTGACCTCGCGCGGCATCCTGGTGAAGGTCAACTCGGTGATGATCCCCGGCATCAACGACGAGCACCTCAAGGAGGTCTCGAAGATCGTCAAGGCCAAGGGCGCGTTCCTGCACAACGTGATGCCGCTGATCGCGGAGGCCGAGCACGGCACCTACTTCGGCATCATGGGCCAGCGCGAACCGACGCCGCTGGAACTCGAAGCGCTGCAGGACTCCTGCTCGGGCGACATGTCGATGATGCGCCACTGCCGCCAGTGCCGCGCCGATGCGGTCGGCCTGCTGGGCGAGGACCGCGGCGCGGAGTTCACCATCGACAAGATCGAAGAGATGGAGATCGACTACGCCGCCGCCATGGTCGAGCGCGCCAAGGTGCACGACGCGATCACCTCCGAGCTGGAAATGAAGCGCGCGCTCAAGGCCGCGCCCAAGTTCAACCCGGAAGCCGGTGAAGAGAAGCCCGCCACGCGCCCGATCCGCATCGCGATCGCCAGCAAGGGCGGCGGCCTGGTGAACGAGCACTTCGGCCACGCCCACGAGTTCCTGGTGTACGAGGTCGGCCCCACCAGCCACCGCTTCCTCACCCACCGCAAGTGCACGCCCTACTGCATGGGCGACGAATCCTGCGGCGACGGCGAGACGGTGCTCGGCCAGATCATCAAGAGCCTGGAAGGCGTCGAAGTGCTGCTCGCCAGCAAGATCGGCTTCGAGCCCTGGGCCGATCTGGAAAAGGCCGGCATCCAGCCCAACGGCGAGCACGCGATGGAGCCGATCGAAGAGGCCATCCGCGCCGTGTATGACGAGCTGGCCGCCGCCGGCAAGCTCGACATGCCGGCCGAGGCCAAGGCTGCCGCCTGATGGTGGCAGGGGAGCCCGCGCTGGGGCGCGGGCTCCCGTTTTCCGCCCCTTGAAGGTTCCGCATCACCGTTCCGCACCCAATTTCCGCCTGCACCCAACGAACGCGAGAGGCACGACATGGCACTGGAAATCACCGAAGTCTGCGTGGGCTGTTATGCCTGTGAGCCGCTGTGCCCGAACAAGGCCATCAGCGCCGGCAACCCGGTCTTCACCATCGACCCCGACAAGTGCACCGAATGCCTGGGCGACTACGACAAGCCCCAGTGCGCCGAGATCTGTCCGATCGAGGCGGCCATCGTCGATGAGATCGGCGATCCGCTGAACCCGCTCGGCTCGCTGACCGGCATCCCGATCCACCTGATCGAGGAATACAACACGACCGGCACTGTCGCCCGTCCCGGCGTGTAAGCCACACAGAACCACCGATCGACGCGGGCGCCGCGAGGGGCCCGCTGCAACACCGCGGTGCGTTGCGCGCGCACTGCCTACCGCAAGGAGCATGTCGTGACGACGACCATGCAGATCCGCTTCTGGTGGAAGCCCGGCTGCGCCACCAATACCCGTCAGATCCGCCTGCTGAAGGACGCCGGCTGCGAGGTGACGGTCCTCGACCTGTTGACCGAGCCGTGGACGCCCGCGCGCCTGGCCGGTTTTCTTGCCCGCAAGCCGGTCGCCGAATGGTTCAACCCGGCCGCGCCGGCGGTGAAGTCCGGCGCGGTGGTGCCGGCCGCGTTCAGCCCCGAAGCCGCGCTCGAGCGCCTCGTCGCCGAGCCCATCCTGATCCGCCGCCCGCTGATCGAGATCGGCCACGCACGCTGTTCCGGCTTCGCGCCCGACTGGCTCGCGGCGCAGGGCGTCGCGCTCGCGCCCGAGGCCCCGGTGCCCGAGGGCTGCAGCCATGGCGACGCCCCGGCCGCCTTCTGTCCGCCCCCTGCCGTCGCGAGTCCGTCGTGAACACGCCCGGCGCGGTACCGCCGGACAAGGCCGTCGCGGTTGCCCCCGGCGTGCATTGGGTGGGCGCGCTCGATCCCGACCTGCGCCAGTTCGACATCATCCTGCGCACCGCCAACGGCACCAGCTACAACGCCTACGCGATCCGCGGCACCGCTGGGGTGGCGGTGGTCGACACGGTCAAGGCGGAGTACGCCGACGTCTTCTTCCAGCGGCTGTGGTCCTGTTGCCGGCCGGAGGAGATCAAGGCCATCGTGCTCAACCACCTCGAGCCCGACCACTCCGGCGCGCTGCCCGAACTGCTGCGCGCCGCGCCGCAGGCGCCGCTGTACATCTCGCGCCCGGCGTTCGCGATGCTCAAGGGCATCCTCAAGGACGGGCTGGACCCGGCGCGCATCATCGCCACCGAGCCCGAGACGCGGGTGGAACTCGGCGGGCGCAGCCTGCGCTTCCTGCAGACGCCCTATCTGCACTGGCCGGACACCCAATGCACCTGGGTCGAGGAAGACGGCTTCCTGTTCTCGGGCGACGTGTTCGGCTGCCACTTCTGCGACCCGCGCCTGTTCAACGACAAGGTCGGCGACTTCCGCTTCTCGTTCGACTACTACTACCAGCACATCATGCGGCCCTTCCGCGAGCACGTGCTGACCGCGCTGAAGCTGGTCGAGCCGCTGACGCTGCGGCTGATCGCCCCGGCCCACGGGCCGGTGCTGCGCGATGCGCCGCAGACCTACGTGCGGCGCTACCGCCAGCTCGCCACGCCGCAATTGCAGAACGAGGCCGCCGAGCGCGCCAAGACCCTGCTGGTGTTCTACATCAGCGCTTACGGCAACACCCAGCAGATGGCGCACGCGGTGCGCGAGGGCGCGGAGAGCGTCGATGGCGTGCGCGTGTCGCTGTACGACCTCGCCGGCGGCGAGACCGCGCCCTTTGTCGACCTGATCGAGGAAGCCGACGGCCTCGTGTTCGGCTCGCCGACGATCAACGGCGACGCCGTCAAGCCGGTGTGGGACCTGCTGTCCTCGCTCACGCTGGTCAACGTGCGTGGCAAGTTCGGCGCCGCCTTCGGCTCCTACGGCTGGAGCGGCGAAGCCGTCGGCCTGATCGAGGACCGCCTGCGCGGGCTCAAGCTGCGGGTGCCGCGCCCCGGGGTCAAGGTCAAGCTCATCCCCACCGCCGAAGAACTCGCGGAATGCGCCACCCTCGGCCGCGAACTCGCCGAGCAGCTCACCGGCAAGGCCGGCCCCCGCCACATCGATTTTTCCGCGCTGCACGCGCGTTCTGCATAGGAGCACGTCATGCCCAAGGCCCAGGTCACGTTCGAGGATATCGAAGTCACCGTCACCGTCCCCGCCGGAACCCGGCTCATCGAAGTGTCCGAGAAGATCGGCGCCGGCATCACCTACGGCTGCCGCGAGGGCGAATGCGGCACCTGCATGATGAAGATCGTGTCGGGCAGCGAACACCTCGCCAACCCCTCGGTGCTGGAAGACAAGGTGCTCAAGGACAACTTTGCCGGCGTCGCCAACCGACTCGCCTGTCAGGCCCAGGTGCTGGGCGGGCATGTGGTGGTGCGACCCGGCTGACAAGCGACAACCCCGGCAGAGAGGCCATCCAACCACGTTCGGAGCATCACCATGCCTAACATCACTTTCTCCAGCCCGATCCACAAGGACAAGACCGTCTACGCGGTCACGGGCTCGCACACCAACACCATCCTGAAGGTGGCCAAGGAGAACCACATCCCGATCGACTTCTCCTGTGAAGACGGCGAATGCGCCACCTGCCTGGTCAAGGTCACCTCGCTGACCCGCAAGGGCAAGATGGCCGGCCCGCTGACCGACAAGGAAGTCGCGGTGCTGAAGGAGCACAAGAAGATCACCGCCGAAGAGATCGAGCGGATGCGCGTCGAGGACGTGCCGACCACCCCGTGGCGTCTCGCCTGCCAGCTCGTGCTGCGCGACGAAGACCTGCTCGTCGAGTACTGATCGCGACGCCGGCCGGCCTGCGGGCCGGCCGTTTCCTTCGCGTGCTTCCATGAGGAATGCCGAGATGCTTGCTCCGCTCAATCACCGTCCGACTCCGGCACGGCTGGCGCTTCATGCCCATCTGATGCGGCACGCCGCCGGCACCCCCAATGACGAATTCATCGCCCACCTGATCGCCGGGTGGACCCTGGGCGATGGCGTGCTGCCGGCCGACCTGGGCCTGGGCGCGTCGCGCTTTGCCCGCCTGATGGCGGTGCACTTCCCCGGGCTGGCGTGGGAGCCGAAGCCGGACCACGGCCCCGCGCTGGTGCTCTATCCCGAGTTCGACGACCTCGTGCGCTTCATCGGTGCGCATGCCGATCCCACCGTGGCGGGCGCCGACGACATGACCCTGGTGCTGGCGACGGCCTGCATGGGGTCGGACCACCTGTGGCAGGACCTGGGCCTGCCGTCGCGCCGCGAGCTGTCGCAGCTCATCGCGCTCAACTTTCCCGAACTCGGCGCGCTCAACAACCGCGACATGAAGTGGAAGAAATTCCTCTACCGCGAGCTGTGCCAGCGCGAGGGCATCTTCGTGTGCGCCTCGCCCTCGTGCGAGTCCTGTGCCGACTACGCAAACTGTTTCGGGCCGGAAGTCTAGTTCTAGGAGATCGCCATGGTCGTGGTGGACGGGGACGAGGAGGTCGTGCTGGCGGAAGCCGCCGCGGCGGCCGCGCAGCGGGTGGACCGCGCCTGCGGCGCCATGCTGGGCCTGGCGATCGGCGACGCGCTCGGCGCCACCGTGGAATTCATGACCCCGCGCGAGATCAGCGCGCAGTACGGCGTGCACGACCGCATCCGCGGCGGCGGCTGGCTGCGGCTGCCGGCGGGCGAAGTCACCGATGACACCACGATGACCTTTGCGCTGGCCGAGGCCTGGCTGGGCGCCGGCGGCCCGCCCGACGCGCGCGCCTGCGCCGACGCCTTCGATGCCTGGATGCGCGCCAAGCCGGTGGATATCGGCAACACCGTGCGCCGCGGCATCGTGCGCTGGCGGCTGCACGGCACCGCCCAGGCCGAGCCCTCTTCGGACGCCGGCAACGGCGCCACCATGCGTTGCCTGCCGGCCGCGCTCGCCACCGTCGGCGCGGATACGGCGGCGATCGAACAGGCGGCGCTGGTGCAGGCCCGGGTGACCCACCACAACCCGCTGACCGACGCCGCCACGCTGTGCGCGGTGCGGATGGTGCATGCCGCCTTCGCCGGCGCCGGCATGCCCGGTGTGCTGGCCGAAGCGGATCACCTGGTCGCCGCGCACGGCGAATTTGCTTTCCGCGACCGCCGCTGCGACAACCCCAGCGGCTTCATCGTCGACACGATGCGGGCGGTGTGTCAGGCGCTCGCCGAGCGCAACGGCTTCCAGGCGGTGCTGACCGACGTAGTCAATCGCGGCGGCGATGCCGACACCACCGGCGCGATCGCCGGCATGATCGTCGGTGCGGTGGTGGGCGAAACCGGCCTTCCGGCGGCATGGCGGCAGGCGGTGAAGCCCGCGGTGCGCAAGGAATGCGTGCGCCTCGCCTGCGGCCTGCTCGAACTCGCGCCGGTCAGCCGGGGCGCCGTCGCGGGCGCGGCGTTGCGCTGATGCCGGCGGCGACCGCCGCCACGGGCTTCAGCCCCCGGCGATGAGGTCCAGCGTGCGCTGGTAGATCGGCAGGCGCGCGCCACCGATGGCGACGGCGCGTTCCGCCGCTGCCCGGGCGGCGGCGCGCTCGCCCCGCTCGTACAGCACTTGCGCAAGGTTGTTCCAGGCGTCGCCCGCCTCGGGATGATCCAGCGTGGCCTGGCGGAAGGCACGTTCCGCCGCCGGCAGGTCGCCTTGGCGATAGGCGGCGTTGCCGTGGCCGATGCGGGCGATCAGGTTGGCGGGCCAGGCTTGCAGCGCGGTGAGATAGGCCGTGGCCGCGGCATCCGGCGCCACCCGCTCCAGCGCCACCGCGGCCGCGACGTAATCGGCCTCGCGCGCGCTCGCCGGCAGGCGGTCCGGCGGCAATGCGACAAAGGCCCAGCGGCCGGCTTTCGCCCAGCTGCGGTCGAAATCGTCCAGCGTCATTTCCAGCCGGCGCTCGCGCCCGGAGCGCAGCACGATGCGGCTGGCGTCGAGGTCGTAGCCCACCGCCGCCGCGTAATGCCACTGCGGCGCCCAGTCGAAGCGCAGGTTCTGCAGCACCACCACAGGATGCCCTGCCGCGAGTTCGCGCAGCAGCGCGTTCGGTTCGGGCGGCAGCCGGTAGGCCACCGTGCCAGCACGCCGTGCCGCGGCCATCATCTCGGGCTGCAGGCTGCCCTGCCGTGCAGGAATGTAGACCTCCGCGGTCAGATCCTCAGGTCGGCGCGCTATCCCGGCGCTGCCGAGCGCCGTGGCCAGTGCCGCCGGGCCGCACTGGTAGTCCTCCTGCGGGTGGAAAGGCGCATCCTCGCGCTCCGCGCGTACCGGCAAGTCGCTGCCGGCCGGCGGGCGCCAGTCGGCGGTGGGCAGCGTCGTGCACGCCGCCGCGGACAGCGCCGCGGCGGCAGCGAGACAGCGGATCAGCGATGTCACGTCAGAGCGCGACCACAACGAGGATGGCGACGAGGATGATCAGGATCCATTCGGTGGTGGTGATCGCGCCACCGGCCGGCATGGTGTCGATGCGCTGCGCGAGCGCGTGGATCTCGTCCTGGTCGAGCGCGGCGACGCGATCGGCGGCAGCCAGTCCATCCACGCCCATGGCCTGCAGCCGCTCCTTCACGGTGGCCTGTTCGAGGAATTGCTGCACCTTGGCGCGGTCGGCGTCGGCGGAAGCCTGCGCGGCGGCTTGCGGCGTCGTCACCAGTTCGGCATGCAGAGCGGGGGTGTGGAGGCCGACGGCAAGCGCAAGCAGGGTTGCCGAGGCGAGGCGGGGCGAAAACTTCTTCATGGTCTTCTCCTGCGGACGGGCACGCAGGTTCGACGCCGCCCAGGGCGGAAAGATTTCCGCGAATTTGTCATCAGAATTGTCGACGCCGGCAACGCGGCGCCACGCGCGGTTCAGCGGCCGCGTGGCGTCGGCGTGAGCGCGGCGAGCTGGCGGTCGTGCACGCGGCCGAGCGCCAACTGCGCGCTGCCGGCGCCGAGCAGCGCCATGAACATGTCCCACTGCGCGTCCCACGGATCGCCCTGGGTGCCGAGGAATTCGACCGAACCGTCACCCCACCACACCGCGGCGGCCCATTCCACCAGCTCGTAGGCGGCGCTGATGCCGAGGCAGGCGAGCAGCAGCAGCGCGAACAGCCATTTCCCCGGACGCAGCGGCGAGGTGCGCAGCAGCAGCTCGCGCCCGAGGATGGCGGGCGTGACCCCCTGGAAGAAGTGGCCGAAGCGGTCGTAGGGATTGCGCGCGAGGCCGAACATCTCCTGCACCTCGAAGCCGATCGGCACCCGTGCGTAGGTGTAGGCGCCGCCGCCGATCAGGATCAGCGCGAAGAACGCGACCAGGCCGCAGGTCAGCGGTGTCAGCGGGAAACGGCGCGCGCTGATCAGCAGGACGGGCAGCGCGATCAGCACCGGCGCCACCTCCGCCAGCCACACGCCGCGGTGGTAGGGCGCGACGCCGGACGCAACCAGCGCGGCGAGCACGAGGATCAACAGGCGAAGGCGCATCGCAGACTCCAGCGGGCGAGCGGGACATGCGGCGGGCGGTGATCTTCGTCCGTCATGCCGCGAGCGGTGGCGCGGCGCGGTGGACGCAGAGCCGCACGCTGCCGTGCAGGAACAGCGCATACACGACGCCCGCGGCGAGCACCAGATGCCCCAACAGCACCTCGAACTCGGTGAAGGCCAGGTAGGCGGCCATCGAGAACACCACCAGTTCCAGCGCGAGCACCGCGAAGAGCAGGGCGCGGAGCCGGTTCGCGCGGTCGGCGCCGGCCTGGCTCCGGCGCAGCGCCCACAGCGCCGAGAGGTCGAGCAAGGCGAACAGGCCCAGCAGTGCGAGGAGAAGGTAGGCGATGGACTCGTCGAATTCGCCCTCCAGCAAGGTGAACCCCAGGACGAAGGCCAGCGCGAGGGTCTGCACGCCGAACAGCAGCCACTTGAACACGCGCTTGCGGCGCTGCCAGCTGGAGGGCTCCGTCCGCGCACGCGCAAACAGCAGGTAGGTGCCGAACAGGCCGATCAGCGGGAGCGACGCCAGCGTGGCCAGCAGCGCCCACAGCAGTGGCGTGAAGAGGTCGACCTCGGCGCTGTCCCCGGCCCCGGTCGTGTCGCTGGAAGTGCGCATGACCGGCAGCGCTTCCACCGGCGGTGCAGGCGGAAGTTCGGCCAGCGCCTTGGCGGCTGCCTCGTGCCCGGCGTCCGCAGCCGCGCTCAGCCAGTAGCGCGCCATGCCTTCGTCCTTCGCGGTGCCCCACGCGTTCAGGTACATGCGGCCCAGCACGTACTGCGCCGCGCTGTCGCCGCCTTGGGCCACGTCGAACATCAGCGTGAAGGCCTGTTCGCGGTCCTGCGGGATGCCTTCGCCTTCGAGGTGCATCAGGGCCAGGTTGTAGCGCGCGGAGGCGTCGCCCAGTTCGGCGGCTCTGGCATACCAGGCGGCGGCGAGGGCGTCGTTCAGCGCCACGCCCCAGCCTTCGTCGTACATCCGGCCGAGCCTGAACTGGGCACCCGCGTCGCCGCTGACGGCCGGCAACTGCAGTTCCTGGAACGCGACCGCGTAGTCCTTGCGCTCATACGCGGCGATGCCCGCGTCGAGGTCTGCTCGCGCCGCGCCAGCGGCGCCGCCGAGCAACACACCGAGCGCCGCACAGGCGGCAAGCACACGTCTGGAGGAGGGGAAGGTCGGCATGCGGGTATTCCGTCTGGTCGTGTCGTGGGCGTGAGGCCGCCATGGGATGTGGGTGCGAGTATGGCGCCGTCTTGGCGGCGCGGTTTGACGATGCGCAAAACCGGAGGGGGCGTGTGTGTTGTGGCCGCGGTTCAAACGGCAAGGGCGGGGAATCCACCGGATTCCCCGCCCTTCGGGTGCGTCGCGGCGACCGCCGGGACGCTCAGCCGGTGGTCGCCTTGGCCGCCAGCTGCTTCAGGTGCGCCGCCAGCGCCGAGTCCATCGTCGCCAGATGCAGGTCGAACCACTCCTTCAGGTTCTCGCGTACATAGGCGCGGGCGAAGCGCATGCGGCCCGCCTGCACGTTGCGGTTGAAGGAGCGCAGCTCGATCAGCACGCGCTGGTGCTCGCTGATGTGCTCGCCGATGGCGTTGAAGCGGGTCGCCTTCATCTTCGCGTCCTCGGCGAAGAAGTGGTCGCGGGTGTGGTCGTGGAACTCGGCGAACAGCTTGGGGAAGCTGGCATCGTCGGCCGCGGCGAGGCGGCCGACGAGTTCCACGAACTCGCGGTGGGTGGCGTCCATCTCGGCCACGCCCAGCGTGTGGCGGGCGTCGTCCCAGACCAGTTCGGCCATTGCGCCGGCCTCAGGCCGCCTGCGCCAGCGGCAGGCCGGCGAGGTCGCGCAGGTCGGCGTCGATCACGGTAAGGCCGAGGCGCGCACAGAAGCGCTTTTCCTTGTCGTTGGCACCGGGGATCAGCGCCCAGCCGGACGGCTGTGCCGCGCTGAAGATGATGTCCGACAGCAGCATGCGCTGGGTGTCGCGGTTCAGGCGCATGCCGGCGACGAGGTACTTGAGGCCGACGCGGCGGGTCTTGAGGAAGCCGGGGATGGCGAAGCCGCCCATCAGTTCGGTGATGTAGTCGACGAAGTCGGCGTCGGACGCGATCCAGTTGCCTTCCGGCCAGGGGGTGCCGCAGGGCTTGAACAGGATGGGCGCGGCCGGGTCGATCGCGCTCTCGTCGACCGCGGCGCTGTATTTCTCGCCGTCGTACTTGTACAGCTTGTAGCGGTAGGCAGTGCCGGCGATGCGGGCGACGCCGACGATCAGCGTGTGCGGGCGGCCGGCGTAGAGCTTCTGCAGGCCGGTGTCGCGGTTGATGTCGACGATATAGGGCAGCTTCTGCTCGGCCAGCCAGCGGTGCAGCGCGGCTTCGCTCCAGCCGTTGTCGCCGTAGGTCTGCTCCAGCCAGCGGTTGACCGCGCTGCGGCCGCGCTTGAGTTCGACGTTCATCGCCGCACGCGGGAACTCGTACATCAGCCGCGGCGCCATCGGCTGGCCGTTGTTGAGCGACAGGATCAGTTCGTCGCTGGTGGCGGGAATCTTGATGCCCTTGGTGGCGTGGGTGACGTCGGCAAGCGCCTCGGCACCGATGAAGGGCACCACCTCGCCGGCGGCAAGGCCGGCCTTGATCTGTTCGAAGACTGCTTCGTTCATGGGAGCTTCCTTGTCGAGTCGGTCGGAGCGGGCGTTGCGCCCGGTTCGATCCGACAAGGCGCAAGAACGATGCCATTGCGCGCAAGGCCGGGAACGGCGCGGAAAACGGGACGATTACGGGGGCGGGCGCGGCGGCGCAGCGAGGGATGTCGGCGTTGTCGGGCGCGCTTGTCGCGAATGCGACAGCGGCACGGTGTCAGCTCAGCCAGCGCACCGCGGCGATGCCGCCGATCACCAGATATTCGTCCTCGCCCTGCAGGCGGCCCGGCAGCAGCTGCGAGAACGCCAGGACCTTGGCGGTCGGCACCCGGCATTCCAGCACGCGGTCGCCGAATTCATCCGCGCGCTCGCGGTCGGCGGAAAACGAGCTGAGGTTGTTGAGCTGCACCAGCACCCGGCCGTCGGCCAGCTCCCCGACCCGCGGCAGCGCGCCCGCACCCGAGTAGCCCCTATATAGAAGCAGGTGGCTGCGGCCCGCCAGGCGGCGGCCGAACTCGTACTGGGCCCAGGCGTACAGCAGGTCGATCTGCGCTTCGAGCGCACAGGTGGTGTACAGCCCGGTCGCCACCTCCTGGTCGAAGGCTTCGCGCGCGGGGGTGTCCAGTTCGCCCAGCGGGCGGCGGTGAAAGCCGGTAAGCAGGCCGAAACGCGATTCCACCCAGGCCTTCAGGATCGCGCCCTCGCGCCCCTCGGAGTCGAACAGCCAGCCGCGCAGCAGGCGCAGGTAGTCGAGCTTGCTGCGGTTGATGCGGGCGGTGTCGGACAGACCGAGCGCCGGCGCGTCGTCGAGCAGGAAATGGGCGGTCATGTAGGACTGGAACAGCGCCGCCCGCTCGGCGGCGTTCTCCAGCTCGTCCAGGCGATCGAACAGCGGCCGGTGGAGCGGCAGCACTCCATCGAGTTCGAGCGCCCGCGGCCCCAGCTGGAAGGCCAGGCTGGCGAGTGCATCCGGCGGCAGGTTGCAGCGGTTGATCGCCCGCCGGGCCTGCGCGGGCACGGTCGTACGCAACAGCGCGGGGTCGATGTCGGGTGTCTCCACAGGCGTGTAGTTGGCCTTACAAGGGGTGGGGGCATTGTCGCAACAACGACGACTACCGGCGTCTTCCGCGTTCCCCGAGGGATTCTGCTGCTCGTTGAATAGTTCTTTTGAAACAGTCATTTGTGTTGATTGTGTGGTGACTGGCACGGTGATTGCCATGGAGTGGTCGTGGGCGCCGGGCAATGTTCCTCCGGGCCCAGGACACCCGGTAGTTTTTTTCTTCAACGAGGAGAGTTTCAACATGGCAAAGCTGCGTCAATGCGCCATTTATGGCAAGGGCGGTATCGGCAAGTCGACCACCACCCAGAACCTGGTTGCGGCCCTGGCCGAAGCCGGCAAGAAGGTCATGATCGTCGGTTGCGACCCGAAGGCTGACTCCACCCGTCTGATCCTCCACAGCAAGGCCCAGACCACCGTGATGCACCTGGCCGCTGAAGCCGGCTCGGTTGAAGACCTCGAACTCGACGACGTCCTGTCGGTCGGCTTCGGTGGCGTGAAGTGCGTCGAGTCCGGCGGTCCGGAACCCGGCGTCGGCTGCGCCGGCCGTGGCGTTATCACCGCCATCAACTTCCTGGAAGAAGAAGGCGCCTACGACGACGAACTCGACTTCGTGTTCTACGACGTGCTGGGCGACGTGGTGTGTGGTGGCTTCGCGATGCCGATTCGCGAAAACAAGGCCCAGGAAATCTACATCGTCTGCTCGGGCGAAATGATGGCCATGTACGCCGCCAACAACATCGCCAAGGGCATCGTGAAGTACGCCAACTCCGGTGGCGTGCGCCTCGGCGGCCTGATCTGCAACAGCCGCAACACCGACCGCGAAGACGAACTGATCGAAGCGCTGGCCGCCGCCATGGGCACCCAGATGATCCACTTCGTGCCGCGTGACAACGCCGTGCAGCACGCTGAAATCCGCCGCATGACCGTCATCGAGTACGACCCGACCCACAAGCAGGCCGACCAGTACCGTCAGCTCGCCCAGAAGGTGCTGAACAACAAGATGCTCGTCATCCCGACCCCGATCGAGATGGAACAGCTCGAAGCCCTGCTGATGGAATTCGGCATCATGGAACAGGAAGACGAGTCCATCGTCGGCCAGACCGCTGCCGAGCTTGCCGCCGGCGCCGCTGCCTAAGTCAGCCTCGTTCGAGCAAGTCTCTACCGAGTGCATCCGGCCGCGGTTCGCCGCGGCCGGACTTGAATCCCGTCTTGAGTGTCGTGCACAGATTGGTGCCGGCATGAAAAGGAGAAGCAAGATGTCGAACCTGACCCGTGAAGAAACCGACGCCCTCATCCAGGAGGTGCTGGAGGTTTATCCCGAGAAGGCCAAGAAGGATCGCGCCAAGCACCTGGCGGTCAACGATCAGAGCATCACCCAGTCGAAGAAGTGCATCACCTCCAACCGCAAGTCCCTGCCGGGTGTCATGACCATCCGTGGTTGCGCCTACGCCGGTTCGCGCGGCGTGGTGTGGGGTCCGGTCAAGGACATGATCCACATCTCGCACGGCCCGGTTGGCTGTGGCCAATACTCCCGTGGCGGCCGCCGCAACTACTACGTCGGCACCACCGGCGTGAACACCTTCGCCGAAATGAACTTCACCTCCGACTTCCAGGAGAAGGACATCGTTTTCGGCGGTGACAAGAAGCTCGCCCAGGCCATGGCCGAAATCGAGCAGCTGTTCCCCCTGAACAAGGGTATCTCGGTCCAGTCCGAGTGCCCGATCGGCCTGATCGGCGACGACATCGAAGCCGTCTCCAAGAAGGCTGCCGCGCAGTACAACAAGGTTGTCGTGCCGGTCCGCTGCGAAGGCTTCCGTGGCGTGTCCCAGTCCCTGGGCCACCACATTGCCAACGACGCGATCCGTGACTACGTCCTGTCGAACCGCGACGGCAAGGAATTCGAAAGCACCCCGTACGACGTCACCATCATCGGCGACTACAACATCGGCGGCGACGCCTGGGCTTCCCGTATCTTCCTCGAAGAAATGGGCCTGCGCGTGATCGCCCAGTGGTCCGGTGACGGCACCATCGCCGAAATGGAGAACACCCCGAAGGCGAAGCTGAACCTCCTCCACTGCTACCGCTCGATGAACTACATCAGCCGTCACATGGAAGAGAAGTACGGGATTCCCTGGATGGAGTACAACTTCTTCGGCCCGACCAAGATCGAAGAATCGCTCCGCCGCATCGCCGCCTTCTTCGACGACTCGATCAAGGCCAAGTGCGAGGAAGTCATCGCCAAGTACAAGCCGATGATGCAAGCCGTCATCGACAAGTACAAGCCGCGCCTCCAGGGCAAGCGCGTCATGCTCTACATCGGTGGCCTGCGTCCGCGTCACGTCATCGGCGCGTACGAAGACCTCGGCATGGAAGTCGTGGGCACGGGTTATGAGTTCGCCCACAACGACGACTACGACCGCACCATCCAGGAAATGGGCAATGCGACCCTGCTGTACGACGACGTCACCGGCTTCGAGCTGGAAGAGTTCGTCAAGCGCATCAAGCCCGACCTCGTCGGTTCCGGCATCAAGGAAAAGTACATCTATCAAAAGATGGGCATTCCCTTCCGTCAGATGCACAGCTGGGACTACTCCGGTCCGTATCACGGTTATGACGGTTTCGCGATCTTCGCGCGCGACATGGACATGACCCTGAACAACCCGTGCTGGGGCAAGCAGACCCCGCCGTGGAAGAAGACCGAAGCGACCGAGGACGTGAAGGCTGCCGCCTGATCGACCTTCCGGATGGACCTGGTGCGCCGGGGTCGGCGCACCAGGTATCGAATGCACTCAAGCCCGTGTCCACAGATTGCTGGCCGGGTTAAGGAGCTGAAAAATGCAAGCCGTAGACGATATCAAGCCGTGTTACCCGCTGTTCCGTGACGACGACTACAAGGAAAACCTGAAGCGCAAGCAGGACCTGTACGAAGAGCGCGTTCCGGCCGACAAGATCGCCGAAACCTTCGAATGGACCACCTCGAAGGAATACCAGGAACTGAACTTCAAGCGCGAAGCGATCACCATCAACCCCGCCAAGGCCTGCCAGCCGCTGGGCGCGGTGCTGTGCTCGCTGGGCTTCAAGAACACGATGCCCTACGTGCATGGTTCGCAGGGTTGCGTGGCCTACTTCCGCACCTACTTCAACCGTCACTTCAAGGAGCCGGTGTCCTGCGTGTCCGACTCCATGACGGAAGATGCGGCGGTGTTCGGCGGCCAGAAGAACATGTTCGACGGCCTGGAAAACGCCAAGGCGATCTACAAGCCGGACATGATCGCGGTCTCCACCACCTGCATGGCCGAGGTGATCGGTGACGACTTGAACGCCTTCATCAACAACGCGAAGAAGGCCGGTCACGTTCCGCAGGAATACCCGGTTCCGTTCGCCCACACCCCGTCCTTCGTCGGCAGCCACACCACCGGCTGGGACAACATGTGGGAAGGCATCGCGCGCTTCTTCACGCTGAACAAGATGGAAGGCAAGGTTGTCGGCAGCAACGGCAAGCTGAACTTCGTGCCGGGCTTCGAAACCTACCTGGGCAACTACCGCGTCATCAAGCGCATGATGGGCCAGATGGGTGTCGACGCCACCGTGCTGTCCGATCCGAGCGAAGTGCTGGATACCCCGTCCGACGGCGAATTCCGCATGTACTCGGGCGGCACCACGATGGACGAGATGTCCGATGCGCCGAACGCGCTCAACACCATCGTGCTGCAGCCGTGGCAACTTGAGAAGTCCAAGAAGTTCGTGGAAACCGTGTGGAACCACGACGTGCCCAAGCTCAACATCCCGATGGGCCTGGACTGGACCGACGAGTTCCTGATGAAGGTCTCCGAGATCACCGGCAAGGCGATTCCGGAAGAGCTGGCGCTCGAGCGTGGCCGCCTGGTCGACATGATGCAGGACTCCCACACCTGGCTGCACGGCAAGAAGTTCGCCCTGTACGGCGACCCCGACTTCGTGCTCGGCCTGACCAAGATCCTGCTCGAACTCGGCGCGGAACCGATCCACATCCTGTCGAACAACGCCAACAAGCGTTGGGGCAAGGCGGTGCAGAAGGTGCTCGACGGCTACAAGCACGGCGCCAACTGCAAGGTGTATGTCGGCAACGACCTGTGGCACATGCGCTCGCTGTGCTTCACCGAGAAGCCGGACTTCCTGATCGGCAACTCGTACGGCAAGTACATCCAGCGTGACACGGTGTTCAAGGGCAAGGAATTCGAGGTTCCGCTGATCCGCCTCGGCTTCCCGATCTTCGACCGCCACCACCTGCACCGCATGACCACCCTGGGCTACGAAGGCGCGATGTATGTGCTGACCACCCTGGTGAACGCCGTCCTCGAGCGTCTGGACGACGAAACCCGCGGCATGGGTACCACCGACTACAACTACGACCTCGTTCGCTAATCAGCGATCACGGGACGGGCGCCTTCGCGGCACCCGTCCCGCTTTCACGTTTGCGAACCCTGCATGCGGGCGTCATCGTGTCCGCGCGCGTAATTGGAGATGAGTTGTGGCCAATATCATGATCCGCAAGACCGCCAGTGGTGGGCTTTCGTTCTACCTGCCCAAGCGCGACCTCGAGGATGACATCGTCTCCATCGAGTTCGACCAGCCCGACAAGTGGGGCGGTGCGCTCAAGCTGCTCAACGGCGGTGAGTACTACGTCGAGCCGCTCGAAGCGCCTCCCAAGCTGCCGATCACGGTGCGCGCCAAGCGTGTGGATGCGCCCGAATAAGGGCGCGTTTTCCAGGAGAAGGAATCATGGCTCTGAAGATTGTGCTGGACGAATGCACGTCCTGTGGTGACTGCAAGCCCGTCTGCCCGACCAAGTCGATCACCGACAAGGGCGGCATTTTCAAGATCAACAAGGACACCTGTACCGAGTGCGAGGGCGATTTCGACGAGCCCCAGTGCCTGGCGGTCTGTCCCGCTGGTGACGCCTGTATCGTGCCGCTCGCGGCCTGATGCGAAAAAGGAGCCGCGCGTGCGCGGCTCCCTGTTTTTTGTAGCCCGCGTATCCCACGCCCGAATTCCCATGAGGCTCGTCATGAATACCGCTAGCCCGACCGGAAGTCCCGTCACCCGGGAAGCCGCCCTGCGTATCGCGATGGCAGCACGCGCGCTGCCCGGTGTCGAGGTCGTCGCCTTCGTGCGCGCGCTCGGCGACCGCCTGGGGCTGCCTGTCACCGACGAAAAGCTCGCCCGCGTCACCGTCGAGGATCTGAAGGCCCTGCTGCAGGGCGACGAGATCGTCGATCCGGGAGTCGAGTCGTCGGCGCTCAAGGCCGCCGTGCGTTTTCTGTGGGGCGAAGGCCTCGATGACGGCCAACCCGCCCCCGATGCCGACGTGCCTGCCGCCGAGGGCGCGCTGAAGGTGGCGGTGGCCTCGAACACCGGCGAACTGCTCGACGGCCACTTTGGCTCCTGCGCGCGTTTCCTGGTTTATCAGGTCAGTGAGGAAGGCGTCTGGCTGATCGACGTGCGCTCCACCGAGGGCACCGACGACGCCGACGACCGCAATGTCGCGCGCGCCGCCTTGATCAACGATTGTCATCTCGCCTACATGCAATCGATCGGCGGCCCGGCCGCGGCCAAGATCGTGCGCGCCGGCATTCACCCGGTGAAGTTCCCGGTCGGCGGCGAAGCCCGCCAGGTGCTTGCACAGCTGCAGGGCACGCTGAAGCGCCCGCCGCCGTGGCTGGCCAAGGTGCTGGGCCGTGAAGCGCCCAGCCTCGCGCAGTTCACTTCCGACGAGGAGGCCGAAGCATGATCAACGATGAACTGCTGGGCACCGTCGCCGGGCTGGTGAAGGAGCAGGGCGCCAGCGAGCAGCTGGTCAGCGCGCTGCGGGTGCGCTGGCCCAACCTGCGCTTCACCTATTGTTCCGACGACGACATGCCGCCGCGTCTGTCGCCGGCGCTCGCCGGCGAGGGCTTCAATCTCTACCTGATCGCCAACGGCGACCATTGCCTCGCACTGACAAAGGATCCCGCGGTTGCGATCGGCGTCGTGGTTGCCGAGGTCATGGCCGACGAATAAGCGCGATTTCGCCTTTTCCAGGGCCGCCGTCCTTCAGGACTGCGGCCTTTTTGATGCTTGCCGTTTCGCTGTACACGGCGGGTTCGGGATGCTGGCGGAGTTGGATTTCGCTAACTAAAGTCAGATCAGCGCCAGCCGTAGACGAGAGCAAGTTTAGGGCGCATCCTGCGGCCCCGCGAAGTGCTCGGAGTTCCCATCATGCTCAACAGCCTCAGGTTGAGGACGCGCATCGGCCTGCTTGTCGCCGCCGCCCTTGTCGGTCTGATCATCACCAATCTGTTCGCCGCGATGGCGGTCAAGCGCGACCTGCTCGAAGGGCGGCAACTCCAGCTTGTCTCGGTCATGCACGCGGCCAAGCGCGTCGTGGTGCAGTTCCATGACCAGGCCGCCAAGGGCATGATCACCGAAGATGAAGCCAAGGAGCGCGCTGCCGCGATGCTTGCCGGATTGCGCTACGGCGGGGCGGATGGCATGGCCGAATATTTCTTCATTTGGGATATGGAGGGGCGCTCGGTGATGCACCCGTTCCGGCCTGAATGGAAGGGGCAGAGCAAGCTCGATTTGCTCGATGGCGACGGGCGGCCGCTGGTCAGGCGGACTCTCGAGGCGGCCGCTGGCAGTGGCTTTGTCGACGTCAGCTTTCCGCGGCCGGGTGGTACCGTGCCGGTGCCGAAACTGTTGCATGCCTCGAGCTACGCCCCGTGGGGCTGGGTGATCGGGACCGGCGCCTATATCGACGACGTGGACGCCCAGGTAGGGTCCCGTCTGCTGACTGATTTGTCCTTCGGCGCGCTGGTGATCGCGATCATGATCGTGATCGCGGTGTTGGTGGGCCGTTCCATCCTCAAGCAGATCGGCGGCGAGCCGGCCGAGGCGCTGGGGCTGATGGAGCGCGCGGCGGGCGGCGACCTCACGGTGGAGCTGCGCGGCGCGCCCAAGGGCAGCCTGCTGGATGGACTGGGCCGCATGCTGCAGTCGATCCGCGACATGGTGAGCCAGATCTCGGGCGGCGCCGCGCAGCTCAAGGGCAATGCCGACAACATCGTGCATGCGTCGCAGCAGGTGGCCGAGGCGGCGCACCGCCAGGCCGATGCGACGTCGTCGATGGCGGCGGCGATCGAGCAGATGACGGTGTCGATCAACCACATCTCCGACAGCGCCCGCGACACGGAAAGCAATTCCTCCAGCGCCGCGGCGCTGGCCGAAGGCGGCGAGGCCAAGGTCACCCATGCCACCGAGGAGATGCAGCGCATCGCCGGCTCGGTGGCCGAGGCCGCGCAGAAGATCCGCACGCTGGAAAGCCGCGCCGGCGAGATTTCGTCGATCGCCAACGTCATCAAGGAGATCGCGGCCCAGACCAACCTGCTGGCGCTCAACGCGGCGATCGAGGCCGCCCGCGCCGGCGAGCAGGGCCGCGGCTTTGCGGTGGTGGCCGACGAGGTGCGCGGGCTGGCCGAACGGACCGCGGCGGCCACGGTGCAGATCGAGCAGATGATCGGCGCGATCCAGTCCGAAACCGCGACCGCGGTGGCGGCGATGGATCACACGCTGCCGCAGGTGGCGCGCGGCGTCGATCTTGCCCAGGAGGCCGCCCAGTCCTTGCGCGAGATTCGTGGGGGCGCCGGCATGACGCTGTCGCGCATCCGCGACGTCGCGCTGGCGACGCGTGAACAGAGCACCGCAAGCAACGCAATCGCGCAGCAGGTCGAGAGCATCGCGCAGATGGTGGAGGAAACCAGCGCCTCGATGCAGCAGACCGCGAGTTCCGCACGCGAGCTGGAGCGGATCGCCGAAGCGCTGCACGCGATGGTGGGACGTTTCCGCCACTGACGGCGGAACCCGGCGCGGCGCGGCGCAAAAAACAAAGGGAGGCGCTCCTAGCGGAGGCCTCCCTTGTCGTTTGCGGCGCGTGCGTCAGTTGGTCGCCACCGCCTCCGCCGTGGTGCGCTTGAGCAGTTCGGTCAGCCAGCGGCGCGCATCCTTGCGGCCGCGCTCGGCGGTGAGCTGCTGGCGCAGCGATTCCGACACCTCGGCGAAGCTCAGCACCCGTTCGGGCTGGATCGCGTCGCAGCGCAGCAGATGAAAGCCGATCTCCGACTCGACGACGCCGGACAACTGGCCCGCCTTCATCTCGAACAGCACCGCGTCGAGTTCCGGATACAGCGTGCCGCGCGGCAGTTCGCCGAGCAGGCCGCCGTTGAGCGCGGTGGGGCACTCGGAGTGCTTCATCGCCTGTTCCTCGAAACGCTCCGGCTTGTTGTTGAGGCGCTTGCAGATTTCGTGGATGCGGCGGCTGGCGACCTCGCGGCGGTTATCCGGATAGGCGTCGTTGATCGTCACCAGGATGTGGCGCACGGTGCGGCGTTCCGGCGCGCGGAAGCGGTCGACATGGGCGTAGTAGAAGATCTCCGCCTCGGTTTCATCGACCGACCCGGCGCGGGCGCCGACGCGCTCCATCACTGCTTCCACCAGCAGGTCGCGCTGCAGTGCCGCGGTGAGGCCGGGCAGGTCCAGCCCCGCCGCCTCCAGCTCGAGCGCGAAGGCGCCTTCGTCCTCGTAGCGGCCGCGGATTTCGCCCACGGCCTTGTCCACCGCGCCCTCGGCGAGGCACACGCCCTGCGCTTCGCTGCTCGCCAGCACCACCGATTCGATCTCGGTGTAGCGCCGCGCCACCGCCTTCACGCGCGCGTTCTCGGCGTCGTCGAGCGCGCCCGGGCTTTTGCTGAACAGCGCCAGCGCGGCCTTGAGTTCGTAATACACCTGCGCGCTCATGATTCTTCCGCCTCGGTCGGGGCCGCCACGGTTTCGGGCACTGCAGTGCCCGGCGGCAGCGCTTCGAGCGAGGCCTCCGGGATACAGAGAAACTTGGTCGGGAAGGAGACGTGGTAATGCACCCCGCCCGGCATGTCGCGCAGCACCTTGATGATCTCGCCGATGGTGCCCTTGGGCACCACCACCTCGCCATCGATCGCGAAGCTGCGGGTGGCGACGACCTTCTCGCGCGACTCGAAGCGGCTCGGATTCCACTCGTCGTCGGCGCCGATCAGCTCTTCCTGGCGACAGCCGATGATGCGGTCGATGTCGAGGAAGTGCACCGTGTAGATGATCTGGTCCTGCAGGAAGGTGCCGATCTCGATCACCGTGCCAATGCTGCCGCGGCGTACCAGCAGGTCGCCGACGTCCTTGCCGGGGAAGGTGCCGTCGTCGCGCACGTTGCGCGTGACGCGGACGCGGTCGCCGTAATCGAATTCGGGTTTCATCGTCTGCTCCTTGATGCAACCTAGCGCTGGATGGAATCCAGCGACACGAAGGCTTCGCCGGCGGCCTTCTTGAACACCGCGAACACCTTTTCCTGCACGGAATTGGAGACCACGAAGTCGTTGTAGGCGCGTTCGAGGAAGCTGCGGTAGTGGGCGCGCACCGCGGCCTCGTCGCTGCCTTCGGCGGCCGGGTTGTGCGAGATGTAGTCGTGGAAGCGCTGCAGGATGTGCAGGCGGTTCACATGCACCACGCTCTGTTCGAAGGGCACCTCGAAAAACTGCAGGAAGTCCTCGGCGGAGGACAGTTCTTCCATTGCTTCTTCCAGGGTCAGCTCGTCCATGTGTGTTCTCCGGGTGAGGGTGTTCAGAGGATGGATTCGGTTTCCAGCTCGTCTTCGTCGTCGGACGTGCCGTTCTGGCGCGCGTGGGCGATGTCGAGCAGCACCTTGCCGCCCATGCGGTCGGCTTCGTCGATCTCGACCAGCGTCTGCAGCAGCGCGATCGCGGCGGGGATCTCGTCCAGGCGCATCTTCACGTAGGCCGCGGCCTTGATCGACGACAGGTAGAAGCGGGTCAGCGTCATCGATACCCGCGCGGCAGCGGCGACGAGTTCCACCGTGAGCCCGGCGCCATCGGCCGGCAGGCCCAGCTGCGCGCCGGAGACGCCGATCGCATGCCACACCACGTCCTGCGCCTCGACGATGCGGTGCTGGTAGAAGTAGTAGCGGTAGCGCGCGACCAGCACCACCAGGTGGTCGGGGGCGAGTGCGGCGGCGCGCGCGAGCAGCGCTTCCGCTTCCGGCTGGCCGTAGTGTCGGCCGGCTTCCTCGATCAGGTCGTGCACGCCTTCAGGCAGCGGGTCTTCGAAATACAGCGGCTGCGGGTCGAAATGAAGCAGGTCCATCAGCGGGCCTCCTGGGCTTCGGGCTGACAGGCGCATTCCGGACAGGCGGCGTCGGTGTTGGCCTGGCAATCGAGCGGGTTGGCGTTGATCAGCGGGAACACGGTCTGCACCGGCTTGGGCGGCGCGCTCGCCGCCGCCAGCGCGGCCTTGCCTTCGGCCTGCAGCGTGGCCAGCTCGCTCTCCAGCATCTTGATGCGGTCGAGCAGGCAGTTGAGCGTGTGGCCGACGGGGTCGGGCATCACGTGGTGGTCCAGGTTCAGCTCGTCGGTCGCCGACAGGATGGGCGATTCGCGCTTGACCACCTTGGCCGGGATGCCGACCACGGTGCGGTCAGCCGGCACGTTCTTCACCACCACCGAGTTGGCACCCACGCGCACGCGGCTGCCGATGGTGATGGCGCCGAGGATCTTGGCGCCGGCGCCGACCACCACGTGGTCACCCAGGGTGGGATGGCGCTTGCCCGGGTTCCAGGTGGTGCCGCCGAGCGTGACGCCGTGGTACAGCGTGACGTCATCGCCGATCTCGGCGGTTTCGCCGACCACCACGCCGGCGCCGTGGTCGATGAAGAAGCGGCGGCCGATCTGGGCGCCGGGGTGGATGTCCACATTGGTGAACACCCGCGCCAGGAAGCTCACCAGCCGCGCCGGGTAGCGCCAGCCGCGGCGCCACAGCGCGTGGGCGATGCGGTGGGACATCACCGCATGCACGCCGGGGTAGGTGGTCAGGACTTCCCACACGGTGCGGGCGGCCGGGTCGCGGCCGAACACGCAACGCACGTCTTCGCGCAGCAGCGCGAACAGGCCGGGGCCGCGGACGGGGTTGGTCATGCTCATCGATTCGGTCTTCATGGTCAGGCTCCCGCAGCGGTGTCGAGCAGGTCGTGCAGCAGGTCGTCGCACTGCGCGCTGCCGGCTTCCAGCTCTTCCCAGAACGCGAGCAGGTCTTCGCGCTGCGGGGTGCGCTTGGTGCGCGAGGTGAACTCGCGGATACGGGCCAGCAGGCAGGCGGTGCGGGCGGCGTCGAGTTCGATGCCCAGCCCGGCGTAGGCGGCGGCGACGCCGCGGCCGCCCGAGTGCTTGCCGAGCAGCATGCGGTGGCTGCGGCCGAGCAGCGCGGGGTCGATGCCTTGGTAGTTGGCCGGGTCCTTCAGCAGGCCATCCACGTGGATGCCGGCTTCGTGGGTGAATACGCCTTCGCCGACCACGCTCTTGTGCCAGCCCACCGGGCGGCCGGAGGCGCGCGCGACTGCTTCGGAGGTGTCGAGCAGGCGGGTGAAGTCGATGATCTCGCCCATGCCGTGGAACTGGCGCAGGCCAAGCGCGACTTCTTCCAGCGCCGCGTTGCCGGCGCGTTCGCCGAGGCCGTTCACCGTGGTGTTCACATGGCTGGCGCCGGCGCGCACCGCGGCCAGGGTGTTGGCGGTGGCCAGCCCGAGGTCGTCATGCGCGTGCATTTCGATTTCCAGCTTTGAAGCGGCGCGCAGCGCGCGGATCGCCTCGAAGGTGGCGAAGGGGTCGAGGATGCCCAGCGTGTCGGCGAAGCGGAAGCGACGCGCGCCGGCGGCTTCGGCGGCCTGGATGACCTCCGCGAGGAAGGCCGGGTCGGCGCGCGAGGCGTCCTCGCCGCCGACGCCGACATCGAAGCCCGCCTCACGCGCCACCGGCACCCAGCGCGCGATCCGCGCCAGCACCTCGTCACGGGTGGCGCCGAGCTTGTGGCGGATCTGCTGGTCGGAGACCGGCACCGACAGTTCCAGCATCTGCACCGGCAGGCTGCGACAGGCGTCGATGTCGGCGCTGGTGAGGCGGCCCCAGACGATCAGGCGGGTGTCGTGGCCGCCGTCGGCGAGCGTGTCGGCGATCGCGCGGATGTCGCCGCACTCTTCGCTGCCCATCGCCGGGATGCCGATCTCCAGCTCCGGCACGCCGATCTCGGCGAGGATGCGGGCGATGCCGCACTTCTCCGCGCGGGTGAAGGCGACGCCGGCCGATTGCTCGCCGTCGCGCAGGGTGGTGTCGTCGATGGTGACTGGTGCAGACATGCTCGTGGCCTGGGCTGGTGTCGTTCGCGTCGGGTGGAGGCGGCGGGTCCGGTGCGGCGCCGTCGCGGGTGGCGACGGCGCGCGCGGCTTAGGCGTAGGTCGGGGCGAAGGCCTTTTCCGGATCGGTGACCGGGCCGTTCTCGCCCCAGTACGGCGACAGCTTGCGCAGCTGGGCGATGATCGGCGGCACCGCGGCGATCACGCGGTCGATCTCGGCCTCGGTGTTCTCGCGCGACAGCGAGAAGCGGATGGTGCCGTGGGCGGCGGTGTAGGGGATGCCCATGGCGCGCATCACGTGCGAGGGTTCGAGCGAGCCGGAGGTGCAGGCCGAGCCGGACGATGCAGCGATGCCCTGCTTGTTCAGCAGCATCAGGATGGCCTCGCCTTCGACGTATTCGAAGGCGATGTTGAGCGTGTTCGGCAGGCGGTTGTCGACGTCGCCGGTGGCGAAGGCGTTGGGCACGGCGGCGAGGATGCCGGCCTGCAGCTTGTCGCGCAGCGCGCGGACGTAGGTGTTCTCCTGCTCCATGTGCTCCAGCGCCAGTTCGGCGGCGACGCCAAGGCCGATGATGCCGGGCACGTTCTCGGTGCCGGCACGGCGGCCGCGTTCCTGGCCGCCGCCGCGCAGCAGCGGGCGGAAGCGGGCGCCGCGGCGCAGGTAGAGCGCGCCGATGCCCTTCGGGCCGTGCAGCTTGTGGCCCGACAGCGACAGCATGTCGATGGCCGAATCCTTGAGGTTGAGCGGAATCTTGCCGACCGCCTGGACCGCGTCGGTGTGGAACAGGATGCCGGCGGCCTTGGCCATCTCGGCCATCTTCTCGACCGGGAAGTAGGTGCCGGTTTCGTTGTTGGCCCACATCACCGACACCACCGCGACCTTGTCGGTCAGCAGCTTGGCGTATTCGTCGAGGTCCAGCCGGCCCTTGCCGTCCACCTTGAGCTTGTGGATGGTGTAGCCCTCTTTTTCGAGCTGTTCGCACAGGTGCAGCACGGCGTGGTGCTCCACGGTGCTGGTGATGATTTCCTTGCGCTCCGGGTTGGCCTTGAGCGCCGACAGGATGGCGGTGTTGTCGGCCTCGGTGCCACCGGCGGTGTAGATGATCTCGGAATCGAACTCGGCGCCGAGCAGCTTCTGCAGCGAGGCACGCGCGCCCTTGGTGGCGTGGCCGACCTTGGCGCCGAAGCTGTGCATCGAGGACGGATTGCCGAACTGTTCGGTGAAGTAGGGCAGCATCGCCGTCACCGCTTCGGGGGCGCAGCGGGTGGTGGCGTTGTTGTCGAGATAGATCGGGGTCAGGTTCGGGATGCTCATCGTGCTCTCCGCGGGGCTACCGTGTTCGCCGGACTGGGGCTGCCGGGTTGGCCGGCGGCGCGCTGCAGGGGCGGTGGCGGTGGTTTATCTCGTGAATGTCGGTGCTGCGGCTGCGCGGCGGACACCCGCCGCGCAGCGGGTATGCGGCCTGCCCCGCCGGGTGGTGGGGCAGGCAGGGCGGATCAGGCGGGCAGGGTGTTGGGCGCCAGCTTGGCGGTGGCCTTCACCGGGATCACCTTCACCAGTTCGCCGAGCGCTTCGATCATCTGGGCCTGGACGCCGCCGAGGGTGGCCGCTTCCATCTGGCAGCCGGCGCAGGCGCCCTTCATCGACACGTAGATGTTCTTGCCGTCGACGTCGACCAGTTCGATGTCGCCGTGGTCGCGCTGCAGGTTGGGGCGGGCCTTTTCGATGACCTGCTCGATCTTGCGGATGCGCTCCAGCGTCGTCATCTTGCCCGGCGCCTTCTTTTCCGGCGGCGGGGCGGCCTTGAAGGTTTCGCCACGCTCGGCCAGCACCTTGGCGAGGATTTCCTCGATGCCTTCGTGGCAGGAGGAACAGCCGCCGCCAGCCTTGGTGTAGTTGGTGACCTGCTCGACCGAGCACAGGTTGTTGGCGCGGATGGTCTCTTCGATCATCACCGCGTCGACCGCGAAGCACTTGCAGATCAGCGCGCCTTCTTCGTGGTCGTCCTTCCATTCTTCGCCGCGGTAGTTGGCGACCGCGGCCTGCAGGGCTTCGCGGCCCATCACCGAGCAGTGCATCTTTTCCGGCGGCAGGCCGCCGAGGAAGTCGGCGATGTCCTGGTTGGAGACTTCGAGCGCCTGCTCGAGCGTCTTGCCCTTGATGATCTCGGTCAGCGCCGAGCTGGAGGCGATCGCCGAGCCGCAGCCGAAGGTCTGGAAGGAGGCGTCGAGGATGGTCTCGTTGGCCGGGTCGACCTTGAGCATCAGGCGCAGCGCGTCACCGCAGGAGATCGAACCCACTTCGCCGATGGCGTTGGCGTCGGCCAGCGCGCCGGCGTTGCGCGGGTTGTAGAAGTGTTCCTTGACGGTATCGGAGTAATCCCACATGGCTGTCTCCAGGTACTGGGCTTAGGCGGAGAAGGACTGGCCACAGGCGCAGCCGCCGGTGGCGTTGGGGTTTTCGAACTTGAAGCCGGAGCCGGTCAGCGAATCGACGAAATCGACGGTGACGCCGGACAGCAGCGGGGCCGAGAACGGATCGACCAGCAGGGTGATGCCTTCCATTTCGACGATGACGTCGTCTTCCGCCTTTTCGGCTTCGAGCTTCATGCCGTACTGCAGGCCGGAGCAGCCACCGCCCTGCACGTGGATGCGCAGACCGACGACCGGGTCGGCGGAGGAGGAGATGAAGCGGCTGACGGCCTTGATGGCGGTGGGCGTGAGGTTGAGCATGTTCGGTTCTCCTGGGGAAGAGGGTGGCTACGCTAGCTTCGGGTATCTAGGTGCAAGCCCTGTGCCACTGCGTGCTCAAACGCAAGGCAATGAATTAACAGGAGAAATTAGAAGGCGTGGATGTCGTGAAGGCGCCGTGTCGGGGGGCTTGTCGACTTTGCGACAAGTAGGCTGAGGGCCCGGCGGGCGGCGCCGCTGGCGTGCGGGGCCGCCGGCGCAGGGAGGGCGGGCGACGGCGCGTGCCGCCGCCCGCGCGCGTTCAGCCGAGCGCGTGCCGCCGCCCGCGCGCGTTCAGCCGAGCACGTGCTCGTACACCGCGCGCATCACGTCGCGCTCGGTGTCGGGGATGCCTTGCAGTTCGGTCAGCAGCACGAAGCGGCCGCCGGCCTGCTCGACCGCCGCGAAGGGCGGGTCGATCGAGGCGAATTCGGCGATCCACACCGACGCCGTGCCGCCCGGTGCCAGCATGCGCTCGCGGAACTCGGGTTCGACCTTCAGCTCGCCCGCGGGCAGGCCGAGCCGGCCGGCGGCCTGCGCGACGAGCGCGCCGGGGTGCGGGGTGACCACTTCAGGGTCGCCCTCGACCTCGACGCGGGCGGCGACCACGGTGTCGGCGAAGCGGGCGAAGCGCAGGCGGCCGCTGGTGGATTGCTTGTGGAACAGGATCAGTGAGATGACGCCCATGTCGTGTGCTCAGGCTTGCACCGGCGAGGGGCCGTGGGTGTGGCAGTTCTTGGGGCAGACGCGGCTGCAGGCGGCGCAGCCGATGCAGTCCAGCGCGTTGGCCACCGACATGACCATCATGTTCTCGTCGAGGTCTTCATCGAGATCGTCGCTTTCGCGTTCGATCAGTTCGAAGACGTCGCGCGGACAGACTTTGTAGCAGCGGCCGCAGCCGATGCAGCGCTTGGCGTTGAGTGTGAGCACGAACTGCGGCACCCAGGTGGCGCCGCCCCGGGTGAGGCCGGTGATATCGCTCATGGTCTTTCCTCCGGCTGCCCGGCGGGCCGGGGCGGCCGTCCGGGTAGCGTGGTGTGTGGCGTGTTGCGTCGGGCGGGTCAACAGCACACAGGCCGGACCGGGGTCCGACCTGTGCGGTACGACGGGGCGCGCGCGGCGGATCAGTTCGCGGCGGCGGTCGCGGCGATGAGGCGCTTGTTGGCGTCGGCCCAGGCCTTGCAGGCGTCGTAGGTGGACTGCGAGATGCCGTGGATTTCCTCGTAGCCCGCGGGCAGGCGGTCCTCGACCAGATCGTGCAGCTGCGAAGCCCACTCCTGCGAGATGCGCTTGAGCTTCTTCACTTCCTTCTCGAGTTCCTTGATTTCCTCTTCGGTCATGGTGTTCTCCTTACAGGCCGGCGACTTCCGAATACTTGCCGACGATTTCCAAAGCCACTGCGAGGTGCTTGTCGGCTTCGTCCTTCATCTTGGAGAAGGACTCGAAGCCGAAGCGGTGCACGTCGCGCAGGGTGCGGTCGAGCACGACCAGCTTGCCGACGGTGATCAGCGCGCGGCCGAAGCCCTCGTGCGAGATGTGGATCATCGGCACGGCCATCAGGCCGCATTCCTTCTCGATCAGCGCGGCGATGGCGTTGTGGAAGGCCTTGACGCGCGAGATGGTGACGTCGTCCGGGTCGCCCACCACCGGGATCTGGCGGCGCTGTTCCTTGGTCAGGATGTAGGGCGCGAGCACGCGGTCGGTGGGCCAGCCGTCATAGGTGCCGTAGCTGTCGAGCGCGCGCGTCTGACGGTTCATCTCCTTGATGAAGTCGGTCTCGGCGAGTTCGGGGGTGAGCACCGGGGCCGGCGCGGTGTTGGTGTCGATCGTGATCATGGTGGTACTCCTTGCGGGTCAGTCGTTGAATTCGGATGCAGCGAGGCGGGGCACCGGCTGCAGGGAAGGGTGACGGCCGAGGCGGCGCGAGGCGATCAGGCCCAGCCCCAAGCCGGCGAAGCTGATGCCGGCGACGCCGAGGTCGCCCAGCCCGCCGGCGCTGGCCACCGCCATGCCGGCGAGAAAGCCCGCCACCGGAAGCAGATAGGCCACCGCCAGCGCGCGGAATGCGGTGCCGGCATCGACGTCGACATCGACCTGGTCGCCCACCCGGCTGCCGCAGCCGCCGTCCAGCACCAGGTCGGTCGTGCTGCCGCTGCCGCAGACCTTGTTGGCGCGGCAGCTGCCGCAGGCGGAAGCGCCTTCGAAGCGCACCACCAGCTGGTCGTCCTTGACCGCGATGACGCGGCCGCTGCGGCTCATCATTCCTGCCAGCCCTCGGCTTCCATCTCGTCGAAACGGGTGGTGTCCACCGGCTGGCGCGCCTTCACCGCCTTCGCCAGCCAGCCGCTCGGGCCGCTCGCGAGTTCGCCCTGGATGTCGCCGATCAGGTTGTCGATGACGCTGCCTTCTTCCACCCGCACCGGCTGCACGCCGGCGGCGAGCAACTGCTTGACTGCGGAGGCGCCGCAGGCAAGGCAGTACACCGCGGCGCAGCCCGCCAGCGTGGCGATCTTGGCCGGCAGCTTGTTCTCGTTGCCGTCCTGCGCGGTGTCGAGGAATTCGGTGACTTCGACCAGCGTCGAGCTGTTCTGGCCGACCTCGAAGATGGCGAAGGCCTCGGTGGAGCCGAAGTGCTGGTTGACCGTGCTGCGGTCGGTGCTGGCGAAAGCGACGCGAATGCCATCCATGACCGGCTTGGCCTCCTCAGTGCCCACCAGCCGCAGCTGGCGCCGGCGCGGGTTGGGGGTCGAGCTTGAATCGGGATCGATGTGGGGCGATGGAGTCATGATGTTGCAACACCAGGTTGGCGATATCGAACAAGGCCTGCCGGGTTCCCCGGTAGCCCACCCACGTCTTGCAGTAACCGCCGACCAGGTCGTACTGCGGCATGCCGGCCCGCAGCAGGGGCACGCCGAGGCGGTCGGCCGTGGCCGCGGCGTGTGAATTGGCGACGACGAGTTCCGCCTGTGCGGCGCGGGCCAGATCCTCGAGGTCTTCGAGGTCGCCCACGTGCACCTGGGGCGCACCCGGTACGTCGGTAAGGCTGCCGGTCTTGATCGGCGACACCGCGGCGACGATCTCGCTGCCCATGCCGGCGAACAGGGTCGCGGTCTGCAGCAGCAGGTCGGGATCGGCGGCGATGGCGACGCGGCGCAGGCCGGTCATGAAGTGGGTGTCGACCATCGCGTCCTGCAGCTGCGCGCGATGGCGTTCCAGCTTTTCCGGCACGGCGACGCCGGCGATCTCGGCCAGCGTCTGGGTGAAGCGGTCGCAGGCTTCCAGCCCGACCAGCCCGTCGAAGCGGTAGTCGGGCACGCCGGTGCGTTCGGCGAGCAGGTCGGCGGCGCCCTTCAGCGAGCGCCCGACGACGATGGTGGCGACCGCTTCACCCAGCGTGGCGAGTTCGGATACCGGGGTGCCGCCGAGCGTGACCGGGATGGTGTCCTCGGAGATCAGGTGGCCGTCGAGCGAATCGGCGAGGTCGGGCACCGCCAGCGGGCGCAGGCCGAAGAGTTCCAGCCATTCCTTGATCGCTTCGACATCGCCCGGCGTGAGGTGGCTGCCGAGCAGCAGGTTCACCTGCTTCTTGCGCTTGCCGACGATGCCGGTGCCGGCGGTGTGCGGCACGGTGGCATCGAGGATGCCCTTGACCGCCGCGGCGTAGCCGGTTTCCAGGCAGCCGGCGAAATCCGGGGTATTCACCGCGGCGACCGGGATGTGGTTGAACTCCGGGAAGTCGGCGCGGAAGTCCTTGACCAGGCGGGCGATGTCGGTGCCCTGGGTTTCGGACAGCGCAGTGGTGGCCAGCCCGACCAGCGAGGGCTTGCTCTTGCCGCACACGGTGGCCAGCGCCTGCACCACGTTGCCGTCGGCGTTCATCACGGTGGCGACCTGGTCCATCGCGGTGGTCTGCAGCGGCACCGGCTCGCGGAAGTGGCGCACGAAGAAGACCTTGGCGAACGCGGTGCAGCCCTGCGAGCCGTGGAAGATCGGCATGCTGCGGTTGATGCCGAGGAAGGCCAGCGCGGCGCCGGCGGGCGCCGAGGATTTCAGCGGGCTGACCGACAGCGCCTTGGGGTGACGGATGATCTCGGCCATGGCGCGCTCCTTACGCGGCAGCGCCGGCGGGCGCGTGGTGGTGGTCGTGATCGTGGTCGTGATCATGACCGTGGGCGTCGTTGCCGTCGTCGGCGTCCGGGCTGTCACCCAGTTCCGGCCCGGCGATCACCATGGCCTTGCTGGTCCAGGGCGCCGGCTTGCGCACGGCGTCCCACACCGGCGATTCGAGGGTGAGCGCGAGCTGGCGCACCAGCTCCTTCATGCCCTCATAGCCGGCGTAGCCGAATTCGCGTTCCTGGTTGATGTCGAGGAAGGGCAGGCGGGCCTTGAGCGCGGTGTAGAGGTTGCGGCCGCCGGCGATCAGGATGTCGGCCTTCAGCTCGTACACCGCGTTGAGCAGGTCGCGCGCGCCCTCGCTGTTGAGCATGATGGTCTTGTCGCCCATCAGCTCGAGGATGCGGGCCTTGTCTTCCTCGGTGGATTTCTTGGTGCCGGAGGCGACCACGTTCATGCCGAGGTCCTGCAGCGCGGACACCACCGACCACGACTTCACGCCGCCGGTGAAGAGCAGTACGCGCTTGCCTTCGAGGCGCGGGCGCCAGACGTCGAGTTCGCCGCGCACGCGGTTTTCCTCGCGGGCGATGACGGCTTCGGTGCGCGCGATCAGGTCTTCGTCGCCGATGATGCGGGCGATCTCGCGCAGCGCCGCCGAGGTGTCGGTGATGCCGTAGAAGCTGCCCTCGAACCAGGGGATGCCGTAGCGCTCTTCCATCTTGCGGGCGACGTTGATCATCGCCTTGGCGCACACCAGCATGTTCACTTCGGCGCGGTGCATGGTCTGCACTTCGTGGAAGCGGGCGTCGCCCGACAGCGTACAGAGGATGCGGATGCCGAGTTCGTCGAACAGCGGGGTGAGATACCACAGCTCGCCGGCGATGTTGTATTCGCCGATGAGGTTGATGTTGTGCACCTTGATGCCGGGCGGGATGGCTTCCGGCGGCAGCGGCTCGGGCTCGCGGGTGCCGATCACGTACTTGACCATGGCCTCGCCGGCGATGCGGTTGCCGAGGTTCTTGGTGCCGTAGAAGCCGGCCGAGTCGATCGGCACCACCGGCACGCCCCAGCGTTCGGCGGCGGCCTTGCAGACCGCCTCGATGTCGTCGCCGATCAGCGCCGGCACACAGGTGTTGTAGACGAAGACCGCGGGCGGGTTGTAGCGCTCGACCGCCTGCTTGATGCCGTGGAACAGGCGCTTTTCCGCCTTGCCCATGATGATGTCCTGCTCCGAAAGGTCGGTGGTCATGCCGATCTTGTAGAGCGTGGGGCCGGACGACTTGGTGCCGCGGTTATCCCAGGAGTTGCCCGCACAGGCGATCGGGCCGTGCACCACATGGGCGACGTCGGCAATCGGCAGCAGCGCGATCTGGGCGCCGTCGAAGGCGCAACCGCCGGCCGAGGCGCCGGGCTTGGGGCGCGCGCAACCGGATTTTTCCTTCTTGTTGTGGGTGCACGCGGGTTCGTCGAGCAGGGCAGCGACTTCGGAGGCTTTCACGGTGGGGACTCCGTCAGCAATGATGTCCTTCGGTCAGCAAGCACCGTGCCGTTTCCGACGTGCATTGCAAGTTGCTGATTCGACGGTCGAATTCTGCTTCGTCGGGTTGTCGTGAAGGTGACAATGTGCTGCGCCCGACACGACAGGTCACGGCCGGCCGCCGCAGTGCGACGGCGGCCGCGGGAGGGTCAGGCGGTGTAGGCCTCGCGCACCCAGGCGAGGACCAGGGCGGCGTCGCGCTCGGGCAGGTAGGCCATGCCGTCGGCGAGGTCGGCGGCGATCACCGGCGCGATGCTGCGCGGCACCCGCCGGCCGCCCACCATGTGGAAATACCACGCGAAGCCGTAGCCCGCGGCGCGGTCGAAGTCGTGCAGTTCGCGCGCCAGCACGGTGCCGCGGTTGGCGGGGATGCCGGTCCAGACCGGCGCGTGCGCGGCCACCGGCGTGGCGCCGTAGCGGGTCTGGTGGTAGCGGTCGAGATGCTCGGTGAGGGCCAGCACCCAGTGGTCGCAGAAGCGCCGCTGCTGGCCGGCGCTGCTCGCCTGCCAGTCGGCGAGGAAGCGCAGGATGGGGGCGGGCTTGCCAGCCTGCTCCTGGATGCGGCCGACGAACTGGGCGATGTCGGTGAGCCGGCGCAGCAGGTAGCGCGGCTCGCCCAGCGGCGTCGGTGCCGGGGCGCGCGGCGGGCGGTCGAGCAGGGCCTCGGCGGTCAGCGGGGTTTCGCCGCCGGCGCCGAGCACATGGCTGGAGACCTCCTGCAGTTCCTCGATTTCGAGCTGCAGGAATTCGGCCGCGCCCTTGCCCCACGGCGCCACCAGATAGTGGCTGACGCCTTGCTGCAGCGTCAGCACGTAGCCGGCCTCGGCGTGGCGTTCGAGGAAGCTGTCGCCGTCCTCGTCCGCTTCCAGCCAGGCCTGCTCCAGCCAGGCGAGGGCGTCCTCGGCCACGCAGTTGCCCTCGGCATCGAGGATGCGGCCGGGGCGGAACCAGCCGCCGCGTGACACGCGCGGTGAGAACTCGGGGCCGCCCGCCTTGCGCAGGCCGTCCAGCAGCGTCGCATGGCCGGGCAGCGGCAGGGTCTCGGCACACAGCTTGAACAGCGTTTCGCTGAGGCTGGGCGGAATGTTCTGGCTGGTCGCGGCGGCCGTCGGGGCGGTGTCCCGGGAGGTGTCGAGCGTAGCGTCGGTCATGGCGGATCCTTTGTTGCGGGTGCTGGCTGTGGCCGGCCAGCGGCGGCGTCAGTGAGCGTTGCCTGCGGCCAGGCGTTCGGCGGCGAGCTGGCGCACGTCCGGCTCCGGGTCGTCCAGCACCGCCTGCAGCGCATCGAGCGGGGCCTGGTGGACCGCGGCGGCGCGCACCAGCCATTCGGGATCGGCCAGCATGCGGGCCGCGTCGTCCGGCAGCATCCGCTCGGCGGCGAGCGCGCGCACCTCGGGGTCGGGGTCGTGGGCGAGCTTGCCGAGCGCGAAGGCCGGCAGGCGGCGGGCGATTTCCTTGCGCACCGCGGGGTCGGGGTCGTCGAGCAGCTGCGGCAGCTGGCCGTGCGGCAGGCGGCGGGCGACATGGATGCGCACGCCGTAGTCGGGGTCGCGGATCAGGCGGGCGAGATCGGCCGGCTGCATGCGGGTGGCCACGGTGATGCGCACCTCGCGATCGGGGTCGCGCGCCATGCGCACCAGCACATCGCCGTGGGCGCGTACCGCCACCGCGCGGCGGACCACCTCGTCCTCGTCGTTCTCCAGCCGCATCGCGGCTTCGAGCGGCGCATAACGCACGGCAATCGCGCGCCGCTCCCAGAACGGGTCGTCGAGGCAGTACTCGGCCCATTCCGGATTGCGCGCCAGGAAGCGGTCGATCTGACGGCCGCTGTAGACGAACAGACAGGCGTCACCGGGGCCGCAGCGCCCGCGGGCGAGCGTGTCCTCGCGCAGTTCGCACTCGGCGCAGGGGTTTTCGGGCGGAGTGTATTCGGCCGCGGCGGCGGGGGCTTGATCGTGGGAGTCCAAAGCGGCGGGGCGCGCAGCGCGTCGTGTAAACGACGTCGCGTCCCGCAAGCGCCGTGCCAGCAGGGGCGCGGCCCCAGCGCGGCGACCACGCGGGCTTGGTGGGCGCAATCACGACAATCCGGTGGATGTCGTGTCGCTTATCCGACATTGGCCGGGTCGTGGACGGGCCGCCCGCGGCGCCTTACCAAGGTGATATCGGGCAAAACGTCGCCCGTTCCGGGTAATCATGCTGCAATCCATTGTTTTTATATAAACTGCCGGCGTATCCCGATATTCCTCATGCGTACGCCGGGGCCCGGCGGCGCCGCGGGACGCGCGCCGTCTCCATTCCGGAACACGGCACCCCATCCGGAGGACGGAGATGGCCAGAGCGGTACACGAAGGCTTGCGCACACGACTGTCGGCGGTGGTCATCGTCATCGTCGCCGCCGTCATCCTGCCCTTCGTGCTGTCCGCCGCGGCCTACCTGGAACGCCAGGCGCAGGACGAAGCCCGCGCCCAGCTGGTTGCCTTCGGCACGCTGGTGCGCGACCTCGTCGCCACCCATCACGACAGCGTCGAGTCTTCCGTCGCCCGCGTCGCCGACGCCATGGCGCTGCATTTCGACGGCATCTACGCGCGCCGCGGCACCCGCCTGTTGTGGCAGGGCGAGGCCGTGGAAGGCGCCGGCGCCGAACTGGCGCGTTTCGGCGACGACGTGGCGGGCACTATCGCCGGCATCGCACTGCGCAGCGACGCGGGTTTTCGCAGTGTGTTGTCCACCAGCGGGGCAACCCTGCCGGCCGGGCGCGTGGTGCCGCTGCCGGCGGACGCAGTGTCGGCGCTGGAAGCAGGGCGGCGCTGGCGCGGCATGCTAGAACTTGCCGGTGCGCGCTACCTGCTGGAGCTGATCCCGGCGCGCGACGCCGCCGGTGCCACCGTCGGCATGTATTTCGTCGGCGTCGATCTGGTGCGCGAATTTGCCCGCCTGCGCGGCCGCCTGCGCGAATTCACGATCGGTGACAGCGGCTATGTGTTCGTGCTCGACGCCACGCCGGGGCCCACCTATGGGCGGTTCATCGTCCATCCCGAGCAGGAGGGCGGCAACCCGCTGCAGGACAGCGACAACGCCGGCCGCAGCGTGATCGCCGAAATGCTGGAGCGCGGCGACGGTGTCATCGCCTATGGGTGGCGCAATCCGGCCCGCGGGGAGATCGTGTCGCGCCCCAAGCTTGCGGCATTTGCCAGCTATCCGGCGCTCGGCTGGGTGATCGGCGCGAGCAGCTACGAGGACGAGTTCGGCCGCGGCGCGCTGGTGATGCGGCGGGCCATGCTCGCCACCGCCGCGGTGATGGCGCTGACGCTGATCGTGGCGCTGTACTGCGCGATCGGCGCGATGGTGGTTGCGCCGATGCTGCGCTTGCAGCGCACCTTGCGCACGCTCAGCCGCGGCAATGAAACCCTGGTGCATTCGGCCAGCGAGGACGAGCTGGTGCGGCGGATCTGCGAAGTGCTGGTGCAGGTGGGCGATTTCCGCCTCGCCTGCATCGCCTTCGACATGCCCGGGCAGGCGCCGCGCATCGTCGCCACACACGGCGGCGGCGACGTGTTCCGCGCGGCGCTGGCACGGGCCGACGCCTCGCATCTGGCGCCGGCGGTGGGGGCGATCGCGGAGCGGCGCACCGTGCTGGTCGATGACCTGGGTGCAGTGCCGCCCGCACTGCGGGCCGCCGCAGAGGCCGCCGGTTGCCGCGCGCTGATCGCCTATCCGCTGTGCGAAGGTGAGCGTGTGCTGGGGGCGCTGACGATAGGCGCGGCGCGGCCGGGGGATCTGGATCAGGCGGGCACCGCGCTGTTGAAGGAGCTGGCGGAGGACCTCGCGTTCGGCATCGCCACCCAGCGTACCGCGGTCGCGCGCCGCGAGGCCGAGGTGGCGCTACGGCTGCGTGAGCGTGCGATCGAATCTTCCAGCGACGGCGTGCTGATCTTCGCGCTTGGCGACGACGGGCCGCGCATCCGCGATGTCAATCCGGCCGCCGAGCGCATCCTCGGCATGGCGCGCGCGCTGCTGGTGGATGCGCCCGCCCCGGCGCTGACGGTGTTTGCGCCCGGCGCGCTGGCCGAACTGGGCGTGGCGCTGGTGTGCGGCCGCGAGACCCATCTCGAGGTCGAGGGCGAACGCGCCGACGGCAGCCCGTTCTGGTGCGAATGCGCGCTGGCGCCGGTGCGGGCCGCGGGCGATGCGCACGTGGTGTGCGTGGTCAAGGACGTCACCGAGCGGGTGCTTTACCTGCGCGAGCTGGAGCGTCAGGCGAAGTACGACGGGCTCACCGGGCTGCCCAACCGCTACCTGCTGGACGACCGGCTGGAGCAGGCGATCGTCGCTGCCCGCCGCCACGAGCGCCTGCTCGGGGTCGCCTTCATCGACCTCGACCACTTCAAGGTGGTGAACGACAACGTCGGCCACCGCCAGGGCGACGAACTGCTGCGCCAGGCCGCAAGCCGCCTTGCCGCCGTGCTGCGCGATGGCGATACCGCGGCGCGCCAGGGCGGCGACGAGTTCGTCGTGCTGCTGCCGGACCTCGGTGACGAGCGCGATGCATTCCGCATCCTGGGGCGCCTGCAGGCGGCGCTCGCCGAACCCTTCCGTCTCGACGACCGCAGCTTCTTCGTCACCTGCAGCATCGGTGTCAGCCTGTATCCGCGCGACGGCGGCGATGGCGATACCCTGCTCAAGCACGCGGACATCGCGATGTACCAGGCCAAGGCCGCGGGCCGCAACGTGGTGCGCTTCTTTACCGCCGAGATGAACATCCAGGTGCGCGACCGCCTGCAGCTGGAAGGCGCGCTGCGCTCGGCACTGGAGAACGGCGAACTGCATCTCGCCTTCCAGCCGCAGGTGGACGGCGGCAGCGGGCAGGTGATCGGTGCCGAGGCGCTGCTGCGCTGGCAGCACCCGGAGCTGGGAGCGGTGCCCCCGGTCCGCTTCATTCCGCTGGCCGAGGAAACCGGCCTGATCGGGCCGATCGGCGAGTGGGTGCTGCGCGCCGCCTGCCGCCAGGCGCGGCAGTGGGAGCAGGCGGGGCGGCGGCTGCGGATCGCGGTGAACGTTTCCGCGCGCCAGTTCCGCTCGCCCGACCTGCCGGCACGCATCGCCGAGATCCTGGATGAAACCGGCTTGCCGCCGGCGCTGCTGGAGCTGGAACTGACCGAGAGCATGCTGATGGGCGACGCCGAGCAGGCGGAGGAAATGCTGCACCGGCTCAAGCAGCTTGGCGTCAGCCTCGCGCTCGACGATTTCGGCACCGGCTACTCCAGCTTCGCCTACCTGCAGCGTTTTCCGATCGACACGCTGAAGATCGACCAGTCCTTCGTGCGCAGCATGGTCGCCGGCGTGCGCGGCGAGGCCATCGTGGTGGCGATCATCGCGCTGGCCCATAGCCTCGGCATGCGGGTGATCGCGGAAGGGGTGGAAACGCCGCTGCAGCAGCGCCAGTTGTTCGAGTTCGGCTGCGACGAGTTGCAGGGCTATCTGTTCGGGCGCCCGGTGCCGGCGGCGGAGTTTCCGCACGCCGGCCGAGGGGCGACGGTTT
Source organism: Azoarcus olearius (assembly GCF_001682385.1). Lineage (NCBI taxonomy): Bacteria > Pseudomonadati > Pseudomonadota > Betaproteobacteria > Rhodocyclales > Zoogloeaceae > Azoarcus > Azoarcus olearius. The sequence goes on from NZ_CP016210.1 coordinate 604,984, forward strand.
AGCGCGAGCTGCCGCTGCCGCCCGGTGTCGCCGGGGCTTCCGGGGCGCCGCCCGGGGGCGTGGTGGCCGGCGGTTCGGCCGGGGTGTTGCCCGGCGGCGTGGTGCTGCCCGGCGGCGGCACGCTGTCCGGCGCGGTCGGGGCGGGAGGCGTGCTGGGTGTCGTCGTGGTTGGCGGCGGCGGTGGGGGCGCCATATCGCGCGAGGTGGTCGGCGCGGGCGGCGTCGAGGGCGCGGGTGGGGTGTCGCGGCGGTCGCAGGCCGCCAGCAACAGCGGCGCCGCCAGCGTGCTCAACAGCAGGATACGGGCTTTCATCATCGCGGTTCTCCTCGGTGGGTCGTTGTCGTGAAGGCGGGGGCTGCCCGCGTTCGGCGTCAGCTCGGCGGCCGCTCGGGCTCGTAGCGACGGTTCTGTTCGCGCAGCGTGTCGATCAGCGCCTGCGGCCCGCCCTTCGCCAGCTCGGCCGCAAAGCTGCCGCGGTAGCTCGTCACCAGGCTGACGCTATCGACCGCCACGTCGAAAACCTTCCAGCCATCCGCGCCGCGGCGCAGCCGGTAATCGAGCCCGATCGGCGCCGCGCCGGACTGGCGGATCTGGCTGCGGATCACCACGTCGTCGCCCTGTGCCTGGGGCGAGGGTGGAAAGTGCACTGTCTGGTCGCGGTAGGCGGTCAGCGCGTTGGCGTAGGTGCGCACCAGCAGCGTGCGGAACTCCCGCGTCAGCGCTTCGCGTTCCGGTGGCGAGGCCTGGCGCCAAGGCGGGCCGACCGCCAGCGCGGTCATGCGGGCAAAGTCGAAATGCGGTGCAATCTTTTCATCGATCAGGCGGATCGCACGCGCCCGGTCGCCGGCCTTGAGGTCCTTGTCCTGCCGCAGCACCGTCAGCACTTCGTCGGTGACCCCGCGCACCAACTCGTCCGGCGCGGCGCCTTGCCCGTGCGCCGCGGCGGTGGCGAATACCAGCAGCCACGCCAGCTGCCGCAGCCAGCGCGGCACCGACGCAGGCGGAGCGCCCGCATGTACGGGCGGGTGGCGGATGGTCATGGTGAGCCTCCGGTGGAATGGACGACCGCAGCCCGGGCCTCCCGTTTGCTCGCAGAGCCGCGGGGCCTGCCCGGCGTTTCCGTTCCATCTTAGGCGGCGCGCACGCAGGGGTTTGTCGGAGGGTGCGGAATCCGCTGTAGGACGATTCCCGCACGGGAGGGGACAGATGGGTTCAACCAAGCCAATAGCGGGCGAGCGCCAGTTGCGCGTGACCCACCGCGCACGCGCGGCGCTGCTGGCAGTAGGGTGTGCGTTGGTGGTGGCGCTGGTCGGGGCGAGCTTCTGGCAGGCCGCCGCGGGCCTGCAGGCGCTCGAGACGATGCAATTGCAGGCGGCGCGCACTGCGCGCCTGGACAGCATGCTGATCCAGCTGGTCGATGCCGAAAGCGGCGCGCGCGGCTACCTGCTGAGCCGCAACCACGACTATCTGGCGCCGTATCTGAACAGCCTGGCGACGGTGGAATACACGCTCGACGAGATCCGCCAGGACGTCGGCCCCGATCCACGCGACCAGGATGCACTGGCGCGGCTCACCGGCCTGATCACGCTGAAGCTGCGCGTACTGGCCGACGCGGTGGGCGGCGCCGGCGCGGGCGAGGAGGCGCCCCGGCGCGCCGGGGTGTCGGACGGCGTGCGCTACATGGACACCATCCGCACGACGCTGGCGGGCCTGAAGAGCCGCATGGCCGCCGAGGGCCAGGCTCTGCTGGAGGAGTCCACCCGCCATATCGGCCACACCCGCGCGGTGGCCGCCGTGCTTGCACTGAGCGCGCTGTTGCTGCTGGGCCTGCTGCACGCCGCGCTGCGGCGCGAACTGCGCCTGCGTGCCCAGCTGGCGGGTTTGCTGCGCGACGAGAACGCGCGCTTGGAGGCGCTGGTGCAGGCGCGCACGGCGGATCTGAGTGCGCTGGCGAGCTACCTGACGCGCAGCCAGGAGCGCGAACGCGAGCGGATCGCGCGCGAACTGCACGACGAACTCGGCGCACTGCTGACGGCCGCGCGCATGGATGCGGCAGCACTGGGCGGCGACATGGCGCCCGCCCATCAGGCGCGCCACGCCCGGCTGCTGCGCACGCTGGATGGCGGCATCACGCTCAAGCGCCGCATCATCGGCGACCTGCGTCCGCCGCTGTTGCAGGAGCTGGGGCTGGTCGCGGCGCTGCGCGTGCTCGCCGAGGAACTGGCCGACAGCGACGGCACCGCGGTGAGCGCCGAGCTGCCCGATGACGAACCCGCGCTGGCGCCCGAATGCGCGCTGGCGCTGTTCCGGATCGCGCAGGAGGCGCTGACGAATGCCCGCCGCCATGCCGGTGCCCGCCGCGTGCGACTGGGGCTGCGGGTGGAGCGGGGCGCGGTGCGGCTGGAGGTGGAGGACGACGGCGCCGGCTTCGACCCTGCCGCGTGCGGCCCAGGCCGCCACGGCCTCGCGGGCATGCGCCACCGGGTGCAGATGTTCGCCGGCCGCTTCAGTGTGGATAGCCGGGCCGGCGCCGGCACCCGCATCGCCGCGGCGCTGCCGCTGGATGCGGCGCGCGGCACGGAATTGGCGCTGGCGGCGTGAGCGGATCAGGCCACGATCAGGCCGTGGCGGATGGCGTAGGTGGCGAGTTCGGCGTTGCTGGTGACGTCCAGCTTTTCCAGCACGCGGCTGCGGTAGGTGCTGACGGTCTTGATGCTGAGATGCAGGGCGTCAGCGATTGCCGATACCGACTCGCCGTGCGCGAGGCGCAGGAAGACCTGCAGCTCGCGCTCCGACAACTGCTCGTGCGCGGCGCCGCTGCCATCGCCGGCGATTTCACCCGCCAGCAGTTCGGCGGTGCGCGCGCTGAGATAGCGCCGGCCCTGGGCGATCGTGCGGATCGCCTGCACCAGCTCGTCGCGCTCGCAGTTCTTGCATAGATAGCCGTCGGCGCCGAGCCGGATCATCGCCACCGCATAGCGGTCCTCCGGAAAGCCGGTGAGTACCAGCACCCGCGTCGAATCGCCGCGGCGGCGCAAGGTGCGCAGCACATCGACACCGCTCTGGCCGGGCAGCGAGAGGTCCAGCAGCAGCAGATCACAGCCGGTGTCGGCGACGCGCGCGAGCGCATCCTCGCCGGTGGCGGCCTCGAACACGATGTGGAGGTCGGTTTCGGTCGCAAGCATTTCGCGAAAGCCTGCGCGCACGATCGCGTGGTCATCGACGATGGCGAGATGCAGCATGGCTAACTCCGGGGGCGGGCCAGTACGGCGGGGCGTGCCCGTGTCCGTGGGGCGGGCGTGCTGCGCGCCGCCGTCCGCAGCTGGCGTTGCAGAAAGGACCACGCCAGCCGCGAGGCGTCGGGTCCGGCCGGGTCGCTGAAGGGCTGGCGCTGGGCGCCGCCGCTCCAGGCATGGCCGAGGCCTTGCACCTCGTACAGGCTGGCCACCAGTTGGCGGCCGGCGTGGTAGTCGGTGACGACGGCGGGGTAGCGCCGGCCGCGCTGCAGGCGCCGGGTTTCGCCTTCACGCGCGCCATGCGCGGCCGCCCACAGCCGCACCGCGGCGCGCGCATTGCCGCTGGCGACGATGCGGTCGGCGTCGCCGTGGATCACCAGCAGCGGCGGCCATTGCTGCGCGCCCACGGTGGCGAAGTCGGGTGTGCGCCTGCCGTGCATCGCGGCCATCGCGGTGGCCGGCGAATGCGCCACGCCCGGCGGCACGCCGGAATGCATCACGAGGGCGCGAAAGCGCGTCGGGTACAAGGTGGCGAGCAGCGCCGCCATGCCGGCGCCGGCGGAAATGCCGGTCAGGCCGACCGCGTCGCGGTCGACCGGGTAGAGCAGGCAGACCTGCTCGATCGCCGCCAGCAGCGTGGCGGCCTCGGCGTGGCCGGTGCGGGTGGCGGTACCGAACCATTCCCAGCAGCCCTGCGGATTCGCCCGTCGGTCCTGCTCCGGGTACAGCACCAGGAAACGCTCGCGCGCGGCGAGCGCGTTCATGCGCGTGCTCAGCGCAAAGCTGCGCGCCGTCTGACCACAGCCGTGCAGCATCACCATCAGCGGCACGCGCTGAGTGCGCGTGATGCCGTCGGGGCGGAACAGGTAGTAGCGGCGCACGCCCGCGGGCCCGAGTGCCTGGCCGGCGATCCAGTCACCCTGGCCAGGCGGCGGCCGCGCGTGCTCCGCCGCGATACGCGCGGCCTGATCGAGCGCCTTGGTGCCCGCGCGTACGCTTGCGCGCGTGAGCGAGCGCAGCGTGCGCTGGAAGGCAGTGCCGAGGGGAGACTTGCGCGTGCGTCGGCTCATCGGTCTGGCAGGGGAAGGGAAGCCCCCAGCTTAATGCCTAACGCGCGGCGGACCGGCGGTGAAAATGTTGGGACTGGTTACGGGCGGGTGTCGCCCGGTGAAGGCGCCGCGTCTCTGCGTTCGGTCGGCGGGGCGTGCCACGCCCTGCAGCGCGGCGATCAACGGCGGGGGTTCGGGTGGGGCGACAGGCCGGGCAGTGCGGCTGTGGGGGGGTGATCGTTTTGGCACAGGGAGAAGGGAGCCGCGACGAGCCCGGAGGCCGCGTGGAGACCGGAAGTGAGCGGAATCGCGACGGCCGCGGGGAAATGAACGTTTCGCGCCGATCCCGCGCGAGTTCGCGCAATTAATGGCACAACTTTGGAGCCGTTCTGCTCTTGATGGTCCGGCCACGCAGCGTCGTTCGCTGACTCGCGGGGAAGATCGTCTGAGGTAGGGGCGACCCAAGTGCCGCCGATGTTGATCGCTGTGCCCGCATCGCGGAAGGCGTCGCGCAGTAGGTCTATCAGGTCATCGTCATCCATGGCCGGGGAATGTTACGACCCCGGCATGATGCCAACGTCACGCCACCAGCCTGAAGATGTGCGCCATATCACGCTCTTCGAACTTCTTACCTTCGAAGTGTGCGTATGCAATCGCTATCAGCGCCGCCTTCTTAGCTGGCGAGATGCGGACCTTGCTGCGATTGGCTTCCTGCCATTGCTCGATGGCCGTCACCACTTGAACCAGTAGGTCCACCGATATAGCGCCACCGGCTAAGGCTGCAGAGCGCGGCATTCCTTCGACAGCGCGGTCAAGGGCGCTCAGATAGCGGGTGCTCTCGCCGGTTCCGGTGCTGCGAACGCTATCGCGTCTCAGCCGCGCATCGACCACGCCGCGCACCAAGGGGTCCGTCACCTCAAACATCGGCGGCACCCGGCATTCCAGCCATTCTTTCCGCACGCCCGATAGCTCAACCACCAGGTCGAGGTGGCTCGCTGGCGGCACCTCCAGGTCCCGCTCCATGCGCTCAACGTCGCCGGAGGTAAGCCCCGCGAGGGAGGCGAACTGCGGAAGGTCCATACATAACACCCCTGCTCGGACCATCCTGAGGCGCTGCCCCAGCGTTGCTCCGTCCAGCCAAGCTGCCGTGGCGGGCGGTGCCTCCTGCGCTGGATCTTCCGCATAGGCCAACCAGCGGTACCGATAGCCCGAAGCGCCGGCCAAACGTTCCAGCTTCTCCAAGCCCGGCGCGCTCTCCTCGCGGATGTACCGCTGAACCATGTCCGGCGAGACGCCCATCGCTTCGGCTGCCTTTTTTCTTGTTCCCAGGGTGTCGGCGGCCGCCTTTACTCTAGTTCCGAATCCAGGAACGAGAAACGGAACAGGCCGGCCGATCTTCTTCGGAACTTCCGATTCCATATCAAAGCCTTTTTTTTCAACGCATTGCAGATAACGCGTTAGCCGATCTCACTCGCGCCAACCGGAAGAGAATCGGAAGAAGAAAGGCAGGCCTCTAGTTTGCTCTTGCACAACAAGAGAAAACTAGAGTAAATTGGTTCATGCACTACACACACCCCGCCAACAGGGTTTAGTCATGAGCAAAAACACCGCCGTCAAAAAAGCCAGTCAGAAGGACTGGCACAGCGCAGATGTCGTCTGCGCGCTACGCAAAGCCGGGTGGTCGCTGGCTCGTCTGGCTGCGCATCACGGATACGCCTCCCGATCCACCCTGGTGCACGCGCTCCACCGCAAGTGGCCGAAGGGTGAGCGTCTCATTGCCGCGGCTATCGGTGTGGAACCCGAAACCATCTGGCCCTCGCGTTACCACGCCGATTCTACCGCCAGAAGTAACGTTCGCTCCCCGCGTACTGCGGAGCGTAGCCCCGAGAGGCTGGCGGCCTGACGGCCGGGATGAAGGGGTGATGATCATGGCGATCTCCTTTTTCGATGCCTCCCATCCTAGGAGCGGCCTCCCGGCCTCGGATAGCTGCAGCCGCGGAGAATTTTTGCGCGTACCCGCCAAAGGGGTGGCGCAATGACCCGCCGAAACTGGAAGCGCATCCGCGCTCGCTCCCTGGTGCATGCGATGGAGCTGTGCATCGAGCACGCCCGCGTCCGCCACAACCGCAGCATGGATCGCATTTGCGACCTGATGGGCGAGCACTCGACTTCGACCGTGTACAAGTGGCTCGCAACGGGTCGGTTGCCGGCGATCAGCATCCGGCCCTTCGAACACGCTTGCGGCGCCACCTACGTGTCCGAATACCTCGCGGCATCGGCACACTTTCTCGCAGTTCCTATGCCCAGCGGCCGCCCCGCCGGTGAGACCGACGTCCTCAATCTGCAGCAGGGCTTCGCCGATGCGGTCGGCCTGCTCATCCGCTTCTACAAGGGCGAGGCCGACGCCGCGGACACCCTCGCGGCGCTCACCAGCACCATGAACGACATGGCGTGGCACCACGCCAACGTCGAGCGCGCTGCTACGCCTGATCTGCCGCTGTTTGGCGATGACGGAGCCGCGGAATGAGCCCCGTCCGTGAGTGGTATTCCGCGCAAGACCTCGCCGGTCTTCCGGGCATGCCGAGTACTGACCGAGGAGTGCGGATTGCCGCAGAACGCCAAGGGTGGCAAGGCCGCAAGCGCCCTGTCGGTAAGGGAATGGAGTACGCGTTTTCCGCCCTACCGGTCGATACCCGTCGAGCCCTGCAAGCGCAGCAGCTCGAACTTGCCCTTACCAGTGTCTCAACCGTAGCAGCTCCCCCTCCGGCTGCTGCGGCCTCTGCCGGGGCGGTCTCCCTCCCTGCCGCCCCGGCCCTTGCTGACCTCACCGACCGGCAACGCCTTGAACGAGACGCTCGAAGCGGCGTCATCGCAGCCGTCCGGCGGTTGCAGGACGAATCGGGCAGCAGCCAGGAAGCCGCGCTGGTCACGCTGCTCACCACCGCTCGGGCGGGTCAGCTCGATGCTGCCCTCGACAGGATGCTCCGCCTCGCCCGTGATCCACGCGGCCGCGCCGGTGATGGCTATCCAAGCGTGCGCACGCTCAAGCGTTGGCTCAGCGCCACCGATCTGGCCCCCAAGGCTCGCCGCGCTGCGATGACCGTGCCCGACTGGGCGAAGAGCTTCCTGTGCCACTACCAGCAGCCGCAGAAGCCGAGCGTGGAAGCCGCCTACCGTGCCGCATGCGAACAGTGGCCCGCCGAAGGGCGCCCCAGCATTCACCAGGTGCGCCGCTTCCTGCAGACGCTCGGTACCGTCACCCGCGAACGCGGTCGCATGGGAGACCGGGAACTGAAGAACATCCGCCCCTTCGTGCGGCGGGACTTCTCGGCGCTGAGGCCAAACGACGTCTGGAGCGCAGACGGTCATACGTTCGACGCGGAGGTGCAGCATCCCCTGCACGGACGACCGTTCCGGCCCGAGGTCACCACCATCATCGACATCGCAACGCGCCGAGCCGTCGGATGGTCGGTCGGGCTCGCTGAATCCGCGTTGGGCGTTGTCGACGCCATCCGCCATGCCGTCGAGCGTAACGGCATCCTGGCGATCTTCTACGTGGATAACGGCTCCGGCTTCCGCAACGTGGAGGTAGGCGACGAAGCAGTCGGTCTGCTCGGGCGGCTCGGGGCTACCCCGTCCTACTCGCTGCCTTACAACTCCCAGGCGCGCGGCGTAATCGAGCGGTTCCACAAGACGGTGTGGGTGGCCGGCGCCAAGCAGTTGCCGGCCTACATGGGCGCAGCAATGGACCGTGAGGCGCGGCTGGCTCAGTTCAAACTCACTCGCAAGGCCCTCAAGCATGGCGGCGCCATGCCCCTCATGCCGTGGGATCTGTTCGTGCAGTGGTGCGAGGAGCGCATCGCCGAATACAACGCCCGAGCGCACCGCAGCCTTGGTAATTCGAGTCCGGACCTGGTCTGGGCTGCCCACGAGGCCAAGGGCTGGAAGCCCGATCTCCTCGAACCGGACGAACTCGCCACGCTCTTCCGTCCCCGCGTGGTCCGCACGCTCGCGCGCGCCGAGATCCGCCTCTTCAACAACATCTACTTCGCCCGCGAGCTGGAGGAGTTTCACGGCTTGGAGGCGCACATCGCCTACGACATCCACGACGCCTCGAAGGTGTGGGTGTACGCGCCCGACGGCCGCTTCATCTGCACCGCCGACGTCAACGGGAACGCCCGCCACTACTTCCCGGTTCCCGTGGTGGAGCAAGCCCGCCAGAAGCGCGCCCAAGGCCGTCTCGCCCGTGTGGATACCAAGCGCGAAGAGATCCTGGCCGAGCTGCATGGCGGCGCGGCGCTGCCAGCGCCGGCTGCAGCGCAAGTAGTCATCGCCGGCCGTGTCATCCAGCCCGACGCGATGCTCGCCCAGCGGGCCGCGATCGCGCAGGCCACAGAGGTGGCTGCCACCCCCGCGGTGGCGCCGCCCGACATCCCATCCATCCAGCCCAAGAGCCGCGGCGACCGCAGCCCCGACGACAACTACCGCGACTGGCTCGCCCTGGATGCCCGCATTGCCAATGGAGAAGAGGTTTCAGACGCCGATGCGCGGTGGCACCGCACCTACCCGAATAGCGCCCAGTACAAGGCGCAAGCCAAAAAAACGGCCACCTGCGCGGCAACGCGGGTGGCCTGAGATTCCAACTAGCAAGGCCAGAACATGACACAGACCGCTCAGATCCACAATCTGGAACTCGTCCGCACCGCAACCGAACGCCTCACCGGCCGCACCGCCGGCCTGCCCGGCCTCGCCGCGCTCTACGGCCCGGCCGGCTACGGCAAGACCACCGCCGCCCTGGCCGTCGCCAACGAAACCCGCGCCTACTTTGTCCAGATGCGCAGCGCCTGGACCCGGAAGACGCTGCTGGAGAAGGTGCTGCTCGAAATGGGCATGAAGCCCATGGGCACTATCCCGCAGATGCTCGACCAAGCCTGCACCCAGCTCGCCGCCTCCGGCCGACTGCTGATCATCGACGAGTTCGACTACTGCGTCCGCAGCGACAGCATGGTCGAGCTGGTGCGCGACCTGCACGAAGGGGGTGGCTCCGCGCCCATCCTGCTGCTCGGCGAAGAGCTGCTGCCGCAGAAGCTGAAGAAGTGGGAACGCTTCCATAGCCGCGTGCTGTCGTGGATTCCCGCCCAGCCGGTGAGCATGGCCGACGCAGAAGCCCTGGCGCCGATTTACTGCCCCGACATCCGCCTCGGCTCCGACCTGCTCGCCCACCTGGTCAACATCGCCGCCGGCAGCGTGCGCCGCGTGTCGGTGAATCTCGCCAACATCGCCGACGAGGCTGCCGTCGAGGGCTGGGACGCGGTCACCCTCGGCACGTGGGGCGATCGCCCGCTCTACACCGGCGACGCGCCGCGCAGGGGGGTGTGATGCTCATCCAGCAGACCGTTGTCAGGCGGCTTGAAATTACCGAGGCGCCGGGGCTCGACCCGATCCGGGTGTACCTGGAGAACTACGCCCCGGGAAAGGGCCGGATCACGATTTCCTGCTATGACCGGGCCTGGGTCGGATATTGGGGTGCGATGTCCGGCAAGACCGTCGAGCAATTCTTTGCATCCTGCGATGCCGAATATCTCCGCGGCAACCTGATGTGCGGGGTGGGCCTGAGCCGCGGTAAGCAGCACGAGGCTTACGTGCTACGAGTCATCCAGGCTGTCCAGGGCGCGCTGCGGGAGAACTTCCATGCCGCGTAAGCCCACCATCGAACTGCGGGGCGGCGTCGGCCCACGCCAGCGCGCGTGGGACGCCATTCGAGCCCAGTCGGGCGCCGAATGGACCTCCGACGAGATCGTCCTCGCCACCCGCAACGGCAAGGGACTCGACGACGTCATCGACGCACGCACGCTGCAGACCTACCTGGTGTGTCTGGTCGCTGCCGGCATCGTCGCCATCGTCCGGGAGGAGCCGCTGTGCGGGCGTGCCAAGGTGTGCCGCAAGTGGTACCGGCTGGTGCGCGACGAAGGCATCGACGCGCCGCGCCTGCGCCGCGACGGTAGCCGCGTCACCCAGGGGCTCGCTCAAGAGCAGATGTGGCGGACGCTGCGCCTCCTCAAGGGCGACATCAACGCCCGCGAACTGGCTGCCCACGCCACCACCCAGCTGATTGCCGTCGATGAGCAGGCCGCTGGCGACTACCTGCGCAACCTCGACAAGGCGGGCTACCTGGAATGCACCGCCGAAGGCCGCGCCATTGGCCGCGGCTGGGGCAAGGGCGGCACCGGCATCCAGGCGCGCTACCGCCTGCGCCCGGACCGCAACACCGGCCCCAAGCCGCCCATGGTCTGCCGCGCCGACGTCATCTACGACGCCAACCTGCAGGAAGTCGTGTGGGCACCCACCGTTACCGAGGAGGACACCGTCCATGGACAGTAACGCCCCCGATTGGCGTGCGCTGCTCGAACGCGCCGTGTCCGCGGCTGGCGTCGGCGGCATCACGAAGGTCGCGGATCGCCTCGGCGTCTCGCGCACCTACGTCTCCCTGGTGCTCAGCCGCAAGAAAGACCCGGTGCCGCAGGCATTCGTCGGTCGGGTCATCAACCGGCTCTACGTCGTCGCCGAATGCCCGGCCACCGGACACCCGCAGCCGCGCAGCGAATGCAGCCGTCTGGCCAAAGGCGCCGCACCCACCCACAACCCACTCGCCATGCGCATCTGGAAGTGCTGCCAGACCTGCGCCCACAAACCGGAGGTGTAGTCATGAAGTGGCTCGAACCCGAATTCATCGAGCGCGTGGTTTTGCCGCTCGTGATCGCCTTCGGCATGGGGGTGGTCGCCGCCGGCTTGGTGCGCGATCACCGCGAGGCCCGTGCGCTCGATGTTGCCGATCAGGCGATGGCGACGGCTGATGAGGCGATCGCAATCGCGCAGGTCTATCGCGAGGCCTACCTCGGCACCTGCAGCGCCGTGGTGTTTGCGGAGACCCGGCCGTGAATGCCCCCGATCCCGTCGTCTCGCTGGAGGAACGCATCCTCGCAGCCATCGCCAAGGCCAGCAGCAAGCAGCCGGCCAGCGCCGATGACGTGCTCGCCATCGTCGGTGGCGACGCCAGCGCCTATTGGACTGCGCTGGAGCAGCTCATCCAGACGCGCCAGATCGCCACGGCGCACGTGCAGCGGCCGGCCACGGACGCTGCCCCCTGGCTGGCCATCTGGCCGACTGGCGTCGTCATTAACGTCGGCCGGGTCACCGCCGCCGTGCTCTCCCGCCTGTTCGTACCCCAGCGGCGCAGCGCTGTCCGCGATGCCCACGCCCCGCGCAGCGCCGCCATCGCCCCTCCCAAGACCGTCGCTGTAAAGGAACCCGTCATGACCACCACCGCAGCCCCGAAGAAAACCCGCGAATCCGCCAGCCTCAATCGCGCCAGCATCGCCGAAATGGTGCGTGGCCGAACCGCAGCCAATGGGCTGCTCGTCAGCACCATCGCCGGGAGGCTCAGCCTCACCACTCAAGGCACCGACTACCTCATCAAGGCCATGATCGCGTCCGGCCAGGTGGATCGAATCCGCCTCCCGGGCCAGACCGCGGACCGCATCTACGACCCCACCGCCATCGACGCCGCCGCACCTGAGGCGGTGACGCCGGAGCAGCCTGCCTATCGCCACGACGACATCCAGGTGCACGAGCTGGTCGCGGGCGACGTGCAGACGGTCCCGCCCAGCCCCGATGTCCGCTTCGCGCTGTGGGATGACGGGTCGCTCAGCGTGTGTGACGGCGACGAGATCACCCTGCTGCCCGCCGACGCCGTCAAGCGCCTGGCGCTGCTCCTCGGCGTGCCGCGCGAAACGGCCGTCCTCCCCCCGCCCGCAATCCTCTCCGGCCCGGCCACCGCCGCGGCCTCGCACGCCCACTGACAGGAGCACCACCCCATGACCAAGCCCGCCATCACCCTCGACCAGATCCGCCTCGCTGCCGACCGCCTGGCCGTTGCCCATACCGCCACCACGGCCCGCGCCAGCCTGCTGCAAGACGAGATCAAGGCCGCGATCCAGCCGATCTACGACCGCCACCGCACCAGCCTCGATGCCGCGGCCGACGAAGAGGCCGCCGCCCACCGCGCCCTCATGTCGCTGCTCGAAAGCGCGCCGCAGCTCTTCATCAAGCCGCGCAGCCTTGCCATCAACGGCGTGCGCGCCGGCTACCGGAAGGCGGAAGACCAGCTCGACTGGGGCGACGACGACGCCCTCATCAAGCGCATCCGCGCCCTCATGCCCAAGCAGGCGGACATCCTCATCCGTACACAGGAAACCCTCGTCGTCGATGCGCTGGCGCAACTCGACGCCGACGCCCACCGCAGCCTCGGCATCTCTCGCATCAGCGGCGCCGACAACCCCTTCATCACCGTCGGCTCGGCCGACGTCGAGAAGCTCGCTCAAGCGCTCATCAGCGACGCCATGCGCCGCCAGGGCGAAGAAGAGAAGGCGCCGGTGAAGAAGGGCAAGGCGAAGGCCAAGAGCAAGGAGGCAGCGTGATGGACACGCAAGTCCCTCGCGTGAAGTTTTGCCCCGTGCTCTGGAGCGGCAAAGGTGACGTTGCGCTCGGTATGGAGGTCGAGGCGGAGGTGGTCGATTTCGGCCTCGCGCTGCATCCGCACGTCGAAGGCACGGCCGCCGCGCCCGTGCTCTCGACGGATGGCTCCACCACCATCAGCGACCCGGTGACCGGCTACCAGATCACCTTCGCGCTGACGCGCGAAGGCGCGCTCTCCCGGCTGAACGACCTGGTCGCCCGGTACGGTGGCCGCATGGGATTCGAGCGCGCGATCGCGGCAGGCCGAAAGCGGGTAGCGCTCGCGCGCGACCAGGCCGCTGCCGTGCTGCCCTCACCCATGGCCGACGTCCATGCAGTGATCTGCCCGCCGGAGACGCAGCCGTGACCACGCCTCAAACGCTCATCAGCGTCGACATCACCGTGCGCGACAGCGCCGGCAGCTACCGGACCAGCAAGGTGCTCGGGGTCTACGCCGCCAGCACCACGTCACCGGCCCGTGCCGCCGAGCGTCTGGCTGAAAAGTTGTGGGGCGCAAGCGATCTCGACACCGCCAAGCGCATCGACACCCCGCCTTACGAACGCGGCGTCAGCAAATGGCGGATCACCAATGCAGCGGCCCTCCGGGCTGCCACCCCCTAGTGGTTGCGACACCGCAGGAAACCGTCGGGCACATAACGGAACCAGCCGGCACGGAAGAAGCAAAGGGCGCCTTTACAGCCGCCGGGAACCGGCACCACTCACAACCAGGAGCACACACCACATGAACCAAGCAGAACTGACCGCGGCGATCGCCGCCCACACCGACCTGCCCAAGGCCACCGTTCGCCAGGTGCTCGATTCGCAGGGCGTCGTCATCGCCCGCCACCTGGCCAGCGGCGACGCCTACACGGAGCGCGAGGTCACGCTGCCGGTGCTCGGCAAGCTCAAGAGCAGCACCCGTGCCGCCCGCACTGGCCGCAACCCCAAGACGGGCGAAGCGGTGCAGATCCCGGAGAAGGTCACCGTGCGCCTCTCCGCCGGCAAGGCGCTCAACGACATCCTCAATCCCGACTGATACCCGCCTGGCTCGATGGCCTGCCCCGGTAACGGTCGCGGGTCATCCGGCAAGTCTGGTAACGCCAACCCCAACGCCCAGGAGGCCGCCATGTTGTCGCAACTCGCCGACCGAATCGCCGATCTGCTGCTGCGCGGCCTCCTGTGGCTCATGCCGATCGAGGAGGAATGAGATGACCCCGCAAGAATGGCGCGACGTCGAGGCGTCGCTCTCCCACCCGTACGGCCGGGTTCGCCTGCAGGCGGATGGCCACGTGCTGACCTTATCGGTCGAGAAAGGCAAGGGGCTGCGCTACGTGATCGCTGCCTATATCGACGGCGTGATCGAATGGAATCTGATGTTCTCCAAGGATGACGGGCCTTACCGCAAGTTCTGGCGGCCACGTAAGAGCTACCTCTACTCGGCCGCGGAACGCGCCGAGCTGACGAAGCGCTCCAGGAAGCGCGGGATGCACAAAGAACTCCGTGCGTCGTATGCCAGCATGGCCACCGCCGCATCGGAGCTGTTTGACCCCCTCTGGCCGAACGCCAAGGCGCTGTGCCGTCACCTAAGGAAAACCTGCAGCAGCATCGAACGCCTGCCGGACTTCGAACCCCAGGGAGCGGCAGCATGAGCGCGCGCACCCAAACCCCGGCCGAGCGCATGGCGCTGCGCAAGCGCGCCATCTTCGCGGCCTGTCGGCAGCAAGGCATCGACGACGACGCGCGCCGGGCGCTGGTGCGCAACCTCACCGGTTGCGACAGCCTGGCGCGCTGCACCCTGATGCAGCTCGGACAGGTGCTCGACCACCTGAACCGGGGCAGCCAGGGTTACGCCGGCCGCAAGCGCACCACGCCCACCGCCGACCGCGCGCCACTGCTCTCCAAGATCGACGCGCTCCTGGCCGAACTGCACCGCGTCACCGGCGAGGTGCATACCCTCAAGTACGCCGACGCCATCGCCAAGCGCAACGGCTGGGCCGAGTGCGTCGACTTTGCCGATACCGCAGCACTGAAGAACATTGCCGGCGCGCTGAATCGGACTTTGCAATACAAGGCCGCCCGCTGAGATGAAGAAGCCCGCCCCGCCTATCCTCGACTCGGATCTACCGGCGACTGCCCGCGATCTGGTGCGACTGCTGGGCTGGCCAAAGGCCGAGGCCTTGATCAGGGAACTGGGCGGAATCCCGTACCCGGTACCCAAGGGTGCCGACAACAACAGTGCCGGCGCCGCGCGCTACGAGCGGCTGGTGGAAGTCGTCGGCCCCAGAGGCGCCAATGCTCTGGTGGCCGAGTACGGCGGTGACACCTTGGTGATTCCGAAGTGCAAGGCGGCGATCGCTCGCGCCCGTATGCGGGCGATGAAGGCCCGTTGCGACGATGGGGCGACCCTGGAAGAGATTGCGCTGGAGTTCGACTGCACGACTCGGTGGGTAAGCCTGGTGCTGAAGCGGCCAGACAACGAGAGCGGCGTCGTCCTGGAGCAAGGCGGCCAATTGGGGCTGTTCTGAGAAATTCTCACGGCATGGGGTGGATCGACGTCGATACAATCGGCGCATCCATGCAAAGGGGATTGACGTGATCCGCGCCGTTGTCATTGCACTAGCCACCCTCGCTATGCCCGCCCACGCGCAGGTGTTCAAGTGCAAGGGTGAAAAGGGAATCGTCTATCAGGCGGAACCTTGTTCAGGGGCAGGAGCCGCCGTGGATCTGAAGGTGCATCAGCCGACAGACGAGGACCGCCAGCGGGCCGTCGAACAAACCACACGGCAAAGGGCCATCAACGTCGAGAACGACACTGAGCGCCTCGCCGCGGAGCGGAGGACTCGCGCCATCTCCGACCAGGTGCAGGCGGAGAAGGACGCTAAGCGGCGCCGCTGCGAGGGCTACCAAACTGAGATGAAGCGGCTCGAATCCACGAAAGACCAGTGGATTTCGCCGGCCTTGCGCCAGCGCGATTACGACCGCATGAAGGAGCTGAAGGACAAGCACTTCAGTGAGTGCTTTGCCCGCTAGGAGGGCCGCAGTGAAGTCTCTTGCGCTGGTAGCTGTTGCTGTCGCCTGCCTTCCGCTGCCCTTGGCGGCCCAAACCTCTGACGACATGCGTCGGGAGATCGAGGCGGAGTACAAACGCTTGCAGGACGCCGACGCGCAGGAGAAAAAGCGAAAGGCGGACGCTGAAGTTCAGCGCGCTCAGCAGGCCCGGCTTGAGGCAGACCGAGCGAAACTGTTGGCATCCCGCAAGGCCAAGAACCCGGTCAAGAACAGCGCGTGGGATGGCTCGGTGTGGCAGGTCGAGTCCTTCATGAAGCACTACCTGAAGGATCCAAAATCGTTCGAGGCCATCAGCTGGGGGCCGGTGGTCGACATGGGAAGCACCTATGTTGTGCGACTGCGCTACCGCGCTCGAAACAGCTTCGGCGGCTACGTAATCGAGGACAAGACGTTCACCTTGGATGTCAGCGGGAACGTCGTCGGCGTGAATTGAGGGGCAGCGCCCGCGATAGCGCCATCCTGAACTAGTTCATCTGTCGCGGGGCACGGCCCGCCGCCGATCATCGGCGGCATGGTCACCGCCCGCAAAATCTCCCTCATCGTCATCCACTGTGCGGCCACGCCCAACGGGCGCTGGACCAGTACGGTGGACATCGACCACTGGCACCGCGACGCGGGTTACAAACGCGCCCCCGCGCTGCCGGAAGCCCGCAAGTGGAACCCCACGCTCACCAGCATCGGCTACCACCGGGTCATCTACACCAACGGCGCGCCCGCCACCGGGCGCCACCTGAGCGAGGCCGGCGTGCACGCGCGCGGCTTTAACGACAAGAGCGTCGGCATCTGCCTCGTTGGCACCGACAAGTTCAGCTGCGCTCAGTGGGTCACGCTCGCCGACCAGGTCGCCAACCTCTGCGCCACCTACGGCATTCCCCGCCAGTTCGCCACTGCCGAGAACGGCTGGCGCGGCATCTGCGGCCACCGCGACACCGGCGCCAAGAAGACCTGCCCCGGCTTCAGCGTCGCCGACTGGCTCGCCGGCGACATGGCGCCGCTCGACGGCCACATCCTTGAGGTTCAGCAATGACCATCCGCGTCTCCATCACCCATCACGACGCCGAGAGCCACCGCGCGCTGCTGGCCGAAGAGTTCTACGTCGATCCCTACGGCCAGGTCTCGGATGCGCCCGTCCAGGCGCAAGTGGTTCCTCCGGGCGTTACCGCCACCGTCCATTTGCACGGCGGTAACGCCCTGGTGGTGCGCGAGCAGCCCGACGACGCTGCGTCCGAGGCCGCCTGATGGAGCCGACTCCCGCCCTCGATGACTGCAAGTGCTGGTGGAAGAGCCGCACGCTGCAGCTCAACGCCTTGGCCGCCGCGCTGATCGCCGCCGAGGCCGCGTTCGGCATCTTGCAGCCGATGCTGCCGGTGAACTTCTATCGCGCGATGGCCTTCGTCCTGCCGATCGCCAATGCCGTGTTGCGGGTGATGACCACCCAGGCGGTGCGGCTGTGAGCCCGGTCGCGCAATACGTGGCCCAGGTGGGCGACGCCTCGCGCCTGGTGCTGGCGATCGCGCTGCTCGCCGCCGGCGCCGCGGCGGGCGGTTGGTTGGTCGCCTTGGTGAAGGACGCGGAGATTGCCGACCTCCGTACTGAGCACGCCGAGTTCTCGGAAAAGCTCGTGCGGCGTGCCCTCGATCGCTATCAGGTCGCCAAGGCCCGCGGCGACGAACTCACCGCCCAGCTCGCCGCGGCAAACACCACCGCCACCGCCCTGCAGAAGGATCTCGCCGATGCGCTCACCCACATCACTACCGGCCGCCGCTGCCTTGATGGTGCTGCTCTCCGCCTGCTCGACCGTGCCCCCGGCATCGCCCCCGCTCGACTGCCCACGGCCGCCGGCGTCGCTCCTGCAGCGGATGCCGCCCACGCTGCCGCCGATACCGCGCAGCGCGCAGCCGGCGACGAAGCCGCTACCGACACCGACGTCAGCCTCTGGGCAACCGGCGCGGCCGGCGAGTACGGCAAATGCGTCCGCCAGCTCGACGCCCTGATCGACTTCAACACCCCCAGCTCAGGAGATCTGCAATGAAGCGTTCCCTCCGGTCCATTGCCGTCGCCGCCTTCCTGGTGGCCGGGCTGGCGATCGCCGCGCCGGCCAGCGCCGGATCGCTCACCGACCACGGCGAGAACAAGACGCTCGACGCGCTGTTGCGCGGCCAGACGCTGGGCGCGCCGGCTACTTGGTACGTCGGCGTTACCACTGACACCTGCACCGATGCCGGCAACGGCACCGAGCCGAGCGGCGGTGCCTATGCGCGCGTGGCCGTTGCCGCCAGTCTTGCCAACTGGGCCGGCACCCAAGGGGTAGGGACCACCACGGCAAGCTCGGGTACCAGCGGCACCACCAGTAACAACGCGCTGATCTCGATGCCGGAGACGACCGCCGCGTGGAGCACTATCCGGGCGGTGCGCTTCTACGACGCTAGCACCGCCGGTAACGCGTGGATCTGCCTGCCGATCACACTGCCGCTCGACGTCGATCGGGCGGGCGTTACCGTGAAGTTTCCGGCCGCGACCCTGCAGTTCTCCATCGACGACTGATCCGCCATGTCCGTCCACGCCCGGGTCCAGCTGCACGACGACGCAGATGTTCCGCTCGCCAATGTGGGCGGTATCACCGCGCTGTGGTGGGACGCGGAAGATCCGATCGAATTCGTCGCGCCGACTGGCCGGGCGAGCGGGCTATCGACGGACGCCACTGGCTGGCTGTCGCTTGATCTGCAGGACGTCTCGGGTCACGCGGTTGGAGGCGTTGGGTTCCTGCTGCTGCGCAAGGCTGATGCCGTCGATGACCAGGACTCGCTGATCTTCGCCGGCCAGATCACCACCGAGGACGCCACAGGCGGCGCACGCCTCACCTACAAAGATTCCTGGGAGCGCCCGGCTGACTGGCTGGTGCTGCCCACTGTGGGGCCGACCGAACAAAAGTTCGTCGGCCTGTTGGCGATCACCGACGACGACTCCAACTACGTGGCCATCAATGCCTCGGGCGCCTACACGGTGGATTGGGGCGACGGGAGCGCGCTGCAGAACTCCGCTGCCGGCACCCAGTGCCAGCACAAGTACACCTATTCCTCGATCTCAGCCGATACCACCTCGTCACGTGGTTATCGCCAAGTGATCGTGACCGTCACGCCACAGGCCGGGCAGTCGCTGACGATGCTCTCTCTCAACGTCAGGCCGACCCAGTACTCGGCCGTCAAGAGTACGCAGTGGCTGGACGTAGAGATCGGTAGCCCGGCGCTCACTGACCTGCGGCTTGGGTCCAGCACCTATCCTGGTACGACCACCACTGTGATGGGGCTGTACTGGTTGGAGCGCTTTACCCTGCGTAGTAGTGCGCTCACCAGCCTGGCCTACATGTTCTACTACTGCATCATGCTGCAGTCAGTATCGCTGTCTGGTGCTGGTGGCGTGACGTCACTCTCAGCGGCGTTCTACGGATGC
Source organism: Azoarcus olearius (assembly GCF_001682385.1). Taxonomy (NCBI): domain Bacteria; kingdom Pseudomonadati; phylum Pseudomonadota; class Betaproteobacteria; order Rhodocyclales; family Zoogloeaceae; genus Azoarcus; species Azoarcus olearius. The sequence continues at coordinate 624,303 of NZ_CP016210.1, forward strand.
TCGGCGCTCCGCGGGATTCCCTTCTTTCAGACGGGTACCGTTACCGCTGCTGACAACATGTTTTATGAGTGCACGAGGCTGGTTCAGATACCGAAGCTGGCTTTGGGCTCAGCTGCCAGCTTTGCCACCATGTTCACAAACTGCCGAAGTCTGCAGAGCATTCCTCTGCTAGACACGCACTCGGCGACCAGCGTCCTTGGGATGTTCAGCGGCTGCATTAGCCTGCGCACCATTCCATTGTTGGACGTTGCGGCAGTAACCAACTTCACCAACATGTTCAACGGTTGCACCACGTTGGAGAGTATCCCGGCTATCAACACGGGCTCTGCGACGTTGATGACCAACATGTTCGTGAGCTGTAGCTCGCTGCAAACGGTTCCGCTGTTGGATACAGCGGACGTTACCAACCTCTCCAGCATGTTTTCCGGGTGCATAAACCTGCGCACGGTACCGCCGTTCAACCTGACGGCGGCGGTAAACGTCGCGTCGATGTTCAACAACTGCACTGCACTGCAACGGGTGCCGAGCTTCACCGGCGGCACGCTGATCACGACGATCAGCAACATGTTCGCCAACTGCCAGGCGCTCCAGTCCATCGGCTCGCTCGCGTTCAGCGCTGTGACGGCCGCTACCACGCCGTTCTCGAACTGCCCATCCCTTGCCCGCTGTGGTGTCTCTGGATTTGGCCTCACGCACTCGTATGCGTCCTGCCGGTTGTCGGCTGCGGCGCTCAACGAGATCTTCACTGCGCTGCCCACCGTGAGCGCGCGGACCATCACCATCACCGGCAACCCGGGTGCCAGCGATGGCGCGACCAATCGCGCGATCGCCACCGCCAAGGGCTGGACGGTCACGGGGTAACGCATGCCTTTCTTCAAACGAGACGACGAGGCGAGCGCGCTGCTGACCGCGCCAAACTTCGTGGCCGGACCGGGCTTCGAGCTGCAGGCGGAGATGCACGACACCTACAGCTATCCGGTCGACGGCTGGTACTGGTTTGATTCGCTCGACGCCGCCATGGTCGCGCTGGCGGTCCCCCCCGCGGCGACGTCGATCACGCAGCGCCAAGCGCGCCTGTACCTGTTCAAGCACGGCCTCCTCGCCGGCGTCGAAGCGGCGCTCGACCAACTCGCAGAGCCGGTACGTACCGCCGCCCTGATCGAGTGGCAGTTTGCGCGCGAGATCGAGCGCACCAATCCGCTGGTGCTCGCAATCGTGGGCACGCTCGGCTGGACCGACGACCAGGTGGATACGTTCTTCGCTGAGGCGGGTGTCCTATGAAGTCTGCCCGCCTCAGCAGCGCCTACACGTCCGCAGGCAACGCCCGCTTCGTTCCGGCATACCGAGAGGTGCCCGCCGGCGGCGAGTACGACCTTTCCGCCGCCGGCAGCGCTGCCGCCAGCGGCGTAGCCACGCCCTCGCTCGTCGTTGGTCTGGCGGCCGTCGGCATCACGCTCGCTGGCGGCACCGCGGCCCCCAGGGTGGATTTGCCGTTGTCGGCCGCGGGCATTGCCACAACCGGCGGCGAAGCGGCACTGTCCGCCACCGTCACCCTTTCCGCGCTCGGGCTGGCGCACGCCGCTGGCGCCGCCGGCGTGCGCGCAGACGTGCTGCTTGCGGCTGCCGGCGCCGCCGCAAGCAACGGCCATGCGGATGTCGCGGCCCTGCTCGCGGCGGCCGCGGCCGGTAGCGCACAGAGCGGCGGCTCCGCCTCGCCGAGCGCTGCCCACAGCGCCAGCGTCGCAGCCGCCGGAGGAGCGATCTCCACGGGCTCGGCACTGCTCACCATCACAGTCGCCCTGCAGGCCGATGGCGCAGCGTCCGCAGCCGGTAGCGCGTTGGTGTCGGTCACCACCACGCTCACGGCGGAGGGGTTTGTGCAAGCGATGGGCTCAGGTCTGGTCGCAGTGCAGATCCCGCTCGCAGCCGTCGGTGGCGCTCTCGCGCGCGGTGACGCTGCGCCGCTGCTGCAGGAGGCGCTGCTGCTCGTGGCAGACCCGCGCTTCACCGTGCAATCGGGCGGCGGCGAGTACCTGGTGCGCAGCCAGCACCGCTACCACGTCGCTTGCGTGCGTCACCGTTACCGGGTGGGGAGGTAGGCCATGGAACGCTTTCGCCCCCTGGACCCAGCAGCGCGCCGTGTCCTCACCTGGTCGTTTGCCGAAGACTTGAATCCCGGCGAATCGCTGTCCGGCGCCACCATCAGTATCACAACGCTGGCTGGTGAAGACTCCGACCCGGAAGCGGTCAAGGTCGGCGACCTGGTTGTCCAGGGCCACTTGGTGCTGCAGATGGCCGCCGGCCGACCGGACGGTAACGCCTACGTTCTCAAGTGCCTCGCCACCACCACCGCGGGCGAGATCCTCGCGCTCTCCGCGGTCCTCACCATGCAGGAGGGCGCCTGATGGCCCTGCACATCCACCTTGAACCGGTGATGTACGTCGGCCGCGGCTACGTCGCGCCCGACGGCTTCGCCCACAAGCACGCCTACGAGATGGTGTGCTCGATCTTCATGCTCGGCGACGGCCGGGCGCGCGTATTCGCGGCCCACGGCGACATGGACCGCGGCACGGTCACGTCGCTTGCGGGGCAGCTCGAAGCGCTGGGAATCCATACGGTCCTGGTCAATCGCCATGGGGTCGAGCAGGAGTGGCAGGTCGCAAGCGCGACGTGCAAAGCAAGGAAAACCGAATGATCGCAACCGATTTGGCCTTCTACCTCGACATCGCGCAGAAGGCGGTGACGTTCGGTATTGCCGTCTGGCTCTACCTGGAGAAGAAGCGCGACACGACGCACGCTCGCATCGACGCCCTCGAAAGGAGCCACGACGAGCGGCTCGACGACCATGCGCGCCGCATCGCCACGGTCGAGGCGCGCAGCGGCCCGACGCATGCCGACCTGGGCGACATGCACGAAAAGATCAACCAGGTCGCCAACACCTCCAGCCGAATGGAGGGCGAGATCAAAGGGCTGGGCGACACGGTGCGCCTGATTCTCAGCCGCATAACCGAAAGGGGCATGAAATGACCACCGCTGCACAACTCGTCGAACTCGACCGCCGCCGCGCCATCCTCGCCGCCCTGATGGTGGCGCCGTCCTACATGATGCCGGCCCGCGCGCTGCGCGAGCAGATCAACCTGGTGGGCTACGCGGCGAGCCTCGACCGCCTGCTGATCGACTGCGCCTGGCTGGCCGAGGCCGGGCTGATCACGTGGAGCAACGAGGTCGCCACCCTCAGCGACCGCGGCGCTGACGTGGTGCTCGGCCGCGCCCAGGTGCCGGGCGTGAAGCGGCCGGAGCCGGGGCAAGCCTGACATGGCCCACCCCGACGATACCCGCCGCGCCGTGCGCGCCGGCTACGTCTTCGACCAGCTGGGCCTGGAGGTCGCTGCGGTCAAGGAAGGCGTGCCGGTGGCCACCGCCCGGCGCTGGAAGGCCGAAGCCAAGAAGGCCGGCGACGACTGGGACCGCGCCCGCGGCGCCCAGCTGCTCGCTGGCGGCGGCATCGAGGACGTGGTGCGCCAGACGCTGGCTGTGGTCGTGCAGCAGGTGCAGGCCACGGTGGAGAGCATCAACCTCGCCACCGACATGGACCCGGCCACCAAGGTGCAGATGCTGGCCAGCCTGGCCGATGCCTACCACAAACTCATGGCCGTCTCGAAGCGGCTGATGCCCGAGACCGACAAGCTCGCCATCGCCATGGATGTGCTCAAGCGCTTCGGTGAGTTCATCGCCAAGCGCAAGCCGGCGCTGGCCGGGGAGTTCGTCGAGCAGATCGAGGCGTTCGGGGATGAGATTGCGAGGGCGTATGGCTAAGGGTGTTCGTAAGAGTCTCTTAGTCGTAAAGCGACCTGGGCGCGGTTTCCCGGACGCTGAAGCTGCGTTTGCAGCGTGGGCACTCTACCGACGTGCTGTAGTCGTCAGGGCCGGAAAGGTGCGAGAGCGTTCCGTCTTCTTTGCAGACAGGGCAAACGTAGTGGGACGGCTCATCAGGATCACGCATGTCATCACGCAGTTTCCACAAGTACGTCCCACGATACGGCTCGCAAAGGCGGTAGCGGTCAAAATCTGCCTGTTTTGCCAATTGCTCCTTCGCGAGCCGCAAGTCCGATTGAAGCTCGAAGATCTTCGCCTGTGCTTCGATAAGGCTCCCTTGGGCGTCCGCAATGATCGTCAGAAGCTCGGCAGCCTTCATCTGGACCGCTATGTCCTCTCGCAGGCCAGCAATACCCTTCGCGAGGTCCCGGGCGGTCGAGAGGGCCGTAAGCCCGGTAGCAATCATGTCGAGCATGGGCGTGTGTCCTTGGCGTTTGGTTTCCGGACGTGAAGTCTAGTCGAAAGTCATTCCTCGCCGACCTCGCCAACCTCGCCGCGTCCTTCCGCGCGCGGATCGAGGCCGAGGTCACCGGCTTCGATCCGGATCCGGCCGAGTGTCAAAAGCGCCGCAAGAAGGCGTGGGATGACTTCGAGTACTTCATCGGCACCTACTTCCCGCACTACGTCCGCAGCCCCCACAAGTCGGAGCTGCACCGTTACCTGTTCGCCCGCCTGTCGGAGATCGTCGCCAGCGAGAAGAGCGAAACCGACGCGATCGCTGCGCCGCGCGGCGAGGCCAAGAGCACGTTGGTGTCGCAGCTCTTCGTGCTGTGGTGCCTGATCACCGGCCGCAAGCGTTACCCGGTCATCGTCATGGACAGCATCGACCAGGCGTATCCGATGCTGGAGGCGATCAAGGCCGAGCTGGAGTTCAACCCGCGCCTGCAGATGGACTTCCCCGAGGCCGTCGGCCAGGGTCGGGTGTGGCAGGCCGGCACCATCGTTACCCGTGGCGATGCCAAGGTGCAGGTGGCCGGCTCCGGCAAGAAGCTGCGCGGCCTGCGCCACGGCCCGTACCGGCCCGACCTGGCCGTGCTCGACGATATCGAGAACGACGAGCAAGTGCGCAACCCTGACCAGCGCGACAAGCTCCAAAGCTGGCTGACAAAGACAGTGCTGCCGTTGGGCGGCGCCGGCGCCAAGTTCGACGTGGTGTATATCGGCACCATCCTGCACTACGACTCAGTGCTCAACCGCACGCTGGCCAACAAGCTGTGGCGGTCCGCGAAGTTCAAGGCGCTGCTGAAGTGGCCGGACCGCATGGACCTCTGGGAGCGCTGGGAAGAGCGCCTGCGCAACGAGGGCGAAGACGAGGCCGACGCGTTCTACCAGGAACACCGCGACGCGATGGAAGCCGGCGCCCAGTGCAGCTGGGCCGCCCGCCCGCTGCTCGCGCTGATGAAGATCCGCGCCCGCGACGGCCACGACACCTTCGACAGCGAATACCAGAACGACCCGGTCGCCGGCGACAACGCGCCCTTCGCCAAGGTCATCACCTTCTGGGTGAATCGCCTACGCGAGTGGATCTTCTTCGGCGCCTGCGACCCGTCACTCGGCAAGGCCGGCGCCAGTCGCGACCCGTCGGCGATCGGCGTCGGCGGCTACAACCGCGCCACCGGCATCCTCGACGTGGTCGAGGCCGGCATTAAGAAGCGCCTGCCCGACCGGATCATCGAAGACGTGATCGCCTACCAGGCAGAGTACCGCTGCCTGCTTTGGGTAATCGAGACGGTTCAGTTCCAAGCGTTTCTGTACTCGGAGCTGGTGAAGCGCGCTGCGGCGCGCGGCATCCACGTGCCGGCGCGCGGGGTGCAGCCGCTCACCGACAAGCTGCTGCGCATCGAAAGCCTGCAGCCGCACATGGCCAACGGCCTGATCCGGCTCCACCCGAGCCAGACCACGCTGATCGACCAGCTGCGCCACTTCCCCAAGGCCGACCACGACGACGGCCCCGACATGCTGCAGATGCTGTGGATGGCGGCGACGACGGCGGGGGTGGGCGCGAGCGGGTTTCAGTCGCTGGGCCGGCACGGCCGCAACGAGGCCCATGACGACGTCGGCGGGTTCGAGTCGCGGAGGATGTTCTGATGGCCGCGTTACCGCATTCCAAAGGGGTGCTTGCTACCGCGTACCAAGGCGATCGCTTCCTTTGCGCCCTTAACGCGGTGGTGGCCACCGCCCGTATCTTCGAAGTACAGATCAACGAGGTCAGCGAAAGTGCCGTCGTCGCTTTCGACCACCATGAAGCCGTCGAACTTATGGACCCTTTCCTCATAGGCACCGTACTCGGAGAGCGCGGCCCTGTTGGCCGAAATATCAAAGCCAGAGCGACAGCCGTTCGTGTACGTCCCCCACAGCGTTCGCAGCGCGATCGGCCGCTTTCCCACATTGGCTGCCCGGACTACGACGACGTAGTACTCCCCGCTGTCGCCGCTGATAACGGCGGTCGCTTGGGCTTCAACGATTGCTCGGTCACGCATGGCTACCCACAGCGAGACTATGAAGCTCAGCAAGGACACCACGATTGCAATGATCGACAGCCAGTCAGAGGGCTTCAGAACTGCGTCGCTGGGGTCCATTTTGGGCTCCAAATTCAGTAGGCATAGATCATGGCCCAAATTATCGACCAACACGGCAACCCCATCGACACCGGCCTGCTGCGCGAGCCGCAGACCGCGCGCATCGCAGCGCTGCAGCATGAGCTGGTGCAGTCGCAGCTCGACGGCCTGACGCCGGCCAAGGCGGCCCGCATCCTGCGCGATGCCGACCAGGGCGACATCGTCGCCCAGCACCGCCTCTTCGATGACATGTACGACCGCGACGCCCACCTGCGCTGCGAGTACGACAAGCGCCGCGGCGCGCTACTCACGCTGGACTGGTCCATCGAGCCGCCGGAGGGCGCCGGCGCGCGCGAGAAGATGCTCGCCGCCCGCATCGAGGCGCTGCTGCGCGACGCGGTCGATGACCTGGAAGACCTGATCGACCAGATGATGGAGGCGCCCGGCCACGGCTTCGCTGCCATCGAGATCGAGTGGCAGCGCATCGAGGGCGAGTGGATTCCGAAATTCCACCCGCGGCCGCAGACCTGGTTCCGGACCGACATCACGCGCCGCGAGCTGCGGCTCAACGACGGTACGGCCGACGGCGCGGTGCCGACGCCCATGGGCTGGGTGATGCACCAGCACCGCAAGGTGAAGACGGGCTACCTCGGCCGCGCCGGGCTGTTCCGCGCCGTGCTGTGGCCCTTCCTCTACAAGGCCTATGCGATCGGAGATTTCGCCGAGTTCCTGGAGACCTACGGTCTGCCGATCATCGTCGGCAAGTACATGGCGGGCGCCACGCCCGAGGAGAAAGCAAGCCTGATGCGGGCAGTGACGGCCCTCGGGCACGATGCCCGCGCCATCATGCCCGACGGCATGTCGCTGGAGATCCAGAAGATCACCGGCGGCGGCGAGGGTAGCCACCACCTCAACATGGTGGCCTGGGCCGACGGCGCGCAGAGCAAAGCCATCCTCGGCCAGGTGCTCAGCGCCGAGGCCAAGGCCACCGGCTTGGGCAGCGGCGTCGCCGATCTCCACGCCGAGGTACGCCACGACATCCTGGTGGCCGACGCGCGACAGGTGGCCGGCACGCTGACCCGTGACCTGGTGTATCCGCTGATCGTGCTCAACGGCGGCGGCATCGACAGCTACCGCCGCTGCCCGCGGTGGGTGTTCGACCTGGGCGAGGCCGAGGACATGGCCGCCTACGCGGACGCGCTGCCCAAGCTCGCACAGGGCGGCGCGCGGATTCCCGTGAGCTGGGTGCACACCAAGCTGCGCATTCCCGAGGCGGAGGAGGATGAGGCGGTGTTTGGTGCTCCGCCGGCGGCGGAGCCTCCGCCCCCCGTTGGGGCGCTGCCGCCGGCCGATCAGGCTGCGCTCGCGGCCCGCTGGCATCGCGCCGCGCTGGCACAGCCCGGAGTCCGTCCCGCGCCAGATCCCGCCGACCTCACCAATGGAGCACTGGGCCGCGAAGCCGAGGCGCAGATCCTCGCCTGGCGCGACGACATCGAGGCGATGCTGGCCCAGGCCGACAGCCTCGAAGAGTTCCGCGAGCAGCTGCTCGCGCGCTACGCCGGCCTGCCCGCCGAGCAGATGGTGAGCGTGCTCGCCATCGCGCTGGCCGCGATGAATCTGGCGGGCCGTAGCGAGGTGCAGGATGGCCGCTGAAGGGAAATCGGTTTACAGCCTCATGGTGCGATTTTCCAGACCGGGCCGCCGTCGTCGTACCGGCGCGAGGCGTCTGGCGCCGAGTAACGGGGTAGTAACGGCCTTTGCCGGGCTGTCGCACATCGCCGGATAGATCGAAATGGCAGATACCCGCCTCGAAGGCGCCCTTTCGCTTCCCTTTGCCGAGCAGCTGCAGTTCTTCCGCCGCAAGCTCAACCTGCCCACCGATACGTGGCAGGACATCTGGCAGGAAGCTCATGATCGCGCCTTCGTCGTCGCCGGCGCCACCAAAGCCGACCTGCTGGCCGATCTGCGCGAGGCAGTAGATAAGGCCATCGCCACCGGCACCACGCTCGAAACCTTCCGCAAAGACTTCCGCCGCATCGTCGCGCAACGCGGCTGGACGGGCTGGACGGGGGAAGGCAGCAACGCCGGCGAGGCCTGGCGCACGCGCGTCATCTACGAGACCAACCTGCGCACCAGCTACGCCGCAGGCCGCTACGCTCAGCTCACCGATCCGGCGCTGCTCGCCGAGCGGCCTTACTGGCGTTACGTCCACAACGACAGCGTGCTCAGCCCCCGGCCGTTGCATAAGCGCTGGGGCGACATGCGGCTGACGCTGCGCCACGACCACCCCTTCTGGCGCACGCACTTTCCGCCCAACGGCTGGGGCTGCCGCTGCCGCGTCACCGCAGCCGTTGCGCCGCAGGCCGGCGACGCCACCGAAGCGCCCGACGGATGGAACACGGCAGGCGGCAATGGGAGCCTTCCCGGGATCGACAAGGGCTGGGCCTACGCGCCGGGCGCGAACTCGACACGGCCGCTGCGCGAACTGGTCGAACAGAAGCTGCTCAACCTGGACGCTCCCATCGGTGCCGCTATGTGGGCTGAGCTGCAGCCCGCCATCGCTGCCGAGCAGCGCCTTGCGCTCGCGGACATGATCGACCGCGTCGCGCTCGCAATGCAGGCCGGGGGAGAGGCCGCGCTGGTCTCCGCCGTGTCGCCGGAGGTTGTCACCGCCCTGGCCGAGCTGGGCCACCCGATGCAGAGCGCCGATATCTGGCTGCGCGATACTGAGCTGCTGCACGCACTCCGGGACACCAAGACGAACCGCCAAGCGTCGCTGCCGCTCCAGGTATGGCGGGATCTACCGCGGCTACTCGACGCAGCCGACGTGTATTACGACGCGGAAGACCCCGCGCTGGCGTATGCGATCGACGTCGCAGGCACCGTGGGCAAGGTACTCGTGCGGATCAATTACCGGGACAAGGTGAAGGACAGCCAGGGCAAGCGCTCGAAGGTAACGTCCAACTTCGTCCGCACTGGCGGCGTCGTCGAGGCCGGCGATTTGCAGCAGGCTCGTTACATCAAGCTGTAGGGGATGAGGCGGCGCCGGATTCGAACCGGATCATAGCGACCTGTCGGCCCCTAACCGTTCCCATTGGAAACAACCGCCTCGTGCGGACATCATAGCCCGATCCGGAGAGGCGCGCATGGCAGACCGAATTGCAATCGAACTGGACGTGGCGCCGGTGCTGGCCCATCTGGATCGCCTGCTGCGCGCAGCCGGCCCCGAGGGCATGGCGCCGGCGCTCCGCGAGATCGGCGAAGACCTGGTTGAAGCGACGAAGCGCCGGTTCGAGACGAGCACCGCGCCGGACGGCAGTCGCTGGGTGCCGAACAGCGAGGCCACGTTCTTGCACTACCTGGGGCGAAGCAAGAGCAACTTCGGCAAGGACGGGCGCCTCTCCGGCAAGGGCGCTGGCCGTGCGATGGGTAAGAAGCCGCTCGTGGACAGCGGCGTGCTGCAGGACACGATCCGATACCAGGTCGAAGGCCTCGACCTCTTCGTGGGGACCAACCGGTTCAGCGGGGAGTGGGATGGCGGGGCTGCGGTGCATCAGTTTGGTAGCCGGGATGGGCGTATCCCGGCGCGGCCGTTTCTGGGTTTGGACGAGTCGGGCATCGTGGCGGTTCTAGAGGTGCTCGAGAGACATCTCCTGTCGACTGCAAGTCAAAGTTAACGCCCCTCATTCAATTTCCAGACAAAAAAGTAACGGGTTCCATGGACCACCCGAGGGTCTGCGGATAGTATGCAAGTCGTTTTTTTGCGCACTCACGGACGAGATGGCCGCGCCTCTACCGAAGACCGGGGATTTTGTAGATCGACTTCGCAAGCTCATGGATGACCCCGTGCCCAACGAGTTCCAGTTGAACTTGTTGGAGCGGGACATACAACGGCAGATGAAGTCGGGCGTAGATGTCGATGCAGCCTACATGGTCTACGGAGCGGTGCGGTTGCTGCGATCCGACGTGGAGGGATTTGAGAAGGCCATGGAGAATGCCCTTCGCCTGTCTTCCTCTCTGTTGGTTCGCCTCAATTACGCGATCTTGCTCCGCACGGCTTGCCGTCTCAGCGACAGCCTAAAGGCCTCGATCGAACTCGCTGAGAAGTACCCGGGTGACTTCGAAGTGCTGTCGGAGGCAGCTCGATCCGCCAGCGCAACGCTACGGTACGACCTGGCGGAGCGGTTCATCGATATGCTCGATAAGTTAAAGGCTCCCGAAATGTATGCGGCCAAGGAAAGGAGCCTGCTTCGATTGCCAGAACGAGCGCGCCTACGTGAGCGCATGGCAGAGAGCGGTCTAACGTACGAAGATCTGGCGCAAGTGATGGAAGTTGCCTCGGCCGTCGTGGCTCGGCGATTCAAGATCGCGGGTGGTTGGACCACTGGCATCACCCCGGACGGGACGATGAGAGTCACCATTTGCGTCGTTGGTCAGACCGATGACATCGTCGAGACGAGCTTTGAAATTGCTGATGCGGTTGTAGCGGCGAATCTCGATCACGTTGGGGAGGTGCTCACCATTGCTTGCATGGGTATGCCAAAGTGAGTGTCAGTGCCTTTGATTTTCTGGCGTTTGCTGAAGGACTAGCGCGCAAGGCAGCCACTGAGATTGAACTGCGGGTCGCCATGGGCCGGGCGTACTACGCCGCGTATCACTGGGCCGCTTTTTGCGCAGAGGGCTGCTGTCCCCTGATCGATCGCTCATCAGTTAAAGGTGGGAGTCACGAGTACCTCATCGGCCGGTACGTGGCCCTAGCCACGCCACAAGGGAGATCGGTGGCTTGGCTGCTACGGGACCTAAAGGCGGGGCGCGAGTTGGCGGACTATGAGGTTGTCCAGGCAGTGTCTAGGCAAGAAGTGGATGCTCACATTGCAACCGTCAGGAAGGTTCTTGAGAAGATCAGCATGGTTACCGGCGTGCCGCTTCCCGCGGAGCCGAAGGACGATGAACTAGACGTCGCGTAATGTGCGATTTGGGGCGTGACTTACCGCCCCTGCGATTCTGCCCCTCTCTGCGGGCGTCCGAAGTAGTTCCCCTCCCGTATAGCGCCAGCCGCCACCGATCATCGGCGGCATGGCAACCCAGACCCGCACCGCACTCCCTTCCCTCGCCGCCTGCGCTCTGCGCGTAAAGGCCGGTGAACCGCTCTCCCGGCTGATCCCGGCCGGCGAGTTCGACGCCCCGCGCGGCGCCCTCACGGGCAGCGGCCCCTGGCGGCTCACGCCCCAAGGCGCGGCTCGCATCATCGCGGCCAACGCCTCCCGCGGCACCGACATCGCCATCGACTACGAGCACCAGCTGCTGCTGACCGAACAGAACGGTCAGCCCGCGCCGGCGGCCGGCTGGATCGACCCGCGCTCGTTGGTGTTCCAGGAAGGCGGTGACGAGCCCGGCTTGTATGGCGCCATTCGATGGACCGCGAAGGCCGGCGCGATGATCGCATCGGACGAATACCGCTACCTGTCCCCCGTCTTCCCCTACGACCCCGCGACGGGCGAGGTGCTCGGTCTGGCGCACGTCGCGCTGACCAACATCCCCGCAATCGATGAGCCGGTCATGGCCGCGCTGTCGGCCCGCCTATCCGCTTTCCCCCACCACCAGGAGAACCCTGACGTGAACGAGACGCTGAAGAAGCTGCTCGCCGCGCTCGGCCTGCCCGACACCACCAGCGAGGCCGATGCCATCGCCGGGGTTGCCGCGCTGAAGGTCCGCGCCGACGAGGCCAACACCCAGATCGCCGCCTTGAAGTCCGCCGCGCCCGACCCGGCCAAGTACGTGCCGGTGGCCACCATGCAGGCGCTGCAGACGGAGGTCGCCGCGCTGTCGGCCCGCGTCAATGGCGACGAGGCCGCGCGCCTCATCGAGGACGCGATCGCCCAAGGCAAGCTCGTCGAAGCCCAGCGGGAGTGGGCCAGCGCCCTCGGCAAGAGCGACATCGCCGCGCTGCGCTCCTACGTGAGCACGGCGCCGGCGATCGCCGCGCTGAAGGGCATGCAGTCGGGTGGTGGCAACCCGAGTGCGGGCGGCGGCGGTCCGTCGGACGCTGATCTCGCGGTCTGCAAGGTCCTGGGCCTGACCGCCGAAGAGTTCAACAAGGCCAAGATCGGAGGCTGACATGGCTGCTCTCACTGCCCCTCGCAACACCATGGAGCGCGCCGGCGCCGTCCTCGGCTTTCCGGTCAAGGCCAACGCCAAGATCTTCGCCGGCGCGCTCGTTGTGCTCTCGGCCGGATTCGCTGCGCCCGGCTCGGTGGCAACCACCCTGATCGCCGTCGGCCGTGCCGATGAGGCCGCCGACAACACCGGCGGCGCCGACGGCGCCATCACCGTCCAGGTCCGCCGCGGCACCTTCAAGTTCGGCAACAGCGCCAGCACCGACCTGATCGCCCAGGCCGACGTCGGCGCGGACTGCTACATCGTCGATGACCAGACGGTGGCGAAAACCAACGGCTCCAACACCCGCTCGCGCGCCGGCAAGATCGTCGCCGTCGAGAGCGACGGCGTGTGGGTGCAAATCGGCCTCGGCCAGTAACGGAGACCCCGTCATGCTCATCACCCCCGCCAATCTCCAGGCCCTCGCTCAGGGCTTCAATGCGGCCTTCCTGCGCGGCTTCGGCTCGGTCGCATCGACCTACCAGTTGATCGCGATGCTCATCCCGAGCACCTCCGACGCCGAAAACTACGGCTGGATGAAGGACCTGCCGGGCATGCGCGAGTGGATCGGCCAGCGGCAGTACAACAACCTGGAATCGACCAGCGCCCAGCTCAAGAACAAGCCTTGGGAACACACCATCGCGGTCAAGCGCGACCAGATCGAGGACGACAAGCTCGGCATCTACTCGAACGTGTTCGCGATGCAGGGCGAGATCGTCGCGCGCCATCCGGACGACCTGGTGTGGTCGCTGCTGCCCAGTGGCTTCGCCACGAAGGGTTTTGATGGTCAGTACTTCTTCGACACCGACCACGTCGGCTACGACAAGGATGGCGCCGAGGTCAGCTGGAGCAACACCGGCGGTGGTGCTGGCGCTCCGTGGTTCCTGATGGATCTCTCGCGGACCTTCATGAAGCCGCTCATCTTCCAGGAGCGGAAGAAGCCCCAGTTCGTGAGCCGCACGCGGCCCGACGACCCGCACGTGTTCGACATGGCCGAATACCTGTTCGGCGCCGACGCGCGCTACAACGCGGGCTTCGGGTTCCATCAGCTCGCCTACGGCTCCAAGCAGACGCTGGACGCTACGGCGTACGACGCCGCGCGGGTGAAGCTGGCCCAGCAGTTCCGCCCGGACGGATCGCCGCTGGGTGTGCAGGGCACTCACCTGATCGTGGGGCCAAGCAACGAGGCCAAGGCTCGCGAGCTGCTGGAGGCGGACCGCAACAGCGCCGGCGCCACCAACATCTGGCGCGGTTCGGCCCAACTCCACGTCTGCCCGTGGCTGGTGTAACCATGGGGGCCGCGAATGCTCGGGCGGGAAAAGCCGCCAAACAGGTGGAGGCGCGCGAACTGCCCTCCGCGACCCCGGCCGGGGAGGGTTTCCCCGGCACCAACACTGCCAGCGCCGAGAAGGCCGACGTGACGGGAGCGGCCAATGCCGCCCCTGTCACCGAAGCCGACGCTCGGGAGGCGCGCCAGGAGCCGGCGCCTCCCGCGGCGGGCACGATCGATCCGGCGGCCGAGGCTGCCGCGGCCGACGTGGCGGCCCAGGCTGAGGCGGTGACGCCCGCAGGCGGGTCGGTTGATTCGTTGGTGTTCGACCCCCTCTTCCGTGAGCCGGTGGTTACCCACCTGCGGGTGCGGGCTCGGCCGGAAGCCGGCTTTCGCCGCGCAGGTCGCCACTGGCCCGGCGGTGAAGGGGTGACGGTTGCGGCTGACGACTTCACGCCGGAGCAGATCCTGGCGCTGACGGAGGAGCCGGAGCTGGCCGTTACTTTCATCGCCGACCAGGTGGCGGAGTAACGGCATGCCCTACGCCACGCAGGCCGAGATGGTGTCCCGCTTCGGGGAGCGCGAGCTGGTCGAGCTGACCGACCGGTTCGACGCGCCGCTCGGCCTGATCGATGCCGGCGTGCTTGGGAAGGCGCTGGCGGATGCCGACGTGGAGATCGATGGCTACATCGGCGCGCGCTACACGCTGCCGCTGGCGACGGTGCCCGACCGCCTGGTGCAACTCGCCTGCGACATCGCGCGCTACCACCTCTACACCAACGCTGTGCCGGAACTCGTCGCCGAGCGCTACAAGGCGGCGATAGCGTTCCTGCGGCTGGTGGCGGCTGGTGGCGCAACGCTGGGCCTGCCCGAAACCAGCGGCAGCGCCGGCATGGGGCTGGCCGAAATCAGCACCGGCCGGCGTCTCTTCGCCCGAGGTGACCGCTGATGCTGGATCGGGACTGGCTGGCCGCAGGGCCGCACCTGGTCGAGCGGCTGCGCGACCAGGTGCGCGAGTTCCGGCTGGTAGCCGAGCTGACCGACCTCGGGAAGATCGAGGAGCGGGTCAAGCAGGCCCCGGCCGGGATTGTCGCCTATGACGGCACTCGCTACGCGGATGGGGCGCGATCCGGTATGTCGCGCCAGGGTGCGCAGCGCTGGATGGTTGTCGTTGCAGTCCGCAACGCGACCGGCGGCGGCGACAACAGCGCCCTGGCGGCCGAAGCCGGCCCCCTGATTCTCCGTGTCTCGGACGCGCTCAGCGGTTGGGCCCCCTTCGAAGGCCGGCCGCTGCGCGAAGTGACTGCGCCTCGCCCCGGCTACAGCACCGCATTCGCCTATTACCCGCTCATGTTCGAGCTGGATTTCGTAACTGCAACGCCGCGCCGCTGAGCGGGCACAACCGGAGCCATTCACATGGACATTCTCGAGTACTTCTCTGGGCAGGGCAGCATCTTCATGGGCCCGCGCCTTGGCAACGGCATGCCGGGCACGCTGCGCTGGGTGGGCGACGCGTTGATGGAGTTCGGCTTCACGCCCAACGAAACCAAGTTCCAGGAAAACTACACCGGTCAACGCGGCGACGCCCTGGTGCTTCCGGGAAAAACCGAGGCGAACCTGAGCGTTACCTTCCTTCAGTTCCATGACAAGAACTTCGAGGTGGTCACGCGCGGCGAAACCGTCGAGCAGGATGTGGACGCGGTCACCGATCGCGTGATCGGCGTAGCGCCGTTGGCGGTGGGCGACATCCTCAGCCTGAATGCCTTCAACGTCTCGGCCGTGACCATCCAGGACAGCACTGCGGGCACCCCGAAGACACTGGCCGCCGATACCAACTACCGGCTGGATCCGAAGGCTGGCCAGATCGAGATCCTGGACGTAACGACCGGTGGTCCCTTCACCGGCAACATCGTGGCCGACCTCACGCCCGGCGCAGCGAACATCATCAAGATGATGTCGGGTGCGGCCAAGGAGTACTGGGTGCGCTTCGTGGGCACCAACACCGTTCCGGGTGCCGTCTGGAAGAACGTCGTTGCCGACTTCTACCGCTGGAGCCCGCCGCCGTCCGAAACGATGTCGCTGATGCACGATGGCCAGTCACGGTTGGAGGCGCCGCTGGCCGGCAGCCTGCTGGCGGATTCGACCAAGACTGCGAACGGCGAATTCGGCTACTTCGGCCGCATGGTGATGCTCCAGGCTTAACCGATGTCCATCGCTGTCGCCAACGAACTCGACCTTCTGTTCGCCGCCCCCGAATGCGTCTCGGTGGGCGGCGAGCGGGTTGACGTGCGCGGGGTGCGCCTGAGCGAGTTGCCCCGCTTCCTGCGTTTGTACGATGCCCGGCCAGCACTGCCCGAGGGCGGCGAACTGCCGCCGCAAGCCGAAGCGGCGCTGGCGGAATGGCAAGCAGGCCTGGTGGTGATGCTCAGCAACCTGTGCTGCCGCTCGGTCGATTGGCTCTCCGGCCGGACGGACGCGGAGCTGGGCGAGTTGTTTGGAGCCATGCGTCGGGCGAACCGCATCCTGTTTGACCCCGCCCCGGCCCGGCACGGGCCGCGCAACGGCAGGGGGCAGAGCTGGGCCACCGCTGCCGCTTGGCTGGTGGAGTGCGGTCACTCCCTTGAGGCAGTCGGCAACTACACGCTGGCGCAGATCGAGCAGCTCACCGCCGCCCATGGCCGCCTCGCGGCGGATCGCAGTCTGGACGCGCTGTCGATCGCCCGCGCCGCCCAGGCCGACCGGAAGGGCTACAGCCAGGCATTGGCGGCACTCAAGCGCGCTCGCACGCAGTTGGGGCAGTAAATGGCCGATCGCAACCTTACCCTCGCACTGCGGGTGTCGGCGGACACCAAGGAGGGTCGCGCCGCCCTGACCGAGCTGCAGACGCTGATGCGGAACGCGGGGGCGCAGGGGGGCAGCGCCCTTGATCCGTTCACGGCATCGGTCGCCCGTGCGACCGGCGGCGTCAATTCGCTGACGACACAGCTCAAGCCGCTGCAGGCGGCGCTGGGCGGACTGTCGGCCGCGGCGATCACGGCGCAGCTGATCGCCCTGGCCGACACCTACCAGCAGATGAACGCCAGGCTGCGGCTGGCGACGCAGTACACCGGCGATTTTGCCGAGGTGCAGAGCGCGCTGCGCCAGGCGGCCGCGGATACGCGCGCGCCACTGGCCGAGACGGTAGATCTGTATTCGCGCCTGGCGCCGTCGTTGGCGGCAGTGGGGCGGACTGGCGCGCCTGCGGTGGGCATCATCTCCACGGTCAATCAGGCGATCGCGCTGTCAGGTGCGTCGGCCGGCGCCGCCGAGGCCTCGCTGGTGCAGTTCGGCCAGGGTCTGGCCAGCGGTGCGCTGCGCGGCGATGAGCTGAATTCGATTCTGGAGCAGACGCCGGCGCTGGCCGACGCGATCGCCGAGGGTATCGGCATCTCGCGCGGCGAACTCCGGACTTGGGGCGAGCAGGGGCGCTTGACGGCCGACGTGGTCGTAGGCGCGCTGGAGCGCGTGAGCGCGCGAGTGGAGTCGGACTTCCGCCAGCTGCCACTCTCGATCGGCCAAGCGATGACCCTGCTCAACAACGAGCTGCTGCAGCTGGTCGGCAGCGCAGATCAGGGCAGCGGCGCACTCGCAGCGTTGTCGCGCGCGATCGTGTTCGTGGCCGAAGGCATCGCCGCCTTCGGCGAGTCCAGCGGCACGATCGCGCCCTTCGTCGACTTCGTCGTCGATGCGGTGGATGGCATAGCGCGCCTGTTCCGCATCGTCGCCACCGGCCTGGCCGGCTACACGCTGGCGATCCAGCAGGCACTGGAAGGCGACCTTGATGGCGCGCTGGCCACCTATCGCCAAATCGGCAAAGAGGTCGAGAAGATCCTGCTGGAGCCCGGCGCCGAGCAGAA
Source organism: Azoarcus olearius (assembly GCF_001682385.1). Classification (NCBI taxonomy): domain Bacteria; kingdom Pseudomonadati; phylum Pseudomonadota; class Betaproteobacteria; order Rhodocyclales; family Zoogloeaceae; genus Azoarcus; species Azoarcus olearius. Next base: position 642,059 of record NZ_CP016210.1, read on the forward strand.
GCGCCTCGAGGCGCAGAAGGCCGCGGCGCAGGAAAACGGCAACGCTCGGCTCAAGATCGAGCAGGATCTCGCCAACGAGATCGAGAAGCTCGAAAAGATGCGCGCGGTCGCTGCCGGCCAGGCGAATGCGGACATCCTGCTGGATGACCAGGCCCTGCAGCGCAAGCGCATCGAAGAGGCGAAGAAGGCAACCGAAGAGCAGTTGAAGGGCGCGGAGCGCCTGCGCGACGCTCTGCGCGATGCGTGGGACACCGCCATCCAGAAGGCGCGGCAGGCCCGCGAGGAGGCCGCGACGCTCGCGCAGGACGCGAAGGACGCCAGTCTGGCCGGCGCGGACAAGGCCAACAGCCGCCGTATGCGCGGGATGACCGAGGAGGATCGCTCCGCCGCCGCCGAGCGCGAGGCCAACGACCTGCGCGATCAGGCCAGCAGTAGCGCGGCCCGCTCGGTCATCGCCGCCTATGAGGGCGACTTGGCGAAGGCCCAGCAACTCGCCGAGCAAGCGGCGAAGCAGGCGGAGCGCGCCGAGCAGTTTGCGGACATGGTGACCGACGACGGCACCGCGGCGGACCTTTTCCAGCAACTTGGTGACATCCGCGCACAAGCGCTGCGAGCCCAAGCCCTGATCAAACAGCAGGAGGCCAAGCAGCAGGAAGAGCTGGCCACCGCGATCAATGGACAGATCCAGAGCGCTGAACAGCGCATCGTGGAGCTGAAGGCGGAGTTGGCGAAGCCGGTGATGATCCAGGTGGATATCACGGCCGCCGAGCAGAAGATCAAGCAGCTGCAGAGCCAGCTGCAGGCGCTGGGTGGGGGCGCCCCGGCCGCCGGAGGTGCGCCGACACCGGCCGGTGACGCTGCGCCGACTACCGAAGTGCAGGCGGACACGGCCGAGGCCGAGACGGCGGTCGACAACTTCCGGGCGGCGCTCGACGCCATTCCGGAAACGAAGAAGGTGACGATCGAGACGCAGACCGTTACCAGTCCGGCCCCAAGCAGCTATGCGGACGCGGCCAGTGCCTGGAACAGTTCGGTGAACGGCTTCGCCAGTGGGGGCGCCATCGTCGGCCCGGGGAGCGGCACCAGTGACAGCATTCTGGCTCGAGTCTCGAACGGTGAATTCATCCTGCGCGCGGCGGCAGTCCGCCGCTACGGACTCGACTTTCTTCACGGTCTCAACGCGATGCGGCTGCCGCGGTTTGCGACCGGCGGCCTCGTTTCCAGCGCACTGGAGCCCGCCATGGCGGAGATGCGAGGTGTCGGCGATACCGTTGGCGCGGATCTCGTGGTGCCCGGCGTGGGGCGGTTTCCTGTGCGCGCCGAGGCTGACGTCTACGAAAGCATGCAGCGCGCCCTGCGTCGGGCGAGCCTTAAGGCGGGAGGACGGGCATGAGGCGCCAACCGGACCTCATGATCAACGGGCTCGTGTTTCCCGCGCCGGCTGCGGGCCAGATCACGCAGACCTACGCCGACATCGGTGGCTTTGCGCGCCGGCGCGCGGCGAGCGGGCGCCTGATTGCCCAGGAGGCGTGGCGCCGGATCTCGACCAGCATCTCCGCAGAGGGTTGGGTGCCGGCCGCGCTCGACAGCATCGACTGGAGCGGCGAGCTGACCCTGGGCTGCATTGCGGCGCGCGCCCGGCAGTCGGACACGCCGTCGATCGCGCTGCCCGCGGCGCGCCGCACCGACGCTGCGCCCTACGGTTTCGCCGTCGTTGGCCACCGTCTCGTACCGACGTCGTTGGCCGTCGCCGGCGACCTCGCCACGCTGGCGCCTGTTGCCGGCGCGACCGCCTACAAAGTCCTCTACTACCCGCTGCTGATCGTGCGCAGCGACGGCCCGTCCGAGCGTTACGACGCCGGCGGGGCCGTCGCGGGGTTCGATCTGCAGGCCGAAGAAATCTAAGGAGCCCGCCATGGCAGCACCGTATTTCACCAGTTGGAACCCCGCCGCCAAAGTGGCCGTGCATACCGCGCTGCGCGACCTCCTCGACGCCGCGACCAATCCGGCCTACATGACCGCGCACGATGCCGGCGACGTGCTGCTTGCCACCGCTACGCTGGGCGACCCCTGCGGCACCGTCGATCCAGTGACCGGCGCGCTCAACCTCAGCATCGCGGTGCAGGAGGACAGCGCCCCCGCGGGCGGCGACATCGCCTATTGGACCCTCTACGACGGCGCCGGCACGCCCTACCGCTCGATCCCCGCCGAGGAGGGCACCGCGCCGGCGCCCGGCAAGGTGGTCATGAACACCCTGACGGTGCTGCCCGGCGGGCCGGCGCAGGTGCTGAGCGCCTCGGTGGTCTGATATGGCGACCGGCGTTCTCGTTGTCGGGTGTACGGGGGCCCTCCTCGAGGCCTATGACGCGGCCGACACCTCGCGCTGCATCGACACCACCTCGCTGTACGCCGGCATTTCTTCGGGCACGATCAACGGCGCGGCGTGGAGCCCCGACGGCACGCTGCTGGCCCTCGCGCTCAGCGTGTCCCCGTACCTTGCCGTCGTCGATACGGCCACCGGCGCTACCGTGGAGCTAAGCAGCAACCCGGCCAACGCGGGCAATGGGGTAGCGTGGTCTCCTGACGGTACCCGACTTGCGGTGGCTCATGGGACGGCGCCCTACCTGACGGTGTATGAGACCGCAGGCTGGACCAAGCTGACCTTCACCAGTACGGCGCCGGAGGGCACGGGCCAGTCTTGCGCCTGGTCGCCGGACGGCACAATGCTCGCGGTGGGCCACGTCACCAGCCCGTACTTGTCGGTGTACAACGTGGCTACGGGCACGCGCATCTCGCTCGTTGGTGGCAATCCGGCCGGTACCGGGTTGGGTGTGTCCTGGTCTCCGGATGGCACCCGCTTGGCCGTGGCCCATTCGACCACGCCCTTCTTGACCGTCTACAACACCGCGGACTGGTCCAAGGTGACGATCGCGGGCGGCGCCCCGGCGGGCGTGGGTCGGGCGTGCGCGTTCAACATCGACGGCTCGCGCCTGGCAGTGGCACACGCGACCTCGCCCTACCTGACCGTTTACAACGCCGCCGACTGGTCCAAGCGGACGCTCTCCAGCAACCCCACCGGTACCGGCAACGGCGTGACCTGGTCTCCGGACGGCACGCGCCTCGCGCTCGCGCACACCACCGCGCCGTGCCTCACCGTCTACAGCGCCACGACGCTCGCCAAAGTCACGTGGGCCAACAGCCCCGCCAACCAGGGCAACTGCTGCACTTGGCGCGCAGCCGCACCGCTGCGGGTGGCTGCGGTGGCGCCCAATGTCGTTAAGGACGATGCGGGCGCGCCGGCCAGCCGGGTGCATCGCATTTACCGACGCGCCAACGGCGATCTGCTCGGCGTGCGGACATCGAGCGCCGGCGGGGAGTACTCGGCGCCATTCCTCACCGGCATGCCGGTGCAGGTCGTGGTGTTGGATGACGACGACGGCGCCGTATACAACGACAAGATCCTCGGGCGGGTGATCCCGGCATGAGCTACACCCCGCCTGCCGGGACCGCAGCGGCTGTCAGCTGGGTCGGAGACGCCCCTTACACACCGCCGGCCGGCACTGCCGCCGCCGTCACGTTCAGCGAGGCCGCCCCCGAAGCGCGGGCGCTGTTCCCATCGCCACTTGGCGAGTTTGGCGCGGTGGCCTTGGTGGTGCAGCCGGAGGCGCAGGCGACGTTTACCTCCCCCTTGGGAGAGTTCGGCGCAGTGGCCTACGCGCCCCCCGCCGCGATCGCGGGCATCCCGTCTCCGCTGGGCGAGGTCATGGGCACCGCCCGGGTGACGCCCACGGCGATCGCCGGCATCCCGTCTCCGCTGGGCGAGGTCATGGCGCTGGCGTGGCACGGCCAGCCGGCGGCGCCGGCGCCTGACGCCGGAGAGACGACGCTCCGGTGGCGCGCCCGCGTCACGCTGGGCGGGGTGGATATCTCTGATCGCCTGGTGGGGCCGGTATCGGTCGAGGGCGCCGAGGGCGAGGCGGCGATCGCCGAGTTCTCGTACCAGCCGTCCGGCCCGCTCGACCCGCTGTCCGTGATCGGCCAGGCGGTCGTGATCGAGTTCGAGCGCCTGGCGTCGACGCCCTATGTCCGCAGGATGTTCACCGGGGTGGTGGAGGAGCCGCGGATCGATATCCAGGCCGGCATCGTGACCTGCCTGTGCCACGACCAGCTGCAAGAGCGGCTTGCCCTGCAGCCGCGCACCTGGATCGATGCGGCCGTCGGGGGGCGCTGGTCCGAGGTCGTCTCGGGCAGCCCATCCGACAACTGGGAGTACGCCCAGGCGCGCCTCGCCTCGGTACCGGCCTCGATCGCGCTCGACCCCTACGGCAACCCGGTGCTGCTCCCGTGGCGCGGCGCCGGCATCGACACCGCCGTGACCGTCACCGAGGACGACTGGGACGACGGCTCGCTGCAGGTGACATTGCCCAGCCGGGACAGCCTGCGCACGCGCGTTACCGTGCGGCTGCAGTACCGTTACCAGCGCCTACGGGCGCGCACCATCGTTGCCGAGTGGTCGCGCCCGATCAGCTTCTTTTTTTGGCGCGAAACGAGTGGCGCGCGGCACAGCGTCGCGTGGCTTACCACGGCGATGGTGCAGAGCGCCTGCGAGGGCCTGAGCGGCTGGGAGATGCTCGGCACGGTTCAAATCACCCACCCGGCGCCGGGCCTGTACCTCAATGAGGGCTGGTCGGACGGTGGTTTCGCGATCGCAGCCGACCAGGCTCAGGATCTCGTGCTCGGCTTTGCGGCCTACGCTGGCGCCCGCTGGCAGCAGACCGTGACCGAGGACTACACCCTCAACTTGGTCAATACGGCGCTGGAGACGGCGCTCGGCAAAGAGATCGGCGACGAGATCGGCGCCAACCTGGTTGCCGAGTTCGACCAGGCCGCGTGGCAGACAGACCCGAGTGTCGGCCCGGGGCCGATCCTGGTCTCAACCACGACCTCCAGCGAGCCGCCGCCGCTGGGCGACACCATCGAGACGTGGCAACCCGAGGGTGCCGACGCCGCGGCGCGCGACGAGACGCTGCGCGTGCTGCTCGACCAGGCGTGGGTACGGCTGGCCGCCTCGACCCGGTCCGGCCGTGTGAGCTGGAGTGGGTCCATCCGGCCCGACCTCTGGTTGGACTGGTGGATCACGGTCAACAGCACGCGGCTGCGCGCGGCCGGCAAGGTCGCCGCCTACAAGCACGTGCTCGATCCGGAGGCGGGATGGGCCAGCACGTCGGTCGAGCTGGCCGTGGCGCTGCCCGGCAACACCTACCAGGCGCTTCCGGACTGGACGCTGCCCGCAGCACCCGCCGACACGTCGCCGGCCGGCACCTACAGCTGCACGATCGGGGCATACGTGGGTGGCCTGGTCGAGAGCGCGCCGTGGGACGAAGAGACCATGATCGGCTTTGCGACCAACACGCAGGACTTGCTGACCGACGCCGAAAAAGCCGACCGCGAGTGGTACCCGCACCAGCTGAGCATCCAGACGCCGGAGATCGAGGAGACCGCGCGCGACCCGCTGACCCTGAGCGCCAGCGAGACCGTGAGCGTCAGAGTACCCACTGACCTGTTGGAGTTCCTATGAGCGGCATTCCCGCATCGCCCATGGCGGACGCGCTTAAGGCGTTCGTGGATCGCAACAAGGGCTGGAAGCAGATTGCGGACGCGATCCCGGTGGGCCCGCGGCCGGGCACGGTGTCCACCGGGCGGCCCTCGACCACGCCCGGCAGCTCGACGGGCGGGGGCTCTTTCGTCGAATCGGACTACACCCTGCGCCAGTACCACGCCAAGGTCGTCAAAGAGACCACGGACGGCGTGTTCACGTTTGAGATTGAGCCGATTAAGCGGGTGCAGGGCTACAACGATCAGTTCCAGCAATACGAGCCGCCGCCCGCCGAATGAGCCTCGACCGCAACTCGCCCGCCCGAGAGGTGCTCGGCCGCCTCGGTCTGATTGGCCACCCGTGGCACGGCCTGTGCCGCGCGGGCGTGCTGACCTTACCCAACGGGACCACCCGCCCCTACGCCCAGCCGGCAAGCGGCGACGCCTACGTGCTGCGCGTGCCAGGCGTGCCCGCGGTGGAGCGCTCCCCCGAGGACGCGGCCGACGATGTCGTCACCGGCCGCACTTGGTTGCCCTACGCCATCGTCTCGGGCAGCGACTACCAGATCTACAGCCGGCCGCTCGGGGCCGGCCGCTGGGTGTATGTGGATTCGGCCGGGGATCGCTGGCTGGTGACGACGACACTGCACGGTGCGACTCTGGACACCCTCACGGCCGGCAGCACGATCACCGTCACCCTGGCGCGGTTTGGGGTCATCGGTGGGACGCCGGCGACGCACACCTACACGGTGACGGTGCCCGATCTCGGCCAGGCCACGCCGACGCTGTACCGCCCCACCTCGACCGGCGCATCGGTGCTGGCCCCCGATCTGGTGACGGGGCGCCTCTTTGCCATCCACCCGAGCGGCACCGCCGCGGTCTTCCAGCTCGCGCACGAGGTCGATGCGCTGATCCGCAACTCCCAGGCGCGCTGGCGCCCCTGTGGCTGGATGGAGCTGCAGATCACCGGCGCGGGCGCGTCGGCCGCGGTGTCGCTGGTGGTGCTCAAGACGCGTCGCGAGACGGTGGGCACCAGCGTGTTCGACTCGGACCTGCATGTGTACATGCTCTACCAGCGGGTGCCGGAGATTACCTACTACGAGGGCACGTCGCCCTATCCGACCTGCGGCGGGACCAGGGTCACCGAGACAGTCACCAGCGAGGTCTTCGAGCGGGAGGTCTTCGACGGCTACCCTGACCTGAGCGGCGCGGACGTCTATCTCGCGGCCGAGTGGCCACTCGGAGGGAGCCAGTGGTCGATGCTGCGCGGGTGGTTGCAGCAAGTCAGCGAGTTTGTGATCGGCGTGGCCTACGACGCGACCGGCGCGCTGGAATACACGACGGCGCGCTACACCCTGTACCAGGACAACGACGCCAGCCAGGAGCTGGTGGTCGAGCGCGAAGAGCGGACCGTCTTTAACTGGGTGGCGGGCGACGGCGCGTGTTACGCCTCCGGCCTGGTCTTCCACCAGAGCCGCGCCTACCGTGTGTCCCACTCTGGGACCACGACAACGACACTGACCATATCGCTGCGGCGAAACGGCGTGGAGTTCGAATCGCACGTATCGGAGCCCGTCGTGGTGACGCAGACGTGGGAACTGACCGGCGCGGCGACCACGCCAGCTCACGAACTCGTCGCCATGGACACGACCACCGAGGCGTATGGCGACGTGCGGTCCGGTGGTGGCGGTTGGCAGAACTGGCTGCTCGGCAATGCGCTGGCGGAGGACTACCAGGACCAGCGGGCGTTGCTCATGATGGAAGCCACAGCGCGTATCGGATCGACCACTGGCGCTGGCTATCTCGCGTACTACTTCATCGCTCAGCCCTATAGCAGCAGCGTCTATGGCATACAGCGCCGCAAGCGAATTGGGCAGACCGTCCAGACCAGGTCCGACCAGCATGAGATCGGCAGCGAGACAGTCATTAATGCAGGCGACACCGTGTACGCAAGTCGCCACCCGGTAACGGGAGCGCTGGCGGTTGATACGGTGCCGGTGTGTTGGGTGTAACCGCGAACGTTACGGTGAAACCAAGCTCAACCCTTACGGCTTGCTGCAGCACGTTCGGTCGTTGCAGGTTCCTTTAGAGCAGCGAGTTCCGAGGGTTTTCGGATCTGTCGGAGAGCCTCGACAATGCTATGCGACGTCGCCTCCGAGCCCAATGCGATGTTGAGCAGGATCTGTAGAGGCGCCGGGATATCTCGCCCGGACTCGTAACGGCAGGCGCCGCTTTGCGTGATGCTGAAGGACTCCCAGAACTTAGTTTGGTTCATGCCCAAGCGCTTTCGATAGGCACGAATTTGGGCGCCACTATAGGTTTTGAGCTTCATGAAGATAGCCTAGCTGCGGGAGGCGTATCTTAGGCCAGATCGATCCCCTGCTTCAGGAAACGCCCAATGTGCGGACGCTATGCCCTTTACGGGCCACGATCGCGTCACAGAGATGAGTTCGGAGCCACGTTCAGCATTCTCGACCGGCTGCCTCCCGAGGTCTGGAACCCGTACAACATCGCGCCGAGCACGTGCGTTCCAGTGGTGCTTGCCCAGTCCGATGGCAGCAGGGTCGTCGATCTTGCACGGTGGGGCTTCCAACCTGCCTGGGTCGGCGATGACTCTAAGCTCGGTCACCCGATCAACGCAAAGCTGGAGACGGCGCCGGAAAAGCGTCTGTTCCGTGCTGCTTTTCGCTCCAGCCGTGTCCTGGTTCCGGCCTCTGGCTTCTACGAATGGCTCTCGACGGCAGCGGGGAAGCAGCCGTTCTTCTTCCGACACCGAGACGAAGATCGGGACTTCGGGCTCGGCGGCATCGTGACGCGCACAGGGTCTGACGCTGGCGCGACGCTTACCTTGGCGATCCTCACCACTGTCCCGAACGCGGCGGTCGCGCCGGTCCACGACCGCATGCCCGTGATTGTGCGTCCCGAGCACTACCAGGCGTGGCTCGATCCATCGCTTTCAGATGCAGATCTGGTCAGGGAGTTGGGCTCTGATTTCCCGGCAGACCAGATGACGTCGTACCCGGTCTCGAAGGCCGTTGGTAGTCCGCGAGCGCGAGGCGTTGAACTGGTGACGCCGACCCCCGAGAGCGGGAGTAACGGCGACCTTTTCGCGCAATGACAAAAAACGCGCAAATCGGTGCCAAAAGCGGCGCGCCGTTACAGCGGCCACCGGGCCCGTGCTCGCGTACGTCAGCCAGAAAAGCAAAAAGGCCAGTTCTGACGAACTGGCCTTGACGCTTGAATTCTGTGGTGGGGGCACAAGGATTCGAACCTTGGACCTACTGATTAAGAGTCAGCTGCTCTACCAACTGAGCTATACCCCCTTGCCGTTTCTCGCTGCGCTGTGTTGCCCGGCGTCGAGAAGCGCGCATATTAGCCGGCGTTCAGCCGTTGCGCAAGCGTTTCGCTGAATTTTCTTGCAAGTCGGTTACAAGCTCAGGATGCGCCCTGCGCGCCGGCGGCCGCCGATACCGGCCTGCCCGCCCAGGCCCTGGCCCCCATGAGCATGGCAGATCGCGCATGCGAGCGCGTCGGCGGCGTCGGGACCGGGGCTGGCGTCGAGCGCCAGCAGGCGCTGCACCATGTGCTGCACCTGCTCCTTGGCGGCCTTGCCGTAGCCGACCACCGACTGCTTGACCTGCAGCGCGGTGTATTCGGCTACCGGGAGGTCGCACGAGACCGCGCCGCAGATCACCGCGCCACGCGCCTGGCCCAGCAGCAGGGTCGATTGCGGGTTGACGTTGACGAAGACCTTTTCCACCGCCACCGCGTCCGGCTGGTAGGTGGCGATGACTTCGCGCACGCCGTCGAGCAGGGTCTTGAGGCGGCCGGGGAGTTCACCGTCGCGGGTCTTGATGCAACCGCTGGCGACGTAGCGCAGCTGGCTGCCGAGGGTGTCGATGACGCCGAAGCCGGTGATGCGCAGCCCCGGGTCCAGCCCGAGGATGCGGGTGGCGACGATGCGGCCGGCGCTGCTCATCGCACCGCCGCCGGGCGACCGCTGCGGCGTGCGCTCAAGCCGTGATCACCGCGGTGCCGCTGACGCAGACCATCAGCATGCCGTTGTCCTGGCCGAGGACTTCGTAGTCGATATCGATGCCGATCACCGCGTTGGCGCCGAGCTTGAGCGCCTGTTCCGCCATCTCCGCCATCGCCACCTCGCGTGCGTCCGCCAGAGAGCGTTCGTAGGCGCCGGCGCGGCCGCCGACGATGTTGCGGATCGAGGCGAAGAGGTCCTTGAAGATGTTGGCGCCGATGATGGCTTCGCCGGTGACGACGCCGAGATACTGCTGAACCGGCTTGCCTTCCAGGGTGGGGGTGGTGGTCATCAGCATGGCGTGTCCTCCGCGGGTGGTCGGGCGATTCTAACCCTTGCGCGCCAGCCACACGCCCGAGACCGCGACCACCATGCCGGCCAGCGCCAGCCCGCTCAGCGTCTCGCCGAACATCGCCCACGCGATCAGCGCGGTGGTGGGCGGCGTCAGGTAGAACAGGCTGGCGACGTTGACCGCGCTGCCACTGCGGATCAGCAGGTTGAGCAGGCTGATCGCGCCCACCGACAGCACCACCACGAGCCACAGCAGCGCGAACACGAATTCGCCGGTCCACTGGATCTGCATCGTCTCGGTCTGGCTGGCGACCAGCGCCGACAGCAGCAGCGTGGGCAGGAACTGCAGCACCGCGCCGGTGCGCAGGTCGAAGCGGGGGCAGAAGCGCTTCTGGTACAGCGTGCCGACGGTGATGCCGGCGAGCGCCGCCAGGGCCGGGGTCAGCATGTGCAGCAGGCGGTCGGCGTCGACACCGGCGCCGATCTTGTTGCTGACCACCAGCGCCACCCCGATGAAGCCGAGCGCCAGCCCGATCCACTGCCGTGCCGACACCCGCTCGCCAAGCAGCATGCCGGCGCCGAGCGCGGTCAGCAGCGGCTGCATGCCCACGACCAGCGCGGTCACGCCGGCAGGCAGGCCGCGGTGGATCGCCATGAACACGCCGCCGAGGTAGATCGCATGCACGAGGACGCCGGTGAGGGCGACGTGCGCCGCCTCCCGCGGGCTGCGCGGCCAGGGCGCGCGGGTTGCCAGTGCCACCGCCGCCATCAGCACCACCACCAGCACATAGCGCGTGGACAGGAAGGTCAGCGGCTCCGCATAGGGCAGGCCGAACTTGGCGCCGATGAAGCCGGTGCTCCACAGCACCACGAAGAGCAGCGGCATCAGCCGCTGGGCGGGAGAGGAAGCGGTCATGATGGTGGTGGGCGGTTGGCGGGGGAGAGGTCCGGCGGGGCCGGAAACGAAAAAGCGGCGCCGGGCGCCGCTTTGCAGGCCGGATCGGGCGTGCTTACTCGTCGAGTACCGCGGAGGTATAGACCTCCTGCACGTCGTCGAGCGATTCGAGCGCGTCGAGCAGCTTCTGCATGCGCGCGGCGTCGTCGCCGGAGAGTTCGGTCTCGTTCTGCGCCTTCATCGTCACTTCGCCGAATTCGGCGGTGAAGCCCGCCTTTTCCAGCGTTTCCTTGACCGTGGTGAACTCCCACGGCCCGGTGATGACCTCGATCGAGCCGTCGTCGTTGGCAACCACGTCCTCGGCGCCGGCTTCCAGCGCGGCTTCCATCAGCGCGTCCTCGTCGGTGCCGGGGGCGAACATCAGCTGGCCGCAGTGCTTGAACTGGAAGGCCACGCAGCCGTCGGTGCCCATGTTGCCGCCGTACTTGGAGAACGCGTGGCGCACGTCGGCCACGGTACGGGTCTTGTTGTCGGTGAGGCAATCGACCATCACCGCGGCGCCGGCGATGCCATAGCCTTCGTAGCGCGCTTCCTCGTAGGTCACGCCTTCGAGCTGGCCGGTGCCGCGCTTGATCGCGTTCTCGATGTTGTCCTTGGGCATCGACTCGGCCTTGGCCTTGTCGATCGCCAGGCGCAGGCGCGGGTTGGCGTTAGGATCGCCTCCGCCCATCTTGGCGGCGACGGTGACTTCCTTGATCAGCTTGGTGAAGACCTTGCCCCGCTTGGCGTCCTGGCGCCCCTTGCGGTGCTGGATGTTGGCCCATTTGGAATGACCAGCCATATAAACCTCGATGCAACCGTGTGCGATGGAAGCCCGCCATTATACAGACGGCACGGCAACTGCCGGCGCGCTCTGGTAGATTCGGCGCTGCATGCAGCCAGAATCCCACCGCGTCCCGGAGAGCCCCTCGATGTGCCTGTTGCGCCCCGTGTTGTTGTTCCTGCTGCTGCTCGCCGGCAGCGCCTTTGCGGCCGACGAGGAGCCGATCTACGGCGGCTGCGTGGATGCCCGCGGGGCGGCGGTCGTCACGCTGATCGACCCCCAACTGCCGTCCGCGGTCGCCACCGCCACCGAGGCCGGGCGCGCGGTCATCCGTCATAACCCCGACGCGCTGCCGCGGCTGCTCGCGGCCAGCCGCAGCTTTCTTTACGCACAGGCCTGCGCCCGGCTCAACCTTGGCTACCCGGCGGATGGCGAACTCGGCCTCGCCGAAGCGCAACGCGCCGACTGCGCGGCGCTCGCCACGCTGCAGCGCTCGGGCCTGCTCGCGAACACCTCGCTGCCTGCGCTGGAGGCCGATCTGCGGTTTTCCGACTCCGAATGGGCGGCGTTGCCGGGGCCGCGCCGGACCATCGGCTTTTCGGCCTGTCCACCGCCGTCGCGCGGCAATCTGCGCCTGCCGGGCGCGGAGGCGGCGGGCAGCCCGGCGTGGAATGCCTGCGTGCGCGCCTGCGCCGCGCCGCTGTACCAATGCCAGGCGCGCTGCGCGGCCGGGGGCTGCGCCGACTGCCAGGCGGCCTATGATCGTTGTAACCGCGCCTGCGACGGGCGCTGATACCCGTCCCGATACACCGACAACACCGGGGTGATGCCATGACCGAACCGCTGCTGATCGCCAAGACCCACGACAAGGACCTCTGCCTGCTGCCGCGGCTGGCCAACCGCCACGGCCTCATCACCGGCGCCACCGGCACCGGCAAGACCGTGACCCTGCAGCGCATGGCGGAATCCTTCGCCAGCATCGGCGTGCCGGTGTTCATGGCCGACGTGAAGGGCGACCTCTCCGGCATCGGCGCCGCCGGCGTCGCCTCCGACAAGCTGATGCAGCGGCTGGCCGCGATCGGCATCACCGAATTCACCCCGCGCGCCAACACCACGGTGTTCTGGGATGTGTACGGCGCCGCCGGCCATCCGGTGCGGGCGACGATCTCCGACATGGGGCCGCTGTTGCTGGCGCGCCTGCTCAACCTCAACGACACCCAGGCCGGCGTGCTGCAACTGGTGTTCAAGATCGCCGACGACAACGGCCTGCTGCTGCTCGACCTCAAAGACCTGCGGGCGATGATCCAGCACGTGGGCGAGAACGCGAAGAGTTTCACCACCGAGTACGGCAACGTCTCCGCGGCTTCGATCGGCGCCATCCAGCGCAACCTGCTGGCGCTCGAGGAGCAGGGCGGCGACGTGTTCTTCGGCGAGCCGATGCTCGACATCGCCGACCTGATGCAGACCGATGCCGACGGCCGCGGCGTCATCAATGTGCTCGCCGCCGACAAGCTCTACCACTCGCCCAAGCTCTACTCCACCTTCCTGCTGTGGATGCTGTCCGAACTCTTCGAGCAGCTGCCGGAAGTGGGCGACCTCGACAAGCCCAAGCTGGTGTTCTTCTTCGACGAGGCCCACTTGCTGTTCGCCGACGCGCCCAAGGCGCTGGTGGAAAAGGTGGAGCAGGTGGTACGGCTGATCCGCTCCAAGGGCGTCGGCGTCTATTTCGTCACCCAGAACCCGCTCGACGTGCCGGAAACCGTGCTCGGCCAGCTCGGCAACCGCGTCCAGCACGCGCTGCGCGCCTTCACTCCGCGCGACCAGAAGGCGGTGAAGACCGCCGCCGAAACCATGCGCGCCAACCCCGCTTTCGACGCCGCCACCGCGATCACCGAACTGGGCGTCGGCGAGGCGCTGGTGTCCTTCCTCGATGACAAGGGCCGTCCGGAAGTCGTGGAACGCGGCTTCGTCGTGGCGCCCGCCTCGCGGCTGGGTCCGCTGGCGCCGGCGGAGCGCGACGCGGCGATCCGCGCCTCGGTGCTCTACGGCCATTACGAGAAGGCGGTGGATCGCGAATCCGCCTACGAGATCCTGCGGGGCAAGGCTGCCGCCGCCGCGCAGCCGGAAGGCGCACCCGCCGGAAACGGCGGCGGTGCTGTGGGCGGCGCGGCGGGCGGAATCGACATGAACGACATCCTGTTCGGCTCCACCGGCCCGCGCGGCGGCAAGCGCGACGGGCTGGTGCAGATCGCCGCCAAGACCATCACCCGCACCATCGGCAGCTCGCTCGGCCGCCAGATCGTGCGTGGCGTGCTCGGCTCGCTGCTGGGCAGCAAGCGCTGAGGGTAGGCGTCGCCTCGCGGCCCCGGGGCGTGCGGCTCAGTCGCGCAGGAAGCGCTCGATCGCGTCCATGAACACGCGCGCCCGCGCGGGCACCAGCCCGCGGCCGGGCAGATGGGCATAGATCTTCAACGGATGCGGCACATGGTCCGCCAGCAGCGGCACCAGCGTGCCCGCTTCGAGTTCGCGCCGGCAGTACGAGGCGGCCAGCATGGTTGCGCCGTGGCCGGCGATCGCCGCCTGCAGGCGCAACGCCGCGTTGGTGGTGCGTAGCGGGCCGCGCGGCTGCACGCTGTGGGTGCGGCCGTCGGCGGCTTCGAAGTGCCAGCGCGCCTCACCGGGCATCGACAGGCAGGGCCAATCCTCCAGCTCCGCCACGCTGCGCGGCAACCCCAGCCGGCGCACCAGCGCGGGGGCTGCGTACAGCCCCCGGGCCACGCTATAGACCCGGCGCACTATCCGTTCGGAATCCGGCAGCGCCTCGCCGGTGGCAAAGAACACCACGTCATAGCCGCCGCTGGCGGGCTCGGCGCCGAGGATGCGGACGTCGATCTCGATCTGCAGCCGCGGATGGCGGTTGAGCACGTCGTTGACCACTTCGCCGAGCTGGATCGCGCCGAACTCGTAGGGCGTGGCAATCCGCAGCACGCCCTGCGGTTCGTCGCGCGCGTCGCCGGCCTCGGCCGCCACCGCATCCAGCCGTTCGAACAGCGGCAGCACCTGGGCCAGCATGCGCTCGCCCTGCTCGGTCAGCGCCAGCCGGCGCGTGCTGCGTTCGATCAGGCGCTGGCCGAGCTGGCGTTCCAGTCGTGCCACCGCGTGGCTGACCGAGGATTTCGGCAGGTCGAGCTGCTCGGCCGCGCGGGTGAAGCTGCCGCTTTGCGCGACGGTGGCGAAGGCGTACCAGTCGTTCCAGTTGATTGTTCGCATGGTTGCACAGAGCGTACATATCGAGATGTTTATTCAATGTTACGCACAATGTAAGTTGCGTGCATGTCGCCTCCGCCCCCGTCCTTTCCGCCCCCCGCGGTCCCGTGCACGGCCGCTCCCGCCCGTGCGGTGCTGCTCAGCGCCCACCCCGAACTGCGGCCGCTGCGCGTCCATGCCTTCGGGGCCACGCTGGGACTGGTGGCCGGGGTGGATTTCGTTGCCGCGATCCTGATCGCGATGGCGGGCACCCAGGTCCAGCATGGCCTGGGGGTGGCACCGCGCGACTTCCTGTGGGCGCTGACCAGCTACGCGGTGGCGGCGGTGATGGCCAACCTGATGCTGGTGCAGCTGGCGGGGCGGGTGAACTACCGCCGCTTCACGCTCGCCAGCCTGACGGTCTTCATCGCCGGCGCGCTCGGCTGCGCGGCGGCCAGCTCGCTGCCGGCCTTCACCGCGGCCCGCCTGGTGCAGGGCCTGGGTGGCGGCGGGCTGTTCGCGGCGGCACGCATCCTGGCCCAGTACAGCTCGCAGCCGCAGGAGCGGCTGTCGCTGTTCTGGGGCTTCGGCGTGGCCAACTTCGCGCTCGTCGCGCTCGCCCCCTGGCTGGCGGGCTGGCTGGTGGCCCATCACGGCTGGCACACCCTGTTCCTGCTGCAGGCGGGGCTGGCGCTGCCCTTGCTGCCGCTGGTGGCGTGGCTGTATCCGCGCGTCGAGCGCACCCCGTCGCGCGCCCTCGGCCGGCTGGACTGGCCCGGCGTGCTGGCCTTTGCCGGCGGGGCGCTGCTGCTGGTCCATGCGCTGGAGCACCTGCGCTATCTCAGCCGTGCGGAACTGCCGCAGCTGGCCGCCTACGCGCTGCTCGGGCTGGTGCTGCTGGGGGTGGTGATGCGGCGCTTCGCGCGCCATCCCGACCCCTGGCTCGATCCGCGCCGGCTGGCCAGCCGCCGCTACCTGGCCGGGCTCGCCTTCTACGGCGTGTTCTACCTGATCTGCGGCTACTGGAACTTCCTGGTCCCGGCGGTGCTGGTCGACGGCCTGGGCTTCGGCCTCGACACGGTGGGCGGGCTGCTCGCGCTCGGCGGGCTCACCACGCTGGGCGCGGTGGTCGTCTTCCATCTCTGCCTGCCCTACATCATGCGCAAGCGCCGCTATATCGCGCTCGGCTATGTCGGCCTCGCGGCCGCCTTCACGCTGATGGCCGTCAGCGCGCGGCCCGGTGCCGGGGTGCTGGACGTGCTGCCGCCCATCGTGCTGCAGGGGGCGATGCCGGTGCTGGCGCTGCTGCAGGTGGCGATGATGACCTTCGTCGACATGCCGACCGAGGACTTTGCCCACGCCTACGCGTTCAAGAACATCGTCCGCGAGATCCTCAACGCGCTCGGCACCGGGCTCGCGGTGCTGCAGCTGCACCACGGCACCGCGGCGGCGCAGGCGGCGATGCAGGCCGCCACCCCCGGCCCGCTGCAGCCCCACCTGGCCGAGGTGGTGCATCGGGCGGCGGTGGGCACCGCCGCCGGCCAGATGCTGTCCGGCCTGGCGCTGGCCTGCCTGCTGGTGGCGGCGGTTGCGGTGTGGCAGCGCGCGCTGCGCTGAGCGCATCTCGCGCGCGCGGTTGTCTGCGCGCGGCGGCGATGGCCTAATCGCGGATTCGATCGGAATGGCGGGGCGGTAATGACGGCGGCAAGTAGCAAGGCGGCAGAGGGCGGTGGTGCGCCGCCGGTCGCGTCCCAGGCGGTGAGCGGGCGTGCGCTCGGGTTCGCGTTCGCCATCGCCGGCGCGGTCGGCTTCTCGTTCAAGGCCATCCTGGTCAAGCTCGCCTACCGGCATCAGGTGGATGCGGAAACCCTGCTGGCGCTGCGGATGGCGTTTTCGCTGCCTTTCTTCCTGGTGATGGGCTGGGCCGCCAGCCGCCGCGCCGCCGACCGTCTGTCGGCGCGCGACTGGGTCTGGATGGCGGGGCTGGGGCTGTTCGGCTACTACCTCGCCAGCTACCTCGATTTTCTCGGGCTGGATTACATCTCCGCCGCGCTCGAGCGGCTGATCCTGTTCCTGTATCCCACCATCGTGATCGTGCTGTCGGCGCTGTTCCTCGGCAAGCCGATCACGCGCCGGATGCTGGCGGCGCTGGCGCTGTGCTACCTCGGCATCGCGCTCGCGGTGGGGCACGACCTGGATGTTTCGGGCACGGTGCAGGAAGTGGCGCTCGGTTGCGCGCTGGTGTTCGCCAGCGCAGTGAGCTACGCGCTGTACCTGATGGGCAATGGCCAGGTGGTGGGCAGGCTCGGCTCGTCGCGCGTCACCGCGTACGCGAGCAGCTTCGCGTGCTTCTTCAGCCTCGGCCAGTTCGTGCTGATGCGTCCGCTGGAGGTGCTGCTTGCGCAGGCCTGGCAGGTGTATGCCTACGCCGGGCTGATGACCGTGTTCAGCACCGTCGCGCCGGTGTGGATGGTGTCCGAGGCGATCCGCCGCCTCGGTGCCGGCCCGGTGTCGCTCACCGGCACGCTCGCGCCGGCGATCACGATGCTGTTGGGCTGGATCATCCTGGGCGAGCAGATCGGCCTGTTCCAGTTGCTCGGCATGACGATGGTGGTGGCCGGGGTGATGGTGGTGGCGCGGCCACGGCGCTGATCCCCGCGCCGCTCGTCGGCGCGATTGTTACACGTCACGAAGCTGTCACCTGCCGCTGCAATGCTTCGCGCCCTTTCTGATGGGAGCGGGCATGCGGATACGAAGCAAGCTGCTGGCGCTGGTCGCCTGCGGCGTCATCGGGCTGGTGGTGTCGGGCGCGGTGAGCGTGGTGGGCATGCGCACCGTGGGCAGCGGCCTGCAGCACATCGACCGTAACAGCCTGCCTGCCATCCTGCAGCTGGAAACCATCAACGAGGCGCTGGCGTCGATTGCGCGCCGCACGCTGCAGGCGGCGATCTGGCGTGATGAATCCGGGGCCTACGGCCAGCAGGAGCTGGGCGAGGTCCTTGCGCTCAAGCAGGCGGCGTGGGCGCGGCTGGATGCCGCCTTTGCGGCCTATGGCGCGCTGCCGCGCGACGCCGCGGTGGAGCCGTTGTGGAAGGCTTTCGACGACAGTTTCACGCTCTGGCGCCGGCTCGATGCGCCGATGACCGAACTGCTCGAAGCGATGGTGCGCGGCATGACGCCCGAGGCGCAGCGCGAGGCCTTCGCCAGCTACTACGAATATCACTACGACCAGTACCGCGCGCTGGAGGCGACCCAGGCCAGCCTGCAGGCCCTGGTGGACGCGACGGCGGCGCAGGTGCGCGAGGACGCCGCGCTCGCCGTGGCACGTTCGGAGCGTTCGCTGTCGCTGCAGACCGCGGTCAGCGTCGCGGCGATCCTGGCGCTGTGCTGGATGGCCTTTTCGGTGCTGCGCTCGGTGTTGCGGCCGATCGAGGCGCTGCGCACCACGGTGCGCGAGATCGCCACCCGGAGCGACTTCACGCTGCGCGCGCCGGGGGAGGGCAAGGACGAAGTGGGCGAGACCGTGGCGGCTTTCAACGGCCTGGTCGAACGCACCCGCGCCGCGCTGGTGGACGTGCGCGAGCGGGCGGCGCAGATGCACGAAGCGGTGGCGGAGGTGTCGCGCGCAGCGCTGGGAGTGGCCGCCCGCGCCGAGCGCCAGAACGTATCGACTGGCGCGATGGCGGCGTCGCTGGAAGGGCTGACCGCGAGCATCAGCCAGGTGTCGGGCCACGCCGCCGCAGCGCGCGAGCTGTCGGTGGCCGCGGGGGAACGTGCGGGGGCGGGCGGCCGGGTGCTGGGCGACACGCTCGGCGCGATGGAATGCATTGCCGGCCGTGTTGGCGATGCCGGCCAGCTGATCGACCGCCTGGTCGGCGGGCTGCGCGAGGTGACGCAGGTGGTGGCGGTGATCCGCGAGGTGGCCGAGCAGACCAACCTGCTCGCGCTCAATGCCGCGATCGAGGCGGCGCGTGCCGGGGAGCAGGGGCGCGGCTTCGCGGTCGTCGCCGACGAGGTGCGGCGGCTGGCCGAGCGCACCGGGGACGCCACCGGCAACATCGCCGCGATCATGGCCCGCATCGAGCAGGCGGCCGCGATGTCCACGCAGGGCATGGCAGCGGCAGTGGAGGAGGCACGCCAGGGCGAGGCGCTTGCCGGCGAGGCCGGCGGCCATGTGCAGGCGATCCAGGAGGGGGCCGGGCGCGCGGCGGCCGCGGTGACCGACATCAGCCAGGCGTTGCAGGCGCAAAGCAGCGCCGGGCAGGACATTGTGCGTCACGTGGACGAGATCGCGCGCATGAGCGAGGAAAGCCGCCTCGCGTCTGCCGAGGCGGCCGACGCCGCGCGTCGGCTCGACGAACTGGCGGCGACGGTCGGTGCCACCGTCGGCCGCTTCCGCACCTGAGCAGCGGTCAGCGGCCGCCCTCGGTTGCCGGCCGAGCGGCGGCGAGGGAGCGCGCCTCCAGGCGGTGGGACCCGACGCTGAACGCCAGCGCCAGGATGGCCAGCGCCACCCCCACCCAGGGGATGCCGTCGTAGCCGACCCCCTGCCGTATGGCCACGCCGCCCACCCATGCGCCGATGGCGTTGCCGAGGTTGAACGCGCCCTGGTTGACCGTGGAGGCCAGATTGGGCGCGCCGGCAGCCTCGTTCACCACCCGCATCTGCAGCGGCGAGATCAGCGCGAAGGCGGCGACGCCCCACAGGAACACCACCGTCACCGCGCCGAGCGGCACCGGCAGCGCCGTGGGCAGTAGCGCCAGCACCGCGATCACCGCGACGAAGATGCCGATCACCGCCGGCATCAGCCGCCAGTCCGCCAGCCGCCCGCCGAGCAGGTTGCCGAGCGTGAGGCCGGCGCCGAACAGCAGCAGCACCAGCGTCACCCCGCGCGGCGAGATGCCGGTCACTTCCAGCAGCATCGGCGCGATATAGGTAAACACGCTGAACAGGCTGGCCGATGACAGCACGCTGATCAGCATCGCCAGCAGCACCTGCGTGCGGCGCAGTGCGCGCACCTCGTTGAGCAGGCCGCGGCTGCTGCCCGCGCCGAGGTCGTGCGGCGGCCAGCGGTGCAGCGTCAGCGCCGCGGCAACGCCGATCGCCACCACCGCCCAGAAGGTGGCGCGCCAGCCCGCGTGCTGGCCGAGCAAGGTGCCGAGCGGCACGCCGAGCACGTTCGCAAGCGTCAGCCCGGTGAACATCAGCGCGATCGCCTGGGCGCGACGTTCGGGCGCGACCAGCCCGGCGGCGACTACCGCGCCGAGGCCGAAGAAGGCACCGTGGCAGAACGCGGTGGCGATGCGCGCCGCCATCAGCGCGGCGTAGTCCGGCGCCAAGGCGCACAGCAGGTTGCCGGCGATGAACATGCCGATCAGGCCGAGCAGCGCGCGCCGGCGTTGCATGCGCGAGATCACCACGGCGAGGATGGGCGCGCCGATCACCACCCCCATCGCGTAGCCGGACACCAGCATGCCGGCGCGCGGGATGTCGACGCCGAGGTCGCGGGCGACCTCGGGCAGCAGACCCATGATGACGAATTCGGTGGTGCCGATGCCGAAGGAGGCGATGGCGAGGGCGAGGAGCGGAAGCGGCATGGGGCAGAAGGGTTTGCGGTGCTCGGATGGTGCGTTGCAGCATCTTACGCCCCGGCGGCGGCGGGCGCCGGGGCGGGTTTCAATATGCTGATGCCGCGCTGAGGCCGGGTCAGCGCCGCGCACCGAGGCGAAGTGCAAGCGCAACCGCACTGGCGGCGACCGCCACGCCGATTACGCCGTTCCAGCCCGCGTGGGCCAGCGCCAGGCTGCCGAGCGACGAGCCCGCCGCCATGCCGACGAACATGGTTGTGATCAGCAGCGCATTGATGCGGCTGCGCGCGCCGGCGTCCAGGCTGTAGACGATGCTCTGGTGGGCGACCAGCGCGGCCTGGATGCCGAAGTCGAAGCCGATTGCGCTCGCCACGATCAGACCGAGCCGGGCCGAAGGCGGCAGCAGCGGGGCCAGCCACATCGCTGCGAACGCCAGCAGTGCCAGGGCCGCGCCGAGCACGGTCACCGGCTGGGGGCCGCGACGGTCGGCAAGGCGGCCGGCGAGCGGCGCCGCCAGCGCACCCGCCGCGCCGGCCAGGCCGAAGGCGCCCGCCGCGGCGCTGCCGAGCTGGAAGCTGTCGTGCAGCATCACCGCCAGGGTGGACCAGAAGGCGCTGAAGCCTACCGACAGCAGTCCCTGCGCGAGGGCCGCGCGGCGCAGCGCCGGATGCGCCATCCACAACCCGCGCAGCGAGCCGAGCAGCGCAAGGTAGCTCGCCCGCGTGGTGGGTGGGATGTGCGGGATGCCGCGCCAGGCCACCACGCCGATCGCGGCGACCGCGAAGGCGGCGATGAAGTACATCGTGCGCCAGCCGAACTGCTCGGCGACGAAGCCGCTGACCACCCGCGACAGCAGGATGCCGAGCAGCAGTCCGGTCATCACCGTACCGACGATGCGGCCGCGCTGCCGCTCCGGCGCCAGCGCCGCAGCGGCCGGCACGATGTCCTGCGCCAGCGTGGCGGCGAGACCGACGCCGAGGCTGGCGGCGAGCAGCAGGCCGACGCCGGGGGCGAGGCCGCTGGCCAGCAGTGCGAGGGCGAGCAGCGCGGCCTTGAGGGCGATGATGCCGCGGCGGTCGTGGCGGTCGCCGAGCGGCGCCAGCAGCAGGATGCCGCAGGCGTAGCCGAGCTGGGTCAGCGTGGGAATCAGGCCGACGCGCGCGGCGTCGGCGCCGAGGTCGCCGGCGAGCACGCCGAGCATCGGCTGGCTGTAGTAGATCGAGGCGACACTGAGTCCGGCGCCGGCCGCGAGCAGCAGTACGAGCGTCGGACGTGGCCCCGCCTCGGCGGGAACGAAGGCTGCATACGCAGCCTGAATGTTGGCCATGATGGAAAGCTCCGGGGTGTGGGGCGACGGATGAATTCTTCCTTTTGACGATGCGGGTTTGTAGTGGCGGGGGATGCAGGACTGTTATACGTTTGACGCATGAGCGAACTCAGCCTTGAACCCCTCGCCGGCGCCGATCGCGTCGAACTGCTGCGTACCCTCGTGCGCATCGTCGAAGCCGGCAGCCTGTCGGCGGCGGCGCAGCAGCTCGGCATCACCCAGCCGACGGTGAGCCGGCGGCTGCAGGCGCTGGAGCGCGCGCTCGGCCTCAAGCTGCTGCAGCGCTCCACCCACGGCATGAAACTCACGGGCGAGGGCGAGCGCTGCTACGCCCATGCGCGCGACCTGATCGAGCGCTGGCAGGCGATGGAAACCGACCTGCATGGTGCCCGCGACGAACCGCGCGGCAACCTGCGGGTACTGGTGCCGCACGCCTTCGGCCAGGGCCAGCTGATCGCGCCGCTGGTCGATTACCTGCGGCGCTATCCGGAGGTGGCGGTGGAGTGGTTGCTGCACGACCGTCGCCCGGACTTTCTCGCCGAGGGCATCGACTGCGCGATCCAGGTCGGCGAGGTTGCGGATCCGGGGGTAGTGGCGGTGCGGCTGGCGGAGGTGCCGCGCATCGTGGTGGCGGCGCCGGGCGCGTGGGGCGAGGGCGCGCCGCCCGCGGCCCCCGAAGCGCTGGCGGCGATGCCGTGGCTGGCGCTGCGCACCTACTACCGCGATGAGGTGCTGCTGGTGCGTAGCGGCGACGGTGAGCGCAGCCGCTTCCCGATCCGGCCGCGGCTGAGCACCGACAGCCTGTACGCGCTGCGTACCGCGGCGCTGACCGGACTGGGCGCCTGCGTGACGTCAGCGTGGGTCGTCGCCGACGATGTCGCGGGGGGCAAGCTGTGCCACCTGCTGCCGGAATGGGAGGCACCGCCGTTGCCGGTGTATCTGGTCTATCCGCACGCGCGCCACTATCCGGCCAAGCTGCGGGTGTTCAACGCGATGATGCGCGCCTGCATGCCGGCGCTGGGCGGCATGCGCCCGCCGACGCCGGCTTCCGCCGGCCTCGGCTGAGCCCCCGCTTGGGGGCCTTCTATCTCAGGCCAGCCCGAGGCGCTTGCAGATCTCGGTGGTGAGCGCGGACTGGTTCATGCTGTAGAAGTGCAGGCCGGGGACGCCGGCGGCGAGCAGCTTCTCGCACAGCTCGGTGACCACATCCAGGCCGAAGGCGCGGATGGCGTCGGCGTCGTCGCCGTAGGACTCGAACTTGCGCCGCATCCAGCGCGGGATCTCGGCGCCGCAGGCATCCGAGAAGCGCGCCAGCTTGGAGAAGCTGCCGATCGGCATGATGCCCGGCACCACCGGCTTGTCGATGCCGAGCTTGCGCACCGCGTCGACGAAGTGCAGGTAGGCGTCGAGGTTGTAGAAGTACTGCGTGATCGCCGAATCCGCGCCGGCGTCCATCTTGCGCTTGAAGGCGGCAAGGTCGTCGGCGGGGGTCTTGGCCTGCGGATGCCATTCCGGATAGGCGGCAACCTCGATGCGGAAGCGCGAGCCGGTCTCGGCGCGGATGAATTCCACCAGCTCGTTGGCGTAGCGGAACTCGCCCGGATCGACCACGCCCGAGGGCAGGTCGCCGCGCAGCGCGACGATGCGCTTGACGCCGGCGTCGGCATATTCGGCAAGGATGGCGCGGATGCTGTCGCGGGTGGAGCCGATGCACGACAGGTGGGGCGCGGCCTCGCTGCCGCTGGCGGCGATCTCCTTGACCGTGGCGAAGGTGCGCTCGCGGGTGGAGCCGCCGGCGCCATAGGTCACCGAGAAGAAGGTGGGCTTCAGCTCGGCGAGCCGGGCCTGCACCGCGCGCAGCTTCTCTGCGCCCTCGGCCGTCTGCGGCGGGAAGAATTCGATGGAAAGTTCAGTCTTGTGCATGTTGCATCCAGATGAAGAATTCGCGGTTGCCGTCGGTGCCGGTGATGGGCGAGTCGTACCAGCCGAGCACCTCCAGCCCGGCAGCCGCGGCGGCCGTGCGCAGCTTGCGCTCGACCTCGGCGTAGCGCGAGGCGTCGCGCACGATGCCGCCCTTGGAAAGCCCTTGCGGGCCGACCTCGAACTGCGGCTTGACCAGCGCCAGGATGTCGCCGTCGGCTGCAAGCAGCGCCGGCCACTGCGGCAGCAGCAGCGTCAGCGAGATGAAGCTGGCGTCGCAGACGATCAGGCCGAAACCGCCCGGCGGGCAGTGCCCGGCCAGATTCGCCGCCGTCAGGTGACGCGCATTGACGCCTTCCAGCGTGATGCAGCGCGGCTCACCCGCCAGGCGCGGGTGCAGCTGGCCGTGGCCGACCTCGACCCCGACCACCGTATCGGCGCCGGCCTGCAGCAGGCAATCGGTGAAACCGCCGGTGGATTGGCCGACATCCAGGCAGATGCGGCCCGTCGGGTCCAGCCCGCTCGCCGCGAGCGCGCCGGCGAGCTTGAGTCCGCCGCGCGACACGAAACGGTCGGCTTCGTCCGCCGTCACCGTCAGCGTCACCGATTCCGGCAGCTCCTGTGCCGGCTTGGTCACCGCCACGCCGTCGGCGCTGACGCGCCCGGCCTCGATCAGCACCCGCGCCGCGGTGCGCGAAGGCGCCAAGCCCTGCTGCACCAGCAACTGGTCGGCACGTGGCAGGCCGCGCGCGACCGCGGCGGGCGCAAGCGGCCGCTCCGCGGCCGGACGGCTGCTGCGGCGGTGGAAGGATTTCATCGCGCGTGCCCTTTCGGCAGAGGACGGGCGGCCCGCAGGCCGCCCGCCGCCGCGATCAGTAGCGGTAGTGGTTGGGCTTGTACGGGCCTTCGACCGGCACGCCGATGTAGTCGGCCTGGGCCTGGCTCAGCACGGTGAGATTCGCCCCGATCTTCTTCAGGTGCAGGCGGGCGACCATCTCGTCCAGTTGCTTGGGCAGCACGTACACGCCGACCGGGTAGTCGCCGGTTTTGGTGAACAGCTCGATCTGCGCCAGGGTCTGGTTGGCGAAGGAGTTGCTCATCACGAAGCTCGGATGGCCGGTGGCGCAGCCGAGGTTCACCAGGCGGCCCTCGGCCAGCAGGATGATGCGCTTGCCGTCCGGGAAGATGATGTGGTCGACCTGGGGCTTGATGTTCTCCCACTCGTACTGGCGCAGGCTGGCGACTTCGATCTCGGAGTCGAAGTGGCCGATGTTGCAGACGATGGCGTTGTTCTTCATCGCCTTCATGTGCTCGTGGGTGATCACGCCGACGTTGCCGGTGGTGGTGACGAAGATGTCGCCCAGCGCAGCGGCGTCTTCCATGGTGACCACGCGGAAGCCTTCCATCGCCGCCTGCAGCGCGCAGATCGGGTCGATTTCGGTAACCCACACGGTGGCGCCGAGGCCGCGCAGCGACTGGGCGCAGCCCTTGCCCACGTCGCCGTAGCCGAGCACCACGCCGATCTTGCCGGCGATCATCACGTCGGTGGCGCGCTTGATGCCATCCACCAGGGATTCACGGCAGCCGTAGAGGTTGTCGAACTTGGACTTGGTGACCGAATCGTTGACGTTGATCGCCGGGAACTTGAGTTCGCCCTTGGCGTGCATCTGGTACAGGCGGTGGACGCCGGTGGTGGTCTCTTCGGTGACACCCTTGATCTGCGCGAGGCGGGTGGAGTACCAGGTCGGGTCGGTCTTGAGCTTGGCCTTGATGCTGGCGAACAGCACGGTCGCTTCCTCGCTGTCCGGCTTGTCCAGCACCGCGATGTCCTGCTCGGCGCGGGCGCCCAGGTGCAGCAGCAGGGTGGCATCGCCGCCGTCGTCGAGGATCATGTTGCTGTAGCCGCCGTCCTTCCATTCGAAGATGCGGTGGGTGTAGTCCCAGTAGTCTTCCAGCGATTCACCCTTGACCGCGAACACCGGCACGCCCGAAGCGGCGATGGCGGCGGCGGCGTGGTCCTGGGTGGAGAAGATGTTGCACGAGGCCCAGCGCACTTCGGCGCCGAGCGCGGTCAGCGTCTCGATCAGCACCGCGGTCTGGATGGTCATGTGCAGCGAGCCGGTGATGCGCGCGCCCTTCAAGGGCTGGCGGGCGGCGTATTCCTCGCGGATCGCCATCAGGCCCGGCATTTCGGTTTCGGCGATGCGGATTTCCTTGCGTCCCCAGTCGGCGAGCGACAGGTCGGCAATCACGTAATCCTTGATGTCAGCCACAGTGTTCATGTCGTAATCCTTGAACGTGTGGCCGGGAGGGGGTGCAACGGTGATCTCACCTCGTCACCCCGTGCCCGGCACGGGTTATTAGGTGAGCGCAGTTCTGAAGGGACCGAGCCTGGGACGGACGTCTCGCAGCGCTCCTCGGTGGTCGTCGATTATATACCCGCCGTCCTCGCGTGGCGTCTTGTTAGCGATGGTGTCCGCCGAGAACGGCACATCGGCCGGCCGGTCAAAACCGGCAAAACGCGCGATGCCGTCCGCATCGGCAGAACGAGGGGGGAATGACGATGAAAACGAGATTCGACGTGGTCGTCCTGGTTCTGGTGGTCGGAGGCTGTTCGGCGATGTTGCCGAAGAGCCATCAGGAAACGGTGTCGCCGTGGAACACCTTTGAAGAAGCGAAAGCCGCGTTCGACAAGATCGAACTCGGCGCGACCGACCGCGAGGCGGTGCACCAGCTCGGCTTCAACCCGTCCTCCACGCCCAACGTGCAGATCCTCAACTACTCGCAGATCGCGCATGTCGTGCTGCCGGGCGACCGCCTGATCCCGGACGGCGAGGTGCCCACCGCGATCCGCAAATGCGTGCTGGCGCAGGAGCGCTGCGTGGGTTACCAACTGGAGGAAAGCCGCATCAAGCGCAACCGCGTCGGCGGCTTCTGGGGCGACTTCCTCAATTTCCACCGCGAAACGCTGACAACCGGCTGGCGCTTCAATGCGCTGGTGGTGCTGATCGACAACCACGTGGTGTTCAAGCAGTGGTCCGGCCAGCCCTCGATCCGCGAGGTGGGCGTCAGCCGCAACCCGCTGGGCCCGCTGCAGGGCGCGGGCGAACGTCTGTCCACATTCCAGTAAGCCGTGCCGCGGGCGCGCACGCCCGCGGCAGTACGGTGCTTAGAGACCGGCGGCGGCGCGCAGCGCGGCGGCCTTGTCGGTCTGCTCCCACGTGAACTCCGGCTCGTCACGGCCGAAGTGGCCGTAGGCGGCGGTGCGGGAATAGATCGGGCGCAGCAGGTCCAGGGTCTGGATGATGGCCTTGGGGCGGAGGTCGAAGTGGGCACGGATCAGGTCGACGATCTTGTCGTCGGCGACCTTGCCGGTGCCGAAGGTATTCACCATCAGCGACACCGGCTTGGCGACGCCGATCGCGTAGGCGACCTGCACCTCGCACTTGTCGGCCAGGCCGGCGGCCACCACGTTCTTGGCGACGTAGCGGCCGGCGTAGGCGGCCGAGCGGTCGACCTTGGACGGATCCTTGCCGGAGAACGCACCGCCGCCGTGGTGGGCCGCGCCGCCGTAGGTGTCGACGATGATCTTGCGCCCGGTCAGGCCGCAGTCGCCGTGCGGGCCGCCGATGACGAAGCGGCCGGTGGGGTTGATCAGGTAGCGCACCTCGCCCTGCATCAGCTCCTTGGGCAGCACCGGCTTGATGATCTCCTCGATCACCGCCTCGGAAATCTGCGCGTGCGACACTTCCGGGTTGTGCTGCGTCGACACGACCACGGTGTCGATCGCCACTGGCTTGCCGTCGACATACTTCACCGTGAGCTGGCTCTTGGCGTCCGGGCGCAGCCAGGGCAGGCGGCCGTCCTTACGCACTTCGGCCTGGCGCTGCATGATGCGGTGCGCGTAGTAGATCGGCAGCGGCATCAGGCTGGGGGTTTCGTTGGTGGCGTAACCGAACATCAGGCCCTGGTCGCCGGCACCCTGGTCGAGATCGAGCCCTTCGCCTTCATTCACGCCCTGGGCGATGTCGGACGACTGGCGATTGATCGCCGCCAGCACGGCGCACGACTTGTAGTCGAAGCCGATGTCGGAGTTGTCGTAGCCGATGCGGCGCACCACATCCTGCGCGATCTCACGGTAGTTGGGGTGGGCGGAGGTGGTGATTTCGCCGGAGATCACCACCAGGCCGGTGGACACCAGGGTTTCGCAGGCGACGCGCGCCTTGGGGTCTTCGGCCAGGATGGCGTCGAGCACGCCATCGGAGATCTGGTCGGCAACCTTGTCCGGGTGGCCTTCGGAGACCGATTCGGAGGTGAAGAGAAACTCGTTTGCCATGCGTTCTGCTCCTGAAAAACAAAAATCCCCGGTTCTGTGGCGTCGTGGCCAGCTCCGGGGATTTCGGCGAGCAGCCGACGCTTTAGCAGTATTTCTGGTGCCCGTTCGCAACGGAGTAGTCCGGGAACATGGCGGCCGCCCTGCAAGTTGTCGAATTAACTCGGCGGCTAAGCGATAATTATAGGCTGCCGACCCGCGGCGTCAAAGCCGCGCCCGCCACGCAAATTGAAAAATCCCGTAAACGTGCTCGTTTCCCTTCTTTTTAGACTCTCCTCCCGCTTGCCGCTGTCGTGGCTGCACCGCCTGGGCGGCTGGATGGGCTGGCTCGTCTATTGGTGCGCCCCCGGCTACCGCCGGCGCCTGCGGCGCAACCTCGCACTCGCCACCGGGCGCGAGGACCGCGCGCTGCTGCATGCCGCGGTGGCGGAAGCGGGGCGGCAGGCGCTGGAGCTGCCCTGGCTGTGGCTGCGGCCGCTCGACCAGGTCGTCGCCAAGGTGGTGCGGGTGGAAGGATGGGAGCTGGTCGAGGCCGCCGAGAGGGCCGGCGCCGGCATCCTGTTCTTCACGCCGCACCTGGGCTGCTTCGAGATCACCGCTACCTGCTACGCCGCCCACGCCCCGATCACGGTGCTCTACCGCCCGCCGCGCAAGGCTGCGCTGCAGCCGCTGATGGAAGCGGGCCGCGCGCGCGGCAACATGCGCATCGCGCCGGCGGACATCTCGGGCGTGCGTGCGCTGGTGAAGACGCTGCGCAGCAAGGAGGCGGTGGGGATGCTGCCCGACCAGGTGCCCGCCGCGGGCGAGGGCATGTGGGTGCCGTTCTTCGGCCGACCGGCATGGACGATGACGCTCGGCGCCCGGCTGGCCGAGGTGAAGGGCGTGCACGTCATCTACTGCTGGGCCGAACGCCTGCCGCGCGGCGAGGGCTACGTGTTCCGCATGTTCGGCCCCACCGAGCCGCTGGAAGGCGACCTTGAAGCGCGCTGCGCCACCATCAACCGCGAGATCGAGCGCCTGATCCTGCAATGTCCCGCCCAGTACCTGTGGGGCTACCACCGCTACAAGCGTCCCAAGGGCGCACGTGCCAAGGAGGCGCAATGAGCCCGCTCCAATTCCGTCAGGGAACGCCATGTTGACCCGTCTCGGCGTCGCCGTGTTCTGGCTGCTGCACTGGCTGCCGCTGCCGCTGCTCGCGCGCATCGGCGAACTGTTCGGCCTGCTGCTCTACCTGTTCGCCGTGCCGCGCCGGCGGGTGGTCGCCACCAACCTGAGGCTGTGTTTTCCGGAATTGTCCGACGGCGAACGCCGGCGCCTTGCCCGCGCCCATTTCCGCATCATCGGCCGCAGCCTGCTCGAACGCGGCCTGCTGTGGTGGGCCAGCCCGGCGCGCCTGGAGCGCCTGGTGGCGGTCGAAGGGCTGGAGCGGCTGCGCGCGCTGCAGGCCGAAGGCCGGCCGGTGCTGCTGCTGACGCCGCACTTCCTCGGGCTGGACATGGGCGGCACGCGGCTGTCGATGCTGGGCGACTTCGTCAGCATCTACGCGCGGCAGAAGAACAAGGTGCTGGACCGCTGGCTCTACCACGGCCGCAGCCGCTTCGGCGACCAACTGCTGCTGTCGCGCCAGGACGGCGTGCGCAGTACCGTGAAGGCGATGAAGGCAGGGCGGCCGTTCTACTACCTGCCGGACATGGACTACGGCCGCAAGGACGCGATCTTCGTGCCCTTCTTCGGCGTGCCCGCCGCCACCATCACCGGGCTGCCGCGCTTGGCGCGGCTGTCGGGCGCCGCCGTGCTGCCCTGCGTCACCCACATCCTGCCCGGTGGCGGCGGCTACAAGGTGGAGATCGGCGAGCCCTGGCCGGACTTTCCCAGTGACGACGTGGAGGCCGATACCGCACGCATGAACGCGTGGATCGAGGCCAAGGTGCGGACGATGCCGGAGCAGTACTACTGGGTGCACCGCCGCTTCAAGACCCGTCCGCCGGGAGAGGCGCGCTTCTACTGACCGGGCGCGGGGCCGTCCTGCCGCGCCAGGTGCGCGAGCACCAGCGGAAATGCAGCGCTGCCGAGCAGGGCCAGCGCCGAGACGATCAGCGCGAGGGCGGTGCCGGGTTCGGCGAGGATGGGGTGAAGGCCCGAGAAGTCGCCGAGGAGCAAAGCGAGCCCGGCGCCCAGGGCCGCGAGACCGGGCACGCCGAGCAGCCAGGCCGCGACAGGAATGCGGCGCCGTGCGGCAGCGGGCGGGGAAGAGGCGCGTATCTGCATGGGCGCGATTCTGGCACAGCAGGCGCGGTGGACGCTGGGCAGTCGCTGGGCGAGAATTCTGCCGGCAAGCGCGCGTAGGCCCGCACCCGACGCGGGCGGCCGCGACGCAGTGGTTCCGGCCGACGCCGCCCCCTTTCAGCTTCCAACCGGATGTTTCCCGCATGCATATCCGCTTCACCAAGATGCACGGCCTCGGTAACGACTTCGTCGTCATCGACGCCACCCGTACGCCGGTCGACCTCACTCCCGCGCGGGTCAAGGCGATCGCCGACCGCCATTTCGGCGTCGGTTGCGACCAGTTGCTGGTGGTCGAGCCGCCGGGCAGCGACGAAGTGGATTTCCGCTACCGCATCTTCAACGCCGACGGCGGCGAGGTGGAGCAGTGCGGCAACGGCGCGCGCTGCTTCGTCCGCTTCGTGCATGACAAGGGCCTGACCGACAAGCGCGAAATCCGCGTGGAAACCCGCGCCGGCGTCATCGCTCCTGCGCTGCGCCCGGACGGGCTGGTGTCGGTGGACATGGGCGTGCCCGAGCTGAGTCCGGCGCGCATTCCCTTCGTGTCCGATTCCGACGCCTGGGTGCAGCCGCTGCAACTGGCGGAAGACACGGTGGCGATCACCGCGGTGTCGATGGGCAACCCGCACGCGGTGCAGGTGGTCGCCGACGTCGACACCGCCCCGGTGGCCTGCCAGGGCGCCGAAATCGAATGCCATCCGCGCTTTCCGGCCCGGGTCAACGCCGGCTTCATGCAGGTGGTCGACGCCGGCCACATCCGCCTGCGCGTATTCGAACGCGGTGCGGGCGAAACGCTGGCCTGCGGCACCGGCGCGTGCGCCGCGGTGGTGGCGGGCATCGGGCGCGGCCTGCTGGTGTCGCCGGTCCGCGTCGAAACCCGCGGCGGCGAACTCGAAATCGCGTGGGCGGGGCCGGGTACGCCGGTCGTGATGACCGGCCCGGCGGTCACGGTTTTCGAAGGCGAACTCGAGCTTCCCTGATCCCATCTTCGCGGCTGCGCGCAGCCGCATGGAGCACCGCATGAACCCTAACGACGTCGCCCGCTACCTGCGCGACAACCCTGACTTCCTCGCCCAGCACGGTGAGCTGTTCACCGAACTGACGGTTCCGCACCCGCAGCACGGCGGCCAGGCGATTTCGCTGGCGGAGCGCCAGCTGTACGCGCTGCGCGACAAGATCCGCCAGCTCGAATCCAAGCTCGCCGAGCTGATCCGTTTCGGTGAGGAAAACGACGACATCAGCGAAAAGGTGCACCGGCTGGCGGTGGCCCTGCTTGGCGCACGCGGTTACGCGGCGGTGCGGCAGGCGCTGTTCAACTGCCTGCAGGAGGATTTCGCCGTGCCGCACGTCGCGCTGCGGCTGTGGGATGTGGCCGGCGAGGGTACGGGGCCCGATTTCGATGCCGTCAGCGAAGCCGCGCGGCTGCACGCGCTCGACCTGCGCCATCCTTCCTGCGGCGCGCCGGGCAGCATCGAGATCGTCGGCTGGTTCGGCGAGGCGGCGCCGCATATCCGTTCGATGGCCCTGATGCCGCTGCGTCGTCAGGGCGAGACGGTCGGCGTGCTGGCGCTGGGCAGCGAGGAGGGCGAACGCTTCTATCCGGAGATGGGCACGCTCTACCTCGGCCGTATCGCGGAACTGTGCGCGGCGGCGCTGCTGCGCGAAATAGCGTGAGCGTGGCCAGTGCGCACCCATCGGTGCCGCCGGATGCGGGCGGTCGTGCCGCGGCGGCCGGCATAGGGCAGCGGCTGGAATGAGCGTGCCCCGCGAGGCGCCCCTCGCGCCGCTTACCGACGAGTGCGAGGCGTATCTCGCCTATCTCGGCGACCAGCGCCGCGCCGCGCCGCTGACGCTCGAAAACTACCGGCGTGACCTGCACCGCCTCGAACGCCTGGGTGACGGCCGCGCACTGATGACGCTGGGCGCGGCCGACATCCGCCGCTTCGTCGCGCGCCTGCACGGCGAGGGGCTGTCGGGCCGTTCGATCGCACGCGTGTTGTCGTGCTGGCGTGGCCTTTACCGCTGGCTGCTGAGGCGGCGGCTGATCCCGGCGAATCCCGTCGACGGGATCCGGGCACCGAAATCGCCGCGGCTGCTGCCGCGCGCGCTGTCGCCGGACCAGGCGCAGGCACTGCTCGATCCGCCCGCGGAGGCCGCGCTGGAAGTGCGCGACCTCGCGATGTTCGAACTCTTCTATTCCTCCGGCCTGCGGCTCTCGGAACTGGCGGGGCTCGACGTTGGAGGCGGGCTGGACCCGGCCGAAGGCATGGTCACGGTGCTCGGCAAGCGCGGAAAGACGCGCAGCGTGCCGGTCGGCGCGCACGCCTGGGTGGCGTTGAAGGCATGGGACACCGTCCGTGCCGCAATCGCCCCGGCGGCAGAGCCGGCGCTGTTCGTCACCCGCTCCGGCCGCCGCATGAGCCCGTCGGCGATCCGCGACCGCCTCGCCCGGCGCGCGCGCGCGGTGGGACTCGGCGTGCACGTCCATCCGCACATGTTGCGCCACAGCTTTGCCAGCCATCTTCTGCAATCCAGCGGCGACCTGCGCGCGGTGCAGGAGTTGCTCGGACACAGCAGCATCCGCAGCACCCAGGTGTATACCCACCTCGATTTTCAGCATCTGGCGCGAATCTACGACGCCGCTCATCCGCGGGCCCGCAAGTAGGGCGGGGCGTTGCGTCCCTGCACCCCACTTTGGGTATCGAGATGTGTGGGCCTGGACTAGGCTTCGGATATCCTCGTTGCAAATAAAACAACAGTCGCAAGGTGGCCAGCAGCATCCGGCAATGCCGGTGACGCGGGATATTTATGCCAAACGATTCAATTCCCCAGCTGGAGCCGGGTGTCGTGGGGGGGCCCGGAGCCGCGGATGAAGTGGCAGACGACAAGCAACGCGTGCTCAAGCGCGTGGCGCTTCTGCTTGCTCGCCACGAGGTCAGGCACTTGCGACGCTGGTTCGAAGAATTCGACCGCGACATCCTGCTGCCCATCCTGCTCGGCGAAATCGCACTGCACAACATCGGCGCCACCGAGAACGGCAAAGGGGTCGCGCTCGGTCCCGATGGCGATCTGCACTGCCCGCTGAAGCCCTGTAACGCCTATTCGATCGCCGCCGCCACCGGGCTTCCGCGCGAAACCGTGCGGCGCAAGATCGTGCGGCTGATCGAACTGGGCTGGATCAACAAGCGCCACAACGGCCATCTCTACGTCACCTCCGCGGCGCTGCGCCATTTTGGCGGGGTGTTGAGTTCGCGCGAGTTGGGCGACCTGATCGAAACCGCGGACCACGCCCGCCGCCTGCTCGAGTCCTGACGCCGGCAATTGGCCGTGGAGCGGGCGGCCGCTAAACTGTCCGCCCGCTTTCCGTCGTGATTCCCATGGCCCGTCTGTTTCTGCATCCCGGCAAGGAGCGCTCGCTGCTCCGCCGCCATCCCTGGATTTTTGCCGGTTCCGTCGAACGCCTCGAAGGGCGTGCTCGCGCGGGGGACACGGTTGACGTGCTGTCGGCCGACGGCCGCGTGCTGGGCCGGGCCGCGTGGTCGCCGGTGTCGCAGATCCGCGCCCGCATGTGGTGTTTCGACGCCGATACCACGATCGACCACGCCTTCTTCAAGCGCCGCGTGGCGGCGGCCGTGGCGGCCCGGCAGAGTCACCCGCTGCTGACGGGGCAGGACGGCCTGCGCCTGATTCACGGCGAGTCCGACGGCCTGCCCGGGGTGATCGCCGACCGTTACGGCGACGTCGTGGTGGTGCAACTCACCAGCGCCGGGGCGGACAAGTGGCGCGACGCGATCGTCGCTGCGCTGGTCCAGGCCACGGGCTGCAGTACCGTCTATGAACGCTCGGATTCCGACGTCCGCGGCCTCGAAGGGCTGGAGCCGAAAACCGGCTGCGTGCACGGCGCGCTGCCGGAGACCTTGCAGATCGTCGAGCACGGGGTGCGCATGGAGGTCGATGTCGCCGGTGGCCACAAGACCGGCTTCTATCTCGACCAGCGCGACAACCGCCTGCTCACCGGGCGCCTCGCGCGCGGGGGGCGGGTGCTGAACTGCTTCTGCTACACCGGCGGCTTCTCGCTGCAGGCATTGGCCGGGGGCGCGGAAAGCGTGTTGTCCATCGACTCTTCCGGCCCCGCGCTCGCAACCGCGGCGCGCAACCTCGCGCTCAACCCGCAACTGGATGCCGCGCGGGCGGACTGGTGGGAAGAGGATGTGTTCGAGGCGCTGCGGGCACTGCGCACCGAAGGCCGCAGCTTCGACCTGATCGTGCTCGATCCGCCCAAGTTCGCGCCTTCGGCCGCGCACGCCGAGCGCGCAGCGCGCGCCTACAAGGACATCAACCTGTTCGGCTTCCGCCTGCTGGCGCCGGGCGGCATCCTGATGACCTACTCCTGCTCGGGCGGCATCGGTCTGGAGCTGTTCCAGAAGATCGTTGCCGGCGCGGCGTCGGATGCCGGTGTCGATGCGCGCATCCTGCATCGCCTGTCGGCGGCGCCGGACCACCCGATCGGGCTGTCGGTGCCGGAGGGTGAATACCTGAAAGGGCTGGCGATCCAGATCGCCTAACGGGCACTGGCCGGCGGCCGGTAGTCCGGGTTGGGGCCGGGCGGCGCGAGGTTGAAGGCGGCGCTGAGCAGCGCCAGCGCCAGCACCAGCACCGCGAAATAGCGCCGTTGCTGCGGCACGCCCGGCAGTTGCCGGGTCTCGCTGTAGTAGCGGTTGCGCAGGTAGTCCAGCCCCAGCCATGCGATCGCGAGCAGCGCCGCGCCGAGCAGCCGGGACTGGAGCGGCCCGAAGGCGCGCCCCACGGCCGGGTCCCAGCGGTCCGGCATGAAGAAGCTCGGCGCCTGCACGAGCAAAAACAGGCCGCCGATCACGCACAGGCAGAACATCAGCACCTGCGCGCTCCGCATCAGTCGCCGCCTCCGCCGCCGTCGCCGCCGCTGCCGCCGTCTCCTCCTCCATCGCCGGCGCCGTCATTGCCGTCGCTGTCGCCGGTGGCGCTGGTGGTGCCGCCCGGGCCGTCCGTACCGTGCGCCGCGCGCCGGCGACTTTGCGTGGCGCGCCCACGCGTGGCCAGCACGGCCAGCAGCGCCAGGGCCAGCAGCCCGAGCAGAAGCGGAACCAGCATCCGCCTAGCCGCCGAAGAGGTCGGTGCCGCCGGGGCGCGGCGGGGCGAGGCCGAAATGCTGCCAGATCGAGTGCGTCGCCATGCGGCCGCGCGGGGTGCGCTGCAGATAGCCCTGCTGGATCAGGTAGGGCTCGATGACGTCCTCGATGGTGTCGGTGGATTCGCCGATCGCGGCGGCGAGGTTGTCCAGCCCGACCGGGCCGCCGCCGAATTTTTCCAGCATCGCCGACAGCATCTTGCGGTCCATCAGGTCCAGCCCGAGGCTGTCGACGTCCAGCATGCGCAGCGCGGCATCGGCCACCGCTCGGGTGATGTGGCCGCCGGCCTTGACCTCGGCGTAGTCGCGCACCCGGCGCAGCAGACGGTTGGCGATGCGGGGCGTGCCGCGTGCGCGGCGGGCGATTTCGAGCGCGCCGTCGTCGTCGATCTCGACATTGAGCAGGCGCGCCGAGCGGCTGACGATGAAGCCGAGCTCGTCCGGCGTGTAGAACTCCAGCCGCGACACGATGCCGAAGCGGTCGCGCAGCGGGTTGGTGAGCATGCCGGCGCGGGTGGTGGCGCCGACCAGCGTGAAGGGCGGCAGGTCGAGCTTGACCGAGCGCGCGGCCGGGCCTTCGCCGATCATGATGTCGATCTGGAAGTCTTCCAGCGCCGGGTAGAGGATTTCCTCGACCACCGGCGACAGGCGGTGGATCTCGTCGATGAACAGCACGTCGTGCGGTTCGAGGTTGGTCAGCAGCGCGGCGAGGTCGCCGGCGCGTTCCAGCACCGGGCCGGAGGTCTGGCGCAGGTTGACGCCCATCTCGGCGGCGACGATGTGGGCCAGCGTGGTCTTGCCCAGCCCGGGCGGACCGAACAGCAGCACGTGGTCGAGCGCTTCGCTGCGCTTCTTGGCCGCGTGGATGAAGATTTCCAGCTGTTCGCGGATCTTGGCCTGACCGACGTATTCCGCCAGGCGCTTGGGGCGCAGTGCGCGTTCGACCGCGTCTTCCTGGCGGTCGGCGGGCTGCGGCGAGATCAGGCGCTCGGGCGCGGCGGCGCGGAGCTTGTCGGTTTCGATCATGGCGAGAGTTTAGCCGCTCGGACGCCTGCCGGGGTGCGCATGACTGTGGTTTTGTTCAGGCCTTGGACAGCAGCTTGAGCGCCTGGCGGATGCCGTCGGAGACGCCGGTGTCCTCGGTCAGGCCCTTCATCGCGCCAAGCGCTTCCTTCTCGTTGTAGCCGAGCGCGAGCAGCGCATTGAGGATGTCGCTCTTCGCGTCCGGCGCACCCCCTGCGACCGCGGCCAGCCGCGCGCCGGCGACCTGCGGCAACGCCTTGCCGAGCTTGTCGCGCAGCTCCAGCAGCAGGCGTTCCGCGGTTTTCTTGCCGATACCGGGAATCTTCACCAGCCGTCCGGCTTCCTGCAGCGCCACCGCCTGCGCGAGGTCGGACACCGACAGCCCCGACAGCACCGCGAGCGCGGTGCGCGCGCCGATGCCGGAGACCTTGAGCAACTGGCGGAATGCGGTGCGCTCCTCGTCGGTGGCGAAGCCGTACAGGAAGTGGCCGTCCTCGCGGATCGCGAGGTGGGTGTGCAGGCTGACCTGGGTGCCGGTGGCGGGCAGGCCGTAGAAGGTGCTCATCGGCACTTCGAGTTCGTAGCCGACGCCGTGGGCGTCGACCAGGATCTGCGGCGGGTTCTTTTCGAGCAGCAGGCCGCTGATGCGTCCGATCATTCGGGTCTTCCTGTGGGTGCGGCGCGGCCGCGGGCGAAGGATGGGGCTGGAGTGTAGCGGCTGGCCCGGGCGTCCGCGAGCGCCCGGCGGCTGCGGGTGTGATGGTCGAACTGCGGCGAGGCGTACATGGCCGGCCGCGGCGGCGCTGCCTAAGCTGCATGCTTTTGCGTCTTCGCCGATGAATCCTGCGTTCCGCGACGGTGCCCGCGAGGGCATCCGCGACTTCATGCCGATGTCGGTCGGGCTGCTGCCATGGGCGGTGGTCACCGGCATCGCGATGGTTTCCGCCGGTCTGTCGCCGTTGCAGGCGGCCGGCATGAACCTGATCGTGTATGCCGGCACCGCCCAGCTCGGCACGCTGCCGCTGCTCGCGAGCGGGGCGCCGCTGTGGCTGATCGTGCTGACCGCGCTCGCGCTCAATCTGCGCTTCGTGATCTTCAGCGCCGCGCTGGCGCCGGCGTTCCACGACTATGGGCTGGCGCGCCGGCTGGCATCGAGCTACCTGCTGGTCGATGGCGTGTTCGCGATGTGCACCGAGCGCCTGTTGAAGGCCGACGATCCGCACTGGCGCTGGGGCTACTACCTTGGGCCGTCGCTGTGGGTGTGGACGCTGTGGCAGCTCTTCACGCTGGCCGGCGTGCTCGGCGCGGGCATCGTGCCGCAGGGGTGGTCGCTGGAGTTCATGGCGACGATCGCGCTGCTGGTGATGATGCTGCCGATGAGTCGCACCCGGCCGATGCTGGTCGCCGCACTGGCGGGCGGCATCGCCACCGTGCTGCTGCGCGGGCTGCCACTGCGGTTGGGGCTGATCGCCGGCATCGCGGTGGGCATCCTCGCCGGCTTC
The DNA here is from genome assembly GCF_001682385.1 of Azoarcus olearius. NCBI lineage: Bacteria > Pseudomonadati > Pseudomonadota > Betaproteobacteria > Rhodocyclales > Zoogloeaceae > Azoarcus > Azoarcus olearius. The sequence continues at coordinate 680,088 of NZ_CP016210.1, forward strand.
GCGGCCGAGCACGGCTTGCAAAAGCGGGGTGCGCGATGAGCGGTGACGCGCTGTTGTGGCTGACCTTCTGCCTGATCGGCATGACCACCGTGGCGACCCGCGGCAGCTTCATCCTGCTGGGCGAACGCGCGCGCCTGCCGCCAGTGGTGCAGCGGCTGCTGCGCTACGCGCCTGCCGCGGCACTGGCCGGCCTGGTGATGCCCGACCTGTTGCTCGACGACGGGGCGCTCGATCCGCTCAACCCCAAGCTTGCGGCCGGGCTCGTGGTGGTGCTGGTCGCCACGCGCTGGCGCAACCCGTGGCTGCCCTTCGTGTGCGGGATGGGTGTGCTGCTGCTGTTGCGGCGCGGTCTGGGCTGGTAGGCCGGCTCAGTCCGCCTCCACCCAGATGTTGCGCGCCACCTCGTGCTCGAGCGCGAGTTCGACGTGGTCGCACAGCACCACCGTCATCGGCTGCTGTTGCAGCACGGTGACCTGGTGCGGCGCGGACAGGCCGTAGGCGTGCAGCTGTTCGCGTTGCAGCGGGTCGATGCCGTCGCCGAAGTCGGCGATGCGGGCCTGGCGGCCGACCGGGGTGCCGGTCAGGCGGATGCGCTCGTGCGCGGGGGAGGCGGGGGCGTTCATCGGCGGACTCAGAAGAACAGGCGCAGGACGTGGTTGAGGATGCCGCCGATCAGGAAGGCGGTGGGCATGATCATCGCGAGCATCAGCGCCGCGGTGCGCAGGCCCTGCTCCTTGACGATCATCATCACGCTGGCGATGCAGGGCACGAACAGCGTGATCGTGACCATGCCGACCACCGCCTGCACCATGCTCAGCTCGTGGCTGAGTGCGAACAGGCCGGTGGCGCCGAAGTCACGCCGCAGGAAGCCCATCACGAACGCGGCGCTCGCCTCCGGCGGCAGGCCCAGCCAGCCCGTCACCACGGGTTCGCCGGCCTTGATGATCCACGGCAGGATGCCGAGGCGGTCGAGCACGAACATGATGAAGGTGCCGATCAGGAACAGCGGGATCACCTCGATCAGATACCACTTCAGGCGGCCGCCCGTCTTCTTCAGCACGTTGCCGAGCACCGGCATCCGCATCGGCGGCAGTTCGGTGACCAGCGGGATGCGGCGGCCCTTGACCAGCTTGCCCGCCAGCCAGCCGGTGAACAGCAGCACGCAGGCGATGGTGATGCCCCAGATCGTCAGCGCGCCGAGCGAGATGCCGCCGAGCAGGCCGAGCACCACGCCGAGCTGGGCGGAGCATGGAATTGCCAATGCCATCAGGAAGGTGGTGATCAGGCGCTCACGCGGGGTGTGCAGGATGCGGGTAGTGAGCGTGGCCATGGTCACGCAGCCCAGCCCCAGCACCATCGGCAGCACTGCGCGGCCGTTGAGGCCGATGGCGGCGAAGCTGCGGTTGGCGATCACCGACAGGCGCGAGAAATAGCCGGAATCCTCCAGCACGCCGAAGGCGAGGAAGAAGGTCGTGACGATGGGCAGGATCAGCGCCAGCGCGTAGGTCATGCCCATCGTCCATAGTCCGTATTCACCCACCAGCAGGTCGGCGAGCCAGGGCGCGCTGATGTGTTGCTGGACGAACTCGGTGAAGGCCGGATTGAGCACGCCGCCGAAGAAGTCTTCTTCCAGCAGGCCCACCAGGGTGCCGGCGCCGAAGTCGCCGACGAAGAGGTACACCAGGAACAGCACGCCGAGCAGCATCGGCCATCCCCACAGCGGATGCACGGCGAGCTGGCCGACCAGCAGTGACAGCGTGCGCTCCTTGCCGGCTGCCTGGTGGCTCACGGTGCGTGCCAGCGCTTCGGCGGCGCGGCCGCGTTCGCGCGCGAGGCGGGCAGCGAGCGGCTCCTTGCCGATGTTCGAGGCGGCGATGAGGGCCTGATGAATCAGCGCCGCCTTGTCGCCGGCGTGCTCGTCGATCCAGCGCACGACCTCGCTGTCGTGGCCGAGCAGCAGGATCGCCAGCCCGCGCGGGGCCAGGCGCGGATGGGGCGCGTGGGCGGTGATCAGTGCAGCGATGCGTTCGATTGCCGCTTCGGTATCGGCGTCGTAGCGCAGCAGCGGCGCAGGCGCGCAGGCGCGCGGCAGCGCGTCGGTCAGCGGCGCCACGCCCTCGCCGCCGGTGGCCACCGTCGCCACCACCGGCACCCCCAGCGCCTCGGCCAGCGCGGCGCTATCCACCGTCACGCCGCGCGCGCTCGCCTCGTCGGTCATGTTCAGCGCCATCACCATCGGTACGCCGAGTTCGGCCAGCAACGCGGTCAGGTTGAGCGTTCGGCGCAGGTTCTTGGCATCGCCCACCTGGATCAGCGTGCGCATGTCCTCCTGCAGCAGCGCGCGCATCGTTGCGCGTTCGTCGTCGCTGCGCGAGGGCAGGGCGAGTACGCCCGGGGTGTCGAGCAGCGAGGCCTCGCGGTCGAAGCGCGGCGTGGCGCGCGCGACTTCGACGGTGGTGCCCGGGTAGTTGGAGACGTTTACATATGTGCCGGTGAGGCGGTGGAACAGGACCGACTTGCCGACATTGGGGTGGCCGACGAGGGCGAAGGTGCGGGCGGGAGACGCTGCGGTGGCGGCAAGGGTCATGGCGGGTCAGACGGGCTGTTGTGTCGATGCGACATTCGTCTCAACGAGAACGATTTTCGTTTGTAACGAAGTTTGTTTGTGCATGATAATTATTATCACTTACTATCCAGTTCGCGTCGAATGTTTCGGTGCACAAAAACCACCGCCGCGATTCGCCCCGAATCAGTAACCCAACAGCCAGCCAGCCTCGCGCAAGCCAGCCAGATTTTTCGACATTCGTATAAGGAACGACATGAAGAAGAAACTTGCGCGCAAGCCTGCCGCCCAGGCTGCAGCTGCCCCCGCCCAACCCGTCCGCCTGCTGCCGCTGGGCGCCGCCCTGATGGCGGGCGGCCTGTCGCTGAGTGCGATGGCCCAGGACACCGCGACCCCGGCCCCGAAGGAGAAGGCGCTGTCGGCCGTGACCGTCAACGCCACCACCGAGGCGCCGCCGGAAGACGGCTACCGCGCCACCGCCACCCGCGTCGGCAAGACCCTGCAAGATCCGCATGATGTGCCGCAAGCGATCACCACGGTGACCCGCTCGCTGATGGAAGAGCAGCAGGTCGGTTCGCTGAAGGAAGCGCTGCGCAACGTCTCCGGCCTCACCTTCAACGCTGCCGAAGGCGGCCGCTCCGGCGACAACATGATGCTGCGCGGCTTCTACACCTACGGCGACATCTACCTCGACGGCATCCGCGACACCGCCCAGTACAACCGCGAAACCTTCAATCTGGAGCAGGTCGACGTGCTGCGCGGCGCGGCGGCGATGCTGTTCGGCCGCGGCCAGGCCGGCGGCGTGATCAACCAGGTGTCGAAGACGCCGATGCTGGTCGATCGCAACCGCGTCACCGGCAGCGTCGGCACCGACGACTACCGCGAACTCACCGGCGACTTCAACAAGGTGCTGGGCGACACCACCGCCGTGCGCCTGAACGTGATGAAGCGTGACGAAGGCAGCTGGCGCTCCAACCCGGCCACCGGCACCGAGCCCGAAATCCACCGCGAAGGCGCGGCCGCCAGCATCGGTTTCGGCCTCTTCACCGACAACGAGCTGATCGTCAGCCACCAGTACCTGCGCACCGACGACAACCCCGATTACGGCATCTCGTTCGACAACGCCACCCACAAGCCGACCAAGCGCTTCGACGAGAGCGACTTCTGGGGCATCGACCAGAACTTCGACGAAAGCGAGACCAACATCTCGACCGTCACCCACACCTACCGCTTCACCGGCAAGACCCAGCTGCGCACCCAGCTGCGCTACTCCAACTACAAGCGCGCCTACTGGGCTTCGGCGCCGTCCAACACGGTGGCGCCGTCCGATCGCGGCAACGCGCCCAAGACGCGCAAGTCCGATACCGACAACCTGGTGCTGCAGTCGGACTTCAGCACCGAGTTCAACGCGCTCGGCATGAAGCACGAGCTGGTCACCGGCATCGAATACCTGCACGAGGATTCGGTGCGCTGGGGTCTGCTCAACCTCGGCACCAACGCGCGTCCGTACTACAGCAGCAGCGTGGTGAACCGCGCCAGCGCGTCGAAGTACGAAGGCGACACCTACTCGGTGTATGCGCAGGACAGCATCGAGTTCGTCAAGGACTGGAAGGTCGTGCTCGGCGCCCGCCGCGACTTCATGGATGCCGAGTACAGCGCGGTCCGCTCGCCTGAACTCAAGTTCAACGAGAACAGCTACCGTGCCGGCCTGTCGTGGCAGCCGAGCGAGTACGCCCACTACTACCTGAGCTGGAGCGACTCGTTCAGCCCGACCGCCGACCTCTACCAGCTCTCCGGCGGCGAATTCCCGCCCGAGCGTTCCGACGTGGTCGAACTCGGCGCCAAGTTCATGTTCTTCGAAGGCGATCTCGCCTTCCGCACCGCGCTGTACCGCGCCACGAAGGACTGGGAACGCAACAACGACCTCGAGTCCACCGCGTCCATCCTGACCCGCAAGCGTCGCACCGACGGTCTCGAGTTCGAACTTGCCGGCCGCATCACCGACAAGTGGGAAGTGTTCGCCGGCCTCGCGCTGATGGACTCCGAGATCCTGAAGGTGGCGGTGAACCGCAACGCCACCACGGGCGTCGTCACCTCGGCCAACCCCAACTTCAAGGGCGAGCGCGCGCGCAACACGCCGACCTACACCTTCAACTTCTGGTCGACCTACGCGCTGGGCAACGGCTGGAAGGTGGGCGGCGGCGCCGAAGGCAAGGGCGAACGCTACGGCTACAACCCGTCCGCCGGCGGCACCGCGGCGTTCAACCCGAACAAGGCGCCGGCCTACGTGCGCTGGGACGCGATGGTGGCCTACGAGCAGCCGAAGTGGGCGGTGCGCCTGAACCTGCGCAACCTGTTCGACGAGGTCTATTACGATGCGATCTACGACAACGGCGGCTTTACGGTCCCCGGCACGCGTCGCTCGGCCATCCTGACCACCGAGTTCAAGTTCTGATCCATCCCTGCATCACCCGCGGTGCCGCCCTCAGTGGCGCGCCGCGGGCGTTTCACCCCACCCTGCCGGAGGCTGCATGCTGATCACGATCGACGACGTCCTGAGCCCCGAGGAGCTGGCACAGGCGCGCAAGCTGATCGCGGCCTCGCGCTGGGTCAGCGGCCATGTCACTGCCGGCCCGCAGGCGCTTTATTCCAAGAACAACGAGCAACTGCCGGAAGATGCCGAGCATCTGCCCGCGCTGCGCCGCCTCATCCTCGGTGCGCTCAACCGCAACCCGCTGTTCTTCGCCGCGGCGCTGCCGCTGCGCGTGCTCACGCCCTTCTTCAACCGCTACGCCGGCGACAGCAACCACTACGGTTACCACACCGACAACGCGATGCGGCTGGCGCCCGAAGGCGGCTATGTGCGCGCCGATGTCTCGGCCACCGTGTTCCTGTCCGACCCGGAGGAATACGAAGGCGGCGTGCTGACCATCGCCGACACTTTCGGCACCCACGGCGTCAAGCTCAAGGCCGGCAGCGCGGTGGTGTATCCGTCCTCGTCCATCCACCAGGTCACGCCGGTCACGGCCGGCGCGCGCGTGGCGTGCTTCATGTTCATGCAGAGCATGGTGCGCGACGCCCACCAGCGCCGCCTGCTGTTCGACATGGACATGGCGCTGCTGCAACTGCGCCAGAGTGTCGGGGAGGACAACGACGCCGTCGTGCGCCTCACCGGCACCTATCACAACCTGCTGCGCCTGTGGGCCGATGCCTGAGGCCGGCAAGCCCGCCCAGCGCCTTGCCGCCATCCCGCGCGAGATCGCGGCGGTCGTCGACTACGAGCGTTTCTCGCGCGCCTGCCTGGACGACAACGCCTGGGCTTATCTGCACAGCGCCGCCGCCGACGAGCTGAGCTGGCGCTGGAACCGCGAGGCCTACGACCGCCTGCGCATCCTGCCGCGCGTGCTGCGCGACGTCACTGCCGGCCACACCCGCTGCAGCCTGCCCGGGCTGGAGCTGGCCCACCCCATCCTGCTGGCGCCGGTGGCCTGGCAGAAGCTGTTCCATCCCGATGGTGAGCGCGCCAGCGCCTATGCCGCGGCGGCGCTCGACACCGGCCTGGTGCTGAGCACGCTGTCCAGTTACACGCTGGAAGAGGTCGCCGCGGTCGGCGCCGGGCCGCGCTGGTTCCAGCTCTACCTGCAGCCGGACCGCGGCGTGTCGCGCGCGCTGGTCGAGCGTGCCGAGCGTGCCGGCTACAGCGGCATCGTGTTCACCATCGACGCGCCGCTCAATGGCGTGCGCAACCGCGAACACCGCGCCGGCTTCCAGCTGCCGCCGGGCATCGATTCCGCCAACCTGCGCGGCGCGCCTGCGCCCGTGCGGCCGGCGCTGGGCGAGCACGACAGCGCGGTGTTCCAGGGCCTGATGCGCGAGGCGCCAACCTGGCGGGACGTCGAATGGCTGTCCGGGATCACCCGGCTGCCGGTCATTCTGAAAGGCGTATTGCATCCGGAGGATGCCCGCATCGCCGCCGATCTCGGCGCCGCCGGGCTCATCGTCTCCAACCACGGCGGCCGCACGCTGGACACGCTGCCGCCGGCGCTGGAGATGTTGCCGGCGATGGCCGATGCCGTCGGCGACCGCGTTGCGCTGCTGCTCGACGGCGGTATCCGCCGCGGCAGCGATGTGTTCAAGGCGATCGCGCTCGGTGCGCGCGCGGTGCTGGTGGGGCGCGGCTATATCCACGCACTCGCCGCCGCCGGACCGCTCGGCGTCGCCCACGTCATCCGCCTGCTGCGCGACGAGCTGGAAGTGGCGATGGCGCTCGCCGGCTGCGCGACGCTGGCGGACATCGGGCCGCAGGCGCTGCTGGCGGCCCCGCGCTGAGCGGGCTGCCTCAGCCGCCCGCCGCCATCGAGTTCTCCGCCCGCCAGCCGCCCCCGAGCGCCTTGTACAGCCCGACCGCATCGGTCAGCCGCGCCTGGCGCAGCTGGGCGAGCTGGTCCTGCGCCGAGAACAGCGTGCGCTGGGCGTCCAGCACGGTGAGCAGGTCGGCCGCGCCCTCGCGGTAGCGCAGCTCGGCCAGACGCAGCGCGCGCTGGGCTTCGGCGAGGATCTCGCGCTGCGCGGCTTCCTGATTGGCGTCGCGGCTGGCGTTGCCGAGCGCGTCTTCCACTTCCTTCAACGCGGTGATGATCGCGCTGCGGTAGCTCTCGAGCAGTTCGCGCTGGCGCGAGCGGGCGATGTCGACCGCGGCCTGCAGGCGGCCGCCGTCGAAGATGGTCTGCACCAGCGAGGCCGACAGCGACACCGTGGTGCCCGGGTCGGCCAGCGACAGCAGCAGGCTGCTGGCCACGCCGCCGCCGGCCGACAGGCTGATGCTGGGCAGCAAGGCGGCGCGCGCCGCGGCGATGTCGGCGGAGGCGGCGGCCAGGCTGGCTTCCACGCTCGCCAGGTCGGGCCGGCGCAGCAGCAGTTCGGCGGGCAGGCCGGGTGTCACCGTGGGGATGGCCAGCGCTTCGAGGCGTTCGAATTCCGGCGCGGCGTCCTGCGGATTGCGGCCGAGCAGGATGGCGAGCGCGGAGCGCGTCTGGCGCACGCTGACCTCCAGCGGTTCGATCGCAGCGCGCTGGGTGAGCACCGTGGTGCGCTGCTGGCTCACTTCCAGTGCCGACGCGGCCCCGTTGCGGTAGCGCGCCTCGACCACGCGCAGCACGCGTTCGGCAATCGCCAGGTTCTGGCGTGCGATCTCCAGCCGCTCCTGCAGCGTCAGCAGCTGGAAATAGGTGGTGGCGACGCTCGCGGCGAGCGACAGGCGCACGCTGTCGCGGTCGTAGCGGGTGGCGTTGAGGCTGGCGCGCGCGCTGCCCACGTTGGCGGCCACGCGGCCCCACAGATCGACCTCGTAACTGGCGGAAAGGCCGAGCGAGGTGGTCTTGGTTTCGGTCACCGTGCTCGCGCCGCGGTCGCCGGCGTCGGCGCGGCGCCAGCCGCTGTCGGCGTCGAGCGTGAGCCACGGGAACAGCGACGCACGCGTCTGGCGCAGCGCGAGTTCGGCCTGGAGCACGCGCTCCGCCTGCACCTGCAGGTCAGGGCTGGCAACCAGCGCCTCGGCCACCAGCGCGTCCAGTGCCGGCGAGCCGAAGGACTGCCACCAGGTGTCGGGCAGTGGGGTGGCGGCGGCAGGGCCGGGCTGTTCGGTCCACTGCGCGGGTAGCGGCTGGTCGGGGCGCGCGACCGGTTCGGTGAAGGCGCAGCCGGCGACCAGCGCGGCGAGCAGCACGGGGGCAAGGCGCAGGCGCGCGACGGAAGCGGTCATGGTGTGTGGAACTGTCATTCGGAAGCGAGGGCGACCACCGGGTCCAGCCGGGCGGCCTTGCGTGCGGGCAGGTAGCCGAATACCAGACCGGTGGCGAAGGCGCAGCCGAAGGCGAGCACCACCGGCAGCAGCGAATACTTGATCGGCGTGTCGAACAGCGCGATCACCGCCGCGGTGCCCAGCCCGACGGCGACACCGATGAGGCCGCCGAGCGCGGACACCACCAGCGCCTCGATCAGGAACTGCTGCAGGATGTTCTTCATGCGCGCGCCGGTGGCCATGCGGATGCCGATCTCGCGGGTGCGCTCGGTGACCGACACCAGCATGATGTTCATGACGCCGATGCCGCCCACCAGCAGCGAGATCGCCGCCACCGTGCCGAGCAGGATCGTGAGCGTGTTCTGGGTGGCCGACACGGTGTCGATCACCGAGGCCATGTTGCGGATCTGGAAGTCCTCGACGCCGTGGCGCGCGAGCAGCAGCTGGCTGACCTCGTTCTGCGTCGCGTCGATGCGGGAGACGTCCTCCACCGCGACGGTGACGTTGCGCAGGTAGCGCTGGCCGGTCACCCGCAGGCTGCCGGTGGTGAAGGGCACAAAGACGATGTCGTCCTGGTCCTGGCCCCAGGGCGTGGCGCCCTTGGGACTCATCACGCCGATGACCTGGAAGGGGATGTTGTTCACCAGCACGTACTGGCCGATCGGGTCGACGCCCGGGAACAGCGCGCCCGCGGTGGTCTGGCCGAGCACCGCGACGGTGGCGTAGCGCGCCTCGTCCTCGGCGCTGAAGAAGGTGCCGCTCGCCACCGGCCAGTTGCGCGCGACCCCGTAGTTCCAGGAGGTGGCATTGGCGGTGGTGCGCTGGTCGGTGTTGTCCGCCCGCAGGGTGACGCTGGCGCTCTGTTCCGGCACCGAGGCGAGCACGTTGGGCAGCTCGGCGATCGCGCGCACGTCCTCGATCACCAGCGTGGCGGTGGTTTCGCGCCCGCGCTGGTTGGGCGCGCCGGGACGCACGGTGAGCAGGTTGGTGCCCATCGCGCTGATCTGGTCCACCACCTTGGCCTTGGCGCCGTCGCCGATCGCCAGCATCGCGATCACCGAAGCGACGCCGATGACGATGCCGAGCAGGGTCAGCGCCGAGCGGAACAGGTTGGCACGCAGCGCGCGCAGCGCGGTGCGGGTGGCTTCGACCAGGTCCGACATCGACGAGGTGCGGTCCACATGCGGAGCGAAGTCGGGCTCCGGCCCCTGCGGCTTGCTCGGGCCGGGGTCGGCGACGATGTGGCCGTCGCGGATTTCGATGATACGCTGGGCCATCTCGGCCACTTCGCGCGCATGGGTGATCAGGATGATGGTGTGGCCTTCGGCGGAGAGCTGGCGCAGCAGCTTCATCACCTCTTCGCCGCTCCTGCTGTCGAGCGCGCCGGTGGGCTCGTCGGCGAGGATGATGCGGCCGCCGTTCATCAGCGCACGCGCGATCGACACGCGCTGCTGCTGGCCGCCGGAGAGCTGGCTGGGGCGGTGGTGGCTGCGCTCGCCGAGGCCGAGCGAGGCGAGCAGCTGCTCGGCGCGCGCGTGGCGCTCGGCGGGCGGCATGCCGGAATACACCGCCGGCACCTCGACGTTCTCGCGTGCGCTGGCGCCGCCGAGCAGGTTGTAGCTCTGGAACACGAAGCCGAAGGCCTCGCGGCGCAGGCGGGCGAGTTCGTCGCGGTCGAAACCGGCAACGTCTTCGCCCATGAAGCGGTAGGTGCCGCTGCTCGGCCGGTCCAGGCAACCGAGGATGTTCATCAGCGTCGATTTGCCCGAACCCGAGGCGCCGACGATGGCGACGAACTCGCCCGGGTAGATGGTGAGGTCGATGCCGTGCAGAACCCGCGTCTCGATCTCGCCGTTGCGGAAGCTGCGCGTGATGCCGGCGAGTTCGATCAGCGGCGTTCCCGCTCCGGTACTGCTGGCCGAGGGGGAGAAGGCTTCGCGCTTCATAGGCGGGGCGGCGGTCCCTGACGGTTGCTGGTGGTCGATGCAGCGGGTGCGGGTGCGCTCAGCAGGCCGGCGACCACGCGCTCGCCTTCCTGCAGCCCGTCCAGCACCTGAGCCTGGACGCGGTTGGATACGCCGATCTGCACCTCGCGTTCCTCCAGCGTGTTGTCGGCGCGCAGCACCTTGACCGTGGCCCGGCGCGGGCCGTTCCCGCGGGCGGCGCCGGCGAGTGCGCCGCCCGCGGCGGGTTGCGCTCCGGCGCGCGGACCGCGCGCGCCCTGCGATACCGCCGCGAGCGGAATCTGCAGCACGTCCTTGGCCTGGGCGACGATGAAGAACACCTGGGCGGTCATCTGCGTCATCAACAGGTTGTCGTCGTTGGGAACGTCGAACAGCGCGTTGTACAGCACCACGTTGTTGGTCACCGTGGGCGTCGGTTCGATCTTGTCCAGCTTGCCGTACCAGCGCTTGCCGTGGCCGCCCAGCGTGGTGAAATAGGCCGCCATGCCGAGCTTGAGACGGCTCACATCGGCTTCGGACACCTGGGTCTGCACGGTCATCGTCGTCAGGTCGGCGACGCGCAGGATGGTCGGCGCCGACTGGTTGGTGTTCAGCGTCTGGCCCTGGCGGGCGGTGATCGAGACCACGGTGCCGGTCATCGGCGACATGATGCGGGCGTACTGCAGGTTGGCCTCGTCGCCGCGCAGCGTCGATTCGTACTGCTCGATCTGCGCGCGCAGCGCTTCGAGCTGCGCCTCGGCCGACTTCAGCGTGGCCTCGGCGGTCTGCAGCGTTTCGGTGGTGGTGGCGTCCTCCGCCATCAGCGCGGTCTGGCGCTTGAACTGCACCTGCGCGAGGGCGACTTGGGCCTCGCGCTCCTTCAGCTGGGCACGCAGGTTACGCAGCTGGGCGCGCGAGGCATCCACCTTGGAAAGGTAAACGGTGGAGTCGATCTCGCCGAGCAGGTCGCCGTTCTTGACCAGCGAGCCGACCTCGACGTGGATCTTCTTCAGCTGTCCGGAAACCTGCGCGCCGACGTCGACATACTCGCGCGGCTGCAGCGTTCCGGTAGCGGTCACCACGTCCTCGATGTCTCCGCGGCTGACGGTGGCGAACTGGTAGAGCGCCGTGGGATCGCCGTTGCCGAACAATCGGGGCCAGGTGAAGGCGGCGCCGACGGCGAGGGCGCCCAGGCCAAGGGCTGCGATGAGGATGCGGCGGCGAAGGCGCGGACGGAGTGGCGGGGTGGGGCGTCATTGCGGGGCGGGGGGCAGGGATGCGAAGAAGGCGGGAGCGTGCGGGATAGCGGGACCAAGCATAGTCGAGCCCGTGTTGCGGCTGTGTATCGTATTGCAGTCGAGGGGCGTGGCGGCGCGGCCGGCGCCGGCAAGAAAAACGGCGCACACCGCGATCTGCGGGGTGCGCCGTCGGCGGAGCGAAAGCAGCCGGGAGCAGCCGGGGTTCAGCGTTCGGGGACGGTGATGAAACCCATCTTCTCGATGCCGGCCTCGCGCGCCTCGGACATGACTTCGGCGAGCTTCTGGTAACGCGTGTTCTGGTCCGCGCGCAGGTGCAGTTCCGGTTGCGGCGTGCGGCCGGCGGCCTCCGTCAGCCGCGTCGCCAACTGGTCGTCGGGCAGCGGCTCGTTGTTCCAGAACAGCTTGCCGTCGCCGTCCAGCGCGAGCGTGACCGTTTCCGGCTTCTCGACGTTGGGCTGGCTGGCCGCCTTGGGCAGGTCGATCTTGACCGAGTGGGTGAGCAGCGGCGCGGTGATCATGAACACGATCAGCAGCACCAGCATCACGTCGATCAGCGGCACCATATTGATGTCGCTGGTCGGCTGGCGCTCGCCGCCCTGGTGGAAACCGCCGAAAGCCATTACGCGGCTCCCGCGGCGGCCAGGCGGGTGGCGCCGGCCTTGGTGGCGGTTTCAGCGCCCTGACCCGGCAGCGGCGCGATGCGGGCGCCGGTGGAGAACCAGGCGTGCAGGTCGTGGGCGAAGGCGTCCAGTTCGGACAGTTCGACGCGGTTGGCGCGGGTGAAGGCATTGTAGGCGAGCACCGCGGGGATCGCGACGAAGAGGCCGAAGGCGGTCATGATCAGCGCCTCGCCCACCGGGCCGGCAACCTTGTCCAGCGTCGCCATGCCGGAGGCGGAGATGTTCACCAGCGCGTGGTAGATGCCCCACACGGTGCCGAACAGGCCGACGAAGGGCGCGGTGGAGCCGATCGAGGCGAGCATCGTCAGGCCGGCTTCCAGGCGGGCGGTGGACAGCGAGATCGACTTGCGCAGCGCGCGGGTGATGAACTCGTCGGCGTCCAGCTTGCCGCCCAGGGTTTCCTGATGGGTGTGGCGGCGCACGTGGTCGGCGGCGGCGGCGCCCTGGCGGGCGAGGTCGTCGAAGGGCGAGTCGGGCGCCTGGTCCTGCAGGCGCTTGAGCCCCTGACTGAGGTCGGACGCGGCCCAGAACGCGTCGACGGCGTCGATGCTGCGACGCGCGCGCAACTGGCGCAGCGCGCGCACCAGGATCAGATACCAGCTGGTGACCGACATCGCCAGCAGTAGGATGGCCACCGTACGGATGATGGCGTCGGACTGTCCCCACAGATGGGCGAATCCGAAGGCTTGGGTTCCTTCCATGTTTACCTTCCTTCAGTCAGTTTGAAAACGAGGGGGACGAGCACCCAGGCCTCGATCGCGCGGTCGCCCTGGCGGGCCGGCACGAAACGCCAGCGGGCCACGGCGGCGCGCGCTGCGCTGTCGAGGCGCTCGAAGCCCGAACTGCGGTTGATCTCGATCTGGCCCGGCAGGCCTTCGGCGGTGACCTGCACGCGCAGCATCACGGTACCTTCCTCGCGCAGCCGGGTGGATAGCGGCGGGTAGGCGGGCTTGGGGTTGTTGAGATAGTCGGCGTCGAAGCGGGCGGCCACCACCGGCGGCGGGGCGGGCGGGGCCGGCGGCGCGGGATTGGCGACAGCAGGCGCGGCCGGCTGGGCGGGTGCCGGCGGGGCGGGCTCGGCGCTCAGCGCGTTGGGCGACGCGGTGATCTTTTCCGCAACCGGTTGCGGCGTGGGCTTGGGCGGCTTGGGGCGCACCTCGGCGGGCTTCTTGGGCTGCGGGGCCTGCTTCACGGGTTCGGGCTTGACCGGCTCGGGCTGCGGCGGCGCTTCGAGCGGGATGAAGGCAATCTCGATCGGCCGGATCTCGGGGGGCGGCTCGGGGCTGCGCACGTAGGCGAGCGCGAGCAGACCGGCGGCGTGGGCGACCACCACCAGCACCCCCAGCCCCAGCCGTTCCGGCGCGCGCGGCCGACGCTGCCGGGGCGCGACCGCCACAGCGACGGGGCGTGCGACCGGGCGGACGGTGGGTGTCGCGGGGGACGGTACGGTCATGGAAAGAACCTGGGTTGCGGCGTTCATGCGGGGATTCCGGCGATACGTCGAAGCGGGGATGCGGCGGACGCGAAGGATGGACGGTCGCCGTTGCAGGGCCGTTGCGACGCGCACGCGGCGGGTTCCGACGATGCGGCGGTTCCCGGCCGGATTGCGGCCATGAGGAGCGTCAACGGTGCGGAGTACATGAGCGAACAGGTGTCCTTTGCCTTGGGGGCCTGCTGGCTCGCTCCGCGGTGGAGCTGGCTGGCGGCGGGCGGACCGCGGTGGCCGCCCGCCTGCAGGCTCAGGAGTGGGTTTCCATCTGGGACTGCAGGTAGTTCTGCAAGCCCACGCTGCCAATCAGTTCCAGCTGGGTTTCGAGGTAGTCGATGTGTTCCTCGGTGTCCTCGAGGATGTCTTCGAGCAGTTCGCGCGAGACGTAGTCCTTACAGGATTCGCAGTAGGCAATGGCTTCGACGAGGTCGGTGCGCGAAGCGCTTTCCAGTGCCAGATCGCCCTGGATGCATTCGGGAACGTTCTCGCCGATCATCAACTTGTTCAGGTTCTGCAGATTCGGAAGACCTTCGAGAAACAGCACGCGCTCGATCAGCTTGTCGGCGTGCTTCATCTCTTCGATCGATTCCTCGTACTCGTGTTTGCCCAGCTGTCCCAGCCCCCAGTTCTTATACATGCGGGCATGGAGGAAGTACTGGTTGATCGCGGTCAGTTCGTTTGTGAGCTGCTTGTTGAGCAGCTGGATTACCTTCTTATCGCCTTTCATGAGGCCTCCGCGGCAAGGGAAAACGAGGGAGCGACACCGATGTGCACCGGTGCCGCCGCAGGACGCTGGGTCTTCTCGGCGAGCGCCGAACGCAGGCAGTCGCGCGCACACACCGCGCAGCGCCCGCACTCGGCTGTCACCCCCAGCTCCTTGCGGAGATGGCGCAGGGTGGACACGCCTTCGCGAACAGCTTCGTTGATGTGGCGCTCGGTTACCGCGTTGCAGACACAGACGTACATAGTCTAGCCTCGTTGAGGGTTTTTAGCCTTGCCAGGCGGCTTACTTGGTCAGGATCAGCTTGCCTGCGCGGGTCGCGCGCAGTACGTAATTGACGCCCTGATGATCGATGGTCACGCAGGGCCGGCCAGCGAGCAGTTGCGCGCTGGAAATCGCCGGGCCCTGCTCGTCCGCAGGAGCCTCGGCCACTGCCCGCTCGGGGCGCGGGGTCGCCACGGCGGGGCTGCAGGGGTCTGAGGACTCGGTTGCCATGATTCATCACACGAATAGGAATGATTTGCATTACAACATCAGTCCGCCGGGGCGTCAATATCCGCTCTTGCTCCTTCGGGATACCGGTGCCCGGCTGGACCGGACATTCCGGAGCTGGTCACAATACCGGCCACCGCCGACTGGCGTGGTCGTTCCCGAGGTGATCTGAATGTCTGAAAAGCACGAAGCATTCCACGTGATTCCGCCTGCTCCGCAGCCTGTCGTGCCGGTGCTGGGAGGCGGTGTCTTCCCGGTGCGCCGGATCTTCTGCGTGGCCCGCAACTACGCCGCCCACGCGCGCGAAATGGGTGGCGACCCGGCGCGCGAGGCCCCGTTCTTCTTTACCAAGCCGGCCGATGCGGTGCTCCCCGTGGGCGAAGGCGAGTGTGGTCGGATGTCCTACCCTGTGGCGACTTCCGACCTACATCACGAACTCGAACTGGTGGTGGCGCTCGCGGCCGGCGGTAGCGGTCTGACGCCGGAGCAGGCGGCGGGCTGCATTTACGGCTATGCGGTAGGGCTGGACATGACGCGCCGCGATCTGCAGGCAGCGGCCAAGGCCGCGGGGCGGCCGTGGGATGCGGGCAAGGCCTTCGACCATTCGGCGCCCATCTCGCCGATCCGGCCGCTGGCGGAGGTTCTTGCCGCCGGTGAGATCGTGCTGGACGTCAACGGCGTGCGGCGCCAGGCGGGCGATCTGGCCGACATGATCTGGAACGTGCCGGAAACGCTGGCCTTCCTGTCGCGCTACTTCGAGCTGAGGGCCGGGGATCTGGTGTTTACCGGCACGCCGGAAGGCGTGGGCGCTGTGGTGGCGGGCGATCGTCTGCACGGCCGCATCGCGCGGGTCGGCGAGCTGCGGCTGGAGATCGTCGCCCCGCAGCACGCCTGACGACGCGGATCAAGGCAGCCGCAACAGCACGCGCAGGCGGTCGTCGGGGCTGCCGACGGGCAGGTAGCCGATGGTGCCGGGGCGGGTCGCGATCCAGTCGCGCGCTTCGGCCACCGTAGCCGCCTCGCGCGGCGGCAGTGCCCTGCCGGTAAACACCAGCCGCGACCAGTAGGCGCGGGTCTGGCTGGGATTCTTGCCGGTGAGTTCCTGGTAGAAGCTGTCGCGCGCGGCCCCGGCGGGCAGGTCGACGAGGCTGACCGGGGTGCCGTCGGCCAGCGTGGTGCGGCGGCCCAGGTAAAGCTGCTCGGCTTCTTCGCGTGACAGGGCCGGGATGGGGCCGCTGCGCGCGGCGACCAGCACCAGCTCGGCCCAGGCGGATCCGCTCAGCATGAGCGCAGCGAGCAGCGCGACCGCGTGCCGCCAGCAGGAGGCAACGGGCGGTGGGTCAGAACGCGACATCGACGGAGACGCTCAGCACGTTGTAGCTGCGGTCGCCCATCCGGGCGAAGGCGGGATTGCCGCGTGGGAACAGTGATCCCCAGGCGTCGGGATCGGTGCGGATATGTGACAGTTCGGCCTTGAACGCGGCATTGCGGGTGAAGTCCCAGCGCACCCCGGCGGTGGTGCTGTGCTGGGCGATGTTGCGCGACTTGTCGAAGCCCTCGATGAAGGGCTGGAAGGGCGAGCCGGCGGGCACTGCGGACGAGCCGGAGGTGGGGCGGTCCTGGGTGTGGCGGGCGAACGAAAGGTAGGGCAGCGTCGCGCCGACGCGTCGCCCCACGGTGACGTACCAGCCGTGCGCACTGTTGGCATACGAGCGGTTCTCGCGGCGGGCGTATTCGCCGATCAGCAGCCAGCGCCCGTCGTCCCATTGCACGCCGGCCGAGCTGAAGGCGGCATAGCCGTCGTTGCCGCTCAGTTGGGCGACCACGCTGCCGAGCCCGAAGCTGCGCAACTGCGCGGTCATGGTGTTGTATTCGTTGTCGTCCCAATGCAGGGCGACCCGCGCCTCGGCGTGGCCGAGGTAGAGCGACAGGTGATCGTGCGTGAGCGCCAGGTTGATGCCGTACAGCTCGCGCAGCCGTGCATTGCCGCGGCGGTGGATCGGTATGTAGCTGCTGCCGGCGTACGGATGGATTTCTAGGTCGGTGTTGCCGATGCGGGTGCGGTACAGCAGGTCGACCCCGTCAAGGTCGGAGAACGGGTTGAGCCCATAGACCTCGATCGGCGGCCGCACCCACGGATTGGCGTAGTTGATGTCGAGCGAGTCGGACAGCATGAAGAATGGCACCCGCATGCGGCCGATGCGGGCGGTCAGCGTGGGGGCCAGCGCATAGCTGAGGAAGGCGAGCGTCACCCGCGGCGTGTAGTCGCCTTCCGGGTTCTCGCGGCTGATGACCTGCAGCACCGCGCCTGCCTGCTCGGAGAGGTTGATGTTGCCCTGCACGCCGAGCACGCTGTCCGGACCGAAATCGGGCGATTCGGCGCCGGGGTGGTCGATGCCGCTGCGGATGAAGCGCACGTCTTCGTCGTCGGTGACGACCGCGCCGACGGTGCCGAAGGCCGACCAGCGGATTTCGGGGGCATCGGCCCGGGCGGGGGGAGCGAGGCCCAGCAACAGGGCCAGGCAAAGGATCGGAATGGCGGGTTTCATTGGGGAGTGCCCGGGTTTGAGGGCGCCAGCAAGCGGCGGGCGTCGTCCGCTTCCAGCGGGCGCGAATAGAGATAGCCCTGGCCGTAGTCGCAGTCCATGCCATACAGCACCGAGGCCTGATCTTCGTGCTCGATGCATTCGGCGACCACCGCGATGCCGAGATCGTGGGCGAGCTGGATGCTGCGCCGGACGATGTCGCGCAGGCGGCTGTCCTGGGTGATGGAGCGTACGAAGGTGCCGTCGAGTTTGACGATGTCGCACGGGATGGTGTGCAGGTAGCTGAGTGCCGAGTAGCCGGTGCCGAAGTCGTCGATGAGCACCGACGCGCCGGCCTCGCGCAGTTGATGCAGGACCGGCTTCGCCGGACCGTCGGGATCGGCGAGCACGCTTTCGGTGACCTCGAAGCGCAGGCAGGAGATCGGCACGCCGTGGCTTTCGATCACGTCCAGCAGTTCGTCCGCCAGATTCGGCCGCGACAGCTGTCGTGCCGACAGATTGACGCTGACCGAAGGCAAGGCCCGGCCGGGATAGGCGATGCCCCATTCCAGCAGGTCGCGGCAGACCAGGGTGAGCACGCGCATGCCGACGTCGTGGATCAGGTCGAGGGTTTCGGCGAGCGGAATGAACTCCAGCGGCGGGAGCAGGCCGTGCGTGGGGTGGCGCCAGCGCACCAGCGCTTCGAAGCTCGTCAGGCGGCGATCGCCGAGCGCGACGATGGGTTGGTAGTGCACCGTAAGGCCGCCGATGCGCAGCGCGGTGCGCAGGTCGGCTTCGAGCTGCAGCGCGCGGACCGCCTGGGTGTGCATCGAGGCGTGGAAGAACTCGACCGGGTCGGCCTGATCGCGGCGCGCCTTGTGCAGCGCGTTGTCGGCGTCGCGCAACAAGGCCTCGGCGTCATCGCGCTCGATGTCGCTGACCGCCACCCCGATGCGGCAGCGCAGGTGCAGCGGCCGGCCGGCGGCGGGGGCGCTGAGGCCGGGCAGCTCGACCAGGCTTTCGGCCACGCGCAAGGCCTCGGTGCTGCCGTCGATGCCATTGAGCAGCAGGGCGAACTGGTCGCCGCCGACGCGTGCAGCGACGTCGCCCGCCCGCATCGATGCGACGATGTGCTCGGCGACGCGACGCAGCAACTCGTCACCCGCCGCGTGGCCGAAGCTGTCGTTGATCAGGCTGAAGCGTTCGATGTTGATTGCGAGGACGGCAAAGCGCGCATTTTCGTCGCGGCGCTGGTGGCCAAGGGCCTGCTGCACGTGCTCGATGAAGAGGGCGCGGTTGGGCAGGCCCGTGAGCCCGTCGTGCAGCGCGTCGTGCACCAGCTGCTGCTCGGCGCGCTTGCGCAGGTCGATGTCGCTGATCGAGCCGGCCATGCGGGTAGCGCGACCGCCGGCATCGCGTTGCGCGACGCCGCGCGTCATGACCCAGCGCACCTTGCCGTCGCCCTGGCGGATGCGGTGCTCCAGCATGAATTGCGCGCTCTCGCCGCGCAGGTGGGCACGCATCACCTCGCGGTAGGTTTCGAGTTCGTCGGGGTGCAGGTAGCTCGCGAGTGCGTCCTGCGCATTGCTGAAGCCGCTCATGTCGCGACCCACGATTTCGCAGAAGCGTTCGGAGAAATAGACCTGGCCGGTCGGAAGATCCCAGTCCCACAGTCCGTCGTTGGCGCCACGCAGTGCCAGCGCGTAGCGTTCCTCGCTGGTGCGCAGCTGCAGGGCCGTACGTTGCAGTTCGCCGACCCGCTGCTGCAGGGTCGCGGCCATCACGTTGAAGTTGCGCGCGAGCCGGGCCAGTTCGTCCTCGCCCTTTTCCGGCAGGCGGTGATCAAGGTGGCCTTCCGCGATCGCACGGCTGCCCGCCAGCAGGCGGCCGAGATTGTGGGTGAGCAGGTAGCCGATGCCGGACAGCAGGATGAAGGTAAGCAGGATTTCGGCGAGCGCGATCAGCGTGCCCTGCTGGATGATGGCCTGGCGCGCGGCGGCCAGCACCGAGACCGAAACGCCGAACTGGAGGAAGCCGACCTCGTTGCGCTCGAGCAGCAGCGGCCGCCGTACATGGATGATGGGGCGGTCGATCAGCGATCCGAGGGCCTGGGCCATGTCGGGCGTGGGCGGCGGCAGCGTCGTCATCGCGGGAAGCCCGGCGCTGACCAGCAGCTGACCATCCGGTCCGCCGATCCGCACATAGACCAGGCCTTCCGTGGAGTCGGTGAGCAGTTCGCCGAGCACGTCCTGAAGCGTGCGGTAGCGGCCCTGTTCGCCGTAGGCGGTGGCCATGGCGTGCAGCATGCTGGCGTTCTGCGTGGTCAGCGTGGCGAGGCTGGCCGAGGCCGCGTCGTTCATCAGCCGCACGCTGTTGGCCAGCAGCAGCGTGAGCAGCACCACCTGCACTGCGGTGCTGGCCAGCAGCAGTCGGAACCGGATCGAGGAGTGCCGGAAGGGCAGGCGCACTATGAGTTCCGTGGGGATGCGGCGGCCGGGACGCGAGGCCGGGCATCGGCGCGGGCGGCGAGGAAGATGGGAGCGGGGGGCACGCGTGCTTCCGTTGCGCTCAGCGCCGCGCGAGGCGACGGACCGAGGCCGAGGCGTCGACGCGGCCTTCGCTGGCGAAGGACTCCAGGTTGGCCTCGATACGGTCGGGGTCGTACAGGTAGTTCACCATCATGCCCCACGACTGCTCGTGGCCCTTGTCGGCGGTGTCGGCGAGCCAGTTGAGGCGCTCGACGCGGGCGCCGTTGCCGAGGTGAAAGCGGGCGACCGGATCCACGGGCTTGCCGTCGCGCGCGGCGTTGAGCAGGTAGTACGCGGCCACCCGCAGCAGGGGTTCGCGCAGCGCGCGCTGCAGTTGCGTGTCTGCCATCGCCTCCCGCGGCGCGCTCAGCAGGGCACGCAGCGCGGGCGCGTCAGGCCCTTCGATGCCGAGCGCGGCGAGGCGTTTCCAGTCGTTGGGCGTGAAGGCTTCGGCGAGCTGTTCGGGGTGGCGCCGCATCCAGCCCACCAGGCCCGGAATGGGCGACAGGGTGGCAAAGGTGTGCAGGCGCGGATAGTCGCGCTGCAGGTCTTCCACCACGCGCTTGAGCAGGAAGTTGCCGAAGGACACCCCGCGCAGGCCCGCCTGGGTGTTGCTGATCGAGTAGAAGATCGCGGCGCTGGCGCGCGCGGGGTCGGCCACGGGCGCGTTTTCGTCGAGCAGCTTCTGGACGTTGTCGGCAAGTTCCTCCACGAGCGCCACCTCGACGAAGATCAAGGGTTCGAGCGGCATCCGGGGGTGGAAGAACGCATAGCAGCGGCGGTCGGAGTCGAGCCGGTTCTTGAGGTCGCGCCACGAGCGGATCTCATGGACCGCTTCGTACTGGACGAGCTTTTCGAGCAGCGCCGCGGGGGAGTTCCATGTGATGCGGGCGAGTTCGAGGAAGCCGACATCGAACCATGCTGCCAGGCGCGCCTCGAGTTCGCGGTCGAGCGGCTTGAGCAGCGGCTCGTCGGCGAGGAAGCGGAGCAGGTCGGCACGCAGATCGACCAGGAACTTGACGCCCTGCGGAATGGCGTTGAACTGGGTGAGGATGCGCAGGCGTTGGGAACGCATCGCCGCACGCAGCGCCGCTTCGGAGTCCCACTGGCGATCGGTGCCGATGGCCGCCTGGTAGGCCTTGTGTGCGCTCGCCACCTTGGCGGGGTCGGGGCCGAATTCGAGCGCGATGATGCGCAGGAAGGCCAGGCGACCGCCGTCGTCCAGACTCAGATAGGTATCGGCGAGCCGGGCGGCGCGCTGGCGGGTGGATACTTCGCCGCCGCGGCCTTCGGCGCATTCGCGCAGTTGCTGGCGTATGCGTTCGAGCGTACGGACGGACGGTTCCCGGTTCCGGCCAGCCGCTTCGGCGACCATGGCGCGCACGCGCGACAGGCTTTTCGAGATGAGGCCGGTGGCAGACATTGCTCTGCTCTCCTCCAGCAGGACTTTCGTTTGCCACGATCATATCGCGTCCGCAAGCCGCTTGGGCTGCTTCCGGACGAGCGGAGGCGTAAGATCAATGCATTCCGCTTCCATCCCGGGAGGATCCGATGCCGAATTCGCCGTTGCCCGTGTTGCCCTCGCCAGCGATGCTCGCTCTCCCCGTGGCACTTATCTATGCGGCATTCGCGGTGGCGTGGATCGTATATTCGGATCAGGTGATCGGAATCTGGGTGCGCGACCCCGACCGGCTGACCGACGTACAGACATTGAAGGGCATCGTTTTCGTGGTGGGCACCGCACTGATGCTGTGGGCGATGGTGCGTCGCGGTTACGCCCGGCAGGCCGAATTGCAGGAGGTGCTGCTGCGGCGGGAGGCCCGTTTGCGGATTGCGCTGCGCGCCACCGGCCTTGGTCTTTGGGATTATCTGGTGGAAAGCCGCGAAGTCGAATACGACGAGGAGGCCGCGCGCATGCTGGGTCGGCCGCCGGCGGCCTTTCGTGAGCCCGCCGAGGTGTGGCTCGGGCGCCTGCATCCGGATGACCGCGAGCCTTTCCGCCAGCGTTTCCGCGACTATCTCGAAGGGCGCAGCGAGCAATATGCGAGCGAGTTTCGGCTGGCTATGCCTAACGGCGAGTTTCGCTGGTTCAGCTCGGTGGGCCAGATCGTCGATCGCGATGCGCAGGGCTTGCCTCTGAGGCTGATCGGGACCTACCTTGACATTACCGGGCGCCGGCGGTCGTCCGGTTCCAACGGGGTGTTGTCCGTGGAACACACCACCTGACCTGGCCCGGCCGGCATTCTTGCTGATGCGCACCGCTTATGCCATTGTGGCATCGGAGGTGCATGAATGATCCTGATGCAGAAGATGTATTTGCCTGACGACCTCGCCGCGGTTCCCTTGCGCGTGATGCTGGCGATGCCGGAGCCCCTGTGCTGCGCGCACGTAACCCAGTATCTGGGCGAAGCGACCGAAATCGAGGTCGTCGGCCGTACCGCGGCCGAAAGCGAGGCCATGCAACTCTTCTTCCGTCTGCGTCCCGACGTCACCGTGCTCGACTGGCGCATCGCCATGCATGAACCGGCCCGCCTGGTCGGGATGCTGAAGCGCGTCGCGCCAGGTGCCTGTGTGGTTTCCGTGGTGCCGGCGCTGGACTCCATGCCTGCCCGTGCCGCCCGCGCGCTGGGCGCCGACGAGGTCGTCACCTGCGACAGCCTGCCGCAGTGCCTCAGCACGCTGGCAGAACATCTGGAACGCGTCCGCCACCACTGAAGCGCGGCCCGCCCCTGCTTCAGCCGCGCGCGCGGGCGTGCGCAGCGTGTTTCAGGAGCGCGAGGCCCACGACGACCATGGGCACGCACAGCCACTGCGCGGTCGACAGCCCCGGTACCAGATCGCTGAAGATTCCCGGATCGGGCGTACGGAAGAACTCCGCGACGAAGCGAAGGCTGCCGTAGCCGATCAGGAATACGGCCGACACCGCCCGCAGCGGGCGGGGCTTGGCGGCGAACACCCACACGATCGCGAACAGCAGCAGGCCTTCACCCGCTGCCTGGTACAGCTGCGACGGGTGGCGTGGCAGGGCATCCACCCACGGAAAGATCATCGCCCAGGGCAGGTCCGGCGACGCCGGCCGTCCCCACAGTTCGCCATTGATGAAGTTGCCGATACGCCCGGCCGCGAGCCCGGTCGGCACCAGCGGGGCGATGAAGTCGGTGATCTGCCAGAAGCCCCGGCCGCTGCGTTGTCCGTACAGCCACATGGCGACGAGCACGCCGAGGAAGCCGCCGTGAAAACTCATGCCGCCCTTCCAGACGGCAAGGATCTCCGCGGGATGGGACAGGTAATAGCCGGGTTGGTAGAACAGCACTTCGCCGAGGCGCCCGCCGATGATGACGCCCAGCACCCCGTAGAGCAGCAGGTCGTCGATCGCCTGCGCGTTCCAGCCGAGTTCGGGCCGCCGCCGCGCGTGCGCCCGCCCCAGCACCACGAAGAGCACGAAGGCCAGCAGGTACATCAGGCCGTACCAGCGCACTGCGACCGGACCCACCGCAATCGCGACCGGGTCGAACTGGGGATGCACGAGCATGATCGGCCCCGCTTCAGTCGAACTGCTGGCGGAAGGTGTCGAAGGCGGCGCGCAGTTCGGCCACTTCGGACCGCAGGCGCTGCACCTCCTCTTCCAGCTCGGCCAGTCGGCCGCGACCCGTGCCGCCGGCGGCAGCGCTGGCGAGGCCTTCTGCGGCAGCCTCCAGGGCTTCGGCGCCGCCCAGCAGATGCATGTGGCGGATCTCCTTGGTGCCGGGGGCACGCGGCAGCGCCGCTGCCATCGGGGGGTATTTTTCGCCCAGGTGTTCGAGTACCGCCTCTACTGCGGCGATGTCGTCGAAGCGGTGCATGCGCTCGCTGCGGCTGCGCAGTTCGCCCGGCGTCTGCGGGCCGCGCAGCATCAGCAGCGCGAGCACGGCCTGCTCGGCAGGAGGGAGGGAGTGCCGCAGGCGCAGCTGGTGTTCGTACTTCGCGACCCGGCCGCCGGCCTGGTCGCGCCGCGATACCAGCCGCCGCGCAAGCAGGCTGTCGATCGCGGCCTGCACCTCGCCCTCGCTCAGTGCCATCACCGGTTCGCGCGCGGTGAGCTGGTTGCAGCCGGCGACCAGTGCGTTGACCGACAGCGGGTAGGCGTCCGGCGTCAGGAAGGCTTTCTCGACGAGCACCCCGAGCACACGGATTTCAGCCGGGTCGAGGTCGAAGCTGGCATCGGGCGCTGCGGGGGTGGTATCCATGGTGTGTCCTGTGGGGCGGGAGGGGCGATGATAATGGAGCCGGCAATCCGTTGCGCGCGGCGGCGCGTACCGCACGCCCTCCGTTAAGATCGCGGAATATTCCCCGGGGCCTCAGGGCCGGTGTTGATGCGGCGTTTTCTCTTCCTCCTCGTCCTCGCGCTGTCTGTTGGCGCCGCTGCCGCCGCGCACTTGCTCCAGCCGGGCATGGCGAAGACCCTGCGATATGCCGTTTTCGACCAGTACCAGCGCTGGTTTCCGCGCCCGCCGTCGGCCGTCCCGGATGTGGTGGTGGTCGATATCGACGACGAGAGCCTTTCCCGGCTGGGGCAGTGGCCCTGGCCGCGGACCCGCTTTGCCGTGCTGCAGCGCCGGCTGGCGGAGGCAGGCGCGGTGGCGGTCGGGTTCGACATCCTGTTCGCCGAGCGCGATCGCAGTTCCCCTACGGTGCTGGCACGTGACCTCGCGCTGCCCCGCGCGCTGGCGCGGGAGCTTGACGCCCTGCCGGACCATGATGAGGTCTTTGCCGCCAGCCTTGGGGCGCCGCCCGCGGCGCTCGGTTTCGCCGTCGACCGCGAGAACGGTGGCGGCACGACCGGCGTGAAGTGGCCGTTCCGCATCGTGACGCGAGGCGTCGACGCGCTGCCGGTGACGGCGCAGGCCCACGCGGCGGTGATGCCCTTGCCCGGGCTGGCCGCTGCCGCGGCAGGGCTGGGCAGCATCAGCTTCGCTGCCGACGGGGATGGCGTGGTGCGCCGCGTACCCATGGTGATGCGGCTGGCCGACGGGTGGGTGCCGGCGCTCGATGCCGAATTGCTGCGGCTTGCGGGCGGCGGGCACAACCTCGTGCTGGAAGGCGAGGGCGGACAGCTTGCGGCGCTGCGGGTGGGCGCGCGGCGCCTGCCGGTCACGTCGGCCGGGGAAGCGTGGCTCCACTACGCTGCGGCGCCCGAGCAGCCGTTCCTGCCAGCGTGGCGGGTGCTGTCGGCCGATGCGCCGCTCGCCTCGCTGCAGGGGCGGATCGTGCTGGTGGGCAGCTCCGCCAAGGGCTTGCTGGATTTGCGTTTCAGTCCCTTGGGCGAGGTCGTGCCCGGGATCGAAATCCATGCCCAGGCCTTGCGCCAGGCACTGGCGGGGCGTTTTCCGGTGCGGCCCCAATGGGCGGAAGCGTTCGAGCTGCTGATGCTGCTTGCCGGCAGCCTTGGTGGCGTACTGGTGGCGCTGCGCCTGGCTGCGCTGCCGGCCGCGCTGTTCGCCGGCGGCGCGGCGCTTGCGATGCTCGGGGCGGGCGCAGCGGCGTTCGCCGGCGGGCGGCTTCTGCTCGATCCCGCGCTGCCGGTGTTGGCCACCCTGGTTGCGTCGGTCATGGCCGGCCTGGTTCGTTACCGGCGCCAGGAGAGCCGCCAGCGCTGGCTGCGTCAGGCCTTCGCGCGGTATCTGTCGCCCAATCTGGTGGACTACCTGGTGCGCCATCCGCAAGCCTTGAAGCTGGGCGGCGAGCGCTGCGTGTGCAGTTTCGTATTCACCGATCTTGCCGGCTACACCCGCCTGATCGAGAGCCTGGCGCCGGAACGCGCGGTGGGCCTGTTGAACGACTATCTCGAGGGCATGGTCGCCATCGCCTTCCGCCACCAGGGCACGCTCGACCGCATCGTCGGCGACGCGGTGGCGGTGCTGTTCTCGGCGCCGCTGGCGCAGCCCGACCACGCCCGCCGCGCGCTCGCCTGCGCCCTCGAGATGCACGCCTTCAGCGAGCGATATGCCGAAGGAGTGCGTGCGCAAGGCATCGCCTTCGGCCATACCCGCATCGGCGTGCATAGCGGCGAGGTGATCGTCGGCAACTTCGGCGGGCAGACGATGTTCGACTACCGCGCGCTCGGCGACCCGGTGAATACCGCGGCGCGGCTGGAGTCCGCCAACAAGTGGCTGGGTACGCGGATCTGCATCTCGGCGGCGGTGCGTGAGGCCTGTCCGGACGTGGCGGCGCGTGCCGTGGGCACGGTGCGGTTACAGGGCAAGAACAGTGCGCTGGCGGTGTTCGAACCACTGCCGGGCGCCGGTCAGCCGGACTCCGCCTACGATGCCGCGTTCGATCTGCTCGACCGGGCACCGGATGCCGCACAGGCGGCCTTCGCGCGCCTTGCGGCCGAACGTCCGGCAGACGGGCTGGTCGCGTTTCACCTGCAGCGCTTGCGGGCGGGCCACCGCGGCACGCTGATCGAGATGGGCTACAAGTAGCCGGTCGTGGCGCGCAGGGACCGGCGCGGGGAGGCTCAGCGCACGGTGACTTCGACCCGGCGGTTGCGGGCTTCGTCGGTGTTGTCCGCGGTTGGAACCAGCAGGTTGCGTTCGCCGTGCGACGTGACGGTGATCTCGCGCGCCGTGACGCCGGCCGCTTCCAGCAGCTTGAGCACCGTGCGTGCGCGTACCAGCCCGAGCGCCTCGTTGTCGGCGTTGCTGCCCACCGTATCGGTATGGCCGATGATGGAGATGTCCGGCGCCGGACGGGATCGCACTTGGGCCAGCACGCGCGGCAACTGGTTGCGCGATTCCGGCGTCAGGCGCGCGGCTGCGGTTTCGAAATACAGCAGGAAACTGGTTGGCGGTGGGGGGAGCGCGGCCATTGCCGGGCCAAAGTCGGAGGACAGGGTTTCCGGCGTCGTGGCGACCGGCGCGGGCGAGGCGGCAAGGCTGACGCCGTCCCCGGCACGCTCCACGACCTGGCGGCGGCCGTCGCTGCCTTCGACGATGACCTTGCCGGTGGAGCCGTCCGTGTTTTCGAGCAGGACCAGATAGGAGCGTGGGGCGCACCCGCTCAGCAAGGTGGCGAGGAGCAGGGCGATCGATGCGGCGCGCGCGTGCCGCCTCATTCAGCCACCTTGACCAGGAAACGGGTGCCGCGCACCCCGATGGTGGCGGTGGGCGTGCTGATCGTGACGGCCTCGGGCCGCAGCTTGGCGATGATGCCGGACACGAATTGCAGCGTGCCGCGCATGATGCGCGCGCCCAGCCGCAGCTGTTCGCTGGCGGGCGCGTAGGCGAATTCGTCCACGCTGATTTCAGTGTCCGGGCCGATCGCCATCATGGTGTTGTCCTTCAGCGTGAGGCCCAGGCTGCCATTGGCCCGCGTGCGGATGCGGTCGCCGGCAAAGACCGCGCTGCCTACATCGGCAGCCTGTTCGCCGCTACTCCCCACGATGACGGCGTCACCGCTCAAAGTCTTGACGTATCCTATCGGTGCTGCCTGGGCAAAGGCGCCGAAGCTGGCTGCGCAGAGGGCGCAGATCGAGATGGTTTGGCGTAGGTTCACGGCAGGCTCCGTCCATTGCCGTTGGCATTGACGCCTTTTACCCCGGCTGCGCGCAATGCGCAATCCCGGCGGCGGCGCGGGCGGACAGTGCGACCGAGGAGGCGCTGATGCCGGCATGGCGGGGTTTGCGGGTTCGTTTCCACTACGTAGCCACTGCATTGCTGGTGGTGCTGGTGATCGCGCTGATGAGCGTGTTCCTGCTCAGCGTGCTGCACCGCTTCGAGGAAATGGCGCGTGAGCATGCGCGCGCGGTGTTTGCGCAGGTCGCCGACCGCAATGCGCTGAAGCTGCAGGAAACCCTGGCGCGCGCCGGCCGTGTGGTGGGCGCCCACGCCGCCTTCGAGGCGCCCGCCTATCGCGCCGCGCTGAGCCGCCTCGACGCCGATGCGCCGCTCGCGGGGCTGTTCGCCGAATTGCGCGTCAATCCCCAGGTGTATGGTTTCTACGTCGGTTTCGACGACGGCGCCTTCCTGCAACTGGTCGGCGTCCGGGGCAACGCCGGCGTGATCGCCGCGCTCTCGGCGCCGGCTTCGACGTGGTTTGCGCTGCGCTCCATCACCGCAGACGGCGCGCGCCGGGTGGAGACCTGGCGCTTCTACGACGAGGCCGCGCACGAACTCGGGCGGCGCAGCGCCGACGCGGTGTATCTGCCGCAGTCGCGCCCCTGGTACAGCGCGGCGATGCAGCGTGCCGGGCTGCAGGCCACCGATCCCTATGTGTTCCAGTCCTCGGGCGAACTCGGGGTCACCCTGTCGCAGGCGCTTGCGGGCGGGCAGGGCGTGTTCGGCGCCGATCTCGCGCTCGGGGAGCTCGCTGCCTTCGTTGGCGCCTCGCTGGGCGAGTGGCCCGGCGGCGTGGCCGTGCTGGACGGCGCGCAGCGCTTGTTGCTCTATCACGCCAGCGACGGCCTCGGAGCGTCCAGGCCGCCCACCTTGCAGCCGCTCACCAGTGCCGACGATCCCTTCCTCGGCACCCTGCGCGCCGACGGCCTGCCGCCGGCCAGCGGCAGCGTGACCGCGGTGCTCGGGCGCGATTTCGTGTTCGCCGGCCAGGAAGTCACGGTGGCGGCGGATACGACCTTCCAGGTGGTCGCGTTTGCGCCGGTGGATGCCTTTGCCGGTGCCATCGAACGTGCCCGCGACGACCTGGTGCGGGTGTCGGCGCTGGTGCTGTGCATCTCGCTGCCGATCGCGTTCTTTGCCGCGCGTCATGCGTCGCGCACACTGGGCCTGCTCGCACGCGATTCCGAACGCGTGATGCAGATGGATTTTTCCGGGGCGGTCGAGGTGCGCTCGATGTTCTACGAGATCGACACCCTGAGTGAGGCGCACCGCACCATGAAGGCGTCGATCCAGGCCCGTACCCGCGCGCTCAACGAGGCGCTCGACAAGCTGGAAAGCCTCGTCGACAACGGGTTGCGGCTGTCCGCGGAACGCGACCACGAGCGCCTGCTCGCCCACATCCTCGGCGTCGGCAAGCGCCTGTGCAACGCCGACGCCGCGTCGCTGCTGATGGTCACGCCGGAAGGCAGCCTGCGTTTCGCGCTGCGCAGCCGCAACGACCCGCTGCCGCAGATGGAGATTCCGCTGCACGACCCGCACACCGGCGCACCCAATGAGCACTTCGTCGCGGTGTGGGTGGCGCTGCACCGCCAGACCGTGCGGATCGACGACACTGCGACCGAAACCCGCTTCGACGTCAGCGGCGCGCGCGGCATGGACAGCGCTACCGGCTATCGCACCGTGTCGATGCTGACGGTGCCGATGACCAGCAGCGGTGGCGAGGTCATCGGCGTGCTGCAGTTCCTCAATGCCACCGACCCCGAGACCGGCGCGCCTGTCGCGTTCCCGGCCCAGCTGGTGCCGTACGTCGAGGCGCTGGCGTCGCAGTCGGCGGTCGCGCTCGATAACCACAACCTGCTCGACTCGCAGCAGAAGCTGATGGACGCGCTGGTGCGCCTGGTAGCGGGCGCGATCGACGCCAAGAGCCCCTACACCGGCGGCCACTGCGAGCGGGTACCCGAACTCGCGGTGATGCTGGCCGAGGCCGCGTGCGAGGCCGACAGCGGACCGCTGGCCGCCTTTCGCTTCGACAGCGAGGAGGAGTGGCGCGAGTTCCGCATCGGTGCGTGGCTGCACGACTGCGGCAAGGTCACCACGCCGGAATACGTGGTCGACAAGGCCACCAAGCTGGAGACGATCTACAACCGCATCCATGAAGTCCGCACCCGCTTCGAAGTGCTGCTGCGCGACGCCGAGATCGAGCGTCTGCAGCGCCTGCTGCAAGGCGAGGATGCCGAGGCCGCTAATACCGCGTTCGCCGCGCGCAAGGCGCGGCTGCAGGACGAATTCCGCTTCGTTGCAGAGTGCAACATCGGCGGCGAGGCGATGGAGCAGGGCCACCAGGCGCGTCTGCGCGACATCGGCGGCCAGACCTGGCTGCGCCATTTCGACGACCGGCTCGGCCTGTCGCAGGACGAACTGCGGCGGCGCGCCGACCTGCCCGCGGCAGGGCTGCCGGCGGTCGAGACGCTGCTCGCCGACCACCCCTGGCAGGTGGTGCCGCGGCCGGCCGCACAACGTTTCGATCCGCGCTACGGGTTTCGCGTGCGTGTGCCCGAGAACCTCTACAACTTCGGTGAGCTGTACAACCTGAGCGTGACCCGCGGCACGCTGACCGAGGAGGAGCGCTTCAAGATCAACGAGCACATCATGCAGACCATCATCATGCTCGATGCGCTGCCGTTGCCGCGGCAGCTCGCGCGCGTCCCCGAATACGCCGGCACGCACCATGAAACACTGACCGGTTCCGGCTACCCGAAGGGGCTGGCGCAGGAGGAGCTGTCGATCCCGGCGCGGATCATGGCGGTCGCCGACATCTTCGAGGCGCTGACGGCCGCCGATCGCCCCTACAAGAAGGCCAAGCCGCTGTCCGAGGCGATCGCGATCCTTGCCCGGCTGGCGCGCCAGCGCCATGTGGACCCGGACGTGTTTGCGCTCTTCCTGCGTTCGGGCGTCTATCTGCGCTACGCGCAGCGCTTCCTTGATCCCGCCCAGATCGATGACGTGGACATCGATCACTATCTGGCGGAGGTCTGCACCGCCTGAGGGCCTGACGCATCGCCGCCGCGGCGGGTAGAATCGACGGTCTACCGCAGTTCGCCCGGAGTCCCGCAATGCCCCAATACCGTTCCCGCACCTCCACCGCCGGCCGCAACATGGCAGGTGCCCGCGCCCTGTGGCGCGCCACCGGCATGAAGGACGGCGACTTCGAAAAGCCGATCATCGCGATCGCCAACAGCTTCACCCAGTTCGTGCCGGGTCATGTGCACCTGAAGGACCTCGGCCAGCTTGTCGCGCGCGAGATCGAAGCCGCCGGCGGCGTCGCGAAGGAATTCAACACCATCGCGGTCGATGACGGCATCGCCATGGGCCACGGCGGCATGCTGTATTCGCTGCCCTCGCGCGACCTCATCGCCGACAGCGTCGAATACATGGTGAACGCGCACACCGCGGACGCGCTGGTGTGCATCTCCAACTGCGACAAGATCACCCCGGGCATGCTGATGGCCGCGCTGCGCCTCAACATTCCCACCATCTTCGTCTCCGGCGGGCCGATGGAGGCCGGCAAGGTGAAATGGGAAGCCAAGATCATCCCGCTCGACCTCGTCGATGCGATGGTCAAGGCCGCGGACAAGAACTGTTCGGACGAGGAAGTCGACGCGATCGAACGCTCCGCCTGTCCCACCTGTGGGTCCTGCTCCGGCATGTTCACCGCCAACTCGATGAACTGCCTGACCGAAGCGCTGGGCCTGTCGCTGCCCGGCAATGGCACCACGCTGGCCACCCATGCCGACCGCGAAAAGCTGTTCCGCGAGGCCGGCCGCCGCATCGTCGATCTCGCCAAGCGCTACTACGAGAAGGACGACGCCACGGTGCTGCCGCGCGCCATCGCCAGCTTCGCCGCGTTCGAGAACGCGATCAGCCTGGACGTGGCGATGGGCGGGTCCACCAACACCGTGCTGCACCTGCTCGCCGCCGCCAAGGAGGCAGGGGTGGACTTCACGATGAAGGACATCGATCGCATCTCGCGCCACGTGCCCTGCCTGTGCAAGGTGGCGCCGGCGGTGCCGGACGTGCATATCGAGGACGTGCACCGCGCCGGCGGGATCATGAGCATCCTCGGCGAACTCGACCGCGCCGGCCTGCTCAACCGGGATGTGCCCACGGTGCACAGCAAGACGCTGGGCGAAGCGTTGGGCCGCTGGGACATCATGCAGGCGCACGACAAGGCGGTGTTCGATTTCTTCCTCGCCGCCCCGGGCGGCGTGCCGACCCAGGTGGCCTTCAGCCAGAACCGGCGCTGGAGCGAACTCGACATGGACCGCGCCAAGGGCGTGATCCGCAACAAGGCCAACGCCTTCAGCCAGGACGGCGGCCTCGCGGTGCTGTACGGCAACATCGCCGAAAAGGGCTGCATCGTGAAGACCGCCGGCGTGGATGAGTCGATCTGGCAGTTCACCGGCAAGGCGCGGGTGTACGAAAGCCAGGAAGACGCTGTCGAAGGCATCCTGGGCGAGCAGGTGCAGGCGGGCGACGTGGTCGTGATCCGCTACGAGGGCCCCAAGGGCGGCCCCGGCATGCAGGAGATGCTGTACCCCACCTCGTACCTGAAGAGCCGCGGCCTCGGCAAGGAATGTGCGCTGCTGACCGATGGCCGCTTCTCCGGCGGCACTTCGGGCCTGTCGATCGGCCACGCTTCGCCGGAGGCCGCGATGGGCGGCGCGATCGCGCTGGTGGAAGACGGCGACACGATCGAGATCGACATCCCCAACCGCCGCATCGCGCTGGCGGTGTCCGATGAAGAACTTGCCCGCCGCCGCGCCGCGATGGAGGCCAAAGGCGCAGCGGCCTGGAAACCGGCAAACCGCGAGCGCGTCGTTTCGGCCGCGCTGCAGGCCTATGCTGCGCTCACCACCTCGGCCGACACCGGGGCGGTGCGCGACATTACCCAGGTCCAGCGCTGAACGAAGCGGGGGCGGCGATCAAGGCCGCCGCCCCGTCTCCCCCATCAATTGACCGCCTCGCGCGGCCCCCTCTACCATCGAGACCATGGACGCCGACCTCACCCATCTCGAAGCGCAGCTGGAACAGCTCATCAGTCTGTACACCGGCCTCAAGGCCGAGAACCGCGACCTGCGCGCGCGGGTGGTGAAGCTCGAATCCGACAACCGCGCGCTGGCGGACAAGGTGAGCTACGCCACGAGCAAGATCGAAGCCGTGCTCGAACAACTGCCGGAAGCCTGAGGACCCCAATGGACGCGCTCGACATCACGCTGCTCGGCAAGGAATACCGGGTTTCCTGCGCCCCCGAAAATCGCGATGCGCTGCTCGCCGCGGCGGCCTTCGTCGATGGCAAGCTCGTCGAGTTGGCCGAAAAAACGCATTCCTCCGGAGAGCGCCTCGCGATCATGACGGCACTCAATATCGCGCACGAATTTCTGCAGTTCCAGCGCGGCAACGGGTTTGACATGCCGGCCGCGAAGCGTAGAATCGAACTCATGAAAGCGCGCCTCGACGGGGTGCTGGCACAGCAAGAAAAACTCTTCTGACTCAATGGGTTGGAGAGCGCTGTCCGGTGTTGTGGCACGCGATGATCAATCCCCTGCAGTGTTCGTTGAAGCCGTAGATTCCTTGAACCAATGTCGAGAGACTAGGTTGCCGACCATAGACACCGCTGGTGTGCATGCCCCTAGCCGGGTGAGCCTGATGCGGAAGGGACGCGACCTCCCTGAACCCTAGGTTCAGGATGCCCGGCGGAGACGGCACAGGCGGGGGGCCAAACAGCAAAGGCACGGCGCAAGCCGTGCCTTTTGCGTTCACCGGGGATCGCGCATCTGCGCTGCCTCCTGCCCCGCGCCGCGTTTTTTTGCGGCGCCTGTTCACTTCGATGGACCTGCCATGCGCTACTGGCTGATGAAGTCCGAGCCCGACGATTGTTCGATCGACGACCTCGCCCGTCGTCCCGGCGGCACCGTGCCCTGGTACGGCGTACGCAACTATCAGGCGCGCAACCTGATGCGCGACCAGATGCAGGTCGGCGACGCGGTGTTCTTCTACCATTCGAGCTGCCCGCAGCCCGGCATCGCCGGAATTGCCCGCGTATCGAGCCCGGCCTACCCGGACGCGACCCAGTTCGACCCCGCCAGTCCGTATCACGACCCGAAGTCCACGCCCGAAGCGCCGCGCTGGCTGAATGTGGACGTCCAGTTCGTGCGCAAGACGCGGCTGGTGCCGCTGGCGGAGTTGCGCAGCCATACCGAACTCGCCAACATGCGCGTCCTTGCGCGCGCCAACCGGCTGTCGATCACGCCCGTGGATCCGGCCGAGTGGCGCTTCATCACCCGCGAACTGATGGGGCTGGACAACGATGGCATTTGATCTGTGGTGGCTCGCCTATCCGCTGCTGGGCGCGGTGGTCGGCTTCTTTGCCGGGCTGCTCGGCATCGGCGGCGGCGGCATCATGGTGCCGATGCTGACGACGCTTTTCATCGCCCAGGGTTTCCCGCTCGCCCAGGTGGTGCACCTTGCGCTCGGCACCTCGATGGCGGCGATCGTGCTGACCTCGATCTCCAGCCTGCGCACCCATCACCGGCACGGCGCGGTGCGCTGGGAGGTGGTGCGCGGCATCACCCCCGGCATCCTGCTCGGTACCTTTGGTGGCACCTTCATTGCGGCGCATGCCGATACGGTGCCGCTGGCGATCTTCTTCGCGGTGTTCATGGCCTACGTCTCCACGCAGATGCTGATCAACGTCAAACCCAAGCCCTCGCGCGAGCTGCCAGGCACGCTCGGACTCGGTGCTGCCGGGCTCGGCATCGGCGGCGTGTCGGCCTTGGTGGCGATCGGCGGCGGTTCGCTGTCGGTGCCGTTCATGACCTGGTGCAACGTCAAGGTCCAGCACGCGATCGGCACCTCCGCGGCGATCGGGCTGCCGATCGCGCTTGCGGGTACGCTGGGCTACCTGATCAACGGCTGGGGCGAAGCCGGCCTGCCGCCGCTGTCGCTCGGCTTCGTCTACCTGCCGGCGCTGGTGCTGGTCAGCGGCGTGAGCTATTTCACCGCGCCGGTGGGCGCGGCCCTGGCGCACCGCCTGCCGGTGGCCACCCTGAAGAAGATCTTCGCCGGCGTGCTGATCCTGCTGTGCGTGAAGATGCTCTACAGCATCTTCAGTTGATCCCGCTGGCGTGATGCTTGCTGGTCCGGGATGCGGCCGCTCCGGCCGTGCATTGCTCCGCCGCCATGAACGACACCCCGCATGACCAGCTCGAGGCGCTCGCCGCCGACATCCTTACCCTGACCGAAGAGGTCGATGCCGAGGGCCTGGCGCGCAGCCGGCTGACCCGCGGCGAAACCATCAAGCGGCTGCGGCGCATGGCAGCGATCGCCGCAGCGCTGCCCGACGAAGCGCGCGCCGCCCTGCCAGAAATGGATTGGGCGCGCTGGCTCGCGCTGGGCGAAGACCTCGCCGCCGATCGCGTTGGCCCGCTTGCGCTGTGGACCGCCGCGCGCGAATTCACTACCGACACCCTGCAATGGCTGCGCGTCTACCGCGAAGCCAATCCGAACTGGTACCGGCCCGCGCCTGACAGCGGGGCGACATTGTCGTAAACCCGACAGCCGTTCGCGGTGCAATCGCCCATGCGGGCCTCCTCCGCGTCCATTCGAGTTGGCCTCCGGCTTGCTTGAATGCTCGCGGAGGTTATGCATGGAAACCAAACTCGACTGGTCCGCCTACGACAACACTGGCATGGGCGACCCCTTCGGTGCCGATCCTTTCGGTGCCGGCTCATTCGGCGGCGACGCGTTCGGCGCAGCGGCGGCGCCCGTGGCGGGCGGCGCTTTCGGCAAGGCGGTGGCGCTGTGCACCGGCAATCGCGCCTGCCTGCGCACCGACAGTCCCGGCGTGATGTGTCCCAGCTTTCGCGCCACGGAAGATCCACTCCATTCCACCCGCGGGCGGATCGAAGCGCTCAATGCCGCGCTCGCCGGCGCGGACGACGCCGTGGATTTCAGCGATCCGCGACTCGCGGAGGCCATGGCGCTGTGCCTGTCCTGCAAGGGCTGCAAGCGCGAGTGCCCGAACGGGGTGGATATGGCCCTGCTGCGCGCCGAGTACCTCGCCCAGCGTAACGCGCGCGAGGGCGTGCCCGCGCAGGCGCGCCTGCTGGCGTCCTTCACCGACCACCTCGCGGCCTATCCCGCGTTGCGCTGGCTGGTCGCGCTGCGAAACCGGGTCGCCCCGCTTGCGGCGCTCGGCGAGCGCTGGTGGGGCATCGCACGCGAGCGCCGCCTGCCGGCGCCCGCCTCGCGTCCCTTCAAGGATGCATCCCCCGCTTCGGTTCCTGCCGAGGGGCCGCAGGTTGCGCTGCTGGTCGATAGCTTCTGCCGCCATTTCGAGCCCGGCGTGGCCGAGGCCGCGCTCGCGGTACTGCGCGCCGCGGGTTACCGGGTGACGGTGCTTGCGCCGGCGGCGGATGACGCCAACCCGACCCGCCCGCTGTGCTGCGGCCGTTCCAAGCTCTCGTTCGGGCTGGTGGACGACGCGCGTGCCGAGGCCCGTCGCATGATGGCCGCGTTGGCGCCGGCGCTCGCGGCCCGCATCCCCGTCGTCGGGCTGGAGCCGTCGTGCCTGTTCATGCTCAAGGACGAGTACTTCAGCCTGGGGCTGGGACCGGACGTGGGACGGCTTGCCGGGCAGGTCTTCCTGTTCGAGGAGTTCCTCGCGCGCGAGCACGCCGCCGGCCGGCTGCGCCTCGCACTGAAGCCGCTGGTTCTGCCGCCGGCGCTTGTGCACGGCCATTGCCACCAGAAGGCCTACGGCGCGATGCCGGCGGTCAGCACGGTCCTCGGGCTGATTCCCGGCTTTTCGTTCGGGATGATCGACAGTGGCTGCTGTGGCATGGCCGGCAGCTTCGGCCTGCAGGCCCGCAACCAGGCGGTTTCCCGCAAGCTGGCGGAGGCGGCACTGCTGCCGGCGGTGCGCGCCGCCGAGCCGGAGGCCCCGGTGGTGGCGGACGGATTTTCGTGTCGCCATCAGATCCGCGACGGCGCCGGCCGCCGCCCCGTGCATGTGGCCGAGTTGCTGCAGCGCGCACTGGCCTGAACCGGGGTGGCCGATCTTCGGGCCTGTTGCGCCAGATCAAATCTGCGTTCGGGCATGGCCTGGAAAATGCTTTTAGGTACCCAGGTACGAAATTTTCGTGAGGAATCCGACAATGCTTGCGAATGCTCCCTGTGCTGAGAAGACGCTGAATGCCGAGGACCGGCTGTCGGTGGTGGTGCAGTGCATGCAGGAAGGCGATTGCCCGGCGGCCTGCGTGGCCTACGGCGACTTCCGTGCCACCTTGCGTGAAACCCTGCAGGACGCTGATCTCGGCGGGGTGCTGCGCGACGCGCTGGCGGCCTTTTCGCAGAGCCTCGGCGCTGCGGACATCGCGCGGTGCTCCGGGCTGGCCGGCCGGCTGCGCGAGCAACTGCGCGCCAGCTTTCCGTCGCAGGCCGATCGCCTGCTACGTTTCTGCTGAGAACGGGTCAGCGCGCCGGGGCGGCAAGCGCCGCCACCAGCGTGCGCACGTTGTGCCGCATCAGGGCGAGGTAGTCGGGCGCGGGGCCACCCGCGGCCGACAGCGCATCCGAATACAGCGTGCCGCCCACCCGGGCCCCGCTTTCGCTGCGGATGCGTTCGATCAGGCGCGGGTCGGCAATGTTCTCCAGGAACACCGCAGGCACCTGTTCGGCCTTCAACTGGCGGATCAGCCGCGCCACGCCTTGCGCTGTCGGCTCGGCATTGTTGGATACGCCGACCGGCGCGAGAAAGCGCAGCCCGTAGGCGTGCGCCAGGTAGCCGAAGGCGTCGTGCGAGCTGACGACCTTGCGCCGCGTGGCGGGCAGGGTGGCCACCAGCGCGCGTAGTTCGGCGTCCAGTTCGCGTAGCTGGGCGCGATAGCGCGCCGCATTGGCACGATAGATCGCGGCGCCGGCCGGGTCGGTGCGGGCCAGCGCCTCGGCGATGTTGTCCACGTAGCGTTCCGCATTGCGCGTGTCCTGCCACGCGTGCGGGTCCACCGCGTGCTGGTCGGGGCCCTTGCCGTCGTCGTGCGCGTGATCGTTCATCTCCAGCGTCGCCACGCCTTGCGCGGCCAACACCACTTCACCCCGGTAGCCCGCCGAGCGCGCCAGACGCGCGACCCAATCGTCAAAGCCCAGCCCGTTTGCCACCACCAGCGCGGCGCTGCCGACCCGCCGGGCGTCGGACGGGCGCGGCTGGAAGGCGTGGGTGTCGCCGTCCTCGCCCACCAGGGCATGGACGGACACCCGCTCGCCGCCGACCTGGCGCACGAAATCGGCCAGGATGCTGAAGCTCGTCACCACTTCAAGCGGGGCGGCGAGCGCCGCGGCCGGGGCGGCGACGATGCAGAGCAGCAGTGCGCGCAGCGGGCGGGCGACGAAGGCGGGCAGCATGGTCAGGATTCCAGGTGGCGGCGGACCGGCAGCCGGCCGGCGAGCAGGCCGCCGGGCGCCGCCAGCAGCGAGGCGAAATAGGCCAGCCCGCAGAGCAGCACGATGGCCGGCCCGGCTGGCACGTCGGCATGGAAGGACAGCAACAGGCCGCCCACCGAGCTGCCGAAGGCGATCGCCACCGCGAGCGCCAGCATGGCGGACAGCCGCCGCGCCCACAGCCGCGCGGCTGCCGCCGGCAGGATCATGATGCCCACCGCCATCAGGGTGCCGAGCGCATGGAAGCCGGCGACGAGATTGAGCACCACCAGCACCAGGAACCCGTAGTGCGCCACCGGCGACCAGCGTCCGACCGCACGCAGGAAGGCGGGGTCGAGGCATTCCAGCACCAGCGGGCGGAACAGCAGCGCGAGGCCGAACGCGGTGGCGCTGGCGATGCTGGCGATCAACACCAGCGAGCGGTCGTCAAGCGCGAGCACCGAGCCGAACAGCACATGCAGCAGATCGAGGTTGCGCCCGCGCAGCGACACGATCATCACGCCGGCCGCGAGCGACAGCAGGTAGAACGCGGCAAGGCTGGCGTCCTCCTTCAGCACCGAGGCGCGGGTGACCGCGCCGGCCGCGAACACCACCACCAGCCCGGCGACGATGCCGCCGACCGTCATCGCCCCCAGCGACAGCCCGAACGCGAGGTAGCCGAGCGCCGCGCCGGGCAGGATGGCGTGGCTCATCGCATCGCCCATCAGGCTCATGCGCCGCAGCAGCAGGAAGGCGCCCACCGGCGTCGCGCCGAGCGACAGCGCCAGGCAGCCGGCCAGCGCACGACGCATGAAGCCGAAGTCGGCGAACGGCGTGACGAGGTAGTCGATCACGACGGAAAGCAGGTTCATCGC
Source organism: Azoarcus olearius (assembly GCF_001682385.1). Lineage (NCBI taxonomy): Bacteria > Pseudomonadati > Pseudomonadota > Betaproteobacteria > Rhodocyclales > Zoogloeaceae > Azoarcus > Azoarcus olearius. The sequence goes on from NZ_CP016210.1 coordinate 719,034, forward strand.
CGGGCCTCCGCCGCTTCTTCGACGTGGCATTCCGGGGCGTAGTCGTCGAATGCCTCGGACAGGCGCCGCGCGCGTGCCAGCCGCTCGGCGGTCAGCACCTCGGCCGTGGGGCCGTAGGCGACCAGTTCGCGCGCCAGCAGCAGGCAATGCGGAAAGTGGCGGCGCACCTGGTCGTAGTCGTGCACCACCGTAAGCACGGTGCGGCCCTGGGCGTGCCAGTCGAGAATCAGCCGCACCAGGTCGCCCACGGTGCGGGCGTCGATTGCGGCAAAGGGCTCGTCAAGCAGGATCAGTGGGGCATCCTGCAGGATCAGGCGGGCAAAGCGGGCGCGCTGCAACTGCCCGCCCGACAGCGAGCCGATCGCGCGGGCCTCGAAGCCGCCCAGGCCCACCGCGGTAAGCGCTGCCTCGATGCGCCGTGCATGCGCGGCGCCGACCCGGCCGAAGGCGCCGACCTCATGCCACAGGCCCATTGCCACCATTTCGAATACCGACAGCGGAAAGCTGTGATCCATCTCGCTGCGCTGGGGCATGTAGGCCACATCGGCGCGCCCGGCATCGGCCAGGCGGATGTGCCCGCCGATCGGGCGCAGTTCGCCCGCCAGTCCCTTCAGTAGCGTGGATTTGCCGGCCCCGTTGGGGCCGACCACGGCGACCAGCGCGCCCGGTGCGATCTCCACCGACAGATGATGCACCGCCGGGTGGCGCTCGTAGCCCAGCGTCAGGTTGTCGATGTGGATGGCCGGGGGCTTGACCGGGTGCATGGCCGGCCTCACCCCAGCGCCCAGGCGACGCACAGCCACAGCAGCGCGGTGGCGCCGGCCGCCCAGGCGATGCGGGCGCCCAAGCCGGCGAGCAGCGCGCTGCGCGGCATTGCGATGCGCGGCACATGGGCATGAGCGTGCGGCGCGGCGTGGGTGTGCGGATGGGGATGGGAGGCGGACATGGGCGCGGTATCGGCTGCCGGCGTTTCAGGGCGCGGGCGGGTTGTCATCTTCGGCGCTGCGGCCGCAGGCGGCGCAGGCGCCGTGCAGCACCAGCTCCGCGCGGTCGAGCTGAAAGCCGGCCGGCAGCGCGGCCGCGAGGCTGGGTTGCAGGTCTTCCAGACACACCACCTGGCCGCAGCGGTCGCAGTGGAAATGCGCGTGGTGATGCGCGCCGCGGGCGCGGATTTCGAAGCGCCACGCGCGGTCGCTGCCGGCGATGCGGCGCGCGATGCCCTGTTCGACCAGCCAGTCGAGCGCGCGGTACAGCGTCACCCTGTCGTGCGGCACCGCGCGCGCGGCGAGCGCGTGGCCGAGTTCATCGTGCGACAAGGGGTGCGCACTGCCCTGCAAGGCTTCGATGACCGCGACCCGGGTGCGGGTGACCCGCCCGCCGTGGTCGACGATCAACCGGCGCGCGGCGGAGTCGCCCGTGCTGCTGGCTGTCGATGAAAGCTTGGCGGTGGGATGGGAGGCGCGCACGCGGGTTGCAGTCCGTTGTAACTGCAACATTGTAGCATTAGCAACCCGCGGCGCGGCGGGTGCCTGATCAGCCGCCGATCAGCGCCCCGAACTCGCGCTGCAGCAGCGCGGCGTCGCCCAGGTTCAGCTCGATCAGGCGGCGCAGATGGGTGATGCTGTCGAGGTCGATCTCGCGGCACACCAGGCCGAGGCGGCGGCCCTCGACATGCGCGACGTCGCCTTCCATGCGGACCAGGGCGTCGCTGTCCAGCTGCAGTTCGAGCAGGCAGCGTTCGCCGGGTGGCGGCAGCGTGGCCGGGTCGGGCGCCTCGATCAGCGCGCCTTTCAGCGACAGGTCGCAGACTTCGCATGCGATCTCCCGTCCGTCGATCAGCAGGTGCGCGCCGGTCTGGAAGCGGATGCGCGAAAAGTGGCGGTGTTCGACGCTCATGCTGTTCTCCCGGCGCGCCTGCGCGCCTACTCCGTTCATACGATTCGACCGTCCGTCGGATGGCGCCGAAAAGCCACTTCAAAGCGGGCACGCGTCACGCTCCGGGCCTTCACCCCGTGCGACAATCCGCGCCGGTTGCCCACGTTGGGCTTAGGGTGTTCGGCTATTCGACTCGCTGTTGGTTGCTTTGACCTTCGCAGTAGGCCGGCATGGAACTTCGGGAGTATCGCTGGCCGTGGCTGAAGGACTGGTATCGGATTATGCACCGGGCTCGGACGGGGTTGCCGCCGCTGCTCGGGGAAGTGGAGCGCATCACGCCCTGGTCGACTGCCTGCTGCTGGTCGCGCGCGCCCATGGCGTCGCGGTCACCCGCGACGCGGTGCTGGCCGGCCTGCCGGTGGGCGACGAAGGGCTGCCGCCTTCGCTGTTCGAACGTGCCGCGCGGCGCGCGGGCCTGAGCAGCCGCATCGTTTCGCTGCCGCTGGAGCGCCTGAACGACGCGCTGGCGCCCACCGTGCTGCTGCTGCGCGAGGATTCCGCCTGCGTGCTCACCGGCTGGAATGCGGACCGCAGCGTGGCCCGCGTGGTGTTTCCCGAACTCGGCGACGCGGTGGTCGAGCTTGCCCGCGACGACCTTGCCGCGCGCTACATCGGCCGTGCCATCTACGTGCGTCCGCGCCAGCATTTCGACGCCCGCACGCCGGTCGTGCGCCAGCAGCGCGGCCATCACTGGTTCTGGGGCGTCATCGGCGAAAGCCGTTCGCTCTACCGCGACGTGCTGCTTGCCGCCTTCATGATCAACGTGTTCGCGCTCGGCATGCCGCTGTTCACGATGAATGTGTACGACCGCGTCGTGCCCAACAACGCCACCGAGACGCTGTGGGTGCTGGCGGTGGGCGTGGTGGTGGTGCTGGTGGCCGACCTCGTGCTGCGCACCTTGCGCGGTTATTTCATCGACCTCGCCGGCAATCGGGCCGACGTCAAGATTTCCTCCCACATCATGGAGCGCGTGCTGGGCATGCGCATGGAAGAGCGGCCGCCCTCGGCCGGCTCCTTCGCCGCCAACCTGCGCGCGTTCGAATCGGTGCGCGACTTCATCGGCTCGGCCACCGTGGTGTCCTTCATCGACCTGCCCTTCGCGCTGGTCTTCCTGGTGGTGATCGGCTGGATCGCGTGGCCGCTGCTGCTGCCTTTCGTCATCGGCGTCGCCATCGTGCTGCTGTACGCGCTGAGCGTGCAGGGGCGCATGCACGAACTGTCGGAGATGACCTACCGCGCGGGCGCGCAACGCAATGCGACGCTGGTCGAAGGCCTGGTCGGCCTCGAGACGCTGAAGGCGCTTGGCGCCGAGGCGCCGCTGCAGCGCAAGTGGGAGAAGAGCGCTGCGCTGCTGGCGCGCGTGGCGGCCCAGTTGCGCCTGTTGTCGGCCACCGCCACCAACGGCACCTCGGTGGTACAGCAGGTGGTCAACGTCGTCATCATCGTCGCCGGCGTCTATCTGATCGGCCGCAACGAACTGTCGATGGGCGGCCTGATCGCGTGCTACATGCTGGCCTCGCGGGCGATGGCGCCGATCGGCCAGGTCGCCGGGCTGCTGATCCAGTACCACAACGCCTCCACCGCGCTCGAATCGCTGGACCAGATGATGCAGCGTGAAGTGGAGCGCCCCGAGGGCAGCACCTTCATCAGCCGCGGCAGCTTCGAAGGCGAGATCGAGTTCCGCGACGTCGGCTTCCGCTACCCCGGCCAGCAGACCGAGGCGCTGCGCGGGGTGTCGTTCCGCATCCGCGCGGGCGAGCGCGTCGGCGTGCTGGGCCGCGTCGGCTCCGGCAAGACCACGCTCGAAAAGCTCATCCTCGGCCTCTACCGCCCGACCTCGGGCGCGGTGCTGATCGACGGCATCGACATGCGCCAACTCGATCCGGCCGAACTGCGCCGCCATATCGGCTACGTGCAGCAGGACGTCACGCTGTTCTATGGCTCGCTGCGCGAGAACCTGACCATGGGCGCGCCGCTGGCCGAGGACGCCGACGTGATCCGCGCGGCCGAGGTGGCCGGCATCGCCGACTTCGTCAATGCCCACCCGCAGGGGTTCGAGATGCTGATCGGCGAGCGCGGCGAATCGCTCTCGGGCGGCCAGCGCCAAGGCGTCGCGATCGCGCGCGCGGTCATCAACGATCCGCCCATCCTGCTGCTCGACGAACCCACTGCGTCGATGGACCACTCCAGCGAGGAGGGCGTGAAGCGCCGCCTCGGCGAGTACGCGAAGAACAAGACCATGATCGTGATCACCCACCGTACCTCGCTGCTCGACCTGGTCGATCGCGTCATCGTGGTCGATGGCGGCCGCATCGTCGCCGACGGTCCCAAGGCGCAGGTGGTGGAAGCGTTGCGCCAGGGTCGCATCGGGAGGGTCGGCTGATGGCTGCGTTCGGGCAAGACGTCTTCAGGCGCTTCGGCACGGTCACCGAACGCTTCTCCGGCACCGGCGGCAAACTCTTCGGCGGCCTGCTCGCGCGCCTGTCGAGCGTGGAGCGCGACGACAGCCTGGACTGGGCGAGCGACGCCGACTGGGCGCGCCTGCAGCAGGAGCCGCTGCGCGCGCGCGCGGTACTCAAGGTAAGCGCGATCGCGCTGCTGGTGCTGCTCGGCTGGGCCGCGGTGGCGCATGTGGACGAGGTGACCAAGGGCGACGGCAAGGTGATCCCGTCCAGCCAGCTGCAGATCATCCAGTCGGTCGATGGCGGCGTGGTGGAGTCGATCGCGGTGCGCGAGGGCGAGGTGGTCGAGGCCGGGCAGCTGCTGCTCAAGGTCGATCCCACCCGTTTCATGTCCTCGCTGCTGGAAAACCGCGCCGAGTTCCTCGCGCTGGAAATCAAGCGCCGGCGGCTCGAGGCGCTGACCCAGGGGACGCCGTTCTCGGTGCCGGCCGAGCTGGAGAAGGAGGCGGCGGACATCGCCGCCCACGAGCGCCGGCTGTATGAATCTAGCCGCGCCGAGATGGACGCGCAGCAGTCGATCGCGCGCGACCAGCTGCGCCAGCGCGAGCAGGAACTCAACGAGGTGCGCGCCCGCAGTGAGAACGCCGCCCGCGCCTACGAACTGGTGCAGCAGGAACTCAAGGTCACCAAGCCGCTCGCGGCCTCCGGCGCGGTATCCGAGGTCGAACTGCTGCGTCTGGAGCGCGACGTGTCGCGCTTGCGCGGCGAGCGCGAGCAGAGCGCGGCGCAGATTTCGCGCATCCAGTCGGCCATCGCCGAATCCACGCGCAAGATCCAGGAGATCGAGCTGACGGTGCGCAACCAGCTGCGCAACGAGCTTTCGGACACCATGGCTCGGCTGGGCAGCCTGACCCAGGGCAGCCGCATGCTGGCCGACCGCGTCAAGCACGCCGAAATCCGCGCGCCGATGCGCGGCACGGTCAAGCGCATCCTCGTCAACACCGTGGGTGGCGTGGTCCAGCCGGGCAAGGAAGTGGCCGAGATCGTGCCGCTCGACGACGCGCTGATCCTCGAAGCGCAGGTCAAGCCGAGCGACATCGCCTTCCTGCGCCCGGGTCAGTCGGCGCTGGTCAAGTTCTCCGCGTACGACTTCTCGATCTACGGCGGCCTGGAGGCGGTCGTGGACCAGATTTCCGCCGACACCGTGGTCGATGCAAAGGGTTCCGCCTTCTACGTGGTGCGGGTGCGCACGCTGCGTTCCTCTCTGGGTGAAAACCTGCCGATCATTCCGGGCATGGTGGCCGAAGTGGACATCCTGACCGGCAAGAAGACCATCCTCTCCTACCTGCTGAAGCCCGTGCTGCGGGCCAAGGCCAACGCACTGTCCGAACGATGAGCCGACACTTCTTCCTCACCCGCAACGGATTTTCCTCACCCCGGTGGACCGAAGCGTTCCCGCACGCCGTCGTTGCCGCGAACGCCGACGGTGTCGCGCCCGCTGCCGGCGACCGCGTCTGGTTGTGCGCCGAGTTGCCGGACTGGCGCAGCCGTATCGGCACCCTGGCCGCGGCCGGGGTGATCGTGGTGGTGCTGTCGCTGCAGCCGGATGAAAGCGAAGGCCTGGCCGCGCTCGAGCTGGGCGCGCGCGGTTATGCGCACGGGCTGGCCACCGCGGCGCTGCTGCAGGAGATCGACACCGTGGTCTCGCACGGCGGGTTGTGGGTGGGCGAGACGCTGATGGGACGCCTGCTGACCGCGCTGCGCCCGCGCCTGCCGGCGATGCGTACCGACGTGCTCGCAGGGCTGTCGCCGCGCGAAGCCGAGGTGGCCCAGGCGGTTGCCGCCGGCATGACCAACAAGGAGGTTGCGCGCACGCTGGGCGTGACCGAACGCACGGTCAAGGCGCACCTGGGCGCGATCTTCGAAAAGCTCGGCGTACGCGACCGCCTGCAACTGGTGCTGCGCGTCGGCGCCAGCCAGGCCGCGGCGGCCACCGCGCCGTGACCTCCGTCACCCACTGTCCTTCGGTCCAATAGGCCGCCCCGGGCGGGCGTCCTAGGATGGACTCGTCACGAATTCCCGTCCGGCTGCCGCCGGGCTCCATGAACTTCCCGAATTGAGGTCTGCAATGGCTAACGCAACTCCCGTCGCCACCGTAGTCGCCGTCACCGGCAACGTGTTTGCCCGCGACGCCGAGGGCAAGACGCGCGCGCTGAAGGCGGGCGACGTCCTGCGCGAAGGCGAAACCATCGTCACCGCGGCCGGCGGCCGTGTCGAACTGGCGATGGAAGATGGCTCGCGTCTCGACATCCCGGAAAAGCAGACCGTGGCGGTTCGCGCCGACATGGACGAAACCACCCGCCCGCAGGCGCAGGATGCGCAACTGGCCGGCGGCGAGATCGATCGCGTGATCCAGGCCCTCAACCAGGGCGGCGATCTGGACGCGGCGCTTGAAGCACCCGCGGCCGGTCTGGGCGGCGGCGGCGGCGGCGAAGGCAACAACTTCGTCCGCCTGCTGCGCATCGCCGAAGGCGTGACCCCGCTCGAATTCGAGTTCAGCGCGCTGGCGCAGGACGACATCCCGCTGATCCTGCCGGCCGACGTCGAAGAATCGCCCACCGTGCTGGTCACGCTGCCGACCGAGCCGGTCACCGAAACCGTCACGGTCACGCTGACCGAAACCGTGACGATCACCGAAACCGTCACGCTGCCGGTCACCGGCACCGTCACCGGCATCATCACCGACACCGTGACCGGCATCGTCACGCAGACGGTGACCGGCACCGCGGTGACCGAAACCGTCACCGTCGTCACGCAGACGGTGGAAGTGCCGACCGTGATCGAAACCGTCACCACCGGCACCCAGACCATCGAAGTGCCGACGACGACCGAGACCGTCACCATCGGCACCCAGACCGTCGAAGTGCCGACCACGATCGAAACCGTCACCATCGGCACCGAAACCGTCACCGTCCCGGCGCTGACCGAGACCGTCACCGTCGGCACCCAGACCGTGCTGGTGCCGACCACGATCGACACCGTCACCGTGGGCACGCAGACCGTCGAAGTGCCGACGACGACCGAGACCGTCACGATCGGCACGCAGACCGTCGAAGTGCCGACGATGATCGAAACCGTCACCGTGGGCACCGAAACCGTTGATGTCCCGACGACGACCGCGACCGTCCTCATTGGCACCGAAACCGTCGATGTCCCGACCGCGGTCGACACCGTGACCGTGGGCACCGAAACGGTCGACGTCCCGACCACCACCGCCACCGTCGTGATCGGCACCGAAACCGTCTCGGTCCCGACCCAGGTCGCCACCACCACCGTGGGCACCGAGACCGTGGGCGTGCCGACCGTCACCGAAACCGTCACCACCGGCACGGCCACCGTGACCGTGCCGACCACCATCGACACCGTCACCATCGGCACCCAGACGGTCAACGTGACCACCACCACGCCGACCGTCACCTCGACCTCCTACACCGCAACCACCGCGGTGACCTCGACCGAGTTCAGCACGCAGGGTCTGGCGATCAAGGCCGGCGGCCCTGGCGGCAGCTACTACGTCACGGTGAACGGCCTCACCATCCTCTTCACCTCGACCACCGGCCAGATCAACGAGAAGAACGGCTACCTCGGCGTCGATCAGCCGCACATGCAGAACGGTGAGAAGCTGCGCGTCACCTTCCTGGATGCCAACGGCCAGCCGACCTCGGTGAGCAACGTCAGCCTGAATATCGACGTCATCAACGGCCCGGCCAACTTCACCTGGACCAGCTCGTCGAACGGCAGCGGTACCGGCGCCTCGGTCGCGGCTGACGGCAACTTCGTCGTGGGCGGCCAGTACCAGTGGCTCGAAATCAGCGCCACCGGCGGCAAGTTCAGCATCGGCGCGCTGATCGGCGTGGCCCTGCAGGTCACCCATACCGAAACCGTCACCGTGACCGAGACCGGCACCACGGCGACCCCGACGGTGACCGCCGGCACCGAAACCGTGACCGTGGCGACCACCACCGAAACGGTGACGACCGGCACGCAGACCGTCGCCGTGCCCACCACCACCGACACCGTGACGGTGGGGACGCAGACGGTCGAAGTGCCGACCATGACCGACACCGTGACGGTGGGCACCCAGACCGTCGAAGTGCCGACCGTGACTGAAACGGTGACCGTGGGCACCCACACGATCGAAGTGCCGACCACGATCGCGACCACGACCGTCGGAACCCAGACCGTCGAAGTGCCGACCGTGACCGAAACGGTCACCGTGGGTACCCAGACGATCGACGTGCCGACGATGATCGAAACCTTCACGGTGGTCACCGAAACCGTGGATGTGCCGACCACCACCGCCACCGTGATCAGCGGCACCGAGACTGTGGATGTGCCGACGACGATCGACACCGTCACCACCGGCACCGAAACCGTCAATGTGCCGACGGTGACCGAGACCGTGACCATCGGGACCGAGACCGTCGAAGTGTCCACGATGACCGAGACGATCACGACCGGCACCGAGACCGTCACCGTTCCGGCGCTGACCGAAACGGTCACCACCGGCACCGAAACGGTCAGCGGCACCGCGCTGGCAGAAACCGTGACCACCGGCACCGAGACCGTGACTGCGGCGACGATGACCGAGACGGTCACCGAGGCGACCGAGACCGTCACGCAATTCACCGAAACCGTCACGGTCACCCAATTCACCGAGACCGTGACTTCGGTCGGTACCGATACCGTGACCGACACCGCCACGGTGACCGACACCGCGACCAGCACGGTGCAGGGCGAGACGGTGCTGGGTGATGCGCTGCCGGCGGGCGACGTGCTGGGGCAGAGCGACAGCCTGATCGAAGGCGGTGATTCGGGTAGCGGTGGCGGCGGCAGTACCGATCCGCTGGCCAGCTTCCAGACCGACCCGGTCAACTCGCTGCTGACCACCACCACGCCGAGCGTCGATTAATCAGGTGCGGCTTCGGTAAGCGGCGGCGGGCCTTCGGGCCCGCCGCCTTGTGTTTTTTTCGAACGACACGAGGATTTTGATGAGGGTTCTGTTCGTCCACGAGGGCCTGGGCCAGTTCCAGACCCTGCATGAGCACCTGAACGCCGAAGGTCTCGCGCACTCCTGGTTCCTGTGTTCCACGGGCGTCTACAACGCCAACAAGGACAGGATTCCCAATCTGGTGCCGTTCGCGCTGGCCGAAGAGAACCCCAAGAGCTACTTCTATACGAAGAACCTCGAGGCCCGGATGCAGCGTTCCTTCCTGATCAAGCAGGCGGTGAACGAACTGCTGAAGAAGACCGGCATCGATCTCATCGTCGCCCACGGCTCCGGCGGTTTTCCGCTGCAGCTGTTCGACGAGTTCGACATCCCCATCATCACCTACATCGAATTCCCGTCGTTCGGCCACCACGGCCACGACCCCAAGTACCCGCAGCCGGACTACGCCACCTACCGCGACAAGGTGTTCGAGATGACGAGCTATCACCAGGCGCTCAAGAGCGAGCTGGTGATCGTGCCGAGCGCCTATGCCAAGTCGATGTTCCCGAGCTGCCTGCACGAGCGCATCCATCCGCAGATGGAAGGCTTCAACATCACACGCAAGCCCTCCACCTTCGTCAAGGAAGAGGGCGTGTTCCACATCGGCTTCTCGGCGCGCGACCTGTCGTCGGCCAAGGGCTTCGAGCAGTTCGTGATGATCGCGAAGGAAATCCTCAAGGTCCGGCCGCAGGTGCGCTTCGTGTTCTGCGGCTCGCCCAAGGTGCTCTACAGCTATGAGGAGGCTTTCCTGCAGCAGGCTTTCCCGGCCGCCGAGTCGCGGCCGGAATCCTTCATGCAGTACGTGCTGCAGCGCGAAGGCATCACGCTGGGCGAGGGCTCGAGCTTCCAGCACGTCAAGTTCGCCGGCTACGACGAGTTCGCCAGCTATGTCGAAGCGATGGACATGTTCCTGTACCCGCTGCAGTTCGGCTCGGCCAACTGGGGCCTGTTCGAGCTGCTGTTCCGCGGCAAGAAGATCATCGCCAGCGACCGCTGCTTCGTGCCGGAGGTGATCCGGCACGGCTACAACGGCCTGCTGTGCAAGTACGACGACATGGCCAGCTGGGTGCGCAACGCCACCGACATCATCGACGCGCCGCAGGATTTCGATCATCTTTCGGCCAACGCCCTGGCTGACGCCCATGAGCGCTTCAGCGTCTCCAGCGTCGCGCGGCGCTATCTGGCGATCTTCGAGACCGCCATCCACCAGCACAAGCTGCGCAAGTAACCTACATCCCGAACGGAGCTGCCGGCATGCCCTTCGTAGAACGTGACGCGTCCGGGAACATCACCGCGGTCGCCCTGGAGCAAAGCGCGGCCGCGCGCGAGTGGCTGGAGCCGGGCGACCCGGCGGTGGCTGCATTCGCACGCCGCCTCGGCAGCCACCCCGGCGAAGCGCTTGCGGCGCTGGAAAGCTCCGACATCGGCCTGATCCGCGTGATCGAGGATTTGATCGACACCCTGCTCGCCAAGGACGTGATCCGCTTCACCGACCTGCCGCTGCCGGCGCAGAACCGCCTGTTGCAGCGGCGGTCGCTGCGCCAGTCCCTGCACAGCGACAGCCTGCTCGACGACGACGCCGGGCTGCTCTGATCAAGCCGCCTGCGGGCGGCGGATCGCGGGGCCGGTCATGCCGTCCAGGCCGAGGTCGGGCAGCGCATCGCGCTCCGCCTCGGTGCTGACGCCTTCGGCAATCGTCTGCAGGCCGATCGAGTGGGCGATGGTGCACAGCCCGCGCACGAAGGCCATGTTGCCCGGCGAGTTGTCGATGTCGCGCACGAAGGCCGCCGCCACCTTGATGTAGTCCAGCCCGAGGTCGTGCAGCTCGGCGATGCGCGAGAACGCCGGCCCCGCGTGCTTGAGGCCGACGCGGCAGCCGAGCGGGCGCAGCGCGAGGCACAGCGCGCGGAACTCCACCTGATATTGCAGCGCCGCGTGTTCCGGCACGTCGATCCACAGCCGGCGCGCGGCCGCGGGGTCGGATTCCAGCAGGTGATAGAGGGCGTCGCGGAAGCCGGCGTCGCGCAGCGCCTCCACCGACAGGTTGATCGCCAGCGTGGCCGCGCCGTCGGCCGCCAGCGCCGCCAGTGCGGTGCGCGCCACGGCGGTATCCACTGCCACCATCATGCCCAGCCGCGCCGCCCACGGCATGAAGCGTCCGGCGGCGTACCAGTTGCCGTCCAGCGCGAGGCGCACCGGCGCTTCGTCGTGGAGCAGCGCGCCGTCGCGGTCGATCACCGGGAAGCGCGCCAGCTCGATGTGTCCCGCCGCGAGCGCGGCGTCGAGCAGGCGGCGCCATTCGCCCGCGCCCTGCGGGCCGGCCTCGGCACCATCGGCGATGCCGACACGCACCGCGCGGTCGCCGTGCAGCTCGCTTGCCGCGAGCACGCCGTCCAGCCGGGTCAGCACCGCGCTGCGCGCTTCCTGCGCCGCATAGGGCGTGGCGGCGAGATGCAGGCGGTGGATCTCGCTCACCGGCGTCAGCGCGGTGTCGAGGGTGTGCGCGAGTTCGTCGGCCAGCGCCGCGGCGTCCACCGCGCCCGGCGCGATCAGCGCGAAGTCGGTGGCGTTCAGGCGCCCGCAGTCCCATCCCGGGTGCGCCGCGGTGAAGCCGCCGAGCGCCCCGGCCAGCGTGCGCAGCGTGTTGTCCACCGCCAACCGGCCCAGGCGCTGGTTGAGTGCGGCAAGGTCGGCCACGCGCGCGATCAGCATCACGCCGTCCGCGCTCGCTTCGCCGCTCAGCGCGGCATCGAGCTGGCGCAGCAGCTGGGCGCGGTTGAAAAGGCCGGTGAGTTCGTCCTGCTGGGTCTGGCGCCGCAGCGCCTCCAGACGCTGGGATTCCTCGGCCAGCATGCTGCGCACGCGGTCCGAGAGCGCGTTCATCGCCCGCACCACGCTGCGGAACTCCAGCGTGCGCGGCTCCGGCGTGGTGACGAAGCGGCGCCCGCCGATCGCCTCGGCCTGCTCGACCATGCGGTCCAGCGGCCGGGTGATGAACTTCAGCGCGAGGGTGCCGACCAGGCCGGTCAGCAGGCCGCCGCCGACGAACCACATCAGCAGCTGGCGCGTCGCCTGCCACAGCGAGTCGTAGGCGTAGCGGCTGTGGGTCTCCACCGACAGCGTGCCGAACTGATGCCAGCCGTCCTGCACCTGGGCGACGCCGGGCTGGGTCTCGATCGGCACCAGCGCCATGAACCACGCCGGCGCGCTCGCTTCGGCGCCGTCGAAACTGCGCTCGACCAGCACCTCGCCGCTCGCACCGGTCAGGCGGATCAGCCGGTAGTGGCCGGTGTCGAACTGCGCCGCCACCTGCAGCTCCACCGTCACCGGGTCCTTCGGCATCTGCGACAGCGACAGCGCGAGCGAGGCGGCGTTGTCCATGTTCTTCACCGCCAGCTCCTGTTGCAGGTAGTGGCGCGCCGCCAGTGTGCTGACGACGAAGCTGCCGCCGAGCGAGAGCACGGTGACCAGGGCGATGGCGATCCAGAGTTGCTTGATCAGGGACATGGGCGGGTCGTTCCGGTGGGGATTCGGGATGAGTTCAGGGCAGCGTCAGGCCTTCGCGCCGCATGCGGTCGAGCGCGTCGCGCCAGCGCGACAGGCGCGCGGTGGGGTCGGCGGACGAGGTGCTCGCGCCGGCCACCCAGAGGCCTTCGTCGTTGAAGGAAAAGACCGGAAAGAGGTCCGGCCGACGTGCCGCCGGGCGGATCTCCGAGATCAGGTTGTCGAGCACCAGCGGCTCGTCGGTGGGCGTGGCGAAATAGCCCAGCACCATGTGCGCCTGCGACGCGGTGCTGCCGGGGCCGCCGATCTGCGCGCGCACGTAGATCAGCCGCAGCTTGTCGGCCGGCACCCCGAGCAGGCGCAAGGTCATGTACTTGGCAATCGCGAAATCCTCGCAGTCGCCGGCGCCGCGCCCCATCGTTTCCAGCGGCGTGGCCCAGTAATCGTTCTGGCGCCACACCACGCTGTCGTCCTCGAACAGCAGGCGGCGATTGAAGAAGGTGTTCACCCGCGCGAGCTTGTCGGCGTCGGTCTCGGCCGCGCTTTCGCCCAGCAGCCGGCGCCAGGCCGCCACCAGCTCGGCCGCCGTGGAGCCGAAGCGCTCTGCCGCCTGGCTCTGCATGCGGTCCAGGTCCGGCGCGGCCGCACACAGCCACGCCAGCGCCACTGCGGCCGCCGCGCACAGGCTTCTCAAGGCCGCGGCGAGCGCGCGCGAACGCTGCGACATCACGGGAAGGAGCCGGGGGAAAAGGACGGGCATGCGGGGGGAGCGGCACGAAACGCGCTCACCTTAGCCGACTTCGCCGAGGCGCGAGAAGGGGGCCTGCCATTTGTGTGGAATTTGCCTCCGTGCGTCGCCGATTTGCCATTACGTGCTGTAACGATCCGATATCATGCGCCGCTACCCATGCTGGGGCGGTAACCAACGGCTCCGGCTTTCGTCTTATTCCGTTTGGAGAGGTCATGAAGAAGGTTCGCACCCTGGTTTGCCTTGCCGTCCTGTCGACACTGCAGGTGGCGCCCGCGATCGCGGCGACGCCGGAACCCCTGCGCGACGCGGTGCGCAAGGCCGTGGTGTCCAACCCCGAAGTCCAGGCGCGCTGGCACGCGTTCCAGGGCGCGACCGCGGACCAGGATGCGGCGCGCGGCGGCTACTACCCGCAGGTGGACCTGAACGCCGCGATCGGCCGCGAGCGGATCGACCGTCCGACCACCGGCACCAATGACTACACGCACCGCGGCGCCACCCTGTCGCTCACCCAAATGGTGTACGACGGCTTCTTCACCCAAAGTGAAGTCGCGCGGATGGGCTACGCCAAGCTCGCGCGCTACTACGAACTGATCGAGACCTCTGAAAGCGCCGCGCTGGAAGTGGTTCGCGCCTATGGCGATGTCCTGCGCTACCGTGAGCTAGTGCGTCTCGCCAAGGCCAACTACGTCGAGCACAAGCTGATCTCCGACCAGATCGCCCAGCGCGCCGGCGCCGGCGTCGGCCGCCGCGTCGACCAGGAACAGGCCAGCGGCCGTCTGGCGCTCGCCGAATCCAACCTGCTGACCGAAGTCTCCAACCTGCACGACGTCACCGCGCGCTATCAGCGCCTGGTGGGCGACACCCCGCCGGAAGCGCTGCCCGACCTCGGCGAAACCCTGACCGCGATGCCGCTGCCGGCCAACCCGCGCGATGCGCTGCGCGAAGCCTTCAACACCAGCCCGGCGATCAACGCCGCGGTCGAGAACGTGCGCGCCGGCCAGGCCATGGTGGAAAGCCGTCGCTCGGCCTACCACCCGCGCGTCGAACTGCAGGCCTACAAGTCGATCGACCGCAACCTCGACGGCGTCGATGGCCGCTCCAGCGACAGCGTGGTGCAGCTCGTCTTCAACTACAACCTGTTCCGCGGCGGCGCCGACCAGGCCCGCCTGCGCTCGGCGGCCGAGTCGCTCAACCAGTCCAAGGACCTGCGCGAGAAGGCCTGCCGCGACCTGCGCCAGACGCTGGCGATCGCCTATAACGACACCCAGCGCCTGACCGAGCAGCTGCGCTACCTCGACCAGCACCAGCTGTCGATCGAGAAGGCGCGCGAGGCCTACCGCCGCCAGTTCGACATCGGCCAGCGGACCCTGCTCGATCTGCTCGACACCGAGAACGAGTACTTCCAGGCCCGCCGCGCCTACGCCAACGCGCGCTACGACCAGGTGATCGCGCAGGCGCGCACGCTGAACGGGCTGGGCAAGCTGATGAGCGCGCTGGAAGTGGCGCGCGAGGACCTGCCGGCCGCGAAGGACATCGGCCAGGACCGCGCCGGCATCGACCCCGAAACCATGTGCCCGCCGGAGGCGCCGTCGCCGCTGCAGGTCGACAAGGCCCAACTGCTGTCCGACGCGATGCGCGACGCCGGCCGCCGCTGAGCGTCCGTTCGTCCGCGCCCGGCCGTTGAAGGGCAGGGCGCGACGCACCCGGGGCGGATGCCGCGGTTTGCTGCTCTAGAATGGAGCGCCATCCCGCCGCAGCCGCCCTTTTTCCGTTGACGATGAACGCAGCCGATTCCGACGCCCGCCTTGCTTCCTCCGCCCGCGCCGCGGGCGCGCCGGCGGCCGAGCACGAGCCGGTGCAGCGCGTCGTCAAGATCCGCCGCGACTACAACACCTGGGTCGCCAACGAGACGCTGGAAGACTACGCGCTGCGCTTCACGCCGCGCAGCTTCCGCAAGTGGACCGAGTTCCGCGTCGGCAACACCGCCTTCGGCGCGGCCTCCTTCCTGGTGCTGGAAGCGGTCGGCGCCACCATGCTGGTGAGCTACGGCTTCATCAACAGCTTCTGGGCCATCCTCGCACTCGGCCTCATCATCTTCCTCACCGGCCTGCCGATCAGCCTCTATGCCGCGCGCCACGGCGTGGACATGGACCTGCTGACGCGCGGCTCCGGCTTCGGCTACATCGGCTCCACGCTGTCCTCGCTGGTGTACGCGTCCTTCACCTTCATCCTGTTCGCGCTCGAAGCGGCGATCATGGCCTACGCGCTGGAACTCGCGCTCGGCATTCCGCCGGCGTGGGGCTACCTGGTCTGCGCGCTGGTGGTGATCCCGCTGGTCACCCACGGCATCACGGTGATCTCCAAGCTGCAGACGCTGACCCAGCCGCTGTGGCTGTTCCTGCTCGCGCTGCCCTTCTTCTTCCTGCTGCGCGAGGACCCGGCGGCGCTTGCCGGGCTGTGGCAGTACCCGGGCGAGAAGGGCGAGCCCGGCGTGTTCGACCTCCACCTGTTCGCCGCCGCGATGACGGTGGGCGCGGCGCTGATCACCCAGATGGGCGAGCAGGCCGACTACCTGCGCTTCATGCCGGCGCGCACCGCGCAGAACCGCTGGCGCTGGCTCGCCGGCGTGGTGCTGGGCGGGCCGGGCTGGGTGCTGATCGGCGTGGTCAAGATGCTGGGCGGCGCGCTGCTCGCCTGGCTGCTGCTGCGCGAGGGCATGCCGGCGGAGAAGGCGGTCGACCCCAACCAGATGTATCTGCTCGGCTTCTCCGGCGTGTTCGACAGCGCGCTGTGGGCGGTGGTGGTGACCGCGCTGTTCGTCATCGTGTCGCAGCTCAAGATCAACGTCACCAACGCCTATGCCGGCTCGCTGGCGTGGTCCAACTTCTTCTCGCGCCTCACCCATAGCCATCCGGGGCGGGTGGTGTGGGTGGTGTTCAACATCCTCATCGGCCTCTTGCTGATGGAGATGAACGTGTTCCAGGCGTTGGGGCAGGTGCTCGGGCTGTACTCCAATGTCGCCATCTCGTGGATGGTGGCGGTGGTGGCCGACCTCGTCATCAACAAGCCGATGGGCTGGTCGCCGCCGGGCATCGAGTTCAAGCGCAGCCATCTCTACGACATCAACCCGGTGGGTGTGGGCGCGATGCTGGTCGCCTCCATCCTGTCGGTGTCGACCTTCGTCGGCGTCTTCGGCCCGGCCTGGCAACCGTTCGCGCCCTTCGTCGCGCTGGTCGCCGCGCTTGTCACCTCGCCGCTGATCGCGTGGGCGACCAAGGGGCGCTACTACCTCGCGCGCCCGCCGGAGCCCGTCGCCACCGCCGGCCGCGCCTGGGTCGCGACGCGCCGCTGCGCGATCTGCGGGCAGGACTTCGAACCCGAGGACACCAGCCACTGTCCCGCCTACCAGGGCACCATCTGCTCGCTGTGCTGCTCGCTCGACGCGCGCTGCGGCGACCTCTGCAAGCCGCACGCGCGGCTGTCGGCGCAGTGGTCGGCGCTGGTGCGGCGGCTGGTGCCGGGCGGGCTGCAGCCCTATATCGACGGCGGCCTCGGCCACTACCTGCTGCTGATGGGCGGCGTCACCGGCTTTCTGGTGTTGCTGCTCGGCACGCTGTACTACCACGAGGTGCTGGCGCTCGGTCCGGATGTCGCGCGCGGCGCGCTGCAGGGCGTGCTGGTCAAGACCTTCGCCGCGCTCGTCCTGGTAAGCGGTATCGGCGTGTGGTGGATGGTGCTGACCCACAAGAGCCGGCATGTGGCGCAGGAGGAGTCCAACCGCCAGACCCAGCTGCTGATGCAGGAGATCGAGTCCCACCGCCGCACCGACGAGCAACTGCAGAACGCACGCCGCGTCGCCGAGCAGGCCAATCAGGCCAAGAGCCGCTACGTCACCTCGATCAGCCACGAGCTGCGCACGCCGCTCAACAGCATCCTCGGCTACGCCCAGATCCTCGACGGCGACGAGGCGATTCCTCCGCACCGCCGCCAGGCGGTCAGCGTCATCAAGAAGAGCGGCGAGCACCTGCTGTCGCTGATCGAGGGCACGCTGGACATCGCCCGCATCGAAAGCGGCAAGTTCGCGCTCGACATGCGCCCGCTGGCCTTCCCCGCCTTCGTGCACCAACTGGTCGGCATGTTCGAACCGCAGGCGCGCGACAAGGGGCTGGACTTCGTGTTCGAGACCGTCGGCACGCTGCCCGAGGTGGTGCGCGCCGACGAGAAGCGGCTGCGCCAGATCCTGATCAACATCATCGGCAACGCGATCAAGTTCACCCCGCGCGGCCGTGTGCGGGTCAAGCTCACCTACCGCCGCGAGATGGCGCTGATCGAGGTCGAGGACAGCGGCCCCGGCATCGCCGCCGGCGAACTGCAGCAGATCTTCGAGCCCTTCGCCCGCGGCAGCAGCGCGCGCACCACCACCGGCACCGGACTGGGGCTGACGATCAGCAAGATGCTGACCGACCTGATGGGCGGCGAACTCAGCGTGGATAGCGTGCCGGGCGAGGGCAGCACCTTCCGCATCCGCCTGTTCCTGCCGCAGGTGCACGGCGCCCAGGCGGAAGCGGTGCAGCCGCGCACCCAGCGCATCGGCTACCAGGGCGTGCGCCGGCGCATCCTCACGGTGGACAACGAGCGGGTCGACCGCGAGCTGCTCGCCAGCCTGCTCGAACCGCTCGGCTTCGAGATCGGCCAGGCGGCGTCGGGTTATGAATGCCTGGAGATGGTGCCGGCCTTCCGTCCGCATCTCGTCTTCATGGATCTGGCGATGCCCGGCATCGACGGCTGGGAGACCATCCGCCGCCTGCGCGATGCGGGCTTCGACGAGGTGCCGGTGGCGATCATCTCGGCCAACGCCTTCGACAAGGGCCTGGACAACGACGTCGGCATCGCGCCGGAGGACTTCATCCTGAAGCCGATCCGGGTCGAGGAACTGCTCGACTGGATCGGCCGCCGCCTGCAGCTCGACTGGGTGTGGGCCGAGCGCGTCGAACCGGCGGCGCCGCAGCCGGTCCCGGCTCCGGCCCCCCATCTGGTGCGCCCGCCAGCCGATGCGGTGCAGGAACTCGAACAGCTGATCGACCTCGGCTACCTGCGCGGCATCCTCGCCAAGCTCGCCGAGATCGAGCGCCTCGCACCCGATTACGCCGAGTTCGTGCGCGTGCAGCGCGAACTCGCGCGCCAGTTCCAGTTCGACGCCATGCACGAAATCCTGCGCCGGAGCGAAGCCCCGCAATGAGCCCGTCCCCCGCCACCGTCGCCGTGCCGCAGTCGGCCGGCATCGTGCTGATCGTCGATGATGTGCCGGAGAACCTCTCGCTGCTGCACGACGCGCTCGACGAAGCCGGCTACACCGTGCTGGTCGCCACCAACGGCGAAAGCGCGCTCGCCCGCGCCCGCCAGAGCCTGCCCGACGTGGTGCTGCTCGACGCGGTGATGCCCGGCATGGATGGCTTCGAGGTGGCGCGGCGGCTCAAGGCCGACTTCGTCACCCGCGCCATCCCGCTGATCTTCATGACCGGCCTCACCGAGACCGAGCACGTGGTCGCCGCCTTCGCCGCCGGCGGCGCCGACTACGTCACCAAGCCGATCAAGCCGGCCGAGGTGCTGGCGCGCATCGCCGCCCACGTGCAGAACGCGCGCCAGATGAAGCAGGCGCGCAGCGCGCTCGACGCCTTCGGCCAGGCCACCGTGGCGGTGCGCGCCACCGACGGCAAGCTGGTCTGGCAGACGCCGCTCGCGCGCCAGCTGATCCGCAACTGGTTCGACATCGGCGCCGACGAAACCACGCCGCCGCGGCTGATCGAGTGGATCCTCGCCGCGGAACTCGCGCGCCGCGAACGCCGCGAGGTCGCGCCGCTGGTGATGGCCGACGGCGCCCGCCGGCTGCTCGCCTCGTTCCACGACCACACCGGCGAGGAGGAGTGGCTGGTGGTGCTGCGCGAGGAGAACGACGCCAGCGCGATCGAGGCCCTGATCGCCGCCTTCCGCCTCACCACGCGCGAGGCCGAGGTGCTGTACTGGGTCACCCGAGGCAAGACCAACCGCGACATCGGCGACATCCTCGGCTCCAGCCCGCGCACGGTGCACAAGCACCTGGAGCATGTGTTCGAGAAGCTCGGCGTGGAAACCCGCACCGCGGCCGCGTCGATGGCGCTGGCGAAGATCCGCGGCGCGGGCGAGGGCGGCTGAGGGCCGGGCCGCTTTGCGCCCGGCTCTGGTGAGGCAGTCGTTTCGGCTTGCATCGTTTTCCGCCTCCTGAACGTTGGAGTCTGGCAGGGACGCTCGGGCTGGACGCGGCTACTCCTCTCCTTCAAGGGGGTGAGACAGGGGTTTCGGCAAGCACTGCTTGCGGCCTGTCGAACGACGGAGCGAAGCGAAGGCCACCGGGCTAGCCTGATTTGCCCCCTCCCCTTCAAGGGGAGGGCTGGGGTGGGGATGGGGTTTCGCTCAGCTGTTCGCTGAACCCGAACCCCATCCCCCTCCTAACCTCCCCCTTGACGGGGGAGGAACTAGAACCATCGCCCTCCACGGCATGCGTTGCGTTTCTATTTCGGCAGGGACCCGCTGCCGCTTGCCCGAGCGGTGGAGCGAAGCGAAGACTCCCGGGCTGGCCTGTTTGCTCCCTCCCCTTCAAGGGGAGGGCTGGGGTGGGGATGGGGTTTCGCTCAGCTGTTCGCTGAACCCAACCCCATCCCCCTCCTGGCCTCCCCCTTGAAGGGGGAGGAACTAGAACCGCCGTGGCTCCATGGGGCGCGGGGCTCGTTCCCCATCCTGTTCAAGCCTCCGCGCGCCAGCCAGCCCTCACCCCACCCGCTTCCGTTTGGCCGGCAAATGTGACGGGCATATGATTCCGGGCTGCGCGTCGCACGACATCGCCCCCATGCCGGCGAAGCGCGCACCGAGCTGCCCTCCATCCACCGCCCCGCACGGCTCGCCGGAGAATCCTTTGAACCCGCGTCTCAGCCTTTATGAACTCGCCGCCCGCCACCGGCTCGATGCCGGTGCCAGCGCGCGCCTCCTCGAACTTGCCGGACTCGACCGCGAACCCGCGCTGCTGCGCCCGCTTGCGGTCCGCAGCGTCGCCGTGCTGGCTGCCGCGCTCGGCGGCTTCGGCCTGATCCTGTGGGTGGCGGCGAACTGGGCGGTGTTCGGCCGCTTCGGGCGCTTCGGCCTGTTGATCGGCGCGGTGGTGGCGATGGGGCTGGGCGCGGCGCTGCGTCCGCGTCTGCGCGCGCCGCTGGCGCTGCTTGCCTTTCTCGCCACCGGCGGGCTGTTTGCCTATTTCGGCCAGACCTACCAGACCGGCGCCGACCCCTGGCAGCTGTTCGCGCTGTGGGCGGCGCTGGGCCTGCCGCTGGCGCTGGGGGTCCGTAGCGACGTGGTGTGGGCGCCCTGGGCGCTGGTCGCGGGCAGCGCCCTTTCGCTGTGGCTCTATGCCTACAACGGCCACAGCGCGTGGCGCGCCGGTGAGCTTGGCGTGCATCTCGTGTCCTGGCTGCTGTGGCTGGGCCTGGCCGCGAGCCTGAGCGCGCCCTTGCGGCGCTGGAGCGGAGCCGGGCCGTGGTCGGCGCGGCTCGCGCTGACGCTCGCGACCGCGGCGATCAGCGCCAGTGCGCTGGTGGGGCTTTTCGACGACAGCCCCATGCTCTACCTGCTCGGACTGCTGGCGCTTGCCGCCGCTGCCGCCCTGTTCGCGGCGCCGCGGGCCTTCGACGTGTACTGCGTCAGCGCCGTGGGCCTCGGGCTCAACGTGCTGCTGGTGTGCGGCCTCGCGCGGCTGTTGCTGGCGGGGCACAGCGAGGTCGGCGGCCTGCTGGTGCTCGGTGTTGCCGCGGCGGCGCTGCTGGCGGGCACGGTGGCAGTGATCCTGGCGCTGGTGCGCCGCGCGGACGACGGAGCGCGCACATGAACCGGGCACAGTGGCAGCGTCTGCTGGAAGACGCCGCGGCGGCCGGGCTGATTCCGGCAGGTGAGGCGGCGGCGCCCGGCGGTGGCCGGCCGTGGCCCGTGGTGCTGCTGACCGGGCTGGGCGCCTGGCTGGCGGCGCTTCCCTTGCTCGGCTTCGTGGCGCTGGCTATGGATCTGGTCGATAGCGGGGTGGGGGCGATCGTCGTCGGCGGTCTGCTGCTGGCGGCGGCCGTGATGGTGCTGCGCGGGCGCGGCGTGTCCTTGTTCATCGAGCAACTGGCAGTGCCCGGCCTGCTTGCCGGCGCGGGTCTGATCGCGCTCGGCCTGCTCGACAGCAGTCCGGAACGGGTGGCCGCGGGCGTGATGGCAGTGCTGGCGTTGGGCGTGGCCGCGGGGGTGCCGCAGGCGTGGCTGCGCGCCCTGCTCGGGGCCGCGGCGGCGGTGCTGATCTGGCTGGTGATCACCGACCTGGCCTATGACGGGCTCGGCTTCCTGGTGCCGCCGGCCGCGGTGCTTCATCTGCAACTGCTGGTCTGGATCGCCGCGCTGCAGGGACAGCAGCGCGCGCTTGCCGAGGGCCGTGCGGGTGTCGCCGCGGCGCTCGAAGCGATCGGCGGCGGCTGGCTGGCGGCGGTGCTCGCGGCGTTCGCGCTGTGGTCCGGCACCACCTTCCTGCTCGGTGCCAACCTCGGCGCGGCGGCAGCGGTCGAACTGGCGGAGGCGCTCGCCGACGGGCCGCGGGCGGGCGGGGCCGGGCTTGCCGGCGGGTGGGCGGGGCTGTCTGCGGTGCTGGCGCTCGGCGCCGGGCTGTGGCTGGCGCGGCGCTGGCCCGGGCTGCGCCAAGCCTGGTGCGCGGGCGTGGTCCTCGTGCTCGCCGGCCTTGCGCTCTTCCTGCCGGCGCTCGGCGCGGTGCTGCTCGCCGCCGCGATCTGCGCCGCGAGCCGCCGCGCCGTGCTGGCGCTGACTGCACTGGTGGCCGCGGCGTGGATCATCGGCGCGTTCTACTACCAGCTCGCGTGGCCGCTGGCGACCAAGGCCGGGGTGCTGGTGGGTGCCGCGGCGGTACTCGGCACGCTCGCGGCATGGGGCGCGCGTGCGCGGCAGGCGAAGCCGGCGGTGGCTGGCGTTCCGGCGCACGCCGGCCGCGGCGCGGCCTGGGTCATCGCCCTTGGCACCGTGGCGGTGGTGCTGGTGGCGGTGGGCGCCATCGTGCAGAAGGAGCAGCTGATCGCGCACGGGCGCACCGTGTTCGTGCCGCTGGCGCCGGTCGATCCGCGCTCGCTGATGCAGGGCGACTACATGGCGCTCAATTTCCTCGCCTGGGCGGAGCGTCGGGGCGAAGACCCGGACCCTTTCGTGCTCGATACGCCGCGGCTGGCGCTGCGCCTGGATGCACGCGGCGTGGTTACCGCGCGCCGGCCGGACGACGGCAGCGCGCTGCAGTCCGATGAGGTCGTGATCCGCCTGGTGCCGCGCGCCGGCCGCTGGATGCTGGTGACCGACGCCTTCTACTTTCCCGAGGGCGAGGGTGAGCGCTGGGCCGCCGCGCGCTTCGGCGAGTTCCGCGTGGATGCCGATGGCAAGGCGCTGCTGGTGGGCTTGCGCGGCGAGGACCTGGCGCCGCTGTAGAACGCCGGACTAGCGCATCGTCACCAGCTCCTCGGCGCTGGTGGGGTGGATCGCCACGGTGTCGTCGAAGTCCGCCTTGGTGGCGCCCATCCGTATCGCCACCGCGAAGCCCTGCAGCATTTCGTCCGCGCCTTCGCCGATGACGTGGCAGCCGACCACCTGCTCCTGCGGGCCGGCGCACACCAGCTTCATCGCGGTCTTGGGCCGCTGCGGCTTGAGCGCGTGGTACATCGCGGTGAAGCGGGTGTGGTAGACGCGCACGTCCGCATGGCGGGCGCGGGCGGCCTCTTCGGTCAGGCCCACGGTGCCGATCGGCGGATGACTGAACACCACCGACGGGACGTTCTCGTAGTCGAGCCGCGCTTCCGGCTGGCCGCCGAACAGGCGCGCCGCAAGACGGCGGCCGGCAGCGATCGCAACCGGGGTCAGCTCCACGCGCCCGGTGACGTCGCCGATGGCATGGATGCCGGGCACCGCGGTGTCCTGCCAGGCGTCGGTGGCGATGCTGCCGTCCTTCTCTGTGCCCAGGCCGGCGGCGGCGAGGTTCAGGCCGGCGGTGCGCGCCTGGCGGCCGATCGCCCAGATCAGCGTGTCGCCCTCGAACTCGGCGCTGCCGCAGGCCGCCCGCAGCGCACCGTCGTCCGCGCGGCGCACCGCGCCGGCTTCGCTGCCGGTGACGATGCGGATGCCGGCGTCGCGCATCTGCAATGCGAGTTCGTCGCGCACCATGGCGTCGAAGGGGCGCAGCAGATGTTCGCCGCGCACCAGCATCGTGACCTCGCTGCCAAGCGCCGCGAGCACGCCCGCCAGCTCGACCGCGATGTAGCCGCCGCCGACGACGATGGTGCGCGCCGGCAGGTGGTCGAGCGCGAAGAAGCCGTCCGACGTGATGCCGAGCGCGGCCCCGGGCGAGTCCGGCACGCGCGGTTCGCCGCCGGTGGCGATGACGATGTGGGGTGCGCTGTAGCGCTGTTCGCCAACCTCCACGGTGTGCGCATCGACGAAGCGCGCGTGGCCACGCACCACGCTGACGCCGGCCTTGTCGAGCAGGCTGGCATAGACGCCGTTGAGGTAGGCGACGAAGTCGTCGCGGCCGCGCTTCAGCGCAGCCCAGTCGAAGCGCAGGCCATCGACACGGAAGCCGAACGCCGCCGCGTCGTGCAGCGCGTGGCCGATGCCTGCCGCATGCCACATCAGCTTCTTGGGCACGCAGCCGGCATTGACGCAGGTGCCGCCGAGGCGGGCGCTTTCGATCAGCAGCACGCGCGCGCCGTATTCCGCCGCCCGCCGTGCGGTGGCGACGCCGCCGCTGCCGCCGCCGATCACCAGGTAGTCAAAGTGCGTCATCGTCGTCTCCGCAAGGGGCGCCGCGGGGCGCGGGAAGAAGAAATGCGGCGGGAATGGAACGCGCCGGGCACCAAACGGGTGCGGCGGCATCTTCTGGTATACAGCCTTGCCAGCGCCTGCCGTACGCGCCCGGATTTTGGAGATTGTCGTGTCCCGTTTGTTCCGCCTGTTCGAAAACCTGGTCGACCCTTACCCCGAGGCGCTGCCGCGCACGCCACCGCGCGGTTTTCTCGCCTTCCTGTGGGCGGGCACCGAGGGCGTGCGGCCCTACATCCTCGGCATGACGGCGCTGACCGCGACGATCGGGGCCTTCGAGGCGCTGCTGTTCGCGATGCTGGGACGCATCGTGGACTGGCTGTCGGCGATCGCGCCCGCGCACCTGTGGGCGGACGAAGGCGGCACGCTGCTCGCGCTGGGCGCCGTCATCGTCGGCAGCATCGCGCTGGTCGCGCTGCAGACCATGCTCAAGCACCAGACGCTGGCGGGCAATTTCCCGATGCGCCTGCGCTGGAACTTCCACCGCCTGATGTTGGGCCAGAGCATGGCCTTCTACCAGGACGAGTTTGCCGGCCGGGTGGCGGCCAAGGTGATGCAGACGGCGCTCGCGGTGCGCGACACGTGCCTGATCCTCACCGACATCCTGGTGTTCGTGGTGATCTACTTCGTCACGCTGGCGGCGGTGGTGGGCAGCTTCGACGCCTGGCTGCTGCTGCCCTTCCTCGGCTGGATCGGGTGCTATCTCACCGCGCTGCGCTGGTTCGTGCCGCGCCTGTCGGCGGTGTCGCGCGCGCAGGCGGACGCCCGCGCGCTGATGACCGGGCGCATCACCGACGCCTACACCAACATCGCCACGGTGAAGCTGTTCTCGCACGCGGGGCGCGAGGCCTCGTACGCGCGCGCGGCGATGAAGGAGTTCATGGTGACGGTGCATGGCCAGATGCGGCTGGTGAGCGGCATCGAGGTCATCAATCACAGCCTCAGCATGGGCTTGATCCTGAGCACCGCCGGGGTGGCGCTGTGGCTGTGGACGCAGGGCCAGGTGGGCATCGGCGCGGTGGCGGCGGCGACCGCGATGGCGCTGCGGCTGAACGGCATGTCGCACTGGGTGATGTGGGAGCTGGCTTCGCTGTTCGAGCATGTCGGCACCGTGCAGGACGGCATCAACACCCTGGCGCGGCCGCACGTGGTGGTCGACCGCCCTGATGCGCGCCCGCTGCAGGTGAGCCGCGGCGAGATCCGCTTCGAGTCGCTGTCCTTCAGCTACGGCGAACGCGATCCGCAGGCGCGCAAGGTCATCGATGCGCTCGACCTGGTGATCCGGCCGGGCGAGAAGATCGGCCTGGTGGGGCGCTCGGGCGCGGGCAAATCGACCATCGTGAATCTGCTGCTGCGCTTCTACGACGTGGACCAGGGCCGCATCCTGATCGACGGCCAGGACATTGCCGGGGTGACGCAGGACAGCCTGCGCGCGCAGATCGGCATGGTCACGCAGGACACCTCGCTGCTGCACCGCTCCGTGCGCGACAACATCCTGTATGGCCGCCCGGACGCGAGCGACGAGGACATGATCGCCGCCGCCCGCCGCGCCGAAGCGCACGAATTCGTCCAGGGGCTGGGCGATCCGCAGGGACGCCGGGGCTACGATGCTCACGTCGGCGAGCGCGGGGTCAAGCTCTCCGGCGGGCAGCGCCAGCGCATCGCGATCGCGCGGGTGATGCTGAAGGACGCGCCCATCCTGTTGCTGGACGAGGCCACCAGCGCGCTCGACTCCGAGGTCGAGGCCGCGATCCAGGCCAGCCTGTACCGGCTGATGGAAGGCAAGACGGTGGTGGCGATCGCCCACCGGCTATCGACGATCGCGGCGATGGACCGGCTGATCGTGCTCGACCGCGGCCGCATCGTCGAGGAAGGCGACCACCGCAGCCTGCTGGCGCGCGGCGGTCTCTACGCGCGGCTGTGGGCTCACCAGAGCGGCGGTTTCCTCGGCGAGGAAGCGGATGACGAGCTGTCGCCCCCCGCGGGCGGCGCCAGCCGGCTGGCCGAGCCGGTGTGAGGCGGCGATGAGCACGATGAAATACCTCGCCGGCTACCCGGCGCCGCTGGTTGCCCAGGTGAGCGCGCTGATGGAGGAGGGCCGGCTGGCGGCAATGCTGGCCGGGCGCTACCGGACGGCACACGCGGTGCGCACCGACGCCGCGCTGTACGACTACGTGGCCGGTCTGAAGGCCGAATTCATGCGCAAGGCCGAGCCGCTGTCGCGCGTGCAGTACGACAACACGCTGCATGTCGTGCGCCACGCGCTCGGAACCCACACCGCGATCTCGCGCGTGCAGGGCAGCAAACTCAAGGCGAAGCGCGAAATCCGCATCGCCAGCCTGTTCCGCGAAGTGCCGGACGAGTTCCTGCGCATGATCGTGGTGCACGAACTCGCCCACCTGAAGGAGCGCGAGCACGACAAGGCCTTCTACCAGCTATGCACCCACATGGAACCGGCCTACCACCAGTACGAGTTCGACCTGCGGGTGTATCTGTGCCACCTCGAGGCCGGCGGCGCGCGCTTGTGGGGCGCGGGCGGGACCGCGCCCGCGGCGGCGGGCGCAGGCCACTGAGCGCGAAAGGCGGCGCCGGGTCAGGCGTCGCCCGCCGCGATCACATCCGGCTGAGATCCTCGATCGCATCGACCACCATGCTGGTGCCGATCGCGATCATCAGGATGTCGCTCGCGACACGCACGTACTTGTAGCCCGGCGGCGGCACGCCGATCTCGACCACGAGCGCGGGCGGAAGGTCGTAATAGACCACGTCGCGCGGCAGCGGCCGGCCGCGGCTCCACTTCTTGGCCTGGCCCGGCGGCATGCAGCCGTTGTGCTTCTTCGCCAGCCCCGGC
This sequence comes from Azoarcus olearius, assembly GCF_001682385.1. NCBI lineage: Bacteria > Pseudomonadati > Pseudomonadota > Betaproteobacteria > Rhodocyclales > Zoogloeaceae > Azoarcus > Azoarcus olearius. The sequence continues at coordinate 746,450 of NZ_CP016210.1, forward strand.
GGACAGTGGCCGCCCGAGAACTCGCGGTGGTAGTACTCGCGGATGACGGTGCGCTGGCGGTCGTGGAAGTGCACGTCCACCGATACCGAGGGCGCGCGGCGGTCGTCGCGGTAGTCGCGCTCGCCCCGGCGGTCATCTCCGCGACGGTCGTCCCGGTCCGGGCCGCCGCGGCCCTTGTCGCGCTGTTCGTGCTTGCCGCCGCCATGGCCGCCGCCGGCCCAGTCGGGCTTCTCCGCGAGGGCGGGGGTGGCGGCAAGAATGCCCGTCGTCAGGGCGGCGAGCACGCCTGCCTTGAGGGAGGTGCCTGGTCGCATGATCTTCTCCTTGTGTTTGCGCTGTGGCCGCCCTTGCGTGGGGCTGGCCCGACCGGTTGTCCGGTCTGTGGTCTTGCATCCGCGCGCGCGGGCGCGGGTTTCACGATATGCCGCCTCCGGCGGACAGAGCTGTAAGCGTCGGTGACGCCCGGCCATGCAGGAGGTACTTTTTCTATGCTGTATAAATATGTAGTATCTCGCGATCCTGTTCCGGGCGTCGCCGATGTCATCGATCTACCTGCTCAAGTCGCGTTTCCAGTCCCTGCTTCGCCCCCTGGTGCGCCGGCTTGCGGCCGCGGGCGTCACAGCCAACCAGGTCACGCTCGCCGCGGCCGCCGTGTCCATCGCGCTGGGCGCGTTGCTGTTCTTCGTGCCGCGGCCGGCGCTGTTCCTGCTGCTGCCGGGGTGGATGTTCCTGCGCATGGCGCTGAACGCCATCGACGGCATGCTCGCGCGCGAGTTCGGCCAGAAGTCGGCGCTTGGCGCCTACCTTAACGAACTCGCCGACGTCATCGCCGACGCGGCGCTGTTCCTGCCGTTCGCACTGGTGCCGCCGTTCGGGTGGGAAAGTGTGGGTGCGGTGACCCTGCTTGCCTCGTGGTCCGAGATGGCCGGCGCCCTCGGGCCGATGGTCGGCGCGCCGCGTTGCTATGACGGGCCGATGGGCAAGAGCGACCGCGCGTTCCTGTTTGGCGCCCTCGGCCTCTGGCTGGGGCTGGCCGGCACGCTGCCCGGCTGGCTGGCGTGGGTAATGCCCGCCGCGGCCGCGGCGATCGCGCTCAATCTCATCAACCGCGTGCGCAGCGGCGTGCGCCAGGCTTCTTCGTCCCGTTGAGGGTTACATGACCACTACCCGTCCGGTCCAGCAACACCATTTCACCACCCACGATGGCGTCGCCCTGTTCTATCGCTACTGGCCCGCCACGGCGCCGCGGCGCGGCTGCGTGGTGATGTTCCACCGTGGCCACGAGCACTCGGGGCGCATGGCGCATCTGGCCGATGAACTGGCGCTGCCGGAATTCGACATCTTCGCCTGGGATGCCCGCGGCCACGGCATGTCGCCGGGCGCGCGCGGCGACTCGCCCAGCCTGGGCAGCTCGGTGCGCGACGTGCAGACCTTCATCGAGCATATCCGCGACACCTGGGGCATTGCCGAGCAGGACATGGCGGTGCTGGCGCAAAGCGTCGGTGCTGTGCTGGTGAGCACCTGGGCGCACGACTACGCGCCGCGCGTGCGCTGTCTGGTGCTCGCGTCGCCGGCGTTCAAGGTCAAGCTCTACGTGCCGTTCGCGCGCGCCGGTCTGGCGCTGATGCGGCGCCTGCGCGGCAATTTCTTCGTCAACAGCTACGTCAAGTCCAAGTTCCTCACGCACGATCCGGCGCGCCAGGCGTCCTACGACGCCGATCCGCTGATCGCGCGCGCGATCTCGGTCAACATCCTGCTTGCGCTGTACGAGGCCGGCGAGCGTGTGGTCGCCGACGCGCAGGCGATCACGGTGCCGACGCAGCTGCTGATCTCCGGTGCCGACTGGGTGGTGCATCACGCGCCCCAGCACGCGTTCTTCGACCGCCTGGGTTCCGCCGTCAAGGAAAAGCACGTGCTGCCCGGCTTCTTCCACGACACCCTGGGCGAGCGCGACCGCACGCTCGCGATCGACAAGGTGCGCGACTTCATCCTGCGCCAGTTCGCCGCTGCGCCCCAGCGCGTCGGCCTGCTGGAATCGCATCGCCAGGGACCAAGCTTTGAAGAAGCGCGCGCGCTCGCGGCGCCGCTGCCGGCGCTCAGCCCGCGAGGGTTGTACTGGAAGGCCTATCGCGCCGGGCTGCGCGTGGGCGGCTGGCTGTCGGCCGGTGTCCGGCTGGGGCACGACACCGGCTTCGATTCCGGCAGCACGCTCGACTATGTCTATCGCAACACCCCTACGGGCCGTGGCCCGCTCGCGCCGCTGGGGCGGCTGGTGGACCGGCGGTACCTCGATGCGATCGGTTGGCGCGGTATCCGCCAGCGCAAGCTGAACGTCGAAGAACTGCTGCAGAAGGCGCTCGCGCTGCTGCAGCGCGACGGCCGCCCGGTGCGGGTGCTCGACATCGCCGCCGGCCACGGCCGTTACGTGCTCGAGGGCCTGGCGCGGGCGCCCCAGCGCGTGGAAGCCATCCTGCTGCGCGACTTCAGCGAGATCAACGTGCGCGACGGCAGCGCCCTGATCGCCGCGAAGGGGCTGGCGGACATCGCCCGCTTCGAGCGCGGCGACGCGTTCGACGAGGCGTCGGTCGCCACGGTCCGCCCGCGTCCCACCATCGGCATCGTCTCCGGGCTCTACGAACTCTTTCCCGACAACGATGCGGTGCGCCGCTCGCTCGCCGGCATGGCCGCGGCGGTCGAACCCGGTGGCTACCTGATCTACACCGGCCAGCCCTGGCACCCGCAGCTCGAAATGATCGCCCGCGCGCTCACCAGCCATCGCGGCGGCGCGGCCTGGGTAATGCGGCGGCGCTCGCAGGCGGAGATGGACCAGCTGGTGGAGGCGGCGGGCTTCGACAAGCTGGAGCAGCGGGTGGACGAGTGGGGCATCTTCACCGTCTCGCTGGCGCGCCGGCGCGCCGCATGAGCCGCCCCGTGCCCGCGCTGGCGCTGCCGCTGACGGACGGGCGCATCCACTGGCTGCGCAGCATCGGCTGGCTGGTGCTGCTCGGCCCCTTCTTCTTTCTCAGCTACGGCTACGCCAATTCCATGGCCGCGGCGCGCGGCGTCACCGACGCGCTGTTCTTCGAGTGGGAGCGCGCGATTCCCTTCGTGCCGTGGAGCATCGTGCCGTACTGGTCGATCGACCTGCTCTACGGCCTGTCCTTCCTGTGCTGCCGGAGCGCGCAGGCGGTCGATCGCCAGGCGTATCGTCTGCTCGCCGCGCAATGCGTGTCGGTTGCCTGCTTCCTGCTGTTCCCGCTGCGTTTCGCGTTCGAGCGGCCCGCCGCGGACGGTCTGCCCGGCACCCTGTTCACGCTGCTCGCCGGCTTCGATCAGCCCTACAACCAGGCGCCCTCGCTGCACATCAGCCTGCTGGTGATCATCTGGGCGTGCTTCGCCCGCGCCGTGCCGGGGCGCTGGCGCGGGGTGGTCCATGTCTGGGCGCTGGCGATCGGGCTCTCGGTGCTGACCACCTACCAGCACCACTTCATCGATGTGCCGACGGGCGCCGCGGTGGGCCTGCTGTGCCTCTGGTTGTGGCCGGAGCGCGGACCTTCTCCGCTTGCGGGCTGGCGCCGCCGGGCAAGCCGGGGCCGCCTGCGTCTGGCCTTTGCCTACCTGGCCGGCGCGGCCCTTCTCGCAGCGGCCGCGCTCGCGGTGGGCGGCGTGGCCCTGTGGCTCGCCTGGCCCGCGCTGGCGCTCGCCCTGGTGGCGTTCTGCTACGCCGGGCCGGGGGCGGCGGGATTCCAGAAGGACGCCACGGGCCACAGCATCGCGGCACGCTGCCTGTTCGCGCCCTACATGCTCGGTGCCTGGCTCAACTCGCGCGCGTGGACGCGCCGCCAGCCGCGGCCGGACGCGGTTTGCGACGGGGTCTGGGTGGGCCGCATGCCGGACGCGGCGGCGATGCGGGCCGGCGGATTTGCCGCCTTGTTCGACCTGTCCGCCGAACTGCCCGCGCCGCGCGGGCCGTGGCGTTACGCCACGCTCCCATGGCTGGATCTGGTGGCGCCGGAATCGTCCGCGCTGATCGCCGCCGCGCGCGGCATCGAGGCCGAACGGCGGGCTGCCAACGGACCGCTGCTGGTGTGCTGCGCGCTCGGCTATTCGCGCAGTGCCGCCGCCGTCGCGGCCTGGCTGCTGCTCAGCGGACGCGCCGCCGATGTCGATCAGGCGGTGGCCATGGTGGCGCGCGCCCGTCCGCGCGTCGTCCTCGGGGACGGCCTGCGCGCGGCGCTGGCAGGCTGCGCCGCGCAGACGGGCAGCGCCGATGAGTGACCGCGAGCGCGTGGACGCCGCCGCGCGTGCCGCCGCGTGCGCGGATCTGCTCGCGCTCGGCCGCCCGCTCGGGCGTGCGTCGGCGGCCCTGGCGCTGTTCGCGCTGGCGGTCCTGATGCTAGGCCGCGAGATCCCCGCGCTGCCGCTGTGGGCGAGCCTGCTGCTGGCGCTGCCGGCGCAGTACCACGCGTTGCGGGTGGCCTACGACGAGCGGGTGTTCCGGCGCTGGTCCGGACACTGGCTGCACGATCCCGCTGCTGCTCCCGCCGATACGATGGCGGCATTCGATCGCGCGCTCGGGCTGGCGCCGGCCGGGCGTTCGCTTGCCGACCGCTGTCGCGGTGCGAGGCGGCTGCTCCAGCGCCAGCTGATCGCGACCGTGTTGCAGCTGGCATGTCTGGTGGCGGCGGCGCTGTATATTCGCTGGCCTTACTGACAGGCAGGGCATCGGAGCGGGGCGCGGGCATGGGACTTGAAAGACTCACGGGGTCGGCCCTGTGTGGGTTCGCCAAACTGATCACCGGGGTGAGGGCCACCTGGCGCGACAATGCGCCCGACGCGCGCCAACGCGTGTATTTCGCCAACCACCGCAGCCATGGCGACTTCCTGCTGATCTGGGCGTCGCTGCCACCCGCGCTGCGGCAATCCACCCGGCCGGTTGCCGGGGCGGACTACTGGCTGACGGACCGGCTGCGGCGCTACATCGCGGAGCGGGTGTTCCGCGGGGTGTTGATCGACCGCAGCGCCGCCAGCCGGCAAGCCGACCCGGTGGCGCAGATGAGCGCGGCGCTGGCCGCTGGTGACTCCCTGATCGTGTTCCCGGAAGGCACGCGCAACCTCGGCGACGGCCTGCTGCCGTTCAAGAGCGGCATCTATCATCTCGCGCGCGCCAATCCGGCGGTGGAGTTCGTGCCGGTGTGGATCGAGAACCTGGGGCGGGTGATGCCCAAAGGCAGCTACGTGCCGGTGCCGCTGCTGTGTTCGCTCAGCTTCGGCGGCGCGCTGCAATGGCAGGCCGGCGAGGCCAAGACCGATTTTCTCGCCCGCGCCCGCACGGCGCTGCTCGACCTGGCCCCCGCACTGGATTGACGATCATGAACCTCAGCGAAACCCTGGTTGCCGTGTTCGGCGGCGTGTTCGCAGTGCTCGCCGCCGCCAGCCTGGTAGGCGCCGTGCTCAAGTTCCGCCTTGCGCCGGCCACGCCGCACGCGGTGATCGACAACCTCAACGCGCGGCTCAAGGCGTGGTGGGTGATGATCGGGCTGATCGCGCTTGCGATCTGGGCCGGCGACGGCGGCGTCATCGGGCTGTTCGCCTTCATTTCCTTCCAGTGCCTGCGCGAATTCGTCTCGCTCACGCACACCCGGCGCGGCGACCATCGGGCGCTGCTGTGGAGCTTCTTCGTGTTGCTGCCGCTGCAGTACTACCTGATCGCGATCGGCTGGTACGGGCTGTTCTCGATCCTGATCCCGGTGTACGGCTTCCTGCTGTTGCCGATCTCGGCGGCGCTCGGCAGCGACACCACGCGCTTTCTCGAACGCGCGGCCAAGGTGCAGTGGGGGCTGATGATCTGCGTGTATTGCCTGTCGCACGTGCCGGCGCTGCTGACGCTGCAGATTCCGGGCTACGAGGGCAAGGGCGCGCTGCTGATCGTGTTCCTGGTGCTGGTGGTGCAGTCGTCCGACGTCTTCCAGTATGTGTGGGGCAAGCTGTGCGGACGGCACAAGCTCAACCCCGCGGTGTCGCCGTCGAAAACCGTGGAAGGCCTGCTCGGCGGCGTCGCCAGCTCCACCGCGGTGGGCGCGGCGATGTGGTGGATCACGCCGTTCTCGCCGCTGCAGGCAGCCGCCGTGGCGCTGGTGGTGAATGTGCTCGGCTTCTTCGGCGGCTTCGTGCTGTCGGCGATCAAACGCGATCGCGGCGTGAAGGACTGGGGCAGCCTGATCGAAGGCCACGGCGGCATGCTCGACCGCGTCGATTCGATCAGCTTCTCCGCCCCGGTGTTCTTCCACATCGTCCGCTACTGGTGGGTGCCGTAGCGGCGCTGCCCGCCGTCGCTCACCGCGGCGCGGGCGGCGCCATGTCCTCCTGCAGTCCGCCGCTGACCAGCGCCGGCAGCACGTTGCGCCCGCCATGGGCTTCGACCAGCCTGTCCACGCCTTCCAGGTTGGGCAGGCGGTGGGCGATGCCGATGTGGCAGTCGATGCAGGTGCGTTCGCCCTTGGCCAGCGAAGTGGAATGTGCGTGTTGCGCGCGCGGGCTCTGGCGGGTGAAGTCCATCGAGTTGAACTGGTGGCAGTTGCGGCATTCCAGCGAGTTGTTGGCCTTGAGCCGGCGCCATTCGTTGACCGCCAGCGCCAGGCGCATGCCCTCGAACTTCTCGCGCGTCGAGATGGTGCCGAACACCTTGCCCCACACCTCCTTCGATGCCTGCATCTTGCGCGCGATCTTGGCCGTCCAGCGGTGCGGCACGTGGCAGTCCGGGCAGGTGGCGCGCACCCCGCTGCGGTTGGTGAAGTGGATGGTGGGCTGCAGCTCCTGGTAGACGTTGTCGTACATCTCGTGGCAACTGGTGCAGAACGGCTCGGTGTTGGTGGCTTCCAGCGCGGTGTTGAAGCCGCCCCAGAACAACACCCCGCCGACAAAGCCGCCGATCACCAGCAGACCCAGGCTGTAGTGCGTGCTGGGGCGGCGGATCACCCGCCAGTACCGCTTCAGAAGGCCGAACATGGGCGCCTCCGCTCAGCGTTGCTCGGGCAGCGTGGAGGCGGAGCCGCCGCGCCTGAGCATGGTTTCGACGTCGATGAAGCGGTTCTCCACGATCGGATTGACCGGCACCTGGGGCACGTGGCACTGCAGGCAGAAATAACGCCGCGGCGACAGCTCGGCGAGGAAGTTGCCGTCGCGGTCGGTGAAGTGGGACACGCTGATCATCGGCGCCTGGCTCTGCTCGGTGCGGGTGCGGGCGTGGCACATCATGCAGCGATTGACGTTGCGGTCGAGCTGGTAGCCCTCGATCTTGTGCGGAATAATCGGCGGCTGCATGGCGTAGGCGCGCTGGCGGCGCACGTCGCTGTTGTCCGGGTTCTGCAGCGGCGGTGGCGTGCGTTCCTCCATCAGCGGCGTGGGGCCGCGGGCGTTGTCGACATGCTGGGCGAGCGCGGCGCCGGCGAAGGCGGCAGCCAGCGCGAAGGGAAGCAGGATGCGCATGGCTGTTCTCCTAGACCTTGCGGATGTTCACCGCGCACTTCTTGAAGTCCGTCTGCAGCGAGATCGGGCAGGTCGCGTCCAGCGTCACCTTGTTGATCAGCTGGCTGGCATCGAACCAGGGCACGAACACCAGGCCCGGTGGCGGCTTGTTGCGGCCGCGCGTCTCCACCCGGGTGCGCATGACCCCGCGGCGCGACACCACCTCGATCTCGTCGCCGCGGCGCAGGCCGAGCTTGCGGGTGTCGTCCGGGTGCATGAAGCACACCGCATTCGGGAAGGCGCGGTGCAGTTCCGGCACGCGCTGCGTCATCGAGCCGGAATGCCAGTGTTCCAGCACACGGCCGGTGCATAGCCAGAACGGGTACTCCTTGTCCGGCTCCTCGGCCGCCGGTTCGTAGGGCAGGGCGTAGATCACCGCCTTGCCGTCGGGCATGCCGTAGAACTTCACGTCCTCGCCGGCCTTCACGTAGGGGTCCAGGCCCTCGCGGTAGCGCCAGCGCGTTTCCTGGCCGTTTACCACCGGCCAGCGCAGCCCGCGCACCTGGTGGTAGGTGTCGAAAGGCGCGAGGTCGTGGCCGTGGCCGCGGCCAAACTGGGCGTACTCCTCGAACAGCCCCTTCTGCGGGTAGAAGCCGAAGGCGCGGGCTTCGTCGTTGGCGTAGCCGGCCTCGACCTGCGTGGCGGGGAACTTGTCGACCTCGCCGTTGCGGAACAGCACGTCGAACAAGGTCTTGCCGCGGTACTGCGGCGCCTTGGCCAGCAGTTCGGCGGGCCACACTTCTTCCATGCGGAAGCGCTTGGAGAATTCCATCAGCTGCCACAGGTCCGAACGCGCCTGTCCGGGCGCCTGCACCAGCTGGTGCCAGAACTGGGTGCGGCGCTCGGCGTTGCCGTAGGCGCCTTCTTTCTCCACCCACATCGCCGTCGGCAGCACCAGGTCCGCCGCCACCGTGGTCATGGTCGGGTAGGCGTCGGACACCACGACGAAGTTGGACGGGTTGCGGTAGCCGGGCCAGGCTTCCTGCGCGATGTTGGGCGCGGCCTGCATGTTGTTGTTGCACATCACCCAGTAGGCCTGCAGTTGGCCGTCCTTGAGCATGCGGTTCTGCAACACCGCGTGGTAGCCCGGCTTGTCGGGGATGGTGCCTGCCGGCAGCTTCCAGATGCGTTCCGCGGTTTCGCGGTGCTGCGGATTGGTGACGACCATGTCGGCCGGCAGCCGGTGCGAGAAGGTGCCGACCTCGCGCGCGGTGCCGCAGGCCGAAGGCTGGCCGGTGAGCGAGAACGGCCCGTTGCCCGGCGACGAGATCTTGCCGGTGAGCAGGTGCAGGTTGTACAGCAGGTGGCTGCACCAGGTGCCGCGCGTGTGCTGGTTGAAGCCCATCGTGAACAGCGACATCACCTTGACCTTGGGATCGGCGTAGAGCTGCGCGAGCTGCTCCAGCCGGTCCTTCGGCACATTGGACAGGCGCGCCACCGTGTCCACGTCGTACTTGGCCACGAAGGCGGCGTACTCGTCGAACGTGCTCGGCTGTCCGCCGCCCGGCGCGGCGACGTTCTTGGCCTTCTGCAGCGGGTGCTCCGGCCGCAGGCCGTAGCCGATGTCGGTGTTGCCGGTCATGAAGCGGGTGTGGCGGTTGATGAAGTCGCGATTCACCGCGCCGCGCTGGATGATGTAGTTGGCGATGTAGTTGAGGATCGCGAGGTCGGTCTGGGGGCGGAAGGTCAGCGTCAGGTCGGCGAGGTCGTAACAGCGGTGTTCGAACACCGACAGCACCGCGACCCTCGACTGCGGCGCGGACAGCCGGCGGTCGGTCAGCCGCGTCCACAGGATGGGGTGCATCTCTGCCATGTTCGCGCCCCACAGCACGAAGGCGTCGGCCTGCTCGAAGTCGTCGTAGCAGCCCATCGGCTCGTCCATGCCGAAGGTGCGCATGAAGCCGGCCACGGCGGAGGCCATGCAATGGCGCGCGTTGGGGTCGATGTTGTTGGAACGGAAGCCTGCCTTGTAGAGCTTGGCGGCGGCGTAACCTTCCCAGATGGTCCATTGGCCCGAGCCGAACATGCCCACGCCGGACGGCCCCTTCTCGCGCAGCGCCTTCTTGAACTGCTCGGCCATCACGTCGAAGGCGCGCTCCCAGCTCACCGGCTGCAGATCGCCGTTCTTGTCGTACTGGCCGTTGGTCTGGCGCAGCAGCGGCTCGGTCAGGCGGTCGGCGCCGTACATGATCTTGGACAGGAAGTAGCCCTTGACGCAGTTGATGCCGCGATTGACCTCGGCGTTGATGTCGCCGTGGGTGGCGACGACGCGGTTGTCGCGCACCGCCACGTTCACCCCGCAGCCCACGCCGCAGAAGCGACAGGGCGCCTTGTGCCAGGCGAGCTTGGTCAGCGCGGCGTCGGTGACGATGTTGGCGCCCAGCGTTTCGGCCGGGATGCCGGCCGCAGCAGCGGTGCTGAGGGCGGCGGACTGCTTAATGAACGCGCGGCGGGTCAGCTTCATCGTCGATCTCCTCATCCATCTCGGCGCCGGTCTCGGTGTGCTGGTACACCAGCGCGACATTGGCCACCCCGGCGAGATCGCGGATGCGGTCGAGCAGGGCAAGGGTTTCGTCAGCGCTGGCGCACTCGCACACCACCACGAGCTTGCCGGTTTCGCTGACGGCGCAGACCTCGGCTTCCGGGAAATTCGCCACCGCCGCGCAGACCGCCTGCACGTGGTCGGGCAGCGCCTGAACCAGGACGCCGGTCACATGAACCTCGATGTCTTCAAGCACGGTGGGCGGCCTCAGGAGGTGGGCAACTGGCCGCTGAGCAGCTGGAACATCCACACCGCGAAGCCATAGCCGGCCACGATCAGCACGGCGAGCACAGGGGCGGTGACGAAGGCGAGAAACAGGAAGGAGCGCAACTCCTCCTGGCGGGTAGACGGCGGTTCTTGTGACATCTGCATCTCCTCTGAGGGGGCCGGAGGGGAGGCTCCGGACACGAGATGTAAGCCGCATTACCCAATCCGACCACCCCGGTTTGAAAAATGTTCCCAACTAGAACAATGACTTGCGCTGCGCTGCAGCAGCGCATGCCGCTGTAATGAAGGGCGCGCGCGCCACGCTGTTCGCGTCCGCGGACACCTCATGTCGGGGAAGGGCGGGAGGATGCGCCGGGCATCGGCACGCCGCGGGGTACGCCATCTTGCGTATTCCGGTGCCGCCGCCCGACGCCTAATCTCGACTCGTGCACTGCAACGCGGCCCCGGCCGCATCCAGAACCGTCCTAGACCAGGGAGACCTACATGCAAACCCGTCGCAGCTTCATCAAGGCCCTCGCGCTGTCCGCTTCCATCGCCGCGATCGGCGCGCCGTTCGGCGCCCACGCCGCCGACACCATCAAGGTCGGCATCCTGCATTCGCTGTCGGGCACGATGGCGATCTCCGAGACCGCGCTGAAGAACGTCGCGCTGATGACGATCGAGGAAATCAACGCCAAGGGCGGCGTGATGGGCAAGAAGCTGGAGCCGGTGGTGGTCGACCCGGCGTCGAACTGGCCGCTGTTCGCCGAGAAGGCGCGCCAGCTGGTTGCCCAGGACAAGGTCGCCGCGGTGTTCGGCTGCTGGACCTCGGTCTCCCGCAAGTCGGTGAACCCGGTGTTCAAGGAATTGAACGGCCTGCTGTTCTACCCGGTGCAGTACGAAGGCGAAGAGCTGGAAAAGAACGTGTTCTACACCGGCGCCGCGCCCAACCAGCAGGCCATCCCGGCCGTGGAATACCTGATGAGCGCCGAAGGCGGCAGCGCCAAGCGCTTCGTGCTGCTGGGCACCGACTACGTGTATCCGCGCACCACCAACAAGATCCTGCGCGCCTTCCTCAAGAGCAAGGGCGTGGCCGATGCGGACATCATGGAGGACTACACTCCCTTCGGTCACTCGGACTACCAGACCATCATCGCCAACATCAAGAAGTTCGCCTCCGAGGGCAAGAAGACGGCGGTGATCTCCACCATCAACGGCGACTCCAACGTGCCGTTCTACAAGGAACTCGGCAACGCCGGCCTGAAGGCGACCGACGTGCCGGTGGTGGCGTTCTCGGTGGGTGAAGAGGAACTGCGCGGCGTCGACACCAAGCCGCTGGTCGGCCACCTCGCCGCCTGGAACTACTTCATGACCGTGAAGAACCCGGAAAACACCGCCTTCATCAAGAAGTACAAGGACTGGGCGAAGAAGAACGGCGTGCCCAACGCCGACACCGTGGTCACCAACGACCCGATGGAAGCCACCTACGTCGGCATCTACATGTGGAAGCAGGCGGTCGAGAAGGCCAAGTCCACCGACACCGACAAGGTCATCGCCGCGCTCGGCGGCCAGACCTTCAAGGCGCCGTCCGGCTTCACGCTGACCATGGACAAGACCAACCACCACCTGCACAAGCCGGTGTTCATCGGCGAAGTGCGCGCCGACGGCCAGTTCGACGTGGTGTGGAAGACCAAGGAGCCGATCCGCGCCCAGCCGTGGAGCCCGTTCATCCCGGGTAACGAAGGCAAGCAGGGGCTTTGAGTCAGGGTTCGCTTTGTCCCTCCCCTTTCAAGGGGGGCGGAGCCGGGGTTTCTGCAAGCATGCTTGCCGCCGGTGTAGCGGCGAGGCGAAGCCGAGACTCCCGGTTAGGAGGGGGATGGGGTTGGGCACGCGTCTGACCCCATCCCCACCCCAGCCCTCCCCTTGAAGGGGAGGGAGTTTCACCTCCCGCCGGCTGCGGCGTTCGTCCGACACCGGCCGCTTGTTTGCCCCGAATTCCCGATTCGCCCCCGCGGGCGAATGATCCGATGGAGCCTGCCATGAACCGATTGCTGCTGCGGCTCGCGCTGCTCTTCGCCTCGCTCGCCTGCCTTGCCCTGCCGGCCCGTGCCGCGCTCGATCCCGCCCTGGTGGCCGGGTTCGCCGGCGATTTCAACAGCCGCGTCGCCGCCATCGAGGCGTTGGGCGTGGAGGGCAGCGCCGCGGCGCGCGCGCTGCTCGATGCGGTGGAGGCCGGCAATGTCGGCACCGCCGCCGACAAGGTGGTCGTCATCGATGGCGACGCGGTCAAGGACGCCGCCAGCGGCGAAGCCCTGCAGATCGCCGCCGACGAGGTCGAGACGATCACGGTGAACAACCGCATCCGCCGCGCCCTCGCCACCGCGCATGCCGCGCTGGCGCTGTCGGCGGAGAGCGGGGCCGATCGCCTCGCTGCCGCCAACACGCTGACCGAGAACACCTCCGAATCGCTGCTGCCGCTGTTCGAACGCACGCTCGCCGGGGAAAAGGACGAAGCCGTGCGCGGCGTGCTCAGCCGCGCGGTCGCCCGCGTCAACCTCGGCTCCGCCGACGCCGCCAAGCGCCTGAAGGCCGCCGAGGCGCTCGGCGAATCCTCCGATCCGGCGGTAAAGAACATGCTCGCCGCGCTGCTGGAAAAGCGCGGCGAGGGCAAGGACGCCAGCTGGGCCGAACCCGACGCCGAGGTGCGCGCCGCGGCCGAAGCCTCGATCAAGGCGATCGACCGTCGCATCGCCACGGCGCAGGCGGTGGGTACGGTGTTCTCCGGCCTGTCGCTCGGCTCCATCCTGCTGCTGGCCGCGCTCGGCCTCGCGATCACCTACGGCGTGATGGGCATCATCAACATGGCCCACGGCGAACTGCTGATGGTCGGCGCCTACGCCACCTTCCTGGTGCAGGGCCTGTTCCGCAGCTACCTGCCGGCCTACCTCGACTGGTACGTGGTCGCCGCCATCCCGGTCGCCTTCTTCGCTGCCGCGCTGGTCGGCGTGGCGATGGAGCGGCTGGTGCTGCGCCACCTCTACGGCCGCCCGCTGGAATCGCTGCTCGCCACGTGGGGCCTGTCGCTGGTGCTGATCCAGGCTGCGCGCGTGGTGTTCGGTCCTCAGAACCTCGAACTCGCCAATCCGGGCTGGATGTCGGGCGGCATGGAACTCGCCGCGGGCGTGGTGCTGCCCTACAACCGCATCGTCATCATCGGCTTCGCCGTCTTCGTGCTGGTGCTGATCTGGCTGATGATGCAGAAGACCCGGCTCGGCATGTTCGTGCGCGCCGTCACCCAGAACCGCCCGATGGCCGGCTGCGTCGGCGTGCCGACGGCGCGGGTCGATACGCTGGCCTTCGCGATCGGCTCCGGCGTGGCCGGGCTGGGCGGGCTGGCGCTGTCGCAGATCGCCAACGTCGGCCCGGCGATGGGCCAGGGCTACATCGTCGATGCCTTCATGGTCGTGGTGCTCGGCGGCGTCGGCCAGTTGGCCGGCGCGGTGTGGGCGGCGCTCGGGCTGGGCATCGTCGCCAAGTTCCTCGAAGGCTGGGCCGGCGCGGTGATCGCCAAGATCCTGGTGCTGGTGTTCATCATCGTCTTCATCCAGAAGCGCCCGCAGGGGATCTTCGCCCTCAAGGGACGCTTCGCCGACAGCTGAGACAGCAAGCCCCGATCACCGCAGCGACGGTCGGGGTGTTCGCGCAGCGGGCGAGGACTGTCCGAGCGAACGCAGTGAGCGAGTTCCGCAGCCCGCGGAGCGAACACCCCGGCCGGCGCGCCTCGCAAGCCGCGAGACCTGCAGCACCGAAGGTGTGACGAAAGCCATTCAAGCAAAAGGAGGCGCCCCCCAAATGCGCACCCCATTCACCGTAAGACTGTTCCAGAGCATGCCGAAGACCGGCTGGGTCGCGCTCGCGATCTTCGCCGTCGTCGCCTGCGTCGGCGTGCCCGTCGCCCACCTCGCACTGCCGGAGGGCCATGCGCTGCACCTGTCGGCCTACACCGTCAGCCTGCTCGGCAAGATCCTGTGCTACATGGTGGTGGCGGTGGCGATGGACCTGATCTGGGGCTACGCCGGCATCCTCAGCCTCGGCCACGGCCTCTTCTTCGCCCTCGGCGGCTACGCCTTCGGCATGTATCTGATGCGCCAGATCGGCCGCGACGGCAGCTACCAGAGCGACCTGCCGGACTTCATGGTCTTCCTCGACTGGAAGGAACTGCCCTGGTACTGGGCGGGGTCCGACTCCTTCCTGTGGGCGCTCTTCCTCGCCATGGCGCTGCCCGGCCTGGTCGCCTTCGTGTTCGGCTACTTCGCCTTCCGCTCGCGCATCAAGGGTGTGTACTTCTCCATCATCACCCAGGCGCTCACCTACGCCGCGATGCTGCTGTTCTTCCGCAACGAGACCGGCTTCGGCGGCAACAACGGCTTCACCGACTTCAAGCGCATCCTCGGCTACAGCATCACCTCGCCGGAAATGCGGGCGACGCTGTTCGCGCTCTCCGCGCTGCTGCTGATCGCCTGCCTGGTGCTCGGCCGCTACCTCGTTTCCTCGCGCTTCGGCCGCGTGCTCGCCGCCATCCGCGATGCCGAGAGCCGGGTCATGTTCATCGGCTACAACCCGCTGCACTACAAGCTCTTCATGTGGACGCTGTCGGCGGTGTTGTGCGGCCTGGCGGGCGCGCTCTACGTGCCGCAGGTGGGCATCATCAACCCCTCGGAAATGAGCCCGGCCAACTCGATCGAGATTGCGGTGTGGGTGGCCGTGGGCGGCCGCGGCACGCTGGTGGGCGCGGTGCTCGGCGCCGGCATCGTCAATCTGGCCAAGAGCTTCTTCACCGTCACCGTGCCGGAATACTGGCCCTTCTTCCTCGGCTTCCTCTTCATCGCGGTCACGCTTTACCTGCCGGACGGCGTGGTTGGTCTGTGGCGCAAGCTGCGCGCCCGCAAGGGCCCCGACAGCGCGGCGGCGGCGCCGGCCGTGACCGCAGCGCCCGTGGGCGAAACCGCGCCCGAAACCACCGTCGCCAAGGGAGCCACGGCATGACCGAAACCACCGAACTGGAACGCCGCGCGCGCGCCTTCGCCGAAGCGGGCGGGCGCGAGAACTGGGAGGGCGCCGCCGCCACCGGCCACGTCGCCACCGGCGAACTGGACCTGTCGCACAACGTCATCCTGTATCTGGACGACATCACGGTGAGCTTCGACGGCTTCCGCGCGCTCAACAAGCTGTCGCTCACGATCGACGCGGGCGAGCTGCGCTGCATCATCGGCCCCAACGGCGCCGGCAAGACCACGATGATGGACGTCATCACCGGCAAGACGCGGCCCGACGAGGGCAAGGCCTTCTTCGGCCAGACTCTGGACCTGACCCGCATGACCGAGCCGGAGATCGCCCACGCCGGCATCGGCCGCAAGTTCCAGAAGCCGACCATCTTCGAGAACCACAGCGCGTTCGAGAACCTGGAACTGGCGATGAAGGCCGACAAGCGGGTGCGCCGCACGCTGTTCGCCAGCCTGTTCGACGACGAGCGCGACCGCATCGCCGACGTGCTCAAGCAGATCCGCCTCGACAAGTTCGCCGACCGCAGTGCCGGGCTGCTGTCGCACGGTCAGAAGCAGTGGCTGGAGATCGGCATGCTGCTGATGCAGGAGCCCAAGCTGCTGCTGCTCGACGAGCCGGTGGCCGGCATGACCGACGACGAAACCGAGCGCACCGCCGAACTGTTCGTGAGCCTCGCCGGCAAGCATTCACTGATGGTGGTGGAGCACGACATGGCCTTCGTCGAGGCGCTCGGCGGCAAGGTCACCGTGCTGTGCGAAGGATCGGTGCTGGCTGAAGGTGATCTCGCCACGGTGCAGGCGGATTCGCGGGTTATCGAGGTTTATCTGGGGCGTTGAGTTTTCCCTGTGCTGAACGGTGGTTGCGTGAAACCGCCGGCTGCGCGGGGTATTCCTTCCAGGGGCTGCGGAACTCGCTCACTACGTTCGCTCGGCAGTCCTCGCCCCTTCCAGGAATACCCCGCACATCCGGCTCGACCCGGTGGATGCTCAGGGCCGGGACCGGCTGCGTGCGTTCCAGGCCCCGCGAACTTCAAGGCTTGAGCGACCTGCTACGCCAAGCCAGTCGTGTGGGGTGTTTGTGGAGGGGCGAGGACTGTCCGAGCGAACGGAGTGAGCGAGTTCCGCAGCCCCGGAAGAAACACCCCGCGCGGCTGGCGTTAGAACCGCCGCCGCCAAGCACCACCAAAACAACCGCGCCCACTTTTTGCTTAACACCCTGACCCCGGCCCCGCGGCCAAAAGCCAGGACCCGCCGAAAGGACGAAACATGCTGAAAGTCGACAACCTCAACCAGTACTACGGCGGCAGCCACATCCTGCGCGGCCTCTCGTTCGAAGTGCCGGTGGGCAAGGTCACCACGCTGCTCGGCCGTAACGGCGTCGGCAAGACCACGCTGCTCAAGACCCTGATGGGCCTCGTGCCCGCCGCCAGCGGCACGATCCACTTCGGTGCGCAGGACATCACCCGCGCACCATCGTACAACCGCGTGCGCGCCGGCATCGGCTACGTCCCGCAAGGGCGCGAAATCTTTCCGCGCCTCAGCGTCGAAGAAAACCTGCTGATGGGTCTCGCCACGCAGCCGCGCGGCAGCAGCATCCCGCAACGCATCTTCGAAATGTTCCCGGTACTCAAGCAGATGATGGGGCGGCGCGGCGGCGACCTCTCCGGCGGCCAGCAACAACAGCTCGCCATCGGCCGCGCGCTCGCCTTCGGCCCCAAGCTGCTGATCCTCGACGAACCGACCGAGGGCATCCAGCCCTCGATCATCAAGGACATCGAACGCGCCATCCGCAGCCTCGCCGCCACCGGCGAGATGGCCATCCTGCTCGTCGAACAGTATTACGACTTCGCCCGCGCCCTCTCCGATCAATACCTCGTCATGGAGCGTGGCGAAATCGTCATGCGCGGCGAGGGCGCCAACATGGATGCCGACGGCGTGCGCGAAGCGCTCGCGGTCTGAACCCCCCCACCGCACCCCCACAGGAGAACCCTCGATGGCCAACGGATGCACCTGGGATTCGCTCGACGCGCACCTGCTGCGCGTGCTGCACGTACTGCTCACCGAAGGCAGCGTGTCGCGCGCCGCGCGCCGGCTCAACCAGTCGCAGCCCGCGGTCAGCACCGCGCTCAAGCGCCTGCGCGACATCACCGGCGACAAGCTGCTCGTGCGCTCGCGGACCGGCATGACGCCCACCGAACGCGGCGCCGAACTGCTCGAACCGGTGCGCATCGCGCTCGAACAGATGGAACGCATCGCCGCCGGACCCGAAGGCTTCGAACCGGCCAACTCGCGCCGCGTCTTCAACATCGCCACGCCCGATTACCTCAATGCGCTGATGCTGGGCGAGATCGTCGCCGACATCCATCGCCAGGCACCGGGCGCGCAGGTCGCGTTTCACTCGATGACGCAGACCTTCGACTACCCGCGTGCGCTCGAATCGGGCGAACTCGACCTCGTCATCGGCAACTGGCCCAACCCGCCGGAACACCTGCGCACCGCGCCGCTGTTCGAGGACCGCATGGTGGTGATGATGCGCACCGGCCACCCGCTGGCGGGCGCGCCGCTCACCCTGTCGGCCTGGCTGGCGGCCGAGCACGTGGTGCCCACCTCCTACTCGGTCGGCCAACGCGGGGTGGTGGACGTCTACCTCGCGCGCGAGCGCCTGCGCCGCAACGTCGTCGCCCATGTGCCGTATTTCCACATGGCGCCGTACATGGTGCTGCAGTCCGACCTGGTGTTTACCGCACCGGCGCGCTTCGCCTCGCACTACGCCGATTTCCTGCCGATGGCGGTGGTGGATGCGCCGGCCGAGCTGCCGCGCATGGCCTACTACCTGCTGTGGCACGACCGCAGCCAGCACTCTGCCGAATGCCGCTGGCTGCGCGAACGCATCATCCGCGCCGCACGGCCCGATCCGGCACCGGCGCCGCTGCGGCGCGTGGCCTGAAGCGGCGGCGCGTTCAGCGCCCCTTGAACACCGGCTTGCGCTTGGCGAGGAAGGCTTCCAGTCCCTCGCGGTAGTCCTCGGTGGCGAGGAAGTCGAAGGCCGCGCGGCGTTCGGCTTCGCTCAGCGGCTCCGGGCGCTGCAGGCGCTTCGCCCACTGCTTGTGCCAGCGCGCCACCAGCGGCGCCCCGGCGGCGATGCGCGCGGCGCAGGCGGCGGCTTCGTCGAACACGTTCGCGTCATCGACGACCCTGCTCAGTAGGCCCTTCTGCAAAGCCTCGGCGGCGTCCAGGATGCGGCCCTCCAGCAGGATCTCCAGCACCACCGCCGGACCCACCAGCGCCAGCAGGCCCGCCATTTCCCCCGGGTACATCGAGAAGCCGAGCTTGTTGATCGGTGCGCCGAAGCGCGAAGACGCGCCCGCGATGCGCAGGTCGCAGCAGCCGGCGATCTCCAGCCCGCCGCCGACGCAGGCGCCGCGAATCGCCGCCACCGTCGGCACCGGACAGTCACGGATCGCGTTGAGCGCGGCCGCCACCAGTTCCTCGTGGTAGTGCAGGGCGTCGTCCACCGTCGCGCGCACGGTGCGGAACTCCTCGATGTCGCCGCCGGCGGCGAAGGCCTCGTCGCCCGCTCCGCGCAGCACGATGCAGCGCACGCCGGGATCGGCACCGAGTTCCGCAAAGGCTGCGCGCAACTGGCGCCACATGCCGGCATTCACCGCGTTCAGCTTGCCGGGGTTGGAAAGGGAAACCGTGGCGACGGCATCGCCGCGATCGACAAGGATCTGTCCGTTCATCGGGGGCCTGTTGGGGTTGCGGCCGGGCGGCGGGCGCTTTCGCCACGCCCCCCGGCGGGGAGTCGGATGGCCACGATTGTGGCGCAGATGCTGAGTTTGACAAAACCCGTCCATACACTATGGTATGGAGTCATAAGAATAATATATCATCCGTAAAAACCGGCACCCCGCGTCAGACGGGAGGGCGGAAAAAGGAGGGTGGAGGAAGCAACGATCCCGCGTTGTTTTCTTGAGGAGAGGAGAGAGATGTCCAGTTCTGTGTACGCCCATATCAGGCGCAACCCGCGTTTCGCGGAGCTTGTCGCCAAGCGCACCCGCTTCGCCACGCTGCTGGCGGCGATCGTGCTCGTCGTGTTCTACGGCTTCGTGCTGGTGGTGGCCTTCGCGCCGCAGATTGTCGGCCAGCGCCTGTCGGAGGGCAGCAACCTGACCATCGGCATCGTCGCCGGTCTGTTCCAGTTCATCTTTTTCTGGGTGCTGACCTTCGTCTATGTGCGCCGCGCCAACGGCGAGTTCGACGCGATCAACACCGAGATCGTCCGCGCCGCCTGGCAGGAGGAGAAGTAATGAACGCATCCCGCCTGTCCCGCCTGGCCCTCGGCCTGGCCTCGCTGCCGCTGTCGGCCGCCGCCCTGGCCGCCGGCCCCGCGATGGAAGCCGCGCAGAAGCAGCCGCTCAACCTGCACGCCATCGGCATGTTCTTCGTGTTCGTGCTGATGACCCTCGGGATCACCTACTGGGCGGCCAGCCGCACCAAGTCGGCGTCCGATTTCTACACCGCCGGCGGTGGCATCACCGGCTTCCAGAACGGCCTCGCGATCGCCGGCGACTACATGTCCGCCGCCACCCTGCTCGGCCTTACCGCGATGATGTACGCGCAGGGTGTGGATGCCTACATCTACATGATCGCGTTCTTCGTCGGCTGGCCGATCATCCTGTTCCTGATGGCCGAACGCCTGCGCAACCTGGGCAAGTTCACCTTCGCCGACATCACCGCCTACCGCCTCGACCAAGGCAAGGTGCGCACGATGGCGGCGGTCAGCTCGCTGACCGTGGTGTGCTTCTACCTCGTCGCGCAGATGGTCGGCGCCGGCCAGCTGATCAAGCTGCTGTTCGGTCTGGACTACACCGTCGCGCTGTTCGTCGTCGGCGCGCTGATGATGGTCTACGTCACCTTCGGCGGCATGGTCGCCACCACCTGGGTGCAGATCATCAAGGCCTGCATGCTGCTGCTCGGCGGCACCACCG
Source organism: Azoarcus olearius (assembly GCF_001682385.1). NCBI lineage: Bacteria > Pseudomonadati > Pseudomonadota > Betaproteobacteria > Rhodocyclales > Zoogloeaceae > Azoarcus > Azoarcus olearius. The sequence goes on from NZ_CP016210.1 coordinate 766,780, forward strand.
TGATGCTGCTGGCGCTGAGCCAGTTCGGCTTCAGCTTCGAGGCGCTGGCCACCCGCGCGATGGAAGTGCATAAGCTCGGGCCCAAGCTGTTCAACCCGGGCAGCCTGCTCGCCGATCCGGTCACCGCGATCTCGCTCGGCCTCGGCCTGATGTTCGGCACCGCGGGCCTGCCGCACATCCTGATGCGCTTCTTCACCGTGACCGACGCCAAGGAAGCGCGCAAGTCGGTGCTCTACGCCTCGGGCATCATCGCGTACTTCTTCAACGTGATCGCGCTGATGGGCCTGGCCGCCATCCTGATCGTCGGCCAGAACCCGCAATACTTCGAAGGCGGCGATCTCGCCGGCAAGATCGTCGGCGGCGGCAACATGGTGGCGATGCACCTGGCGCACGCGGTGGGCGGCAACCTGCTGCTCGGCTTCCTGTCGGCGGTGGCCTTCGCGACCATCCTCGCGGTGGTGGCCGGCCTGGCGCTGGCTGGTGCCTCGGCGATCTCGCACGACATCTACGCCCGCGTGATCATGAAGGGCCGCGCCTCGGAAACCACCGAGATCCGCGTCTCCAAGTTCGCCACCATCGGTCTCGGCGTGGTCGCGGTGCTGCTCGGCATCGTGTTCGAGAAGATGAACGTCGCCTTCATGGTTGCGCTCGCCTTCGGTGTCGCCGCGTCCGCCAACTTCCCGGTGCTGATCCTGTCGATGTACTGGAAGGGCCTGACCACCCGCGGCGCGCTTGCCGGCGGCTACCTCGGCCTGTTCAGCGCGGTGACCTTCGTGGTGCTGTCGAAGTCGGTGTGGGTGGATGTGCTCGGCAACGCCGCGCCGATCTTCCCCTGGACGCAGCCGGCGCTGTTCTCGATGCCGCTTGCCTTCCTCGCGACCATCGTGGTGTCGCTGCTCGACTCCAGCCACAAGGCGCGCAGCGAGCGCGAGGCCTTCGAAGACCAGTACGTGCGTGCGCAGACCGGTGTCGGCGCCGCCAGCGCCGCCGCGCACTAAGCCGCGTCGCTGCACACCCCGGCCGCCATGTGCGGCCCCGAACCCCCTCCGGCTTTCGGGCCCGAGGGGGTTCTTGTTTGCGGCGGGCGAGGTGGCGGCGTCATGGCCGGGTGCTAGACTCGCCCGCGTCTCATTTCCCGCGCGGGAGCCTCCGTGGCGCTGCTCAACCACCTGCTGCTCATCCTGCTGCTGATCGCGGTCAGCGCCTTCTTCTCGCTCGCCGAAATCTCGCTGGCGGCAGCGCGCAAGATCAAGCTCCAGCAACTGGCGGAAGAGGGCGTGGCCGACGCGCGGCGCGTACTGGCGCTGCAGGAGAGCCCCGGCAGCTTCTTCACCGTGGTGCAGATCGCGCTCAACGCGGTCGCCATCCTCGGCGGCATCGTCGGCGAGCAGGCGCTGTCGCCCTACGTGGAGTCCGCGCTGCGCCCGTTCTACGCCGGCCCCGCGCTCGGCACCGTCAGTTTCGTGATCGCGTTCGTCTTCGTGACTTCGATGTTCGTGCTGCTGGCCGATCTGATGCCCAAGCGCCTGGCGATGGTGAAGCCCGAGGCGGTGGCGATGCGGGTGGTGCGACCGATCCAGGCCAGCATGTGGCTGTTCGCGCCGCTGGTGTGGCTGTTCAACAGCCTGGCGGACCGCCTGTTCGGGCTGTTCGGCGTGCCGAGCGCGCGCGCGGACGACATCACCTCGGACGACATCCTCGCGATGGCCGAAGCCGGCACGCGCGCCGGCGCACTGCTGGAGCAGGAGCAGAACCTGATCCGCAACGTGTTCGAACTGGACGCCCGCATCGTGCCCTCGGCGATGACCTCGCGCGACAGCGTCGTGTACTTCACGCTGGGCGAAGCCGAGGACAGCATCCGGCGCAAGATGGCGGCGCATCCGCACGGCAAGTTCCCGGTGTGCGAGAGCGGCATCGACGACGTCATCGGCTACGTGGATGCGAAGGACCTCTTCCGCCGCATCCTGCAGGGGCAGGACCTGTCGCTGCGCACCCAGCCGATCGTGCGCAAGGTGCTGATGCTGCCGGACACGCTGACACTGTTCGAGGCACTGGAGCGCTTCCGCGACGCCAAGGAGGACTTCGCGCTGGTGATCAGCGAGTACGCGCTGGTGGTCGGCCTGCTGACGCTGCAGGACGTCATGAACACCGTGATGGGCGAACTCGGCAGCCCCTACCAGGAGGAACTGATCGTGCGCCGCGATGATTGCTCCTGGCTGATCGACGGCGTCACCCCGATCGAGGACGTGATGCAGGCGCTGGAGATCGAGGTTTTCGAAGGCTTCGAGAACTACGAGACGATCGCCGGCTTTCTGATGTACCGGCTGCGCAAGGTGCCCAAGCGCACCGACTTCGTGGTCTACGCCGGCTACAAGTTCGAAGTGGTCGACATCGACAACTACCGCATCGACCAGGTGCTGGTGACGCGGGAGCCCGCCGCGGCCTGATCACCACAGCGATCGCCGCCGGGCCGCCCCAAGGCGATCGCGTGCCCCCTTGGGGGTGAAGCAGGGGTTTCACGGAGCACTGCTCCGTGCCTGCGGAACGGGCCGGCTGTGCAAAGCCGGCACTCCTGCCGCGCAGCGGGCGGGGGCAGAAAACCGCGATCGCCGCCGGGCCGCCCCAAGGCGATCGCGTGCCCCCTTGGGGGGTGAAGCAGGGGTTTCACGGAGCGTTGCTCCGTGCCTGCGGAACGGGCCGGCTGTGCAAAGCCGGCACTCCTGCCGTGCAGCGGGCGGGGGCAGAAAACCGCGATCGCCGCCGGGCCGCCCCAAGGTGATCGCGTGCCCCCTCGGGGGGGGTGAAGCAGGGGTTTCACGGAGCACTGCTCCGTGCCTGCGGAACGGGCCGGCTGTGCAAAGCCGGCACTCCTGCCGTGCAGCGGGCGGGGGCAGAAAACCGCGATCGCCGCCGGGCCGTCCCAAGGCGATCGCGTGCCCCCTCGGGGGGCGACCGCGCAGCGGGCGGGGGCAGAAAAACTACGCGGCGCGGTTGCGCGCCTCCGCGATTCGAGACAGCGCCGCGCGGCCGCTGTGGATGTGGCGGCGCATCCGGGTTTCCGCCGCGTCCGGATCGCGCGCCAGCACCGCTTCCAGGATCTCTCGGTGTTCGGCGAGCGACTGCTCCAGGCGGCCTTCGGAAAACAGCGAATGGTGGCGCGACAGCTTGATCACCTTGCGCAGGTCCTCGATCACCTGCAGCAGCCAGCGGTTGTCGGCGATCTGCTGCAGCACGTGATGGAAAGCCTGGTTGGCCTCGAAGAAGCGGTCGATATCCTGCGCGGCGGCGGCGGCTTCCAGTGTGGCGTGGATGTCGCGCAGGCGGGCAAGGTCGGCGTCGCTGGCGCGCGCCACCGAGGCGCGGGCGCATTCGCCTTCCAGCAGGGCAATGATGTTGAAGACCTCGTCGAGGTCGCGCTCGGAAATCTCGGTGACGTAGCAGCCACGGCGCGGCTTGAGCGTGACCAGGCCTTCGGAGGCCAGCACCTTCAGCGCTTCGCGCAGCGGCGTGCGCGAGATGCCGTATTGCTCGGCCAGTGCCTGCTCGTCCACCCAGGTGCCCGGCGGCAGTTCGTGCGAGAAGATGCGCTCGCGCAGGCGTTCTGCGACTTCCTGATAAAGCGCGAGCGGGGCGATGCGGGACGCTGTCATGGCGGTGTGGTGGGCGGAGGCGCGCAAGGATACCCGGAGCGGGCGTCGTATGGGTCTCCGACGGTTGCATGCATAATTATGGATAAAGTATTATTTCCAACCTGATCGAAGTCAAGCGCTTCCACGATCGTCTTTCCGGTGGCGACGCAGGCATGGGAGGCGGAGCGCGCAAGCGCGCCGCGCATGAGAGGGACTGCGTTGCCCGTCGGAGCGCCGACGGCCGCCCGCGGTATGGTTCGCGGGCGGTCTCGTCGTCGCCGGTCGGTGCTTGTCACACATACATCTATGCCGCTGCGGCGGCGCTACTGATTCAGTGAGGGTTAGTCATGTCGAACGCCAACCTGCCCGCCTATCCGCAACCGGATCTCGAGGCCTGGAACAAGGCCGCCGCCAAGCAGGCGCCGGACGGCCAACTGGACAAGCTGAACTGGATCACGCCGGAAGGCCTGACCGTCAAGCCGCTGTACACCAAGGCTGACACCGCCGACCTGCCGCACGCCGACACCCTGCCGGGCTTCGAGCCCTTCCTGCGCGGCCCGCAGCCCACGATGTACGCGGTCAAGCCGTGGACCATCCGCCAGTACGCCGGCTTCTCCACCGCGGAAGAATCCAACGCCTTCTACCGCAAGGCGCTCGCCGCCGGCGGCCAGGGCGTGTCGGTGGCCTTCGACCTCGCCACCCACCGCGGCTACGACTCCGACAATCCCCGCGTGCTCGGCGACGTCGGCAAGGCCGGCGTGGCGATCGACTCGGTGGAAGACATGAAGATCCTGTTCGACGGCATCCCGCTCGACAAGATCTCGGTGTCGATGACCATGAACGGCGCGGTGCTGCCCATCCTCGCCGGCTACATCGTCGCGGCCGAAGAGCAGGGCGTGGCGCAGGACAAGCTGTCCGGGACCATCCAGAACGACATCCTCAAGGAGTTCATGGTCCGCAACACCTACATCTACCCGCCGACGCCGTCGATGAAGATCATCGCCGACATCTTCCAGTACACGTCGTCGCACATGCCCAAGTTCAACAGCATCTCGATCTCGGGCTACCACATCCAGGAAGCGGGCGCGAACCAGGCCATCGAACTGGCCTTCACGCTCGCCGACGGTCTCGAATACGTGCGCACCGGCATCGCCGCCGGCATGGACGTCGACACCTTCGCCGGCCGCCTGTCCTTCTTCTGGGCGGTGGGCATGAACTTCTACCTCGAGATCGCCAAGATGCGCGCCGCGCGCCTGCTGTGGTGGCGGATCATGAAGCAGTTCAACCCCAAGAGCCCCAAGTCGATGATGCTGCGCACCCACTCGCAGACTTCCGGCTGGTCGCTCACCGAGCAGGACCCGTACAACAACGTGGTCCGCACCACCATCGAGGCGATGGCCGCGGTGTTCGGCGGCACCCAGTCGCTGCACACCAACGCGCTCGACGAAGCGATCGCGCTGCCCACCGAGTTCTCGGCCCGCATCGCTCGCAACACCCAGATCATCATCCAGGAAGAGACCCACATCTGTAACGTCGTCGATCCCTGGGCCGGCTCCTACATGATGGAAAAGCTCACCCAGGACATGGCAGACAAGGCCTGGGCGCTGATCGAGGAAATCGAGGCCATGGGCGGCATGACCAAGGCGGTCGAATCCGGCTGGGCCAAGATGAAGGTCGAGGAATGCGCCGCCGACAAGCAGGCGCGCATCGACTCCGGCAAGGACGTCATCGTCGGCGTGAACAAGTACAAGCTGGCGAAGGAAGACCCGATCGAGATCCTCGACATCGACAACCACGCCGTGCGTGAAGCGCAGATCGCCCGTCTCACCAAGATCCGCGCCACCCGCGACAGCGCCGCGGTGCAGGCCGCGCTCGACGCGCTCACCCAGTGCGCCGAAAGCGGCGAAGGCAACCTGCTCGACCTCGCGGTCAAGGCGGTGCGTCTGCGCGCCTCGGTGGGCGAAATCTCCGACGCGCTGGAAAAGGTGTTCGGCCGCTACCGTGCCAACCCGCAGGCGGTGTCCGGCGTGTATGGCGCCGTGGTGGAAGACGACGCCGACTGGAAGGAACTGAAGGCCGAGATCGAAGCCTTCATCGCCGAGGAAGGCCGCCGCCCCCGCATCATGATCGCCAAGCTCGGCCAGGACGGCCACGACCGTGGCGCCAAGGTGGTGGCTTCCGCCTTCGCCGACCTCGGCTTCGACATCGACATCGGCCCGCTCTTCCAGACCCCGGAAGAAGCGGCCCGCCACGCGGTGGAAAACGATGTGCACGCGGTCGGCTGCTCCAGCCTCGCCGCCGGCCACAAGACCCTGGTGCCGGCCATCATCGCCGAGCTGAAGCGCTTGGGCGCCGAAGACATCATCACCTTCGTCGGTGGCGTGATCCCGGCGCAGGACTACGACGCGCTCTACGCCGCCGGTGCCAAGGGCATCTTCGGCCCGGGTACGCCGATCCCGAAGGCGGCGCGCGAAGTGCTGAAGCAGATCCGCGCGGCCAAGGTCGCGGCCTGATACGCTTCGCTGCCCGCAACTCGCCGTCATGGCGGGGTGCGGGCGCAGCCCGTCTCCGTCCGCCCGATGGCCATGAACATGCCCGAAAGCCTGCCCGTGCTCGATGACGCCGATCTCGCCCTGGTCGAGGGGGTGCGTGCGCGCCAGCTGCGCCCGCTCGCCAAGACCATCACGCTGATCGAGTCGCAGCGCGAGGACCACAAAGCGCGTGCGCGCGCGGTGCTGGAGGCGCTGCTGCCGCACACCGGCGGGGCGATGCGGGTGGGCATTTCCGGCGTGCCGGGGGTGGGCAAGTCCACCTTCATCGAGGCGCTCGGGCTCTACCTCATCGAGCAGGGCCTGCGCGTGGCGGTGCTGGCGGTCGATCCGTCGTCGTCGCTGACCGGCGGCTCCATCCTCGGCGACAAGACGCGCATGGAACTGCTGTCGCAGAATCCGGCGGCCTTCATCCGTCCCAGCCCGTCGGCCGGTTCCCTCGGCGGTGTCGCCGAGAAGACGCGCGAGACCCTGCTGGTGTGCGAGGCCGCCGGCTTCGACGTGATCATCGTCGAGACCGTCGGCGTGGGGCAGAGCGAGACCGCGGTGGCCGGCATGACCGACATCTTCTGCCTGCTGCAGCTGCCCAATGCCGGCGACGATCTGCAGGCGATCAAGAAAGGCATCATGGAGATCGCCGACCTGATCGTCATCAACAAGGCCGACATCGACGCCGGCGCGGCGATGCGGGCGAAGTCGCAGATGAAGACCGCGCTGCACATGCTGCGCCCGGCCAGCCCCAACTGGACGGTGCCGGTGCTGACGCTGTCGGCGCTGAAGAAGGACGGCATCGCCGAGTTCTGGAACGCCGTGCAGGACTACCGCGGCGCGATGACGAAGAGCGGCGAGTTCGAGGCCAAGCGCCGCCACCAGGCGCTGGCGTGGATGTGGGAACTGATAGACACCGGGCTGCGCAGCCGCTTCCGCAACCACCCCGGCGTGCGCGACGCGCTGCCGCTGCTGGCGGCCGCGGTGGAGGCGGGCGGCACCACGCCCTCGGCGGCGGCGCAGCGCCTGCTCGGCTGCCTGAACCGAACGAATTGAAACGAAAACACGTTCCGCCCGCGATTGCGCGGACGGGCGGCAAGGAACCTTAAAGGAGGTCATCAATGCACGACATCATCCGTCAGCTGGACGAGAAGCGCGCTGCGGCCCGCCTGGGCGGCGGCCAGAAGCGGATCGACTCCCAGCATGCCAAGGGCAAGCTCACCGCGCGCGAGCGCATCGAGCTGCTGCTCGATCCCGATTCCTTCGAGGAATGGGACATGTTCAAGGAGCACCGCTGCGTCGACTTCGGCATGGACAAGGCGGAGAAGACCCCGGGCGACGGCGTGGTGACCGGCTACGGCACCATCAACGGCCGGCTGGTGTTCGTGTTCTCGCAGGACTTCACGGTGTTCGGCGGCTCGCTGTCCGAAACCCACGCCGAGAAGATCTGCAAGGTGATGGACCACGCGATGAAGGTCGGCGCGCCGGTGATCGGCCTCAACGACTCGGGCGGCGCCCGCATCCAGGAAGGCGTGGCCTCGCTCGGCGGCTATGCCGACGTGTTCCAGCGCAACGTGATGGCCTCGGGCGTGATCCCGCAGATCTCGATGATCATGGGCCCCTGCGCCGGCGGCGCGGTGTATTCGCCGTCGATGACCGACTTCATCTTCATGGTGAAGGATTCGTCGTACATGTTCGTGACCGGTCCGGAAGTGGTGAAGACCGTGACCCACGAAGACGTCACCGCCGAGGAACTCGGCGGCGCGGTGACCCACACCAGCAAGTCCGGCGTGGCCGATCTCGCGTTCGAGAACGACGTCGAGGCGCTCACCATGCTGCGCCGCTTCATGAACTACCTGCCGTCGTCCAACCGCGAAAAGCCGCCGGTGCAGCCGACCAACGATCCGGCCGACCGTCAGGACTTCTCGCTCGACACCCTGGTGCCGGACAACCCCAACAAGCCGTACGACATGAAGGAGCTGATCATCAAGGTGGTCGATGACTGCGACTTCTTCGAACTGCAGCCCGACTACGCCAAGAACATCATCATCGGCATGGCGCGCATGGACGGCCAGCCGGTCGGCATCGTCGCCAACCAGCCGCTGGTGCTGGCCGGTTGCCTGGACATCAAGAGCGCGATCAAGGCCGCGCGCTTCGTCCGCTTCTGCGACGCCTTCAACATCCCGGTGGTCACCTTCGTCGACGTCCCGGGCTTCATGCCGGGCACCGCCCAGGAATACGGCGGCATCATCAAGCACGGTGCCAAGCTGCTGTACGCCTACGCCGAATGCACCGTGCCCAAGGTCACCGTGATCACCCGCAAGGCCTACGGCGGCGCCTACGACGTGATGGCCTCCAAGCACCTGCGCGGCGACGTCAACCTCGCCTGGCCCAGCGCCGAGATCGCGGTGATGGGGCCGAAGGGCGCGGTGGAGATCATCTTCCGCGAAGAAAAGAACAACCCGGAAAAGCTCGCCGAGCGCGAAGCCGAGTACAAGGCCAAGTTCGCCAACCCCTTCGTGGCCGCCAGCCGCGGCTTCATCGACGACGTCGTGATGCCGCACAACACCCGCAAGCGCATCTGCCGCAGCCTGGCGATGCTGGCCGACAAGCAGCTCGACAACCCGTGGCGCAAGCACGGCAACATTCCGCTCTGATCGCCGGGGAGACTTAACGCAATGTTTACCAAGATCCTGATTGCCAACCGCGGCGACCAGCCGCAAAGCGGCGCAGAGACGAAGTCAAATCGCCGTGCGTGCGTAGCACGCTGCGATTGAGCCGCGGAGAGATAACGTATGTTTACCAAGATCCTGATTGCTAACCGCGGCGAAATCGCCTGCCGCGTGATCAAGACCGCCCGCAAGATGGGCATCAAGACCGTCGCCGTCTATTCCGAGGCGGACAAGGATGCGCTGCACGTCGACCTCGCCGACGAAGCCGTCTGCATCGGCCCGGCGCCGTCGAAAGATTCCTACCTCGTCATGGACCGCATCATCGCCGCGTGCAAGCAGACCGGCGCCGAGGCTGTCCATCCGGGCTATGGCTTCCTGTCCGAGAACGCCGAGTTCTCGCGCCGCCTCGAAGAGGAAGGCATCAAGTTCATCGGTCCGAAGCACTACTCGGTCGCCAAGATGGGCGACAAGATCGAGTCGAAGAAGCTCGCGATCGAAGCCAAGGTCAATACCATCCCCGGCTACAACGACGCCATCGCCGGCCCGGCCGAAGCGGTCGAGATCGCCAAGAAGATCGGCTACCCGGTGATGATCAAGGCCTCCGCCGGCGGCGGCGGCAAGGGCCTGCGCGTGGCCTACAACGACGAGCAGGCCTTCGAAGGCTTCTCGTCCTGCGTCAATGAAGCGCGCAACTCCTTCGGCGACGACCGCGTCTTCATCGAGAAGTACGTGCTCGAGCCGCGCCACATCGAAATCCAGGTGCTCGGCGACTCGCACGGCAACTACGTGTACCTGAACGAGCGCGACTGCTCGATCCAGCGCCGTCACCAGAAGGTCATCGAGGAGGCGCCGAGCCCCTTCGTCGATGCCGAGATGCGCAAGGCCATGGGCGAGCAGGCTGTGGCGCTGGCGCGCGCGGTGAACTACGAATCGGCCGGCACGGTCGAGTTCGTCGTCTCCGGCGCCACCAAGGAGTTCTACTTCCTGGAGATGAACACCCGCCTCCAGGTGGAGCACCCGGTCACCGAGCTGATCACCGGGCTGGACCTCGTCGAGCAGATGATCCGCGTCGCCGCCGGCGAGAAGCTGCCGCTCTCCCAGGCCGACGTGAAGATCAACGGCTGGGCGATGGAATGCCGCATCAACGCCGAAGATCCGTTCCGCGGCTTCCTGCCCTCCACCGGCCGCCTGGTGCGCTTCCAGCCGCCGGCCGAGGTCGACGGCCAGGTCCGCGTCGATACCGGCGTCTATGACGGCGGTGAGATCTCGATGTTCTACGACTCGATGATCGCCAAGCTCATCGTGCACGGTGCCACCCGCGACCAGGCGATCGGCCGCATGCGCGACGCGCTCAACGCCTTCGTGATCCGCGGCATCAGCTCCAACATCCCGTTCCAGGCCGCGCTGATGCAGCACCCGCGCTTCTGCTCGGGCAACTTCAACACCGGCTTCATCGCCGAGGAGTTCCCGAAGGGCTTCGACGCCTCGATGGTGCCGCACGATGACCCGGCGCTGCTCGCCGCCGTCGCCGCCTATGTGCATCGCAGCTACATCGACCGTGCCGCGCGCGTCTCCGGCCAGCTGCCGGGCCACGAGCGCGCGGTGGGCAACGAGTGGGTCGTGATCCGCCTTGGCACCGACAACCAGAACGAGCTGCTGCCGGTCACCGCCACCCCGGTCGCGGGCGGCTACGCGGTCACCCTGAACGGCGAGACCTACACCATCAAGTCGGACTGGCAGCTGGGCCAGGCGCTGTTCAACGGCACCTGCAACGGCAATGAGTTCACGCTGCAGGTCGAGCGCCACAAGATGCGCTACCGCCTGTTCCACTGGGGCACGCAGGCCGACTTCCTGGTCATGTCCAAGCGCGCGGCCGAGCTGCAGAGCCTGATGCCGGTGAAGCTGCCGCCCGACCTGTCGAAGTTCCTGCTGTCGCCGATGCCGGGCCTGCTGCGTGAAGTGTCGGTCAGCGAAGGCCAGGAAGTGAAGGCCGGCGAAAAGCTCGCGGTCATCGAGGCGATGAAGATGGAGAACCTGCTGAAGGCCGAGCAGGACGGCAAGGTCAAGAAGGTCGTGATCAAGCCGGGCGCCAGCCTCGCGGTGGACGACGTCATCATCGAGTTCGAATAAGAACCCAGGTTCGACCTTTTTCGTTCGATGGGGAGGGAGATCCGGCGACACAGAGCGCCGGATACCTGTCGAGGGATGGGCCCGCGCAAGCGGGCCCTTTTTTGTTTACCGCCGTGCTCAATTTGGGGGTTTCGCGACTGCGGCTGGGTCACAATGCAAGGTCCTCCCTCGCTGGCCGCTGCATGGAACCCACCTTGCCCGTCGATCTCGAAACCGTCGCTGACGAGGGCGAGGATTCCCTGCTGCGCGCGCTGATCGACGTGATCCCCGACCTTGTCTTCTTCAAGGACGAGGCGGGCCGCTACCTTGGCTGCAACCGCGCCTTCGAGGCCTACACGGGACGCCGCGAGGCCGAGCTGATCGGTTACACCGACCGCGACCTGTTCGATCTTTCCACCGCCGACTCCTACCGCGGCTACGACAGCGCGGTGCTCGCCAGCGGCCGCTCCAGCCGCAACGAAGAGTGGATCGTCTATCCCGACGGCCGCCGCGTGCTGGTGGACACCCTGAAAACGCCCTTCCGCGACGCTGCCAGCGGGCGCCGCGGCGTGGTCGGCATCAGCCGCGACGTCACCGTGTTCCGCGAAACCGCCGAAGCCCTGCGGCGCAGCCAGGAGAACCTGGAGCGCGCGCAGGCGGTCGCCCGCACCGGCAGCTGGTATGTGGATTTCGTCAGCGGCCAGATGGACTGGTCGGCCGAGACCTGCCGCTTGTTCGGACAGGCGCCGGGATGCGTGCCGAGCTACGAGCTGTTCCTGAGCGTGGTCCACCCCGAGGATCAGGCGCTGGTGGAGGCGGCCTGGCGGCAGGCGGTGGCCCGCGGCGACTACGACCTCACGCACCGCGTCATCGTGGGCGGCGAGGTGCGCTGGGTGCACGAGCGCGCCGAGTTCCGCCGCGCCGCCGACGGCGCCGCGCTGGCCGGCATCGGCACCGTGCAGGACATCACCGACCGCAAGCTCGCCGAGCAGAGCCTGCGCCAGGCCGCGACGGTGTTCGAGAACACCGGCGAAGGCGTGATCATCGCCGACGCCAAGAACCGCATCATCGCGGTCAACCGCGCGTTTACCGTGATCACCGGCTACGGTCCGGAAGAAGTCATCGGGCGCAGCCCCAACCTGCTGCGTTCGGGGCGGCACGATGCCGCCTACTACGACGCGATGTGGCGCGGCGTGCATGAGGCCGGCCACTGGCAGGGCGAGATCTGGAACCGGCGCAAGAACGGCGAGATCTTCCCCGAACTGCTGACGCTGTCGGTGGTGCGCGACCACAACGGCAAGGTGTCGCATTACGTCGGGGTGTTCTCCGACATCTCGCGCATGAAGGAAACCGAGGCGCGGCTGCAGCGGCTGGCGCATTACGACGCGCTGACCGACCTGCCCAACCGCGTGCTGCTCAACCTGCGCCTGGCACATGGCGTGGAGCGCGTGCAACGCAGCGGCGAGATGCTGGCGGTGCTGTTCCTCGACATCGACCGCTTCAAGAACGTCAACGACAGCCTCGGCCACCCGGTCGGCGACGAACTGCTGATCGAGATCGCACGTCGCCTGCGTTCGCGCATCCGCGCCGAGGACACGCTGGCGCGGCTGGGGGGCGACGAGTTCGTGATCCTGCTCGACCGCATCCGCAGCGCCAACGACGTGGCCGACTTCGCGCAGGAAATCATCGACCTGCTCAATCAGTCCTTCCAGCTGGCGAGCGGGCAGGAAGTCTTCGTCGGCGCCAGCATCGGCATCAGCCTCTATCCGCTCGACACCGACGATGCCACCCAGCTGATCAGCAACGCCGACGCGGCGCTGTATCAGGCGAAGGAGGCCGGGCGCAACGTCTACCGCTTCTACACCGCCGACCTCACCCGCGCCGCACACGAACGGCTGGGGCTGGAGGCCGCCTTGCGGCGCGGGCTGGAGCGCGGCGAGTTCGTGCTGCATTTCCAGCCGGTGGTGGCGCTGGACAAGGGCGAGGTGGTCGGTGCCGAAGCCCTGGTGCGCTGGAACCACCCGACCGAGGGCATGATCGCGCCGCTGCGCTTCATTCCGCTGGCCGAAGAAACCGGCCTGATCGTGCCGCTGGGCGAATGGGTGCTGGAATCCGCCTGCCGGCAGGGGCGCGAGTGGCTGGATTGCGGCCGTCCGCTGACGATCGCGGTCAACCTGTCCACCCGCCAGTTCCGGGCCGGCGACCTGACCGCCACCGTGCGCGACATCCTCGACCGCACGGGTTTTCCTGCCGCGCTGCTCGAACTCGAAATCACCGAAAGCACGGTGATGGAGGACGCCGACCGTGCGGTGGCGACGCTGGCCGCACTGAAGGGCCTGGGCGTGCGGCTGTCGATCGACGACTTCGGCACTGGCTATTCCTCGCTCGCCTATCTCAAACGCTTCGCGGTCGATGCGCTGAAGATAGACCGCTCCTTCGTGCGCGACATCGCCGACGACGAGAACGACCGCATGATCGTCGCCACTGTGGTCGCGATGGCCCACCAGATGCGGCTGGGCGTCATCGCGGAGGGCGTGGAGACCGCGGAGCAACTCGCGTTTCTGCGCAGCCTCGGCTGCGAGGCCTACCAGGGTTATCTGGTGGGCCGACCGCAGGCCGCGGCGGACTTCCTCGGCGCGGTCGAACGCGCGGGAATCTGAGGCTCACCATGACGTCGGTACGGCAGTGGGCAGCCCGGTTGATCTGGGCGATGCTGGCATGGGCGCTGGCGATCGCGGCGGGGGGCGCACGCGCGGACGACATCGCGCTCGACCCCGCGCACGGCGAAGTGGACCTGGCGCGGCGCGTCAGCGTGCTGGTGGATGACGGCCGCAGCCTGTCGCTGGAGGCGGCGAAGGCTGCGTTCGCGCGCGGCGAGGGCGCGCCCGCGGAGCCGGCGCGCGGCGGTGAACTCAATTTCGGTTATCGCGCGGCGGACATCTGGCTGCATTTCAGCGTTGCCGCCGCGGCGCCCGGCGACGCGCGCTGGCTGCTGGAGGTGGGCTTCCCGTCGCTCGACCGCGTCGAGTTTCATGCCTTCGGCCCCGGCGGCGAAGCCCACCAGGTCGCGGGCGATCGCATCGCCTTCTACGCCCGTCCCTGGCAGCACCGCAGCCCGGTTTTCCCCTTGCCGCCGCTGGCGCCGGGCGAACGGCTGGAGGTATACGTAAAGGTGGCCTCCGAAGGCTCGCTGACCGTGCCGCTCCGGTTGTGGACGCAGACCGCGCTGGGCGCGCGCGACCAGCGCGCCTACAGTGAGGATGCGCTCTACTTCGGCATGCTGACCGCGCTCGCGCTCTACAACCTGCTGCTGTGGGTGGCGCTGCGCGAACAGGTCTTCCTGCGCTACGTCGGCTTCGTCGCTTCGCTGGCCGTGGGCTTTGCCGGCCAGACCGGCGCCGGGGGCGAGTTCCTGTGGCCGGCCTGGCCCACCTGGAGCCATCTCAGCTTCCCGGTCGGGATGGCGCTCACCGGATTCTTCGGGACGCTGTTCACCCGCAGCTTTCTCGACACCCGCAACACCGTACCCCGGCTCGACCGCTGCCTGGCGGTGGCGGCATGGGTGTTCCTCGCGGCGGTGGCGGCGCATCTGGTCCTCGGCTACCGCTTCGCGGCCATGCTCACCTCGCTGGCGGGCATCGGCTTCGCCCCCATCGCCGCGCTTGCCGGCGTGCGCGGCGCGGTGCGCGGCCACCCCGGCGCGCGCGTGTTCCTGCTCGCGTGGGCGCTGCTGCTGGTGGGCGTGGTGGTGATGGCAATGCGCAACTTCGGCTGGCTGCCGACGGTGTGGCTGACCACCCACGCGATGCAGATCGGCTCGGCGCTCGAAATGCTGTTGCTGTCGTTCGCGATGGCCGACCGCATCAACGTGATGCGGCGCGAGCGCGAGGCGGCGCGGCAGGCGCTGGTCGATACGCTGCAGGAAGCCGGCCAGCGCCTGGAGCAGAGGGTCGCCGAGCGCACCGCCGAACTGCAGGCCGCCAACCGCCGCCTGCGCGACAACGAACTCGCGCTGCAACAACTCGCCTTCCACGATCCGCTCACCGGGCTGTACAACCGCGTGATGCTGGAGGAGCGCATCCGCCACGCGATGCTGCGCGCCGACCGCCAGGACACCCAGCTTGCGGTGCTGCTGCTCGACCTCGACGGCTTCAAGGCGGTGAACGACGGCTATGGCCATGCGGTGGGCGACGCCGTGCTGGCCGCAGCGGCAACCCGCATGAAGGCGCAGGTGCGGGCCTCCGACACCGTCGCGCGTTTGGGCGGCGACGAGTTCGTCGTGGTGCTCGAACCGTTCTCCGGCGAGGACCAGGCGGTGCGCGTCGCCGCCAAGCTGGTCGCCGCGCTCGCCGAGCCGGTGGTCGAATCGGGCGTGGCCCACCAGATCGGCGCCAGCATCGGCATCGCGCTCTACCCCGCCGACGGCCGCGACGTCGATCAGCTGATCCTCGCCGCCGACCGTGCCATGTACCGCGTCAAGGCCGCGGGCAAGGGCGGCTGGCGGCGCAACAGCCCCGAACAGGCCGCGCATCCGGCGGGCCTCAGGCCCTAGCACGGGTCACGAACCGGCTCCTTGGGAAGCGGCGCCACTGTTCCATAATGGAAGCACGACCGGGGCGCGGCCCCGCGGCAGGCGAGGGCCCACGGATGCGTTTCGATCACGGCAGGGAAAGCGACAACATCGAGGACCGGCGCGGCGAAGGCGGCGGCGGATTCCGGCTCGGGGGCGGTGGAAAGCTCGGCCTCGGCGGCATCGTGCTGACGCTGGTCGCGCTTTACTTCGGCGTCGATCCGGCGCTGCTGCTGCAGACCGCCGAGGTCGTGCGCCCGCCGGCGGCGGTCGAGCGGCCCGCCAGCCGCCCGCAGGACGAAGCGGGGCGCTTTGTTTCGATGGTGCTGGCCGACACCGAGGACACCTGGAGCGACATCTTCAGCGGCGCCGGGCGCACCTACCAGGCGCCGCGGCTGGTGCTGTTCTCCGGCGTCACGGGCACCGCCTGCGGCACCGGCCAGGCGGCGATGGGTCCGTTCTACTGTCCGGCCGACCAGAAGGTCTATATCGACCTCAGCTTCTACGACGATCTGCAGCAGCGCTTCCGCGCGCCCGGCGATTTCGCCCAGGCCTACGTGATCGCCCACGAGATCGGCCATCATGTGCAGAACCTGCTCGGCGTTTCCGAGCGCGCGCAGCGCGCCCGCGCCCGGCTTTCACCGCGCGAGAGCAATGCGTTGTCGGTGCGGCTGGAACTGCAGGCGGACTGCTTTGCCGGGGTCTGGGCCCACCACGCCGACCGTTCGCGCCAGGTGCTGGAGGCGGGCGACGTGGAAGAAGCGCTGACGGCGGCCGCCGCGATCGGCGACGACCGCCTGCAGAAGCAAGCGCAGGGCTATGCGGTGCCGGACAGCTTCACGCACGGCAGCGCGGAACAGCGGGTGCGCTGGTTCCGCACCGGCCTGCAGCACGGCAGCCTGCAGGCCTGCGACACCTTCGCCGCGCGCTCGCCCTGAGCGCACGGCCACCCCGCCTCCTCAGCCGGCGAGGCGGGCGAAGGCTTCGACCACCTCCGGCGGTGCCTGCACCAGCTCCACCAGCACGCCCTCGCCGCCGATCGGGAATTCCTCGTTGCCCTTCGGGTGCAGGAAGGTGATGTCATAGCCCGCGGCGCCGCGGCGGATGCCGCCCGGCGCGAAGCGCACGCCCTGCGCTGTCAGCCATTCCACCGCCACCGGCAGATCATCCACCCACAGGCCGATGTGATTGAGCGGGGTCGCATGCACCGCGGGCTTCCTCTCGGGATCGAGCGGTTGCATCAGGTCGACTTCCACCTTGAACGGCCCCTTGCCCATCGCGCAGATATCTTCGTCCACGTTCTCGCGCTCCGAGACGAAGTTGCCGGTGACTTCCAGCCCCAGCATATCCACCCAGAAGGTCTTGAGCTTTTCCTTGCTCGGGCCGCCGATGGCGATCTGCTGGACGCCGAGGATCTTGAACGGACGCTGCGACATGCGGAACTCCTGCTGAAGTGGATTAAGAATTCATAATTATAGCGGAGTCGAGAACGGCGAAAAGGAGAAGCGGAACAGACGGCTGGGATCGGAGGGGCGGTATGGAGAAGCCCCAGCACACACCTAACCAAGGCATGCTCGCTCCATGGCGTGAGGAGAACAACGAAACGCGCTACCGCCGCTCGCCGGCAAGCTCAAAAGCGTCCCCAATGTTCCCCGCGGCAACGAGGCCTGCGGGCGTGCGCCTGTCGAGAGCGCCGCGCGGGGCGTGCCCGCCGGGGAAGAAGGCGACGCATGTTCGAGCCCCCAGGGCGAGTTTGCGTCGCCGCCCCGGCGGGTGCGTCCCGCGCGGGAAGCCGCAGGCCGCGAACGTCAGGCGCGGGCACGCTGGCCTTGTTGCCGCGCGCGGGCGGTGGGGTGGAGACGGGGTTGCGTGCGGGCTGGAGGCAATGGGCGGTGCCCCATCCCCACCCCAGCCCTCCCCTTGAAGGGGAGGGAGTAAAACCGTTCAGCCCGGTAGCGTCCGCTTTTTGCGCCGTCGCCTCGGCGGGTGCGTCACGGGCGGGAAGCCGCAGGCCAGCGAACGTCAGGCGCGGGCACGCTGGCCTCGTTGCCGCGCGCGGACGGTGGGGTGGAGGCGGGGTTGCGCGGTGGCTGGAGGCAAGGGGCGGTACCCCATCCCCACCCCAGCCCTCCCCTTGAAGTGGAGGGTGCGAAAAACCTCAGCGCCGGAGGTTCCGGTTCGTGCGGTCGCCCCGTCGCCCGGTCACGTCGGGGGAAGCGGTCGTCGCCTGACCTGCTACTCCCAACTCACCTGCGCCGCAAACAGATACCCCGCCCCGTACACCGTCTTGATCAGCCGGGGATTCTGCGGGTCGTCGTCGAGCTTGCGGCGCAGGCGCGAGATGCGTACGTCGATGCTGCGGTCGAAGGGATCGACGTCGCGCTCGCCCAGCAACTGTTCGCGCGAAAAAATCTTGTTCGGCCGCCGCAACAGCACCGCCAGCAGGCTCGCCTCGGCGGCAGAGAGATTCACCTCCCGGCCGTCCGGCGCGGTCATGGTCAACCGCCCGCCGTCGAAGGTCCAGCCGGCGAAACGGGCGACGGTCTTCTCCGCGGCGCTGGTCTCCGGCGGCGCCGAGCGCTGGTAGCGGCGCAGGATGGAACGCACCCGTGCGACCAGCTCGCGCGGCTCGAACGGCTTGACGATGTAGTCGTCCGCCCCCAGCTCCAGACCGAGCACGCGGTCGGTCACATCGTTGCGGCCGGTCAGGATCAGCACCGCGCACGGGCTGCCGTCCTGCAGTTCGCGCACCACCTGCATGCCGTCCATGTCGGGCAGGCCGAGGTCGACGATGCACAGGTCGGGCGTCTGCTGGCGCGCGCGCTGCAGCAACTGGCGGCCCGTCGTCAGATGTTCGCAGCGGAAACCGTACTCGGTCAGGCTGCTGCAGATCAGCCGCGCAATGTCCGGCTCGTCCTCCAGGACGAAGATGGTCGGCGGACTGGCCTCGGGTCGGGTCGCACTCATGAGGGTTCGTGCTCCTGCGGCGGATGGATGTTCTGCAGCGCGGCGGCCAGCGCCGCCTGATCGAAAGGTTTGCGCAACACCGGAATGTCGGCCGGGGGCGGCGTCGGGTTGCCGCTGCTGCTGGCGTAGCCGGTGATCAGCAGGATCGGCAGGTCGGGGCGCAGGCGGCGCGCGCGCGCGGCGAGTTCGCGTCCGCCGATGCCGCCGGGCATCACGGTATCGCTGACCAGGATCGCGATGTCTTCGACGTTTTCCAGCAGGCTCAGCGCCTCGACGCCGTTCTCGGCTTCGATCACCGGATAGCCGAGCGCCGTGAGCTGCATGCGGATCACCTGGCGCACCGCCGGCTCGTCCTCCACCAGCAGCACCGGGCCGCTGCGCAGCCGGGGCGGGGCGGCGGCGGGGGCGGACTCGGGCGAGGGAGGCGGCGCCGGCTGGGTCATCGGCAGCACGAAGCGCACGTTGGTGCCTTCGCCCGGCGTGCTGAGGATGCGGATGTTGCCGCCGGACTGGCGCACGAAGCCATACACCATCGACAGGCCGAGCCCGCTGCCGATGCCGAACGGCTTGGTGGTGAAGAAGGGCTCGAACAACCGCGGCAACAGCGCCGGATCGATGCCGCTGCCGGTGTCGGTTACGTCGATCTGCACGTAGCTGCCGGCCGGCACCTCGACCAGGCGCGCGATGTCGAGGTCGATCTCGCGCCGCGTCACCGTGATCGTCAACTGGCCGCCTTCGGGCATCGCATCGCGCGCATTGAGGGCGAGGTTGAGCAGTGCGTTTTCCAGCTGGTGAGGATCGACCAGCGCGTGCAACGGCTCGGCCGGCAGCGCCAGCCGCACCGTGATGGTTTCCGACAGCGAGCGCTCCAGCAGGTGCGACATGTTCTGCACCAGCGCGCCCACCTCCACCGCGCTCGGCTCCAGCGGTTGCCGGCGCGAGAAACTGAGCAGGCGCTTGATCAGCTCCGCACCGCGGCGCGAGGCCTGCAGCGCCGGGGCCACGTATTCCGCGCCGGGACCGTCGCCGAGCTGGGTCTGCAGCGCCGACAGGTTGCCGATGATGATGGTCAGCAGGTTGTTGAAGTCGTGCGCCAGCCCGCCGGTCAGCTGGCCCACCGCTTCCATCTTCTGCGCCTGCACCAGCGCGGCCTGGTGGGCCTTCTGCTCGGTGATGTCGATCGACAGCACGAAATAGCCCTGGAAGCCGCCCTCGGCCGAAACGTCGGGCACCACCACGCTGCGCGCGTGCACCGTCTGGCCGTCGGCGTTCTTGCGCGAATACTCGTAGGTCACGCGCTCGCCGTGGGTGGCGTTTTCCAGATGGGGGGAAATCGCCGCGTAGGCCCGCGCCCCGAACACCTCGGCGATGCTGCGGCCCACGATCTCTTCCTTGGTGGTGCCGAACCACTGCGCGTAGCTGCGGTTGGCGAACAGGTAGCGCTGGCTGGCATCCACGTGCGCGATCAGCGCGGGGATGGAGTCGAGGATCAGGCGCAGCCGCTCTTCGCTCTTCGACAGCGCGCCGGCGATGTCGTCGATGTCGGCCTTGGCGCGCGCCAGGTGTGCGTTGGCTTCTTCCAGCTCGGCGGTGCGGGCGCGCACGCGTTCTTCCAGGCGGCTGTTCTGCTCCTGGATCACGGTTTCGTAGCGGCGCTGCTCGGTGATGTCGGTCCACAGCGAGACGAAGCCGAGGTTGGGAATCGGCACCCCGCGGATCGCCAGGATCTTGCCATTGGGGCGCGCGCGTTCGGCGTAGTGCGGCTGGAAGGAGCGCGCGGCCGCCATGCGCTCGTTCACCAGCCGTTCGAGATCGCCATCGCCGTATTCGCCGCGTTCGGCGTTGAAACGCACGAAATCCTCGAACGGCGTGCCGACCCGCACCATGGATTCGGGAAAGTCGAGCAGGCGCAGCAGCGCCTTGTTCCAGGTGACCAGCTTGGGCGCGGCGTCGAACACCGCGATGGCCTGGTCGAGCAGGTCCAGCCCCGCCAGCAGCAGGTCGTAGCGGCGGCGTTGTTCCGGCGTGGGCGAATGGTCGGCGGGCTTCGCCATGGCTCTCTGTCTCCCCTCCGCATGCTTTTATTTATCGCGCCGATGGTTGCACATTCGGTCGCGGGCGCAAACCGCGGCGCCCTTGGTTGACGTTCGCGTCAACTGCCGCAGCATAGCCGAAGCGGCGCTTGGCGTCGCTCCATCCACCTTCAGTCACCCGCCCTGCGCGGGGCGGCGCGTTCCCCCAGGCGGCCGCGGAAGCGCTCCGGCGACACCCCGGTCCAGGCCACGAAGGCGCGGTAGAAGGCCGAGGTGTCGGCGTAGCCGAGGTCGGCGGCGAGCTGCGCGATCGGCTGGCGGGTCTTGGTCAGCCGCGCGAGCGCGATGTCGCGCCGGGTGGCGTCCTTGATGGTGCGAAAGCCGGAGCCTTCTTCTTCCAGCCGGCGCGCCAGCGTGCGCGGCGACTGGTGCAGGCGGTCGGCCACCTCGTCGAGCGAGAGGTTCTCCGGCAGCGCGTCGCGCAGGATGTCGCGCACCCGGAACACCATCTCGCGGTCGCGCCGGTAGAGCATGGTGATCTTGCCCGGCGCGCCGTCGAGGAAGGCGGCGAGCGCGGCGTCGTCGCGGCGCAGCGGCAGGTCGAGCAGGTTGGCCTGGAAGCGCGCCACCAGCGCGTCGCCGCCGAAGGACGAGTGCTCGGTATAGACCAGCGCGTAGTCGTCGGCATGTGCCGGGCGGGTGTAGGGAAAGCGCACCGCGTCCAGCGCCAGCCCGCGGCCGACGAACCAGCAGGCCACGCCGTGCAGCAGGCGCAACAGCCACTCGAAGGCGAACACCCGCGCCGGGTCGTCGGCGCCGGCGGCGAGCGGGCGCGTTTCGGCAATGCGCAATTCGGCATGGCCGGCGCCGGGTTCGCGCACCACCGTCACCGCCAGATCGGGCAGCACGATGCGCAGGAAGCGCGCGGCGCGGTCGAGCGCCTCGGCCAGCGAGGCGGCGCCGAGCATGCCGCGGCAGAGGAACTCGAAGCTGCCGACGGGCATCCGGGCGGCGAACAGCGCGAAGCCCTCGTCGTCGAGTTCACGCACGATCAGGTTGTACAGCGCCGCGTAGCGGTCAACCGGAATCCGGCTGGCGGAGTCTGCAAGGCCGACGCCCGCCACGGCGAGCAGCGGCGCCGCATCCAGCCCGCGCCGCTGCAGCCCGGCGAGCATGCCGGTCACGAAACCCATCGCCACCGTCGCGCGGTTGCGCGCGGTTTGGCGGTGTTGCCGGGGCGAGGCGGGGGTTGGCGCGGCGGTGCTCACAGGCGTAAAAAACACACTCGAAGCAGAGGGAGAATTTGGCGGATTTTGCACGATCGTCGTCGGCGGCGGCAATGGCAAAGCGGGGGAGCGGCTTCTACCATTCGGAGGACACACATTATTCAATCCGGCGCCGTGACCGTTTCGCACCCGCCGCCCTGCGACAGCTGGGGGCAAACGGTGTCGCGTTCCGCTTGCCGGGGTATCGACACGGGGGAGACACCATGACCGACCTGAGCATCGCCAAGAAGCTTTCGCCCTACAAGCCGAAGAACAAGGTGCGCTTCGTCACCGCCGCCGCGCTGTTCGACGGCCACGACGCCTCGATCAACATCATGCGCCGCATCCTGCAATCGACCGGCGCCGAGGTCATCCACCTCGGCCACAACCGCTCGGTGGGCGAGATCGTCAAGGCGGCGCTGCAGGAAGACGTGCAGGGCATCGCCATCACCAGCTACCAGGGCGGTCACGTCGAGTTCTTCAAGTACATGATCGACCTGCTGAAGGCCAACGGTGGCGAGAACATCAAGGTCTTCGGCGGCGGCGGCGGGGTGATCGTGCCGTCGGAGATCAAGGAACTCCACGACTACGGCGTCACCCGCATCTACTCGCCGGAAGACGGCGCCACCATCGGCCTGCAGGGCATGATCAACGACGTGGTCGAACGTTCCGACGTCGATCTCACCCATGTCGCGCCCAAGTCGGCCGACGAAATGCTCAAGCGCCTCGCCTCCGGCGACCGCCGCGCGCTGGCGCAGATCATCACCGCGCTGGAAAACGGCGCCTGCAGCGACGACGTGAAGCAGGCGATCAAGGATGCCGCGGCCAAGTGCAAGACGCCGACGCTGGGCATCACCGGCACCGGCGGCGCGGGCAAAAGCTCGCTCACCGACGAGCTGGTGCGCCGCTTCCGCCTCGACCACAACGACACGCTCCGGATCGCCATCGTCTCGATCGACCCCTCGCGCAAGCGCACCGGCGGCGCGCTGCTCGGCGACCGCATCCGCATGAACGCGATCGAGCACGAACACATCTTCATGCGCTCGCTGGCCACCCGCGACACCGGCTCGGAAGTCTCGGCCGCGCTGCCCGAGGTCATCGCCGCGTGCAAGCTGTCCGGCTTCGACCTGGTGATCGTCGAGACCTCCGGCATCGGCCAGGGCGACGCCGCGATCGTGCCCTTCGTCGATCTGTCGCTGTACGTGATGACGCCGGAATTCGGCGCCGCGAGCCAGCTCGAGAAGATCGACATGCTGGACTTCGCCGATTTCGTCGCGATCAACAAGTTCGACCGCAAGGGCGCGGAAGACGCGCTGCGCGACGTGCGCAAGCAGTACCAGCGCAACCGCGAACTCTTCACCCAGCCCACCGACGACATGCCGGTGTTCGGCACCATGGCGGCGCGCTTCAACGACGACGGCGTCACCGCGCTCTACCAGGCGATCTTCCCGCGGCTGGTGGAAAAGGGCCTGAAGGCCAAGGGCGGCACGCTGCCCCTCGTCACGGTCAAGGCTTCGTCGAAGGGCCGCGCCATCGTGCCGGCCGAGCGCACCCGCTACCTCGCGGAGATCGCCGACACCGTGCGCGACTACCACAAGCATGTGCTGCAGCAGGCGCGCGTCGCCCGCGAGCGCCAGTCGCTGAAAACCGCCAAGGCGCTGTTCGAGCAGTGCGGCAAGGATGTCGGTTCCTTCGACGAGCTGATCAACTGGAAGGACGGCGAACTGACCCCGGTGGCGAAGAAGCTGCTGGAGCAGTGGCCGACAGAGAAGGCGCTGTACGCCGCCGACGAATACGTGGTGAAGATCCGCGACAAGGAGATCCGCACCAAGCTCACCTATGAATCGCTGTCCGGCAGCAAGATCCGCAAGGTCGCGCTGCCCAACTTCGACGACGACGGCGAGACGTTGAAATTCCTGATGAAGGAGAACGTGCCCGGCTCCTTCCCCTACACCGCCGGCGTGTTCGCTTTCAAGCGCGAGGGCGAGGACCCCACGCGGATGTTCGCGGGCGAGGGCGACGCCTTCCGCACCAACCGCCGCTTCAAGAAGGTGTCCGAAGGCATGCCGGCGCATCGCCTCAGTACCGCCTTCGACTCGGTCACGCTCTACGGCTGCGACCCCGATCTGCGCCCGGACATCTACGGCAAGATCGGCAACTCCGGCGTGTCCATCGCGACGCTGGACGACATGAAGGTGCTGTACGACGGCTTCGACCTGTGCTGCCCGACCACCTCGGTGTCGATGACGATCAACGGCCCGGCGCCGATCATCCTCGCCTTCTTCTTCAACACCGCGCTGGAACAGCAGTTCGCCAAGTTCAAGGCCGACAACGGCCGCGACCCGACCGAGGACGAGTACGCCAAGATCCGCGCATGGACGCTGTCTTCCGTGCGCGGCACGGTGCAGGCCGACATCCTCAAGGAAGACCAGGGCCAGAACACCTGCATCTTCAGCACGGAGTTCGCGCTGAAGATGATGGGCGACATCCAGGAGTTCTTCGTGCACAACAAGGTGCAGAACTTCTACTCGGTGTCGATCTCGGGTTACCACATCGCCGAAGCCGGCGCCAACCCGATCAGCCAGCTCGCGTTCACGCTCGCCAACGGCTTCACCTATGTGGAGTCGTATCTGGCGCGCGGCATGCACATCGACGATTTCGCGCCCAACCTCAGCTTCTTCTTCAGCAACGGCATGGACCCGGAATACACCGTGATCGGCCGCGTCGCCCGCCGCATCTGGGCGGTGGCGATGAAGAACAAGTACGGCGCCAACGAGCGCAGCCAGAAGCTGAAGTACCACGTCCAGACCTCCGGCCGCTCGCTGCACGCGCAGGAGATGGACTTCAACGACATCCGCACCACGCTGCAGGCGCTGATAGCGATCTACGACAACTGCAACAGCCTGCACACCAACGCCTACGACGAGGCGATCACCACGCCGACCGAGGAATCGGTGCGGCGCGCGATGGCGATCCAGCTCATCATCAACCGCGAGTGGGGCCTGGCCAAGAACGAGAACCCCAACCAGGGCAGCTTCATCGTCGAGGAACTCACCGACCTCGTTGAAGAAGCGGTGCTGAAGGAGTTCGAGGCCATCGCGTCGCGCGGCGGGGTGCTCGGCGCGATGGAGACCGGCTACCAGCGCGGCAAGATCCAGGAGGAGTCGCTCTACTACGAGCACAAGAAGCACGACGGCTCCTACCCGATCATCGGCGTGAACACCTTCCTCAACCCCAAGGGCCAGGCCCAGCAGGAGATCGAGCTGGCGCGTTCCACCGAGGAAGAAAAGCAGAGCCAGCTTGCCCGTCTGAAGGACTTCCACGCCCGCAACAAGGCCGAAGCGCCGAAATGGCAGGCCAAGCTGCAGCAGACGGTGATCGAGAACGGCAACGTGTTCGAGGTGCTGGTCGATGCGGTGCGCTACTGCTCGCTCGGCCAGATCACCGAGGCGCTGTACAAGGTGGGCGGCCAGTACCGGCGCAGCATGTAAGCACGCCCAACCACAACAGAGAGAAACGGCGCTTCGGCGCCGTTCTGCTTTCTGGTGCTGCCTATTTTTTGTGCAGCACGGAAAAATCCTTGCGGCTCAAGCGTCTCCGCGCGCGGCCCACAACTTGTCCACAGCGTGGTCCACGGGCGGCGTGGATAAAGGCCGCTGCGGGCGTGGAAAACCGCGTCGAACCCGCTTATCCACAGCGCGTGGGCGGCGGGCAGGCAGCAGAAATGCGCCCGGCGTAGGGCGCGGGCGCGCTTGCCACATTTTTGTGCAAGGCGAAAAAAGCCATTGCGCTCAAGGCGCTGCGCACCGGCCCCACAGCTTGTCCACAGCTTCGCCCACGGCGGACGGGGATAAACCGAAGAAACTCACAGCCCGCCGGCGGTGAGCTTCTCGGGGTCAAGCAGGCGTTCGAGTTCGGCGCGGTCGATGCCGGTCTGCTCGGCGGCGACGTCGATGATCGGGCGTCCCTCGCGATAGGCCTGCTTGGCGATTTCCGCCGCCTTGGCGTAGCCGATGACCGGATTCAGCGCAGTCACCAGAATGGGGTTGCGCGCCAGCGCCTCCTTCAGGCGGGCGTCGTTTACCCGGAAGCCCGCGATCGCGCGGTCGGCCAGCAGGCGGCTGGTGGTAGTCAGCAGGTGCAGGCTGCCGAGCAGGTTGTGGGCGATCAGCGGCAGCATCACGTTGAGTTCGAAATTGCCGGATTGGCCCGCCACGGTGATCGCGGCGTCGTTGCCGATCACCTGCGCCGCGACCATGCAGGTCGCTTCCGGGATCACCGGGTTCACCTTGCCCGGCATGATGGAGGAGCCCGGCTGCAGCGCCTCCAGCTCGATCTCGCCCAGCCCGGCAAGCGGGCCGGAGTTCATCCAGCGCAGGTCGTTGGCGATCTTCATCAGGCTTACCGCGGTGGTCTTGAGCTGGCCCGACAGCGCCACCGCCACGTCCTGCGCCCCCATCAGCGCGAAGTAGTCGTGCGCCGGGGTGAAACCCAGCCCGGTCAGGCGGCCGAGTTCGGCGCAGAAGCAGGCAGCGAACTGCGGATGGGCGTTGATGCCGGTTCCCACCGCGGTGCCGCCCTGGGCGAGGCTCTGCACCGAAGGCAGCAGCGCGCGCAGGTGCTCGATGTCGGTGTCGAGCTGCTGCGCCCAGCCGTTGAGCACCTGGCTCATCCGCACCGGCATGGCGTCCATCAGGTGGGTGCGGCCGGTCTTGACGTGGTGATGCACCGTGCGCGCCTTGTCGCGGATGGTGTGGGCGAGGTAGCGCAGTGCCGGCAGCAGTTCGCCGGCGAGCGCAATCGCCGCGGCGATGTGGATCGCGCTCGGCACCGTGTCGTTGCTGCTCTGGCCGTGGTTGACGTCGTCGTTGGGGCTGACCGGCGCGCCGAGGATGCGGCTGGCAACCGTCGCAACGACCTCGTTGGCGTTCATGTTGGAGCTGGTGCCGGAACCGGTCTGGAACACGTCGACCGGAAAGTGCTGCATGAACTCGCCCGCCAGCAGTTGTTCGCAGGCCTGCGCGATGGCCTCGCCGGTGGGCGCGGGCAGCTGCCCGAGTTCCACGTTGGCGCGCGCGGCGGCGAGCTTGACCAGCAGCAGCGCGCGGATGAAGGCCGGCGGCAGGCGCTGGCCACTGATGGGGAAGTTGAGCACGGCGCGTTGCGTCTGCGCGCCGTACAGCGCGGCGAGCGGCACCGCCATCTCGCCCATGCTGTCGCGTTCGATTCGGGTGCTCGGATCCATCAGCCTCTCCTGTCGCGTCGGGATGGCGGTTGGAGCACCGGCGGCGGCCGAACGTTCGGCCGCCGCGGGGTGGGCAGTATCAGCAGCGCCGGCGGCGCAGCCCGAGGCCCAGCAGGCCGAGCGCGGCGAGCCCGAGTGCGCCCGGCTCGGGCACCTGCCCCACCACATCTGGAATTCCGTCGCGCAGCACGAACCAGCGCGGCGCGGCGCCCGACTGCGCGCTGGCGGGACCGAGGAAGAGCGCCACCTCGCCCGGAATCGACGGGAAATAGCCGTCGCCGAAACCGGCGCTGGCGATCGCATCGTCGGTGATCGTGTCGTAGAAGAAGCCGACCTGGCCCTCGCCCTCGGCATAGGCGAACTGGTCGGAGCGGATCACCAGCTGGAAGGTGCTACGCACGCTGTAGGTGGTGTCGTAATGGCCCATCTGCGACCAGGTGACGATGATCTGGCCGGCTTGCGCGGTGTTGACGTATACCCGCGAGGCGTCGTCGGCGCGGCTGTCGAGGTCGGTGAACAGCGCCGCGATCATGGGCGCCAGATCCTGGGTGTCGAGCGGACGGGTGACGAAATCGGAGACGCCTTCGCCCAGGGTGACGTAGCCGTTGCTGCCCACGTAGAGGCCGTTGTAGCTGCCGCCGAAGTAGCTGAGGCTGTGGCCGGCGCCAAAACCGTAGGGGCCGCTGTAGCAGTCGTCGCAGTCGCTCAGCGAGGCAATCTGGCTACCGAGCGCGGTGGTGTAGAGCGCCGCCGAGGCCGCGCCGGGGAGGCAGGATGCGGCCGCGAACAGCGCGGGGAGGAGCAGGCTTCTCTTTGTCATTGTGAACCTCGCGAGGGTTGAATCCTCGCGGGTCCAAGCATTGCCCGTGCCGTTTTAATAACGCACGGATTAAATGGGTAAAAGTCTGCTCAAAATCATCCTTTCGGCGTGGTCTGTCAAAGCGTCCGACATGCCGGCGGTGTTCAGGTGGCGTCCTCTGCCAGGCGGAACCCCTGGAATTGCCAGCGCTCCTGCGGATAGAAGAAGTTGCGATAGGTCGCGCGCAGGTGGTCGGCCGGGGTGACGCAGGAGCCGCCGCGCAGCACCATCTGGTTGCACATGAACTTGCCGTTGTATTCGCCGATCGCGCCTTCGGCGGCGTGGTAGCCGGGGTAGGGCAGGTAGGCGGAGCCGGTGTGCTCCCAGACGTCGCCGTAGAGTTGGGCGGGGCCGGCGCCGGCCGGCGCCACCGTCGGCCGCAGGAAGCCGGTTTCACGCAGGTTGCCGGCCACCGGCTGCGTGGCGGCGGCCACCTCCCATTCCGCTTCGGTTGGCAGCCGCCGCCCGGCCCAGGCGGCGTAGGCGGCGGCCTCGTAGTGGCTGACGTGGCACACCGGCTCGTCCGGCGCCAGCGGCGCCATGCCGCCCAGCGTGTAGTGCCACCATTCCCCGCCGATGCGCTCCCAGTACAGCGGCGCCGACCAGCCCGCGCTGCGCACCTGGGTCCAGCCGTCCGCCAGCCATAGCGCGGGATTGGAATAACCGCCGGATTCGATGAAGGCGAGGAATTCGCCGTTGGTCACCAGCCGCGACGCGAGCCGGAAGGGCTGCAGATAGACGCGGTGGCGCGGCGTTTCGTTGTCGTAGCTGAAGTGCTCGCCCAGCGCCGGGGCGCCGATCTCGTACACCCCGCCCTCGAAGCTCACCCACTCCAGCGGCGCGCGCGGGCGCTGTGCAGGGTGGGGCAGGTCGAGCCGGTAGGCGGGGCGCAACGGGTTGGCGGCGAAGTTGCGCTTGATGTCGGTGAGCAGCAGTTCCTGGTGCTGCTGCTCGTGATTCAGGCCGATTTCCAGCCGCTGCAGGATTTCGGCCCACGGCAGGTCGGCGCGTTCGGCCAGCAGCGCCAGCATCCCCGCATCCACGTGGGCGCGATAGCGCAGCACTTCGTCCACGGTCGGGCGCGCCAGCGTGCCGCGTGCGGCACGCGGAAAGACCTCCCCGATCTGCTGGTAGTAGGAGTTGAACAACTGTCGGTAGCGCGGATGGAACTCGCTGTAGCCGGGCAGGTATTCGGTGAGGATGAAGGTTTCGAAGAACCAGCTGACATGCGCCAGGTGCCATTTTGCCGGGCTGGCTTCCTCACAGGCCTGGATCACGTAGTCCTCCACCGCCAGCGGCGCACAGAGGTCGGTGCTGGCGTCGCGCACCCGGCGATAGCGCTGGGCCCAGGCGGCGCGGTCGAGTTCGTCGCCGCGATCGGCGGTATGCAGCAGCGTGTTCATGGCGTCCCTCCCGGTTTTTTTGCTTCCTGGCTCCAGCAAAGCAGAGGCCCGGGTGGCCGTCAAATCGCCACCGACGGACAGGCCGTTTCAGGCGTCGCGTTTCCCGCCGGTTCAAGGGCTTGCGGCCTGCGTCCACATTTCGCGCACAGCTTGTCCACCGGCGGCTGTGGATAAGTGCGCCGCGGCGGCGAGCCGACTGCGCCCCGCGGCGAGCAATTCCGGCTGCAGCCGGCCTTCGTCGAAGGCGCGGCGCGCACACAGCAGCGCACGGTAGAACTGCGCCGGATCGTAGGAAATCAGGACGAGGTCGATGCCGGCTTCCAGCGCCTCCACCGCCGCGCGGCAGGTGCCGCGGCGATACACCGCGCCCATGTTGAGGTCGTCGGTGACCAGCAGGCCCTGGTAGCCCCAGCCGCGCCGCAGCAGCCCCTGCACCACTGCGGGCGAGAGCGATGCCGGTCGGTCGGCGTCCAGCTCCGGCAGCACCACGTGGCCGACCATCATCGCGGCACTGGCGGGCGCGGCGCCGCGAAACGCCTGCCAGTCGTGCGCTGCGAGCACCGCGCCCGGGGTGTCGAGGCGGGCGGCAAAGTGATGGGTGTCGCGCATGACGCCACCCAGCCCCGGGAAGTGCTTCAGGGTCGCCTGCACGCCGGCGTCGGCCAGCCCTTCGGCATAGGCGCGGGCCACCCGCGCGACCCGCGCCGGATCGCCGTCGATGGCGCGTTCGCCGATACGGGTATGGGTGTCGAACAGCGGCCCGCCGTGCGCGGGGCGCAGATCGACCACCGGACCGAAATTCAGCGTCACGCCCAGTGCTGCGAGCCCTGCCCCTTGCAGACGGCCATAGTCGCGCGCCCGCGCTTCCAGCCCCGCCTCGTCGCCCGCGAGCACGCTGGCCAGCGCCGGCTGCGGCGCCAGCGGCGGGCTCATGTGCGCGACGCTGCCGCCTTCCTGGTCGGCCGCGACGATCAGCGGCGGCAGCGCGTTGCGCGCGCGCAGAGCCTGCAGGCGGTCGATCTCCGCCCGCACGGCTTCGACGCTGCGCCCGCGCACGTTGTGGCGGCCGAGGTAGATGCCGCCGATGAGGCCGCGCGCGGCGAGCGCCGCGACTTCGTCCGCATCGCGGTAGCCGATCATGAAGTGGGCGCCAAGGCGGCGCAGCTGCGGGTCCGACGCGCCTGCCGCGAGCACTTCCAGGCGGGCTGCGGCGAAGCGGTGGGCATCGGCCAGCGCCAGCGTCGCCACCGTGATGCCGGCTGCGGCGAGCACGGCGGCCTCGCGCCACCCCAGCCGCCGGCGGCAGGCGGCGCGCCCCGCCCACGCCGCGCCGAGTACGCCCGCGACGACCAGCGCGGGCACGATGACGCCGCGCACCGCGAGCAGGTAGGGCGTGTGCGGATCGTGCGCCAGCAGCAGGGCGAGCGCCGCGCTGCCCCAGCGCAGCAGACGCGCGCCGGCCCTCACGCGGCCTCTCCCGGCGCCGTCGCGCCGAGGCGGTACCAGTCGATGCGGCGTGTGGCGAGCATGCTGGCGGCGAGCGCGGCGAACAGCAGCAGCGCGCCCATCAGCAAGGCGTTGTCTTCGGACAGCAGCACCCCGTACAGCACGCCGTAGAGCGCGGCGATGCCGCCGCCGTAGGCCGCGCCGCGGCGCGCACTGCCCAGCGCGCCCGCCAGGTAGCTGCCGATCAGCGCCACGCAGGCAGCGGCAGACAGTGCGTAGGCCAGGCCGAACGCGAGATGCTCGGACAGCGCGACCAGCAGCAGGAAGAACACCGCGAGCGCAAGGCCGACCAGCAGGTACTGCAGCGGGTGGATCGGCAGCCGGCGCAGCACTTCGGTGAGGAAGAAGGCGGCGAAGGTGAGGACCACGAACAGCACGCCGTACTTCACCGCGCGCTCGGCCTTCAAGTACACATTTACCGGCTCGATGAAGCCGACCACCAGCGCCTCGGGGCGGCCGCGGTCCTCGCCGGCGGCGGTGGCCAGCACGCGGTCGAAACTGCGGGCGAGATGGGACACCTGCCATTGCGCTTCGAACCCGCGCGCGCTCACGCTGCGGCTGAGCGGCAGGAAGCGGCCCTGGAAGCTCGGATGGGGCCAGGGCGAACGCAGCGTCACCGTGGTGGCATCCCCGGCCGGTGCGATCGCCAGCCGGGACGAGCCGGTGAGCGCGAGCGGAAAGGCGAACTCCAGCCGTTGCCCGTCCAGCGCCAGTGCGCCCAGGTCCACCTGCAGCGCCGCGCCGTCCAGCGCGCCACCGCCGCCGGGGGTGAAGCGGTGTGCGCGGCCGTTCACCTTCACCTCCGGGTCGTTGCCGACGCCACGGCTGTCGCCGAGGCCGAGCACCAGCGCCGCACGCGCATCCACCAGTTCGCGGCCCTCGTCCAGCCCGAGCCGGGGCGGTACTTCGAAGTGGCCCTGCAGGTGGGCCGCGAGGTGGAACAGGTTGGCGCGATAGAGACCGCGCTGGCGTGTCTCGACGCTCGCATCGCCATCGATGCCGAGCACGGCCGGCGGCAGCACCAGCACGCGCTCGACGATTTCGCGCTGCACGGTTTCCTTGCCCGCGGCGTCGCGCTGGCGCAGCGTCACGCGTTCGCGGTAGCGCACGCTCAGCACCGGACCGACCAGGGTCTGCGCCCCCGCGGCGCTGGCGGCGATGTCTTCGACCACCTCGTCCTGGCGCTCGCTGCGGGCGGCGATCTGGGCTTCGATCATCGCCAGCGGGATCAGCAGGATGATCGACAGCAGCACGATGATGCCGAGCTTGGCGAACAGCTTTCTTTGCATGGGATTCCCCTCGTGAACATGACGCGGGGAAGTCTCGGCGGCGGCCGTGAAGGCGCGGTGAAGCGAGGGTGAAGTGGCGCGGGGCGTGTGTGAAACCGTGCCGCGGGGCGGCTTAGCGCGGCAGCACGATGCGCGCCTGGGCGCCGCCCTCGGGCGCGTTGGCGAAGTCGGCATCGCCACCGTGCACCCGCGCCACTTCGCGCACGAAGGCCAGCCCGAGGCCGGTGCTCTTGCGCCCGGTGGCGGGCCGCGGCAGCGAGTAGAAGCGGTCGAAGAGCTGCGGCAGCGCGAACTCCGGCGCGCCGGGGCCATGGTCGCGCACGGTGATGACCTGGTGGCTGGCATCGCCGCCCAGCGTCAGCCCGATGCGGGCGCCGGGCGGGGAAAAGTCGATTGCGTTGTCCACCAGGTTGGCGAGCGCTTGCTGCAACAGGAAGCGGTCGCCGCGCACGCGCCGCTCGCCCTCGCCGCCGATGTCCACCTGCAGCCCGCGCGCGGCCAGTTGTGGCTGGCGGCTGGCGACGACCTCGGCCGCGAGTTCGCCCAGCGCGATTTCGGCGAGTGCCTCCGGCGCCTGCAACTGCTCCACGCGGGCCAGCGCGAGCAGGCGGTCGATGATCAGCTGCATGCGTTCGGCCTGTTCGCCGATGTGGCCGACGAAGCGCGCGCGGTCGTCGGCCGAGGGGGCCTCGGCGAGCAGTTCGGCGGCGCCGCGCACCGCGGTGAGCGGGCTCTTGAGTTCGTGGGCGAGGCTCTGCACGTAGTGTTCGACATACTGCTTGCCGTCCAGCCGCGCGCGCATTTCGGCCAGCGCGCGCGCCAGTTCGGAGAGCTGACCGCCGCCGCCGGTCGGCGCCACCGCCTTGTCGCCGCGGGCGACCGCGCGCGCGTAGTCGCGCAGGCGGTTGAGCGACCAGGTGAGCCACAACGTGAATGCGAGGCCGATCAGCGCCGAGCTGCCGAGCAGCAGCCAGCCGGCGCGGCGCACCCGGTCGCGCGCCTGGTCGGCGTAGGGCAGCAGCGCCGCGGCCGGCTTGGCGACGCTGACCACCCCCGCCAGCCGCCCGTCGAGCAGCACCGGGGCGGCGACATACATCACCGAGCTGTTGGGGTCGGCGGGGTCGTCGCGCGTGCTGCGCGCGCCGTATTCGCCACGCAGCACGCGGGCGACGTCGCGCCACTGGCTGTAGTCGGCCCCCTCCGCGCTGCCTTCGGAGTCGAACAGCACGATGCCGCGGGCGTCAGTCAGATACACGCGGAAGTCCACCGCGGTTTTCGGTACGCCGTAGATGTCGGCGCGCGGAACGCGGGCCTGGGCGCGGCGCACCGCGGTGGCGAAGCGATCGCGTTCGAAGCCGCCGTCGCCCGGGCCCAGGTGCTCGGCGGCGAATTCCGCGAGCAGGTTGGCGGCGTCGACCAGGGTGTCTTCGGTGGCCTGGCGCAGGCCGGGTTCGACCTCGCGCGCGAAGATGTTGAGCACGAACCAGGCCGCGAGCCCGACGATCAGGAAATAGCCGATGAAGAAGCGGATCGCGATGTTCATCGGCGGCGCCTGCGGTGCGGCATTCAGCGTTGCGCCGGGCGCAGGCTGTAGCCCAGGCCGCGGTGGGTCTCGATCGGGTCTTCGTCCTCGCGCACCGCGCGCAGCTTGGCGCGCAGGGTCTTGATGTGGGCGTCCACCGTGCGCTCCAGGCTGTCCTCGGCGTCGCGCCAGACGTCGGCCATCAGCTGGGCGCGGCTCTGCACCCGGCCGGGGCGGTCGAGCAGGGTGGCGAGCAGGCGGTATTCGTAGCGCGTCAGCGACAGCCACACGCCGTGGTAGGCGATGCGGGCGCCGTCGGCATCGTGGTGGAAGGGCGCGCTGCAGGTTTCCGCCGCCGGCGCCGGCGCGACAGCGGCCGGCTGCGGCCGCGCGCGGCGCAGGATGGCGCGCACCCGCGAGGCGACCTCGCGCGGGCTGAACGGCTTGGGCACGTAGTCGTCGGCGCCGAGTTCGAGGCCGACGATGCGATCCACCTCGTCGCTGCGCGCGGTGAGGAAGATCACCGGCACGTCGGATTCGCGCCGCAGCGCGCGGCAGACGTCGAAGCCGGACTGGTCGGGCAGGCCGACGTCGAGGATCACGAGCGCGTAGTCGGCGCCGCCGCGCAGCGCCGCCAGCGCGTCGCCGCCAAGGCCGACGCAGTCGGGTTCGTAGCCCTCGGTGCGCAGCGCGTAGGCGAGCATGTCGGCGATCGCCGGTTCGTCATCGACGATCAGGATGCGCCGGGACATTGCCGCCGCGCCGCTCACAGCAGGAACAGCGTGGCAAGGCCGAGGAAGATGAAGAAGCCGCCGGAGTCGGTGAGCGCGGTGATCATCACCGAGCCCCCGATCGCCGGGTCGGCGCCGAGGCGCTGGCGCAGCATGGGGATGGCGACGCCGGCGGTGGCGGCGAGCAGCAGGTTGAGCGTCATCGCCGCGGTCATCACCACGCCGAGGGCGGCGCTGTGGTACAGCCACCAGGACAGGATGCCGAGCAGGCCGCCCCACACCAGGCCGTTGATCAGCGCGACGCTGATCTCCTTCTTCAGCAGGCGCTGCATCGCGCTTTGCTCGACCTGGCCGATCGCGATCGCGCGCACGATCATCGTCACCGTCTGGTTGCCGGAGTTGCCGCCGATGCCGGCGACGATGGGCATCAGCGCGGCGAGCGCGACCAGCTTCTCGATCGAACCTTCGAAGGCGCCGATCACGCGCGACGCGACGAAGGCGGTGACGAGGTTGACCGCCAGCCACGACCAGCGGTTCTTCACCGAGTCCCATACCGAGGCGAAGATGTCTTCCTCTTCGCGCAGACCGGCGTGGCTGAGGATCTCGGCCTCGGATTCCTCACGGATGTAATCGACCACGTCGGCCACGGTGAGACGGCCGATCAGGCGCTTGTCGGGGCCGATCACCGGCGCCGACACCAGGTCGTAACGCTCGAAGGCCTGCGCCGCGTCGTCGGCGTCGTCGGCCGGCTCGAAGCTGATCATCACCTCCTTGCGCATCACGTCGGCGACCAGCGACTCGGGGTCGTTGAGCAGCAGGGATTCGAGCGACAGGATGCCCTTCAGGCGATCCTCGCGGTCGACCACGAAGAGCTTGTCGGTGTGATCGGGCAGTTCGTCGAAGCGGCGCAGGTAGCGCAGCACGACTTCGAGCGTGACGTCCTCGCGGACGGTCATCAGGTCGAAGTCCATCAGCGCGCCGACCGAGTCCTCCGGGTAGGACATCGCGGCGCGCAGCTGCTCGCGCCCTTCGTGGTCGAGCGACTGGAAGACGTCCTGGATGACCTCGGGCGGCAGGTCGGGCGCAAGGTCGGCGAGTTCGTCGGCGTCCAGCGTTTCCGCCGCGGCCTTCAACTCCTCCGGCGCCATGGTCTCGATCAGCGATTCGCGGACCGCATCCGAGACTTCGAGCAGGATCTCGCCGTCGCGCTCGGCCTTGACCAGGTCCCAGACGAACAGGCGCTCTTCGAGCGGCAGCGCTTCGAGGATGTAGGCGATGTCGGCCGGGTGCAGCGAGTCGAGCTTGCTGCGCAGCTCGGCGACGTGCTGCTTGTGCACCAGCGATTCCACCAGTTCGTGGCGCGGCATGTCCTGGCGGTGCACCAGGTCTTCCACCAGCTTCTGGCGTGCGAGCAGCTCCTGCACTTCGCGCAGGTGGTGCTGGACGTCGTCGGGGTGGAGTTCCTCTTCCGGGGTCATTGCGCGAAGGGCCGGTGGGGGTGGCTGAGCGAGACGCGAATTCTACGGACTCGGGCGCCGCGGCGCGACCCCGCTCGGCCCGCTGTGGCGGATTTGCCGCCACGCGGCGCCCGCCGGCGGAGCAGCGACCGCGCGCGCGCTCACGACGCACCGATCAGGGCGGGACTTCGGCCCAGGCCATGCGGCCGCGGATGCGGTCGGCGTGGGCGGCGAGGCGCGGCCCGAAGCTGCGCTCGTACTTGCGCGGGTTGGGCAGCATCACCGCCAGCCGCGCTGCTTCGGCAGGGCCGAGGCGGCTGGCCGGCAGGCCGTAATAGCGCCGCGCGGCGGCTTCGGCGCCGAAGATGCCGTTGCCCCATTCGACCACGTTCAGATACACCTCGAGGATGCGGCGCTTGCTCCACAGCTGCTCGATCATCACGGTGATCACTGCCTCCTGCGCCTTGCGGAAGTAGCTGCGCGAGGGCGACAGGAAGAGGTTCTTGGCAAGCTGCTGGCTGATCGTGGAGCCGCCGGACACCGGGCGGCCCTTGCGTTCGTTCTTCTCCAGCGCGCGCTGGATCCCTTCCCAGTCGAAACCCTCATGGTCGACGAAGCCGTCGTCCTCGGCCGCGACCACGGCGCGCTTGAGGTGGATGGAGATCTGCTCGTAGGGCACCCAGGTGTGGCGCAGGCGCGCGTCCGGCTTCTTCTCCTGCAGCGCATCGAGCCGCAGGCGCATGAAGCTGGTGCTGTCCGGATTGTGCGTGCGCCACCACGCCACCTGCGCGAACAGCCAGACCTGCCAGAGCAGCAACAGCGCGAAGGCGGCGAGCAGGGCGCGGCCGAGCCAGCGCCACAGCGTCTTCATGCGGCGGCGAGACGGGCGCGCAGATCGGCCAGCACCGGGGCGGTGTCGGGGCGCACGCCGCGCCACAGCAGGAAGCTCTCGGCGGCCTGCTCGGCCAGCATGCCCAGCCCGTCGGCCAGCCGCCCGGCACCGTCGGCCCGGGCGGCGGCAAGAAAGGGGGTGTCGCCGCGGCCGTACATCATGTCGTAGGCCAGCGCGCCTTCGGCGTAGATGCCAGCCGGCAGCGGCGGCGCCTGGTCGGCAAGGCTGGCGGCGGTGGCATTGATGACCACGTCGAAGCGGCGGCCGGCGAGCGCATCGAAGCCGCCGCCGTCAATCGCCACGCCGGGGTGGCCGGCGGCAAAGCCGGCGGCCAGTTCGACCGCCTTCGCCGCGGTGCGGTTGGCGATCGTCAGCGCGGCCGGCGCCTGCTCCAGCAGCGGCAGCAGCGCGCCGCGCGCCGCGCCACCGGCGCCGAGCAGCAGCACGCGGCGGCCGTGCAAGGGACAGCCGAGATTGACGGTGAGGTCGCGCACCAGGCCGGCGCCGTCGGTGTTGTCGCCGAGGATGTCGTCCGGGGTTTCCGGCCCGCCGAAGGCGAGCGTATTGACGGCGCCCGCGGCCGCCGCGCGCGGCGTGAGGCGCGTGGCAAGCGCGTGGGCTTCGAGCTTGAACGGCACGGTCACGTTCATGCCGCGCCCGCCCATCGCGCGGAACGCGAGCACGGTGTCCACGAAGCCATCGAGCGGCGCGAGGATGGCTTCGTAGCCCAGTGCCTCGCCGGTCTGGCGCGCGAAGGCGGCGTGGATCTGCGGCGACTTGCTGTGGGCGATCGGGTTGCCGACGACGGCGTAGCGGTCCATGCGCTGCGGGCTCCTAGTTGGCGCGCACCTGGTCGGTATTGGTGAAGGTCCAGGTCCGCACGATCTCGATGATATCGGTGTCGCGGCTGATGTCCGGCGGGAAGGGGGCGTAGGGCGCCGACATGTTGACGATGCGCATCGCCGCTTCGTCCAGCACCTTGTGGCCCGAGCTGCGGGTGACTTCCACGCTCGCCACGCTGCCGTCGGCGCGGATCGACACCGACAGCAGCAGGCTGCCGTAGAGCTTGCCGCGAGCGGCGTCCGGGTAGTTGAGGGTGCCGATGCGCTCGATCTTCAGGCGCCAGTCCTCCACGTACTGGGCGAAGCGGTACTCGCGCGCGCGCGCGCCGATGAATTTCTTGCGCGGGCGCTTGGCGTATTCCTCCAGGTTGCGGTCGATCTGCGCTTCGATGCGGGCGATCGCGGCCGCGCTGTCGAGCAGGTCCAGCCCGGAGGCCTGCGGCGTGGGCGCGGGCTGTTCGGCATGTTCGCGCGTGCTCGCCACCGCGGGCGCCTGCTTCACGCGGGTGAGCAGTTCCTGCTGCGTGCGCTCCTGCTGCTGCACCTTGCGCCGCGCCTCGGTCAGCGCGGTGCCCTCGCGGCGCGCGTCCTGCGGCGGCAGCGGCGACTTGGGCGTGACCGCCTTGTCGCTGGTGCCGCCGCCGTCGAGATTGGCTTGCGCCAGCACCTGGGCCTGGTCGGGCGCCCTGGCGTGGCGGGCGTTGACCAGCACCACTTCAAGACCGCGGTCACGCGTGGGCTTGGGCGGCGGCGACACGAAATGGACCGCCAGCAGGGTGGCGTGCAGCAGCCCCGACAGCGCGAACGCGAGCACCAGCAGCGGCGTGCCGCGCGCGATCGCGCCCAGCGTGGCGAAGCGGCCGGCGCGGCGGGTGGGAGGGAGGGTCGGCGACATGGTTTTGTTATTCGCTCGGCCTGTGTTCAGCGCGCTGCGCCGTGCTCACGGGCCTTCGAATTCGGCATAGTCTTCCGGGTCGGGTTCGGACAGGATCTGCTGGAAGCGCGCCTCGACCTCGACATCGAGCAGGTCGCTGCCTTCCACCACCAGGCGCACGCGGCTGCCGGGCATCTGCAACGGCATCGACGGCACCTTGAACACCAGCGGCACGGCCTCGAGCCGCACCACGTTGTCGCGCAGCACGATCGCATCGACCGGGCCGGCGCCGTGCTGGCGCAGCCAGCGCACGCACCAGTAG
Organism: Azoarcus olearius; assembly: GCF_001682385.1. Classification (NCBI taxonomy): domain Bacteria; kingdom Pseudomonadati; phylum Pseudomonadota; class Betaproteobacteria; order Rhodocyclales; family Zoogloeaceae; genus Azoarcus; species Azoarcus olearius. Next base: position 805,504 of record NZ_CP016210.1, read on the forward strand.
CGCTCCATCTGGCGCTGGAACTCCGCATACGCGGCGTAGGTGAGTTCGAAGTCGCGCAGCGCGGCCATCAGCTCGGCCGACTTCGGCGCGAACGCGGGCGGACGGCCTTGCAGCACCGAGATGATCTGCCACTGGTTCACCAGGTCTACATAGCGCCGCAGCGGCGAGCTGGACCACGCGTAGCAATCCACCCCCAGGCCTTCGTGTGGGCCGGCGGTGGTGGTCATGCGCACCTTGCCGCCGCTCTGCACGCGGTACAGCCCCGGCACGCCGGCCTCGTCGAGCAGCTTGCCCCAGGTGGAGTTGGCCAGGATCATCAGCTCGGCCACCAGCTTGTCCATCGGCGAGCCGCGCAGGCGCTTGCCGATGGTGATGTAGCCCGGGCCGTCGGCGGTCTCGGTCTGCCAATCGACGTAGAAGCTGTGGTCCACCTGGTTCTGGTTGGCCGCGGGCTTGCCGCGTCCGGCTTCGAGCACGGTGGCGAGATCCCACAACAGCATCAGCTCGCGCTTCCACGGGAAGTCGGGCACGCCCTCATGCACGGTTTCGTCGTTGAACACCGGTTCGATGTCGTGGTGGCGCAGGTTGGCGACGATGGGGACGATCTCGAGCCGGCTTTCCTGGCCGAGGATGGCGAGGTCGGCGGTGACGTCGAGATACAGCGACACCGCGGGGCAGTCACGGCCCTCGGCCAGCGTGTAGGCCTGCACCATCTGGTCCGGCAGCATGGTGATCTTGTTGCCGGGCATGTACACCGTGGACAGGCGCCGGCGGGCGATCGTGTCGAGCGTGGAGCCGCGCTCGCAGCCCAGCCCCGGCGCGGCGATGTGGATGCCGACCCGCCAGCCGCCACCGGCGCGCGGCGTGACCGAGAAGGCGTCGTCGATCTCGGTGGTGGTGGCGTCGTCGATCGAGAACGCGGCGACATCGGCGCGCGGCAGGTCGGCAGGCACGACCGGGGGCTCGAAGTCGGGGAAGGCCAGCCCTTCGGGGAAGTACTCGAACAGGAAGCGGTTGAAGTGGTAGTCGAAGCTCGACGCCAGCGCGCCGCACTTGAGCAGCAGGCGCGGCGCCGACAGCCCGGTGTCGACGCAGGCGGCTTCCAGCGCCTTGACCTCGATGCGGTTGCGGTCCGGGCGGTAGAGGATCTGCGGCAGCATGCCGGTGAAGGCGGCGGGCATGCGGCCTTCCACCAGCTCGGCGCGCATCTCCTCGATCGCCAGCGCCTGCTGGCGCTTCTTCTCCAGCCCGGCGAGCGCGGCCTGCAGGATCTCCGTCGGGGCCTTGCGGAAGCGGCCGCGGCCCTTGCGGTGGAACCAGATCGGTGCCGAATGCAGGCGCAGCAACACGGTGGCGGCTTCCACCGCGCTCGGCGCGTGGCCGTGGTATTCGGCGGCGAACTCGGCAAAGCCGAATTCATCGTCGCCACAGACCTCCCACAGGAACTCGGTGTCGAGGGCTTCGGCGGCCGCCTCGGCGCGTGCCAGCAGGTCGGCCGGCGACGGCTCGCGGAAGTTCAGCAGCACGTTGGCGCGCTTGATCTTGACCCGTTTGCCGTGGGTGTTCTCGACCTGCAGGGAGGCATCGTTTTCAGCGAGGATGGTTCCGGCCTTGAAGGCCCCGTCCTCTTCGAACAGCACGAACATCGACTACCGCCAGGGAATGAGCAAGCCGCACAGTTTACTGGATTCGCGGCCCTTGCCGGGGGGCCGTCAGTCGGGCCGGCGCGCCACTGCGACCAGCGCGGTGGCGGGCAGCCGGTAGCCGCCGGCGGGCAGCCGGTGCGGAGCGATCGCGTCGGCCACCGCAGCGCGCACGGCGGCGAGGCGGGATTCGGGCACCTGCGCCATGGCCTCGGCCACGCCGCCGGCGAGGTCGAGAAAAGCCTGCCAGTAGGCGTCGGCATCGTCGAACGGGCAGCTGAAGGTGCAGGGTTCGACCCGGATATCGGTGAAGCCGGCGGCGTCGAGCAGCTGCGCGAGCGCGTCGCCTTCGCCGAGTCGGAACACCGAGGGGCGCGCCACCCGCGGCGGCCCCAGCGCGGTGGCGATGGCATCTTGCGCGCGGTGCAGCAGCGGCACCTCGGCGCGCGGCCCCCACACCGACAGCACGACCCGCCCGCCGGGGGCGAGCACGCGCCTGACCTCCGCCAGCGCGCGCGCCGGGTCGGGGAACAGGAACAGCGCGAGGCCGGCGAGCACGCGGTCGATCGACGCGTCCGGCACGCACAGGTGTTCAGCGTCAGCGGCGGCGAACAGCAGCGGCGCGGTGTCGTCGCTGCGCCGCGCCGCTTCGGCCAGCATGGTTTCGGCAATGTCGGTGGCCAGCACCCAGCCGTGAGGCGCGACCTGCGTGGCGGCGGGGAGGGCGAGCAGGCCGGGGCCGCTGGCGAGGTCGAGCACGCGCAGGCCGGGTTCGAGCCGGGCGGCGTTCAGCACGGCCTCGGCAAGCGCTGCACGCAGTGGCGCACCGCCGGCGTAGCGCGCTGCGATGCGGTTGAAGCCGGCGCGTTCCTGCGCCTTGAAGCGCCGCGGGTCGAAGGGGGCGTCCTGGGTCATGCGGGCTCCGGTTGACGGGGCGGGACGGGTTCAGACCGGCCCGGCAAAGGCGATGACGTCGTCGAGGTAGTCGTTCCAGCGCGAAAAGCCGTGGTCGCCGCCTTCCAGCACGGTCTGGTGCGCACCGGCATAGCGTTGGACCGCGTGGCGGTAGTCGAGCACCTCGTCGCCGGTTTCGACCAGCAGCCAGTAGCGTTCGGGCCGCGTGATGCGTGGAATCTCGAGCGCACGCAACTCGTCGATGTGGCGCTGGGTGAACTGGAAGCGTTCGCCGGTGTAGAGGTTGGTCTGTTCGCCCACATAGGCTTCGAGCGACAGCGGCGCCACCACAGCGGGATTCACCAGCACCGCGCGCAGGCGGTATTTTTCCGCGAGCCAGGTGGCGTAATACCCGCCGAGCGAACTGCCCACAACCGTAGGGGTGCCGCCGTTGGCGAGGCTGCGTTCGATCTGCGCGCTGGCCAGCCCCACCGCTGCCCACGGCGACACCGGAAGCTGTTCGCACCAGAACGCCTCGCCCAGCCCGCGCGCGGCCATGCGCGCGCGCAGCGCCTGGGCCTTGACCGAGGCGGGGGCGGAGCGGAAGCCGTGCAGGTAGACGATCATCGGGGCGGGGGCGGACATAACTCTCAGTTTAGTCGGCGACGGCTGCCCGGTTCAGGGCGTGCTCCACGACACCAGATCGAATTGCCAGGTCGCCAGCACGACGATGCCGAACACGATGCGATACCAGGCGAACACCACGAAGGTGTGGTTGGAGATGAAGCGGATGAAGCTCTTGACCGCCCACATCGCGGCAAAGAACGAGGCCACGAAACCCACCGCGAACACCGGCAGGTCTTCCACCCGCAGCAGGGTCCAGTTCTTATAGACGTCGTAGACAGTGGCGGCGAGCATCGTCGGAATCGCGAGAAAGAACGAGAACTCCGCCGCGGTCTTGCGCGACAGGCCGAAGATCAGCCCGCCCATGATGGTGGCGCCGGAGCGCGAGGTGCCGGGAATCATCGCCAGCGCCTGGGCGAAGCCGACCTTCAGCGCGTCGCCCCAGCGCATCTCGTCCACGCTCGTCACGCGCGGGTGATAGGCGCGTTTTTCGACGTACAGGATGATGAGGCCGCCGACCACCAGGGCGGTGGCGACCACCAGCGGGTTGAACAGCACGTTCTTGATCGTGGAGTGGAACAGGAAACCGAGCACCGCGGCCGGCAGGAAGCCGAGCAGCAGCAGACCGACGAAACGTTGCGCGCTGCGGTCGCTCGGCACGCCCACGGCGACCTTGATCAGTCGTTCGCGGTAGTCCCAGCACACTGCAAGGATGGCCGCGAGTTGGATGACGATCTTGAACACCTTGCTCGCTTCGTCGTTGTAGCCCAGCAGGTCGCCGAGGATGATCAGGTGGCCGGTGGACGATACCGGCAGGAATTCGGTCAGGCCCTCGACGATGCCGAGGATCAGGGCGGTCAGAAGCAGGGTGATATCCATGCGGCGGGCGGCTCCGGGGCTGTGCATGACGAATGCGGCCGCCGATTATACCGGGCGCAATGTTGCGGCGCCGCAGGCGGCGGCGCGCAGGGACTCAGGCGGTGAGGGATTCCAGTCGCGTCAGCCACGCCAGCGCGTGGGCGCGGCTGTCGCCGCACATCTCGGCGGAGGGCTGCAGACTGCCGCAGACGCGCGGTCGCGTCGGGTTGCCGAACAGTCGGCAGTGATCGGCGTCGTCGAGCTGGGGGCAGCGGACGCCGGCGGGCTTGCCCGCGGGCAGGCCGGGAATCGGGCTGGAAATCGAGGGCGCGATGCAGCAGGCGGCGCAGCCCGGACGGCAGTCCATCGTTTCAGGCGTCGCCGCGAAGGCTGTTCCACCACGCCAGCACGCTGGCGACTGTGGGTTGCAGCAGGCTGCCTTCGCCGCCGGTGAAGTCGTTCCATTCCGGCAGGAAGCGGTGGCCGACGGCGGTCAGCAGCGGGGTGCCCGCGAGCGCGGCCAGCCCCATCTCGGTGCGCAGCCCGGCGCCCGCGGCTTCCTGGGCGCCGAACTTGTTGAAGATGACGAGGTCGGCGCCCTGGTCCAGCCCGTTGCGCACGATCATCGAGGCGCGCGCAAGCGCATCCGGGTCGAGCCGGCAGGCTTCGGAGCCGCGGCCGAGTTCCTGCGACAGCGAGAAGCGCGCGCCGGACGACAGGTCTTCGAGTTCCATCGCGCACGGGTCGTTGGCGCTGATGCCGATGTCGTGCTGGATGACGCCGCCCAGGCGCACCCCGCGCTCGCCGAGCGCGGCGGCCGCTTCCATCAGGATCATCTCGATGTTGTCCTGCGGGGTGTAGAGGATGGCGGCGATCGGCAGCGGGGAGGAGGTCTGTGCGGTCATGTCAGCGGGCGCCGGGGCGTGGAGCCGGGATTGTCGCACTCACGCCGCGCTTGTGCAGCAGCGCGATGTCGTTGTCGGCGAGCGTGAGCGCCATACCGTAGTGGCGGCCGATCCAGCGCAGGGTGTCGGCGGCGTAGAAGGCGATGTGCGTCGGGTCGCGCGAATAGTGCCAGTTGGCGAAATCGGTGTGTTCGTCGGGGCGGCGGGTCATCAGCGCGAGCACGCCACGGTCGGCCAGCAGTGCGTGGAGGCGGTCGAATTCCTGACGCGGAGCGGCGAAGTGTTCCGCGACTTCGGTGCAGGTGATGAAGTCGTAGCGCCCGTCGAGCACGCTCGGGTCGGGCTGGTAGTGGGGGTCGTAGGTCGCGCAGTCGAAACCGGCTTCATGCAGCAGCGATTGCAGCGCCGGGGCCGGGCCGCAGCCGTAGTCCAGGCCACGTGCGCCGGCCGGCAGCATGGCCGCCAGCGGCGTAACGAGGCGGCCGAGAAAGCGGCGGTAGCCCGCATCGGCCGGGTCATTGCGGTGCAGGTCGTATTCGGCGCGCTCGGCGGCGGGGTCGAGATGAAACGGGGCGGGTACGAACACCAGCGCGCAGACGGGGCAGCGGTGGTAGTCGCGCGCGGGCATGCGGCGGCGCGCTTCACGCAGGTGGAACGGCGCCGCGGCGGCAAGGCACAGCGGGCAGGGCTGAGGCGGTACGGACATCTGCAGGGCGGCGGCAACACCGCGGCGGGACGGAGATCGAGTATAGCGGGCGGCACGGCTGTGCCGCGGCGCCCGCGGCGGGGATAATGCTGCGTTTTGTGCGCAGGCGCGGCGGCGTTCGGCCGTCGCGCGGGTCGATTCAATGAAGCAGATGCAGCAAGCTGGCCGCGGCGCGGCCATCGAACACTTCGACGATTGCCTGAGCGCCGACCGCCCGCGCCTGCGGCGGCTGGCGCGCGACATCGGCCGCCAGCGCGGCGAGCGGCGCGACAGGCTCGTGGCCGACCTCGCCGCGCTGCGCGAGCGTTCGCGCGCGGCGCTGGCGGCGCGCCGGGCGGCGTTGCCGGTGCCCAGCTTTCCGGCCGAGCTGCCGGTGTCGGCGCGGCGTGACGAGATCGCTGCGGCGCTTGAAGCGCATCAAGTGATCATCGTCTGCGGCGAGACCGGCTCCGGCAAGACCACCCAGTTGCCCAAGATCTGCCTGTCGCTCGGCCGCGGCGCCGCCGGCCTGATCGGCCACACCCAGCCGCGCCGGCTGGCGGCGCGCGCCACCGCGAGCCGCATCGCCCAGGAACTGAACAGCGAACTCGGTCGCGCGGTCGGCTACAAGATCCGCTTTACCGACCGGTTGTCCGCCGACAGCCACATCAAGCTGATGACCGACGGCATCCTGCTGGCGGAAACCCAGACCGACCCGCTGCTCGCCGCCTACGACACGATCATCATCGACGAGGCCCACGAACGCAGCCTCAACATCGACTTCCTGCTCGGCTACCTGAAGACGCTGCTGCCGCGCCGGCCCGACCTCAAGCTCATCGTCACCTCGGCAACGCTGGACGCCGACCGTTTCGCGCGCCACTTCGCCAGCGCCGACGACAAGCCGGCGCCAGTGATCGAGGTCTCCGGCCGGCTGTATCCGATCGAGATGCGCTACCGCCCGGTGGAGGAGGCCGACGAGGCGCCGGCGGGCGACAAGGGCGGCCCGCGCCGGCAGAAGGGCAAGGAGCTGCTCGACGCGCTGGTCGATGCGGTGGACGAGGCGCAGTCCTGCGGGCCGGGCGACGTGCTGGTGTTCCTGCCCGGCGAGCGCGAGATCCGCGAGGCCGCCGAGGCGCTGCGCAAGGCGCATCACGCCGCCGGCACCGAGATCCTGCCGCTGTTCGCGCGCCAGTCGGCGCAGGAGCAGGCGCGGGTGTTCGCCAGCGGCAAGGGGCGGCGGGTGGTGTTGGCAACCAACGTTGCCGAGACCTCGCTGACCGTGCCCGGCATCCGCTACGTGGTCGACACCGGCCAGGCGCGGGTCAAGCGCTATTCGCCGCGCAACAAGGTCGAGCAACTGCAGATCGAGAACATCGCCCAATCCGCCGCGCGCCAGCGCGCCGGCCGCTGCGGCCGGGTGATGGACGGCATCTGCTTCCGCCTCTATGCCGAGGACGACTTCAACCGCCGTCCGGCGCACACCGATCCGGAGATCCTGCGCTCCTCGCTCGCCGGGGTCATTCTGCGCATGAAGGCGCTCAAGCTCGGCGCGGTGGAGGATTTCCCCTTCATCGATCCGCCGGGCGGGCGCCTGATCGCCGACGGTTACCAGCTGCTGACCGAACTCGGCGCGGTGAGCGACGACGAGCAGCGCGAACTCACGCCGATCGGCGTCGAACTTGCCAAGCTGCCGCTCGACCCCAAGATCGGCCGCATGATCCTCGCTGCGCGCGACCGCGGCTGCCTGAAGGAGCTGCTGGTGATCGCGGCCGCGCTGTCGGTGCAGGACCCGCGCGAGCGGCCGCCCGAGAGCACCGGCGCGGCCGACCAGGCGCACGCCAAGTTCCGCGGCGGCGAGCAGGACCAGCGCTCGGAATTCCTCTGGTATCTCCGCTTGTGGCAGGCCTGGGAGGAAGTGCAGCGCCACGAATCCGGCAACCAGCAGAAACAGTGGTGCAAGAGGCACTTCCTGTCCTGGCTGCGCATGCGCGAGTGGCGCGACGTCTACACGCAGCTCCACAGCTTGTGCGCCGAGCACGGCTGGAAGGAGAACGAACTGCCGGCCAACTACGAGGCCATCCACAAGGCGCTGCTCGCCGGCCTGCTCGGCCACATCGGCTGCAAGACCGAGGAAGACCAGGGAGCGAAGGGGCCGCAGGCAGGGGCCTACCTCGGCGCACGCGGCATCAAGTTCTGGCCGCACCCCGGCTCGGCGCTCGCGAAGAAGGCGGGCAAATGGATCATGGGCGCCGAGCTGGTCGATACCTCCCGGCTGTTCGCGCGCTGTCTGGCCCGCATCGAGCCCGAGTGGGTGGAGGAGGTGGGCGCGCATCTGCTGAAGCGCCACGTGTTCGAGCCGCACTGGTCGAAAACCGCGGGTAGCGTGCGCGCGTGGGAGCGCGGCACGGTGCACGGGCTGGTGCTGTACGGCCGGCGCGGGGTCAATTATCGCGACATCGATCCGGCGCTATGCCGCGAACTCTTCATCCGCGAAGGGCTGGTGGCGGGCGAAATTGCCGAAGGGCCGGCACGGGCGATGGCCTTCCTCGCCCACAACCGCAAGCTGGTGGCGGAGATCGAGCGCCTGGAACACAAGTCGCGCCGTCCCGACGTGCTGGTGGATGAGGCGTTGATCGAGGCCTTCTACGACGCCAAGATTCCCGCGGAGGTGGTCGACCTGGCTGGTTTCGAGCACTGGCGCAAGGCGGCGGAGAAACGCGAACCCAAGCTGCTGTACCTGTCGCGCGAACAGCTGATGCGGCACGAGGCCGAGGGCATCACCACCGAGCGTTTCCCGACCCAGCTCGAAGTGCTCGGCCAGAAGCTCAAGCTCGGTTACCTGCATCAGCCGGGCGAGGCCGACGACGGCGTGACGCTGACCGTGCCGCTGGCGATGCTCAACCAGGTGCCGGCGGCGCGCTGCGAATGGCTGGTGCCGGGGCTGCTCGAAGAGAAGGTGACCGCGCTGCTGAAGACCGTGCCGCAGAAGCACCGCCATCGCCTGCAGCCGATGAGCGAGAGCGCTGCGGCGTTCATGGAGCAGTTCGAGTCGGGGGAGTTCGATACCGGCGAGCCCCTGCTGAAGGCGCTGCAACGCTTTGTCGAGGAGCGGGTGCAACTGAAGCTGCCATTGGAAAGCTTCCGTCCGGAAAATCTCAATCCGCACTGCTTCATGAACTTCCGCGTCATCGACGAGCACGGGCGGCCGCTGGCGCAGTCAAGAAACCTCGCCGACCTGCGGGCGCGCTATCGCGAGCAGATCGCCGAGCGTTTTCGCGGCGCGCGGCTGAGCGGCGCGGCCGACGCGACGGCTTCCGCCGCGGCGGCGCCAGCCGCCACGAGCGCACCGCAGCGGAAGGCTTCGACCCCTGCGGGCGGAAACGACGGTGCCACGTACGCGGGCCACACCGCCTGGACTTTCCCGCCTTTGCCGGAGCTGCTGGAGGTCAAGGTCGGCGGCCGCGACGTGATCGGGTTTCCGGCGTTGCACGACGACGGCGCCAGCGTATCGCTACGCCCCTACGACACCCAGGAAGAAGCGGCGCAGGTCCATCGTCGGGGCTTGGCGCGGCTCTTCGCACTCAATCTGCGTGATCAGGTCAAGGCGATCGAGCGGCTGCCGGGGCTGCGCGAACTCGCCCTCCAGTACCTCTCGTTCGGCACCGAGGCGGAACTGCGCCAACGGCTGATCGACGCCACGCTTGCCCGCACCTGCCTGCTCGAGCCCTTGCCGGCCGATGCGGCGGCCTTCGAGCGCCGCATCGCCGAAGCGAAGCCGCGCATCACCTTGGTGGCGCAGGAGTTCGCGCGCCTGACCGGGCAGATCCTGGCCGACTATGCAGTGGTGCAAAAACGGGTGTCCGGCCTCAAGACCTTTCCCGACGTGGTTGCGGACGTCCAGGCGCAGCTTGCCGCGTTGCTGCCGAAGGATTTTCTGGTGGCCCTCCCGTGGGAGCGGCTTGCCCAGCTCCCGCGCTACCTCAAAGCGGTGGCGGTGCGCATCGACAAGCTCCGTAACAACACGGCGCGCGATGCCCAGTCGATGGCGGAGTGGAAGACGCTTGCGGCGGCCTACGAGCGCGAACGGGTGGCGCGCAGCCGGGCCTGGGTGTTGGACCCGGTGCTGGAGGAGTTCCGCTGGTTGCTTGAAGAACTGCGCGTCGGACTGTTCGCGCAGGAGTTGAAGACGCCGATGCCGGTCTCGGTGAAGCGCCTGCAGAAAATCTGGGAGGCCCGGCCGCGCTGAGTACGGCCGGGCGGCGCCAGGCGGTCAGCGCAGAGGGATCACCAGCGGCGGAATCTGCACGCCGATCACAACGGCCGGGTCGTGCCGGTAGGCGCGATACGCCGGACGTTCGTAGTAGCGCACCTCCTCTTCGTAATAGCGCGGCCGTTCGCGGATGATCACCCGTTCGCGCACCACGGTTTCGCGACCGTGGAAGTGATGCTTGTGCGGATGGCCCCAGTGGCGATGCCGCCATTCCGCCCGGTCGTCGCGATCGTAGCGGTCGCCGTGGGCCTGGGCGGGAAGCGCGGCAAGCAGGCCGCCGCACAGGAGAATGGGCGCAAGGTAGCGCAGCGTGGTCGGTTTCATGATCGTGCTTCCTCTGGATGTCCTGTGTGGACAAGGTGGTGAAGCGGATATTAGCGAGCGGCCTTGGCCGGCTGCTTCCGAGTCTGTAAGCGGGAATGTGTAAGCATCGGTTTATCCAACCCTTTCCTCCGCGGGCAGCACGCGGGGCTTTTGGATTTTCCCGAGTTCTTGCTATAGTGCAGGGCTTTCCCTTGCTCCACCGGTTTCGCATGCCGGGGGGCTGAACTTCAAACCGCAAGGAGTCTGCATGCGACACTACGAAATCGTGTTTATCGTCCACCCGGACCAGTCCGAGCAGGTGCCGGCCATGATCGACCGCTACAAGTCGATCGTGACCGCCCGCAACGGCCAGATCCACCGCCTGGAAGACTGGGGTCGCCGTCAGCTGGCTTACCCGATCCAGAAGGTGCACAAGGCCCACTACGTCCTGATGAACATCGAGTGCGACGGCGAAGCGCTGGGCGAACTCGAGCACGCGTTCAAGTTCAACGACGCCGTGCTGCGCCACCTCACCATCAAGATGAAGAAGGCGGTCACCACCCCGTCGCCGATGATGAAGGAAGAGAAGTCGCGCTCGCTGACGCCCGCCGCTGGCGACGAAGGCAAGCCGGCCGAGGCCGCCGAGGCCTGATCGGCCCGGTAAGTGTTGGAGTCGGGGCTCAACGAACTGCGCCTCGAAGCCACGGTCGCCGAACTACTGCCTCTGCGTCGTACCCCCGCCGGTACTGCGGTTGCGAGCTGTACGCTCACTCATGAGTCGAAGCAGGTCGAAGCCGGTCTCGAGCGGTCGGTGACGGTGGAGCTTCAGGCTGTGGCGGTAGGGGAGCTGGCCAGCATCCTGGCCACTGTGGTGCCGGGAACGCGAGTGGTGACAACCGGATTTCTCGCTGCGAAAAGCATGCGCAGCCGTCTGCCGGTGCTGCACCTGAACAAGATCGAATTTGTAGAAGGAAACTGAAATGGCTTTCAAGCCCAAGTCCAAGTTCAAGAAGAAGGACGATCGCGGTGGTCGCGGTCTCTTCAAGCGTCGCAAGTTCTGCCGCTTCACCGCGGAGAAGATCGAAGAAGTCGACTACAAGGATGTGGATATCCTGAAGGACTTCATCACCGAAAACGCCAAGATCATGCCGGCTCGCATCACCGGTACCAAGGCCGGTTACCAGCGTCAGCTGTCGGTCGCCGTCAAGCGCGCCCGCTTCCTGGCGCTGATGCCTTACACCGATCTGCACCAATAAGAGAAGAGGAAAGACGTCATGCAAATCATTCTTCTCGAAAAGGTCGTGAACCTGGGCAACCTGGGTGACGTGGTCAAGGTCAAGGACGGCTACGCCCGCAACTTCCTGATCCCGCAGGGCAAGGCCAAGCGTGCCAATCAGGCCAACCTGGCCGAGTTCGAGGCTCGTCGTGCCGAACTCGAGCGCCAGCAGGCGGAAAAGCTCGCCGCGGCTCAGGAAGTCGGTGCGAAGCTGGAAGGCCTGATGGTCCAGATCGCGCGCAAGGCGGGTATGGATGGTCGCCTGTTCGGCTCCGTGACCAACGCCGACGTTGCCGAGGCGCTGGCCGCTCAAGGGTTCGAGATCGAGCGCTCCACCGTCCGCATGCCGGACGGCCCGCTGAAGCAGATTGGCGACACCCAGCTGGAAGTCGCGCTGCACTCCGACGTCGTGGTTTCGATCACGGTTTCGGTGCTCGGCGAGCAACAGCAGTAAGCATCTGCTTTAGCTGGCATCAAGGGCTGCTTCGGCAGCCCTTTTGCTTTTTGAATCGCCTTTCTTCACAAGGAGCGGTGCGCATCCCTCGCTAGAATGTTGCGTTCCGCCGCCTCCTTTTCCGTGAGCAGCACGACATGAGTAGTACTTCCCGCCGGTTTCAGGATGGACCGCATGATCCCGAAATGGCCTCGATCAAGCTTCCTCCGCATTCGCTGGAGGCCGAGCAGTCACTGATCGGTGGCATCCTGATCGACAACGCGGCCTGGGAGCGCATCGCCGACCTGGTGAACGAGGCGGATTTCTACCGCGACGATCATCGCCGCATCTACCGCCACATCACCCGCCTCATCGACCTCGGCAAGCCGGCCGACGTCGTCACTGTTTTCGAATCGCTCGAGAAGAACGGCGAAGCGGAGCAGGCTGGCGGACTGGTGTATCTGGCAGAGATTGCCAACAACACGCCGTCGGCGGCGAACATCCGGCGCTACGCCGAAATCGTTCGGGAGCGCGCGATCCTGCGTAAGCTGGTCGCGGTGGGCGACGAGATCGCGGCGTCCGCGCTGACGCCCTCGGGCAAGGACGCCAAGTCGCTGCTCGATGAGGCGGAGGCGAAGGTATTCGAGATCGCAGAGGCGGGGGCGCGTCACGCAAGCGGTTTCATTTCGATCCAGCCCATCCTGAAGCAGGTGGTCGACCGCGTGCAGGAACTGTACGACCGCGACAGCCCCTCGGAGGTAACGGGTATTCCGTCCGGTTTCGTCGATCTCGACGACAAGACGTCCGGCCTGCAGCCGTCGGATATGTTGATCGTCGCCGGGCGGCCGGCCATGGGCAAGACGACGTTTGCGCTTAACGTGGCTGAACACGTCGCGGTGGAAGCCCGTTTGCCGGTAGCGATCTTCTCGATGGAAATGCCCGGCACCCAGCTTGCGACCCGCTTCATCTCGTCGGTCGGCCGTATCGACATGCAGAAGATCCGCAGCGGGCGGCTCACCGACGAGGACTGGCAGCGCCTCACCGTTGCAATGGGAAAGCTGTACGACGCGCCGCTCTATATTGATGAAACGCCCGGCCTGAATCCGATTGACCTGCGCGCACGTGCGCGCCGGCTTGCCCGTCAGTGCGGCAAGCTGGGGCTGATCGTGATCGACTACCTGCAGCTGATGACGGGGAGCAAGGATAGCGATAACCGTGCCGCCGAGCTTTCCGAGATTTCCCGCTCGATCAAGGCGCTGGCAAAAGAGCTGCACGTTCCTATCATTGCCCTGTCGCAGCTGAATCGAAGCCTGGAACAACGGCCGAACAAACGCCCCGTGATGTCCGACTTGCGTGAGTCGGGTGCAATTGAGCAGGACGCGGACATCATCATGTTCATTTACCGGGATGAGGTTTACAACCCTGATTCGCCGGACAAGGGAACTGCAGAGCTGATTATCGGCAAGCACCGTAATGGCCCGACGGGTGTGATTCGCATGACCTTCCTGGGCCAATACACGCGCTTCGAGAATTTCGCCGGCGGCGGCTTCTACACAGCGGATGAGTAATCGCCAAGTTTCTCCGCAATCCGCTTGACCTTTCGAACAAGGGCTTTATACTGCGCGGCTCTTTCGCGTTAGCCCTTGTTTAGGGCGGTCGCGGAAAAGGGAGGCGAGCGGTTCTGTTTCAGTGTCTGCAGCGTTGGTTTTGAAATAAGCGTTGCGACGGGGTTGACGAAGCGAACTAAGTTGTCCATAATCTCGTTTCTCTGCTGCAGCGATTGCAGCGCTCTTTAAAAAGTTGAACAACCGATAAGTGTGGGTGCTTGGTTGTTGTGTGGCGAGCCGCTTCGGCGGTTTTGTTTCGCAATGATTAGGTGCTCATGTCAGTAATGACTTTGAGTGCTTTGTATGGATTGAACTTAAGAGTTTGATCCTGGCTCAGATTGAACGCTGGCGGCATGCTTTACACATGCAAGTCGAACGGCAGCGGGGGCTTCGGCCCGCCGGCGAGTGGCGAACGGGTGAGTAATGCATCGGAACGTGCCCAGTCATGGGGGATAACTACGCGAAAGCGTAGCTAATACCGCATACGCCCTGAGGGGGAAAGTGGGGGATCGCAAGACCTCACGTGATTGGAGCGGCCGATGTCAGATTAGCTAGTTGGTGAGGTAAAGGCTCACCAAGGCGACGATCTGTAGCGGGTCTGAGAGGATGATCCGCCACACTGGGACTGAGACACGGCCCAGACTCCTACGGGAGGCAGCAGTGGGGAATTTTGGACAATGGGCGAAAGCCTGATCCAGCCATGCCGCGTGAGTGAAGAAGGCCTTCGGGTTGTAAAGCTCTTTCGGACGGAAAGAAATCGCGCGGGCTAATATCCCGCGTGGATGACGGTACCGTAAGAAGAAGCACCGGCTAACTACGTGCCAGCAGCCGCGGTAATACGTAGGGTGCGAGCGTTAATCGGAATTACTGGGCGTAAAGCGTGCGCAGGCGGTTTTGTAAGACAGGTGTGAAATCCCCGGGCTTAACCTGGGAACTGCGCTTGTGACTGCAAGGCTAGAGTACGGCAGAGGGGGGTGGAATTCCACGTGTAGCAGTGAAATGCGTAGAGATGTGGAGGAACACCGATGGCGAAGGCAGCCCCCTGGGCCTGTACTGACGCTCATGCACGAAAGCGTGGGGAGCAAACAGGATTAGATACCCTGGTAGTCCACGCCCTAAACGATGTCAACTAGTTGTTCGTAGAGGTAACTCTGTGAGTAACGCAGCTAACGCGTGAAGTTGACCGCCTGGGGAGTACGGCCGCAAGGTTAAAACTCAAAGGAATTGACGGGGACCCGCACAAGCGGTGGATGATGTGGATTAATTCGATGCAACGCGAAAAACCTTACCTACCCTTGACATGCCTGGAACCTTGGTGAGAGCCGAGGGTGCCTTCGGGAACCAGGACACAGGTGCTGCATGGCTGTCGTCAGCTCGTGTCGTGAGATGTTGGGTTAAGTCCCGCAACGAGCGCAACCCTTGTCATTAATTGCCATCATTCAGTTGGGCACTTTAATGAGACTGCCGGTGACAAACCGGAGGAAGGTGGGGATGACGTCAAGTCCTCATGGCCCTTATGGGTAGGGCTTCACACGTCATACAATGGTCGGTACAGAGGGTTGCCAAACCGCGAGGTGGAGCTAATCCCTTAAAGCCGATCGTAGTCCGGATCGTAGTCTGCAACTCGACTGCGTGAAGTCGGAATCGCTAGTAATCGCAGATCAGCATGCTGCGGTGAATACGTTCCCGGGTCTTGTACACACCGCCCGTCACACCATGGGAGTGGGTTTCACCAGAAGTAGGTAGCTTAACCTTCGGGAGGGCGCTTACCACGGTGAGATTCATGACTGGGGTGAAGTCGTAACAAGGTAGCCGTATCGGAAGGTGCGGCTGGATCACCTCCTTTCAAGAGAAAAGCCATCTTCGGCCAAGTATCCACACCTTATCGGTTGTTCAAGCGAAGAGCCTCGAAGCACGAGGGTCTGTAGCTCAGCTGGTTAGAGCACCGTCTTGATAAGGCGGGGGTCGTTGGTTCGAACCCAACCAGACCCACCAGTCCTTGTCCAGGCACAAGTCAGACAAGGGGCTGTAGCTCAGCTGGGAGAGCGGCGGCTTTGCAAGCCGTAGGTCGTCGGTTCGATCCCGACCAGCTCCACCAGTCGCCCGCAGTACCGTGCTTCATCCGAGACGTCAGTCATGCGCATCGAACGCGTGAGCATGCCTGACCTCTTGGCCAACGCCAGAGGTTCGCTCTTTAACAAATTGGAAGAAGTTAGTGCAGCACATCAACGATGTGTTGCACGGGTTGTGTGATTGCATTGATCAGGGCTGCGTAGTCAGCACAGTCCTGATCGCACAAACGAGTTCGACCTGTGACCGGATCTTCAGCTCACGCCAGTGAGTCGAGGGTCCAAGGTTATAGGATCAAGCGACTAAGTGCATGTGGTGGATGCCTTGGCGATCACAGGCGATGAAGGACGTGCAAGCCTGCGAAAAGCGGGGGGGAGCTGGCAATGGAGCTTTGATCCCCCGATATCCGAATGGGGAAACCCGGCCCGCAAGGGTCATCCCGTACTGAATCCATAGGTACGTGGAAGCGAACGCGGCGAACTGAAACATCTAAGTAGCCGTAGGAAAAGAAATCAACCGAGATTCCCCAAGTAGTGGCGAGCGAACGGGGAAGAGCCTGCACGACTAAACCATCAGCTTAGCAAAACGGTCTGGAAAGTCCGACGATACAGGGTGATAGTCCCGTATGCGAAAAGCCGGTGGCGGGTCTGAGCGTGCGACAAGTAGGGCGGGACACGTGTAATCCTGTCTGAAGATGGGGGGACCATCCTCCAAGGCTAAATACTCGTGATCGACCGATAGTGAACCAGTACCGTGAGGGAAAGGCGAAAAGAACCCCGGGAGGGGAGTGAAATAGATCCTGAAACCGCATGCATACAAACAGTGGGAGCCTGGAAACGGGTGACTGCGTACCTTTTGTATAATGGGTCAGCGACTTACGTTCAGTGGCGAGCTTAACCGAATAGGGGAGGCGTAGCGAAAGCGAGTCTGATAAGGGCGACATAGTCGCTGGGCGTAGACCCGAAACCGGATGATCTATCCATGGCCAGGATGAAGGTGCGGTAACACGCACTGGAGGTCCGAACCCACTAGTGTTGAAAAACTAGGGGATGAGCTGTGGATAGGGGTGAAAGGCTAAACAAATCCGGAAATAGCTGGTTCTCCCCGAAAACTATTTAGGTAGTGCGTCGTACGGACACTTGCGGGGGTAGAGCACTGTAATCGTTGGGGGGGTCACTGCGATCTACCCCGCGATAGCAAACTCCGAATACCGCAAAGTGATATACGGCAGACAGACATCGGGTGCTAACGTCCGGTGTCAAGAGGGAAACAACCCAGACCGCCAGCTAAGGTCCCAAATGCATGGCTAAGTGGCAAACGAGGTGGGAAGGCATAGACAGCTAGGAGGTTGGCTTAGAAGCAGCCACCCTTTAAAGAAAGCGTAATAGCTCACTAGTCGAGTCGTCCTGCGCGGAAGATGTAACGGGGCTCAAGCCATGAACCGAAGCTGCGGATGTGTCTTTGACACGTGGTAGGGGAGCGTTCCGTAAGCCTGCGAAGGTGTCTCGTAAGGGATGCTGGAGGTATCGGAAGTGCGAATGCTGACATGAGTAGCGATAAAGGGTGTGAAAAGCACCCTCGCCGAAAGCCCAAGGTTTCCTGCGCAACGTTCATCGGCGCAGGGTGAGTCGGCCCCTAAGGCGAGGCAGAAATGCGTAGTCGATGGGAAACAGGTCAATATTCCTGTACCGGTTCTAGATGCGATGGGGGGACGGAGAAGGTTAGGCCGGCCGGGTGTTGGACGTCCCGGTTTAAGCGTGTAGGCGTGCTCTCTAGGCAAATCCGGAGAGCTGAGCTGAGGCGTGATGACGAGCGAACTTGTTCGCGAAGTGGTTGATACCCTGCTTCCAGGAAAAGCCTCTAAGCTTCAGTCTAGAATCGACCGTACCGCAAACCGACACAGGTGGGCAGGTTGAAAATACCAAGGCGCTTGAGAGAACTCAGGAGAAGGAACTCGGCAAATTGATACCGTAACTTCGGGAGAAGGTATGCCCCATTAGCTTGTAGGAGTACATCCGAAGGGCGAAGGGGCCGCAGAGAATCGGTGGCTGCGACTGTTTATTAAAAACACAGCACTCTGCAAACACGAAAGTGGACGTATAGGGTGTGACGCCTGCCCGGTGCCGGAAGGTTAAGTGATGGGGTGCAAGCTCTTGATCGAAGCCCCGGTAAACGGCGGCCGTAACTATAACGGTCCTAAGGTAGCGAAATTCCTTGTCGGGTAAGTTCCGACCTGCACGAATGGCGTAACGATGGCCACACTGTCTCCTCCTGAGACTCAGCGAAGTTGAAATGTTTGTGAAGATGCAATCTCCCCGCGGCTAGACGGAAAGACCCCATGAACCTTTACTGTAGCTTTGCATTGGACTTTGACGGGACTTGTGTAGGATAGGTGGGAGGCTTTGAAGCCAGGACGCTAGTTCTGGTGGAGCCGTCCTTGAAATACCACCCTGGTGTCGTTGAGGTTCTAACCCAGGCCCGTGAATCCGGGTCGGGAACAGTGCATGGTAGGCAGTTTGACTGGGGCGGTCTCCTCCCAAAAGGTAACGGAGGAGTTCGAAGGTCTCCTAGGTACGGTCGGACATCGTACTGATAGTGCAATGGCAAAAGGAGGCTTGACTGCGAGACCGACAAGTCGAGCAGGTGCGAAAGCAGGACATAGTGATCCGGTGGTTCTGTATGGAAGGGCCATCGCTCAACGGATAAAAGGTACTCTGGGGATAACAG
Source organism: Azoarcus olearius (assembly GCF_001682385.1). NCBI lineage: Bacteria > Pseudomonadati > Pseudomonadota > Betaproteobacteria > Rhodocyclales > Zoogloeaceae > Azoarcus > Azoarcus olearius. Next base: position 823,799 of record NZ_CP016210.1, read on the forward strand.
GCTGATTCCGCCCAAGAGTTCACATCGACGGCGGAGTTTGGCACCTCGATGTCGGCTCATCACATCCTGGGGCTGTAGCCGGTCCCAAGGGTATGGCTGTTCGCCATTTAAAGTGGTACGTGAGCTGGGTTTAAAACGTCGTGAGACAGTTTGGTCCCTATCTGCCGTGGGCGCTGGAAGTTTGAGGGGACCTGCTCCTAGTACGAGAGGACCGGAGTGGACGCACCTCTGGTGTACCGGTTGTGACGCCAGTCGCATCGCCGGGTAGCTAAGTGCGGAAGAGATAACCGCTGAAAGCATCTAAGCGGGAAACTCGCCTCAAGATGAGACTTCCCTGGGGACTCGATCCCCCTGAAGGGTCGTGGAAGACCACCACGTTGATAGGTCGGGTGTGGAAGCGCAGTAATGCGTTAAGCTAACCGATACTAATTGCCCGTGAGGCTTGATCCTATAACCTTGATACACAGCGTCAAACTCGACGACGCAGTCACGCAACCATAACGCTTCTTCCCAATTTGGCCAGGCAGACCACCCCCTGCCAGGCAACAAGTCAAAGTCTGACGACCATAGCGTCTTGGTACCACCCCTTCCCATCCCGAACAGGACCGTGAAACAAGACCGCGCCGATGATAGTGAGCCCGCGCTCGTGAAAGTAGGTCATCGTCAGACTAACTACAAAAAAAAGCCCGCACGATCTATCGTGCGGGCTTTTTTTATTGGAAAAAACCGGTTATTGCCTCCCCTGCTCGAAGCCCCGTTCCTGACGTGATCGAGGGCTGACGTCGGCGCGCAGGCAGGGCACAATCAAACCTGCCAAGTACTGTCAGCGACGATGATGAATTTCGACGTAGTGGTTGTGGGCGGAGGATTGGCTGGTGCCGCGCTTACGGTTGCGCTTCGCGCGAGCAGTTTGCGGGTGGCAGTTGTCGATGCTGGATTGCCGACTCCCAGCCAGGGCTGGGATTCGAGAATTTATGCTTACAGTCCAGCGAGCGCCGACTTTCTGGGGACGCTGGGTGTCTGGCAGCATCTTGACGCCGACCGCCTGTGTCCCGTTCATTCCATGGACGTGCGTGGCGACGACGGCGGTCGTTTGCGATTCGATGCGGCTGGGTGTGGATTGCGCGAACTCGCTTGGATTGGAGAGTCCAGCCTCGTTCATCGCGAACTGTGGGAGTCACTCAAGCGGCAGCATAACGTCACGGTATTTGCGCCGGCCCGGCCGACTGCGCTGACGGTTTCCGGGAATGACGCCGCACTGGAGCTTGAGGATGGTCGCCTGCTGCACACGCGACTGCTTGTCGGTGCAGATGGGCGTGACTCCTGGGTTCGCAGCCAGACCGCCATCAAAGCCTCGTCGGTCGATTATGAAGAGACGGCGGTGGTGGCCAATTTTTCGTGTGAACGCCCTCATCGAAACGAAGCCTTGCAGTGGTTCACCGACGAAGGCGTGGTCGCGTGGTTGCCGTTGCCGGGGCGGATGATGTCGTTGGTGTGGTCGGCGCCTGCCGCTCTGGCGGAAACGCTCATGGCCATGACGCCAGAACAGTTCACGCGGCGAGTCCAGGAGCGGGGCGGGGCCGCGTGGGGCCGGTTGTCGGTGGTGACGCCGCCCGCCGCATTTCCGCTTCGTTTCATGCGACTCGACCGCGTCGTAGCGTCTCGGGTTGCCTTGATCGGTGATGCGGCACACGCGATTCATCCGCTGTCGGGGCATGGCATCAATCTTGGATTTCAGGACGCGCGGGTGTTGAGCCAGAGGCTGCTTTCCGCGCCCGCCTGGGCCGACCCGGGCGACGAGCGCCTGTTGAGGTCCTATGCTAGAGAGCGGGCGGAAGAGCCGTTTCTGGTGCAGTACGTGACGCACGGAATCAACCGTCTGTTCGCGGCCCGGAATCCGCTGGCGGCGTTCGTCCGCAATCTTGGTCTGAACCTTACGGACCGTCTGCCGGTCGTAAGGTCCGCGCTGACGCGTTACGCGGTGCATGGAAAGTTTTGACAAGGAGAACTGGATGGTGGCGTTGAAATCCGCGGGCCGATTCGCGCTCGTTATTGCGTTCGGATTGCTTCCGACGCTTGTTGCAGCCGGCGAGGAAGATGTGCGCAAGGGCGTTGATGCCTTCATCGGATCGGCAGCGGTGGAGTCCGTGACACGCACGCCCTATGCGGGCCTCTACGAGGTCGTGTTGAAGAGCGGCGAGATCATCTACACCGATGACAAGACCAGCTTCATCATGGATGGTCGCGTCATCGATACCCGCACGCGCCGTGACCTTACGCAAGCCAAGCTCAACCAACTGTCCTCCATTGATTTCTCGACACTGCCGCTGGACCAGGCGGTGAAGCAGGTGAAGGGAAATGGAAAGCGTGTGATCGCAACGTTCGAAGATCCGAACTGCGGCTATTGCAAGCGTCTGGCAAAAGAACTCGCGCAGATGCCGGACGTGACGATCTACACGTTCCTCTATCCGATTCTCAGTCAGGACTCCACCGCGAAGTCGCGGAGCATCTGGTGCTCCAAGGACCGGGCCAAGGCCTGGAATGACTGGATCGTCAGCGGGAAGGCGCCGAGCGGCGACGACTGCAATTCCGCGGTCGTGGACCGCAATGTGGAACTGGGCCAGAAACTGCGGATCAACGGCACGCCGACAATTTTTCTGTCCGACGGCACGCGGATCGGCGGCTTCGTCCAGTTGCCCGAACTCGAAAAGGCGCTTGCCCGCGTGGCGCCTCGTTGAGCACCCACACCGGCGGCGAGCGTTAGTTCGCCGTCGGCTTCATTCCATTCGGAAGCAGGACCCACATCCTGCCCTGCTGGCGCATCCGACCTGCCATTGCGCCGGCCTGCGGGCCAAAACCCCAGAAGTAGTCGGCCCTCACTGCCCCCTTGATGGCTCCGCCGGTATCCTGCGCGATCATCAGCCGCTTGAGCGGGGTGTCGCTATTCGGCTGGGTGGTGGCAAGAAAGACCGGGGCGCCGAGCGCAACGAAGCGCGAATCGATCGCGATGCTGCGGTTTGCCGTCAGCGGCGCGCCTTGAGCGCCGATGGGGCCTTCGACCGACGAGGGCAACTCACGGAAGAATACGTAGCTTGGATTGCTGTTCAGCATTTCTTCCAGGCGTTGCGGATGTCGCCGTGCCCAGTCGCGGATGCCGTCCATCGATGCCTTGTCCAGGCTCAGCTGCCCCTGCTGAACGAGCCAGCGACCAATGGATTGATAGGGGTGGCCATTCTGGTCCGCGTATCCCAGCCGGAGCACGCTGCCATCTGGCAGCTCAGCGCGACCGGACCCCTGCACCTGCATGAAAAACAGATCGATGGGGTCCGCGGCCCACAGCAGCACCGGGGCGGGCAGGCGGCTTCCCTGGTCACCCAGCTCGTCGCGCTTCCAGTACGGGAGCACCTTGTTGCCAACCAGACGGCCGCGCAACCGGTAGCCCTTCAGTTCCGGATAGACGGAGGCAAGGTCGATGGTAAGGAGGTCGCCCGGCGTGCCGTGCACTGGCCACCGGTAGAGCGCGTCCGGGGTACGGCTGGCTTTGATCAGCGGTTCGTAATAGCCGGTGATCAGGCCCTGTTCGCTGCCGTCGGGATTGACCAGCTGCCAGGGCGAGAAGTGGCGTTCGAAGAATGCGCGTGCCTGCGCGGCGCCTGGCGCCTCTCCCAACTGGCGGGCGGCTTTGCAGCTGGCCTGCCACGGCGCCTGTTTTTCTAGCACGTTGCAGGACTTGCGAAAGGCGGACCACGCTTCGCTCGGGTCGTCGTCCCGCCAGCCGTCGATTTCCGTCCAGCTGGCTGCGCGGTGGGGCGGAACTTCGGCCACCGGCTGCGCTGCCGGACATGCGGCGCAGGCTTGGCACACCGTAGGCGATGGACAGGCTTGTGGCGTGGAGACCGGGGCGACCGGCAGCGTCGGCGAAGAACTGCAGGCAGACAGAAGCAGCGCGCAGCTGGCAAGGACGGGGGCGATGGAGCGGGGCAGGAGCGTCATGGTTGCTTCACGGTAAACTGCATGGACCGAACGAAGTATACGGGCTCTAGCGAGCCGGCCGGAGGTGTGCGGGATGTGGGTGATATTTCTCGAGGTTGGCATTGCGCTCGCGCTGGTCGGTGTCGTGGTGTGGGCAACCTGGCCAAGAGGCCGGAACCAGCTGGAAGACAAGAACGACGATGACTGACCTGAATGGATTCCTGCAGCGGGCTGAAGCCTTGCTGGATCGACTCGATGCGCTGCTCCCGGCGCCGGCTCCCGAACCGGACTGGACCGCGGCGAAGGCTTTCCGCTGGCAGCGGCGAAACGGGCGTGGCGCGCTGGTGCCGGTGAAGCTTGTCGACCGCATACGCCTTGAGGACCTGAAGGACGTCGATTCCCAGAAGGAGCGTATAGACCGCAACACGCGTCAGTTCCTCGCCGGCCGCAGCGCCAACAATGTCCTGTTGACCGGCGCGCGCGGAACGGGGAAGTCTTCGCTGATCAAGGGCTTGCTCAATGCTTATGCGGATCAGGGGCTGCGGCTGATCGAGGTCGACAAATCCGACCTCGTGGCGCTGCCCGAAATCGTCGACCTGGTAGCGGGACGGCCGGAGCGCTTCATCCTCTACTGCGACGACCTGTCGTTCGAGGAAGGCGAGGACGCCTACAAGGCCTTGAAGAGCGTGCTCGATGGGTCGATTGCCGCGATGTCGGCCAACGTGCTGGTCTACGCCACCTCCAACCGTCGCCACCTGATGCCGGAGTACCACGACGAAAATCTTCAGGTACGTCACGCCGGCGGCGAGCTTCACCCTGGCGAGGCGGTGGAGGAGAAGGTGTCGCTGTCGGACAGATTCGGCTTGTGGGTGTCCTTCTATCCCTTCAACCAGGATGAATACCTGGAGATCGTGGAGCACTGGCTCGGCGTCTTCCGTGTCCCCAAGCGGCGCATCGCGGCGGCACGCCAGGAAGCGCTGCAGTGGGCGCTGATGCGTGGCGCACGCTCTGGGCGGGTTGCGTGGCAGTTCGCGCGGGACTACGCGGGCCGGGAGGATGGCTGAGGTGGGCGCCCGCAAGATCGTCAATGTCGCGGCCGGGGTCATCCTGGAGCGCGGACGGGTGTTGCTCGGGCAGCGCGCACCCGACACCTTCTATCCCGGCTACTGGGAATTCCCCGGAGGCAAGGTCGAACCTGGCGAATCCGCGGCAGATGCGCTCAAGCGCGAGCTGGCCGAGGAGCTAGGCATCGTGGTGCCGCACGTGCGGCCCTGGCTGACCCGCGAGCACGACTACGAACACGCTCACGTCCGCTTGCACTTCTTCGAGGTTCCGGCGTGGTCCGGAGCGCCGGTGGCGCACGTGCATGCGGCGCTGCGCTGGGCCGAGCCGGAGCTGATCGCGACCGCGTGCGCGCCGATGTTGCCCGCCAACGGCCCGATCCTGAAGGCGCTGCAACTGCCGCGCCGGATGGGTATCACGCAGGCCGCCGAACGGGGCGTGGCGCGTCAGCTGGACGAGCTTGAGCAGGCCCTGGGCGCGGGCCTGCGCCTGGTGCAGGTGCGCGAAGCGGCGCTGCCTCGCCGGCAGCAGATCGAATTCGCACAGGAAGTGGTGCGCCGCGTAGCCGCGGCCGGTGGAATCGTGGTCATCAATGGCGACCTCGATCTTGCCCGTGCAGTGGGTGCGCCCGGGGTGCACCTTCCGTCAGCGGCACTCCTTGATTGCACGGTCCGCCCCGCGTTCGAGTGGGTCGGAGCGTCTTGCCACTCGGAAGAGGAGCTGCTGGCGGCGGCGGCCCTGGGGCTGGACTACGCCGTGCTCGGGCCGGTGCGGCCCACGGCATCCCATCCTGGCCAGGCTGCGCTCGGCTGGGCGCGCTTTGGCGAGTTGGCAGGCACGCTGCCATTTCCGGTCTTTGCGCTCGGTGGTCTCGGCTGGGGCGACATGGATTGCGCCCGCGACCATGGGGCGCATGGTGTTGCGGCGATCCGCGGGGCGTGGGGCGCTTAGCGCCCCGAGCCGGTTTCGGCCGCGTCGGTGTCGTCGGGGGGCGAGGTCGGAACCTTGTATTCCTCGCTCGCCCATGCACCGAGGTCGATCTGGCGGCAACGCGCCGAACAGAACGGCCGGTAGCGGCTCTCCGGCACCCAGGGCACCTGGGCGCCGCAGGTCGGGCATTTGACGATGCGGGGGGCGTGATCGACCACGTTCAAAGCGTGCAGAAAGTCAGCTCGAAGGTGATCTCGCGCTCGGCGACGCGGGGACGAGCAACGGTTTCGGGAAGCATGAAGCGGATGTTGAGTGCGTACTTGTTGGCGCTGATCTCCGGCACGACCGCTTCGCTGCGCGGAATGCGCACGCGCAACATCTGGGCGACGCGTCCCGCCATCGTCAGCTGGTAGGTGCCGGCGCGTGCGCGTTGCTGCTCGGGGCGGCCGCTGCTCCGCAACAGACGCATCACGATTTCGATGCCGTCGCGGATCGGCGTCATCGGCATGATCCAGGCGTCAAGGTCGTGACGCCGTTCGGCCGCGTCCCGGTTCAGCCAGAAATGGTAGGAAGGCAGGTCGAACTGACAGACGCCACCGGGAATTGCCGCGCGGCTGCGGATGCCCATCAGCCACTCGTTCTCGCGCAGGTATTGCCCGATCTTGCCCGCCATCGACAGCAGCGCGGTCGAGGCCTGTTCGATCTCATAAAGCGCGCCGGCCAGCGCCTCTTCGGAAATTTCCGGGTTGTTGCGGAACGACAGCAGGATCTGACGCTGCCGCTCAAGCTCCTGCACCAGGTCGACCTTCAGGTCGGCGCGGCTGGCGACTTCAAGAATCTCGAAGATGGTCAGCAGCGCGACATGATGGTCGAGCGGTGCTTCGCTGCCGCCAAAATGAGCGACCTTGCGGAACAGGTCTTCAAGGCGAAGTAGCGTGCGAATGCGCTCGCTGAGAGGGTATTCGTAGCTAATCACCGCGTCTTGTCCGCAAGATTCCGGCGCTCCAGAGTAATCGGTCGATGATAGCACAGCGTCGCCAGCCCGCCGTTGCACCGCCTAGACCTTGGTGGTATCGCCCGCGAGCGCGAGATAGCGCGCATGCAGGATATCCACCTGTGCATGCAAGGCGCTCAGGGTCGTGCTGTTGTCGATCACGTCGTCGGCTACGGCCAGGCGCTCCGCCCGGCTGGCCTGTGCCCGCATGATCGCGAGAATCTGCGCCTCCTCCAGCCCGCTTCGCGCCCGCACCCGTTCGATCTGCAAGGCTTCAGGGCAATCGACGATGCAGATCCGGTCGCACCGCGCGCGGGCGGTGCCGGATTCAACGAGCAGGGGAATGGCGAGGATGACGTAGGGGCTGGGTGCAGCGGCCACCTGGCGGTCGCTTTCGGTCCGGATCATCGGATGCAGGATGGCTTCCAGTTCGCGTCGGGCGGCGGGTCGGGAGAAGACCAGCGCCCGCATCGCATCACGGTCCATGCGGCCGTCGGCGGTGATACAGGCTGAGCCGAAGTGTGCGGCGATCTGCGGCATCGCCGCGCCGCCGGGGCCGGTCAGCGCGTGTGCGATCGCATCGGTATCGACGAGCGTGGCGCCCAGGTGGGCGAAGCGATCCGCCGCTGCGCTCTTGCCGCTGCCTATGCCTCCGCTCAGGCCGACGACGTAGGGGCGTTTCACGGCGTGCAGGTCGCGTTCGCAGCGGGGAGGCCGGTCGCGACACGCCGCAATTGTTCCTCCGTGGCGATGGCATCGACGGCCTGCGTGACAGCCAGGCGGGGCGCGACACCCGCAGTGCGCACACCGCGGCTGCGCAGCTGTGCGAGTTGTTGGTGGGCTGCGGCTTCGGATTTGAACAGGCCCAACGAGATCGCAAACTGGTTTGGCCCCGCATCCTGCACGATGAAGTAGTCGGTGACACCAAGTGCCTTCAATTCGCGCACCTTGCGTTCCGCCTGATCGCGCGAACCCTGCGGCGGCAAACGGACCCACCACGACGCGGGCGCTTCGCCGCTGTGACGGCGAACGGTAAGGCCCGCTTCGGCGATGCGGGCAGCGAGACGTTCGGCTTCTTCTGCGCTGAGTCCGGACCAGGACGCGCACGCCAGGGTCGATGCGGGCGGCGGCTCTGCCGGTGGAGCCGACGGAGCCGGGGCTTCATTGGCGGCGGTCGTGTTGTCCGCTGTTGCTGCGGGGGCGGCCGAGACCGCGGCGCTCGCCGACGGCGCCTGTTCACCGATGAAGCGCACCCGTTCCGGATGCAACTGGTTGGCGACGCGTTCGGGCTCGCCGACGGACGCGGGAGCGCCGAACCAACCGGCGATCGCGGCAAGGGCGAGGCCGTTGAGAATCAGCAGCAGGATGAGCGCAAAGCGTGTCCAGACCATGCGAAGAGCTTACCTGATTCGTCCGTAGCCGGGCCACGCCCGGGTGCCGGTAGGGTGGGGGGTTCAACTGTCCGCGGCGTCCGCCGCGGCAATGACGGCGAGTCCGTCGAGGACCAGGTTGGGCACGGCGCGGGTTCGAACCGACAGAAGGTCGGCAAACCGTGGCGCAGCGCCGCCGGTGAGCACGCACAGTGCGTCCTCCTGAGGGACGAGTTGCGCGAACATGCGCTCGACAGCACCTGCCTGCGCCATCGCACAACCCGACTCGATCGCGTCCGCGGTGTTGCGAGGATGGGGCGTAACGTGGCCGTCCTCCAGCCGCAGTCCGCTGGTATTCGATGCCAGGGATTGGCGCATGAGGTCGATGCCGGGCAGGATGAGCCCGCCCTGGAACTGTCCGTCCGCATCCAGGTGATCCACCGTGGTGGCGGTGCCGGCGCTGACGACGAGGCAGGGGCCGCCATGCAGCCGCCGCGCGCCGATCAGGGCCGCCCAGCGGTCGGTGCCGAGCTGCGCAGGACGGTCGTAGCCGTTGCGGACGCCGTGTTCGTCGCGGGCGGCCTGCACCCATCGACCGGCAATGCCGGCGGTGGTCAGCATGCCGTCCAGTGCGGCGCCCAGGCTCGCTCCTGCGACGTTGCTGCCGACCATGCGCCGGAGTGCCGGAAAGCCCGCCACTATCGCCTGCAACCCATGGACTTCGGCATGGCCGAGCGCCCCCTCGGCCATTGCCGGCGTGCCGGCCGCTTGAACGACCCGCCACTTGATCCGGGTATTGCCGACGTCGAGCAGCAGGATCATGGCGCAGCCCGCAGCGACACTTCGCCGGACAGCACGCGTACCACGCCCGCGTCGGTGCGGACCAGCAGCGCACCGTCCTCGTCCACGCCGGTGCAGATGCCGACGATTTCACTGCCCTCGCCGAAGATGCGTACCGGCAGGTCGGCGAAGGCGTTGCGTTGCTGCCAGGCGCCACGCAGCGCGCCGAATCCGGCCATCGCGTACAAGTCCAGCGCCGCGTGAAGCTCGCGGAGGATGGCGGCGAGCAGTTGCTCGCGCGGCGGCAGCGCGGGAATTTCGGTATGGAGGTCGGTCACGCCGCCTTGGTCCGGAATGTCCGCTTCCGGCGGCAGTCTCAGATTGAGCCCGATCCCGATGACGGCCGCAGGCGTGCGACCGCGGCCGGGCAGGAGTTCGACCAGGATGCCGGCGAGCTTGCAACCGTGCACCAGGAGGTCGTTCGGCCACTTGAGCTGGATGCCTTCCAGGCCCAATTTCTCGAGCGCGCGCGCGAGCGCGAGGCCCGCCACCAGCGACAGCCCCGCCGGCACTGGCGCCCCGGGCGCGAAACGCCACAGGCTGGAAAACGTGAGGCTGCCTTCGGGCCACGACAGCCACTGCCTGCCCCGGCGACCGCGGCCGCCGGTCTGCTCGTCGGCCACGAGGACGTGCACGCGATCGTCGTCGGGCGGCGTCGCGTTCAGGAGTTCGCTGTTGGTGGAGCCGCAGCGCGCGATGCAGCGCACCGCGAAGCGGTCCACAAGGTCGCCGAGAGCGGCGTTGATCGCGGCAGGCGAGGACAGGAGAGCGCTCATCGACAGTCAGGACAATGGCCGTAAAGGCTGCGCATTATCCGTCATTGAGGGGCGATGCACGAGCGTGGTGCATCGCCGCCGACGCCGCTGCGTCAGTCCTCGTGCTCGCCTTCGCCGGCCGCTGGCCGGTGATCGTCGTCCATGCCCAGTTCCTGGATCTTGCGCGTGATGGTGTTGCGCCCGATCCCGAGCAACTGGGCGGCCTCGATGCGCCGTCCGCCCGTGGCCGTCAGCGCGCGGCGGATCAGCGTGCGCTCGAATTCGCGCGTGAGCTTGTCGAAGACCTCGCCGGGGTTGGCGGCGATCATGCGATCTGCTTCGAGACCGAGACCGTCCACCCAGTTCACCGGGGCCTCGCGGGTCGGCTGGTCGCGCATTTCGGGCGGCAGGTCGGCCACTTCGACCACCTGCCCCGGCGCCATCACCGTGAGCCAGTGGCACAGGTTCTCGAGCTGACGCACGTTGCCGGGGAAGGGCAGCGCCTGCAGGTACTTGATGGCGCCTTCCGAGATGCGCTTGCTCTCCACACCGAGTTCCTGCGCGCTGCGTTGCAGGAAGTGGCGGACCAGGATGGGCACGTCCTCGCGGCGTTCGCGCAGCGGCGGCAGGCGCAGCCGGATCACGTTGAGGCGGTGGAAGAGGTCCTCGCGGAACAGCCCGAGGCGGACGCGCTCTTCGAGATCCTGGTGGGTGGCGGCGATCACCCGCACATTGGCCTTGATCGGCTGGTGGCCGCCCACCCGGTAGAAGTTGCCATCGGACAGCACGCGCAGCAGCCGGGTCTGCAGTTCGGACGGCATGTCGCCGATTTCGTCGAGGAACAGCGTGCCGTTCTCGGCCTGTTCGAAGCGGCCGCGGCGCTGTGCGGCAGCGCCGGTGAAGGCGCCGCGCTCATGGCCGAACAACTCGGATTCGAGCAGGTCGCGCGGGATCGCGGCGGTGTTGATCGCGATGAAGGGCGCGTCGCGTCGCGGGCTATGCCGGTGCAGGGCGCGTGCCACCAGTTCCTTGCCGGTGCCGGATTCACCATTGATCAGCACGGTCGCGTGCGACTGCGACAGGCGGCCAATGGCGCGGAACACCTCCTGCATCGACGGCGCCTGGCCGAGAATCTCGGGCGCGAGCGCGGTTTCCTCTTGCGCACCTTCCTGGTGCGCGCTCTGGTCGATTGCACGCCGCACCAGGGCCACTGCCTGGTCCACATCGAAGGGCTTCGGCAGGTATTCAAACGCGCCGCCCTGGAAGGCGGCGACCGCGCTCTCGAGGTCGGAGTACGCGGTCATGATGATGACCGGAAGGTGCGGGTGCAGATTCTTGACCCGCTGCAGCAGGGTCAGCCCGCTTTCGCCGGGCATCCGGATGTCGGAAACCAGCACCTTGGGCGGATGGGCGGTCGATTCGAGTTCGGCCAGCGCCTCGTTGGCCGAGGTGAAGCTGCGGTGGGGAATCTCCTCTCGGCTGAGGGCCTTTTCCAGCACCCAGCGGATGGAGCGGTCGTCATCCACGATCCAGACGGTATTCATCGTAATAGAGCACTAAGTTGGTGCGGACGACGCGATGGATGCGTCAGGTCCGATCGGTAATCGGCAGCAGGATGCAAAAGCAGGTTCGTCCCGGGCGGCTATCGACGTCGATCATGCCCTGGTGCTGCTCCACGAAGCTCTGGGCCAGTGACAAGCCCAGTCCGCTACCACCGTCGCGGCCCGAAACAAGCGGGTAGAAGATCTTGTCGCGAATCTCATCCGGAATACCGGGGCCGTTGTCGATCACTTGCAATTCCAGTGCCAGCTTGTAGCGGCGCTTGGCGAGCGTGACCTGGCGTGCGACCCGGGTGCGCAGCCGGATTTCGCCCTTTCCGCCCAGGGCCTGCGCCGCGTTGCGCGCGATGTTGAGGATGGCCTGGATCAGTTGTTCGCGGTCGGCGGTGAGTTCGGGCAGGCTGGTGTCGTAGTCGCGCCGGATCACCACGTCCGGGAACTCGGCGAGGATCAGGCGGCGCACGCGCTCCAGGACATCATGGATGTTGAGCTGCGCGGGCCGCATCATCGAGTGCGAGGTCAGCAGCCGGTTCATCAGGTCCTGCAGCCGGTCGGCTTCGGCGATGATGACTTCGGTGTATTCGCGCAGTTGCGGATCGGCGAGTTCGCGCTCCAGCAGCTGCGCCGAGCCGCGGATGCCGCCGAGCGGATTCTTGATCTCGTGCGCGAGGTTGCGGATCAGCTCGCGGTTGGCCTGCTGCTGCTGCAGCAGTTGCTCCTCGCGGGCGACGCGCAACTGGGCGTCGATCGGGCGGAACTCGAGCAGCAGCTTGACGCCCGCGATGTCGACCGGGCTGACCGTGCAATCGACATGGATGGCTTCCGACGCGGGGCGCGCGATGGTCAGGTCCTGCCCGGTGTAGCTCCAGTTGGTGCGGAGCACGTTGTCGAGCGCGGTGCCGAGCCCGGCGGGTTCGCCGAGCAGGCGCGCGAGCGGTGCGCCGAGCAGCTTGCGCTGGCTGATCGCGAACAGGTTTTCTGCGCCCGGATTGATGTAACGGATGACGCGTCTTTCATCGATCATCACGACCGCGGAAGACAGCAGGTCGAGGCCATTGAAACTCTCTGCCGCGATCGGCTGGGAGGAGGAGGATCGAGCCATGGGGAACGGGCGACCGGAACGGAGGTGAGTCGGACCGGGGCGCGTGCTCCCCGGCTTCGCGTCAGCGCAGGTTGGCGATCTCGCGCTTCAGTGCTTCGATATTGCGCTCGTGCAGGTCGACCTTGTCCTTGAACGGCTGCAGGCGGTCGAGCACGCGCTGGTAGTTGCGCTCGTCGCCAAGCCGGACCGCTTCCTGCTCGCCCAGGCTCTTGCGGGCTTCGGCGAGTGCGGCTTCCTCGGTGGCGAGTTCCTTCTCCAGCACCTGGCGCCGGCTGTCGTCGCGGGCGCGTTGGGCATCCGGCGTGACGCGCGGGAAGGTGGGAGACGCTGCGGCACCGGGCGAAGCGGGCGAACGCGCCGGCGGGGGCATCGTGGAGACGGACTGGTCCTGCGAGAGTTGCTTGCAGCCGCGGCCGACGTTGCGGTCGTTGGTGTAGGTGACGCGGCCGTCCGCATCGACGCACTTATAGACTTCGGCGTGGGCGAGCGGTGCGGCGAGCAGCATGAACGCGAACGGCAGGATGCGAAGCTTCGGCATGACGGTGTCCACAACGAGGAGCGGCAGGGAAAAGCTGCGGTGGGGACGGGACAGCGGAGCGATTAGACCCGATAAAAAAAGGACGGGCAATGCCCGTCCTTTTTCATTGGACGCCGTAGCGCAGCCGATTACAGGCTGTAGTACAGGTCGAATTCCACCGGGTGGGTGGTGACGCGCAGGCGGTTCACTTCTTCCATCTTCAGCTCGATGTAAGCGTCGATGAAGTCATTGGAGAACACGCCGCCACGGGTCAGGAACTCGCGATCCTTGTCCAGGTATTCCAGCGCCTGGTCGAGGCTGGTACACACGGTCGGGATCAGCGCGTCTTCTTCCGGCGGCAGGTCGTACAGGTTCTTGTCGGCCGGATCGCCCGGGTGGATCTTGTTCTGGATGCCGTCCAGGCCGGCCATCAGCAGCGCGGCGAAGCACAGGTACGGGTTGGCAGCCGGATCCGGGAAGCGCGACTCGATGCGGCGACCCTTCGGGTTGGCCACGTACGGGATGCGGATCGAGGCGGAACGGTTGCGGGCGGAGTAGGCCAGCTTGGTCGGCGCTTCGTAGTGCGGCACCAGACGCTTGTAGGAGTTGGTGGCCGGGTTGGTGATGGCGTTCAGCGCGCGGGCGTGCTTGATGATGCCGCCGATGTAGTACAGCGCGGTTTCCGACAGGCCGGCGTAGCCGTTGCCCGCGAACAGGTTCTGGCCGTCCTTCCAGATCGACTGGTGCACGTGCATGCCCGAGCCGTTGTCGCCGACGATCGGCTTCGGCATGAAGGTGGCGGTCTTGCCGTACTGGTGGGCCACGTTGTGGACGATGTACTTCAGGGTCTGCGTCCAGTCGGCGCGCTTGGTCAGCGTGCTGAACTTGGTGCCGATTTCGCACTGGCCGGCGTTCGCCACTTCGTGGTGGTGAACTTCGACCGGGATGCCGGCGGCTTCGAGTGCCAGCACCATGGCGGCACGGATGTCGTTCAGGCTGTCGACCGGGGGAACCGGGAAGTAGCCGCCCTTGACCTTCGGACGGTGGCCGGTGTTGCCGCCTTCGAACTTGTCGGCGGTGGACCAGGCCGCTTCTTCGGAGATGATCTTGCTATAGACGCCCGACATGTCGACCGACCATTCGACCGCGTCGAAGATGAAGAACTCGGGTTCCGGGCCGAAGAAGGCGGTGTCGCCGATGCCGGTGCTCTTCAAGTAGGCCTCGGCGCGCTTGGCGATGGAGCGCGGGTCGCGGTCGTAGCCCTTGCCGTCGGACGGCTCGATGACGTCGCAAGCCAGCACCAGGGTGGTTTCGTCGAAGAAGGGATCGATGTAGGCGGAAGCCGCATCCGGCATCAGGATCATGTCGGAAGCCTGGATGCCCTTCCAGCCGGCGATCGAGGAGCCGTCGAACGGGTGGCCGTGCTCGAAGTGATCTTCTTCGAAGGCCGACACCGGCAGGCCGACGTGCTGTTCCTTGCCGCGGGTATCCGTAAAGCGCAGGTCCACGAAGCGCACTTCGTTTTCCTGGATCATCTTCATGACGTCTTGAGCGTTCATATTCACTCCTGGTGAGAAGGGCAATCCCTGAAATAAACGGTCGAACTTCCGTTGCGGCGACTTAAAGCATTTTTTGTGCCAGGCGGTTCGCGGCCGATGCGGCATTGTGCCACAAGCCAGGAATTTCGCTAGCTGCGCTTCGATGCACCAATTAAGTGCATTGAGATTTTGTGCTGCACTATCATGGGGCGATTGGCGCGAAGAAGGTGATGCTGCGGAACTGGGGATGCGACCGCAGCCACGCATCCGTGCGCTGTTTGAGTGCCTCGGCGTCGATCTCCGCGCCATTGCGGGGCAGCAGCACTTCGACCTCGATTCTATGGCCTAAGTAATGGAGCTGGACGCGGCTTGGCGGCGGGGCGGCGTCGCCGAGCAATTCGTGCACCACGGGCAGGATGTCGCTGCGTTCGGGCAGCGGGTGGGTGGCGGTGCCGTGCAGCGGACCGTCGTGCTCCGGATCCACGTGGACGAGGATGTCCTGCACTTCGGGGTGCTGGGCGCGGACGCGGTAGTACACCGCGTCCGAGATCCGGTGGCCTTCGGATACGGTGATGCGCGGTTCCACCTGCACGTGGGCATCGCACAGCACCCGGTTGGCCATGCGGCGGGTACGCAGGTCGTGCAGCCCGGCCACGCCCGGGGTGGCGCGGATCGTCGTGCGCAGTCGCGCCACTTCTTCGTCGGGAAGCGCGGTGTCGATCAGTTCGCGGACTGCGCCTGCGACGACGCGCCACCCGGTGTGGGCGATCAGGAATCCGACCAGCGCGGCCGCCAGCGGCTCCAGGAACGGAAAGCCGGCCAGACTGCCGCCAATGCCGACTGCCACCACCAGCGACGAGGCGGCATCCGAGCGCGCGTGCCAGGCGTTGGCTTCCAGCAGCGGCGCCTGGAGCCGGCGCGCCGCGGCGAGCGTGTAGCGGAACAGCACCTCCTTGGCGAGCAAGGTGAAGAGCGCCATGCCAAGCGCCACCGGGTGCAGCGTCGGTGCCGCATCCATGTGTTGCAGGCGCATGCCGGACGCCCACAGGAAGCCGGCGCCCACCGCGCCGAGCGCGACACCCAGCAGCAAGGACACGAAGGTTTCGATGCGGCCGTGGCCGTAGGGGTGGTTGTGGTCGGCCGGCTCCGCACCGCGACGGCCCGCGAACAGCACCAGGATGTCGGTAACCAGGTCGGACAGCGTGTGCATCGCGTCGGCCACCAGGCTGAAGGCGTTCGACAGCAGTCCGATCACGACCTGGCTGACGACCAGCAGGGCGTTGGTGCAGATGGCGGCGAGCGCGGCGCGCTGGATGCCGGCCGCGCGTGTCGCGGCTTCCGCCGGCGCGAGCGTCGGAGCGGAGGGGGGAGGGGCGTGCATGGAAAGGGGAACGGGTATACTCGGGGGCTCGCGCATTCTAGCCGGACACCACCATGGCCACCCTATCCGAACTGCTTGATCTCGCCCGCGAGCGGGCGACGGCGATGAACCTGCCGTATGAAGGCGCGCTGACGCCCGCCGAGGCGCACCAGGTCTGGGGGCTTGCCCCGGGTGCGCGTCTCGTCGACGTGCGTACCCGCGCCGAATGGGACTGGGTGGGCCGCGTGCCCAACGCGGTCGAGATCGAGTGGCTCAGCTGGCCTGGCAGCCAGCCCAATCCGGCCTTCCTCAACCAGCTTCGTCAACAGGTCGATCCGGAGGCGCTGGTGATGTTCATGTGCCGCAGCGGGGCGCGTTCCGATGCCGCGGCGCGGGCTGCCAAGTCGGCCGGGTTCACCAATTGCTACAACGTCCTCGAAGGCTTCGAGGGCGACAAGGACGCCAACGGCCAGCGCAACCGCATCGGCGGCTGGCGCCACGCCGGGCTGCCCTGGCACCAGGGCTGATTCCGCCTTCGCGGGCGCGGCAACGCTGCTGCTGCCCCGTGGTCTGAAAGACATTCGCGACAGAGCCGACGCACCATGCAAGTTGCCACCATCAGTTTCGACCGTTTCAATGCACTGCAGGACACCGAGGCGCAGGAGCGCATCCGTGCCGCGCGCGCCCGACTGGGTGATCGCGCCGTGCTGCTGTGCCACCACTACCAGCGCGCCGATGTCTATCAGCACGCCGACCTCACCGGCGACTCGCTGAAGCTCGCCCGGCTGGCCTCGCAGACTGATGCCGAGTACATCGTTTTCTGCGGCGTGCATTTCATGGCCGAGGTGGCGGACATCCTGTCCAAGCCCAGCCAGATCGCCATCCTGCCGGACCTCGCGGCCGGCTGTTCGATGGCCGACATGGCCAATCTCGCCAAGGTGGAGCGCTGCTGGCGCGAACTGGGCGAGGTGCTGGACACGCCGGACGACCTGATCACCCCGGTCACGTACATCAACTCGGCGGCCGATCTCAAGGCCTTCTGCGGTGAGCACGGCGGCATCGTGTGCACGTCCACCAACGCGCCCACCATCCTCGACTGGGCCTTTGCGCAGCGCGAGAAGGTGCTGTTCTTCCCCGACCAGCACCTGGGCCGCTGGACCGGCTACAAGAAGGGCATCCCGCTCGAGCAGATGGTGGTATGGGACCCTGATCTCGAATACGGCGGCCTCACCCCGGAGCAGATCCGCAACGCCAAGGTGCTGTTGTGGAAGGGCCACTGTTCGGTGCACCAGATGTTCCAGGAAAGCCACATCCGCCGCTGGCGCATGCAGCATCCGGACGGGCTGGTCATCTCGCATCCGGAGAGCAGCCTGGAGGTGTGCCAGAACTCCGACTTCGTCGGCTCCACCGAATACATCATCAAGACGATCGCGGCCGCGCCCGCCAATACCCGCTGGCTGGTGGGCACGGAACTGAACCTGGTGAACCGGCTGGCCGAGGAAATGAAACCGGAAGGCAAGATCGTCCAGTTCATGGCGCCCACCGTCTGCATGTGCTCCACCATGCAGCGCATCGATCCGCAACACCTCGCGTGGACGCTGGAAAACCTGGCCGAGGGCAACGTGGTGAACCGCATCCAGGTGCCGGCGCACGAGGCCGAACTCGCGCGCGTGGCGCTCGATCGTATGCTGGCGGTGTCCTGACCATGTAAAGCGGAGGCGGCGATGGGCTTGCGGATCTGCACCTACAACATCCACAAGGGCTTTTCGCAGTTCAACCGGCGCATGGTGGTGCACGACCTCCGCGAGCGCCTGCGCAGTCTCGACGTCGATCTCGTCTTTCTGCAGGAGGTGCAGGGCCTGCACCTGCGCCATTCGCGCCGCCACGCCGACTGGCCGGCGCACCCGCAGTACGAGTTTCTCGCCGAGGACGTGTGGCATCAGACCGCCTACGGCGGCAACGCGGTGTACGACCACGGCCACCACGGCAACGCCATCCTCAGCCGCCACGCCATCCTGTCGTCGGACAACCAGGACGTCTCCGACCACCGCTTCGAACGCCGCGGGCTGCTCCACTGCGAGGTGCAGCTGCCCGGGGAGGACACCGTGGTCCATTGCGTCTGTGTGCACCTCGGCCTGATGGCGGGCAGCCGCCGCCGTCAGATGGAGGCGCTGGCCGAGCGGATGGAGCGGCTCGCGCCCGACGGCGCGCCGTTGATCATCGCCGGCGACTTCAACGACTGGCGCAACCACGCCGATTCGGTGCTGTGCCGGCGGCTCGGCCTCGTGGAGGCCTTCGGCGCGGGCAGCGTGCGTCCGCCGCGCAGCTTTCCGAGCGCGCTGCCGCTGTTCCGGCTCGACCGCATCTATGTGCGCGGTTTCCAGGTCCGCCGCGCCGAAGTCCATTACGGCGAGCCCTGGTCGCGCATCTCGGATCACGCCGCGCTCACCGCCGACCTGGAGCTTGTGCATTGACGGTGCTGGTCGAAGGCAACGCGATCGCGCTGCTGGAGAACGGTCTGCAGTACTTCCCGGCGCTGGAAGCGGAGATCGACAGCGCCCGGCACGAGATCTTCCTCGAAACCTACATCTTCAGCCGTGACGTGGTCGGGCGCCGCATTGCCGCGGCGCTGGTGCGTGCAGCCGCGCGCGGCGTGCGCGTGCGGGTGCTGGTCGATGGCTTCGGCGGGCGCGAGTTCGTTCGCGACCTGATGCCGGGGCTGCTCGCCGACGGCGTCGAGGTGCTGATCTTCCGCCGCGAACTGCGGCTCACCTCGCTGCGGCGCCATCGGCTGCGGCGCATGCACCGCAAGATCGCGTTGATCGACGCGCGCGTGGCCTTCGTCGGCGGCATCAACATCACCGACGACTTCGAACTGTCCGGCCCGCCGCATCCCCGCTACGACTACGCCGTGCGGGTGGAGGGGCCGCTGCTCGCGGAGATCGCCGAGGCGGTGCACCGCCTGTGGCGGCTGGTGTCGTGGGCCAGCCTGCAGCGCCGGCTGCAGGAGGCGATGCGCCTGCCGCGGCGCGGTCCACCGGCGGGCGGGCTGCGCGCGGCGTTTCTGGTGCGCGACAACCTGCGTCACCGGCGCGACATCGAGGACGCCTACCTTGCCGCGATCGGGCGGGCACGCGAGGAGATCGTGATCGCCAACGCGTACTTCTTCCCCGGGCGGCAGTTCCGCCAGGCCCTGCTGGAGGCCGCCGCGCGCGGGGTGCGGGTCACGCTGGTGCTGCAGGGGCTGGCCGACCACCCGGTGCTCGCTCACGCCACGCGTGCGCTCTATCCGCACTTCCTGCAGCGCGGCATCCGCCTTTTCGAGTACCACCGCAGCTATCTGCACGCCAAGGTGGCCGTGGTGGACCGGCGCTGGGCCACGGTGGGGTCGAGCAACATCGACCCGTTCAGCCTGTGGCTGGCGCGCGAGGCCAACGTGGTGGTGGAAGATGCGGGCTTCGCCGGATCGCTGCACCGCAGTCTGGAGTCCGCAGTGCAGGAGGGCGCGCGCGAACTGCATCGCGAAGACTGGCGGCGCCAGCGGACCTTGCGGCGGGTTGCGAGCTGGCTGGCCTACCAGGCCGTACGCCTCGCGATCGGCATCGCGGGCTACGGCGGGCGGCACTGAGGGGGATCAGGCGCCCGGTCGCGGCAGGCTGCGTCCGGCACGCTTGGCCGAAATCACGCCGGTATTGACGCCCACCCAGTTGAGCCCGCCAAAGAGGCGGGCGAATTCGATCTTCACGCAGCGGTCCATCACCACATCCAGCCCGCCCGCCTGCGCCTTCGCTGCGGCTTCGGGGTGGATGACACCCAGCTGCAGCCAGAGCGTGCGGGCGCCGATCGCGATCGCGTCATCGACGATCGCCGGCACTTCCTCGGCGCGGCGAAACACATCGACCATGTCGACTGGCTCCGGAATCGCGCGCAGGCTGGGGTAGCACTTCTCGCCCAGCACCTCCTCGTAGGCGGGATTGACCGGAATGATGCGGTAGCCGCGGGTCTGCATGTACTTGGCGGCAAAGTAGCTCGGCCGGTTCCAGTTGGCCGACAGGCCCACCACGGCGATGCTGCGGGTCTGCTGCAGAACGCGGCGCAGGCCGGCGATGTCGTCGATGAACTGTCCTTGCGGGGTGGCTGGCATGTGTGGGTCCTCAGGCTGGAGCCGGCGCGTGGCGCTGGCGGGGCACGCCGGCAAGGCGCCAGTGCATGCGCGCCCATGCCCATACCTCCGCCGGCGTGGCGCGCGCGAGTTCTGGCGGGGGATTCTGGCCGAGAAAGGCCAGCGCCGCCAGCAGCGCGGGCGCCGGAGCGGCGGGATCGAGCGCGAGCGCGTGGGTCTGCTTCGACAGCTTCTCGCCGGCGGCGTTGGTGGCCACGGGCACATGGGCATGCGCCGGCGCCGCACTGCCCAGCAGGCGGTGGAGATGGGTCTGGCGCGCGGTGGAATCGAGCAGGTCGGCACCGCGCACGACGTGGGTGACGCCGGCTGCGGCATCGTCCACCACGACCGCGAGCTGGTAGGCGAACAACCCGTCTGCGCGCCGCACCACATAGTCGCCGCAGTCGCGTGCGAGATCCTCCTCCTGCCAGCCCTGTACGCCGTCTTCGAAGCGCACCACGCCTTCCGCCCGCACCCGCCAGGCGCGCGCGCCGCGCCCTGGGGCGAGGCCGTTGCGGCAGGTGCCCGGGTAGCGGCGCGAGCCGTCGCGGGCAAGCGGTGCGGCGGCGAGTTCGGCGCGCGTGCAACCGCAGGGAAAGGCGTACCCGCTGCTGCGCAGGTGTTCGAGCGCCGCTTCGTAGGCTGCGGTGCGCGTACTCTGGTACACCACCTCCCCGTCCCACCGGAAGCCGAAACGGTCGAGCGTGGCGAGGATGTCCGCGGCTGCGCCAGGCACACAGCGCGGCGCGTCCACATCCTCGATGCGCAGCAGCCAGCGCCCGTCGTGGGCCTGGGCCTCCAGCCAGCTCGCGGCAGCGGCAACGAGCGAGCCGAAATGCAGGGGGCCGGTGGGGGAGGGCGCAAAGCGGCCGACATGGCGCGCGGGCGCCGGCGGAACGGGACGCGGGACGGGAGCGGTATCGGCGGCGGTCATCGGCAGGCGGCCAGCGGACGGCGGGGCCCGCGTGCTGCGGGCGCCGGGTTGGCGCCGCATGATAGCATTCGCCGCCGCCTGCCCGGCTGCGCGCCGGTCCGCCCTCGCGGCGCACTCATCGAGAGCGCAGCGGCCCTCCCTTCACCCTGTTTTCTTCTGCCAGACGCCGCGCCGTGCGACTCGATTCCCGATCCGTTCTTGCCTGCTACCTGCTGCTCGCCGTCGCCTACGTCGGCGGTCTGATGGTGCCGCTGATGAACAACGACTCCGCGCACCACGCGGGGATTGCGCTCCACATGCATCTGAGCGGCGACTATCTCAGCCTGGTGACTCAGGGCGAGAACTACCTCGACAAGCCTCACCTGCTGTTCTGGCTGGCGGCGCTCGGCTTCAAGGTGTTCGGCGTCAATACCTTCGCCTACAAGCTGCCTTCGCTGCTGTTTTCGGTGCTGGCGGTGTATTCGACCGCGCGCCTGGCTGCGCTGTTGTATTCCCCCGCGGCCGGACGCCTGGCAGGCCTGGTGCTGGCCAGCGCGCTCGCTTTCGTCCTGGCCAACAACGACGTCCGCATGGACGCGCTGCTGACCGGTGCGATCGCGTTCTCGATCTGGCAACTCGCGGAATTCGTCGCCCGCCCGCGCTGGCGCAATCTGGCGCTCGCGGCGCTCGGCCTCGCGCTCGGCTTTTCCACCAAAGGCATGATCGGCGTGGCGATGCCCTTGATCGCGGTCTTCCTGCACCTGCTCTATCGGCGCGACTGGCAGCGCCTGTTCGACCCGCGCTGGCTGGTGCTGGGAGTGCTGACCCTGCTGCTGGCGTCGCCGGTGCTCTACGCCTATCACCACCAGTTCGGTGCCGACGGGGTGCGCTTCATCCTGTGGTCGCAGAACTTCGAGCGTCTGGCCGGCGAGCGTTTCGGCAACGCCGGCGCGCAGGATCCGCTGTTCTTCGTCCACACCTTCCTGTGGGCCTTCCTGCCGTGGTCCCTGCTCGCGCTCGCGGCGTTGTGGGCGCACGGGCGGCGGGTGGTGGCCGCGCGGCTGCGGCCGCAGGCGGGGGGCGAGCTGCTCACGCTCGGCACGCTGGTGGTGCTGTTCGCGATCATTTCGGCGTCGCGCTTCAAGCTGCCGCACTATCTCAACATCCTGCTGCCCTTGTTCGCCGTGCAACTCGCGGGCTGGCTGGCGCCGCGGCTTGACGCCGAGGCCGGCCGCGGGCTGCGCGTCGCACAGTGGGTGGCCGGGGCGCTGCTGGTGACGATCGCACTGGCGTTGAATGGGTGGGTCTTCCCGCTGACGTCGCCAGTCGTCGTGCTCGGCGCCGCGGCACTGGCGACGGCGGGCGCGGTGCTGGCGTTCCGGCGCCGTGGGGTTGCCCGGGTCGTGGTGGCGACGGTGGCGGTCGCCGCGGTGTTCAATTTCCTGCTCAACTTCAACTTCTACCCGCGCCTGCTGGGCTATCAGGCGGGAAACCAGCTGGCTGCCGCAGCGCGCGAGCTGGCGCTTCCGGTCGATCAGATCGCCTACCTGGATGGCTACGGCCGCGCCAACAGCTTCGATTTCTACACCGCGCGGCTGACGCCGTCGGTGCCGCTTGCGCAGCTGCAGCGCGGTGAGGGCCCGCGCTATCTCTACACCTCGGCGGGCGGGCGCGACGCCCTGACCGCAGCCGGGGTGCGGTATGAAGTGCTGGCGAGCAACCCCGATTTCCGCATCACCCGCCTCAACGCGCAGTTCCTCGATCCCGCCCGCCGGCCCAAGACCTTGACCGAACATGTGCTGTTGAAGGTGGGCGAATGAGCACCGATACCTCTGCCCGCGCAGCGGAGTCGCGCGCTGCCCTCAGGGAGGTTCAATGATCAGCGTTCGCCGCTTCGGCTTCATTGCGATTGCAGCGCTCACCGCGTGGGCCGCGCTGCCCGGCTTCAACCCGGCGCCGGCTCCGCGCTTCGTGGCCCCGCCCGCGGCCGCGACGGCTGCTTCCCCGGGGGCGTCGCCGCTGTTTGCCAGCGCAATCGTCAATCTGCCCGACCCGCCGCGCGTGCATGCGGCGTCGGTGGCGGTGCTCCCCGATGGCCGGCTGTTCGCCACATGGTTCGGCGGGGAGCGCGAAGGCGGCACCGAGGTGAAGGTCTATGCCGCCACCCGCAACCCGGGCGAGGCCGGCTGGGGGCGCCAGCACGCCATCGCCACGCCGGAACAGACCTCGGCCGATGTCGGGCGCCTGGTCCGCAAGATGGGCAACCCGGTGGCCTTCGTCACGCCGCACGGCGAGTTGTGGGTGGTGTACGTCAGCGTCACGCTCGGCGGCTGGGCCACCAGCCACCTCAACCTGCTGCGCTCGCCCGATCTCGGCGCAACCTGGCTGCCGGCGCGCCGGCTTGCCGCCACGCCCTTCTTCAACCTCAGCACGCTGGTGAAGGGCTTTCCGGTGTTCTTCGACAACGGCGATGTCGGGCTGCCGGTGTATCACGAGATGGCGGGCAAGTTTGCCGAATTGCTGGTGTTGTCGGATGAAGGCGAGGTGCGGCGCAAGGTGCGCATGGACCACGGCCGGCGCTCCCTGCAGCCGGTGGTGCTGGTGGAGGACGAGCAGCGTGCGGTGGCCTTGATGCGCTATGGCGGTGAGCACGGGCCGTTCCGCGCCTGGCGCAGCGAAACCGCCGACGGCGGGCGAAGCTGGTCGGCAGTGGAGCCGACCACGCTCGCCAATCCCAACTCCGCCCTGGCTGCGCTACGCCTGGATGATGGACGCCTGCTCGCGGTTGCCAACGACACCGAGGACGAACGGCTGCGCCTGTCCCTGCTGGTGAGCGAGGACGGCGGCCGCAACTGGCGGTCGATCCACCGCTTCGAGGACAAGCAGGATTTCGCCGGCCACGAAGCCGGGGGCGAGGTCTTCCGCGCCCGGTTGGAAGCCGACGTGGCCGACCTGGGGCCCGGGCCGGCGGCCGCCGACCTCGTGCGCGTGGCCGAGCGCAACCTGTGCCGCAACCAGGGCGCCTGCGGCTGGCAGTACGACTATCCCTACCTCGTCCGCGCCGCCGACGGCGACTTCCATCTCGTCTACACCTGGAACCGTTCCTTCGTGCGCCACATTCAGTTCAATCGTGCCTGGCTGGAGGGCAAGCTGTGATCGCGACCGTGCTCGCAACACTCGCCTGGGCACTGGCTTTGACGCTGTGCGTACCGGGCCTGCACGGGCGTCCGCGGCGAGCCCTCGCGGTGCTCGCGGTGTTCGCCGCGCTGCTGCACCTGCCGCTGGGCGGCGGCGCGCTGGCGGCGCTGCGCGGTGCGTTCGCCGATCCCGCGCTGACCACGCTGGTTGTGCTCGCGGCGCTGCTGCAGGCGCGCGCGTGTCCGGCCGCAACACGCCGCTTCCCGCTGCGGGAGCGGCACCTGGTGGCGGCCCTGGGGGCCGTGGTCGGCGTGCTGTTCTATCCGCCCGCGCTCGGCTTCGGCCCGGTCGATCCCTACCTGTGGGGTTACGGCGGCGCGGTGTTGCCGCTGTGCGCAGGTGCGCTGGCGCTGCTGGCCTGGGCGGGCGAATGCCGGGTGCTGGCGGCGGCCATCGCGGCCGCGCTCGCGGGATGGCGCGCGCAGGTGCTTGAAACGCCCAATCTGTGGGACTACCTGATCGACCCGCTGCTGGCGCTCGGCGGGCTATTGGCGCTGCTCTCCATCGCGGCGAATTCGGCGTACCGCGCGATGCGCAGGCCGGCTTCCGCCAGGTCGGCCGGGAACGCCGCCGACGCGAGGTAGGCGAGTTCCGCCTCGCGCGGCGTCGTCAGACTGTCGCACGCGCGCAGCTCGGCATCGACCCGGCCGGGGTGCACATGGACCAGCGGGCGCGGCCCCGGCAACGCCAGAAAGCGGCGCATCTTGGCGCCGAAGGGCTGGGGCGAGGCGAAGTCGTGCAGCCCCGAAAAGCCGTCGTTGGCCGGAATGCCTGCGGTGCGCAGCAGGCGCCGCAACGGCCGTCCCAGGCTGGCGAGAAACAGCGCCTTCGGGGTGGCCACCCCGCGCCGCACGCAGCGTGCGGGCGCTTCCACGCAGTCGCGCACCCAGACCCGGCCAAGCGGGTAGCGGCGCGCCACCTCATCCACCACGGCCTCGCGCACACCGGCAAACAGATGCACGTGCTGGTGGCCGTCGATGTAGTCCGGCGGTGCGCCCCACGCATCCTCGAACGCATCGAGCTGGGCGCGTAACTCGTCGCGCACCGCGGCGCGCGGCAGTCCGCCCGCAAGCGACTGGCGCAGCACCCGGCCGAGCGGCGGCAGGCGGCCGTGGTCGGCCAGTCCGCGTGCCGGCGTGGCCGCGTGATGGTCGGTGAGCGTGAGGTGAAGGCCGACATCGGCCGCCTGGCGTGCCACGACCGCGCGCAATTCGGGCGCGGCGCGGCGCCAGTCGGGCAGCGTGCTCATGCAACTTGTGGCCGATAGCCGCCCGGCTTCGATCAGTTGCGCGATGGCGGTGCTGACGCCCGCCGCGATGCCGTAGTCGTCGGCACACACGACGACCGGGTGAAAATCAAAAAACGCTGTCATAGCAATTGCTTGTAACCGATTCGGGGTCAACGCGCGAGGGGTTTGTGCCGTTTACGCTGCATCCCTCCCGAACCACCCATTAGAGGTTGCAGGCACCGTGTCCCGTCCCGATCTTCACCTGGCGCTGGCCCAGCCGGCCGCCGTCGAACCCGCTCCCGCGCGCGGGCGTATCGCGGTGCTGTCCATCGTCATTCCCTTGTATAACGAAAGTGGGTCGCTGGGCTTGCTCCACCAGCGCCTGGGCACAGTGCTCGACACGCTGGGCCTGAGCGTGGAACGGCGCGAACTGGTGTTCGTCGACGACGGCAGCCGCGACACGACGTTTGCCGAGGTCGCGATGCTGCGGGCGGTCGATCCCTGCGTGCGTGCGATCCGCTTCGCGCGCAACTTCGGCAAGGAGGCGGCGATGGCCGCGGGCCTGCGCGCGGCGACCGGCGACGTCGTGATCCTGATGGACGGCGACCTCCAGCACCCGCCGGAGCTGATCCCGGAGATGGTGCGGCGGTGGCAGCAGGGGGCCGACATGGTCACCGCGGTCCGCCGCTCGCGCGATACCGATCCCTGGCTGCGGCGCCAGCTGTCGCAGGCGTTCTACGGCCTGTTCAAGCGTGTGTCCGAGGTGGCGCTGGCCGAGGGCGGTGGCGACTTCCGTCTGTTCGACCGCAAGGTGGTAGCGGCAATCAACAGCCTGCCCGAGCGCACGCGCTTCATGAAAGGCATCACGAGCTGGGTCGGCTTCCGGCAGGTCGAGGTCGATTTCGACCCCGAGGAGCGCGCCGCGGGTGCGTCCGCGTGGTCGATGCTGCGGCTGCTGCGCTATGCGGTCGATGGCCTGTCGACCTTCAGCACGCTGCCGCTGCGTGTGTGGTCGCTGGTGGGCATGGCGATGGCCGCGATTTCCGGCCTTTACGGCACCTGGCTGGTCGTCCGCACCGCGATCTGGGGCATCGACGTGCCGGGCTACGCCTCGATCATGGTCGCGGTGCTGTTCCTGTCCGGCATCCAGCTGATCAGCCTCGGCGTGCTCGGCGAGTACGTCGGGCGCATCTTCACCGAGGTCAAGGCGCGGCCGCTGTTCCTGGTGGCGGAGCGCATCGGTTTCGACGAGCCGGCAGAGCGCGGGTGAGTCGCGGCGGAGAAGCGAGGGGCGCTGCGCTCGCAGCGCCCGCCGGCGCGTGGTCGTCCGCGCGGCTGGCGCGGTTGCTGTCGGTGGCGCTGTTCGGGGCGCTGGTCGCCTACGTGCTCGCCAGTTTCCGCCAGCACGGCATCAGCAACGACGAGGAGGTCCAGCACGTCTACGGTCGCCTGCTGGTCGATTTCTACGGCTCGGGCTTCGCCGACCGCAGTGCCTTCGCGTACAAGAACCTCTACCTGTACGGCGGCCTCTTTGACCTGATCGCGGCGGGGCTGGAGCGCGTGGTGCCGATGAACGTGTGGGACCTGCGCCACCTGCTGTCCGCGGCCTTCGGCATCCTGGGCATGGCCGGCACCTGGCTGCTGACCCGCCGTGTTGCCGCACTCGCGTTCGGCCCGGAGGATGCGCGCGCGGAGTGGGCCGGTTTCCTCGCGCTGCTGCTGTTGGGCCTCACCGGGGCGTGGTCCGGCGCACTGTTCACGCATACCAAGGACGTGCCGTTTGCAACCGCGATGGTGTGGTCGCTGTACTTCACGGTCGTGGTGCTGCAACAGCTGCCACGGCCGGGGTTGGCAACCCTGGTTGGTCTCGGGGTCGCCTTCGGCTGCGCTTTCGGTCTGCGCGTCGGCGCGGTGTTCGCGGTGTTCTATCTGGGTACGGGGATGCTGCTTGCGGCGTGGCTGGCCGCCCCGGACGTGCGCGGGCGCAGCGTCTTCCTGCTGCGTTCGCTGCGGCGCCTGCTGCCCGCGGTCGTGCTCGCGGTGGCGCTGATGGGGCTGTTCTGGCCGTGGTCGGTGATGGCGCCCGGCAACCTCTACACCGCGATGACGACCTTCTCGCACTTCTCCTTCCAGCTCGACACGATACTGGCAGGCGTGGTGATGCAGAACGGCGACGCACCCGCGACCTATCTCTCCCGATACCTGCTGGTACGGCTGCCGGAGCTGTTCCTGCTGGGGCTCGCGCTGGCGCTGCTTGCGGGCCTGCGCACCGTCCCGCGCCTGAGCGAATCCGGGTCCTACCGCCGCGCTGCGGTGCCGTGGCTGCCGGTGGTGCTGGCGGCGCTGTTCCCGCTCGGCTACACGCTGCTGGCGGCGCCGCCGCTGTACAACGGCATCCGCCATTTCACCTTCCTGCTGCCGCCTTTCGCAGTGGTCGCCGCCATCGGCCTGGTGTCGGCCTGGGTGCGTGCGGCGCGCTGGCCGCGTGCGCGTCTTGCGGGCGCCGTTGCGTGCGCGGTGATGGCGGCGGCCCATCTGACCACGCTGGTGCGGCTGCATCCCTACGAGTACGTCGCCTACAACGGCCTCGCCGGGGGGCTGCGCGGCACCGTGGAGCGCTGGGAGCAGGACTACTGGGCGCTCAGCCTGCGCGAACTCACGACCGACCTGGAGGCGCTGGTCAGCGCCGAGGGACGGGCGCCGGCGCATCCCTATCGTGTCGCGGTGTGCGCGGAGTCGCTGCAGGCCGCCGCGTGGCTGGACGAGCGCTTCGAGGTGACACGCGACTGGCGCGTCGCGGATTTCTTCCTGTCACCCACGCACATGGATTGCGATACCGCGTCGAAGGGTCCGGTCGTCGCGGAAGTGGTGCGCGAGGGCGTGGTGCTCGGCGTGCTGCGTGACCGCCGCATGCTGGTCGGCGAGGAGCGGGCACCGCGATGAGCGCCGTCCATTTCGCCCGCTTCCTCCGCTTCGCCACCGTCGGGGCGGTGGGCACTCTGGCGCACTACGCGCTGCTGCTGGCGCTCGTCGAGGGGGGCGGGGCGGACCCGGTCGTGGGCTCGGTCGCAGGCTTCGTGCTCGGCGCGCTGGTCAACTACGGGCTCAACCGCAAACTGGTGTTCGCGTCCGAGCGCGCCCACACCGAGGCCTTGCCGCGCTTCTTCGCGGTGGCGGGGTTGGGCCTGGTGTGGAACGCGTTGCTGATGCGGCTGCTGGTGCATGCGTTGGGCATGCAGTATCTGCTCGCCCAGGTGCTGACGACCGCGCTGCTGATGATCTGGCACTACGGCGCCAACGCGCTGTGGACCTTCGGCGCACGCCCCCCGGCCGGAGAATGAAAAACGCCCCGCCGGCGGTACCGGCGGGGCGGGGGCGGGAAGGGGCGGCGGTCAGACGTTGAACAGGAAGTTCAGCACGTCGCCGTCCTTCACCACGTAGTCCTTGCCTTCCGCGCGCATCTTGCCCGCTTCCTTGGCGCCGGCCTCGCCCTTGAAGGCGATGAAGTCGTCGAAAGCGATCGTCTGCGCGCGGATGAAGCCGCGCTCGAAGTCGGTGTGGATCACCCCGGCGGCCTGCGGCGCGGTGTCGCCGACGTGGATGGTCCAGGCGCGTACTTCCTTCACCCCGGCGGTGAAGTAGGTCTGCAGGCCGAGCAGCTTGTAGCCGGCTCGGATCAGGCGGTCGAGGCCGGGCTCTTCGAGGCCCATGGATTCCAGGAAGTCCTTCTTGTCGGCGTCGTCCAGGTCGGCGATCTCGGCTTCGATGGCGGCGCACAGCGCGACCACCTCGGCGCCCTCTGCGGCGGCGTGGGCGCGCACCGCATCCAGGTGCGGATTGTTCTCGAAGCCGTCCTCGGCCACGTTGGCGGCGTACAGCACCGGCTTCTGCGTGATCAGGCAGAACTGCTTGATGCTCGCCAGCTCTTCCCTGGAGAGGTCGAGCGCACGCACCGGCTTGCCGGTGTCGAGCTGGGCGAAACACTTTTCGAGCACGGCGACCAGCACCTTGGCGTCCTTGTCGCCGGCGGCGGCAGGGCGCTTGTAGCGATTGAGCGCCTTCTCCACCGTGGCCATGTCGGCCAGTGCGAGTTCGGTGTCGATGACCTCGATGTCGCGGATCGGATCGACGCTGCCGGACACATGCACCACGTTGTCGTCGGCAAAGCAGCGCACCACGTGCACGATCGCGTCGGTCTCGCGGATGTTGGCGAGGAACTGGTTGCCGAGGCCTTCACCCTTGGAGGCACCCGCGACCAGACCGGCGATGTCGACGAACTCGACGATGGCGGGCTGGATCTTCTGCGGCTTGACGATCTCGGACAGCGCCGCGAGACGCGGGTCCGGCACCTCGACGATGCCGACGTTGGGCTCGATCGTGCAGAAGGGGTAGTTCGCCGCTTCGATACCGGCCTTGGTGAGGGCGTTGAACAGGGTCGACTTGCCGACGTTGGGCAGGCCGACGATTCCGCATTTCAGGCTCATGGCTGGGATTCGTCCTTGGGTTGGTCGGCCGCGGCGGGCGGGGGCGCCTTCGGGGCCTTGGGCGGTTTGGGGGGCGCCGGGCGGGCGTTGAGCCGCTGGGTGGCGGTGTTCCAGTCGCCCTTGGCGAGCGTGGGCCAGGCGGCGAGCGCGCGATCGAGACTTTCGTCGATCAGCGTCTGTTCCTCGCGGCGGGCGGGCTTGAGCACGAAGTTCACCACCTCGTTGCGGTCGCCCGGGTGGCCGATGCCGACGCGCAGGCGCCAGTAGTCGTTGGTGCCCAGATGGGCGGAGGTGTCCTTGAGGCCGTTGTGGCCGCCGAGACCGCCGCCGAACTTCAGCCGCAGCTGGCCGGGCGGGATGTCGAGTTCGTCGTGCACCACCAGGATTTCGGCCGGTGCGATGCGGTAGAAGCGCGCCAGTGCGCCGATTGCCTGGCCGGAGCGGTTCATGTAGGTCTGCGGCATCAGCAGCCAGACCCCGGCCTCGCGCGCGTTGGCGACCAGGCCGTGAAAACGGGATTCGTGCGAGAAGCGTACGCCGAGCGTGTCGGCGAGCCGCTCACAAAACCAAAACCCGGCGTTGTGCCGGGTTTCGGAATATTCGGCGCCCGGATTGCCGAGACCGACGACGAGACGCGGAGGTGCGGCGCTCATCAGGTGTCGGTCTCCGGCATTGCGGGCGGGAAGCGGGCCTTAGGCCGCTTCGCCTTCGCCTTCGGCGGCAGCCGCGCCACGGGTGGTCTGGGCCGAGGCCACCACCGGGTCGCCTTCGCCGTGGTGGACGGCTTCGACGCCGGCCGGCAGCTTGAGCTGGGACACGTGGATCGACTGGCCGGCTTCGAGCGCGGCGAGGTCGACTTCGATGAACTCAGGCAGCGAGGACGGCAGGCACTGGACGTCGAGTTCGGTCATGACGTGGGCGATGATGTTGCCGCCGAGCTTGACCGCGGGGGCGTTGTCGCCGTTCACGAAGTGCAGCGGCACCTTCAGGTGCAGCTTCTGCGAAGCGTCGACGCGCTGGAAGTCGATGTGCAGCACTTGCTGCTTGTAGGCGTGCCACTGGGTGTCACGCAGCACCACGGTTTCCTTGGCGCCTTCGACGTTGATCGACAGCACGGAGGCGTGGAAGGCTTCCTTCTTCAGCAGGTGGTACAGCTCGTTGTGGTCGAGCGTGATCGGCTGGGCATCCTTGCCGGCACCGTAGATGATGCCCGGCACTTGAGCGGCGCGACGCAGGCGGCGGCTCGCACTCGATCCCTGTCCTTCGCGCTTGGTAGCGTTGAATTCGATGGTCATGTTGAAAAACTCCTGGTTGAAGAACCTTCGCCCGCGACCAGGCGAAGATGGAAAAACCGCGGCTGGGCCGCGGTTCGAAACTTATTCCATGAACAGCGAGGAAACCGATTCCTCGTTGCTGATCCGCAGCACCGTGTCGGCCAGCAGCGAGGCGACCGAGACTTGGCGGATGCGCGAGCTGGCCTTGGCGTCGTCGCGCAGCGGGATGGTGTCGGTGACGACGAGTTCGTCGAGTTCGGAGTCGTTGATGCGCGACACCGCGGCGCCGGACAGCACCGCGTGGGTACAGTAGGCGAGCACGCGCTTGGCGCCGTGTTCCTTGAGCGCGCTGGCGGCCTTGCACAGCGTGCCGGCGGTATCGACGATGTCGTCCATGATCACACAGGTGCGGCCGTCCACCTCACCAATGATGTTCATGACTTCGGACACGTTGGCTTTCGGGCGGCGCTTGTCGATGATCGCCAGGTCGCATTCCATGCGCTTGGCGAAGGCGCGCGCACGCACCACGCCGCCGACGTCCGGCGACACCACCATCAGGTCGTCGTACTTCTGCTTGTCGAGGTCGGCCAGCAGCACCGGTGCGGCATAGACGTTATCGACCGGGATGTCGAAGAAGCCCTGGATCTGGTCGGCGTGCAGGTCCATCGTCAGCACGCGCTGAACGCCGACGGCCTGCAGCATGTTGGCGACGACCTTGGCCGTGATCGGTACCCGCGCCGAGCGCGGGCGGCGGTCCTGGCGGGCGTAGCCGAAGTAGGGGATGGCGGCGGTGATGCGGCCGGCGGAGGCGCGCTTCAGCGCGTCGACCAGCACCAGCAGTTCCATCAGGTTTTCGTTGGTGGGCGCACAGGTCGGCTGCAGGATGAAGACGTCCTTGCCGCGGACGTTTTCGAGCAGTTCGACGTTGACCTCGCCGTC
This sequence comes from Azoarcus olearius, assembly GCF_001682385.1. NCBI lineage: Bacteria > Pseudomonadati > Pseudomonadota > Betaproteobacteria > Rhodocyclales > Zoogloeaceae > Azoarcus > Azoarcus olearius. The sequence continues at coordinate 855,996 of NZ_CP016210.1, forward strand.
GGAGAAGCGGCCCACCGTGACCGAACCGAGGGAGATGCCCAGGCGACGCGCCACGTCGGCAGCGAGCTTGGGATTGGCGTTGCCGGTGAAGACCATCAGGCTGCCGTAGGGCATGACCGAATCTCCGATGCCGAAAGAATGAAACCGTAGTCAAAAACAACACGGGCAGGCCCGTGGCCTGCCCGTCGTCGTTTGGCTGGGGAGGAAGGATTCGAACCCTCGAATGCCGGAATCAAAATCCGGTGCCTTAACCGACTTGGCGACTCCCCAAGAAACCTTTTTCGTCAGCTAGTCGAGCAAACCGTACAACGGATGCCGCGCCAGGCTTTTCGCCTTCCAGGCTTTCCAGCGTGCGGGACAGAGGCTGACGATTTCGTCTGCTTCGATTTCCGAAGCCACCTCGGCAAACACGCATGCGCCTGAGCCGGTCATCCGCGCTGGTGCGTAGTGCTCCAGCCAGTTTATTGCCCGTCCTACTTCCGGATATCGACTACAGGCCGTTGCTTGTAAGTCGTTTCGGGTAGGGCTCGCTGCGAAGTCCGCTATTCTGATTGGGGGTGTATCCCGAGTCAAGCCCTTTGCTGAAAAAATCTCGGCGGTGGGCACGCTGACCTCTGGTGACAGCACCACATACACGGCTGCAGGCAGCGCCAGCGGCTGGAAGGCTTCGCCCACGCCCTCGGCAAAGGCGTCGCGGCCATAGATGAAGAACGGAACGTCAGCGCCGAGCGCGAGCCCGAGCTGTTGCAGGTCGGCGCGGGTGAGGCCGGTCTGCCACAGATGGTTGAGCGCAATCAGTGTGGTCGCGGCGTCCGAACTGCCACCGCCGACGCCCCCTCCCATTGGTAATACCTTGTGCAGCGTGATGTCCGCACCGAGCGGCGTGCCTGTGGCCTGCTGCAGGCGGCGCGCGGCGCGCACGACCAGATCGTCGTCCTCGGCGACGCCGGCCACCTGGTTGGTGCGGCGGATGAGGCCGTCGTCGCGCACGCGGAAGTCCAGGCGGTCGCCCCAGTCGAGCAGCCGGAATGCGGTCTGCAGCAGGTGGTAGCCGTCGTCGCGGCGTCCGACGACATGCAGGAACAGGTTCAGCTTGGCCGGCGCGGGGCAGCCGGCGAGGACACCGCTGTTGGTCATTGCAGCAGCTCCCACTGGTCGATGATCAGCCGGATGCGTGCGTCGCCGCGGGAGACTTCTACCCGGGTGGGGAGTGTGCGGGCGCGCGTATCCGGATACTCGAGATAATCGACGCGCCAGCCCTGATCGATCACCAGCGCCGGGCGGCCCGCCGCGTCCAGTTCGCGCACTTCGGCGCCCGGCGGCGGCGCGGCCTGCACCCAGTGCGCCAGGCGCGAAACCGGCACGCCAAAGCCGAACACGCGCGGCATCAGGGCCTCGGCGTTTTCCGCCTGGTAGCGCTGGCCGTCGCTGGTCAGCAGCTCGGCGCCGGTCGGCGAACTGATCAGGCGCGCGGCAATCTGCCCCAGTGGCGAATAGACGGTCACCTCGTCGCCCGCGGCGTCGTGCTGCCATTCGATCCGTCCGCTGGCGCCCTGATTGCCGTCGCTGGCGGACATCCGGCCGCCGAGGAAAAACTGCGCGCTGACTTCGCGGAGTACCGCGCGTTCGGCGCGCGGCGTCGGCGTGGCGCAGGCGGACAGCAGTGCGCCCGCGACGCAGGCCAGCGCCGCGAGGAATCGGCGAGCCGGCCTCATGGCTTGCGCAGGCGCACGGCGGTGTCGCGCAGCACGGTGTTGTCGGGATGGGCGCGCAAGGCTTCGTCGAACAGCCGGTTGGCGTCCTCGCGGCGGTCCAGGCGCCACAGCACTTCGCCCAGGTGGGCGGCAATCTCGGGGTCCGCGCGGATGCCGTAGGCCCGTTGCAGGTGTGTGGCGGCATCCTGCAGGTGGCCCTGGCGGAAACGCACCCAACCGAGACTGTCGAGAATGAAGGGGTCTTCGGGCGAGAGTTCGAGTGCGCGCTCGATCAGCTGCTGCGCTTCCTCCAGGCGTTGACCGCGGTCCGCCAGCGAGTAACCGAGCGCGTTGTAGGCGTGGGCGTGGTCCGGGGCGAGCGCGATGACCTTGCGCAGCCGGCCTTCCATCACTTCCATGCGGTCCAGCCGTTCGGCCAGCATGGCCGATTCGTAGAGCAGGTCGGTGTCGTCCGGTGCGCCGCGCAATGCCTGGTCCACGACCTGCAGCGCTTCCGCACTCCGGTCCGCATCGCGCAGCAACTGGGCTTCGGCCAGGATGAAGCGGCGGCGCGCGTCCTCGTCGCCGCCTTCCTCGCGCAGGATGCGGCGTGCCTCGTCCAGCTTGCCGTCCTTTGCGAGTGCTTGTGCCAGGCGTATCCGCGCCTCGCCGAAATGACGCCCGGGGCCGACCTGTTCGTACCAGCGCCGCGCGCCCGCGGGGTCGCCGCGCTTGTCGGCGAGCTGACCCAGGTTGATCCGGATTGCGTCGGCTTCCGGGTGGCCGGCTTCGAGCGCGCGGGAGAACAGCGCTTCGGCGGCCGCGTCGTCATCGAGTTGCTGCGCGAGCAGCGCGTTGGCGTACATCAGGTCGCGGTCGTCCGGGGCGGCGTCGAGCAGGCGGCGGAACTCGCCGCGGGCGGCCTCGAACTGGCGCGCACCGACCAGCGCCCGGGCGTGGGCGAGGCGCAGCGAGGTGCTGTCGGGGGTGCGTTCGAGCTGGCGCGCCAGCAAGGCGGCCGCTTCTTCGTGCGCGCCGGCCTGCTGCAGCAGCTGCGCCTTGAACAGGATGCCCGGCTCCCAATCGGCACGCAGGTTCAGGGCGCGGTCGATCTCGGCCGCTGCCTCCATGGCGTTGTCCGCCAGGATGGCGGCCTGCGCGCGCGCGAAGTGCGCCTCGGGTTGCTCGAGATAGGGTTCGGTGAGGCGCCACACCAGGTCCCGCGTCAGTTGCTTGTCCTGCACGCGCGTGAGCGCGCGGTTGAGGCCCATCAGGTTCTGCGCGAGGTGCTCGGGGTTTTGCGCCAGCGCCCGCGCCAGCTGGATCTGGATCTCGTCGAGCCGGCTTTCGCGCCCCGTCGCGACCGTGTCGAGGATGCGCCGTGCTTCTTCCGACTGCGGCGAAATCTCGGCCCAGAGCCGGGCCGCCTGGGTGGCGGCTTCGGCGTTGCGCGAGAACAGCGCGATTTCGGTCGCGCGGCGGGCGATGCGGGGATCCCGGGTGCTGCGGGCCAGTTCAAGGTAGAGCCGGGTGGACAGGCCGATCTGGCCGCGGGCGCCGGCGATTTCGGCGAGCAGGAACTGGTACAGCACATTGGGGCTGAGTTCCTGGTTGGGCAGCGACTCACGGGAGTCGCGCGCCGGGGCCTGAGCACTCGCGGGAAGGGCGCCGAACAGCGTGGCGGCGACGGCCAGCGCCGCGCTTGCGGCGAATCGCGAAGGAGAGCATTTCATGCGTGTAGTCCGGTGGACGGTGGCGCGCCCGGGATGGGTCCGGGCGGGATGTCGGCCATTGGAGGGGTGTTCTAGAATTCCGTTCGCCTCATGGTAGGTACTTTGCAAGGCGCCCCGCAAGTCGGTGCGCGCCGAGTCGATCCGGAGTCCCGATGCCCGAACTGCCCGAAGTGGAAACCACCTGCCGCGGCGTGCGCCCTCATGTCGAAGGTCGGCGCCTGAGCGCGGTCGTGGTGCGAAACCCGCGGCTGCGCGTGCCGGTGCCGGACAACCTTGCCCAGCTCGCCGCGGGCCAGGTGCTCGCCAGCGTGTCGCGGCGGGCGAAGTACCTGTTGCTCGATTTCGATCGCGGCGGGCTTGTCGTGCATCTCGGCATGTCGGGCAGTCTGCGGGTGGTCGCGGCGGGGGAGCCGGCCGGCAAGCACGACCATCTCGACCTGGTGTTCGGCGAGACTTCGCTGCGGCTGCGCGACCCGCGGCGTTTCGGCATGGTGCTCTGGCAGGAGGGCGGCGCCGTCGCCCACCCGCTGCTGGCCGGGCTGGGGCCGGAGCCGCTGGACGACGCGTTCGATGCGCGCTACTGGGTGGCCGCGACCCGCGGCCTGCGGGCCCCCATCAAGCATGTGCTGATGGATGGCCGGCGGGTGGTCGGCGTGGGCAACATCTACGCCTCCGAAAGCCTGTTCCGGTCGCGTATCCATCCGCTGGAGCCGGCGGGTGCGATCGGGCCGCAGCGCGCGGCGCGGCTGGTGCTGGCGGTGAAGGAAACGCTAACCGAAGCGATCGCCGCGGGCGGCAGCACCCTGCGCGATTTCGTCGGCGGCGACGGCCGGCCCGGATACTTCCAGCAGCAGTATTTCGCTTACGACCGTGAAGGCGAAGCCTGCCGCGTGTGCGGCAGCGTCATCCGCCGCTTCGTCAGCGGCCAGCGCGCGACCTTCTTCTGTCCGCGCTGCCAGCGCCGCGCCTGAATAGCGACGGCGATGCCGGCCGCTGCCCGCGGTCCGACCGACGGCGTGGAAGCCGGTCGCGAAGGGCGCTATGCTGACGGTGTTTTTTGCCGCAGAAAATGCATGTGGAATCGGGGGTGTGGAATGAATCTCGTTGACCAGTTTTCCGCCTACAGCCGGTGGCGTACCGGCGCCAGCGACGCGATCTCGCGCCTGCGCAGCTGGCTGACCCGCAACGAGGTCGGCGATGCCCACGGCGATCTGCGGCTGCAGTACCTGCTCGACCGCCTGCGCGACGACCGCCTGACGGTGGCCTTCGTGGCGGAGTTCTCGCGCGGCAAGTCCGAGCTGATCAACGCGATCTTCTTTTCCGACTTCGGCGATCGCATCCTGCCGTCCAGCGCAGGGCGCACCACGATGTGCCCGACAGAACTGCAATGGCAGGCCGGCGCGCGCCCCGAACTTCGCCTGCTGCCGATCCGTACGCGCGCGCTCCAGGCGCCCGTGGGCGAACTCAAGCATGCCGACGACCATTGGTCGATCACGCCGCTGAAGGCGGACTCCGCGACCGAGCTGCAGGAAGCGTTGGCGCGCGTGGGTGAAACCGAGCGCGTCGGGCAGGCCGAAGCCGAGCAGTTGGGCTTCAAGGTCGACCCCTCCGGCGAGGAAGGCCTGAAGCCCGGCGGCGATGGCCTGGTCGAGATTCCGCGCTGGCGCCACGCGGTCATCCAGTTTCCGCATCCGCTGCTCGAACAGGGTCTGGTGGTGCTCGATACCCCGGGGCTGAACGCGATCGGCGCGGAGCCGGAGCTGACCCTGTCGATGCTGCCCAATGCGCACGCGGTGCTGTTCATCCTCGCCGCGGATACCGGCGTCACCCACAGCGACCTCGCGGTGTGGCGGCATTACGTGCATGCGGGGGCGGGCGGCCAGAAGGGGCGCCTCGTCGTACTCAACAAGATCGACGGCCTGTGGGACGGCCTGCGCGACCAGGCGCGGATCGACGCCGAACTGGATCGGCAGGTGGCCAATGTCGCCGAAACCCTGGAGATCGAGCCGGCGACGGTATTTCCGGTGTCGGCGCAGAAGGGGCTGGTGGCACGGGTGACCCGCGATGCCGCGCTGCTTGAACGCAGCCGCCTGCCGCTGCTCGAACGTGCGCTGACCGAGGACCTGCTGCCCACCAAGCAGGACATCGTGCGTGACAACACGCTGGGCGAAACCACCGAGCTGGTCGACCAGACGCGCGCGCTGCTGCAGGCACGGCTGGACGGCGTGCGCGAGCAGTTGCAGGAACTGACCGACCTGCGCGGCAAGAACCAGAGCGTCATCGAGTACATGATGCGCAAGATCCGCGCGGAAAAGGACGAGTTTGAAGAGGGGCTGCAGAAGTACTACGCGGTGCGCTCGGTGTTTTCGACCATGACCAATACGCTGCTGGCGCACCTCGGGCTGGATACCTTGCGCGATGAAACCCGGCGTACCCGGGAGGCGATGCTCGAGTCCACCTTCTCGCGTGGCCTGAGCGAGGCGATGGAGGGCTTCTTCGCCAATCTGCGCGCGAATCTGCAGCGCTCGACCGAGGACATCGGCGAAATCAGCCGCATGCTCGAGGCCATGTACAAGCGCTTCAGCGTGGAACACGGCCTCAAGCTGAACGCGCCCGAAGCGTTTTCCACGCTTCGCTACGAGCAGGAACTCGACCGCCTCGAAAAGGGCTTCAACCGCCAGATCAACAACACCTTCACTCTCGTCACCACCGAGAAGCACACGCTGACACAGAAGTTCTTCGAAACCGTCGCGCTGCAGGCGCGTCGGACCTTCGAACTGGCCAATCGCGATGTCGAGCAGTGGCTGCGCGCGGTGATGTCGCCGCTGGAAACCCAGGTGCGCGAGTATCAGCTGCAGCTCAAGCGCCGCCTGGACAGCGTGAAGCGCATCCATCAGGCCACCGACACGCTGGAGGACCGCGTGGAGGAGTTGCGCCAGGCCGAGGCCGGGGTGCAGGCGCTGATGGACGAACTGGCCGGGATCGAGGCGGGTATCGCGGACGCGCTCGGCGTGCCGCTGCGTCAGGCTCCGGCGCCGCAGGCGCTCGAGCGGGTTGCCTGACGCACGATCCGGAAACGACAAGGGCGAGCCCGCGGGCTCGCCCTTGTCGTTTTCGGCCAGCCGGAAATCAGGCCTTGGCCGCGGCGCTGAGCTTGAGGAACTTCTGCATCAGCTGGTCCTTGGTTTCCTGGTGATCCGGGTCGTGCGGGATACAGTCCACCGGGCACACCTGCTGGCACTGCGGCTCATCGAAGTGGCCGACGCACTCGGTGCACTTGTTCGGGTCGATCTGGTAGATCTCGTCGCCCTGGGAAATGGCGCCGTTCGGGCATTCGGGTTCACAGACGTCGCAGTTGATGCATTCGTCGGTAATGATCAGTGACATGTTTGTCGCTTCCTTGCTATCGCTTTGAACTTACTTTCTGCTGCAGTTGCGTCAGTACGCTCGGTTGAACGAACTTGCTGACGTCGCCGCCGAGGCGGGCGATTTCCCTCACCATCGTCGCAGAGATGAACATGTACTCCTCCGCGGGCGTGAGGAATACGGTTTCGACGTCCGGAAAAAGTTTCCGGTTCATGCCCGCCATCTGGAACTCGTACTCGAAGTCCGACACCGCCCGCAGGCCGCGCAGGATAACCCGGCCATTCTGGGCGCGCAGGAAATCCATCAGCAGCCCGTCGAAGCCCGCGACGCGGACATTCGGAAAGGGTTTGACGACCTCGCGTGCGATCTCCACGCGTTCTTCGAGCGTGAAGATCGGCGCCTTGCCACGGCTCTCGGCCACGCCGACCACGACCTGATCGAACAGCAGCGAGGCCCGTCGTACGAGGTCCTCGTGCCCGCGGGTGAAGGGATCGAAGGTCCCCGGGTAGATCGCGACCCCATCCCTCATTCGTCTGCCCTCTGCATCAGGTGGTAATGGACCAGGCCGGCGTGCCCCTGCTTGAGCGTCTGCCACTTGCCCAGCCGGTCGAGCGGCGTTTCAGCTTCTGCGTAGAGCCAGCCGTCCTTGTCGAGCACGCGGTCGAGCCAGGGTTCCACGCGGTCGAGCCAGCCCTGATGGTAGGGTGGGTCGAGAAATACCACGTCGAACCTGGCCGTCGTGTTCTGCAGGAATCTTACCGCATCGCCGCGCACGATCTCTACCTGCGAGGCCTGAAGGGTTATTGCGGCCTTGTGCAGTGCGTCGAGCGCACGCGGGTTCTGCTCCACCAGGGTGACCGCCTCGGCCCCGCGCGATGCGGCTTCGAAGCCGAGAATGCCGGTGCCGGCGAAGAGGTCCAGGCAGCGCAGCCCGTCCAGGCGTTGCCCCAGCCAGTTGAACAGCGTTTCGCGTACGCGGTCGGGGGTGGGGCGCAGGCCCTCAACCGCGGCGACATCGAGCAGGCGGGAACGCCAGGTCCCGCCCACGATACGGACCCGGCTCACCGTGCCGCGGCCTTGGCCTGGGTATCGCCATCGCCGCCGGCCACCACGGTCACCATGTGCTCGGGACGCACTCGCCGCGCGAAGGCGTCGCGAACCTGCTCCGCAGTCACGGCCTCCACCTTGCGCGGATAGGTGTCGAGCCAGTCCAGCGGCAGGCGGTAGAAGCCGATCATGGCGACGTGGTCGAGGATCTTCCGGTTCGAGTCGAGCCGCAGGCCGAAGCCGTTGATCAGGTTGTCCTTCGCGCTTTTCAGTTCCGCCGCGGTGGGGCCTTCGGCGATGAAGCCCGCGAGCGTGCGGCGCACCACGTCCAGCGCCTCGCCGGCCTGGCTGCCGCGTGTCTGCAGGCCGATCTGGAAGATGCCGGCGACCTGCTGCGGCACGAAATAGCTATAGACGCTGTACGCGAAGCCGCGCTTCTCGCGGACTTCAGAGGTCAGGCGGGAGACGAAGCCGCCACCGCCCAGGGTGTAGTTGCCGACCAGCAGCGGAAAGTAGTCCGGGTCCTGGCGCGACATGCCGGGTTGTCCGACGAGGATGTGAGCCTGGGCGGACGGATGCGGAATGTGGGTTTCGCCGGCCGTGGGCAGCGCGGGGGGAGGCAGCGGCGCCGGCGGCGCGGTGCGGGGCAGGCCCTCGGTGAGCCGCAGCGCGATCTGCTCGGCGGTCGCGCGGTCGACGTCGCCGACGATGGCGATCGAGGCCCCGGTGGCGGCGTAGTAGCGGCGGTGAAAGGCGACCAGGTCTTCGCGGCTGACCGCGGCCAGCGACTCTTCGGTGACGTTGGTGCCGTAGGGGTGGTTGGGATAGACCGCCGCATTGAAGCGGCGCGCGGCGAGCGTGGCCGGGCGCGTCAGCGATTCGCGCAGTCCGGCGATCGCGCGGGCCCGCTCCCGCTCCAGCACCTGGGCGGGAAAGACCGGACGCGCGAGCAGCTCGGCGGCCAGCGCCACCGCGGCGTCACGCTCGCGGGCCGACGACAGGCTGCGGACCGACAGGCTGCTGCGGTCGAGGTCCGTGCTGCCGCCGATCTGGGCACCGATATCGGCGCTGCGGTCGGCGATCGCCTGTTCGTCGAGCGTGGCGGTGCCGGCGTCGAGCAGGCTGCGCACCAGGCTGGCGAGTCCGGCCTTGGCCGCCGGGTCGGCTGCACTGCCGGCGGCAAAGTCGATCTGCACATCCACCATGGGCAGCGCATGGTTCTCGACGAAGAGCACGCGGGCGCCGGCGGCGGTGTTCCATTGCTCGATGCGCGGCGCGGCGAGGGCAGTGTGGGCTACGGCGAGCAGGAGCACGCCGAGCAGGAAGGCAAACGGACGGGGGAGCGGACGCGGAAGTGTCGTTGTCATGGTCAGGCTCGCGGTCGGGGCTGGACGCTCAGTGACGGAGGGCGGCGGGGGCTGCGGCAGGGCGGGGCGCGTTGTTGTCCATCGGCAGCGGGAACAGGCGGGCCGCGGTCAGGGTGTCGTCGCCGAAATAGCGTTGCGCAACGCTGCGAACCTCCTCCGCGGTGACGCTGCGCAGGCCGTCCAGCAACCGTTCATCGTCGCGCCACGACAGGTTGGAGGCTTCGAGGAAGCCGATTTCCATCGCCTGCCCCATCAGCGAGTCGCGCTTGTAGACCTGTGCGGCAACCGCCTGGGTCTTTACGCGGGCCAGCTCGTCCTCGCCCACACCTTCGTCGCGAATGCGCTGGATCTCCGCACGCAGCGCCGCCTCCAGGTCGTCCATGGTTTTGCCCGGCGCCGGCACGCCGTCCAGGTAGAACAGCGCCGGACCGCGGCCGGTGGCGTCGTAGCCGGCACCGGCCGACACCGCAACGCGGCTGTCGCGCACCAGTCTGCGGGTGAGGCGGGCGCCGTCGTAGCCATCCAGCACCGCGGCCAGCACCTGCAGCGCATAGGCGTCGCGGTCGGCAGCGGGGTTGCGCAGTGCCGGCGCGTGCCATGCAAGTGCCAGGTAGGGCAGCTCCGCAGGGGCCTTGACGGTGGCATGGCGCGTGCCGCGCTGCTCCGGTTCGGCCGGCACGCGGCGGGGGGGCAGTTGCCGTGCCGGGATCACGCCGTAGTGTTCGCGCGCCTGGCGGAACACCGCTTCGTGCGAGACATCGCCGACGACGACGAGGTAGGCATTGTTGGGCGCGTACCAGCGCTTGTACCAGGTGCGCGCGTCGCTCGCGGTCATGCCGTCGAGGTCGCTCATCCAGCCAATGATCGGCCGCCGGTAGGGGTGCGCCTGGAAGGCCGTCGCCATCAGCTGCTCATGAACCAGCGCGCGCGGCTGGTCGTCGGTGCGCAGGCGGCGCTCTTCCTTCACGACCTCGACCTCGCGCCCGAACTCGGCGTCGGTGATGACGAGGTTGCGCATGCGGTCCGCTTCGAGTGCCATCACGGCATCCAGGTGCGAAGGCGGAATCTGCTGGAAGTAGGCGGTGTAGTCCTTGCTGGTGAAGGCGTTGTCGCGGCCGCCGAGTTCGGCCACGCGCTTGTTGAACTCGCCCGGGCCGACCTTCTTGGTGCCCTTGAACATCATGTGTTCGAGCACGTGGGCGACGCCGGACACGCCGTCCGGCTCGTCCATCGAGCCGCTGCGGTACCACACCATATGGACCGCGGACGGGGCGCGACGGTCTTCCTTGACAATGACCTTCATCCCGTTGGGAAGCGTGGTTTCGAAGGTGTTCGCGTCCGGTGCGGACGCGGCCTGGACGGCGCCGCCCAGCAGGACGGCGGCGAAAAGGAGTGTGCGCGGAAAGGTCAGCCGAAACATGGGGATGTCCTGCATCTGGTAGAATTCGCGGCGCTTTTCGAGGGCGGAGCCCACCCGTCCGCCGGGGAGCCGCATCTTAGCCTTATCCGGAACGCCGTGCCTCGCCGGCACCTGGCATCCGGTCGTGGCGGCCGCGTTGCAGCGTGCTGCAAGCCGGGCTGCCGTGTACGAACGCCCCCTCTGACCCGAGCGCCCATGTTTGGTTTCTTCAAGAAGTCCGGCAAGCCCGAACCTGCCGGGCGCGATCCGCAGCCCGCGTCGCCGTCTGCGGAGCAGGCCCCGGCGATCGCTGCCGACGCGCCCGTCGCTGCTCCCGCGCCGATTTCGCCCGCCCCGGCCCAGTCCGTCCCGGCCCAGCCCGTCACTGCGCCCGCCGAGCCGGCGGCCGCACCCAAGCTTTCCTGGGGCGAACGCCTCAAGGCCGGCCTGGCGCGCACGCGCCAGCAGCTCGGCGGGGGGCTGGCCAACCTGTTCGGGCGCCGCAAGATCGACGAGGATCTGCTCGAAGAGCTGGAAACGACCCTGTTGATGGCGGACTGCGGTGTCGACGCCACCCAGTATCTGCTCGATGAACTGCGTCTGAGCTGGAAGCGCGACCGGCTGGAAACCGCCGACCAGTTGCAGGCGGCGTTGGCCGATGCGCTGCACAAGATCATCGCGCCGCTGGAGCAGCCGCTGGACGTGTCCGGTCACAAGCCCTACATCATCATGATCGCGGGGGTGAATGGCTCGGGCAAGACGACCTCGATCGGCAAGCTTGCCAAGTATTTCCAGGCCCAGGGCAAGAGCGTGCTGCTGGCGGCCGGCGACACCTTCCGCGCCGCCGCGCGCGAGCAGCTGATGACCTGGGGCGAGCGCAACAACGTCACCGTGATCGCTCAGGACGGCGGCGATGCGGCCGCGGTGATCTTCGATGCGATCAATGCCGCCCGTGCGCGCGGCATCGACATCGTACTCGCCGACACCGCGGGCCGGCTGCCCACGCAACTGCACCTGATGGAGGAGATCGCCAAGGTGCGGCGCGTGATCGCCAAGGCGGATGCCAGCGGCCCGCACGAGGTCGTGCTGGTGCTGGACGCCAACATCGGCCAGAACGCGCTGGCACAGGTCAAGGCCTTCGATGCCGCGATCGGCGTCACCGGCCTGGTCGTCACCAAGCTCGACGGCACCGCGAAAGGCGGGGTCGTCGCGGCGATCGCGCGCCAGTGCCCCAAGCCGCTACGCTTCATTGGCGTGGGCGAGGGCATCGACGACCTGCAGCCGTTCAAGGCCCGCGAGTTCATCGATGCCTTGTTCGAGCCGTCCCCCTCGGGGGCGACCAAGCGCGGCGACGCCTCGGCATGATCGCGTTCGAGCAGGTGGCCAAGCGCTACGCCGGCGGCTACACCGCGCTGGCCGGGGTCAGTTTCGAGATCGCGCGTGGCGAACTGGTGGTGTTGTCGGGCCATTCCGGCGCGGGCAAGAGCACGCTGCTCAAGCTCATCCCCGTCATCGAGCGGCCCACCGCGGGAACCGTCCGGATCAACGGCGAGGATGTGTCCCGCCTGCCGCGCCGCGCGATTCCCTACCTGCGGCGCAACCTCGGGCTGGTGCTGCAGGAAAGCCGCCTGCTGTTCGACCGCAACGTGTTCGACAACGTGATGCTGCCGCTGGTCATCACGGGTCACCCGCCGCGTGATGCCGCCAAAAGGGCCACGGCGGCGCTGGAGCGGGTGGGTCTGGCGGGCCGCGAGAAGGAAATGCCGGCCGGTCTTTCGGGCGGCGAGCAACAGCGCGTGGCGATTGCGCGCGCGGTGGTCAACCGCCCGAGCGTCCTGATCGCCGACGAACCCACTGCGCACCTCGATCCGGCCTCGGCGGCGGGTATCGCCGCGCTGTTCAAGTCCTTCCATAGCGCAGGTGTCACGGTGCTGGTGTCCACCCATGACGCCAGTCTGTTTGCCGAGAACGCTCCGCGCCGCCTGATGCTGAGCAAAGGCTTGCTCGCGGAGGCCGCATGATCCACTGGCTCTATCTTCACCTGCGTGCGATCGCCCACGCGCTGCGGCGGCTGGCCAGCCAACCGCTCTGCACGCTGCTGTCGGCGCTGGTGGTTGGCATCGCACTGTCCCTGCCTGCGGGCGGCTATCTGCTGCTCGACAACGTCTCGTCGCTGGTCCGCGGTGTCTCGGGTACGCCCGAGATCAGCGTCTTCATGGCGCCCGGCGCCGGCGCGGCACAGGTGGCCGCGGTCGACCGGAACCTGAAGGCCGAGGCGGCACTGGCGAGCTATCGCTACGTATCGCGCGACGAGGCGCTCAAACAACTGGAGCGCAGCGGGCTGGGCGATGTGCTCGGGGGGCTGGCCGCCAATCCGCTGCCGGATGCCTTCATCGTCAGCCCGCGCGGGGAGGATCCGGCGCTGTTCGACCGGCTCGCGACCCAGATGAAGGGCTGGCCGGCGGTCGCCCACGTGCAGGTCGATTCCGCCTGGGTCAAACGCCTGCATGCGCTGCTCGGGCTGGGGCGCTCCGCGGTGCTGATGCTCGCGGCACTGTTGGGGCTGGCGCTCGTGATCGTCACCTTCAACACCATCCGCCTGCAGATCATGACGCAGCGCGCCGAGATCGAAGTCAGCCGCCTGCTTGGCGCAACCGACCCGTTCATCCGCCGGCCGTTCTACTGGTTCGGCAGCCTGCAGGGCGCGCTCGGCGGGCTGGTGGCGCTGGGCACGGTGTGGCTGGGGGTGAAGGCGCTGGAGCGTCCGGTTGCAGCCCTGGCGGAAAGCTACGGCGCGGTGTTCGCGCTGAGCGGGCCGGGGGCGGTGGAGTCGGCGGTGGTAGTGGCCTTTGCCGCGGTGCTGGGCTGGATGGGGGCGGCGATCTCGGTGCGGCGACACCTCGCCGGGGCTTGAAATCGGCCCGGCGGTGTTGCCATATAGGTAAAGTGGAACATGCGAGGTCACTGAGGGCGCTCGAAGCTTCTCATAGTTGTTATCAATGAGCGGTATCCTGATAATCAATTAGAGCAATTCAGGCCCCGGTCTTAAACTTCAGCCATAGAGTTTTGTCACGCCGTTCCACTCACCCTGTTTTGGAGGATACGCAATGTCCCTGATCAACACCCAAGTCCAGCCTTTCAAAGCCCAAGCCTACAAGAACGGCAAGTTCATCGAAGTGACCGACGCCGACCTGAAGGGCAAGTGGTCCGTGCTGATCTTCATGCCGGCCGCCTTCACCTTCAACTGCCCGACCGAAATCGAAGATGCGGCTGAACACTACGCCGAGTTCGAGAAGGCCGGTGCCGAGGTGTACATCGTCACCACCGACACCCACTTCTCCCACAAGGTGTGGCACGAAACCTCGCCCGCCGTGGGCAAGGCCAAGTTCGCGCTGGTTGGTGACCCGACCCACGCGCTGACCAACGCCTTCGACGTGCATATCGCCGAAGAAGGCCTGGCGCTGCGCGGCACCTTCATCATCAACCCGGAAGGCGTCATCAAGACCATGGAAGTGCACGACAACGCCATCGCCCGCGATGTCACCGAAACCGTGCGCAAGCTGAAGGCCGCCCAATACGTCGCCTCGCACCCGAACGAAGTCTGCCCGGCCAAGTGGAAGGAAGGCGAAAAGACGCTGGCTCCGTCCATCGACCTGGTTGGCAAGATCTAAGCAGCCGCTGCAATCTGCCCGGGCCCATCCGGCCCGGGGCGATGTGCTCTGCAGCCGGCCATGCGCCGGCTGTGTCGTATCTGGCTGCCGAAAACACCGGCGGCGCCGAACAAGCAAGGAAAAATCATCATGCTGGACGCCAACATCAAGACTCAACTGAAAGCCTATCTGGAGCGGGTGACGCAGCCGATCGAGATCGTGGCGTCGCTGGACGATGGCGCGAAGTCGCGCGAAATGCAGGAACTGCTGGCCGACGTCGCCGAGCAGTCCCACCTGATCACCGTGATCGAGCGGCGCGACGACAATGAGCGCAAGCCCTCGTTCTCGGTCGGCCCCAAGGGCGGAGAGGCGCGCGTGCGCTTTGCCGGCCTGCCGATGGGCCACGAATTCACCTCGCTCATCCTCGCGCTGCTGCAGTCGGCGGGTTATCCGCCGAAGGTCGAAGCCGACGTGATCGAGCAGATCAAGGCGCTCGAAGGCGAGTTCAACTTCGAGACCTACATCTCGCTGTCCTGCCACAACTGCCCGGACGTGGTGCAGGCCTTGAACCTGCTGTCCATCCTCAACCCCAACATCCGCCACACCATGATCGACGGCGGCGTGTTCCAGGAAGAGGTCGAGAAGCGCCAGATCATGGCGGTGCCCACCGTCTATCTCAACGGCCAGGAGTTTGGCGCCGGCCGCATGGAACTCGGTGAAATCCTCGCCAAGATCGACACCGGTGCGGCCAAGCGCGACGCGGCCAAGCTCTCCGCCAAGGACGTGTTCGACGTGCTCGTCGTCGGCGGCGGTCCGGCGGGCGCCGCGGCGGCGATCTACGCGGCGCGCAAGGGCATCCGCACCGGCGTGCTGGCCGAACGCTTCGGCGGCCAGGTGATGGACACGCTCGCGATCGAGAACTTCATCTCGGTGAAGGAAACCGAAGGTCCGAAGCTCGCGATGGCGCTGGAGGAGCACGTCAAGCAGTACGAGGTCGACGTGATGAACCTGCAGCGGGCGACCGCACTGGTGCCGGGCGACATCCACGAGGTCAGGCTTGAAAACGGTGGCACGCTGAAGGCGAAGACGGTGATTCTGGCGACCGGGGCGCGCTGGCGCGAAATGAACGTGCCGGGCGAAAAGGAATACCGCGGCAAGGGCGTGGCTTACTGCCCGCACTGCGACGGCCCGCTGTTCAAGGGCAAGCGCGTGGCGGTGATCGGCGGCGGCAACTCCGGCGTTGAAGCCGCGATCGATCTCGCCGGCATCGTCGCCCATGTCACGCTGCTGGAATTTGCCGACACCCTGCGTGCGGACGCGGTGCTGCAGAAGAAGCTCGCCAGCCTGCCCAACGTCACGGTGATCAAGAGCGCACAGACCACCGAGGTGACCGGGGCCGAAAAGGTGAATGGCCTGGTGTACAAGGACCGCGTGAGCGGCGAAGAAAAGCGCCTGGAGCTGGAAGGCATCTTCGTGCAGATCGGTCTGCTGCCCAACACCGACTTCCTGAAGGGCACGGTCGAACTCACCCGCTTCGGGGAGATCATCGTCGATGCCAAGGGTCAGACCTCGGTGCCGGGCGTATTCGCCGCGGGCGACTGCACCACGGTGCCGTACAAGCAGATCATCATCGCGATGGGTGAGGGATCAAAGGCCTCGCTGGCGGCCTTCGATCACCTGATCCGGACGTCGGTGCCTGCCTGAGCCTTCCGGTCGCCATGTACGGAAATCCCGCCCGGTGGCGGGATTTTCGCTTCCAAGGGGTCGATACGACTTTCGTGTGATCGACGCGGGAAATGAAAAGCCCCTGTGGTCACGGCAAACGCCGCGAAAACAGGGGCTTGAAATTTTTGTGGTGGTGATGGGCGGAATCGAACCGCCGACCTACGGGTTATGAATCCGTCGCTCTAACCGTCTGAGCTACATCACCAACCGAGCGCGCGAATATAGCGGGTTGCGGAGGGTGCCGTCAATACGTGGGCGGCGGTCGCGCGGACGGCGGTCCCCCGGCGACTGTGCGGAAGTTGAGCAGAGGGCTTGATTTATAAAGGGGTTTGAATTGACAGGGGGAGGTGCTTCGGTGATCATCGGCGCTCCCCCTTTTTGTCTGCCGCGTTCTGCGGGCCCTTCCTTGCGCGCGCTTCGCTCCCTCTTCGTTGTCCTTCTGCTGCTGCCGCTCGCGGCCGGTGGGGTGCTGGCGTCGCTGACCCGCAGCTTTCCGCCCGACGCCCAGCGCGTGGTGATGGTCTTTGCGGGGGCGGGAACGGTGAAGATCAAGGCAGGCAGTTTCTTCAAGAGCGATCGCGTGCTGACGCTGAGTCCCGGCGCGCAGATTCGCGACACCGACAACCGCATCGTGATGCCGACGGCCATTGCCGGCGAGTACAAGGTGCGGGCGCAAATCGACAACGCGGGCCAGGTGCACCGGGTGTGGGTGCTTACCCCGGCGGAAATCGCGGTGGTCGACCCCAAGCAGTAAACGGAATTTCCCCGATGAAGAAGCTCTACATCCGCACCTTCGGGTGCCAGATGAACGAGTACGACTCCGAAAAGATGGCGGACGTGCTCGGTGCCGGCGAAGGCATTGCCAAGACGGACAACCCGGAGGAGGCGGACGTCATCCTCTTCAACACCTGCTCCGTGCGCGAGAAGGCGCAGGAAAAGGTGTTCCACGACCTCGGGCGAGTCAAGCACCTGAAGCAGCTCAAGCCCGATCTCATCATCGGTGTCGGTGGCTGTGTAGCGAGCCAGGAAGGCGACGCCATCGTCGCCCGCGCGCCTTATGTGGACGTGGTCTTCGGGCCGCAAACCCTGCACCGGCTGCCGGCGCTGATCGCGGCGCGCAAGCAGAGCGGCCGCTCGCAGGTGGATATCTCGTTTCCCGAGATCGAGAAGTTCGACGCCAT
This sequence comes from Azoarcus olearius, assembly GCF_001682385.1. NCBI lineage: Bacteria > Pseudomonadati > Pseudomonadota > Betaproteobacteria > Rhodocyclales > Zoogloeaceae > Azoarcus > Azoarcus olearius. Next base: position 873,158 of record NZ_CP016210.1, read on the forward strand.
GCCGCCCGCGCGGGTCGAAGGGGCGAGCGCTTTCGTGTCGATCATGGAAGGCTGTTCCAAGTACTGCACCTTCTGCGTCGTGCCTTATACCCGCGGCGAGGAGATCTCGCGCCCGCTCGAAGACGTGCTGGCGGAGATTGCCGGCCTGGCGGAGCAGGGCGTCAAGGAAGTGACGCTGCTCGGCCAGAACGTCAACGCCTGGCGCGGCGAGATCGTGCGTGACGCGGGCGAGGAGGGCGACTTTGCCTTCCTGCTCGAATGCGTCGCGGAGATTCCCGGCATCGAGCGCATCCGCTACACGACCTCGCACCCGCGCGAGATGACGCAGCGCCTGTTCGACGCCTACGTGAAGATCCCCAAGCTGGTGTCGCAGCTGCATCTGCCGGTCCAGTCGGGCTCCGACCGCATCCTGGCGGCGATGAAGCGCGGCTACTCGGTGCTCGAGTTCAAGTCCATCGTGCGCAAGCTGCGCTCGGCGCGCCCCGACCTGTCGCTGTCGTCCGACTTCATCGTCGGCTTCCCCGGCGAAACCGAGGAAGATTTCGAGAAGACGATGAAGCTGATCGACGAGGTCGGCTTCGACGGCTCCTTCAGCTTTGTCTACAGCGCCCGACCCGGCACGCCCGCCGCGGACCTCGAAGATCCGGTGCCGCAGGAGACCAAGCTGGCGTGGCTTGCCCGGCTGCAAAAGCGCATCGACGAACAGGCCCAGGCGGTCAGCCAGTCGATGGTGGGCAGCGTGCAGCGCATCCTGGTCGAGGGCGTCTCGCGCAAGAGCGCCGAGGAACTGATGGGGCGCACCGACAACAATCGCGTGGTCAACTTCCCGGCGCCGTCGCCCCACCGCGACCGGCTCGTCGGCCAGTTCATCGAGGTGCGGATCACCTCGGCGCTGCCGCACAGCCTGCGCGGCGAAATCCTTACCCGGGAAAGCTGATGGCCAAGATTCTGGAAGTGTTCTTCGAGCCGGTGGATAACCTCCGGCTGGCGCGCTTGTGCGGGGTGCTGGACGAGAACCTGCGCCAGATCGAGAACGCCTTCGACATCACCGTGACCCGCCGTGGCGAACAGTTCACGCTGCACGGCCATCCCGCCCAGGTGCTGCGCGGCGAGATGGCGCTCAAGCACTTCTACGAGCGCGCCGAGAAGGACCTGACGGTGGACGACGTGCAACTCGGCCTGATCGAGATCGCCAATCGCGGTGAGAACCCGCTGCCGGCGCCGGCGCTGCTCACGCGCCGCTCCGAACTCCACGGTCGCACCCCGCGCCAGGTCGAATACCTGCGCCACATCCAGGATCACGACATCACCTTCGGCATTGGTCCGGCGGGCACGGGCAAGACCTATCTGGCGGTGGCCAGCGCGGTCGACGCTTTCGAGCGCGACCTGGTCGAGCGCATCATCCTGACCCGGCCCGCGGTGGAAGCGGGCGAGCGCCTCGGTTTCCTGCCCGGCGATCTCGCCCAGAAGGTCGATCCCTACCTGCGGCCGCTCTACGACGCCCTCTACGATCTGATGGGCTTCGATCGCGTGGCCAAGCTCTTCGAGCGCGGCAGCATCGAGATTGCCCCGCTGGCCTTCATGCGCGGGCGCACGCTCAACAACGCCTTCATTATCCTCGACGAGGCGCAGAACACGACGCCCGAGCAGATGAAGATGTTCCTCACGCGCATCGGTTTCGGCGCCAAGGCGGTGGTCACGGGCGATCTCACCCAGGTCGATCTGCCGCGCGCCACCCGCAGCGGTCTGCGCGAGGCGCGCGAGGTGCTTGCCGGCGTGCGCGGGATCGCATTTACCGAATTCAAGAAGGAAGACGTGGTGCGCCATCCGCTGGTCGCACGCATCGTCGAAGCCTATGACAACCAGGCGGCGCGACAGGCCGAGGCCCACAAGAAGGATGCAGGTGAAGAACATGCCTAAGCAGGCGGACGGGGTGCGCATCGTCGCGGTGGATGCCGCCGGCAAGAGCTCGCGGATCAAGGCCGAGCGCCTGGAGATCGACTACGGCGACGGCCGCCGCCTGACCCTGACGCTGCCCAACGACGGGTGGGCGCATCTCGACATCGAAGCCGACGTGGCCGGGGACGACGACGGCGACCTGCCGGTGATCACGATCCAGCCGAGCGCGTGCAATGCGGTCGCGCTGCGGGTCGAGGTCGTGCAGCAACCGCAGGTCGCCGACATCGACCTGCCGGTGGCCGCCAAGCTGCCGGTGCTGACGCTGGAGGTGCAGAAGGCGCTCGACGGTGGCGACAAGGCGGCCGCCCCCAAGAAGCACCAGATCCGGCGCTGGGCGCAGGCCGCGCTGCGCACCGACGCCGAGGTTACCGTCCGGCTGGTCGGCGAGACCGAGGGGCGGGCGCTCAACCTGGGGTATCGCGGCAAGGACTACGCCACCAACGTCCTGACCTTCGTCTATGGTGAGGAAGGAGGCGCTCCGGCGGTCGAAGGCATGCCCTTGATGGGCGATCTGGTGCTGTGCGTCCCCGTGGTGGTGCGTGAAGCGGCCGAGCAGGGCAAGTCGCTCGATGCCCATTTCGCCCATCTGGTGGTGCACGGCATGCTGCATCTGCAGGGCCTGGACCACGAAGACGACGCCGAGGCCGAGGCGATGGAAACGGCGGAGACGAACATTCTGCGGGGCCTCGGCTACGCCAACCCTTACGCCTGAGGAGGCACGCGGGAAGATCGAGGATTTGGGAGCGTACGTAACACGCATGAAACTTGCTCGGTCCCAAATCCTGGTTCTTGTCTACCGCACCCTACATGGATAGTGTCCCTAGTAAACCGACCCTGCTCGAACGGCTGTCTTCCATGCTCTCGCGAGAGCCGGAAGACCGCGACGAGTTGCTGGTCCTGCTGCACGCCGCGCTCGAGCGCGGCCTGCTCGATGCCGACGCCTTCTCGATCATCGAGGGCGCGTTGCAGGTTTCCGAACTCCAGGTCCGCGACGTGATGGTGTCGCGCTCGCGCATGGATGTCATCCGCCTCGCCGACCCCATGGAGCGCATCGCCGAGTTCGTCATCGATACCGCGCATTCGCGCTTTCCGGCGGTGGGTGAAAGCAAGGACGACGTGGTCGGCATCCTGCTGGCCAAGGACCTGTTGCGCTACTTCGCCGGGCGTGAATTCAACCTGCGCGAAATGCTGCGGCCGGCCGTGTTCGTGCCGGAGTCCAAGCGCCTCAACGTGCTGCTGCGCGAATTCCGCGTCAGCCACAATCACATGGCCATCGTCGTCGATGAGTACGGCGGCGTATCCGGCCTGATCACCATCGAAGACGTGCTCGAACAGATCGTCGGTGACATCGAGGACGAGTACGACTTCGACGAGATCGGCGCGCGCATCCGGCTGGATCACAAGGGCCGCTACCGGGTGCAGGCGAGCACCGAGATCGAGGACTTCAATGCGGCCTTCGGCACCCGCTGCCATGAGGAGGACGTCGATACCATCGGCGGCCTGATCCTGCGGCGGCTCGGGCGCCTGCCGGTGCGCGGCGAGGTGATCGACGTCGACGGGCTGCGGGTGCAGGTCCTGCGCGCCGACAGCCGTCGCATCCACACCTTGCTGGTCGAGCGTCTGCCGCAGGTTTCCGACGTGACGGCGAACTGATGCGGCGCCTGGTGCTGGCCGCGCTGGCGGGCGCGACGCTTACGCCCGCGCTGGCGCCGTTCGAACTGTTTCCGCTCGCCCTCGTGAGCCTGGCCGGGCTGGTGTTCCTGCTGGCCGGGGAGGCGCGCGCGCGCGCGGGCTTCCTGCTCGGGTTCGGCTGGGGGCTGGGGGCCTTCGGCAGCGGGGTTTCCTGGCTTTACGTTGCGCTCGCACGCTTCGGCGGCATGCCGCCGCCGCTGGCGGTGCTGGCAGTGGCGCTGTTCTGCGCCTTCCTCGCGCTCTATCCGGCCCTGGTCGCGGCGGCGTTCGTGCGCCTGCGCCGCACGGCACCGTCCGGTAGCGTGGCGCTTTCGGGGTTGCTCTTCGCCGGGCTGTGGGTGGGCGGGGAATGGCTGCGAGGCGTGCTGTTCACCGGTTTCCCGTGGCTGGCCGTGGGCTATTCGCAGACGCCGCCAAGCCCGCTCGCCGGCTTGATGCCGGTTGTCGGCGTGTATGGCGTCGGCGGCGTGATGGCGTGGATGGCGGCGGCACTCGCGCTGGCGGCGCGGGGCGGACGGGATCGGGCAACGTGGCGCCCGGCCCTGGCTGTGGCGGCGATCCCGTGGATCGCGGGTGCTCTGCTGGGGCGCGTGCAGTGGACCGCGCCGGAAGACGCTCCGCTGTCGGTGGCGCTCGTCCAGACCAACGTGGAGCAGCACCTCAAATGGCGCCCCGAGCACTTCGCCGCGGTGTTGCAGACCAATGCGCGACTGGTGCGCGATGCCTCCGCCCAACTGGTGGTGCTGCCCGAAACCACGCTGCCGGCACTGGCCGAGCAGTTGCCGAATGGCTATCTCGAACTGCTCGGCGACTACGTACGCGCGAACGGCGGCAGCCTGGTGCTGGGGGTGTTCAGCCGCGATGCCGGGCAGCGCATCTACAACGCCGCGCTCAGTTTTGGCGAACAGCCGGGCCAGTTCTACGCCAAGCGCCATCTGGTGCCCTTCGGTGAATACTCGCCGCCGCTCTTCGGCTGGTTCTACCGCTTGGTCAACATCCCGATGTCGGATCAGACGCGCGGCCCGGAGCACCAGGCGCCGATGGTGTTCGGCGAGCACCGCGTGGCGCTGAACATCTGTTACGAGGATCTCTTCGGCGCGGAGATCGTGCGCAGCCTGCCGGAGGCCACGCTGCTGCTCAACCTGTCCAATCTTGCCTGGTATGGCGACTCGCTGGCCCAGCCCCAGCATCTGCAGATCGCCCGGGTGCGGGCGCTGGAGAGCGGGCGGCCGATGCTGCGCGCGACCAACACCGGCATGACCGCGGTGGTCCAGCCGGACGGAATGGTCAGCGCGGTGCTGCCGGCCTTCGAGCAGGGCGTGTTGCATGCCGAAGTGCGCGGCTACAGCGGCCTGACCCCCTACGCGCGCTGGGGAGACGGCGCCGCGCTTGCGTTCGCGGCACTGGCACTGGTGCTCGGCATTGCCGGCGCCGCGCTGCGCGTGCGCCCGCTCGCGCGAAGCGTGGGACGGTGACGCCTCGCAGGCATTCGTCATTCGTTCCGCGGAAGTGGTAGGCTTCGCGACGCCCCAATTCCAGTAACTCGGTGCGTGGCCGGAAGTCGCGGCCACTCGCTCCGCGCCGGCTGACCACACGCTCATGAAGAAGCCTATTTCCCGACGCGCCCTGGTGCTCGCGGCGCTTGCCGCGACCCTGGTCCTTGCCATTGCCGTGCTGCGCCCGCCTGCCGGCGATGCGGTCGCGGAGCGCCCGCCTGCGGCGCCGCGACCGGCCCTGACGGTGACCACCACCACGCCTGAAAGCCGCCCGTTGCCCTTGCGCATCGCCGCCAATGGCGACATTGCCGCCTGGCAGGAGGCCAGCATCGGCGCCGGCGTCGGCGATCAGCGCCTGCTCGAGGTGTTGGTGAATGTGGGTGACCGTGTCCGCGCCGGTCAACTGCTGGCCCGCTTCGACGAAGACACGCTGCGCGCCGACGTTGCCCAGGCGCGCGCGGCGCTGCTGGAGGCCGAGGCTGCCGCGGCGGAAGCGCAGGCCAATGCCGAACGTGCGCGCAACCTGCGCAGCGGCGGGGCGATGAGCGAACAGCAGGTGGTGCAGTACCTCACCGCCGAGCGCACCACCCAGGCGCGTATCGCCGCGGCCCGCGCCACGCTCGCGGCCCAGGAGGTCCGGCTGGCGCACGCCCGTGTGGTTGCGCCCGACCACGGCGTGATCTCGTCGCGCAGCGCCACGGTCGGGGCAGTGGTAGGGACGGGGGCGGAGCTGTTCCGGATGATCCGGCAGGGGCGGCTGGAATGGCGGGCCGAGCTGACGGCGGCCGAAATGGCGCGGGTCCGGGTAGGAACGCCGGTGCGCCTGACGCTGCCGGACGGCAGCGAGGCGGGCGGCAAGGTCCGCATGCTCGCGCCCACCGTCGATCCGCGCACGCGCTCCGGGCTGGCCTATGTCGATCTTGCTGCCGCCGAATCGGCGCAAGCGGGTGCGGGGCCGCGCGCGGGCATGTTCGCCCGCGGCGAGTTCGAACTGGGCGCGTCCACCGGCCTTACGCTGCCGCAGCAGGCGGTGGTGGTGCGCGAGGCCTTCAGCTACGTGTTCCGCGTGGGCGAGGACGACCGCGTCAGCCAGATCAAGATCCAGACGGGGCGCCGCGTCGGCGACCGGGTGGAGGTGGTCGACGGCTTGCCGGCCGACGCGCGCGTGGTGGTCGCGGGCGCCGGCTTCCTCAACGAAGGCGATCTGGTGCGGGTGGCGGAAGCCCCGGCCGACCCGCGCTGAGGAGCGCCCGATGAACGTATCCGCCTGGTCGATCCGCAACCCGATCCCCGCGGTGATGCTGTTCGTGTTGCTCAGCTTCGCCGGGCTGCTGTCGTTTGCCGGCATGAAGGTGCAGAACTTCCCGGACATCGATCTGCCCACGGTCACCGTCACCGCTTCGCTGCCGGGCGCGACCCCCTCGCAGCTCGAGAACGACGTGGCGCGCAAGATCGAGAACGCAATCGCCACGCTGCAGGGGCTCAAGCACATCTACACCAAGGTGCAGGACGGCAGCGTCGTCATCACGGTGGAATTCCGCCTCGAGAAGCCGGTGCAGGAAGCGGTGGACGACGTGCGCTCGGCGGTCGCGCGGGTCAAGGCCGATCTGCCGGGCGACCTGCGCGACCCCATCGTGAACAAGGTCGATCTGGCCGGCCAGCCGGTGCTGGCGTTCACCATCCGTTCGGCACGCATGGACGACGAGGCGCTGTCCTGGTTCGTGGACGACACCGTGTCGCGGCGCCTGCTCGCGGTACGCGGTGTCGGCGCCGTGACCCGCGTCGGCGGGGTCACGCGCGAACTGCGGGTCACGCTCGATCCGCTGCGCCTGCAAGCCCTGGGGGCCACCGCGGCCGACATCTCGCGCCAGCTGCGCCAGGTGCAGACGGAAAGCGCCGGGGGCCGCGCCGATCTGGGCGGTGGCGAGCAGCCCGTGCGCACGCTGGCGACGGTCGCGTCCGCCGCCGAACTCGCGGATCTGGAGCTTGCGCTGAGCGATGGGCGGTCGATCCGTCTGTCGCAGGTGGCAAGCATCACCGACACCTTCGCCGAGCCGCGCTCGGCAGCGCTGCTGAATGGGCAGCCGGTGGTCGGCTTCGAAGTGGCGCGCAGCCGCGGCGAGAGCGAGGTCGAGGTCGGCGCGGCGGTGCAGGGCGCGCTGGACGAGCTGCGGGCGGCCCATCCCGACATCGAGATCACCGAGGCCTTCAACTTCGTCGCGCCGGTGCAGGAGGAGTACGACGGTTCGCTGCAGCTGCTGTACGAGGGGGCGCTGCTGGCGGTGCTGGTGGTGTGGCTGTTCCTGCGCGACTGGCGCGCCACCTTCGTGTCAGCGGTCGCGCTGCCGCTGTCGGTCATCCCGGCCTTCATCGGCATGTATCTGCTTGGCTTCTCGGTCAACGTGATCACCTTGCTGGCCCTGTCGCTGGTGGTGGGCATCCTGGTCGACGACGCGATCGTCGAAGTCGAGAACATCGTGCGCCACCTGCGCATGGGCAAGACCCCATACGAGGCGGCGATGGAGGCGGCGGACGAGATCGGCCTCGCGGTGATCGCGACCACCTTCACGCTGATCGCGGTGTTCCTGCCCACTGCTTTCATGAGCGGCGTGGCGGGCAAGTTCTTCAAGCAGTTCGGCTGGACCGCGGCGCTGGCGGTGTTCGCGTCGCTGGTCGTGGCGCGCGTGCTCACGCCCATGATGGCGGCCTACATCCTGAAGCCCGTGGTGGGGACGCATCGCGAGCCGCGCTGGCTGGCGTGGTATGAGCGCTGGGCCGAGCGCTGCCTGCGCCACCGCGCGCTGACAATGCTGGCCGCGGCCGCGTTCTTCATCGGATCGCTGATGCTGGTGCCGCTGCTGCCCACCGGCTTCATTCCGCCCGACGACAACTCCCAGACCCAGGTGTACCTGGAGCTGCCGCCCGGCGCGACGCTGGCCACCACGCGCGCGGTCGCGGAGGAAGCGCGGCTCGCGCTCACCCGGGTCGATCACGTGGTGAGCGTCTACACCACCATCGGCGCGGGCAGCGCCGGCGGCGATCCGTTCGCGCCCAAGGGGGAGGGCGAGGTGCGCAAGGCCACCCTTACGGTACAGCTCTCGCCGCGCGGCGAGCGCCCGCGCAAGCAGGACATCGAGAACCGCATCCGCGCCGCGCTCGAACCCCTGCCAGGGGTGCGCAGCAAGGTGGGCCTCGGCGGCTCGGGCGAAAAATACGTGCTGGTCCTCACTGGCGAGGATCCGCGCGCGCTGCAGTCCACCGCGCTGGCGGTGGAGCGCGACCTGCGCACGATTCCCGGTCTCGGCAGCGTGGCGTCGACCGCGAGCCTGATCCGGCCGGAGATCGCGGTGCGGCCGGACTTTGCACGCGCTGCCGATCTCGGCGTCACCAGCAGCGCCATTGGCGAAACCCTGCGCGTGGCCACGCTCGGCGATTACGACATGTCGCTCGCCAAGCTCAACCTGTCGCAGCGCCAGGTGCCCATCCTGGTACGCCTGGACGAGTCCGCGCGGCAGGATCTGGCGCTGCTGGAGCGGCTCGCGGTGCCCGGCGCGGAAGGCCCGGTGATGCTGCGCCAGGTGGCGACGCTCGAGGTCGCCGGCGGTCCGGCGGTCATCGACCGCTACGACCGTTCGCGCAACATCAATTTCGAGATCGAACTCTCCGGCCTGCCGCTGGGCGACGTAACCGCCGCGGTCGCCGAACTGCCGTCGGTGAAGAACCTGCCGCCGGGCATCCGCGTGGTGCCGGTCGGGGACGCAGAGGTGATGGGCGAGCTGTTCGCCAGCTTCGGGCTGGCGATGCTCACCGGCGTGCTCTGCATCTACATCGTGCTGGTGCTGCTGTTCAAGGATCTGCTGCATCCGGTGACCATCCTGATGGCGCTGCCGTTGTCGCTCGGAGGGGCCTTCGTCGGCCTGCTGATCGCGCAGAAGAGCTTTTCGATGCCCTCGCTGATCGGGCTGATCATGCTGATGGGCATCGCCACCAAGAACTCCATCCTGCTGGTGGAGTACGCCATCGTGGCGCGCCGCGACCACGGCATGAGCCGCAGCGAAGCGCTGCTGGACGCCTGCCGCAAGCGCGCGCGGCCGATCGTGATGACCACCATCGCGATGGGCGCGGGGATGATGCCGATCGCGATCGGCGCCGGGGCGGCGGACACCAGCTTCCGCTCGCCGATGGCGATCGCGGTGATCGGCGGCCTGATCACTTCGACGGTGCTCAGCCTGTTGGTGGTGCCGGTGGTGTTCACCTACGTCGATAGCTTCAAGAACCGCTTTCTCGCGCTGTTCGGGCGCGGGTGAGCGACGGGCGGGCCATGGCGCGCGCGCTTCTTGCGCGCGGCATGGGTCAAACTTCGCCGCCGGTGGGGGAATCCCAGTAAAATCCCGGTCTTTGTGTTCGCTGCGCGGCCGCGAGGCCCCGAGACCATGTCGCCTGCCCACGCCAAACCCACCTTCCAGCAAGTCATCCTGACGCTCCAGCAGTTCTGGGGCGAGCGCGGCTGCGTGCTGCTGCAACCCTACGATCTCGAAGTCGGCGCCGGTACCTCGCACACCGCCACCTTCCTGCGCGCGATCGGCCCGGAACCCTGGAATGCTGCCTACGTGCAGCCTTCGCGCCGGCCCAAGGACGGCCGCTACGGCGAGAACCCCAACCGCCTGCAGCACTACTACCAGTACCAGGTGGTGTTGAAGCCGTCGCCGCTCAACATTCAGGAACTCTACCTCGACAGCCTGCGCGCGCTCGGCATCGACCCCAACGCGCACGACATCCGCTTCGTCGAGGACGACTGGGAAAACCCCACGCTCGGCGCCTGGGGTCTGGGTTGGGAAGTGTGGCTGGACGGCATGGAAGTGACGCAGTTCACCTACTTCCAGCAGGTCGGCGGCCTCGACTGCAAGCCGGTGCTGGGCGAGATCACCTACGGCCTGGAACGCCTGGCGATGTATCTGCAGGGCGTCGAGAACGTCTACGACCTCACCTGGGCGGTGTATCCCGATGGTTCGAAGGTGACCTACGGCGACGTCTATCACCAGAACGAAGTCGAGCAGTCGAAGTACAACTTCGAGCACTCCAACGTCGATTTCCTGTTCTCGCTGTTCAACAACTACGAGTCCGAGGCGAAGCGCCTGATGGACGCCGGCCTGGCGCTGCCCGCCTATGAGATGGTGCTGAAGGCGGCGCACAACTTCAACATGCTGGATGCCCGCGGCGCCATCTCGGTGACCGAGCGCGCCGCCTACATCGGCCGCATCCGCAACCTGTCGCGCGCGGTCGCGCAGGCGTATTTCGAATCCCGCGAGGCGCTCGGCTTCCCGATGCTGCCGCAACAGAACAAGGAGGCCGCGCAATGACGGCCAACACCCTGCTCGTCGAACTGCTCACCGAGGAACTGCCGCCCAAGGCGCTGCCGCGGCTGGGCGAAACCTTCGCCACCAAGATCGCCGAGGGCCTCAAGGCGCGCGGCCTCGCCGCCGCCGACGGCGCCTTCCGCTGGTTCGCCAGCCCGCGCCGCATCGCCATCACCATGGCGGGCGTCGCCGCCGAAGCGGCCGCGAAGGAAGTCACCGAAAAGCTGATGCCGGTCGCGGTCGCCCTCGACGCCGACGGCAAGCCGACGCCGGCGCTGCTGAAGAAGATGGAAGCTAAGGGCATCCCCGCGAGTGCGGTCCCTGCCTTCGAGCGCCGCATGGACGGCAAGGCCGAGGCGCTGTTCCACACTGCCGTGGTGCCGGGCGCCAGGCTCGCCGAGGTGCTTGCCGCCATCGTGCATGATGCGGTCAAGGCACTGCCCATTCCCAAGGTGATGCGCTGGGGCGATGGCGATGCCACCTTCGTGCGTCCGGTGCACAAGCTGGTGATGCTGCACGGCGCCGAGGTGGTGCCGGGCCGCGTGCTCGACCTCGATGCCGGCCGCAGCACCCGCGGCCACCGTTTCATGAGCCGCGGCGAGATCGACATCGCCACCGCCGACGCCTACGAGCCCACGCTGCTTGCCGAAGGCAAGGTGGTGCCGGACTTCGCCGAGCGTCGCGCCGACATCGAGCGCCAGCTGCTCGCGGAAGCTGCCCGCCTGGGCGCCCAGCTCGACGACTACACCGACCTGCTCGACGAAGTCACCGCGCTGGTCGAGCACCCGACGGTGTATGTCGGCGAGTTCGAGGCCGAATTCCTCGCCGTCCCGCAGGAATGCCTGATCCTGACGATGCGCGCCAACCAGAAGTACTTCCCGCTGTTCGATGCCGCCGGCAAGCTGCAGAACCGCTTCCTGATCGTCTCGAACATGCGCATGGAAGACCCGGTGAACATCGTCACCGGCAACGCCCGCGTGGTGCGCCCGCGCCTGTCCGACGCGCGCTTCTTCTTCGAGACCGACAAGAAGCACAAGCTCGATTCGCGCCTGCCGCGGCTGGCCAACGTGGTCTATCACAACAAGCTCGGCAGCGTGCTCGAACGCGTCGAACGCCTCGAAGCGCTCGCCGGCAAGATCGCCGCGCGCCTGCGTTCGGACGAAGCGGCGGCCAGGCGCGCCGCGCGTCTGGCCAAGGCCGACCTCGTCTCCGAGATGGTGGGCGAGTTCCCCGAGCTGCAGGGCATCATGGGCCGCTATTACGCGCTGCACGATGGCGAAGGCGCGGTGGTTGCGGACGCGGTGCAGGCCCACTACCAGCCACGCTTCGCCGGCGATGCGCTGCCGGCGGGCAATGTCGCCGCCGCGGTGGCGCTGGCCGACAAGCTGGACGCCCTGGTCGGCTTCTTCGGCATCGGCATGGTGCCGACCGGTGACAAGGACCCGTTCGCGCTGCGCCGCGCCGCGCTCGGCGTGCTGCGCATCCTGATGGAAGCGCCGCTGCCGCTGGATCTGGCCGCACTGGTGGCCGACGCCGCTGCCGGCTTCAAGCCGGGCCTGCTCACCGCCGACGGATTCCAGGCACAGCTGCTCGACTTCATGCGCGAACGCCTGAAGAACCTGCTCCGCGAGAGCGGCGGCGAAGTCGCCGCGATCGACGCGGTGCTCGCGCTGGCGCCCACCCGCATCGACCTGGTGCCCGCCAAGCTCGCCGCGGTCGAGGCCTTCCGCGCACTGTCCGAAGCCGAGGCGCTGGCTGCGGCCAACAAGCGCATCGTGAACATCCTGAAGAAGGCCGAAGGCGCGCCGGGTGAGCCCGATGTCGCGCTGCTGCAGGAGGACGCCGAGAAGGCGCTGTTCCACCGCGTGATCGAGATCGCGCCGCTGGTGAAGTCCCACGTCGCCAACGAGGACTACACCGACGCGCTGTGCGTGCTCGCCGGCGTGCGGGCCGAGGTCGACGCCTTCTTCGACGGTGTCATGGTGATGGCCGAGGAGCCGCTGACGCGGCAGAACCGCCTCGCGCTGCTGGCGCAACTGGCCGGCCTGATGAACCAGGTCGCCGACATTTCCCGCCTGTCGGCCTGACCGCCACGGCCCGGCGACCGCCGGGCCGGCCTTCCCGTCCGGAGCCCCTGTGAAGCTCATCATTCTCGACCGTGACGGCGTCATCAACTACGACTCCGACCAGTTCATCAAGTCGCCGGAAGAGTGGAAGCCGATTCCCGGCTCGCTCGAGGCGATCGCCAAGCTCAACCAATGGGGTTGGCGCGTCGTGGTGGCGTCCAACCAGTCGGGCGTCGGCCGTGGCCTGTTCGGCATGGATACGCTGAACGCGATCAATGAAAAGATGGTGAAGAGCCTCGCGCAGGTCGGCGGGCGGCTCGACGCGATCTTCTTCTGTCCGCACGCGGCGGACTCCACCTGTGAATGCCGCAAGCCCAAGCCGGGCCTGTTCCTGCAGATCGCCGCGCGCTTCAACGCCGACCTGGCAGGGGTGCCCTGTGTGGGCGACAGCCTGCGCGACCTGCAGGCCGGCGCCGCGGTCGGCTGTCAGCCCTATCTCGTGCTGACCGGCAAGGGACTCAAGACCCGCGAGGATCCCGCGCTGCCCGACAACGCCCTCATCTACCCCGACCTCGCCTCCGTGGTCGCCGACCTCACCGCCTGAAGGACCTCGATCTCAACGTGATTCTGCTGCGTTCCCTGTTGTTCGCCATCGTGCTCGCGGTGGTCACCCCGCCGTACGCCATTCTCGGGATGCTGATGTTCCCGTTCTCCCCGCATCTGCGCCACCGCGTCATCACCTCGTGGGCACCGCTGGTGATGTGGTTCGTGCGCCACCTGCTCGGCATCCGCTACCGCGTGGTCGGTGCCGAGAACATCCCGGCGGGGCCGGCCGTGATCCTGTCCAAGCACCAGTCGGCATGGGAGACCATGGCGCTGCAGGTGATCTTTCCGCCGCTGTGCTTCGTGCTGAAGCGCGAGCTGCTGAAGGTGCCGTTCTTCGGCTGGGGCCTGGCGGCGATTCCCGGCATTGCAATCGACCGTGCCGCCGGCAAGGACGCGCTGGCGCAGGTGGTGGAGCAGGGCCGGGCGCGCCTGAAGGAAGGCTTCTGGGTGGTGGTGTTCCCGGAAGGCACGCGGGTGGCCCCGGGCACGGCGCGGCGCTACAAGGTCGGGGGCGCCTGGCTGGCCAAACGGGCCGGCGTGCCGGTGGTTCCGGTGGCGCACAACGCCGGCGAGTTCTGGCGCCGCAATGCCTTCCTCAAGCATCCGGGCGAGATCACGGTCAGCATCGGCCCGGCGATCGAGGTCAAGGGCGTCAAGGCGGAAGAGATCAACCGCCGTGCCGAAGAATGGGTGGAGGGCGAGATGCGCCGCCTGTTCCCGCATCACTACACCGGTGACGCGCCGACGCTGCTGCCCGAAGTGGATGCCGGCTGAATCGGCGCTCCGCTATCAAACAAAAAAAGCCCCGCATGAGCGGGGCTTTTTTTCGTCCGGCGGAGCCGGATGCGGCGTCAGCCGAGCTTAGGCAACCTTCTTGGAGGCGGCCTTGCTGGTGGTGGTGACGGCCTTCACGGTGGCGTTGGTCGCGGCGGCCACATTGGCTTCGGCGATTTCGGCGACCTGCTTGGCAGCCTTGCTGACGCTGTCGTAGGCGCTGTTGGCGGCAGCAATCGCCGACTTCACGGCGGCGACGGCGACGTCGGAGCCGGCCGGGGCGGACTTGGCGGCCTTGTCGAGGGCGGCGGCGAGGCTCTTGTTCAGCTCGGCGACCTGGCCTTCGAACAGCTTGGACAGCTCTTCCTGGCTTTGCGAAGCGATTTCATAGACGCTGCGGTTGTACGCAACGGCCTTTTCGATCAGCGGCTGGGCCAGCGAGGTCTGCAGGCTGACGAACTCCTGCACGTCCTTGGCGGCGAGCAGCGCCTTGGTGTTGGCAACGCCGTCTTCCAGCACCGAACGGGCGGTGTTCAGGTTCAGCGCGGCGAGGCGCTCGACGTTGGAGAAAGCGGAGTTGGCCAGGGTCAGCAGCGTTTCGATGTTGGCCTTGGCGGCGGCGGTGATTTGCTCAGGGGTAGCAGTCATGATGATCTCCTTGGTAGGACGTCATTTACATCGCAGCGTGGTGCCCGATGTGTGATGTTGCAACGCAACATTGGGGCCGATTATAAGGCCGGAGACCCTGCTGTCAACCCCAATTTAGTGCGCTGCACAATTGGGACCGAATTATTTGCGACCTATCTTACGGCGCGCTGACGACAACCGAGTTACAGCACTGATTTGCAGGGAGTTTCCGCAGTCGGAAGTGCCCGGAGTGGGCAACAGCGGGGAGGCGGGCGGGGCGAGCGCCCCGCCGCGGGAGACGGGCTGTGGGCGGCCGCTCAGTCGTGACTGAAGTTGGCTTTGCGCTTGGCGACGAAGGCCGCCATGCCTTCTTTCTGGTCGTTGAGCGCGAAGGCGGCGTGGAACACGCGGCGCTCGAACAGCAGGCCTTCGTTGAGGCTGCTTTCGAATGCCCGGTTGACCGATTCCTTGATCATCATGACGACCGGCAGCGAGTAGCTGGCGATGGCTTCAGCCGCCGAGAGCGCCTCATCGACGAGCGTGTCCGCCGGGACGACGCGAGACACCAGGCCGGCGCGTTCCGCTTCGGTGGCGTCCATGAAGCGGGCGGTCAGGCACATGTCCATCGCCTTGGCCTTGCCCACTGCGCGCGGGAGGCGCTGGGTTCCGCCGGCACCCGGCAGGATGCCGAGCTTGACTTCGGGTTGTCCGAACTTCGCGGTGTCGGCGGCAATGATGATGTCGCACATCATCGCCAGTTCGCAGCCGCCGCCGAGGGCGAAACCGGCCACCGCGGCGATCACCGGCTTGCGGCAGGTCTTCACGCGTTCCCAGTTGCGGGTGATGTAGTCGCCCTTGTAGGCGTCCATGTACGAGAAGGTCGCCATGGCGCCGATGTCGGCGCCCGCGGCGAAGGCCTTCTCCGAACCGGTGATGACGATTGCGCCGATGTTCTCGTCGGCCTCGAAGGCGTCCAGCGCCTGGCCGACTTCGTCCACCAGGGCGTCATTGAGCGCGTTGAGCGCCTTCGGCCGGTTGAGGGTGATGAGCCCGACGCGGCCGCGGGTCTCGGTGAGGATGTTCTCGAAGCTCATGCTATCTCCTGGGCAGTGCGTGGTTTTCAGGGCTTGGCGCTTTCGGCGCCGCCCGCTTTGTTGTCACTCTTGGGCTGGATCACCGCGCGCACCCGGCCGTCGCCGCCGCTGGTGGCGGCCGGCGCGGCGCCGGGAGCATTGGTGACGAGGTAGTTCTCGCTCATCGAGTCGTACTCGATGAAGTGGCCGCGCACTTCGTCGCCGCCGCTGGTGACCTTGGCGCGCACGAAGAGCTTGGCTTTCTCGGTGCGGCTGCTGTACTCGATCCGCTCGGCTTCGCCGTAGACGTATTCGTTGCTGCCTTCGCGCTTCTGGCGGAAGGTGGCCAGGCGCGGGTTGGAGGCGGTGGCAACGCCATTCTGGAAACCGCCGGCGTCCTGCGTGACCACCAGCTTGTCGCCCTTGATGACCAGCGTGCCCTGGGTCAGGACGACGTCGCCTTCGAAGATGTGGACCTTGTTGCGGTCGTCCACCGTGACCTTGTTGGCTTCGATGTTGACCGGCTGGTCGCGGTCGGCGCGCTCGGCAAGGGCCGGCGCAGCGGCCAGTGCAAGGGTCAGGGCGGCCGGGGCCAGAAGGGCGCGGTTGAGGAGCTTCATGACGGATTCTCTTGACGACGGGGCAGGCGGACGCGGGCTTGGCCGATCAGTTCCAGCGTGCCGAACAGGTTGTCTGCGCGCATGCCCTGGGCCTGCGCAGTATTGCGGCCATGGACCAGCGAAACCGGGGACTGGCTTTCGGCGCGATGATCGTCTGGCCAGACGCTGAGGGTTTCGCTGTCGAGGGCCAGCTCGCTCCCGTTGCCGTCGCCGCCCCGACGCACGCGCACCGCGCCGGAAAGATCGACGCGTTCGCCGCCGGGGCTGACCTCGCCCTGCGCGGCGGTGACCCGGGTCGCACGTCCCTCGGAGAACATCACCAGCCGCGGCAGTGCGATGCGGGTGATGTCGCCCTGGGGAAAATGCGCGCTGCGTTCGCTGACCAGTTCGTAGCGGATGTTGCCATCCTTGCCGAAGCCGATCAGGCGCGTCTGTTCGGCAATGAAGTCCGGCCCCGTCTGCTGCGCCGGCGCGGCAGCGGGGGTGTCGTTACGGGACACCCGCTCCAGCCATACGGAGGCGCCCGCCAGCAGAGCGAGGGCAATCACGGGATAGAGCCGGTAGGCGGCCTGCATCGTCGGCGCTCAGTCGAGGTAGGCGGCGTGCATCGCGTCGAGCACGCCGCGGCTCGCCAGCAGGAAGTCGCACACCTCGCGCACGGCGCCGCGGCCGCCGTCGCGGCTGGCAACGAAATCGACGTGTTCGCGGACGAACGGATGGCCGTCGGCCGGCGTGGCGGAAAAGCCGCAGGCGCGCAGGATGGGAAGATCGACCACGTCGTCGCCCATGTAGCCGGCTTCCGCCCGCGCGATGCCGCGGCGCGCGAGAAGGTCGTCCAGACAGGCGCGTTTGTCTTCGACGCCCATGTGCAGTTCGCCGATGCCCAGGTTGGCTGCGCGCAGTGCGAGCGCCCTGGAGCTTCGCCCGCTGATGATCGCAACCTCGATGCCGGCCTGCTGCAGCATCTTGATGCCGTGTCCGTCGAGGCTGGAAAAGACCTTGATCTCTTCGCCGTTGGGGGTGAAGTACAGGCTGCCGTCGGTGAGGACACCGTCGACATCGAACCCCATCAGGCGGATTTTTGCGGCGGATTCCGGCTGGGCCATCAGATTACCTTCGCGAGCATCAGGTCGTGGGTGGTGAGTGCGCCGGCCAGCTTGCCCGCGGCATCGAGCACCAGCAACTGGCTGATGCGCTGGCGTTCCATCACTTCGGCCGCCTCCGCCGCGAGGGCATCAGGCGAGATGTGGCGCGGCTGCGGGGTCATGAGGTCCGCGATCCGTGCGGCGCGCACGTCGATGCCTTTCTCGAGCGCGCGGCGCAGGTCGCCGTCGGTGAAGATGCCGAGCGGGCGGCCGTCGGGATCGGCGACGACCGTCATCCCCATGCCCCCCCGCGTCATCGCCAGCAGCGCTTCGGCGAGCGCGGCCTCGCGCCCCACCACCGGGACTTCCGGTGCGGGCCGCATGACGTCCCTGACGTGGGTGAGAAGGCGGCGGCCCAGCGAGCCGCCCGGGTGCGAGCGGGCAAAGTCGTCCGGACCGAAGCCACGGGCGTCGAGCAGGGCCACGGCGAGCGCGTCGCCGAGCGCGAGCGCCGCAGTGGTGCTCGCGGTCGGGGCGAGATTGAGCGGACAGGCCTCTTCGCTGACCGCCCCGTCCAGATGCACGTCCGCCTCGCGCGCGAGCGGCGAATCGGGCCGCCCCGTGAGCGCGATCAGACGCGCGCCCTGGCGCTTCACGAGCGGCACGATCATCAGCAGTTCTTCGCTTGCCCCGGAATTCGACAGCGCGATCACCACGTCCTCCGGGGTGATCATGCCGAGGTCGCCATGCGCAGCCTCGGCCGCGTGCACGAAATAGGCGGGGGTTCCGGTGCTGGCGAGCGTGGCAGCGAGCTTGCGGGCAATGTGGCCCGACTTGCCGATGCCGGTCACGATGACGCGACCGCTACGGGCGAGGATCAGCTCGACGGCACGTTCAAAGTCGTCGCCCACACGCTCGGCGAGCGCGGCGACGGCCGCAGCTTCGACGCGCAGCACGTGGCGGGCGAGTTCGGCGGCACGGTGAGTGGGCGCAGTGCCCGGCGCGATTGGGTCCATGCTGGCGAAGCGGTTACACTGGTGGAAAAACGCGGCAGACGCCGTTCGGGTAGAGCACCGGTCACCGGCGCGGCCACGTCCGGCGCTGCGCTGTCTCCGCGGCAAAGCGTGCTGCAGTGCGGCGGCGAATGATCGGCCCGCGATTGTATAACAAATGGGCGGCCCACCCGGCACGCTCCGGACAAGGCCCGCCCGCCCGATGTTGAACACCCTAGATCTCGTCCTGTTGCTGCTGGCCGCGGCCGTCGTGCTGGTGGCCGTGCTGCGCAGCGTCAATCTCCCGCCCGTGCTCGGCTACCTGCTGGTCGGCGCGATGGTGGGGCCGCACGCCTTCAACCTGGTGCCCGACTCCGCGGGCGCCCGCCATCTCGCCGAGTTCGGCGTCGTCTTCCTGATGTTCTCGATCGGGCTCGAATTCTCGTTGCCGCGGTTGCTGGCGATGAAGAACATCGTGTTCGGGCTGGGCGCCGCCCAGGTAGTCGGCAGCATCGCGCTGACGCTGGTGCTTGGCAGGCTGGGCGGACTGGGGTGGGCGGCAGCGTTCGCGCTGGGCGGCACCATCGCGATGTCCTCCACCGCGATCCTGTCGAAGCTCCTGGCTGACCGGCTCGAACTCGACAGCCGGCACGGGCGGGAGATCATCGGCGTGCTGCTGTTCCAGGATCTCGCGGTGGTGCCGCTGCTGATTCTGCTGCCGGCCCTGTCGCGCCCTGCCGAGGAACTCGCCGTCACGCTCGGGCTGGCCGGGATCAAGGCGGTGGTGCTGCTGGCGCTGGTGCTGGTGTTCGGCCCCCGGCTGATGCGGTGGTGGTTCACGCTGGTGGCACGGCGCCGATCCGGCGAGCTGTTCATGCTCAACGTGCTGTTCATTACGCTGGGCCTGGCCTGGCTGTCGGAACTGGTGGGCCTGTCGCTGGCGCTGGGTGCCTTCCTCGCCGGCATGCTGATTTCCGAAACCGAGTATCGCTACCAGGTCGAGGAGGACATCAAACCGTTCCGCGACGTGCTGCTCGGGCTGTTCTTCGTCACCGTCGGGATGTTCCTCGACGTCGAGACGATCGTGTGGCACCTGCCGGCCGTCATCGGCCTGGTGGTGGCCTTGCTGGCCGCCAAGTTCCTGATCGTGTTCGCCGCTTCGCGCGCGTTCCGCTCGCCACCGGGGACCGCCATGCGCTCGGGCCTGTGGTTGTGCGCCGGCGGGGAGTTCGGCTTCGTGCTGCTGTCCGAAATCGTGGGGCTGCGGCTGATGCCGGCGGGGCTGGTGCAGGTCACGGTGGCGGCGCTGGTGCTGTCGATGCTGGTGGCGCCGCTGATCGTGCAGGTCAGCGACAAGCTCGTGATGCGCTTCGTCGCTTCCGAATGGCTGCTGCGGTCGATGGAGCTGACGCGGGTCGCGGCCCAGTCGCTCAATACCGACAAGCACATCATCGTGTGCGGTTACGGCCGCAGCGGCCAGTACATGGCGCGCTTCCTCGAGCAGGAGAACCTGAGCTACGTCGCGCTGGACCTGGACCCGGAACGGGTGCGCGAGGCCGGCGCGGCCGGCGACACCGTGGTTTATGGGGACGCGGCGCGGCGCGAGACGCTGATGGCGGCCGGGATCATGCGCGCCAGTGCGTTGGTGATTTCGTTTGCCGAGGTCGAGGCTGCGCTGCGGGTGATGCACCACGCGCATGCGCTGCGCCCCGGCCTGCCCATCGTGGTGCGGGCGGTGGACGAGGCCGACATGGAAAAGCTGTCGCTGGGCGGCGCGGCGGAAGTGGTGCCGGAGGCCTTCGAAGGCAGCATCATGCTGGCCTCGCATGCGCTGGCGCTGATCGGCGTACCGCTCAGCCGCGTGGTCAAGCGCATCCGCGACATCCGCAACCAGCGCTACGCGTTGATGCGCGGCTTCTTCCATGGCGCCACCGACATCGGCGAAGTGGCGGAGAACAGCCAGGCGCGCCTGCATTCGGTGACGGTGCCCGACGCGGCGCCTGCGGTCGGGCGGACGATAGGCGAACTCGCGCTGGAAGAGTTTGGCGTGGGGGTCTCCGCGGTACGCCGCCGCGGCATCCGGGGCCTGTCGCCCGGCCCCGAAACCCGCATCGTCGCCGGCGACGTGCTGGTGCTGCTCGGCCTGCCGCAGGGGCTGGAGCAGGCCGAGGAGCGCGTGCTGAAGGGTTGATGCGCGCTCAGAATCCGAGGCAGAGCACGTAGGTCGCGGCATCGTCCACCGGCGTGTCGGCGGCCAGCGCGGTCAATCCGCCCGCCCCCTGGGTACCGGCGCGCAGGGTGCCGGTCGCCGGTTCGCCGTCATCCACCGCAAGGTCGATCTGGCGCACGAAGCGGCCGGGCACTGCGGCCGAACACAGTGCGTAGCTGCCGGGTACGCCGAGCGGCGCGGCGTCGCCGCTGCTCTGGATGCCGAGGCGGCCGCCTTCCGCATTACGCGGCGCATAGCCCGGATCCGCGGTGTCGGTGGCGCCCGCCGCAAGATTGGCCATCCGCACGTGCTGCCAGAACAGGAAGGACTCGGACGCTGCGGTGTCATTCCAGTTGCCGCCGATGAGCCCGTCACCGTTGCCGTTCGTCGTGCATTCACCGGCCGCTGCGGGGCAGATGTGACGGCGTGCGTTGGCGTCGTCGCCCGGCGTGGCGCGGTATTTGTCGCGGTAGCCGTGCAGCAGCATCGGGATGCCGCGGAAGTCCTGGGTGAGATTCTTGACCTTGGCATTGTTGAGAATCTCCTGCCCCTTGAGCACCCCGCCGAGCAGCAGGCCGATGATGACGAGGACGATGGCGATTTCGACGAGGGTGAAGCCGTGTTGTCGTGAGTGCATGGTCGTGTTGTGCAGTGGTTGAAGGAAAGCGGGGTCAGAGCCGGCCGGCCTGGGCGAGCCGCGCAATCAGCAGCGGATGGCCGATCCAGATCAACAGGTCGTCGAACGAGGCAGTGGCCTCGCCCGCCTGATAGCGCGGATGGGTGGCCGAGTAGCTCGCGTTGAGCCCGTCGGCCCGCAGGTTGTTGCCGGTGGAGTACACGATGGCGACCGCGCGCGATTCGCTTTCGACCGTGATCGGCCGGTTGTCGTGGTCGTAGAGCTGGAGATTGGAGAGGGGTACCGTGGCGGCGCTGATGCCGCCGGCGGCGGCGAAGGCGGGATCCACCCGATAGCGCCAGTGACCCGGCCAGGGCGCCGTGGGGCTGCTGCGCGGCGTGCCCCACGCGTCAACCGGCCCCAGGCCAAGGGTGCGCCACGGCAGCATGCCTTCGACGCTGTCGTCGCACGGTGGTGCGTTCTCGCGTCCATAACCCGCGCTGCCGGGGTCAGGTTCGGTGCTGGGGCAGGGCAGGCGGCCATGCAGGATGGCGAAACCGTAGAGCGCCTGCTCGATGTCGCGCAGGCGTTCCGACGTTTCCTGGCGCTGGCGGGCTTCGAGCCGGCTGGCGAGCGGGCCGAGCATGCCACCGGTGAGCAGGCCGATCACGACCAGCACGATGGCGAGTTCGGCCAGCGTGAAACCGCGTGCGCGCCGGTGCCGGGGTTGGGGCGCGCGATTCATGGCAGGCAACGGACGACGTCTTCGTGGGCGGGGCGGCGCGGGTCGGCGACCGCGAAGTGGCGATAGCCCGCGAGTTGGCCGCCACCACCCGACAGCAGCTGCGGATTCGGCCCTTCGAACCAGTTGGCGTAATCCTCGCGTTCGGCCGCTGTGCCGCGTCGTTGGGCGCCGTTGCCGCTGCGGATGCGTTCGCCGGCAAACAACACGGCAACCCGGCATTGCCCGAGCCCCACCGGTGCCGGCGCGGCCGCGCTCTCGGCCAGTGAGGCCGTGAGGCAGGCGCTGCCATCGGTGCAGACCACGAAGCGCGCCTGTTCGCGCCAGTTGTCGTGCCGCGCGGCGGCCGTCAAGGCAAGGCCGAGTGCTGCTGCGTCGGGAAGCGGTCCCTGCGCCAGCGGGCCGGCGACAGGCACGGCGTGACGGTCGACGAACGCTGGCTGCAGCGACGCGGTGACGAGGGCTGCGGCGGCAGTGTCGAGAAAGCCGTTGAGGTAGGCGGCGAATTCGGGCCGCCGCCGCAGCGCGTCGAAAATGTCGTCGGTGGTCAGCCAGGCAATCAGGTCGTTGTTGGACGTGTTGCCGGCCTCGCCCTGATGCACGCTGAGCGGCCCGGTCGCGGTCGGGACATAGCCGCCCTCGAGGTAGTGCGCGATGTCATCCGCGGCCCGTGCGCCGCCGCTGCAGCGGGCGGCGCTGGGCGGACGTTGCTGTCCCTGCAGTGCGCGGCCAGGGGCGAAGACCACCGCGAGCGCGCGCGCAGAAGGGGCGTCGGACCCCGCCAGGACGTGCCCGCCGAGCGAGCGCAGTTCGAAGTCGCCCGGCGAGTCCCAGTCGAATACCTGCGCCTTGGGGTTGTTCTTGCCGCTGGCCGCCACCGCATACCACAGGCACTCGCCGTCGCCATCGCGCACGTCTGCAAGACCCAGCGTGCGATACGGGAAGCGCCCGAAGGCCGCGAGGCCGCGGCTGCCGCAGGCGCCGGCGGGTGCGCCATCGTTGCCGCTGTCCGGGCAGGGTAAATAGCCGTATCCCTGGTCGGGATGGCGCTCCGGATAGCTGAGCGCATAGCCGGCGAGGGCTGCGCGGGCGGAGGCGAGCGTCTCGAGGCTGGCCGCGGTGTGGCGCGCCCGTATCTTCCCTTCAAGATCGGTACCGGCAACGAACAGCGCGGCCCCAACCACCGCCGCGAGCAGAAGCAGGCCGAGCAGCGCGACGCCGCCGCTTCTGTGTGCCACAGGGATGGAGTGCCTCATGGCAGGGGCTCGCGCGTGCCGGTGATCGCGCGGCGCCAGCGCGGCGCGGGCTCGGGGGCGTCCGTGTCGCCCAGGCGCAGCGGGGCGGCTGCCAGGCTGAACGTGGCCTCGCCGTGCGCGGGGTCGAACCGGAGTCGGGCGCCGGCTTCCAGGACGCGTGGCTCGCCGTCGAGCCAGACGAGCGTGCGGCCGCGGCCGGTGCGTAGCACCCCGTCCAGCCGCGGTGCCGCGGCAGTCGGGCTGGTGGTCGGCGGAGGTGAAACTGCCAGCGCGCCGGCGGCACGTTCGGCCGGCGTGAAGAACAAGCGTCCGAGCGGGGCCGCGGGGGCGGAGCCGGACCACAGCGCGAGCAGGAGCGGGAGCAGGGCGGATCGCCGCTTCACGGCGCCCTGCCCGGCCCCGACAGGGCGATCCAGTCGAATTCGCATTCCGCGTGGAGCGCGGCAGGTGCGGGGTTTGTGCTGCGCCGAAGGACGTCGCAACCGCGGCCGATGACGAGGGCGTCCGCCGTGCCGGCGACGCCGTCGAGGAGGTCCAGCAGCGCCTCCTCGTGAGAAAGCTCGACGGCGATACGTGCGGTGGCCGCGTGTAGCCCCTGCGGGCTGTCCGCCAGCAGCGGGCGTGCAGCGGTGAACTGCACGCTCACGTGCCCAAGCTCCTGCGTGGCGAGCTGGCGGGCAAGGGTGTCGGCCCAGCGCGCGGTGCGCTCGGGGCCGAGCGTGCCGTGTGCGAGCAGTGCGCGATAGCTTGCAAGATCACTGCGCAGTTGCAGGAGGCTTTGGCGCGTGGCATCGATGCCGGCGCTTGTGTCCGCCAACTCCCGCTGCAGGCGGGCCGAAGCCGCCCGCTCGACTTCCTGGTGGGTCAGCGCCGCGGCAAGCGTTGCCCCGCCGATCAGCAGCAGCGCCGCTCCAA
Source organism: Azoarcus olearius (assembly GCF_001682385.1). NCBI lineage: Bacteria > Pseudomonadati > Pseudomonadota > Betaproteobacteria > Rhodocyclales > Zoogloeaceae > Azoarcus > Azoarcus olearius. Next base: position 897,243 of record NZ_CP016210.1, read on the forward strand.
GGACAAGCGCGCGGTAGCTCGAGGCGTGAGTACGCCATGCACGCCGGCGATTCATGCGGGCTCCAGAAACTGGAGTTCGAGCCGGAGATGTCCGGCGGGTGTCGCGCCGGGGGCGGTTTCAGCGGGGATCGGCCGGAGCTGGATACCCGGCTGGCGCGCGAGATCGGCGGCAAGGCGTTCGGCACCACGCGCGCTGGCGCGGTCATCGCTTCCGTCCAGTTCGAGCCGCAGGGTCACCCGCAGCGGTGCCGGGCCGGCGCCGTCCTGCGGCGGTCGCTCCCAGCGCAGTTCGTGCAGCACTGCCTGCGGGTGGCGGTCGAGCACCGCGGCGATGGTCGCCAGTGCCTGCCGGGGTTCCGCGTGAAGCCGGCGTTGGCGGCCAAGCTCGGCCGCGATCGCGCGCATCGCGGCGGGCGGGTGCGGCGTTGCGGGCGTGTCGGCCTGAAGTGCCGCAAGGGTGCGTGCGTCGACGGCCAGTCGCTCCGTGAGCTCGGCGTTGTGCTGCACGAGCGGGCGCGTCGAGAGGGCGACGCCCGCTGCCCCGGCAAGCGCGATGACGCCGACTGCAGCGGCCATCCCGCCGAGGGTGGCGAGGGCACGGCGGGCGCGGAAGACGCGTACCAAGTCTGCGGGGGCGTGCCCGGCCTGCGGGTGCAGCGCGCGGCTCAGTAGCCGGTGGAGTGGGGCGAGCCAAGCGGCGTCGGGGCCGGCGGGCGACGGCAGGTGCAGCGCGACCGGTTGGAAGGGCGCCGGGATGCCGCCTTCATGGTGCGGGCCGGAATTGTGCGCGGCGACGAGGTCTTCGGCGCCCACGCCGACGATCGTCAGCGGCGTGCGCCGGTCGGTCAGGTCGTGGGCGTAGAGGTGGGCCTCGCTGCGCCGCAGCGGCGCTTCCTCGCCGTCACCGATCAGGCGGGAGAACCGCAGCTGCCCGTGCTGGAAATAGCTGTGCCGCTCACCCGCGGGGGACGCGCTCACCAGCAGGAAGTCGCCGCGCAGGACGGGCTGGCGGCGGCCGTGCCGGCGCACCCACAGGGCGAGCGCGAAGCCCATGCCGTGCAGTGAGCGTACCGCACTGCCTTGCGCGGCCAGACGCTGCAGCCAGGGTTCGAGCGCATCCGCGGGCGTGAGCGCGGACAGCAGCACTGTCTCCCGTGGGGGCGCACCGGATGGCGCCCGGAAGGGCTGCGCCGCGGTGTATGGGGTGTCGGGAAAGTGCTGCCGGCATCGGCGCGAGATCAGCGATGTCCGGTCGCGGCCCCGGCTGCGCGGGAGGGTTTCCAGGCGCAAGCTTTCGCCCGCGAGGTCGGCGAGCAGCGTAAAGGAGGCGGCCGGGCAGGTGCTCAGCCATTCAGAAAAGGCCGCGTGGCCCGCCGCATCGGCGGCGAAGTGCGGTCCGGGCGCCAGGCCGCTGCGCTGCTGCGTCCATGCCCTTGCGCCGGCCGCGGAAATCAGGAGCAGGCAGTCTCGTCCCATGGCGGCCTACAGCGGCAGCTTTCCGAGCACGTCGTAGATGGGGCCGAGGATCGCGCTCATGATCCACAGCATCAGCAGGCCGAGCAGCACAGTGAGCGCCGGCTCGACCGCGGCTTGCAAGCGCGCGACGCCTTCCTGCAGTTCGCGCTCGTAGAAGGCGCCGGCGTGCCGCAGGGCGCGGTCGAGCGTACCGCTGTGCTCGCCGACCCGCAGCATCCGTGTGACCCGCGGCGGGAACACGCGGGTTGAGGCAAGCGCTCCGCTCAGATCTGCCCCGGCCGCAATGTCGTCGGCGACCTGCTCCAGGCCGGTGCGGACCACAAGGTTGCCTGCGGTGCCCGCGGCGGTGGTGACTGCGGCGACGATCGGCACGCCGGCCTCGTAGGACACCGCGAGGACCTGGCAGACGCGGGCGAGCAGCGCGGTGTGCCACAGCCCGCCGACCACCGGCAGACGCAGCAGCGCGGCGTGGACCTGAAGGCGGAATGCGATGCTGCGCAGGAGCGCGAGGCGCACGCCGGCGAGGCAAAGGACCGCCACGACCGTGGCCCAGGCGCCGTGCCTGAGCACGAGGTCCGACAGGCTGAGCAGCGCGCGGGTTTGCCACGGCAGGGTTTCGCCCAGGCTGCGGAACAGGGAGCTCAGTTGCGGCACCACGAAGACCAGGGCTGTTCCGGCCGCGACCGCAAGAACCGCAAGCACGAAGGTGGGATAGATAGACATCCGGCGCAGATGGGCGGCCACCTGCGCACTGCGTTCCAGCGTCGCCGCCAGATGGTGCAGGACTGCGGGGAGGCGCCCGGCCTGCTCGCCGGCGCGCAGCAGGCTGACGAAGACCTCGTCGAACAGATCGGCGCGCGCGGCGCAGGCGTCGGACAGGGTGTCGCCGCCCTCGAGCGCGGTCGCGATGTCGTCCCAGGGGCGCGCGGCGGGCGTCGCGTTGCCCTCGCCGAGGTCGCGCAGGGCCTCCACCAGCGGGATGCCGGCCTCCAGCAGATGGGCGAGCTGGGCGCAGAACGCGCCCAGCTCGCGCGCGGGCAGGCGAGGCTGGGGCCGAAGGCTGCGGCGCGCCACTTCGCCGTGGATGAGGGTGAGCCCGCGGGTGGCGAGCCGTGCTTCGAGATCGTTGAGGTGCAGCGCGTGGGCCCGACCGCGCACCCGGCGGCCGTCGCCGTTGACCGCGCGATAGGCATGGGCCTGCAGTCTGCTCATCGCCGGGCTCCACGGACGTCGACGACGCGCAGCAGTTCTTCCAGCGTGGTGTCTCCGGCCCGCACCCGGGCGAGCCCCGCAGCGGCAAGCCCGACATGGCCCTGACGCTGCGCATGGGCGAGCAGGTCGGAACGGTTGGCGCCGCGGGCGAGGAGGTCGTCCAGCCCCGTGTCGACCGGCAGGATTTCCATCAGCGCGAGCCGGCCGCGATAGCCCTGGAAGTTGCAGCGGGCACAGCCGCGGGCCTGCATCCGGGTGGCGGCTGTGCTGTCGTTGGTGGCGAGGTAGGGTCGCGCCCACGGCTCGATCGCCACTGTTTCGGCGCAGTCCGGGCAAAGGCGGCGCACCAGGCGTTGGGCGACGATGCCGATGAGGTTACCCGCCAGCATCTCGGGCGACACCCCCAGTTCGCGCAGCCGGGGCAGCGCGCCGAGCGCCGAGCCGGCGTGCAGCGTCGAATACACCTGATGACCGGTGACTGCCGCCCGCAGCGCCATGGCCGCGGTGTCGGCATCGCGGATTTCGCCGATCAGCAGTACATCCGGGTCCTGCCGCAGCATTGCCCGCACGCCTTCGGCGAAGCCGATGCGCCCGCTGTCGGCGACCTGGGTCTGGCGTAGCCGCGGCATCGGATATTCGACCGGATCCTCCAGCGTCATGATGCTTCGCGCCTCGGTATTGAGATGCGCGAGCAAGGAGTACAGCGTGGTGGTCTTGCCGCTGCCGGTGGGGCCGGTGACGAGGATCAGGCCCTCGGGGCGGGCGATCATCGCTTCGAGCGCGGCCAGGTCTCCGGCGCCCAGGCCGAGGTCGGAGAGCGGGACCACGCCCTTGCTGCGGTCGAGCAGGCGCAGCACGACGTTTTCGCCGTGCAGCGTCGGCATGCACGAAACGCGGAAGTCGATGGCATGGCCGGCGACGTCGAACGAGAAGCGGCCGTCCTGCGGGACACGGGTCTCGGCAATGTTGAGGCCGGCAAGGACCTTGATCCGCACCGCCATTGCCGGCCAGTAGGTGGCGTGAAGCGCGCGGGTCTGCCGCAACACACCGTCGATGCGGCAGCGGACGCGCAGATGGTGAGCCTCGGGTTCGAAGTGGATGTCGGATGCGTCGCGCTTCACCGCGTCGAGCAGCAGCGCATCCACCAGCCGGACCAGGGCCTGGGGGTGTCCCTCGCCGCCGGGCCGCTGGGGTGGGGGCGGGGCACCGGTTTCGAGTTCGTGCAGGATGCTCTCGAGCGACTGCGCCCGGCCGTAGTGGCGCTCGATCGCGCGGCCGAGTTCGGGGCCTGCTGCCAGCAGGCATTCCACCCGGCGCAACTGCGGACACAGCGCGAGCAGCTTGTCGATGACGGCGCGGTCGTCGGTTGCCGCGGTGGCGATGGTGAGCACGCCCCGGTCCGTATCCAGGCTCAGGGGCAGCAACTGGTTCCGCCGCGCGAATTCGACCGGCACCAGGGCGAGCGCCGCGTCATCCGGCAGGCTGCGGGCGAGGTCGACCGGCCGCCGTCCGCTCGCTTCGGAGATCACGCCGCGCAGTGCCGACTCGGACAGGAATCCCAGCCCGAGCAGCAGATCTGCCAGCGGCCGCGGGGCGCGCTGCTGCTCCATTCGGGCAATGCGCAGCTGGTCCTGTCCGATGACGCCGGCCGCGAGCAACAGCGTGGCGAGGGCGTCGTGATCGGGGAGGGGCGCCACGGCGTTCATCGCGTTGCGGTGAGGGCGTGCAGGCGCCCGCGGGCCTGTTCCGGGTCGAAGCTGTGCGGCCGCAGCAAGGCTGCTTCGAGGGCGCGCGCATAGAAGCCGGCTGCGCTGCGTTGACGCAGGTGGTCCAGGCCAACGGCCAGATTGAAGAGGACGTCGGGTTCGTCCGGGTTGAACGTGTAGGCGCGGAAGTAGGCATCCTGCGCCTCGGCCCAGCGATCCTGGCGGGCGAGCAGGTTTCCGAGGGCGAGATGCAAGGCGGCCGCGTCGGGGTGGCGGCCGAGCAGGCGGCGCAGCCGGTCTTCGCTGGCAGGTGCCGTCTCCGCGCCGAGGCTGTACAACGCGGCGTGCGCCAGCGGGTCGTCGGGAGACACCTCGAGCGCGGCACGGAACCAGCTTGCAGCGCCCGCTGCATCCCCCTGCCGAAGCAGCACCACGGCGACACCATTGCGCGCCTCCACCGCGGTCGGCGCCTGCCGCAGGGCGTGGATGTAATGGGCGCGCGCCGCGTCGAGTTGTCCCGCTTCGAGCGCGGCATGGGCGGCGGCGAGGCTGGTGTAAGGGGTGGCGTCGTCCTGCAGCGGCGTGCCGCCTTCGGCACGAGCGGTGGATAAAGCCAGCACAGCGAGAAGCACCGCCGTTGCCGCCCGGGGCGAGGGGTGGGGGCGGGAACCGGGGAGCCGGGACGGGGGCAGGCGCTTCACGGCTGGCCTAGTCCCGGGTTTGCCCGCACCCGCAACGGGGTGCCATGGGGGTGGCCGATGTCGAAGAAGCCGGCGTCCGGCAGATGCTGGCGCAGTTCGGCGTAGTCGCCGCCGAGCGCGGGGTCTTCGACCACCACCGGCCGCAGGAAGATCACGAGTTCGCTGCGCCGCACGGCGTTGTCGCGGTGGCTGAAGACCTCACCGAGCAGTGGAAGGCTTCCGAGCAGCGGAATGCGTCCGGTGTCGTAATCGACCTTGTCCTCGATCAGCCCGCCAAGCACCGCGGTTTCGCCGCTGCGCAGCCGCAGCACGGATTCGATCTCGCGCGTGCGGATCTGCGGCACGCGGTTGGGAATGCTGCCGAGCGAGGGGTTGGGATCGTCCTTGAAGCCGGAGATGCTGGAGATCGTCGGGCGCACGTTGAGGATGATTTCGCCGCCCGCGCTGACCTGCGCGGTGAGCGCCATCACCATCCCGACCGACACCGACTGCGGTGTCGTCGTCGCGGTGGTCTTCTCTCGGTCGGCGTCGTCGTACTGGGTGGTGGAGGCGTCCACCAGGAAATACACCACCTCCTCGACGACTTTCAGCATGGCCGTCTGGTTGTTGAGCACCGAGAGCCGCGGGCTGGACAGGATTTTGGCGCTGCCGAAGGTTTCGAGAAGGTCCAGCCGCACGTCGAGGCGGTCGGAGAGGTAGCTCAGGGTGGGCGTCAGTGCGTTCGCGTCGCCGCTGCCGCGCGCGGCGACCCGCCAGTTGGGGTTGCCGAGGCGCCGCCAGTCGATGCCCTGCTGGTACTCGTCGCCAAGCGCGACTTCGACGATGGTGGCTTCGATCATCACCTGGCGGCGCGCCGCACGCTGCACCGCATCGATGAACTCGGCGATGCGGCTGTGCTGGCGCGCGGTGGCGCGCACGACCAGGACACCGCTTTCGCGGTTGCTCACCACGGCGTCGGCATCCTTGCCCAGTTCGAGGATGGCGCGCAGGTTGGCTTCCAGCGACTCCCAGAAGCGGTTCGCGGAGGTCGATTCGATCTGCGTGATCGAGGCGTTGCCGCCGCTGGTGCGGGCAGCGCCGAGCGCCGACGACGAGGTGGCGATCTGGGTGCTGGTGGCGACGGTGCCGGACATGCCGCGGGTGAGGTTGACGTAGTCGAGCCGGTAGGTGCGGTGGAAGGCGGCGTCGGGCATCACGGCGAGGTGGCGGCCGTCCAGTTCGAAGCGCATGTCCACCTGGCGGGCGATGCGTTCCAGCAACTGGCGCAGCGGCTGGTTGACCGCATTGAGCGTGACCGTGCCCTGCAGGCCCGGATGCAGGTCGATCTCCAGTCCGCTTTCGCGTGCCAGGGAAAACAGCAGGGACTCCACCGGCACCTTGTTGACCACGATCGAATAGGTCTCTTCCGCAGCGACGGGGCGCGGTGGCGGAAGCGTGAGGGCGCCGGGTGCGGGTGCAGGGATGGGCGCGAGCACGGCTGTTGCCGGCGTAGTGCCGAGATGGCCCAGCGCCGGCGGCGCCTGGAGCGGCGCGCACGCCGCCGCGAGCAGCGCGGCAAGCACGGCGGTGATCGGCTGAGGACGCATCGGCGTGTTCGCGGATATGGCAAATGAATAGACGCGGCATTCTAGGGGGTGAATCCGGAAATGACAAAAAGATATTTCGGGTCGCTTCGGGACGCGCGCGGAAAGCCCGTCGTGAATGCCGCGCGTCGGGCTGGCGTTGCCGGTGAGCAACATCCGCCCGGGCGTCGTCCGGCGGCGCTCTGTTAAACTGCGCCGTTTTCCGAGCGTCCAGGAATCGTCCGCCCCAATGCCGCCCGTCCCCGTCCCGTCCTCCCAGCACGCCGACCCCCTGGTGCGCTTGCACGGCGTTCGCTTTGCATATGGCGAGCGGGAAGTGCTGCGCGGGATCGACCTCGCCGTGGGCAAGGGGCAGGTGGTCGCGATCATGGGCGGCAGCGGGTGCGGCAAGACCACCCTGCTGCGTCTGATCGGCGGGCAGCTGAAGGCCAGCAGCGGCGTGGTGGAGGTGGGCGGCGAGAACGTGGCCGGGCTTTCGGCCGCGCGCCTGTACGAGCTTCGCCGCCGGATGGGCATGCTGTTCCAGTTCGGGGCGCTGTTCACCGACATGACGGTGTTCGACAACGTCGCCTTTCCGCTGCGCGAACATACCGACCTCGACGCCGACCTGATCCGCGATCTGGTGCTGATGAAGCTGAATGCCGTCGGCCTGCGCGGGGCACACGCCCTCAAGCCGGCGGAGCTGTCCGGCGGCATGGCCCGGCGGGTCGCGCTGGCGCGCGCGGTGGCGCTCGACCCGATGCTGATCCTGTATGACGAGCCGTTCGCAGGACTCGATCCGATCTCGCTCGGCGTGATCGGCCAACTCATCCGCAAGCTCAACGATGCGCTGGGTGCGAGTTCGGTGATGGTGACGCACGACATCCACGAGTCGCTCGAAATCGTGGACTACGTCTATTTCGTCTCCGAGGGGCGCATCGTTGCGCAGGGCACGCCTGACGAGATCCGGGCCTCGCGCGACCCCTTCGTGCATCAGTTCGTGCATGCCGAGGCGGACGGCCCGGTGCCGTTCCACTACCCGGCGCCCCCGGTCGCCTCGCTGATCGAGGAGACACCGCGATGAGCGGGCTGGTCGCGGCGCTCCGGCGCCTGGGCGGGATGAGCATCGACGCGGTGTGGCGGCTGGGCTTTGCCACCCGCTTCCTGTTGATGGTGCTGGTGTATTCCGGGCAGTCGGTGCGCCGCATTCACCTTACGCTGCGCGAGATCTACTTCGCGGGCGTGCTGTCGCTGCTGATCATCCTCGTGTCGGGGCTGTTCGTGGGGCTGGTGCTCGGGCTGCAGGGCTATGAAACCTTGCAGCGTTTCGGGTCCAGCGATGCGCTCGGCGTGCTGGTCGCGCTGTCGCTGACGCGCGAACTCGGCCCGGTCGTGGCGGCGCTGCTCTTTGCCAGCCGCGCGGGGTCGGCAGTCACTGCGGAGATCGGCCTGATGAAAGCCACCGAGCAGCTCAAGGCGATGGACATGATGGCGGTGAATCCGCTGGCGCGGGTGGTGGCGCCGCGGTTCTGGGGCGGGGTGATCTCGATGCCGCTGCTCGCCGCGATGTTCTCCGCGATGGGCGTGTTCGGCGGCTGGCTCATCGGCGTCGTCTTCATCGGCGTGGACGATGGCGCGTTCTGGTCGCAGATGCAGGCCGCGGTGGATGTGCGCTATGACGTGCTGAACGGCGTCATCAAGTCCTTCGTGTTCGGCGTCGCAGTGTCCTTGATCGCGGTGTTCGAGGGCTACGATTGCACCCCCACCGCCGAGGGCGTCTCGCGGGCGATCACCCGCACCGTGGTCAGTTCGGCGCTCGCCATCCTGGCGCTCGACTTCGTGCTCACCTCTTTCATGTTCCGGGGACAATGATGAGTCGTACCACGCTCGACCTCTGGGTCGGCATCTTCGTTGCGCTGGGTCTGGCGGCGCTGGTCTTTCTGGCGATGAAGGTCGGCAACTTTTCCGGCCTCAACGGCGCTGCGCTGTATTCGATCGAGGCGCCTTTCGACAACATCGGCGGCCTCAAGGTGAGGGCGCCGGTGAAGAGCGCGGGTGTGCTCGTCGGGCGGGTGGCGGACATCCGCTTCGACCCCGAAAGCTATCGCGCCGTGGTTCGTCTCGATATCGACACGCGCTACCGCTTTCCGCGCGATACGATCGCGACCATCCTCACCTCGGGCCTGCTCGGTGAGCAGTACGTCGGGCTGGAGCCTGGCGCGGATGTCGAGATGCTTGCGGGTGGAGAGCGGGTGCAACTCACCCAGTCGGCGGTCGTGCTCGAAAAGCTGATCGGTCAGTTCCTGTTCAACAAGGCGGCCGAACCCGCCGCGCAGCCGCAATAACAACCACCGAGAAATCCGACCTATGCCACGGAGAGCATGCATGTCGTACCGGTTCCGCTCCGTTGCCGGCAGTCGCGGCCTGCGGGTCGTGCTGGCGGCCCTGCTTGCCGGTGGCTGCGCCACGGCCACGACCCATCCCCAGGATCCGCTCGAAAACTACAACCGGGCAATGTTCGCGTTCAACGACCGCGTCGACCGCGCGGTGATCAAGCCGGTGGCGGAGGCTTACGAGACCGTGGTGCCGTCCCCCGTGCGCAGCGGCGTCGGCAACGTTTTCGGCAACCTCGGCGATCCCTGGATCGCGATCAACAACCTGCTGCAGGGCAAGTTGCTTGATGCGCTGTCGGATGGCGCCCGCTTCGTCATGAACACCACCGTCGGCGTGCTGGGAATCCTCGATGTCGCGACCGCGGCCGGCCTGACCAAGCATGACGAGGACTTCGGCCAGACGCTGGGCGCCTGGGGCGTGGGCGAGGGTGCCTATCTGGTGCTGCCCTTCTTCGGTCCGCGCACGGTGCGTGACGCGGCCGCCTTGCCGCTGGATGTGATGGCCGACGACGTGTGGGCGATCCAGCACGTGCCGACGCGCAACAGCATGACGGCGCTGCGCCTGGTGCACACGCGCTCGACCCTGCTCGGCACCGAAAAGACGCTGGAAGAAGGCACCATCGACAAGTACGCCTACTCGCGCGACTTCTACCTGGAGCAGCGGCGGTACAAGGTGTTCGATGGCAATCCGCCGCGCAAGTACGAAGACTTCGACGACGAGGGCGCCGCATTGCCGCAGCCCACGCAGGCGGATTTCGTCGCCCGCGCCGCGGTCGAAAGTCTTGAAGTGCTGGCGGTCGGGGGCGAGTTCGCCCAGGCCCTACCCCCCAACAACGAGGAATCGAATCCGTGAATGCGATGAGAAGCTGGCTCTCCCTGTGCCTGCGGCTGGCGCTGCTCGCGGCCGTGTTGTCGGCCCCGACGACGCGCGCGGCGGACCCGGTGGGCCCCGACGTGCTGGTGCGTAACGTCACCGAGGAAGTGCTCGCCATCGTCCGCCAGGACAAGGCGATCCAGTCGGGTGACGTGGGCCGGGTGCTGGGGCTGGTGGACGAGAAGGTGCTGCCGCACTTCAACTTCCGCCGCATGACGATGCTGGCGGTGGGGCGCGACTGGCGCCAGGCCTCTCCGCAGCAGCAGGACCATCTGGTCAACGCCTTCCGCACGCTGCTGGTCCGCACCTACTCGAATGCGCTGACCCAGTACCGTGACCAGACGATCGACTTCAAGCCGGCGCGTTACGGCGAGGCCGACACCACGGTGCAGGTCCGTACCGAGGTGCGCCAGGCGGGTGCGCAGCCGATCGCGATCGATTACACGCTGGAGAAGACCGCGGCGGGCTGGAAGGTGTTCGATGTCATCGTGGCGGGCGTCAGCCTGGTCACGAACTACCGCGGCAGCTTCGGCGAGGAAATCCGCAAGGGCGGCCTCGACGGCCTGATCCGGACGCTCGAAGAGAAGAACCGCTCGCTGGAGCGCGCCGCGGCTCCCCAATCGCGCGCATGATCCCGCCGGTGCTCACGTTCCGTACCGGTCACCCGCGTCGCGCGCTGCGCCCCGGCAGGAGTTCCCGTTCATGAGCGCGGGCGATGCCTTGCGCCTGGAGGGCGAAATCACCTTGGCGACGGCGAGCGGCTGGCGCGCGCGCGGCCGGGCTGCGCTTGTTGCCGGAGTACGTGTGGTCGACTTCGCGGCGGTGACGCATGTGGATTCCGCCGCGCTCGCGCTGCTGCTCGAATGGCGGCGCTGCGCGCGCGCGGGCGCCGGCGGTCCGCTGCGAGTGGCGAACCTGCCGCCTGCGCTGGTGAGCCTGGCCGAGGTTTACGGCATCGATTCCCTTTTGCCTGTGGCAGCCTGATCCGACGATGACTACACCGGCCATCCGCATCTCCGCGGTGACCAAGCGCTACGGCGCCTTGCAGGCGCTCGGCGGCGTCGATCTGGAAATCGGCCAGGGCGAGTTCTTCGGCCTGCTCGGACCCAACGGCGCTGGCAAGACGACGCTGATTTCGGCGCTCGCCGGTCTGGTGCGGCCGGACAGCGGCACGCTCCAGGTCATGGGGCACGACGTTGTGAGCGACTACCGCAATGCCCGCCGTGCGCTCGGGGTGGTGCCGCAGGAACTGGTCTTCGACCCCTTCTTCTCGGTGCGCGAGCTGCTGCGCATCCAGTCCGGCTATTTCGGCATCCGCAACAACGACGCCTGGATCGACGAGATTCTCGCCAGCCTCGACCTGTTGCCCAAGGCGGAGGCCAATATGCGCGCGCTGTCGGGCGGCATGAAGCGGCGGGTGCTGGTGGCGCAGGCGCTGGTCCATCGTCCGCCGGTGATCGTGCTCGACGAGCCCACCGCCGGCGTCGACGTCGAATTGCGTCAGGGGCTGTGGCAGTTCGTGCGCAAGCTCAATCGCGACGGCCACACCATCGTGCTGACCACCCACTATCTGGAGGAGGCCGAGACGCTGTGCGGCCGTATCGCCATGCTCAAGGCCGGAAAGGTAGTCGCGCTGGATACCACCGACAACCTGCTGCGGCGTTTCGCCACCCACAACCTGCGGGTGCGGGTGGAGCGCCCCGAGGTGGCGGTGGGCCTGGGCGGCATCCTGGGCGAAGGCGGCTGGATCGAGTTCGGTTTCGAAACCTATGCCGATGTCGAGCAACTGCTGGCGCGCCTGCGCGAGGCCCAGGCCAGCATCCTCGAGTTGCAACTCGGCGAGCCCGACCTGGAGCGCGTGTTCGTGGAGGTGATGCACCATGCCTGAGCCCCATGTCGAGGTGCAGGCGGGAGCGGTGTCGCCGCTGACCGGCTTTCGCACGCTGCTGTATAAGGAAGTGCTGCGCTTCTGGAAGGTGAGCTTCCAGACCGTGATGGCGCCAGTGCTGAACGCGGTGCTGTTCCTGCTGATCTTTTCCCACGTGCTGGACCGCCACGTCACCGTGTATGGCGAGATCGGCTATACCGCCTTCCTGGTGCCCGGCCTGGTGATGATGTCGCTGCTGCAGAACGCCTTCGCCAACAGTTCGTCGTCGCTGATCCAGAGCAAAATCACCGGCAACATCATCTTTGTGCTGCTGCCGCCGCTGTCCTACCGCGAGTTCTATGCCGCCTACGTCATCGCCGCGGTACTGCGCGGTCTGTTCGTCGGCACCGGGGTGCTGCTGGTGTCGATTCCCTTCGTCGATCTGCACGTGGCGCACCCGCTGTGGGTGCTGGCCTTCGCGCTGATGGGCGGGGCGATCCTGGGATCGCTCGGGGTCATCGCCGGCATCTGGGCCGAGAAGTTCGACCAGCTCGCGGCCTTCCAGAACTTCCTGATCATGCCGCTGACGATGCTGTCCGGCGTGTTCTACTCGATCCACTCGCTGCCGCCGCTCTGGCAGGATGTGTCACACGTCAACCCGTTCTTCTTTATGATTGACGGCTTCCGTTACGGCTTTTTCGGTCAGTCCGACGTGTCGCCCTGGTTGTCCTTCGGGGTGGTCGGGCTCTGTTTCGTATTGTTGGCGGCGCTGACGCTCGCGATGCTCGCCCGCGGCTACAAGCTGCGTGGGTGAGCGCGGGCGGGTGCCCTGAGAGGAAATCATGTTCGACCCAAACGAAGTCAAACGCCTCATCGAGCAGGGCCTGCCCTGTGAATTCGTCGCCATCGAAGGCGACGACGGCACCCATTTCACCGGCATCGTGGTCAGCGCGGCCTTCGAGGGCAAGCTGCCGGTGCGCCAGCACCAGGCGGTGTATGCCACCCTGGGCACGCTGATGGGCAACGAGATCCACGCCCTGCAGCTGCAGACCTATACGCCCGCCAAGTGGGAAACGGTGCGCGGCGAGCTGGGCCTGTAAAAGGCCGGCGGCCGCCGGCCCGTCATTCGAGGTTTCATGGACAAGTTGTTGATTGAAGGCGGCCGCCGGCTTTCCGGCGAAGTTGCCATTTCCGGCGCCAAGAACGCGGCGCTGCCCATCCTGTGTGCCGCCCTGCTGACGCGCGAACCGGTCACGTTCACCAACGTGCCGCGCCTGAACGACATCGGCACGCTGCTCAAGCTGCTGGGTCAGATGGGCGTCAAGGTGGAGCGCGAAGACGATCGCGTGACCCTCGACGCTTCTGCGCTCGACAATCCGGTCGCCCCGTACGAGATGGTCAAGACCATGCGGGCGTCGATCCTGGTGCTCGGCCCGCTGGTGGCGCGCTGTGGCGAGGCGCGGGTGTCGCTGCCCGGCGGCTGTGCGATCGGTGCCCGCCCGGTCGACCAGCACATCAAGGGCCTGCAGGCGATGGGCGCCGAGGTGCGTGTCGAACACGGCTACGTGCAGGCCCAGGTGCCGCGGCTCAAGGGGGCCCGGCTGTTCACCGACATGGTGACCGTGACCGGCACCGAGAACCTGATGATGGCGGCCTGCCTGGCGCAGGGCGAAACCGTCATCGAAAATGCCGCGCGCGAGCCCGAGGTCGTCGACCTGGCCAACTGTCTGGTGGCCATGGGCGCCCAGATCTCCGGCGCCGGGACCGACGTGATCCGCATCCGCGGCGTCGACGCGCTGCACGGCGCCACTCACCGCATCATGCCGGATCGCATCGAAACGGGAACGTATCTCTGTGCTGCAGCCGTAACCGGCGGTGAAGTGCGTCTCACCGGCACTTCGTCGTGCTACCTGGATGCGGTGATCGACAAGCTGATGGATGCCGGTTGCGAAGTCGTCTCCGAGCGCGACGCGATCCGCCTTGTGGCGCCGCGCCGCCCGCAGGCGGTGAACCTGCGCACGGCGCCGTATCCGGCCTTTCCCACCGACATGCAGGCGCAGTTCATGGCGCTCAACTGCGTGGCCGACGGGGCGGCGATGATCCGCGAGACCATCTTCGAGAACCGCTTCATGCACGCGGTGGAACTGCAGCGTCTCGGCGCGGACATCCGCATCGACGGCAACACCGCGGTGGTGCGCGGCGTGGAGCGCTTGCAGGGCGCCACGGTGATGGCGACCGACCTGCGCGCTTCCGCCAGCCTGGTCGTTGCCGGCCTGGTGGCCGAGGGCGAGACGGTGATCGAACGGATCTACCACCTCGACCGCGGCTACGAGCGGCTCGAAGAAAAGCTCGCCGCGCTCGGCGCCAGCGTCCGCCGGCTGAGTTGAACCTGCGACCGGCCCCGCGGCCGGTCGCCCTTCACAGCGCCAGGCAGCCCGCCGCCTCGGGCTGCCACACCACTTCCAGCACCTGCAGACGGATCGCGCTGCCTTCGGGCGTACGCCAGTCGATCGCCTGACCGGCTGCCAGTCCGAGCAGCGCGCTGCCGGCGGGCGAAAACACCGAAACCTTGCCGGCGGCACCGTCGGCATCCTTGGGGTAGGCCAGCGTGAGTTCGTACTCGCGGCCGCTGGTTTCCTCGCGGAAACGGGCGCGGCTGTTCATCGTGATCACGTCGGCGGGCATCTCCTCGGGCTCGCGCACATCGGCGCGATCGAGTTCGGCCCGCAGCGCGTCAAGGTCGCCGCGGCTGCGCGCGGCAGGGGCGGCAAGCAGTCCTTCGAGGCGTTCGAGATCGAGGGACGAGACGATGATTTCGGGCTTCATGGCTCCGGCTCCTGTTCACGTTAAAGGGGCGCACCAAAAGAAAATGGCCGAGCCGCCGGGGCGGTTCAGCCAAGTCGCCGAAGGCTAACAGAAGGCGTCGCGGGTTACAATGACGGCCCGATCCATCAAGGTCCGCTCCGTGTCCAGCATCACCCTTGCCCTTTCCAAGGGCCGAATCTTCGAGGAAACCCTGCCGCTGCTGGCGGCGGCCGGCATCACGCCCACCGACAATCCGGAATCGTCGCGCAAGCTGATCATCGGCACGAACCGCCCCGAGGTTCGGCTGGTCATCGTGCGCGCCACCGATACCCCCACCTACGTGCAGTACGGCGCCGCCGACCTCGGCATCGCTGGCAAGGACGTGCTGATCGAGCATGGCGGCGCGGGGCTTTACCAGCCGCTCGATCTCAACATCGCGCGCTGCCGCCTGTGCGTGGCGGTGCGCAAGGGGTTCGACTACGCCGCGGCCACGCGCCCGGGGGGCCGCATCCGCGTCGCCACCAAGTACATCAACAGCGCCAAGGCCCATTTCGCGGGCAAGGGCATGCATGTCGACCTGATCAAGCTCTATGGTTCGATGGAGCTTGCGCCGCTCGTCGGGCTGGCGGACGCGATCGTCGACCTCGTGTCCACCGGCAGCACGCTGCGCGCCAACAACCTCGAAGAGGTCGAGGACATTGCGCCGATCAGCTCGCGCCTGATCGTCAACCAGGCCTCGCTCAAGCTCAAGCGCGAACTGATCCAGCCGGTGCTGGACGCTTTTGCAGGAGCGATCAAGCCATGAGTTTCGCGACCCCGATCCGCCGTCTCGATGCCCGCCAGCCCGATTTCCTCGCGACGCTGGATGCGTTGCTGGCGTTCGAAAGCGAGGCCGACGAGCGCATCGACAGCGCGGTCACCGAGATCCTGCGCGCGGTGCGCAGCACCGGCGACGCCGCGGTCATGGAATACACCCGCCGCTTCGATCATGTCGAGGCGAAATCGATGGTCGAGCTGGAGCTGCCCAAGGCCGAACTGCAGGCCGCGCTCGACAGCCTGACCGTGGAGCAGCGCGAGGCCTTGCGCATCGCCGCCGACCGCGTGCGCATCTACCACGAGCGCCAGCGCGCCGAGTCCTGGGACTATGTCGAGGCCGACGGTTCGCGGCTGGGCCAGAAGGTGACGCCGCTCGACCGCGTCGGCCTCTACGTGCCCGGCGGGCGCGCGTCCTACCCCAGTTCGGTGCTGATGAACGCGATTCCGGCCAAAGTCGCCGGTGTCGAGGAACTCATCATGGTGGTGCCGACGCCACGCGGCGAGAAGAACCCGCTGGTGCTCGCGGCCGCCGCGATCACCGGCGTCGATCGGGTGTTCACCATCGGCGGCGCGCAGGCGGTGGCGGCGCTGGCCTACGGCACGCAGACCATTCCGCAGGTCGACAAGATCGTCGGTCCCGGTAACGCTTTCGTCGCCGAAGCCAAGCGCCGGGTGTTCGGCACGGTGGGCATCGACATGGTGGCCGGTCCATCCGAGGTGCTGATCATCTCCGACGGTTCCGGCCATGCCGAGTGGGTGGCGATGGATCTCTTCGCGCAGGCGGAGCACGACGAACTGGCGCAGTCCATCCTGCTGTGCACCGATGCCGGTTTTCTCGACGCGGTGCACGCGGCGATCGACCGTCTGCTGCCCACGATGCCGCGCCGCGAGACCATCGCCAGGTCGCTCGCGAACCGAGGCGCACTGATCCACGTCGGCAGCCTGGAGCAGGCGTGCGCGATCGCCAACCGCATCGCGCCGGAGCACCTGGAACTGTCGATGGAAGACGCGGAGCGCTGGATCGATGCGATCCGCCACGCTGGCGCGATTTTCGTCGGCCACTGGGCGGTGGAGGCGCTGGGCGACTACTGCGCCGGCCCAAACCATGTGCTACCGACGATGCGCAGTGCGCGTTTCTCGTCGCCGCTGGGGGTCTACGATTTCCAGAAGCGGACCAGCATCGTGCAGATTTCCGAGGCGGGTGCGCAGCATCTGGGCAAGATCGCGTCGGTACTGGCCCACGGCGAGGGCCTGCAGGCGCACGCCCGCTCGGCGGAGATGCGGCTCAAGGTCTGAGGTCGCACGCGTGGGCTGAAATGCAAACGGGGCGCCATGGCGCCCCGTTTCGCTTTACGGCCGCAGCACCGCGGCGATGCGTTCCGCTGCTTCCAGCAATCGGTCCTGGCGCGTGGTGTAGGCGATGCGCAGATGGCGGCGCGGATGATGGTGGCCGAAATCCAGCCCGGGCGTGGCGGCAACGCCGGCTTCCTCGATCAGGCGGCGGGCCAGTTGCTCGCTGTCGGAGGCAAGTGCTGACACGTCGGCGTAGATGTAGAACGCGCCCTGCGGTTCGGTGGCGACCACGAAGCCGAGTTCGCGCAGCGCGGGCAGCAGGGTGTCGCGGCGTGCGGCGAACTCGTGGCGGCGCGCTTCGAGTATCTCCGTGGTGTCCGGCGCAAATGCGGCGAGCGCCGCGTGCTGGGCAGGCGTGGACGGTGCGATGAAGAAGTGCTGGGCGAGCTTCTCGATCTCGCGCACATAGGCGGGCGGCGCCACCAGCCAGCCGAGGCGCCAACCCGTCATGCCGAAATACTTCGAGAAGCTGTTCACCACGAAGAGGTCATCGGCGGCGTTGAGCGCCGGTTGCGACAGCACGGTCGAGGCCTCCACGCCGTAGGTCAGGCCCTGGTAGATCTCGTCGACGATCAGCAGGCCGCCGCGCGCCTGCGTGCTGCGGTGAAGTGCGGCGAGTTCGGCGGCGTCGAGCAGGGTGCCGGTGGGATTGGACGGCGTCGCCACCATCAGTCCCAGCGTGCGCGCTGACCATGCCGCGTCGACTTGCGCAGCGGTGGGTTGGTAGCGGGTTGCGGCGTCGACCGGCAGCGCCTGTGCCACGCCCTCGAAGCTGCGCACCAGGTGGCGGTTGGACGGGTAGCCGGGATCGGGCAGCAGCCACTCGTCGCCGGGGTTGGTGGTGGCGGCAAGCGCCAGCATCAACGCGCCCGACGCACCGGCGGTGACGATGATGCGATCGGGCGCGACGTCGGCACCGAAGCGGTCGTGGTAGAAGCGGGCGATGGCCTCGCGCAGCGCCGGCAGGCCGAGCGCCGGGGTGTAATGCACGTCGCCCCCGTCCAGAAAGCGCGTCGCGGCGGCGACCACCGGCGCTGGCGTCGGGAAGTCGGGTTCGCCGACTTCCATGTGGATGATGTCGCGGCCCATCGCTTCGAGTTCGCGCGCGCGGCGCAACAGTTCCATGACGTGGAAGGGTTGCACGTCGGCACTGCGCTGCGAAAGGCGGGGGAGGCGGACGGGGCGCATGGCGAAATCCTGTAGCGGAAGGGTTCAGGCTAGCCCAAAACCGGAGGCCGAAAATGAAAAAAGCGCCGCGGGGCGGCGCTTTCGCGAGCAGTGCGGCGCGAAGCCGCGATGCTCAGACCTTGAGTGCGAGCTCGAACAGTTCGCGCTTCAGCACCAGCTGCTTGGGCAGGCGGTCCTGCAGCTTGTCGAACCATTCCTTGTGCAGCGCCAGCTCCGACTTCCACGCATCGGCATCGACCTGCGTCAGCGCGTCGAATTCTTCGCGGGTGACGTCGGATCCGCTCCAGTCGATATCCTCGAACTTCGGCATCCAGCCCAGCGTGGTTTCCTTGGCGGCGACGCGGCCCTTGACGCGGTCGACGATCCACTTCAGCACGCGCATGTTCTCGCCGAAGCCCGGCCACATGAACTGGCCTTCTTCGTTCATGCGGAACCAGTTCACGCAGAAGATCTTCGGCGTCTGCTCGACCACGTGACCCATCTTCAGCCAGTGGTTGAAGTAGTCGCCCATGTGGTAGCCGCAGAACGGCAGCATCGCGAACGGGTCGCGGCGCACCACGCCCTGGGCGCCGAAGGCGGCGGCGGTGGTTTCCGAACCCAGGGTGGCAGCCATATAGACGCCGAAGTTCCAGTTGAAGGCCTGGTACACCAGCGGCACGGTGGTGGCGCGGCGGCCGCCGAAGATGAAGGCCGAGATCGGCACGCCTTCCGGGCTTTCCCAGGCGGCGTCGATCGACGGGCACTGGCTGGCCGGGGCGGTGAAGCGGGCGTTCGGGTGGGCTGCCTTGCGGCCGGTCTCGCGGGCGATTTCCGGCGTCCAGTCCTTGCCCTGCCAGTCGATCAGGTGGGCCGGGGCTTCCTTGCTCATGCCTTCCCACCACACGTCGCCGTCGTCCGTCAGCGCGACGTTGGTGAAGATGACGTTTTCCTTCAGCGTCGCCATCGCGTTGAAGTTGGTCTTTTCCGACGTGCCGGGGGCCACGCCGAAGAAGCCGGCTTCGGGGTTGATCGCGTAGAACTTGCCGTCCTTGCCCGGTTTGATCCAGGCGATGTCGTCGCCGACGGTGGTGATCTTCCAGCCGCCGAAGCTCTGCGGCGGGATCAGCATCGCGAAGTTGGTCTTGCCGCAGGCCGACGGGAAGGCCGCCGCGACATAGGTCTTCTCGCCTTCGGGAGATTCCACGCCCAGGATCAGCATGTGTTCGGCCAGCCAGCCTTCGTCGCGCGCCATGGTGGAGGCGATGCGCAGCGCGAAGCACTTCTTGCCGAGCAGCGCGTTGCCGCCGTAGCCCGAGCCGTAGGACCAGATTTCGCGCGTTTCAGGGAAATGCACGATGTACTTGGTGGTCGG
The DNA here is from genome assembly GCF_001682385.1 of Azoarcus olearius. NCBI lineage: Bacteria > Pseudomonadati > Pseudomonadota > Betaproteobacteria > Rhodocyclales > Zoogloeaceae > Azoarcus > Azoarcus olearius. The sequence continues at coordinate 916,547 of NZ_CP016210.1, forward strand.
GTTGCACGGCCAGCGGCTGTCCTTCTCGCCATGGGCCAGCGGGGCGCCGACGGTGTGCACGCAGGGCACGAACTCGCCGTCGGTGCCGAGCACGTCGATCGCGCCCTTGCCCATGCGGGTCATGGTGCGCATGTTGGTGACGACGTAGGGGCTGTCGGAGATCTCGACGCCGATGTGGGCGATCGGGCTGCCGAGCGGGCCCATCGAGAACGGGATCACGTACATCGTGCGGCCGTGCATCGCGCCCTTGAACAGGCCGTTCAGCGTGCCGCGCATCGTCTCCGGATCTTCCCAGTTGTTGGTCGGGCCGGCGTCGTTCTTGTCCTTCGAGCAGATGAAGGTGCGGTCTTCGACGCGGGCGACGTCGGACGGGTCGGAGAAGGCGAGGTAGGAGTTCTTCCGCTTTTCCGGGTTGAGCTTGATCAGCATGCCGGATTCGACCATCTCGGCGCACAGCCGGTCGTATTCCTCCTGCGAGCCGTCGCACCAGACGACGCGGTCAGGTTCGGTCAGCGCCGCAATCTCGGCGACCCATTTCTTCAGGCCTTCATGGCGGACATACGCCGGGGCTGCAGCAATCGCTGCGTCGGAAAAGCGTTGATTCATGGCTTGGAGCTCTCCTCTCTCCTGATTTGCGGATGCGGTTTTTCCGTCCGCGGCCCCGTTGCTACAGGCCGTTTGACCGCGCGGCATCCCGTGTGCGGTCGCGACTTACGGAAACTACTAGGGTTTTCCGCAGTCGGCGAAAGCCTAAGATTATGCCACGGCGGGATGAAGGCACGCGCGCGGGGCCTTTCCACATTGCAATTTATGTTTTCGCAATGTGAAAAAATGTTGCAAGCGGAGTACACTCCCGCCTGCGGCGTTCTCCCCGCCGAGGGCTTTTGTTGCCACCAGCCATCAATAGAACAAGAACACACAGAGACGGAAGACAGACATGGACGAACTCATTCGCGCTGCGGCGCTCGACTACCACCGCTATCCGCGCCCGGGCAAGATCGCGGTGACCCCGACCAAGGTGCTCTCCAACCAGCGCGACCTGTCGCTGGCGTATTCGCCCGGCGTCGCCGCGGCCTGCGACGCGATCGTCGAGGACCCGGCCGAAGCCGCCAACCTCACCTCGCGCAGCAACCTGATCGGCGTCATCACCAACGGCACCGCGGTGCTCGGCCTGGGCAACATCGGCGCACTCGCCGCCAAGCCGGTGATGGAAGGCAAGGGCGTGCTGTTCAAGAAGTTCGCCGGCATCGACGTGTTCGACCTCGAGATCGCAGAGCCCGACCCGGACAAGCTGATCGACATGATCGCCGCGCTCGAACCCACCTTTGGCGGCATCAACCTCGAAGACATCAAGGCGCCGGAGTGCTTCTACATCGAGAGCAAGTTGCGCGAGCGGATGAAGATCCCGGTCTTCCACGACGACCAGCACGGCACCGCCATCGTGGTCGGCGCGGCCATCCTCAACGGCCTGCAGATGCAGGGCAAGGACCTCAAGCAGGTCAAGCTCGTCACCTCGGGCGCCGGTGCCGCCGCGCTTGCCTGCCTGGGCCTGCTGGTGAAGCTGGGCGTGCCGGTCGAGAACATCTGGGTCACCGACCTCGAAGGCGTGGTCTATGAAGGCCGCACCGCGCTGATGGACCCGATCAAGGCGCGCTATGCCAAGAAGACCGAAGCGCGCAAGCTCGCCGAAGTCATCGAGGGCGCCGACGTCTTCCTCGGCCTTTCCGCGGGCGGCGTGCTGAAGGGCGAGATGGTCGCCAAGATGGCCGCCAAGCCGCTGATCCTCGCCCTCGCCAACCCGACTCCGGAGATCCTGCCGGAAGAGGTCAAGGCGGTGCGCGACGACGCCATCATCGCCACCGGCCGTTCGGACTACCCGAACCAAGTCAACAACGTGCTGTGCTTCCCCTTCATCTTCCGCGGCGCGCTCGACGTCGGCGCCACCACCATCACCGACGAGATGCAGCTCGCCGCGGTGCGGGCGATCGCCGAACTGGCGCGCGCCGAGCAGAGCGACATCGTCGCCGCCGCCTACGGCGAGAAGGTCTCCGGCTTCGGCACCGAGTACATCATCCCGCGCCCGTTCGATCCGCGCCTCATCGTCAAGATCGCCCCGGCGGTGGCCGAGGCCGCGATGAGCTCCGGCGTCGCCACCCGTCCGATCACCGACTGGGACGCCTACCGTGGTCATCTGAACAACTTCGTGTGGCACTCCGGGCTGCTGATGAAGCCGGTGTTCGCCGCGGCCAAGAAGGCGCCCAAGCGCATCATCTTCTCCGAAGGCGAGTCCGAGAAAGTGCTGCGCGCGGTGCAGACAGTGATCGACGAAGGGATGGCGCGGCCCATCCTGATCGGCCGCCCGGACGTCATCGCCAACAACATCACCCGCTTCGGCCTGCGCATGGAAGCCGAGCGCGACTTCGAGCTGGTCAATCCGGAATCCGACCCGCGCTTCAAGGAGTTGTGGACGCACTACCACGCGCTGACCGAGCGCAAGGGCGTGTCGGTCGAATACGCCAAGAAGGAAGTGCGCCGCCGCACCACGCTGATCGGCTCGCTGCTGCTCAAGTTCGGCTACGGCGATGGCCTCATCTGCGGCACCTACGGCATGCATCGCCTGCACCTCGACTTCGTCGAGACCGTGCTCGGCCGCCGCGAAGGCGTCAATCACTGCTACACGCTCAACGTGCTGAGCCTGCCCGAGCGCACGCTGTTCCTCGCCGACACCTACGTCAATTACGACCCCACGCCGGAGCAGGTGGTGGAAATGACGCGGCTCGCGGCCGAGGAAATGCAGCGCTTCGGCGTCGAACCGCGGGTGGCGCTGCTGTCGCACTCGTCTTTCGGCTCGGCCGATTCGCCCACCGCCGAGAAGATGCGCACCGCGCTGCGCCTGCTGCACGAGCGCCATCCGGAACTGCAGGTCGAAGGCGAGATGCACGGCGATTCGGCGCTGGACGCAAAGCTGCGCACCCAGATCTTCCCGAATGCGCGCATGCGCGAAGACGCCAACCTGCTGATCTTCCCGACGCTGGATGCGGCCAACATCGCCTTCAACCTGTTGAAGAGCGCGGCCGGGGAGGGCATGACGGTAGGGCCGATCCTGCTCGGCGCGGCCAAGCCGGTGCACATCCTCACGCCGTCGGCCACCGTGCGCCGCATTATCAACATGACCGCGCTGACGGTGGTGGAGGCAGGGCAGCAGGGCGCCTGAGCCGGCTGCGAGCTCGCCGCGGCTGTGCCATGATCGCTACCCGGAGGGCATTTCATGGCAACGACGGGCGGGTTGGCGGGGCTGGTGTTGACCGGAGGCGGTGCGCGTGCCGCCTACCAGGTCGGCGTCCTCTCGGCCATCCGCGAGATTCGCGGCCCCCGCCCGGGTAATCCGTTTCCGGTCATCATCGGCACCTCGGCCGGCGGCATCAATGCCGCCGCGCTGGCTGTCTATTCCGCCGATTTCAATGCCGCCGTGCGCAAGATGGCGCACATCTGGCGGCATTTTCACGTCGAGCAGGTCTACCGCGTGGATGCCGCCGCCTTGCTCGGCAGCGGCCTGCGCTGGGGCTCGGCGCTGTTCACCGGCTGGGCGATGCGGCAGACGCCGCGCTCGCTGCTCGACAACGCGCCGCTGCGCCAGCTGCTCGAACAGACGCTCGATTTCTCGGCGATCGAGCGGGCGGTGGCGGCGGGCTACATCCATGCGGTATCGGTGACCGCCTCGGGCTACACCTCGGGCGAAAGCCTGTCGTTCTTCCAGGCCGCCGCCGGGGTGACGCCCTGGCGACGCGCGCAGCGGCTGGGTGTGCGCGCCGCGATCGGGGTCGAGCATCTGCTGGCGTCGAGCGCCATCCCGTTCGTGTTCCCGGCGGTCAAGATCAACCGCGAGTACTTCGGCGACGGGTCGATGCGCCAGCTGGCGCCGATCAGCCCGGCGATCCACCTCGGCGCCGACCGCATCCTTGTCGTCGGCTCCGGGCGGCTGGCCGAGGAAGGGCGCCAGCGCGCCGAGAGTTATCCGTCGCCGGCACAGATTGCGGGCCACGCGATGTCGAGCATCTTCCTCGACGGGCTGGCGGTCGACCTGGAGCGCATGCAGCGCATCAACGCCACGCTTAGCGCGTTCACCGCCGAGCAGCGCGCAGCGGCCGGGCTTGCGCTGCGTCCGATCGAAACCCTGGTGATCGCGCCCTCCAAGCGCCTGGACGCGATTGCTGGCCATCACCGCGAAAGCCTGCCGCCGCTTCTGCGCGCCATCCTGCGCGGCATCGGTGCGATGCGGCGCGAGGGGTCCACGCTGCTGTCCTATCTGTTGTTCGAACCGGGCTACACCCGCGCCCTTATGGATCTCGGGTATGCCGACACCATGGCAAGGCGGGCCGAAGTCGAGCAGTTCCTGCGGATTTGAACAAGGGGCCGCGGGAGGCCGGGAAAACGCCCACCGCAGCCCACCCGGCAGGGCGAGAAAAATTTTTCCACTTTGCTTCAAAAAAACTTGCTATCTGTCTATTTTCGTTAAAAATTACAACACGCGTTTTCTGCTTCTCCCCCACATGAATTCCAGACTCCTCATCGCGGCGCTGACCGCCCTGTCGCTGGCCCATTCCGGCCTTGCAGGGGCAGCGACCGCTACGGCGCCTGCTGCTGCGACCAAGGCCGCGAACAAGCCGGCGACCGCGAAGAAGGCAGTGGCCAAGGCCGCTGCTCCCAAGGCCGCCGCCAAGGCGACGGCGCCCAAGGCGGCCGCGCGCAAGGCGGTCAGCAAGACCTACGCGCAAAAGGGCAGCAGCACCGCCGCGGTCAAGAAGGTGTCGCTGCGCCAGAACGCGGTGATCGACGATGACGCCGGCGAACTCACGCTCGATGCGCGCGGCAATCCGCAACTCCGCTCGGCGGCCTTCTACGTTGCCAACCAGGCCACCGGCGAAGTCCTGCTGGAAAAGAACAGCTCCACCGTGTTGCCGATCGCCTCGATCACCAAGCTGATGACCGCGATGGTCGTGCTCGACGCGGGCCTCGGTCTCAATGACGAACTCGCCATTTCCGACGCGGACATCGACACCCTGAAGGGGACGGGGTCGCGCCTGGTGCTCGGCACCCGGCTCACCCGCGAGGAAATGCTGCGGCTTGCGCTGATGTCCTCCGAGAACCGGGCCGCGTCCGCGCTGGCACGGCACTATCCTGGCGGAGAACGGGCCTTTGTCGAGGCGATGAACGTGAAGGCGCGCCTGCTCGGCGCCTGGGATACGCGCTACTACGACAGCACCGGGTTGAATCCCGCCAATGTGTCGAGTCCGCGCGATCTGGCCAAGGTGGTGTCGGCGGCGGCCACCTATCCGCTGATCCGCGAGTTCTCCACCACGTCCGAACGCTTTGTGGACATCGGCGGGCGCACGCTGCGCTTTGCCAACACCAACAGCCTGGTCCGCAGCCCCGACTGGGAGATTGCGGTGTCGAAGACGGGTTACATCAGCGAAGCCGGGCGTTGCCTAGTGATGCAGGCCTGGATGCATCACCAGCCGGTGGTGATCGTGCTGATGGATTCCAACGGCCGCTACACCCGCACCGCCGACGCCCAGCGTGTGCGCAAGTGGATCGATACCCATGCGGTGCCGCACGTGGCCACCGCGGCGGCGCGGCGCGACGGCTGAACGCCCGCGGGCGACCGGCCTTACCGTCACAACACGAGGCGCTCTCCGGAGCGCTTCGCCGTTTACGTCGCCGCGCGGCGTTGGCGCCAGCCGAGCGCCTGGGAAATCTCGTCGGCGGTATCGCGCACCAGCGGTGCCCAGTCGGGATTGAAACGCTCCGACGGCGTGGACAGCGACAACCCGGCGATCAGCTCGCCGCTGTCGTCGCGGATGCCGGCCGCAATGCAGCGGACGCCGGCCTCGACTTCATCGAGGTCGAAGGCGACTGCGTGGCGGCGCACCTTGTCGAGTTCCTTTTCCAGCAGCGGCAGCGTGGTGATGGAGGCGGAGGTGGACGCCGGCAGGCCGGTGCGCCGGGCGTAGTCGCGGACTCTTTCCAGGCCGTCCTCGACGAGGAAGAGCTTGCCGGTGGCGGTGGTATGCAGCGGGGCGCGCGCGCCGACGATATGCACGACCCGCACCGAGGACCGGCCGCTCGACGTGCGCTCCACATAGACGATCTCGTCGCCGGCGCGGATGCCGAGGTTGACGCTTTCGCCCGTGGTGGCATGCAGCTTGAGCATCGCCGGCATGGCGGTCTCGCGCAGCGAGATGCGCGACTTCACCAGGCTGCCGAGTTCCAGCAATCGAATGCCGAGGCGGTAGACGCCGGCGTCAGAGCGCTCGACAAAGCCGCTCTGGGTCATCGCACCCAGGATGCGGTGTGCGGTGGAGGGGTGAAGCCCGGTTTCCAGTGCGAGCTGCTTCAGCGGCACCGGATCGGCGTGATGCGCGAGCACGTCGAGCAGCTTCATCATGCGCTCGATGACCTGGATGGGGTTCTTGGCTTCTGCCGCGGGGGTAGGTTCTGGCTTCTTGACGACCACTGGATATTTGAGGGTTTTCCGTAACTTGCGAATGGTAACCGGGCGGCTTAATTTCGCCTAGTGAAATGAAAGGGCGCGGGCCTGGACGGGGAGAGGGAATGCAGCGTGGATTCGAGGACCGCCGGATGAAGGGGCGCGGCCCGTGCAAGCGGGAGGGCGCGGCGCGGCGCCGCAAAAGCGGGGGCGGGAACGCGAAGGTGACGGTGACGCCGGGTCGCGCCTGGAGTGGGCGGCGATGCCGATGGTGATCGAAGCGCGTGCCAAGGTGGCGGTGCCGGCCCTGGCGGGGCGGCGTTGGCCTGAGCGGGAGGCCGCATGACGCTGTCGATCGTCTGTCTGGAGCGCGACGCGGTCGGTGCCGCGTTCGGCCGTCCGCGCGCACCCCATCGCTGGACCGAGTTTCCCTCCAGCGCCCAGGAGCAGGTCGTCGAGCGGCTGCGCGACGCCGAGGTCGCCATCATCAACAAACTGCGGCTGGGCGCGTCCGAAATCGCCGCGCTGCCCCGCTTGCAGATGGTGGCGGTGGCTGCAACCGGTTCCGACAATGTCGATCTGGAGGCCTGCCGTGCGCGCGGCATCGTGGTGTCCAACGTGCGCGGCTACGCGGTCCACACCGTGCCGGAGCATGCGCTGATGCTGATGCTGGCCTTGCGCCGCCGGCTGTTCGACTATGTCGCCGACGTGCGGGCCGGCCGTTGGGCGCGGAGCGACAACTTCTGCTTCTTCGACCATCCCATCGGCGACCTGCACGGCGCCACGCTCGGCATCATCGGGCGGGGCGGTCTGGGGGACGGCGTGGCGCGGCTCGGCGCCGCCTTCGGCATGCGCGTGATCTACGCCGAGCACAAAGGTGTGGCCGGCGTGCGCGAGGGCTACACCGCGTTCGAGCGCGTGCTGGCGGAAGCCGACGTGCTATCGCTGCACTGCCCGCTGACGCCTGCGACGCGCGGCCTGATCGGTGCGTCCGAGCTGGCGTCGATGAAACGGGAGGCGGTGCTGGTCAACACGGCGCGCGGCGGCGTAGTCGACGAGCCGGCGCTGGCTGCAGCGCTGCGCGCGGGGGTGATTGCCGGTGCCGCGACCGACGTGCTGTCCTCGGAGCCGCCGCGGGAAGGCAATCCGCTGCTCGCGGCGGACATCCCCAACCTGATCGTCACGCCTCACGTCGCATGGGCCTCGCGCCAGGCGATGCAGGCGCTGGCCGACCAGGTCATCGACAATATCGACGCGTTTGCAACGGGCGCCCCGCGTAACCGGTTGGCGTGAGTCGCCGGAGGCGCGGCAAGGGCGCCCGATGCTGCGGTCAATGTACTTCCAGCCCGGTCCGGAGCCCTCCCGGTTCTTCACGCTGCGGTGCAAAAAAAGACGGCGCGCAGGCGCCGTTTTTTTACGTTTGATTTATATCCTATCCCCTATATTCGGACCGCCTTCCCCTTAATACCCCCGTCGCAGCAAGGACCTAACGATAATGAACCCCAGCACCTTCCAGCTGCTCGGCACCGCGTTGTTCGCCGTCGCGGTCGCCCATACCTTCTTGACCAAGTACTTCGAGCATCTCGCCCACCTGCAACCCAACCACGCAGGCTTCTGGCACCTGCTTGGCGAGGTCGAGGTGGTGTTCGGATTCTGGGCCTTCGTGCTGCTGGTCTTCATGGCCGTCGCGGGCGGCGGGGCTACGGCGCCCGCCCAGTATCTGGAAGGGCTCAACTACACCGAGCCGGCCTTCGTGTTCGTCATCATGGTGGTCGCGGCGAGTCGCCCTATCCTCGAGCTGTGCAAGGTGGGGGCCCGTGTCCTGGCGCGCTACATTCCGCTCAATGACAGCCTGGCCTTCTATTTTGTCTGCCTGTCGGTGCTGCCGCTGCTCGGGTCGTTCATCACCGAGCCGGGCGCGATGACGCTGGCGGCCTTGATGTTGCGCGACAACTTCTACAGCAAGAACATCTCGCACCGTCTCAAGTACGTCACCATTGGCGCGCTGTTCGTCAACGTTTCCATCGGCGGCACACTCACCCATTTTGCCGCGCCGCCGGTGCTGATGGTGGCCAGCAAGTGGAACTGGGACATGTGGTACATGCTTGGCCATTTCGGCTGGAAATCCGCGCTTGCGGTCTTCATCAACGCCGGCCTCGCCACCCTGCTGTTCGCCCGCGAGTTGAAGGCGCTCGAAGTCAACGCGGCCGGCAGCGACCGCACTGTGCCGTGGGGTCTGATCCTGCTCCACGTGGCCTTCCTGGTCGGCATCGTCTATTTTGCCCACCAACCGGTTGTTTTCGTCGGCCTGTTCCTGCTCTTCCTCGGCGTTGCGGAGGCGTACAAGCACTACCACGACCGCCTGATGCTGCGCGAAGGCCTGATGGTCGGCTTCTTTCTCGCAGGCCTCGTCACCCTGGGCGCCCAACAGCAATGGTGGCTCCAGGACGCTCTTGCGGGTATGGACAGCACGGCGCTCTACTTCGGCGCCACCGCACTTACCGCGATTACGGACAATGCCGCGCTTACCTACCTGGGCTCGCTGGTCGAAGGCACCGACGACGCATTCAAGTATTCGCTGGTCGCCGGTGCAGTGACTGGCGGCGGTCTCACCGTGATTGCGAATGCGCCCAACCCGGCCGGCTTCGCGATCCTGCGCGGCTATTTCGATGACGAGGCGATCAACCCGCTGGGGCTGTTCGTCACCGCGCTGCCGCCCACCATTGTCGCCATTCTCGCGTTCCAGCTGCTCTAACTGGCTGCGGCGTGCAACCCCAACAACGGACCCGCGCGGGTCCGTTGTTCTTTCTGGGCCCGCCGGCGCAGCCGGAACTCCCCGGCGGCGCGGGCCCTGGCGCATAATCGCGCCTGTTTCCGCATCGCGCCGTCCGGCGCACCGAGGTTCCCTTTGAGCACCATCCGCAAGAATCCGCCCCAGCCGGCGCCGTCGCGCATTGCCGGTACCCTGAAGCTGCGCAAGCCTGCCGCCGACGACAACGGCGAGTCCGCAGCCGGGGCGGATCCGGCCCAGTCCGTCGCTGCCGGCAGCGACAAGCGCGCGCGCCCGTCATCGGCGGGCGAGGAAGGCCGCGCGCCGCGTTCGGGTGCCCGCGGCGGTCAGGCCAGCCGCGGCGAACGGCCGCGGCAGGACGCCGAGCCGCGTCGGCAGCCGCGCGCGCGCCCGGCGCAAGAGGGCGAGGCGCCGCGGCGGTCGCGCCGCGACCCGGGTGATGGCGGGACGGAACGGCACCCGCGGCGGGACGCCGGCGCCAGCGAAGAGCGGCCGCGTCGGCGCGAGGCGGCTGACGAGCGTCAGGCGCGGCCCGGCTACGGCCGTCGCGACGACGGCCCGGCCCGTGCCGGTGCGCGTCCCGCGCGCGAACAGGGCCGCGAGCGCGGCGAAGCATCCGGCCGGCGTCACGGCGGTGAGGGTGGCGAGCGGGCCTCCGCGCCGCGCGCGGCGTACGACGAACGCCGCCGCGCCGGAGGTGACGAGCGCGCGCCCCGCCGCGCTGCCGGCGACGCGGCCCGCACATCTCCCCGTCCCGCCGGCCCGCGGCCGACGGCCGCGGCGCCCCGCCCGGCCAGTGCTGAACGCGCGCCGCGCCGCCGTGAGGAGGCGCCGGCACGTGCCCCGGCTGCGCCGCGCGCGCCAGCCGTGCAGTCCGGCGACGGCGAGGCGCCCAGCGGCGTGCGCTTGTCCAAGGTGATGGCCGACCGCGGCATCTGCTCGCGGCGCGAGGCCGACGAGCTGATCGAGCGCGGCTGGGTCTTCGTCGACGGCCGCCGTGTCTCCGAACTCGGCACCCGCATCGACCCTGACGCCCGTGTCGTGCTTGCGCCCGAGGCCAAGAAGGCGCAGGCGCAGCGCGTCACCATCCTGCTGCACAAGCCGGTGGGCTACGTTTCGGGCCAGCCGGAGCCGGGCTACGAGCCGGCGGTGACGCTGATCGGCGGCGACAACCAGTTCGACCGCGACGTCGCGCAGCGCTTCCATCCCTCGCAGCTGAAGGGGCTGGCGCCGGCGGGGCGGCTGGACATCGACTCCACCGGTCTGCTGGTGCTGACCCAGGACGGCCGCATCGCCCGTCAGCTGATCGGCGACGACTCCAAGGTCGAGAAGGAATACCTGGTGCGGGTCGAGGGCGAGCTGATCGACGACGGCCTTGCGCTGCTCAACCACGGCCTGTCGCTCGACGACAAGCCGCTGCGCCCGGCCAAGGTGGAGTGGATCAACGAAGACCAGCTGCGCTTCGTGTTGAAAGAGGGCCGCAAGCGCCAGATCCGCCGCATGTGCGAACTGGTCGGCCTCCGCGTGGTGGGCCTGAAGCGGGTGCGCATCGGCCGCGTCAAGCTCGGCGACCTGCCGCTGGGCGAGTGGCGCTATCTGCGCGACGACGAGGTGTTCTGACGCCGCGCCGGCGTGCCGGCGTGAAGCGGCTGCATCGACGACGGGGCCTGCGGGCCCCGTCCTGCGTTTACCGGGCGATCACCGCGGGCGGCCGCTTCAGTTTGTTCTGCAGCTGGATCAGCCCGTACAGCAGCGCTTCCGCGGTGGGCGGACAGCCGGGGATGTAGATGTCCACCGGCAGGATGCGGTCGCAGCCGCGCACCACCGAGTACGAATAGTGGTAGTAGCCGCCGCCGTTGGCGCACGAACCCATCGAGATCACGTAGCGCGGTTCGGCCATCTGCTCGTAGATCTTGCGGATCGCCGGCGCCATCTTGTTGGTGAGCGTGCCGGCGACGATGATCAGGTCGGCCTGACGCGGGCTGGCGCGCGGGATCATGCCGAAGCGGTCCATGTCATAGCGCGAGGCCGCGGCCTGCATCATCTCGACCGCGCAGCAGGCGAGGCCGAAGGTGAGGTACCACATGCTGTTGCTGCGGACCATGTCGCACAGCGTGTCGAGCCGCGTCAGCAGGAAGCCGTCGCCATGCAGGGTGGGGGTTTGCACCGTTCTCTCCCGGAGATGGAACGGGGCGCAGTCTAGGCAGGGGCGAACAGGCGAGCTTGTACCGAGTCGACATCGTCCGGCAGGAAGAGGTCGCGGAACTGGCGATGGCGGAACCGGTACAGCCAGTAGCCGGGGTCGTCGCCAGCGATTGCCCGCAGCAGCGCGCCCGGGGCGAGGCCGGCAAGGGCGCGGAAGTCGCGGTCCATGTGGGCCTGGTCGTAGTAGCCGAAATCGAGTGCGATGCGGGTGAGTTCGCCGCGCGCAGGCGGGCGCGCGGTCATGGCAGCGAGGGTGAAGCCGAAACGGGCGATGCGGCGCAGTTCGCGCAGGTTGGCGCCGTAGGCGCGGGCGATGCGGCGTTCGAGCTGGCGTTCGCCGATGCCCAGCCGGTCGGCGATCAGGCGGGCGGGCTGAAACAGGTTGGCCCGCTCGCTGAGCAGCGCCGCACAGCGCGCGGGGTCGCGGGTGGGGCGCAGCATGCGCAGCAGCACCGCCTGTGTGGCTGTGGCCCACGCATGTGGATCGGCACTGGCGTCGATCCGCTCCAGCAGTTCGGCGACCGCGCCCGCTGGCGCGATGTCTTCCAGCGGCACGATGCGCTCGCGCACCTCGGCCACCGCCGGCCCCAGGGCTTCATCCATGCAGCCGGGGCGGAACATCAGCGCCAGGAACACCGTGCCCGGTGCCACCCGGGATCGCCTCGCGTGCAGATAGGGGCCGGTCAGGCTGGCGCGCGGTACCGGCTGCAGGCTGCCATCGGCGTGTTCAAGCCGACTGGCGCCGCGCGCGAACACGGTCAGGCAGGGACTCAGTGCGGAAGGCAGTTGCGACGTGCAGGCGTCCAGCCCCATCACCAGGATGTGGTGCACCCAAGGGGCAAGTGCGGGATGGGGCGGGATGACGAGGCTGACGGACACGGCAGGCAACGCGATGACGGCGGGGTGGCGCGATCATAGGGCCAAACCCGCCGCCGCGTGTGCGCGCCGTATGCGCGCTAGGCGGACCCGCCCTGCGTGGCGCCGCCGGCGCAGTGAGGATGCGCCTTGGCCACTGCGGCCAGATGCTCTTCGGCAATGCCGCTGACCGGGGTGAAGCATCCGTCCAGCGGGCAGATGCGGCCCGGCGGGCACTCGTGTTCGCGCGCGCACTCGGCCTGGGTTTCGTCCAGCAGCACCATTTCCCGCACGGCTTCGCAGCGGGCGATCGGGGAGTCGATGAATGTCATGGCGGTCTCCTTGATGTATGGCGCGCTGCGCCGCGGTCCGAGGTTTTCCGGCGCGGCATGCGGTGCGCTCCTCCCTGATTCAGCCTAGGTGTGCGCAATGGTATGTGCCGATAAATCTGCCTGCTGGTTGACCTGGCGCAAGCTCCGCGGGGTGCCCGGGTTCGCGCCTGGGCGAACGTCGCGCACCGGCTAGTGCGGGCGTGCGCCTGCGCGGGGCCGGGCCGGTTCCTGCGGCGCGGGCTGGGGCGTGGCGGCGGGCGGCGGGGGCGCCGGCCGGCTGCAGCGCAGGTCGAGATAAGGGCCGCGTTCGTGCGTCCAGCCGGGCCCGGGCGAGGCCTGCGCGCAGTGGGTGCGACCGTCGAGGGTGCTGCGCCACAGATGCCACGGTGCCGGCGCGGCCAGGGCCACGGCGGGAGCGAGCAGCAATACGGCGGCGAGCCTGCGTGCGGGGCCGCGCAGCAGCGATGGGGCGAGGGACGGATGGTGCACGAACGGTTTCATTGCGCGCGCAGCGCCTCCACCGGGTCCAGACGGGCCGCACGGCGTGCCGGCAGCACGCCGGCGGTGAGGCCGATCAGCACCGCGAGCGCTTCCGCGATCGCAACGAAACGCCACGGGGTGGACACCGGCAGCGCCGGCACGGCCAGGCCGACCAGTTGCGCAAGGCCGGCGCCGACGGCGAGCCCCACCGCACCGCCGATCGCCGCCAGCGCCACCGCTTCGCCGAGGAAGAGGCCGAGGATGGTGGTGCGACGGGCGCCGAGCGCCACCAGCAGGCCGATCTCCGCGGTGCGCTCGGCCACCGCGATGGTCATGATCGTGACGATGCCGACGCCGCCCACCAGCAGCGAGATGCCGCCGAGCGCGCCGACCGCCGCGGTGAGGATGCCGAGGATGTTCGACAGCGTCGCCAGCATGTCTTCCTGCGTGGTCAGGGTGAAGTCCTCGCGCCCGTGGCGGGCGCGCATCACCTTGCGCACCTCGGCCGCGGCGCGCGCGGCCGACACGCCTTCGTTGTAGGTGACGTTGATTTCCATCAGGCCGTCGCGGTTGTACAGCGCCAGCGCGCGCGCCGCGGGGATGTAGGCCGCGTCGTCCAGGTCGATGCCGAGGAACTGGCCCTTGCTCTCCATCACGCCGATCACCCGGTAGCGTTCGCCGCCGATCTGCAGCCGCTCGCCAAGCGCGTTGGCGTTGCCGAAGAGTTCGCGCTTGAGCGTCGCGCCCAGCACGACGAAGGCGCGGGCGTGCGCGGCATCGTCCGGCGGCAGGAAGCGCCCGCTCTTGACCCGCATCGAGAACACCTGCTGCATCTGCGCCCCGGCGCCCATGATGAAGGTGCGCCGCACGCGGCCGTTGGCGCGCACTTCGGAATTGCCCGACACCGTGGGCGTGATGCCGGTGACGTAGGGGGCGCGCGCCAGCGCCGCGGCGTCGTCGAGCGTGAGCTCGCGCGTGGTGGAGGGCAGGCCGGGCGGGCCGCCGCGGGCGCCGGTCTTGCCGGGCGTGACCTTGATGATGTTGGTGCCGAACTGGGTGAATTCCTGCAGCACGAAGCGGTGCAGCCCTTCGCCGATCGAAGTCAGCAGGATCACCGCGGCGATGCCGACGCCGATGCCGAGCAGGGTCAGGACGCTGCGCAGGCGGTGCGCGGTGAGCGAGCGCAGGGCCAGTTGCAGGAAGTCGCGCCACAGCATGATCGTCGCCTAGCGCTTGGCCAGCGCCTGCACCGGATCGAGCCGGGCGGCGCGGCGTGCCGGCAGCACGCCGAACAGCAGGCCGGTGCCGAGCGCGGTGCCCAGTCCGGCCACCACCGCCCAGTCCGGCGGCCAGGCCGGCAGCACCGGCCAGGTCAGGCGGATGGCCCAGGCGCCGAGCTGGCCGAGCCCGTAGCCCACCAGCGCGCCGGCCAGCGACAGCAGCGCGGCCTCGGTGAGGAAGGCCAGGCGGATCGTGCGCGCGCTCGCGCCCAGCGCCTTCAGCAGGCCGATTTCCCCGGTGCGCTGGGTGACGGCCACGAGCATCACGTTCATCACCAGGATGCCGGCCACCGCGAGGCTGATTGCGGCGATGCCGGCCACGGCCATGGTCAGCGCGCCGAGGATGCGGTCGAAGGTGCCGAGCACCGCGTCCTGCGTGATCAGCGTGACGTCGAGTTCGCCGTCGTGGCGCGCGCGCAGGATGTCTTCCATCTGCTTTTGCGCCGGCCCCAGGGCCTCGCGGCTGCGCGCTTCCACCATGATGCGGAACAGCGTGTTGGTATTGAACATTGCCAGGGCGGTGGCCACCGGCACCATCACCAGCTCGTCGGTGTTCAGCCCCAGCCCCTGCGCGCCGCGTGCCATTACGCCGATGATGCGCAGCCGGGTGTCGCCCACCCGCACCATGCGGCCCACCGCGGGTTCGTTGCCGAACAGCTCCTCGCGCAGCTTGTCGCCGATCACCGCCACCGCGCCCGCGCGGTTGAGGTCTTCGCGCGGCAGGAAGCGGCCTTGCGACAGGCTGTAGTGGCGGATGTCGAGGTAGTCGGCGCTGGTGCCCAGCACCATCACCTCGCGCAGCTTGCCGCCGACCGCGATCTCGGAATTGCCGACCGACAGCGGCGCCATCCGTGCCGCGAGCGGGGCGCGCAGCAGCGCGCTGGCGTCGGCCACGGTGAGGTCGCGCGGCGTGCTGGTGACGAAGCTGCCGGCGTTGACGCCGCCGGTTTCATTGCGCCCCGGCAGCACGATGATGAGGTTGGCGCCGAGCGAGGCGAACTCGCCGACGACGTAGCGGCGCGCGCCGTCGCCGAGTGCGGTGAGCACCACCACCGCCGCCACGCCGATCGCCATCGCCAGCACCATCAGCGCGGTGCGCAGCGGATAGCCGAACGCGGCGCCGGCGGCAAAGCGCAGCGTGTCGCGCGGGCTCATGGCGTGCCCGTGGGCGCCGGCGTGCCGTCGCGCAGGTCCTGGCGCAGCATGCCGTCCTCCATCATCAGGCGGCGGCGGGCGCGGTTGCCCATCGCCGGGTCGTGGGTGACGACGATCAGCGTGGTGCCGGCGGCGTTGAGCGCTTCCAGCAGTTCGGTGACTTCCTGTCCGGTGTGGCGGTCGAGGTTGCCGGTGGGCTCGTCGGCGAGCAGCATCGCCGGTTGCATGATGGTGGCGCGCGCGATCGCGACGCGCTGGCGCTGGCCGCCGGACAGTTCGTCGGGGCGGTGGTCGGCGCGCGTCTCCAGGCCGAAATCCTTCAGCGCGCGGCCCACCCGCGCCTGGCGTTCGGCCGGCGCCAGCCCGGCAAGCATCAGCGGCAGCGCGATGTTCTCGGCGGCGGTCAGGCGCGGCACCAGGTGGAAGCTCTGGAACACGAAGCCGATCCGGTTGCGCCGGACCTGGGCCTGCTCGTCGGCCGACAGCGTGGTGACGTCGCGACCTTCCAGCCGGTAGTGGCCGGCGTCGGGGCGGTCGAGCAGCCCGAGCAGGTTGAGCAGGGTTGATTTGCCGGAACCCGAAGGCCCCATCACCGCCACGTACTCGCCGGCCTCGATCTTGAGCGAGACGTCGCGCAGCGCATGGACCTGGCTGTCACCCAGCGTGAAGACGCGCTCGATGCCGCTCAGTTCGATCTGGGCCATCGGCGGCTGCGCCTCAGTTCGCGCCGGCTTCGGCGGTGGCGCGCGCGCCGGGTACGACGCCGGCACGTTCGAGCGAGGTGACCACGCGGTCACCCGCGGCGAGGCCCTCCAGCACCTCGGTCTGTTCCCAGTTGGCGAGGCCGGGGCGGATGCTGCGCTCGGCGATCAGGCCGTCCGCGCCGAGCACCAGCACGCGGTTGCCTTCGCGGATGGCGGCGGACGGCACGCGCAGCACGTCGTCGCGCGTTTCGAGCACGATCTCGACATCCACGCTGTAGCCCACCAGCAGGCCGCGTGCTTCTTCCGGGTTGGCGAAGTCGATATCCACCTCCACCGTGCGCGCCTGTTTTTCCACTGCGGTGATGTAGGGCGCCACCCGCTTCACGCGGCCGGCGAAGGTCTTGCCCGGCAGCGCCTCGAAGCTGATGCGGGCGGGTTGGCCGGGGTGGATCTTGGGGGCGTCGACCTCGTCCATCGGCGCCTTCACGTACAGGCAGGAGTCGTCGATCAGGTCGATCGCGGGCGGTGTCGGCACGCCGGGGGGCGAGGGGGTGGAGATCTCGCCGAGTTCGCCGGTGATCTTGGCGACGGTGCCGGCGAAGGGCGCGACGATGACAACGCGGTTGAGGTCGATGCCGGCGGCTTCGAGCTGGCGTTCCGCGGTCTTCACGTCCGCCTGCGCGCTGGCGCAGCCGGCGGCGCGGGCGGCGGCCTCGGTGCGCGCCTTTTCCTCGACGCTGGCGGAAACGAAGCCACGCTTGACCAGTGCCGCCTGGCGTTCCGCCTCGCTGCGCGCGTTGGCCGCCACCGTGCAGGCCTCGGTGCTGCGCTGGCGGGCGGTGGCGAGCTGGGCTTCGGCCACGGCGGCGCGCGAGCGCAGGTCGCCCTGCCACAGCCGCATCAGCACCTGCCCGGCCTGCACCCGGTCGCCTTCCTTGACGCCGAGGTAGTCGATGCGGCCGCCGGTGATGGTGGCGAGCTTGGTGCGCTGGCAGGCCTCGACCTCGCCGGCGCGGGTGTTGGCTACGCTCGCCTCGACGCGGCCGCGGGCCACTTCATGGACGACGACCACGATCGGCTTGGGGCGGGTGAACCACCAGCCGGCGGCGCCGAGCAGCGCGATGACGATGACAACGGGAATCAGGCGGCGGGAGAGGGCCATGATCTGTCGGCAGGCGGGTGGTGGGTTGCGCCTTCCCCTTCAAGGGGGAGGCGTTGGGGTTGCGGCTAGGACGGTGTGGCGGCTGCGCACCGGCGAGGCCGGAGTGGGGGTGGCGTTTGTATGGGGCGAGCACCTCATCCCCGCCCCAAACCTCCCCTTGAAGGGGAGGGGGAATGGCCGCGGTGCTCGCTGCGATGAGCGCTTAAACGCTTCACTTTCCGCCCTTGGCCCACGAATCCTTCAGCGTCACCGTGCGGTTGAACACCGGCGCGCCGTCCACCGAGTCGCGGCGGTCGGCGACGAAGTAGCCGTGGCGTTCGAACTGGAAGCGTTCTTCCGGCTTGGCGGCGCGCAGCGCGGGTTCCAGCCAGGCGCGGATGACGCGCTTGGAGTCCGGGTTGATGTCTTCGAGGAAGCTGCGCTCGTAGCCTTCGGGATCGCCCTCGCGGCGCTGGCCGGGGTGCGGATGGGCGAACAGGCGGTCGTAGAGGCGGATCTCGGCGGCGTAGCCGTGGGCGGCCGACACCCAGTGCAGGTTGCCCTTGACCTTGTAGTTGTCGGCGCCGGGCGTGCCGGACTTGGAGTCCGCCATGTATTCGGCGAGCACGGCGGTCACGTTGCCGTCGGCGTCCTTCTCGCAGCCGGTGCACTTCACCACGTAGCCGTAGCGCAGGCGCACGGTGTTGCCGGGGTAGAGGCGGTGGAAGCCCTTCACCGGCTCTTCCATGAAGTCCTCGCGCTCGATCCACAGCTCGCGGCCGAAGGGCATGTCGCGCTTGCCGAGTTCGGGCTTGAGCGGATGGTTGGGCGCGTGGCACTGCTCGCTGGCGCCTGCGGCGTAGTTGGTGATGACGAGCTTCAACGGGTCGAGCACCGCGACGCGGCGTTCAGCGGCCTCGTTGAGGTGCTCGCGCATGCATTCTTCCAGCGTGCTCATGTCGATCCAGGAGTCCGACTTGGTCACGCCGATGCGTTCGGCGAACAGCCGGAAGCCTTCGGCGGTGAAGCCGCGGCGGCGCGCGCCGACCAGCGTGGGCAGGCGCGGGTCGTCCCAGCCGTCCACATGGCCTTCGTCCACCAGCTGGATCAGCTTGCGCTTGGAGAGCACCACGTAGGTGAGGTTGAGGCGGGCGAACTCGATCTGCTGCGGCAGCGGGCGCGGGAAGTGGCCGGCGGAAGCGAGCGCGTCGAGCAGCCAGTCGTAGAACGGGCGCTGGTCCTCGAATTCGAGCGTGCAGATCGAATGGGTGATGTTCTCGATCGCGTCCTCGATCGGGTGCGCGAAGGTGTACATCGGGTAGATGCACCAGTTGTCGCCGGTGCGGTGGTGGGTGGCACGGCGGATGCGGTAGATCGCCGGATCGCGCAGGTTGATGTTGGGGCTCGCCATGTCGATCCTGGCGCGCAGGACGTGCGTGCCTTCGGCGAACTCGCCGGCGCGCATGCGGCGGAACAGGTCGAGGTTCTCGTCGACGCTGCGGGTGCGGAACGGGCTGTCCTTGCCCGGCTCGGTCAGCGTGCCGCGCAGCGCGCGCATTTCCTCGGCCGACAGCGAATCGACATAGGCTTTGCCGGCCTTGATCAGCGATTCGGCGCAGGCGTACATGATGTCGAAGTAGTCGGAGGCGAAGTAGAGGTGCTCACGCCAGTCGAAGCCGAGCCACTGCACCGCCTCGATGATGGAATCGACGTATTCCTGCTCTTCCTTCTCCGGGTTGGTGTCGTCGAAGCGCAGGTGGCAGGCGCCGCCATAGCTTTCCGCCAGGCCGAAGTTCAGGCAGATCGACTTGGCGTGGCCGTAGTGCAGGTAGCCGTTGGGTTCGGGCGGGAAGCGCGTCTCGACGCGGCCGCTCCACTTGCCGCTGCGGTTGTCTTCGTCGATCTGGTTGCGGATGAAGTTGCTGGGAGCGGCGGGCGCGCCGTCCTTGTTGTCGTTCGGATTCATCGGTCGGATAGTCCCGGCGGCGCGGGGCGCCGCGTTGCATGCGGATTGCGAATGCGCGCAATTGTAGCCGATGGGCAGAGCGGCCCGTCCGGCCGGCGTTTTGTGTCGCCCGGTTACAGCGCTCGGCTACACTGCGCGCGCGCATTTTTCATTCCGGAGACGTCATGCAGGCATCGGCTTTTCTTGCGGTCGGCGGCGGGGCCGCGTGTGGGGCGTGGCTGCGCTGGGGGCTGGGGGTCTGGCTCAATCCGCTGTTCGCGGCAATGCCGCTCGGCACGCTGGCGGCAAATCTTCTGGGCGGTTTCCTGATGGGGCTGGCGCTGGCCGCGATCCAGGCCTGGCCCACGCTGTCGCCGGCGCTGAAGCTGATGCTGACCACCGGCCTGCTCGGCGGGCTGACGACCTTCTCGACCTATTCGGCGGAGTCTTTCCATTTCCTGCAGCGCGGCGCCTGGGGCGGGTTTGCGCTGCACCTGCTGGCGCATGTGGCCGGCTCGGTGGTGATGACCTGGGCGGGCTACACGGTGTTCAACGCGGTGCGCGGCTGACACGCTGCGACCTACATCCTTTGTTGCATTCGCGCGCGAACCGCAAGGCGCCACGGCGCCAGAATCAACGGGCCGACCGAGAGTCGAAATATCACCACCGAACAAGAACGGAGGCTCGCATGAAACGCATCGTCATCTCCCTCAGCTGCTTGTCCCTCGTTGCCGCCGGCCTGGGCGGCTGCGCCGGCATGAGCGATACGCAGCGGCATACCGGCACCGGCGCCGCGATCGGCGCGGCCGCGGGCGCGGTGCTCGGCGCCGCCACCTCGGGCAAGGGCAACCGCGGTGAGGCCACCGCGATCGGCGCGGCGGCCGGGGCCGCGATCGGCGCCGGCGGCGGCTACCTGTGGTCGCAGCGCATGCAGGCGCAGAAGGCCGAAATGGAGCGTGCCACCGCCGGCACCGGCGTCAGCGTGTCGCAGACGGCGGACAACCGGCTCAAGCTCGACATCCCGAGCGACGTGTCCTTCGATACCGGGCGCTACGACATCAAGCCCGAGATGCGCCCGGTGCTCGACCGCTTCGCCAACACGCTCAACCAGCATACGGTCACCACCGTCAGCATCATCGGCCACACCGACAGCACCGGCAGCGATGCGGTGAACAACCCGCTGTCGGTGAATCGCGCTGCTGCTACCCGCGACTATCTGGTCGCGCGCGGCGTGGCGGGCAGCCGTATCGCCATCGACGGCCGCGGCGCGCGCGAGCCGATCGCCGACAACGGCACTGTGGCGGGGCGGGCGCAGAACCGGCGGGTGGAAATCTTCGTCGCCGAACCCGCTGCGGCGCGCTGACTGTTCCAGCGGCTGCAGCGACGACACGGCCCGGCCCAGCCGGGCCGTTTGCGTTTACCCGGGCGGCAGCGGCGCCAGCAGCGCGGCAATGTCGGCCTCGCCGAACTTCGCCAGCGCGTTCGCGTCTTCCGACAGCACGCTGGCCGCCAGCGCGGCTTTCTTGTCCTGCAGTGACAGGATGCGTTCCTCGATGCTGCCGGCGCAGATCAACTTGAACACGAACACCGGCTTGTCCTGGCCGATGCGGTGGGCGCGGTCGGTGGCCTGATTTTCGGCGGCCGGGTTCCACCACGGGTCGTAGTGGATCACGGTGTCGGCGGTGGTCAGGTTGAGGCCGACGCCGCCGGCCTTGAGGCTGATCAGGAATACCGGCGCGCGGCCCTTCTGGAAGTCCTCCACCGGAATGCGGCGGTCGCGGGTGTCGCCGGTCAGCGCCACCCAGCCGATCTTGGCCTTGTCGAGTTCGGCGGCGATCAGCGCCAGCATCTGGGTGAATTGCGAGAACACCAGGATGCGCCGGCCCTCGTCGATCAGCTCCGGCAGCATGCTCATCAGCAGGTCGAGCTTGGCGCGTTCCTTGACCTTGGCGGCAGCCGCGGTGGTCTTCAGCAGGCGGGGATCGCAGCACACCTGGCGCAGCTTGAGCAGCGCATCGAGGATGACGATCTGGCTGCGGGCGTAGCCCTTGGCGGCGATTTCGTCGCGGATCTTGCTGTCCATCGCCGCGCGCACGGTTTCGTAGAGGTCGCGCTGGCCGCCTTCGAGCGCCACGCTGCGCACGATGATGGTCTTGGGCGGCAGTTCGGTGGCCACGTCCTCCTTGCGCCGGCGCAGGATGAAGGGCCGCAGGCGCGCGGCGAGCAGGTCGCGGCGCACCGTGTCGCCGTGCTTTTCGATCGGTGTGCGCCAGGTCTTGGTGAAGTGCTTGGCGTCACCGAGGAAACCGGGCAGCAGGAAGTCGAACTGCGCCCACAGTTCGCCGAGGTGGTTTTCCAGCGGCGTGCCGGTGAGGCCGAGGCGGTGGCGCGCTTTCAGCTGGCGGATCACCTGCGCGCCCTTGCTGGCGACGTTCTTCACCGTCTGCGCTTCGTCGAGGATCAGGATGCTCCACTCGCGCGCCTGCAGTTCTTCTTCGTCGCGCCACAGCAAGGGGTAGGTGGTGATTGCGACATCCACGCGCGGTTTGCGCTTGCCGGGCTCGAGCTGCTCGAACAGGCCGTGGCGATCGGCGCCGTGCAGCTTCAGCACGCGCAGTTCGGGCGCGAAGCGTTCGGCTTCGGCCTGCCAGTTGAACACCAGCGAGGTCGGCAGCACGACCAGCGCAGGGCGGTCGAGCTTGCCGGCGTGCTTCAGAGCCAGCAGGTGGGCGAGCGTCTGCGCGGTCTTGCCCAGCCCCATGTCGTCGGCCAGGATGCCGGCGAGGTTGTTGCGCACCAGGTGCTGCAGCCACGCCAGGCCTTCGAGCTGGTAGGGCCGCAGTTCGGCCTTGAAGCCCTTCGGCTGGGGCACGGCTTCGATGCCGGTGGCGTCGCGCAGGCGGCGCGCGTAGGCCGCGAGCGTGTCCGCGCCGCGGCCCGGCAGCTGCAGCGCGGCAAGGCGGCCGGCGTCCAGCGGCGAGACCCGCATGTGCTCGCCGGTGGCGTTGTCGAACAGGTCGACCAGCGCCCGCACCAGCGACTTCAGGCGGCCGGCGGGCAGGCGCAGGCGGCCGAGAATGTCGTGGTGCAGGATGATCGGCTCGCTGTCGGCGATGCGCTCCAGGCCGCCCGACAGCCAGCGCGGGTCCTGCGCGAACAGTTCGGCCAGCAGTGGCGCCAGCGACACGCGCCGGCCTTCCACCTCGATGCCCGGCGAGATATCGAGCCAGCCGCCCTGTTCATCTACGTCGAGCAGCAGTTCGTCGATGTCGAGCGCGTGGTGGCGGAAGTCCTCCGGCATGTCCACCACCCAGCCTTCGCGCCGCAGCGCGGGGATGTCCTCGGCGGTGAAATGCACCCAGTCGGCCTCGCTCGCCAGGCCCAGCATGTGCGGCGGGGTGGCGCCGTGGCCGGTGTGCACCGCGTGCGCCGGCACCTTGCCGAAGCCGCTCTGGGTCAGGCGCCGCGCGGCGGCGGCCTCGGCGGCGCGATCACGCGTCAGGCGTGCGCTGCGGCCGTCGTCGAGCACGTGGAACAGTGCGGTGTCCGCGGCCTCGACCGTCAGCGGGCCGTAGCGGAACGCGAGCGTGGCGTAGTCGAAGCGGTTGACGCTGTAGCCGGGGTAGTCGCGGTAATCGACGCCGATCACCGGCAGCGTCGCGATGCGCAGCACCGGCAGCGGCGCGCCGTCGAGGCGCAGCGGCGGCTCGCCGGTGGCGAGCGGGGCGGGCAACTGTGGGGCGACGTCATGCAGGGTGTCGGCGACCAGCTCCGCCTCGGTGGGCGTCAGCGGCGGCAGCGCCAGCAGGCGAACCACCTGCTCGGCCGGCAGTTCCAGTGTCACCGGGCCGGCGACGCCCGTCGCGCGTTCCACGTACCACGGCGGCGACAGCGGCAGCACACGGTCCGCCGGGGGCGTCAGGCGCAGGCCGGGGGCGCGCAGTCCTTCGCGCGTGGTGCGCCATTCCGGCACCCCGGGTCGCGGCTCGCCCACCTGCAGCGGCGGCGATTCGAGCGTATCCAGGTGCGCGCGCCCGCTCGCCACCAGCCTTTCCATCAGCGCCGCGGCGTTGCGGCCGGCGAGCGGCAGCGCGTAGGGCAGGTAGCGGGTGCGCGGGCGCTGCGACCACAGCAGGCCGAGGATGTCGAGGTCGACCTCGTCCACGAAGGCCGGCGGCGCCTCGAAGGCGCGTTCGAAGTTGCTCCAGCCCTCGGCGCTGCGGATCTGCCCCTGGCGGTCGAGCCGCACCTTGTGACAGCTCACGACATAGTCCTGCACGTCGGCCTGGTCGTGGATCAGGTAGCGCAGCGCATGCACCGAGGGTGCCGCCCGGCGCGGCTCGCCCGCCGCGGTAGGGGCCTGGCCGGCCGCGCTGCGGAAGGCGTCGATCCACGCGAGGACCTGGTCGCGCGGGCGTTCGGGCCCGTCGCGCCGGGCCAGCCACGACAACAGCGTGGCGGCGACGTGCTTGCAGCTGTCGCCGAGCGGACAGCTGCAGTGCGACAGCAGGAAGGTGCCGCGCCAGGGGTCGCTGCGCACCTGCGCGCTGACCTGGTACGGGGTGGTCCGGCTGCCACGCACGCGCGCGTGGAGGATGTCGCCCTTGCGTTCCAGCTGGGTGACCGCGGCGAGGTAGGCACGTCCCTTGTCCACCTCGTGCTGGCCCAGCCAGGCGATGACATCGGCTTCGGTGTAGCTGTCGGGTGACTTCATGCGCTTGGAATGAAAAACGGGGGCGCCCGCGGGGAGGGGACGACGGGCGCGAAAGAATGTCAGCCCGGCAGTTTAGCCCGATCGCGCCGCTGCCGTTGCATTTCGGCGCCCAAAAAGCGGCGCCGTAAAAGCAACGGGCCGCGTACGCGGCCCGTTTGCAGAACAACCCGGACGGGGCTGCTTACACGTTGCGATAGACCTCGGCGCCGCTCTTGACGAACTCCACCGCCTTCACCTCCATGCCCTTCTGCAGGGCCTCGGCTTCGTCCACCCCTTGCTGGGCGGCGAAGTCGCGCACGTCCTGTGTGATCTTCATCGAGCAGAAGTGCGGCCCGCACATCGAGCAGAAGTGCGCGACCTTGGCCGATTCCTTGGGCAGGGTCTCATCGTGGAATTCCTTGGCCTTGTCCGGATCGAGGCCGAGGTTGAACTGGTCTTCCCAGCGGAACTCGAAGCGTGCCTTCGATAGCGCGTTGTCGCGGATCTGCGCACCCGGGTGGCCCTTGGCGAGGTCAGCCGCGTGGGCGGCGAGCTTGTAGGTGATGATGCCTTCCTTGACGTCCTGCTTGTTGGGCAGGCCCAGATGCTCCTTGGGCGTCACGTAGCACAGCATCGCGGTGCCATACCAGCCGATGGTGGCGGCGCCGATGCCGCTGGTGATGTGGTCGTAGCCCGGCGCGATGTCGGTGGTGAGCGGTCCCAGGGTGTAGAAGGGCGCTTCCTTGCACTGCTCGAGCTGGAGATCCATGTTCTCCTTGATCATGTGCAGCGGCACATGGCCCGGGCCTTCGATCATCACCTGCACGTCGTGCTTCCAGGCGATGTCGGTGAGTTCGCCCAGGGTCTTGAGTTCGCCGAGCTGGGCTTCGTCGTTGGCGTCGTAGATGGAGCCGGGGCGCAGGCCGTCACCGAGCGAGAAGGCCACGTCGTAGGCCTTCATGATTTCGCAGATGTCCTCGAAGTGGGTGTAGAGGAAGCTTTCCTTGTGATGCGCCAGACACCACTTCGCCATGATGGAGCCGCCGCGGCTGACGATGCCGGTCATGCGGTTGGCGGTGAGCGGGATGTAGCGCAGCAGCACGCCCGCGTGGATGGTGAAGTAGTCCACGCCCTGTTCGGCCTGCTCGATCAGGGTGTCGCGGAAGATCTCCCACGTGAGGTCCTCGGCCTTGCCGTCGACCTTTTCCAGCGCCTGGTAGATCGGCACCGTGCCGATCGGCACGGGGCTGTTGCGGATGATCCACTCGCGCGTTTCGTGGATGTTCTTGCCGGTCGAGAGGTCCATCACGGTGTCGCCGCCCCAGCGGATGGACCAGGTCATCTTGTCGACTTCCTCGGCGATGGAGGAGCCGAGCGCCGAGTTGCCGATGTTGGCGTTGATCTTCACCAGGAAGTTGCGGCCGATGATCATCGGCTCGGTTTCCGGGTGGTTGATGTTGGCGGGGATGATGGCGCGGCCGCGGGCGACCTCGTCGCGTACGAACTCGGGGGTGATTTCGTTGGGAATCGCGGCGCCGAAGTTCTGGCCCGGATGCTGACGGGTCAGCAGCGCAGCCATCTTCTGTCCGGTGGGGCCGGCGGCGAGCAGGGATTCCAGGTAGTCCTTGCGGCGCAGGTTCTCGCGGATCGCGATGTATTCCATTTCCGGCGTGACGATGCCGCGCCGCGCGTAGTGCATCTGCGTGACATTGGCGCCGGCCCTGGCGCGCAGCGGCTTGCGGTGCAGGCCCGGAAAGCGGAGTTCGTCCAGCCTGGGGTCAGCGGCACGCTGGCGGCCGTACTCGGAGCTGAGGTCGGCGAGCTGCTCGGTGTCGCCACGCTCCGCGATCCAGCCCGCGCGCAGCGCCGGCAGGCCGGAGCGGATGTCGATCTTCGCGGCCGGGTCGGTGTAGGGGCCGGAACAGTCATACACGAAGATGGGCGGATTGGGTTCGGCACCGAAGGAGGCCGGGGTGTCGCTCTGACGGATCTCGCGCATCGGCACGCGGATGTCGGGGCGCGAGCCTTCGACGTAGATCTTGCGCGAATTGGGCAGCGGGGCGATGGCGGCTTCGTCGACCTTGGCCTCGGTGGCGATGAAGTGTTCCTTGGCGTTCATAGGGGTCTCCTGGG
Organism: Azoarcus olearius; assembly: GCF_001682385.1. Classification (NCBI taxonomy): domain Bacteria; kingdom Pseudomonadati; phylum Pseudomonadota; class Betaproteobacteria; order Rhodocyclales; family Zoogloeaceae; genus Azoarcus; species Azoarcus olearius. Next base: position 942,748 of record NZ_CP016210.1, read on the forward strand.
GTACGGGTATGGAGCAGGCAGGCTGAGGACTGCTTCTTGTGGAATGTGCGGATGTGGACGGACGGCGCGACCGCCTCAGCGTCGCCACAGCGCGTGGAAGTGATGCACCGGGCCGTGGCCGCTGCCGACGCCGAGGTCGCCGCTATGGGCGATGGCGCCGAGCAGCCACTGGCGTGCCTGGCGCACCGCCGCCTCGACGCCGCGGAAGCCCCCGGCGGTCTGCGGCAGCAGTGCGGCGATCGCCGACGACAGCGTGCAGCCGGTGCCGTGGGTGTTCCTGGTGTCGATGCGCGGCGCCGGCAGTTCGATCATGCGGTCGCCGTCGAACAGCAGATCGACGACCTCGCTGCCGGGCAGGTGGCCACCCTTCAGCATCACCCAGCGCTCGGACGACAGCGGCAGCAGCTCGCGCAGGCGCTCGGCGGCGCGGTACATCTCCTTCACCGATTCCGGTGCGCGCTGCTCCAGCAGCACCCCGGCTTCGGGCAGGTTGGGGGTGATCATGAAGGCCTGCGGAAACAGCGCCTCGCGCATCATCGCGATCGCGTTCTTCGCCAGCAGGGTGTCGCCGCTCTTGGCCACCATGACCGGATCGAGCACCACGTTGGCGGCCTGCCAGTGGGCGAGGCGGTCGACGACGGTGGCGGTGACCTCGGCGCTGCCGAGCATGCCGATCTTGGTGGCGTGCACCGCGACGTCGGCGAACAGGGTGTCGAGCTGCAGGCGCAGGAAGTCGGTCGGCGGCACATGCACGCCGGTGACCGCCTGGGTGTTCTGCGCGGTCAGCGCGGCAATGACACCGCAGCCATAGGCACCGAGCGCGGAGAAGGTCTTGATGTCCGCGAAAATGCCGGCGCCACCGCTCGGATCGACTCCGGCGATGGAAAGCACATTCGGGATGGAACTGGGATGGGTGCTGGATGAACTCATGAACGCGTTTCCCTACGCCGGCACGATCCGGATCAGGTGTTGAGGGACTCTCTCAGCCCGCCGCAACCTTGCGCGGGCACCCCTAACGGCAAGCCCGCGACGATACTGGATGCCTCATCCACTGACAAGCGACACGCCGCGCTTCTGTGCGCGGCCGTGACCGGGTGCGCGCGGGCGAGAAGGTCTGCCTGGTTACGCTCAAGATATTCCTGTGCTTGCCGAAACAGGAGCTGTAAGCCTCCCGGATCGCACCATGAAGCTCCGTCACCTCGCCGCGCTGCTGATCTTGCCCCTGTCACCCGGGTGGGTGCCGCACGCCCATGCGGACGAGTGGCAACTGGTGCTGAGCGACCGCGAGCGCCGGGTGGAGATCGACCGCGCCAGCATCTTCGATTCCGATCGCGGCACCAAGGTCTCGTGGGGGCGGGTGGTGCTGGCGCCCGAGGAGGCACGCAAGGCGGGCTACGGCACCGTGCGCGCGCTCAATCGCTACGACTGCATGAACCGCAGCTTTTTCACGATCAAGCGGGTATACCTCGACACCGCCGGCCGGGTCGTCCGCGAAGAGGCGGTGACCGACACCAGCCCGGTGATGGTCACCCGCAATTCGGTGGACGAGCGGATGTGGCGCGAGGTGTGCCGCCCGCCCACCGTCAGCGATCTGCAGAAGGTTGCCGCCGCGGCGGGCCGATCGGCTGCAGAAACCCGCCCGGTGCCGACGCCCGCCGCCAAGCCCGCGGCTGCCGAGCTGAAGCCGGCGCCGAGCGCACGCACCGAGACCAAGGGCGCCGCGCCGACTCCGCCCGTTCCCCCTAAAACAGAACCGGCCGCTACGCCCGCTGCCGGGCCCGCGCCTGCCGTGGTGGCCCGCGCAGGTGCCGCCGAAACCCGCGATCCCCCCCGCAGCGAGGGGCTGCGCCCGGCCGACTTCCAAGCGCCCCAGGCCGCGGCCGCTGCCCGGCCCGCGACTCCTGCAGCGACGCCGGTTTCCACCGCGGCCGCGGCGCCGGCCACCCCGGCCACCCCGACCACCCCGGTGTTGCCCGGCACGCCGGGTGCTCCGCCTGTTGCTGCCGCGCCGGCGGCGCCGGCCGTCCCCACCCCGGTGCAGTCCGCCGCGCGCGCGCCGGCCCCGCGCGCGGCGCCTGCGCCGGTAGAGGCGGCACCGCGCCCCGCCGCCCTGGAGCAGAGGTGGAGCTACGACGGCGAGACCGGCCCCGAGCATTGGGCCCGGCTGCGGCCCGACTGGCGGGTGTGCGGCGACGGCAAACGCCAGTCGCCGATCGACCTGCGCGAAGGTGTGGGGGTGGACCTCGAGCCGGTCCGCTTCGACTACCGCAGCACGCGCTTCCGCATCGCCGACACGGGCACCACGCTGCAGGTCAACGTGGGTGAGGGTATGGGCATGGAAGTGCGCGGCCGGCGCTACGAGCTGACCCATTTCACGCTGCATCGTCCTTCCGAGGAGCGCGTGGGCGGGCGCGCGGCCGACATGACGGTCCACTTCCACCATCGCGATGCCGAGGGCCGGCTGGCCATGGTGTCGGTGATGCTGGAGCGCGGCGCCGAAGCCAACCCCCTGCTGCAGGCCTTGTGGAACAACCTGCCGCTGGAGAAGGGGACTGCCTACATGCCGGCGTCGTCGATCGACCTCGGCGCGCTGCTGCCGGCCAGTCCCGGCCACTTCCTCTACATGGGCTCGCTCACCACGCCGCCCTGCACCGAGGGCGTGCTGTGGGTGGTGATGAAGACGCCGGTCACGATCTCGGACGAACAGCTCGGCATCTTCGCCCGCCTGTATCCGCGCAACGCGCGACCCATCCAGCCCGCCAACGGCCGCCTGATCCTCGAATCGCGCTGACGCGCGCCGTGCTCACAGTGCCGCGAGCGTGTCGCCGAGAAAGCGTTCGAGCACTTTCTCTGCCGAGAACGCGACGTTGAAGCGCAGCCACGGGCTGGCCTGCATCTGCGGGCGGAAGGCCTTGCCCGGCGCCAGCATGATGTTCTGCAGCGCGGCGCGGGAGGCGAGCGCCGCGCTGTCGTCGAGCTCGGGCACGCGCGCCCACACGAATACGCCGCCGCGCGGCTCCACGAAGGTTTCGAGTCCGCAGCGTTCCAGCAAGCGCAGCGTGGTTTCGGTCGCCTGCGCCAGTCGGCTCTGCATGCGTTCCAGGTACTTGCGGTAGTGGCCGTCGGTCAGCATCTGATACACCAGCTGCTCGCTGAATTCCGATGAGCACAGCGTGGTCAGCAGCTTCACGTCGGTCATTTCGGCCACCAGGTCCGGCCGCGCCGCGAGGAAGCCGACCCGCAGGCTGCCGGACAGGGTTTTCGAGAAGCTGCCGACGAAAATCACCCGTTCGAGCTGGTCCAGCGTGGCCAGCCGCGCGCTGTTGTGCGGATGGAAGTCGGCGTAGGTGTCGTCCTCGATGATCAGGAAGTCGTGCTTTTCGGCCAGTTGCAGGATGCGGAAAGCGACCGCCGGTGACAGGTCCGAGCCGGTGGGGTTGTGCAGCACCGAGTGGGTGAAGAACACGCGTGGCTGGTGATGTTCGAGCAGCGCTTCCAGCGCCTCGACGTCGGGGCCGTCCGCCAGCCGCGGCACGCCCACCAGCTTGGCGCCCTGCAGCCGCAGGTTGCCGAAGAAGTTGTAGTAGCCGGGGTCGTCCACCAGCACGGTGTCGCCGGGCTTGATCAGATGGCGGGCGACGATGTCGAGCGCGCTGGTGGCGCCCTCGGTGAGCACGATCTGCCCCGGCGCGGCGCCGATGCCGAATTCCGCCAGCCGCACCTGCAGTTGCTGGCGCAGCGGCAGATAGCCTTGGGGCGTGCCGTAACCGGTCAGGCGCGCGTCCGCCCGGCGCGACAGTGTGCGCAGGTGGCGGCGCAGGCCGTCCTGGTCCAGCCAGTCGTCGGGCAGCCAGCCTGCGCTGGCCTTGATCAGGCCCGGGCGGTCGTCGAGGACCTGGCGCATCAGCCATGCGACATCGACCGCGCGGTCCGTTTCCGCCTGGGGGCGGCCGTCGCCCCCCTCGTGGCGCGGCGCGACGAAGAAGCCCGAACCACGGCGCGAGCGCAGGTAGCCGAGCGCGACCAGGCGGTCGTACGCCTCGACGACGGTGAACCGGCTTACCCGCTGGGTTTCCGCGAACTTGCGGATCGGCGGCAGGCGCATTCCGGGCCGCAGGATGCGGTCGTCGATCTGGCTGCGCACCGCCCCCACGATCTGTTCCACCAGCGGGGTGGGGTGGGTGCTGTCGAGGCTCACCATCAGCATCGGGTTCTCCTTGGGCAAGCGGACGGGCCGGCCGCACGACCGGCGGCGTACTGCCCGCGCCACCGGTACGGGTTGCGGCGCGGCGGCGCGAGTGTCCATTTTCATTCTCGAAGTGTCCGGTAGTGTCTGGTTCTCGATCAGGCAGTGTCAAGGACACGGACATGCGCGAAAACGGAGAGCGGCATCCCCCGCCTGAGGCGCGGCGGTGGACCGGGGTGGCGGTGCTTGCGCTGGCGGTGTTGATGCTGGCTGCCTGCCAGCGGCCGTCGGCGCCGGTCGAGCTGGAGTGGCGCGAGCGCCAGCAGGTGTTCCGTCTGCTGGCCGAGCCGCCGCGGCTGGAGGCCTACGGACTGCGCGGCGGAGTGATCCCGCTCGGTAGCGTGCGCTTGCCGGCGGGGGCCTGTCCGCGCGCCATGGCGCTGGACGCGGAGGCCGGGCGCGTGCAGGTGTGGTACGCGGACGGCGGCGTGGAGATCGATGCGCGTGCGCTTCGCATCGTCGGCACGCTAGCCGGCGATGGCGTGGCTTCGGCTGGCAACCGGCGCGAGGGCGCCGCGGTTCTTGCCCGGATGGAGCCGGAGGGATGCATCCCGGGCGCGACCTGGGCGCATCGGTAGCAAAAAAACTGCTTGAAATCGCCCCGTCTTCCTTCTTTAATGACTGACTGGTTAGTAATTAAGTCGAAATGGATAGGTCGGCATGAAGGTAAAGGACGGGCAGGTGGGGAGCGGCGGCGCGCAGCGGCCGCGGGTGCGTCGCAAGGAGGCCCGGCCGCAGGAATTGCTTGCCGCCGCCCTGGCGCTGTTTGTCGAGAAGGGGTACGCCGCCACGCGTCTGGAGGAGGTCGCCGCGCGCGCGGGGGTGTCCAAGGGCACGCTCTATCTGTACTTCGACAGCAAGGAAGCGCTGTTCAAGGCAGTCATCCGTGAAGGCGTGGTGCCCGCGATCGACGCGGGCGAAGCGATGCTGGAAACCTTCGCCGACGACCCGGTTGCGCTGCTGCGCGCCTTCCTGCATGCGTGGTGGGAGCGTATCGGCAGCACCGAGCTGGGCGGCCTGCCCAAGCTCATGATGTCCGAGGCGGGCAATTTCCCCGACGTGGCGGCCTACTACAACGAAGCGGTCATCCAGCGCGGGCTCGGGCTGCTGCGCACCGCGGTCAGGCGCGGCATCGATGCCGGCGTGTTCCGCGCGGTCGATCTCGATCTGGTCGGCACGCTGCTGATCGCGCCGCTGGTGCACCTGTCGATGTGGCGCCATTCCTTCGCCACCTGCTGCGCCACCCCCATCGAACCGCGCGCCTATGTCGATGCGCATATCGACCTGGTCCTCCACGGGCTGCGCAACGACCCCGTGCCCGCCGGAGTTGCCCGATGAACCCGCGCTCCGTTCTGGCGCCGATCGCCGCGTTGCTGCTGCTGGTGGCCTGCTCCGAGGCGCCGCCCCCGCCGGCCGCGCCGCGTGTGGTGCTGGTGCAGCGGCTTGCGGAGCCCGGCGCGGTCGAATCCGCCGAGCTATACACGGGGGAAATCCGGGCGCGCTACGAAAGTCCGCTTGCGTTCCGCATCGGCGGCAAGCTGGTGGAGCGTAAGGTCGAGGTGGGCAGCGAGGTACGGCGCGGTCAGGTGCTGGCGCGGCTGGATCCGCGCGACGCGGAGCTGGGGGCTGCCGCAGCGGCGGCCCAGGTGGCGGCGGCGCGGGCCGATGCCGCGCTGGCAGTGGCGGAATACGAGCGGGCGGTGGGGCTGCGCGCGCAGAACTTCATCAGCGGCTCTGCCCTGGACGCGCGCCGCAGCGCGCGCGAAGCGGCCGAAGCGAAGCTGCGCCAGGCGGAGGCGCAGGCGGCCGCGGCGCGGAACCAGAGCGGCTACACCGCCTTGGTTGCAGACAGCGACGGCGTCGTCACCGCGCTGGAAGCAGAGGTGGGACAGGTGCTGGCCGAGGGGCAAGCGGTGATGACGCTGGCGCGGCCGGGCAACCGCGAGCTGCTGGTCCATGTGCCGGAGGGGCGGATGCGCGAGCTGGTGCCGGGGCGGGAGGCCGAAGTCCGGCTGTGGAGCGCGCCCTTGCAGACTTACCGCGGCCGTGTCCGCGAAGTCGCGCCGATGGCGGACGCCGCAACCCGCACTTACGCACTGCGGATTGCGCTGCCTGATGCCGGGTTGCCGCTGGGTGCTACCGCCAGCGCCACTTTCCATACCGACGCTGCTGATTCACGCGTGCTGCCGGCGGCGGCAGTCACGCGCGCGGGCGAAGGCGCGGTGGTGTGGGTGGTGGACAACGAGGAGCGGGTACGGCCGGTGGCCGTGGAGGTGCTGGCCTACGACGAACGCGGTGCCACTTTGCGCGGTGGTCCGCCGGCCGGTACGCGCGTGGTGATTGCGGGCGTGCACAAGCTGGTTGAAGGCGAGGCGGTGCGGGCGGTGGAATCCGGTGCTCCGGTCGCGCTGGATGCGCAGCGATGAGCCGGCGCCGCGGCTTCAATATCTCCGCGTGGGGGCTGGCCCATCCCGCGCTGGTGCTCTACTGCCTGATCGCACTGAGCCTGATCGGCATCCTGGCGTATTCGCGCCTGGGGCAATCGGAGGACCCGCCCTTCACCTTCAAGATCATGGTGGTGCGCACCGAATGGCCCGGCGCGAGCGCGCGCGAGGTCGAGCAGCAGGTGACCGACAAGATCGAGAAGAAACTGCAGGAGATCGCCCAGCTCGATTTCGTGCGCAGCTTTTCCAAGCCGGGCGAATCCATGGTGCTCGTGCTTGCCAAGGATTCGACCGCGGCGCGCGAGGTTGAGGGGATCTGGTATCAGGTCCGCAAGAAAGTCGGCGACATCCGCGACTACCTTCCGGCCGGCGTGAAGGGGCCCTACTTCAACGACGAGTTCGGCGACACCTACGGCAACATCTTTGCGCTGGTGGGAGACGGCATCTCGCATGCCGAGCTGAAGCGCCACGCGGAGGCTGTCCGCGGCGAGCTGCTGCGCGTCCCGGATGTCGGCAAGGTGAGCTTCTTCGGCGAGCAGGCGCAGCGGGTGTACATCGAGCTGTCCAACACCAAGCTGGCCACCTTCGGATTGGGGCTGGCCGACATCGCCGCCGCCTTGTCGGCACAGAACGCGAAGGCCGGATCCGGCTTCTTCGAAACCGCCGACGAACGCATCTGGCTGCGCCCCTCAGGCCAGTTCGACGACCTGCAGGCGATTGCCGACACGCTGATCCGTGCCCAGGGACGCGTGTTCCGTCTCGGCGACGTGGCGGAGATCCGGCGCGGCTACGTCGATCCGCCCAGCGAGCGCATGCGCTTTAACGGCGCGGATGCGTTCGGTATCGGCGTGGCGATGCGCGCGGGCGGGGACATCGTCGCGCTGGGGCGCCACCTCGACGAGGCGGCGGCGCGGATCGAGGCCCAGTTGCCGGTGGGCATCCGCTTCGAGCGCGTTACCGACCAGCCGCGGGCGGTGCGCAATTCCGTGGGCGAGTTCGTCCAGGTGCTGACCGAGGCGGTCATCATCGTGATGGCGGTCAGCCTGCTGTCGCTCGGTTTTCGCACCGGCGTCGTGGTGCTGATCATCATCCCGGTGGTGCTGGCGATCACCTTCCTGTTCATGCATCTGTTCGGCATCGGCCTGCACAAGATCTCGCTCGGCGCGCTGATCATCGCGCTCGGCCTGCTGGTGGACGACGCGATCATCGCGGTGGAGATGATGGCAACCAAGATGGAACAGGGCTGGGAGCGGGCGAAGGCGGCCAGCTTTGCCTACACGAGCACGGCGATGCCGATGCTGTCGGGCACGCTGGTGACCGCTGCCGGCTTCCTGCCGATCGCAACCGCGGCGTCGTCCACCGGCGAGTACACGAGGTCCATCTTCCAGGTAACGGTGACTGCGCTGCTGGTGTCGTGGGTGGCGGCGGTGCTGTTCGTCCCTTACCTCGGCTATCACCTGTTGCCGGACTTCCGCGCCCGGAACGGCCGGCCGTCACGGCTCGCAGGCTGGATCGGACGCGTTTCGCCCGGGCTGGCAGCCCGTCTGCAGGCGCGCGCGTCGCACGGCCACGCCCAGCACGACGAGTACGCCATCTACCACACCCCCTTCTACACCCGGCTGCGCACGCTGGTGGGCTGGTGCGTCGCGCACCGCTGGCTGGTCATCGCGCTGACGCTGGCGAGCTTCGTGCTGTCGCTCGTCGTCTTCGTGCGCTTCGTGCCGCAGCAGTTCTTCCCCGATTCGACCCGGCCGGAGCTGCTGGTCGACCTGCGACTGGCCGAAGGCGCCTCCCACGAGGCCACCGAGCGCGCGGTGCATCGGCTCGAAGGCTGGCTCCAGCAGCAGGAGGGGGTCGAGAACTTCGTGGCGTGGCTGGGGGCGGGCAGTCCGCGGTTCTATCTGCCGCTCGACCAGCAGCTTGCGCAGACCAACTTTGCCCAGCTTGTCGTGCTGACGAAGGGCATCGCAGAACGGGAGGCGGTGCGCAGCCGGCTCATCCGCCTGTTCGAGGATGAGGCCTGGCCCTTGCGGGCCACGATCAACCGGCTGGAGAACGGCCCGCCGGTGGGTTTCCCGGTGCAGTACCGGGTCAGCGGCCAGGATATCGACACATTGCGGACGATTGCCCATCGGGTGGCCGAGGCGATGCGGACCGACCGGAACCTTTCCAATGTCCACCTCGACTGGGAGGAGCCGGCGAAATCGATCCGCCTGAAGGTGGACCAGGACAAGGCGCGCCTGCTCGGGGTGTCGAGCCGCGATCTGGCCGGCCTGCTGGCCACCTCCTTGCAAGGCACAACGGTGAGCGAGTTCCGGGAGGGCACCGAGACGATACAGATGGTGCTGCGCGGCGCGGGCGCGGAGCGCGCGCACCTCGGGCTGCTGTCCGATCTCGCGGTGCCGGTGTCGGGCGGGCGCAGCGTTCCGCTCGCGCAGCTGGCGACGCTCGAATACGGTTTCGAGGAGGGCGTGATCTGGCGGCGCAACCGGATTCCCACCGTGACGGTCCGCGCCAGTCTGTACGGCGGTACACAGCCCGCGGTCGTCGTGCAGCAGCTGGGCCCGCAGATCGAGGCGATCCGCGCCGCGTTGCCACTCGGGTATCGGGTAGAGGTCGGCGGCGCGGTGGAGGAAAGCAGCAAGGGCGGTGGCTCGGTGGCCGCCGGCGTCCCGCTGTTCATCGGGGTGGTGCTTACCGTGCTGATGCTGCAGTTGCAGAGCTTCTCCCGCACGCTGCTGGTGGTGCTGACGGCGCCGCTCGGCATGATCGGGGTGACGGTGTTCCTGCTCGCGTTCAACAAACCCTTCGGCTTCGTCGCCATGCTGGGGACGATCGCGCTGTCGGGGATGATCATGCGCAACTCGGTGATCCTCGTCGACCAGATCCGTCAGGACGTCGACGCCGGCCGCACGGCATGGGACGCCGTCGTTGAGGCGACGGTGCGGCGTTTCCGTCCCATCGTGCTGACGGCCGCGGCGGCGATCCTGGCGATGATACCGCTGTCGCGCTCGGCCTTCTTCGGGCCGATGGCCGTCGCCATCATGGGCGGACTGACTGTTGCCACGGTGCTGACGATGCTCTTTCTGCCGGCCCTTTATGCAGCCTGGTATCGCATCCGCCGCGCTCCCGCGCCGCTGCCGCCGGCGCCACCCTCGGGGGCGAACATGGAGGCCGTTCAAGGCGCTAGAATGTGAAGGTTTTTCATTCGATTACGCTAGTATTAGATTATTCTAATTTAGCGCATGCTAATATTTAGGTGGGAGTCCTAGATGAACTTCGAGAAAGCGCGCTTCAACATGGTTGAGCAACAGATCCGCCCCTGGGATGTGCTGGATCCGGCAGTGCTCGACCTCCTGATGACGGTCAAGCGCGAGGAATACGTGCCGGCCGCCGCCCGCGCGCTCGCGTTCGCCGACGTGGAAATTCCGCTCGGCCAGGGCCAGGTCATGCTGAAGCCGGTCATCGAAGGCAAGATCCTGCAGTCGCTGCAACTGCACCGCTCCGACTCCGTGCTCGAAGTGGGCGCCGGCAGCGGTTACTTCGCCGCGTTGCTTGCCGCCCGCGTCGAATGGGTGCGCACGGTCGACATCGAGCCCGAACTGGTCCGGTTTGCCCACGCCAACCTGGCGCGCAACGGGGTCGAGAACGTCATCGTCGAAGAGGGCGATGCCGCCCAGGGCTGGGCGAGCCGCGCGCCCTACGACGTGATCGTGGTGTCGGGCGGGCTGCCGGTCGTGCCCCAGGCACTGCTTGAACAACTGAAGGTGGGTGGCCGCCTGTTCGCCTTCGTGGGCGAAGCGCCGGTGATGAAGGCGCGCCTGATCACCTGCGAGGCCGAGGGCCGCTTCCTGACCGAAGACATTTTCGAAACCCTGGTGCCGATGCTGAAGAACGCACCGCGCCAGGACAGCTTCCGCTTCTGAGGTTTTCCATGCACGAGATCACCCCCGTCCAGCTCGCCGAGTGGCTTGCCGATCCCGCCAAGATCAAACCCCTGCTGCTGGACGTGCGCGAGCCCTGGGAATACGAGTTGTGCCACATCGACGGTTCGGTGCCGATGCCCATGGGCACCGTGGCCGGGCGCATCGGCGAACTCGACCCCGAGCAGGTCATGGTGGTGGTCTGCCACCATGGCGGGCGCAGCGCCCAGGTGGGGATGTTCCTCAAGCGCCAGGGGTTCAAGCGGGTGATCAATCTTGCCGGCGGCGTGGCCGAGTGGGCGGCGAAGGTCGATCCTTCGATGCCTCATTACTGAGCTGCGCGGGAGGCCGGGATGAAGCGATCGCTTGCTGCGAAGCTGTTCGCGGCGGGGCTGGCTGCGGCCTTCGGCGCACCAGCGGCCGCGGCGGACCTGCTGCAGACCTACCGCGACGCGCTTGCCAACGACGCGCGCTACGCCGCCGCCCGGGCGGAGCGCGACGCCGGCATGGAGCGGGTGGTGCAGGCGCGCGCCGGGTTGCTGCCCAACCTCACGGCCTCGGCGTCCACCGCCTATAACGACGGCGAGGCGCGCACCTCCGCGGTGTCCGTGGATCGGCGCTACAACAGCAACGGCTACGCGGTGCAGCTGACCCAGCCGCTGTTCCGCTGGCAGAACTGGGTGCAGTACAAGCAGGGCGAACTGCAGACGGCGCTGGCCGAAACCCAGTTCGGCCAGGCGCGGCAGGATCTGATCCTGCGCGTTGCGGAAGCCTACTTCAACGTACTCAATGCGCAGGACGCGCTCGATGCCGTCGTGCAACTGCGCACCGCCGCCGCCGAGCAACTCGAACTCGCGCGTCGCAGCTTCGAGGTCGGAACGGTCACCATTACCGACGTGCATGAGGCGCAGTCGCGCTACGACCTCGCCTCCGCGCAGGAGATCGCCGCGCGCAACGATCTCGATGTCCAGCGTCAGACGCTGGCGCAGATCATCGGCCGCGAACCGGATCCGCTGGCGCCGCTGCGCGCCGGCGTCGAACTGCAGCGCCCGCAACCAGACAGCATCGCAGACTGGGTGGGAGCGGCGGAGCAGGGCAGCTTCGGCGTCCAGGGGCAGCAGCTCAACCGCGAGATCGCTGCGCGCGAAGTCGAGCGCGCGCGCGCCGGCCATCTGCCGACGCTGGATCTGGTCGCCTCGCGCGGGCTGAATCAGCGCCCGTCGATCACCACCGAACGCAGCGAAGCCAGCTCCATCGGGCTGCAACTCAATGTGCCCTTGTACCAAGGCGGCGCGGTGTCCTCGCGCGAGCGCGAAACCGCCGCGCTCAAGCTCAAGGCCGACGCGGATCTGGAGGACGCGCGCCGCGGCGCCGCACTGGTCGCCCGCCAGTCCTATCTCGGCGTCACCAGTGGTCTAGCCCAGATTCGTGCGCTCGAGGCGGCGCGGATATCCTCGGCCTCGGCGCTCGAAGCGAACCGCCTGGGTTACGAGGTGGGGGTGCGGATCAATATCGACGTGCTCAACGCCCAGACCCAACTGGCCGACACCCAGCAGCGTCTCGCGCGTGCACGCTATGACACGCTGCTGGCGCAACTGCGGCTGAAGGCGGCGGCCGGGACGCTGGGCGACGAGGACGTCCAGGCGATCAACGCGCTGCTCGCGCCTTAAGGGCGCGCAGCGTCCGCTTGCTGCAGCAGGTCGAGCGTGCGTGCGGTGGCGCCGCGGTGCGCCGCCGCGAAGCCGCGTCCGGCGTCCGCCAGGGCTGCGCGTCGCGGTCGGTCGGCCAGCAGTTCCAGCGCCCGTGCCATGCCGGCCGCCGCGTCAGGCTCGCGCAGCGCGGCGCCGGCGGTCACCGCAGCATCCGCAACCCATTCGAAGTTGAACGTGTGCGGCCCGAGCACCACGGGCGTACCGACCGCGCAGGCTTCGATCGGATTCTGCCCGCCGAAGGGTAGCCAGCTGCCGCCGATCAAGGCGACATCCGCAGCGGCGTAATACGCGAACATCTCACCCATCGAATCGCCCAGCCAGACCCGCGTGGTGCGCGCCACTACCTGCCCGTCGGAGCGCCGCTGCAGCGCGAGGCCGCGTTCGGAAGCCAGCGCGGCGACCTCGTCGAAGCGCTGCGGATGACGCGGCACGAGCAACAGCAATGCTTCCGGCGACGCCATGCGCGCAAACGCGTCGAGCAGCGCCGCTTCTTCCCCTTCGCGGGTGCTGGCCGCCATCACCACCGGGCGCTCGCCGCAGCGCGCCCGGAACGCCGCGCCGAGCGCGAGCGCTGCGGCCGGGGCCTCGATGTCGAACTTGATGTTGCCGGTGACCGACACGCCGGTCGCCCCCAGCGCCTGCAGTCGTTCCGCGTCGGCGGCGGTCTGCGCCCCGGTGGCGGCCAGCGCACCGAGCGTCATCCGCGACAGCAGCGGGAAACGGGCGTAGCGGCCGGCGGAGCGGGCCGAGAGCCGCGCGTTCGCCAGCACGACCGGAACGCCGGACCGGGCGGCGGTGGCGAGCAGGTTGGGCCACAGCTCGGTTTCCATGATGACCCCGAAGCGGGGGCGGAAGTGGCACAGGAAGCGCGCCGCCAGCCACGCGAGGTCGTAGGGCAGGTAGACCGACCGCACCCGCGGCTCCGCGTCGAACAGTTGCTGCGCGGTGGCCCGTCCGGTGGGTGTCATGTGCGTGAGCAGCACGTCGTGCTGCGGCCAGCGCGCAAGGAGGGCGCGCACCAGGGGCTCGGCGGCGCGGGTTTCACCCACCGACACCGCGTGCACCCAGATCAGCGGCGCCGCCGGCGGCGCGGCGTAGCGGCCGAACCGTTCGCCGAGATGATGCAGATAGGCCGGCTGCTTGCGGGCGCGCCACGCGAGACGCGCGACGACGAGGGGCAGGGCAAGGGCCCACAGCAAGGAATAGGCGAGGGACGCGAGGCGTGCCTGGAGGGCGCGCGGCGAGCGCTGGGGAGAGGGGCGGGTAGGCATTCACAACCGGACACGATTCGGCTCGCGGAGTATAGCCCGCAGTCGTGCTTCTTCATGGTTGACAGTCGTTTGCCATGCGATAATCGGCGCGACCCATTCTTGCGGCTTATCCCATGAAGATACTCGTCACCGGCGCCGCCGGCTTCATCGGCATGCACACCTCCGAACGTCTGCTCGCCCGCGGGGACGAAGTCGTCGGACTGGACAACCTCAACGACTACTACGATCCGCGCCTGAAGGAAGACCGTCTGGCGCGGCTGACGCCCAACGACGGTTTCCGTTTCGTCAGGATGGACGTTGCCGACCGTGCCGGCATGGAGGCGCTGTTCGCGGCCGAGAAGTTCGACCGCGTCATCCATCTCGCCGCGCAGGCAGGGGTGCGCTATTCGCTGCAGAACCCGCACGCCTACATCGACAGCAACCTGGTGGGCTTCACCAACATCCTCGAAGGCTGCCGCCACAGCAAGGTCCAGCACCTGGTGTATGCCAGCAGCTCCAGCGTCTATGGCGGCAACACGCGCATGCCGTTCTCCGAGCACGACAGCGTGGATCACCCGGTCAGCCTGTACGCCGCCACCAAGAAGGCGAACGAGCTGATGGCCCACACCTACAGCCATCTGTATGGCCTGCCGACCACCGGGCTGCGCTTCTTCACGGTGTACGGCCCCTGGGGCCGGCCCGACATGGCGCTGTTCCTGTTCACCAAGGCCATCCTCGAAGGGCGCGCGATCGACGTGTTCAACCACGGCCGCATGAAGCGCGACTTCACCTACATCGACGACATCGTCGAAGGTGTGCTGCGCACGCTGGACCGCGTCGCCGAGCCCGATCCGGCCTTCGATTCCGATCATCCGGACCCCGGCCGTGGCAAGGCGCCCTATCGTGTGTTCAACATCGGCAACAACAACCCGGTCGAGCTGATGGCCTTCATCGAGGCTATCGAGGGTGCGCTCGGGCGGACCGCCGAGAAGAACTTCCTGCCGCTGCAGGATGGTGACGTGCCGGCCACCTACGCCAATACCGACGAGCTCAACGCGTGGACCGGGTTTGCGCCGGCAACCAGTGTCAGCGACGGCGTCGGCCGCTTCGTGGCCTGGTACCGCGCTTACTACGGCCTCTAAGTCCGCGCTGAACGCCCGGCGATGGCGACCTACGCGATCGGCGACATCCAGGGCTGTTACGAGCCGCTGCAGCGGCTGCTCGATCTGATCCGCTTCGACCCCGCGCACGATCGCCTTTGGGTGGTGGGCGATCTGGTCAACCGCGGCCCGGAGTCCCTGATGGTGCTGCGCTACCTGCATGAACTGGGCAGCGCAGCCACCGTGGTGCTCGGCAACCACGACCTCTATCTGCTGATGGTGGCCGCCGGGGTCGAGCGGCGCGACAAGGACGACACGCTGTACCAGGTGCTGGAAGCGCCGGACCGCGACGTGCTGCTCGATTGGCTCGCGCGCCAGCCGCTGCTGCACGTGGAGGGCGACCACGCGATGGTGCATGCCGGCCTGCTGCCGGTATGGACCATCACACGCGCGCAGGAACTCGCAGCCGAGGTTTCGGCTGCGCTCACCGGTCCCGACGCGCGCCATTTTCTGCTCCACCTGGCCGGAAACCGGCCCGACCGCTGGGCCGACAATCTGAAAGGCTGGGATCGCTTGCGGGTGATCATCAATGCGATGACGCGGATGCGCTTCTGCACGCCCCACGGCCACCTCGCACTGCGCGCCAAGGGCCCACCCGACGAGGCCCCTGCCGGCACGCTGCCCTGGTTTCGCGCCCCCGACCGCTTCCACCGCACCCACACCATCGTCTGCGGGCACTGGTCGGCGCTGGGCTATTACCGGGGCGACGGCATCATCGCGCTGGATTCCGGTTGCGTCTGGGGCGGCAAGCTGACCGCCTTCCGGCTGGAAGACGGCGAGGTGTTCCAGGTGCAGGGCTGAGCCGCGCCGTCAGCGTACCTGTACCGCTTCCTCTGCCGCGGCGGGGGGCGCCGGCATTGCCGCGGCGCCTGTCTTGCGTTCCATCGCTGTGCCGGCTTCCGTCAGCCCGCACAGCGTAACGATCGCCGCGCGCGCGTCCCGGCACACCGTCTTGCGGTCCGCGCCGGCGGTGTCGATCGCCGGGCCCACCCGGATGCGGACCTGCAGCCGGCGGTGCGACACGATGTTGCCAAGGCAGGCGCCCAGGCTCAGCTCGCCGTCGTAAGCCGCCGCGGTGGTGCGCCTGCCGTCGGCGTCGTGATACGACACCGCCACCGGCTGCACCGGGTGGGCGGATTCCACCGCGGCCTGCAGCAGCGCGGCGTGGAAAGGCAGCACGCGGTTGCCGTCGCTGGTGGTGCCTTCGGGAAAGATCGCCACGTTCCGGCCCGCATCCAGCAGCGCCGCGATTTCGCCATTGATGATGCGCGCGTGGCCGCGGCTGCCGCGGCGCAGGAATACCGTTTCGCTGCGCGCCGCGAGCCAGCCGATCACCGGCCAGTCGCGCACTTCCGCCTTCGATACGAAGGCCGAGGGGGTCAGGCTGTTGATGGCGTAGATGTCCAGCCACGAGACGTGGTTGGCAACCAGCAGTGCGCCCGGCGCAACCGCGGCGCCCTCGATACGCACCTCCACGCCCACCGTGCGCAGCAGCCGGCGCGACCAGCGCTGGCGCAGGTTGCGCTGCCGCGCCGGGGCGCAGAACGGGTAGAGCAGCGCGATCGTCAGGACGCCCTGCAGGATGTGGAGGGCCAGCCGCACATAACGCCAGCCGCGCAGCGCCGTGGGGCTGGCGGCGCGACCAGTGGCGCGGCGGGGGTGGGTTTCGGTATTCAGTCCTTGCGTCCCAGGAAGTGCTTGGCGTATTTGCCATCGACCTTGCTCATCGGCATCAGGATGGGCAGGTCGGCGGTGTTGAAGTCGGGATCCCACGCGGGTTCGCCGCAGACCCACGCGCCGGCGCGCAGATAGCCCTTGATCAGCGGGGGCGCTTCGGCGGGCAGGTCGGAGCGCAGCAGTTCGAGCGGCAGCGGGCAGCGCGGAAAGACGTGGTATTCCAGCGGCGCCAGGTGGGTTTCCTTGAGCCGATTATACAAGCTGGCCGCCGCGTGCCCGCCGTCGGCCATGCTCACCGAGGCGCAGCCGATCAGGTAGTCGTAGCCGTTTTCCTGCATGTAGCGCGCGAGTCCGGCCCACAGCAGGGCGATGACCGCGCCGCTGCGGTAGTCGGCGTCGATGCACGAGCGGCCGATCTCGACGATGCGGCTGCGCAGATGCTGCAGGCGGGTGATATCGAACTCGTTCTCCGAGTAATAGCCACCGACCTTGCGCGCCGCGGCGGGCGACAGAATGCGGTAAGTGCCGACGATGCGGCCGGCATCCTCGTCGCGCACGATCAGGTGTTCGCAAAAGGGATCGTAGATGTCGCGATCCACCCCCGGTGTGCGTGTGGCCAGGCGGGCGCCCATTTCTTCGGCGAACACCCGGTAACGCAGCTTCTGCGCTTCGAGGATCTCGGTCTCGCAACTGGCCAGGCCGACGTGGAGGTTGCGGCCGGGGCGGGTGGCGGGCTGCTGGCTTTTCTGGAGCATGACGGTCCTCGTCCTGTGCGTGATGGATGCATTCTCGAAAGCGGTCGTTGCGCCGCGGTGACGCGTCCGTTACGGCGCGATGACGGCCCGTCCGGGCGGTGGCCGGCTTCATCCAAGTGTCACGGGGCGGTCACGTCGCTGTCGCTCGCCGGGCCGACGATGCCGCCATGGACGCGCCGCTCAGCCTGCAGGATCTCGCCCGTGCAAGTCGCCAGTTGCGCATCGCGCTGGTGACCGAAACCTTTCCGCCGGAGATCAACGGCGTGGCGATGACGACGGGGCGCATGGTCGATGGACTGTTGCGGCTGGGGCACCGCGTGCAACTGGTGCGTCCGCGCCAGGGGGCGGACGATCAGCCGGCACGCGGCGAAGGCTATGAGGAAGTGCTGGCGCGTGGTCTGCCGATTCCGCGTTACAACCATCTGAAGATGGGACTGCCGGCTCGCAGCACGCTGACGCGCATGTGGTCGCTCCGGCGGCCGGATGTGGTGCAGGTGGTTACCGAAGGGCCGCTCGGGTGGTCGGCGGTGGCGGCGGCGCGCAAGCTGCGGCTGCCGGTCATCACCGAGTTCCACACCAACTTCCACAGCTACAGCCGCTACTACGGCATGGGGTGGCTGAAGCAGCCGGTGGAGGCCTATCTGCGGCGCTTTCACAACAAGGGTGACCTGTGTCTGGCGCCCACCGCGGAACTGGCCGCGCAACTCGCGGCGCGCGGGGTGCGCAAGGTGGACGTGGTGGCACGCGGTGTCGACACCGCCCTGTTCGCCCCGGCGCGGCGCAGCGAAGCCCTGCGTTCGAGCTGGGGCGCCCGTCCCGAAACCCTGGTGCTGACGGTGGTGGGGCGGCTGGCTGCGGAGAAGAATCTCGGGCTGGCCCTGCGCGCGTTCGACGCCCTGCGCCAGCGACGCGCCGACGTGCGGCTGGTATTGGTGGGCGACGGTCCGGCCCGCGCGGCGCTGGCCGCCGCCAGTCCGGAAACCGTATTCGCCGGCATGCGGACCGGGGCCGACCTTGCCGCCCACTACGCGTCCGCGGACCTGTTCCTGTTCCCCAGCACCACCGAAACCTTCGGCAACGTCACTACCGAGGCTTTGGCGAGCGGGCTGCCGGTGATCGGCTTCGACTACGCAGCGGCGGCCGAGCGCATCCGCGGCGGCGACAACGGCTGCCTCGCACCGCTTGGCGACGAGCAGGGCTTCGTCGAAGCCGTGCTGCGGGTCGGCACCGACGACGCCCTGCGCCTTGCGCTCGCCGCCCGTGCGCGCGACAGCGTGGCCGATGCCGACTGGGCTGCGGTTGCCCAGCGCCTGGCGGCGGTGATCGAACGCGTGGTCGATCGCCACGAGGCGCGCCTGATCGGCGCCGCGCACGTCGCCGCGGCCTGATCGCCTGCGGCGGCCGGTCCGCCCCGCCTATAATGGCGGCATTGCGTTCCGGCTAGGTTTCTTATGTCCATCCTCGTATGCGGTTCGATGGCCTATGACTCGATCATGGTCTTTCAGGACCGGTTCTCGAACCACATCCTCCCCGAGCAGATCCACATCCTCAACGTGTCCTTCTTCGTGCCCGAGCTGCGGCGCGAGTTCGGTGGCTGCGCGGGCAACATCGCCTACAACCTGAAGCTGCTCGGCAGCGAGCCGCTGATCATGGCCACCGTCGGCGACGATGCCGGGCCTTACCGCGAGCGCCTGCAGGCACTGGGCCTGCGTCAGGACTACGTGCGGGGCGTGCCGGGCACCTTTACCGCGCAAGCCTTCATCACCACCGACCTGGACGACAACCAGATCACCGCCTTTCACCCCGGGGCGATGATGCAGTCGCACCTCAACGATGCCGGGCAGGCGGAGGGCGTCAGGCTTGCGATCGTGTCGCCCGACGGCCGCGACGGCATGCTGCGCCATGCCGAAGGGCTGGCGGCGGCAGGTGTGCCCTTCATCTTCGACCCAGGTCAGGCGCTGCCCATCCTGTCCGGCGATGAACTGCTGCGCTGCCTGCAACTGGCTACCTACTGCACGGTCAATGATTACGAGGCGCGCCTGATGAGCGAGAAAACCGGCCGCTCGATCGAGCAGCTGGCCAATGAGGTCGATGGCCTGGTCGTGACCCTCGGCGCAGAGGGCTCCCGGGTCCACGCCGATGGCGCGGCGGTGATCATCCCCGCGGTGGAGGCCGATGCAGTGGTGGATCCGACCGGGTGTGGCGATGCCTACCGTGCCGGCTTGCTGCACGGCCTGTCGCAAGGGTGGGATTGGGTGCGCACCGGCCGCCTGGCGGCGGTGATGGGCGCGATCAAGATCGCTCACCGCGGCGGGCAGAACCATGCGCCCACGCGGGCGGACATTGCGGCGCGCTATCTCGCCGCTTTTGGAGAGGCACTATGGTGAGTGTGAATCCGGTGGGGCGCCGGACCCTGGCGCTGATCCTGGTCGCAAGTCTGGGCCTGGGCGGCTGCGCGGCCGGCCTGGGCGGCGGCACCTACTCCCGCACCGAGGCACGACGCGCGATGGTGGTGCAGTTCGGCGTCATCGAATCGGTGCGCGGCGTGCAGCTGGAGGGCACCAAGAGCCCGGTGGGAACCGTCTCGGGCGCTGCGGTCGGCGGCATCGCCGGCAGCTCCGTGGGCGGCAACCGCGGTTCGGCAATCGGCGCGGTGCTGGGCGCCGTGGCGGGTGGCCTCGCCGGCTCCGCGATCGAAGAAGGCGTGACCCGCAAGCCGGGTGTCGAGGTCACCGTGCAGCTGGAAAACGGTCAATACCTGGCGGTCGTCCAGCAGGACGAAGGCGAGCAGTTCATGCCGGGCGAACGGGTCCGCATCCTGCGTGACGGCGGCACGACCCGCGTCACGCGCTGAGTCATCCGAACAGCACCAGACCCCACACCATCGCGAGATTGAGCAGCGCCACCAGCACGGCGGCGCTGCCGATGTCCTTTGCGCGCTTGGCGAGCTGGTGATGGTCGAGCGAGACGCGGTCCACCGTGGCCTCGATCGCCGAGTTGAGCAGCTCCACGATCAGCACCAGCAGCGTGCTGCCGACCAGCAGCGCCTTGCCCGCGCCGTCGGTGGGCGCGACGAAGGCGAGCGGGATCAGCACCGCGGCGAGCAGGCATTCCTGGCGAAAGGCGTCTTCGTGCCGGAGGGCGGCACGCAACCCGGCGAGCGAGTAGCGGAAGGCGTTCCAGATGCGGGGGAGGCCGGTCTTGCCCTTGAACGGGCTTTCCGCGTGTTTCGAGTTGGTCGGGTCCATGGTTGTCGGCAGAGTTCTCGCGGGTGGCGCGAAGATGGGAGGGACGGCGCGCGGTGCTGACCGGGCGAGTATCTCCGTGCGGAGTTACCGGCCGGTGACCGCCCGCACTCAGGGGTAGAACACGTACACCCTGTAACCGGTGGGGGCGATGTCGGGCGCTTCGAAGTTGAGCCGCACCGTTGCGTCGCTGCGTGCCTTGAACGATTCCGGCAGCGTGCTGCTGCCGTACCACTCCTCGGGCGCCAGCACCCGCCGCACCAGCGGAACGTCGGCGGGGTCGGTGAGCGTCAACTCGAGATGGGGCCAGGCCTGCGGGTAATCGGCACGGTTCTGGATGGTGGCGTGCAGGATGTAGCGGCCGGGGCGGCCGGGTTCGGACTGCAGGTCCGGGCTCTCGATGTTGATCAGCATCGCATCGCGCGGCAACGGCATGTCGCATCCAAGCTGTGCGCACGCGGAAACGTAGAGCGGCCGCAGGCCCGGCAGCGTGCGGCTGATCTGGCCGCGGAACAGGTAGGCCGACTGGGCGACGAGCACGAGCGCGAGCAGGAGCACGGTCGCCGGAATCAGCCGGGATCCGGGGCCGGCGGCGGGCGGAGGCCCGTAGTGCGCGTCCAGGTGGTCGGAGTCCAGGCCTGAGGCGTCCTCGGTGGTTGGCAGGTCGGACGCCGGCGCGATCCACGCGGCCGGCTCGGCGTTGTCCCGTGCCGCCGGTTCGTCCTGAGGCTCGTGCTCGAAGGCGACAACCGGCTCGGGGCTCGGCATGTCCTCGACCAGGGGTTCGATGCGGTGGGCCGCGGGTCCGGAGGGCTCGGGCGCATCGCGACGGTTGCCTTCGAGCGGAAAGACGGGGTCGGGGATCGGATTGCCGGCGAGGCGGCTTCCGGCGGCGGCGACCATCGCGGAAAAGTCCACGCGCGGCGCACCGCCATGCTCGTCGTCGTGATGTTCAGGGGTAGGCGCTGGCTGCGGCGCATGGTCCGCATCCGGCGCGAACATCGGCTCGCGCACGTGGGGCGCGGCGGGGGGCTCGACCGTAAAGGGTTTTTCGTCAGCGTCTGCCTGCAATGGCGTTTCCGCGGTGTCGAAACCGTCCGGCAGGTCGAATTCGAGATCGCTGAACGCGGAAGTCGTCGCGGGGGGCGCGGCGCTGGGCGCCGGCTGAAGCGGTGCGGGCTGCGTTGGTGGCGTGAGCGGCGGCGTGAGCGGCGGCGATGGCGGCTCTGCGTAGCCCGGCTCGGAGGCAGCGCTTTCCTGGGCCTGCTGGCCTTCGAGCAGATGGTCGAGGGCGTTGAAGGGGTTGAAGCAGTGCCCGCAGCGCACCTCGCCGTGGCGCGCGCGAAGCTGCTCCGGGCGCAGCCGGAAGATCGTCTGGCAGGCCGGGCAGCGGGTCAGCATCGCTGCCTACCGTTGCCCTTCGAGCCGCACCCAGCCCTCCAGCACGGCGCCTACCCGTAGCGAAAGATAAGGCGCCCAGGCGTCGATGACCTGCTGGGATTGGGTTTCGAGCACGCCGGATAGGGCGATACGGCCACCCGCAGCGACGCGCGCGGCGATCGCCGGCGCGAGCACGCACAGCGGGTTGGTGAGGATGTTGGCGACGACGACGGCGAAGGTGTCGCCCACCGGAACCGCGGAATGCTGCAGCCGCAGCGTGACGCCGTTGCGGCTGGCGTTGTCCCGCGCGGCTTCGATCGCCTTGTCGTCGATGTCGATGCCCAGGACGTCGCCCGCGCCGAGGCGCGCCGCGGCGATGCCGAGAATGCCCGAGCCGCAGCCATAATCGAGCACGCTCGTGCCCGGCTGCACGGTGTCGCACAGCCACTCCAGGCACAGCCGGGTGGTCGGATGCGAGCCGGTGCCGAAGGCCATGCCGGGGTCGAGTTCGATGTTGATCGCGTTCGCGTCCGGCGCTTCGTGCCACGACGGCACAATCCACAGCCGGTCGGTGATGCGGATCGGGTCGAACTGGCTTTGCGTCAGCTGCACCCAGTTCTGCTCGGCCACCTCTTCGGTGGTGAAGGGAGGCACCGCATCGAAACCCGCCGCGCCGGCAGCCTGCGCGAGCGCTGGGGCCAGCTCGGTTGCGGCGTCGAACAGCGCGATGACGCGGCTGTGGTCCCACAGGCTGGTGGGCAGGTGCCCGGGCTCGCCGAACTGCGGCTTCTCCGCCTCGGTGCCGGCATCGGCGTCCTCGATCGAGACCGACAGCGCGCCCGCGTCCATCAGCGCGTCCGACAGCGCCTCCGCCTTTGCCGCCTCAGCCTGCAGGATGACCGAAATCCACATGGCGTGCCGCTCAGCCCTTCTTCACTTCGCTGCGCTCGGCGAGCTTGTGTTCCAGGTAGTGAATGCTGGTGCCGCCTTCGACGAAGCGGGCGTCCATCATCAGTTCCTGGTGCAGCGGGATGTTGGTCTTGATGCCGGCAACCGCCATTTCCGACAGCGCGATGCGCATGCGGCGGATCGCCTGCTCGCGGGTGTCGCCGTAGGCGATCAGCTTGCCGATCATCGAATCGTAGTGCGGCGGCACCATATAGCCGTTGTACACATGCGAATCGACGCGGATGCCGGGACCGCCCGGGGTGTGCCAGTTGTCGATGCGGCCCGGCGACGGCGTGAACTTGAACGGGTCTTCGGCGTTGATCCGGCATTCGATCGCGTGACCGCGGAAGGGGATGTCGCGCTGCTGGAACGGCAGCTTTTCACCCGCGGCGACACGGATCTGCGTCTGCACGATGTCGATGCCGGTGATCATCTCGGTGACCGGGTGTTCAACCTGCACCCGGGTGTTCATCTCGATGAAGTAGAACTCGCCGTTTTCGTACAGGAACTCGAAGGTGCCCGCGCCGCGGTAGCCGATCTTGCGGCAGGCTTCGGCGCAGCGTTCACCGATCTTGGCGATCAGCTTGCGGTCGATGCCCGGGGCCGGCGCTTCTTCGATCACCTTCTGGTGGCGGCGCTGCATGGAGCAGTCGCGTTCGCCGAGGTAGACCGCGTTGCCGTGCTGGTCCGCCAGCACCTGGATTTCCACGTGGCGCGGGTTCTCCAGGAACTTCTCCATGTAGACGGTCGGGTTGCCGAAGGCAGCGCCGGCTTCCGCACGGGTGGTGGTGACCGCGTTGAGCAGTGCCGCTTCGGTGTGCACCACGCGCATGCCGCGCCCGCCACCGCCGCCGGCAGCCTTGATGATCACCGGGTAGCCAATGGCGCGCGCGATCTTGACGATTTCCTTGGGCTCTTCCGGCAGCGCGCCGTCGGAACCGGGCACGCAGGGCACGCCGGCGGCCTTCATCGCATCCTTGGCGGAAACCTTGTCGCCCATCAGGCGGATGGTGTCGGGGCGCGGGCCGATGAAGACGAAGCCGGATTGCTCGACACGTTCGGCGAAGTCGGCGTTTTCCGACAGGAAGCCGTAGCCAGGGTGGATGGCTTCGGCGTCGGTGACCTCGGCGGCCGAGATGATCGCCGGCACGTTGAGGTAGCTCAGACCGGACGGTGCCGGGCCGATGCAGACCGATTCGTCGGCCAGCGTGACGTACTTGGCTTCGGTGTCCGCCTCGGAATGCACCGCGACGGTCTTGATGCCGAGTTCGCGGCAGGCGCGCAGGACCCGCAGGGCGATTTCGCCGCGGTTGGCGATCAGGATCTTTTCAAACATGAGTGGTCTCCGCGGCGAAGTTGCCGGTGCCGCGCGCGGTCGCGGGGCGGTGGGGATGCGCCGCTGCATCGCCGGCCGGCAGCGGGGCGCCGCGGCTGGCGATCAGAGTGTTGCCGGACATGGTGCCTGTCAGCCGATTACGAAGAGCGGCTGGCCGTATTCGACCGGCTGGCCGTTTTCAACCAGCACGGCCTTGATCGTGCCGCTCGCGTCGGCCTCGATCTCGTTCATCAGCTTCATTGCCTCGATGATGCACAGCGCGTCACCTTCGCTGACGGACTGGCCGAGTTCGGCAAAGGGCTTGGCGCCGGGGGCGGACGAGCGGTAGAAGGTGCCGACCATCGGCGACTTGACGATGTGACCGGCGGGCAGCGCATCGGCGGCAGCCGGCGCTTCGACGGCCGGTGCGGCCACGGCGGCTTGAGGTGCCGCGGCTTGCGGCGGCGCGTAATAGGTGGCCTGCACAGGGGCGGACAGGTGCTTGGCGATGCGCACCTTCTCTTCGCCTTCGGTGACCTCCAGTTCGGAAATCCCCGATTCCTGGACGAGGTCGATCAGTTTCTTGAGTTTGCGCAGATCCATGCTGTACTCCGGACATGACGGCGCCGCCCCGGGGGACGGCGGCCGCAATCGATGATTAGAGGTGTCTTTCGCGCAGGCGCCCGAGCACGAACTCGGTCGCTGCCAGATAGCCGTACGCACCCAGCCCGCAGATCACGCCGGCGGCGCGATCGGAGAAGTACGAGTGATGGCGGAAAGGCTCGCGGGCGTGGATGTTGGAGAGGTGAACCTCCACGTAGGGGATGCTGACCGCGGCGAGCGCGTCGCGCAGCGCCACGCTGGTGTGCGTGTAGCCCGCGGGGTTGATGATGATGAAGTCGACGCCCTCGGCTGCCGCTGCCTGCACCCGGTCGATCAGTTGTCCTTCGTGGTTGCTCTGGAAGGATTCGACCACGACGCCATCGGCGCGCGCGCGCGCTTCCATCGCGGCATGGACGTCCGCGAGGGTGGTGCGACCGTAGATGTCCGGTTCGCGAGTGCCGAGCAGATTGAGATTGGGGCCGTGAAGCGCCAGGATGCGGCCTTGCGGCGGCGGAGGCGTTTCCGTTTTTTGGCTGCGTTTTGAGCGCGTCATGCGGGCAAGTTTGCCGCAGATGGCCGCAAGTTGTCCAGCGCCGAAGTGTATCGGCCCCGGCTCAGGGGGCCAGCAGGGTGCGGATTTTGCCTTCGAGTTCGGCGCGGTTCAAGGTGCCGAGTTTGCTTGCGCGTACATTGCCGTCGCGGTCGATCAGCAGCGTGAAGGGAAGCGCTTGGCTGGTATTGCCGAACGCGGCGGTCAGTTCGAGCTGCGCGGGGCCGGCGATCAGCAGCGGATACGGGACCTCGAATTCGTCGGCGAATGCCTGCACCTTGTCCGGGGTATCGACGCTGATGCCGACGAACTGGACCGGCTGGTCGGCGAATGTCCGGCTGGCCGCCGAGAAGTCCGGGATTTCCTTGCGGCACGGCGGGCACCAGGTGGCCCAGAAGTTCACGACCAGCACCTTGTCCTTCCACGCGGCCAGGCTCTGCGGCTGCCCTGCCGCGTCCGGGAGTTGAAGGGCGTAGAGCGCGGCGGCGGAGTGCCGGGTCGTGGGCGGCGTGGCCGGACGGCTTGCAAAATAGCCGGCAACCGCGGCGAGCACGGCAACCAGCGCGATGACCAGGGTGCGGGCGTGGGAGCGCATGCTCATTCCGCCGCCGGTGAGCGGGGGGCGGCCAGCATCGCCTCGACCTGGGCGAGGCGTGCGCGGTCCTGGCGGCGGGCGTTGCGTTCGGCGCCGGCCGGAAAGATGGACAGCCGCACCGGCACGTCGTCCCAATCGAAGCTCAATACCGCTTCGGGCGCGCCCGGCGCGGGGCGGCGGGGTTCGCGGTGCTCGTAGGCGAAGTCGCGGTTGAGGAAGAAGATTTCGACCTCTTTGGCGCTTTCCGGGTAAAGCTCGATTTCCAGTTCCGAGTAACGTCCCGCGGTGCCGTCCAGCGCGCCGCCGGTGAGGTAGGGGCGGAAGTCTTCGAGCAGGTGCATCACCTCCACCGCGGCGCGGCGCATTTCCAGCAAGCGCTCGGCTTGTTCCTCGTCCTGATACAGCGCCTGCCAGGCGCGCAGCTCGGCTTCGATTTCGGTGTTGTTCGGGAGCGCCTCGGAGTCGGTGGCGCCCAGTTGGCGCGCCGCCTTCCGCTTTGCGAAGCCGAAATCGCTGATGCCGTCCTCGGCCATCATGCGGGCTGCAAGCGCCGCGATCTCGCGACGCAGCGTGCCGGAGCGGGGGGGGAAGGTGCGTGAAGGCATGGTGGGAAACCCTGGGAACCAGTCGGACGCACGTGACGGGCCGGTCGCGGCGGAGGCGGCGGCGCCATCGGTTAGAATGCCGGCCATTCTACACGGGCGGCCTCGCTCCACGAGCCGTCAGCGGCCGCCTCCCGGAGTTCCCATGCACATCCACATTCTCGGTATCTGCGGCACCTTCATGGGCGGGGTGGCACTGCTCGCGCGCGCGGCCGGGCACACCGTTACCGGCTGCGACAGCAACGTCTATCCGCCGATGAGCACCCAGCTCGAGGAGCAGGGCATCGCGCTCAGCGAGGGCTACGACCCCGCTCAGCTGGATCTTGCGCCCGACGTCTTCGTCATCGGCAACGCGATTTCCCGCGGCAATCCGCTGCTGGAGGCGATTCTCGACCGCGGTCTGCCCTATGTCTCCGGTCCGCAATGGCTGGCCGAGCACGTGCTGGCGGGGCGCTGGGTGCTTGCCGTCGCGGGGACTCACGGCAAGACGACCACGACCTCGCTGCTGGCCTGGATGCTGGAGGACGCAGGCTTGTCGCCGGGCTTTCTGGTCGGCGGCGTGCCGAAGAACTTCGGGGTGTCGGCGCGCCTGACCGATTCGCCCTTCTTCGTCATCGAGGCCGACGAGTACGACACCGCCTTCTGCGACAAGCGTTCGAAGTTCGTTCATTACCGGCCGCGCACCGCCATCCTCAATAACCTGGAGTTCGACCACGCCGACATCTTCGCTGATCTGGCCGCGATCGAAACGCAGTTTCATCACCTCGTTCGCACGCTGCCGCGGCAGGGGCGCATCGTCGCCAACGCACGCGAGGATGCCCTGAAGCGGGTCCTGGCACGCGGTTGCTGGTCCGAACTGGAATGGTTCAACGACGCGGCGCAGTGGTCGGCCGCCGCAGGTGCGCGCGATGCCGAGGCGGTGTTCCGGCTGGGGGATGATGAGCTGGGGCGGGTGGAGATGCCGCTTGCCGGCAGCCACAACCGCGAGAACGCGCTGGCGGCGATCGCGGCGGCGCGTCATGTGGGTGTGCCGCCGCAACAGGCGATCGCGAGCCTCGCCCGGTTCGAGGGCATCAAGCGGCGGCTGGAGCTGCGGGGTCGCGCGCGTGGGGTTGCGGTGTATGACGACTTCGCCCATCACCCCACCGCGATCGCGCTTACCGTTGAAGGCTTGCGCCGGCGCGAGCCGGAAGGCCGCATCCTCGCGGTGCTCGAGCCGCGCTCGAACACCATGAAGCTGGGTGTGATGAAGGCTCAGTTGCCCGGGAGTCTCGCGCAGGCGGACGCGGTGTTCTGCTACGCCGGCGGGTTGGGCTGGGATGCGGCCGCCGCGCTGGCACCGCTGGGTGAGCGCGCCCAGGTGCATGAGGACCTCGGCGCGCTGGTGCAGGCGGTGGCCGCGACGGCGCGGCCGGGGGACCATGTGCTGGTCATGAGCAACGGCGGCTTCGGCGGCGTGCACCAGAAGCTGCTCGACGCGCTCGCCCGCTGAAAGGGGCGGGCGCGTCCCGCCTTAATTGGTGCGCCGGTTCTTGAAGTCGAGGCGGTCCGCCTCGGCCTGGTTGATGTATTCGAACACCCGCACGACACGCTTCACGCCCTGGCTGGTGCGCGCCACTTCGGTCGCGGCATCCGCTTCCTCACGGGTTACCAGCCCCATCAGGAACACCACGTTGGCTTCGGTCACCACCTTGACGTGGTGAGCGCTGACGCGCTGCGAATCGACGAAGCGGGCCTTCACGTTCGAGGTGATCAGCGAATCGTTGGCTCGGGCCGACAGCGACGAATTGCCCGCCACCACGGTCTCGTTGACGATGCCCCGCACATGGTCTGCCGCCGCTGCGCTGCGCTCGATTTCGCTGCGGATGGTGTCGGTGGGCACCTCGCCCGTCAGCAGGACGTTGCGGTTGTACGAGGTGACGTTGACGTGGATCGCATCGCCGAAGCGTTCGCGCAGACGGTTGGCGATCTTCCATTCGATGCCTTCGTCTTCCACATAAGCGCCGGATGTCCGGCGGTCGGCGATCATCGCGGCGCCGGCGCCGACGCCGGTGGCAACCACGGGGAAGCAGCCCTGCAGCGCAGGCAGGGCGGCGGCGATCAGGCCCGCGAGGAGATAGCGGCGGGCGCCGGAAGCCGCCCGGGCTCGGCTCGTCGTCTTCATTCTTCCACTCCTAGTAAGAGGCAGTCGATTCCGTCGCACAGGCAGTGCAGGGTCAGCAGGTGAACCTCCTGGATGCGGGCGGTACGGTCTGCCGGCACGCAGAGGTGAACGTCGGTCGGGCTCAGCATCTCGCCGATGCGGCCGCCACCCTTGCCGGTGAGCGCGACCACGTGCATTTCGCGCTCATGGGCGGCCTGGATGGCGTCGATGACGTTGGGCGAATTGCCGCTGGTGGAAATCGCCAGCAGGACATCGCCCGGCTGGCCGAGCGCGCGGACCTGCTTGGAGAAGATCTGGACGAAGTCGTAGTCGTTGGCGATCGAGGTCAGCGTCGAGGTGTCGGTAGTCAGCGCCACGGCGGCGAGCGGCGGGCGCTCCATCTCGAAGCGGTTGAGCAGTTCCGCGGCGAAATGCTGCGCGTCGGCTGCCGATCCGCCATTACCGCACGCGAGGATTTTGCCGTTGTTCATCAGGCTGGCGGTCATCATTTCCACCGCCTGGGCGATCGGTGCCGCCATCCACTCGACAGCGGCGAGCTTCGTCTGCGCGCTGTCTTCGAACTGGCGGGAAATGCGGTCGATCAGGTCCATTCGTCGTGCTGAAGCGATGCTCTGGGAGGGGCTGCAGTCTAGCATGGCGGCGTGAGTGCTCTCAGGGTCGGCTCGGGGTGGTTGCACCTTCTTACTCAAGCAGGCTGTGCCAAGGCTAGTCCGCGTCGAACGCGGCTTGCAGCCAGGTTGGCGGCGTGGTCGCGGGCCCTTCGAGCAGCACCACGTCGAAACGGCACGGGCGGTGCGCGTGGCGCCGGCCCTCGCCCGCCAGCCACCATTGCGCGGCGAGGATGACGCGACGGCGCTTTTCGGCGGTGATGCTGGCGGCGGCGCCGCCAAAGCGTGGATTCGCACGCATCCGGACCTCGACGAACACCAGCATGTCGCCGTGCAGGCCGACGAGGTCGAGTTCGCCGCCGCGGCAGTGACGGTTGCGCGCGAGGATGCGGACGCCTTGCGCCGCCAGATGGGCAGCGGCCCGCTCCTCCCCTTCGCGTCCGCGGGCTTGCATGGGGCTGGCGGCCGCGCCGACAATTCCGCTTCTTTCCGCTTTCCGATCCGTCTTCATGTCCGAATTTCCTTCCACGCCCACCGCGGTACTTTCAAGGACACCGTCATTGTATGTGGTGGCGACGCCGCTCGGAAACCTGCAGGACATGAGCTTTCGCGCGCTTGGCGTGCTGCGCGCGGTGGATACGATCGCCGCCGAAGACACGCGCCACAGCCAGCGTCTGCTCGATGCCTACGGCATCCGCTCGAAGCTTCTTGCGCTCCACGAGCACAACGAGCAGGCGGCGGCCGGGCAATTGATCGAACGTCTGAGCCAGGGCGAGAACATCGCGCTGATCACCGATGCGGGGACGCCCGCGGTGTCGGACCCGGGGGCCCGGGCAGTGGCGCGGGTGCGGGCGGCCGGTTTTCCGGTGGTGCCGGTGCCGGGGCCTTGCGCCGCGGTGGCGGCGTTGTCGGTAGCGGGCTTTGGCGAGGATGGTTTTCGCTTCGTGGGCTTTCTGCCGCCCAAACAGGCGGCGCGGTGCGCCCGGCTTGCGCCCTTGCGCGACGAACGCGCCGCACTGGTGTTCTACGAGGCCCCGCACCGGGTCGAGGAATGCGTCGCGGACCTGGCGCGCGAGTTCGGGCCGGCGCGGCGGGTGCTCGTTGCGCGCGAACTGACCAAGCTGCACGAGGAGATCGCTTGTTTCTCCCTCGGCGAGGCTGCTGCCTGGTTCGCGGCGGACACCAACCGGGTGCGCGGTGAATTCGTGCTGGTGGTGGAAGGGGCGCCGGCCCGCGAGGGGCTTGATGCCGAAACCGAACGGGTGCTGACGTTGCTGCTGGCGGAGTTGCCGGTCAAGCGCGCGGCGCGCCTCGCGGCGGATATCACCGGCGCCGCGAAGAATGCCTTGTACGCCCGTGCGCTCGAGTTGAAAGGCGAGGCGGAGGGCGAGGGCTGAGCGCGGCTGCCGCCCCGATCGCGCCTATAATTCCGCATCCCCCAGCGAGTCTCACATGCAATCGATAACCTTCACCCGCCCCGACGACTGGCATCTCCACGTGCGTGACGGCGCCGCCCTGGCCGCCGTCGTGCCGCACACCTCGGAGCGCTTCGGCCGCGCCCTGATCATGCCGAACCTGCGGCCGCCGGTCACCACGACCGCGCAGGCCCTGGCCTATCGCGACCGCATCCGCGCAGCGGTGCCGGCCGGGCTCGCGTTCGAGCCGCTGATGAGCCTGTACCTGACCGATAACACCGCGCCGGACGAAATCGAGCGCGCGCGGGCATCCGGCGCGGTCATCGCCGCCAAGCTCTATCCGGCCGGCGCCACCACCAACTCCGACGCCGGCGTGACTGCGATCGACAAGATCTATCCGGTGCTCGAACGCATGGAGGCCTGCGGCCTGGTGCTGTGCGTGCATGGCGAAGTAACCGGGGGCGAGGTCGATGTGTTCGACCGCGAGCGCGTATTCATGGAGAAGACCCTGTCGCCGCTGGTGCGCCGCTTCCCGGCGCTCAAGGTCGTGTTCGAGCACATCACCACCGCGGAGGCGGCGCAGTTCGTCCGGGCGGCCGGTGCCAATGTGGCCGCCACGGTCACCGCCCATCATCTGCTGCTGAACCGCAACGCCATCTTTGCCGGCGGCATTCGGCCCCACCACTACTGCCTGCCGGTGCTCAAGCGCGAAACCCACCGTGTCGCGCTGGTCGAGGCCGTCACCTCGGGCAACCCGCGTTTCTTCCTGGGTACCGACTCCGCGCCCCATGCGCGCAGCACAAAGGAAGCGGCGTGTGGTTGCGCCGGCTGCTACACCGCCCATGCCGGCATCGAGCTGTACGCCGAAGTGTTCGACGCGGCCGGCGCGCTGGAGCGGCTGGAAGCCTTCGCGAGCCTCAACGGCCCGGCCTTCTACGGTCTCGCGCCGAATGCCGACAAGATCACGCTGGTGCGCGAGTCGTGGTCGGTGCCGGGCGGGTTTCCCTATCTGGATGACGATCCGCTGGTGCCGCTGCGCGCGGGCGAATCGGTGGGCTGGAGGCTGGCGTGATCACCCGGCTGCGGCGGGTCCTGTTGCTGGCCGCGCTGCCGCTGCTGGCCGCATGCGAGAACTCGGCAACCGCGTACTCGATCGAGGGTAGTCAGCATGCGCTGATCCTGGTGCGCGAACAGAGCTATTTCTGGGACAGCGAGATCAAGCAGGCCATCGTCGCGTCGCGACTGCCGCAGTGCCAGAAGCGCGTCGCGATCCATCCTGGCAGCAAGGTGTTGACGGAAGTCCTGGTGTACGAGGCCGGCGACCGGCTGTGGGCGCTGCAGCAAGGCAATCGCTGGTATCTGGCCAGTACCGAGCGCTGCCTGGTGCAGGACTGGGACAAGCCGGCCGATGCCCCGCTCGGTCCGCTGGTGGGCAGCTTCCGGCTGCGCGACGGCGCGCCGGCCTTCGTTCCGGCGCAGGAGGCCGCCCCGGTGCGGTGATTTGGAGCCGGGCTCGCGGTCGGCGCGGGTATAATCCGCGCCGGGAAGTTCGCCAGGCAGTCGCTGCGTGCCACGTGTGCGTGGAGGAAAGTCCGGGCCCCGCAGAGCAGGATGCCGGCTAACGGCCGGGCGCCGTGAGGCGACGGAAAGTGCAACAGAGAGCAGACCGCCGATGGCTCTTGTCGAGGAGTTCGCTCTTCGCGGAGCACAGGTAAGGGTGAAACGGTGCGGTGACGCGCGCAAGCGCGGCGCCGGTCGGAGCGCAAGCTTCGGCGGGTAAGAGCCCACCGCAGGACTGGCAACAGGACTGGCACGGTAAACCCCATCCGGGGCAAGGCCAAATAGGGGAGCATTGGCGTGGCTCGCGTCGCTCCCGGGTAGGCTGCTAGAGCGCCGCGGTAACGCGGCCCCCAGAGGAATGACTGCCCGGCGACTGCGGCTTGCCGCGGTCGTTCGACAGAACCCGGCTTATCGGCGAACTTCCCAATTCGCCTTTCGTGGCATGTCATAGGCGCTCGCGCCCCACTTCCGCGGGTTTTTCGACCCCGATTTCCCACTCCCTCCCACTTCGCCTCCTTCTATGGCGGAAGTTCATCCCGCTTCGCATGAGCATGCGCTAGCGCCATTGATTTTTCAGGATTTATACATCGCCGCGCAGACTTGGTAAG
Organism: Azoarcus olearius; assembly: GCF_001682385.1. Taxonomy (NCBI): domain Bacteria; kingdom Pseudomonadati; phylum Pseudomonadota; class Betaproteobacteria; order Rhodocyclales; family Zoogloeaceae; genus Azoarcus; species Azoarcus olearius. The sequence continues at coordinate 975,508 of NZ_CP016210.1, forward strand.
TCATTGTGTAACAACGAAAAACCCGGCGGCTCAGGCTTGACCGGGTTTTTTGTTTCCCTTAGAGTGGGGGCGGGTGGAAAAAAGTGGGGCAAAGTGTCATTTCCGATGCTTTGCGGCGGCGTTCAGGGGGAAGGATGTTCCAGGGGGCGGTAGCGCTCAGTCTCGATGCGAAGGGTCGTCTTGCGATCCCGGCGCGGCATCGGGACGCCCTCACGCCCGACGGTGCGCCGCTGGTCATGACCGTCCATCCGCACCGCTGCCTGCTCGTCTATCCGCTCACCGCGTGGGAACCCATCCGCGAAAAGATCACCAGCCTGCCGGGCATGGATCAGGCCACGCTCAGCTTCAAGCGCATGCTGGTCGGTTTTGCCCAGGAAGAAACGCTGGATGCCGCCGGGCGTGTGCTGGTCGCGCAATCGCTGCGCCAGTTCGCCGCGCTCGACAAGCAGGTCTGGCTGGTCGGGCAGGGCACGCACTTCGAACTCTGGTCGGATGCCGGCTGGCAGAAGCAGCAGGAGGCGATGCTGGCGCTGGTCGACAACCCCTTGCCCGCCGGACTGGAGAACTTCGTCCTGTGAGCGCCCAACTGCAACACGTCAGCGTGCTGCTCACCGAGGCGGTGGATGCGCTGGCGATCAAGCCGGAAGGCATTTACGTGGACGGCACCTTCGGCCGCGGCGGCCACAGCCGCGCGGTGCTCGCCCGGCTGGGCGCGGGCGGCAGGCTCATCGCTTTCGATCGCGACCCCGCGGCGATCGCGGCGGGTCAGGCGATCGCCGATCCGCGCCTCGAACTCGTCCATGCCCCTTTCAGCGAATTCGCGGTCGTGCTCGACCGTTTGGGCGTCAGCGCCGTCGACGGCGTGCTGCTCGACCTTGGCGTGTCGTCGCCGCAGCTCGACGATGCCAGCCGCGGCATGAGCTTTCGCTTCGACGCGCCGCTGGACATGCGCATGGACACAAGCCGCGGACGCACCGTCGCGGAATGGCTGGCGGAAGCCTCCGTCGCCGAGATCACGGAGGTCATCAGAGACTATGGGGAAGAACGGTTTGCTTATGCGATTGCAAAGGCGATTGCAGCTGCTCGGACAGGGGGGGCTATCGCAACCACTGGACAGCTTGCCGCGATCGTGGAAAAGGCGGTCCGTACACGCGAGCCGGGGCAGCACCCAGCGACGCGCAGCTTCCAGGCTCTACGGATTTTCATCAATCAGGAACTCGAAGAGCTGACGACCGTGCTGCCGGACTGCGTTGCGCGCCTGCGCGAGGGCGGCCGGCTGGTGGTGATCAGCTTTCATTCGCTCGAGGACCGCATCGTCAAGCGCTTCCTGCGCGACGAAGCGCGTCCGCCGCAGCTGCCGTCGCGGCTGCCGGTGCGCGCGGCCGACCTCCCGCCGCCCCGGCTGCAACTCGTCGGCAAGGCGCAGCGGCCGGGCGAGGCTGAAGTGGCGGCCAATCCGCGCGCGCGCAGCGCAGTGATGCGGGTGGCCGAGCGCTGCGGGGTGGCTGCATGATCCGCTTCGACGCAATGCTCGTCGCACTCGTGGTCGCCAGCGCGCTCGGCGTGGTGGCCGCGCAGCACCAGTCGCGCAAGCTCTACATCGAGCTGGAGCGCGAGATGGCGCGCGCCCACAGCCTCGACGTTGAGTGGGGGCAGCTGCAACTGGAGCAAAGCACCTGGGCAGCGCACGCGCGGGTCGAAAAGCTCGCCCGCGAACGGCTCGGCATGCGCCCGCCGGTGCCGGGGCAGATCGTGGTGCTGGAGGCACAGTGAAGAAGCAGCGCACCGTCACCTTCAACCACAATCCGCTGCTCAAGCGCGAGCTGCCGGCGTGGCGCGCGCGCTTCGTGCTCGTCATGCTGATGGGGTGCTCGCTGGCGCTGATCGGGCGCGCGCTCTACCTGCAAGGTGTAAACAACAGCTTCCTGCAGGCCAAGGGCGAAATGCGCTATGCCCGCGTGCTGGAAGTCCCCGCCACGCGCGGACGCATTTCCGATCGCAACGGCGACATGCTGGCGGTGAGCACGCCCGTGCGCTCGATCTGGGCGATCCCGGCCGACGCCCGCCTCGAACCCGCCGCCGCACGCCAGCTCGCCACGCTGCTCGAAATGGATGTGCGCGAGCTGAACGACAAGCTCGCCCCGGGCCGTGACTTCGTCTATCTCAAGCGCCAGCTGCCGCCCGAGGTCGCAGACCGCATCGCCGCGCTCAAGCTGCCCGGCGTACACCAGCAGCAGGAATATCGCCGCTACTACCCCGGTGGCGACGTGACCGCGCACATGCTCGGCTTCACCGGGGTCGAGGACCGCGGCCAGGAAGGCATCGAACTGGCCTACGAGAAGATGCTGGCCGGCATGCCCGGTTCGCGACGCGTGATCAAGGACCGCCGCGGCCGCATCGTGGAGGACGTGGAATCGATCCGGCCGCCGCGCGACGGCGACGATATCTCGCTCGCGATGGACGGCAAGATCCAGTACATCGCCTACAGCGCGTTGCGCGAGGCCATGCAGCTCAACAAGGCGAAGGCGGGGGCCGCCGTGGTGCTCGACGCGCGCACCGGGGAAGTCCTTGCGTTGGCGAACGCGCCTACCTACAACCCGAACAACCGCAGCAACCTCACGGGCGCGCAGCTGCGCAACCGCGTGTTTACCGACAGCTTCGAGCCCGGCTCGGTCATGAAGCCGTTCATTGCCGGTCTGGCGCTCGAAACCGGCAAGGTGAAACCGACCACGGTGATCGACACCTCCGCCGGACGCATGACCATCGGCACCGCGACCATCTCGGATTCGCACCGCAGCGGCCCCTTGACCGTCGCCGAGGTGATCCAGAAGTCGTCCAACATCGGCACTGTCAAGATGGCGCTGCAGTTCACGCCGGCCGAGATGTGGCAGCTCTATCACCAGCTCGGCTTCGGTTCGCCGCTCAATCTCGGCTTTCCGGGCGAAACCGGCGGCCGTCTGCGCCCGGCCAAGACCTGGCGCCCGATCGAGCAGGCGACCATGTCCTATGGCCACGGCATCTCGGTCACCCTGATCCAGATGGCGCGCGCCTATCTGGTGTTCGCACGCGACGGCGAACTCGTACCGCTGTCGCTCACCAAGCTGGACGGGCCGCCCAGCGGCGGAACCCGCATCTTCTCGCCGCAGACGGTGCAGACGCTGCGCAACATGCTCGAAACCGTCACCCTGCCCGGCGGCACTGCCACCAAGGCACAGGTGCCCGGCTACCGCGTCGGGGGCAAGACCGGCACCGCGCTGAAGCTGGAAGGCGGGCACTACACCAAGCGCTACATCGCGTCCTTCGTCGGCATCGCGCCGATCTCCAATCCGCGCCTCGTCGTGGCAGTGATGATCGACGAGCCGAGCGCGGGCAACTACTACGCGGGTACGGTGGCCGCGCCGGTTTTCGCGCGCATCATGGAAGGCTCGCTGCGCACCCTCGGCGTGGCGCCGGATGCGCCGCTGACGCCGCTGCAGCTGGCCCGCAAGCCCAACGAACCCGCGCCCGCGGCGGTCCGGGAGAGCATGTGAGCAACCCTGCCTTCGTGCTGCTCGATCAGCTCCGCGCCAGCGGCGTCCGGCCCGCCGGCATCACGGCCGATTCGCGTCGTGTCGGGCCGGGGGCCGTGTTCGCGGCGTGGCCGGGGCATGTCACCGACGGCCGCCGTTACATCGCCTCCGCCATCGAGCGCGGCGCCGCTGCCGTGTTGTGGGAAGAGGGCGACGGCTTTCACCCGGGAGAACTTCCGGTTCCAGGGTTCGCGGTGCCCAGGCTGCGCGAACTCGCAGGTGCGCTTGCCCACGAGATCTATGACCGGCCCTCCGCGCGGCTGTGGATGGCCGGCGTGACCGGCACCAACGGCAAGACCACGGTCACGCAGTGGCTCGCGCGCGCGCTGGGCGAACTCGGCAGCCGCTGCGGCATCGTCGGTACCCTCGGAAGCGGGTTTCCGGACCAGCTCAGCGCCAGTCTCAATACCACGCCCGATGCGCTCGAACTGCATGCCACGCTCGCTCGCCTGCTGGGCGAAGGCGCAGCCGCCGCGGCCATGGAAGTGTCGTCCATCGGACTCGACCAAGGGCGGGTGAACGGCGTCGAGTTCGACGTGGCGGTGTTCACCAACCTTACCCGCGACCATCTCGATTACCACCGCACGATGGACGCCTATGCCGAAGCCAAGGCGCGTCTTTTCGCGCTGCCGGGCATCAGCCGCGCCGTCATCAATCTGGACGACGCCTTCGGCCTGACGCAGGCCCGCCGCCTCGTCGCCGCCGGGCAGGTCGATGTGATCGGCTACACCTGCGTCGCCTCCAACGCGGACGCGGTGCCGGGCGCCCGTGTGCTGGTGGCGGACCGGCTCCAGGCCTCGCCCTCGGGCCTGCAGTTCTCGCTGCACTGGGCGGGGCGCCAGTCCGACCTGCAGGTGCGCATGGTCGCCCCGTTCAATGTCTCCAATCTGCTCGCGGTGATCGGCGCGCTCGTCATGCGCGGGGTCGCGGTAGAGGAAGCGCTGGCCGTGGTCGGCCGCCTCAATCCGCCGGAAGGTCGCATGCAACTGGTGGGCGGGATTGGAGAGCCGCTGATCGTGATCGACTACGCGCACACGCCGGATGCGCTCGCCAAGGTGCTGGAGGCGGTGCGCGGCACCGTGCGCAGCCGCGGCGGCCGCCTCGTGTGCGTGTTCGGCTGCGGCGGCGATCGCGATCCCGGCAAGCGCCCCCTGATGGGAGAAGTCGCCCGCCAACTGGCCGACCGCGTCGTGGTCACCAGCGACAACCCGCGCAGCGAAGACCCGCGCAAGATCATCGACGCCATTGCCGCCGGGGCGGGTGCGTCGGCCGACTGCGTCGTGGACCGCGCCGAAGCGATCCGCATCGCGGTGGGCGAGGCCGGGCCCGACGACGTCGTCGTGCTGGCCGGCAAGGGCCACGAACCATATCAGGAGATCCACGGTCAGCGTCTGCCGTTCTCCGACGTCGAGCAGGCGAAGGCGGCGCTGGCAGTGTGGAACGACAGGAGAACGACGGCATGATGAGCCTGCTCGACGCCAGCCGCGCGCTGTCCGCACATCACGCGGTGGCGCAAGGCGCGGTGCGCTTTTCCAGTGTCGGCACCGACAGCCGCGGCATCATCCCCGGGCAGCTCTTCGTTGCCCTGCGTGGCGAGCGCTTCGACGGTCACGAATTCGTCGCCGCCGCGCTCAAGGCGGGCGCCGCCGCGGCCATGGTCGACGCGCGTGGCTTTACCGAATTCGGCGACGCCAGCCTGCCGCTGCTGGTGGTCGACGACACCCGGCTCGCGCTCGGCACCCTCGCCGCGACGTGGCGTGCCCGCTTTGCGATTCCGGTCATCGGCGTCACCGGCAGCAACGGCAAGACGACGGTCAAGGAAATGTGCGCCGAGATCCTGCGCGCTCAGGCGCGGCGTGATGGCGCCGGCGACGAGGCGGTGCTCGCCACGCGCGGCAACCTCAACAACGACATCGGTCTGCCGCTGACGCTGCTCGAACTGCGCGACCACCACCGCGCGGCGGTCATCGAGATGGGCATGAACCATCCGGGCGAGATCGCCTACCTCACCGGGCTTGCACGGCCGACGGTGGCCATCGTCAACAACGCGCAGCGCGCGCACCTGCAGGGCCTGGGCACGCTGGGGGAAGTGGCGCAGGAGAAGGGCGCGATCTACCAGGGCCTGGGTGCCGCCGGCGTCGCGGTCGTCAACGCCGACGACCCGCACGCGGGCTATTGGCGCGACCTCAATGCCGGGCGCCCGATTGTGAGCTTTGGTATCGACCAGCCGGCCGACGTTGCCGGGGAATGTACCCTGCACGGCCTTGGTTCCCAGCTCCACATCGCCGCGCCCCAGGGACGGGGCGAGGTTGAACTGCAGGTGCCGGGACTGCATAACGCAAGCAACGCGCTCGGCGCCGCCGCCGCCTGTCTTGCCGCGGGCGTGGTGTTCGAAGCCGCGCTCGAAGGCCTGGCGCTCTACGAAGGCACCCGCGGCCGCCTGCAGCGCAGGGCCGGGCCGCAGGGCGCGGTCATCCTCGATGATTCCTACAACGCCAACCCGGATTCGGTGCGCGCCGGCATCGACGTGCTCGCGAGCACGCCGGGTCACACCTTCCTGGTGCTGGGCGACATGGGCGAAGTGGGGCAGACCAGCGCCCAGGTGCACGACGAAATCGGGGGCTACGCCAAGAGCAAGGGCATCGACGGCCTGTACGCGCTGGGCGAGGCGAGCGCGATCGCGGTGCGCAATTTCGGCGAAGGCGCGCATCACTTCGACAGCGTGGAGGCGCTGGTCGGGGCGCTCGCACCCCGGCTCGACGCCGACGCCGTGGTGCTGGTGAAGGGCTCACGCTTCATGAAGATGGAGCGGGTGGCGGACGCGCTTGCGGCACTGCACAATGGCGCCCCCCAAAAGGACACGAACTCGTAACATGCTGCTCGAACTCGCCCTCTGGCTCGGCCAGGACATCCGCGGTTTCAACGTCTTCGGCTACATCACGCTGCGGACGGTGCTGGCCGCGCTCACCGCGCTGGCGATCTCGCTCACCGCCGGGCCGGGCGTCATCCGCTGGCTGGCTGCCAAGAAAATCGGCCAGGCGGTGCGCGACGACGGCCCCAAGTCGCACCTCACCAAGGCCGGCACGCCGACCATGGGCGGCGCGCTGATCCTGATCGCCATCGGCATCACCATCCTGCTGTGGGGCGATCTGCGCAACGCCTACGTGTGGGTCACGCTGCTGGTCACGCTCGGCTTCGGCGCGGTGGGCTGGGTGGATGACTGGCGCAAGGTGGTGCACCGCGACCCGAAGGGCCTCGCGAGCCGCTGGAAGTATTTCTGGACCTCGGCGATCGCGCTCGGCGCTTCGATCTTCCTCGGTCTCAGCGCCACCACGCCGGCCGAAACCGAACTGATCGTGCCCTTCTTCAAGGCGGTGGCCTATCCGCTCGGCGTCTACGGCTTCATCGCGCTGACCTACTTCGTCATCAACGGTACCAGTCACGCGGTCAACCTCACCGACGGCCTCGACGGGCTGGCGATCATGCCGACGGTGATGGTCGCCGGCGCACTGGCGATCTTCGCCTACGTCGCCGGCCACGCCGGCTTCTCCAAGTACCTCGGCGTGCCCTACATCGCCGGTGCGGGCGAACTCGCGGTGTTCTGCGGCGCGATCTGCGGTGCCGGTCTCGGCTTCCTGTGGTTCAACGCCTATCCAGCCGAAGTCTTCATGGGCGACGTCGGCGCGCTCGCGCTCGGCGCCGCGCTCGGCACCATCGCGGTCGTGGTGCGGCAGGAAATCGTGCTCTTCATCATGGGCGGCCTGTTCGTCGCCGAAACCCTCTCGGTGATGGTGCAGGTGCTGTACTTCAAGGCATCCGGGGGCAAGCGCATCTTCCGCATGGCGCCGCTGCATCACCACTACGAACTAAGCGGCTGGAAGGAAACCCAGGTGGTGGTGCGCTTCTGGATCATCACCCTGATGCTGGTGCTGTTCGGCCTGTCGACGCTGAAACTGAGATGACGCAGCCGTCCTTCTCCTCCTCGCTTGCTGGCCGCCACGTGCTCGTGCTCGGGCTGGGCGAGTCCGGTCTGGCCATCGCCCGCTGGTGCGCGCGCTGCGGCGCGCGTCTGCGCGTGGCCGACAGCCGCACGACGCCGCCGGGGCTGGAGGCGCTGCGCGCTGCCGCGCCGCAGGCCGCAGTCATCACCGGCAGCTTCGGTGACGAAGTGCTGGAAGGAATCGACGTGGTCGCAGTCAGCCCGGGGCTGGACCCGCGCGTGGGCGTGATCGCGAGCGCGCGCCGCCGCTGCCTGCAGATCACCGGCGAGATGGCGCTGTTCGCCCAGGCCCTCACTGATCTCGGCGCGCGCGATGCGACCCGCATCCTCGCGATCACCGGCACCAACGGCAAGACCACCACCACCGCGCTGACGGCCGCGCTCGCGCAGTCGGCCGGGCTGGATGCGGTGGCGGCGGGCAATATCAGCCCGGCCGCGCTCGATGTGCTGATGGCGCGACTCGACGCCGGTCAGGCGCTGCCGCAATGCTGGGTGCTGGAGCTTTCCAGCTTCCAGATCGAGACCGCGCAGGCGCTCGACGCCGATGCCGCGACGGTGCTCAACGTCACCGACGACCACCTCGACCGCTACGCCGATCTCGCCGATTACGCCGCCACCAAGGCGCGCATCTTCCAGGGGCGTGGAGCGCAGGTGCTCAACCGCGAAGACGCGCGCGTCGCCGCCATGGTGCTGTCCGGCCGCAAGGTCGTGCGCTTCGGCACCGATGCACCGCAGAATCCGGCCGATTACGGCCTGGTCGAAGACGCCGGGCGCTGCTGGCTGGTGCGCGGCGGCGAACGGCTGCTCGCGCTCGACGAACTCGCGCTCGCCGGCCGCCACAACGCCGCCAACGTGCTGGCCGCGCTGGCGTTGTGCGAAACCGGCCTCGGCCTCGCGCCGGCGCAGTTGCTCTCCGGTCTGCGTGCCTTCCGCGGCCTGCCGCACCGGGTGGAACTGGTGGCCGAGCGCGCCGACGGCGTGCGCTACTACGACGACTCCAAGGGCACCAACGTCGGCGCCACCGTGGCTGCGCTCGACGGACTCGGCGGTCGCGTGGTGCTGATCGCCGGCGGCGATGGCAAGGGCCAGGACTTTTCGCCGCTCGCGCCGGTGCTCACGCGCCATGCGCGCGCGGTGGTGTTGATCGGCCGCGACGCGAAGCTGATCGAAGCCGCCGTGGCCGGATGCGGCGTGCCGCTGGAACACGCCGCCGACCTCGACACCGCGGTGCTGCGCGCCAATGCGCTGGCGCGGCAGGGTGACGCAGTGATGCTGTCCCCCGCGTGCGCCAGCCTCGACATGTTCCGCAACTACGCCCACCGCGCCGAAGTGTTCATCGCCGCGGTGCGTCGCCTGCCCGAGGTCAGCCCGCGATGAAGCTCGGCGCCCTGTTCTCGGCCTGGTTCCCGTCGCGGCCGGCGCCTGTCGGCGGCGGCGAGACGGCGCGCGTGGTCAGCCGCCTTGCGCGGCCGGGCGCACCCGCGCGCGAACTCGATCTGCTGCTGATCTGGTCGGCGGTCGGCCTGCTGCTGCTCGGCCTGGTCATGGTGTATTCGGCCTCGATCGCGATCGCCGAGGGCAGTCGGTTCACCAACAACCAGTCGCACTACTTCCTGTTGCGCCACGCGATCTTCCTCGCCATCGGGATCGGCTGCGGGCTGGCCGCGTTCCAGCTGCCGATGGCGAAGTGGCAGCGGCTTGCGCCAGCCCTGTTCGTGGGCGGGGTGGTGCTGCTGATCGTGGTGCTGATCCCTGGCATCGGCCGCGAGGTCAATGGCGCCCAGCGCTGGCTGTCGCTCGGTCCGGTCAACCTGCAGCCGTCCGAACTGATGAAGGTCTTCGTCGCCCTCTACGCGGCCGACTACACGGTACGCAAGCTCGACGCCATGGGCAGCTTCACCCGCGGCTTCCTGCCGATGATGACGGTGATCCTGTTCGTCGGCTTCCTGCTGCTGCGCGAGCCCGACTTCGGCGCCTTCGTCGTGATCACCACCATCGCCTTCGGCGTGCTCTTCCTCGGCGGCGTGAATGTGCGCGTGTTTGCGCTGCTGGCGGTGGTCGCGGTGATCGGCTTCATCATCCTGATCTGGACCTCGCCCTACCGGCGCGAGCGCATCTTCGGCTTCATGGACCCGTGGCAGGACGCCTTCGGCAAGGGCTACCAGTTGTCGCACGCGCTGATCGCTTTCGGCCGCGGCGAATGGTTCGGCGTCGGCCTCGGCGGCAGCGTCGAAAAGCTGTTCTACCTGCCGGAAGCCCACACCGACTTCCTGCTCGCGGTGATCGCCGAGGAACTCGGCTTTGCCGGCGTGGTGATGGTGGTGGCGCTGTTCGCCATCCTCGTACAGCGCACCTTCGCGATCGGCCGCGAGGCGATCAAGCTCGAACGCTACTTCTCCGGCCTGGTCGCGCTGGGCATGGGTTTGTGGATGGGGGTGCAGTCCTTCATCAACATGGGCGTGAACATGGGCCTGCTGCCGACCAAGGGCCTGACCTTGCCGATGATGAGCTTCGGCGGTTCCGGCATCGTCGCCAACTGCGTGGCGCTGGCGATCCTGCTGCGGATCGACTGGGAAGTCCGTCAGTTGAAGCGGGGTGGCGCATGAAGACCCTGCTGGTGATGGCGGGCGGTACCGGCGGCCACATCTTCCCCGGCATCGCGGTGGCGGAAGCGCTGCGTGCGAAGGGCTGGCGCATCGTCTGGATGGGTAATCCGGACGGCATGGAGGCGCGCATCGTCCCGAGCCGCGGCTACGACACCGCCTGGGTGCGCTTCGGCGCGCTGCGCGGCAAGGGGCTGGTGCGCAAGCTGCTGCTGCCGGTCAACTTGCTGGTCGGCTTCTGGCAGGCGCTCGGTCAGCTGCGCCGCATCAAGCCCGATGTCGTGCTCGGCATGGGCGGCTACATCACCTTCCCCGGCGGCATGATGGCGGCGCTCCTCGGCCGGCCGTTGGTGCTGCACGAACAGAATTCGGTTGCCGGGCTCGCCAACCGCGTGCTCGCCGGCGTCGCCGACCGCGTGCTGTCGGGCTTTCCGTCGGTGCTGAAGAAGGCGGGCTGGGTGGGCAACCCGGTGCGCGAGGACATCGCCTCCGTGGCGGCGCCGGCCGCGCGCTTCGCCGGCCGCAGCGGCCCGCTCAACGTGCTGGTGGTGGGCGGCAGCCTCGGCGCCGCGGTGCTCAACGACACCGTGCCCAAGGCGCTCGCGCGCATTCCGCTGGAGTTCCGCCCGCAGGTGGTGCACCAGGCTGGTGAAAAGCAGATCGATGCGCTGCGTGCGGCCTATGCGGCGGCCGGCGTGGAAGGCGACCTGCGCCCCTTCATCCAGGACATGGCCGCCGCTTACGCCGAGGCCGATCTGGTGATCTGCCGCGCCGGCGCGCTCACCGTGGCCGAACTTGCGGCGGTCGGCGTGGCCAGCCTGCTGGTGCCCTTCCCGCACGCGGTGGACGACCACCAGACTGGCAACGCGCGTTTCCTGGCCGAACACGGCGGCGCCTACCTGCTGCCGCAAAACGAACTCGACGCCGAACGACTGGCCGGCATTCTCGCCAGTCTGGACCGTCCGCAACTGTTGCAGATGGCCGAGCACGCCCGCGCGCAGGCGAAGCCGCGCGCGACCGAGGCGGTCGCCCGTGCCTGCGAGGAACTGGCGGAGGGACGCAAGGCATGAAACATAAAGTCAAACGCATCCACTTTGTAGGTATCGGCGGCGCCGGCATGAGCGGCATCGCCGAGGTGCTGGTCAACCTCGGCTACAGCGTCAGCGGCTCGGATCTCGGCGACAGCGCCGCGACCCGCCGCCTGAAGGCGATGGGCGCGAAGGTCGTGCTCGGCCACGACGCCGCCAACGTCGAAGCGGCCGATGCGCTGGTGGTATCCACCGCGGTGAAGAACGACAACCCGGAGGTGATCGCGGCGCGTGCCCGTCACATCCCGATCGTGCCGCGCGCGCAGATGCTGGCCGAGTTGATGCGGCTGAAGAGCGGCATCGCCATCGCCGGCACCCACGGCAAGACGACCACCACCTCGCTGGTGGCCAGCATCCTCGCCGAAGGGGCGATGGACCCGACCTTCGTGATCGGTGGCCGCCTCAATGCCGCCGGCGCCAATGCGCGCCTCGGCAAGGGCGATTTCCTGGTCGCCGAGGCGGACGAATCCGACGCCTCCTTCCTGATGCTGAGCCCGGTGATCTCGGTGGTGACCAACATCGACGCCGACCACATGGACACCTACGGCCACGATTTCGCCCGCCTCAAGCAGGCCTTCGTGGACTTCCTGCAGCGGCTGCCCTTCTACGGCGTCGCGGTGCTGTGCGAGGACGATCCGCACGTGCGCTCGATCATGCCGCTGGTGTCCAAGCAGGTGGTGCGCTACGGCCTGTCCGAAACCGCCAACATCCGCGCCGAGAACATCCGCGCCGAAGGCGGCCGCATGATCTTCGACGTGTTGCGGGTCAATGGCAGCACCACCCGGCTGGCCGATGTCGTGCTCAACCTGCCGGGCCTGCACAACGTGCGCAATGCGCTCGCGGCGATCGCGGTGGCGACCGAAGTGCAGGTGCCGGACGATGCGATCGTCAAGGCGCTGGCCGAGTTCAGCGGGGTCGGCCGTCGCTTCCAGCGCTACGGCGAAGTCGCCGCACCGTCCGGCGGCACGTTCACGTTGATCGACGACTACGGCCACCACCCGGTGGAGATGGAAGCGACGCTGGCCGCGGCGCGCGGCGCCTTCCCGGGCCGCCGCCTGGTGCTGGCCTTCCAGCCGCACCGCTACACCCGCACCCGCGACTGTTTCGAGGACTTCGTCAAGGTGCTGTCGACGGTGGATGCGCTGCTGCTGGCCGAGGTCTATGCCGCTGGCGAGGCGCCGATCGTCGCCGCCGACGGCCGCGCGCTGTCGCGAGCGCTGCGGGTGGCAGGCAAGGTGGAGCCGGTGTTCGTCGAGGACATCGGCGGCATGCCGCAGGCGGTGCTGGAGGCGGTGCGCGACGGCGATGTGGTGATCACGATGGGTGCGGGCAGCATCGGCGCGGTGCCGGGCAAGCTCGCCAGCAACGAGGAGCAGGCGTGAAGCAGCGGTTTGGAAAAGTGGCGGTGCTGTTCGGCGGCTCTTCCGCCGAGCGCGATGTTTCGCTGATGTCGGGCGCGGCGGTGCTGGCCGCGCTGCAGGGTGCCGGGGTCGATGCGCACGCCTTCGACCCGGCCGAGCGCGACCTCCACATCCTCAAGGAAGAGGGCTACGACCGCGTCTTCATCGCGCTGCACGGCCGCGGCGGCGAAGACGGTACGGTGCAGGGCGCGCTCGAACTGATGGGCATCCCCTACACCGGCAGCGGCGTGATGGCCTCGGCGCTGGCGATGGACAAATGGCGGACCAAGATGGTGTGGCTGTCCTGCGGGTTGCCGACGCCGCGCTACGCCATCCTCGACGCCGACAGCGATTTCGACGCGATCGCGCGCGACCTCGGCCTGCCGATCTTCGTCAAGCCGGTGCATGAAGGCTCCAGCATGGGCGCGACCAAGGTGACCGAGGCCGGCCAGTTGCGCGCCGCGTGGGAACTGGCTGCGCGTTACGACAGCCTGGTGATCGCGGAGGAGTTCATCTCCGGCCAGGAGCTGACCGCGCCTTTCCTCGACGACCGCGCGCTGCCGCTGGTGCGCATCGTCGCCCCCGACGGCAACTACGACTACCAGCACAAGTACTTCACCGACGACACCCGCTACGACTGCCCCTGCGGCCTGCCGCAGGCCGAAGAAGAGGCGCTGCAGGCGCTGATCCTCAAGAGCGCGCGCGTGCTTGGCTGCCGCGGCTGGGGCCGCGCCGACCTGATCCTGACCCCCGAAGGGCGGCCCTATTTGCTGGAGATGAATACTTCGCCCGGCATGACCGGCCATTCGCTGGTGCCGATGTCGGCACGTGTGGCGGGCATGTCGTTCGAAGCGCTGTGTCTGGCGATTCTCGCGGGAGCCCGTCTTGGCTGAGTTCCGCACGCGCGCCTCCGCCGCTGCTGCCCCGCGTGGGGCGGCGCGCGAGCGCGAGCGCGCGCGCGTGGAGCGCGGTCTGTGGCACCGGCCTGCGCTGCTGCACCTGATCTCCGACCTGTTGATGCTGTTCGCCGCGGTGGCGTTCGGCTGGGCGCTGGTGGCGTGGTTCGTGTCGCGGCCGCTGTTCCCGCTGCGCGAGGTGATCCTGCTGTCGCCGGCGGAGGAAGTGACCGAGGCCCAGCTGGAATACGTCGCCCGCACGGCGATCCGCGGCAACTTCTTCACCGTCGATCTGGAGGCGGTGCGCGAGGCGTTCGAGTCGGTGCCCTGGGTGCGCCGCGCCGAAGTGCGCCGCCGCTGGCCCGACGGTATCGAGCTGCGGCTGGTGGAGCAGCGCGCGGTGGCGTCCTGGAAGCCGGTGGAAGGCGGGGAGCCGCGGCTGGTCAATTCCGACGGCGAGCTGTTCGCCGCGACGACGACCGATCCGATGCCCGCGCTGGCGGGCCCGCAGGGCACCTCGCAGCGCCTGCTCGCGCGCTATCAGCAACTGGGGGCGATGCTGCAGCCGCTGAACCTGCATGTGGTGGGGGTCAGCCTGTCGGCGCGCGAGGCCTGGCAGCTGACGACGGACAACGGAATGGTGATCCTGCTCGGACGCGAGTCGGAGCAGGGCGTGCTCGACCGGCGACTGAAGCGTTTCATCGCCGCGTGGCCGCAACTGCAGCAACACGTGGGAACCACGGTGGCGGTGGCCGACCTCCGCTACCCGGGCGGATTCGCATTGACGCCGGCGGACGGCGTCATCGCAGGAAAAGGCAAGCAATGAGCAAGGAATACAAGGAACTGATCGTCGGGCTGGACATTGGCACCGCCAAGATCACCTGCATGGTGGCCGAGGTGCGGCCGGACGGCCGGCTCAATGTCGTCGGCCTCGGCACCCAGCCGACCAGCGGGTTGAAGCGCGGCGTGGTGGTGAACATCGAGGCCACGGTGGACGCGATCTCGCGCGTGATCCAGGAGGTCGAGCTGATGGCCGACTGCAAGATCCGCGATGTGTACACCGGCATCGCCGGCAGCCACATCAAGAGCTTCAACTCAAACGGCATGGTCGCGATCAAGGACAAGGAGGTCACGCCGCTCGACGTCGAGCGCGTGATCGAGGTCGCGCGCGCGATGCCGATCCCGGCCGAGCAGCAGATCCTGCACATCCTCACCCAGGAATTCATCATCGACGGCCAGGGCGGCGTGCGCGAACCCATCGGCATGAGCGGCGTCAAGCTGGAAGTGAAGGTGCACATCGTCACCGGCGCGGTGTCGGCGGCGCAGAACGTCATCAAGTGCGTGCGCCGCTGTGGCCTTGAGGTGATGGACCTGATCCTGCAGCCGCTGGCTTCCAGCTACGCGGTGCTGACCGAGGATGAGAAGGAGCTCGGCGTCTGTCTGGTGGACATCGGCGGTGGCACCACCGACATCGCCGTGTTCACCCAGGGCGCGATCCGCCATACCGCGGTGCTGCCGATCGCCGGCGACCAGATCACCAACGACATCGCGATGGCGCTGCGTACCCCGACCGCCGAGGCGGAGGACATCAAGATCCACCAAGGCGTGGCAATGCACCAGATGGCCGACGCCGAGGAAATGATCGAAGTGCCGGGCGTGGGCGATCGTCCGCCGCGCAAGCTGTCGCGCCAGGCGCTGGCCGACGTCATCGAGCCGCGCGTGTCGGAGCTGTTCGAGCTGGTGCAGGCGGAGTTGCGCCGCAGCGGCTACGAGGAACTGCTGTCGTCCGGCATCGTGCTGACCGGCGGTTCGTCGGTGATGCGCGGCATGGCCGAGCTGGGCGAGGACGTGTTCCACATGCCGGTGCGCATCGGTTCGCCGCAGTACGACGGGGGCTTGGCCGACGTCGTCTGCCAGCCACGCTACGCCACCGCGATGGGCCTGGTGATGGAAGGCGCGGCGCAGCGCCGGCGCGGCATCCAGGCGCGCGACACGCGTTCGGTGAAGCAGATCTTCGGGCGCATGAAGGCCTGGTTCGAAAAGAATTTCTGACCGCAGACATAAATGCAGTCATTTTGAATGAGTACCTGTGTTCGGCCCGATATTTAGTAGTAGACTTTATGGTTAATACTAGATACGGGTCGGTCGGGTGTCGGTTGAATAGCAGGGCCGTTTTCCATGGAGGCGAGGCAAATGTTTGAAATCGTTGAGAAAGAACCGACCGGAACGATCATCAAGGTGATCGGCATCGGGGGCGCCGGTGGCAACGCCGTCGATCACATGATCCGCGAGGGAGTGCAGGGGGTGCAGTTCATCTCCGCCAATACCGATGCGCAGGCGCTGTCGCGCTGCCTGGCGTCGACCAAGATCCAGCTCGGCGTCACCGGTCTTGGCGCCGGTTCCAAGCCGGAAGCCGGCCGCGCCGCGGCGCAGGAGTCGCGCGAGCAGATCGCCGCCGCGCTCGAAGGTGCCCACATGTGCTTCATCACCGGCGGCATGGGTGGCGGCACCGGTACCGGCGCCGCGCCGGTCGTGGCGGAAATCGCCAAGGAAATGGGCATCCTGTGCGTTGCCGTGGTGACCAAGCCCTTCGATTTCGAGAACCGCATCCGCGTTGCCGAAAGCGGCGTCGAGGAACTGACCCGCCACGTCGATTCGCTGATCGTGGTGCTCAACGACAAGCTGCTCGACGTGTTCGGTGACGATGCCGGCTTCGAGGAGTGCTTCCGCTCTGCCGACAACGTGCTGCGCTCGGCCGTCGGCGGCATCGCCGAGATCATCAACGTGCCGGGTCTGGTCAACGTCGACTTCCAGGACGTGCGCACCGCGATGGCCGAAATGGGCCGTGCCATGATGGGGTCGGCCGAAGCCTCCGGCATGGACCGCGCCCGCATCGCCGCCGAGCAGGCCGCCGTGTCGCCGCTGCTGGAGGGCACCGAGCTGTCCGGCGCGCGCTGCGTGCTGATCAACATCACCGCCAGCAAGTCGCTGAAGATGTCGGAAGTGCGCGACGCGGTGAAGACGGTGCAGGCCTTCGCCGCGCCGGAAGCCTTCGTCAAGTACGGCACCGTGTTCGACGAGAGCATGGGCGACAACATCCGCATCACCGTGGTCGCTACCGGCCTGGGCACCCCGCGCGCCGCGCGCCAGCCGGTGATGCAGGTTGTGCAGGGCACCGGCACTTACGGCCCGATGGGCGGTGTCGATGCCAACCCCGCGATGCCGGAGGTGTTCCGCACCGGCCGCGGCGGCGCCCGCACCACCGTGGATGCGATGGCGAGCAACGGCATGGGCAATTACGACATCCCCGCTTTCCTGCGCCGTCAGGCCGACTAAGCACTGCGGCGTCCAGCCGCAGCCGACGGGCATCCCGTGCGTGCCGCCGCCTCCGGCGCGCGCGGGATGCCCGTCGCTTTTTCCTATCGCCGCGATAGCGCCCCCGCTGCCGGAAGCCCTCCATGGCACGTGCTAAACTATTGGCGTGATGAAGGAAAACAACAAATGATCCGGCAACGTACGCTCAAGTCCACGGTCAAGGCGACCGGGGTCGGCCTCCATGGCGGGCGCAAGGTCAACCTTGTGCTGCGGCCTGCTGCGCCGGATACCGGCATCGTCTTCCATCGCGTCGACCTCGATCCGCCGCTCGACCTGCCCGCCGATCCGTACGCCGTCTGCGACACCCGCATGTGCTCCGGGCTGGAGAAGGGCGGCCAGAAGGTCGGCACCGTCGAGCACCTGATGTCCGCGCTGGCCGGGCTGGGTATCGACAATCTGCATATCGACGTCGATGCGCCGGAAATTCCCATCCTCGACGGCAGCTCCGGCCCCTTCGTGTTCCTGCTGCAGTCCGCCGGCATCGAGGAGCAGAAGGCGCCCAAGCGCTTCCTGCGGGTCAAGAAGCCGGTGGAGTACCGCGAGGGCGACAAATGGGTGCGGCTGGAACCCTACGACGGTTTCCGGCTCGACTTCTCGATCGTCTTCAATCATCCGGCCATCGACAGCACCTCGACCGCGGTCAGCATCGACTTCGCCA
This sequence comes from Azoarcus olearius, assembly GCF_001682385.1. Lineage (NCBI taxonomy): Bacteria > Pseudomonadati > Pseudomonadota > Betaproteobacteria > Rhodocyclales > Zoogloeaceae > Azoarcus > Azoarcus olearius. The sequence continues at coordinate 993,097 of NZ_CP016210.1, forward strand.
CCCACTCCTATGTGCGCGATGTCGCGCGGGCGCGCACCTTCGGCTTCATGCAGGATGTCGAGTTCATGCGCGCCAACGGGCTGGCGCTGGGTGGCAGCCTGGAAAACGCGATCGTGATGGACGAGTACCGGGTGCTCAACGCCGACGGGCTTCGCTACGCGGACGAGTTCGTCAAGCACAAGGTGCTCGATGCGATCGGCGACCTCTATCTGTGCGGCCATCCGCTGCTGGCGCGTTATTCGGCTCACAAGTCCGGCCATGCCTTGAACAACCAGATCCTGCGTGTGCTGCTCGAAGACCGCAGCGCCTGGGAGATCGTCAGCTTCGAACGCGAGGCCGCGACGCCGCCGGCGGTGGCCCACCAGTTCGCGCCGGTGCTGGCGGCCGCGTGAGCGCTCCGCACCCATCAAAAACCGGACGGGCGCAATGCTGATCATGCGGCTCGCCATCCTGCTCGTGGTGCTGGGCACCGGCGGCTCGCTGCTGCTGTGGCTCGCCACCGGCAAGCCGCGCTACAAGGCGTGGGCGTGGAAAAGCCTGCGCTTCGGGCTGGTCGTGGTGTTGGTGTTCTTCGCGCTGCTTCTGGTCGAACGGGTGCTCGCCCCCACCCTTTGACGCTTCAGCTGCTGCGTCGCGCCAGCCGTTCCAGCGATGCGCGCAGCGGCGAATCCGCCGGCAGCGTGGCGGCAAAGTCGGTGATGCTGCTGCGCGCCGTCTGCGAGATGTGGCGCTCCGGCGGCGGCCGGCGCCATTCCGCCTGCTGTGGCGTCGCCACCTTCACCTTGATCGACTGCAGCGGATAACCGGCCTGGAGAAACTGGGCCTGCAGGCTGGGCAGCATCTGCTTGAGCCGGCTGGCGGCCGCCCCGCCCTGTGCGGCGATGACGAGCGCGTCGTCCTTGATGTTGGCGACGCGGCACGCGTCGGCCAGCGCCGGCGGCAGCAGGCGTTCCAGCACGCCCTGCAGGCGGCGCAGCCGGGCGGCGTGGTCTTGCAGGCGGGCGAGGGCGTCGCCGCTGCCGAGGTAGCGTTGCAGGAGTCGGGTCATGGTGCGGCGCGGAGGGCGTTTTGGTGGCGCCAGTGGCGCGTCATGGGGCGATTAACGCGACATGATAAACTCGCCGCTTTGCCGAATCGACCTCGCCCCCATCTCATGATCTCCGGTCTGCTCAAGAAACTCTTCGGTAGTCGCAACGACCGTCTCATTCGCCAGTATTCCCAGAACGTGCGCAAGATCAACGCGCTCGAGCCGGAGATCGCAGCGCTTTCCGACGAGGCCCTGCGGGGCAAGACCGGCGAGTTCCGCCAGCGGCTGGCGGACGGTGCGACGCTGGACGATCTGCTGCCGGAAGCGTTCGCCGTCGTGCGCGAAGCCGGCAAGCGGGTGCACGGCATGCGCCACTTCGACGTCCAGCTGATCGGCGGCATGGTGCTGCACGACGGCAAGATCGCCGAAATGCGCACCGGCGAAGGCAAGACCCTGGTCGCAACGCTCGCCGCCTACCTCAACGCGCTGCCCGGCAAGGGCGTGCATGTCATCACGGTCAACGACTACCTGGCCAGCCGCGACGCCGAGATGATGGGGCGCATCTACGGCTTTCTTGGGCTCACTACCGGCTGCAACCTGTCGCGCATGGGCCATGCGGAGAAGCAGCTCGCCTACGCTGCGGACATCACCTACGGCACCAACAACGAATTCGGCTTCGACTACCTGCGCGACAACATGGTCTATGCGACCGGCGAGCGGGTGCAGCGCGGCCTCAACTTTGCCGTGGTCGACGAGGTGGACTCCATCCTAATCGACGAGGCGCGCACGCCGCTGATCATCTCCGGCCAGGCCGAAGACCACACCGACCTTTACCTGAAGATGAACCAGGTGGCACCGCTGTTGAAGCGCCAGGAAGGCGGGCTGGACGACAAGGACAGCGTGATCGAGCCGGGCGACTACACGGTCGACCTCAAGGCCCATCAGGTGCTGCTCACCGAGCAGGGCCACGAGAATGCGGAACAGATCCTGGTGCGCATCGGCCTGCTGCCGGAAGGCGCCGGGCTGTACGAGCCGGGCAACATCCTGCTGGTGCATCACCTTTACGCCGCGCTGCGCGCCCATGCGCTGTACCACAAGGACCAGCACTACGTGGTGCAGAACGGCGAAGTCGTCATCGTCGATGAATTCACCGGCCGCCTGATGGCGGGCCGGCGCTGGTCCGACGGGCTGCACCAGGCGGTCGAGGCCAAGGAAGGCGTACGCATCCAGGCCGAGAACCAGACGCTCGCCTCGATCACCTTCCAGAACTACTTCCGCATGTACGGCAAGCTCGCCGGCATGACCGGCACCGCCGACACCGAAGCCTTCGAGTTCCACCACATCTACGGTCTGGAAACGGTGGTGATCCCCACCAACCGGCCGATGGTGCGCAAGGACGAGAACGACAAGGTCTACCGCACCGCCAAGGAAAAATGGGAGGCGGTGATCGCCGACATCGCCGACTGCGTCAAGCGCGGCCAGCCGGTGCTCGTGGGTACCACTTCCATCGAGACCAACGAATACCTTTCCGGCCTGCTGAACAAGGCGAAGATCGCCCACCAGCTGCTCAACGCCAAGCAGCACGACAGCGAAGCGCAGATCGTCGCCCAGGCCGGCCGTCCCGGCGTGGTGACCATCGCCACCAACATGGCTGGCCGCGGTACCGACATCGTGCTCGGTGGCAATATCGAGAAACCGGTGTCGCAGGTGCGCGACGACGACAGCGTGCCCGCCGCCGAGAAGGAAAGCCGCATCGCCGCGCTGCGCGAGGAATGGCGCAAGGTGCATGAACAGGTGATCGCCGCCGGCGGGCTGCACATCATCGGCACCGAACGCCACGAGTCGCGCCGCATCGACAACCAGTTGCGCGGCCGTTCCGGCCGCCAGGGCGACCCTGGCTCCAGCCGCTTCTACCTGTCGCTGGAAGATCCGCTGATGAAGATCTTCGCCGGCGAGCGTCTCAACGCGATCATGGTCCGGCTGAAGATGCCCGAAGGCGAGGCGATCGAGCACGGCATGGTGACGCGCTCGCTCGAATCCGCCCAGCGCAAGGTCGAGCAGCGCAACTTCGACATCCGCAAGCAACTGCTCGAATACGACGACGTCGCCAACGACCAGCGCAAGGTCATCTACCAGCAGCGCAACGAACTGCTCGAAACCGAGGACATCTCCGAAACCATCCAGGCGATGCGTCAGGGTGTGCTGCACGACCTGTTCCGCACCTATGTGCCGGTCGACAGCGTGGAAGACCAGTGGGACATCGCCGGCCTGGAGCAGGCGCTGGCCTCGGATTACCTGCTTAAGCTGCCGCTGCTGGAGTGGGTGAAGGCCGAGCCCAACCTCGACGACGAAGCGATCCTGAAGCGCATCATCGATGCCGGCGAGGAAGCCTACGCGGCCAAGATCGCCCAGGTGGATGCCGCGGCCTGGCACCAGTTCGAACGCAACGTGATGCTGCAGAGCCTGGATACCCACTGGCGTGAGCATCTGGCGGCGCTCGACCACCTGCGCCAGGGCATCCATCTGCGCGGTTACGCGCAGAAGAATCCCAAGCAGGAGTACAAGCGCGAAGCGTTCGAACTGTTCGAGACCCTGCTCGACACGGTCCGGGCGGATGTCTCCAAGCTGCTGATGACGGTGCAGATCCGCACCGAAGCGCAACTGGACGAGGCGGAAGCGCCGCCCGAGATGGAAAACGTGCAGTATCACCACGCCGATTACGACGAAGCGCTGGCGGCGGCCGCGGCCAGCACGGCGGAGACGCCGGTGCAGGGCGGGCCGAAGGTGGGCCGCAACGACCCTTGCCCGTGCGGATCGGGGAAGAAATACAAGCATTGCCATGGCAAACTGAGCTGACCGTGCGGCGTCGCCACAGCTTTGAAGGACGGCCCCTTGCGGGCCGTCTGCATTTGCGGCGGCGGGGAGAGGGATCATGGCGAACAGACCCGACGACAAGAGCGGCGCACAGCGTCCGCAGCAGGCACGCGAACCACGTGGCGCGCAGGAATGGGTGGTGCATATCCGCGAGCAGGAGATGCCGGGATTCGGCGCCACGGTGGCGGCGGTGCACCGCGTCACCGGCGACGAGCAGGCCTCCGCCGGGCGCCTCGCCCAGGTCATCCTGCAGGATGCGGCGCTCACCACCAAGGTGCTCAAGCTTGCCAACAGCGCCTACTACAACCCCACCCGCCAGCCAATCAGCACCATCAGCCGCGCCATCGTGGTGCTCGGCTTCAATGTCGTCGTCGAGATCGCGATCGGCATCATGCTGGTCGATGCGCTGCTGACCGGGGGCGTGCGCCAGCGCGTGGTGGCCGAGATGGCGCGTTCCTTCCATGCCGCGGTACAGGCGCGCGCGCTGCTGCAGTTGCGCAAGGAGCGCGTGGGCGAGGAAGTCTTCATCGCCGCGCTGCTGGCCCGCGTGGGCGAGATGGCGTTCTGGTGTTTTGGCGGCGCCACCGCGCAGCGGCTGGATGGCCTGCTCGGCGCCGGCAACCTGGGGCCGGAGGAGGCGCAGCAGGCGGTGCTCGGCTTCGGCCTGCGCCAGCTTTCGCTGGGCCTGGCACGCGAATGGCGCCTGGGCAGCCTGCTAGTCGAGGTGCTCGAAGCGCGCCCGCGTCCCACGGTGGAGGAACTGGCGGTGGCGCACGCCCATCGTCTTGCCGCCACGGCCGAGAAGGGCTGGGACAGTCCGGCAATGGAGGCGATGTTCGAAAGCCTCGCGGTGTTCACCGGCGAGCCGGTGGAAGTCTTGCGGCCGCTGCTGGCGGCCAGTGCCGCGGAGGCCGCGCAGATCGCGAGCTTTTACGGCGCCAGCGAGGCCGGGCGGATGATTCCGCTGCCGGCTCCGGCCGTACTGGATACCGCCGCCGCCGAACCGCTGAAGGAGGCGGACCCGCTGCTGCAGCTGCGGATCCTGCGGGAAATATCCGGACGGGTCGCGGCGGGGGCGTCGGTGGGCGAGGTGCTCGAGCTCGTGCTCGAGGGCATCTACCGCGCGGTGGGCTTCGAGCGGGTGTTGTTCGCGCTGCTCGCGCCCAACCGCCAGCAGTTGGTCGGCAAGGCGGCGCTCGGGCGCGGTGCGGAGGCCTTGTCGCAGCGTTTCGTATTCACGCTGGACCAGGCGGCGGACGATCTGCTCAACGCCTTCTTCCGCTCACCGCGATTGATGCGGCTGGGCCCCGGGCAGCACCCCGCGGGCCTGGACGCGGGGCGGCTCGAACTGGTGGCCGGCGCCGCGCATGGCTGCATCGCGCCGATCCAGGTGCAGGGACGCCTGATCGGGCTGTTCTACGCGGACCGCCCCCGCGCCCGGACGCCGATCGACGACGACAGTCTGGCCAGCATGTTGCTGTTCAGCCAGCAGGTTTCCCTTGCCGCCGCGCGCGGCCTGCCGGGGGCCCGCCAGCAGTAGCGACCGGATCGGCTATGATCGCGGGCGCCCGTATCCACCCAGCCGGCCCGCCGCCGGCTGCTCTTACCAGTCCGGAGACATCCGCATGGCAGTCAATCTGAATACCCCGAATCCCGCTGACCTCCTGCCGGTTGCCGGCGTCCGACTCGGCGTGGCCGAAGCGGGCATCCGCAAGGCCAATCGCCGTGACCTGACGGTGATCGAGCTGGCCGCTGGAGCGCGTGTTGCCGGTGTGTTCACCACCAACCGCTTCTGCGCTGCGCCGGTGCAGGTGTGCAAGGCCAACCTCGCCGCCGGCAATCCTATTCGCGCGCTGGTGATCAACACCGGCGTCGCCAACGCCGGCACCGGCGAGCCCGGGCTGGCGGCGGCCAACGCCACCTGCGATGCGCTCGCACGCGGACTCGGCATCGACGCCGGCCAGGTGCTGCCGTTTTCCACCGGCGTGATCCTCGAGCCGCTGCCGGTCGATCGCCTGGTCGCCGGCCTGCCGCGCGCGATCGCCGACCTGCGCGCCGACGCCTGGTTCGATGCGGCCCACGCGATCATGACCACCGATACGCTGGCGAAGGCGGTGTCGAGCACCGTGGAGATCGGCGGCCGCACGGTCACGCTCACCGGCATCAGCAAGGGCGCCGGCATGATCAAGCCCAACATGGCGACGATGCTCGGCTATCTCGCCTGCGACGCCGCCGTCAGCCAGGCCCTGCTCGACGAACTGGTGAAGGAGGCGGCCGACCTGTCCTTCAACAGCATCACCGTCGATGGCGACACCTCCACCAACGACTCCTTCATCCTGATCGCCACCGGCCAGGCGGGCCATGCCGAAATCACCGACCCCGCCTCCGCCGACTACCGGGCGCTGCGCGATGCCGTGGTCGATGTCGCGATCCGTCTTGCGCAGGCCATCGTGCGCGACGGCGAGGGCGCCACCAAGTTCATGACCATCGCGGTCGAAGGCGGCAAGGACCGCGAGGAGTGCCGCAAGGTGGCTTATGCGGTGGGGCATTCGCCGCTGGTCAAGACCGCCTTCTTCGCCTCCGATCCCAACCTCGGTCGCATCCTCGCGGCGATCGGCTATGCCGGCATCGGCGATCTGGACGTCGCTGCGCTGCGGGTGTGGCTGGGCAGCCCGCAAGAGTCCGTGCTGGTCGCCGAGCACGGCGGCCGCGCCGCGAGCTATCGCGAGGAGGACGGCGCCCGCATCATGAAAGAGGCGGAACTGACGATCCGCATCGACCTGGCCCGCGGCGGCGCCAGCGCGACCGTGTGGACCTGCGATTTCTCCTACGACTACGTCAAGATCAACGCCGATTATCGGAGCTGAGCGGCGCTCCGGCGCGGCCGGGTGGCGTGATATCGTCATGGCGCCCGGGCGCGGCAGCGTGCGGGTGCGGTCGCGCCGCTGCGACCGCCCCAGGCGCCGATCACCGGAGGGGGGATGGTAAGGCCAAGCAGGCGGGCGGCTTTCGCTTGCCATATCGGCGGACGCGCCGAACAGCAGGATCGTGCTGCGTGCTTCACCAGCCGTGACGGCCGCAATCACCTGCTGGTCGTCGCCGACGGCATGGGCGGCCACCAAGGCGGTGAGCTGGCCTCGCACGTCGTCATGGAAGTGGCGGAGCGGGCGTGGTCGGCGCTCGACGGCCTGCCCCACGCCCCGGCGAGCTTTCTGGAACGTGTGTGCCAGCAGGCACATGCCGAAATCCGGCTGGCCGGCCAGGCGCGCGGACTGCGGCCGTGCTCCACGCTGGCGGCGCTGCTGGTGTCGCCGCATCGCGCGTGGTGGAGCTATGTCGGCGACAGCCGCATCTATGTGTTCCGCGACGGTCGCCCGCTGTGGCGCACCGAGGACCACACCGTCGTCCAGCAACTCGTGCGCAGCGGCCGCATCAGCGAAGCGGAGGTCGTCGATCACCCCGATCGCAACAAGCTGCTGCGCGGCCTGGGGGGTGACGAGCCGCTGCGCGCCACCCATGGCCAGCTCCGCATCGACGCGGCCACCGGCTTCGTGCTGTGCACCGACGGTTTCTGGGCGACGACGTCGACGGAAGAGATGGCCCCGCTGCTGAGCGCGTCCGACCTGGCTGCTGCGTGCACGAACGCCGTTGCAGCGGCGGCGCAGCGCGGCGGCCCCGAGAGCGACAACGTCACCATCGCCGTGCTGCAGCCGGAACGGCGCACGCAGGCCGTGAACCATCGCCAGCTCTGGCCCTTGTACGGTGCGCTCGGGCTGGCGCTGCTGCTGCTGTTTTCCCGCTTTTTCAATTGATGTCCGGTAACCATGGATAGAATCCCGCGCCTTGCGCCCTTCGTTTTCCTGCTCGCGCTACACGGCTGCGCCGGACTCGGCAGCGGTGGGAACGGGACCGACTCCCAGGGCGCCGTGCAGCCGGCCGCGCCAGCGGCAGAAACCCCGCAGGCGGGAGCACGCAGCGCGCCGGTGCGCGACCTGCGCTGGATCATCGACCGCCTGCAGGACGGCCAGCTGGCCGAAGGGCGCGAGGCCCTGGTGGGCTATCTGCGGCGTGAACCGGGCAATCCCACCGCGCGCAGCCTGCTGCAGCAGATCGACACCGATCCGGTCGCATTGCTGGGCCGCAACTACACCACCTACACGCTGCGTCCGGGCGAAACGCTGGGGGAAATCGCCGGCCGTCACCTGGGTGATCCGCTGCGCTTTGTGGCGCTGGCGCGCTACAACGGTATCGAACGCGCGCGCAGCGTGGTGGCCGGGCAGAGCCTGAAGATTCCGGCCGGGCGCGGCGGTGTGGCCGCCAGTGCGCCGCCGCCGGCTACCGAAGCCGACGTGGTACCGGCGGAGGAGCGCGCCGAACAATTCCAGAAGCGTATCGAGGCCGAACTGGCCGCGGGCCGGATCGACAGCGCCAACGCGGCAATCGAGCAGGCGCGGGCGGAAAGCCCGGGTGGAAGCGGCTGGAACGGCTGGCTGGACCCGCTGGCGCGGCGTGCGCGCGCACTGGCATTCCAGCAGCGCGGGCTCGCCCAGCTCGATCGCAGGCAGCACGAGGCGGCTTACGACAGCCTGGGACAGGCGTTGGCGCTGGAGCCCGATCTGCAGCCGGCGGCGCGCCAGCGTCAGGCGGTGCGCGGCAAGCTGGTGGCGGAATATCACGAGGCCGCGGTGGTGCGTTATCGCAACCAGCAGCTCGATGAGGCGATCGCCCTGTGGGACAAGGCCTTGAAGCTGGACCCGGGTTTCGAGCCCGCGCGCGGCTACCGCACGCGCGCGCTGGAGCTGAAGCGCCGGCTGCAGGCGCTGGGCGCGGCCGGCAACGGCTGAGGCCTCAGGGCACGAATTCGGTCGGTTCGGGGGCGGCCGCGCTTGCGCCGCGCCGCCTCGGACGGCCCTCTGCCTGGCCGGAACGGGCCTGCAGCATGCGTGCCTCGAGCGAATCGGCCATTGCGTTGTAGGCGCTGAAGACCCGCTCGAACTCATCGCTGCGATGCATGCGGATGCGGCTGTCGAAGCGGCCCTGCGCGATGCGCCCGAGCGCGACGCGCAGGGTCTCGATCGGCACCAGCAGGCGCCGCGACAACATATAGGCGCCGACGAACACCGTGCCGAGCGTGACCAGCATCGCCGCGATCATCGCCGCCAGCGTGGTGCGATTGGCCGCGGTGAGCGCGTCGGTGCTCAGTCCCACCTCAAGGCGGCCGAGTTCGTGGCGCTCGTACTGGATAGGGGATTCGAACAGCAGGTAGGGGTTGCCTTCGGCATCGGAGGCGGAATAGACCTCCTGCTGGCCGCGCTCCATCAGACGCTGTTCGGTCGGGGGCTTTGCCGCCGGCTGGCCGACCCGTTCGGCGTCGGTGCTGGCCACGACCCGGCCGCCGCGATTGCTGATCGCCAGATGCACGATCTCGCGGTTGCGCGCCATCTCGTTCACCAGCGCCTGCATCGCGATCCCGTCGTCCAGCAGCAGGTCTTCGGCGCTTTCCACCGCCAGCATCTGGGTCAGGGTCAGCCCGTAGTCGAGGGCGAGGCGCTCCATCGCCCGGTTCTGCTTGTAGTAGACGACGCCCAGCCCGAGCGCCACGGTAATGGCGACGAGCGCGCCCATCACCGCCGTCCAGCGCACGCGGATCGGCACGATGCGACGACCGGCCCAGGCGTCCTCGCGCTCGGCCACGGTGTCGTCGATACGGCGCAGGTCGTCGATCAACTCGGCGCCGCTCTGATAACGCTCGGCGGGGTCCTTGGCGAGCAGCGTGCGGACCACGTCGAGCAGTGCGTCAGGGGTGTCGGGATCGAGCGGGCGGCAGGGCGGCGCGGCGTCGTTGAGGATGCGGCGCAGCAGCTCGTTCACCTCGTCGCCATGGAAAGGCGTGTGTCCGGCGAGCAGCCAGTACAGCACCACGCCGAGCGAATACAAGTCGCTGCGGCCGTCGATGCCCTTGCCGCGGATCTGCTCGGGCGACATGTAGTCCGGCGTGCCGGCAATGACATGGGCGGTGCCGCGGCTGGCGGCGCTGCCACTGCGCAGGCGCGCGATGCCGAAGTCCATCACCTTGACGTTGCCGTTCAGGCTGGTGACGGCGATGTTGTCGGGCTTGATGTCCTGATGCACCACGGCCTGACGATGCGCATAGTCCAGCGCGTCGGCAATCTGGATGGCGATGCGGATGACGGTGCAGACCGGGAGGCGGCCGCGCTGTTCGACGAAGGCCGCCAGGGTCGGGCCCTGCAGCAGTTCCATCGCGATGAAGGGTTCGCCGTCGCTGACACCGACGTCGAAGATGGTGACGATGCCAGGGTGGGACAGTGTGCCGGCGACGCGCGCTTCCGCGAGGAAGCGCTCCCGGTAGTCTTCGCGCTCCGCGTATTCGCGCCGCAGGGTCTTGATCGCCAGCATGCGACCGATGTCGGGGTCGTAGCCGCGATAGATGACGGAAATCGCGCCCCGGCCGAGTTCGCCGTGCAGCGTGTGGCGGCCGAGGTGGGTCTTCATCGGGCGCTCAGAGTGCCAGCACCGCGGCGACCGCGAGGCCGACGACCATCGCCGCGGCACCCCATACCCATAGCGGCACCGCAGGCGCGCGGACCGCCTCGGGCGCCGGGCCGGCGGTGCCGGCGCGGAACACGAATTCGGCGCGGCCGAGGCGGATGCGGTCGCCGTCCTTGAGCGGCGCTTCATGCGCCTTGTGATCGTTGATGAAGGTGCCGTTGGTCGACAGCATGTTCATCAGGCGGTGGCGGCCGTTTTCGTTGAGGATCCAGGCGTGCTGGGCGGACACGCTGCCGTCGGGCAGCACGATGTCGTTGTCCTCGCCACGGCCGATCAGCGTCCGCCCGGTCTTGAGAACGAAGCGCTGGTCGAGAAAAGGGGGCGTGATGCCGATGAGGGCGGCGCGCTCCAGGTCGCCTTCCTGGTCGGCCGACGGGGATGCGATGACGTCGTCCAGTTCCCCGGCACTGAACAGCATGGTGCCCTGCGGACCGGCGCGGCCGGAATTAGGGTCGCTGCGTAGGCTGCCCACGATGAGGATTACTCCCGGTTACATGCTAGGCGGGCGGGAGTATGCCCGTTCAGGGCAGTCGCGACAACGCCGCCGGTCGCGGCGGAACGGAGGCGCGGCCGCCTCAGTGAAGCACGCGCGGCATCGCCAGCATGAAAGCGGGGATCGGCGCGTCGAAACGATGCCCGTCCGATGCTTCCATCTGGTAGCTGCCGTGCATGGTGCCGACCGCGGTTTCGAGCACCGAGCCGCTGGTGTAGCGGAAGCTTTCGCCCGGCGCGAGCAGGGGCTGTTCGCCGACCACGCCCTGACCATGCACTTCCTGCACGTGCCCGGTACCGTCGGTGATGACCCAATGGCGACTGACGAGGCGGGCAGCGACCGTGCCGGTGTTGCGGATGGTGATGTTGTAGGCGAAGACGTAGTGATCGTCCTCGGGGTTGGACTGGGCCTCGACGTATTCGGCGACGGCTTCGACCTCGATGCGGTAGGTTTCCGATTTGCTCACGCGTGGCTGCTCCGTACTGTTGGCGCCGGCGGCACCGTTGGGGGTAGCGGCCCGGCTACTGCGAGCCGGATGATGCCGGGTGTGGGTACTTGCAAGAAACCTGCCTGACCACAGCGTCTTTTTGTGTTGGCCGCCTCGGGAAAGGGCCGGAGCGGTAAAATAGCATTTTGTCCGGAAGTCCTGTCATGTCCCTCGCCGCACCCTCCGCCCTCACCGCCCTTTCCCCGCTCGATGGCCGTTACCACGGCAAGGTGGAAGGCCTGCGCGACCACTTCTCAGAGCATGGCCTGATCCGCAACCGGGTCAAGGTTGAAGTCGAGTGGCTGAAGGCGCTCGCGGCCGACAGCGCGCTGGCCGAGATCGCGCCGTTTTCGGCGGCGACGATCGCCGAACTCGACAGCGTGGTGTCCGCCTTTGCGCCGGCCGACGGCGAAGCGGTGAAGGCGATCGAAGCCACCACCAACCACGACGTGAAGGCGATGGAGTACTGGCTGAAGAAGCGCCTCGGCCACAACGCCGAAGTGATGAAAGTGTCGGAATTCATCCATTTCGCCTGCACTTCGGAGGATATCAACAACACCTCCCACGCGCTGATGCTGAAGGCCGGGCGCGACGAGGTGCTGCTGCCGGCGGTGGACAAGGTGATCGCCCGCTTCCGCGAACTGGCGCACCAGCTTGCCGACCTGCCGATGCTGTCGCGCACCCACGGCCAGCCCGCCAGCCCGACCACGCTGGGCAAGGAGATGGCCAACATCGCGGCCCGCCTGATCCGCGCCCGCGCGCAGATCGCCAATGTGTCGCTCACTGCCAAGTTCAATGGCGCGGTCGGCAACTACAACGCGCACCTGTCGGCGTGGCCCGAATTCGACTGGGAAGGCTTCAACAAGCGCTTCATCGAATCGCTCGGCCTCGAGTTCAACCCCTACACCATCCAGATCGAACCCCATGACGCGATGGCCGAACTGTTCGACGCCATCGGCCGCATGAACACCATCCTGATCGACGCCTGCCGCGACATCTGGATGTACATCTCCTTTGGCTACTTCAAGCAGAAGCTGAAGGAGGGCGAGGTCGGTTCGTCGACCATGCCGCACAAGGTCAACCCGATCGACTTCGAGAACGCCGAAGGCAACCTCGGCATCGCCAACGCGGTGCTGCGCCACTTCTCGGAGAAGCTGCCGGTGTCGCGCATGCAGCGCGACCTCACCGACTCCACCGTGCTGCGCAACATGGGCGTGGGCTTCGGCCATACCGTGCTGGCGCTCGATTCCGCGCTGCGCGGCCTGGGCAAGCTGGAGGCCGAACCGGCCCGCCTTGCCGCCGACCTGGCCGAGTGCTGGGAAGTGCTGGCCGAGCCGGTGCAGACCGTGATGCGCCGCTTCGGCATCGAGAACCCGTACGAACAGCTGAAGGCGATGACGCGCGGCAAGGGCATCACCCGCGAGGCGCTGCAGGAGTTCATCGGTACGCTGGCGATTCCGCAGAGCGAGCGCGACCGCCTGCTGGCGATGACGCCGGCGAGCTACGTCGGCAAGGCCGCGGAGCTTGCCCGCCGCATCTGACCGACGCCTGCCGGCCGCCGCGCCGGCATTGCCGCGACGCCACCCGAGGGTGGCGTTTTCCATCCTGAAGGAGCACACATGGCTTTTGCCGATACGCTGAAGACGCTGCCGGGGGTGTCCCACCTCGCGGCAATGAACCTGGTCGACGCCGCCGATGCGGTGGTCGCCACCATCGAGAACAAGCCCGGCCAGGCCGGTTCGCTGGCGGTGTACAACCACCTCGCCCAGCTTTACGGTGCGATTACGCCGGAAGCGGCGAAGAAGGGGCTGGAGCTTTACGGCGAACACAGCGAGGATGCCCGCCTGAACCCCGGCAAGCATCCGAACATCGACCGCCTGATCGGCCTGATCGAACGCGGCGAGAGCCTGCGGGTGAAGCAGGTGTTCGCGGTCTGATCCGCTCCGCAGCGAGTTGTTGGAAAGCAAGAAGGGCGCCGTCGGCGCCCTTCTTGTTTTCTGGCGCGGCCGGAGCATCGCCCCGGCCGTGGCGCTATACCACCGCCTCTTCCTTTTCCTTCTTCGGCTTGACGAACTGCTCGCGCGACACGCCCAGCCAGATCGCCAGCGGGCTGGCGACCAGCACCGAGGAGTAGATGCCGAAGCAGATGCCGATCGTCAGCGCGAGCGCGAAGTAGAACAGCGTCTCGCCGCCGAAGATCAGCATCGACAGCACCATCATCTGGGTGCTGCCGTGGGTGATCATGGTGCGCGAAATCGTGCTGGTGATGGCGTGATCCACCACCTGCTCGGTGCTGAGATTGCGCTTCTTGCGGAAGGTCTCGCGCACGCGGTCGAACACCACCACCGATTCGTTCACCGAATAGCCGAGCACGGCGAGCGTCGCCGCCAGCACCGCCAGCGAGAACTCCCACTGGAAGAAGGCGAAGAAGCCCAGGATGATGATCACGTCGTGCAGGTTGGCGATGATCGTCGCCACCCCCAGCCGCCATTCGAAGCGCAGCGCGAGGTAGATCACGATGCCGACGACGACCAGCAGCAGCGCCATTGCACCGTCGCTGGCGAGTTCCTTGCCGACCTGCGGGCCGACGAATTCGACCCGGCGCAGTTCGGCCTTGGGTCCGGCGCTTTTTTCCAGCGTGGCCATCACGCGCTCGGCGACCCCCTTGCTGTCGGTGCCCTCCCTGTTAGGCAGGCGGATCAGCACGTCGCGCGTGCTGCCGAAGTGCTGCACCAGCACGTCGGTGTAGCCGTCGGCCGCGAGCGACTGGCGGATCGGTTCGAGTTCGGCGGCCTCGCTGTAGCTGACCTCGACCAGCGTGCCGCCGGTGAATTCCACCGACAGGTGCAGGCCGCGGGTGGCAAGGAAGAACACGGCCAGCAGGAAGGTGATCAACGAGATGACGTTGAACACCAGCGCGTGGCGCATGAACGGGATGTCTTTCTTGATGCGGAAGAATTCCATGTTGCGTTCCTCGGGTCCGCTCAGTTGCCGGCGACGTTGCCGGGCTTCCACACCTGGCCGATGGCAAGCTTGTCGATCTTGCGGCGACGGCCGTAGATCAGGTTGATCAGCATCCGTGACACCAGGACCGCGCTGAACATCGAGGTCAGCAGACCCAGGCAGTGAACCACCGCGAAGCCGCGCACCGGGCCCGAGCCGAACACCAGCAGCGCGATACCGGCGATCAGGCTGGTGACGCTGGAGTCCAGAATGGTGCTGAAGGCGCGGTCATAGCCGGTCGCGATCGCGGCCTGCGGGCTGACGCCGTTGCGCAGTTCCTCGCGGATGCGCTCGTTGATCAGCACGTTGGCGTCGATCGCCATGCCGAGCGCCAGCGCCATCGCGGCGATGCCGGGCAGCGTCAGCGTGGCCTGCAGCAGCGACAGCAGCGCCACCAGCAGCAGCAGGTTGGCGGCGAGCGCCAGCGTGGAGACCAGACCGAACACTGCGTAGTAGATGCACATGAACACCGCGATCGCGACGAAGCCCCACAGCGTGGAGTGGAAGCCCTTGGCGATGTTCTCGGCGCCGAGGCTAGGGCCTACGGTGCGTTCCTCGATGATCTCCATCGGCGCGGCGAGGCTGCCTGCACGCAGCAGCAGCGCGACGTCGTTGGCTTCGACGGTGTTCATGCTGCCGGAAATCTGCACCCGGCCGCCGCCGATCTCGGTGCGGATCACCGGGGCGGTGACCACCTCGCCCTTGCCCTTCTCGATCAGCAGGATGGCCATGCGCTTGCCGACGTTCTCGCGCGTGAGGTCGCGGAAGATGCGGGCGCCTGCGGCGTCGAGCGTGAGGTGGACCGCGGCTTCGTTGGTCTGGCCGTCGAAGCCCGGCTGGGCGTCGGTAAGGCGCTCGCCGGTGAGGACGACCTGCTTCTTCACCAGCAGCGGGCCGCGGCCGCGCTCGCGGTACAGCTCGGTGCCGAAGGGCACGTTGCCGGTGAGGGCCTGTTCCAGTGCGCCCGGGGTGTCGTCGACCATGCGCACTTCCAGCGTCGCGGTGCGGCCGAGGATGTCCTTGGCCTTGGCGACGTCCTGCACGCCGGGCAGCTGGACGACGATGCGTTCCGCGCCCTGTTGCTGGATCACCGGCTCGGCGACGCCGAGTTCGTTGATGCGGTTGTGCAGCGTCGAGATGTTCTGCTTGATCGCGTATTCACGCATGGTCTGCTGCGCCTGGGGCGTCAGCGTCGCGATCAGTTTGAGGTCCTCGCTGCCGTCGTCGCGGTCGACCAACTGCAGGTCGGCGGTGCTGCCCTGGATGGCCGAGCGGGCGGCCTCGCGCTGCGCCGCTTCACGGAAGCGGATGACGACCGCGGTGCCTTCGCGCGTGATGCCGGCGTGGCGCACGTTCTTGTCGCGCATCAGCGTGCGCAGGTCGCCCGACAGCGCGTCCAGGCGCTTGAGCAGCGCGCCGGGCATGTCCACCTGCAGCAGGAAATGCACGCCGCCCCGCAGGTCGAGGCCAAGGTACATCGGCAGCGCGTGGATGGAAGTGAGCCAGGATGGCGAGGCCGACAGCAGGTTGAGTGCGACGACGTAGGAGGGATCCTGCGGGTCGGTGTTGAACGCGCGTTCGATCGCGTCCTTGGCCCGCAGCTGGAGTTCGGTGCTGGCGAAGCGGGCGCGCACGCTGTTGGCGTCCGCGAAAATGCCGTCGTGCTCGATGCCGGCACCCTGCAGGATCGCGGCGACGCGGTCGGTCACGCTGGCCGGTTCGAGCTTGAGAGTGGCCTTTGCGCTGGAGACCTGGACCGCCGGAACCTCGCCGTAGAAGTTCGGCAAGGTGTAGATCAGGCCCCACAGCAGGGCGAGACCGATGAGGATGTTCTTCCAGAGCGGATAGCGATTCATCGTCGGAGGGAGACGGAGAGGTGAGGCCGCGGCGCGGCCGGGAGGAGGCGCGGAGCGCGGCCCTGCGGTTGCAGGATGGCCGTGCTCCGGGTGGCGATCCTCAGAGGGTCTTCAGCGTGCCCTTCGGCAGCACGGTAGCGACGGCCTGCTTCTGGACCACGATGTTGGTCTTGTCGGCGACTTCGAGGTGGATGAAGTTCTCGCCGATCTCGGCCACACGGCCGGCGATGCCGCCCTGGGTGACCACTTCGTCGCCTTTGGCGAGCGCTTCCACCATCGACTTGTGTTCCTTCGCGCGCTTCATCTGCGGCCGGATCATCAGGAAGTAGAGCACCACGAACATCAGGATCAGCGGCAGCATGCCCATGAGGCCGCCAGTGGGGTCCTGCGAGGCCGCGGCCTGTGCGTATGCGTTGGAAATCAGCACCATGTACTCCGGGGGATTGCGAAAGGTCCGCGATTATAGCAGCAGCGCATTGCAGGTCCGGGACGGCCCCCGTCCCGCCTCCGCGGGGCGGCGGGCAAGATGGGCGGATGCCGGGTTTTCCGTGCTTGCCTCGCGCGCTGTCCGGTCCACAATGTGCACTGCACAATCGTGGAGCCGGGTCGTGATGGATGAAGAGAAGGAACTGCAGGAGCTGGTCGCGCGCGGCATCCGCATTCCGCCGCAACCGCGGGTTCTGGTGGAGCTGGCGGAGCGCCTGCGGGATGGAAACTACGACGCGCGCGGGCTGGCGGCTTTGGTGGCAAGCGACCCCGGCATCGCAGCGATGTTGTTCAAGGTGGCGCGCAGCGGGCTGTTCCACACCGGCCGTTCGCCGGATTCCCTCGAGCAGGTGCTGGTGCGGCTGGGGCTCAAGCAGACGGTGAACCTGGTCCGGGTGGTCGCGCTCACCACCGCGTTTCCGGCGGAGCGGGCGGCGCCGCTGGAGCGCTTCTGGGTGCGGGCGCGCGAAATCGCCCGCTTTGCCGCGGTGGTTGCCGAGGATCGCGTCTCGGTGTGCAACATCTTCCCCGACCAGGCCTACATGGCGGGCATCTTCCTCGACTGCGGGGTGCCGGTGCTGATGCAGCGCTTTCCCAGCTATTGCCAGAAGCTGATGGAGAACGAAGGGCTCGATCTGCCCAGCCTGCGCGAGGAGGACCAGCGCTACAACGTGGACCACGCGAGCATCGGATACCTGGTCGCGCGTCACTGGGGGCTACCGGATTTCGTCGCCCAGGCCATCCTGCACTACGGCGAGGTGCCGCGCGAGGAGCTGGGCGCGGTGCGCAGCCTGGTCGCCATCCTGCACATGGCGATCCATTGCTACCACTTGCTGCACGGCGTCCATGACGCGCAGTGGCCGCGCATCGGCGCCGAGGTGGTGCGCGAACTCGGCATCCACCCGGACGAACTGGCCGATTATCTGGCCGACGTGCGCGACAGCTTCGAGATCGCCGGCGCGTGACGCCGGGCGGACTCAGTGCGCTCCGGTGGCGCGCTCGCTGCGGAAACGGGTGACATAGTCGGCGAAGCGGTCCGCGGCGATCGCATCGCGCAGTTCCGCGGTGAGCGTCTGGTAGTAGTGCAGGTTGTGCACCGTGTTGAGCATGCTGCCGAGGATTTCGCCCGCGCGGTGCAGGTGATGCAGGTAGCTGCGGCTGAAGTTGCGGCAGGTGTAGCAACTGCAGGACGGGTCGAGCGGGCGGGTATCGGCCTTGTGGACCGCGTTCTTGATCTTGAGGTCGCCGTAGCGGGTAAACAGCCAGCCGTTGCGTGCGTTGCGCGTGGGCATCACGCAGTCGAACATGTCGATCCCGTTGGCGATGCCCTCGACGATGTCTTCGGGCGTGCCGACGCCCATCAGGTAGCGCGGCTTGTCGGCGGGCAGCCGCGGTGCGGTGTGGGCGAGGATGCGGGCCATGTCGTCCTTCGGTTCGCCGACCGACAGTCCGCCGATGGCGAAGCCGTGAAAGCCGATGTCCTGCAGCGCGCCGAGCGATTCGTCGCGCAGGTCCTCGTACATGCCGCCCTGCACGATACCGAACAGCGCGTTGGCGTTTTCCAGCCGGTCGAACTCGTCGCGCGAGCGCCGTGCCCAGCGTTGCGACAGCCGCATCGACTTCGCTGCTTCGTCGCGGGTGGCGGGGTAGGGCGTGCATTCGTCGAAGATCATGACCACGTCCGAGTTCAGCACGGTCTGGATCTGCATCGAGATTTCGGGCGTCAGGAAGAGCCTGGCGCCGTCGATCGGGCTGGCAAATTTGACGCCTTCCTCGCTGATCTTGCGCAGCGCCCCGAGGCTGAACACCTGAAAGCCGCCGGAGTCGGTGAGGATGGGCTTGTCCCAGCCCATGAAGCGGTGCAGGCCGCCGTGGGCGCCCACGATGTCGAGCCCGGGCCGCAGCCAGAGGTGGAAGGTGTTGCCCAGACAGATCTGCGCGCCGACGTCGCTCAGCATTGCGGGCGTCATCGCCTTGACGGTGCCGTAGGTGCCGACGGGCATGAAGACCGGCGTTTCGACGGCTCCGTGAGCCAGAGTCAGGCGGCCGCGACGTGCGCCGGCGCTGGTGGAGAGAAGTTCAAATTGCATGATCGTTGCGCGTGAGGAGCATGGCGTCGCCATAGCTGAAGAAGCGGTAGCGCGACGCCACCGCGTGGGCATAGGCGCGGCGGATGACGTCGGTGCCGGAAAAGGCGGACACGAGCATCAGCAGCGTGGACTTCGGCAGGTGGAAGTTGGTGACCAGCATGTCTGCCACCCGGAAGCGGAAGCCCGGCAGGATGAAAATGTCGGTCTCGCCACTGCCGGCGGCAAGCGGGCCGGCCTGGGCGGCGGCTTCCAGCGCCCGCATGCTGGTCGTTCCGACCGCGACGACACGGCCGCCGTTCGCCCGCGTCCGCGCAATCGCTTCCACGGTTTCCTGCGGAATGACGTAGCGCTCGCTGTGCATGCGATGCTGGGCGAGATCGTCCACGCGCACCGGCTGGAAGGTGCCGGCGCCGACATGCAGGGTGACCCAGGCACAGCCGGCACCGCGCGCGCGCAGTCGGTCGAGGACCGCGTCGTCGAAATGCAGCCCCGCGGTGGGCGCGGCGACCGATCCGGGCGCGCGGGCAAACACCGTCTGGTAGCGCGCCTCGTCGGCGTCGCCCGCGGCGCGCTGGATGTAAGGCGGCAGCGGCAGCTTCCCGTAGCGTTCCAGCACGTCCACGACGTTCTCGTCGTCGGGAAAGCGCAGATGAAAGAACTCGCCACTGCGGCCGAGCACGGTCACGTCCACCGCATCCGCAAGCCGCAGCGTGCTGCCGGGCTTGGGGGACTTGCTGGCGCGGATCTGGGCCAGCGCCTCGTGGGCACCGATCGGGCGCTCGACCAGCACTTCGACCTGGCCGCCGGTCGCCTTGACGCCGAACAGGCGTGCATGCAGCACCCGCGTGTCGTTGAACACGAGGAGATCCCTCGGCCGGATGAAGTCCGGCAGGTCGACGAAGCGGCGGTCGGCGAGGGCGTCGCCATCCACCACCAGCAGGCGGCTGGCGCTGCGTTCAGCCAGCGGCGCCTGCGCGATCAGGTCCGGCGGCAGGTCGTAGTCGAAATCTTGAAGCGAAAGCGTCATGCTAAGAAGGGCAGGTTGCCGGGCAGCAGGGGGATCAGTAATAATGCGCGTCCTTCCCGTGCCGGGATGGCGGAATCGGTAGACGCAGCGGATTCAAAATCCGCCGCCGCAAGGTGTGTGGGTTCGAGTCCCACTCCCGGCACCACTGCACCGCGTGCGTAAAAGGCGCGCATTCTAGCAGTTCCAGTCCGTCAGCCCCGCTAGCCCTCCGTTGTGGTGCCTTCTCCGGCCAGCGGCGATGCGCTGCTGATCGCGCGCGT
The DNA here is from genome assembly GCF_001682385.1 of Azoarcus olearius. Taxonomy (NCBI): domain Bacteria; kingdom Pseudomonadati; phylum Pseudomonadota; class Betaproteobacteria; order Rhodocyclales; family Zoogloeaceae; genus Azoarcus; species Azoarcus olearius. The sequence continues at coordinate 1,013,270 of NZ_CP016210.1, forward strand.
CGCGGGGTGCGTCAGGCGCCGCTCCACCGAGATGGCGTAGAAGGACTCGGTGACTTCATTGGCGGTTCCCAGGCAACTCACGCCGTGCTGGCGACACACCTCGTCGTGGATCAGCATCGCGCTGGGAAAAACGCCCGCGCCCGCTTCTCCGAAAGCACGCATCAGCGCCGCGTCGTCGAATTCGCCGACGATGCGCGGGCGCACCTTGTGCGTCTCCAGCCAGCGCAGCAGCGGACCTCGCACCGCGGCTTCCGTGCCCGGCACCAGCAGCGGTGCGCGGTCGAGGCAGGCAGGAAACGGACCCTGCAGCGTCGCGGCAAGCGCCGGGGTGGCGAAGAAACCGAGCGGAGATTCGCCCAGCTTGTGGCTGTACCCCCGTACGTCCATGTTGGGTGGCAGAGGGCTGTCGGCCAGTACGACGTCGAGTTTGTGGGTGGCGAGTTCGCCCAGCAACTGATCGAGCTTGTTTTCTCGGCAGACGATGCGCATTGGCTCCGGCAGATGCATCGACGGTGCGAGCAGCACATAGGCGATCGCCTTCGGCACCACGTCCGCGACGCCGACACGGAACGGCACCGCTCTCCCGGCCGCTCGGCTGCTCAGCGCGTCCTCCAGTTCGGCGCCCAGGCGGAAAATCTCTTCGGCATAATCGAGTACCATGCGCCCGGTTTCGGTGAGGGCGAGCCCCCGCCCCTGGCGACGGAACAGCGTCACGCCGAGCGAGGCTTCCAGCGTCGCGATCTGCCCGGACAGGGTTTGCGGTGCAAGTCCGGAGCGCTCGCTGGCCCGCACGACGCCGCCCGCGCGGGCGACGGTCCAGAAGTGGTGAAGCTGCTTGTAGTTCAGCACGGTTTTATTCGAGAAAAACGGATTGAAATTCTGTTGAACTCGGATTTTATCGAACAGTCACAGGCTTAGCATCCGGCCTGTGTCTTACGTAGGCCGACGAGTGCAAGACAAGGAGAACCTCATGCGAATCGATCTGCGTTGTGACGGTGTGGAGGCGGCGCCGGGCCTTCAGGAGTATGTGACCCGACGGATGAGTTTCGCGATCGGGCGTTTTCGCGACCACATCCAGTGGGCACGCATCAAGCTGGCCGATGTGAACGGCCCGCGCGGCGGGGCAGACAAACGGTGCGTGGTCCAGCTGCGCCTGCGTAACCTGCCCGACGTGGTGTTCGCCATCACCCAGCTCGACGTTCGTGCTGCGGTAGATGAGGCGGCCGACCGGGTGGGTCGGGTGCTGGCGCAACGCTTGAGACGGCAGCGAAACCCGCGCGCTGCCCTGGCAATTTCGCAGGCGCCGGCCTGATGCGCTTCTGACAACGTCCGGCAACCGATAGACTGCAACTGATTTCGGAGGTGAAATTTCCATGGAAAACCGTGTAACTGCCCTTGGCCGGTCGGAAGCCTCGACGCTGTCGACCAACAAGGTCATCCGCAACACCTACATGCTGCTGTCGATGACGCTCGCGTTCTCGGCGCTCACCGCGGGTGTGTCCCTTTCGCTGGGATTGCCGCACCCGGGCATCCTGATCACGCTGGTGGGTTATTTCGGGCTGCTGTTCCTGACCACCAAGTTCCGTAACAGCGGTCTGGGCGTGCTGTTCGTGTTCGCGCTGACGGGCTTCATGGGCTATACACTCGGCCCGATCCTGTCGTACTACCTGGCGCTGCCCAACGGTAGTCAGGTGGTGATGCAGGCCATGGGCGGTACCGCAGCGATCTTCCTCGGCCTGTCGGCTTACGCCCTGACGACCCGGAAGGACTTTTCCTTCATGGGCGGCTTCCTGATGGTAGGCATCCTGGTTGCCTTCCTGGCGGGCCTGGGCGCGGTGTTCTTCGAAATGCCGGGCCTGTCGCTGGCAGTGTCGGCGATGTTCGTGCTGCTCATGTCGGGCCTGATCCTGTTCGAGACGAGCAACATCATCCACGGTGGCGAAACGAACTACGTGATGGCTACGGTGTCGCTGTACGTGTCGATCTACAACCTCTTCACGAGCCTGCTCCACCTGCTGGGTTTCGCCAGCAACGACTGATCGATCGGATCGTCGTCCGTCGCCAGGGGCAGGTGCCGTTGCGGCACCTGCCCTTTCTTTTTCTGCTAGCCGCTTCGTTCGTTGCGCCACGCCGGGCTCCCTGGCGTGCCGGTGACGGGGCGCTTCACCGGTGCCGTTGCCCATGCCCCATGACGTCTCGCTGATCGCAACCCTCGCCGTTGGTTTCGGCCTTGCGCTGTTGCTCGGCTTCATTGCCGACCGCCTGCGCCTGCCCGCCCTTGTCGGATACCTGCTTGCAGGCATCCTGATCGGTCCGGCCACTCCGGGTTTCGTCGCCGACGTTGGGATCGCGGGGCAACTTGCCGAGATTGGCGTGATGTTGCTGATGTTCGGCGTCGGCTTGCATTTTTCGCTGGAAGATCTGCTCGCGGTCCGCCGCATTGCGCTGCCCGGAGCGGTGGTCCAGATGGCGGTGGCAACGCTGCTCGGGATGGGAATGGCCGCCTTGTGGGGCTGGAATCTGGGGGCGGGGCTGATATTCGGACTCTCGCTTTCCGTGGCCAGCACCGTCGTTTTGTTGAAGGCGTTGGAGACGCGGGGCATCCTCGAGACCGTGAATGGCCGCATCGCGGTAGGTTGGCTAGTGGTTGAAGACCTCGCGATGGTCGTGGTGCTGGTGCTGCTGCCACCCCTCGCCGGTTTGCTCGGCGGTGCCGCCGAAGTCGAGCCCTCGCAGCCGCTGTGGCGCACCGTGGGACTGACCCTGCTGCAGGTTGGCGCTTTCGTGGCCTTGATGCTGCTTGTCGGCCGGCGCGTGTTGCCCTGGTTGCTGTGGCAGGTGGCCGGTAGCGGGTCGCGCGAACTGTTCACGCTGGGCGTGATTGCCGCTGCGGTCAGCATTGCGTTCGGCGCGGCGCAGCTCTTCGGCGTGTCCTTTGCGCTCGGTGCCTTCTTCGCCGGCATGGTGATGCGCGAATCGGAATTCAGCCACCGCGCGGCGCAGGAGTCGCTGCCGTTGCGGGACGCCTTTGCCGTGCTGTTCTTCGTTTCGGTCGGGATGCTGTTCGATCCCAGCGTGCTCGTCGAGTATCCGCTGCACGTGCTGGGCGTGGTCGCCGTGATCATCGTAGGCAAGTCGATCGCCGCCGCTGCGCTCGTGATCGCCTTCCGCTATCCGCTTAACACCGCGCTCACGGTTGCCGCCAGCCTTGCCCAGATCGGCGAGTTCTCCTTCATCCTGGCCGGCCTTGGCATGGCGCTTGGGCTGTTGCCCGCCGCCGGGCAGAGCCTGATCCTGGCGGGGGCCTTGATCTCGATCGCAGCCAATCCCTTCGTGTTCGCCACCGTGCGGCCGGCCGGAAAGTGGATGCTCGACAACTGGAGCGTGGCGCGGCGGCTTGCGCTTCGCGCCGACCCGCTGACGGAATTGCCGATGAGCACCGAGCGGGATTTTCTGGAAGGGCAGGTGGTACTGGTCGGCTACGGGCGGGTTGGTCGCCGCATTGCCGAGGCCTTGCAGGCGCGAGACATCCCCTACGTGGTGGCGGAGCAGAACCGCGAGCGGGTAGACCAGTTGCGCAAGAGCGGTGTTGCCGCCGTGTTCGGAGATGCCGCCGACCCCGCGGTGTTGATCCAGGCGCACATTGCACATGCGGCGATGCTGGTCGTTGCCACGCCGAAGACGATCGACGTGCGCAAGATGGCAGAGACCGCCCGGACCCTGAACCCCGGCATCGAGATCATCCTGCGCACGCACAGCGAAGACGACGCCGAACTGCTGGTGCGGGAGAACATCGGCCGCGTCTTTTTTGGGGAAGAGGAACTCGCCAAAGGCATGGCCGGCCACGTGGTGGCGCGGTTTGCGCCTGCGCCGGCCACGCATCGGCCGGCGCAGCACGCCTGAGGGGCGTTACGGCGCTTCGGGCGTGTCCGTTGCCGGTTGCGGCGGCGCGCCCGCTTCGGGGTTCGGAATCCGGGTGGCGAGGATCTTGTCGATGCGCTTGCCATCGAGGTCAACCACCTCCAGCCGCCACTGTTCCCATACGGTGACGTCCCCCGTGCGGGGCAAGCGCCCGAGCAGCCACATGATCATGCCGCTCAGCGTGTGATAGCGCCCCTTCTCCTCTTCCGGAGCGCTCTTCAGCTCAAGGCGATCCTTCAGCTCGGGCAGCGGAATCAGGCCGTCGAGCAGCCATGAGCCGTCTTCGCGCTGAACCGCCCAGGCGTCCTCCAGACGGTGCGGCTGGAACTCCCCGGTGACGGCTTCCATCACGTCCTGCAGCGTCACCATGCCTTGCACTTCGCCGTATTCGTCGATGACGAACACCATGCGCGAACTGGAGGCGCGGAACTGGTCCAGCAGTTCCATGCCGGTCAGCGACTCGGGCACATAGACCGGCGTCTCCAGATGGCGGGTCAGATCCGCCTTGCCGCCCTTGAGCGTCTGGTTGAAGAGCTGCTTTGACGAAATGATGCCGAGGATGTCGTCGAGGCCGCCGCGGCAGACCGGGAAGCGGGAGTGATCCGATTCGGCCATGCGGGCGAGGTTGGATTCCAGCGGACGGGTCACGTCGAGCCAGACGATATCCGAACGCGGCACCATCAGCGAACCGATCTGGCGGTCGTCGAGGCGGAACACGTTGCGCACCATCGCGTGCTCGTTCTTCTCGATGATGCCGGCCACCGAACCCTCTTCGAGCAGCGCGTGGATTTCTTCCTCGGTCACGCCCGGCGCGCTTTCGTCGCGCTGGCCGAGGATGCGGAGCAGCACCGCAGTCGATCCCGACAGCAGGCGGACGAAGGGGCGCGAGACGATGGACAGGGTGTTCATCGGCTTGGCCACCAGGCGCGCGATCGCCTCCGGGTTAAGCTGCCCCACGCGCTTGGGCACCAGTTCGCCCACCACGATCGAAATGTAGGTGATGACCATCACGACCAGCACCGTGGCGCCGATCTCGCTGGGGCGCTGGGCCAGACCCAGGTCCTGCAGCCAGGCGGCCAGCGGGGCGGCGAGGGCGGCCTCGCCGACGATGCCGTTGAGGATGCCGATCGAGGTGATGCCGATCTGGATCGTAGAGAGGAAACGGGTGGGCTCTTCTCCGAGCTTGATCGCCACTGCGGCCGAGGCGTCGCCCTCTTCGGCCAGCTTGGCAAGACGGGCGCGACGCGCGGTGACGAGGGCGATTTCGGACATCGCGAACGCGCCGTTGAGAATGATCAGCGCGATGAGGATGAAGACTTCCATGTGCGCTCCGTCAGCTCAGTGCGGCGCGGTTCGGCGCGCGCAGTCTGGCATTCCGGCTGCTGCGCAGGGCCGGTGCGGGCGCGTGCGAGCGAGTGGCGGCAGGGGTGGTGAGGGTGGGGGCGCGGCGAGAAGCGGCGCGGTGCCCGGAAAGCGGGTCGACCGGAAGGAAGGAGCGGGACCAGGGAAGCGGGGTGGAGTGCTTACTCATAGAGCGAGGCAAGGCGCCTCGCGTGGCCTTTCTTGTGTTGGAACGAATGCAATCATGCACGAATCGCGCCGGCCTGTCATGCGCGCGGCCTTGACATTGCGCCGCGCCGCAATAGACTCCCATTCATCAAGGGGAGTAGCTTTTCGCCGCGGTACCGTCATCACGGTGGGTGTGTCCGGATCGGATACATCCCCCGGTGCTCCGGGCAACTTACGTTGCAAGCGAGACCTTGCCGAAGGGCAAGGTGCGCCGCGACTGTCTGCTTGATGCGAGGCTGGCCTGTGTCCTTCGGGAGCAGGCCTTTTTCGTTTCTTGCACGGAGTCGCAAATGGAATCAATCGGTACGTGGTGGATGTGGGCGGGCTTTGCCTTCATCGTGGTGGCAATGCTGCTGGTGGACCTGGTGGTCTTCAAGAGCGGGCATCAGCATCGGGTGTCGCTGCGCGAGGCTGCTGCATGGTCGCTCGCGTGGGTGACCGTCGCGCTGATCTTCAATGCCGGACTGTGGTGGTATCTGGACGCCACCGCTGGCCGGGCGGTGGCCAACGACAAGGCGTTGTCTTTCCTGGTGGGCTACCTGGTCGAGAAGTCGCTGGCGGTCGACAACGTCTTCGTCTGGATGATGATCTTCAGCTTCTTCGCGGTGCCGTTGGAGTTGCAGCGGCGGGTGTTGCTGTACGGCATCGTGGGCGCAGTCGTGATGCGGACCGGCATGATCTTCGGGGGCAGCTGGCTGATCACGCAGTTCCACTGGGTGCTGTACATCTTCGGCGCCTTCCTGGTTGTCACCGGCGTGAAGATGGCCTGGGTCACGGAGCATCAACCCGACCTCGCACGCAATCCGCTGGTGCGCTGGATCCGCAATCATTACCCGGTCACCGAGCAACTCGAGGGTGAGCGCTTCTTCGTCGTCCGCCAGGGTGTGCGCCATGCCACGCCGCTGTTGCTGGCGCTGGTGCTGGTGGAGGTCTCGGACGTGATCTTCGCGGTGGACAGCATTCCCGCCATCTTCGCGATCACAACCGACCCCTTCATCGTGCTGACGTCGAACCTGTTCGCCATCCTCGGCTTGCGCGCGATGTACTTCCTGCTGGCCGACCTGGGTAACCGCTTCTCGCTGCTGCGGTACGGGCTGGCACTGATTCTGGTGTTCATCGGCACCAAGATGCTGATCGTCGAGTGGATCAAGATCCCCGTCGCGGTCTCGCTCGGCGTCGTTGCCACCATCCTCGCGGTGACCGTGTGGCTCAGCATGCGGCGCGCGGCGCAGGCGGAGGGTGGGGCCGCCTGACGGTGAGTTGTAACGCCTGCGACGGCTTTTTGGTTGCAGGCGTTACAATACCGCTCATTTTTTTGCTGGGACGGTCGATGAAGACCACCTTTCTGGATTTCGAACAACCGATTGCCGAGCTCGAGGAAAAGATCGAGCAACTGCGTTTCGTGCAGGACGACTCCGCGGTCGATATCTCTGAAGAAATCGCACGCCTCGAGGTCAAGAGCCAGGCGCTGACGAAGGATCTGTACGCCAAGCTGACCCCGTGGCAGATCGCCCAGGTCGCCCGCCATCCGCAGCGCCCCTACACGCTGGATTACGTGCAGCACATCTTCACCGACTTCGAGGAACTGCACGGTGACCGCGCCTACGCCGACGACAAGGCGATCGTCGGTGGCCTCGCCCGCTTCAACGGCCAGAGCTGCGTGATCATCGGCCACCAGAAGGGGCGCGATACGAAGGAAAAGATCGCGCGCAACTTCGGCATGCCGCGTCCCGAGGGCTACCGCAAGGCGATGCGGCTGATGAAGCTCGCCGAGAAGTTCGGCCTGCCGGTCTTTACCTTCGTGGATACGCCCGGCGCCTATCCCGGCATCGGCGCCGAGGAGCGCGGGCAGTCTGAAGCGATCGGTCATAACCTGTACGTGATGGCCGAACTGAAAGTGCCGCTGATCTGCACGGTGATCGGCGAGGGTGGCTCCGGCGGCGCGCTGGCGATCGCGGTGGGCGACCAGGTGATGATGATGCAGTACTCCACCTACTCGGTGATTTCGCCCGAGGGCTGTGCCTCCATCCTGTGGAAGAGTGCCGAAAAGGCCTCCGAGGCGGCCGAAACGATGGGTATCACTGCCGCCCGGCTCAAGTCGCTCGGCCTGGTCGACAAGGTGGTCAACGAACCGGTCGGCGGTGCTCACCGCGACCATCGCGCCGCAGCGCAATCTCTCAAGCGGGCCTTGGCCGAAGCCCTGCGCCAGGTCGACACGCTGTCGCCGTCGGAACTCGTCGAGCAGCGGATGGAAAAGCTGATGGGTTACGGCCGCTTCAAGGAAATCGCCGCCTGACTCTCCCGGCCGTGGCCGTGGAACTCGCCGGACCGTTTGCCGAGGTGCTGCGCGCCGCGGCGATCGGTCCGGCGAGCCGTTTGTGCTGCGCGCTGTCGGGAGGCGTGGATTCGGTCGTCACCCTCGATCTGCTGACGCGGCTGCAACCCCGCTTCGGTTTCACCCTCACCGCGGTGCATGTGCACCACGGTCTCAGTCCGCATGCCGACGCCTGGGCGCAGTTCTGTGCGCAGCTGTGTGCCGCGCGCGGGCTTACGCTGGCGATACGGCGGGTCGAGGTGCCCACGGACACCGGGCAGGGGCTGGAGTCGGCCGCGCGTGCGCGGCGCCATGCAGAACTCGTCGCCCAGCCGTGCGACTGGCTTGTGTTCGGCCACCATCAGGACGATCAGGCCGAGACCGTGCTGTTCCGCCTGTTCCGCGGCAGCGGCCTGCGGGGACTGGGGGCGATGGCGGCGGTGGAGCCCGGTCAGCACGCAATGCCGGGCAAGCTGCGCCCGTTGCTCGACATCGGCCGCGCCGGGATCGTGGCCTATGCGCGGGCCGCCGGCCTGGAGTGGATCGAGGACGAAAGCAACGCCGACTGCCGCTTCACCCGCAACGCCTTGCGACACAAGGTGCTTCCGGTCGTCCAGGCGCAGTTTCCGGCTGTGGCGCCCACGCTGGCGCGGACCGCGGCGCTGCTGCGCGAAGGCGCCGACCTGCTGGACGATCTCGCGCGGCTGGACGAGAACGCGTGTGGCGGTCCGGTGCTTGCCGCGGACGTCTTCGCGTCGTTGCCGGCGGCGCGGGCCGCCAATCTGTTGCGTTGGCAGACCGCGCGGATGGGGGCGCGGGCGCCGTCGAGGGCCCGCCTGGGCGAGACGCTGCGCCAGCTGCGCGAGGCACCGGGCCCGCTACGTCTCCCGCTGGGTGATCTGTGGTGTTGCGCTTATCAGGGCCGGGTGTGGCTGGAGCGTGATGATGAAGCGCCGCTGCGCGCGCACCTGTGGTGCGGCGAACCCAGCCTGGGTTGGGGGGCGGGGCAGGTGAGGCTGAGTCAGGGGGGCGGGGGTGCGGCGCTTCGCGTGGCAGCCGGCGAGGCGATGCTGGCGCGGCCCGCACCCGGTCTGCGCATGCGCCTCGGGCCAGCGCGGCCCACGCGCAGCTTCAAGAACCTGTGCCAGGAGGCGGGCATACCGCCGTGGCTGCGCCCGCGGCTGCCGGTGTTGTGGGTGGCGGGCGAGCCGGCCTGGATCGGCGGTATTGGCATCGCCGCGCAGTTCCAGTGCGCGGAGGGGGAGCAGGGCGTGGTGCCGGCGTGGGTGCCGGCGTCAGCTGCGCAGCAGGGTCAGCATCTGGGCCAGTTCGACCGCTGAGCGCACTTCCATCTTGTCGAATACCCGCGAGCGGTGGGCTTCGACGGTGCGCATCGAGATCTGCAGGTCGTCGGCGATGACCTTGTTGAATTTGCCTTCGAGGATGAGGTCCATCACCTCGCGCTCGCGCGCGGTCAGCGTGGCGAGCCGGGCGGCGACGGTTTCACGGTCGGCCGCCACGCGCTGACGCTCGGCGTCGCGCTGGATCGCCTTTTCGACCAGGTCCACAAGCTGGTTGTCGTTGAACGGCTTCTCGATGAAGTCGAACGCGCCCTTCTTCAGCGCGCCAACCGCCATCGGCACGTCGCCATGGCCCGTGATGAAGATGACCGGCAACTGGCAGCCGCGCTCGATCAGTGCGTCGAAGCATTCGAGCCCGCTCATCCCGTCCATGCGGATATCGAGCACGATGCAGCCGCGCCATTCGGGGCGCCATGCCCCCAGAAAAGCCTCGCCGCTGCTCCAGGCCCGGCAGTTCACCGAGCGCGTCTTGAACAACCATTGCAGCGCGTCGCGGATGGCTTCGTCGTCGTCAATGATGTGGGCGCAGGCCTGGGTCATTCAGGAGTCCACCGGGAGCGTAAGGGTGAAGATGGTACCGCCGTCGGGAGCTGGCTCAAAACCGAGGCGGCCGTGGTGCAGCTCGGCGATCGAGCGGCAGATGTTGAGACCCATGCCCATCCCCTCCTGCTTGGTGGTGAAGAAGGGCTGGAACAGGTGGCGCGCGGTCTCGGCGTCGATGCCGGTGCCGTGATCGGTTACCCGTACCGTCACCACGGCTCCCGCGCTGCGCGTGCCGATCCGCACGCTGCGGTTCGGCTCCGGCGTGTCCTGCATGGCATCCATGCCGTTGCGCACCAGGTTGACGATGATCTGCTCGATCATCACCGCGTCCGCGTGCACCACCGGCAGATCGGCGGCGAGGTCGGCCACCAGATGGATGCGGCGTTTGCGCGCGTCCGGTTCGACGAGACCGAGCGCCTCGCGGATCACCTCGTTGAGGTCGAGCGCCTCGCGGCGCGGCTCGGCGCGGCGCACGAAATCGTGCACGCGGCGGATGATGTCGCCGGCGCGGCGCGCCTGACGGCCGATCTTCTCGTGGATGTCGCGCAGTTCGTCGCGGTCGAATTCGTCGGCCTCGAGGCGGTTCAGGCAACCGGTGTTGTAACTGGCGATCGCCGCGAGCGGCTGGTTCAGCTCGTGGGCGAGTGTGGAGGCCATTTCGCCCATCGTCACCAGCCGGGAAGTTGCCTGCAGCCGTTCTTCCTGTTGCAGCGCGAGTTCACGCGCCCGCTTCTGCTCGGTAATGTCGAGCACCGAGCCCATCCAGCCGGTGTGACGGCCGTGGGCGTCGATCAGCGGCGCCTCGAACACCAGCGCGTCCAGCCGCTCGCCGTTCCGGCGCCGCAGGCGCACCTCCACGCCTTCGGGGGAGGTGCCGCCAGCCATGATCTGCTCGTGCAGCTTCTGCGTCTCGGCGATGTGGTCGGGGTCCCAGTAGGGCATGGGCGGCTTGCAGCCGACCAGTTCTTCTGCCGTATAGCCGGTCATGCGGCAGAACGCGGAGTTCACATAGGTGAGGCGGCCGCTGAGATCGCGGGCGCGCAGCCCGGTGATGAGCGAGTCCTCCATCGCACGGCGATAGGCCGATTCGGCGCGTACCGCCTGTTCGGCCGCCTGGCGCGCGGCGAGCTGGCGGCGCAGCTGCCAGACGCTCCAGACGATGATGACCGCGAACAGCAGCATCGAGGCCGACAGCAGCACCGGAATCCAGCGCGTTTCACCCTTGTAGGGCGTGATCTGCAGGGTCAGGCCGTGCCCGGGCGGATCGAAAGCAATGGTGTAGGCGCGGCCCGGGTCGAGCGGCGCGACCTTGGACTTCGAAGCGACTTCGCGCCCGTCGGGGTCGAGCACTGCAACCCGGTAGCGTTCGGAGAACCACCACGGCAGCTCGCGCACGACGAGGTCGGATAGCGAATACACGCCGACGACGGTGCCGAGAAAACCTTCGTCGCCCCAGACCGGGACGTGGGCCTCGAACTGCGTCTGGTCGCCCAGCACCGGGTAGGCGGGGCCGTACACGGGTCGGCCGACGGCGCGGGCGAGGCGCGAGATGTCCGGGGAGGGCACCGCGCCGCTGGTTTCGCCGATCAGCTTGTCTTCCGACTGGGGCGGCATCGAATTGCGAACGCGCCCCTCCGCATCGAGCCACAGAATCTGGACGAGGCCGCGGTCGGGGCTGAGAAGCTGGCGCAACTGCGCTTCCGTGGGGCCGGAAAGCCGTTCCGTGCGCAGCAAATCGGGTGCGATCTGCTGCAGTTGTGCTGCATTGCGGTCAAGCTGGAAGCGCAGATTCTGCTCCATCCACAACGCATCATTGATGAGCGTGGCGCGCTGCTCCTCTTCGTCGTATTCGCGCGTCAGCCAGACGAGGGCCGCGATGGCCCCCAGGAACAGCGCGAGGGCGAGGTAGGGAAGGCGCGCAACCCAGCGGCTGCGCCGGCCCTCCTCGGAGGGCGGTGCGGCTGGCTGAGGAGGGGGCGGCGTGGGCATCGGCGTGAAAGGGTATGTTGCGACGCAGTATGCGGACGCGATGGCATAACCTGTTTGGCGTAAGTTGGTTCTTGCGGACTTCCACAATAGCAGCTGCGATCGGACGGGTTCGATACTTGTCGAATACTTCGGCAGCCCTTCCGCTGTCCGGGTGTATCCGGCAACACCGCAGGTAGCGCCGGATCAATAAGCAGTCAAAGCCAGATTCTTCATCCGGAGGAGAGACTCATGAAAGTCCGCGCCCTGTTGCTCGGCCTGGTGGCCGTCGGCCTGTCCACCACTGCCGCTGCCGCCGATCCCATCGTGATCAAGTTCAGCCACGTCGTCGCCCAGGACACCCCCAAGGGCAAGGCGGCCGACAAGTTCAAGGAACTTGCGGAGAAATACACCGCTGGCGCTGTCAAGGTGGAAGTCTACCCGAACAGCACGCTGTACAAGGACAAGGAAGAAATGGAGGCGCTGCAACTCGGCGCCGTGCAGATGCTGGCGCCTTCGCTCGCCAAGTTCGGCCCGCTGGGCGTGCGCGAGTTCGAGGTCTTCGACCTGCCCTTCATCTTCGACAGCTACGAAGACCTGCACAAGGTGACCTACGGTCAGGTCGGCCAGCAGCTGTTCTCCAAGCTCGAGCCCAAGGGCATCAAGGGGCTGGCGTACTGGGATAACGGCTTCAAGTCGTTCTCTGCCAACTCGCCGATCAAGAAGCCTGAAGATCTGAAGGGCAAGAAGATGCGCATCCAGTCCTCCAAGGTGCTGGAAGAGCAGATGCGCGAGCTGAAGGCGCTGCCGCAGGTGATGGCGTTCTCCGAGGTCTACCAGGCGTTGCAGACCGGCGTGGTTGACGGCACCGAGAACCCGATCTCCAACCTGTACACCCAGAAGATGCACGAGGTTCAGAAGCATCTGGCGATCACCGATCACGGCTATCTCGGCTATGCGGTCATCACCAACAAGAAGTTCTGGGACGGCCTGCCCGCCAACGTGCGCACTTCGCTCGAGAAGGCGATGAAGGAGTCGACCGAGTACGCTAACAAGATCGCCAAGGAAGAGAACGATCAGTCGCTCGAAATGGTGAAGAAGTCCGGCAAGACCGAGGTCACCCAGCTGAGCGCGGATGAACGCCTTGCCTTCAAGAAGGCGCTGGTTCCGGTGCACAAGAAGATGGAGTCGCGGATCGGTGCCGAGCTGATCCAGTCCATCTACAAGGAAACCGGCTTCGATCCGGCCAAGCTGTAATCAACTCGCTGTCCATCATCGGACGCCCGCTGGCTCCTCGTGCGCTCGCGGGCGTTTTCGTGACGGGAGACCTCTCATGCTGAAAATTCTCGATCACCTCGAGGAATGGCTCATCACCTTCCTCATGGGGGCGGCGACGGCGATCATCTTCGTATCGGTGGTGCACCGCTACGGTTCCGGCCTCGACATCCCCGGCCTGCAGGACTGGCTGCTGTCCCTCAACCTGGGTTGGGCGCAGGAGCTGACCATCATCATGTTCGTGTGGATGGCCAAGTTCGGTGCTGCCTACGGTGTGCGCACCGGCATCCACGTTGGCGTAGATGTGCTGATCAACCGGTTGTCGGACCGAAACCGTGCCAAGTTCATCGTCATCGGTCTGGGTGCAGGCGCCCTGTTTACGGGCATTGTCGGAACGCTTGGCGCAGCCTTCGTTCTTGAAAACGGCGCCCATTACCAGTTCCTCACGTGGTTCGGGATGGATACCGGGGACCTGTACGAGGGGCCGACCACGCCCGACCTGGAGTGGCCGACCTGGATTGTCTATTCGGCGATTCCGCTCGGCTCCTACCTGATGTGCTTCCGCTTCTTGCAGGTGATGGCGTCCTTCATCAAGACCGGGGAGCTGCCGCACCACGATCACGGCCATGTCGAGGGGATCGATGAGGAGCATCTCCCCGCCGACGCCAATCCCTATGAACTCGGTGACAACCTGCACCCGCACGACCTCAAGCATCCGCAGATCGGCGAGGGCCGTGACAGCGACAAGGGAGGCAAGCAATGAGCGCCGCAATCATCTTCGTCCTGCTGCTCGTCCTGATGCTGACGGGCATGCCGATCTCCATCTCGCTCGGCCTCACGGTGTTGACCTTCCTCTTCACCATGACGCAGGTGCCGATCGAGTCGGTCGCCCTGAAGCTTTTCACTGGCATCGAGAAGTTCGAGATCATGGCGATTCCGTTCTTCATCCTTGCAGGCAACTTCCTCACCCACGGCGGCGTGGCGCGGCGGATGATCAACTTCGCCACGGCCATGGTCGGACACTGGCACGGCGGTCTTGGCCTGGGCGGCGTGCTCGCCTGCGCGCTCTTTGCAGCGGTGTCGGGCTCCAGCCCGGCGACGGTCGTTGCGATCGGTGCAATCCTGTTGCCGGCAATGGTGAAGCAGGGGTTCCCGAACAAGTTCGGCGCCGGCGTCATCACCACTTCGGGGGCGCTCGGCATCCTGATCCCGCCGTCCATCGTCATGGTCATGTACTCGGTGTCCACCAACACTTCGGTGGGCGCGCTGTTCATGGCGGGCGTCATCCCGGGGTTGTTGCTGGCTGCGTTCCTTGGTTTCGTGACGTGGAATCGCGCGCGCCGCTTCAACTATCCGCGCATGCCGAAGGCCACCTGGGGTCAGCGGGCCAAGGCGTTCAAGGATTCGGCCTGGGGCCTGTTCCTGATCGTTGTTGTGATGGGCGGTATCTATACCGGCATTTTCACCCCGACCGAGGCGGCGGCGATGAGCGCGGCATACGCCTTCTTTGTGGCGGTGTTCGTCTACAAGGATCTCAGCATGAAGGACGTGCCGAAGGTCCTGCTGAACTCCGCCAATATGAGCGCGATGCTGCTGTACATCATCACCAATGCGGTGCTGTTCTCCTTCTTGCTGACGCACGAGAACATCCCGCAGCAGATGGCCGACTTCATGATCGGCACCGGCGTGGGCGTGATCGGCTTCCTGATCATGGCCAACATCCTGATGCTGATCGCGGGCAACTTTATGGAGCCCTCGTCCATCGTGCTGATCCTCGCGCCGATCCTGTTCCCCATTGCGATCAAGCTCGGGATCGATCCGGTTCACTTCGGCATCATCATGGTGGTGAACATGGAAGTGGGCATGTGCCACCCCCCGGTGGGCCTCAACCTCTATGTGGCCTCCGGCATCACCAAGATGGGCATCACGGAACTCACAGTCGCAGTATGGCCGTGGCTTCTGTCCATGCTGGTATTCCTGGTGCTTGTTACCTATGTGCCCGCCATTTCCCTGTGGCTGCCCCGCACGCTGGGGATGATGTAACGCCCCCGACGTTTGCATTTCGAAGC
Organism: Azoarcus olearius; assembly: GCF_001682385.1. NCBI lineage: Bacteria > Pseudomonadati > Pseudomonadota > Betaproteobacteria > Rhodocyclales > Zoogloeaceae > Azoarcus > Azoarcus olearius. The sequence goes on from NZ_CP016210.1 coordinate 1,028,287, forward strand.
CCGGCCTTAGGCCGGGCTTTTTTGTCCACGGGGAACGTGCTTGCTGTTTCGCCGTGTATCCCCGTGCGTTTGTGTGTGCCGCTCGGGTAACATCGACGGAAACTCCCTTGCTGGCGCTATATGGAATTCCTCGCTTCCTTCATCGACCTCTTTCTCCACCTGGACCGACACCTCGCCGAGTTGCTAGCCGACTACGGCAGCTGGATTTACGCGATCCTGTTCCTGATCGTGTTCTGCGAAACCGGCCTGGTGGTGATGCCTTTCCTGCCGGGTGATTCGCTGCTGTTCATGGCGGGCGCACTGGCTGCGGGCGGCGGCATGGATCCGGCCGTGCTGATCGGCGTGCTGTTCGTGGCCGCGGTGCTGGGCGATTCGCTGAACTACACCATCGGACGCCGCTTCGGTCAGCGCATTTCACAGTGGCCGGACAGCCGCTTCTTCAACCGCAAGGCGCTCGAGCGCACGCACGCGTTCTACGAACGGCACGGCGGCAAGACCATCGTGATCGCGCGCTTCATGCCCATCATCCGCACCTTCGCGCCCTTCGTCGCCGGCATGGGGCAGATGGAATACCGCCGCTTCATCGCCTTCAACGTCCTCGGTGCGGCGCTGTGGGTCGGTCCGCTGATCATGGCCGGTTACTGGTTCGGCAACCTGCCGGTGGTCAAAAACAACCTGTCCATCGTGGTGCTGGGAATCATCGTGCTGTCGCTGATGCCCCTGGTCATCGGCTGGCTGCGCCAGCAGGCCGGGCGCGCCAGCGCCTGACCCGGCCGGCGCGACAGGCTGTCGCCGAGGTGTAGCGGAAACCTGCTAAAATTCCGCGTTTTGTCAAACACCCTCGGAGTTTTTCCATGGCCATCGAACGCACTCTTTCCATCATCAAGCCCGACGCCGTTGCCAAGAACGTGATCGGCAAGATCTACCAGCGCTTCGAAGACGCCGGCCTGAAGATCATCGCCGCCAAGATGGTGCACCTGTCCGAGCAGGAAGCCGGCCAGTTCTACGCCGTGCACAAGGAGCGCCCCTTCTACAAGGATCTGGTCTCGTTCATGACCTCCGGCCCGGTGATGATCCAGTGCCTGGAAGGTGAGAACGCCATCGCCAAGAACCGCGAACTGATGGGCGCCACCGACCCGAAGAAGGCCGACGCCGGCACCATCCGCGCCGACTTCGCCGACTCCATCGACGCCAACGCCGTGCACGGTTCCGACGCCCCCGAAACCGCTGCCGTGGAAGTGGCCTTCTTCTTCCCGGGCATGAACGTTTATTCCCGCTAAGCGGTCCATCCTGACGGCCCGTCGCGCCCGCTTCGCGGTAATTTCACCGCGAAAGGCGCGGGCGGGCCGTTTGCGTTGGAGGCAAACATGAATACCCCCGTCAATCTGCTCGATTTCGATGTCGATGGTCTCGTCGACTGGTTCGCCGGTCTGGGCGAGAAGCCCTTCCGCGCCCGTCAGGTGATGCGCTGGATGCACCGGGAAGGCTGCGACGATTTCGACCAGATGACGGACGTGGCCAAGTCGCTGCGGGCCAAGCTCAAGGAGATCGCGGTGATCCGGCCGCCGGTGCCGGTGCGAGATTCGGTCTCCAGCGACGGCACGCGCAAGTGGCTGCTCGACGTCGGCAATGCAAATGCGGTGGAAACGGTGTTCATCCCCGAAACCAACCGCGGCACGCTGTGCGTCTCCTCACAGGCCGGCTGTGCGCTCGACTGCGCGTTCTGCTCCACCGGCAAACAGGGCTTCAACCGCAACCTCACGGCGGCGGAAATCATCGGCCAGCTGTGGCTGGCCAACAAACTGCTGGGTGCCGCGCGTGATGCCGCGGCGGATCTGGAAGCCGGCGAAAAGGACAACGGCCGCATCATCAGCAACGTGGTGATGATGGGCATGGGCGAGCCGCTCGCCAATTTCGACAACGTCGTCACCGCGCTGCGGCTGATGCTCGACGATCACGCGTATGGCCTGTCGCGCCGGCGGGTGACGGTGTCCACCTCCGGCATCGTGCCGGCGATCGACCGCCTGCGCGATGAATGCCCGGTGGCGCTGGCGGTGTCGCTGCATGCCTCCAACGACGCGCTGCGCGACCGCCTGGTGCCGATCAACCAGAAGTATCCGCTGCGCGAGCTGATGGCGGCCTGCCAGCGATATCTCGAGCGCGCGCCGCGCGACTTCATCACCTTCGAATACGTGATGCTCGATGGCGTGAACGACCAGGAAGCGCACGCCCGCGAACTGATCGCACTGGTGCGCGACGTGCCCTGCAAGTTCAACCTGATCCCGTTCAATCCCTTCCCCAACTCGGGATTCCAGCGCTCGAATGCGGAACGCATCCGGCGCTTTGCCGGTATCCTGCTCGACGCCGGCATCGTCACCACCACCCGCAAGACGCGTGGCGACGATGTCGATGCGGCCTGTGGCCAGCTGGCTGGTCAGGTGCAGGACAAGACCCGGCGCACCGTGCGCCTCAAGCAGTCGATGGAGGTTCGCTGATGGCGCGTAAAGCCGCGTCCCTGCTGCTGATGATGCTCGCGCTCTCCGGGTGCGTGACGTCGACGACGCGCCCCGGCCCGGCCGTGAGTTCCGGATCGGGCACCGGCGCGAGCCGGCCGTTGTCCGAGTTGCCACCTTCCAGCGAGGCTGAGTCGCGAGCGAAAGTTCACGTCGATCTCGGCATTGCGTACTTCGATGTGGGCCGCAACGACGTGGCGCTGGATGAAGCCGCGATTGCGCTGCACGAGAAGCCGGGCTACGCCCCCGCCTACCACCTGCGCGCCCTTGTTTACATGGCGATCGACGACGTCGCCGCGGCGCGCGAGAACTTCCAGGCAGCGCTCTCGGCCGCGCCGGGCGATCCGGACTTCAACAACAGCTACGGTTGGTTCCTGTGCCAGCAGGGGCGCGAGCAGGAAGGTCTGGAGCATCTCGCCCGCGCTGCCCGCAACCCGTATTACCGCTACCCCACGCGTCCGTACAACAACGCCGGCCTGTGCCATCTCCGGCTGGGCCAGGATGCCGCGGCGGAGGCGCAGTTCGTCCGTGCGGTGCAGGCCGATCCCCAGAACGGCGAGGCGCTGTTCCAGCTCGCCACGCTCGCCTACCGGCGCGGCGATCTGGAGGCTGCGCGCGGCCACCTCGTCCGGCTGCACCAGATGAAGGGGCCGACGGCCGCTTCGGCCTGGCTGGGGCTGCGAACCGAGCGCCGCCTTGGCAACCGCGACGCCGAGGCGAGCTATGCGGCCCAATTGCGCAGCCGCTTTTCGAAGTCGCCTGAATTCCAGTTGATGTCGCAAGGTAAGTACGAGTGAGCAACGCCGATCCGATCAATCCGGCGCCCGAAGGTGTGCCGGCACCCGGCCAGCAGTTGCGCCTCGCGCGCGAGTCGCGCGGCGAGTCGCGGGCCGAGGTGGCTCAGTCGCTGAAACTGTCGCTGCGCCAGGTGGAGGCGCTCGAACAGGGCGATTACACGGCCCTGCCGGGGCCGGCCTTCGTGCGCGGCTTCATGCGCAACTATGCGCGGCACCTGGGGCTGGACCCGGCGCCGCTGCTGGCCACACTGGACGGCGCCGAGGCCGGTGCCCCGGTGGAACTGGCTCTGGTCTCCAACGCCGCGGGCGAAATGCCGCAAGGCGGCGCCGAGCGGCGCGCTTCCCGCCTCGGTGCGACGCTGGCCGTGATCCTGCTCTTCGCGGTGCTGGCCGGGTGGTATTTCGACTGGTTCCGCACCGATCCGCCGCCGGGATTGAACTCCGACGTCGGCGAGACCGTTTTGCCTCCCGCCGGCGATGTGGCGGTCGAGCCCGTGCCGACGGAGCCTGCGCCGGTTCCGGCGGGCGGCGCGCCCGCGCCCGCGCCCGTCGAGCAGCAACCCGGCACCGGTTCCGCGCCCGCGTCCGCGCCTGTGCCTCCTGCGCCTGCGCCGGCCTCCGCCGCGCCGGCCTCCGCGGCGCCCGCGTCCGCCCCGCTCAGCGCCGCCGATGGCGGCGCCCAGCCGGCGACACCTCAGCTCCTGTTCCGCTTTGGCGGCGAGTCCTGGGTGGAGGTCCGTGATGGCAGTGGTGCGGTGATCTACTCGGGGCTGGGGTCGACCGGCAGCACGCGTTCCGTGCAGGGGCGCCCGCCGTTCGCGCTGGTGGTGGGTAATGCCAAGGATGTGCGGCTGGAATTCAACGGCCGCGAGATTGACCTGCAGCCGCATACGCGCGTCGCGGTTGCCCGGCTCACGGTGCAATGATGGTGGAACAGGCTTTTCCCTTCGGCTCGCTGCCGCGCCGGCCGACGCGGCAGGTGCGCATCGGCGGCGTCTCGGTCGGCTCCGCTGCGCCGGTCGTCGTGCAGTCCATGACCAACACCGACACCGCCGACGTGCTGGGTACCGCGATGCAGGTCGCGGAACTCGCGCGCGCCGGTTCGGAACTCGTCCGCATCACGGTGAACAACGAGGCCGCCGCCAAGGCCGTGCCCCACATCCGCGACCGCTTGCTGGCGTTGAACATGGACGTGCCGCTGGTCGGCGACTTCCACTACAACGGCCACAAGCTGCTGATGGACAACCCGGCGTGTGCCGAGGCGCTCGCGAAGCTGCGCATCAATCCCGGCAACGTGGGCGCTGGCGCCAAGCGCGACCCGCAGTTCGCCGCCATCGTGGAGATGGCCTGCAAGTACGACAAGCCGGTGCGGATCGGAGTGAATTGGGGCAGCCTCGACCAGTCGGTGCTGGCCCGCATCATGGACGAGAACGCCACCCGGGCAGAGCCGCGCGATGCCGGCGCCGTGATGCGTGAGGCGCTGGTCGTGTCGGCGCTGGAGTCCGCGGCCAAGGCCGAGGAGTACGGCCTCGCCGGCGACCGCATCATCCTGTCGGCCAAGGTGTCCAGCGTGCAGGACCTGATCGCCGTCTATCGCGACATGGCGCGCCGCTGCGATTATCCCTTGCATCTCGGGCTGACCGAGGCGGGCATGGGCAGCAAGGGCATCGTGGCTTCCACCGCGGCGCTCTCGGTGCTGCTTCAGGGCGGCATCGGCGACACGATCCGGATCTCGCTGACGCCGGAACCGAACGGCAGCCGCACCCAGGAAGTGGTGGTGGCACAGGAAATCCTGCAGACCATGGGCCTGCGCGCGTTCACGCCGATGGTGACCGCCTGCCCGGGCTGCGGCCGCACCACCAGCACCTTCTTCCAGGAGCTGGCGTCCGGCATCCAGGGGTATGTGCGCGAGCAGATGCCGCTGTGGCGCGAGCAGTATGACGGCGTGGAGACCATGACCCTTGCTGTGATGGGGTGCGTGGTCAACGGCCCGGGCGAAAGCAAGCACGCCAACATCGGCATCTCTCTGCCGGGTACCGGCGAAAGCCCGGCGGCGCCGGTATTCGTCGATGGCGAGAAGACGGTGACCCTGCGCGGCGACAACATCGCGGCGGAGTTCAAGGCCATCGTGGACAACTACGTGGCGACCCGCTACCAGAAGAAGGCGGGCTGAGGCCCGCGACAACAACACCGACAACGATCACACGATGAGTCAGACGCTGCAGGCCGTGCGCGGGATGAACGACATCCTGCCCGACGAGGCCGAAACCTGGGAACACTTCGAAGATATCGTCCGCGACTGGCTGAAGAGCTACGGCTACCGGCCGATCCGCATGCCGCTGGTCGAGCCGACGCCGCTGTTCAAGCGCGCCATCGGCGAGGTCACCGACATCGTCGAGAAGGAGATGTATTCCTTCGAGGATGCGCTCAACGGCGAGCACCTCACCTTGCGCCCGGAGGGCACTGCGTCCTGCGTGCGCGCGGCCATCCAGCACAACCTGGTGGCTGGCCACGGGCCGCAGCGGCTCTACTACCACGGCCCGATGTTCCGCCACGAACGGCCGCAGAAAGGCCGCTACCGCCAGTTCCATCAGATCGGCGTCGAAGCGCTCGGCTTTGCCGGCCCGGACATCGATGCCGAGCACATCATCATGTGCGCCCGACTGTGGGACGACCTCGGCCTCGAGGATGTCAGCCTCGAGATCAACTCGCTCGGCGCCGCCGAGGAGCGCGCCCAGCATCGCGCGGCGTTGATTGCCTACCTGGAACAGCACCGCGACAAGCTGGACGAGGACGGTCAGCGGCGCCTCTATACCAATCCGTTGCGCATCCTCGACACCAAGAACCCCGATCTGCAGCCGGTCGTCGAAGCCGCGCCCCGCCTTGCCGATTATCTCGGTGATGAAAGCCGCGCGCATTTCGACGCCGTGCAGCTGTTCCTCAAGGACGCGGGTATTCCGTATCGCATCAACCACCGCCTGGTGCGGGGGCTGGACTACTACAACCGCACCGTGTTCGAGTGGGTCACCACACGGCTGGGCGCGCAGGGCACGGTCTGCGCAGGCGGACGCTACGACGGCCTCGTGGCGCAACTCGGGGGCAAGCCGCAGCCTGCCGCGGGCTTTGCGATGGGGGTGGAGCGCCTGCTGGCGCTGTGGCAGGAAAGTGGCGGCGAACCCGAGCGCCAGGCGCCCGATGTTTATGTGGTGCATCTCGGCGAGGCGGCCCAACGCCTTGCCTTCCAGGCGGCTGAAGCGCTGCGCGGCCACGGCTTTTCCGCGGTGCTGCACTGCGGCGGCGGCAGCTTCAAGTCGCAGATGAAGAAGGCGGACGGTAGTGGCGCCTCGATCGCGGTGGTGATCGGTGAGGACGAAGCGGCCGCCGGCGAAGTGGGTGTGAAGCCGTTGCGCGGCCCTGGCGGCCAGCAGCGCGTGACTCTTGCTGCCCTGGCCGAAGCGGTGGGCGGCGTGCTGTATTCCGACCAGGGAGATGACGATGGCGGTGTATGACCTCGAAGAGCAGGAACAGATCTCCGAGCTGAAGGCGTGGTGGGCGCGGTATGGCAAGCTGGTGACCGCCCTGGCGGTGGCCGCCGCGGTGGCATCGGTGGCGTGGCAAGGCTGGCGCTGGTACCAGAACCGTCAGGCGGCCGAGGCCGGCGGCCTTTACTTCGCCGTCCAGCAGGCGGTGACCCAGCAGGACGCCCAAAAGGCGCGCGAACTGACCGGCCGGCTGATCGACCAGTTCGGTGGAACGGTGTACGCGCAACTGGGTGCGCTGGTGTCCGCCGGGCTGCAGTTCTCCAAGGGTGATCTCGACAACGCGCGCGCGCCGCTGGAGTGGGCGGCGGGGCAGGGCAAGGACGAGAGCCTGCGCGATCTCGCCCGCCTGCGGCTTGCCGCCGTGCTGCTGCAGCAGGGCGCGCATGACCAGGCGTTGGCGCAACTGCAGCGCGAACCCGGCAAGGCATATCGTGCCCGGTTCGCCGACCTGCGCGGCGATGCGCTCGCGGCCCAGGGCAAGGCGGCGGATGCGCGTGCGGCCTATCAGGCGGCTATCACCGCGCTGGAAGCAGAGGGCGACGAGGCGGCAATGCTGCGCGAGGTCGTCCGTGTCAAACTCGAATCGCTGGAAGCTTGATCAATGAAAGTGCGCGCCCTGCGTATGCTGCCTGTGCTCGCCGCGGTTCTGCTGACCACGGCCTGCTCCTCGCTTAATCCCTTCGCGTCTTCGACGCCCAAGCCCGCAAAGCTCACCGACCTGAAGCCGAGCGCCGATCTGCGCACCGCGTGGAGCGTGGGCGTGGGCGATAGCGGCCCCTACGTTTTCCAGCCTGCGGTGGCGAATGGCAGTGTGTTCGCGGCCAGTCACAAGGGCCGTGTGGTCCGTATCGAAGGCGGCAAGGAAGTGTGGCGCGCCGACGCGGACACCCGTCTCTCTGCCGGTGTAGGCAGCAACGGCAAACTCGCCGTGGTGGTCAGCACGGCCGGCGTGGTCATCGCCTACGACGGTGCGACGGGTGCCGAGCGCTGGCGCGCCCCGGTGGGTGCCGAGGTGCTGGCGGCGCCGGCCGTCAGCGACGACCTGGTGCTGGTCCGCGCCTCCGATCAGCGGCTGATTGCGCTGGCGGCCAAGGATGGCGCGCGTCGCTGGATATACCAGCGGGCCAACCCTCCGCTGGCGCTGCGGAGTTTCTCCGGCGTGATCATGGAAGGCGGCGTGGCGCTTGCCGGCTTCCCCGGCGGCAAGCTGGTCGCGGTCAATCTGACCAATGGCGGCGCGCTGTGGGAGCTGACGGTGGCTTCCCCGCGCGGCGCTACCGAGCTTGAGCGCGTGGCGGATGTCGCTGGTGTTCCGGTGGTGGGAAGGCGCGAGGTCTGCGCGGTGACCTACCAGGGGCGCGCGGCCTGCTTCGATGCCAGCAATGGCAACGCCTTGTGGACGCGGGAGTTTTCCAGCAGCGTCGGCATGGATCGGGACACGCGCTTCGCCGTGATCACCGATGACAAGGACGCGGTGCAGGCGCTGGATGTCTATAGCGGTGCGAGCGTCTGGAAACAGGATGCGCTCGCCCGGCGCGGCGTGTCGCGTCCGCTGATCGTGGGGGATTACGTGGCGGTCGGCGACGTCGAAGGCTACGTTCATGTCCTGCGCCGTGAAGACGGCGCATTTGCGGCGCGCGATCGCGCCGACAGCAGTCCCATCGTCGCCGATCTGCGCGGCTATGGACGCGGCTTCGTCGTCCAGACCCGGTCGGGCGACGTAGTGGCCTATGAAGTGCGTTAAGGCGGATACACCGAAGTGAAACCAACGATCGTCCTCGTCGGTCGGCCCAATGTCGGCAAATCGACCCTCTTCAACCGGCTCACCAAGACGCGCGACGCGCTCGTTGCCGACCAGCCGGGCCTGACGCGCGATCGCCATTACGGTGTCGGCCGCGTTGGCGACCGTGATTACCTCGTGGTGGATACCGCCGGTTTCGACCCCGTGGCCAAGGACGGGATCATGCACGAGATGGCGCGGCAGGCCGAACAGGCCATCGCCGAGGCTGATGTGCTGCTGTTCCTGGTGGATGGCCGCGCGGGGCGTACCCCGCACGACGACCAGATCGCCGCGCACCTGCGCCGCGCCGGCCGCCCCGTGGTGGTCGTGGTGAACAAGGCGGAAGGGCTGGACCGCGCGACCGTCGCGGCGGATTTCCATGCGCTTGGCCTGGGTGCGCCGCTGGCGGTGTCCGCCGCGCACGGCGACGGCGTCAAGGCGCTCGTCGAACTCGTGCTTGCGCCGTTCCCGGCTGACGACGAGGTCGAAGCCGCCGAAGATGCCGGTCCGCGCGTCGCCATCGTCGGCCGCCCGAATGTGGGCAAGTCCACCCTGGTGAACACCCTATTGGGCGAAGAGCGTGTGATCGCCTTCGACATGCCGGGTACCACCCGCGATGCAATCGCGATTCCCTTCGAGCGCGGCGGCAAGCAGTACACGCTGATCGACACCGCCGGCCTGCGGCGCCGCGGCAAGGTGTTCGAGGCCGTCGAGAAATTCTCGGTGATCAAGACCCTGCAGGCGATCCAGGAAGCCAATGTCGTGGTGCTGGTCCTCGACGCGGCTCAGGATATCTCGGACCAGGACGCGCATATCGCGGGCTTCGTACTCGATACCGGGCGCGCGCTGGTGGTCGCGATCAACAAGTGGGATGCGGTCGATGACTATCGCCGCGCGCGTCTCAAGGAGGATATGGCGCGCAAGCTCGCGTTCCTGTCCTTCGCACGCTTCCATCAGATTTCGGCCCTGCGCGCGGAGGGCATCGCCGCGCTGTTGAAGTCGGTGGACGGGGCTTACGCGGCCGCGATGTCCAACCTCTCGACACCGCGCCTCACGCGCACCATGCAAGCCGCGGTCGCCAAGCAGGCCCCACCCCGCCATGGCAGCGCCCGGCCCAAACTCCGCTACGCTCACCAGGGCGGCATGAACCCGCCCGTCATCGTGATCCACGGCAACGCGCTCGATCACATTCCCAACTCCTACGTCCGCTTCCTCGAGCGGACCTTCATGGAGGCCTTCAAGTTGCAGGGGACGCCCTTGCGGATCCAGTTCCGGACCGCGCACAATCCCTATGCGACAAAGGCGTGATTGTCGAGGAATATTTCCACACCAGGGATGATTGATGCATTGTCATTGTGGCGGTGCAGCATGAAATCCTATACATTCATAAAAACACAACTATAGAGGTTCAACGATGAGCAACAAGGGCCAACTGCTTCAAGACCCGTTTCTCAACACCTTGCGGCGCGAACATGTGCCGGTTTCGATCTACCTCGTAAACGGCATCAAGCTGCAGGGGCAGATCGAGTCGTTCGACCAGTACGTCGTCCTGCTGAAGAACACTGTTACCCAGATGGTGTACAAGCACGCCATTTCCACCGTGGTGCCGGCGCGCCCGGTCACCATCCAGCAGCAGGATGGCGAGGGCGGGAACTGATTTCCGGCATTGCGCCGCGGAGTTCTAGCCGGAGTGCCCGCCCGGCCCGTGTGATTTCTTCGGGCGCCGGAATGTCCCCTGATGTTTGATCGCCCAGCGACCGGCGAGCGCGCCGTGCTTGTGCAGCTGGACCTCGGGCAAGGCGCCATCGAGGAACGGCTTTCCGAACTCGAACTGCTCGCCACCAGCGCCGGCGCCACCGTCGAGGCGGTGGTGCGCGGACGGCGCAGCGCACCGGATTCCGCGCTGTTTGCCGGTAGCGGGAAGGTGCAGGAGATCGCCGAGGCGCTGCAGGCGCACGGCGGCGACCTCGTCATCTTCAACCACGCGCTCTCCCCGGCCCAGCAGCGCAACCTCGAACGTTCGCTCTCCTGCAGGGTCATCGACCGCACGGCACTGATCCTCGACATCTTCGCCCTGCGTGCGCGCAGTCACGAGGGCAAGCTGCAAGTCGAGCTTGCCCAGTTGCAGCATCTGTCTACCCGCCTCGTGCGAGGCTGGACCCACCTGGAGCGCCAGAAGGGCGGTATCGGCCTGCGCGGCCCGGGCGAAAAACAGCTCGAAACCGACCGCCGGTTGCTCGGTGGCCGTGTGAAGCTGTTGAAGTCGCGGCTCGCCCAGATCGAAAAGCAGCGTCGGGTCCGGCGTCGCGCGCGCGAGCGTAACGATGCGCTGACGGTGTCTCTCGTGGGCTATACCAATGCCGGCAAATCGACGTTGTTCAACGCGCTGACAAAGGCGGGCGCCTACGCGGCGGACCAGTTGTTTGCCACGCTGGATACGACGTCACGACGTCTTTTTGTCGGCGGCGGGAACGTCGTGCTTTCCGATACGGTCGGATTCATCCGCGACCTGCCGCATGCGTTGGTGGCGGCGTTCGAAGCCACGCTTGAAGAGACGGCGCATGCGGACGTCCTGCTGCACGTGGTCGATGCGGCAAGCGAGGATCGGGATGCGCAGATCGAGGCTGTCAATCGCGTGCTGGAAGAAATTGGTGCCGCCGAGGTGCCGCAGATACTGGTGTGGAACAAGATAGACCTCACGCATGCCGCTCCGGCGGTCGAGCGGGGGGACTGTGATAGAATCAGGCGCGTTTTTTTGAGCGCCAGGACGGGCGAAGGGCTCGAACTGCTCCGCGAGGCGCTGGCCGAGCTTGCGTGCCGCGACGCGCCGCCCGGTTCCGGTGCGGCAGATCCAGTCGGCAACCAACCTATTCAATAGTGCTAACAGGCGTTCTCATGTCTCTTAACGACCCACGTTGGGGTGGCCAGGGCGGTAACAATGGCGACCGCGGCGACGGCAATCGCGGTGGCAATCAGGGGCCTCCTGACCTGGAAGAAGTTTGGCGCGACTTCAATCAGCGTCTCTCTGGCATGTTCGGGGGAAAGCGTCAGGGCCGGGGTTCTGGCGGCGGGGGCGGAGACGGCCCGCAACTACCCAATTTTTCATTTCGGCAGTTCGGTGGTGGCCTCGGTGCGCTCGTCGCGCTGGTGCTGATCGTGTGGCTGGCGAGCGGGCTTTACACCGTTGACGCCAACCAGCGCGGCGTGGTCCTGCGTCTTGGCAAGTTCACCGAGACAACCGAGCCCGGCCTGCGCTGGCGCTTGCCCTATCCGTTCGAAACCCATGAGATCGTCGACCTCACCGGGGTGCGTACCGTCGAGGTGGGCTATCGCGGATCGGAGCGCAACAAGGTCCTGCGCGAGTCGTTGATGCTCACCGACGACGAGAACATCATCAACATCCAGTTCGCCGTTCAGTACGTGCTGAACAGTCCGGAGAATTACGTCTTCAACAACCGTTTCCCCGACGAATCCGTCGCGCAGGCGGCCGAGACGGCCATGCGCGAAATCGTCGGCAAGAGCCGGATGGACTTCGTGCTGTACGAAGGGCGCGAAGAGATTGCCGCGACCGCGCACGAACTGATGCAGCGCATCCTCGATCGCTACCAGACCGGCATCCTGATCAGCCGGGTCACGATGCAGAATGCGCAGCCCCCGGAGCAGGTGCAGGCCGCCTTCGACGACGCCGTGAAGGCGGGTCAGGACAGGGAGCGCCAGAAGAACGAAGGCGAAGCCTACGCGAACGACGTGATTCCGCGTGCGCGCGGCACGGCCTCGCGCCTGATCGAGGAAGCCAACGCCTACCAGGCGCGCGTGGTTGCCAACGCAGAGGGCGAGGCGAGTCGTTTCAGCCAGATCCTCGCCGAGTACAAGCGCGCGCCGGACGTGACCCGCGAACGCCTGTACCTCGAAACCATGCAGCAGGTGCTGTCCAGCACGTCGAAGGTCATGATCGACGCGAAGGGTAACGGCAACCTGCTGTTCCTTCCGCTCGACAAGCTCGTTCAGCAGGCGGCCGCGGGCACCACAGGCGCGGGTGAGCCGACGGCCTCCGTGCCGCCGCCATCCCCGTCTTCCGGGTTGCCCGATACCCGGACCCGTGAACTGACCCGCAACCGCGACCGGGGAGAACGCTGATGCGCGACAAGCTTTCCGTGATTGCCGGTGTGGTGCTCTTTGCCATCGTGCTGGCGTCGATGTCGCTGTTTACCGTCGATCAGCGCCAGTACGCGATCGTGTTCCAGCTCGGCCAGGTCAAGGAGGTCATCGACGCCCCGGGCCTGAACTTCAAGCTGCCGCTGATCCAGAACGTGCGCTATTTCGAGAAGCGCATCCTGACGATGGACACGCCGGAGCCGGAGCGTTTCATCACGTCGGAGAAAAAGAACGTGCTGGTCGACCACTTCGTGAAGTGGCGCATCATCGATCCGCGGCTGTATTACGAATCCGTGGCGGGTGACGAAACCCGCGCCAGGACGCGCCTTAACCAGACGGTCAATTCCGGTCTGCGCGAAGAGTTCGGCAAGCGCACGGTGCACGACGTCGTGTCGGGCGCGCGCGACCAGATCATGGAAGACATGCGCGCCAAGGCCGACCAGGATGCACGCAAGATCGGTGTCCAGATTCTTGATGTGCGCCTGAAGCGGGTCGATCTGCCGAACGAGGTCTCGGAGTCGGTGTATCGGCGCATGGAGGCGGAGCGCAAACGGGTGGCTAACGAACTGCGCTCCCAGGGTGCGGCCGAGGCGGAGAAGATCCGTGCCGATGCCGACCGCCAGCGCGAGGTGCTGATCGCCGGAGCCTACCGCGAAGCGCAGCAGGTCAAGGGTGCGGGCGACGCGAAGGCTACCCAGATCTATGCCGAGGCCTTTGGCCAGAGTCCCGACTTCTATTCCTTCTATCGCAGCCTCGAGGCCTATCGAGCCAGCTTCGATGGCAAGGACGACGTCATGGTGGTGGATCCGAGTTCGGACTTCTTCAAGTTCATGAAGAACTCCGGAGGCGCGCGAAGGAACTGATCGCCGGATGGGTTCCAGTGTGATGATGGCCTTCGCGCTGATGTTGATCATCGAAGGCATCCTGCCTTTTGTCGCGCCAGCCGCCTGGCGCGAAACTTTTTTGCGGCTCGCCAGCATGGCTGACGGTCAAATCCGCTTCATCGGATTGTCGTCCATGTTGCTCGGGCTCGTTCTCCTGTTCGTTTTCAACTGAGTCTTACATGCGCTGGGTATTGCCCGATCACATTCAGGACGCGCTGCCGTCCGAGGCAGCCAGCCTCGAGGCGTTGCGCCGCCGCCTGCTGGACGCATTCCGCGTCCGGGGCTATCAATTGGTGATGCCGCCGCTGCTCGAGTACCTGGACTCTCTGACCACGGGCGCCGGTCAGGACCTGAAGCTGCGCACCTTCAAGCTGGTCGATCAGGTATCGGGCCGGACCATGGGCGTACGGGCCGACATGACGCCGCAGGTCACGCGCATCGATGCGCACCTGCTCAACCGCGCTGGCGTGTCCCGTCTGTGCTACTGCGGCAGCGTGTTGCATACGCTTCCATCGACGCTGACGGCGACGCGCGAGCCCCTGCAACTGGGGGCGGAGCTTTACGGCCACGCAGGCATCGATGCCGACATCGAAATCGTCCGCCTGCTGGCGGACGTGCTGCGCCTGGCCGAAGTGCCGGCGAGTCGCATCGATATCGGTCATGTCGGTCTGTTCCATGCCTTGGCGGCACTGGCGGGGATGGTGCCCGAGCGCGAAGAGGAGCTGTTCGATCTGCTGCAGGCCAAGGACGTGCCGGGCCTCAAGGAGATCACCGTCGGTGTTGCCGAGCCGGTCCGGACCGCACTGCTGCGCCTGCCTGCGTTGTACGGCGGGGCGGAGGTCATAGACGAGGCGGCAGCGTGCATGCCCGAGTCGGTGGAGATCCGCGCCGCGCTCGACGACCTGCGGCGGCTCGCCGCGGCGCTGGAAGACCTGCCGATCAGTTTCGATCTGGCCGACTTGCGGGGCTACCACTATCACAGCGGGGTGGTGTTCGCCGCGTATGGCGGTGGCTCGCCCGCGGCGCTGGCGCTCGGCGGGCGGTACGACCGCGTCGGTGAAGCCTTTGGTCGCGCCCGCCCGGCGACCGGCTTCAGTCTTGATCTGCGGGAACTCGCGCTGCGTCTGCCGGCGGCAGTCGTGCCCGGGGCCATTCTCGCGCCGCTGGAAGGTGCCGCGGGTCTCGCGGCCGCGGTCGAGGGATTACGCGCCGCCGGTGAGGCGGTGATGTCCCGCCTGCCGGGACACGAAGGAACATGGAATGACGCTGGCTGCGATCGGCAGCTGGTGATGCGGCAAGGCGCGTGGGTCGTCGAGCCGCTTCAGGGAGAGTAAGGAATGGCAAAGAACGTAGTGGTCGTCGGCACCCAGTGGGGCGACGAGGGCAAGGGCAAGATCGTCGACTGGCTGACGGATCATGCGCGCGGTGTCGTGCGTTTCCAGGGCGGCCATAATGCCGGCCACACGCTGGTGATCGGGCAGAAGGAGTACAAGCTCAACCTGGTGCCGTCGGGCATCGTGCGGGAAGGCGTGGCGTGTTACATCGGCAATGGCGTGGTGCTGGACGCCCACCATCTGCTGTCCGAAATCCGCGTGCTGGAGGCGGGCGGAATCAAGGTACGCGAGCGCCTGCGGATCAGTCCGGGCTGTCCGCTGATCCTCGGCTACCATGCCGCGCTCGACCGGGCGCGCGAGGCTGCAAAGGCCGCCTGCGACAAGATCGGCACCACGGGCAAGGGCATCGGCCCCACGTATGAAGACAAGGTCGCCCGCCGCGCGTTGCGGGTGTACGACCTTTTCGATCGCGAACGCTTCGCAGCCAAGCTGAAGGCGAACCTCGAATACCACAACTTCGTGCTGACCCAGCACCTTGGGGCGGAGCCGGTGGGCTTCGACGAGGTGTTCGACGAGGCAATGGCCGACGCGGCGGAAATCCTGCCGATGGTGGCGGACGTTTCCGCGGAGCTGTACGCGGTGAACAAGGCGGGCGGCAGCCTGCTGTTCGAAGGCGCCCAGGGCACGCTGCTCGATATCGACCACGGCACCTATCCGTTCGTCACTTCCAGCAACTGCGTGGCGGGGCAGGCGGCAGCCGGGTCCGGCGTCGGGCCTGGCCGTCTCCATTATGTGCTTGGGATCACCAAGGCGTACTGCACGCGCGTCGGTGGCGGCCCGTTCCCGACTGAACTGGACATTGAAACCCCGGGTACGCCGGGCCAGCAGATGTCGACCAAGGGGCGCGAATTCGGCACCGTCACCGGGCGCAAGCGCCGCTGCGGCTGGCTCGACCTCGCCGCGCTCAAGCGTTCCATCATCATCAATGGTGTGACCGGGCTGTGCATCACCAAGCTTGACGTCCTCGACGGGTTGGCCGAGCTGAAGCTGTGCACCGGATACATGCTGGACGGCAAGCGGATCGACCTGTTGCCGATGGGGTCGGAAGAAGTGACGCGCTGCGAACCGATCTACGAAACGCTGTCGGGCTGGTCGGGCACCACCTTCGGTGCGCAGAGCTGGGACGCGCTGCCGCAGGAGGCGCGCGCCTATCTCCACCGGATCGAGGAAATCTGCGAAATTCCGATCGACGTCATCTCGACCGGACCGGAGCGGGACGAAACCATCCTGCGGCGCCATCCCTTCGGTGCCTGAGTTCGATGCAGTCGAAGCCGGTCGCGAGACCGGCTTGTTGTTTTGCGGGGCGGTTTGCCTCGGGCGGTGCTGTTACGTGCGGGTGGAGTCGCGCGTCGCCGCAAATGGACGCTACAAAGCAAAAGACCGACTCAAGGTCGGTCTTTGCGAAGAACTGGTGCCCAGAAGAGGACTCGAACCTCCACGCCTCGCGGCGCTAGTACCTGAAACTAGTGCGTCTACCAATTCCGCCATCTGGGCAAGAGCAAAGATTGTAGCTGCAAACTCTCCAGATTGGAAGCCGTTCGTGCTGTCCGACGGCGTCTGGCCGGTCGCTGACCGCGCCTTCCTGGCCTGCGCACGTTTCGCGTCTCGCGCTGCGCAGGAGGCAGACAAAGAAAAAGCCGCTCCGAAGAGCGGCTTTCCTGTGAAACTGGTGCCCAGAAGAGGACTCGAACCTCCACGCCTCGCAGCGCTAGTACCTGAAACTAGTGCGTCTACCAATTCCGCCATCTGGGCAAGAGCCGCGCATTATAAGTACCAATAGAAGAATGTCAATGAGCAAGAACAGAAAAAAATCGCATACCGCCAAGGGCAAGACGACCAAGCACGAAAACACCGGGGTCCGTCCGCCTCGCGTACCCCGCTCGGGGGCGCCCGCTGCGGCGCCGAAACCGAGATTCGCTGGACAGGCTCCGCGCGCCCGGGCCCTGAGTCGCGTCCGCCAGGCCGACCCCTTTTTCGAGCGCGAGTCGTTGCAGTACGACTACCCGTTGCCGAGTCGCGAGTACATCGAGCAGACGCTGGCAGAACAGGGCGTGCCGATGTCCTTCGCCGCACTTGCCGGCGCGCTCGACATCCAGCCGCACGAGCTTGAGCATTTCGAACGCCGGCTGCGCGCGATGGAGCGTGACGGCCAGCTGATGCGCAACCGGCGCGACGCCTTCCTGCTGCCGGACAAGGCGGATCTCATCCGCGGGCGGGTGGAGGGCCATCCGGACGGTTTCGGCTTCCTCGTCCGGGATGATGGACAGCCCGACATCTTCCTCGGCCCCAAGGAAATGCGCGAGGTGCTGCATGGCGACCGCGCCATCGTCCGCATCGCGGGCCAGGACCGTCGCGGGCGACCGGAAGGCAAGGTCGTCGAGATCCTGGAGCGCGCCAACAGCCGCGTGGTCGGCCGCGTGCTCAACGAGCACGGCGTGATGATCGTAGTGCCGGAAAACCGCCGTCTGGCGCAGGACATCTTGGTGGCGCCCGGCGGCAAGAAGGTGCAGCCGGGGCAGGTGGTCACGGTCGAACTGATCGAGCAGCCCACCAAGTACGCGCAGCCGATCGGCCGCGTTACCGAGGTGCTGGGCAATTACGCTGATCCCGGCATGGAGATCGAGATCGCGCTGCGCAAGCACGACCTGCCGTTCGAATTCTCCAGCGAAGCGAAGGCCGACACGCGCAAGCTGCCGACCGCTGTGCGCAAGAAGGATTGGGCGGGGCGCGAGGACATCACGGCGCTGCCGCTGGTGACGATCGATGGCGAGACTGCCAAGGATTTCGACGACGCCGTGTATTGCGAACGCCAGGGCCGCGGTTTCCGCCTGGTGGTCGCGATCGCCGATGTCTCGCACTACGTCGAAGCAGGCAGTGCGCTCGATCGGGATGCGTACGAGCGCGGCAACTCGGTGTACTTCCCGCGCCGGGTCATTCCGATGCTGCCGGAAAAGCTCTCCAACGGACTGTGTTCGCTCAACCCCCAGGTCGAACGCCTGTGCATGGTCGCGGACATGGGCATCTCGATGACCGGTGAGATCAAGGCCTACCGTTTCTATCCTGCGGTGATGTTCTCCCACGCGCGCCTCACCTACACCAAGGTTGCCGCGGCGCTCTACGACAACGACGCCACCGCGCTCGACGAAATCGGCGGGCTGCTGCCGCACCTGGAGAACCTGGACAAGCTGTTCCGGGTGCTGCTGAAGGCGCGCGCCAAGCGCGGTGCGATCGACTTCGAGACCACCGAGACGCGGATGATCTTCGACGACAACGGCAAGATCGAGCGCATCGTCCCCGAAACCCGCAACGACGCCCACCGCCTGATCGAGGAGTGCATGCTCGCGGCCAACGTGTGCGCGTCCGATTTCCTGCACAAGAACGATCATCCCGCGCTGTACCGGGTGCACGAAGGACCGACCCCGGAAAAGCTCGAAAAGCTGCGCACCTTCCTGTCCGAATTCGGCCTGCCGCTGGGCGGAGGTGACGAACCGCGCGCCAAGGACTACGCCGCGCTGCTCGACAAGGTCAAGGACCGGCCCGATGCCCAGTTGCTGCAGACGGTGATGCTGCGCTCGCTGCGGCAGGCGGTGTACAGCCCCGACAACGTCGGGCACTTCGGCCTCGCCTACGAGGCCTACACCCACTTCACCTCGCCGATCCGCCGCTATCCCGACCTGCTCGTGCATCGCGCGATCAAGGCCGTGCTCGCCGGCGAGCACTACGCCGCGGGCGACTGGGACGACATCGGGCTGCACTGTTCGACGACCGAACGCCGCGCCGACGAAGCCACGCGCGACGTTGTTGCCTGGCTCAAGTGCTACTACATGCAGGACAAGGTCGGCGAGGAGTTCGAAGGCAGCGTCTCGGCGGTCGTGCCCTTCGGCCTGTTCGTCGCGCTCGATGGCATCTTCATCGAAGGCCTGCTGCATGTGTCCGAACTCGGCGCCGATTATTTCCACTACGACGAAGCCCGCCACGCGATGCTGGGCGAGCGTACCGGCAAGCAGTTCCGCCTGTCCGATCGGGTGCGTGTGCAACTGGTGCGGGTCGATATGGAAACCAACAAGATCGACTTCCGCCTGGTCGAGGGGCCGCTGCTTGCCAAACCGGCGCGAAAGGCAGCCGCCCCTGCAACCGAAGCGCTCGTCGAGGTGCCGCAGGACGCCGCTGCTCCCGTCGCCCCCGCTGGCGGCCGCAAGCGCAAACCGGCCGTGGAGAAGGCGCCGCAGCGCGCCACGGAAACGGTAGAATCGCCGCCCCCGCAGACGGCGGCGGCGAAGACGAAGCGCGCGCGGAAGGCGCCGGTCGTCGAGGTGGCAGCGGAGGCGACCCCGACGGCCGCGGCAGAGCCGGCGAAGGCCTCCGCGACGCGGACCCGGCGCCGCAGCGCAGGGGCTGTGGCCGAAACCGCCGCGGTGACGGCCGGCACGGCTGCTTTCCAGGCGGAGACGCCGGCGGACGCGGTGGTCGCCGAGTCGGCGCCCAAGGCGAAGACCAGGAAGACGGTCAAGCGGGCCGGGCAGGAAGACGGCGTGGCGTCGGCAGGCGAAAGTGTGCCGGCGGAGCCCGCCGCGCCGGCCAAGACCCGTCGCAAGACTGCGGCGCCCGCGCCGGTACCCGAGGCGAAGGCGAAGCCTGCGACCAGGACGCGTGCCGCCAAGCCTGCTGCGCCGGCGGAGGCACCGGCGACAGAACAAGCGCCCTCCGCCGGGGCGGCGCCGCGCAAGCGTGCCGCGCCGAAGACGACCGCCGCGGCCCGGCCCGATGCGGAGGACGCGCCGACGCCGAAGGCACTGACTACCAAGAAAGGCGCGAAGGCCAAGGCGCCGGCAGCCGTAGCCGCCGGCGCGGCAACGGGCGCGAAGGCCGCTGCGCGCAGCAGGGCCAGGGCCACCACGACAACCGAAACCGGCGACAAGGCGGAGCCCGCCAAGCCGGCAACAGCAAAGAAGGGTAAGCGCATTGGCTAAACCAGCAGAATCCTCGGCCACGCGCCTGATCTACGGTTTTCACGCGGTATCGGCCAAGCTCCGCCACGCGCCCGAGGCGGTGCTGGAGGTCTATCTGTCCGGCGACCGCAAGGACGCGCGGGTCAAGAAATTCCTCGCGACTGCGGAGGCGGTTGGCACCCGCATCGTGCCGAGCGAACACGAGCGGCTCGACGCACTGGTGGGCACGCGGCGCCATCAGGGCGTGGTGGCGCGCATCGACGCCACCCGGCGTGAGATCAAGCTCGCCGACGTGCTTGACAACCTCGACGAGAACGCGCTGATCCTGGTCCTCGACGGCGTGCAGGACCCGCACAACCTCGGCGCCTGCCTGCGCGTGGCAGATGCCGCCGGCGCCCACGCGGTGGTCGCACCCAAGGACCGCGCGGTCGGCCTCAACGCCACCGCCGCCAAGGTCGCCAGCGGTGCGGCCGACACGGTCCCCTACATCACCGTGACGAATCTGGCGCGCGCGCTGCGCGAAATGCAGGAAGCCGGCGTGTGGGTGGTGGGCGCGGCCGGCGAGGCGGAGAAATCCGTCTACCAGGTGGACCAGCGCGGCCCGCTCGCATGGGTGCTCGGGGCCGAAGGCGACGGTCTGCGCCGCCTGACCCGCGACACCTGCGACGAGCTGGCGCAGATTCCCATGCACGGCTCGGTCGAAAGCCTCAACGTGTCGGTGGCGAGCGGCATCTGCCTGTTCGAGGCCCGCCGCCAGCGCGCCGACGTTAGCGCCTGAAGCCCCGCGCGGGCGGCGGGGGGACGCACGGCCACTATGGGTGGCATGCAACCTGCATGCACGCTTGGCCGCAAGGTTACCGTTGTCGTTCCCGGCCCGAGGGCGTATACGCGCCCGGAGCGCGCGCCGGGATTGCCTATGATGCTGAAGCAAGGAGAGAAGCGATGAAGTCCGCGCTGGGTTTCCTGGTCGCGGCCAAGCGCTGCGAGATCCACGGGCTGGAGCAGCTCGAAGTGACCTGCGGCCTGGTCAAGGGTGTCAGCGAGCTGGTGCACATGCTGCAGAAGGAGCGTGGCGCTTCCAATGTGTTCCTGGCCTCGCGCGGCAGCCGTTTCGCCGACAAGCGCAGCGAACAGGTTGCCGCCACCGAGGCGGTCGAGATCCAGGTGCGCGACCTGTTCGACCGCCTCGCCACGGATTCCGCACGCATGGCCGGCGGCATGCGTCTTTTCAGCCGTATCGCCTACGTGCTGCACGCGCTCAACGCCCTGCCGGCGCTGCGCGAACAGATCGAAGGGCTGCGCCTGGGGCCGGAGCAGGCCACGCATTCGTTCAGCGAACTGATCGCCGGGTTGCTGGCGGTGGTGTTCGAGGCCGCGGACACCGCGGTCGACCCGGCGATTTCGCGTGCGCTGGTGTCGCTGTTCAATTTCATGCAGGGCAAGGAGCTGGCCGGGCAGGAGCGCGCGGTCGGTGCCGCCGCGTTGGCCGCCGGGCGCTTCGAGGCCGGCGAGCAGCAGCGCATGCTGCACCTCATCGAGGCGCAGGAGCGCTGCTTCCAGCTCTTCATCGAGTTCGCCGATCCCACGCTGCGCACGATCTGGCGCAACGCCCAGGTCGCGCCGGAGATCGCCGAACTGGAGCGCATGCGCCGCATCGCCACGACGACGCCCGCCGGGCGCCCGGTGGACGACACCAGCCAGCGCTGGTTCGACTGCGCCACCGCGCGCATCGACGTGATGCGCCAGGTGGAGGATTGCGCCACCAACGCGCTGCTGCAGCTGTGCGAGAACACGCTGGCTGCCGCGCGCACCGAACTCGCCGAGCACGCCGCGTTGCTCGACACCCTCGAGGCCGCCGGCGGACCGGATGTGCTGCCGCCGGCGGCGCTGTCGGCACTGGTGGAGCGCGCCGGTGTGACGGCACCGGCAGGCGCGCCGGCCGCGCCGGAAGCGCTGCACGCGGCCGATGGGCTGGGGCCGCAGCTCGGCCGCTCGGTATTCGAGCTGATGCAGGATCAGGCCCAGCGCCTGCAGACCATGAGCGACGAACTCAACACCGTGCGCGCGGCGCTCAACGAGCGCAAGGTGGTCGAACGCGCCAAAGGCCTGCTGATGGCAAGCCGCGGTCTCAGCGAAGAAGAGGCCTACAAGCTGCTGCGGCAAACCGCGATGAACCAGAACCGCCGCCTCGTCGAGGTGGCCGAAGCCACGCTGGCGCTCGCCGACGTGTTGCGATCCGAATAGGCGATCGCGCTGCGCCGCGGGCCTTCGGCCTGTGGTGCAGATCCTCCGATTGACCGCACTCGCATTGTGCGAATTGTCGACTTGTCGCACTGCAGCAGTGCGCCCCGGTTGTCGGTGCTTCCTCAAAATCTCCCTTAAAACCGCGTGGTTGCGCGCTTTTGCTGTGCACCACGCGGTTGGCACGCTTGCTGCTAAAGAGGTAGCAAGCTGAACCAACGACGGTTCGGCGTTCGATGACCGAACACTGGACAACGGCGTCCATTTCTTCTCCGCACGGATGTGGGGACGGAAATGGACGCCTTTTTGTTTTTTGGACTTCGCCTAGGAGCGCGAGATGACCAAGCAGACCTTCACCACCCCCGAACTGTCCCGCCGGGGCTTTCTCAAGGCCAGCGCCGCGGCGGGTACCGCGACGCTGCTGTCCGGGCTCTTCCCCGGTGGCGTGTGGGCGGCGGGTTCCGACGCGCCCGAGAAGAAGGAAATCAAGGTCGGCTTCATTCCGCTGACCGACTGCTCGTCGGTGGTGATGGCCGCGGCGCAGAAGTTCGACGAGAAGTACGGCATCAAGATCGTGCCGAGCAAGGAAGCGAGCTGGGCCGCGGTGCGCGACAAGCTGGTCTCCGGCGAACTCGACGCCGCGCACGTGCTGTACGGCCTGGTCTACGGCGTGCACCTCGGCATCGGCGGGCCGAAGAAGGACATGGCAGTGCTGATGACGCTGAACAACAACGGCCAGGCGATCACGCTGTCGAACCAGCTGAAGGAGAAGGGCGTCATCGACGGCGCCTCGCTGAAGAAGGTGGTCGCGGCGAGCCCGGCCGGCACCTACACCTTCGCGCAGACCTTCCCCACCGGCACCCACGCCATGTGGCTCAACTACTGGCTGGCGGCCAACGGCATCAACCCGCTGCAGGACGTGAAGTCCATCGTGGTGCCGCCGCCGCAGATGGTGGCCAACGCGCGGGTCGGCAACATGCACGGCTACTGTGTCGGCGAACCCTGGAACCAGCGCGCCATTGTCGACGGCGTGGGCTTCACCGCCGTCACCACGCAGGATATCTGGGTCGATCACCCGGAGAAGGTGCTCGGCACCACGGGCGACTGGGTGACCAAGAACCCCAACGCTGCGCGCGCGCTCACCGCCGCAATCCTGGACGCCTCGCGCTGGATCGATGCGTCGATCGCTAACCGCCGCACCACCGCGGAAACGGTGGCGGCACGCTCCTACGTCAATACCGACATGGACGTGATCCTGGGCCGCATGCTCGGCCGCTACGAGAACGGCCTCGGCAAGACCTGGGACGACGCCAACGCGATGAAATTCTTCAACGACGGCGCGGTGAACTTCCCCTATCTCTCGGACGGCATGTGGTTCCTCACCCAGCATCGGCGCTGGGGGCTGATCGACAAGGACCCCGACTACCTCGGCGTCGCCAAGGCGATCAACCGCATCGACATCTACAAGCAGGCCGCCACCGCGGCCAACGTGGCCCTGCCCAAGAGCGACATGCGCAGCAGCAAGCTGATCGACGGTGTGGTGTGGGACGGCAAGGATCCGGCGAAGTACGCCGCCGGTTTCAAGATCAAGGCCTGAGTCAAGGAGCGAGCAAATGGCGACTGCAACTGTGACGGTGGAAGAGGCGGCGGCCGTGGCGGCCCCGCTGGAGAGCGGTCCGGCGCGTAGCGTGGCGGCCCGCAACGACAAACCGGCGCCCGCGCCGGTGCAGGCGGCACCCGCCGCCGAGCCGCGCACCAGCCGTGCCGGCGAATGGCTGGGCGCGATCGTGCGCGCGGTGCTGCCGCCCGTCATCGGCCTCGCGCTGCTGGTGGGGCTGTGGCACCTGGGCACGATGAACGGTGGCGGCCTGCCCAGCCCGGCCAAGACCTGGAACGCGGCGGTGGTGCTGTTCTCCGACCCGTTCTACCAGGCCGGTCCCAATGACCAGGGCATCGGCTGGAACGTGCTCTCCTCGCTGCAGCGCGTTGGCATCGGCTTCGGCATCGCCGCGCTGGTGGGCATTCCGGCCGGCTTCATGCTGGGCCGCTTCGCGGTGCTGTCGCAGATGATGAACCCGATCATCAGCCTGCTGCGCCCGGTGTCGCCGCTCGCCTGGCTGCCGATCGGCCTGCTGGTGTTCCAGCGCGCCGACCCGGCGGCGACCTGGACCATCTTCATCTGCTCGATCTGGCCGATGATCCTCAACACCGCGCAGGGCGTCACCCGCGTGCCGCAGGACTACCTCAACGTCGCCCGCGTGCTCAACCTGTCGGAGTGGAAAGTCTTCACCAAGATCCTGTTCCCGGCGGTGCTGCCTTACATGCTCACCGGCATCCGCCTGTCGATCGGCACCGCGTGGCTGGTGATCGTCGCCGCGGAAATGCTCACCGGCGGCGTCGGCATCGGCTTCTGGGTGTGGGACGAATGGAACAACCTCAAGGTCGAGCACATCATCATCGCCATCTTCGTGATCGGCACCGTCGGCCTCATCCTCGAACAGGCGCTGATGCTGATCGCGCGCCGCTTCAACTACGAAAGCCGTTAAGGAGTCGCGACCATGAGCAAGAAGATCGTCCAGATCGAAAAGGTCGGCCAGACCTTCGAGACCAAGAAGGGCAAGTTCACCGCGCTGCGCGACATCCACCTCGACATCCACGAGGGCGAGAGCATCAGCCTGATCGGCCACTCCGGCTGCGGCAAATCGACGCTGCTCAACCTCATTGCCGGTCTCACCCGGCCGACCTCGGGGGTGATGCTGTGCGACGGTCGCGAGATCGCCGGTCCCGGCCCGGAGCGCGCGGTGGTGTTCCAGAACCACTCGCTGCTGCCGTGGCTGACCTGCTTCGACAACGTCTATCTCGCGGTGGAACGCGTCTTCGCCCGCAAGGAAGGCAAGGCCAAGCTCAAGCAGCGCACCCACGAGGCGCTCGCGCTGGTCGGCCTGACCCACGCCGAGAACAAGTATCCGCACGAGATCTCCGGCGGCATGAAGCAGCGCGTCGGCATCGCCCGCGCGCTGTCGATGCAGCCGCGCATCCTGCTGATGGACGAGCCGTTCGGCGCGCTCGATGCGCTGACCCGCGCCAACCTGCAGGACGAGCTGATGAAGATCCTCGCCGCCACCAAGGCCACCATGGTGATGGTCACCCACGACGTGGATGAGGCGGTGCTGCTGTCCGACCGCGTGGTGATGCTGACCAACGGCCCGGCGGCCACCATCGGCGAGATCCTCGAGGTCAAGCTGGAGCGCCCGCGCGACCGCCTGGCGCTGGCACACGACCCGCAGTTCGGCGAATGCCGCGCCGCGATCATGGAGTTCCTGTACCAGAAGCAGCTGCGCGTCGCGGCCTGAGCACCCCGACCCACTGGCGGCCGGTTCCCTGCGGGGGCCGGCCGCCTGTCGTTTACGCGGCCATGCGATGTTGTGGTGCAGCATCGCGGGCGATGCACCAGCCCGGTGCTGCGCGGGCATGCCAGAGAGCCCTCAGGCTGTCCGTTTGTGTCTGAAATATTAAATAGAATCAATCAGTTGTCGGTTGATTCCCACTCTGGCACCGCTCTTGCATTCACACACGCAAAGGCCGGGGCAACGAGGCTCCGGCACTGTGCTGATGCAAGGCATGCGGACAACGGCGTCCGCCGTTTCCCGGTTCTGCGGAACCTGTGGAAACGGCGAGACGCCGTTTTTTTTCGCCTCAAGTTTGACGTTGGAGGGTTCGATCATGGCCAAGGTAACGCTTGTCGGGGCAGGGCCCGGCGCGGCTGATCTGCTGACTGTTCGTGCGGTGCGCGCCATTGGCCAGGCCGATGTGCTGCTTGCCGATGCGCTGGTGACCGAGGAAGTGCTGGCACTCGCCAAGCCGGGTGCGCGCGTGCTGCGCGTCGGCAAGCGCGGCGGCATGAAGTCCACCGCGCAGGACTTCATCCACCGCGTGATGGCGCGCTACGCCCGCCGCGGCTGCGCGGTGGCGCGCGTCAAGGGCGGCGACCCCTTCCTGTTCGGCCGCGGCGGTGAAGAGGCCGAATACCTCGAAGCGCTCGGCATCGAGGTCGAGGTGGTGCCGGGTCTCACCTCCGGCATCGCGGTGCCGGCGGCGGTCGGCATTCCGGTCACCCACCGCGCCCATACCCACGGCGTCACGCTGGTTACCGGCACCGCCGGCGACGGCCGCGACGAGCCAAACTGGGCGGCGCTGGCCAAGTGCGGCACCACGCTGGTGATCTACATGGGGCTGGGCCGGCTGCTCAACATCGTTGCGCGCCTGATCGCCGCCGGCATGCCGCCGGACACCCCGGCCGCGGCGATCGCCTCGGGCACGCTGCCGGGCCAGCGCCACGTCAAGGGCACGCTGGCCGACCTGCCGCTGCGCGTCACTGCCGAAGGCCTCAGCTCGCCGGCCATCATCGTCGTCGGCGAGGTCGCCGCGCTTGCCCGAGTGCCCGGACTGGCGATGGATGAGTCCGACGTGCGCGCGCTCGCCGCGTGAGCCAGGAGAGCGCAATGCGCAAACAGAAACTCGTCATGGTCGGCAACGGCATGGCCGGCGTGAAGACGCTGGAAGAGCTGCTCAAGCACGCGCCGGATGCGTTCGAGATCACCGTGTTTGGCGCCGAGCCGCACGGCAACTACAACCGCATCCTGCTGTCGCCGGTGCTGGCGGGCGAAATGAGCCTGCCGGAGATCATGCTCAACGACATCGGCTGGTACCGCGCCCACGGCATCACGCTGCATGCAGGCCGCCGCGTGGTGGAGATCGACCGCGCCCGCCGCATCGTGCGCGCCGACGACGGCACCGAGGCCGCCTACGACCGCCTGCTGCTCGCCACCGGCTCGGCGCCTTTCATCCTGCCGGTGCCCGGCCGCGAACTGCCCGGGGTGATCGCCTACCGCGACATCGCCGACACCGAGGCGATGATCGACGCGGCCCGCCAGCACCGCCACGCGGTGGTGATCGGCGCCGGCCTGCTCGGCCTCGAAGCGGCGAATGGCCTGGTGCTGCGCGGCATGGACGTCACGGTGGTGCATCTGGGCGGCTGGATCATGGATCGCCAGCTCGACCAGCCGGCGGCAGAGCTGCTGCAGGCTTCGCTCGAAGCCAAGGGCATGCGCTTCCGCCTGCAGGCACAGACCGCGGCGCTGCTGCCGGGGGCGGGCGGGCGCGTTGCTGCCGTGCAGTTGCAGGACGGCAGCACGCTCCCGGCCGATCTGGTCGTGATGGCCGCCGGCATCCGCCCCAACACCGCGCTGGCCGAAGCGGCCAAGCTGCGCTGCGAACGCGGCATCGTCGTCCACGACACGCTGCAGACAGTGACCGATCCGCGCATCTATGCGGTGGGCGAATGCGTCAATCATCGCGGTACCGCTTACGGCCTGGTGGCGCCGCTGTTCGAGCAGGCCCGCGTCTGCGCCAACCATCTCGCCGGCCACGGCATCGGCCGCTACACCGGCTCGGTAACCTCGACCAAGCTCAAGGTCACCGGCGTCGATGTGTTCTCCGCCGGCGACTTCATGGGCGGCGAAGGCTGCGACGAGATCGTGCTGCACGACCGTGCCGGCGGCATCTACAAGAAGCTGGTGCTCAAGGAGAACCGGCTTGCCGGCGCGGTGATGGTGGGCGACACCGCCGACGGCGCCTGGTACTTCCAGCTGGTGCGCGAGGGCGGCGACGTTTCGGCGCTGCGCGACCACATGATGTTCGGCCAGCGCTTCACGCAGTCCCAGCTGGCGGGCGCCGCCTGCCCGGGCTGAGCGCGCGGCGACGGCGAGACGCAAAGGAATGAAGACATGGAGCCCCACATGAACCTGGCCGACCTGGGCCTGAAGGCCAACGAAACCCGCTCGGTGTGCTGCTACTGCGGCACCGGCTGCGGCGTCATCGTCGAGCGCGACGGCGGCCGCATCACCGGCGTGCGCGGCGACCCGGCGCATCCGGCCAACTTCGGCCGGCTGTGCACCAAGGGCTCCACGCTGCACCTGGCCGCCGCGCCCGGCGGCCGCGCGCTGTACCCCGAACTGCGCAGCACCCGCGCCGACAGCCGCCGCCGCGTCGGCTGGGACGAGGCGCTCGACACCGCCGCCGACCGCTTCGCCGCGATCATCCGCGAGCACGGCCCGGACGCGGTCGCTTTCTACATCTCCGGCCAGCTGCTGACCGAGGACTACTACGTCTTCAACAAGCTCGCGCGTGCGCTGGTCGGCACCAACAACATCGATTCCAACTCGCGGCTGTGCATGTCGAGCGCGGTGGCCGGCTACAAGGGCACGCTCGGTACCGACAGCGTGCCGGCCAGCTACGAAGACCTCGCGCTCGCCGACCACCTGCTGATCACCGGCGCCAACCCCGCGTGGGCCCACCCCATCGTGTTCCGCCGCATCGAGGAGGCGAAGCGCGCCAACCCCGACCTCTTCATCACCGTGATCGACCCGCGCCGCACCGAAACCGCCGAGTTCGCCGACCTGCATCTGCAGATCGCTCCCGGCACCGACGTGCTGCTCTACAACGCGATGCTGCACGTGCTGTTGTGGGAAGACCTGATCGACCGCGACTTCATCCGCGACCACACCAGCGGCTTCGACGCATTGCGCGAGCAACTCGCTGATTGTTCGCCGGCCAAGGTCGCCGGCCTGTGCGGCGTGCCCGCCGACAAGATCGTCGAGGCGGCGCGCCGCTTCGGCAAGGCGCGCGGCGCGGTGTCGCTGTGGTGCCAGGGCCTCAACCAGTCGCACCACGGCGTCGCCAACAACAGCGCGCTGATCCATCTGCATCTGGCCACCGGCCAGATCGGCCGCCCCGGCGCCGGCCCGTTCTCGCTCACCGGCCAGCCCAACGCCATGGGCGGCCGCGAAGTCGGCGCCATGGCCACCATCCTGCCGGCCCACCGCGACCCCGCCAACGCCGACGACCGCGCTGATCTCGCCCGCCTGTGGGGCGTGCCGGCACTGCCGGAAGCGCCGGGCCTGGCCGCGGTGCAGATGTTCGACGCGATCGGCGAAGGCCGGATCAAGGCGGTATGGATCGCGTGCACCAACCCGGCGCAATCGCTGCCCGACCAGGACAAGGTGCGCGCCGCGCTGGACAAGGCCGAATTCGTCGTCGTCCAGGAAGCCTTCGCCGACACCGAAACCGTGCCCTATGCCGACCTGCTGCTGCCGGCGGCGAGCTGGGGCGAGAAGTCCGGCTCGGTCACCAACTCCGAGCGCCGCGTCAGCCGCGTGCGCGGCGTGGTGCCGGCGCCCGGCGAAGCCCGCCCCGACTGGGCGATCGCCGCCGATTTCGCGCGCCGCCTGCAGACCCGCCTCGCGCCTGCTGCTGCGGCGGGCTTCGACTGGGCCGACGAGGCGGCGGTGTTCGCCGAGCACGTCAGCCTGTCCGCCGGCCGCGACTGCGACATGAGCGGCCTGTCCTACGGCGTGCTCGAAGCGCTCGGCCCGCAGCAGTGGCCGTACCCGCAAGGCGCCGGCGGCGGCACGCTGCGCCTCTTTACCGACGGCCGTTTCAACACCGCCGACGGCCGCGCCCGCTTCAATCCGGTCGGCTTCCCGGTGCGCCACGCGCCGTTGCCGGAACCGACCGATGCCGCTCACCCCTTCGTGCTCACCACCGGCCGCCTGCGCGACCAGTGGCACGGCATGAGCCGCACCGGCAAGGTCGCCGCGCTGTGGGGCCACACCCCGCGCGCCGAGGTGGCGGTGAACCCGGCCGATCTCGACCGCCGCGGCCTCGCCGCCGGCCAGCTGGTCAAGGTCGCCAGCCGGCGCGGCGCGCTGGTGCTGCCGGTGGCCGCCGACAGCGGCGTGGCCCCCGGCCAGGCATGGATTCCGATGCACTGGGGCGGCGCCACGCTGGCACAGTCGGGCACCAACCTGGTGACCTCGGCGGCAACCGATCCGGTGTCCAAGCAGCCAGCGCTGAAGCAGGCGGCGGTGTCGATCGCCCCGGTGGACTTCGGCTGGCGCGCGGCGTGGGCCGCGCAGGCGCGCGACGGCGCCGAGGCGGTGGCATGGATGGCGGCGCTGCAGCCGCAGCTGGCCGCCTTCGGCTATGCCGCGCTGTCGCTGGCGGGCCGCGAGCGCAGCGTGGTGGTGCTGCAGGTCGCCGACACCGCGCCGGCACCCGCCGAACGGCTCGCCGATATCGACCAGCTGTTCGGCTGCGTGGCCGACGACCACGCGGTGCTCGCCTTCCGCGACAGCCGCCGGGGCATCGACAAGCGCGCCCGCATCGCCGATGGCACGCTGGTTGCTATCCGCCTCGTGGGCGAAGTGGCGGCGGCCGACTGGCTGATTGCCGCGATCGTTGCAGGCGAACCCGCCGAGCCGCTGCGGCCGTGGCTGTTCGCGCCGCTGTCGCGCCCGCCCGCCGGGCTTGCCAGGGCCGAGCGCACGGTGTGCAACTGCTTCGGCATCGGCGAGCAGCAGATCCGCGAGGCGATCGGCGGGGGCGCCGACCTCGACGCGCTGCAAGGCGCACTCAAGTGCGGTACCGCCTGCGGCTCCTGTCTGCCCGCGCTGCGGCGCATGGTGGCGGAAGGGGCTGTCGCGGAGGTCGCTGGCGCGTGAAACCGGCGGGTACGCCCGCCACACCACAGGAGCAAGGGATGACGACGATGGCGATGGCGACGGCGGCGCGCGCCCGCGCAGTTCCGTGGCGACCTGCGCGCGGGCTGCTCGGATTGTGGGGTGCCACGGTGGCCGCAACGAGTGTTCTGTTCCTCGCCGAGGGCATCGCGCTGCAGGCCGTGGGCGCACTCGGCATGCTGGCCGCACTGGTGGCGGCGCTGCGCGCGGGGGGGCGGTTCGAGCGCCGGCTCGCGGAGCTGGATGCCTTTGCCGCGGCCTGCGCCGGCGGCCACTTCACCGCCCGGCTCACTACGCCGGCCGATGACGCGCTGACGCCGCTCGCCGAGCACCTCAACGCGGCCGTGCGTTGCATTGCCCAGGTGCTGGCCGAACTGGATCGCGCCGGTGCCGAACTGCGCAACGTCTCGCGCGAAACGCTGGCCGATGTGGCGGCCGGCGAGGCCGGCGTGCGCAGCCAGCGCGACATCACGGTGTCGTCCGCGGCGACGCTGGAACAGTTGATCACCAGTCTGGCCGCCACCCGCGATGCGGCGGCCGACGCCGCCCAGGCGGCCGAAGGCGCTGCGCGCGAGGCGGCACGCGGCGAAGCGGAGGCGGGCGCCGTTGCCGCCGCGATGGGGGCGGTGGCTGCCGACGTGGATGCCGCAGCGGACGTGGCCACGGCCCTGGCGGAGCGTTCGCGCCGGATCGAGGGTATCGCGGCGACCATAGGCGGCATCGCCGCACGCACCAACCTGCTCGCGCTCAATGCCGCGATCGAGGCGGCGCGGGCGGGCGAGGCGGGGCGCGGCTTCGCCGTGGTGGCGGACGAAGTGCGCCAGCTTGCCGACGGCAGCGCTGCGGCGACCGCCGAGATCGGCAGTCTGATCCAGGAGGTGTTGGCCGAGGTCGACCGGCTGGCGCGTGTGATCGGCGACACCCGCCGCAGTGCCGGCGACAGCTGCGCGCGGGCGCAGGCCGCCGCAAGCTTGCTCGCGACCATCCGCGACGCCGCCGGCCAGACGCAGCTGCGCATCCGCGAGATCGCCGAGGCGAGCGCCGAGCAGAGCATCGCCGGCGAGCGGATTGCGGGCGATGTGGAACAGGTCGCGCGGCTGGCTGACGACAACGCGCTCCGAATCGGCGAAAGTGGTGAACTCGCGCGCTACCAGGACGAACTGGTGGGCCGGCTCGAAGAGCGGCTGGGCGCGTACCGCTACGAATAGTCGCGGC
Organism: Azoarcus olearius; assembly: GCF_001682385.1. Classification (NCBI taxonomy): domain Bacteria; kingdom Pseudomonadati; phylum Pseudomonadota; class Betaproteobacteria; order Rhodocyclales; family Zoogloeaceae; genus Azoarcus; species Azoarcus olearius. The sequence continues at coordinate 1,060,336 of NZ_CP016210.1, forward strand.
GCGCTCTATCGGCCGCGCCTGGGCCGGGCGGCGGTGGAAACAGGATCAGCAACGGGACGCAGCAATGATGGAATGGCAAATGGGCATGGCCGCGGCGCTGGGCGGCGCGGCGGCGCTGTGGGCGTTGCACCGGGTGTTCGGGGCCGGCGCGGCCGCCGGCGGCCGCCGCGCGCTGGCGGCGCTCGGCAGCGTCGGGCGGCTGACCGAACTGATCGCCCAGGTGCAGCAGCACCGCGGCATGAGCGGCGCCTGGCTGGCAGGCGATGCGAGCTTCGCCAACCGCCTGCCAGCCCGCCAGGCGGCGGTGGCGGCCTTGTTCGATGCGCTGGTCGAGGACGCCACGCGCGAGGACTTCGAGCGCCTGCCGTGCTTCGGCAGCGCCGAACTCGAGGCTCTGCAGCGCGACTGGCAACAGCTGGTGGAGCAACTGCCGCGCTTGAGCCCGGAGGAGAGCTTCCTGCGCCATTGCCGGCTGATCGCCGTGGTGCTCGGCTGGCTGGGAGCGCTGGGCGAGGCCCGCATCGCCCAGCAAGGCGCGGCCAATCTGGCGCCCGCGGTGCGCAAGGCGGTGGCGGATCTGCCGGCGCTGGCCGAATGTCTCGGCCAGGCACGCGCGCTGGGCAGCGCGGTGGCGGCGCGCGGCCGCTGCGCCCCGGTGGCGCGGGTGCGGCTGCATTTCCTGGTGTCACGCGCGGGCGGCCTGCTTGCGCGCGCGGCGCAGGGCGCCGGCGCTGGCGCCGCGCGTCCGGTCGGCGCGTTCCTGCAGGCCCTGCGAGAGCGCGTGCTGCAGGGCGAGCGCGTCGGCATGGACGCGGCGACCTGCTTCCGCCTCGGCACGGAGGCGGTGGATGCGGTGTACGTGTGGCTCGCGCAGGAGCGTTCCGGCATCGAGCACGCCCTGCACGGCCTGCCCTCCGCCCGTCCGCGCTGGGGTGAGCGCGCCGGCGTGCGGGGCTGAGGGTGGCCGCTCTGCTGTTACCCGCCCTGCTGGCGGGCGCCTGCGCGCTGGCGCTGGGGCTTGCGCTGCGCTTGAGGGCACTGCACCGCCAACGGGATGCCGCCGCGGCGCAGGCCGCCGAAGCGGAACTCCGCTTTCGCAGCATCTTCGACAACGCCGTGCTCGGCATGTACCAGACGACGGAAGACGGCCACTACCTCGCCGCGAACCAGGCGCTGGCCGACCTCTACGGTTACCCCACGCCCGCCGCGCTGATGGCCGGACTGTCCGATATCGCCGGCCGGCTCTATGTGGAACGCGGCCGGCGCGACGACTTCAAGGCGCTGATCCGGGCGCGGGCGCGCGTGGTCGATTTCGAATCCGAGGTGTATCGCCGCGACGGCGAGCGCATCTGGATCAGCGAGAACGCGCACGCGGTGCACGGTGCCGACGGGCGTTTCCTGTACTACGAGGGTTCGGTCGAGGATATCTCCGAGCGCCGCCGCCACCGCACCCAGCTTGAGCATCAGGCCACCCACGACCCGGTCACCGGCCTGCCCAACCGCTATCTGCTGCAGGACCGCCTCGACCGCGCGATGGGCGCGGCACGTCGCCGTGACGAGCGTTTGATGGTGGCCTTCATCGACCTCGACAATTTCAAGTTCGTGAACGACAGCATGGGCCACGCGGTGGGCGACCGCCTGCTGGTGGAGATGGCGCGGCGGTTGCAGGCCTGCGTGCGCGAGACCGATACGCTGGCGCGCTACGGCGGCGACGAGTTCGTGCTCATCATCAGTAGCGCGGCCGCCCAGGCCGACCCGGTGCAGGTGCTCGAACGCGTGCACGATGCGGTGCGCCAGCCGCTGGCGCTGGAAGGGCGCGACCTCAGCGTGGGCTGCTCGATGGGCGTGGCGGTCTATCCGCGCGACGGCGCCGATCTGGAAACCCTGCTGCGCCACGCCGATGCGGCGATGTACCAGGCCAAGGCGGCGGGCAAGGGCCAGTTCCGCTTCTACGAGGCGGGTCTGAATGCCGCCGTGCAGGAGCGGCTGGCGCTGGAGTCGGCGTTGCGGCGCACGCTGGAGAACGATAGCGACGAGTTGCAGGTGGCGTATCAACCCAAGTTCGATGCGAGCGGCGACGTCTGCGGTTGCGAGGCGCTGGCGCGCTGGCACAGCACGGAATCCGGCACGGTCGCGCCAGACCGCTTCATTCCGCTGGCGGAAGAGACGGGCCTGATCGTGCTGCTGACCGCGCGCGTGCTGCACGCCGCCTGCGCCGAGGCGGTGCGCTGGTCGGGGCAGGGCGGCGCGGCCCCTGGCGTGGCGGTGAACATTTCGGCGCGCCACTTCCGCCGCGACGGCCAGTTGGCGGCGCTGGTGCGCGCGGCGCTGGAGCAAAGCGGCCTGCCGCCAGGGCGGCTGCAACTGGAGCTGACCGAAAGCCTGTTCGTCGGCAATGTGGAGGAAACGGTGGCGATTCTGGGCGAGCTGAAGGCGCTGGGCGTCACGATCGCGATCGACGACTTCGGTACCGGCTACTCGTCGCTCGCTTACCTGAAGCGCTTTCCGGTTGATGTGCTGAAGATCGACCGCTCCTTCGTCGGCGAATGCGACCGCGCGGATGATGCGCGTTCGATCACCGGTGCGGTGCTGTCGCTGGGCCGCAGTCTGGGTCTGCGCGTGGTGGCCGAGGGCGTCGAACGTCCGGCCCAGGCCGCCTACCTGCTCGCCCACGGCTGCGACGAGCTGCAGGGCTATCTCTACGCGCAGCCGATGCCGGCTGCGGCGCTGCGCGACTTCCTCGCCAGCTACCGCGGGGGCCGGCGCGCGCCGGCGCTGGCGGCCGTGGGCTGAAGGCCGGCGAGGCGGCACAATCCGTCGTCCCGTTGCAAGGAGTGCGTGCCGATGAAGACCCGTCTTGCCGACTGTCCCGCCTATGTCACGAAGGACGGTTCCGAGATCCGCGAGCTGTTGCACCCGGCTTTGCACGGGGCGCGCAACCAGAGTCTGGCTGAAGCGGTGGTTGCGCCCGGCATGCGCACCGTGCTTCACCGCCATCGGCGCAGCGAGGAGCTGTACCACGTCACCGCGGGCAGCGGGATCATGACCCTGGGCGAGGACCGCTTCGCCGTCGAGGCGGGCGACACGGTGCTGATTCCCCCCGGTACCGCACACTGCATCCAGGCCGGTGAAGCGGCGGCTCTGCACATCCTGTGCTGCTGCAGCCCGGCCTATGCGCATTCCGACACGGAGTTGCTGGAATAGCGCCGCCTGGGGACCGCCCGGCATGCCGGTACGGACCGGGGTGTGAATTAGTTATTCGAGGTAAATAATTTCGCCCCCGTACCATCATCCTGGCTAACCGGACCTGGAGCGATTGCGCTACGGCCGGTCGTTTTGGAGGACGGGTGCGGAGATGGCGGGTCGGGATCGGGAGCCGCATGAGGCAGGACGGAAGGGTGGCGCTCCGGGTGGGGCTCCGGTCCTGTTCGTTCTGGGCGGGCTCGTCGCTGCAGCAGTGTTGGCCGTATTGGCGATCAGCGGGGCGTATCTCGCGGTAGCGGTGGTGACGCTGACCCTTCTGCTGTTCGCCGCGGTCCTGACAGGCGGACCGAGGGAGACGCAGGACGGCGGCGTCGAGATCACCACTTCACGTCGCGAACCCACTGCTTCGCCTGGAAGCCGCGGCCCGGAGCCCGACGAACTCGATCGCGCACTCGCGTCGGTATATCCGTCACCTCCGCTGTCGGAGACGCGGCCTCCACGCCCGACCGCCTGGTCGGCCGAGGTGCTCGACCGCATGGAGTGGAAGCGTTTCGAGGACCTGTGCTGCGCGTTCTACCGCGAGAAGGGGATCCGGGCGGAGACCACCCGGCTGGGCGCCGACGGAGGCGTCGATGTGCGCCTGTTCCAGGACGACGCCGACCCGGCCCGGCTTACGGCGATCGTGCAGTGCAAGGCGCACAGCCGGCAGGTCGGGGTGAAGCCGGTACGCGAGCTGCGCGGCGTGATGGCGCACGAAAAGGTGGAGAAGGCCTTCTTCATGGCGCCGCGCGGTTTCACCGACGAGGCGCGGGCGTTTGCCGCGGAAAACCGGATCACGCTGCTCGATGGCAAGCTTTTCCTGGCGATGTTGCAGCGCCTGCCGGCGGAGTCCGCCCAACGCCTGCTCGACTTTGCCACTGCCGGCGACTGGACGACGCCGACCTGCCCCAGCTGTGGCGCGCCGATGACTGCGCGCAAGGGTCAGCGCGGCGCGTTCTGGGGCTGCAGTACCTATCCGCGCTGCCGCGGCCTGCTGCCGATGCGCGGCGCGGGCTGAGGCGAGCGGCCGCGCCCGCGTCTGCTACTTGAGCGTGAAGCCGCGGTTGTGCAGCGCCTCGACCAAGCGGTCGCGCCCCGACAGGCTTTCCGGCCCGGCGACGCGCTTGGCCGAGTGAACCGCCCAGGTGCCGTGCACCTTCATGTTCTGGCGCTCGTAGAACTGCGCCATCGCGCCGTTGTAGGCGGCGATGCCTTCGTCCTGGGCGGGGAGCGGCGTGTAGGTTTCGTGGTGCAGCACCACCGACTGCGGCGGGCGCGGTTTGATCTCGGCGGGCTGAGCGGGATCGGGCCGACCTACGCACATGCCGAACACCGCCACGACCTTGGACGGCAGCCGCAGCAGTTCGGCCACGCGTTCGGGCTGGTTGCGCATGCCGCCGATATACACGGTGGCAAGGCCAAGCGATTCTGCCGCCGCGGCGGCGTTCTGCGCCGCGAGCGCGGCGTCGATGACACCGACCAGGAACATCTCGAGGTAGTCGAGTGCCGCCGAGGGCCTTTCGTTGGCAAGCGCGAGGTGTTCGAGGCGGGCGAGATCGGCGAGCCACACCAGTTGCAGCGGCGCATCGCGGACGTGGGCCTGGCCGCCTGCGCATTCCGCCAGCGCGGCGCGCGTGGCCGGGTCGCGCACCGCCACCACGCTCCATGCCTGCAGGTTGGACGAACTCGCCGCCGATTGTGCAGCGGCGACGATCGCCACCAGTTCGTCTTCCGAGACCGGGTCGGGCAGGTAGGCGCGGACCGAGCGGTGGCCGAGCAGGTGTTCGATGACGGGAGACCAGGCCGCCGGCGCGCGCGCGGCCGCGTCGCCATAGCGGGTCTGGAACAGGGTGTCGGGCTGGTTCATCGGGGCTCCGGGGAAGGGCGGCACGCAGCCGGAAAATCAACGAAGCCCGAGTATATGCCGGCGGAGCGCGGCCGCCGTGGTGGCGGCCTGCGCGGGCCGGTGTGATCAGGCCTCTTCGGCTTCCGGCAGGTAGGCTTGCAGGACCTCGACCCAGGCTTGCAGGCGCGCTTCGGTCTTGTCAGCTTCGTTGATGTCGTCGAACGGCAGACCCACGAACTGACCGTCGCGTTCCGCGAAGGAGTACTTGTAGGTGTAGCCCTCGGTGGGGAAGCTGCCGACCAGGGTCGCGCCGCGGGCCTTGAATTTGTCGTAAAGAATACCAAGCGCACTGACAAACTGTTCACCATGCGACACATAGTCGCCGGCGCCGAACACGGCGATGGTCTTGCCGGAGAAGTCCGGCTTGTCGTTGTCGAGGTCCAGCAGCGGATCGCGCCAGTCGTTCTGCACCTCGCCCGAGCCCCAGGTGGAGCAGCCGAACAGCAGGAAGTCGTAGTCGAGCATCTCGTCGAAGTCGACGAAGTCCTCTTCCATGCTGTAGAGGTCACAACGGTCTTCGCCGAGGAATCCGGCCAGCTTTTCGGCTGCCGCCTTGGTTACGCCGGAGCTGCTGCCGTAGAAGATACCGATGCGGGACATGGCTTTTTTCCTTTCATTCAGTAAGTGACGGTGCGTAGCGCCGCGTGGATGGGACCGCCGCGGCGGTGAGCGCATGCTGCGTTCGGGAGAGATAAAGCAAGCGCCTTGCCAAGGGCCGGCTTCAATTCGGGCGTGCTTATTGCATCGACGGGCGCCCCGCGGCAGGGGCGAACTGCTACAATGCCGGCCGTGGCGGGTCTCCCCGCATTGCAGCGCGGTGAACCTGGTCAGGGCCGGAAGGCAGCAGCCACAGCCGTTCCCTGCAAGTGCCGGGGGTCAGGCTCGCCACCCTGAACACATGAAAAGGGCGCCCTGGCGGGGCGCCCTTTTTGTTGCGCGCGGCGTTTCAGCCGAGCAGGCGATCCATCATCAACATCGCGATGAAGCCGGCCACCAAGCCCGCGGTGGCGAGCGTTTCGTGCCCGCGCCGGTGCGACTCGGGGATGATCTCGTGGCTGACCACGAACAACATCGCCCCCGCGGCACCGGCGAGACCCCAAGGGAGCAGCGCGGTGGCGGTCGAGACGAGCATGGAGCCGGCCACTGCGGCGACTGGTTCGATGAGGCCTGAAATCGCCGCGACCGCGAACGCGAACAGGCGGCCGTAGCCGGCGGCGGCCAGCGCAATCGCCACAATCAGGCCTTCCGGCACGTTCTGCAGCGAGATCCCGGTGGCGACCGCATTCGCGCTGCCCGCTTCGGTGACATTCATGCCGGTGGCGACGCCGATCGCAAGCCCTTCAGGAATGTTGTGCACCGCGATCGCAAACACGAAGAGCCATACCGCGGTGGCGCTCCGCGTGCCGTCGGGGGCGTGCGAGTGAGGCAGGGCGCGGTCCATGACGAGGAGCAGGGCCGCGCCGAGCGCGAGGCCCGCCGCCACGACGCCGACCGCGGCGGGACCGGTGGTTCCGAGCGCATGGGCCGCATCGAAGGCCGGGAGCAACAGCGAGAACACGCTTGCGGCAAGCATCACGCCGGCGCCGAAGCCGAGCAGCAATCCTTGCACGCCGGCGCCGATGCGCCGCATCACGAGCAAGGGAAGGGCGCCGAGCGCGGTTGCTGCTGCGGACATGGCGCCACCTGCAAGCGCGTCGCCGATCGGGCCGCCGATCGCGCCGCCGCCGATTTCTCCGGCGAGGCGGGTGGCCAGCAGCGCCAGACCGGTCAGGGCGATCAACCAGCCGGCGAGTGCGCGCGCTGCGCTGGCCGGGCTGGCGGGCATGAAGTGCAGACGGGCGACCTTGGCAACCATGTTCGACTCCGGGGTGTGAAGCGACGCTTCCGATGAGTCGACTATGGCTGTCCGGTATTTATAGTTCCAATTGAATGATTTTAATTATTCGATAGGTATCGGCTAAATCAACGGGCGCCGATAACCGCCGGGCGTGCCCGTTGGCGACATCACGATCTGCCACAGCTGGGTGGTGCGGGCGCGGAAGGTGCCGGCACAGGCGAGCAGGTAGTAGCGCCACATCCGGTGGAAGCGTTCGCCATAGCGTTCGGCGAAGCGGGGCCAGGCGGTCTCGAAGCGTGCGTGCCAGGCCATCAGCGTGCGGTCGTAGTCGGCGCCAAAGTTGTGGACGTCTTCGATGATGAAGCGGTCTTCCGCCGCGTCGGTGATCTGTCCGAGCGTGGGCAGGTCGCCGTTCGGAAAGATGTAGCGGTCTATCCACGGATCGGTCGGCATCCGGCGCAGGTTCTTGCCGATCGTGTGCAACAGGAACAGGGCCTGCGTATCGTCATCGGGCAGGCAGCGCCGTACCGCATCGAAATACGCGGGATGATTCTTGTGGCCGACGTGCTCGAACATGCCGAGCGAGGCCGCACGGTCGAAGTGCTCGCCTTCTGCCGGGCGGAATTCACGGTAATCGGCGAGGCGGAACTCCACCGGCAAACCCGCGCAGCGCGCGCGCCCGAATTCGGCCTGCTCGCGCGAGATGGTGAGCCCCACGCACTGCACGCCGTAATGCGTGGCGGCGAACTTCATCAGGCTGCCCCATCCGCAGCCGATGTCGAGCAGGCGCATGCCGGGGCGCAGTTCGAGCTTGCGGCAGACCAGGTCGAGTTTGGCGCGCTGCGCTTCCTCGAGCGAACCCGCGCCGGCCCAGTAGCCGCAGGTGTAGGCCATGTGCGGGTCGAGCATGGCCTCGAAGAAGTCGTTGCCGAGGTCGTAATGGGTCTGGCCGACATGCCAGGCGCGGCGCAGGTTCTGCAGATTGAACAGGCGCGCGCGCAGGCTCTGGACCATCAGCGAGGTGGTGCCGACCTTTTCGTCCAGATGTGCGCCCAGTACGCGGCGGAAGAACTCGTCGAGCCGGGCACAATCCCACCAGCCGTCCATATAGGCTTCACCCAGCCCCAGGCTGCCCTGCGCGAGCACGCGGGCGGCGGTGTCCGGGTGATGCACCTGGATGTCCCAGGGCCGCTCGCCGTCCACGCTGACGTCCGCGAGCGCGAGGAGTTCGGCGAAGGCGCGCCGCGCGCCATCGTCGCCCCCGCGCCGGGCCGCGGTGCCACGGTGGGCGCGGGAGTACGCAGGGGGCGCCACGGGGCGGGAGGCGGCGCGGTCTGTATCGGCAGAGTTCATGCACGCTCCTCTAGCGCAAGCGCGTCGTCCGGCCCGGGCGGGCGACGGCGTACACCCGGGTCAAGACACTTCGGCGATTTCCGCGCAAACGGCGCACAGTGTGTCGATCCACGCGCGAACTTCTTCGGCTAGGTGTTCCATTGCGTTCTCCCCTGAGGCGGCGCGGAGCCGACGACTGAAGGATAGGCAGCGACCGGAGATAGACCAAATGGATTGAGCCAATCGCGCCGATTGGCAATTCGAATCATCGGCGGAGCGCGCCGGGAACGGGCAGGGGGGCTCTGCTAGAATCCCCACCCATGAGCTACCAGGTCCTTGCACGCAAATGGCGGCCGAAATCCTTCGGCACGCTGGTCGGTCAGGAGCACGTCGTCCGTGCGCTGAGCCACGCGCTCGCCACCGGCCGCCTGCACCACGCCTACCTGTTCACCGGTACGCGCGGGGTGGGCAAGACCACCATCAGCCGCATCCTGGCTAAAGCGCTCAACTGCGAAACCGGCGTGACGGCGGAGCCCTGCGGCCAGTGCGAAGCCTGCCGGGCGATCGATGCGGACCGCTTCCCCGACTACGTGGAAATGGATGCCGCCTCCAACCGGGGGGTGGAAGACATGGCCGCGTTGCTCGACAAGGCGGTATACGCGCCGGTGCAGGGCCGCTACAAGGTCTACATGATCGACGAAGTGCACATGCTCACCGGGCATGCGTTCAACGCGATGCTGAAGACCCTCGAAGAGCCGCCGGAGCACGTCAAGTTCATCCTCGCCACCACCGATCCGCAGAAGATCCCGGTGACGGTGCTGTCACGCTGCCTGCAGTTCAACCTCAAGCAGATGCCGCAGGGGCATATCGTCGAGCACCTGGACCGCGTCCTGACCGCCGAGGCGGTACCGTTCGAGCCGCCCGCGCTGCGGCATATCGCCAAAGCGGCCAACGGCTCGATGCGCGATGCCCTTTCGCTGCTCGATCAGGCGATCGCTCACGGCGCCGGCAAGGTGGCTGAAGAGCAGGTCACGCACATGCTCGGCACCGTCGGTGATGATCACCTGCACGCCGTGCTGGAGGCGCTCGCCGCAGCCGACATGGCGGCGCTGCTCGCCGTGGCCGACGGCATGGAGGCGCGCAGCCTCTCGTTCGACGCCGCGCTGCAGGCGCTGGCTTCACTGCTGCACCGGGTCGCGCTCTATCAGTTTGCGCCGGCAGCGATTACCGACCCGCTCGAACGAAGCCGGGTCGAAGTCCACGCCGCGGCCTTCGACGCCGAGTTTCTGCAGCTCGCCTACCAGATTGCGATCCATGGCCGGGAAGAGCTGCCGTTGGCGCCGGACGAATACACCGGCTTCACGATGACGCTGCTGCGTCTGCACGCGTTCCGCCCGGAGCAGCCGCCGGCCTTGGGAAGCACGCCGACCGGCGCGGACGGGGGCGCGGGGGGCGAGCGCCGGCCGCTGCCGGCGCGGGCGCCGGCTCCCGCCGCGGTGACGCCCCAGATGCAAAGCGCCGGCGCCGGGATGCCGCCAAATGCGGTCGCGGCGACGAACCGGCCCGTTCCGCCCGCGGCGACGACGGCCGCCCCGGCCCCTGTGTCGGCCGCGCCTGTGCCGCAGGCACCGTCTTCCTCCGCCGCGCCTCCTGCGCCCGCAGCGCCGGTGGCGCCGCCCGAGGGGCCGGCGGTTTCCCCGCCGGCGGGCGACGTTCCGCCGTGGGAGGAGCTGCCCCCGGAAGCGCAGTGGGACGAGGGTGACAGGGCCGCAGCGGGCGGTGCCGAGCGCTTCGACGAGGAATTGAACGACGCGCCGCCGCGTCCGGCCCCGCTTGCGGTCGTCAGACCCTCTACGGCGCCGGCGGTAGCACCCGCCGCGGACGAAGCACCCGGGGACGCCGTGCTGGCAGCCCCGCAGGCGCTGGCGGCGGGCGACTGGCGGTCCTTGGTACGTGCCCTCGGGCTGACCGGCATGCTGCGGGAGCTGGCGCAGCACTGCGAGTGGGTGGGGCTGGATGGCGAGCAGCTCGAGCTGCGCCTGTCGGCCACCCATCGCCATCTGCTCGATATCAACCGCAGCGCGCCCGAGCGGTTGCAGGAACAACTCGGCGCCGCGTTGGGGCGCACGCTCCGGGTCCGGATCGTCATCGGTACCATCGAGGGTGAGACGCCCGCCCAACGCGACGAAATCGAGCGTCGGCAGCGCCACGCCGAAGCGGTCGCGGCGCTCGAATGCGACCCCTTCGTGCGTGAATTGATCGAGCGCTTCGATGCCACGCTGCTCGAAGACACGGTACGGCCGCTCTAGGCCTGCCCCCACGGCTAACCCATCCCTTCCTTCCCAGCGGAGAACATGATCATGATGAAAGGCGGTATTGCCGGCCTGATGAAGCAGGCCCAGCAGATGCAGGACAACATGAAGAAGATGCAGGACCAGCTCGCCAGCGTCGAGGTCGAGGGTCAGGCCGGCGCAGGCGTCGTCAAGGTGGTGATGACCTGCAAGTACGACGTGCGGCGCGTCAGCATCGACGACGCGGTGATGGACGACAAGGAAATGCTGGAAGACCTCGTCGCGGCGGCGCTCAACGACGCGGTCCGCAAGGTCGAGACCACCACGCAGGAAAAGATGGCGGGCTTCACGGCCGGCCTCAACCTGCCGCCGGGGTTCAAGCTTCCGTTCTGAGATCAACAGTCTCCACGCCGAATGCGTTCGCCGCCCCGCGAGGGGGCGGAGAGGCGCTTGAGGCGGCCCGACGCGTACCGATGTCCTCTCCTCCTTCCAGTCTCGACGAACTCATCGCCGCGCTGCGCTGCCTGCCTGGCGTCGGGCCGAAGTCCGCGCAGCGCATGGCCTACCACCTGCTGCAGCGCGACCAGCGCGGCGCGGCGCGGCTGGCGGGGGCGCTCGGCCATGCGCTCGAAGTGCTGCGCCATTGCCAGCGCTGCAACAACTTCTCCGAAGAGGCGGTCTGCCAGCGCTGCGCCAATCCGCGGCGCGACCCCGCGACGCTCTGTGTCGTCGAGATGCCCGCCGATCTGGCCATGATCGAGCAGACCCAGTCCTACAACGGCCTGTACTACGTGCTGATGGGGCGTTTGTCGCCACTCGACGGCGTGGGACCGCGCGAACTCGGGCTCGAACGCCTGATCGCGCGTGCGACCGACGGTGAGGTCAAGGAAGTCATCCTCGCGACCAACTTCACCAACGAGGGCGAGGCGACGGCGCACACCGTGGCCACGCTGCTCGGCGCGCGCGGGGTCAAGGTCAGCCGCATCTCACGCGGCGTGCCCGTCGGTGGCGAACTCGAACACACCGACACCGGCACGATTGCCCAGGCGCTGGTCGAGCGGCGCGCGTTCTGAACGCGTGCTGCAGTGCGGCAGGCGGCGCTTTCCTAGCCCCTGATCGAAGCAGGGTGATCGCTTTGAAAGCCTTGTGCCGACTGGATTTTCCGACTTCGCGCTTTCTCTGCTGCAGCGACTCCGATATAATCCGAAGGTTTTTTGTATCCGGTCTTTGGTTTTCCTTTCAGGGAAGAGGGTCATGAGCGTTGAACAAAAGATGGACAACGGCCGCCGCACGCTGTTGCTGGCGACGTCCGCCGCAGGCGGCGTCGCGGCGGTGGCCACGGCGGTGCCGTTCGTTGCCAGTCTGACGCCGTCCGAGCGCGCCAAGGCAGCAGGGGCGCCGGTCGAGGTCGATGTGGGCAAACTCGCCCCGGGCGAGATGATGACGGTGGAATGGCGCGGCAAGCCCGTGTGGATCCTGCGTCGCACCCCCGAAATGCTGGCGTCGCTGGACAAGACGGACGACAAGGTCAGCGATCCGCAGTCCGACAAGCTGCAGCAGCCCGAGTACGCCAAGAACAAGCATCGCTCGATCAAGCCCGAGTACCTGATCGCGGTCGGCATCTGCACCCACCTTGGCTGCTCGCCGTCCGACAAGTTCAAGGTCGGCGCCGAAAGCGGCGTCGGTGCGGACTGGCCCGGCGGCTTCCTGTGCCCCTGTCATGGCTCGCAGTTCGACCTCGCCGGTCGCGTCTACAAGAGCATGCCGGCGCCGGACAACCTCGAGATTCCTCCGCACAAGTACGTCGCGGACACCACCATCCTCGTCGGTGAAGACGGAAAGGCCTAAGCGATGACGACCAAATCCCAAGCCTTGCTGAACTGGGTCGACGAGCGCTTCCCGCTCACTTCGTCGATCAAGGGTCATCTGACCGAATACTACGCGCCGAAGAACTTCAACTTCTGGTACTTCTTCGGCTCGCTGGCGCTGCTGGTGCTGGTGATCCAGATCGTCACCGGCATCTTCCTGGTGATGCACTACAAGCCGGACGCATCCCTGAATGCCGCCGGTGTGCCGGTCGCGTTCGCCAGCGTCGAGTACATCATGCGCGACGTGCCGGGCGGCTGGCTGATCCGCTACCTGCACTCCACCGGCGCATCCGCGTTCTTCATCGTGGTGTACCTGCACATGTTCCGCGGCCTGCTCTACGGTTCCTACCGCAAGCCGCGCGAACTCATCTGGATCTTCGGCACGCTGATCTTCCTGGCGTTGATGGCGGAGGCCTTCATGGGCTACCTGCTGCCGTGGGGTCAGATGTCGTTCTGGGGCGCCCAGGTGATCGTGAACCTGTTCTCGGCGATCCCGCTGATCGGGCCGGACCTGTCGCTGGTCATCCGCGGTGACTTCGTCGTCTCCGACGCCACCCTGAACCGCTTCTTCTCCTTCCACGTCATCGCCGTGCCGCTGGTGCTGATCGGCCTCGTCGCCGCCCACATCGTGGCGCTGCACGAAGTCGGCTCCAACAACCCGGACGGTGTGGAAATCAAGAAGAAGAAGGACGCCAACGGCATCCCGCTCGACGGCATCCCCTTCCATCCGTACTACACGGTGAAGGACATCGTCGGCGTGGTCGCCTTCCTGTTCTTCTTCAGCGCGGTGGTGTTCTTCGCGCCCGAAGGTGGCGGCTACTTCCTGGAGTTCAACAACTTCATCCCGGCCGACCCGCTGAAGACCCCGCCGCATATCGCGCCGGTGTGGTACTTCACCCCGTTCTACTCGATCCTGCGCGCGGTGACCTACCCGCTGTTCGGCCTCGATGCGAAGTTCTGGGGCGTGGTGGCGATGGGCGCGTCGGTGGTGATCATCGCCTTCCTGCCGTGGCTGGACCGCAGCCCGGTGAAGTCGGTGCGCTACAAGGGTCCGATCTTCAAGGCCGCGCTGGTGGTCTTCGTGATCTGCTTCTTCATCCTCGGCTACCTCGGCGTGCTGCCGCCCACCCCGGGCCGCACCCTGGTGTCGCAGATCTGCTCGGTGCTGTACTTCGCGTTCTTCCTCGCGATGCCGTGGTACAGCAAGCTCGACAAGTGCAAGTCCGAACCGGAAAGGGTGACCTTCAAATGAAATCGCGTGTCATGAGTTTCATCAAGCGCGTGGCCGCGGTCGCGGCTTTCGCGCCGGCCCTGGCGATGGCCGCCGGTGACGTCCTGCACCTGGACAAGGCGCCGGTCAGCAAGGATCCGGCCGCCCTGCAGCATGGCGCCAAGATCTTCGTCAACTACTGCCTGAACTGTCACGGTGCGTCCTACCTGCGCTACAACCGCCTGCAGGAGATCGGCCTCAGCGAGCAGCTGATCCGCGACAACCTGCTGTTCACCGGTGAAAAGACCGGCGACCTGATGAAGATCGCGATGCAGCGCGACGAAGCGAAGGCCTGGTTCGGCGCCGCGCCTCCGGATCTCACGGTGATCGCGCGTTCGCGCGCGTCCGAGTTCGGGAGCGGGGCCGACTGGCTCTACACCTACCTGCGCCAGTTCTACCGCGATCCGGCCCGTCCCACCGGCTGGAACAACGTGATCTTCGCCAACGTCGGCATGCCGCATGCGCTGTGGCAGCTGCAGGGCGAGCAGGTCGCCAAGGTGACCACCGACGAGCACGGCGCCAAGCATGTCGAACTGCAACTGGCCAAGCCGGGCCTGCTGTCGGTCGAGGACTACGACAAGACCGTCGCCGACCTGGTCTCCTTCCTGGTGTGGATGGGCGAACCCGTTGCCGAGAAGCGCCGCTCGATCGGCACCGTGGTGCTCATTTTCCTGGCTGGCCTTTTTGTGCTGTCCTACGCTCTGAAGAAGAGTTTCTGGAAGGACATTCATTGAGTCTGAGCGGACGCCGCCTCACCGCCTAGTCCGCGCTCTTTGCGCCTGTCGCACCACGCGCCCGCCGCGTGGTGCGCTTTTGCTTTTTGTATTCGGAGTCGCAACACATGATGAATCTGTATTCCGGCACGACCGATCCCTTCAGTCACCGCTGCCGGATCGTGCTCTTCGAAAAGGGCATGGACTTCGAGGTGATCGACGTCGATCTCTACAACAAGCCCGAAGACATCGCCGTCATCAACCCGTACAACCGGGTGCCGGTGCTGGTGGACCGCGATCTCGTGCTGTACGAGTCGAACATCATCAACGAGTACATCGACGAGCGCTTCCCGCATCCGCAGCTGATGCCGCCCGACCCGATCATGCGCGCGCGCGCGCGCCAGCTGCTGCATACCTTCGAGCATGAGCTGTTTTCGCACATCGAGGCGCTTGAGGCGAACCAGAAAGGTGTCGACAAGACCCGTGCCCATGTGCGCGACCACCTCGTGCAACTGGCGCCGATCTTCACCAAGCAGAAGTTCATGCTCGGCGAGGAGTTCTCGATGCTCGACGTGGCGATCGCGCCGCTGCTGTGGCGGCTGGAGCATTACGGGATCGAACTCCCGAAGACCGCGGCACCACTAATGAAGTACGCGGAGCGTATTTTCAGCCGTCAGGGCTTCATCGACGCGCTGACGCCCTCCGAAAAGGTCATGCGCCGTTAAGGCGTTCGGGGCGCCCGCAGCGGCGGGCGCCGGCCGCCAAGCAAGATTGAGTCATGAGCAACATATCCACCAAGCCCTATCTGATCCGCGCGATCTACGAATGGTGTACCGACCAGGGATACACCCCTTACATCGCCGCGGTCGTCGATGAAGAAACCCGCGTGCCGCCGGGGTATGCGCGCGACGGCCAGATCGTGCTCAACGTGGGCCAGGACGCGACCCATCAGCTCCACATGGACAACGACCTGATCACCTTCCAGGCGCGGTTCAATGGCGTGGTCCATTCGCTGGTCATTCCGGTCGGCAACGTGGTTGCGATCTACGCCCGCGAGAACGGCCACGGGATGGCATTCGAGGTGGAAGGTGCCGCGGAGGCCGATGTGGCGGGCGATGCGCCGGCCGCTTCGACGCCGGCACCCGTGCCGGTGGAAAGCAGCACGGACGGCGGTTCCCGTCCGCCGCCGCGCGGCAACCATCTCAAGATCGTGAAGTAAGCCGGCGGCGGCCCGCGCTGCCCGCTGTCAGCGCGGGCACGCGGCGCGGACTGCCACTGGCGTCGATCCAGCGTGCGTACAGCCGGACCAGGCGCGCGGCGATGTCGTCCGCATGCCAGTGGCGCGCGCGCTGTCGGGCTTCGCCGGCGAGACGTTCGAGCAACTCGGGCCGCGATAACAGGCTCGCGACCAGGGCGGCAAAGGCTGCAGGGTCGTCCGGGCCGATACGGCAACCGGTCTCCCCTTCGAGGATGTCGCAGGTTCCCATCTGCGCCAGCGCCACGACCGGCGTGCCGAGCGCCATCGCCTCCAGCAGTACCAGACCCTGCGTTTCGGTGCGGGAGGCGAACACGAACAGATCGGCCGCCCGGTAGCAGTCATGCAGTTCGCTGTGGCGGTCGAGGTAGCCGAGAAAGCGGACGTGGCGCTCGAGCCCGCGCTGCGCGACCGCGTTCCGCAGCGTCGCCAGCGCCGGACCTTCGCCGGTGATCAGCAGCAGCGCGCGTGGTTCGGTGTGCCGCAGGTGGTCGATCATCTCGATCAGGAAGCCGATGTTCTTTTCGTGGGCCACGCGGCCGACGAACAGCAGCAGTCTGGCGTCGGCCGGAATCTCGTAGCGGCTGCGGAAGAAGCGTCCGTCGCCGCCCTGGAACTGGTCGGGGGGGATGCCGGTGGGAAGGATTTCAAGCGGGCGTTCGACGCCGTAGTCCAGCAGTGCCGCCGCCATTGCCCGCGAGGGAACGATGACGGCGTGGAGCGCATTGCACTGCGTGCGCGAGAACCGGCGCGCGAGCGCGCGCAACCAGCTGCGTGGCAGTGTCGGGACGTAGTGGAACAGGTATTCCTCGAAGAAGGTGTGGTAGGTGGCCACGCAGGGCAGGCGGAGCTTTCGCGCCAGCGCGAGGCCGGCGTAATGGGCGACGAAGGGGGTGTGGATGTGTATCAGGTCGAAGCCCTCGCCCGCGAGTTCATCGGCGCGCGCCGCGATGTGGCCGCTCCGCATCATGCGGTCTTCGGGGTCGAGCGGAACGAAGCGCGATGGAATGCGGAGAACCCCGTCGTCGTCCGCGCCGCCGCCCGGGTAGGCCGGGGCGATCAGCGTCGAGCGCACGCCCTGTTGGTGGAGGCTGCGGCGAAACGTCTCGATCGATGTGCTGACGCCGTTCACGCGGGGAAAGTACACGTCGGAAACCATCAGGATGTTCATCGCCGCCCTCGCTTTTCGAGCGGCACAGACTAGGCGGCGAAGGTGACGCTGCCGTTGCAGTGGCGGCGCGGACGGCGCTGCTTCTTGATACGCATCAGTGCGCCCGCGAGGCGCGGGCCGTATAAAACGAGCCAGCCGGCGGACGGCGGCACATTGGAGAAACGGAATGCAACAGATGGAATGGGGTGAGCAACTTGCACTCGGGCTGGGCCGGATGGACACCACCCATCGCGAATTCGTCGAGTTGTACAACCTGCTGGCGGCTTCGGAGGCGGAGGATTTCATCAACCGCCTCGACGCCTTCATCGTTCACACCGAGGCGCATTTCGACCAGGAAAACCGCTGGATGGAGCAGGTGAACTTTCCCGGTTGCCACCGTGCCGAGCACGATCGCGTACTGACCGTGATGCGCGATGTCCGCGAGCGCGCGGCGCGCGGCGACGCTTTCCTTGGCCGTCGCCTCGTCGAGGAACTGCCGCCGTGGTTCGAAAATCACGTCAATGGCATGGATGCGGCGCTGGCTTTCCACCTGCAGACCATCGGCTTCGATGTCGAGCGCGAGGCTTTTATCGAAGGGCGCCAAGAGGGGTGCGGCGATGCTGCCAGCGGCCCGTGTGCGTGCTCCTCGGCGCCCGCTCCCAGCGCGGTGGCCTGATTCCCGCCGAGCGAGACTCAGCGGAACGGAAAACGCGGCGTCGGCCGCCGGCCGGCGATGAGGTCGGCAGTGGCGGCGCCCGAACCGCAGGCCAGCGTCCACCCGAGCGTGCCGTGGCCGGTGTTGTACCAGAGGCGCTCGAACGGGCTCTTGCCGATCAGCGGTACGTTGCCGGGCGTGGCGGGGCGCAGGCCGGCCCATAGCGTCGCCGCCGCCGGGTCGATCGCACCCGGGAAGCGGCTGTTCAGCCAGTCGGCCAGCATCCGCCCCCGCTCCGGACGCAGCGCAGTATTGAAGCCGTCCAGTTCCGCGGTGCCCGCGACCCGCAGGCGGTCACCCAGGCGGGAGCACACGATGCGGCGGGATTCGTCGGTGAGGCTCACTTCCGGCGCCCGCTCCGGCGCGATCACCGCTGCGGTCAGCGAATAGCCCTTGACCGGGTAGATCGGCAGGCGCACGCCCAGCCGCGCCATCAGTGCCGTGCCGTAGCTGCCAAGGCACAGCACGTAATGATCAGCGAGCAGGATGCCGGTGCGGCCGGCCTCGTCGCGCACCTCCACCCCGTCGATCCGCCCGCCCGTCTGCGAGAGGCGTTCGATCCGCGTATTGAGGTGGAAGCGCACGCCGTCTTCGCGCAGGCGCTCCGCCAGCGCCTGGGTGAACAGATGTGCGTCGCCCGATTCGTCGTCCGGCGCGTAGAGCCCGCCGCGCAGCGTGGATGCGACGTGACCGAGCGCCGGCTCGATTGCTACGCATTCGGCCGCCGAGCATGCGCGCACATCCATCCCGAAATGCTGCAGTTCGCGCACCCTCGCCGCCACGGAGGCGAAGCTGCTGCGGTTGTAGAACAAATGGAGTATGCCGCGCTGCCGCTGGTCATAGTGCAGGGCGGCCGTCTCGCGAAGCTCGCGCAGGCGCCGGGCACTGTCCATCGCCAGCGCGGCAATGGCCGCAGTGTTGCGGCGGCTGCGCCAGGGCAGGCATTCGTGCAGGAAGGACAGCGCCCATCGCCATTGCGCGGCCTGGGCGTGAGGACGAAACCGCAGCGGCGCGTCCTCGCGCCCCAGCCAGCGCAGTACCGTCAAGGGTGCGGAGGGATTGGCCCACGGCTCCGGATGGCTGACCGAAATCTGTCCGCCGTTGGCGAAGCTGGTTTCCATGCCGGGGGCTGGCTGACGGTCGACGATGCTGACCTCGAAGCCCGCCTGGCGCAGATACCAGGCGGTGGTGACGCCGGTGACGCCGGCGCCGAGAACCATCACATGCATAGGGGGGTCGTCTAGTCGGAGTGCTCCACTACGAGCAAAGACAGAGGCGCGAGTTCCGCGGAAGGCAGTCATCATAACGCCCCGTGCCCACCCTGGGGCGAGGCGGACCGTGCGTATCTCACGCGGAAGCGGGATAATCCGGCGGTTTCTGATCATTCATCGGCAAGGGAGCCATCGATGCGTCGTGTGACACTTACCCAATTCCTCATCGAGCAGCAGCGTGCAGGGCGCGTCTCGGCCGATCTGCGTCTGCTGATCGAGGTCGTCGCACGCGCGGTGAAGGCGATCAGCGTCAATGTCTCGAAGGGCGCGCTGGCCGGCGTGCTGGGCGAGGCGGGCACCGACAACGTGCAGGGCGAAGCGCAGAAGAAGCTCGACGTCATTGCCAACGAAATCCTGCTACAGGCCAATGAGTGGGGCGGGCACCTGGCGGCGATGGCGTCCGAAGAGGTCGAGACGGTGCACCAGATCCCGTTCGACTATCCGAAGGGCGGCTATCTGCTGCTGTTCGATCCGCTCGACGGTTCGTCCAATATCGACGTCAACATTTCGGTCGGCACCATCTTCTCGGTGCTGCGTTTTCCCGAAGGCGAGGCCGAGCCGACCGAGCAGAGCTTCATGCAGCCGGGCCGCGAGCAGGTCGCTGCGGGCTATGCGGTGTATGGACCGTCGACCCAGCTGGTGCTCACCGTGGGCCACGGCGTGCATGCATTTACGCTGGACCGCGAGATGGGCAGCTTCATCTACACCCAGCCCTTCATGACCATTCCCGACGACACCCACGAGTTCGCGATCAACGCCTCCAACGCCCGCTTCTGGGAGGAGCCGGTGCAGCGCTACGTGGGCGAACTCCAGGCGGGCAAGACCGGCCCGCGCGGCAAGGACTTCAACATGCGCTGGGTTGCGTCGATGGTGGCCGACGTGCACCGCATCCTCACCCGTGGCGGCATCTTCATGTATCCGCTCGATGAGAAGTGCCGCGCGCAGGGCGGCAAGCTGCGCCTGATGTACGAGGCCAATCCGATGGCAATGCTGGTGGAACAAGCCGGCGGCGCGGCCACCACCGGGCGCGAGCGCATCCTGGACCTGATGCCGACCAAGCTTCACCAGCGTGTGCCGGTGATCCTCGGTTCGCGCAACGAGGTCGAGCGTGTGACCGCCTATCACTGCGAGTCCTGACGGGGCCAGCGGTGCGCTGCAGCCTGCGCCTCGCCACAGCGGTCGTGCTGCTGTGTGCTGCGGGTGTGGCGGGCGCGCAGTCGCCGCTGGAGATCGAACTCGACGTTCCCGACCGCCTGCGTCCGCTGCTCGAACAGCATGTGCGGGCACTGCGCGATGACGCGCTGCGGCCCGAGGACCCGGCCGATCGTCGGGCGCTGGTACGCCGCACGCGCAAGGAAGTGGCCGACCTGCTGGCCACCGAAGGCTATTTTTCCCCCGAGATCACGGTGGACCGCGGGGAACGCTGGCGCTTGAGCGTCGATCCCGGCCCGCGAACCACCGTGGCTGCGGTCGAACTTGGCTTCGAAGGCGAACTCGGCGACGACCCGGCGATGGCCGGACGTGTCGAGGAGTTGCGCAGGGCGTGGAGCCTGCAGGTGGGCGAGCCGTTCCGGCAGGCGGACTGGGACGACGCCAAGCGCAGCCTGATCGATGAGGTGAGCCGGCGCCGCTACGCGGCGGCGCGCATCACCGCGAGCCGTGCCGAAGTCGATCCGGAGAACGCCGCGGTGGGGCTCGCCGTCACTGTCGATAGCGGCCCCGCCTTTCGTCTGGGCGAACTCGACGTGCGCGGCCTGGAGCATCTTCCGGCCGACCTGGTCGCGCGCTACAGCACCTTGCAGGCGGGCGATTTCTACGACCGCGACCTGCTGCTGGTCTTCCAGACGTCCTTGCAGAACGCGCCGTATTTCGCCTCGGTGGTGGTGGACGTCGAGGCAGATCCTGCGCGCGCCGCCGCGGTGCCGGTGCGGGTGCAGGTCAGCGAGGCGCTGCCGCGGCGGGTGGGGTTCGGTGTGGGCTTTTCCAGCAACACCGGCTACCGCGTCGAAGGCAGCTTTCGCGACGCCAACCTTTTTGGCCGCGCGTGGGAGCTGGTGTCCGGGCTGCGGCTGGAGCAGCGGCGCCAGTCCGCCTATGCGGACGTCTTTCTGCCGCCGCGCGACGTGCGTCATCGCGACAGCGTGGGCGCGCTGATGGAACGCAGCGACCTCGAGGGCCTGCGCCTGTCCACCCAGGCGGTTGGCGTGGCCCGGAGCACGGTGCGGGGTGATATCGAAACGCGTATCGCACTGCGCTACCAGCACGAGGAGCTGCGGCCCGACGGCGCGAAGGCGACCGAGCACGACACCCTTACCGCCAACTGGACCTGGACGCGCCGCGCGGTCGACAACCTGCTCGACCCGCGCCGCGGTTTCGTGCTGGAGTTCCAGGTCGGGGGCGGCAGCAGCATCGCGCTCGCCGAGCAGGATTTCGTCCGGCTCTACAGCCGCTTCGTGCGCTACCAGCCGGTCGGCGACACCGACAACCTCATCCTGCGCCTCGAAGGAGGCGTCACCCTCGCGCCCTCGCGCCAGGGTATCCCGCAGGACTTCCTGTTCCGTACTGGCGGCGCGCAGACGGTGCGCGGTTACGCCTACCAGAGCCTGGGCGTGCGGGAGGGCGACGCGGTGGTCGGCGGCCGCTATCTGGGCGTGGCCAGCGCCGAGTACGTGCATTGGTTCAGGCCGCAGTGGGGGAGCGCCTTTTTCGTCGATGCGGGCGATGCGGCCGATGATCGGCGCGGCTTCGACCCCAAGGTCGGCTACGGGGTGGGGGCGCGCTGGCGCAGCCCCGCGGGGCCGCTTGCGGCCGATCTCGCATGGTCGCAGGAGGAGCGGCGTCTCCGTCTGCATTTCGGTGTCGCCATCGCGTTCTGAGCGACAGGCGGCTCGGGTTACACTCGCGCCCTCGGCCGTAGCTCCACCCGTTTGCGGCCGCCATCATTCCAACGAGGAGAGCGTCCCATGTCGCTGATCAAGCCCGCCGCCCGCATGCTTGCCGCGCTGGCCTTGTGCCTGCCGTTCGCCACCCTGGTCGCCGCCCAGCAGAAGTCGGTCGCCGTGACCGCCATCGTGGAGCATCCGGCCCTCGATGCGGTGCGCGATGGGGTCAAGGACGCGCTCGCCAAGGCCGGCTACGAGGACGGCAAGAATCTCAGGTGGCAGTATCAGAGCGCCCAGGGCAACACCGGCACGGCGGCCCAGATCGCGCGCAAGTTCGTTGGTGACCAGCCGGACGTCATCGTCGCGATCGCGACCCCGTCGGCGCAGGCGGTGGTGGCAGCGACCAAGCAGGTGCCGGTGGTCTATTCGGGCGTCACCGATCCGGTGGCCGCGCAGCTCGTGCCGGGCATGGGGCCCTCGGGCAGCAATGTCACCGGCGTGTCGGACATGCTGGCGCTGGACAAGCAGGTCGAGCTGATCCGTCGCGTGGTGCCCGCGGCCAAGCGCGTCGGCATGGTCTACAACCCGGGCGAGGCCAACTCGGTCGTGGTGGTGAAGGCGCTGCGGGAGCTGCTGCCCAAGCACGGCATGAGCCTGGTAGAGGCCGCCGCGCCGCGCTCGGTCGACGTCGGCTCTGCGGCGCGCAGCCTCACCGGCAAGGTCGACGTGATCTACACCAACACCGATAACAACGTGGTTTCGGCCTACGAGTCGCTCGTCAAGGTCGGCAACGACGCCAAGATTCCGCTGGTTGCCGCTGACACCGACAGCGTCAAGCGTGGCGCGATCGCGGCGGTGGGGATCAACTACCGTGACCTCGGCGAGCAGACCGGGCGCATGGTCGTGCGCATCCTCAAAGGCGAACAGCCGGGCGCCATGGCGTCCGAGACCAGTTCCAAGCTCGAACTGTTCGTCAATCCCGCCGCGGCGAAGAAGCAGGGCGTGCAGTTGTCGGACGAGTTGCTGAAGTCGGCCGCCAGAATCATCGAATAAGACCTTCCCGTTCGCGCTTCCGCTGCGCCGCACCGGCGCGCGGGAGGCGCGGATCATCCCTCCCGGTATTCCAAGATGTCGCTCTATACCCTGCTCGGCGCGTTCGAGATCGGGCTGATTTTCAGCCTGGTCGCGCTGGGCGTTTTCATCTCTTTCCGCCTGCTGCGTTTTCCGGACCTCACCGTAGACGGCAGCTTTCCACTCGGCGGCGCGGTGGCCGCCACGCTGATCGCGTCCGGCCACGATCCCTTCGTTGCCACTGCGGCCGCGGCGCTCGCCGGGGCCCTCGCGGGTCTGCTGACGGGCTGGCTGAACGTGCGCCTGAAGATCATGGACCTGCTGGCCAGCATCCTGGTGATGATCGCGCTGTACTCGATCAATCTGCGGGTGATGGGGCGGCCCAACGTGCCTTTGATCACCGAGCCGACCGTGTTTGCGCTGCTGCAGCCGGAGTCGCTTGCCGACTATGTGTTCCGGCCGCTGTTGCTGGTGGGCGTGGTGGTGGTGGCCAAGCTCGGGCTCGACTGGTTCTTTACCACCGAACTCGGACTGGCGATGCGCGCCACCGGCTCCAATCCGCGCATGGCGCGCGCCCAGGGGGCGAATACCGGGCGCATGCTGCTGGGCGGCATGGCCTTGTCGAATGCGCTGGTCGGGCTTGCCGGTGCGCTGTTCGCGCAGACCCAGGGCGGGGCGGACATCTCGATGGGGGTCGGCACGATCGTGATCGGGCTGGCCGCGGTGATCGTCGGCGAAAGCATCCTGCCTTCGCGCAAGCTGGTTCTCGCCACGCTGGCGGTGATCGCCGGCGCCATCGTCTACCGCTTCTTCATCGCGCTGGCGCTCAACAGCGACTTCATCGGCCTGCAGGCGCAGGACCTCAACCTGGTGACCGCGGCGCTGGTAACCGTGGCGCTGGTGTTGCCGATGGCCAAGCGCCGCCTGCCCGGCCGCAAGGGGAGCTGAGATGCTGCGCGCACAGGATCTTCACATGACCTTCAACGCCGGCACGCCGATCGAAACGCGTGCGCTGCGTGGCTTGTCGCTCGAGATTCCGAGCGGCCAGTTCGTCACCGTGATCGGCTCCAACGGAGCCGGCAAATCGACCTTCCTCAACGCCGTGTCCGGCGACATGGCGGTGGATCGCGGCGTCATCGAAATCGACGGCAAGGACGTCACCCGACAGCCGGTGTGGGCGCGCGCGAGCCGCGTCGCGCGGGTGTTCCAGGACCCGATGGCGGGCACCTGTGAAGACCTCAGCATCGAGGAGAACATGGCGCTGGCCGATCTGCGCGGCAGCGGGCGCGGATTCGGGCGCGCGGTGAAGGGCGCGCGGCGCGAGGCCTACCGGGCGCACCTGGCCACGCTGGGGCTGGGTCTCGAGAACCGCCTGTCGGATCGCATCGGGCTGCTGTCCGGTGGTCAGCGCCAGGCGGTGAGCCTGCTGATGGCCGCGCTGCGGCCGTCGCGCATCCTGCTGCTGGATGAGCACACCGCGGCGCTCGATCCGCGTACCGCCGATTTCGTGCTTCAGCTCACGGCCCGCATCGTCGCCGAACACAAGCTCACGACGATGATGGTAACCCACAGCATGCGCCAGGCGCTCGACGTGGGCGAACGCACCGTGATGCTGCATCAGGGGCGCGTGGTGCTCGATGTCTCCGGCAAGGAGCGTGAAGGCCTGGATGTCACCGATCTGCTGGCAATGTTCGAGCGCGTGCGCGGCGAAAAGCTGGACGACGACGCGCTGCTGCTGGGCTGAGCGGCCGCCGCAGCGTGCGCCCTGCTGCCGTCGGCAGGGCGCGCGCAGATATCGATATTCCCGTACTTGAAATCGCCATCCGCCGTCCCTATTATTAGCACTCGTTGGCAGCGAGTGCTAACAGTCGCGGCGATGCCGCGGCCACCAGCGAATTTCATTCTGCGGGCGCTGCCCGTGTTGTCAGTTGAATCGAAAAGAAGGAGTGAGATCCATGAAGATTCGTCCCTTGCATGATCGCGTGATCGTCAAGCGTCTGGAAGCCGAACGCAAGACCGCCAGCGGCATCGTGATCCCCGACTCCGCGGGCGAAAAGCCCGACCAGGGCGAAGTCCTGGCGGTCGGTAACGGCAAGATCCTGGACGACGGCAAGGTCCGCCCGATGGCCGTTCAGGTCGGCGACAAGGTGCTGTTCGGCAAGTACGCCGGCCAGTCCGTGAAGGTCGAGGGCGAAGAGCTGCTCGTCATGCGCGAAGAAGACATCATGGGTGTGGTCGAGGCCTGAGCCTCCCGCCGGTTCTGATTCCCATCCCCGAATTCAAGGAGTTGAAGAATGGCTGCTAAAGAAGTCAAGTTTGGCGATTCCGCCCGCGAACGCATGGTTGCCGGCGTCAATGTGCTGGCCAACGCCGTCAAGGTGACCCTGGGCCCGAAGGGCCGCAACGTGGTGCTCGAGCGCTCGTTCGGCGCCCCCACCGTGACCAAGGACGGCGTGTCCGTCGCCAAGGAAATCGAACTGAAGGACAAGTTCGAGAACATGGGCGCGCAGATGGTCAAGGAAGTCGCTTCCAAGACCTCCGACATCGCCGGTGACGGCACCACCACCGCCACCGTGCTGGCCCAGTCCATCGTCCGCGAAGGCATGAAGTTCGTCGCCGCCGGCATGAACCCGATGGACCTGAAGCGCGGCATCGACAAGGCTGTCGTCGCCACCATCGAAGAACTGAAGAAGCTGTCGAAGCCCTGCTCGACCAACAAGGAAATCGCCCAGGTCGGTTCGATCTCCGCCAACTCCGACGCCGACATCGGCGGCATCATCGCCCAGGCGATGGAGAAGGTCGGCAAGGAAGGCGTCATCACCGTCGAAGACGGCAAGTCGCTGAACAACGAGCTGGACGTCGTCGAAGGCATGCAGTTCGACCGCGGCTACCTGTCGCCCTACTTCATCAACAACCCGGACAAGCAGGTTGCCATCCTGGAAAACCCGTTCGTCCTGCTGTTCGACAAGAAGATCTCCAACATCCGCGACCTGCTGCCGGTGCTGGAACAAGTCGCCAAGGCCGGCCGTCCGCTGCTGATCATCGCTGAAGACGTCGACGGCGAAGCGCTCGCCACCCTGGTGGTGAACAACATCCGCGGCATCCTCAAGACCTGCGCCGTCAAGGCCCCGGGCTTCGGCGACCGTCGCAAGGCCATGCTCGAAGACATCGCCATCCTGACCGGTGGCCAGGTGATCGCCGAAGAAGTCGGCCTGACCCTCGAAAAGGCTACCCTGCAGGACCTCGGCCAGGCCAAGCGCATCGAGATCGGCAAGGAAAACACCATCATCATCGACGGCGCCGGCGAAGCCTCGCGCATCGAAGCCCGCGTCAAGCAGATCCGCGTGCAGATCGAGGAAGCGACCTCCGACTACGACCGTGAAAAGCTGCAAGAGCGCGTGGCCAAGCTGGCCGGCGGCGTTGCGGTGATCAAGGTCGGTGCCGCCACCGAAGTCGAAATGAAGGAAAAGAAGGCCCGCGTGGAAGACGCCCTGCACGCCACCCGCGCTGCGGTGGAAGAAGGCATCGTCCCCGGCGGCGGTGTTGCGCTGCTGCGTGCCCGCGCCAGCCTGGCCGGTCTGAAGGGCGACAACCACGACCAGGACGCCGGCATCAAGATCGTGCTGCGCGCGATGGAGCAGCCGCTGCGTGAAATCGTTGCCAACGCCGGCGACGAGGCTTCCGTGGTGGTGAACAAGGTTGTCGAAGGCTCCGGCAACTTCGGCTACAACGCCGCTACCGGCGAGTACGGCGACATGGTCGAGATGGGCGTGCTGGATCCGACCAAGGTGACCCGCACCGCGCTGCAGAACGCTGCTTCCGTCGCCAGCCTGATGCTCACCACCGACTGCATGGTCGGCGAGCTGGCTGAAGACAAGCCCGCCGGCGGCATGCCGGGCATGGGCGGCATGGGTGGCATGGGCGGCATGGACATGGGTATGTAATGCCCAGTCCGGTGGCGGCGGTTGCCGCCACCCGCAGTTCGACGGCCCCGC
This sequence comes from Azoarcus olearius, assembly GCF_001682385.1. Taxonomy (NCBI): domain Bacteria; kingdom Pseudomonadati; phylum Pseudomonadota; class Betaproteobacteria; order Rhodocyclales; family Zoogloeaceae; genus Azoarcus; species Azoarcus olearius. The sequence continues at coordinate 1,087,135 of NZ_CP016210.1, forward strand.
TTCGGCGGGGCCGTTGTCGTTTACGGCGCGGCACAGGCGGGCATGGGCGCATGCGGCCTGACGTGGGATAATCGTTGCGAGGGAAAAAAGGCGGCAGGGAGTCGTCGCAGGACGATCGACTCCCTGGAACGTCGCAAACCGGACGGCGCGGCGTTCCCGAAGACCGAGTAAAAGGAGAACAGCGGAACGCACCTTAGGCGGATCCGCTTACACGCAACTTACATCCAAAGCTCTATGCGCATTCTTCTGGCGGAAGACGACCCCGTCATTGCCGACGGCATCGTGCGGGCGCTCAAGCGCGGGGGGTACGCGGTGGATCACGTGGGCAATGGCGCCGAAGCCGACACCGCGGTGGCGTCGCAGCCTTTCGATCTGCTGATCCTCGACCTCGGCCTGCCGCGCCTGCCCGGCATCGAAGTGCTGAAACGGCTGCGGGCGCGCAAGTCCGCGCTGCCGGTGCTGATCCTCACTGCGCAGGATGGCGTCGAGGACCGTGTCCGCGGGCTCGATGCGGGGGCCGACGATTACCTGACCAAGCCCTTTGCGCTGCCGGAACTCGAGGCGCGGGTGCGGGCACTGACGCGGCGCGGCACCGGGCAGCCGCGCTGCATCGAAGTGGGGAACCTGAGCTACGACCAGGCCGACCGCGTGGTAAAGATCTGCGGTCAGGTGGTGGAGTTGTCGGCGCGTGAGATCGGCCTGCTCGAGGTCTTCATCCTGCGTGTCGGGCGCCTGGTCAGCAAGGACCAACTCGTGGATCACCTGTGCGGCTGGGGCGAAGAGGTATCGAGCAACGCCATCGAGGTCTACGTTCATCGCCTGCGCAAGAAGCTGGAGGCAAGCGGGGTGCGCATCGTGACCGTGCGCGGGCTGGGGTATTGCCTGGAAAACCCCGATGCGGCCCCGACGCAAAAAGTCTGACCGGAACAGCGCCGGCCGTCGCGTTCCCGGCCAGCCGAACTCGCTGTTCGGCGAGATCCTCGACTGGATGCTCGCGCCGCTGCTGTTTCTGTGGCCGATCTCCATCATCGTCACCCATAACGTGGCCGACAACATTGCCAACCAGCCCTACGATCGCGCGCTGGCGGACAGCGTGCGCTCGCTGGCGCGGCTGGTGGTGGTCGAGGGGGGCGAGATCTCTGTGCAGTTTCCAGGCCCGCCGCGCGCGTTTTTCCGCGCCGACCAGGACGACGCGGTGTATTACCAGGTGGCGAACCAGTCGGGCGAGACCCTGACCGGCGACCGCGAAATACCCTGGGTGCCGCCACCTCCGCGGCTGCTGGCGGAGGAGGTGCTGTTCCGCGACGAGGTGATCCACGGCGAGGAGGCGCGGGTCGCCTATCAGTTCCTCAAGGCCTGGCCCGAGCCGGCCAGCCCGCTGGTGCTGGTGCAGGTGGCGGAGACACGCAACAAACGCTCTGACCTTGCCTCGCGCGTCGTCACCGGCGTGCTGCTGCCGCAGTTCGCGATCATTCCGCTGGCCGTCGTGCTGGTCTGGGTCGGGCTGACGCGCGGCATCGCGCCGCTCAATCGCCTGCAGAGCCTGATCCGGCGCCGGCGTCCTACCGACCTCTCGCCCATCGTTCCGGCGAGCGTGCCGGAAGAGGTGCGGCCGCTGATCGTTGCGTTCAACGACATGATGGCGCGGCTGGAGGAGAACCTGCAGGCGCAACAGCGTTTCATCGCCGATGCGGCCCACCAGATGCGCACCCCGCTGACCGGGCTGAAGATGCAGACCGACCTCGCGCTGCTCGAGAACGATCCCGAACAACTGCGCGCCTCGCTCACCCACATCGCGGACAGCGCCGACCGCGCGAGCCACCTCATCAACCAGCTGCTGTCGCTTGCGCGGGCCGAGGCGAGCTTCGAGAAGCTGTATACGGTGGAGCCGGTCGATCTCGAAGCCGTTGTCCGGGAAGTGGCGCAGGAGCTGTTTCCGCGTGCGCTGGCGAAGGGAATCGATCTCGGCGTGGAGAGCAGTGGCCAGGTGCTACAGGTGGAAGGCAACAGTGTGCTGCTGCGCGAACTGGTCAAGAACCTGGTCGACAACGCGATCAAATACACCCCGGCCGGGGGCAGCGTGACTGCGCGGACCCGGGTGGCTGGCGCCCCCATCCTGGAGGTGGAGGACACGGGCGTGGGAATCCCCGAGGCCGACCGGGAGCGCGTCTTCGAGCGTTTCTACCGGGTGCTCGGCAGCGGTGCTGACGGCTCCGGGCTGGGACTCCCGATCGTGCGCGAAATCGCGGAACTGCATCGGGCCGCCGTCACCCTCAGCCCCAATCCCGCGGGGCAGGGAACCTTGGCCCAGGTGGTCTTTCCCCGCACTCACCATCCCGCCCCACCATCTATACACGGCGACTTCTTTCCGCTTGGATAAGGTGGAATAATAAATAAAATCTATTAATCCATCAGGTGGATTTTAAGAATTCTGTAAGGTATTGTTGTACAACAACTTTTGTTGCTAGGCGTAAGCACGTCGTAAGTCTCCGCCGCTAACTTGGCCTGGTCCGGGCGCAAGCTCGGCCCGACCAATAGCGTTAAAGGAGGGAGACATGCAAGACGACCTGGTAGCAAAAATCGTCGCAAATCCGAAGTACCAGCGCCTCACCAGCGCCCGTTCCAGCTTCGGCTGGCTGCTCACCGCGATCATGATGATCGTCTACTACGGCTACACGGCCATCATCGCCTTCGACAAGGAGCTGTTTCACCAGCGCATCGGCGAAGGCGTGATGACCTTGGGCATCCCCGTAGGCTTCGGCGTCATCGTGTTCACCATCGTGATCACCGGCATCTACGTCCGCCGCGCGAACGCCGAGTTCGATGCGCTGACCCAGGACATCGTGAAGGAGAGCGGCAAATGATCGGTCGTTTCGCCCGTATTTCCGGCGGCCTCGCGCTCGCCACCCTGTCTGTCGCGGCGTTCGCGGCAGGCGCCGATCTCGGCCAGGCCGAGAAGCAGGCCACCAACTGGACCGCGATCATCATGTTCGCGGTGTTCGTCGTGGCGACCCTGTTCATCACCAAGTGGGCAGCTGCCAAGACCAAATCCGCGGCTGATTTCTACACCGCGGGCGGCGGCATCACCGGCTTCCAGAACGGCCTCGCCATCGCTGGCGACTACATGTCGGCGGCGTCCTTCCTCGGTATTTCCGCCGCGGTGATGATGAACGGCTACGACGGCCTGATCTACTCGATCGGCTTCCTGGTCGGCTGGCCGGTCATCACCTTCCTGATGGCGGAACGCCTGCGCAACCTCGGCAAGTTCACCTTCGCCGACGTGGCCGCCTACCGCTTCAAGCAGACCCCGATCCGCGCCTTCGCTGCCTCCGGCACGCTGGTCGTGGTGGCCTTCTACCTGATCGCGCAGATGGTCGGTGCCGGCCAGCTCATCAAGCTGCTGTTCGGCCTGGAGTACTGGATGGCTGTGGTCATCGTCGGCGCGCTGATGATGGTCTACGTGCTGTTCGGCGGCATGACCGCGACCACCTGGGTGCAGATCATCAAGGCCTGCCTGCTGCTCGGCGGTGCGAGCTTCATGGCCTTCATGGTGCTGCTGAACTACGGCTTCTCGCCCGAAAAGCTGTTTGCCGCCGCAGTTGAAGTGAAGGCTGGCGTGGCCACGGCTGCCGGCAAGACGCCGGAAGAGGCTGCAACCCTCGGCCAGGCGATCATGGGTCCCGGCTCGTTCATCAAGGACCCGATCTCGGCGATCTCCTTCGGCATGGCGCTGATGTTCGGTACCGCTGGCCTGCCGCACATCCTGATGCGCTTCTTCACCGTGCCGGACGCCAAGGAAGCCCGCAAGTCGGTGTTCTGGGCCACCACCTGGATCGGCTACTTCTACATCCTGACCTTCATCATCGGCTTCGGCGCGATCGTGCTGGTGTCCACCAACCCGCAGTTCCTCGATGCCAAGGGCGGCCTGCTCGGCGGTGGCAACATGGCGGCGATCCACCTCGCCAACGCGGTCGGCGGCAACATCTTCCTCGGCTTCATCTCGGCGGTGGCGTTCGCGACCATCCTCGCGGTGGTGGCGGGCCTGACGCTGTCCGGTGCCTCGGCGGTGTCGCATGACCTCTACGCCACGGTGTTCAAGAACGGCAACGCGGATTCGGCTGCCGAACTGCGTGTCTCGCGCATCACCACGATCTGCCTCGGCGTCATCGCGGTTGTGCTGGGCATCGCCTTCGAGAAGCAGAACATCGCCTTCATGGTGTCGCTGGCCTTCGCGATCGCGGCTTCGGCCAACTTCCCGGTGCTGTTCATGTCGGTGCTGTGGAAGGATTGCACCACCCGCGGCGCATGCTGGGGCGGCTTCCTCGGCCTGATCACTGCCGTCGGGCTGACCGTCGTGTCGCCCTCGGTGTGGGAAGCCACGCTGGGTAACCCGAAGGGTTCGGCGCTGTTCCCCTACACCTCGCCGGCCCTGTTCTCGATGGCGGCGGGCTTCCTCGGCATCTGGCTGTTCTCCATCCTGGACAACAGCGCCCGCGCCAAGGAAGACCGTGCAGGCTACCTTGCCCAGTCGGTGCGTTCCGAAACCGGTATCGGTGCGGCTGCGGCTTCGGCCCACTAAGCAGGCAGGGCCCGGTTAGCGCCGGGCCCATGTGGAAAGAAAAAGCGGAGATCCGGTGATCTCCGCTTTTTCCTTTTTTGCTTCCCGGTCGCGTGAAGCTGGTCGGCAGCGACTCAGCCGGGCGCGTCCTCGCCGGCGACAGCCTGGAGTTCCAGCCGGTAGCCGAAGCCGCGCACGGTACGGATCAGTACCCCCGCGGGTTCCAGTCTGGGGCGGAGGCGGGAGATGTACACCTCGGCGGCATTGCCGCCGCTGTCCGCCTGCAGGCGGTCCTTCGCGACCGTACGCCCGTCCGCCGCGACCAGTGCTTCGAGAATCTCCCATTCCCGTCCGGTGAGCGGCAGTGCCTGTCCGTTGAGGGAGGCGAGCCGGCCGTCGGCGTCCAGCATGATCGGCCCGAAGCGCATCTCGTCACCGATCCGGTAGGGCCCGCGGCGCAGCACCGCGCGCATCCGCGCGGTGATCTCGGAAATCTCCGCCGGCTTGACCACATAATCGTCGGCGCCAAGGTCGAGACCGTGGATGCGGTCCTCTAGCGCCTGGCGGGCACTGATGAAGATCACGGGGGTTGTCTGCCGCCGGCTTCGCAAACGCCGCACCAGCTCGTATCCGTTCACGCCTGCGAGGTTGACTTCCACTAGGGCAAAGTCGAACGGGCTGTGTTGCAGGAGGCCGTCCGCCGCGGTGCCGTCGGCCGCAACGGTGACCTGATCGCCCCGCGTGCGCAGGAAGGCCGCAAGCGGGCGCGTGAAGCGGTCGTCGTCGTCCGCCACCAGGATGTGCATCGTGTTCTGCCTTGGGAGTGTTCCCGCATGAGGCGGAAAGCCTTCGCCGCCGTCCTTTCGAGGCCGGGAATGAAATCATGCTTGACGTCTGGCGATAGCTCACTATAATACGCGCTTCTTTGGCCAGTTAGCTCAGTTGGTAGAGCAGCGGATTGAAAATCCGCGTGTCCGTGGTTCGATTCCGCGACTGGCCACCAAGAATTATCAAGCACTTAGCCCAGCCCATAAAGCTGGGCTAAGTGCTTTTTGTGCCTTGTTCTGACGTTTTTCTGTCAAACGGGCCGGTGGCCGATGGCGTTTGCATGCGCTCCAGTGCGCACTTGCAGCGCATGTCGACGGTTCATCCCCACCGTGTGCACCTATACGCAACTCCAACTTTCGTGGAGTTGCTCATGTATCTGTTCATAGCCCTTTTCATGACCCCTTCCGAGGCACTTGCCTCGAAAGGTGGACGCCATGGCTAAGCCTTTCCAGGAAGGCGTCGGCTGGGCCTTCCGGATACGGATCCGGGGCGAAGCCCTCTACCGATCCGGTTTCAAGAGCAAGACCGAGGCTGCGCGTGCGATGGATGCGCTCAAGGCCGAGCGCTGCGCTGCGCCCGCACAGTCCGGACGCGGTGCGCATCGCACCAGTGTGGGTGTGGCGTTCTCGGATTATGCGAGGGAGCGCCTGCCGTACCTCAAGGGTGCCAGTCAGGACGTTCGGCGCATCAATCGCTACCTGCGGGCGCTCAGGCTGCCCGTCATCGAGCTCGCCCCGGTGACGCTTGTGAAAGAGGGCAAGCGTGTCTATTGGGACGTCACCTTCGTCGAAGAGCCCGTACGGGTCATCCCGGCATCGCTCACCGCGCACCGGCATCGCCTGGGCAAGGAGAGCGCGCAGAGCGATCGGGCCCGCAAACACCTGGCCGGCACGATGATGGCCGATGTGACGACGCATCACGTCCAGGCTCTCATCAACGCGTTACGTGCAGAGGGGAAGAAGTCGGCGACCATTCACCTCGAGCGTTCAGAGCTGCGCCGGTTGTTCAAGCACGCCAGCGCCGTGTGGAAATGGCGACGCCTGGGGGGGAATCCTGCCGGTGCCGAACTTGATATGCCCGCGGTCGAGGCGGGGCGCGACCGGGTCGTCACAAACGAAGAGTGGCAGAAGGTCTCCGTGCACCTGGCGGCCTATCCCAACCCTTACGCGGCACCGCTCGCCTGTCTGATGCTCGAGACCGCCATGCGCTCGTGCGAACCGCTGGTGCACCTGCGCTGGGGCGACATCGACTGGCGGCAGCGTGTGCTCACGCTGCAGGATGCGAAAGCCGGCGGTCGTAAGGTGCCTCTGGGGCCGGGTGCCCTGCACGTCCTGTCGCAACTGAAGAAGTATGCGTCCACGCCTCCGCTGCCCGACGACAAGGTGTTTCCGACGACCTACGAGGCGGTCAAGAAAGCATGGGCGGTGTCCTGCAGAAAGGCGGGTTTGACGGACGTCGGGCTGCATGACTTGCGGCACACCTCGGCGACCCGCTTTGCGCTTGAGTTCGAGGGCAATCTGCCGGTGCTGATGGTCATCACGGGTCACAAGACGGCCCAGATGGCGATGCGGTACGTGAACATCCAGGCGACGCAGGTCGCGACGATGATGCACAAGGAGCCATTGCCCGTGGCGCACACGGCGGCCGGCTACGAAATGGGTGTGACGGCAGCGATGGACGCGGCGCTCGAGGCGCGAGCACACGCCTCGCTTGAAACACCCAAAGGGACTCGCGGTCTGGAGCCGGAAGCGCCTGTCGGCGCCGAGGGCTTGGGAGGTGCCCGTGTGGCTGAGATCACTTCGGCACCCAGGCCGGCGGCTGGCGCTCGCTCGGGCACCATCATCCCGGTCGACTTCCGCAGGAGGGCCGCATGATGGCAGGCGCTGCGCATGTGCCTTCGGTCGAGTTGAAGACGGTCGAGTTCATCCTGGGTGCTTCGGAAGCGCCCGCATCCCGTGCGGTGCATCTGCGCCATCACGGATTTCGGGTGTCGCTCGAGTACGAGCCCGAGTTGTCGGTGCCAGGCGTTGGTACCTTCAAGGACGTGTTGGTGATTACGGACGTCTACGTCCCGCCGCGCTATCGCCGGTACGGCTGGTTCCGGGCCTACCTCAAGCTGTGTGGTTTGCTCTGTGGCGAAGCACTGATCGTCGATGAGCTGTACGGGCCGGTGCGTGATGCGCTCATCGGATACGGCTTTGTGCCTGTGCCCGGCGACGCAGTGATGCTGAGTAAGCACTCCCCTTTGAACGCGTCCTGGAGGCCGAGATGGCACACCTGATTCTGGCGGAAACCACTGCGACCGTCTCCGAACTGAAGCGCAACCCCATGGGTACGGTTGCAGCGGGGGAGGGCATGCCCGTTGCAATTCTGAATCGCAGCGCGCCTGTGTTCTATTGTGTTCCTGCAAAGGCCTACGTAGCGCTGATGGACCGCTTGAAGGACCTGGAGCTCAATCTCCTTGCCGATACGCGTGCCAGCCAGCGCGTTACCCGGGGGACGCTCGATGAACTATGAGCTTGGCTTCATCGATGAGGCCCTGGCCGAGTGGAGAACACTCGACGGCAGCGTCCGGGCGCAGTTCAAGACGCTGCTGGCCGAGCGTCTGAAAAAGCTGCCCGGGCCGGCTGCCAAGCTCGGGGGGCATCCGGACCGCTATGAAATAGCGCTCCGCCGGGGTGGGCACCGACTGGTCTATGAGATGCGGGGCCCGCAACTGGTTGTGGTCATCGCGGGCGGCAAGTGGGATCGCAGTGCGGTGTACAAGGTGGCGGATGGACGCTGCCCAATGGAGCGCTGACGCAAGGCTCTAGTGCAGGAAGAAGGAGAAGCCCGGGAGAGCCTATGCCTTCCTGGGCTTCTTCCGTGTTGGGCTGCAAAAGCGAACCCGTCAGTCTGCCCAGCGGCCATGAAGGCGCTCGACCGTCGATTCATGCAGTTCTTGCATGGGGCTCTGGAAACACCAACCGGAAGTTTCGAAAGTCCGTCTCGAAGGCATTACTCCGCTGAAACGCTTCGTAGAGCAGGTGTCGTGGTTGGGTGTAGTCGAACGCTGCCGTCCAGTCATGGAGGCGGACCATCGTGCGGAGGTAAGGCGTGGCGTCGGCATGGCCCGACAGGCGCTTCAGCGGCAGCAGGTAATCCTCGCGGAAAACCGTCGGCACGATGATGCGGGACCGGCCCGCAGCGCTCAGGACACAGTTCATGGCCAAGCGCGCCGTTCTCCCATTCCCGTCCAGGAAGGGATGAACCTCGGAGACGACGAACATGGTCATCAGCGCGCGGGCGAGCGGGTCCTCCAACGCCTGAATCCGATCGAACCCCTCCCGCAGCGTGCCCTGCACGCGTTCGGGGGCCACGAATGGCGTCGCGCCGGCCTGGTTGTTATGGCTTTTCCACTCTCCTGGGTGCTTGTCCGGTCGGGACTGCATGACCAGCGCATTGACACTCTTGAGCCAGTGCAGGAAGTCGTCCGCCGTGTTCGCGGGCTGATCGCGCCATGGCCCATGCATTGCGCTCTGGAAGGTCCCCAGAAGGTCGTGGGCGTCTTCCAGCCGGTTCGGGATCAGCCGGCCTTCGAATACGATCTCTTCGGCTTCGCTGACCAGAAACGTGGTGCCTTCGATGTAGTTCGAGAAGTAGGCTTCGAAGAACGCGAAGTTCTCGCGCGCGACGCCAGCTTCCGCCGTGGCGGCCACTTCCGGCAAGGCCTCCGAGCGCAGCCGGCTGAATAGCGTGTCGAACAGGGCGAGGCGGTCCGGGTCATGGGAGCGGCCGGCGGCACGTGTCAGCCCCTGCTTGCCATATCGTTTCTTGTTCTCGTCGGCTTCCAACAGGGCGCCCATGATGGCGTCCAGTCGCTTGAACTCTTTTTTTCGGCCCAGGGTGTCAGCCAGCGTGCGACAGGCATCCCGGAGTTGATTGAACCGATCCTCCCCGCGGATCGAGAGCATCTTGTCGAGCTCCGCCTCGAGCACGTCCTGGGGAAGCACGCGCTCGCTCACACCACGGCCCGCCGCCAAGTTCTCCAGCAACCAGCGAGGTTGGCTGGCGAGGAACAGGCGCTTGTAGGGTGTATCGCCTTCCACCGCGCCTTGTCCCGGAATGATCTTGATGGCGAGGCCGGGCAGCTCCAGGGTTCGCGGTCGATTGCCACGCGTCACGTAAAGGCGCCCCTCAACCGGCTTCGCGTCATGCCCGCTCCGATAGCTGAGGACGCCGCCGGGCAAAAGGTGGCTCGCAATCTTCGCCCAGTGGCGCAGTACGATCGTTTCCGGGGGGCTTGTCAGATTGCTGGTGTAGACCCCTTGGTACAGCTTCAGCAGTTGCCCCTCGGCGAGAAGCCGAAGAACCTGACGGTCTGCGGTGGGGTTGCCTTCACCGGTGAGCAGGATCTCTGGCAGCGAGATGTCGGTTTTCTGCTTGATTGCCACGTTCAAGGCCTGAGGATGTGTCTGTAATTTGTATTATTTGACAGAATTTTGTCTGAAAATTGTTCAATTCTAGCGCGCGGGATGTCGGATTCGTGTGGAATGCAGCCTGGAGGACTCAGTCGTGTTCTCCAGGCTGCATTACGTGACGAGTTGTGAGTCTCGGCTGCGCGCGCTCACCGCCACCGAGAACGTAGGGTCACCTCATAACGCGGGCTACGCAGCTGCCGCGTTCAGGCGCAGGACTGGACAGGCTCATTTCAGTGTGTCGAGATAAGCCTAGTAACGTGAGAACGAGTCGTCTCGGCGTAGATGTGCGTAGTTCTCCAGCACGGTCGTCAAGTTGTCGTTCAGGAGTTCGGCCACCGTGAGGAAGTCTCCGGGGTGTTTGCGAAGCCAGTCCGTGGCGACGAGGTGGCGCATGGCATGCGGACCGAAGCCAGGCGAGCCAGGAATGTAGCGTCGCGTCAGATGCCGCACTGTTCGGCTCAGTCCCTCCCAGATTCCGCCGTCCTCGTCACCGACCAGCAGGTAAGTACTGGCCTTACCTGCCAGCAAGGTCTCCCGGTACTCCTCAATGTACTCGTCCATCATGGGTTTGACCCAGTCCGCAACTTTGACCGAATATCCCCGGGACTGCTTGCTGTTGCCGGTCTTCAGGTGCACCGGTTGCAGTTGGATACGCCAACCTTCTGTTGGGTTTCCGCGAACTGTGCCGTGACCATTTGGCAACCAGGTGAGCGAGGTGAGTGTTCGTGCCCGCATCGGGTTGGATAGCAGAAGTGCGAGGACAAGTGCGTTCCGCTTATGTCGGGCTTCGCTGATGCTTCCAGGAGGAGCATTGGCGGCATCCTTATCGATGCGAACAATCGCGTCCCGAATCGGCTTGAGTGGATTGGGCAAGTTCAGCAGGTCCGCGATGGGCTCTTCGGGGTTGCGACTGACACCGGTTGAACTGCGGATGTAGTCGCGCAGGAGTTTATGGCTCTTTGCACACATTTCCCGCCAGGCATCGTCGCTTGCGGGCCGAAATCCCTCTGGTAATCGTATCCGGTAGACGGCGGCCTGCTGCCACAAGAACCCGGTCTGAGGGCGGAGCAGGCTGGAGACTGCGCGGGCAAAGACTTTCTGCCCGTTATGTCGAATGCCGTTTGACTGACTTGTCATCCACTGCAGGTAGCACTCGAGCGCCTGAGGGTGGGCGCACCAGGCCAGGGTTTGGGGCGGGGGTTCATTCCACGCGATGCCTCCGTTCTCCGGGGGCAAGTTGGCCAATACTCCGAGAAAAGAGCGCACTCTTTCAACGAACATGCTAGCGCTGGGACAAACCATTGCCCCGCGTTGTGCCAAGCGACTTAAGGTCAAAGAAACGGTCCTTGGGATGAGGCGCCAATGGCCGCGCGATTGACGCTCGAGGATTGGGAAATCGCTGACCTTGTAGTCGAAGAGTGCGCGCCATTCCTGTAGGAAAGGTGCGCCTAGGGCGGATTCCGGCAGCGGCAGGCTATGCTTCGGTCGCTCTGCCATTCGGAGGCGATGACTGGGTATCGTTACAGCCGTCGCTGACCCGTTCGCATGTTTTTCGACAAGATTCACAAGGGCGTCGCGAGTAAGGCCGAGCCTGACCTCAAGCCGTCGCAACGCGGGCAGCGTATCGGCGCGCGGCGTGGCGCCTCTGAGCCACCTCCACAGCGTGGTTGGATCGACCCCCGCTTGCTTGGCTAGCGTCTTGGGGGCGACACCCGTTTCGGAGATACGTAGCCGAAGCGTGGCCTCAAGGCTTTCCGGCTTGCCGGCCGGAGTGTTGCGAGCGTTAAGCGAGGCTTGGTAAAGCTTCTGAAGCCTCTGGAGGTGCAGCCTCCGATCGCGACGTGTCCGATGCGCTACGGTGATGCCGTCGAGATACTCTCGGGTTTTGGCCTCAAAGTTCCCGGCCAACTCCGTGCCGATGTTCGACTCGATGGTTTTTCCGCAGAACGCCAGGTAACCGTTCAAAGTGCTCAGGTAATTGCGGTATTGCTGGACTGCCGAGGCGGTCGGGCTGTCGTCGATGGAGAAGCTTTGCTTCAGTTTGTTGATGAGGTCGAGGTAAGGAAGTGCCACAAGGAGCTCCGGTGGGTTGGAGCCCGCAAAAACGCTGCTGAACTGTGTGACCTCGATGACGTTATCGCCAGTAACGACGGAATAACGCGAGTTTTCCAAGTTGCTGAATCCATAGTAGTTTCCTTTCATTTTTTTTCCTCCTGCGTGAAAGGCTGGAGGGCTTGGTAGCGTTATCGCGAGCCAGAGTTGTAAGGTCGTATAGCGCGCGATGGGGACGATGAGCTTGCTACGAGCCAGGAAAGTTTGTGGCGGGACTGGCTGTGCGGGCAGGCCAGTCTCCGCCGCTATTGCCGAGTGCCGTGGGGGCTCGAAGATGGGGGCTCTGCATGGAGCCGTGCTCATCAGCTGATTCTTGGTATCGCAGACTGACGAGCCCATCGGCTGGGGGTTCGTCCTGGGTGCCGTTCGCCTGCTTACTCCTCAGTGGCGTCGTTGGTCGGCCATGCCTCCCGGATGACATAGAGGCGGGTCTTGTCTTTGCTGAAGTGGTACTTGACCACCCGGCTGCACTCCGGGGTGTCAGGCTCCTTGAGCTTGTCGAGCGCCTTCACCACGCTATCCCGGAAGTTGTTCATCCTGGACTCGTAGCCGGACAGCCGGTAGAGCGTCTCTATGGGAAGCCACTTAGCCTTCTTGTGCGTCGCGTAGAAGTTGGCCAGCCAGCCACGCAAGCCATCGTAGTCGACCGCCTGACGGTCGATTGCCGTCCAGGACGACACCCCAAAAAGTTCGGCTACCGGTTCGGGCACGCACAGCAGCACGACGTTGGCGCCCTTCATCTCCTCGGCCGGGTGGTCGTCCTCAAAGCCCACCGACAGCAGCTTGGGGACCTCGATATTGAGACAATCGGAGCGCAGGCGAATCTGGGCGAAACTTAGCCGCAGCAGGCTGGCCCGGATGCTCCGGTAGGTCTTCGCGTTGTGCGTGCCTCCCATTCTGCTGGCAAACGCGTGGAAGCTAGTCCGGATGTGCCTGGGGCAGTCGTCCGTTGCCAGCGGCTGCTCGCGGTAGTAGTCCAGACAGGTGGCATAGACCTGGCGGTCGTACTGACACAGGCGGTATCCGCTGAAGAAGAAGCTGATGCCGCTGAAGGAGGCAATCTCGTCGTTGGACACCACTATGGTCCGGTCGCCGGCAAGTACTTGGTCGTTCTGCTTCTGAACCGACGAGCTCGAGGAGAAGAGAGCGGTGCGCAGGAAGACGTCGGGCAGCACCCGTGCCGTGCTCGACCAGTTCGGCAAATACACATCCTGGCCGCGGCGGGCCGCCTGCCTCATGCGGGCACTGCGCAGCTCCTGGGCGGTTGCATTGTCCGGAAGAGTCAGAACCGCGGGGGCCGGCGCAATGTTTTTGCGACTCATGCTGCTGGCGATGCGGCTTATCGTCTCCGCCGCGTTGAGTACCGTTGTCTGATAGGCCGGTTCGGCAGAGAGAGCCGCCTCCGCAGTGCTGTCGGCCAGAGCCTGGAGCTCAGTGATACGGTCGGCTTGGGTCTTACGCTTGACCATGCGGCCGCTCCGAGGACATTTGAACGAAACTCTCCATCCGCATGCGAGGCATGTCGGAAGCAGTTATCCCACGTTGGACGCAAGGGCTGTAGAACTGCTGATCGAGTTGGCTAGGGATACATGTGCTGAGCTGAGTCGTGCCAAGTGCAAGGCAGAAGGAAGTGGTCATTTCAGGGAAGCTCGATTACGGGGGGACTGTATAGGCGCAAACGGTCCGCCTGCCGTGGCGCGGGCCCCAGTTCGATGGGAGACCATCCGCTAAGAGGGGGCGAGCAGTGTCCCGGCTCGCTAGCTGGTCGACCTGAACGCGACAGGCAATTTTGCTGAACACCACAGCCTTTGTGCCTGAACTCCGCAGCAGAGAAACCTGAACTCCACAGTTCGCAGAGGCGGTCGTATCGGCATATCGACCTGCGGTGGAGGGCGTTTTTCTATGTGCATGCGCGCCTCTAACCTTTTCTAGCCTCTTTATCCTCAGGTAGCTGTCTTTGGGGCGTGGCGTTCTTCCCCTCCTTCGCTCAGGCAAGGTTGTCCTTACTTGTGTTGTGCGAGGGGGGTGGTCTTCTTGGTGAGGAGGGGGCACACGGGGTGCTGTGCTGGCGCGGAACCATGAAGGGGAGGTTTGCACCCAGGCCGGCTGACGCCGGCTTGCAGTGAGTCGTCCCACCGGCCGCCCTGGTCAGCGGTTCTTGAAGGACGGCGTCAGACGTCCGCTTCTCGACGTTGAAGTCAGCAGAACCTGCCGCAGGTTTGCTTCCTTTTGCCGCGGTTGATTGCCAATAGTGAATTGACGGGATCTACGTTGCTTAGCCACCGGCGCTCCTTTGGGTTGCGTCGATGCTTCGAATGTTCTCTCGACGGCACCATTCTAGGTGGATACGTCTAGCCATCATCACTCGGTTGGTTGCGGCCGAACGGCGAGTGGGCTGTGACCCGCAGGGGAACCTGGGTGCCAGTCGTATTCAATCATCGCTGGATGAGGTGAGTTGCCGCGAACTAAGCTGATCCTGGCTTAACGTATCGGATCAGCTCATGTGACGACGACCAGGGCTTGCTTGCAAGTTTGCCATCGGATGATTATTGAACGGCTGCTCGTCAGCGTCGACAGTTGGGTGCTCGAAAGGATTATCACGGTGCTGGAAGTTCGTTCCTTCAGCTATTGCCTTGCAGGTTGGCTGAAGTGCCATCGGGTAATGATGCCGTGGCGAGGATAACAACACCTCGTCTTGCGGGTCGGGGGATCGCGCGCGGAAGTCCTTTATCTCCGCGCATCGGTGGCTCCATCAAACGGGATTAACCTCGCGTGGCTCATGGCCTCAATGGCCAGGTTAATCCACTGCTTCATGTTGAATGAGAAATTTCAAATTGAATCCACCCGTGAGTGCAGATCGGCCAGACGCACCAACCGCGCAACGCCGTGCTTGCCCCAATATTCGCCCAGGTCATGCAGTCGTTGTGGATCTTGCAGTAGCCATAGACCCGCTTACTGGCCTCGCAGTGTTGCGCGATAGGGTCCACGGGCGCTCGCCGTCCGCCGAGCGCCCGTAGGCGAGTCGCTGCTTTCAGGCGTCGAGCCGCTCGGACGCACTGCCAGCGTCGAGTGCAAGCGACGCACCGGTGCCGTGCTGCATGGGCAGCGATGAAAACCCACTTTACGCGGATTGCTTGGCAAAGTACGCGACCGCATTTTTTTGCTGTCGCGCTCCTCGGTCACCCGTC
Source organism: Azoarcus olearius (assembly GCF_001682385.1). Classification (NCBI taxonomy): domain Bacteria; kingdom Pseudomonadati; phylum Pseudomonadota; class Betaproteobacteria; order Rhodocyclales; family Zoogloeaceae; genus Azoarcus; species Azoarcus olearius. The sequence goes on from NZ_CP016210.1 coordinate 1,102,281, forward strand.
GCAACTCCACCTTCTGTTGCCGGATCTCGTCTGCCTGGCTGTCGCTCTCGGCACGCTATTCGGTGGGAACGGAATAACGTTTATCCATTAGTGGAGGATTCGCGTGCTTCCACTGAGCCCTACCGTCGCTTCGGCAACCGGATGCCCTCGCTCGGTCACCTGCTTGACACCTTCGATCTTGAACTCGTCGGTGAAGCGCGACGGTGGCTTCTTCGTTTCCCTAAATACCTCTGTTAAGCCTCGTCGTGAGGAGAAAGGGTGTCTAGGAATCCCTGGCCAATTCAATGAGCCGTTATCAAATGGATTCGACGCCGTGTTTCAGCAAGGTGCGAATCTGTTCGCGTAGTTCTACGGGCAAGATGACCTTTACGGCAGGGACATGCCTAAGGATGTCCATCGTGAGCTCAGTCGGGTTGCTGAACGGGACCTTCAAACGGTAGGAGCCATCCGGCTCAAAGTGCCCTTGTTGCCTCTGGTGCCAAGTCTCCCGGCTCACCCAGCGCGCTTGCTCGGCGGTGAACTCGAGCTCGGCCCACTGGATGTCCTTGCCCGAGAAGATTCCGTAGCCGCCATCGAGAACGCGTGCAATTTCCTTGTCGCTCACCTCCTTGGCCGGCTCCTTGGAAAGCGTCACCTTCTTCATTGCATCCAAGGCAAAGCTGCGTAGTTCATTGCGCAGATGGCACCAGGCATCCAGGTACCAGGCTTCCCGATAGAAGGTCAGCCGTTGGGGCGAGACCTCGCGGGTGATGGTCTCGTCACGCGATTTGACGTAGTGGTCGATGACCAGGCGCTTGCGTTGAAGGACCGCTGTGGCAACGAGGGTGAAATGCTTGCCGTCGTGGACGCGCGCAGCTTGGCGATGAAAGCGGATGCGCTTTTCGATGTCGCCAACGGTCACATTGCCCTCGCCCAGGATGGTTTGCAGGCGCGCAAGCAGGGGCTCGACATGCTCGGCGAGCAGTCCTGGCTCGAGGTTGCGGAGGAGTTGCTGCATCGTCAGGAGTGCAATCACCTCCGACGAGTTGAACCAGAGCCCCGGCAACTCGTACCGAGGCCCGGAGGAGGGGGCATCGAATCGGTAGCCGCCTGCGTCGCGGTCCCAGACGATGGGGGCATTGAACCGTTCGCGCAGGTACTCGAGGTCGCGCTTGAAGGTCGCGAGAGATACCTCGAGCTCCTCGAGAAAGACCTGGACCGGAACAACTCGACGTTCGTTGAGCAAGCGGTCGATGTGGTAAAAGCGCTCGGTCCGGTCCATCAGGTCTCCTGTGCGAGAGTGCTACAGGAGAATACCCGCCTTTTGGTACAACACGGTGAGCGTTAAACGCATGTCCTGCGGCAGATATGACCAGCCGATGGCGGCAAGGTCCTCGGGAACACCGAAGAGGGCTTCGGCTACGCCGCCGGTGATGGCGGCAACCGTGTCGCTGTCCCCGTCAATCGAGATGGCGTTGCGGATGGCGTCCTCGAAGTCGGTTGCGGTGAGGGCGCAGACAAGTGCCTGCGGAACCGTTTCCTGACAGGTCTCGTTAAAGCGGTACGTCGGCCGTATGTCGTCGGGTGTGCGCTCAAGGTCATAACCGAACCGCTCGTTGATGGCGACTTTGATGTTCGCCGGGGTGACACGCTGGCGAGCGAGGAAGATGGCAAGCGCAGTCGCCTGTCCGCCCTTGATGCCCTCTGGATGATTGTGCGTGACCTCAGTGACAGCCTTGGCCAGCTCCAATGCCTCATCGACGGAGTTGGCAAGCAGCCCCGCAGGGGATACCCGCATCGCCGCGCCGTTGCCGTAGCTGTTGTAGGGCTCCACTTCGCCGCGAGCAAGCCAGCGCGAAAACATGCCGCCCCAGCCGCCGTTATCGAAGTACCGACGCCCCCAGTCCATGAGCGCGGCGCCGGGGTGACGGTCATTCACGAGTGCATCGGCTACGGCAATCGTGCAGATTGTGTCGTCCGTATAGAAGGCGTTCTCGTGAAAGAGGGGGCCGAACGCCTTCGTCTTGACGTTGTTCCACTCGTAGACCGAGCCCACGATGTCACCAATCACTGCTCCCAACATTGCGTAGCCCCTCAGTTGCGATTGATACGATGCGTGCGGTGACCCACGGTCACTACCGTGCCCTCGGTGTCGACGACGGCATAAATGTCGAGGACGGGCTCAAGGCGGCTGTAATGCTCAGCGCCAACCCTGCGCCTGATGCGCTCGCGGCTTTTGTGCGTCAGATAGACGAGCTTCGCTCCGCGCTTGTCGTACTCATGAGCTCCGAACTGCACCAGGAGCGGTAAAACGTCTTCCGGGATACCCCGTTGCTGCAAACGGCGAGCAGCGTGATGGGTCAGGGTCGTTCCAGTCATGGCGGGCCTCCAGCGGACATGATGGAGGTCATTATCCAGAGGGGATGGCTCAGAGTGTGAGCCAGTCTGAAGCCATTCTTAGTTCTCGAGTGCAAGCCTGGCCAGCTTCTCAAGAACGCTCATCTTGGAGTTGTCGCCACCGACAAGAATCCCGTTCGTCAGCGTGTGGAGATAGGTCTGGATGAGCCGGTATTCGAGCAGTCCGGTAGTGACGGGGTCGCCATCACCGGTGAAAAGCACGATGTCCCGCACGCAGGAGAGCGCGTCGCCTGACCCATTGATACCACCCTCGGGCGGCACAAATGCTCGGACGAACGGGCCGCAATCCTCTATGGCGAGCCGTCTGCCGGTGCGCTCTCCACGGACCGAACGACCACGTTTGTGCATCGACATGTAATAGGGGAGTAGATTGAACTCGCGGCCCTTCGATAGATAGCGTGCCTTGCTGCCCCGAGTGCGGCGAGCCTCAAGATGTTCGTCCTGTGAAGCCAGGGCCAATTCGATGGAAGGGTAGTCATCGTTGAGAATGAGCTTCGGAACAAAGTCGCCTGACCAGACCGTCATCCGGTGCTGGGTCTGCGTATCGATGACCCAGAACTGCCTATCTCGTATGTAGTCCTTACCATTCTCTTGCAAGAAGTCGAACTCGCTGACGAAATCGATAGCCGCTTCTTTGTCGCGCGACCAAGGTGAGCGCCGGACTTTTCTTACGGCGATGCCCTCGAAGCCAAGTGTAATGTCCAGCACCGCAACCAATTGTTTGGGCTCTCGCTTCCCCGTAATCCGAATCTGCCGCGTCGCGATGACGACCAAGTCGCAGGGAAGGAGCGCGTCCGGCATGGCTGGCGTGGGCAGTGCCTTTGCGCCAACAAGGCACTCCTTGAGAGACAACTCGACGAGGCAGCGCTTCAGGGCCTCCTTCAACTGCCGTTGTGGAGGTGACGTGTCGTCTGGTCGCAGGCTCGCGAGCGCTTGAGGCCCGTAGTCCAGGCCTTGTGACACCGTTGATACGGTGTCGCAATTTAAGAGGCCATGGAATTTTGCCGTGGTGTAGGGGTCGGCAAGCGCTCTGCCTTCCTCAAGTGCGTTGTAGGCTTCGACTGGCGTGCTCGGTTTCCAATCGCTGTGAGCATCGAGACTTGCCAAGCGAACGCTGCCGAGTTGCGGGTCTCGTGCATCGTTTAGGAACAGGTAGTTCCTGCCGGGCTGCAAGGCGTTTGGGGGCTGCGCAGCGGTTTCCACGGTCGACGCTGAAAAGTGGGCTTTCCTGTTTCCTGTCGTGTGATACGCCGGCAGGAACTCTTCCAACCTTTCAAGCGGTTTTAATGCCTCCGCCGTCAGCTCCTGCGCTGTTGCATTGACAAGAATGAGTGGCCTACACAGGTTCGCGAGTGGCTGCAGGGGAATGTATGCGTCTTCAACGTAATGGCTGGCGATGAATTTTCTGTGCTCGACTGGCACGCCCGCTTTCTCGAACAGCCGCGCAGCGAATTCGGTGACGAGGTTCAAGTAATAGAGACGAGACCGCCTCACTTTCGTGACATCCAGACTGATTCCCACCATCGGATGCTCGCGCGCGTCCAGTTCGGTGAAGTCACTAGGGGAGAGCCGAGTCGCTGCCATCAGGAAGCCTTCTCCCGCGTCAAATGGCAATGTCGCCGACGAAGCAGGACTGATGCCGCCCCCCGTCTTGCGCAGGAAGACCTTCGAAACAACGTTGCACAGCAGGAATCCAAACTTCTTGTTTATTTGGAAGCTGGCCTCGGCCAGATGAAGGGTGCGCCTGTTCGCTGCGCTAAGCGAGCCTAGGTAGGCTGCGGGCCCGAAGCCTCCTTTCACGAAGACATGCTCCGCGTCGAATGCCGCCTCTTCCAGCAGTTCCCGTTGCAGCATCAGCTCGATGTACTTCTCGGGTGCGGCGCGGACGGCCGTCAGAATGTCGGACGTACTTCGGTTTTGACGTGGGCCAAGATACCAAGCGTCGCGCCCCGCTATCTGAAATGTCAGCTTATGTGCGGAGCCTGTGTCCAACTCGAGCATTTCAGCAATGTGAGCCCTGACCAGCTTCGCACGTTCGCGGTAAGCGATTACCGAAGACTTCCCGCCAGTGAGCTTTCGCGCTATCTCGGCCACATTAACGGTATGGGGGGCAAGTAGAGCGTCTCGCTCCTGCTCTGCCCAATGAGCCAGGCGTGTCGCCACCTCTTCAATCGGACAGCAGAACTGAATCGAGTTGAGGCGCGCGACGGCGGCGGATTCGTCAAAGCGATGGATTGTCATACTGGGAGAAGTCCTCAGTGGCCGAGCAATGCGCTTGCGAGGTTATGGTTCTGCATCCATCCGTGCATGCCAGATATGTTAGGGACATACAGAGACATGAAACGAATGCTGCCGCGTTCAGGTCGCTTCACCGAGTACTTCAGCGCGCCGTATAAGTTTACGTAGAGCGCATGTACCGTTTTGTCGGGGAGGAGCTGCGTCAGCCGGGCATGCTTCTTCTCGGCTTCGGCCAGGAGTTCATCGCGCTTCATGCTGTCGGTCGAGCGAGCCCAGTTCTTCATATCGACCGCCACCACGACGTTGTCGCGGGTTTCGATGTAGTAGTCGAAGAGTTGATACAGCTCAGCCCTAAGCGGGTGACCATCCAGTTGCACGAAGCGGAGGTGGTTCGAGTCAGGTTCTGCTGCGTCTGGCCTGATGCCGAACTGCTCATCGACGAAGGCTTCGAACTCCAGCTCCGCAAGGTAGCCCTTCATGATTTCCGTGACGAACCATGGTTGCGGGACCAGCTTCCGCTTGCCCGCGCCGGTATCGATTTCGAAGCCGTTCCGACGGTTCAGGAGTTTCTGCGCACCGTTCGATAAGGCTGAAATCAGCCCTTCGGGAGCGACCATCGAGACCCAGTCATACACGTCAGCCCCGTCTGCCGCGTCGGTGATGATGGTTTCGAAGATGCCTGCCATCGCAGCCTCACGTCTGTAAAGCTCTGCTGTATGGGGAGTCTGGAGATAACATCCATCGATGTAGGCAGCGGGGACGCCGGCGGATGGCAGGCGGTCGAGGTACTTGGCCGGCGCAGTGAACATGTCTCGGTGAAATAGGGCGGACCATGCAGTTCGAACTGCTTCGTCAGTTCGAAACCGCTTGGGCTGTGCACTCGTGAAATCGCGGAAGCGCAATGCCAGTTTCAGACTCTCCTTCACGTGGCCTGCGCGTGCTTGTTCGTTCTCGAACAGTAGGGTCTCGGCGTTATGCCGTTCCAGCGCAGCCAGTACGGCACGTTGGGCGGGAGAAGCCCTCTCGCGTAGCGCTGAGGCATGGCGAAGCCCAAGGTGCACCATCCGAGCGGCTTCCGAGCTCAGGAATATCGCCTGCACGCGCATGGATTGGTGCGGTCTGCGCTCACCCCGGCCGAGCGCCTGGAACACCGTTCGCGTGATGTCGACTAAATGCTCCTTGCGCAGGCGCTGCCAGCGGGTCCGCGCATACTCGTAGAGCAAATCCTTGCGGGTCATTCTCGTCCAATCGTCGTTTTCGTCCCGGAGTACCTGCGCAAAGCTTTGGAACATCTCCATCGAAAACCCACGCGTACCGGGTCGCGTGTGTCGAGTGTAGTAAGGGTCGTTGAGTAAGCAGAACAGTTCGAAGTCTCGTTCTTCGCCGTCCTGACGCGTGATGAAGTTGATGCCGCGGGAGGCTGAGGCATATGCGGACCAAAGAAGAACCTTCTTCGTCGATATATCCAGCGCCGCAGTCAGTTCGTCGTTGAACTGTCCGACATCGTCGGCTTCTTCGATAGCCCCGGTTTTGTCCCTGTCGATTCGGCGAAAGCGCGACGCCTTGTAAAGGATGAGGGTGATGCTCTCCGTCTCGCCAAACTGCTTGTAGCTGGGCAGCGCCTTCGGGTGGATGACAAAATGGTTGCCGGTATCATCGAGCTGCTCGATGAATCCGGACGACCTGTTCGCCAGCCGCACCAGACACTTCTGCGCATGCTGAAAGGTTTGGCAGAGCACTAGTCCGGAACGCACGTCAGTTGAGAGCAATCTGTCCAGGCTGGCGACCAAGCCGGCTATCTCATTCTCCTTGTGCCGATTGAGCGGGGCATAGCCCGGCTCGCCTCGCTCGGGGCGCGCTTCGTGAAAGGTCTGCAAGAGGCCCTTGAATCCCTTAGAAACGTTGAAGCGCTGCTCCGGCTTCGTATCGTCAAGAATCACAACGTGTCGGTCGCGTCTTTCCAAACGCTCTTGGGCTTCCCGCGCGACGATTTCCAGCTCGTGGGCTGTCATCTCACTGAATACCCCACCCTTCGCTTCCAGGGCCCGCCGTAGCTGCGCGACATTGAATGCGCCGCTTGAGATGCTCGACAGCCCCCCCGTTGCGCTCATCAGGAATACGCCGCTATTGCGCCCCAGCGCATTTACGATGTCCTCCTCGGGAGAGGCTTTGAGCGACGTGATGGTCAGTGTCAAACATACATCAGCCGTGAGGTTGTATTCGTCTGCTTGATGGCGGCTCTCCTCTAGGGTGACGACGTTCTTGATGTCGCTATAGAAGAATTGCTCGCTGATGACATCGCCGGCCTGCGTTTCCGCGTGTAACCCGCCCCCGGCAATCGATGCCTTGAAGAGCCGGCGAACGTCGTTCCGGAAGCGAGAAAGGTTGGGGTAGCGCTCTACGTCCTCAGCAGTGAAGTCGATGGCCTCCTCTCCGTCTGGCGCCACCAGAACCCGTGCGATGAAAAGTATCAACTCCAGATAGTTGAACAGGCTGTAGGCAGTACTTGGCGCCCGGGCATCATGATGGTGCAGACGCACCGTCTGATATGCCGTGTCGGGCAGGAGCTCGACGCGCCGAAGAAACTCCGTGTCCATCACCGAGCTGGTGTCGTTGAAGAAGGTCTGGCAGGGCTGCTCCAGTACTTCGCCGTAGGTGGAGCGGTTCATCGTGAAGTACTTCTTGTCGCAAGCAAGGCTGCAAATGAAGCGAAACCGCTCGTAGGCGCTCATGCCTTCGGGCGTTTGCTCCGTCACATAGGTGAGCAGCTTGGCGAGGACTTTGGCCTTTTGCCGGAAGCGCCTGAATCCGTTGTGAACATCGTTCTTGTCCAGTAGCTGCTGCAGCACGAGGAGTAGTTCGCCGTCGTCGAAGCGCTGGGCGGTCGCGGGACGCTGTTGCTGCAACACGCTGCGGAAGATGGATACTCGGCGGGCGTCGACGACGAAACTTGCCCGCGTGCGTTGTTTTTCGCACTGAAACTCCCGCTCTACGGCCTCGGCGACATCTGCGAAATCCTCAAGGTGTTCGAGAACCTTCGCTGCCATTGCTTCTCCACGCGGCCTCGAGTGCTCAAAGGCGAGCGGCCACTTCAGGTCGAAGAATGTGAAGAACTCAGTGACGACGATGTTCAGGTCGTTTCTCCCCTCGGAGTTCACGACCGACTTGCGCTGGTCGAACAAATACCAATATGCATCCTCTTCTTCGTCGACAAAGGTCACTACGCGTGGCGTCTCCGTGCCTCCTGAAACCAACTGCCCAAGCTTGCTCTGGTCCCGATTGAGTTCCTTGAGGAACAATGGAAGGTTCTCGAACCGACGCCAAACGCGCCGACCACGCGCTTCATCGATGGCGAAGACGGTATGCTCGACCTGGGCCTTCGATGCCGTGCAGACGATGACGCCGGGCGCGTCAAGAAAGGCTTGCAGTGGGTGCAGCCGCAACACCATCTCGGCCACCGGTTGGGGCGAGAGGTAGCGCTCCTTGGCGTTGTTGCGTTCGCGGCTATCGATGTCCAGGCGAATGAGCTGACGGGTGAGGCTGTCGGCGATGCTTCTCGTCCGACGTGCGGCCTTCAGATATGCATCTCGGGCGTCTCCGTAGGCATCGTCGGAGGGGCTCAGACGCCAGAACTGCGAATCTCTGCAGGTGATGCACTTTGACCGAAGCTCCGCTGCCCGAGCGGCGTAACTCTTTTTCGGGTCTCCTGTCCCGTCTGAGCCATCGAGCAATTTCTCCACATGGGGGTGTGCAGATAACCACGCCAGTAGATTCAAGGTGGCGGCGAAGAAAGTTCGGTCGTTGACGTGGTAATCGACCGAGTATAGGCGATACACAGGCAGGTCCGCGTTGCATGCGCGGAGGGTCGCCTCTACATCGTCGGCATACTCGCGTTCCCCCTTGGCGTGCCTGTTGAGGTCTTCCACGAAGCCGGATACCAAGGAGTGCAGTGGAGCGATAAAGACCGGAATGACGTGGTGCTTGCGCTTCAGCTCTGCGGCGAATCGCGCTGCGTTGTAGGTCTTCCCGAAGCCCGTGAACCAGTTCAACAGTTTGATGAAGGGTCGGTTGCCGGCCTGCCGGAAGGGCTCATGGAAGCCCAGCTCATAAATGGGGTCTGTCAGCTTTGGGGGGGTGGGTGACACCATTTTGCGGCTCTCCTAGTCGAGCTTTCTGCGTCGGCGTTTCTTCCGATTCGCATAAGTGCATGCCAGCCTAGCAGAGTGATAGCTCATATGGTGAGCTAGCAGTGGCCGTACATTTACACCCTGAGCGCGCTCGGCTAGAGTCCAAGCCATTTGAGGCGCGCCCTGCTGATTACCACTGCAAGGTTCCGCCGGCCTGATTACCGTGACCTCAAACGAATCCCTCACTAAGCTGGGCTATCGGCTTGGCCGCGGCGGTACGCATGCCGCGCGCACCATGATGTTCGACGAGCTGACCGTGCTTTTTGAGCACACCACGCCCGACACGACGCGTGACGGCTATCGAGAAGAGGTGGTGAGCCTCAACATCCTCGGCAAGCCTACACAGAAGTCGCGTGCTCTCACGTTTGGCCATCTCACCGAGTTGTATGGCTTGGACCCAGCCATCCCTGTGTTCCGAGTCTTTCGAAGGCTTTGGGCGCTCGATGAAGGTGCGCGGCCATTGCTCGCGCTGATGCTCGCGCTGGTACGCGACCCGGTGCTTCGACTCTCTGAATCCTTCGTTCTCGCCAAGGCGGAAGGCGAAAGTGTGCTCCGCGAGGACGTGGAGGAGTTCATCGCTGCAAAAGAGCCCGACCGCTTCAGCGCCGCCTCGCTCAAGTCCATCGCCCAGAACATCAACGGGAGCTGGACGCAGGCGGGCTTCATGACGGGGCGGGTGCGGAAGGTCCGCACAGCGCCAAAAGTCACGCCGACCAACATCACCTATGCATTATTCTTGGGGCATCTTGAAGGTTTGACCGGGCAGCGGCTGTTTTCTTCGCGCTGGATGACGCTGTTGTGTAGCTCGCCTAGTGAGCTAGAGACCCTGGCAAACTCAGCCTCGCATCGTGGGCAAATCGTTTTCCTGAACGCTGGCGGGGTGAAGGAAGTCCGCTTCCCGGGTTTCCTGACTGCCGAAGAGGAGCAGTGGCTACATGAGTAGCAAGGTTGCGAAACTGGTTGGTGCTTATCGGGAGCACATTTCTGTGCCGTGGGCAGGTGGCCTGGCGGCCATTCAGCGCGTCATCTTCGCGGTGTATGACAAGACCGATGAACTGCGGCTGCGCGCGCACATCGACGAATTCCGTCTGGCCACGCTCGAGGCCGGTCACGAATGGCTGCTTCTGGATGTCACCAACGCCTTCCCTGAGTGGATGGCGGCTCAGGAGTACCGTGACGCCTACTTCGAGTGTCCCGAGGACCTCACTGGCTATCAGGCCGGTGAAATCACTGAGTTCGTCCATGGCCTCGTCGAGCGCATCAAAGCGACCATGGCCGCCGAGGCGACGCCGAACACGGTGGTGGCCCTGATGGGCGTCGGCAGCCTCTTCGGACTGGCGCGCGTCTCATCGGTCGTCGAAGGCATCAAGGACGCGGTGAGTGGGCGACTGGTCGTGTTCTTCCCCGGCGAGTACCACCCGGAGAACCACGCCTACCGGCTGCTCGACGCGCGCGACGGCTGGAATTACCTCGCTGTCCCGCTGCTGGCCAAGGAAGCCTGAGCAACACGAAGCTGTAGTCAAAACAAGAACAAGGGAACACGCTGTGCTGAACCGTGACATCTACGTCAAATCCCCCGAGCAAAACCGGCTGGCCAACAATGGTGTCGCCGAAGTCTCCGAAGACCACTCTGCCGCCGCCCTCGAGGTGCTGCGTTACGAGCTCGAAACCTTCGTGTGCGATGGACAGTACGCGAAGGGCATCGAGACCATCCTCTCGACCTTCCTGCGCAACCTGGGCACCAAGTCCGAACAGCCTGGGGTGTGGATTTCCGGCTTCTACGGCTCGGGTAAGTCTCACCTGGCGAAGATGCTGCGTGCGCTGTGGACCGACCTGCAGCTGCCTGGCGGCGCCTCGGCGCGTGGCCTGGCGCACCTTCCCGACGCGGTCGCAGACCAGCTCAAGGAGCTGAGTACCGAAGGCAAGCGCAACGGCGGGCTGCATGCGGCAGCCGGCAAGCTCGGTGCCGGGGCAGGGGACAACGTGCGCCTGGCGCTGCTGGGCATCATCTTTAAGTCGAAGGGCTTGCCCGAGCAGTTCGCACAGGCACGCTTCGTGATGTGGCTCAAGCACGAGGGGCTGCTCGATGCGGTGCAGTCCAACCTGGAGGCGGCGGGCCGCAGCTTCACGCAGGAGCTCCCGCACCTCTACGTCTCCAATCACCTGTCGAAAGCCCTGCTGCAGGCCAGCCCGAAGATGGCCGAGAGCGAATCGGCGCTGCGACAGCTCATCAAGGCCCAGTTCCCACAGGTCACGGACGTTACCAACGACGAGATGGTCGCTGCCATCCAGGGCGCTCTGTCGGAAGGTGGCAAGTTCCCGCTAACGCTGGTTGTACTTGACGAGGTACAACAGTACATCGGTTCCGACGCCGAGAAGGCCTACAAGGTGCAGGAGGTGACCGAGTCGCTTTCCAAGCACTTCAACGGCCAGTTGTTGTTCGTCGGCACCGGCCAATCGGCCCTTTCCGGAATGCCCAACCTGCAGCGCCTGATGGGCCGCTTCCCGGTGCAGGTCACGCTGGGCGACTGGGACGTCGAGAACGTCACCCGCAAAATCATCCTCGCCAAGAAGTCGACCGCCCAGCCCGAAATTGACCGCGTTTGGCGCGACAACCTGGGTGAAATCTCCCGACACCTGCGCGGCACCAAGCTCGAACACGTCACCGACGACGAAGCGGTCATCACCGCCGACTACCCCATCCTGCCTGTGCGTCGCCGTTTCTGGGAAAACATCCTGCGCACCATCGACGCCACCGGCACCGTCGCCCAGCTTCGCAGCCAGCTCCGCGTGGTGCATGAAGCCGCCCTGGAAACTGCTGAGCGGCCTCTAGGTCACGTGGTCTCGGGCGATTTCCTGTACGACCAGATTGCCGCCAACCTGGTCTCCACCGCCCAGTTGTCCCGGGAAATCTTCGAGGGCGTGCAGAAGTTCGCTGCCGGTGACGCCTCGTCCCAGCTCAAGGCTCGGCTGCTCAAGCTCATCTATCTCATCAACAAGCTCCCCGCGGAGAAGGCGCTCACCATCGGCCTAAAGCCGACTGAGGACGTGCTGGCCGATTTGCTGGTCACCGACCTGAAGGGTGGTTCGACAGAGCTGCGCCGAACCATTCCTGCTCTGCTCGATGAGCTTCAGGAGAAAGACCACCTGGTAATGGCGCTCGATGGCCCCAATGGCGCCGAGTACCACCTGCAGACCCGCGAATCGAGCGCCTGGTACGATGAGTTTCGCTCCCAGGAGTCCCAGCTCAAGGCTTCGCCACAGAACGTTGAGGTCAAGCGTGCGGAGTTCTTCAAGGCGCGCTTCCGTGCCGTGTTGAGCAAGGTGCGCGCGGTCCAGGGCTCGGCGCCCGAGGTGCGCACGCTCTCGGCCTGCTTCGACGAAGCCTTGCCGAAAGACCACGACAAGGCGCTTTACCTCTGGATTCAGGATGAGTGGCAGACCGACCAGAAATCCGTCATCGCCGAAGCGCGCATGAAAAGCGCGGAGAACCCGACGCTCTTCGCCTACATGCCAGCGCAGAGCAAGACCGACCTTGCCAACGCCATCGTTACCCTGGAAGCCGCCAAGGCCACGCTCAGCCGCAAGGGCACGCCCAACACCGAGGAAGGCCGTAACGCGCAGCGGTCGATGGAAAGCCGTCAGCGCAATGCCGAGAAGGAAATCGAGACCCTGCTCAACACCTTGTTTGCGGGCGTTCGCGTGTTTCAGGCCGGCGGTCAGGAGGTCACCCAAGGTAACGACCTGGCCGAGCGCCTCAATGCTGCAGTTAAGTCCTCAGTCATCCGTCTGTATCGCGAGTTCGACATCGCTGACCAGAAGGGTTGGGACAAGGTGCTGGACGAGGCCCGCAAGGGCAACGCCGAAGCCATGCGCGCCATCAACCATCTGCAGGAGCCCAAGTCCCACCCGGTGTGCCAGAAGATTCTCGGCTTCCTGGGAGCGGGTAAGAAAGGCGCCGACATCCGCGAGAATTTCGAATCGCCCCCGTACGGCTGGCCGCGCGACACAATCGACGGCGCGCTCTACATCCTGCTCGCCACCGGCGAACTCAAGGCACGCGACCTCGCGCACAAGGCGGTCGACGCCAAATCGCTGGAGCGCAGCAAGCTCACCCAGGCCTTTTTTGAGCCGGAATCCGTCAACATCACCCCCATCCAGAAAATCAAGATTCGCACGCTGTTCCAGAATCTGGGCATCGGCTGCCAACCGGGCGAGGAACTGGCCAAGGCGCCCGCTTTCATTACCAAGCTCAAGTCCCTGGCCGCGGCAGCCGGCGGCCTCGCACCGCAGCCCGAACCGCCCAGCCCTGCAGCCATCACCGCTCTCGAACAGGCGAGTGGCAATGGTCTTTTGCTGGAGTTCGTTTCCAAGGCCGATGAACTCACTACCTTGGCAAAACAGTGGGAGCAAACCGCTCAGCTCATTCAGAAGCGCCAGCAGCTCTGGAACCAGCTCACTGCCCTCCTGGACCACGCCAAGTCGCTCAGCCCCTATGCCGAGCTGAAGGCCGAGGTCGCAGCCATCTCCGCGCAGCGCAGCCTGCTGGCCGAGCCAGACCCGGTCCGACCGGTACTGGAGCGCACCACCGAAACCCTGCGTAAGGCCCTTACCGCCAAGCTCGACGGCTACAGCGATGAGTTTGAGGCACAGATGGCGCAGCTTGAAGCCGACAGTAACTGGCAAAAGCTCGACGGCGAGAAGCACGCCGAGCTGATACGCGCTCACCACATCGATTCGCCCGCCAGTCTTGACCTCTCCACCGCAGAGAAGCTCTCGGATGCGCTGGATGAGTGCGACCTGCAGCGCTGGATAGAGCGCACTCAGGCCCTGACCACCCGCTTCGCTGCGGTGCGGATGGATGCCGCCAAGCTCCTCAAGCCGAATGTCGTCCAGGTGAAGCTGCCACAGCGAACGTTGAACGATGCGAATGAGGTGAGAGCTTGGCTATTTGAGGTTGAGAGACTTCTACTTGAGAAGATTGAGCAGGGGCCTATCGCGCTATGACAGTCATGCCGTGGGGCAAGGCGAAGCTTTCCGAGAAGACTCTGGAGATTAATTTCGCAAGCCAGCTGAATCATGAATGTGGAGGGAGGCTCCTGTGGTTCGGCCTTACTCAGAAGCAAGAGGCAGAGCAGGGCTTTGACATCGCAACCCGGGTTGGCAAGGGGCTTTTCATCGTACAGATGAAGGCTTCTACGCATCTGCTCAAATCGGGTGAGCGCCAGTTCAAAGCTCCTCACGAACAGCTAGAGAATCTTCGCAAGCTCACCGTGCAAGGCGGAGGAACGATACCGAAGGGCTGCATCTTCTATGCATTCCCCGTGATTGGGACTCCTGCCGAACTGTCTGCGCACACGAATGTATTGGCCAATACGTGGCTGTGCGATGTCGCGGACATTCCTTGGTTGGGTGCTCCAACCACTGCCAAAGGTAGTCTCCGACAAGACGGAAACCATTACGTCAAGGTTTCGCCTGGGAGCGCTCCCTTGAACTCAAGCAAACCGGGGCTCGCTACTTTTCATTCCGACCCGGTGGAGGTTGATGTCATCAGTGGTGAGAAGCTGGTCCATGTCATTACGCGGGAGGGGGCTTCGTCCGGTCTCCTTGAGGTGATAACGCATAACCATTTCCGTGATTTTTGGGACCTGTGTCAGCAGTTTCACCGCAAGGCCTTTGCGGTCGCTTTTCTTGGATAGCCATGTCAGCTCTCGCAAAACCCCTCCGCACCCAGCTCGAAAACACCGTCAAATCCGCCCGCGACATCGCCGAGACCGCCGCCCGTGCCGCCCTGCAGCAGCTCGCGGTGGGCGAAGGCAGGCTGCCGGACTACCTGAACGACGCCCAGCGCGCCTTGCGCCGCCGCCTGCGCGCCCACGGCCGCAGCCTGGGCGATGCCAAGCACGGCGACGACACCCAGGAACTGCGCCGGCTGGTGTGGGAGGTGGCCTACGAGCACTGGCACCGCATGTTGTTCGCCCGCTTCCTCGCCGAAAACGGCCTGCTGTTGTGGGAGCCGGGTGCGGCAGTGTCGCTGCAGGACTGCCGCGAGATGGTCGACCACCACCCCGAGATGGCGATGGGCGCGCGCAGCGAGTGGGAACTGGCTGGCAAGCTCGCCGCGCGCATGCTGCCGCAGGTCTTCAAGCCGCAGCATCCGGTGTTCGAGCTGGTGTTCGCGCCCGAGCATCAGCGCGAGCTGGAACGCCTGCTCGCCGCGCTACCGCCCGAGGTCTTCCAGGCCAGCGACAGCCTGGGCTGGGTGTATCAGTTCTGGCAGGCGCGGCGCAAGGACGAGGTCAACGCCTCCGAAGTGAAGATTGGCGCGGACGAGCTGCCCGCCGTCACCCAGCTGTTCACCGAGCCCTACATGGTGGACTTCCTGCTCCACAACTCGCTCGGCGCCTGGTGGCTCACCCGCCACCCGGCCACGCCGTGCCCGGTGCCGCTCACCTATCTGCGCAGGCTGGAGGATGGCACGCCGGCGGCGGGTCGCTTCGAGGGCTGGCCCGATACCCTAGCCGACTTCAAGCTGCTCGACCCCTGCTGCGGCTCGGGGCATTTTTTGGTGGCGGCTTTCCTGATGCTGGTGCCGATGCGCATCGTGGCGGAACACCTCTCCGCCCGCGAGGCGGTGGATGCGGTGCTGCGCGACAACCTGCATGGCCTGGAGCTGGACCCGCGCTGCGTGGAAATTGCGGTGTTCGCGCTGGCGCTCGCCGCCTGGCGCTTCCCGGACGAAACCGGCCAGCCGCTGGGCGTGCGCGCGGACATGCCCGCGCCCAACATCGCCTGCTGCGGGCTGAAGGTGGCCGCACGGGCGGCGGACTGGATGGCGCTGGTCCCCGACGAAGTGCCCAACGCCGCCTACCTGCGCCAGGAGCTGCGCCTGCTGCACGACAGCTTCTCGCAGGCGCCGCTGCTGGGCAGCCTGCTCGACCCGGCGCGCAGCCTGAAGAGCGACCTCGCCACCCCCAGCTTCGCCACCCTGCGCGCGCTGCTGGAGCGGGCGCTGTCCACCGAGCGCCCGGCCACGCTGTGGGGCGAGGGCAACGAGGTGCAGGACGAAGCCTGGGACCACGCCCTGACCGCCCGCGGCCTGCTCGATGCGGCGCGGCTGCTGGATGCGCGTTACCACCTGGTGGTGACCAACGTGCCGTACCTAGCACGTATCAACCAGTCGGCGGACATTAAGGCGTTCTGCGACATGCACTATGCGGACGCGGTACAAGACTTGGCAAATGTATTTCTTGAAAGATGTCTCGAGCTAACGTGTGCAAAGTTTGGAGTAGTTCAATGCGTCCTACCAGTAAACTGGTTATTCCTTGCAAAGTATGAAGACCATCGAAGGAAGCTGCTGCTTGAACACACTTGGCTCATGCTGGCCAAGCTTGGTCCCAAGGCCTTTGAGACCATTTCTGGCGAAGTTGTAAAGGTCGCTCTTTTATCAATACGCGAAGAGCGGCAGCTCCAGGAGCAAGAATTTTTGGCCATTGAGGCGAGCAGCTCGGAAACGCCCGCATTGAAGGCCAGAGTTCTGGCCGAGGGGCAACTAATTGGTCTGACTCAGCGAGCACAGCTGGGAAATGCGGATAGTCGCGTCCTACTCGAAAGCCCGAATAGCGACCATCCAACTATCGAGTCGCTTGGCTCAATCAATCCAGGCATTTCTCCCGGCGATACAGCCTACGTCCGCTTTGGCTTCTGGGAGGTGGTGACGCGAGACTCAAGTGGATGGCATTTTATGCAGTCCGCCCCTGAATTTGATTCGGACAATGGAGCGAGCTTCATTTGCCGAGATTGGGAAGAATTTCATCTCGACAAACTAAGTGGCTTTCGGCTTCGTGGCAAAGGTGCGTGGCGGCGGCCGGGTGTTTTGGTTTCCAAGATGGGTGTTATTCAAGCTCGCCCCTATCTGGGACGCTTATTTGACGCCAATTGCGCTGTAATATCGCCGTTTAATGGTGCTCTCTCATCAGCGCTTCTCGCTTTTTGCCGCTCTGACGAATACCTGCGCGAACTAAAGAAGATTGATGAAAAGAAGGATGTGGCAATCGCATCCATGATAAAGGTTGGTTTCGACAAGTCCAAATGGCAAGCAGTGGCTCAAGAAGGCAGATGGTGGGACGTTGCGACAGTTCCGAATCACCAAGCTAGCGAATGGACATTTCATGGCCACCCGCAGCCCGCTACCGACCCGCTGCAAGTCGCTGTCGCCCGCCTGCTCGGCTACCGCTGGCCGGCCGAGACCGACGCGGACATGGAACTCGCCGATGAAGCCCGCCAGTGGATTGCGCACACCGACAAGCTCGCCGCCCACGCCGACGATGACGGCATCGTCTGCCTGCCCGCCGTGCGCGGTGAAAAGCCCGCCCATGAACGCCTGCTGGCACTGCTCATCGACGCCTGGGAAACCGTCACCCCCGGCAGCTGGAAAGCCTCCACCCTCGACCGCCTGCTGCTTGATGCCGACTGCGCCGGCAAGAGTCTGGAAGTGTGGCTGCGCGAGAAGTTTTTTGAACAGCACGCCAAGCGCTTCCAACACCGCCCCTTCATCTGGCATGTGTGGGACGGCCTCAAGGACGGCTTCGGCGCGCTGGTCAATTATCACAAGCTCGACGCCCGCAACCTGGAACGCCTCATCCACACCTACCTGGGCGACTGGCTTCGCATCCAGGAAGCGGGCGTGGCCAGCGGCCTCGACGGTGCCCCGCAACGCCTCGCCGCCGCGCAGGCGCTGAAGAAAAAGCTCGAAGCCATCCTCGAAGGCGAAGCGCCCTACGACATCTTCGTGCGCTGGAAGCCGCTCGCCGAACAGCCCATCGGCTGGAACCCCGACCTCAACGACGGCGTGCGCCTCAACATCCGCCCATGGATGACGGCCGGCGTACTGCGCCACAACAAGAAGCCCAAGCTCAACATCGCCTGGGACAAGGACCGCGGCAAGGACGTGGAAAGTGCGCCGTGGTTCCACAAGTTCAATGGCGACCGCATCAATGACCATCATCTGACGCTGGCGCAGAAGCGGGCGGCACGGGCTACTGCGACCTAGGCGGCGTGGAACGCGCAGACGTCCTATGGCAGTCGGCGAAGACTCCAGTTGATGACGCTAGGCGTCGGGTTTATGTGGCTGCCACCACGGCAGTCGAACGAGCGGGCTAGCCGGCTGCGGCATCACCGTACGCGCCGTTTTCGACTGAGAAATAAGAGAAGAAAAAAGGAAAGGTAGGATGGAAATTCGGCTCATCGAGAAAGCGGGCGTACCAGCTTCTGAAATTGAGGCACATAAGAGCATTCAGCAAGCCTTTGACAACGCACCGTTCACCAAGACGTGGGTTGGCTATGCCTCATTCAAGCTAAACCGAGGTGGACCTGGCGCCGGTGATGACGATTTTGACCTCGTCCTGGTTACCCACACCAACATTATCGTGGTTGAGCTAAAGAACTGGCGTGGTAAGCGTCTCGAGTCAAGAGCGGGTAATTGGTACGTTGATGGTGAGCCTAAGGGTCGGTCTCCAGTGCCGCTTGTGAACCTTAAAGGCAAACGACTTGCGAGCGCATTACAGAAGAAAGTGGGGCCCGGAAAAACTCCATTCATCTATTCGTTCGTTGTCATGGGTGATGCGATTGAAGAGCTGGACATCGATGACAATGAGGCGGCCTCCGTGCTGCGTCTGAGCCAGCTGCTAACCTGGACGCACGAGAGCATTTACCGCAAGTACATTCGAGGGAAAGAGCGCTTTAACCCACTTGCGTTCAAGCCAGCCTACGACTTGTTTTTTGAGGGTCCGAGAGGACGCCCCCAAGGCTTTGTGTTGCACGGATACAAGCCCGAGGCACAGCCACTTTGGCAGCATCCTACCAATCTGTATGCAGAATTTCGTGCGAAGGAGAAACAGGACCCTGACAAGCTTGCGCTGCTTCGTCAGTGGGACTTTGGCGCCCTTGGGGCAGAGCTTATCGGCGAGGGCGAGCGCGGATTTATTGGGCTGCGTGAGCAGCGAATCTATGAGTATGTTGAGCCAAGAAATGGCGAGTTGTCGCTGAGTCTTCTCCGGCCGGTTGCCAGGAAGTCTGAGAGCGATGTAACGCAAGACTTCGCGGAGTTGTATGCGCTTCCACCGAAAGTTACGCGTCTTAGCGAGTTTGTAAATGCTGCGTTGCCAAAGATGTCAGGGGCGGAGCGAGTGGTTCTGGTAAAGGCGATGTTGCAGCGTTTTTCAGACCTGCATGACCTCAATGTCGCCCACCGTGATGTTGGGGCGCATTGCCTATGGGTCGACCGGCCTGCCAAAGTCATTATCTCGGGTCTTCCTGCGGCGTATTACCCGGCAATGGCCACCGTCGCTGAATTCCGAGACAGAGTGAAGGTTGAGCGGTCGAATTTGCCCGAGGATGTAGGGCTATCTCAGGAGTGCTCGCCCTATCAGCGTGACGTATACATGCTGGGGGTGCTTGCACATCTGATTTTGTTCGGTGAGAGGCCGCCTAAGGCCAACGGGGTTTTTGCTTGGGCGAAACGCGCCGATGACCAGTACGAAGGGGTCTATGATTCAGTTCTAGCGAAAGCGTTAAGTATCGAACCCCGCGAGCGTTTCGCTAACGCCAGGGAAATGCTCGAGGCGACAAACCTTGCGTCTAGTAATGAGAATGAACAGGTCATTGACCTAAATGCGTTCGAGTCGCATCGCGCAAAGACTCGAGTTCGTGACTACCCAGAAGAGTCTGACCCGCTCACCGATGATGATGACTTGCTGTCCTATAGGAGCGCCTATGAAGGGCAACCGGTGCTGGTCAAGGAGTGGCATGGGGTAGAGCCAGACCTAAAAAAGCCTGATGTGGCAATTCGGCTTCTTTCATTCCTTGAGCGCGCTCGTAACTTGAAAGCGGCAAATTTGGTTGGTCTGCCGCGTATCCATGACTATGGATTGAGTCGAAGAAGCCTGTTAGTTGTCCAGCAATGGGTTGAGGGGCAGACCCTTAGAGAGTGGATGGCTGAGCCTCAAAGTGTTGAAGCTCGGCTCATCATAGCCAAGGGGTTGGTGAATACGCTAGCTCGTATGCATGACTTTGATTGGTCTCATGGAGACATCAAGCCAGATAATATCGTCGTCGAGCAGGCCGGAGCTCCAGTGTATGTCGATGTTCTTGATTTTAGACGTGGTGGTGCTGATGCCTACAGCACGGCATATCTGCCTGGCGACTACAAGACGATGTCGCCGATGGCTCGAGACCGTTATAGCCTGGCGCTTGTTATTAAGGAGTTGCTGTTTGACGCTGCAGCAGGAGTTGAACAGTTAGGACTCGAGCGTGTTCGAGAGGAGGTTGAGCGCCTCATACAGGACCGCAGTGCTTCCGCTCTGGAGCCACTTCAAAGCGCGCTTGATGGCAAAGGACAAGAAACGGACGTTGGGGAGTTTGAGCCTTTCCGTATTACGGTAAGAAACATACGGCAGAGCGGTATCGAGCCCGGTGAGATGGTTTCTGATAATGGGAACTTCTATCTCTCAATGGAGAAGTCACATAAGTCAGACGACCTTTACCTGATGCACTTGGTCGGGGCCAGCGCACAACTTACTTTGGCTTGGTCGACAACCGAAAAATCGGTGACGTGGCTTCGCGTTAAGCGGGTTGACTTAACTCAGTTCATTCGAGCTCAGGAAAAGTGCTTTGGTCGGCTGCCTCTACGGGTGATTTTGTGCGATGGTGCCCAGAATGAAGCGTCTGAATTAGCTCCGTCTCTATCGCTATGGCATGAGACCTTCTTGGAAGAAATCGGTGAGGCCGCTGCTGATTCGATGGAGGAGGAAGGAACTCATCGCCATGAGGAAGTAGCGCTTGGTGATACGGCGCGTGATAGGCGCGAGGTCGGCGACGAAAGTTCCAACTCTCTTGTTGATGCGAGGGAGTTGTGGCGATGCCTCCTAGAGGCGGAGGAAGAGTCGTTGCCTCTGGCGATAGTGACAGGTGACATCGGCCGAAACCCTCAGCGAGAGCATCAGATGCTCGTGCCATGTGTCCTGGAGGGGGGCGGTTTCGACCCAGACGATGACGATAGAACATGGGTTGAGCGTCAGATGCCGGACGGGACGTGGCGTCGTTGCGGTGACCTCGAGCTACGTGACACCCAGCTGGGCGAAAAGGTTGAGTTGGCCATTGAGAGGTGGGTAGGTAAGCCACCGAGGCAAGGGGATGCGTTCAGGTTGCGTAGCAACATGGAGAGCGCGTCGCTTAATCGGCGCGCTGCGGCCGTTGAACGGATATTGGAGGGTAAATCCGTCATCCCGGACCTTATCGACTATTTTGATACAGCTGGGAAGCAACCTAGTCCAGTCAATTACGGGT
This sequence comes from Azoarcus olearius, assembly GCF_001682385.1. NCBI lineage: Bacteria > Pseudomonadati > Pseudomonadota > Betaproteobacteria > Rhodocyclales > Zoogloeaceae > Azoarcus > Azoarcus olearius. The sequence continues at coordinate 1,123,448 of NZ_CP016210.1, forward strand.
CGCTTTCTGAGTCGGTTTTGGCGGGCTATGCACAGGGTCCAAAGCCGCTTAACGACAGCCAACGAGAGGCTTTTCAGAAGGCGCTGCAGTATGGTCCGATAAGTCTTCTCCAAGGGCCGCCAGGTACGGGCAAGACTTGGTTCATCGCATCGCTGCTGCACCACTTGGTCACACGTGAGGGCGCGCGCAGGGTACTAGTCGTTAGCCAAGCCCACGAGGCGGTTAACAATGCGCTTGAGAAAGCCCTTGAGCTGTTCGATGGGAAGGGCATTGCATTTGACGCGGTGCGGCTTGGTCACGAGTCAGTGGTTTCGGACCCGATTCGCCACCTGCATTCCTCGGCGATTGAACAGGTATATCGAGAGCGCTTCAAAGCCGAGTACAAGGAGCGTGTAGTCCGCTTGGCAACTGAGGTGGGTCTTCCAGAGGATTTTGCAGCGGCCGCTGTGAAGTTGCACGTGAGTCTTGGGCGCTTAGCTGACCAGATTGCGGTGCTTGAACTGAGTCTTGCAAGTGACCAGGGAAAGGGCGAGGACGGTAGAGAGGAGGAGGATGACCCGTCCAAGCCGGCGGTGCGCCTCCGAAGTCTCATCCAAACCTTCAGAGAAATCTGCGCTCGTGATTATCAATATGACGCTCCAGAATTGCCATTTGCGGCTGTCCTCGACCATTTGTTTGATGTGCTTGCGAAGGTCCACGATGTCCAGTCACCGCTTGCGTTGAGTCAGCTGCGTGCATTACTGAAACTCTCGGACGACTGGCTGAAAACCCTTGGGGAGCCCTCTGCTAACTTCGTCGAGTTCCTGGCCAAGTCTCGCACCGTGGTTGCTGGAACCTTGGTCGGCATTGGCCGCCGTGCAGCGGGCGTAGTACAGAACATGTACGACTGGGTCATTATCGATGAGGCTGGGCGAGCAGCACCGAGTGAGTTGGCTGTTGCGCTACAGACGGGACGGCGCATTCTTTTAGTGGGTGACCATAAGCAACTTCCCCCGACTTTCACGCAGGAGGTGCGCGATGTGGTCAAGAGGAAGCTGGGTCTCGAGCGTGAGCAAGTGGCGTTTGTAAGTGACTTTGAGCGAGTGTTTGACTCCAATTACGGGCAGAACGTTGGGGCGTCACTGCGACTTCAGTATCGGATGGCGCCATCGATTGGGGAGCTTGTCTCAGAGGTCTTCTACGGAGGGCTGTTAGCAACAGGACGTGGCCCGACAACGCTGGAGGCGAGATTGCTGCCTCGCCAACTTCAGTATGAGGTTTCGTGGATTGATACAAGCTTGCTCGGGAAGGTTGCTCTTGAACAATGTTCGCCTGACGGGATGGCGTACTGGAACGAGGCGGAAGTTGAGGTGGTGATGCAGGTCCTGAAGTCCATGATGCAAACCAAAGAGTTGGTTTCGGAGTTGCGTAACGGGCTTCATGCCGGCGAACCCATCATTGGCATCATCTGCATGTACTCTAAACAACGTGAGCTTCTAAATCGTAAGAAGAATGAGGCACGGTGGATTTCTCCGGACCTGAAGAAGCTAATTAAAGTCGATACCGTCGATAGCTATCAAGGAAAGGAAAATAAAATTGTCATACTGACCACAGTCAGGAACAATCCTCATCAGCGACCTGGCTTCCTGCAAAGCCCTAACCGTATCAACGTTGCGATGTCGCGTGCTATGGAGCGATTGATAGTCGTTGGTGCGAGCTCGATGTGGCGAGGGCGAAACCAGGAGCTTCCCCTTGGGAAGGTTCTCCGCAAGGTGGAGGCTATGGCACAGGAGAAACGTGCAGCGATGGTTCGTGCGCAGGAGTTTTACGGATGAGCGGGCATTTGTTTGAGTTCAATAGGGTTACGTTTGCCCTGCCGGCGCAGTCCTTCAAGATTGCTGCGTTCATATCGACCGAAGAGCGCCTTCCTGCTGTGACCGAGTTTGTACTGCGGTTGCTGCACACTTGCGGAAGGGTCTCTTTTTCCGGGTTTCGTGCATATTTCGGTTTTTCGGAGGCTGAAGCACTGGCGGTCATCGAGTCTCTGGACCGGCAAGGATATATCCGACTTATTGACGATACGCTGTCGCTTAGTGAGCAGATGGTTGCTCGATTCGAGGCTTCACCTGACGATTACCCATGGGTTGCAAAATTGAAAAAGCGCAACGATGTCGTTCCTTTTGATTTGCTTGAATTTACTTCACTCGGACGTGCTGATTTCGCTTTCGCATCGGATAACTGGATTAAGTTAAACCCGCCCGAGGAAATTGTGGGAAATAGCTTGTCGCGCGCAAGAAAGGCGTACAGAGAAAGCTTTGTGGAAATCGAGCGAGAAGCAGCGCGGGGGCGTGGAGAGGTAAGAGAGCGCTCTTACGGAGTTCACTCCATCGAGAGTGTTGAAGCGAGGAGAACCGGATTCGTCCCTCTGACCTTGAGCTTGGCTCTCGATGAGGCTGGACACTTGGCAATAGCACTCCCTACCGAGTTCGAACGCGGTGCTAAACCTGAGCTTCTGCTGGCTTTTCAAGAGCGAGTTGTCGACGAATTTGAAAAATATGGTGTTGGAAGCAGTGGGAGTGAATTTGAGGAGTTTATTGACCTCTTTAGGCTTGATTTCCTCAGGCAGTATCTCGCTGGTAGTTACTTCGACTTTGTGAGGTACGCTAAAGATATTGGGAGTGGCTTGGCTGCACCACAAGGCCTGCAGCCGCTATTTGGTGGGTTGTATCTTGAAAGGAATGAGAATGTTATTAATTCAGCTCTGCGCCACGCGCGTGCTGGAGTTAAAGGTACGCAGAAGCATTTAAGCTCAGTCGCATGGATGGCTCCCGAGTATAATTTTTGGGGGCGTGGTGAGGATTTCAAGCGTACCGTTGAGCAGATTAAGAAGTCGCTAAAGGGTGGGGGCGCAGATGCGCTTTATGTCTTCGATTTTGCTGAAGAAGGACAGGAACAGAGCGTCAGAAATCGATACTCAAATACCGGGGTGTCTGAGCTTCACTTACTGAGGCCAGGCGGGGTTGCTAGTGCCCCTTGGGCGGGGATGCTGGAATTGTTGCTTTATCCCTGTAGTTTTGGCGTCGTGATGCTGCATGTGCCGGTCGAGGGGTGTCCCGGGGTAAGTGCTTCAGTAGGTGTCCTGACTCGAACAACAAGCCACCTCCGCCTGATTCATCGCCTCATATTGGATAGGGCCGCGGGCAGCCATTACGTCGGAAAGCATTCATCCAAGAAGCAAATTACAAGGGCGAGGCCGTCAAGTGGGATGGCCGAGAATTGTGGTTTCTTGCACTACTCTGACTGCTCTGTGGGAGTGGCCGGAAAGACGCTTTCCTGAGCTGAGAGTATGAGACTCCTGAACCTGCTTTTCGATGCGCTTTGTTCGGCTTCGAAGGTCAATCGCTCGCTCATGTCCCCGCCGGCCGCCGTGTTGTGGACTGACGCCGAGCGACAATGGTCCGCAGTTATCCCTAGCCTTCGGCAACTTGGGTTGAGTGTCGTGACCTTAGGAGATTTCCAGTCGGATGAAAGAAGGGGGCCGGCCATCTGGCTGAAATGTGCTTTGGCCGGAAAGCTCGATGGTGTGGCGCTGGATGGCGTTCCGGTGGTGTACCTGCCGGGCGTCTCCCGTGCCGACCTCCGTGCTATTGAGTCCTGCCCACGCCACCTCCAACCTCTCGCGGAGTTGCAGTATCGCGGCGTGTTCTGGACCCAGGTCAATGCCAAGGACTGGACGCTCAACGCATTCCTGACGTCGAAGAACGGTGGTTTGGGATTGGACGTCGCTCAAGACCAAGCGACACAGAAGGCTTTGTTACGTGCCTTGTCGTCCGGCGAGCTTATGGGCAAGGCGGTCGAGGAACTGCGAGGTCGCTTGATTGATGCGGCCTGGTTGGACAGCTTGTTGGCACCGAATCCTACGCGGGACATCCTTGTGTGGATGAACGACGCCAAGGCCACCGAGTGTGCCTGGCAGGGGGGACGCTGGGAGGTGTTCGTCAGCCGTTGCCGCAAGGACTTCGGCTTCGACCCAGCCAAGGATGGCGAGCTGACCGCGGCAGAGAAGCTGGCAGCCAGGGCCGGCTCGTGGGGTGCGGTCTGGGAGTTGTACAAGGACGCCTATTCGAGCTTCCCAGCGGTCGTCGAGCTGCTCTCGAGAGTTCAGTACAGCATGGGCGACCTGTTCGTCGACACCTCGGCCTACCCCAAGGCGAACGACGAAGGTGAGTCTGACCTGCGCTACCGGCTCAATGCATTGAGTGCGATGACGGCGGTTCAGGCGCGCGCTGCGATTCTGGATGCCGAGAAGCAGCACGGCGAGCGCCGTTCATGGCTTTGGGCTCAGATGGGGAAGGCGCCGCTCGCTCGAGCGCTCGGGCATCTCGCGTTCGTAGCGCAACACACCCAGGCGGCTGCGTTCGGAAATTCGCTGGAGGTGCTGGTGGAGCGCTACCGAGAAGAGGCTTGGCGGGTCGATGCTGAAGCGCTGCGGGCTCTGGCTCAAGCGCATACCAAGGTGGACCAAGATGCTGTAACGGCCGCACTGCGCGGGGTATATCTGCCTTGGTTGGAAGCGTCGAGTGTCGCATTCCAGAAGGCAGTGGCCGAGTCCGGTGGGGTCAATCCGGACGGCGTCTCGAAAGTGAGTGACCCCGCAGGCACCTGCGTGGTGTTTGTTGACGGTTTGCGCTTCGACGTCGCACAGATGCTGGCGAGTCGTTTGGGGGCTCTGGGGCAGGTTACGCTGAACTCGGGCTGGACTTCGCTGCCCTCGGTCACCGCATCGGGCAAGGCCTGGGTGTCCCCGGTTGCGAATCTGATTGCAGGTAAGGCGGACGATGCGGATTTCGAGCCCAACGTGGCCGCGACCATGAAGCCGCTGAACACCTACAACTTCCGCAAGCTGCTGGCAGACGAGGGGTACGAGCCCCTGTGTGGTAGCGAGGTCGGCGACCCAACAGGCAAGGCCTGGGTGGAGTGTGGTGACCTGGACCACTTCGGGCATGAGCATGGCCTGCGCCTGGCCCGCGATATCGACGGCCAGCTGGCCGAGCTTGTTGAACGCCTGCAGGCCCTGGCCGATGCGGGCTGGAGGCGTTTTCGCATCGTGACCGACCACGGCTGGTTGTTGGTGCCCGGCGGTATTCCGAAGGCGGAGCTGGCCAAATCGCAGGCTGAGACCCGCTGGGGGCGCTGCGCGGTGTTGAAGGACAGTGCGACGGCGACGCCGCTGACCTTTGGCTGGGATTGGTGCCCGCAGGTGCAGATTGCCTTCGCGCCGGGCATTGCGAGCTTTGTAGCCGGCGCCGAGTACGCCCATGGCGGACTGAGCTTGCAGGAATGCCTGGTGCCCGAGCTGACGCTCGAACTGGAGGGTGGTGCGCCGGCGACCGACGTTTCCATCTCTAAGCTCGCCTGGCGCGGACTGCGCTGCAACGTCGAGGTGTCACCGCCGTTACCCGGATTGAAGGTAGACATCCGAACAAAGGCCGCAGCGGAGGACTCGTCCATCGCTGCGGCGGTCAAGGACCTGGTTGAGGGGAAGGCTTCGCTGGCGGTGGCGGACGACTCAAATGAGGGGGCCGTGGCGGTCCTGGTGGTGCTCGACATCCAGGGTAAGCTGCTGGCCAAGATGAATACGACTGTCGGCGAGTAAGTCACCCGCTAGACGAACAAGTACAGAGCAAGAAGAACACGATGAATCTCGATGACCTCGACCGCAAGGCGGCTTCTGCCTTCGACGGCTTTATCGTCCGCAAGGACCTGGTGCGAACCTTTAGCCGCCAGTTCCCGGTGCCGACCTATGTGGTCGAGTTCCTGCTGGGCCGGTACTGCGCGACGACAGATGAGGCCGAGATTCAGGAGGGCCTGGAAATCGTCCAGCGACAGCTCCAGTCGCGTACCGTGAAGGCCGGGGAGGAAGAGCTCTTCAAGGCGCGGGCGCGTGAGACCGGCTCGGTGAAAATCATCGACATCATCACTGCGCGCCTGGATGCCAAGAGTGACTCCTATGTGGCGTCCTTGCCCAGCCTGAGGCTGAACGACGTGCGCATCTCGCCCGAGCTCATCAAGGAGCACGAGCGGATGCTGACCGGCGGTTTCTACGCCGAAATCACAGTCGGCTACGACGCAGCGATTGCCCAGGAGAAGGGCGGGCGGCCGTTCGGCATCGACGCCCTGCGTGCGATTCAGCTCTCCAAGCGGGATGTGCTGGCCACTCTCGCCGACGGGCGCAAGCAGCTAACGACGACCGAGTGGCGGGACTTCCTGCTGCGTAGCGTTGGCTTCGAACCCGACGGGCTGAACGACCGTGCGAAGGATGCGCTGCTGCTGCGCATGGTTCCTTTCGTCGAGCGGAACTACAACCTGGTGGAGCTCGGACCGCGTGGCACCGGCAAGTCGCACCTATTCCAGCAGGTGTCGCCCTACGCGCACCTGATTTCCGGTGGTAAGGCGACCGTGGCCCGGATGTTCGTGAATAACTCCAACGGCCAGCGCGGCCTGGTCTGCCAGTACGACGTGGTCTGCTTCGATGAGGTGTCAGGCGTGTCTTTCGACCAGAAGGACGGCGTGAACATCATGAAAGGCTACATGGAGTCCGGCGAATTCTCGCGCGGCAGGGAGAGCATCCGAGCCGATGGCTCCATCGTGCTGGTAGGCAACTTCGATGTGGATGTTGAGCATCAACAGCGCATTGGCCACCTGCTCGGCCCACTGCCACCCGAGATGCGTGATGACACCGCCTTCATGGACCGGATTCACGGCTTCCTGCCCGGTTGGGACGTGCCGAAGATGAATCCGGCGCTGTTCACCCAGCACTTTGGCTTGGTGAGCGATTTCTTGTCCGAGTGCTTTACCCAACTGCGCAACCAGAGCCGGGTGTCGACGATGCAGGGCAGGGTGTTCCTTGGTGGTGCCTTGTCCGGCCGGGACATCAACGCGGTCAACAAAACCGTGAGCGGCTTACTGAAGCTGCTGCATCCGGATACGGAAGAAGCGGTTCCCGATGAGGATCTTGAGTGGGCGGTGCGGCTGGCGTTGGAAGTACGTCGACGGGTAAAGGAGCAGCAAAAGCGCATCGGCGCGGCCGAATTCCGCAACACTCACTTCAGCTACACCGTGGGCGCGGAAGGGGTGGAGAAGTTCGTGACGACTCCGGAGCTGCGCAGCCAGGAGGGTATCGGTGATGAACCGCTGGAGTCGGGCCAGATATGGACGCTCAGCCCCGGTGGTGAGGACGAGCACCCGGGCCTCTTCCGGCTCGAGGTAACCGAAGGGCCTGGAAGCGGCGTACGCGTGCTGAACAAGCCTGTGCCGTCGGCGTTTCAGGAATCCGTGCGATGTGCGGAGCAGAACCTCTATACCAGGGCAACGCAGTTGGTGGGCGACCGTGACCCGCGTTCGCATGAGTTCTCGGTGCAGCTTCGAGGATTCGATGCAGCCAAGAGTGGGGCAAAGACCGGCGTTGCCTGTCTGATTGCTTTGTCCAGTGCCTTGCTGAGGAAGTCGGTCCGTGGAGGGTTGATTGTGGTCGGTGAGGTGACCATCGGGGGAACCATCGAACCGATTCACAACGCGGTGACCATTTCCGAGATGGCCGTCGAGAAGGGTGCCAAGTCCCTGCTCATGCCGGTGAGCTGCCGGCGGCAGTTGTTCGACCTGTCAGACGACATGGCGACGAAGTTGGACATTGAGTTCTATCAGGACGGACGGGATGCTCTCTTGAAGGCACTAGTGCCTTGAGCGAAATCTTCGTCTGGTTTTTTTCGGTAATTTCGGATTTAAGGTTCTTAGGTCATGATCTTCGACGCGGCATCCGGTGCGTTGTATGGGAGCGATGGGAAGTTCATTAAAACGGTCGACTGTCCGCTTGCTCTACGACCCGAGCAACTGAAAACACTTGACCCTCTAAACCGAGACCGGTTTTGCGAGTCATGCCGGAAAACCATACGGTGTATCGATACGTGGTCCGACGAGGAGGTGCGAGTCGCAGTTGAGGAGGATAAAACACTCTGTATCTTCGCGACGAGCAAAGCACGAAACGTCGTATTCCTAGAAAGGATAGGTTTTCGGGCCGAAAACTCCTTAGGGCTACCCGTCGTTTCTTCTGTTCGAAGCCTTTCTGCTATGCAAATGGCCATAGCATGTGGTCACGAATTGATGTTCATGAACGTTGGCGCCGCGTTGGTCGACGGGGATAATCACTATCGAGTTCTGAGGCATAAGGAGACGGGTCGTCTTTGGTGGTCATGTGACTATCGGATGAATTGGCCTGATGAGATTGAGGATGGCCCTGAGGCTACCTGGGGGGTTGTCCGTGATTGGTTCTTTGTCCGGTCTGACAGGCCTTTCCCCCTCGCCGCCTACGTGTTGCCCAAAGGGATATCTGCTGGCGATCATGTATTTATCGAAGATGTCATTGAGGATTGGGCCGTAGCGGTCCGGACCCAAGGCGATAGGAATAGGGTCGTTTCAGCGTGTGCGGTATGGAACGGGGGCAGTTTCGAAATCGATGTCGACTATGGGCAGTGGGATTTTTGTGTCGGTTGAGTAAAATCCGAAGTCGGTCCGAATTTCATAGGCTGTCAGATTCTTCAATAATGCTTGGCGTTGTATCGTTCCGACGCTTTTCAGGGTGGCGCTACGTGGAGTTGAGCAGCGGTGCCCGAAGGCTGAAGGCATCGCCCCGTCGGCGCTAAGACAGAGTGAAAAGGCGACTTAAGGATGTGATCGATCGCTTGTACAAGCCCTCTTCAGGCCCAAGGCAAGCGTTCGCGCTACCGCGGGGAGATGCTGAACAGCTGCCATGGCTACCGTCTGTTGCCGTTATCTCGATCACAGCGCCGGAGCGTCCTCCCGCAGCCGTCGATGGATTTGAGCGCCCCCTTTGCGGCTGAGCTTTGCTGACGCGCTCGGAGCGGATGCTGCCGGCGACATCGATCGCCAGCGCCTCTCAGGTGTGCTCGTCGATGACCGTCAGACACTTGAGTTGCTGGCCGTTGGCGCAGGTGTCGAACACGAAGTCGTAAGCCCAGATTCCGTTCGCCTCCGATGCGCGCTGTACCTGATCACGCGCACTGGCCACCCGGTGACGCGGGCGTTTGCGCGGCACCTGCAGACCTGCCTTGTTCCACAGCCGCCAGGTACGACCGATGCTCAGTCGGTAGCCGGCACGGCGCGGGAAGATGCAAATGCGCCGGTAGCCGTAGCGCGGATACTGGGCTGCCAATCGCCGCATCTCGCCGATCAACGGGCGATCGCGCTCGTCTAGTCGCGACACATAGCCCAGCGCCGAGCGCGACACACGCATCAGGGCGCACGCCCGGCGCAGGTGCTCACCAATTTTTTGCCGCGATCTCCTTCATCACGTCGATCTCCAGGTCGCGCTCAGCCAGCATCTTCTTGAGCCGGGCGTTCTCAGCCTCCAGCTGGCGCAGCCGCTTGACCTCATCTGCGCTCATCGCACCGAAGCGCTTGCGCCACGTGTAGATCGTCTGTTCGCTCACGCCATGCTTCTTCGAAACCTCCGCGACCGGCGAGCGATCCGCCTCCCGCAGGATCGTGACCATCTGTTCTTCTGTAAAACGGCTCTTGCGCATGACTTCCTCTTCTTCCTGGAAGCCATCCTCTCAAGTTTCAGCTGGGCCGAAAAGTCGGGAGCAGGTCAGGAGCCCGGCGGCAAAGAGAAAGTGAGGCTGAGGGCTGAGTGGTCCGATGGGGGGCTACGCATCCGAGGCTATCATCACCGCGTTGGAGTGGGCGATGGGCAGGCGGCACAGCGGAAATGGGTTCCGAGCAGACTACGGTCATTCCTTGAGGCTTGGCGACGAGCCGAGCCTCTTGCTCTTGCAAGAGGCATGACAACCGTCGGTTGTCCGATCAGTTCAGGCTGCCGGTAGGGATGGCGGTCACGAGGCTCAACGGCAGGAGATCAATGCCCCGTCCAGGCTTCTTGCGCTGCAAAAAGCCGGCGCTGCCAAGCGTGAATGGCGGCCTCGCTCCAGTAGACGTACTTCCCGACCCGCACTGGGGGCGGGAAGGAGCCGTCCTTCACCATGTTTTCGATCGTCCTGGGCGAGATGTTCAGGCGCTCGCAGAGGGTGGCCTTGTCGAGCAACTTGGCGAGTTGCTGTGCGTCGCGTGATGGCGTGGGAGTAATGCCGGTGCTGTCGTTTGAAGTGCATGCGTGAGCCATGATGCGTACCTGTAAGTGATGACGCAGGTGTATAGGCGAACAAACTGGAGGATGAACGCTGCCAAGTGCGCCATTGGACTTGACCCACGGTGTAAGGACAGGGCGAGTGAGTCTTCAAGTGACGACCTCACGCACAGGAGGGGCCGCAGTGACGCGGGGGCGAAGCTCGCGGAGGCTTAATGTGCGGTGACCGGCCCCGGTCTTGGGGGGGCGACGGAGCTGACGTCCGGCAGTCGACGTCTTGGAGTTTTGGGGGTTGCTTATCGTCACGGGTGACGCGCGACGTCTCGGCTGATACGACGGCGTGACGAAAATCCCAGTTTTTGATTATGCGAATGTAATGTTCTTGGGTGTATTTCGTCACGGACTGACGAAAGTACGCGCGTCGAATTTCATCACGGTCTGACTTTTAAGGCGTCAAGGTGTGACGAAACCCAGCGGGATGACCCCCTAAACCGGCTACTCCTGCGGCCAAGCGGCGAGTAGGTGGCAACGGGCGCCTTGGGTGCTGGTCTTTAGACGGCATGGGCGTCATCGTCTGGCCCACCGCCTATACGTTCACTCCACCCCCTAATGGAGTAACGAAAATGAACGACTCAACGAAAACCGCTAGTCCAACTCCCTGCCGTTCAGACGAGGCCTCTCCCGCGCGGCGGGGTAGGCCGGCCAAGCACGCATCGGCTGCGGAGCGCCAGCGGGCCTACCGTGCCCGACAGAAGGAAAAGGGCATGCGGGAGGTGAAGGTATGGTCGCGCGATGTCCGGTCTCCGGACGTACCCTTGCGCTCGGACATCATCGATTTGTCTGAGGTGCGCCGATGGTGAAGGCGACGGACTCGCCGTCACAGCCCGTGGTAGCGAATCACGCCTGGCACGCCCGCCGGCGCGACGGCTTCTAGCAGCCTGAAAGAGCATGATCGATCGAGAGCCTCCCTGGAGGCTCTTTTTCATGCGGCGAGCGCGAGCGACGTATCTCACGTGGTGGAAAGACGGCCATGTCAAACCGGGAGTGCTCATTAGCGCGCTCTATGCCGTTCTTGGTTTGCATTGGGCTCGGGCGTCGTGGCATACTCCCGCCACCGCTGGTTTCTGCTGTTTTTCTGCCTGAGCCAACGGAAAACGTCTGCGCTTGACTGAGGTCCAGTGCGACCAAGTGCTTGATTTTACGACCTGTTGCGTGTAGCTGCGCAGCGGATAAAGGCTATTTATGCCTTGAAAATCCGCGTGTCCGTGGTTCGATTCCGCGACTGGCCACCAGATACTCGAAACAGGCCGACCTTGCGTCGGCCTGTTTTGTTTTTGGCTCGCCCGGCATCCCGAAATCCCTGATTTGGCGGATTTTTTTGGGGGGTGGCCGCGGTGCTATAATGCGCCCAACCCGCCAGCCCGCCCCTCGCATGCAACTCTACGCCCTCGGCCTGAACCACCATACGGCCCCGCTCGCGATTCGCGAACGGGTGGCGTTTCAGCCCGACCGGCTTGATCAGGCCCTGCAGGCGCTCACCGATTCGCGCACCGTGAGCGAAGCGGCCATCCTCTCCACCTGTAATCGCACCGAGCTGTACTTCGCCGCCGAACAACCGCAGCGCGCGGCCGACTGGCTGGCGGGATTTCATCAGCTGCCGCTCGCCCAGGTGTCGCCCTACCTGTATTCGTATCCGCAGCGGGACGCGGTTCGCCATGTGTTCCGGGTAGCGAGCGGGCTCGACTCCATGGTGCTGGGCGAACCGCAGATACTCGGGCAGGTGAAAGAGGCTGCCCGGCGCGCCGAAGAGGCGGGCACGCTCGGCACGCTGCTGCACAAGCTGTTCCAGAACACGTTCGCGGTGGCGAAGGAGGTGCGCTCCACCACCGCGATCGGCGCCAACATCGTCTCGATGGCGGCGGCCGCGGTGCATCTTACCGGACGTATTTTCGAGCGGGTTTCGGATCAGCACGTGCTGTTCATCGGCGCGGGCGAAATGATCGAATTGTGTGCGGCCCACTTCGCCGGCGCGGGGCCGCGCTCGATGACGGTTGCGAACCGCACCGAAGCGCGCGCGGAGGCGCTGGCGGCGCGGCTCGGTGCGCAAACCATGCGGCTCGACGCCATCGCCGATGCGCTGCCGCGTTTTGACGTGGTGGTCTCCTGTACGGCCTCGCCCTTGCCCATCGTGGGCCTGGGTATGGTCGAGCGGGCGGTGAAGGTCCGCCGCCACCGGCCGATCGTGATGGTCGATCTTGCCGTTCCGCGAGACGTCGAACCCGAGGTGGGGCAGCTGGACGACGTGTTTCTCTACACCGTCGATGACCTCGCGCAGGTGGTCGATGCGGGTATCGAATCGCGCCAGCAGGCGGTGGTGGAGGCAGAGGGCATCATCGACCAGCGCGTCGACGGCTTTCTGCACTGGCTGCACGCGCGTGACGCGGTGCCGACCATCCGCGCGTTGCGCGAGCACGCCGAAACGCTGCGCCGGGGCGAGATCGAGCGCGCGCTTCGCCAGCTTGCGAAGGGCGAAGACCCGCAGGCGGTGCTCGACGCGCTGTCGCACGGGCTCACCAACAAATTGATGCACGGTCCTACCCGCTTCCTGACCCAGGCCGAAGGGGAAGGGCAGGCCGAGGCCAGCCGGGTGGTGCAGCAACTGTTCAATCTTTCGCGCCACGACTAAGGCGGTGCGCGCCTGCAGCGCACCTTGTTCTCATGAAACAGAGTATCCGGGACAAACTCGAGCATCTGGCCGGCCGCCTCGCGGAGCTGGATCGCGAGCTTTCGTCCGAAGACGCCACGCGCGACATGAACGCCTTCCGCGACTTGTCGCGGGAGCGCGCCGAACTTGAGCCCGTCGTCGCGCTGTACGGGGCGTATCGACAAGCGGAGCAGGACTGCGCGACGGCGCGTGAACTGCTCGACGACCCCGAGATGCAGGAACTGGGTCGCAGCGAACTCGAAGCGGGCGAGGCCCGCATCGCCGCGCTCGACGGCGACCTGCAGCGCGCCTTGCTGCCCCGCGACCCGAACGACGAGCGCAACCTTTTCCTGGAAATTCGCGCCGGTACCGGCGGGGATGAGGCGGCGTTGTTCGCCGGCGACCTGCTGCGCATGTATTCGCGCTACGCCGAACGCCAGCGCTGGCGGGTGGAGATCGTGTCGTCCAATCCGTCCGACCTCGGCGGATACAAGGAGGTCATCGCCCGCATCGTCGGCGCCGGCGCCTATTCGCGCCTCAAGTTCGAATCCGGCGGGCATCGGGTGCAGCGTATTCCGGTTACCGAGACGCAGGGACGCATCCACACCTCGGCGTGCACCGTGGCGGTGATGCCCGAGGCGGACGAGCTTGCAGCGGTGGAAATCAACCCCGCCGACCTTCGCATCGACACTTTCCGGGCCTCGGGCGCGGGCGGACAGCACATCAACAAGACCGATTCCGCGGTCCGCATCACCCATCTCCCCACCGGTCTGGTCGTGGAGTGCCAGGACGACCGCTCCCAGCACCGCAACAAGGCGCAGGCCATGGCGGTGCTGGCTGCGCGACTGAACGATGCGCAGCTGCGCGCGCGTCAGAGTGCGGAGGCGGCCACCCGGCGCAGCCTGATCGGCAGTGGCGACCGTTCCGAGCGTATCCGCACCTACAACTTTCCCCAGGGGCGGGTCACCGACCACCGCATCAACCTCACCTTGTACAAGCTCGACGCGGTCATGCAGGGCGAACTCGACGAACTGCTCGCGGCCCTCGTGCTGGAGCATCAGGCCGAGCAGCTCGCGGCACTCGCCGAGGAGGGGCTGTGAGCCTGCCGCCGGATATCGCAGGCGCTTTGAGCTGGGCGCGCGAACGGATCGAGCAGGTCGATGCGCGCGTTCTGCTGCGATACGCGCTGGCATGCCCCGCGTCCCGCCTCGTCGCATGGCCGGAGCAACGCTTGAGTGCGGAGGAATGGGAGAACTTCTCCCGCCTGGTGGAGCGGCGGGTGGAAGGCGAGCCGGTCGCCTACCTCATCGGCGAACGCGAGTTCTACGGGCGCAGTTTTGCCGTGACGCCCGCTGTCCTGATCCCCCGCCCCGATACCGAGCTGCTGGTCGAGCTTGCGGTGGCGCATTTTTCCGCGCAGCAGCGCGTACGGGTCCTGGACCTTGGCACCGGCAGTGGCGCCCTCGCCATCACGCTGGCGCTCGAACTGGATGCCGCGGACGTGACCGCGCTGGACCGTTCTCGCGAGGCTTTATGGGTGGCGATGGCAAACGCGGCCCGGCTGGGCGCCAGCGTTTCCTTCGTGCAGAGCGACTGGTTCGACGCGCTGGGGGAAGAGCGCTTTCAGCTAATTGTCGCAAACCCCCCCTACATCGCGGCGGACGACGCTCATCTGGAAGAGGGCGATCTGAGATTCGAACCGCGTTCCGCGCTGGCTGCCGGCACGGCCGGGCTGGATGATCTGAGCGAGATTGCGGCCGGTGCCCCCGCGCATCTTGAGGCCGGCGGCTGGCTTTTCCTGGAGCACGGCTACGATCAGGCCATGTCGGTACGCGGTTTGCTTGCAGATGCCGGCTTCGCCGCCATTTCCTCCTGGAAGGATCTGGCAGGGATCGAGCGGGTTACCGGCGGGCGTTGGTTGGGGCGTGACTGACCGCGCCTGTCGCGTATTGACGCTTGCCCCGGGCAGGCGCTAGACTTTTCCGACTGTTTTACTCAACTTTTTCGAGAGTCATAAGCATGGACATCAAGGACGTCATCCGCGAGCAGGTCACCACCCACCCGGTTGCCCTGTACATGAAGGGTGTTCCGCAGGCCCCGGCCTGTGGCTTCTCCGCCACCGCGGTGCAAATCCTGAAGGCCAGCGGCGTGAAGGACTTCTTCTCGGTGAATGTGCTCGCCGACGACGCCGTTCGCCAGGGCATCAAGGAGTTCTCCAACTGGCCCACCATCCCCCAGCTCTATGTGAAGGGCGAGTTTGTGGGCGGCGCCGACATCATGCGTGAGATGTACCAGAGCGGTGAAATCCAGCAACTGCTGAAGGACGCAGGCGTTACCGCCTGATCCGACCGCGGCGCGGTGCACGCCGCGTCGTCAGGGGGTGGCAGGCGCCGTTCTGGCGCGCCACCCCATCCACGCCTTGCGGCCCAGGTGGCGCGCGAGCAGCAGGGGCGGCATTCTCAACCAGTGCGCCCGTATGTAGATCAGGCTGCGGGCCAGTCCGGCCCACCGGGCCTCCTCGCTTTCCACGGCCGGCGCGAGCGCGCGGTCGTAGGCCCAGTCCAACATCCGGCGCGAGCGGCGGTTCCGCAGCAGGCGTTCGATCCACTCCGACGGGACCGGGGTGGAGAGATGACGCGCAGCGAGGTGCAGCCCCAAGCCCACGCTTTCCTCCAGATCCAGTTCCGCAGCACGTTCGGCGAGCACGCGCCAGTCGTCGGCGGAGCCGCATTGCGCCCTAAGCAGGGCATCGATGTCGACGAGATCACGCAGGCCGTTGTGCAGTTCTCCCTCGTGCACCAGATGCGTGATGCTGTGCAGGACGAGATCCAGCGGCGACAGGGCCTTGATGCCCGGTACCTGGGTGTCCACCGCGCGTGCGATCAACTTGGCGGGGTCCGGGCGATGCCTCGACGTTAGCGGCAGGATCGTGTGGTGGACGTCCAGCATGGTGCCGCGACGAACATGCATGAGTGGCGGAATCTCATGCATCCATTCCCGGTAGTAGCGCTGATCGTAGGGGTCGGACTTGCCTGTCGTCCAGCCATGCACCATCAGCCGCAGCTCGGCCCGGCCCACCGCATCGCGCGGCACCAGGATGTCGATGTCGCCGAACAGACGGCCGCGCGCCGGCGGTTGGGCGGTCAGCACGTAGGCTGCGCCTTTCAACAGCACGACGGGGGTGCCGAGCGGCGCGAGCGCTCTTGCGATGCAGTGCGTCTCCCAGCGGACCGAGTCGGCCTGGCGCAAGCTGAGGTGCAGCGCCCCCCATAGATGGCGCGCAGGTGCTGGCGGGAGGTCGATGCCCGCATCGGTGAGCCGTGCCGCAAGCGTGCCAAGCAGGTTGGCGGCTCGGGCCGCGGCAAGCAGCGCCGTCCATTGCGGGGGCGTCAGCGAAGTCGCGTGCGACGGCTGTGCGAGAACATCGAGCAGCAGGCCGCAGGACCCGGCGGCAGTGGCGATCAGCGGCATAGTCGGTCGATCAGTTCCAGGCCTGCAGCGGTTGAGCCATAGCCGATCTGGAAGCAGCGTGCGCCGTCGAGCATGCCGCACAAGGCGTGGAAGCCCTGCTCCCCCATGCGTTCCTTGTTGAACGATTGCTCCGAAATCAGCGCAAAGGCTTCGGCGCGTGAGATTTCCTCGTGCCAGCCGTGTTCGTCATCGCGCTGGAAGCTCGGAAACACGATCCAGCGGCAGCGCGCGGTCTCTTCCGCGGCGAGGGCGGATTCCCGCGGTGGGGCGAGGTGAGAGAGCCGACCCTTGCGCGTGTCGTGATAGACAGGACCGACCGCAGCGCCCGGGAAACGTCCGACAATGTCGATGGACTCGTTCTTGACGCTGATAGGCCGCGGATTAGGATGAAGCGCCAACGTACCCGGATCGAGGATGGCGAGTTCGTCCGACAGCAGCCGCCAACCGCCCAGAAAGGCCAGGGAGGCGCACAGCGTGCTCTTTCCTGCGCCCGGAAAGCCAGGCATCACCACCGCGTCGGTGCCGCGCGCGAGGACAGCGGCATGCAGGACGAGATAGCCCAGCGGCCGCGCAGCAATACTCCAGTTGAGCCCCCACTCGAGCAGCGCAGGGGCCTGGCTACCGGGCAGCGGGAGAAAGGGTTCCTGGGCATCGAGCAGAAAGCGGGCCTGCTGCCCAAGCCAGCGCCGATGCCCTTTTCCGCGCAGGATGCGGATGTCGAAATCCACAAAACTGGCGCTGTCGAGGCGCTGAAGTGCGGGATAGAGATCCGCTACATGGTCCGCGACGCTCGAAAAGTCCGAACGGACGCGAACGTTGAACGGCGGCAGGCGGAAGGCGAGGTCGATCAATGGCAGAGGAATTCAGGTGGCATTGCGTTGCAGTATGCCGACCTCTACCAGATTGTCCAGAATTGCCCGAGCAATGTCGGGCGCGGGAAGGTCGCCGGATCGCAGCATCTCGATAGCGTCGGCGTCCATCAGCGGTGAGACACCCAGGTGTTCGATCAGGCGGCGGGCTTCACATGCCACAACCCAGAAATCGCCAGACGCCGCATCGAACACGACCGACAGCTCATCCTCGTCCCACACCGGAGAGAAGGTCAGCCGCCGGCCGTCCAGCCACGACAGGGTGGCTGGCGCAGCCGTTGTGATTCCGCTTTCCATCCGCGCGTCTCAGCGCGTTGGGGCCTGCGTCACTTCTTCTTGCACAGGTCCGGTTCGGTGAGGTCGGCGTTGAAGTCGTACAGCCCTTCGATGTAGGCCTTGACGTCGTCCTTGGTCATCGGGTCCGTGCAGGTAACGTTGCCCGGGCAGTAGTTGCCGTTGGTCGACAATTGCGCCCACATGGCCTGGATCTGCGTCCGCGAAATCGCGTAATCGGGGAAGTAGCCCGCGTTCAGCCACGCCGCGCACAGGTGGCGGACCAGCATGCCGTCGACGAACGAATTGGGGAAGGCGAGTACCGCCCAGATGCCGGGATCGCCGGGAACGGAGCCGCCCAGCGCGGTGCTGGCCAGGGTGCCCGGCGTCTTGAGGTCTTTGAGCGACAGGCCCTGCATGCCGCTGACGCACGTCTGCACCACAACGCCGGGCTTGAAGGTGGGCGGGGTGGCGCCGGCCACGGCCCAGCTGCTGAAGTGCTGGGGCTGCTTCCAGAAACCGGGAGAACGCCCGCCCGAGCACGGGGGTGTTTCGGGGCGGGGGCTGGTGTTGCCGCTCATCATCGCCGAGGGGCTTTGGCACACCTGTTGGCCCAGCGCGGTCTTGGCCTGGACGGCGAGCAGCACGCCCAAGCCGCCAGCTGCACCGGAAATAAGGCGGCGCCGAGTGGGATTTCCCTGGCGAATGCTCAGGCCCTCGGCGGCGCGGGGGTCGATATTCGGCTGCGAATCAAGTTCGTTGGGTGTCATAGCGGCGTCCCGACTTCGCTCGTGCGAAGAGATTAATTCGATTGCGTTGCCATTATCAAGCAGGATTCGGGCCTACGTTGAGAACAATTTATCGCTTTGTTTTTAAAAGGGGTTTTCTGCTTCCGGAAAAACCCCTTCCGCGACTGTAAAAACGGCTGACACTTTACCCCGAAGTGAGCCTAAAGGTTCGCAATCCGGGCGCTTGCCAGGGAAAGACGGGTGGCGAGCACGCCCAGGAAGGCCTTGTAGAAGTGCATCCGGCAGGTGTCGGAGGCGCGCTTGAGCGCCGCCGCCCGCACCGTGATCACTTCGACCACGCTGGCCGCTTCCACCGAGGCGGAGCGAACGCCGCCGCCGGCCGAGAAGATGGCCACTTCGCCGAAGCAGTCGCCCGCGGTCAGCACGTTGAGCAGCCGGCCGCGTTTCTTCACGCGTGCTTCTCCCTGGGCCAGGAAGCAGAAGAAGTCGCCGGCCTCGCCGTCCTTCAGCAGCACCGTGCCCGGTTGCGCATGGCTCCACTGGGCGAGTGCGATGACTTCCCACAGTTCCGGGTCGGAGAACTCACGGAAGAAGGGCATGGCGCGCAGGGTCTGGAACTTGGCAGCGTCCGGAATGACGTTGTCGGCCACCGCAACGCTGCGGTTGCGGAATGCGAGCGCGAGGTCGTGCGAGAACTCGGCCCAGGTCTGGTAGCGGCGTTCGAGGTCCTTTTCCATCGCGCGCCGGACGATGGCATCCAGCGCGGGCGGCACGTCGGGGCGCAGTTCCGATGGCGCCGGCGGCGTTTCGTGGGCAATGCGGTAGAGCAGGCTGTAGTTGTTCTCGGACTCGAACGGAAGCCGGCTCGTCAGCAACTGGTACATGACGACCCCGAGCGAGTAGATGTCGGTGCGGTGGTCGAGCGGCATCTCGCGCACCTGCTGGGGCGACATGTAGGCCGGCGAGCCGATGCCCGAAATCTGCGTGGTGTCGGTCGCCGTCCGCAGCGCCGCGCCGAAGTCGGAAATGCGGATGTCCTGGCCGGCGGGGTCGGCGAGCAGGATGTTGGCGGGCTTGATGTCGCGATGGGTGATGCCGCGGTGGAACGCGTAGTCGAGCGCGCGGGTGCACTTGAACACGATTTCGATCAGGCGCTCGAAGCCGGGCCGCGTCTCGACCCGCGCCAGCGCCTCCAGCGTACCGCCCGGCACGTACTCCATGACGACGTAGGCCTCGTCGTCGCCGATCACGGCATCGAAGATCTGGACGATGTGCGGATGCGTGAGTTTGCCGGCGAGCGCGGCCTCGTTCATCAGCAGATGGCGGTAGAGGCGGCCGTGCTCGCGATCGCGCAGCACCTCGGGGTAAAGCTGCTTGAGGGCGACCTCGCGCTGGTTGAAGGGGTCCCAGGCAAGATGGACGGCGCTGGTGGCCCCTTCGCCGAGCAGGCGGCGAATCTCGTACTTGCCGATTCGTCCGCCGCTCATCGTTGCTCAGCCGAGGCGGGTGCGGGCCTGCGCGACCGCTGCCCGGACCTGGGCCGGCGCGGTTCCGCCGATGTGATTGCGCGAGTCGAGCGAGCCTTCCACGGTCAGCACGCCGAAGATGTCGTCAGCGAGCTTGTCGGCTGCGCCGGGCACATGCGCCATCGCCGCCCGCAGCTCGTCGAGCGAGAACTGCGGCAGGTCGCAGCCGCGCACTTCGGCGGCGCGCACGGCCAGTGCGACTGCTTCGTGGGCGTCGCGGAAGGGCAGGCCCTTCTTGACTAGGTAGTCGGCGAGGTCGGTGGCGGTGGCGTAGCCCTGGGTGAGCGCGCCGCGCATGTTGCCGGCCTTGACGCGGATGCCGGTGATCATGTCGGCATAGATGCGCAGGGTGTCGATCACCGTGTCGGCGGTGTCGAACAGCGGCTCCTTGTCTTCCTGGTTGTCCTTGTTGTAGGCCAGGGGCTGGCCTTTCATCAGGGTCAGCAGTGCGATCAGGCTGCCGTTCACCCGGCCGGTCTTGCCACGCACGAGTTCCGGCACGTCCGGGTTCTTCTTCTGCGGCATGATCGAGCTGCCGGTGCAGAAGCGGTCGGCGAGGTCGATGAAGCCGAAGCGCGGGCTCATCCACAGGATGAGTTCCTCGGAGAAGCGCGACAGGTGCGTCATCAGCAGCGAGGACGCGGCGCAGAATTCGATCGCGAAGTCGCGGTCGCTGACGGCGTCGAGCGAGTTGTAGCAGACCTCGTCGAAGCCGAGTTCGCGGGCGACGAACTCGCGGTCGATCGGGTAGCTGGTGCCGGCCAGCGCGGCGCTGCCCAGCGGCAGGCGGTTGACCCGCTTGCGGCAGTCGGCGAAGCGCTCGGCGTCGCGCCGGGTCATCTCGAAATAGGCCATCAGGTGGTGGCCGAAGGTGACCGGCTGGGCGACCTGCAGGTGGGTGAAGCCGGGCATCGGCGTGGCCGCGTTGGCTTCGGCGACGTCGAGCAGGTTCTTCTGGAAGTCCCCGATCAGCGCGAGGATCTGGTCGATCGCGTCGCGCAGCCACAGGCGGATGTCGGTGGCGACCTGGTCGTTGCGGCTGCGGCCGGTGTGCAGGCGCTTGCCGGCGTCGCCGACCAGCGCGGTGAGGCGCTTCTCGATGTTGAGGTGGACGTCCTCGTCGTCGAGGTTCCAGTTGAACTCGCCGCGTTCGATCTCGCCCTTGATCTGCGCCATGCCGCGCTCGATGTCGGCGAGGTCCTGCGCGCCGATGATGCCCTGGCGGGCGAGCATCTTGGCGTGCGCGAGCGAGCCGCGGATGTCCTGTTCGGCCATGCGGTTGTCGAAGAACACCGACGCGGTGTAGCGCTTGACCAGATCGGAAACCGGTTCCGAGAAGCGGCCGGACCAGGCCTTGGCGGGTTGCTGGGAAGAGGCGCCGAGGTCGGCCGACGGGGTGGTGTCTGTCATAATGTCCGTTGCTGAGGAAAAACCGGCCCGCCTGTGCCGGGGCCGCGTCTGTATGAGGCGGCAGGTCGCCTTGGCGCCTGCGTAAACCATGAAAAGTATAAAACAAAAGCCCAACCCTCTCGCCGTGCCGGCGCTGCCGGACTTCCGCAACCTGGGCGTCGTCCTGCGCGTGCTGCTGGTGGTGAACCTGCTGGCGCTGCTGACCGCGCTGGTGCGGGTGGACGGCGTCGATGCCTTCGTCGCCGAAACGATGCTGACGGCGGCACGGGTGGAACTGCCGCTGTTCGTGATCGTGCTGGTGCTGTACGCGGTCCACGCCCGGCTGGCGGCCCTGCCGTCATCGCACGCACTGGGGCTTGTTTTCGGGCTGGTGCTGGCGGTCGTCGCGGCTGCGTTTCCGTTGCTGGCAGGGCCGGGGGACAACCTCTTGCGCTGGTTGTTCTGGGGCGTGGCGGCGGGCGCGGGGGTGGTGTTCTACTTTGATTACCGCAATCGCCGCTATTCGCCGGCGCTGACCGAGGCGCGCCTGCTCGCGCTTACGGCGCGCATCCGGCCGCATTTCCTGTTCAACAGCCTGAACGGGGTGCTTGGCGTGATGAGGGCCGATCCGCGCCGCGCGGAGCGTGCACTGGAGGAACTGGCGGACCTGTTCCGCGCGCTGATGCAGGACAATCGCGAACTGGTGCCGCTCGGCGACGAACTCGATCTGTGCGAGCGCTATGCAGACCTCGAAAGCCTGCGCCTGGGCGACCGCCTGCAGGTGCGCTGGGAGATCGATCCCGAGGTGGCGCGCGAGCGCCTGATGCAGGTGCGGGTGCCGCCGCTGCTGCTGCAGCCCCTGCTGGAAAATGCGGTGTATCACGGCATCGAACCGGCCGAGGGCGCCGGTGAAGTGGTGGTGCGGGTATTGCGGCGCGGCGACGAACTCCATCTCGAGGTGGAGAATCCGGTCATCGAGGTGGAGCGCCACACCGCCGGCAACCGCATGGCGTTGGCCAACATCCGCGAGCGGCTGATGCTGTTTTTCGATCTGGAGGCGGGGCTGGACATCGACAGCGACGACGTGCGCTATCGGGTGCGGATCCGTCTGCCTTACCGTCATGGTGCTACATGAACGATACCTTGCGGGTTCTCATCGTCGATGACGAAACACCGGCGCGCACGCGCCTGCGCGATCTTCTGGGCGATATCGGCGCAACCTGCCCGAACGTGGTCGTCGGCATGGCGGCCAACGGCGTCGAGGCACTGCGTCTGATCGAGCAGGCGGGCGGCGCCGACGTGGTGTTGTGCGACATCCGCATGCCGGTGATGGACGGCGTGGAACTGGCGCGCCATCTGGGGCGCATGACCGAGCCGCCCGCGGTGATCTTCACCACCGCGTACGACCAGTACGCCGTGCAGGCTTTCGAACTGGCCGCGGTTGATTACCTGCTCAAGCCGGTACGGGCTGAGCGCCTGGCGGCCGCGCTCGCCAAGGTGCGCCAGCGCCGCGTACCCACCGACCAGGCCCTGGCGGCACTGGCGCCCGGCGAACGCCGCCATTTCAGCGTCAATGAGCGCGGCCGCATCCTGCTGCTGCCGGTGGTCGACGTGCGCTACCTGAAGGCCGAGCTGAAGTACGTCACGGCCCGCACGATAGAGCGCGAGTTCGTGCTCGACGAGGCGCTGACGCAGATCGAGCACGAATTCGGCGAACGCTTCCTGCGCATCCACCGCAATTGCCTCGTGGCGCGCGCCGCTGTTGCGGGGGTGGAGCGCGCGGGCGAGCAGGACGGCGAGGCGCATTGGGAAATCCTGCTCACCGGCGTTCCCGAGCGCCTGCCGGTGAGCCGCCGGCAGTGGCCGGCGGTCAAGCAGGCGCTCGGCCTGTAGCGCGTCTCGCCACTACCGGCGCGGGGGCCTCAGCCGCTGTTGCGCAGGCCGGCGGCGATGCCGTTGATGGAGATGTGGATGCCGTTGCGGATGCGGGCATCCTCGCCGTTGCCTTCGCGGTGGCGCCGCAGCAGCTCCACCTGGACGTGGTTGAGCGGGTCCAGGTAGGGAAAGCGGTTGCGGATCGAGCGCTTGAGCAGCGGGTTGGCGTCCAGCAGTTCCACCTGCTCGGTGATCGCCAGCAACGCATCCACGGTGTCCTTCCATTCGCTGCGGATGCGCTCGAAGATACTGTCCCGCAGCACCGGGTCCTTCACCAGTTCCGCGTAGCGTGAGGCGATCGCGAGGTCGGTCTTGGACAGCACCATGTCCATGTTGGACAGCAGCGTCGCGAAGAACGACCACTCGCGGTACATCCGCTGCAGCAGCCCCAGGCCGTCCTTGGGATGGGCCGCCAGCCACTGCTTTACCGCGCTGCCGAAGCCGAACCAGCCCGGCAGCATCAGCCGGCACTGCGACCACGAGAACACCCACGGGATTGCGCGCAGGTCGTCGATACGGGTGCCTTTCTTTCGCGAAGCCGGGCGCGAACCGATGTTCAGGCCGGCGATCTCGGAGATCACCGTCGACTCCCAGAAGTACTGCTCGAAGCCCGGCGTTTCGTACACCAGCCCGCGATAACAGGTGAAGGCGGCGTCCGACAGCGCCTGCATCGTGTCGAGGAAGGTGCGTGGCGTGGCGTCGCCGCCATCGCGGCGCAGGCTGGTTTCCAGCGTGGCGGCGACCAGTACTTCGAGGTTGCGGCGGCCCACCTCCGGGTTGCCGTACTTGGCCGCGATCACCTCGCCCTGTTCCGTGAGCCGGATCTGGCCCTGCACCGCGCCGTCCGGCTGGGCGAGGATGGCCTGGTAGCTCGGCCCGCCGCCGCGGCCCACCGAGCCGCCGCGGCCGTGGAAGAGGCGCAGGCGCACGCCGTGGCGTCCGAACACCTCGACCAGTTCACCCTCTGCCTTGTACAGCGCCCAGCCCGAGGTAAGGAAGCCGCCGTCCTTGTTGCTGTCGGAATAGCCGAGCATCACCTCCTGGGTCTGGTCGCGTGCGGCGAGCAGTTCGCGATAGACCGGGATGGAGAACAGGCGGTCCATGACGCCGGCGGCGTTCTCGAGGTCGCCGATGGTCTCGAACAGCGGCACGATGTTCACATCCAGCGCCTTCTCCAGCGGGCGCAGCAGCCCGGCTTCCTTCAGCAGCACCGCGAGTTCGAGCAGGTCGGACAGGTCGTCGGTCTTGGAGATGATGCAGTTGTGGATCGCACCGCGCCCGTAGCGCAGGTGGGCGCGACGCGCGGCGCGGAAGATCGCCAGCTCGCCCTCGCTGTCGTCGCTGTAGCGCACGTGCGGCGAGGCGAGCGGCCGCGCCGTCGCCAGTTCGTCCAGCAGCAGGGCGCAGCGGCCGGCCTCGTCCTGGGCGAGATAGGCGGCGCCGGGGCGCGCGACTTCCAGCAGCTCGGCGACGACGCGCTCATGCACGTCGGAGTTCTGGCGCAGGTCGATCGGCGCGAGGTGAAAGCCGAACACCCGTACCGCGCGGCGCAGGTGGCGCAGGCGCCCGCGTGCGAGCGCCGCGGTGCCGTTGGCGACCAGCGAGCGGTGGAGCGTATCGAGGTCGTCGGCGAGCGCGGCGACATCAGCGTAGGGCTCGGCTTCGGCCACCGCGTGGCGTGCCGGCGGATGGCCGAGCAGGTTGCGGTAGGTGGCGGAGAGGCGTGCATAGATGCCCGCGATCGCGCGCCGGTAGGGTTCATCGCTGCGGTGGGGCGATTGGTCGGGCGAGCGGTCGGCCAGCGCCAGCAGCGCGTCGGAGGCGCCCACCAGGCCCTGTGAAAGCGACAGTTGCGAGCCGAGCGTGTGCAGCTCGTCGAGGTAGTAGTCGAGCGCGACGCGCGCCTGCATCGCCAGCGCCTCTTCGAGCACGTCGGCGGTGACGTAGGGGTTGCCGTCGCGGTCGCCGCCGATCCAGCTGCCCACCTGCAGGAAGGCGGGCAGCTCGTGGTTGGCCAGCGCCGGCTGGGCGCCGGCGAGGCGGTCTTCCAGTGCGGCGTACAGCCTCGGCAGCTCGCGCAGGAAGGTCGTCTCGAAGTAGGACAAGCCGTTATTCACCTCGTCGATCACCGACAGCTTGGCCGGACGCAGCATGCGCGTCTGCCACAGCGTCAGCACCGCCCGGCGCAGCGCATCCAGGTTGGCTTCGGCTTCGTCCGGGGTGAGCTGCATGCGGTCGCGCTCGTCGAGCAGACGGGCGATCACGGTCTGGCAGTTGAGGATGCTCTTGCGCTGCACCTCGGTGGGGTGCGCGGTCAGCACCGGCGAGATCAGCGCGGTGTCGAAGAACGCGGCAAGGTCGGTGGGGTCGAGCCGCTGTTCGTCGAGCGCATGCCCGACGGCATGGGCCAGGCTGCCCTCACGCGGGGCGGAGCCGGCCAGCAGGTGCGCGCGCGAGCGGCGGATGTGGTGCTGGTCCTCGGCGATGTTGGCGAGGTGCGAGAAGTAGCTGAACGCGCGCACCACCTGGATCGTCTGCTCGCGCGACAGCGCGTCCAGGGTGTCCTCGAGTTCGCGCCGGGCGGCGAGGTCTTCGTCGCGGCGAAAGCGCACCGAGGTCTGGCGGATGCGCTCGATCAGGTCGAAGCTGGCGGCGCCCTGCTGGTCGCGCACGGTATCGCCGAGCAGGCGGCCGAGCAGGCGGATGTCTTCGCGCAGGGGTGCGTCCTTGTCTGGAGTCATGGCGTTCCGGGCAATAAAAAAGACCGGCAAAGGTCTCGACGATCGGGAGGGGAGGGTCTCGTTGTCTGGGGGCGGCCACAGCACCCGCAGTCGTCCGGACTGTACCGCATCCGGGGCGGAATCCGGCCGCCCGCGGGAAGGTGGGCAAGCGGGCCATGCTAGAATCGCCCCCGACTTCCGCACCATTGGTGGCAACCCTGATGGTGCAGTGCGAAATCCGCGCTGGCCGCGTCGGCTTCCCGGCCACGGCTCGCACGGTCTGTCTGCCGCCTTCCTCTGCTAGCCCATTCTCCGAGTCTGTTACCGTGACCTCCACCACCTCGTCCTCGCCCGCCGCGCCCGAGCGCATCGTGATCGCAACCCGCGAAAGCCGCCTCGCGCTGTGGCAGGCCGAGCACGTCAAGGCCCGGCTGGAGGCGCTCTATCCCGCATGCGCGGTCGAGCTGCTCGGCATGACCACGCGCGGCGACCAGATCCTCGACCGCCCGCTGGCCAAGGTCGGCGGCAAGGGGCTGTTCGTCAAGGAACTCGAAACCGCGCTGCTGGACGGCCGCGCGGACATCGCCGTGCATTCGATGAAGGACGTGCCGATGGAGATGAGCGAGGCGTTCGCGCTGCCCTGCATTTCGGCGCGTGAGGTTCCGCTCGACGCCTTCGTCTCCAACCGCTACGCCAGTCTGGCCGACATGCCGCCGGGCACCGTGGTCGGCACCTCCTCGCTGCGGCGCGAATCGCAGCTGCATGCGCAGTATCCGTTCCTGGCCGTCACCAGCCTGCGCGGCAACCTCGACACCCGCCTGCGCAAGCTCGACGAAGGGCAGTACGACGCGATCATCCTCGCGGCCGCCGGCCTGACGCGTCTTGGGCTGGCCGACCGCATCCGTGCGACGCTGCCGGCCGAGGTGTCGCTGCCCGCGGCGGGGCAGGGGGCGCTCGGTATCGAATGCCTCTCCAGCCGGCCGGAGGTGGCCGCCTGGCTTGCGCCCCTGAACGATCCCGCCACCTCGGCGTGCGTGCGCGCCGAGCGCGCCGTGGCGCGTGCGCTTGCGGGCAGTTGCGAGGTGCCGCTCGGCGCTTATGCGGAGCTGCGCGGCGCCCGCCTGTGGTTGCGCGGCTTCGTGGCCCGCCCTGACGGCAGCGAGATCGTGCGTGCGGAGCGCGAGGGCGATCCCGCCGCGGCGGAAGCGCTGGGTCGCGAGCTGGCCGACGATCTTCGCGCCCAAGGCGCGGAGCGCATCCTCGCCGAACTCGGCTGAGCGGCCGCGTCCGCCATGACGCGGCCCCACGGGCAGACGGACCCGAAACTGCCGCTGGCGGGTCGCCTGGTTGCGGTGACGCGGCCGGAAGCCCAGGCGCTGTCGCTGTGCGAGGCCATCCGGCGCGCGGGCGGCCAGGTGCTGCCGTTTCCGGTGCTCGCGATCGGCGCGGTTGAAGATCCCGCCGCACTCGACGAGGCCATCGCCCGGCTCGACCATTTCGACCTCGCTTTCTTCGTCAGTCCCAACGCGGTGGAGCATGCGCTGGCGGCTGTGAACGCGCGCCGCCACTGGCCCGAGCGGCTTGCGGTGTCCACTGTGGGCAAGGGCAGCGAACGTGCGCTGCGCGAAGCCGGGTTCAGCGCGGTGATCGCCCCTTCCGAAGGTTTCGACTCGGAAGCCGTGCTCGCGCTGCCCGCGTTTTCGGCGACGGCGATCAACGGCCGCCGCGTCGTCATCTTCCGCGGCGACGGCGGCCGGGAACTCCTCGCCGATGCGCTGCGCGCGCGCGGCGCCGTGGTCGAGCAGGTGTCCTGCTACCGGCGCTATCGCCCGGCGGCGGACGCCGCGCCGCTGATCCAGGCTGCCGGCACGGGGCGGCTGGACGCGCTCGTGCTGACCAGCAGCGAAGGGGTGCGCAACCTGGTGGAGATGGTGGGCGAGAAGGGCTTCGGCGTGCTGCGGCGCGTCACCGTGTTCGCGCCCCATCCGCGCATCGTGGCGCACGCCCGTGCCGCCGGCTTCGATCGCGTCGAGGAAACCCCGCCCGGCGATGACGGCCTGCTGGAGACGCTGGTCCGCCACTTTGGTTAAACTCTCGGCATGAACGAAGAAACTCCCGCGCTCACCTCGTCCCCGGCCGCCGCGCAGCCGGCCGCCTCCGTAGAACCTCCCCCGTCGGACCCGCGTCCGGCCGCCCCGTCCCGCTCATCGGGCGCCAGCGGCTGGGCGCTGCTCCTTGCCGTGCTCGCGCTTGGCGGCGCCGGGCTGGCCGGCTGGCAGGCGTGGGAGACCCGGGCGCGGGTCGGCGAACTGCGCCAGGAGCTGGCGAGCCGCCTCAACGCGGGCGACACCGTGGCAGCCGAGGCCCGCGCGCTTGCGCGCCAGCAGCAGGAGGCGATGGCCGCGCTGCAGGGCCGGGTCGGCGCGCTTGCGGCGCAGATCGAGGCGACCGAAGGGCAGGCGGCGGCCCTGGAGGCGCTCTATCAGGAGTTTTCCCGCTCGCGCGAAGATCGCGTGGTGGCGGAAGTGGAACAGGCGGTCAATGTGGCGGCCCAGCAGCTTCAGCTCGCCGGCAACATCGAGGCTGCACTGATCGCGCTGCAGGGCGCGGAGGCGCGGCTGGCGTTGCAGGACAAGGGCCAGCTGGCAGTGCTGCGGCGTGCGCTCGCCAAGGATATCGAGCAGCTCAAGCTGCAGCCCGAGGTGGATGTCGGCGGTATCGCACTGCGCCTCGAGCGTCTGCTGGAACGCGGCGATGCGCTGCCGCTCGCCTTCGAAAGCCAGCCGCCCGCCAATGCCGAGCACGGCGCGGAACAGGCGGCAGCGGTTGAACCCGGGCGCCTCAATGTGGCGCTGGCCTTCATCACCGAGCTGGGGCGCGACGTGTGGCGCGAACTGCGTTCGCTGGTCCGTGTCGAGCGGCTGGATCAGTCCGAACCGGTGCTGCTGGCCCCGGCGCAGAGCACTTTCCTGCGCGAAAACCTCAAGATCCGCCTGCTCACGGCGCGGCTGGCCTTGCTCGCGCGCGACGGCCGCACCTATGCCGCCGACCTCGCCCAGGCGCGCAGCTGGATGGAGCGCTTCTTCGATACGCGCGACGAACGTGTCGGCGAAGCGATCGGCGAACTCAAGGCGCTCGAGGCGATGTCGGTCGGCGACGAACGCCCGGCCCTGACCGAGAGCTTCGCCGCGCTGCGGGTGCTGCAGACCCGTGCCGGCGAACCCCGCACGCCCGCTGTTGCGGCAGAACCGGCCAGGCCGGCCAATGGTGGTCGCGCGCCGGCCCCGCAGCGCTGAGGAACCGGCCCCATGCGCGCCCTGTTCTGGCTGATCGGCATCTTTGCCACCGCGGTGGGGTTGGCGATGCTTGCCCGCCTCAATGACGGCTACGTGCTGGTGGTCCTGCCGCCGTGGCGGGTCCAGCTGTCGCTGAACCTGCTGGTAGTCCTCCTCCTGCTCGGTTTTGCGGCCGGCTATCTCGTATTGCGGCTCGTTGGCCGTACGCTCGAACTGCCCGCGCGGGTCAGCTCGTGGCGCGAGCGGCGCCGGCGCGAAAAGGCGGGCCGCGCGCTGCGCGAGGCCCTGCGTGCCCTGTTCGAAGGGCGTTTCGCGCAAGCGGTCAAGCACGCTTCCGGCGCCTTCGCCTCGGGCGAAAGCCCTGCGATGGCGGCGCTGGTGGCGGCGCGCGCGGCGCATGCCATGCGCGACGACACCCGCTACCGGATCTGGATCGGCCACGCTGCGGACCAGGGCGAGGATGCCCGCGCCGCGCGCCTGATGACCGAAGCCGAACTCGCGGTGGAGGGCCGGCGCTTCGAAGAGGCGGCGGAACGGCTCGAGATGCTGCGCCTGTCGGGGCATCGCCATATCGCCGCGCTGCGCCTGTCGCTGCGGGTGGCGTCCGCGCTGCAGCAGTGGGACGAGGTCCTGCGGCTGACGCGCCAGCTCTACAAGCACAAGGCGCTGTCCGACGAGCAGGCCGCGCCCCTGCTGCGCCGTGCGCACGCCGAGCGCCTGAAAGAACTCGGAGGCGATGCCGCCGCGCTCGCTGATTACTGGAACGGCATTCCCGCCGACGAATTGCGCGACCGCCGCTTTGTGGAGCGCGCGGTGCCCATGCTGTCCGCCGCCGGGCGCGGTGCCCTCGCGCGGCGCACGCTTGAGCGCCTGCTGGACGAGGAATGGGACAGTGGCCTGGCCCGTCTGTACGCCCACTGCGGCGACGGCGAGGGCGATGCCGTGGCCTGCCTTGCGCGCGGCGAGGCGTGGCTGAAGAAGCATCCGCGCGATGCCGGCCTGCTGTTCGCGCTCGGGCGCCTGTGCCTTGCCGCGCAGCTCTGGGGCAAGGCGCAGAGCTACCTCGAAGCCTCGCTGAACCTTGCCCCAACGGTCGAAACCCATCTCGCGCTCGCGCGCCTGCTCGATCGCCTGGAGCGCAGCGACGAGGCCCAGACGCACTATCGTGCGGCGGCACTACGTGTCGACGGCACCGCGGGCGCCTTGGCCTGACGGCGGGCGCACGGCTAACAAGCGGGGCTCTGCGGAGCCCCGTTTTCTTTTGCGCTCCCATTTCCTGCCGGGGCCGCCGGGCCGGACGGCAAGGGGTGACAGCCCGCCGGTGAGCAGCTAGGATGCAGCTTACTTGTCCGACAAGTAGATGACCCATGTCCGCGCTCCTACCCCGCCCACAGCGCCTCAGTGATACCGTTGCGCGCCAGCTCGAGTCCTTGATCCGGGACGAGGGCATGGCACCCGGCGCGCGACTGCCGACCGAAAAGGTCTTGTGCGAGCGCCTGGGCGTCAGCCGTGCGGTGGTGCGCGAGGCCGTGTCCCGCCTGAAGGCGGAGGGCAGCGTGGAAACCCGGCAAGGCCTCGGCGCCTTTGTCGCTGCCAGCCCCGGCCAGGGCAGCTTTCGCCTTGTCCGCGGCGGAAAGGCGTCGCTTGCCGAGGTGGAGGAAATCTTCGAGATACGCTGCGTGGTCGAGGCAGGCGCGGCCGAACTCGCCGCCCGCCGCCGCAGCGCCGCGGACCTTTCGCGCCTGGCGGCGGCATTGAGCCGCATGGATCGCGCGCTGGACGGCGCGCCCGACGGCGCCCAGGCCGACGATGCGTTTCATGTGGCGATCGCGGCAGCCACCGGCAACACCCAGCTCGAACGCTTTCTCGCCTTTGTCGGCCGCCAGTTCTCCGAAACCCGCGCACCGACCTGGGACGCCGGCGGGCTACGATCGGGCCGCGCCGCCGAGGCGCAGGCCGAGCACCGCCGCATCTTCAGCGCGATCGAGGCGGGGGATGCCGAAGCGGCGCGGGCCGCGGCACGCGCGCATCTGGTTGCGGCGGCGCGCAGACTGGGGCTGACCGGCCTCGCCGCGGCATTTCCCTGATCCGCGGGGCGACACCGGGCCGACGGGGCGCAGACCGGCGGCTGCCATGAACGACGACAGGAGGTGGACGTGACAGAGAGCGGTGGAGTGGACGTGGTGCCGGAGGAGGCGGGGATCGTGGAGCGCGACTTTTCCGCGCTCGACAAGGCGCGCGTGGTCGAGGCCTTGGCGCGGGTGTTGCCGGCAGGCGCCTTGATGTTTGAAGCCGAGGATTTGCGGCCTTACGAGTGCGACGGCTTGTCGGCCTACCGCGCGCTGCCGCTGGCGGTGGTGCTGCCGGCCACGGAGGACGAAGTGGTGGCGGTGCTGACGGTGTGCGCCGAACTCGGCGTGCCGGTGGTCGCGCGCGGCGCCGGCACCGGCTTGTCCGGCGGCGCGCTGCCGCATCGTCACGGCGTGCTGCTGTCGCTCGCGCGCTTCAACCGCATCCTCCATCTCGATCCGCATGCCCGTACCGCGGTGGTGCAGCCGGGTGTGCGCAACCTCGCGATCTCGGAGGCGGCGGCGCCTTACGGGCTGTACTACGCGCCCGATCCGTCGTCGCAGATCGCCTGCACCATCGGCGGCAACGTGGCGGAAAACTCCGGCGGCGTGCATTGCCTGAAGTACGGCCTGACCGTGCATAACCTGCTGCGGGTGCGAGGGGTGACGATCGAGGGGGAGGTGGTGGAGTTCGGCAGCCATGCGCTCGATACGGCGGGCTACGACCTGCTGGCCCTGGTCACCGGCTCGGAGGGCATGCTCGCGGTCGTCACCGAGGTGACGGTGCGGCTGACGCCCAAGCCGCAGTTGGCGCAGTGCGTGCTGGCGGCCTTCGACGACGTGGTCAAGGCGGGGGAGGCGGTGGCGGCCATCATCGCCGCGGGCATCATTCCCGCCGGGCTGGAGATGATGGATCAGCCGGCGACCGCCGCGGTGGAGCAGTTCGTCCATGCCGGTTATCCGCTCGATGCACGCGCCATCCTGCTGTGTGAATCCGATGGCACGCCCGAAGAGGTGGCGGAGGAAATCGTCGCCGTGCGCGCGGTGCTCGAGGCCAGCGGCGCGACGGAGATCCGCGTCTCGCAGGATGAGGCCGAGCGCCTGCGTTTCTGGGCCGGACGCAAAGCCGCCTTTCCTGCCGCGGGGCGGCTCTCGCCCGACTACTACTGCATGGACGGCACCATCCCGCGCAAGCGCTTGGGCGAAATGCTGGAGGCGATCCAGGGCATGGAGCAGAAGTACGGTCTTGCCTGCATCAACGTCTTCCACGCCGGGGACGGTAACCTGCATCCGCTGATCCTGTTCGACGCCAACCAGCCGGGCGAACTCGAGCGCGCGGAGGCGTTCGGCACCGACATCCTCGAGTTGTCGGTGGCCCTGGGCGGCACGGTGACCGGCGAGCACGGCGTGGGCGTCGAGAAGATCAACCAGATGTGCAGCCAGTTCGGTGAAGGCGAGCGGCTGCAGTTCTTCCGCCTCAAGGCCGCGTTCGATCCGCTCGGCCTGCTCAACCCGGGCAAGGCGATTCCCACGCTGCACCGCTGCGCGGAATACGGCCGCATGCGCGTCAGCGGGGGCGCCCTGCCGCATCCCGAACTGCCGCGGTTCTGAAGCCATGGGCGACAAGGCCTGGGTGCAATTCCTGTTCGTCGCAGTGCCGGTGCTGTCGCTCGTCGGGGCGTGGCTGGCGCTGCGCGCGGTCGGTGGGCGCAATGGGCGCCGGCCGCAAGGCAAACAACAACGTGAGGCGAAAGAGCAATGACGGACATCGTTTCAGCCTGGGCCGATCGCATCCGCGCGGCGGCCGCGGCGGATACGCCGCTGCAGTTGCGCGGTGGCGGCACGAAGGCCTTCTATGGCCGGTCTGGCGAGGGCGAGGTGCTCGACCTGAGGGATAACCACGGCGTCGTCAGCTACGAACCCACCGAGCTGGTGGTCACGGTCCGCGGCGGCACGCCGCTCGCCGAACTCGAAGCCCTGCTCGCCCGTCACGACCAGTTCCTCGCCTTCGAGCCGCCGGCGTTCGGGCCGGCGGCCACCGTGGGTGGCTGTGTGGCCGCCGGCCTGTCCGGCCCGCGGCGTGCGAGCGCCGGTGCGGTGCGCGACTTCGTGCTCGGCGCCCGGCTGCTCGACGGGCGCGGCGACGCGCTGTCGTTTGGCGGCCAGGTGATGAAGAACGTGGCCGGCTACGACGTGTCTCGTTTGCTGGCGGGCAGCCTCGGTACGCTGGGCGTCCTGCTGGAAGTGTCGCTGAAGGTGTTGCCGCGTCCCGCCGCCGAGGCCACGCTGCGTTTTGAATGCGACGAGGCGAGCGCGATCCAGCGCCTCAACGACTGGGGCGGACAACCGCTGCCGCTGTCGGCCTCCACCTGGCACGACGGCGTGCTGACGGTGCGCCTGTCGGGCGCGAGCGCAGCGGTCGCTGCCGCCCAGGCGCGGCTGGGCGGCGAACGGCTCGACGAGGCGCTCGCGGCGGCATTCTGGACCAGCATCCGCGAGCACACCGCGCCATGGTTTGCCGCGAGGCCGCTATGGCGCCTGTCGCTGCCGAGTTCGGCGGCGCCGCTGCGGCTGGCGGGCGAGCAGTTGATCGAATGGGGCGGCGCGCTGCGCTGGCTGCATACCGACCTGCCCGCGACAGCCGTGCGCGAGCGCGTCGCGCAACTCGGCGGCACTGCGGCGCTCTTCGCCGGCGGCAACCGCAGTGGGGAGGTCTTTCATCCCCTGCCGGAGCCGCTGCTGCGCATTCATCGCCGCCTGAAGGCCGCATTCGATCCCGCGGGCATCTTCAACCGCGGGCGCCTCTACCAAGGACTTTGACGCATGCAGACCCAGCTTGCCGATTTCATCCGCGATACGCCTGAAGGCCGCGAGGCTGACGATATCCTGCGCAAATGCGTGCATTGCGGCTTCTGCACCGCCACCTGTCCGACCTACCAGTTGCTCGGCGACGAACTGGACGGTCCGCGCGGGCGGATCTACCTGATCAAGCAGTTGCTCGAAGGCCAGCCGGTGACCGAGAAGACCCGCCTGCACCTCGATCGCTGCCTCACCTGCCGGGCCTGTGAAACCACCTGTCCGTCCGGGGTGCACTACAGCCGGCTGGCGGACATCGGCCGTCATCTGGTCGAGCAGCGGGTCCCGCGCCGCGGGGCGGATCGCGCCGCGCGCTGGGTGCTGCGCGAACTGGTGCCGCGTGCGGCCGTCTTCGGCGCCGCGCTGAAGGCGGGCCGCAGCGTGCGTGCGATGCTGCCGGCGACGCTGCGCGACAAGGTGCCCATGGTGCGTGCGCCGGGGCCGTGGCCGCGGCCGCGTCATGCGCGCCGCATGTACGCGCTGGCAGGGTGCGCGCAACCCGCAATGGCGCCGTCGATCAACGCCGCGACCGCGCGGGTGCTGGACAGCCTCGGCATCTCGCTGCTGGAGGCGCCCTCCGCCGGATGCTGCGGCGCGGTCCGTTTCCATCTCCACGATCACGATGGCGCGCGCACCGAAGCCCGGCGCAATATCGACGCCTGGTGGCCGGCGATCGAGGGCGGCGAGGTGGAAGGCCTGGTGATGACCGCATCGGGCTGCGGTGTGCAGGTGAAAGACTACGGGCACCTGCTGCAGCACGACGCCGCCTATGCCGCCAAAGCCGCGCGCATCGCCGCGCTGACGCGCGACGTCGCCGAGGTGGTAAGCGCCCAGGAGGCGTCGCTGAAGGCGCTGCTGCGCAGCAAGACGGGCGGGGAAACGGCGGTTGCCTGGCACGCCCCATGCACGCTGCAGCACGGCCTGAAGATCCGCGGTGCGGTGGAGCAATTGCTGGGTGCTGCCGGCTTTCGCCTGACCCCGGTGCGCGACGCCCACCTGTGTTGCGGTTCCGCCGGAACGTACTCGCTGCTGCAGCCCGAAATCGCCCAGCAACTGCGGGAAAACAAGCTCGCGGCGCTCGGCGAAGGCGGTGCGCCACTCATCCTTTCGGCCAATATCGGCTGCATCACCCACTTGCAGGCGGGCACGGCGACCCCCGTCCGGCACTGGATCGAGGCGATCGACGCGCGGCTCAACGGCTTCCCAATCTGAGCAGTCGTGGTGCTGTGATGCAGGTCACAAACGGCATCCGGCGGCGGCTTTTCCGTGACCGGCGGCGGGGCGGGAGGGTGGGGTCATTGTTATGATGCGACTCATAACCAATGATCTAGCCCTCCATGCCGCTGATTGCCGAAACCTGCGTCGCCCGCCACACCGGGGACAGGAAGGAGCAGCAGGACCGCGTCGCCCTGTTTGCCCATCCCACCGAAACCGGGACCCTGCTGGCCGTGCTCGCCGACGGCATGGGCGGCCATTCCGGCGGGGCAATGGCGGCCGAGCAGGTCACGATCAAGGCCAAGCAGAACTTCGAGGCTTTTCAGCCCGCGCATGAAACCGGCCGCCACTTGCTCCAGAGCATCGTCGATGAGGCGCATGTCGTCATCAAGCTGACCCGCTTCACCAGCGAGCAGGATCCGCACAGCACCGCGGTGGTCTTCCTGATGCAGCCGGGCAAGGCGGCGTGGGCTCACTGCGGCGATTCGCGCCTGTACCACTTCCGCGGACGCGAACCCTGCTTTCGCACACAGGATCACTCGCTGGTGGGCGAGATGCTGCGCAAGGGCCGGCTCGACGAAGCCGGCGCGCTCAATCACCCGCAACGCAACGTGCTGCTGTCCTGCCTGGGCAGCGAGCGCGAACCGCGTGTCGAGTACGGGGAGACGGACACGCTGATGGCAGGCGACAGCTTCCTGCTGTGTTCCGACGGGCTGTGGTCCTATTTTTCCGACGACGAACTCGGCCTGGTGGTGGACAACCACCGCCCGCGCGAAGCCGCGCAACTGCTGATCGACCTTGCGCGCAGCCGCGCCGGCGGTTATGGCGACAACATTTCGCTCGCGCTGATCAAGCTCTCCGATCCCAAGTCCAGCCCCCGCCCCGCGTTCATCGGCTGAGCCCGGCCGGCGCGGAATCAGGGAAATCCCCCATCCGTCTCATGGTTGTACGCAACCGCGTTCCCGGTAATATCCGGCGCAATGCGCGCCGCATCGTCGGAGTCGGGAACAGCAATACCTAACGATCCGATCCGACTGGCGCGCTTCTTATTTTGAATAAGACCTCCAGGGAGGAGTCATGCCATTGACGATCGGAGTGCCGGCCGAACGGATACCCGGCGAACGCCGGCTGCCCGTGGTGCCGGATGTGGTGAAGAAGTATCTGGGCCTGGGTGCCCGGGTCGTGATCGAGTCCGGCGCGGGCGTGCCCGCGCACTACCGCGACGAAACCTTTGGCGACGTGACCTTGGGCGCCGCCGCCGAGGTGTTCGCGCAGTCGGACATCGTGCTGTGCGTGCAGCCGCCGTCGGCCGAGCATCTGGCTACGATGAAGCCGGGCGCGCTGCTGATCGGCCTGCTGCAGCCGTGGTCTGACCCCGGGCGCATCAAGCTGCTGCAAGACAAGCAGATCACCGCGTTCGCGATGGAACTGCTGCCGCGCATCTCGCGCGCGCAGAGCATGGACGTGCTCTCCAGCCAAGCGGCCGTCGCCGGCTACGAGTGCGCGCTGATCGCCGCCGACCATTCGCCGAAGTTCTTCCCCATGCTCACCTACGCCGCCGGCACCATCCGCCCGGCCAAGGTGCTGGTGATCGGCGCCGGCGTCGCCGGGCTGCAGGCCATCGCCACCGCGCGCCGCATCGGCGCCATGGTGGAAGCCTATGACGTGCGCCCCGAAACCCGTGAGCAGATCGAGTCGCTCGGGGCCAAGTTCGTCGATACCGGCGTGTCGGCGGCGGGGTCGGGCGGCTACGCCCGCGAACTCACCGACGAGGAAAAGGCGAAGCAGGCCGAGCGGCTGGCCAAGGCCGTCGCGCAGTGCGATGCGCTGATCACCACCGCGGCGATCCCCGGCAAGAAGGCGCCGAAGATCATCACCGCCGACATGATCGCGCGCATGAAGCCGGGCGCGGTCGTCGTCGATATGGCCGCCGAGACCGGTGGCAACGTCGAAGGCACCGTCGCCGGGGAAAAGACCTGGATCAACGACGTGCTGGTGATCGGCCCTACCCACATCGCCAGCCGCATGCCGGTGCACGCGACCGAGATGCTCGCCAAGAACCTCTTCAACTTCATCGGCCCCTTCATCAAGGACGGCGCGCTCACGCTCGACTGGGACGACGAAGTGCTGGCGGGCACCTGCCTCACCCACGCCGGCGAGCTGCGCCACGCCGGTGTCAAAGCCGCCCTCGGCCTGTAACGGAGACGCTGCCATGGATGGCTTTACCGCAATCTACATCTTCATGCTCGCCGCCTTCACCGGCTACGAGGTCATCTCGCGGGTGCCGGTGATCCTGCACACCCCACTGATGTCGGGCTCGAACTTCGTGCACGGCGTGGTGCTGGTCGGGGCGATGGTCGTGCTCGGCCACGCCGACCCCGAGAGCCCGCTGCAGCTGGCGATCGGCTTCGTCGCCGTGTTCCTCGGCGCGGCCAACGCCGCCGGCGGCTACGTGGTGACCGAGCGCATGCTCGCGATGTTCAACAAGAGTGGCAGCAGCAAGAAGGAGGGCGCGCAATGACGGCCAAATGGTTCATCGACGCGTCCTACTTCGCGGTCGCTGTTGTCTTCATCCTCGCGCTGAAGGCGATGAGTTCGCCGGTGACGGCGCGGCGCGGCATCGTCTGGGGCGGCATCGCCATGGTGTTCGCGACCCTGGTCACCTTCGCCACCCCCGGGCTGCACAACTTCGGCTGGATGATCGTCGCCATCGTCAGTGGCGCCGCGGTGGCCTGGTGGAGCGGCAAGACGGTCAAGATGACCGACATGCCGCAGATGGTCGCCATCTACAACGGCATGGGCGGCGGCGCCGCGGCGGCGATCGCGGCGCTGGAATTCGCCCGCGGCGAAGTGCATGGCCCGGTGGTGACCACGCTCGCAGTGCTCGGCGCGCTGATCGGCTCGGTCGCCTTCTCGGGTTCGTGCATCGCGTTTGCCAAGCTGCAGGGCATCATGAAGAAGGCCTGGCGGCTGCCGGCGCAGAACGCGGTCAATGTGGTGCTCGCGCTCGTCACCGTGGGCCTGGGCATCGCGATCATCGCCGCGCCGAGCATCGATCCGGTGCTGGTGATCGTGTTCTTCGTGCTCGCGCTCATCCTCGGCGCGATCCTCACTAGCCCGATCGGCGGCGCCGACATGCCGGTGGTGATTTCGCTCCTGAACGCCTTCACCGGTCTGGCGGTCGGCTTTGAAGGCTATGTGCTCGGCAACCCGGCGCTGATCGTGGCCGGCATCGTGGTCGGCGCCTCGGGCACGCTGCTCACCCAGTTGATGGCGAAAGCCATGAACCGGCCGATCTCCAATGTGCTGTTCACGCCGATCAGCGGCGCGGCCAGCGGCGGCGGCGAGGGCATCGAAGGCACGATGAAGGAGTTCTCCAGCCTCGATGCGGCCTCGGTGATGCGCTACGCCAGCAAGGTCATCATCGTGCCGGGCTACGGCATGGCGGTGGCCGGTGCCCAGCACAAGGTGTGGGAGATGGCGCAGCTGCTGGAGGAAGGCGGTGTCGAGGTGGTGTTCGCGATCCACCCGGTCGCGGGCCGCATGCCGGGCCACATGAACGTGCTGCTGGCCGAAGCGGGCGTGCCCTACGACAAGATCTTCGACCTGGAGGAGATCAACGCCGACTTCGCGCAGGCCGAGGTGGCGCTGGTCATCGGTGCCAACGACGTGGTGAATCCGGTGGCGCGCACCGACAAGTCGAGCCCGATCTACGGCATGCCGATCCTGAATGCGGACATGGCGCAGAACGTGATCGTGGTGAAGCGCGGCAAGGGCGCAGGCTACTCGGGCATCGAGAACGCGCTGTTCTACAAGGACAACTGCCGCATGCTGTACGGCAGTGCGCAGCAGGCCATCGCCGAGGTCATCACCCACGTGAAGGCGCTCGAAGCCTGAGCGTGGCGGGCGCGGCACCCGGCGGTGCCGCGCGCTCTAAAGTCGGAGGCGACGCGCGCCGTAGACCGTGGCATCCTGACCACCGTGTCTTCCCGCGTGTCGCCCTGCCGGCCGATGTCTCCGCTGCGTTCCATTCTGATCCTGATGCTCCCCGCGTCGCTCGCCTGGGCGCAGGCCGTTGCGCCCCAAGCGCCGACGACGCCGGCCGGCGCGGCTGCGCCTGCGGTACCAGCGCCCGCCGCCAACGCGCCCAAACCGGCGGATGACTGGCGCGACACCAGCAACTACATCTTCCCCGCGATCGCCAAGACCGTGACCGACATGCAGAACGTCGCCTACGCGATGACGCTGCGCGACTACTGCGCCGACCGGCGCGTTCCCGACGACTTCGTGCGTGACCGGCTGAAGCGCTTCAGCGCGATGACCGGGCGCGAGGAAACCTGCCGCAGCCTGATGGACTACTGAACGCCCGCCGCCGTTTCGAGCAGGGCTGCGAACGCCGGCGCCGGCAGCGGGGCGCCGAATAGCGGGCCCTGCTGGAAGTGACAGTCGAGCGCGGAGAGGAAGGCCTGCTGTGCCGGGTCTGCCACCCCGCGTGCCAACACCTCTATCCCGAGCGAGGCCGCCAGGCGCGCGATCGCTTCGACCACCGCTTCGGCGTCCTCGTCCTTGCCAACGCCCGCGACCAGTGCCGGATCGAGCTTGAGTGCCTGCACCGGGAAGCGGCGCAGGCGCGGAATGGACGACAGGCCACGGCCGAAATCGTCGATCGCGAAGCGGATGCCGCGCTTGGCCAGCGTTCGCAGGGTGGCGAGCGTGACCTCGTCGTCGCTGGCGAGGATGGCCTCGTCGAGATCGAGTTCCAGCCGCGTCGCCGCCAGGCCGCTGGCCGCCAGCGCCTTGTCCACCGTGGTGGCGAAATCCCCGCGCAGAACCTGTTCGAGCGCAACGTTGACCGTCACCGCAGGCACGCCCTGCGCGCCTTGGGGCCAGCGCGCCGCGGCGTTGCACGCGGTGACGAGCGCCCAGTCGCCAAAGGCGGCGACGAGCCCGTTGTGGCGGGCGGTCGCGACGAAGTGGCGGTACGGAATGAGGCCGAGTTCGGGGTGGCGCCAGCGCAGTAGCGCTTCGCCTGCGCGCACGCGGCCGCTGCGCGCATCGACCAGCGGCTGGAAATAGACTTCGAGTTGGCGGCGCGTGAGCGCGCCGTGCAATTCGGCGCCGAACTCCGCTTGCTCGATGCCGCCGCCCTGGCCAGCCTGGTAGCGCTGATGGCTGTTGCCGCCCAACTGGCGGGCCTGGCGCAGCGCGATGCCGGCGTGACGCAGCAAGGTGTCGAGGTCGGCGCCATCGCCTGGAAACAGTGCGATGCCGATGCTGGCGCTGATCGCGACCTCGCAACTTTCGGTGCGGAAGGCGGGGCCGAGCGCCGCAAGGATGTCGTCGGCGGCGCGGCTCGCGGCGCTGGCCAGATCGAGTTCGGGCAGCAGGGCGAGGAAGGTGTCGCTGCGCTCGCGGGCAACGACTGCGCCGCGTGGCAAGCTGGCCTGCAGGCGGCGCGCGATCTGTTGCAGAAAGGCGTCTCCTGTATTGTCGCCATGCTCGCGGTTAACCGCCTTGAACTGGTCGATGTCGATCCGCAACACGCCTACGCTGCAGCGTCGCCGGCGGGCCTGCTCGGCGGCCTCCTTGAAGCGGGCTTCGAACAGCCGGCGGTTGGGAAGTCCGGTGAGGATGTCATGGTGGGCGATGTACTCGGCGCGCGCCTCCGCCTGGCGGCGCGCGGTGAGGTCGGTGAACATCGCCAGGTAATGACGTGCGGCGCCCTGGGCGTCGCGGACCGCCGTGATCGTGAGCCACTCGGGAAAGATCTCGCCGTTCTGGCGCCGGTTCCAGATTTCGCCCTGCCATTGACCACTGGCTTCGAGGGTCTGCCACATCTCGGCGTAGAAGGCGGGCTCCTGACGGCCGGAGCTGAGCAGGCGCGGGTTCTGGCCGATCACCTCGTCGCGGCTGTAGCCGGTGATCTCGGTGAATGCGCGGTTCACCGCAACGATACGGTTCTGGTCGTCGGTGACCAGGATCGCCTGGCTGGCCGCGTCGAAGACGTCCACCGGCAGATGCAGGCCTTCCGTCGCGGTGTCTTCTGTCCGCGGCGGCAATACGAGCAGCCGCCAGCCCGCGCGCGGGCCGGCGAGCACGCGGGCGGGCAGCGGCGCGCTGGCGTGCGGCAAGGTGACATGGGCAAGCGCCGGCTGACCGGGCGCGGGCCAGCTGACGTCCAGATGGTCGGCGAGCGGGCGGCTCAGCACGTCGTCTCGCGTCCGGCCAAGAAGATGCAGCGCCGCGGCGTTGGCTGCGGTGATGCGGTCGCCGTCGTCCAGCACGAGCACCCCCTGGCTGAGGGCTGCGGCCAGCCGCGGCCACACGGTATCGGCAGGTGTGGGTGCGGGTTGGGCGGCGGCGGTGGCAGAGGGCAGCGGGCTCAGAATCAGCGCATGGATGCCCGGGCGCAGCCGCGGCGCAGCGATGAAACGAAGCGCTGCGGTACCGCCCGCCGGCAGCGCGACCGTCAGCGTTCCGCGCATCTGCCCCTGGATG
Organism: Azoarcus olearius; assembly: GCF_001682385.1. NCBI lineage: Bacteria > Pseudomonadati > Pseudomonadota > Betaproteobacteria > Rhodocyclales > Zoogloeaceae > Azoarcus > Azoarcus olearius. The sequence continues at coordinate 1,165,156 of NZ_CP016210.1, forward strand.
AAGAGGCGCGCACGGGCTTCGATGAAGGCGCGTTCGGAGGGAAACAGATTGGCGAGCGGTTGACCGGCAAGCTCGCGGTAGTCGCGCTGCAAGAGGGCGCAGGCCGCGCTGTTGGCGTCGAGCACCGTCTCGTCGCCGGTGATGATCAGGCCCTCGTCGAGCAGTTCGAGCAGGGCAAGGTAGACGCCGGTCTCGGCCCCTTCCGAGAGGTCGGGGCGGAAGGGTTCCTTGGGTGCTTCGTCGGAGTGGTCGTCGCCCCGCGGGCGGCCTGAAGGGTTCATCGGCGGCAGCATGTCCAGGATTTTCCGGTGTTCCCCGCACTTATCGGCGGGTCACCAGAATACTTGAAGCGCTGCCGCGCCAGCCCCGGAATAGCCGGGGGAGGCGGCCCTATTTCCGCCCGAGACCGCCCAGCAGGAAGGCGATCGGCCGTTGGCCGCGACGCGGCGTGCCGGCTTCGGCGGGGCTGGCGTCGGGGGCGGCGCCTTCGGCCAGCGCCACGGGCTTGGCGACGTAGGGTTTGCTGAAATCGAAACCGTCCGGGGCGATCGTGGACCGCGGCGGGCGCTTGGCCACGACGTTGCGGGCGCCGCGATCCTCGCGCGGGGCGCGCTCTTCGCGCGGCGGGCGTTCTTCGCGGCCGCCGCGCGGCTCGCGCCGGGGGCGTTCGTCGAAATCCTCGACCGGGCGGCGGCCCCTGTGGGCGCGGCTGCCGGCTTCGAAGAAATCGGGGTCGGGCTCGAAGCCGGGCACCACTTCCTGCGGAATCTCCAGCTTGATCAGCTTCTGGATGTCGGCCAGCAGGTGCTTTTCTTCGGTGCATACCAGCGACACCGCGTTGCCCTGGTGGCCGGCGCGGCCGGTGCGGCCGATGCGGTGCACGTAGTCTTCCGCGGTGTGCGGCAGCTCGTAGTTGATGACGTAGGGCAGCTCGTCGATGTCGATGCCGCGTGCGGCGACGTCGGTGGCGACCAGCACGCGCAGCTTGCCCGCCTTGAAAGCTTCCAGCGTTTCGGTGCGCTGCTGCTGGCTCTTGTCACCGTGGATCGAGTCGGCCGAGATGCTGTGGCGTTCGAGGAAGTGGGCCAGCCGGCCGCATACCAGCTTGGTGTCGACGAAGACCAGCGCCTGCGTGTCGGGCTGGTGGCGCAGCAGATGGGCGAGCAGGTTGCGCTTCATGCCCGACGACACCGGGTGCACGCGGTGGGTGATCGTCTCCGACACCATGTTGCGCCGCGCGACTTCGATCAGCTGCGGGTTCTTCAGCATCTGGTCGGCGAGCTTCTTGATCTCGTCCGAGAAGGTGGCGGAGAACAGCAGGCTCTGGCGGCTGGCCGGCAGCAGCGCGAGGATGCGCTTGATGTCGGGGATGAAGCCCATGTCGAGCATGCGGTCGGCCTCGTCCAGCACCAGCATCTCGACCTGGGTGAGGTTGATCGTCTTCTGCTGCACGTGGTCCAGCAGTCGGCCGGGGGTGGCGATGACGATTTCGATGCCGCGGCGCAGTTCCTGGATCTGCGGGTTCATATCCACCCCGCCATAGATGCAGGTGGCGCGCAGCGGCAGGTGTTTGCTGTACGTCTTAACTGATTCGTACACCTGCATCGCCAGTTCGCGCGTCGGCGCGAGGATGAGCGCGCGCGTCTGGTGGCGTGCCGGCGAGGTGCTGGTGTTGGCGTGGCGTGCCAGGCGATGCAGCAGCGGAAGCGTGAAGCCGGCGGTCTTGCCGGTGCCGGTCTGGGCGCCGCCCATGACGTCGTTGCCGGCGATGACGATGGGGATGGCCTGGCGCTGGATCGGCGTCGGCTCGGTGTAGCCGGCGTCGGCTACTGCGCGTTGCAGTTCGGGGATGAGGCCGAGGTCGGCAAAACTCATGGGCGCCTTTCTGGTTGGCGGCCTTGCGGTGGATGGTGCCGCTCCGGGCGGCGGGAGGAACATGGACCGGGAGCGGAACCGCCCCGGAAGCGCTCGCGCCAGCCGGCAGGCCGGGTGCATGGAAAGCGGCGATTATACACGTGCACCGAAAATCGTTTCGTGACAAGTGCTTCCGACGGCTTTCCCCGGCGCGGGGCTCACTTCTTCAGGGTGAGATAGGCGGTGACTTCCTCGCGGTCGTGGTAGAGCTGCTTGATCCGCAGGTCGAAGGGGCCGACGCTGGCCAGCCGCTTGCGGATGAGTTCGCGGCACTGTTCGACCGCTTCGAGGCGCCGCTTCATCGGCAGCTTGAGATTGAAGATGGTGTGGCGGCAGCGCCCGGTGGCGATCCATTCGGCCATCAGCGAGGCGATGCGGCTGGGTTGCTCGACCATGTCGCACACCATCCAGTCCACCGGCCGTTGCGGCCGCCAGGTGAAGCCGTCGGCCTTGAGGTGTTCGACCATCTCGGTGGCCATCACGGTGTCGCGCAGCGGGCCGTTGTCGATCGCGGTGACGCGGATGCCGCGCTGGGCGAGCTGCCAGGTCCAGCCGCCGGGCGCGGCGCCGAGGTCGACCGCGCGCATGCCGGCGCGCAACAGGGAATCGCGTTCCTCGTCGCTGAGCAGGGTCATGATGGCCTCGGCGAGCTTCAGCGTGGACCGGCTGGGTGCGTTGGAGGGCATGCGCAGGCGCGGAATGCCCATCGGCCACGGCGCGCAGCGGTCCTTGAGGCCGGCGGCGAGCCAGGCGCTGGTGGCGGTGGGAAACATCACGTGCAGCACCGGGAAGCCCGGCTTGCCGAGCCGCAGCGCGCCCACCTTTTCGAGTTCGCGCGTGAGCGGTTCGGTGAAGCGGCGGCAGAAGCCGGAGCGTTGCTTGGCCTCGTCGGTGTCCGGGGTTTCGAGCACAACGCCGGAAAAACGCTGGCCGGAGCCCTTGACCATATCCACCAGGGGGCGCGCCCGGTCGCGTTCGGGCAGGTCGTCGATGCGGTCGAACCAGGGCAGCAGCTGGCGGGCGAACACCGGCTTGCGCCAGTCGGCGAATTCGCCGAGCTTGATCACCGGCACCGGTTCGAAGGTCTCGAACGCGGCGTAGCCGCTGCCCGGCTCGGTGCGCACATAGCCGATCAGGCCGGCGTCGGCGGCGAGGTCGTCGATCTCCGCAGCGAGTTCCTTTTCGAAGCCGGCGCGGCAGTAGGCGAGCAGGCCGGACACGGAAAAGCTGGAGGCGGGGGCGTGGGAGGACATCGGGCGGGGCCTTGGGCGTGCTGCAGTATCATGCTGCGAAGCGGCGCATCATAAGGTGCCGCGCCACGGCAGGCGAGTGTCGCCAGTCGGTTTTATGGCAACAGGAGATCCGTCCCCGATGCTGCAGCGTTCCATGGAATACCGCGTACTGGGCCGCAACGGCCCGCGTGTCTCTGCGATCTGCCTCGGCACCATGACCTTCGGCCAGCAGAACAGCGAGGCCGAGGCGCACGAGCAGCTCGACTTCGCCCTTGCCCAAGGCATCAATTTCATCGACACGGCCGAGATGTACCCCGTGCCCGCGCGGGCGGAAACCAGCGGCACCACCGAGCGTTTCGTCGGCAGCTGGCTGGCGCGCCAGGCGCGCGAGCGCATCGTGCTGGCGACCAAGGTGGCGGGGCCGGCGCGCAGCCTGGGCTGGATCCGCGGAGGCCCGCTCGCGCTCGACCGCGTCAACATCCGCGAGGCGGTCGAGGGCAGCCTGCGCCGCCTGTGCACCGACTATATCGATCTTTATCAACTGCACTGGCCGGAACGCAATCAGCCGATGTTCGGCCAGTGGCAGTACGAGCCGGACAAGGAGCGCGAGTGCACATCGATTCGCGCCCAGCTCGAGGCGCTGGCCGAACTGGTGGACGAGGGCAAGGTGCGCTACGTCGGCCTGTCCAACGAGCATCCGTGGGGCGTGATGGAGTTCGTGCGCCTGGCCGCGCTGCACGGCTTGCCGCGGGTGGTGTCGACGCAGAACGCTTACAGCCTCCTCAATCGTGTGTTCGAGTACGGCCTGGCCGAAGTCTGCCACCGCGAGTCGGTGGGTCTGCTGGCGTACTCGCCGCTGGCGTTCGGGCACCTGACCGGCAAGTACCTCGCCGATCCGCAGGCGCCGGGCAGGCTGAGCTTGTTCGAGCAGTTCGGCCAGCGCTACGGCAAACCCAATGTGGTGCCGGCCGCTCGCGCCTACGCGGAACTTGCCGCCGAGCGCGGGCTGACGCCCGCGCAGCTCGCGCTCGCCTTCACCTATCGACGGCCGTGCGTGGCGAGCACCATCATCGGTGCGACGACGATGGCGCAACTGAAGGAAAACCTGTCAGCGTGGGATGTGCCGCTGGATGCGGAGCTGGTGTCTGCGATCGACGCCATCCACCTGCGCTACACCAATCCGGCGCCCTGACGCGCCTTCAGTGCTGGGCGGCCCGCGCCGCGGCGGGCGCTTCCGCCGCTTGGGCGGGAGCCGCCTTGGGCTGCGGTGGCACCTGGGGCAGCTGCGACGGAACGACGTCGAGCTTGTGCTCCATCATGTAGTCGTTCATGTCGCGCCAGCCGGCAAACACCGCGGCTTTTTGCGCGCCGGGGTTGAGGACGTAGCAGTCTTCCAGCGACCGTCCGGCGTGGCGGCAGGCGCTGCCGATCGCGCGGCCTTCGGCATCGGCCTGCGCGGCTTCCTTCTTCGGATTCGGAAGTTCGAGCAACTCGCCGACCTGCTCGCACGCCGTCAGGAGCGGAAGCGCAAACAGGATGGCCGGCAGGAGTGGGAAACGACGGATGGCGCGCATGGAGGCAGACGGTTGGCAGGTTTGACTTCTATAACGACAGCAGGCGCCAAAGCTTGATCCGGAAAATGGGCGTCTTCCGTAAGCTTGCTCACACGCTTTAACGTCGCTTTGACGGTAGCGGAAATATAATCGCAGGCGCTCCCGGCGGTGTCGGTCGACGCCACCTTCCTTTTGTTTCACGAACGAACATCCATGAACCTGCGAACCCTCAAGATCGGATTGCTCACTCTCCCGCTGGCGCTGGCCGCCGCGCTGCCGGCCATGGCCGCGTCCTCCAAGCCAGCCCCGGCAAAGGCGGCCAAGGCCCCCGCGGCGCCGGCAGGGCCGGTCGCGATCGAACTCTTCCACCACCTGCCGGCCGATCGCGCCGAGGCGCTTAAAGGCCTGGTGGCACGTTTCAATGCGCAGAACAACGATGCCCAGGTTGTTCTGGTGGAGCGCGACTGGCGCAGCGGCGACGCTCCGGATCTGTTGATCCTGGAAGGCGATGACGAGGAGAGTTTCCTAGCCGGCAAACCGCGCTACAAGCCGGTGCATGCGCTGATGAAGGAAGCCGGCGTGCCGCTGCAGACCTTGCGCCCGCCCGCGATGATGACCCGCACCCCCGTGGATGCGAAGGGGCAGGTGCTGGCGTTGCCGATCGGGCTGACGACGCCGGTGCTGTTCGTGAACCGCGAGGCCTTCCGCCGCGCCGGCCTCAATCCCGACAGCGCCACGATGTCCACCTGGTTCGACCTGCAGCAGACGCTGGGCCGTCTGGCCGGTAGCGGGCACCAGTGCCCCTATACGGTTGCCGAGCCCGCGCGCGTGATGGTCGAGAACCTCAGCGCCTGGCACAACGAGCCGGTCGCCGCGGAGCGCGGCAAGGCCCAGGCGCCGTCGTTCAACGGCATGTTCCAGGTCAAGCACGTCGCGATGATGGCCAGCTGGTATCGCGCCCGCTATCTGCAGATCTTCGATCGCGCCGATGCCGAGCGCCGCTTCGCCGCCGGTGAATGCGCCGTGATCGCGGCACCGTCGGCCAGCTGGACGGATTTCCGCAAGGCTGGAGCCGACGTCGGTGTGATGCGCCTGCCCTACTACGACGACTTCCCGGGCGCACCGCAGAACACGATTGCAGACGGTCCCGCGCTGTGGGCCGCTGCGGGGAAGAAGCCCGCCGAGTACAAGGTCGCGGCGCGCTTCGTGAGCTTCTGGCTGCAACCGGAAAACCAGGTCGCCTGGCAGCGCGAGACCGGCTACCTGCCGCTCAATCGCGCCGGCCTGCTGGCCGCGCAAAGCGATCTGCTCGGGCCGGACCTGGAGAACGTCCGGGTTGCCGTCGCCCAGCTGACCAACAAGCCCGCGACCGCCGCGTCCTCGGCTCAGCCGGTCATGCAGCGTGAGAAGGTGCGTCGCATCCTCGACGAGGAACTCGCCGCGGTGTGGGCCGATCGCAAGCCGGCCAAGGAAGCGCTCGACACCGCCGTGGCGCGCGCCTCCGGCATCTGACGCGATGACGATCGGCTGGCCGCTGCCGCGCGTACTCGCGCACCGCTGCGGCGGCCGCCTTGCCCCGGAAAACACGCTCGCGGGCCTCAACGCCGCAGCTGCCCTCGGCTGCCGCGGCGTCGAGTTCGACGTGATGCTGAGCGCCGACGGCATACCGGTGCTGATCCACGACGAAACGCTGGAGCGCACGACCGATGGCAGCGGTCCGGTGGGCGAGACCACATACGGTGCGCTTGCCTGCCTCGACGCCGGCAGCCGGTTCTGCGCCCGATTCGCCGGAGAGCCGGTGCCGCGGCTCGACGCCGCGCTGGCGCGCTGCGCGGCGCTGGGGCTCGCCGTCAATCTGGAACTCAAGCCTTCCACCGGCTGTGAAGCCGAAACCGGTGCGGTGGTGGGGCGTGCGCTGACTGCAAACTGGGCGACATTTGCGCCGCACCTGGTGCTGTCCTCTTTCTCGGAGCGCGCACTTGTTGCGGCCGCTGACGCAGCGCCGGGTTTTCTGCGTGCGCTGCTGGTGGAGCGCGTTCCGGCCGACTGGCGCGACCGCTGCGCCGCCCTGGGGGCGGTGGCGTTGCACGTTTCGTGTGAGGGCCTGGACCCGGGCGACGTGACCGCCATCCGCGCTGCCGGACTGCACATGGCGATCTACACCGAAAACAGCCCGGCGCGCGCCGCACAGTGGCTGGCGCTCGGCGTCGACACCGTGGTGACCGACCATCCCGAGCGTTTCCTGGCCCCACCTTTCGTCCAATGACGCTCGCACTTCACGCCGCGGCACTTCCCCGTATGCCCTGCCGACACACCGGGCGGGCCTGCGCCGGCACGTTCACAATCTTACTTTCGGAGTAGGGCTTCCGCCCGGAGGCCGTGTTGACGCGCGTTGTCGGGCACCCCTACCATCCCGGTTTTTCCACGAGCACCGCCGTCTTGTCCGTCCAGCAGCTATTCGCGCCGATCGCAGCCGACATGCAGGCGGTCGATGCGCTCATCCGCAAGGCCCTCTATTCCGACGTGGTGCTGATCCGTCAGGTGGCGGAGTACATCATCAACAGCGGCGGAAAGCGCCTGCGCCCCGCGCTGGTGCTGTTCAGCGCCGGCGCGGTCGGCTACCAGGGCACACAGCATCATCGTCTCGCCGCGGTGGTCGAATTCATCCACACCTCGACGCTGCTGCACGACGACGTGGTCGACGAATCGGAACTGAGGCGCGGCAACAAGACGGCCAATGCGCTGTTCGGCAATGCCGCTTCGGTTCTCGTGGGCGACTTCCTGTATACCCGCGCCTTCCAGATGATGGTCGAGGTCGACAGCATGCGGGTGATGCAGATCCTTGCCGACGCGACGAACATCATTGCAGAAGGCGAAGTGCTGCAGCTGTTGAACTGCCATAACGCCGACGTCGAGGTGGAGGACTACCTCCGCGTGATCCGCTACAAGACGGCCAAGCTGTTCGAAGCGGCCTCGCGCCTTGGGGCCGTCCTCGGTGGCGCCGATCCGGCGCTCGAGGAGAGCATGGCCGCCTTCGGCATGCACCTCGGCACCGCCTTCCAGCTCATCGACGATGTGCTGGATTACTCGGCTGATGAAGCCGACACCGGCAAGCACCTGGGTGATGATCTGGCCGAGGGCAAGCCGACCTTGCCGCTGATCCACGTCATGCAGCACGGCAGCGCGGAGCAGGCAGCCCTGGTGCGCGGCGCAATCGAGAACGGCGGCCGCGACGATTTCGCCGCGGTGCTCGCAGCGATCCAGCAGACGGGGGCGCTCGAGGTGACGCGCCGCCACGCGCGCGAAGAGGCCGATCGCGCAATTGCAGCATTGCAAGGATTGCCCCCTTCCAATTTCAAGGAATCGCTGCTACAATTATCGGACTTTGCAGTTGAGAGAAATCACTGATTTCAATCGGCAGCAAATCCAGTCGGGGAATAGCTCAGCCTGGTAGAGCACTGCGTTCGGGACGCAGGGGCCGGAGGTTCGAATCCTCTTTCCCCGACCAGAATTCCCGCTAAACGAGGGGTCAAGAATACGTTCTTGACCCCTTTGTTTTTTTCCTGCGCCCGGATAGCCTTCGACGCATTCATCAACGCCCGTCGCTGCCGATGCCTGTCCGCCCCGATGTACGTTTTCCGTCGATCGAAGGTCTGCGTGCATTCGAGGCCGCGGCGCGGCTTGGCACCTTCGAGCGCGCTGCGGACGAACTGAGCGTCACGGCGAGCGCCGTCAGCAAGCGCGTTGCCGCGGTGGAGGAATTGGTCGGCGCGCTGCTTTTCAGCCGCAGCGGAAAGACGCTGGTACCGACCCCTGCCGGGCGGGAATACCTCGAGCAGGTGCGCGCCGCGCTTGGTCTGCTGGCGGCGATGCCGCTGCACCGCCGCGCAGTGCAGCGGATGACGCGGCTGAGGGTGTGCGCCCCGCCCACCTTCGCGCGCCAGATTCTGGTTCCGGCACTGGACGGTTTCGTTGCCGAGCATCCCGATGTGGAGCTTGAGATCGTTCTCAGCGTGCCTTACCTGGACGCCGCCTCGGCTGACGTCGATGTGGAGATCCGGCACGGCGGCCCTCAGCATCACGGCGGCGACGTACTGATCCGGGACGTTTTGCTGCCGATGGCCGCTCCTGCGCTGCTTGCACAGACCGGCCCGCTGACGCGGCCGGCCGATCTGCAGCGCCTGCGCCTGCTGCGCACCCCGCTCGAGCCGTGGACACAGTGGTTCGCGGCGGCGGGCCTCGACTGGCCGGAACCGGCGCGTGGTGCGCGGCTGGTCGACCTTGGGCTGCTGCTTGAAGCCGCGGTGTGCGGGCAGGGGGTCGCGCTCGGACGTCCGAGTCTTGCACGGCAGTGGCTGCGCAGCGGCGCGCTGGTGGCGCTGTTCGACGTGGCGCCGCCCAGCCGGACGCACTACTTCCTTGCCCCGCAGCCGGCCTCGCTCAGCGAGACGGCGCGGGACGTGCGCGCCGCGTTCGAAAACTGGCTGCGGGCCGTGTGCGCCGCGGTGGAGCGGGAAGCGGCTGAACTTGTTTCTGGCGCGCCCTGAACAATATTCCGACATCGGCGCGGCGCCGGTGGCGATGATGGCGGCCATTGCCAACGCCAACTCCGAGGACGTCCATCCATGCCCGCTGCACCCATCACCTGCATCGACGATCTGCGCCGTCTGGCGCTCAAGCGCGTGCCGCGCATGTTCTACGACTACGCGGATTCCGGCTCGTGGACCGAGAGCACCTACCGCGCCAACGAGGCGGACTTCCAGTCGATCAAGCTGCGTCAACGGGTGGCGGTGAACATGGATGGGCGCACGCTGCGTACCACGATGGCCGGCCAGGAGGTCGCGATGCCGGTCGCGATCGCGCCGACCGGACTGACCGGGATGCAGCATGCCGACGGCGAGATCCTCGCCGCGCGCGCGGCGGAGAAGTTCGGTGTGCCCTTCACCTTGTCGACGATGAGCATCTGCTCGATCGAGGACGTCGCGGCCCATACCACGGCCCCGTTCTGGTTCCAGGTCTATGTGATGCGCGACCGCGACTTCGTCGAACGCCTGATCGATCGCGCCAAAGCGGCGAGGTGTTCGGCGCTGATGCTGACCCTGGACCTGCAGATCCTCGGTCAGCGCCACAAGGATCTGAAGAACGGCCTTTCGGCGCCGCCGAAGCCCACCCTGGCCAATCTGATCAATCTGGCGACGAAGCCGCGCTGGTGCCTCGGCATGCTGAGGACGCCGCGGCGCAGCTTCGGCAACATCGTCGGCCATGCCCGCGGCGTGGGCGACATGTCCTCACTGGCGAGCTGGACGGCGGAGCAGTTCGATCCGGGGCTGAGCTGGGCGGACGTCGAATGGATCAAGAAGCGCTGGGGCGGCAAGCTGATCCTGAAGGGAATCATGGATGCCGAGGACGCGCGCCTGGCCGCCGACAGCGGCGCAGATGCACTGGTGGTGTCCAACCACGGCGGGCGCCAGCTCGACGGCGCACCATCGTCGATCCACGCCCTCCCCGGCATCGTCGACGCCGTGGGAAAGTCGATCGAAGTGTGGATGGACGGCGGAATCCGCAGCGGACAGGATGTGTTCAAGGCCGTGGCGATGGGCGCGCGTGGCACCCTGATCGGCCGTGCCTTCCTCTACGGCCTCGGGGCCATGGGCGAGGCCGGCGTGGCCAAGAGCCTGGAGCTGATCCGCAAGGAGCTGGACCTGACCATGGCCTTCTGCGGCCACACCGACATCCGCAAGGTCGATCGGCGCGTGCTGCTGGAGCGCGCCTGAAAAAAGAAAGCGCCGCGAATGCGGCGCTTCTTCTGCGGTGCTGGGCTTACCAGAGCTGCCACCACGGCCGGCGGTCCGGCGGGCCGCCCGAGTAATAGACGCTGTTGGGAAAGTTCTTCTGCAGCACGCGCTCGGCGTCGCCCTGCAGGTCTTTCAAACCGAGCGCTTCGTAGCTCTTCACCATCAGGTACAGCGCCTCCTCGGTCGCGGGCGTTCCCGGATAGGTTGCCACCGCGGTCTGGGCGCGATTCGCGGCCGCGATGAAGGCGCCGCGGCGGTAGTAGTAGCGGGCGACGTGCACATCGTGCGCTGCCAGCGAGTTCACCAGGTACTGCATGCGCTGACGCGAGTCTTCTGCGTACTTGCTCTCGGGAAAGCGCGTGACCAACTCGCGGAAGGTGTCGAAGGCTTCGCGTGCGCCCTTCGGATCGCGTTCCGACAGGTCCTGGTTGGAAATCCCGGCCAGCAGGCCCAGATCCTCGTTGAAGTTCACCAGCCCCTTCAGGTAATAGACGTAGTCGACGTTGGGGTGATTGGGGTGCAGCTTGATGAAGCGGTCTGCCGCGGCCAGCGCCAGGCCCGGCTCACCCGACTTGTAGTGCGCGTAGGCGACCTCGATCTGGGCCTGCTGCGCAAAGCGCCCGTAGGGGTAGCGCGCTTCCAGTTTTTCGAACAGCTTGATCGCGCGATCGTAGCCGCCTTCGGTCATCGAGGCCTTGGCTTCGGCATACAGCTTCTGCGCATTCCAGCCTGAGGTTTCGTCGATTTCGTCCGGGAGGGAACTGCAGGCGCCAAGCAGCAACGCGCCGATCAGGGCGAATTTTCCCGCTACACTTCCCAAGGTGAACCTAGCCATCGATAACACTCACTTGAATGAACCCGAGGATTATAGCCCAGGCGACCCCGACGCCCGGGCTTCCCTGCCAGCGCCCCGCCGGGTTCCCGTCGAACTGGCCGGCGCCCGCCTCGACCAGGTATTGGCGCGGCTTTTCCCCGAGCATTCGCGCAGCCGCCTGCAGGCCTGGCTGAAGGATGGGCTGATCCGGCTGGACGGTATGGAGCGCCAGGCCAAGCACAAGGTGCATGGCGGCGAGGAACTGGTCGTGGCAGGGCTGCCACCCTTGCCCGAGCAACTGGCGTTCGAGCCGGAGGCGATTCCGCTCGATGTCGTGTACGAGGACGCCTCGATCCTCGTCATCGACAAGCCGGCGGGGCTCGTGGTCCACCCGGGCAGCGGCAACTGGAGCGGTACGCTGCTCAATGCCCTGTTGCACCACGCCCCGGCGCTCGCGGGCTTGCCCCGGGCGGGCATCGTTCATCGGCTGGACAAGGACACCACCGGTTTGATGGTGGTGGCAAAGACGCTGGAGGCGCAGACCGATCTGGTGCGCCAGCTCCAGCAGCGCACGGTGGCGCGCCACTACTACGCGCTGGTCTATGGCGACATCGCCAGTGATGGCGAAATCGATGCCGACATCGATCGCCACCCGGTGCAGCGCACGCGCATGGCAGTGGTGCCCGGGGGCCGGCCGGCGCTGACACGGTATGCCGTGCGGCAGCGCTTGCACGGACTGACCCTGGTTGAGTGCCGGTTGCAGACCGGGCGCACGCACCAGATCCGGGTACACATGGCGCACCTCGGCCACCCGCTCGTCGGCGATCCAGTGTATGGCCCCCGTCGCGTGACGGATCCCCGGGTGGACGGGTTTTCGCGACAGGCCTTGCACGCATTCCGGCTGGGCTTGCTGCACCCTGCGTCGGGGGAGGACATGGTGTGGTCCGCGCCGCTTCCGGCCGACTTCGCCGCCTTGCTCGAGAAGGTCGGCGGGCGGGCAGACGCATGACCACGTTTCCCCTGTCTCTGGCGTCAACCGTCATCGTTCCGGCGTGGCCCTTGCCGCCCGGAGTGCGCGCCTTGCTGACCACACGTCGGGGCGGGCACAGCGCTGCACCCTATGACGGCTTCAATCTGGGCACCCACGTGGGCGATCGGCCGGCGGACGTGGCCGCGAACCGGGCGCTGTTGCAGACCGCGCTACCCGCCGCGCCGTGCTGGCTTGACCAGGTGCACGGCGTCGATGTCGCGGACGCGGATTGCGCGCACGGCGTGCCGGTTGCCGATGCGGCGGTCGCGCGGCGACCCGGCGTTGTCTGCGCGGTGATGACCGCAGATTGCCTGCCGGTGTTGTTCAGCGACGACGCGGGAACCGTGGTGGCCGCGGCGCACGCCGGGTGGCGGGGGCTTGCCGCCGGAGTGCTCGAAGCGACGGTGGCGCGGATGGCGGTGCCGCCGGCTCACATCCTGGCCTGGCTCGGGCCGGCCATCGGCCCGGCTGCGTTCGAGGTCGGTGACGAGGTGCGGGCCGCTTTCGTCAGTGCGGATGCGGGCGCGGCCAGCGCCTTCCATCCGGCGGGAACGTCGGGAAAGTGGCTGGCCGATCTTTTCCAGCTCGCACGCCGTCGCCTTGCCGCCATGGGCGTCATGCACGTCCACGGCGGCGACACCTGTACGTATTCCGACGCTGCGCGCTTCTATTCCTATCGGCGCGACGGCGCGACGGGGCGCTTTGCATCCTTGATCTGGCGCGAAGACCATGCGTAAGCGGCACCTCGCGCCGGCTTATCACTCCAGCATGAACGCTATTGATCGCGCCCGGAATCGGCTCTATCGTTGAGGCTGTCGTCCGTCGCCGAACGTGCCGCCTTGTGGCGCCTCCGGGCGGGCGTACCGAACAACCACAAGAACAGTGCCAGCGGCGCAAGTCCGAAGAAAATGAAGGTGAGCACGCCGCCGACTACGGTATCGTCGGATACCGCGGCGAGCAGGGCTACGTAGAGCCACGCGATGGCGATCAGGTACATGCCTCGATTGTACTTCCGCGGGCTGCGCGGACGAGGCGACGACGGAAACTATCGGGGCTGCTGGCGGCCTCGGCTTAGGAGGGGCAGATGTCCAATTCGAACGAAGGGCAGGCGGCTGCGGCCATGCAGGCGATGCTCCTGGCGGGCCAGGCCATGGCCCAGACATTTTTCGACAATATCGCCAAACAGCACTCGGCCGTGGCGGATTCCGGCGGGGGAGGCGTGCCGCCGCTGCCACTGCCCGAAACCGAAACCTTCTCCCGTCTCCAGCACGATTTCGCCGAGAAGCACCTCGCCCTGTGGTCGTCGATGCTCGGGCGCAAACCGCAGCAGCCGGTTGCCCCCGTCGTGAAGGCGGTCGAGGCAGACAAGCGCTTCAACGCCCCGGAATGGGCCGACAGCCCGGTGTTCGACTATGTCCGCCAGGCCTACATGTTGAACGCGGGTTTCCTGAAGGAGGTTGCGGATGCCTTGCCGATTGCCGATGGCCGCGCGAAATCCCGCATCCAGTTCCTGACCCGGCAGTACATCGATGCGCTCGCGCCGACCAACTTTGCTGCGACCAATCCCGAGTTCATCCGTACCGCACTCGAAACGCGCGGCGAAAGCATCACGACCGGGGTCAGGAACCTGATTGCCGACCTCGAGAAGGGCCGGATCTCGATGACCGACGACGAGGCGTTCGAGGTCGGCCGCAACCTGGCGGTGTCGCCGGGTGCGGTGATCTATCAGAACGAACTCATCCAGCTGATCCAGTACGCGCCGCTGACCGACAAGGTGGCCCAGGTTCCGCTGCTGATCGTGCCGCCCTGCATCAACAAGTTCTACATCCTCGATCTCCAGCCGGAGAATTCGCTGGTGCGCTTCCTCGTCGAGCAAGGGCACACGGTGTTCCTGGTGTCGTGGAAGAACGTCCGGCCGGACGAGGGCAACTTCACCTGGGATGACTATCTCGACAAGGGCGTGTTCGCCGCGCTCGACGTCGTGCGCGCGGTCACGCGCGTCAAAAAGCCGAACGTGCTGGGCTTCTGCGTCGGCGGCACCATTCTGACCTCGGCACTCGCCGTCGCCCGCGCGCGCGGGGAGGACCCGGTGCAGAGCCTGACCCTGATGACCACGCTGCTCGATTTCGCCGATGCGGGCGAACTGGGTTGCCTGGTGGACGAGGCGAGCGTGGCGGCGCGCGAGGCCGCGATTGGCAAGGGCGGCATCCTGCGGGGACAGGAACTGGCCAACGTGTTTTCGTCGCTGCGCGCCAACGATCTCGTCTGGCAATACGTGGTCGGCAACTATCTGAAGGGGCAGAAGCCGCAGGCCTTCGACCTGCTGTACTGGAATTCGGACTCCACCAACCTGCCGGGGCCGTTCCTGACCTGGTACCTGCGCAACATGTATCTGGAGAACAACCTGCGCGTGCCGGGCAAGCTCAAGATGCTTGGCCACAAGGTCGACCTCGGCAAGGTGGATGCGCCTGCCTATGTGATGGCCGCGCGCGAGGACCACATCGTTCCGTGGGCGAGTTCCTATCTCGGTCGCCACCTGCTTGGGGGAGAAACGACCTTCGTGCTGGGCGCCAGCGGTCATATCGCCGGGGCTATCAACCCGGCCTCGAAGAATCGCCGCAGCTACTGGACCAGCGACGCGAAGAGTGCGGACCCCGAGGAGTGGCTGGAGCAGGCGGTCGAGAACAAAGGGTCGTGGTGGCTGCACTGGGCGCAGTGGTTGACCGCGCATCGGGGGAAGACCGTGGCCGCTCGCGGTCGGTTGGGCAATGCAAAGTACGCGCCTATCGAGCCCGCTCCTGGGCGTTATGTGAAGGACAAGGCCTAGCGCGCTTCCAGGCGGAAAACCGGGATCTGGTCGACTGACGACGACGGGGAGGGCGCCGTCAGTCGAGCTTGCTACCCCCCCGAGACAACACAAGATAGAGGAGATAAACCATGTCTCGAGTCGCACTGGTTACTGGCGGGATGGGCGGACTGGGTGAAGCGATCTGCATCAAGCTCGCAGCACTCGGCTACCGTGTGGTGACCACCTACTCGCCCGGTAACAGCAAGGCTGCCGAATGGCTTCAGGCCATGAACAACATGGGCTACGGCTTCAGGGGCTACCCCTGCGACGTGTCCGATTTCGATTCGTGCAAGGCCTGCATCGCGCAGGTCACCGAAGAGGTCGGTCCGATCGACGTGTTGGTGAACAACGCGGGTATTACCCGTGACATGACGTTCAAGAAGATGACCAAGGCCGACTGGGACGCGGTGATCAGCACCAACCTGGATTCGGTGTTCAACATGACCAAGCAGGTCATGGACGGCATGGTCGAGCGCAAGTGGGGGCGGGTGATCAACGTGTCGTCCGTCAATGGCCAGAAGGGAGCGTTCGGGCAGACGAACTACTCCGCCGCGAAGGCGGGTATGCACGGCTTCACCAAGGCGCTGGCACTGGAAGTCGCGCGCAGTGGCGTCACCGTCAATACCATCTCGCCGGGTTACATCGGTACCAAGATGGTGATGGCGATTCCCCAGGAGATCCTGGAGTCCAAGATCCTGCCGCAGATCCCGGTATCCCGCCTCGGCAAGCCCGAGGAAATCGCCGGGCTGGTGGCGTATCTGTCGTCCGACGAGGCGGCTTTCGTAACCGGCGCCAACATCTCCATCAACGGCGGCCAGCACATGTTCTGATGTGCCGGCGGCGCCCCCCCCGCCGCCCGTGCGGGGGCAGGGCGCCGCCTTTTGCGCTGCAACAACCCCACTCGAACCTGTTTATAATGCGCGCGGTAGTCGTTGCCGCGCTGCGGCGGCGATCGTACGTTCCGCATAGCCCGTCGCGGGCGCCGCGGTGATTCCCTTAACCGTTGTACAAGGATTCGACGATGAGCCAGAAAGTCGCACTCGTTACCGGCGCCATGGGCGGCCTGGGCACTGCAATTTGTCAGTCGCTCGCCAAGGATGGCATCAAGGTAGTGGCCAACTGTCTGCCCGGCTTTCCCCAGAAGGACGAGTGGCTGGCGAAGCAGAAGGAACTTGGCTTCGACTTCGTCGCCGCGGAAGGCGACGTGTCCGACTACGAGTCCTGCAAGGCCATGGTCGAAAAGATCGAGGCTGAAGTCGGGCCGGTCGACGTCCTGGTGAACAACGCCGGCATTACCCGCGACAAGTTCTTCCCGAAGATGGAGAAGGGCCAGTGGGATGCGGTTATCAACACCAATCTCAACAGCCTGTTCAACGTTACCCACCACATCTCGCCGAAAATGGCCGAGCGTGGCTGGGGACGGATCATCAACATTTCCTCGGTCAATGGCGTGAAGGGCCAGGCCGGCCAGGCCAACTACTCCACCGCCAAGGCGGGTGTGCTCGGCTTCACCAAGGCGCTTGCGCAGGAACTCGCCACCAAGGGCGTCACCGTCAATGCGATCGCCCCGGGTTACATCGGCACTGACATGGTGATGGCGATCCGCGACGACATTCGCCAGGCGATCACCGATTCGGTCCCGATGAAGCGCCTCGGCAAGCCGGAAGAAATCGGCGGCCTGTGTTCCTACCTCGCGTCCGAACTCGCCGGCTACATCACCGGTTCCACCATCAACATCAATGGTGGCCTGCATATGTGCTGATGCGCACGGCTGAGTCGTTGCGCATGCTCGAACCCCGTCCCGTGGCGGGGTTTTTATTTCGCTGCGCGGTATAATTTCGCGCACATAGAGCGGACCACCGCCACCGAGGAGATGAACACCATGGCTGAACAGCCGCGCCTGATCAAGAAGTACCCGAACCGCCGCCTGTACGACACCCGCACCAGTTCCTACATCACGCTTGCCGACGTCAAGGAACTCGTGCTGGGCCATGAGGAATTCCAGGTCGTCGATGCGAAGACCAACGAAGACCTGACCCGCAGCATCCTGCTGCAGATCATCCTCGAAGAAGAGGCCGGTGGGGCGCCGATGTTCACGAGCGACCTGCTTGCGCACATGATCCGGTTCTACGGCAATGCGATGCAGGGCATGATGGGCAAGTACCTTGAGAACAACATCAAGGCCTTTACCGACATGCAGGGCAAGCTGCAGGAGCAGGCACGTTCGATCTACGGCGACAACAGCCCGGTCGGACAGGACCTGTGGGCCCAGTTCCTGAACTTCCAGGGGCCGGCGCTGCAAAGCATGATGGGCACCTACGTCGAGCAATCGAAGCGGATGTTCCAGCAGATGCAGGAGCAGGTCGAGAGCCAGACCCGCAACATGTTCACCGGCTTCCAGTTCCCCACCTATGCGAAGGGAACGGCGAAGGACGACGCCGGCGACAAGACCGAGCGGACCGGTAAGGCGGAAGACGCCACCGCTGCCGGCAAGGGCAGTACCGACAAGTAACTCAAAGGCAGCCGTTCAAGGCTCCGGTATCCGGGGCGGCCGCGCGACAGGCACGAGCAAGATGAGCAATATCAAGACCCAGGACGTGCCGCGCGTCGGCTTCGTATCCCTCGGGTGCCCGAAGGCGACTTCGGATTCGGAACACATCCTCACGCGCCTGCGGGCCGAAGGGTACGAAATCTCCGGCAGCTATGACGCCGCGGATCTGGTCGTGGTGAATACCTGCGGCTTCATCGACGCGGCCGTCGAGGAGTCGCTGGATGCGATCGGTGAGGCCCTGGCGGAGAACGGTCGGGTGATCGTCACCGGTTGTCTTGGCGCAAAGGACGACGTCATCCTTGCGGCTCATCCCCAGGTTCTTGCGGTGACCGGGCCGCATGCCACGGAAGAGGTGATGCAGGCTGTCCATCGCCACCTTCCCAAGCCGCACGACCCGTTTTCCGACCTGGTGCCACCGCAGGGGATCCGGCTCACGCCGCAGCATTACGCGTACCTGAAGATTTCCGAGGGCTGCAACCATCGGTGCACCTTCTGCATCATCCCCTCGATGCGCGGCGATCTGGTAAGCCGGCCCATTCACGATGTCATGCGGGAGGCCGAGGCGCTCGCCGATGCTGGCGTGAAGGAGTTGCTGGTCATTTCCCAGGACACCTCGGCCTACGGCGTCGACGTCAAGTACCGCACCGGCTTCTGGGGCGGAAAGCCCGTGAAGACGAGGCTTTACGATCTTGCCAACGCCCTGGGCGAACTGGGCATCTGGATCCGGATGCACTACGTCTACCCGTATCCCAGTGTCGATGACCTGATTCCGCTGATGGCGGAAGGAAAGATACTGCCCTATCTCGACGTGCCCTTCCAGCATGCGAGCCCGCGCATCCTCAAGGCGATGAAGCGCCCCGCCAATGCAGAAAACGTGCTGGAGCGCGTCCGCAAGTGGCGGGAGATCTGCCCGGATCTTACGATCCGCTCGACCTTCATCACCGGCTTTCCGGGGGAGACGGAGGAGGACTTCGAGCAACTCCTGCAGTTTCTGGAGGCGGCGCAGCTCGACCGGGTGGGTGCGTTTGCCTACTCGCCGGTGGAAGGCGCCGCGGCCAACGACTTGCCGGATGCCGTCCCCGACGAGGTCCGTGAAGAGCGCCGCGCGCGCCTGATGGATTTCCAGGAAGACATCTCGACGCTGCGCCTCGAGGCCAAGATCGGCCGTGAGATGACGGTACTGGTGGATGATGTCGACGAGGAGGGGGCGCTTGCGCGTTCGCCCGGAGATGCGCCTGAAATCGACGGTCTCGTCGTGATCCCGGACGGCGAGGGACTGGCGCCGGGAGACTTCGCCCGTGTCCGCATCACCGATTGCGATATCCATGATCTCTACGCGGAGCGGGTGGCCTAGTTTCGCGTGAAGGAGGGCGTCTGGACGGTCTGCCCAGTCTGAACCCATCCGAGCGCCCCGTCATTGGTCTGGCGCTGGGGAGCGGTGCAGCCCGCGGTTGGGCCCATCTCGGGGTGCTGCGCGCCCTCGCGGCGGACGGAATCGTGCCGGATGTCGTATGCGGTTGTTCGATCGGTGCGTTCGTCGGTGCGGCCGCGGCCTCCGGCGACCTCGGCAAGATCACCGACTGGGCCCAGTCGCTGAAGTGGCAGGATGTGGTGTCCTTGCTCGACGTCAGTCTGCGCGGCGGGCTGATCAAGGGCGAGCGGCTGATCCAGTTCTTCCAGCGCAATTTCGTCGACCGCGACTTTTCGGAGCTGCCCACCCGGTTTGCCTGCGTAGCAACCGAGCTTGGAAGCGGCCGCGAGATCTGGCTGCACGAGGGTAGCGTTTCCGCCGCCGTGCGGGCCTCGATCGCGCTGCCGGGGTTGATGACGCCGGTCCTCTATCGGGGCAAGGTGCTGGTCGACGGCGGCTTGGTCAATCCGGTGCCGGTTTCTCTGTGCAGGGCGATGGGGGCGGATCTCGTCATTGCGGTGGATCTGGGGTCCGACATGGTCGGGCGGGCGTGGAAGCACGCCGCGGTAGAGCCGGCTCCCATCGAGGAAACCGAGAGCGGCTGGAGCGACCGCCTTCTGGCGCGCTTTCGTTTCGGGGCGGCCGCCGGACCCAATTCGGCAGTCGAGGCCAATCTGCCCTCGCTCATCACGGTGCTCAGTTCCAGCATCAACGTCATGCAGGTGCGGATTGCCCGCAGCCGGCTCGCGGGAGAGCCGGCGGATGTGCTGGTTTCGCCGCGGGTCGGCCAGTTGGGGCTGCTCGACTATCACCGCGCGGCGGAAGCGATTGCGGAGGGGGAGGCCGCAGTGGCCCGGGTTCGCCCCTTGCTTGACTATGCGCTCGGGAGGGCGGGGTCGGCTTAACGGCGTAGGCGTCAGGAGCGCGAATGGACAGGATCGTAGAGGAACTGATCGGTATCGTCGGCGAGGCGAATGTCCTTACCACCGCCGACGACATGGCGCCTTATCTGACCGACTGGCGCGGCCGCTACCGCGGCCATGCGCGCGCGGTGGTCAGGCCGGCTGCAACGGCTGAAGTGAGCGCCGTTCTGGCGGCGTGCCATGCGGCCGCGGTGCCCGTCGTTCCTCAGGGCGGCAACACCGGTTTGTGTGGCGGGGCAACGCCTTCGGAGGCGGGAGTGGCGGTCGTGCTCAGCCTGACCAGGATGAACCGCATCCGCTCCCTCGATCCGGACAACAACACCGTGGCGGTCGAAGCTGGCTGCACCCTTGCTGCGCTCCAGGAGGCCGCGGCGGCAGCGGAGCGGCTGTTCCCCTTGTCGCTGGCGTCGGAGGGCAGTTGCACCATTGGCGGAAACTTGTCCACCAACGCCGGCGGGGTGCAGGTGCTGCGCTACGGAAATACGCGCGAACTGACGCTGGGGCTCGAGGTGGTGCTGCCGGACGGGCGGATCTGGGACGGGATGCGAGGCTTGCGCAAGGACAACACGGGCTATGACCTCAAGCACCTTTTCATTGGCGCCGAGGGAACCTTGGGTGTGATCACCGCCGCAGTGCTGAAGTTGTTTCCCGCGCCCCGCGGGTTTGCGACGGCCTGGGCTGCCGTGTCCGACCCTGCTGCAGCGGTCCGTCTGCTTGGACGCCTGCGCCATCACTGCGGTGACCGAATCAGCGCTTTCGAACTCGTGGGGCGGCCGGCACTCGATCTCGTGCTGAAGCACATCCCCGGGGCTCGTGATCCCTTCAGTGCGCCCACCCAGTGGGCTGTTCTGATCGAACTGAGCGACAGCCTCGAGGGAGAGGGGCTGGCCGAGACCCTCGCCGGCGCATTAGGGGCCGAGATGGAGGCCGGGCTGGTCCTCGATGCGGTCGTCGCGTCCAGCCTTGGGCAGGCCCAGACGCTGTGGGCGCTGCGTGAAAACATCTCGGAAGCGCAGCGCATCGAAGGCGTGAGCATCAAGCACGACGTGTCGGTGCCGGTGAGCCGGATCGCCGAGTTTCTTGAGCGGGCGGATGTCAGCCTCAAATCGCAGTGGCCCGGGGTGCGCATCGTGGCATTCGGTCACATCGGTGACGGCAATCTGCACTACAACCTTTCACGTAGTGAAACCGACGACAACGCCTCGTTCATCGCCCGCACCGAGGACGTCAATCGGATCGTCCATGATCTGGTCGATGCCTTGGGCGGTTCGATTTCCGCCGAGCACGGCCTGGGACAGCTCAAGAGAGCGGAGATCCGCCGTTACAAGAGTACGGTCGAGATGGACATGATGGAGGCAATAAAGAATGCCTTCGATCCGTCGCGCCTGATGAATCCCGGAAAGGTGCTTTGATTCCGCTGCGGCAGCGAAACCGAAAATTCTCGCGTTGCCGTCTTTACAGCGACGTAATGTCACCCTATAATGCGCGCTCTTTCGACGGGGGTATAGCTCAGCTGGGAGAGCGCTTGCATGGCATGCAAGAGGTCAGCGGTTCGATCCCGCTTACCTCCACCAGTCGAAGTGGTAGTACCTCAGTCCCCATCGTCTAGAGGCCTAGGACACCGCCCTTTCACGGCGATAACCGGGGTTCGAATCCCCGTGGGGACGCCAAACAAGGCGTGCTGACAACGTCAGCGCGCGACGCCAGCGCAAGGTTGGCAGCAGGTCAGCGCGGAGTGGTAGTTCAGTCGGTTAGAATACCGGCCTGTCACGCCGGGGGTCGCGGGTTCGAGTCCCGTCCACTCCGCCAGTTTTTCTGCAGGTGAAACTGCAGCTAGGAAGTAGCGAAGTGCTTGCGGTGAGCTTAACCGAAAGCTATAATCGCCGGCTTGTTGTGGGGGTATAGCTCAGCTGGGAGAGCGCTTGCATGGCATGCAAGAGGTCAGCGGTTCGATCCCGCTTACCTCCACCAAAGGTTCAGGTCCCCATCGTCTAGAGGCCTAGGACACCGCCCTTTCACGGCGATAACCGGGGTTCGAATCCCCGTGGGGACGCCAATAAAGTGCGCATTGATGTAATGCGCACAAAATCGACGGAAGTCGATTGCAGGTCAGCGCGGAGTGGTAGTTCAGTCGGTTAGAATACCGGCCTGTCACGCCGGGGGTCGCGGGTTCGAGTCCCGTCCACTCCGCCAATCAATAGATATGGGAGCCTTCGGGCTCCCATATTTTTTTCTGCGCCTCCTGGCGCAACCATCTTCCCCTTCTGCCGTCAGCAGAACCCCGCCAAGACGGGGAGTCGACCATATGTATGGCTAAAAGCGTAGTGATAAGCTACATTTCTTTCCATACGCATCGGTATGGATTGGTTCGTCCGCTGCGTCGATCAAGAAAGGAGAAGACAGCACAATGAGCATCAAGAAAGTAGGTGTAGTGGGTGCCGGCACGATGGGCAACGGTATCGTCCAGGCTTTCGCGGTCGCGGGCTTCGACGTGGTCATGACCGATATTGCCGACGCTGCGCTGCAGCGGGGTGTGCAGACGATCTCGGGCAGTTTCGATCGTTTGATCAAGAAGGAGAAAATGACCGGCGACGAGAAGGCTGCGGCACTTGGCCGAGTCAAGACGTCGACCGATCTGGGCGCAATGGCGGATGTTGATCTGGTGATCGAGGCCGCCACCGAGAATCTCGATCTGAAGCTGAAAATCTTCGCCCAGCTCGATTCGGTCGTGAAGGCCGACGCAATCGTCGCCAGCAATACGTCTTCGATCTCCATCACCAAGTTGGCCGCCGCGATGAAGCGCCCCGAGCAGTTTGTCGGCATGCACTTCTTCAACCCGGTTCCGATGATGGCGCTGGTTGAACTGATCCGGGGCTTGCAGACCTCGGATGCTACCTACGCCGCGGTCGAAGCCGCAGCCAAGGCGGTCGGCAAGACGCCCGTGCAAGTGCGCAACAGCCCGGGCTTTGTGGTCAACCGACTGCTGTGCCCGATGATCAACGAGGCGATTTTCGCCCTCGGCGAGGGGCTGGCCACCGCCGCGGAGATCGACGAGGCGATGAAGCTGGGTTGCAACCATCCCATTGGTCCGCTGGCATTGTGCGACCTGATCGGTCTCGACGTCGAACTGGCGGTGATGCAGGTGCTGTTCGAAGGATTCAAGGATCCCAAGTACCGGCCGGCGCCCTTGCTGGTTGAAATGGTTGAAGCGGGCCGCCTCGGTCGGAAAGTGGGTAAGGGCTTCTTCGACTACGCCTGAGGCGCCTCGCCTAAATTAGGCGCTACAGAAAATACAAAAGCCACCCTGGGGTGGCTTTTGTTTTGTGCTGTCGGGACTATCCGCGCCTCATTGCATCGAAGAATTCGGCGTTGCCCTTGGTGGCCTTGACCTTGTCGAGCAGGAATTCCATCGCGTCGATGTCGTCCATGCCATACAGCAGCTTGCGCAGTATCCAGATCTTCTGCAGCACGTCCGGCTTCATTAGCAGTTCTTCGCGCCGGGTGCCGGAGCGATTCACGTTGATTGCCGGATAGACGCGCTTCTCCGCCATGCGTCGGTCGAGGTGGAGCTCCATGTTGCCGGTGCCCTTGAACTCCTCGTAGATCACGTCGTCCATGCGGCTGCCGGTGTCGATCAGCGCGGTGGCGATGATGGTCAGCGAGCCACCTTCCTCGATGTTGCGCGCCGCACCGAAGAAACGCTTGGGTTTCTGCAGCGCATTGGCGTCGACACCGCCGGTCAACACCTTGCCGGAAGCGGGCACCACGGTGTTGTAGGCGCGGGCAAGCCGGGTAAGGGAGTCCAGCAGGATAACCACGTCCTTCTTGTGCTCGGTCAGGCGCTTGGCCTTCTCGATCACCATTTCGGCGACTTGCACATGGCGCGACGCGGGTTCGTCGAAGGTGGAGGCCACAACCTCGCCCTTCACCGACCGCTGCATCTCCGTCACTTCTTCCGGGCGCTCGTCGATCAGCAGCACGATCAACTCCACGTCCGGATGGTTGGCCGTGATCGCGTGGGCGATGTGCTGCAGCATCACCGTCTTGCCGCTCTTCGGCGGGGCGACGAGCAGGCCGCGCTGGCCTTTGCCGATCGGCGCGATCATGTCGATGATGCGGCTGGTGACATTCTCTTCGCCGCGGATCTCGCGTTCGAGCTTCAGGCACTCCTGCGGATGCAGCGGCGTGAGGTTCTCGAACAGGATCTTGTGCTTGCACTCTTCCGGCGGTCGCCCGTTGATCTTGTCGAGCTTGACCAGCGCAAAGTAGCGTTCGCCATCCTTCGGGGTGCGGATCTCGCCCTCGATGGTGTCGCCGGTGTGCAGATTGAAACGCCGGATCTGCGAGGGCGACACGTAGATGTCGTCCGTACCCGCCAGGTACGAGGTGTCGGGCGAGCGCAGGAAGCCGAAGCCGTCTGGCAGGACTTCAAGCGCGCCGTCGCCGTAGATCGGCTCGCCCTTGCGCGCACGATTCTTCAGCAGCGCGAAGACGAGTTCCTGCTTGCGGAGCCGGTTCGCACCCTCGATTTCGTTGGCAACCGCCATTTCCAGCAGCTGGCTCACATGCAGAGCTTTCAGCTCCGACAGATGCAAGGCCGCAGCAGCCGTGGATTCGGCGGACGAAGCAGAACCCTCTTCCATCGCCAGCTCGGCATCGAGCAGGTCGAGTTCGGAGGTGTTGCCTTGGGGAGAATTACCGTCGCGGTTGCGGGCACCCCTGCGGCGGGTCCGCGAAGCACCGCGAGAACGGGCCGGAGTCGCCTCCGGCTTAGATGTTGCTGTCAATGAAAGCAGTCAGTTGAGATTTGGACAGGGCGCCAACCTTGGTCGCCTCGATGTTGCCGCCCTTGAAGATCATCAGGGTCGGAATGCCACGGATGCCGTACTTGGCCGGCGTTTCCTGGTTTTCGTCGATGTTGAGCTTGGCGACCTTGAGCTTGCCGGCGTAGTCTTTGGCAACTTCGTCAAGGATCGGCGCAATCATCTTGCACGGGCCGCACCATTCAGCCCAGTAGTCGACCAGGACGGGCGTCTGGGACTGCAGTACCTCGGCCTCAAAGCTGCCATCGGTCACATAATGGATATGCTCGCTCATGATTCCTCACATCAGGGGTGACGGTATTGTGTGTCGGGGGGCGTTGGGTCGCGGGAGCGGTGAGGCCCTGCGGGGCCCGAAGGACCAGGGTGCGACGAAGCCACCCCGGGAAGTTTTCGCGAAGTTATGTCAAGGCGCGGCCTCCGTCAAGAAAAAGTGCGGCGCGGCGGATAGGGAGTTGTCCTGACGTGGCAAAAAGCCACACGCCTGACTACTATTGCAAGCCCATCGCGCGCGACCGCGGGTTCCTTTCCGCGCGGCCGGGTGGGCGAATCCAAGAAAGTGAGTGAGCAAAATGGCCTACGTGGTGACCGAATCCTGTATTCGCTGCAAGTACACCGACTGCGTCGACGTGTGTCCGGTCGACTGCTTCCGCGAGGGGGAGAACTTTCTCGTCATCGATCCGGAGGAGTGCATCGACTGCACGCTGTGCGTAGCCGAGTGCCCGGTCGAAGCGATCTACGCGGAAGACGACGTGCCTGCGGATCAGCAGCAGTTCATTGCCCTGAATGCTGAGCTTGCCCGTACCTGGAAGCCGATCGTGGAGCGCAAGGAGCCTCTGCCGGATGCTGAGCAGTGGGCCAAGGTCAAGGGAAAAACCGGCGAACTGAAGCGCTGAGTGTCGATTACGCCTGAACGGGCGTCGTGCGGCTGGAACAACGATAAGCAATTGCGGGTAGGGAGAACATCATGCTGGTAAGCGAAATTCTCGCGATCAAGGGGAAGGTGCTGTACACGATCGCACCCAACCGAAGCCTGGCCGAGGCCGTGACCATCATGACCGAGCAGGACGTGGGCTCGCTGGTGGTGTTTGCGCAGGGGCAGATGGCCGGGCTGCTCACATTCCGTGAGGTTCTCCAGGCCGTGCATAAGGGCGGCGGCGGCTGGGAAAGCCTGCCGGTGGAAACCGCCATGCTGAAGGGGCCGCTTACCGCGGCGCCGACGATGGAGATGGACGAATTGCGCCGGCTCATGGTCGATCGCCATCAGCGCTATCTTCCGGTGATGGATGGCAACACGCTGCTCGGCGTCGTGAGTTTTCACGACGTGGCGAAGGCGGTGCTCGAGGAGCAGAGCTTCGAAAACCGCATGCTGAAGAACTACATTCGCAACTGGCCGGCGGAAGAAGGCGAGGCCTGAGTCCGGTCCTTTCCGGGCCCCCCGTTCGCCGGGCGAGGGGCCTGTGGTCCGCCAGGGCTGGTGCACCACGATTCGGTGCGTTTGTGCTGGTGCGTGATCGCCCGGTCCGTTCCGGCCGGCCCCATCCCTTGTCGCGGAGATGAGCGTGGACAAGATCTGGCTGAAGAGCTACCCCGCTGGCGTACCCGCAGAAGTCGATGTCGGAGAGTTCGCTTCGATCGGTGATCTCTTCGAACAGGGCGTGCGTCGGTATGGCTCGCGGCCGGCGTATATCTGCATGGGGCGGTCGCTCGCTTACGACGAACTCGACGTGCTCGTGAGCCGGTTCGCCGCCTACCTGCAGGGAGAACTCAAGCTGGCGCGCGGGGCGCGGGTGGCGTTGATGATGCCGAACGTCCTGCAATATCCGGTGGCGATGTTTGCGGCGCTACGCGCGGGCTATACCGTCGTCAACGTCAATCCGCTTTACACCGCGCGCGAACTCGAACATCAGCTGCGGGACGCCGCGGCCGAAGCAGTGATCCTGCTGGAAAACTTCGCCCACACGCTTGAAATGGTGGTGCAGCACCTGCCGATCCGGCATGTGGTGGTGACCAGCGTGGGAGATCTGCTCGGCTTTCCGAAAGGTGCCGTGGTCGACTTCGTCCTGCGTCGGGTGCGCAAGCTCGTGCCGCCCTGGAAACTGCCGGGCGCGGTGCGCTTCCGGGAGGCATTGGCCGCTGGCGCCAAGCACACTTTCCGCCCGGCGGACGTCGGCCACGACGACATCGCCTACCTGCAGTACACCGGCGGCACCACCGGGACGGCCAAGGGCGCCATCCTCACTCACGGCAACATCATCGCCAACCTGCAGCAGGCGCATGCGTGGATCCGGCCCCAGGTGCGGGAGGGGGTGGAGGTCATCATTACCGCGCTGCCGCTCTATCACATCTTCTCGCTCACGGCGAACTGCCTCACGTTTTTCAAGATCGGTGCGACCAATGTCCTGATCACCAATCCGCGTGACATCCGGGGCTTCGTGAAAGAGTTGGGGAAGCACCGGTTCACTGCCATCACCGGGGTCAATACGCTCTTCAACGCATTGCTCAACAATCCGGATTTCGCCCGGTTGGACTTTTCGGCGCTCCACATCACGCTCGGCGGAGGCATGGCGGTGCAGCAGGCGGTGGCGGAGAAGTGGCGTGCGGTGACCGGCGTTCCGCTGATCGAGGCCTACGGGCTGACCGAAACCTCGCCCGCAGTGGCAATCAACCCACTCGACCTGAAGGCCTTCAACCATTCCATCGGCCTGCCGGTGCCGTCGACCGAGGTCAGCATTCGCGACGACGACGGCGTCGAGCAGCCGCCGGGGCAGCGCGGCGAATTGTGCGTACGCGGCCCACAGGTGACGCGTGGCTACTGGAACCGGCCGGAGGACAGTGCCCGCGCGTTTACGCCGGATGGCTTCCTGCGTACCGGCGATATCGCGGTGATGGACGAGGCGGGTTATCTTCGTATCGTCGACCGCAAGAAGGACATGATCCTGGTCTCCGGCTTCAACGTGTATCCGAACGAGGTGGAGGATGTGGTCGCCAGTCATCCGGGGGTGCTGGAGGTGGCGGCGGTCGGCGTACCGGACGCACGCAGCGGTGAGGCTGTGAAAGTCTTCGTGGTGCGGAAGGATGCCTCGCTGACCGAGGCCGACTTGATTGCCTACTGCCGCGAAAACCTCACGGCTTACAAGGTGCCGCACCGCGTGGTGTTCCGCGAGTCGCTGCCGAAGACCAACGTGGGCAAGATATTGCGCCGCGCGCTGCGCGACGAGGACGAGGCGGCGGCCCGGCAGCCCTGATTTCGCACAACAGGGCTTGTGCTCGCCGCCGCACGGCGCTTAAACTTGCGGCCTGTTTCTGAATTTCAAGCCATGTTCCGTTCCGCTTCCCTTCCTGTCGTAGCCCTGTCCGTACGCGTAGTAGTAGGCGTAGGCGGTCGCGCGTCGTAGCGGATAAGGGCACAGGCAAACCACAGCATTCCCCAACCCCCGCCGGCGCGAAATGCCGGCGGGGGTTTTTGTTTTTCTGGCCGCCGGCATCTAGCTCCGAACCTGATCGAAGGAGATGACGATGAACCAGATGACCGGCGCAGAACTGATCGTGCGCCTGCTCGAGCGCCAGGGCGTGCGCACCATTGCCGGGATTCCCGGCGGCGCGATCCTGCCGCTCTATGACGCGCTCTCGCAAAGCGACCTGATCGAACACGTGCTGGCTCGCCACGAACAAGGCGCGGGCTTCATGGCCCAGGGTATGGCGCGGGTGTCCGGCGTGCCGGGCGTGTGCTTTGCCTCCAGCGGTCCTGGCGCCACGAACCTTGTCACCGCCATCGCGGACGCCCAACTCGATTCGATCCCGATGGTGGCGATCACCGGTCAGGTGCCGCTGCCGATGATCGGCACCGATGCTTTCCAGGAAGTCGATATCTACGGCATGACGGTGCCGATCACCAAGCACAACTTCCTGGTGCGTTCGGCCGAAGAACTGCTGAAGGTGATTCCCGAGGCGTTTCGCATCGCGATGTCCGGGCGCCCGGGACCCGTGCTGGTCGACGTGCCCAAGGACGTGCAGAACCAGCGCATCGAGTTCGCCGAGTTTCCGCCGCCGGCGGGCCGCGACGCGGTGCCGGCGCTCGACGCCGCGGCGATCGACCGTGCCGCCGCGATGATCAACGAAGCCGAACGTCCGGTGCTCTACCTCGGCGGTGGCGTCATCCACTCCGGCGCTTCGGCGCAGGCGGTCACGCTGGCCGAGCAGGCGGGCCTGCCGACCACGATGACGCTGATGGCGCTTGGGGCGATAGCGGTGGACCACCCGCTGTCCATCGGCATGCTCGGCATGCACGGTGCCCGCTATACCAACTACGTGCTCGAAGAGGCCGACCTGCTGGTCTGTGTCGGCGCGCGCTTCGACGACCGCGCGATCGGCCGGGCGGCGCAGTTCTGTCCCGGCGCCCGCATCGTTCATATCGACGTCGATCCGTCCGAGCTGCACAAGATCAAGACCGCACACGTGGCGATCCACGGCGACGTCGCGGCGGTGCTCGATGCGCTGTTGCCGAAGGTGAAGGTGCAACTGCGCAAGCGCTGGCTGTCCCACGTCGAAAGCCTGAAGTCCCGGTTCCCGATGCAGATGCCGGACCTCGACGATCCGCGCAGCCATTACGGCCTGATCCATGCCGTGGCGGCGGCCCTCGACGACGAGGCGGTGATCGCCACCGATGTCGGCCAGCATCAGATGTGGGTGGCGCAGGCCTATCCGTTCCGGCGCGCGCGCCAGTGGCTCACGTCCGGCGGGCTGGGCACGATGGGTTTCGGCATGCCGACCGCGATCGGTGCGGCGCTGGCCGCGCCCGAACGCACCGTGGTGTGTTTTTCCGGTGATGGCAGCCTGCAGATGAACATCCAGGAACTGGCCACGCTGGCCGAGCTGGGGCTCAACGTCAAGATCGTGCTGATGAACAACAATTCGCTCGGCCTGGTGTACCAGCAACAGAACCTGTTCTACGGCAAGCGCACCTTCGCGTCCAAGTATCGCGGTGGTCCGGACTTCTGCCGCATTGCCGAGGGCTATGGCATCGCCGCGGTCGATCTCGACGCGAGCGACAACCCCCGCGCGACGCTGGCCGAAGCCCTGCAGGCGCCGGGGCCGTGCCTGATCCATGCCTCGATCGACCGCGAGCAGTTTGTCTACCCCATGGTGCCGCCGGGCGCCGCCAACACCGAAATGATCGGAGGCTGATGATGATCGAACAGGTTGCCGACCCGCTGCCCCAAGCGGGCTTTGCCAAGGTTGTGCTCGAACTGGAAGTGCGCAACCACCCCGGCGTGATGAGCCACATCTGCAATCTCTTCGCGCGACGGGCATTCAACGTCGAGGGCATCCTGTGCATGCCTGTGTCGGACGGCAAGAAGAGCCGGATCTGGCTGCTGGTGTTCGAGGATCAGCGCCTCGAGCAGATGCTGCGCCAGCTCGAGAAGCTCGAGGACGTCCTTGCCGTGCGCCGGCACGGCGCAGAGCACGAAGTCTTCGAGCGGCTGGAGGACTTCTTCCACTAAGACAGGCGGGGAGGGCGGCGGGGCGCGTGTGCTAAACTCCGTCGCCTGTCCCGGCCGCCTCCGCGGCCCGCAACCGGCCGCTTTCCGGCTGTCTTTCGGCGAGTTTCCCCATGTCCGGCAACACCCTCGGCACGCTGTTCTGCGTCACCTCCTTCGGCGAATCCCACGGCCCCGCGATCGGTTGCGTGATCGACGGCTGTCCGCCGGGGCTGAGCCTGACGGCTGCCGATATCCAGGGCGAACTCGATCGCCGCAAGCCCGGCACTTCGCGTCACGTCACCCAGCGCCGGGAGCCCGACGAGGTCGAGATCCTGTCGGGCGTGTTCGAAGGCGTGACCACCGGAACCCCGATCGCCCTGCTGATCCGCAACCAGGACCAGCGTTCCAAGGACTACGGCAACATCGCCGAGACCTTCCGCCCGGGGCACGCCGACTACCCCTACTGGCAGAAGTACGGCATTCGCGACTATCGCGGCGGCGGCCGGTCGTCGGCGCGCGAGACCGCCGTTCGCGTGGCCGCGGGCGCGGTGGCGCGCAAGTGGTTGAGCGAGCGCTACGGCATCGTCATCCGCGGCTACATGGCGCAGCTCGGCCCGCTGCCCATTCCCTTCGTGTCGTGGGACGCGGTGGGCGACAACCCCTTCTTCGCCCCCAATGCGGAGATCGTGCCGCAGCTCGAAAGCTACATGGACGAATTGCGCAAATCGGGCGACTCGGTTGGCGCACGCATCAACGTCGTCGCCAGCGGCGTGCCCGTGGGCTGGGGCGAGCCGGTGTACGACCGCCTGGATGCCGACATTGCCTACGCGATGATGAGCATCAACGCGGTCAAGGGCGTGGAGATCGGCGCCGGCTTCGCGTCCGTTGCGCAGCTTGGCACCGAGCATGGCGACGAACTCACGCCGGAAGGTTTCCTGTCCAATAACGCCGGTGGCGTGCTGGGCGGCATTTCCTCCGGCCAGGACGTGCTGGTGAGCATGGCGATCAAGCCCACCTCCAGCATCCGGCTCGACCGCCGCTCGATCGACCGCGAGGGCAATCCGGTCATCGTCAATACTCATGGCCGCCACGACCCCTGCGTCGGCATCCGCGCCACGCCGGTTGCCGAGGCCATGCTGGCGCTGGTGCTGATGGACCACGCCTTGCGTCACCGCGCCCAGTGCGGCGACGTCCGTACCGCCACGCCGCAGATTGCCGCGCTGGCGCCCAAGGGCGTGCAGGCGGTGCCGTCGCCACGCCCGGAGTGACGACGGCAGGCGGCAGCGGGGCGGGCCTTCCTTACTGGCGGCTGTCCGCGTACTACTTCAGCTATTTCGCCTTTGTCGGGGCGTTTTCGCCCTACTTCACGCTCTACCTCAAGGCGCTCGATTTTTCCGCGACCGACATCGCCGTGCTGATGTCGCTGATGCAGGTGATGCGGGTGCTGGCGCCCAACCTGTGGGGCTGGCTCGCCGAACACCTCGGGGTGCGCCTGCCCATCGTCCGCCTGTCCGCGCTGATGAGCGTGGCCGGCTTTGCGGTGTTCTTCTTCACCGAGTCATTCAGCGGCATCTTTGCCGGCATGGCGCTGATGTCCTTCTTCTGGGCTGCGGCGCTGCCGCTGGTGGAAAGCCTCACCTTTGCTCACCTGGCCACCGCCGCGCATCGGTACGGCAGCATCCGAGCGTGGGGATCGGTCGGCTTCATCGCCGCGGTGGTCGGTCTGGGCGCCTTGCTCGACCTGCTGCCGATCCGCGCGGTGCTATGGGGGACAACGGCGGTGCTCGGCGCCATTCTCGTCTGTTCGCTGTTGCTGCCCGAAGCGGCGCGGGCCGCCACCCGGGGCGCCGGGGCGAGCCTGCGCGAGGTTCTCGGGCGAAGTGAAGTCAAGGCGCTGCTCGGTGCCTGCTTCCTGATGTCGGCGGCCCACGGTGCGTTCTACGTGTTCTTTTCCATCCTGCTGGTCGATCACGGCTACGGCAAGGCGGCGGTGGGCGCCTTGTGGGCGCTCGGCGTGGTGTCGGAGATCATCGTGTTCATGTTCATGCCGCGGTTGATGCGGCGGGTTCCGCTGCGCGCCATCCTGCTGTTTGCGTTCTGCTGCGCTGTCGTGCGCTTTGTGCTGACCGGCTGGGGCGCGGCCAGCGTGGCGGTGGTGGCGGCCGCCCAGGTGCTTCACGGCGTGACCTTCGGTGCTTACCATGCGGCCGCGATTGCCGCCATCAACCGCTGGTTCTCCGGGCGCCTGCAGGCGCGCGGGCAGGCCTTGTATGGCAGCCTTTCATTCGGCGCCGGCGGCATGCTGGGCGGCTTGGTGAGCGGCCTCGGCTGGGAAACGATAGGACCGGCCTGGACCTTCACGCTCGGCTCGGTGTTTGCGCTGGCCGGGCTGCTATGGTTGAAACTGGGTTGGCGCCCGGGCCTCGGCGACGAGGTGGCGGGCGCCCGCGCATAGGCGGAGGAGCAAGCATGAAGTTCTTGACGCAAAGGGTTTTGCCGGCCGCGCTGGCGGTCACCATGGCGGTCGCCTGCCAGACGGTGCAGACGACCGGGGGCGGCGCGGTCGGCGTCGACCGCAGCCAGTCGATGCTGATATCGGCACAGGAAATCGAGCAGGCTTCGAACCAGCAGTACCAGGAGGTATTGGCCGAAGCGCGCCGCAAGAACGCGCTCAATCGCAATCCGGAGCAGGTCCAGCGCGTGCGCCGTATCGCCGCGCGCCTGACGCCGGCCACCGCCGCGTTCCGCAGCGACGCGCCGGCGTGGCGGTGGGAGGTCAACGTCCTCAGCTCCGACGAACTCAACGCCTGGTGTATGGCCGGCGGCAAGATCGCGTTCTATTCCGGCTTGATAGAGCGCCTCAACCTGAGCGATGACGAGATCGCCGCGGTGATGGGGCATGAGATCGCGCATGCGCTGCGTGAGCACGCGCGCGAAAGGGTGTCGAAGGCGATGGCCACCGGGCTGGGGATTTCGGTGGCCGGCGCGCTGCTGGGCGTGGGGCAGACCGGACAGGACCTGATGGGGACGGTGGCAAAGGTGACGTTCGAACTGCCGAACTCGCGCCTGCACGAAACCGAGGCGGATCGCATCGGCGTCGAGCTTGCGGCCCGTGGCGGCTACGACCCGCGCGCCGCGGTCACGCTGTGGAACAAGATGGCGGCGCAGTCGAACGGCGCGCCGCCGCAGTGGCTGTCCACCCACCCGTCCCACGATAGCCGTCAGCAGGATCTCGCGAATTATGCCCAAAGGGTAATGCCGCTGTACGAGCGATCCCGCGCCGGACGCTAGGCGACGGACGGCCTGCAAGGCCGTCCGGCGGCTGTTCAGCGGCGCAGCCTTTGTGAAATAATCGGAACCTTTTCTTTCCCCGGAAGCGCACTGGATGGAAGCCCAAACGCTGTACGAAAAGCTCTGGTCGAGTCATGTCGTTCACCAGGAGGCCGACGGCACGGCGCTGATCTACATCGATCGCCACCTCGTCCACGAAGTCACCAGCCCGCAGGCCTTCGAAGGGCTGAAGCTGGCCGGCCGCAAGCCGTGGCGCATCTCGTCCATCGTCGCCACCGCCGACCACAACACCCCCACTGACCACTGGGAGATGGGTATCCAGGACCCGGTGTCGCGCCAGCAGGTCGAAACCCTGGACGCCAACATCCGTGAAGTGGGCTCGCTGGCTTATTTCCCGTTCAAGGACCAGCGGCAGGGCATCATCCATGTGATCGGACCGGAAAACGGCACCACGCTGCCGGGCATGACCGTGGTCTGTGGCGACTCGCACACTTCGACGCACGGCGCCTTCGCCTGTCTGGCGCACGGCATCGGCACCTCCGAGGTCGAGCACGTGATGGCGACCCAGTGCCTGCTGCAGAAGAAGTCCAAGACCATGCTGATCAAGGTCGAAGGCACGCTCGGCCGCGGCGTAACCGCCAAGGACGTCGTGCTCGCCATCATCGGCCGGATCGGCACCGCCGGCGGTACCGGCTACGCCATCGAGTTCGGCGGCAGTGCGATCCGCTCGCTGTCCATGGAAGGCCGCATGACGGTCTGCAACATGGCGATCGAGGCCGGCGCGCGCGCCGGTCTGGTGGCGGTGGACGAAACCACCATCGACTACCTCAAGGACAAGCCTTTCGCGCCCAAGGGGCCGCAGTGGGATGCCGCGGTGGCGTACTGGCGCACGTTGAAGTCCGACGACGGCGCCACCTTCGACACCGTGGTGGAACTGGATGCCACCTCGATCCTGCCGCAGGTCACCTGGGGCACCTCGCCCGAGATGGTGACCACGGTGGACGGGCGGGTGCCGGATCCGGCCGCGATCGCCGATCCGGTCAAGCGCGAAGGCGTCGAGCGCGCGCTCAAGTACATGGGGCTGGCGCCGAATACGCCGATCAGCGAGATCGCGGTCGACCAGGTCTTCATCGGTTCGTGCACCAACTCGCGCATCGAGGACCTGCGCGAGGCCGCCGCGGTGGTCAAGGGACGCAGCAAGGCCGCTTCTGTGCGCCGCGTGCTGGTGGTGCCGGGGTCCGGTCTGGTCAAGCACCAGGCGGAAGCCGAGGGTCTGGACAAGGTGTTCATCGAGGCGGGTTTCGAATGGCGCGAGCCGGGTTGTTCGATGTGTCTGGCGATGAACGCCGACCGCCTCGAGCCGGGCGAGCGTTGCGCGTCCACCTCCAACCGCAATTTCGAAGGCCGTCAGGGCGCTGGCGGGCGCACCCACCTGGTGAGCCCGGCGATGGCTGCGGCCGCGGCCGTCACCGGACATTTCACCGACGTGCGCACCCTGAACTGACACGACAGGCAGAACCATGAAACCGTTTACCGTTCTCGATGCGATCGTGGCGCCGCTTGACCGTGCCAACGTCGATACCGATGCGATCATTCCCAAGCAGTTCCTGAAGTCGATCAAGCGCAGCGGCTTCGGCCCCAACCTGTTCGACGAATGGCGTTACCTTGACGTCGGCCAGCCCGGCCAGGACTGCAGCAACCGCCCGAAGAACCCGGACTTCGTGCTCAACCAGGCGCGCTATCAGGGGGCGCAGGTACTGCTCGCACGCGACAACTTCGGCTGCGGCAGCTCGCGCGAGCACGCGCCGTGGGCGCTGGAAGACTACGGCTTCCGCGTGATCATCGCGCCGAGCTTCGCCGACATCTTCTTCAACAACAGCTTCAAGAACGGCCTGCTGCCGATCAAGCTGGATGCCGCCGAACTCGACGTGCTGTTCCAGCAGTGCGAGGCCACCGAAGGCTACCGCCTGAAGGTGGACCTTGCGGCGCAGACGATCACCCGCCCGGACGGCAAGGCGATCGCCTTCGATGTCGATCCCTTCCGCAAGGAATGCCTGTTGAACGGTTGGGACGACATCGGCCTGACCCTGCGCCATGCGGACAAGATCCGCGACTTCGAAGCGAAGCGCCGCGCCGAGCACCCCTATTACTTCGCCTGAGCCGCTGCGGCCCGGGTTTGTGTGGAGAATCACTGGATGAAGATTTGCGTGTTGCCGGGCGACGGCATCGGTCCCGAAATCACGGCAGAAGCCGTGCGCGTGCTCCGGGCGCTCGATCTGAAGATCGAACTGGAAGAAGCGCTGCTCGGCGGCAGCGCGGTGGACGCCACCGGCACGCCCTACCCGGAGGCGACGCAGAAGCTTGCGCGCGCCGCCGACGCCGTGCTGCTCGGCGCGGTCGGCGGCCCGAAGTGGGACACGCTGCCGCGCGAACAGCGCCCCGAGCGCGGCCTGCTCGGCATCCGCAAGGATCTCAGCCTCTTCGCCAACCTGCGTCCGGCCATCCTGTATCCGGAACTGGCCAACGCCTCCACGCTGAAGCCGGAGGTGGTGTCGGGGCTCGACATCCTGATCGTCCGCGAACTCACCGGCGACATCTACTTCGGCCAGCCGCGCGGCATCGAAACCCGCGAGGTCAATGGCGCCCAGCAGCGCGTGGGCTGGAACACGATGATCTACGCCGAGTACGAAATCCGCCGCATCCTCAAGGTGGCGTTCGAAGCGGCGCAGAAGCGCGGCAAGAAGCTGTGCTCGGTCGACAAGATGAACGTGCTCGAAACCACTCAACTCTGGCGCGATATCGCCGATGAAATGGCGAAGGACTTCCCGGATGTGGAGCTGTCGCACATGCTGGTCGACAACGCTGCGATGCAGCTGGTGCGCAATCCCAAGCAGTTCGACGTGATGGTCACCGGCAACATGTTCGGCGACATCCTGTCGGACGAGGCCTCGATGCTCACCGGCTCGATCGGGATGCTTCCGTCGGCCTCGCTCGACGCCAACAACAAGGGGCTGTACGAGCCTTCGCACGGCTCGGCGCCGGACATCGCCGGCAAGGGCGTGGCCAACCCGCTGGCCACCATCCTGTCGGCGGCGATGATGCTGCGTTATACGTTCAATCAGGAAGAAGCCGCGGTGCGCATCGAGCGCGCGGTCAAGAAGGTGCTGGCGCAGGGTTTCCGCACCGGCGACATCTACGAGGCAGGTACGAAGAAGGTCGGCACCAGGGAAATGGGCGACGCGGTGCTGGCGGCGCTCTGAGCGAGCGTTGCCGGGCGGCATGTAAGGTTTGTTGATTCGAGGTGATGTGATGAAGCGAGTAGGTCTGGTTGGCTGGCGCGGCATGGTCGGTTCCGTGCTGATGCAGCGCATGGTGGACGAGGGCGATTTCGCCCATATCGAGCCGGTGTATTTCTCCACCTCGGCGGCCGGCGGCAAGGCCCCGGTGTTCGGCGGTAAGGAAGCGGCGCTGCCGCTGCAGGATGCGACCAGCATCGACGCGCTGAAGGCCTGCGACATCATCATCACCTGCCAGGGCGGCGACTACACCAAGGAAGTCTTCCCCAAGCTGCGTGCGTCCGGCTGGGACGGCCACTGGATCGACGCGGCCTCGGCGCTGCGCATGGCGGATGACGCTGTCATCATCCTCGATCCGGTCAACATGCACGTGATCAAGGATGCGCTCGCCAAGGGCGGCAAGAACTGGATCGGCGGCAACTGTACGGTGTCGCTGATGCTGATGGGCCTTGGCGGTCTCTTCAAGCACGACCTGGTCGAGTGGGTGTCGGCGATGACCTACCAGGCTGCCTCCGGCGCCGGTGCGCAGAACATGCGCGAGCTGATCGCGCAGATGGGCACCATCCACGCTTCGGTGGCCGACCTGCTGGCCGACCCGGCTTCGGCCATTCTCGACATCGACCGCAAGGTCGCCGAGACCATCCGTTCGGATTCGTTCCCGAAGAAGAACTTCCGCAACACCCCGCTCGCCGGCAGCCTGATCCCGTGGATCGACGTGCCCGTCGACGGCGGCCAGTCCAAGGAAGAGTGGAAGGGCGGCGCCGAGTGCAACAAGATCCTCGGCAAGCCGGCGTTCCGCAGCCAGGGCAGCATCCCGATCGACGGCCTGTGCGTGCGCATCGGCGCGATGCGCTGCCACTCGCAGGGCCTGACCATCAAGCTGAAGAAGGACGTGCCGCTCGACGAGGTCACCGAGATCATCGCCACCGCCAACGACTGGGTGAAGGTCGTGCCCAACGAGCGCGAGATCAGCGAACGCGAACTGACCCCGGCGGCGGTGACGGGTACCTTGACGGTGCCGGTCGGCCGCCTGCACAAGCTGGCGATGGGGCCTGACTACCTTGGCGCCTTCACGGTGGGTGACCAGTTGCTGTGGGGCGCGGCCGAGCCCCTGCGCCGCATGTTGCGCATCCTGCTCGATGCCTAAGCCTTTGGGCGTATCGAACAAAAGGGCTGGGCGGCGTCTGCCGCCCGGCCTTTTTTTCGACGAACGCCCGCCGTTGTTTGCTCCCCGGGGAGAAACTCCTTGTGGAAGAAACAATTGCTGCGTGAACTTAAGGATAATGCTAGATTGCTAATCCAAGTTCATGATGCTAAGTCCCTTGCCGTCCGGTACAGGGAGAACGCGGTTTGAAGACACCTATGAAAAAGTCGCTCAAGGCATCCCTGATCGCGGTCGCGATCGCCTCGTTCCCGTTCGGTAGCCAGGCTGCCGGTCTCGGCCAGATCAATGTGTTGAGCGGGCTTGGGCAACCTCTCCGAGCCGAAATCCAGATCAATGCCAGCCCGCAGGAACTGCAGTCACTGCGCGCCCGCATCGGCTCGCCGGAGAGCTTCCGCCAGGCCAACGTGCCTTATTCTCCCGTCATCCCCACGCTGCGGGTCGCGGTCGAGAACCGTGGTTCGCGGTCCGTCGTCAAGCTGAGCACCGATCGCCCCGTCAGCGACCCTTTCGTCGACCTGTTGCTTGAGCTGGACTGGGAAGGCGGCCGCTTGAGCCGCGAATACACCTTCCTGCTCGACCCGGTGGATCTCGGCGCTCCCCGTGCGCTGGGCGCGCGTGTCGATACCCCGGCCGCAGCCCCGGTGCCGCGCTCGCCGCGGGCCGAAGTGGCGCCGCGGGCGCCCGCGGTACCCGCAGCGGCCGGGACGGCAAGCGCTGACGCCGGCAGCTACCGGGTACAGCGGGGCGACACCCTGCGTCGAATCGCGGACAACACGCGTCCGGCGGACGCCTCGCTCGATCAGATGCTGGTGGCGCTGTTCCGCGCGAACCCGGCCGCCTTCGAGGGCAACAACATCAACCGCCTCAAGGCCGGCGCGATCCTGACGGTTCCGCCCGCGAGCACGGTGCAGGGGCTGGACCCGCAAGAGGCGCGGCGCGAGGTTCTCGCGCAGTCGGCGGATTTCGACGCCTATCGCAGGCGGTTGGCCTCGTCGGCGGTGGAGCGTCCGGCCGAGGGGCAGGTCGAGCAGGCGGCCGGCGGTCGCATCGTGCCTCGGGTCGATGCCCCCGCTTCCACGCCGTCCGGCGACAAGCTCAAGGTGTCCCGCACGCAGAGCGGCGAGACGGCGGCCGGCACTGAAGTGGCGAACCGGCTGCAGTCGCTGGAAGAGGAACTCGTATCCCGTGAAAAGGCGCTGGACGAAGCCAACGCCCGCCTGGCGCAGCTGGAACAGAACATCCGCGAACTGCAGAAGCTGCTGCAGCTGAAGAGCGAATCGCTCGCACAGGCGCAGGCCGCCGCCGGCGGTGCCCCGGCACCTGCGATGACGCCGGCGCCCGCGGCTCCGGCTCCAGCCGACACCCCGCCTGCCGCAAGCGCACCGGCGCCGGGCGCCGAAGCGCCGGCAGCAGCCGTCACGCCTGCGACGCCGCCGGCAGAGTCCAAGCCGGCGGAGGCGCCCAAGCCCAAGCCGAAGAAGGTGGTTCCGCCGCCGGAACCCGAACCCGAGCCCGGCTTCCTCGAGTCGATGCTCGGCAACCCGACGATTCTCGCCGCTGGCGGCGGCATTCTCGCCCTGTTGCTGGCCTACGCGGGGCTGCGGATGCGTGGCCGTTCTGCGAAGAAGAACGAGACCGACAGTGCGGCGCTGATCAGTGAGTTCCCGCCCGAAAGCAGCGGTGTGTTCGGCGCCACCGGCGGCCAGAGCGTGGATACCAGTAACAGCAGCGTGATTCACACCGACTTCAGCCAGTCGGGCCTCTCCGCCATCGACGCAGATGAAGGGGTCGATCCGGTGGCCGAAGCCGATGTCTATATGGCCTACGGTCGCGACGCGCAGGCGGAAGAGATTCTGCTCGACGCGCTGAAGGCCGATCCTGAGCGTCTGGCGATCCCGCTTAAGCTGCTCGAGATCTATTCCAAGCGCAAGAGCGCGAAGCAGTTCGAGAGCATCGCCTCCGAACTCTATGCCCGCACTGGCGGCAAGGGTCTCGACTGGGAGAAGACCGCGCTGATGGGGCGCAAGCTCGACCCGGACAACCCGCTGTACAGCAGCAAGACTGTTGAGCCGGAGCGTACCGAGGCCCCGTCCACCGAGATGCCCGCGGCCCCGCTTGCAGCCGCCGGTGTCGCGGGCGCCGCGGCGGCGGCAGTCGCGCTCGAGGCCGCCGAGCAGGATGCGCCGGAAGCGCCTGCGCTCGCCAACCTCGACTTCACCACTTCCATGTCCGGCGTGAGCAACCCGCAGGAGCTGACGGCCACCTGGACCGAAGGCGTGGGGCAGATCGGCGCCGATGCGTCTGAAGCCCCGGTTGAAGAGCCGGCTGCGGACGAACAGCCGGTGTCGATGGATGTCAACCTGGACGCGCTCGACTTCGATCTCGAACTCGACGCGCCGACGCCGGCGGCGGCGCCCGCCGCTGCCGCGGCCCCGGACCTTGCTGCGACCTCGGACCTGATGCTCAATCTCGACCTCGGCGGCGACACCGCACCGCTGGGCCAGGGGGAGGAAGTCGATTCCGCGGCGCCCGGCAACGCCGCTGAAACCGGCACGGTCACTGTCATCGGTCAGGACCTCGACTTCGCCGCTGCCGACGACGCCGGTCTGACCTTCGATCTGCCGGAGTTGAGCGCACCCGCGCCGCAGGCCGACAGTCCCGATCTGAATGCGACGGTGGTGCAGGCCGACGCGCTTGAGTTCGGTGGCGACGCCGCGGCGACCACCGATCTCGAGGCCACGAGCTTCGACAGCAACCTGCTCGATTTCGATTTCGATCTGGATACCCCCGCCGCGACCGCAGCCCCCGCTGCGCCCGCTGCAGGGCTGGACCTCACCAGTATCGACCTCAACCTTGAGCCGCCGGCCGACGCTGACCTTGGCTTCGACGCGCCGCCGTCCGTGGATGAACTGCCGGCGCTGGACGGCACCGCGGCCACGGTGGACGGCGGAATCGACCAGGAAGTGGAAACCAAGCTTGAACTGGCCCGCGCCTACGAGGAAATGGGCGATAAGGATGGCGCGCGCGAACTTCTCGACGAGGTGGTGCGCGAGGGAACGCCGACGCAGCAGGCGGCAGCCCGCGAACTGATCGCCCGTCTGGCCTGATCCTGACCGCCACCAAGCCGCCGTCGCGTATATGCGCGCCGGCGGCTTGCGCTTTTTCGGCCATGCATGCCGCCCTTGTTCTCCTCCTCTGGCTAGTCGCGGTGGTCGTCATCCAGGCGCTACCGGCGCCGGCGCTCCTCGTCGCGGTCGCCGCCAGTATCGGCGTGGCCGCCGTCATTGCGCGGCCGCGCGCGCTCCGGTTGATGCGGCGGGTCCGGTTTCTACTGCTTGCCATCGTTGTGCTGTTCGCCGGCTTCACGCCGGGAGAGGCTCTGGTGGCCGATTGGCCGCTGTTGTCGCCGACGCGCGAAGGGGTGGCGTTGGCGCTGATTCACGCCGGCCGCCTGCTTGCCGTGGTGGCTGCGGTCGCCGTGTTGCTCGAGGTGTTGCCCGCCGCGCGCCTGGTGGGGGGCTTGCATGTGCTGTGCGGACCGCTGCGCTGGATCGGCGTGCCGCCCGAGCGGGTGGCGGTACGGCTGCTGCTCGTGCTGCGTTATGTCGAAACGACGCCGCGTGGCAGTGGCAAGTCGTGGCATGCGTGGCTGGTGGAGGAGGATTCAGCGGCGGAGGAGGATTCAGCGGCGGAGGAGCGCATGCTGTTGCAGCGCGAGCAGTGGCGCGCGCGTGATGTCGCGGTGCTGCTGACGGTGGTGCTCGGATTGGGGCTTTGGGTGAGCGGGGTAGTGTGGTGAGACTGGCGCTGGGCGTGGAATACGCGGGCGATCGCTTCGAAGGCTGGCAAAGCCAGCGCCATGGGCGGACGGTGCAGGATGCGCTCGAAGCGGCGCTGTCGCGGATCGCCGGCGAAGCGGTGAAGTTGCATTGCGCGGGGCGGACGGACACCGGTGTGCATGCCACCGCCCAGGTGGCTCATTTCGACACCGCCGCGGTGCGTCCGCTGTCAGCGTGGATCCGCGGCGTGAACACCCATCTGCCGGCCGGTGTCGCGGTGCGTTGGGCAGTCGAAGTCGATGACGCTTTCCATGCCCGCTTCCTGGCCTACGAGCGTCGCTACCGCTACGTGCTGTTCAATGCGCCGACCCGGCCGGCGCTGCTGGCCGGCAGAGTCGGCTGGTTTCACCTGCCGCTGGACGAGGGGGCGATGGCGGAGGCGGCCCGTTGCCTCGTCGGCGTGCAGGACTTTTCCGCTTTTCGCGCCGCGGAGTGCCAGGCCAAGACGCCGGTGCGCGACATGCGGGAGGTCCGGGTGCAGCGTAGCGGGGACTACCTGATCTTCGATTTCCGCGCCGACGGCTTCCTGCATCACATGATCCGCAATCTGGTGGGGGCGCTGGTGTATGTGGGCAAGGGGCGATATCCGCCGGGGTGGCTGGCCGAAGTGCTGGCGGGGCGGGACCGTTCGCGCGCTGCGCCGACCTTTGCACCCGACGGCCTTTATCTGTGCGGCGTCAGCTATCCGGGCAACTGGCCGCTGCCTGACGATGGGCGTATCATCGCGCTGCCCCGGATTCCCCTCGTCTGAATGTCCCGTACCCGTATCAAGATTTGTGGCCTGACCCGGCCGGATGACGTGCGCGCGGCCGTCGATGCGGGCGCGGACGCGATCGGCTTCGTCTTCTATCCGCCCAGCCCACGTGCGGTCGATTTCGGCCGTGCGGCCGAGCTTGCAGCGCTGCTCCCACCCTTCGTGACCGCAGTCGGACTGTTCGTCAACCCGACGCGCGAGTTCGTCGCCGCCGCGTGTGCCGAAGTGCCGCTGCAACTGTTGCAGTTTCACGGCGACGAGACGGAGGCGGAGTGCGCTTCCCATGGTCGGCCGTGGATCAAGGCTGCGCGGGTCCGCGCGGGGACCGATCTGGTAGAATTCTGCGCTTCCCATGCCCGCGCCCGCGGCATCCTGCTCGACGCCTTCGTCGACGGCTACGGCGGCGGCGGGAAAACATTCGATTGGTCCCTGATTCCTCCCCGGCTCGGGCGGCCCCTGATTCTTTCCGGCGGCCTGAATCCGTCCAACGTGGAAGAGGCGGTGCGCCGCGTCCGCCCTTGGGCGGTCGACGTGTCGAGCGGCGTCGAGGTGGCCAAGGGGATCAAGGATGCGGCCAGGATCGCCGCATTCGTTGCCGGAGTTCGACATGCAGATGGCTGACACGCCTTACCACTATCCCGACGCCCGCGGCCATTTCGGCCGGCACGGCGGCGTCTTCGTCGCCGAAACGCTGATGCCGGCACTCGACGAGCTGCGCGAGGCCTATGCCCGCTACAGCCAGGATCCCGAGTTCATCGCGGAGTTCCAGTACGAACTCAAGCACTACGTCGGCCGGCCCAGTCCGATCTACCACGCCAAGCGCTGGTCGGGCATCCTCGGCGGTGCGCAGGTCTATTTGAAGCGCGAAGACCTCAATCACACCGGCGCGCACAAGGTTAACAACTGCATCGGCCAGGCGCTGCTCGCCCGCCGCATGGGCAAGCCGCGGGTGATTGCCGAAACCGGCGCCGGCCAGCACGGCGTCGCCACCGCCACCGTCGCTGCCCGCTACGGCATGGAGTGCGTGGTCTATATGGGTGCCGAGGACGTCAAGCGCCAAGCCGCCAACGTCTATCGCATGAAACTGCTCGGCGCCACCGTGGTGCCGGTCGAGTCCGGCTCCAAGACCCTGAAGGACGCGCTCAACGAAGCCATGCGCGACTGGGTGACGAACGTTGCCGATACCTTCTACATCATCGGCACCGTGGCGGGGCCGCACCCCTACCCGATGATGGTGCGCGACTTCCAGGCGGTGATCGGCGACGAGTGCAAGGTGCAGATGCCGGAACTGGTCGGCCGTCAGCCCGATCAGGTCATCGCCTGCGTGGGCGGCGGTTCGAACGCGATGGGTATCTTCTACCCCTACCTCGATGTGCCCGGCGTCAAGCTGGTCGGCGTCGAGGCGGCAGGCGAGGGCCTGCAGACCGGCCGTCACGCCGCTCCGCTGACGGCGAACGCGCCGGTGGGCGTGCTGCACGGCAACCGCACCTACCTGATGCAGGACGAGGACGGCCAGATCATCGAAACGCACTCGATCTCGGCCGGTCTCGACTACCCCGGCGTCGGCCCCGAACATGCGTGGTTGAAGGATGACGGGCGCGCCGAGTACGTTGCCGTGACCGACAGCGAGGCGCTGCAGGCCTTCCACGACCTGTGCCGGTTCGAGGGGATCATCCCGGCGCTGGAGTCCTCGCATGCGCTGGCGTACGCCGCCAAGATCGCCCCCACCCTGCCGAAGGATCACGTCCTGCTGGTCAATCTCTCCGGGCGTGGCGACAAGGACATGCACACCGTCGCCGAACGCTCCGGCATCCAGTTCTGAACCCGTAGCGGGCCGTCCCGGCCCGCCGCTGCCGAATCCGACATGTCGAAAATCCAGACCACTTTCCAGCGCCTTCAGGCCCAGGGCCGCAAGGCGCTGATCCCGTTCATCACCGCGGGCGATCCCGACCCCACGCTGACGGTGCCGCTGATGCATGCGCTCGTTGCGGGCGGGGCGGACATCATCGAGTTGGGGGTCCCGTTCTCCGACCCCATGGCTGACGGCCCGACCATCCAGCGTGCTTCCGAGCGCGCATTGGCGCAGGGCATG
The DNA here is from genome assembly GCF_001682385.1 of Azoarcus olearius. Lineage (NCBI taxonomy): Bacteria > Pseudomonadati > Pseudomonadota > Betaproteobacteria > Rhodocyclales > Zoogloeaceae > Azoarcus > Azoarcus olearius. The sequence goes on from NZ_CP016210.1 coordinate 1,209,967, forward strand.
ACCTTGCGCAAGGTGCTGCAGGCCGTGCGCGAGTTCCGCAGCGGGGATGCCGACACCCCGGTGGTACTGATGGGCTACGCCAATCCGATCGAGGCGATGGGCCAGCAGGCCTTTGTCGCCGCAGCCCGCGAAGCCGGCGTGGACGGCGCGCTCGTGGTGGATTACCCGCCCGAAGAGTGCGTCGAGTTCGCCGCGGCCAGCAAGGCGGCCGGGCTCGACCCGATCTTCCTGCTCGCGCCGACGTCGTCGGAACAGCGCTTTGCGGACGTCGCCCGGGCGGGCAGCGGCTACATCTACTACGTCTCGCTGAAGGGCGTGACCGGCGCTGGCACGCTGGATCTGGACGAGGTCGCGCGCCGTATTCCGCAGATCCGCGCTGCGGTGGGCATGCCGGTGGGCGTGGGGTTCGGCATCCGTGACGCCGAAAGCGCGCGACGGATCGGCGCCGTGGCCGATGCGGTGGTGATCGGCAGCCGCATCATCGAAGAGATCGAACGCAGCCCGCGCGAGCAGGCCTGCAGCAATGTCACCCACTTCGTGAAGGGCATCCGCGAAGCCCTCGATACCCTGCCCGGAGTCAAGCAATGAGCTGGCTGCAGAAACTGCTTCCGCCCAAGATCAAGCGCAGCGACGCCGCCGCGCGCAGCAAGTCCATCCCGGAAGGGCTGTGGAGCAAGTGCCCGTCGTGCGAAGCGGTGCTGTACCGCTCCGACCTGGAAAGCAATCAGAGCGTGTGCCCCAAGTGCGGCCACCACCAGCGCTTGCGTGCCCGTGCGCGCCTCGACCTGCTGCTGGACCCCGAGGGCCGGTTCGAACTCGGCAGCGAAGTGGTGCCGGTCGACCCGCTCAAGTTCAAGGATTCGCGCCGCTATCCCGAGCGCCTGTCCACCGCCGTCGCCGACACCGGCGAGGCCGATGCGATGGTCGTCATGCAGGGCGCCATCCTGACGGTGCCGGTGGTGGTGGCCTGCTTCGAGTTCGAATTCCTCGGTGGCTCCATGGGGTCGGTTGTCGGCGAGCGCTTCGTGCGCGGCGCGCGTGCCGCGCTGGAGCAGCGGCTGCCCTTCATCTGCATTACCGCCACCGGCGGCGCGCGGATGCAGGAAGGCCTGTTCTCGCTGATGCAGATGGCCAAGACCACTGCGGCCATCACCCAGCTCGCACAGCGCAAGTTGCCCTTCATCACGCTGCTGACCGACCCGACGATGGGCGGTGTTTCGGCCAGCTTCGCCTTCATGGGGGACGTCGTGATCGCCGAGCCCGGCGCGCTGATCGGTTTTGCAGGTCCGCGGGTCATCGAGCAGACGGTGCGGGAGAAGCTGCCTGAAGGCTTCCAGCGTTCCGAATTCCTGCTCGAAAAGGGCGCGATCGACATGATCGTGGACCGTCGCGAACTGCGCGAGCGGCTTGCGGCGCTGCTGACGCTGATGACCCGCCAGCCGGCGGTCGGCAACTGAGGCAGCCCTGAGCGACATGTCTTTGCCGCACACCCTGGACGGCTGGCTGGAACTGCTCGAGCGCCGTCACGCCCAGGCCATCCAGCTGGGGCTGGAGCGCGTGCGCACGGTGCGCGATGCGCTGGGCCCCGGTCCGGAGACCGTGGTGATCACGGTCGGTGGTACCAATGGCAAGGGCTCGACCTGCGCGATGCTCGAGGCGATCCTGCGCGCCGAGGGTTACCGTGTCGGCTGCTACACCTCGCCCCATCTGCTGCGCTACAACGAGCGCGTGCGGGTCGATGGCCAGGACGTGGACGACGCGCGCCTGGTCGCGGGCTTCGAAGCGGTGGAGCGCGCCCGTGGCGACGTTCCGCTGACGTATTTCGAGCACGGCACGCTGGCGGCGTGGGAGGTGTTCCGCGCGGCCGCGCCGGACGTCGTGATCCTCGAGGTGGGATTGGGCGGCCGTCTGGACGCGGTGAACGTGTTCGAGCCCGACTGTGCGATCGTCACCAGTGTGGCGATGGACCACATGGATTATCTCGGGGACACGCGCGAGGCCATCGGCTACGAGAAGGCGGGCATCTTCCGCAGCGGCCGTCCCGCGGTCTGCGGTGATCCCCAACCGCCCGCTTCGCTGCGCGAGCACGCCGAGGCGATTGGCGCGCAACTGTGGATCAGCGGGCGCGATTTCGGCTTCGGCGGTGACCAGCAGCAGTGGGGCTACTGGCGTTATCCGGCCCCCGCCACCCGCGGTGCGCTGGTCAAGCGGGGCGGCCTGGCCTATCCCGCGCTGCGCGGCGCCAACCAGTTGCTCAACGCGGCCGCGGTGTTTACCGCGCTGGATACGCTGCGCGACCGCATTCCGGTGTCGATGCAGGCGATCCGCCAGGGCTTGATGCTGGTCGAGGTGCCCGGACGCTTCCAGGTGTTGCCGGGCAAGCCCGCGGTGGTGCTGGACGTGGCCCACAATCCGCAGGCCGCCGGCGTGCTCGCCGAGAACCTCGGCGGCATGGGGTTCTACCCCGAAACCTGGGCGGTACTCGGCATGCTGGCGGACAAGGACGTGGAAGGTGTGGTCGAACGGATGCGGCATCGGGTCGACCACTGGTTGCTCGCCAGCCTGCCGGGCGCGCGCGGCCTTGACGCCGAAACGCTCGCCGCGCGCTTGCATGCCGCGGGAGTGGCGGGGGATGTACGCTGCTTTTCCGATCCGCAAGTCGCATTTTCCGCAGCGCGGAAAAGCGCTGCCGAGGGTGATAGAATCGTCGCCTTTGGTTCCTTCCTGACCGTGGCGAGTGTATTGGCAGCGATCCGCGCCGAGCGACACTGAGGGGTTTCCGGGTGAGCGACGCAGACAACCTTGAAATCAAGAAGCGTGCGCGCCGGCGCCTGGTGGGTGCGGCGGCGCTGGCGCTTACGGCCGCCATCGTGCTGCCGATGATGATGGAGCAGGAACCCGCCCCGTCCAGCCCGGACATCCAGGTCACCATTCCCGACCGAGACAGCCCATCCGCGTCCGGTCGTCCCGATTCAGAGGCGCGTACGCCCGACGCGGCGCTTCCGCCGGCCCCGGTGGAAGAGCCGCCGCAGCCCGGCGTTGCCGAAGCGCCGTCCCGTCCCGCTCCCGGCGCAGCAGAGGCGCCGCGTGCCGCCAGCCCCGCCTCGCCCAGAAATGCCGGCGACGAGGAAGCCCGGGTGCGCGCCTTGCTCGACGGCAAACCGCCTGCCTCCGCCGCCGCACCGGCAACGCCCGCGCCCGCCGCCAAGGAAGGCTACGTCCTTCAGATCGGCGCGTTCGGCGATCCGGCCAAGGCGGGATCGATCAGTAGCGAACTCAAGCAGGCAGGGTTTTCTGCCTACACTGAAAAGGCCGGCGCGATGACGCGTGTCCGGGTCGGCCCCTTTGCCAGCCGTGACGAAGCAGAGAAGGTTGCCGCGCGGCTCAAGGCGCAGGGGCGCAACGTGGTGCTGACGCCGCGTTGACCGGATACGCATGACGGTTTTCGACTACGCCTTCCTGGCGATCCTCGCCGTTTCGGCGTTGGTCGGCTTGTGGCGCGGCCTCGTCAGCGAAATCCTGGCGCTGGTGACTTGGGGGATCGCCCTGCTAGCCGCATGGCGCTATGCCACGGTGGCGGCGGAACTGTTCCAGGGCCTGCTGGACGAACCGCTGTGGCGGCAGGCTGCAGGTTTCGTACTGATCTTCGTCGCGATCCTGCTGATCGCGGCACTCGTCCGCTTTCTGTTGCGCGAACTGTTGCGCGCAGCGGGATTGCGGGCCACGGACCGGTTCTTCGGCGCCCTCTTCGGGTTGGCGCGCGGGGTGCTGATCGCGTTGGCAGTGGTGTTGCTGGGCGGGCTGGTGGGGATTGCGCGTGAGCCGTGGTGGGCTAACGCGACGTTCTCGCCACCGCTCGAAACGGCGGTGATAGCCGCCAAACCGTGGCTGCCGGAAGCGGTGGCCGCACGAATCCGATTCAGATAGGCAGGGCTTCCATGTGCGGAATTCTTGGGGTGGTTGCGACCTCCCCGGTCAATCAGTTGCTTTACGACGGGCTCCAGGTGCTGCAGCACCGCGGACAGGATGCCGCAGGCATCGCCACGGCGGAGGGCGGTCGTTTTCACATGCACAAGGGGTCCGGTCTGGTGCGCGACGTGTTCCGCACCCGCAACATGCGCAACCTCGAAGGCAACTGGGGTATTGCGCACGTGCGCTACCCCACCGCAGGGTCGGCCTATAACGCGGCGGAGGCCCAGCCGTTCTACGTGAATTCGCCGTTCGGGCTGCTGCTCGCGCACAACGGCAACCTGACGAATTCCGAAGAACTCAAGCGCGAGATGTTCCTCGCCGACTTGCGCCACATCAACACCAATTCCGACTCCGAAGTGCTGCTGAACGTGCTCGCGCACGAGCTGCAGGCCGCCTGTAACGGCCTCAAGCTCGATGAGGACGCCGTGTTCCGCGCCGTGGCCGGAGTGCACCGCCGCTGTCGCGGCGCCTATGCGGCGGTGGTGATGATCGCCGGCTACGGCCTGCTCGCCTTCCGCGACCCCTACGGCATCCGCCCGCTGGTGATCGGTCGCAACGATGTCGCCGAGGGCACCGAGTGGCTGGTGGCGTCGGAATCGGTGGCACTCGACGTGCTCGGCTTCACGCTGCTGCGCGACGTGGCGCCGGGCGAGGCGGTGCTGATCGACACCCAAGGCAATTTCCGCAGCCGCCAGTGCGCGGAAAAGACCGTCGAAGCGCCGTGCATGTTCGAGTTCGTCTATCTCGCCCGCCCCGACTCCATCATCGACGGCATTTCGGTGTACGAATCGCGCGTCAAGATGGGCGAGTTTCTCGCCGAGAAGATGAAGCGGACGATGCCGCACGCACAGATCGACGTGGTGATTCCGATCCCCGATTCCAGCCGCCCGTCGGCCATGGAGATGGCGCATCGACTGGGCCTGCCGTACCGCGAAGGCTTCGTGAAGAACCGCTACATCGGCCGCACCTTCATCATGCCGGGCCAGGCCAAGCGCCGTAAGTCGGTGCGCCAGAAGCTGAACACGATCCACCAGGAGTTCAAGGGCAAGAGCGTGCTGCTGGTGGACGACTCCATCGTGCGCGGCACGACCAGCCGGGAAATCATCAACATGGCGCGCGAAGCCGGCGCCACCAAGGTCTACATGGCCTCCGCTGCGCCGCCGGTGCGCCACGCCAACGTCTATGGCATCGACATGCCGACGCGCAGCGAACTGATTGCCTCCGACCGCAGCGAAGACGAAATCTGCCGCGAGATCGGAGCCGACGGTCTGATCTACCAGGACCTCGACGACCTCAAGGCCTCGGTGCGCGCGCTCAATCCCGCGATCACCTTCTTCGAGACCTCCTGTTTCGACGGCTGCTACATCACCGGCGACATCACGCCCGAGTACCTCAACGGCGTCGAGAACCAGCGCGGCGAGGAGAAACCCGCCGGGCGTGACGATGGCGAGGAAGGGCAACTCGATCTCAATCTCATCACCCATCCGGACCACTGACGCGGTGATGGACGAATTCGACTTCGATACGCTGGCGGTGCGGGCAGGCATAGAGCGTAGCCAGTTCAACGAGCACAGCGAGGCGCTGTACCTGACCTCGAGCTTCGTGTTCAAGAGCGCGGCGCAGGCGGCGGCCCGTTTTTCCGGCGAAGAAGAGGGCAATGTCTACGCCCGCTTCTCCAACCCCACCGTCACCGCGATGCAGACCCGGCTGGCAGCGCTGGAAGGGGCGGAAGCCTGCGTGGCGACCGCGTCCGGCATGTCGGCGATCCTGTCGCTGGTGATGGCGACCTTGCAGGCGGGCGATCACATCGTCGCCTCCAACGGCCTGTTCGGGGCAACCCAGCAACTGCTGGGCGGCATCATGAGCAAGTTCGGAATCGAGACCACGTTCGTGCCGGCGACCGACATCGCCGCATACCGCGCTGCGGTCCGTCCGCGCACGCGGTTGTTCTTCATCGAAACGCCGTCCAACCCGCTCACCGAGGTGGTCGACATCGCGGCAGTGGCTGCGGTGGCGCACGAAGCGGGTGCGCTGCTGGCGGTGGACAACTGCTTCTGTACCCCCGCGCTGCAGCGGCCGCTCGCGCTCGGCGCGGATGTCGTCGTGCATTCGGCGACCAAGTATCTCGACGGCCAGGGCCGGGTGCTGGGCGGCGCGGTGGCGGGTGCCCGTGCGGTGACCGACGAGGTGTTCAAGTTCCTGCGTACCGCGGGGCCGACGCTGTCGCCGTTCAACGCCTGGGTGATCCTGAAGGGCCTGGAGACGCTGCGCGTGCGCATGGAGGCGCAGTCGGCCACTGCGCTCGAACTCGCGCGCTGGCTGGAGCAACAGCCTGGCGTCGCCCGTGTTTACTACCCGGGCCTGCCTTCGCATCCTCAGCACGAACTGGCTATGCGCCAGCAGAAAACCGGCGGCGCCATCCTCGCCTTCGACGTGGAGGGCGGACGCGACGCCGCCTGGCGTGTGGTGGATGCGACGCGCATGATCTCCATCACCGCCAATCTGGGCGACACCAAGACCACCATCACCCATCCTGCTACCACCACCCACGGCCGCGTGTCTGCCGAAGCGCGCAAGGCGGCGGGAATTGGCGATGGTCTGTTGCGGGTGGCGGTGGGGCTGGAGTCGATCGAGGACCTCAAGGCCGACCTCGCACGGGGTCTGGTGACCTAGGTACGCGGAGATTCGTCGCCCCGCACACAGCGCCGGCCGGTCCGGCGCTTTTTTTGTTCGGGGCGCGCCGCTGGTCAGGCGGCGGGAGTCACAGGCTGGTGAAACGGGTGCCGTCGTAGGCGAGCCAGCGCGCGCGGCCGTGCCAGTCCGCCAGCACGTGGCGTCCGCACTGCCGGCCATCGACGAGGTGGGTGTGCTGGCCCGGTCGATGGGTGTGGCCATGGATCAGTTCGGGGTAGCCGTACTCGCGCAGCAGCGCGGCGACGGCGTCGGGATTGACGTCCATGATCGTCATCGCCTTGTCCTGCTTCGCGCGTTCGCTCTGCTGACGCAGGCTGGCGATGAAGGCCTTGCGGGCTGCGAGTGGCTGCGAGAGGAAGCCGGCCTGCCAGGCGGGGTCGCGTACCTGCCGCCGATAGGCCTGGTAGGCGGTGTCGTCGGTGCACAGGGCGTCGCCGTGGCTGAGCAGGACGCGGGGCGCTGTTTCGTGCTGCCCGAGCCGCACGAGCGCCGGATCCGCCAGCAACTGCATGCCCGTGGCTGCGGCCAGTCCGTGTCCTGCGAGCAGGTCGCGGTTGCCGACCATGAAATATACGGCGGTGCCGCTCGCGGCCAGGGCCCGCAATGCGGACGCGATGCGCTGGTTGAAAGGCGCTTCGAGGTCGTCATCGCCCGCCCAGTATTCGAACAGGTCGCCAAGGATGAAGAGGCTGCCCGCGTCGCGCGCGGGCCCGGCGAGAAAGTCCACGAAGGCGGCAACCGTGTCCGGCTGATCCTCGCTCAGGTGGAGGTCCGAAATGAAGAAAGCCGGAAGCGCGACGGACGCGGCTTCCGGCTCGTCGCCGGCACGGCCGCCGGTGGCGGCCGCTTGCGTACGGGGATCAGACAACTTCGGCCCGCTCGATGATCACGTCTTCCTTCGGCACATCCTGATGGAAGCCGCTCGAGCCCGTCTTGACCTTGCGGATCGCATCGACCACGTCCAGTCCGGCGGTAACGCGGCCGAACACGCAGTAGCCCCAGCCCTGCAGGTCCTGCGAACGGAAGTTGAGGAAGTCGTTGTCGGCGACATTGATGAAGAACTGCGCAGAGGCGGAGTGGGGCGCCTGGGTGCGCGCCATGGCGATGGTGCCGCGTTCGTTCTTGAGGCCGTTGTCGGCTTCGTTCTTGATCGGCTCGCGGGTCGGCTTCTGCTTCATGCCGGGCTCGAAGCCGCCGCCCTGGATCATGAAACCGTCGATGACGCGGTGGAAGACGGTGTTGTCGTAGTGGCCGTCCTTCACGTAGGTCAGGAAGTTCTCGACGGTCACCGGCGCCTTCTCGGCGTCGAGTTCGAGGGTGATGACGCCGTAGTTGGTGTGCAGGTTCACTGCCATGGTGTGCTCCTTGTGCTTATCGGGCTGCGGGGCCGGCCGGCTGCGCTTCGATCACGCGCGCCGACTGGATGACGACCGGCTCGGCCGGGACATTCTGGTGGAAGCCGACATTGCGCGTCGGCACGCGGGCGATGGTGTCGACGACGTCGAGGCCGCGCACCACCTTGCCGAACACCGCGTAACCCCAGCCGTCACGGGAAGGGTAGTCGAGGAAGCTGTTGGGGGCCACGTTGATGAAGAACTGCGCGGTGGCGGAGTGCGGGTCGCCGGTGCGGGCCATCGCCAGCGTGCCGGGTTCGTTGCGCAGGCCGTTTTTCGCTTCGTTCTCGATCGGGGCGCGGGTGGATTTTTCCTTCATCGCCGCGTCCATGCCACCGCCCTGGATCATGAAGCCGTTGATGACGCGGTGGAAGATCGTGCCGTCGTAGTGCTTGTCCTTCACGTACTGCAGGAAGTTGGCGACCGTCTTCGGTGCCTTCTCAGGGTACAACTCGACGACGAGTTCGCCCTGGTTGGTGGTGAACAGCACCTGCGGGTTGGCGGCGGCGGCGAGCCCGAGCCAGGTGGACAGGGCAAGGAAGGCGATGAGGCGTTTCATGGAATCTCCGCGGAGGGGAAAAAGGGTGGGGCGGGGGAGGCGGCTCAGGCGGCGCCTTCGTAGACGATCTTCCACTCGCCGCCTTCGCGCACCCAGTACTGACGCTTGCGGTGCACGTCGTTGAGACCGTTGCTGCGGTAGGTCTGTTCGAAGGTGACGACGACGAGTTCTTCCTTGCCGGGGTTGCGGAACATGCTGACCTTGTCCACGCCGACCTTGATCCACTCGCGGCCCTGCGCCGCGCGCCGCTTCTGCCTGGCCCAGCCGTCGCGGTCGTAACGGTCGCTGCGGAACTCCCGCGAGTAGTTGGACAGCAGCCGATCGACGTCCAGGCTCTCCCAGTCGCGCCGCCAGCGCTCGATGGCGTCGTTGAGGCTGCGCCGGCTGCTCTGCCAGTCGTCCAGGCTCAGCCACTCGACCTCGTTGCTGATGATCACCGGGGTGGAGCCCGGTTCGACATAGCTGGAAAGGCTGGTGAAATCCTGGTTGGTCAGCACCACGCAGCCTTCGGAGGCCTTGGGCGGGCGCGAATAGGTGTCGCTGGGGGTGCCGTGCAGCCAGATGCCGTGGCCGGTACGGCCGAGGCGCTTGTCCCAGTCGTTGGGGTAGTTGAGCGGAAAGGCGCCGCTGCCGTAGAAGTCGGGCAGGCGCTTGGGCTCGATGAACGAGGTGACGTGGTACACGCCGAGCGGCGTGCGGTTGTCGCCTTCGCGCATCTTCTCGGCGCCGGCCTTGCCGTGGCTGGCGTAGTAGTCCGCGACGAAGCGCGGCTTGCCGTTGTCGTTGCGATAGACGTAAAGGCGGGCGCGACGGGTGTCGACGACCACGGCGTAGCGCTGATCCGGCCCCATCTGCATCAGGTAGCGTGGTACCACCTCGGTGGGCGGGCGTTCGCGATAGGCCCGCAGCCGCAGGATGGCCTCTTCGCGCAGTCCCTCGACCTCGCTGCCGGCGGCTTCGATGTTGCCGAAGGTCTTCAGCGGGCGCGCGCGCGCCAGCAACAGGTCGCCTTTGACGAGGTGAGCGAGGCGGAAATTGGGATATACCGCAAGCAAGGCCTCGGTGCGGTCGAGCGCGGCATCGAGGCGGTTGGCCTCGATCTCCCGGAAAACGTCCTGCAGCGCGGCGTCCGGCCCGCTGTCGCTGATCTTGCGCTCGAGCCCTGCCGACGTGGCCGCGCCCCCCGGAACAAGCAGGCCGAGCGCGAGCAGCGCGGCGCACAGGCGGTGAAGCGGGCTCATCCTCAGCCTCCCACCGTTTCGCGACGGATCTTCCACTGATCGCCGCGGCGGACCAGTTCCAGCGTCTTGTTGGTCGAACCATTGAACCCGCTGGAGCGGTAATGCTGCTGGAAGCGGACGGTGGCGCGGTCGCCATTGACGCTGATGCGCGGGTTGTCCACCTCGACCGTGATCGCGCCTGCCTTGCCTACCCGCTGCTGGCGTTCGCGCTCCCATACGGCGCGGGCGCGGCCGTCGGGCACCTCGAAGTCCTTGTCGTAGGCCGCAAGATAGGACTTTACGTCCTTGCGCGACCAGGCCTGAGCCCAGCCCTGCACGCTGCGCAGCACCGCGTCCTGCGCGGCCTTTTCGGGCGCTGCGGCCGGCTTGCGTTCCGCCACGGCCGTGTCGGCGCCGGGCTGGGACGCGGTGCCGGCGGGCGCTTCGGCCGCCGGCGGCACTGGCACGGAGGCTGCGCGGGGCGCGGCCGCCGGTTGCGGCGGCGCGCCGGCGGTTGTCTGCGGGATTGCGGGCGAGTTTGGCGTGGCGGCGACAGCCGGCGCCGCGCTGCCCGGGGCGGACGGCGCCACCGGTTTTGCGGGTGCGGCGGCCGGCGGTGGCGCGACCGCGGTTGTCGGCGGTGCTGCGGCAATCGTCGGCGAGCCCGAGGCCGCCGCGAGCGCCGGTCCCTTGGGTGCGGCCGGCGGCACCGCGGCGGCGGTGCTGGCGCGCGGGCCGGCAGCGGTTCTGGCTGCGTCGCTCTTGAGTTCGGTGATCAGCGCGAGCCGCGTAGGCGTCTCGGTGCTGCGGGGGCTGTCGGCCTGCAGGGCCTTTTCGTAGGCCTGGCTTGCGAGGCGCGCATACAAGTCGCCGAGGTTCTGGTGCGCAACGGCGTAGCTGGGGTGGGTGCGCAGCGCCGATTCCAGCGTGGCGCGCGCCTTGTCGTACTGCTTCTGCTGCGCATACAGGACCGCGAGGTTGTTGTACGGCTCGGGCTGCGACGGGAAGTCCTGCGTGAGCTTGAGGAAGACCGAGATCGCCTCGTCTTGCCGCCCCAGTTCGGCGAGCGCGACGCCTCGGGCGAAACTCGCTTCGGCATCGCGGGGTTGTGCTTCCACCAACCGGGTGGCAAGCACCAAGGCTTCTGCGGCCTTGCCCTGCTGGAGCAAGGCGTGTACGTCCCGCGGGCCTTCAGCCGCACAGACGGGGGAGGCGCCGAGGAACTGCAGCAGCGCCAGCGCGCCCAGGGCGGCGGAGAGGCGAATCTTCATGTGCTATACTGCTAAGGTTTTTCAGGGGGATAGAAGCGCGGACCAGCGCCCGATTCTACCAACTGCCCTCTACTCCTACAATCCGACGTCGTACGGCCGCCGAGTTAGGCGTCGGCAAGGCGGGGCCACCAGGCACCCGCTTTTTTTGTGCGATTTTTTTGGTAAAGCGCATGCTCTCGATCCACAACACCCTGTCCCGCAGCAAGGAAGTCTTCCGTCCGATCGAACCCGGCAAGGTCCGCATGTATGTGTGCGGAATGACGGTGTACGACTACTGCCACCTTGGCCACGCGCGGGTGATGGTGGTGTTCGACATGGTGGCACGCTGGCTGCGCGCGAGTGGTTTCGATGTCACCTATGTGCGCAACATCACCGATATCGACGACAAGATCATCCGCCGTGCGCAGGAGAATGGCGAGTCGATCCGCGCGCTGACCGACCGTTTCATCGCGGCGATGCACGAAGACGCGGATGCGCTGGGCGTGCTGCGCCCGGATCATGAACCGCGCGCGACCGACTATGTGGCCAGCATGCAGAGCCTGATCGAGCGCCTGCACGCCAAGGGTCTTGCCTACGTCGCCGCCAACCACGACGTGTGCTACGCGGTGCGCAAGTTCGAGGGCTACGGCAAGCTGTCGGGCAAGTCGCTGGACGAGTTGCGCGCCGGCGAGCGCGTCGAGGTGGCCGGCGAGAAAAAGGACCCGCTCGACTTCGTGCTGTGGAAGCACGCCAAGGCGGAAGAGCCGGACGAGGCCAAGTGGGCGTCCCCGTGGGGCAGCGGCCGTCCCGGCTGGCACATCGAGTGCTCGGCGATGAGTTCGGACCTGCTCGGCGAGCATTTCGACATCCACGGCGGCGGCCAGGACCTGCAGTTCCCGCACCACGAGAACGAGATCGCGCAGTCGGAAGGCGCGCACGGCCACGCCTTCGTCAATTACTGGATGCACAACGGCTTCGTCCGCGTGGACGACGAGAAGATGTCGAAGTCGCTCGGCAACTTCTTCACCATCCGCGACGTGCTCGAAACCTACGATGCGGAAGTGGTCCGTTTCTTCATCCTGCGCGCCCACTACCGCAGTCCGCTCAATTACTCCGATGCTCACCTGGACGACGCCCGCCAAGCGTTGACGCGCTTGTATACCGCGCTGCGCTCGGTCGAGGCCGCCCCCGCGGCGGTGGACTGGACCGAAAGCCATGCCCTGCGCTTCAGGGCGGCGATGGACGACGATTTCAATACCGCGGAGGCGTTGGCGGTGTTGTTCGAACTGGCGAACGAGGTCAACCGCGGCCGCGACCCGCTGCTGGCCGCGCAGCTGAAGGCGCTCGGCGCGGTGCTCGGGCTGCTGGAGCGCGACCCGGTCGCTTTCCTGCAGGGCAGCACGCCCGCTGCGAGCGGGCTGGGGCCGGAAGACATCGAGGCCCGGATAGCGGCGCGCGCGGCGGCCAAGAAGGCCAAGGATTTCGCCGAGGCCGACCGGATTCGCGCCGAACTGCTGGCCGCGGGCATCGTTCTTGAGGACGGCGCGGGAGGCACCACCTGGCGCCGCGCCTGAAAACGACAACGGCCCCGCTGGACGGGGCCGTTGTCATGGTGCGTGGTGTAGTCGCGGTGCGCCGTCAGCGGGTGAAGTTGCCGCGGCTGATCACCGTTAGGTCCACATAATCCATGCCCACATGGCGGCGCGGCGAGAACGCCATGCGCATGCCGCCGGCGTCCCAGTCGCCCATGTTCTCCAGTGCGCTGATCAGCTTTTCGCGGGTGAGATCGCGTCCGGCGCGGCGCACGGCTTCGCCGAAACTGCGCGCCGCGAGATAGCCCTCCAGCGACGCGTACGAGTAGGCGATGCCCGCTTTCTCGGCCGCCTGGCGGTAATCGCGCACGAAGGGATAGTCGACCCGGAAAGGCGAGGGCATCACCTGCGCGATCACCAGGCCGTGGGCCTTCTCGCCAAGTTCGCGGATGAGCTGGGTGCTGCTGATCACCGACAGCCCGTAGAGCATCGGCTGGCTGCCTGACTGCTGCAGTGCGCGCAGCAGGGCGGCGGAACTGTTGCCGGCGGTGATCATGATGACCGCGGCCGGGTTTGCCGCGGCGACCTTCTTCACCGTGTCCGCCGCGTCCGCACCGCTGGAAGCGATCGGCGCGACCACTGCCGGCGTCAGATTGCGCTTGGCGAGCGATGCGACCGCTGCGTCGAGGCCGGCCTGGCCGAAGGGGTCGGCGTGGTGGACAACCCCGATCGACTTCACCCCCAGCTTCGTGAGGTGGTCCACCGCCTTCTCGACCTCCTGCCGGTACGACGCGCGGACGTGGAATACGTAGGGGTTGAGCGGCTCGCGCAGCGCTTCCGCGCCGGTGTAGGGGGCGAAGAACGGGACTTTGGCGGCCGCGGCCAGCGGCACGACCTTGAGGCTGGGGCCGGTGCCGAAGCAGGCGAAGAGCGCGAAAACCTGATGCTGCTCGATCAGCCGCTGCGCGTTCTCGGCCGCCTTGTTGGGATCGTAGGCATCGTCGAGCGTGAGCAGCCGGATCCGCCGTCCGTTGATGCCGCCGCGCTCGTTGGTCTGGTTGAAATACAGGTTCGCGCCGGCCAGGTATTCCTTGTTGAGTTCGGCGAGCGGGCCGCTGAGGGCGCCCGTGTGACCCAGCGTGATGGCGTCGGCGTCTACGCCCTGCTGGGCGAAGGCGGCAGGCGCACCGCATGTCGCCGCAACGGCGAGCAGGGACGCGAGTCCGCGGCGAAAGAGCGCGGGCAGACGCAGGGATGTCATCGTTTTCTCCTCTCCGGTTTAGCGTGTGGCGAGGAGCGGCGATCGTTGTTGTTGCTGCCAGCCGCACTGGCGGTGCCGCCGGCAGCGGCTGCGCTCCTCAGCGGCGGAGTATAGCGAAGTCGCCGACCGCGCCGCCGCCCGATAGCCGGATGGCATCGGCGCGGCGACGGGCGTGAGGATCGGGTGGTTTCAGGTGGCGAAGAAGTCGCGCACCTTGTCCATCCAGGACTTGGCCTTCGGGTTGTGCCGTTCGGCGTCGCCCTTCGAGACTTCCTCGAACTCGCGCAGCAACTCCTTCTGGCGCTCGGTGAGGTTCACCGGGGTTTCCACCACCACGTGGCACATCAGGTCGCCGTGCGTGTGCGAACGCACGTTCTTGATGCCCTTGCCGCGCAGGCGGAAGACCTTGCCGCTCTGGGTCTCGGCCGGAATCTTGATCCGTGCCATGCCTTCCAGTGTCGGGATCTCGATCTCGCCGCCCAGCGCCGCGGTGGCGAAGCTGATCGGCATCTCGCAGTGGAGATCGTCGTGGTCGCGTTCGAACACCGGGTGCTGGCGGATGTGGATTTCGACGTAGAGGTCGCCCGGAGGGCCACCGTTCACGCCGGGCTCGCCATGGCCGGAGTGGCGCAGGCGCATGCCTTCGTCGATGCCGGCGGGAATCTTCACTTCCAGCGTCTTCTGCTTCTTCACCCGGCCCGCGCCGCCGCAGTCGCCGCAGGGGTCGGGGATGATGCGCCCGGTGCCGTGACACTTGGGGCAGGTCTGCTGGATGGAGAAGAAACCCTGCTGGATGCGCACCTGGCCGGCGCCGCCGCAGGTGGGGCAGGTCTTCGGCTGGGTGCCGGGCTTGGCGCCGCTGCCGTGGCAGGTGCCGCACTCTTCCACGGTGGGAATGCGGATCGTCTTCTCCGCGCCGCGCGCGGCTTCTTCCAGCGAGATTTCCAGGTTGTAGCGCAGGTCGGCGCCGCGATAGACGTTGGAGCGCCCGCCGCCACCGCCGCGGCCGCCGAACAGGTCGCCGAAGATGTCGCCGAAGGCGTCGGCAAAGCCCTCGAAGCCCTGCCCGCCGCCGCCACCGCCCATCGACGGATCAACCCCGGCGTGACCGTAGCGGTCGTAGGCGGCCTTCTTCTGGGCGTCGGAAAGAACCTCGTAGGCTTCCTTCGCTTCCTTGAACTTTTCCTCGGCTTCCTTGCTGTCCGGATTGCGGTCCGGGTGGTACTTCATGGCCAGCTTGCGATAGGCCTTCTTGATCTCGTCGTCCCCGGCGTCGCGGTTGACGCCGAGCACCTCGTAGTAATCCCTTTTGGACATGGTGTGTCGCTCTGGCTGAATTCATGCGAAGGCCGAGCCGCCGCCAGATGCCTCCGGCGTGGGCTCGGCCCTACGGTCGACCGACTGGCGAAGGCTTACTTCTTGTCCTTCACTTCGGTGAATTCGGCGTCGACCACGTCGGCGTCGTCGGCCTTGCTGCTGCCACCCGCCGCGCCGGCGGTCTGCGCACCGCCTTCGGCCTGCTGCTGGCCGTACATCGCTTCGCCCAGTTTCTGGCTCGCCATCGCCAGCGCCTGGCTCTTGGCTTCGATGCTGTCCTTGTCGCCGCTCTTGATCGCTTCTTCCGCATCCTTCATCGCGGCCTCGATCTTGGCCTTGTCGTCGGCGCCGATCTTGTCGCCGTGCTCGGCCAGCGCCTTCTTGGTCGAGTGGATCAGCGCGTCGCACTGGTTGCGGGCGTCGACCAGCTCGTGCGCCTTCTTGTCTTCCTCGGCGTGAGCGGCGGCGTCGCGCACCATGCGTTCGACTTCTTCATCCGACAGGCCGGAGTTCGCCTGGATCTTGATCTTGTTTTCCTTGCCGGTGGCCTTGTCCTTGGCCGATACGTGCAGGATGCCGTTGGCGTCGATGTCGAAGGTGACCTCGATCTGCGGCATGCCGCGCGGCGCCGGCGGGATGTCGGACAGGTTGAACTGGCCCAGGCTCTTGTTGCCGGAGGCCATCTCGCGCTCGCCCTGCAGCACGTGGATGGTCACCGCGGACTGGTTGTCGTCGGCGGTGGAGAACACCTGGCTCGCCTTGGTCGGGATGGTGGTGTTCTTCTGGATCAGCTTGGTCATCACGCCGCCCAGGGTTTCGATGCCGAGCGACAGCGGGGTAACGTCGAGCAGCAGCACGTCCTTGACTTCGCCCTGCAGCACGCCGCCCTGGATGGAGGCACCCACGGCCACGGCTTCGTCCGGGTTCACGTCGCGGCGCGGTTCCTTGCCGAAGAACTCCTTCACCTTTTCGATGACCTTCGGCATGCGGGTCTGGCCGCCGACCAGGATCACGTCGTCGATGTCGGACACCTTGACGCCGGCGTCCTTCAGCGCGATGCGGCAGGGTTCGATCGAACGCTCGATCAGGTCTTCCACCAGCGACTCGAACTTGGCGCGGGTGATCTTGATCGCGAGGTGCTTCGGTCCGGTGGCGTCGGCGGTGATGTAGGGCAGGTTGACTTCGGTCTGCGAGCCCGAGGACAGCTCGATCTTCGCCTTTTCGGCCGCTTCCTTCAGGCGCTGCAGCGCGAGCACGTCGTTCTTCAGATCGACGCCCTGTTCCTTTTTGAACTCGGTGACGATGTAGTCGATGATGCGCTGGTCGAAGTCCTCGCCGCCGAGGAAGGTGTCGCCGTTGGTGGCCAGCACTTCGAACTGGTGCTCGCCGTCGATGTCGGCGATCTCGATGATGGAGATGTCGAAGGTGCCGCCGCCGAGGTCATACACCGCGATCTTGGAGTCGCCCGGCTTCTTGTCCATGCCGAAGGCGAGCGCGGCCGCGGTCGGCTCGTTGATGATGCGCTTCACTTCCAGCCCGGCGATGCGGCCGGCGTCCTTGGTGGCCTGGCGCTGGCTGTCGTTGAAGTAGGCCGGCACGGTGATGACGGCTTCGGTCACTTCTTCGCCGAGGTAGTCTTCGGCGGTCTTCTTCATCTTGCGCAGCACTTCGGCCGAAACCTGCGGCGGGGCGATCTTCTTGCCGCGCACTTCCACCCAGGCGTCACCGTTGTCGGCCTTGGCGATGGTGTAGGGCATCAGGTCGATGTCCTTCTGCACTTCCTTTTCTTCGAAGCGGCGGCCGATCAGGCGCTTGACCGCGAACAGCGTGTTGCGTGCGTTGGTGACCGCCTGGCGCTTGGCCGGCGCGCCGACCAGGATCTCGCCGTCTTCCGCGTAAGCGACCACCGACGGGGTGGTGCGCGCGCCTTCCGAGTTTTCGATGACCTTCGGCTTGCCGCCTTCCATGACGGAAACGCAGCTGTTGGTGGTGCCGAGGTCGATACCGATGATCTTGCCCATGATGATGTCCTTTATGTTCTGAATCCGTGGATCGCCGGCGCGGCGGCCGGCGAGGTCTGAGTCGAATATGGGGTGGTTCGCGGCGGTTTCAAGCCGCTGCCGCGCCCGCTGTCCTTACTGGGCCTTGGCCTTGGAGACCACCACCAGCGCCGGGCGCACGACGCGTTCGTGCAGCAGATAGCCCTTCTGCAGCACGTTGATCACGGTGTTGGGTTCGCCTTCGGCTTCGATCGCGCTGATCGCCTGATGCTTGTTCGGGTCGAACTTCTGGCCGAGCGGGTTTTCTTCTGCCAGGCCAGCGCCTTCGAACGCGGAAACCAGCTGCTTGAGCGTCAGTTCCACGCCTTCGCGCAGTTTTTCGACGGTCTGGTTCTCGACCGCGAGCGCGGCTTCGAGGCTGTCCTTCACCGGCACCATCGCGCTGGCGAACTTCTCGGCAGCAAACTTCGTCGCCTTGGCAATGTCCTCCTGCGCGCGGCGGCGGATGTTCTCGCCCTCCGCCTTGGCCCGCAGCCAGGCGTCGTAGTGTTCGGCGGCCTTGAGTTCGGCCTGGCGCAGGGTCTCTTCCAGGCTGGGCATCACGTCGGCGCTGCTTTCCGGAGCGGCCTCGGCGGCGGCTTCCGGTGCGGCGTGCTGCTCGAGTTCCGGCGTGACGTTCGGGTTCTGGGTGGGATCCGGCATCGGGTGTGCTCCGTGTTGTTTTCTCAGGGATGGGCGGCTACTTGGGGGCGGTCCGGCGGTTTTCAAGCGCATCAACGAAAAAAATGCGCGCGGGCGGCGGGGCGCGATAATCGCGGCTTTTGCGCCGCCTGCCGCCATGCCGCCTTCCGTTAAGCCCTCCGATCCCTTCACGGCGCCCGTGCGTACGCTGGCCGATGCCGAGGCCGCGGTCGCCGCGATCCGGGGGCGGCTTGAATGTGCCGGGCTCTCGCTGCGCCCGCCGCCTGCGCCGCCCACGACGTGCTGCGGCCGTGGCTGCAATGGGTGCGTGTGGGAGGGCTACTACAGCGCGCTGGGGTACTGGCGCGAGGATGCAAGGCGGCTGTTGGCCGGCGAAGGCTGATCGCGCGTTGACGGCGGGCCTGTCAGCGACCCGCCGACCGGAATGCCGCAAGGGGGCGTGGTAACATCTCTCCCTTTTGGGTTACGCGGGTCTGACCGCCTTCGAGCATGACACAGTTCGCCAAGGAAACGCTGCCGATCAGCCTCGAGGAGGAAATGCGCCACTCCTACCTGGATTACGCCATGAGCGTGATCGTGGGGCGGGCGCTGCCCGATGCGCGCGACGGCCTGAAGCCGGTGCACCGCCGGGTGCTGTACGCGATGCACGAGCTTTCCAACGACTGGAACCGCGCCTACAAGAAGTCGGCGCGTATCGTCGGCGACGTCATCGGTAAGTACCACCCGCATGGCGACTCGGCGGTGTACGACACCATCGTGCGCATGGCGCAGGATTTCTCGCTGCGCTACATGCTGGTCGATGGCCAGGGCAACTTCGGCTCGGTCGACGGCGACAACGCCGCGGCGATGCGTTACACCGAAATCCGCATGGCGCGCATCGGCCACGAACTGCTGGCCGACATCGACAAGGAAACGGTGGATTTCGGGCCGAACTACGACGGCTCCGAAAAAGAGCCGCTGATCCTGCCGGCCCGCATCCCCAATCTGCTGATCAACGGTTCCTCCGGTATCGCGGTCGGCATGGCGACCAACATCCCGCCGCACAACCTGGGTGAAGTGGTCGATGCCTGTCTCAAGCTGCTCGAAGATCCGGAAACCGACCTCGAAGCGCTGATCGAAATCGTCAAGGCGCCCGACTTCCCCACCGCGGGTCTGATCTACGGCCTGCACGGCGTGCACGAAGGCTATCGCACCGGCCGCGGCCGGGTGGTGATGCGCGCCCGCACCCATATCGAGCCGATCGGCAAGAACAGCGACCGCGAAGCCATCATCGTCGACGAGCTGCCCTACCAGGTGAACAAGCGCACCCTGCTGGAGCGCATCGCCGAGCTGGTCAACGAAAAGAAGGTCGAGGGCATCAGCGAGATCCGCGACGAGTCGGACAAGTCCGGCATGCGCGTGGTGATCGAACTGAAGCGCAACGAGATGCCCGAGGTGGTGCTCAACAACCTGTACAAGCACACCCAGCTGCAGGACACCTTCGGCATGAACATGGTGGCGCTGGTGGACGGCAAGCCCCGCCTGCTCAACCTCAAGCAAATGCTGGTGTGCTTCCTCGAGCACCGGCGCGAGGTCGTCACCCGCCGCACCATCTTCGAACTGAAGAAGGCGCGCGACCGCGGCCACATCCTCGAAGGCCTGGCGGTGGCGCTGTCCAACGTGGACGAGATCATCGCGCTGATCAAGGCCGCGCCGACGCCGGCGGATGCCAAGCGCGGCCTGATGGAGCGCACGTGGCGCTCGCCGCTGGTGGAAGAAATGCTGTCGCGCGCGCTCGCCGACAGCTACCGCCCGGAAGGGCTGGACCCCGAGTTCGGCTTCTCGGCCCAGGGTTACAAGCTGTCCGACGCCCAGGCCCAGGCCATCCTGGAACTGCGCCTGCAGCGCCTGACCGGCCTCGAACAGGACAAGATCGTCGGCGAGTACCGCGAGGTGATGGATCTCATCACCGACCTGCTCGACATCCTGGCCCGCCCCGAGCGCATCACCGCGATCATCGTCGAGGAGCTGACCGCGATCCGCAACCAGTTCGGCGATCCGCGCCGTTCCGAGATCGTGCTCAGCACCGCCGAGATCAACATCGAGGACCTGATCACGCCGGAAGACATGGTGGTGACGCTGTCGCACACCGGTTACTTCAAGCGCCAGCCGCTCGCCGACTACCGCGCCCAGCGCCGCGGCGGCCGCGGCAAGCAGGCCACCTCGATGAAGGACGAGGACTTCATCGACCACCTCTTCGTCGCCAATACCCACGACACCGTGCTGTGCTTCTCCAGCCGCGGCCGCGCCTACTGGCTGAAGGTGTACGAGGTGCCCGAAGGCACCCGCAACTCGCGCGGCAAGCCGATCGTGAACCTGTTCCCGTTGATCGAGGGCGAGAAGATCACCGCGGTGCTGCCGGTGCAGACCTTCGATGAAGAGCATTTCGTGTTCATGGCCACTTCGGAAGGCACGGTCAAGAAGACTGCGCTCACCGCTTTCGCCAACCCGCGCAAGGCCGGCATCATCGCGGTCAACCTCGATGACGGCGACCACCTGATCGGCGTCGCGATCACCGACGGTGAATGCGACGTGATGCTGTTCTCCGACGCCGGCAAGGCCGTGCGCTTTGCCGAGAGCGACGTGCGCCCGATGGGCCGCGAAGCGCGCGGCGTGCGCGGCATGACGCTGGAAGACGGCCAGCGCGTGATCGCGATGCTGGTCGCCAAGGGCGAAACCCAGTCGGTGCTGACGGCTACCGAAAACGGTTATGGCAAGCGCACCCCGGTGGCGGAATACACCCGCCACGGCCGCGGCACCAAGGGCATGATCGCAATCCAGACCTCGGACCGCAACGGCAAGCTGGTCGGCGCGGTGCTGGTCGATCCGACCGACGAGGTGATGCTGATCTCCACCGGTGCAGTGCTGATCCGCACCAAGGTGCAGGACATCCGCGAGCTTGGCCGCGCCACCCAGGGCGTGACGCTGATCAACCTCGATGAGGGCACGTACCTGGCCGGGATCGAGAAGGTGGCCGAGTCCGGTGCCGAGGCGGACGAACTGGTGGAAGGTGGCGAAGAGGGCGCCGCGGACGGCGAGAATGCCGGCGCGCCGGGCGCCGCGGGTGAAGGAGAACAGGAATGACACGCGTCTGGAATTTCGCGGCCGGTCCGGCCGCGCTGCCCGCCGAGGTGCTGCAGCAGGCCGCCGAGGAGATGCTCGACTGGCGCGGCGCCGGCGTCGGCGTCATGGAAATGAGCCACCGCAGCAAGGAGTTCGTGTCGATCGCCGAGCAGGCCGAGGCCGACCTGCGCGAGCTGATGGCGATTCCGGCCAACTACCGCGTGCTGTTCATGCAGGGCGGGGCGATCGCCGAGAACGCGATCATCCCGATGAACCTGATGGGCGAGGAGAAGCGTGCGGACTACGTGGTCACCGGCTCGTGGTCGGTGAAGTCGCAGAAGGAGGCACGCAAGTACGGCGAGGTCAATATCGCCGCGACCTCGGAGGCGAGCGGCTACACCACGGTGCCGCCGATGAGCGAGTGGAAGCTGTCGGCGCGCCCGTCCTACCTCTTCACCTGCACCAACGAGACCATCGGCGGCGTCGAGTATCCGTTCGAGCCCGATCTGGCCCGGATCGGCCGCGCCGAGGTGCCGGTGGTGGCCGACGTGTCCTCGCACATCCTGTCGCGCCCGTTCGACGTGACCAAGTACGGCCTGCTGTTCGGCGGTGCGCAGAAGAACATCGGTCCTGCCGGGCTCACGATCGTCATCGTCCGCGACGACCTGCTCGGGCGCGCCGCGCCGTTCTGCCCCACGGCCTTCGACTACCGCACCGTGGCCGACAACGGCTCGATGTACAACACCCCGCCTACCTATGCCATCTACATCGCTGGCCTCGTGTTCCAGTGGCTCAAGCGCAAGGGCGGCGTCGCCGGCATCGAAGCGCAGAACATCGCCAAGGCGGAACTGTTGTACGGCTTCCTCGACGACTGTCCGTTCTACGAGAACCGCATCGATCCGGCCTGCCGCTCGCGCATGAACGTGCCCTTCTTCCTCAAGGACGAATCGCTCAACGACCGCTTCCTGGCGGGCGCCAAGGATGCCGGCCTGGTGCAGCTGAAGGGTCACAAGTCGGTGGGCGGCATGCGCGCCTCGATCTACAACGCGATGCCGCTCGAAGGCGTGCAGGCGCTGGTCGATTACATGCGCGACTTCGCGCTTCGCCACGGATAAGCGGAGCCGGTACCCATGAGCGACGAACTCCTGAACCTGCGTAACCAGATCGACCGTCTGGACGAGGAAATCCTTGCCCGCCTTGCCGAGCGCGCGCGTTGTGCGCAGCGCGTGGGCGAGATCAAGCACGGCAACATCTACCGGCCGGAACGCGAGGCCCAGGTGCTGCGCCGGCTGGCGGACCTCAATGGCGGACCGCTGCCCGACGTCGCGGTGCAGAAGATCTTCCGTGAAATCATGTCGGCCTGCCTGGGTCTTGAGCAGCCGCTGAAGGTGGCTTATCTCGGCCCCGCTGGCACCTTCTCGGAAAGTGCGAGCCGCAAGCATTTCGGCGCGGCCCCCAACTTCCTGCCGACGCCGTCGATCGACGAGGTGTTCCGCGCGGTCGAGTCGGGCAATGCGGACTATGGCGTGGTGCCGGTGGAGAACTCCACCGAGGGCGCGGTCGGCGGCACGCTGGATTTGCTGCTGGCCAATCCGCTGAAGGTGTGCGGCGAGGTCAAGCTGCGCATCCACCAGAACCTGCTGTCGCGCGCCGAGGGCATCGGCGGCGCGAAGCGCCTGTATTCGCACGCGCAGTCGCTGGCGCAGTGCCACGAGTGGCTCAACCGCAACCTGGCCCATCTGCCGCGCATCCCGGTGGCGAGCAACGCCGAGGCGGCGCGGCTGGCGGCGGAAGATCCCGAATCGTGCGCAATCGCCGGCGAGGCCGCGGCCGAGCTGTACGGCCTCAACAAGCTCGCCACCAACATCGAGGACGACCCCAACAACACGACGCGTTTCCTCGTCATCGCCAGCCATGATGCAGGGCCGTCCGGCAACGACAAGACGTCGCTGGTGTGTTCTGCGCAGAACCGCCCCGGGGCGATGCACGCGCTGCTCGAACCGCTGGCGCGCCACGGCGTCGACATGAGCAAGCTCGAGTCGCGCCCGGCGCGCAGTGGCTTGTGGGAATACGTGTTCTACGTCGACATCCAGGGGCATCAGACCGATGCCGCGGTGGCCGCCGCGCTGCGCGAGCTGAACGAGCGCGCCGCCTTCGTCAAGGTGCTGGGCTCCTACCCGGTCGCCGCGATCTGAACTTTCAGGAGTCTGCCATGAGCGTAGCCAGCCGCGCGCCTGCCTACATCCGTTCCATCCAGCCCTACCAGCCGGGCAAGCCGATCTCCGAACTCGCCCGCGAGATGGGCCTTCCAGAAGCCGACATCGTCAAGCTCGCCTCCAACGAGAATCCGCTCGGTATGGGCGCGAAGGCGCGTGCCGCGGCCGAAGCGGCAATCCGCGAGGCCTTTCGCTATCCGGACGGCGGCGCCTTTGCGCTGAAGGCGGCGCTGGCACGCAAGTTCGGCGTGGATGCGGCGCAGCTCGTCATCGGCAACGGTTCCAACGACGTGCTCGAGATCGCCGCGCAGACCTTCCTTGCGCCCGGTACTTCGGCCGTGTTCTCGCAGTACTCCTTCGCGGTCTATCCGCTCGCCACCAATGCCCGCGGCGCGCGCTGCATCCAGGTGCCGGCACAGGCCTACGGGCACGA
Source organism: Azoarcus olearius (assembly GCF_001682385.1). NCBI lineage: Bacteria > Pseudomonadati > Pseudomonadota > Betaproteobacteria > Rhodocyclales > Zoogloeaceae > Azoarcus > Azoarcus olearius. The sequence goes on from NZ_CP016210.1 coordinate 1,233,619, forward strand.
CCTCGACGCGATGGCCGCGGCCATCGCGCCCGACACCCGCATCGTGTTCATCGCCAATCCGAACAATCCCACCGGCACCTTCGTTGGCGGTGCCGCACTCGAGGCCTTCCTCGCCAAGGTGCCCGAAGACGTGCTGGTGGTGCTGGACGAGGCCTACACCGAGTTCCTCGAACCCGAGCAGCGCTACGACTCGCTGGCCTGGCTTGCGCGGTTCCCCAACCTCCTGGTGTCGCGCACGCTGTGCAAGGCCTACGGCCTGGCCGGGCTGCGGGTGGGGTATGCCATCGCCCACCCCGACGTGGCCGATCTGATGAACCGTGTGCGCCAGCCCTTCAACGTGTCCGCGGTGGCGCTGGCGGCGGCCGAGGCCGCGCTGGGTGACGACGATTTCGTCGCACGTACCGCCGACATCAACCGCCGCGGCAAGCAGCAGCTCACTGACGCGTTCGCCAGCCTGGGGCTGGAGTGGATTCCGTCCGCCGGCAACTTCGTCACCGTGCGCGTGGGCGACGCCGCGGCGGTCAACCTCGCGCTGCTGCGCCAGGGTGTGATCGTGCGTCCGATCGCCGGCTACGGCATGCCGGAATGGCTGCGGGTCTCGATCGGGCTGCCCGAGGAGAACGCCCGCTTCATCACCGCGCTGCGCAACGCGCTGGGCTGAGCGGCGGAGCGGTCCATGGCCTTGATCGGCAAGCTCGTCGTCTGCGGCGTCGGCCTCATCGGCGGATCTTTCGCGCTCGCGCTGAAGCAGGCCGGCGCGGTGGAACGCGTCGTCGGTGTGGGCCGTAATCCGGCCACCCTTGCGCGCGCCGTGGAACTGGGCGTGATCGACGAAATCGCCTCCGGCTGGCGCGACGCGCTCGACGGCGCGGACTTCGTGTTGCTCGCCACGCCGGTCGGCCAGCTCGACGCAATCATGGAAGCCATGGCGCCCCACCTGCAGCCCGGCACCATCGTGACCGATGCGGGCAGCACCAAGCGCGACGTGATCGAAGCGGTCTATCGCCGCCTCGACCCCCATCTCGCCACCGTCGTGCCCGCCCACCCGATCGCGGGCGCGGAAAAGAGCGGCGTGGAAGCCGGCTTTCCGACGCTGTACCGGGGCAAGAAGGTAGTGGTGACGCCGCTGCCCGAGAACAGACCGGACGCGGTCGAGCGCGTGCGCGCCGCCTGGACAGCCTGCGGCGCCACCGTGGTCGAGATGTCGCCGCAGGATCACGACCGCGTCTTCGCCGCCGTCAGTCATCTGCCGCACCTTCTCGCGTTCGGTCTGGTGCACGACCTGGCGGGGCGCGCCAACGCCGAGTTGCTGTTCTCCCACGCTGCCAGCGGCTTTCGCGACTTCACCCGCATCGCCGGCAGCCATCCGGAGATGTGGCGCGACATCTGCCTCGCCAACCGGCAGGCCTTGCTGGCCGAACTCGACCAGTACCTGGCCGAACTTGCCTACCTGCGCGCGCTCTTGCTGGCGGGCGACGGCACCCGGCTGGAACAGCTGTTCGGCGAGGCGCGACGCGCGCGCGACGCATGGGCCGCGCAGTTCCCGCCCCCTTCTACCGCGGAATGACCATGGAATTTCTCGATCTGCCGCCCATGCTCGCCGCGCGCGGGCAGGTGCGTTTGCCCGGCTCGAAGAGCATCTCGAACCGCAGCCTGCTGCTCGCCGCGCTCGCCGAGGGCGAAACCGACATCCGCGACCTGCTTGCCTCCGACGACGTCGAGCGCATGCTGGAAGCGCTGCAGGCGCTCGGCGTGCGCTGGTCGCGCGAGGAAGGCACCGAAAACTACCGTGTGCACGGCGTCGGCGGCCCGTTTCCGGTCAAGAAGGGCGATCTTTTCCTCGGCAATGCCGGCACCGCCTTCCGTCCCTTGACGGCAGCGCTGGCGCTGTCGGGGGGGGACTATCGCCTGTCCGGTGTGGCCCGGATGCATGAGCGCCCGATCGGTGACCTGGTGGATGCGCTGCGCCAGGCCGGGGCCGATATCGAATACGTCGGCAACGAGGGCTTTCCGCCGCTGCACATCCGTCCGGCCACGATCCGGCCGGGGGGCTTGCTGAAGGTCAGGGGCGATGTTTCCAGCCAGTTCCTGACCGCACTGCTGATGGCCTTGCCGCTGACCGGGGTCGAGACGACGATCGAGGTGGTGGGCGAACTGATTTCCAAGCCGTATATCGCGATCACGCTCGACCTGATGGCGCGCTTCGGGGTCGATGTCGTGCGCGAGGACTGGCAGCGTTTCACCGTTCCCGGCGGGGCGCGCTACCGCAGCCCCGGCGTCTTGTACGTCGAAGGCGACGCGTCCTCGGCATCCTATTTCCTCGCTGCCGGTGCGATCGGCGGTGGGCCGGTCCGCGTCGAAGGGGTCGGCCGGGACAGCATCCAGGGCGACGTCCGCTTCGCCGACGCGCTGGCTCAGCTCGGCGCGGTCATTACCGTGGGCGACAACTGGATCGAGGCGGCCGCGCCGGCGGGCGGCCGCTTGCGTGCATTCGATCTCGACCTCAACCACATCCCCGATGCGGCGATGACGCTGGCCGTGGCCGCGCTGTTCGCCGACGGCCCGTGCACGCTGCGCAATATCGCGAGCTGGCGGGTCAAGGAGACCGATCGCATCGCTGCGATGGCGACCGAGTTGCGCAAGGTTGGAGCGGAGGTGGAAGAGGGGGCGGACTACCTGCGGGTCATGCCGCCTGCGGTGTTGCGTCCGGCCGCAATCGACACCTACGACGATCACCGCATGGCGATGTGCTTTTCGCTCGTCAGCCTCGGCGGCTGCCGCGTCCGCATCAACGATCCGCGCTGCGTGAACAAGACCTTTCCGTCCTACTTCGAGGCTTTCGCCACCGTGGCCGCGCCGGTTCCCGTTGTGGCGATCGACGGGCCGTCGGCGTCGGGCAAGGGGACGGTTGGTGCGCGTGTCGCGGCCGCCCTCGGCTGGCATCACCTCGACAGCGGGTCGCTCTACCGGCTCGTGGCACTGAGCGCGGAGCGCAGCGGCATCGACCTGGACGACGAGGTGGCGCTGGCCGCCATCGCCGGCGATCTTCCTGCGCGTTTCGAAGGCGAACGCGTCTGGCTGGGCACCGACGACGTCACCGACGCGATCCGCAGCGAGCAGTGTTCCGCCGGCGCGTCCAAAGTCGCGGTTCTTCCCGCGGTGCGTGCCGCCTTGCTCGGCCGTCAGCGCGACTATCGCCAGGGCCCCGGGCTGGTTGCGGAAGGTCGCGACATCGGTTCGGTGATCTTTCCCGACGCGAGCGTCAAGATCTTCCTCACCGCCTCAGTGGAGGCCCGTGCCGAACGCCGCTATAAGCAGTTGATCGGCAAGGGTTTGGCTGCTAACATGGAAAGCCTTATGCAGGACCTGCGGGAGCGGGACGCGCGCGACGCGGCCCGGACCGTGGCGCCCTTGCAGAAGTTGCCTGACGCCGCGCTGCTTGATACGACCGACAGGGACGTCGAGCAGGCCGTGACTTTCGTGCTCGATCTTGTTCGGGATCACGGGTTGCGGGGAGCAAATTAACCGCTGAAGGCTGCAGCCGCATACCGGAGCAAGTGCTCCGCGTGTGCGTTTTTTCAATTTCCACTTAACGCCGTCCTTCGGGCCGGTGCCGGGTTTTTTCTTTATGTCCACTGCCACCCCCGTTTCCACCCAGGAAAGTTTCGCCGCTCTTTTCGAAGAAAGCCTTGCGCTGCAGGAAATGCGCGCCGGTGAAGTCATCACGGCCGAAGTCGTCCGCATCGACCAGAACTTCGTGGTCGTCAATGCCGGCCTGAAGTCCGAGAGCTACGTGCCCATCGACGAGTTCCGCAACGACCGCGGCGAACTCGAAGTGAACCCGGGCGACTTCATCCACGTGGCGATCGAAGCCCTGGAAGATGGCTACGGCGAAACCCGCCTGTCGCGCGACAAGGCCAAGCGCATCGCCGCGTGGAACGACCTCGAGAAGGCGCTCAACGAAGGTACCCTGGTGAAGGGCGTGATCTCCGGTCGCGTCAAGGGTGGTCTGACCGTCATGACCAACAGCATCCGCGCCTTCCTGCCGGGTTCGCTGGTCGACATGCGTCCGGTCAAGGACACCTCGCCGTACGAAGGCAAGGAATACGAATTCAAGGTCATCAAGCTCGACCGCAAGCGCAACAACGTGGTCGTGTCGCGCCGCGCCGTGCTTGAAGAGTCGATGGGTGAAGAGCGTCAGAAGCTGCTCGAAAACCTCAAGGAAGGCACCGTCGTCAAGGGTGTGGTCAAGAACATCACCGACTACGGCGCGTTCGTGGATCTGGGCGGCATCGACGGCCTGCTGCACATCACCGACCTGGCCTGGCGTCGTGTGCGTCACCCGTCCGAAGTGCTCAATGTCGGCGACGAAATCGAAGCCAAGGTGCTCAAGTTCGACCAGGAGAAGAACCGCGTTTCGCTGGGTCTCAAGCAGCTGGGCGAAGATCCGTGGGTCGGCATCTCGCGTCGTTACCCGCAGGGTACCCGCCTGTTCGGCAAGGTCACCAACATCACCGACTACGGCGCGTTCGTTGAAGTCGAGCAGGGCATCGAAGGCTTGGTGCACGTGTCCGAAATGGACTGGACCAACAAGAACATCCACCCGACCAAGGTTGTCCAGTTGGGCGACGAAGTCGAAGTGATGATTCTCGAGATCGACGAAGACCGTCGCCGCATCTCGCTGGGCATGAAGCAGTGCGCCTCCAACCCGTGGGACGATTTCGCGATCAACCACAAGAAGGGTGACAAGGTCCGCGGCCAGATCAAGTCGATCACCGACTTCGGCGTGTTCATCGGCCTGGATGGCGGCATCGACGGCCTGGTGCACCTGTCCGACCTGTCCTGGAGCGAGTCCGGCGAAGACGCCGTGCGCAAGTTCAAGAAGGGCGACGAAGTCGAAGCCGTCGTGCTGGCGATCGACGTCGAGCGCGAGCGCATCTCGCTGGGCATCAAGCAGCTGGAAGGCGACCCCTTCACCAACTTCATCGCCACCCACGAGAAGAACAGCCTCGTCCGTGGCACCGTGAAGTCGGTGGATGCCCGTGGTGCCGTGATCGGCCTGGGTGACGAAGTCGAAGGCTATCTGCGCGCCTCCGAAGCCGCCCCGCACCGTGTGGACGATCTCACCACGATGCTGAAGGAAGGCGACGAGCTCGAGCTTATGATCATCAACGTGGATCGCAAGACCCGTTCGATCAACCTGTCCATCCGCGCCAAGGACCAGGCCGAGCAGACCGAAGCCATGCAGAAGCTGGCTTCCGAAAGCTCTGCTGCGTCCGGTACCACCAACCTCGGCGCGCTGTTGAAGGCCAAGCTGAACGAACAAAAGCAGTAACTGGCCGATCATGACCAAATCGGAGCTGATCGCCCAGCTTGCGGCGCGTTTTCCGCAACTGGTCGCAAAGGATGCCGATTACGCGGTCAAGATGATTCTCGATGCGATGTCCGACGCGCTTGCGCGCGGGGATCGCATCGAAATCCGCGGTTTTGGAAGCTTCGCGCTCAACTACCGGCCGCCCCGCGTCGGACGCAATCCGAAGTCGGGAGAGAAGGTTCACGTGCCGGAGAAGTACGTTCCGCATTTCAAGGCGGGCAAGGAGCTGCGGGAGCGGGTCGATATCGTCGAGTGACCGCGCGGTAATCGCTTTTGGATGTCATTGGAAGGAAGGCGGCTGAGGCCGCCTTCTTTTTTGCGACCTGCTCGGGGATAATGCCGGCCTATGCGCATCGTCATGTGGTTGCTCCGTTTCCTGCTTTTCTTCCTGCTGTTCGGGTTCGCGGTCAAGAACGATCACCTCGCGAGCCTGCGTTTCTTTTTCGGCGGGGAATGGCAACTCCCGGTCGTATTCGTGATCCTGGTGAGCTTCTCGGCGGGAGCGCTGCTGGGTATCACCGCTACCTTTGCGTCCCTGTTGCGGCAGCGGCGCGAGATTTCGCGGCTCCGCCGGCAACTCGTACGCGCGGAGCGCAGCCAGGGCAGCGCGTCGCCGCCGGCGACTGACGCACAGGCACCGGAAACCCTTTAAGAACAATATGGAAATCGAGTTCTGGTGGCTGCTTGCGCTGCCGCTCTTCTTTGCGCTCGGATGGCTTGCCGCGCGGATCGACATCCGTCAGGTCGTGCAGGAGTCCCGTGCCTTGCCGCGCTCCTATCTGGCCGGGCTCAATTTCCTGCTGAACGAGCAGCCTGACAAGGCGATCGACGCGTTCATCGAGGCGGTGCGGATCGACCCGCAGACGGTCGAACTGCACTTCGCGCTCGGGAGCCTTTTTCGCCGCCGCGGAGAAACCGATCGCGCCATTCGCCTCCACCAGTTGCTGGTCGACCGGGATGACCTGAACGAGGACCAGCGCCTGCAGGCGCTGGGGGAGCTGGGGCAGGACTTTCTCAAGGCCGGCTTGCTCGATCGCGCCGAGACCGTGTTCCTCAAGTTGCGAGACACGCGCGCCAACGATGTGGCCTTGCGCTACCTGCTCGAGATCTACCAGCAGGAAAAGGACTGGGCGAAGGCGATCGAGATCGCGCGCGCACTGCCGGACCACGAAGAGGCGATGTGGCGCAAGGAAGTGGCGAGCTTTCATTGCGAACTCGCCACCACCGCGCTCGCGGATTCGCGCTTTCCGGATGTGCGCCGCCACATTGACGAGGCCTTGGCGATCAACCGCAGTTGCGTCCGCGCCAGTCTGATCGAAGGTGATCTGTACGCCGCGCAGGGACGCGACGAGGATGCGCTTGAGGCATGGAAGCGGATCGAAAGCCAGGACCCGGTCTATCTTTCGCTTGCCGCGGAGCGGGTGATGGATGCCTATGGACGCCTTGGTCGCGTCGAGCAGGGCCATATGTTGCTGCGCTCGTGGCTGGACCGCCATGCCTCTCTTGACCTGCTGGACGAGTTGTTCCAGTGGGAAATCGAGAAACTCGGGCCAAAGGCGGCCTACGACCTGGTGCGAGAAGAATTACGCCGCAACCCGACCCTGCTCGGGCTGGACAAGCTGCTGGAGGCGGCGTTGCTCGCCGCGCCCGCGGAGCAGCGCGGCGACATAGAACTGGTGAAACAGTTGATTCACGGACACACGCGAAAGGTTGCGCGATACCGCTGCGAGTCCTGCGGGTTCAAGGCGCGGCAGTTCCATTGGCATTGTCCAGCGTGCGGTGGCTGGGAAACCTATCCGCCGCGGCGCACCGAGGAGTTCGACCTGGAGCCGTGACCCACGCTTCGCTCGCGGGGCAGGGGCACGGGTGAGTCTGTCATCGTCTCGCTTCAATATCGCAGGGCGGGCGCGGACGGACCGGGCCGGCGGAATCCAATCTGAATCGGGGGTTGCATGAAAGTTACGGTAGTCGGAACCGGTTATGTCGGTCTGGTGAGCGGCGCTTGTCTTGCCGATGTGGGCAATGACGTACTGTGCCTGGATGTCGACCCGGACAAGATCCGCATCCTCGAGGAGGGCGGCATCCCGATTCACGAGCCGGGCTTGCTCGACGTCGTCCGGCGCAACGTTGCGGCGGGGCGCCTGTCCTTTACGACGGATGTCGAGCGCGCCGCGCGGCACGGCGTCATACAGTTCATCGCGGTCGGGACGCCGCCGGACGAGGATGGCTCGGCCGACCTGCAGTACGTGCTCGCGGCCGCCCGCAACATCGGTCGCCATATGGATGGCTACCGCGTGATTGTGGACAAGTCGACCGTTCCGGTGGGCACGGGTGACAAGGTGCGGGCGGCGGTGGCCGAGGAACTTGCCGTGCGTGGCAGCACGCTCGCGTACAGCGTGGTGTCCAACCCGGAGTTCCTGAAAGAAGGCGCCGCAGTAGAGGACTTCATGCGTCCGGACCGGATCATCGTCGGCGCCGATGACGAGCGCGCGGTCGAGCTGATGCGGCAACTCTACGGCCCGTTCCAGCGCAACCACGAAAAGCTGCTGGTGATGGACGTGCGCAGCGCGGAACTCACCAAGTACGCGGCCAACGCGATGCTGGCCACCCGCATCAGCTTCATGAACGAACTTGCCAATCTTGCCGAAACCCTGGGGGCTGACATTGAACTGGTCCGTCAGGGCATTGGCTCGGACCCCCGTATCGGGTGGCACTTCCTGTATGCCGGCTGCGGCTACGGCGGTTCCTGCTTCCCCAAGGACGTGAAGGCGCTGGTGCGTACCGGCGCGGAGCATGGGCACGACCTTTTGCTGTTGAATGCGGTCGAAGCGGTAAACGATGCCCAGAAGTTGCGTCTGGTCGACAAAGTCGTTTCGCGTTTTGGTGAAAATCTGGCCGGGCGCCGGTTTGCGGTGTGGGGCCTGGCGTTCAAGCCCAATACCGATGACATGCGCGAAGCCCCCAGCCGCGTGGTGCTGGGTGAGTTGCTGGGGCGCGGCGCTTCGGTCTGCGTCTACGATCCGGTCGCCATGGACGAGGCGCGGCGCATCTTCGGTGTCGATGCGCGCCTGAGCTACGCAGAGCGCCCGATGGATGCGCTCGAAGCGGCGGACGCGCTGGTCATCGTGACGGAGTGGAAGGAGTTCCGCAGCCCCGACTTCGAGCGTATCCGAGCGCTGCTCAAGCAGCCGGTGATCTTCGACGGCCGCAACATGTACGACCCCGCGGTCCTGCGCAGCGAGGGGATCGAGTATTTCGGGATGGGGCGCCGCTGACGGCGTCTTGTTCCGGATGCGACATTGGTTGGGGATTGCAGCGGCTGCGACAGTCGGCAGCCCTGGCCTTCCGTAGCAGTGCGGGAACGAGTGCCTGGCGCGGCGCTTGCATCGGTTGCGGCACCATCGGTCACAGTAGCGGAAATGCGAGAAATGGAATTCAAGACGCTCGAGGACTACGTCGGCAAGACCCCGCTGGTGCGCATGAAGCGGATCACCGCGGGGCATAACAACGTCATTCTCGCCAAGCTCGAGGGTAACAATCCGGCGGGATCGGTGAAGGACCGGCCGGCGTTGTCCATGGTCGTCCGCGCAGAGGCACGGGGCGACATCAAGCCTGGCGACACGCTCATCGAGGCGACCAGCGGTAATACCGGCATCGCGCTTGCCATGGCGGCGGCGATGCGCGGCTACCGGATGATCCTGGTGATGCCCGAGAACCAGAGCGTCGAGCGCCGGCAGACGATGCGCGCTTTCGGGGCCGAACTCGTGCTGACGCCCAAGGAGGGCGGCATGGAGATGGCGCGTGACGTCGCCGAGAAGATGCGCGACGAAGGCAAGGGCATCATCCTTGACCAGTTCGCCAACCCCGACAATCCGCTCGCCCACTACGAAGGAACCGGGCCCGAGTTGTGGGAGCAGACGGCGGGACGCATCACTCATTTCGTCAGCAGCATGGGTACGACGGGGACCATCATGGGTACGTCCCGATTCCTCAAGGAGATGAACCCGGCGATCCGGATCGTCGGGTGCCAGCCGGAGGAGGGATCCCAGATTCCGGGAATCCGCAAATGGCCCGAAGCCTATCTTCCGGCGATCTATCACCGCGAGTCGGTGGACAGCCTGGAGTACGTCAGCCAGGCCGATGCGGAGGAGATGACCCGGCGGTTGGCGCGCGAAGAGGGGCTCTTTGCCGGCATTTCGTCCGGCGGTGCGATGCATGTCGCCCTGCGTATCGCGGCACAGGTCGAAAACGCGGTGATCGTTTCGGTGATCTGCGACCGCGGCGACCGTTATCTCTCCACCGGGGTGTTCCCCGCCTGAGCGGGCAGGCCGGGCAAGCTGGCCGCTAGAAAAAGGAAATGCGCGTGCCGGTACTGGTGTTCGACATCGAGACGATTCCGGACGTGGCAGGCATCCGCGTCCTCAATGATTTGCCCCCGGACTTGTCCGACTTCGAGGTCGCGGAGTTTGCTTTCCAGCAGCGGCGGGCGACGAACGGAACGGACTTTCTGCCCCATCACCTCCAGCGCGTTGTAACGATCTCGTGCGCAATGAGGGATGCAGATCAATTCAGGGTGTTTTCGCTGTCCGAGCCCCAGGCCAACGAGGCGCAGATCATCCAGCGTTTCTTTGACGGCGTGGAGCGGTTTACACCCCAACTCGTGTCCTGGAACGGCGGCGGTTTCGATCTTCCCGTGCTGCATTACAGGGGCATGCTGCACGGTGTGGCGGCACCTCGCTATTGGGACCTGGGCGACGGGGACTTTGGCGACTCGCGCGACTTCAAGTGGAACAACTACATCAGCCGTTACCACACGCGCCACCTCGACCTGATGGATGTCCTCGCGCTGTATCAGCCGCGCGCCAATGCCCCGCTGGACGATCTCGCGAAGCTGATGGGCTATCCGGGCAAACTGGGCATGGACGGCGGCGCGGTGTGGCAGGCCTGGCAGGAAGGGCGGATCGCCGAGATCCGCGACTATTGCGAAACCGACGTGGTGAATACCTACCTCGTCTACTTGCGCTTCCAGCGCATGCGCGGGCAACTCGACCTTGCTGCTTGGGAGGCCGAGGTTCGTGTCGTGCGGGATACGCTCGAGCGGCTGGAAGGCGAGCACTGGAAGCGCTTTCTCGCCGCATGGAGTGCCGCCTGATGGGGATGCATCCGCGTAATTCGGCTTAAAGCCAAAAAAGGTTTGACACAGCCAGGAAAGCGCCTATAATTCGGCGCTCTTAGCAGGCGCGTAGCTCAGTTGGTTAGAGCACCACCTTGACATGGTGGGGGTCGTTGGTTCGAGTCCAATCGCGCCTACCAGATTTTCTGGAGATGATCTGAAATGTTCCGAACTCGCACCGAATCCGGAAACTGAATCAGGTCACTTCCGCCAGTCTGCTTGAGGAAAAAGTGCGGTCAGACCGCACTTTTTTTTCGTCCACGTTTTTCGTGCGATCGACGCGAGCAGTGCGCGTCCCGCCTGCACTGTTCTCCTTCGAGGGTCCAGAGATCATGCCGAATATCAAGCTTCCAGATGGTTCTGTCCGCAGCTTCGATCATCCCGTCACGGTCGCGGAGGTCGCTGCGTCCATTGGCTCCGGCCTCGCCAAGGCCGCGTTGGCGGGTCGGGTGGATGGAAAGGCGGTCGATCTGTCGTATTGCATCGAACGCGACAGCGAGCTGGCCATCCTCACCGACAAGAGTGCGGAGGGCGTGGATGTCATCCGCCATTCCACTGCGCACCTGCTGGCGCATGCGGTCAAGGAGTTGTTTCCGGAAGCGCAGGTCACTATCGGGCCGGTGATCGAAAACGGGTTCTACTACGACTTTTCGTACAAGCGCCCGTTTACGCCGGAGGACCTCGAGGCGATCGAAAAGCGCATGGCCGAACTCGTCAAGCGCGAACTCCCGGTGGAGCGGGAGGTGTGGCCGCGCGACAAGGCGGTGGCGTTTTTCAAGTCGATCGGGGAGCACTACAAGGCCGAGATCATCGCCTCGATCCCCGCGAACGAAGACGTGTCGCTGTATCGCCAGGGTGAGTTCGTCGATCTGTGTCGCGGGCCTCACGTGCCTTCGACCGGCAGGCTCAAGGTCTTCAAGTTGACCAAGCTTGCGGGCGCGTATTGGCGCGGTGACGCCAAGAACGAGATGCTGCAGCGGGTGTATGGAACCGCGTGGGCGAAAAAAGAGGACCTCGAGTCCTATCTCCATATGCTGGAGGAGGCCGAGAAGCGGGATCACCGCAAACTGGGACGCCAACTGGATCTGTTCCACATCCAGGAAGAGGCCCCCGGTATGGTGTTCTGGCACGCGAAGGGCTGGACGCTGTGGCAGCAGGTCGAGCAGTACCTGCGCGGGACGATTTCCCGTCATGGCTACCAGGAGGTTCGCACGCCGCAGATCGTAGACCGCTCGCTGTGGGAGAAGTCGGGGCATTGGGGCATGTATTCCGACCTGATGTTCACCACGCAGTCCGAGAAGCACGACTACGCCGTGAAGCCGATGAACTGCCCGTGCCACATCCAGATCTTCAACCAAGGGCTGAAGAGCTATCGCGACCTGCCGCTGCGGATGGCGGAGTTCGGCTCCTGTCATCGCAACGAGCCGTCCGGTTCCTTGCACGGCATCATGCGCGTGCGCAACTTCGTCCAGGACGATGCGCACATCTTCTGCACCGATGAACAGGTGCAGGAAGAAGCGGCGGCATTCATTGCGCTGTTGCAGAAGGTCTATGCGGACTTCGGGTTCCGCGACATCCAGATCAAGCTCTCGACTCGCCCCGAGAAGCGCGTCGGCGCCGACGAGCAGTGGGATGCGGCCGAGGCGGCGCTGGCTGCGGCGCTGAAAGCGCAGGGGCTGGAATACGAACTGCAGCCCGGGGAGGGCGCTTTCTACGGCCCCAAGATCGAGTTTTCACTGAAGGACTGTCTGAACCGCGTCTGGCAGTGCGGCACGCTCCAGCTCGATTTCAACCTTCCGGTACGTCTCGGGGCGGAGTATGTGGCCGAGGACAACACCAAGAAGTTCCCGGTGATGTTGCACCGCGCCATCGTGGGCTCGCTGGAGCGCTTCATCGGCATCCTGATCGAACACTACGCGGGCGCGATGCCGCTCTGGCTGGCGCCGGTTCACGCCGTGGTCATGAACATCTCCGAAGGGCAGGCGGACTACGCCACGGAAGTGGTCAATCGGCTTCGCGAGGCCGGATTCCGGGTGGAGGCTGATTTGCGTAACGAAAAGATTAACTATAAAATCCGCGAACATAGCGTGCACAAGCTACCTTACCAGCTCGTGGTCGGCGAAAAAGAAAAGGCTGCGGGTGTAGTGGCGGTACGCGTCCGGGGTGGCCAGGATCTTGGCCAACTGTCCCTCGATAAGTTGATCGAACGCTGGAACGGCGAACTGGCTTCGCGCTCCGGCCCGGTCTGATTTTGGTTTTCGTGGAGAACTGAACCATCGCTCAAGATAACAAGAAGCAGCGCGTCAATGGGGAGATCAACGCAACGGAAGTGCGTCTGGTCGGTGAAGATGGCGAACAACTCGGCATCGTTTCCCTTAACGCCGCTCTGAACGCCGCCGAAGAGGCGGGGCTTGATCTCGTCGAGATCGCACCGATGGCCAAGCCGCCGGTGTGCAAGATCATGGACTTCGGCAAGTTCAAGTATCAGGAGCAGAAGAAGGCCCACGAAGCCAGGCTGAAGCAGAAGCAGGTGCAGGTGAAGGAGGTCAAGCTCCGCCCCGGTACCGATGAAAACGACTACCAGATCAAGCTGCGCAACCTCAAGCGCTTCCTTGAAGAGGGCGACAAGTGCAAGGTGACCTTGCGCTTCCGTGGTCGGGAAATGGCGCACCAGGAGTTCGGCCTGCGCCAGTTGGAGCGGATCAAGGCCGATCTGGAGGAACTGGGTCAGGTCGAGCAGATGCCCAAGATGGAAGGGCGTCAGATGATCATGGTGATCGCGCCCAAGAAGAACCGCTGACTCGAGCGGAACCGGATTTGCCCCGGCGGTCTGCGGGGCAAAACCGTGGCAACGATGAAGTTGCCGCGGATTACAAGTGGTGTCAGGTGTAAAACGCGCTTGTTGCTGGCGCTACCTGGCGGCATTCATAAACACGGAGTCTTAGCAATGCCCAAGATGAAGACGAAGAGCAGCGCCAAGAAGCGTTTCAAGGTGCGCTCCAGCGGTGGGATCAAGCGGTCCCAGGCGTTCAAGCGCCACATCCTTACCAAGAAAACCACCAAGAGCAAGCGCCAGCTGCGCGGCATGACCGAAGTCCATGCCAGCGACGAGAAGCTGATCCGCGCCATGCTGCCTTACGCTTGATAGGAGACCGCAATGCCCCGAGTTAAACGTGGTGTAACCGCCCGCGCACGTCACAAGAAGGTTCTCGATCAGGCCAAGGGTTACCGCGGCCGTCGCAAAAACGTATACCGCATCGCCAAACAGGCGGTGATGAAGGCCGGTCAGTACGCCTACCGTGACCGTCGTCAGCGCAAGCGCCAGTTCCGCGCGCTGTGGATCGCCCGTATCAATGCTGCTGCCCGCGAACTGGGCCTGACCTACTCCACCTTCATGAACGGCCTCAAGAAGGCTGCCGTCGAAGTGGACCGCAAGGTGCTGGCCGACCTGGCCGTGTTCGACAAGCCTGCTTTTGCAGCGCTCGCTGAACAAGCCCGGGCCAAACTTGCTGCGTAAGCTGACGCAGCCCGAAAAAAGGAGGCCTGGCCTCCTTTTTTTTTCTGAATAGCGGACGTGTGGCACATGGATAACCTGGATCAACTGGTTCAACAGGCACAAGCCGACTTTGCCGGCGTGTCCGACAGCGCCCAGCTCGAACAGGCGAAAGCGCGCTACCTGGGCAAGAGCGGTGCGCTTACCGAGCAGCTCAAAGGGTTGGGCAAGTTGCCGCCCGAGGAAAAGCGCGAAGCCGGCGCCGCCATCAATCGCGCCAAGACCGCGATCGAGGCAGCCCTGGAGGCGCGGCGTAATGCCCTGCGAGAAGCGGCGCTGCTTGCCCAACTTGCGGCAGAGGCGCTTGATGTCACCTTGCCCGGAAGGGGGGCGCAGGGGGGCGGATTGCACCCGGTGAGCCGTACGCTCGAGCGCATCGAGATGCTGTTCCGTTCGATCGGCTTCATTGTTGCCGATGGCCCGGAAATCGAGACCGACTGGCACAATTTCACCGCGCTCAACACGCCGGAAAACCACCCCGCCCGGTCCATGCACGACACCTTCTACCTTGAAGGGCGTGACGATGTGCTGCTGCGTACCCACACCAGCCCGGTGCAGATCCGCACCATGCTTGCGCACGTCAAGCGCCATGCCGAGGCGGCCGCGATGCCGGAGATCCGGGTGATCATCCCGGGCCGAGTGTACCGGGTCGATTCAGACGCCACGCACTCGCCGATGTTCCATCAGGTCGAAGGCCTGTGGGTTGGCGAGAAAGTCAGCTTCGCCGATCTGAAGGGCGTCATTGCCGACTTCTTGCGCAAGTTCTTCGAGACCGAAGACCTGCAGGTCCGCTTCCGTCCGTCGTTCTTCCCGTTCACCGAGCCGTCCGCTGAAATCGACGTCGCGTTCATGAGCGGTCCGCTCAAGGGGCGCTGGCTGGAGATCGCCGGCTGCGGGATGGTGCATCCCAATGTGTTGCGCTTTGGGGGGGTCGATCCCGAGCGTTACACCGGATTCGCATTCGGCATGGGGCCGGACCGACTCACGATGTTGCGCTACGGCGTCAACGACCTGCGCCTGTTCTTCGAAGGCGATCTGCGCTTCTTGAGCCAATTCAGGTAATCGAACATGCAATTCTCCGAACAGTGGTTGCGCACCTTCGTCAACCCGCCGCTCGATAGCGATGCGCTCGGCCACCTGCTGACCATGGCGGGTCTGGAGGTCGAGGAGGCGCAGCCGGTAGCCCCCGCGTTTTCAGGCATCGTCGTGGCCTCGATCATCGAGGCCGAGAAGCATCCCAACGCGGACAAGCTGCGTGTCTGCAAGGTGGATGCGGGCACCGGCGAACTGCTGCAGATCGTGTGCGGTGCGCCGAACGCCGCCGCCGGCATGAAGGTGCCCTGCGCCCTGGTGGGCGCGCAACTGCCTGGCGATTTCGCCATCAAGGCTGCAAAGCTCCGCGGCGTCGAATCGTTCGGCATGCTGTGCTCGGCTCGCGAGCTGGGCATCTCCGAAGATCACGGCGGCTTGCTTGAACTGCCGGCCGATGCCCCCGTGGGGTGCGATATCCGGGCGTATCTGGCGCTCGACGACACGCTATTCACCATCAAGCTGACGCCCAACCGCGCGGATTGCCTGAGTCTGGCCGGGGTTGCACGCGAGGTGGCGGCGATCACCGCGGCCGAGTTGTCGTTGCCTGCCGTGCAGCCCGTCGAGCCGGTTACGGATGCCAGGAGAGCCGTCGCGTTGGACGTGCCGGCCGCGTGCCCCCGTTACTGTGGTCGTGTCCTGCGTGGCGTTGACGCTCGCGCGCAAACGCCGGACTGGATGAAGCAACGCCTGCAGCGCAGTGGATTGCGCCCGATCAGTGCGCTGGTCGACATCACGAACTACGTCATGCTCGAACTCGGCCAGCCGCTGCATGCCTTCGACGACGCTCGGATCAGCGGAAGCGTCCATGTCCGGCTTGCTTTGCCTGGCGAGCAGCTCCTGTTGCTGAATGGTCAGACCGTGTCCCTGACGCCGGACAGCCTCGTCATCGCCGATGAGGATCGTGTTCTTGCATTGGCGGGGGTCATGGGTGGAGAGGAGTGCGGTGTCACGCTCGACACCCGCGACGTCTTCCTTGAAAGCGCATTCTTCGCACCCGCGGCGATCGCCGGGCGCGCGCGTTCCTACGGGTTTTCCTCGGATGCCGCCCACCGCTTCGAGCGTGGCGTGGACTTCGCCCTCGGCCCCCGGGCGATCGAGCGCGCGACACGCCTGATCCTCGACATCTGCGGCGGCGAAGCAGGGCCTACGGTGGTGGCGGAAGTGGCTTCGGCGCTGCCCGAACGGCCGGCCGTGCGGCTGCGGCCGGAGCGTGCCCGACGCCTTCTTGGCGTCACCCTGGATGACGCACAGATGCAGGCGCTGCTGGAGCGGGTGCATCTCAACGTGGTGCCCAGTGGTAGCGACCTCCTCGTGACGCCGCCGTCCTTCCGCTTCGACGTGGAGATCGAAGAAGACCTTATCGAAGAGCTGGCGCGGCTGCACGGTTACGACAACATCCCGGCGGTGCCTCCGCAGGGGCAGTTGATGATGCTCGAGCGCTCCGAGTCCGCGCGCTCGCCCTGGACGGTCCGCCACCTGCTCGCAGCACGGGGATACCAGGAAGTGGTGAATTTCGCGTTCGTCGAGGAGGCTTGGGAGCGGGATTTCTGCGCCAACGAAGATCCCATTCGTCTCGCCAACCCGATCGCCAGTCAGATGAGCGTGATGCGCTCGAGTCTGGTGCCGGGGCTGGTGGCAAACCTCGCAACCAATCGGAAGCGCCAGCAACAGCGCGTGCGCGTGTTCGAAGTCGGACGCTGCTTTGAACGCAAGGCCGACGGCGAGCCGGTCGCGGGGTTTCATCAGCCGGTTCGCATCGCCGCGCTGGCGGCGGGCGGCGTTGTGCCCGAGCAATGGGGAGAGCGCGAGCGTCAGGTCGACTTCTACGACGTGAAGGGCGATCTTGAGGCCCTGTTTGCGCCTCGTCTGCTGAGCTTCGAGCCGCTGTCCCACCCCGCGCTCCACCCGGGTCGGGCTGCCGCGGTGCTGCTCGACGGGCGGCGGATCGGGTGGCTTGGCGAAGTGCATCCGGTTTGGGTGCAGCGCTACGACGTCGGTTCGGCACCGGTGGTTTTCGAGGTCGACCTCGATTCGGCGCTCGAAAGCCGTTTGCCGAGTTTCGGCGGTGTCTCCCGGATGCCTGCGGTAACGCGCGACCTGGCGCTGGTCGTGGCGGCGGAGGTGCCGGCTGCACGGATTCTGGAGGTGCTGAAAGCTGCCGCGGGGCCTCTCGTAACCGAGATTTCGCTGTTCGATCTGTACCATGGTAAAGGCATTGATCCGGACAAGAAGAGCCTTGCTTTCAGGGTGTTGATGCAAGATACTCATCGGACTCTTGAAGACGCCGAAGTTGATGCCGCCGTGGCTGCGCTAGTGCAACAGGCCGAGCTCGTGTTCGGCGCGCGACTGCGGGGGGCAGTTGAATGAACGTTACCTTGACGAAGGCCGAGTTGGCCGACCTGCTGTTCGAGCGGGTCGGGCTCAACAAGCGCGAGGCCAAGGACATGGTCGAGGGTTTCTTCGAGGAGATCCGCACCGCGCTCGAGCGGGGCGACAGCGTCAAGCTATCCGGTTTCGGCAACTTCCAGCTGCGCGACAAACCGCAGCGTCCTGGACGGAATCCGAAGACGGGGGAGGAAATCCCGATTACCGCGCGGCGGGTCGTGACTTTCCATGCCAGCCAGAAATTGAAGGCCGCCGTGGAGCAGCTGAGCGATGCAAGCAAGCAGCCCTGACGTCGATGACACCGAGCTTCCACCCATCCCGGCCAAGCGCTACTTCACCATCGGTGAAGTCAGCGAGTTGTGTGCGGTCAAGCCCCACGTGCTGCGATATTGGGAGCAGGAGTTCACCCAGCTGAAGCCGGTCAAGCGCCGGGGCAACCGGCGTTATTACCAGCACCACGAAGTCCTCCTGATCCGGCGCATCCGCCAGCTGTTGTATAGCGAAGGGTTCACGATTTCGGGAGCGCGCAATCGGTTGTGCGAAGGCGAAATCCTGCACCAGGAGGAGACCGCCGAGCTTGAGCGCTGCCAGTCGCAACTGCGTGCTGTAAGGGCAGGGTTGATGGAGGCGTTGGCCGTCCTGAGGGCCTGAATCAGATTGCTGGCGTTTTCTTGAAGCGGTGCTATAATGTTCGCTTAGTCGGGGCGTAGCGCAGCCTGGTAGCGCACTTGCATGGGGTGCAAGGGGTCGCGAGTTCGAATCCCGCCGCCCCGACCAATCAGTAGTCAAAAACAGGATCAGCCACGGCCGGTCCTGTTTTTTTTTGTCTCCGAAACAACAGCTTGGGGTCGTGGCGATGGCGGGCGGACGGGGCAGGGCGCCGCGCGGCTGTGCTAACATCCTTGCCTCTTCAGCGCTCCGGCGGCCGGGGCGCTTCGTCTCAACCGGCTTTCCCGAACATTCTGTATGCGTATCCTGGTCAGCAACGACGATGGCTATTTCGCCCCCGGCATTGCTGCGCTTGCCGCGGCGCTCGGTGAACTCGGTGACGTGACCGTGGTTGCGCCTGAACGCGATCGAAGCGGCGCGAGTAATTCGCTGACGCTGGATCGTCCGCTTTCCCTGCGCCGTGCCGCCAACGGGTTCTTCTTCGTTAACGGGACGCCGACCGATTGCGTGCATCTGGCGGTGACGGGAATGCTCGATCAGCTCCCGGACATGGTGGTTTCAGGGGTCAATCATGGCGCTAACATGGGCGATGACACCCTGTACTCCGGGACCGTCGCGGCTGCCACCGAGGGGTATCTGCTGGGAATTCCGTCGATCGCGGTGTCGCTCGCGAGTTGGTCGGCAACCGATTTCTCCGTTGCTGCGCAGGTTGCCCGCGACGTCGCGGCGCGGTTGATGCGCTCGCCGCTTCCCGCCCCGGTGCTGCTCAATGTCAATGTGCCCGATTGCGCCGGTGGAGCGCCCAAGGGCACGCGGGTCACACGACTGGGCAAGCGGCACAAGGCCGAGCCGGTGATCCGGAGCCAGACGCCGCGCGGCGAAACCGTCTATTGGGTGGGCGCCGCCGGCGCCGCCGCGGACGCGGGCGAAGGCACCGATTTTCACGCGGTGGCCAACGGCTTCGTGTCGGTTACGCCGCTGCAGGTCGATTTGACCCACACGGGTCAGATCGCCGCGGTGGATACGTGGTTGTCGGCATGAGCGGCCGCCAGGACGCCTCCCATGCGGGGCGGGCGCGCGCCCGAATGGTGGAGCGCCTGCGCGCGCAGGGCATTCAGGACGAGGGGGCCCTGGCGGCGATGATGCAGGTGCCGCGACACCTGTTCGTCGAGGAAGGCCTGGCGTACAGCGCTTACGACGATACGGCACTTCCGATCGGATTCCAGCAAACCATCTCCCAGCCTTACGTAGTGGCGAGAATGATCGAATTGCTGCGCAGCGGCGGGCGGCAACTCGGGCGTGTGCTGGAAATCGGGGCGGGGTGCGGCTACCAGGCCGCGGTGCTGTCCACGCTTGCTACCGAAGTCTACGCAGTGGAGCGTATTCGGCCGCTGCTGGACAAGGCGCGTGCAAATCTCCGGCCCTTGCGCCTGCCCAACGTCCGCCTCAAACATGCGGACGGAACGCTGGGTTTGCCGGAGGCGGCGCCCTTTGAAAGCATCATCGTCGCGGCGGCGGCGGGCGGTGTGCCGAATGCCCTCAAGGAACAACTTGCCCCGGGCGGTCGTCTGATCATCCCGGTCGGGGGTGGTGAACAGCGACTGTTGCTGATCGAACGCCAAGGCAACGTATTCAGGGAGAGCGGTTACGAGGCGGTGCGCTTCGTGCCGTTGCTTGCAGGTACCGAATGAACGACTCAGTGAATATCAAAAAGCGGATTGCTCCTTATTTTCTTGCGCTCGGCGTGCTGTTCCTGGCGGGCTGCGCGTCTCGCGCTCCGGTTGCGGTGCGCGATGGCAATGGTGTGGCGCCGCCACCGGCGGCGGCTCCAGTCGCAGACCGGGCAGGCGTGCACGTTGTCCGCGCGGGAGAAACCCTGCTCGGGATCGCGCGGCAGTACGGCCAGAATGTAAAAGATCTTGTCGTTTGGAACGGGCTGACCAATCCCAACCAGATTCATGTCGGGCAGGAAATCAGGGTCTTGCCGCCGGATGCCAACGCCATCCCCGGCGGCGCTGTTGCGACTCCCATCCCGATCACCTCGGAACCGCCGGTGGCCGTGCCGGTCGTACCGCAACCTGCCACAGCGGGGGCTCTGAAGCTCGAACCCAAGGGCGGGAAGCAGCCCTACTCGGATGAACTGTGGGCCCGCGTACGTCGCTCCGGGGAGCCCGCCGCCCCTGTCGCCAGCGAGCCGCGCGCAACGCAGGCGCCCGAGCAGGAGCCGGGCGACGCCGAGTGGCTGTGGCCTGCAAAAGGCAAGGTGTTGAGCGGTTTCAACGAGGCCACCAACAAGGGTATCGACATTTCCGGCAACCCCGGCGACTCGGTGGTTGCCTCGGCCGCGGGGCGCGTGGTGTATGCCGGCAGCGGGTTGCGTGGCTACGGAAAACTGGTCATCATCAAGCACAATCAGGAGTACAACTCGGTCTACGCCCACAACCAGAAGCTGCTGGTTAAAGAAGACGATCAGGTCTCACAGGGACAGAAGATCGCCGAGTTGGGCAGTACCGATGCAGACCGGCCCAAGCTGCATTTCGAGATTCGCAAGCAGGGGCGGCCGGTGGATCCGATGAAGTTCCTGTCTGCACGCTGAGAGGAGGCGTATGGAAGATCCGGTTAGCTCTGACGAACTCGAAAGTCATGAACCGGATCTCCCGCTGGAGGTCGAGGTGTTTGCGGAGCCGCATGCACCGGTATTCGAGAACGACTTTCTCAGCGACGTCACCCAGATCTACCTGAACGAAATCGGCGCCAACCCGCTGCTGTCGGCAGAAGAGGAGGCCGCGCTGGCGCGCCGGGTGCGCGCGGGCGATTTCGATGCGCGTCAGACGATGATCGAGCGCAACCTCCGCCTCGTCGTCAACATCGCCAAGCACTACCTTAATCGCGGCATCCCGCTGCTTGATCTGGTCGAGGAAGGCAACCTCGGATTGATGCATGCGCTGGAGAAGTTCGACCCGGAGCGCGGATTCCGTTTTTCCACCTACGCAACCTGGTGGATTCGCCAGAACATCGAGCGCGCGATCATGAACCAGTCGCGCACGATCCGCTTGCCTGTCCATGTGGTCAAGGAGTTGAACCAGGTGTTGCGTGCGCAACGCGTGGTCGAGGCGGCTTCGAACGGCGACTTCAGTCTCGATGAGATCGCGCGCCGGCTCGACAAACCGATCGAAGAGGTTCGCGCCATCCTCGCGTTGAGCGAACACACCGCCTCGCTCGATGCACCGCTCGACATAGACCCAACGCTGTCAATCGGCGAGTCGCTCGCGGATGAGCATGCCGAGACGCCCGAGTCGCAGATCCACAACGCTGAAATCGAAGGCTTGATCCGGGCCTGGATCGACATGCTCAATGACAAGCAGCGTCTGGTGATCCGCCACCGCTACGGCATTGGCGAGTGCGAGTTGATGACGCTCGAGGAGCTCGCCGCGCGGCTCGAACTGACCCGCGAACGGGTCCGCCAGATCCAGCTCGAGGCGCTGGGGCAACTGCGCCGCATACTCAAGCGGCGCGGCATTTCGCGCGACGTGCTGTTCTAGCCGCGCTGCAGCGCGGTGCGCTGCAAGCGCTCCCGGCGCAGGGTTTCAGCCAGTTCGAACACCGACATCGCATAGAAACTGCTGCGGTTGTAGCGGGTGATCACATAGAAGTTGCGGTAGCCCAGCCAGTACTCCGTCGGTTCCCCAGGCGTCTCCAGATCCACCAGCGTGGCCGGGGCGGCGGCAGACGAGCCGTCCAGCGTGGTGATGCCCGCGTTCGCCAGCGTATCGGGGCTCAAGACCGGCTCGATGCCGGCCGCCACCAGCGGTGCTGCTTCGACCACGCCGTTGAAGCGTGCGCGCTCGGCGACCGGGGCCTGCGCAATCCAACCGTGGACGTGCAGGTAGTTGGCCACGCTGCCAATCGCATCGTCCGGTGCGGTGTCGAAATCCACCCTTCCATCACCGTCGAAATCCACCGCATAGGCGCGGACGCTGCTCGGCAGGAACTGCGGATAGCCGAGGGCGCCTGCGTACGAGCCGGTGTAGCTGCCAGGGGGGCGGCCCTGTTCGCGCGCGAGCAGGAACAGGTGCTCGAGTTCGCGACGGAAGAGATCGGCGCGGGGCGGATAGTCGAACGCGAGCGTGCTCAGGGCCGACAAGGTCTGGAAGTTGCCGGTCTGGCGGCCGTAGATGGTTTCGACACCGATCACGGCTACGATGATTTCCGGCGGCACGCCGAAGCGGGCCGAGGCGGCTTCAAGCGCGGCGTTGTTTTCCTCCCAGAAGGCGAGGCCACCCGCAATCCGGGTACGGTCCAGAAACCGGCTCCGGTAACGCTGCCAGGACCGCGTGCCGGGTTTGGTGGGGGGCTGTATCAGATTGATCACGCGTGCCTCATACCGCGCCTCCGCCAAGGTGCGCTCCACGGTCTCCTGATCGAAGCCGTGACGTTGCGCCATTTCGGCTGCGAAGTTGCGTATCTCGGGGCGAACAGGCGGGGCGGCGTGGGCGACGGCGGCACCAAGGGCGACGAAGGCCGCGAAGAGCGTGGGGCGAAGCTTCATTTGATCCTGAGAGAGTCGATATCGTGTTGCAGGGCGCGCAGTTGGTCCGGAGGGCAGTCGCGGCCGTAGCGCAGGCGTGCGTAGGTCCGGGAAATCCGGTCAATGCGCTCGCGCTCTGCCGGCCTTGCCGCGCCCGCGCGCGTGCAGTAATCCAGCGGACCTTCGAAAGGGTGGCGCGGCACGCCGGCCTTCGCCAGCTTGCCACAGAATCGGCCCCACGCCCGGTCCAGCGCGTCGGCGGGGTTGCTGCGCCATTGCGCCCAGATGAACAGCAGCGCAAAAAACGCCAGTCCTGCCAGGCTCCCCACCCCTGCAAGCACCGTCCAGTCCGTCTGCGAAAGACCAAGACGTCGAAGAAGGTCGGCTTGACGCTCTGAATTGTAGCCAAGAACCCACAGGTCCCAACCGTGGGAAACCGCTTCCCAGCGCAGTCGCAACTGGCGCAGCCAATCGAGCCGTGTCTGCATCATCAGCGGGAGTGCACCGCCAGTGGCCGAGCGGGCTGCACTTTCGCCGCTGATCCGGCTCGGCGCCACCGCGGCGGTCGGGTCCACGCGAACCCAGCCCTTGTCCGCAATCCACGCCTCTGCCCAGGCGTGGGCATCGGACTGCCTCACGATGAGGGTGCCGTCGAAGGGGTTTAGTTCGCCGCCCTGGTAACCCGCCACGACGCGAGCCGGAACGCCTGCTGCGCGCAGCAGAAACACGAAGGCCGCGGAGAAGTGCTCGCAATAGCCCTGACGCGTGTCGAACAGGAACTCGTCGATGAAGTCCTGCTTCAGCAGCGGAGGTTCGAGCGTGTACAGGAAGTGTCCGCCGCGCAGATAGTCCAGCGTGCGTGCGATGGTCCGCTCGGCGTTGGGCGTATCGCCGGCCAGTTCGCGGGCCAGGGCGCGGCTGCGGGCGTTGCCTGGCGGGAGTTGCAGGGCGGCTTCCAGTAGCGGTCCGCCGTCCTGCAGGCCGACTCGCGCGCCGGGGTGGGCGGTCAGTGCGAACTGGGTGCGATCGCGCAAGGGGGCGCGAAGCACCGCCTGGAACTCGGGCGTGTAGCGGACCTGCGCAAGATCGGCGCCGGGAAAGTCGAGGGCGAGCAGCCAGCGTTGTCCATGGGGCTCCAGCGTCATCCGGTAGTCGATGCGCGGGCCGGTCAGCTGATACCCGGGCTGATCACGGGTCGGCCGCGCAATCGGGCGCCAGGTGCGGCCGTCGAACTCGGTCAGCACCGGCCCGCGCCAATAGCGCAGTCGCGGCTCGGGAACCGCGCCGAGGAACTCCACGCGGAAGGCGATCTCCTCCGACAGACCCAGGCTGCTGATCGAACCCGGCGACATCGCATCCGAAAGACCGCTGCTTGCGCTGTTGGCATCGGCCGGAAGTCCCCACAGCGGCGCGGGGATGCGTGGAAACAGCAGGAAGAGGACGGCCATCAGCGGCAGGCTCTGGGCCAGCAGCACGCCAGCAGTGCGCAGGCGTTCGCGCGTGTGCGAGTGCGCGTCCTCGGCAGCAACAAGGCACGCCAGCGCACAAAGGGCGCCGGCGAGTGCGAGCGCGGCGACAGGCAGCGTTTCGTTGTCGAAGAAGAGCCCGAGTTGCAGGAAGAACGACAGCATCACCGCGACGCGAACGTCGCGCAGCGTGCGCAGTTCGAACAGCTTCAGGCACAGCAGCAGCGCCAGCAGGGCGACGCCGGGTTCCTGACCGAAGAAGTGGCCGAAGTGCTGCCGTACGGCGAAACCGGCGCCCACCGCCATCAGCAGCAGGATGGCCGCGGGCAAGGATCGATGCTGGCGTAGCAGGGCCGCCGTACGCCATATCAGCAAGGCGGTGCACAGGGCGGCGATCCACGGCGGCAGGTAGGCGGCGTGCGGTGCCAGCGTAAGCGCTGCGGTAACGACCAGCCACAGGCCGACGTCGCGCCGTGGCGGAGGAGCGGGCGGGGTGACGGTCGACCGCCGCCCGCGAAGCAGCTTAGCCATGATCGACGCGCACCTGACCGTGCAGTGCAAGTAGCCGGCAGCACGCGTGCACGTGGCCCGGGCCGCGGCCGATGTCGATTTCCGCGCCGGGCAGGCGCAGCGAGAACGGTCGGCCCGCCGCGTCGGCCGCGAGTATCCAGGCGGTGAGACGCGACAGGCGCGCTTCATCCTCCAGCGCCGGCGGCAGCGCCGCCCAGTCGAACACATGGGCGCCGCCCGTGCTTGCGGAAAACTGCTTGGTCAGCATGGGGCCGCCACGTGCGAGGGATTTCCATGCGATGTGGCGCGGCGAGTCGCTCGGCTGGGTCGGGCGCAAGCCCGCGAAGTCGTCATCTCCACGGATGGAAGAACGCGTGCCGCCCTCGTTGCCGGCGCCCTCCGCCGGTAGTGGCGGTGGATGGTGTTCCGGTGCCGGATAGACGATGCAGTCGATGTCGGGCACGAAGACGCTCCACGCGCGGATCAGCCCCAGTGGCCACGTGGTTTCCAGCACCGTCCTGCCCAGTTCGAGAAGCCCGCGCCGTGTCGTGCGACAGGCAAGCACGATTTCCGTCGCGGATGCAGCCGCCGCGTCGAAGGCCGTGTTTGCGCCGCGCGCGCGCAGACGCAGCGCCGGACGCCGCTCTGCGCGCGCGTTGTTGATCCGCAGGCGGAACTCCGCCGCCTCGCCGCAGAATACCGGGGTGGCGCGGGCTGGTGCGATTTCGAGGTGGAGGAGGTTGCGGAAGGCGTGCACGATGCTGGTGATGCCCGCGCTGGCGAGCAGGAAGGCCAGCATGTAGCCGAGGCTCAGCCCGTAGTTGATCGAGGCGATCAGCATGGTGACCAGTGCCGCGGCGAACACCAGCCCGGCTGGAGTCGGCAGTACGTAGATGCGGCGCTGACCGAGACGGATCGGCGCCTGTTCCGGCGCGCCGATGCGGAACAGCCAGTGCTCGACGCGAGCGCGAATGCGCGCGGGCGTGAAGCGCGGCATCAACGCACCGGTACGCTGCGAAGCAGTGCGTCCAGTGCCGCGGCCGGCGCGGGGCGGCCGTCGCCGGCGAGATGCAGGCGGTGGCCGGCGACGAAGGGGAACACGCGTTGTACGTCCTCCGGCAACACGTGCTCGCGCTCCTCGATGAAGGCGTGGGCGCGCGCCGCGGCCAGTAACGCGAGCCCGGCGCGGGGGCTCAGCCCGCTGGCGAATTCGGGCGAGTTGCGGGTTGCGATCAGCAGCGCGTGCAGATAGTCCACCAAGCGGTCGGCGACCGACACCGCGCGGGCGGCCTCCTGCAGTTCGACCATCTGCAGTGGTGTGATGACCGGCTGCTGACGTTCCAGAAGCTCGCGCCGGTTCTCGCCCATCAGCAGCGCGCGTTCGGCGGCGGGTTCGGGATAGCCCAGGCGGATCCGCATCAGGAAGCGGTCGAGTTGCGCTTCTGGCAGCGGGAAGGTCCCGATCTGGTGGGCCGGATTCTGGGTGGCAATGACGAAGAACGGCGCCGGCAGCGCGAGGGTTTCGCCGTCGGCCGTAACCTGGTGCTCTTCCATCGCCTCCAGCAGCGCGCTTTGCGTCTTCGGGGTTGCCCGGTTGATTTCGTCGGCCAGGATCAACTGCGCGAAGATGGGGCCGGGGTGAAAGCGGAAGCCGTGACTTTCGCGGTCGAAGATCGACACGCCCACGATGTCGGCCGGAAGGAGGTCACTGGTGAACTGGATGCGTTGAAACTGCAGACCGATGAGGCGCGCCAGTACGTGAGCCAGGGTGGTCTTGCCGACGCCGGGGAGATCCTCGATCAGCAGGTGGCCGCGCGCGACGAGACAGGCGAGGGCGAGGCGCAGCTCGTGTTCCTTGCCGAGGATGATCTGGCCGGCGGCCTCCAGCAGGCGGGTGACATAGTGGCGGGGCATGGCAGGGCAGGGCAGCAGGCTGTGAAAGTCGGCGGGAAGTGGTAATAATGGCGGCAAACAACGCAGATCCGCGCCTGCGCTTCGTCGTGGCGGCGTCAAGACCGCCCGGTTGGAAGCGGATTATGCGGGAAAGTTCGTCCGGGACAAGGAGAGGGGGGCATGACGACAACGGCATTCATCACGCATCGCGAGTGCTGGCTGCATGATATGGGTACCTTCCATCCGGAGTGCCCAGACCGCCTGTCGGCGATCAACGACCGACTGATTGCAGCGGGGCTGGATCTATATCTTTCGTTTTACGACGCGCCGTACGCCACCGAAGAGCAGGTGACGCGCGTGCATCCCGCTTCGTACCTCGGCGAGTTGATGGCGAATGTGCCCGAGCACGGCATCCGTCACCTCGACCCCGACACCGCGATGAGCCCGAACACGATGAAGGCCGCGTTGCGCTCGGCGGGTGCCGGCGTGCTGGCGACTGATCTGGTACTGAAGGGCGAGGTCGAGAGCGCGTTTTGCGCCGTGCGGCCGCCCGGGCATCACGCCGAGAAGGCGAAGGCCATGGGGTTCTGCTTCCTCAACAATGTCGCCATCGCGGCGCGACACGCACTGGAGGCCCACGGACTCGAACGCGTGGCCATTGTCGATTTCGACGTCCATCACGGCAATGGCACCGAGGACATCTTCCGCGACGATCCGCGCGTGATGATGGTCAGCATCTTCCAGCATCCGTTCTACCCCTATTCCGGCGTGGAGAATCCGCCCGCGCACATGTGCAACGTGCCGGTGCCGGCCGGTACGCGCGGCGACGCCTTCAGGCAGATCGTCAGCGACATCTGGGTGCCGGCGCTGCGCAACCACAACCCCCAGGCCATCTTCGTGTCGGCCGGGTTCGACGCCCACTACGAAGACGACATGGGCTCGCTCGGCCTGGTCGAGTCGGACTATGTGTGGGCAACGCAGCAGATCAAGAGCGTGGCGGAGGACTGCGGCCACAAGCGCGTCATCTCGGTGCTCGAAGGCGGCTATTCGCTCTCGTCGCTGGCGCGTTCGGTGGTTGCGCACATCAAGGCGCTGGCCGATCTGTAACCCGTCGACGCCCCCGCAACGGGGCGCGCCCGGGTTTGCCGATAGCGCCCATGTCCGACTTTCGGCGATCGGTTAGAATCGTCGCTTTATCGTAACGGCCAACCCCATGATTACCGGATCGATTGTCGCCATCGTCACGCCGATGCACGAGGATGGCAGCCTTGATTTTCCCCGTCTGCGCAGCCTGATCGACTGGCACGTCGCGGAAGGAACGGACGGCATCGTGATCGTCGGCACGACCGGCGAGTCGCCCACCGTCAGCGTCGATGAGCATTGCGAACTGATCCGGGTCGCGGTCGAGCACGCCGCGGGTCGCATCCCCGTCATCGCCGGTACCGGCGCCAACTCCACCGCCGAGGCCATCGCCCTGGCACGTTATGCCCAGCAGGCGGGGGCGGTGGCGCATCTGTCGGTCGTCCCCTACTACAACCGGCCCTCGCAGGAGGGGCTGTACCAGCACTTCCGCTCGGTCGCCGAAGCGGTCGAACTGCCCCTGATCCTCTACAACGTGCCCGGACGCACCGTGGCCGACCTGTCGAACGACACCGCGCTGCGCCTGGCCGAGATTCCCAACATCATCGGCCTCAAGGACGCCACCGGCAGCATCGACCGCGCCTGCGATCTCATCGAGCGCGCGCCCGAGGGCTTTGCCCTCTATAGCGGCGACGACATGACCGTCGCGGCCTTCATCCTCCTCGGCGGCCACGGCACCATTTCCGTAACCGCCAACGTCGCGCCGCGCGCAATGCACGAGATGTGCGCGGCTGCGCTGGCAGGCGACGCGGCAAAGGCGCGGACGATCAACGCGCGACTGGTGGGCCTGCATCGCCACCTGTTCTGTGAGGCGAATCCGATTCCGGTGAAGTGGGCGGTGCAGCGCATGGGGCTGGTCGAAGGCGGGCTCCGCCTGCCGCTGACGCCGCTTGCCGAATCTTTCCACGACCGCGTTCTCACGGCCATGCGCCAGGCCGGCATTCAGGCCTGAACCGTCCATCCCACGCCAGGAACCTCATGAACCGCTTTACGCGCCCGTCCCTTTCCGTCATTGCGTTGTCGCTGATGCTGGCCGGTTGCTCGGGGTCGCTCCTCGAGTCCAAACGTATCGATTACAAGAGCGCGAGTTCGCAGCGCGTGCCCCAGCTCGAGGTTCCCCCCGATCTGGTCGCACCGACGCGGGACGACCGCTTTGCTGTACCCGATGTTTCTCCCCGCGGCGTCGCCACTTACTCCGCCTACAGCGCCGAGCGCACCCAGCCGACCCAGCGCGGAGCGACCGAAGTGTTGCCGGCGCAGGAAAAGATGCGCGTCGAACGCGCGGGCTCGCAGCGCTGGCTGGTGGTGCCCGGCACGCCCGACGAGTTGTGGCCGCAGATCAAGGAGTTCTGGCTCGAACTCGGCTTCATCCTGAACATCGACAATCCCGAGATCGGTGTGATGGAAACCGACTGGGCCGAGGACAGGGCGAAGATCCCGCAGGACTTCGTGCGCAATGCGCTCGGCAAGGTGCTCGATGGCCTGTTCTCCACGCCCGAGCGCGACAAGTTCCGCACCCGGCTGGAAACCAACAAGGAAACCGGTCAGGTCGAGATCTACATCAGCCACCGCGGCATGATGGAAATCTACCCGACCGAAGCCAAGGATTCGACGATCTGGCAACCGCGTCCTGCCAACCCCGAGCTTGAAGCCGAGATGCTGCGCCGTCTGATGGTGCGGCTGGGGGCGGACGAGGCTCGAGCCCAGGCGGCGCTCGCAGTTGCGCCCACGGCCGAGCGGGCGAAGATTTCCGCCAGTCCGGACGGCGTCGTTGCACTGCGCATCGACGAACCCTTTGACCGCGCGTGGCGACGCGTCGGGCTTGCACTCGACCGCATCGGCTTCACCGTGGAGGACCGCGACCGCGCGAAGGGCCTGTACTACGTCCGCTATGTCGACCCCGAGGCCGACAACAAGGGCAAGGAGGGCGAGGGCTTCATGTCGAAGCTCGCGTTCTGGCGCAGCAGCGACAAGCCCCAGGGCGGCAGCGAATACCGCCTGCAGGTCAAGGGGCAGGGTGATGCCGCGCTGGTCAACGTGCTCACGCGCGAAGGCGGCACCGACAAGTCGGATACCGCGAAGAAGATGCTCGGACTGCTGCAGGCAGAACTGCGCTGAGTTTGAGAGGCCGCGTTGCCTGAGGGCGCCGCGGCCATCGAGGCCCGTTTCCGGGCTGCGGAAAACAAAAAAGCCGGCATGCGCCGGCTTTTTTTGCTGGAGTCCGCCGAACTTACTTGGCGGCGTCCTTCGCGGCTTCGGTGGCGGCAGCAGCGCCTTCCTTGGCGGCTTCCACGCTGGCAGCGGCGGCGTCCTTGGCGGCTTCGGCAGCGTCCTTCGCAGCGTCGGCGGCTTCCTTGGCAGCTTCGGCGGCCGGCGCTTGCTCGGTCGGAGCAGCGGGGGCGGTCGCGGCAGGCGCAGTCGGAGCGGGCGCGGTCACGGGAGCCGTTTCTTCCTTCTTGCCGCAAGCGGACACGGCCAGAGCGACGAGGGCGGCGACGAGAAGAGAATGCTTCATTTTCTGTTTTCCTTGTTCATTGGGGTGAGGACAGCGGGGTCGGATGACGGGCAGCGGAACCGCTACAGAGCATGCATCCGGTGCAAATGGTAGCACGACGCACGTTCGTCGGCACGATTGTGGTGCGCTGCACCGTAAGCAAACATTGCCTTCCGGTCCGTTTGCTGCTCTCGGAAGCGGGCCCGTCCGCGGCGCTCTCGGTCTGTATGGCAGACCGCTGTCCTGCTGATTTCTCGCACTGCAGCGAACGGGCCGACCCTACATCGGGTGGGCGAAACCGTCGCAGTACCATTCATAGAAAAGGTCCTGCAGGGCAGCGGGCAAGTCCGCGCAACCGGTCAGGCGCCGCGCATGCGCGAGCGTGTCCAGCGCCTGCTGCCATGCCGGCACCGAATCCACCGCTTCGCCGTTGAGGAAGAAGTTGCCCTGGCTGCGCAGCAGCAGCGTGCGTGCATCGAGCCGCAGACCGCCGGCGCCGAGCGCGCGCCGGAAGGCCTTCAGCGGGATCGGCTCTTCGGGTGGTTCGAAGAACACGGTGGGCTTCGGTTCGGTCAGGTAGTGACCCAGAAAGGCCGCCACGTCCGCGCGCGACCAGCGGATGCCTTCGATCATGCGCTGGACCTGGTCAATCATCGCGTCGCCGATCAGTGCGGAATTGTCCTGCTCGGTCAGGTCCGGGTCGCTGTAGAGCCCGTCGAGGCAGACCCGCTCCTGTAGCCACCCGAGAAATTCGGCGCCCAGTTCCTGCGCGGTGGGCGAGCGGAAACCGATCGAGTAGGTGGTGCACTCGCCGACCGCGATGCCGTTGTGCGCCCAGTGCGGCGGCAGGTAGAGCATGTCCCCGGGCTCGAGAATCCAGTCGTGGGCAGGGACGAAGTTGCGCAGGATGCGCAGCGGCGCGCCCTCGACCAGGCTGCGGTCGTCCTGGTCGGCGATCTGCCAGCGCCGCTGGCCCTGCCCCTGCAGCAGGAACACGTCGTAGTTGTCGAAGTGCGGCCCCACCCCGCCGCCGTCGACCGCATAGCTGACCATGAGGTCGTCCAGCCGCGCCTGCGGGATGAAGTTGAAGCCGTGCAGCAGTTCGTCGGCGGCTTCCGACCACAGGTTGATGCCCTGCACCAGCACGGTCCAGGGCGAGCGTTTGCCGCGCAGCCGTGAGCGCGTCTGAGGCCCCCGGTTCAGTTCCCAATTGCCCTCGTGGAGGCGGATGTGGCGGGATTCGACGTCGGGGTCACAGGCGAGATCGAAGATGTCCTCGCGGCTGAGTACGCCGGTGAAGCCGGGAACGGCCTGACGGACGAGGAGGGGTTTCTTTTGCCAGTATTCCTGCAGGAACTGGCGGGGCGTCATGCCCCCGAGCAGCGTGGTGATCATCGGCCGGATTATAAGGGGGCGGCACGTGCGCGGGCGCGCGCCTTGCGGCCGGTTAGCGGTAAACTCGCGTGCTTTTGCGGCGGGATGTCGGATGCCCACAGCAGTCATCGAATCGCTGGATCACGAAGGTCGCGGCATCGCCCGTGTGGAGGGAAAGGCGGTCTTCATCGAGGGCGGTCTGCCCGGCGAAACCGTGGAATACCGCGTCCTGCGCAGCAAACCCAATTACGAACAGGCCGAGGCGACCCGCATCGTGCGCCGCAGCGCGCTGCGTGTCGCGCCCCGCTGTCCTCATTTCGGCGTCTGTGGCGGCTGCTCGATGCAGCATCTGGATACGCTTGCGCAGGCTGCAACCAAGCAACGGGTACTCGAAGACGCGCTGTGGCGTATCGGCAAGGTCAAGCCCGGGATCATCTATTCGGCCATCCAGGGGCCGGCCTGGGGCTACCGCTATCGGGCCCGGCTCGGGGTTCGGCTGGTACCGGCCAAGGGCGGTGTGTTGATCGGCTTCCACGAACGGCGGTCCAGCTACATTGCCGACCTCGGCGTATGCCCGGTGTTGCCGGCGCACGTGTCGGCCTTGCTGCCGGCGCTGAAAGTGCTGGTGGCAAGCTTGTCGATCGCCGACCGCCTGCCGCAGATCGAGGTCGCGGTGAGCGAGGCGACCACGGTGCTGGTGTTTCGAAACCTGCTGGCGCTGAAGAAGGCCGACGAGGCGCAATTGCGCAGTTTCGCCGACACCCACGGCGTGCAGGTCTGGCTGCAGCCGGAGGGGCCGGATTCGATCGTGCCGCTGCACCCGCGGTCCGGGCCCGGACTGACCTACACGCTGCCCGAATTCGACGTCGCCCTCGACTTCCGCGCCACCGACTTCACCCAAGTGAATGTCCATATCAACCGCCTGTTGATCCGACGCGCGATGCAGTTGCTGCAGCCGGCGCCCGGTGAGCGGATTGCCGACCTGTTCTGCGGCCTCGGCAACTTCAGCCTGCCGATCGCGCGCCGCGGCGCGACCGTGGTCGGCGTCGAGGGCAGCGAGGCCCTGGTGGCGCGCGCGCTGGAGAACGCGCGCCGCAACGGCCTCGATTCGCGCACCGAGTTCCATGCCGCCAACCTGTTCGACGCGACCGAGGACAGCCTGGCCGCGCTCGGCCCGCTCGACAAGCTGCTGATCGATCCGCCGCGCGAAGGCGCGATCGCGGTAGTGAAGGCGGTTGGTCCGGCTCAGCAGCCGGCCCGCATCGTCTATGTTTCCTGCAATCCGGCGACGCTCGCGCGCGATGCGGCGGTGCTGGTCCATGAGAAGGGTTACGTGCTGCGCGGTGCCGGCATCGCCAACATGTTTCCGCAGACCTCCCACGTCGAGTCGATTGCGCTGTTCGAACGCCCCTGAGCGGGGCGGCGAGCGCGGCGCCGATGCTATACTCCGCCGCTTACGGCAGCTGCGGCGCCGCGCCGCAGCGGGGGCCCTGGCCGGAGCGCCAGCCCCTGCGGCGGTCAGAATGAAACGGATGGGTGGCAGAGCGGTTTAATGCACTGGTCTTGAAAACCAGCGTGCATGTGAGTGCACCGTGGGTTCGAATCCCACCCCATCCGCCACTGCGGCCGAGGCCCTCGTCCGTTCCCCCGCGTGCTCATCCCGATGTCCCGCCTCATCCTCCTGAACAAGCCCTACGGCGTCCTCTGTCAGTTCAGCGGCGAACCGGGTCGCGCCACGCTGAAGGACCATGTGCCGATCCCCGAGGTCTATCCGGCCGGGCGGCTGGATACCGACAGCGAAGGCCTGTTGTTGCTCACCGACGACGGTGCGCTGCAGGCCCGTATCGCCGACCCTCGCCACAAGCTGCCCAAGACCTATCTGGTGCAGGTGGAGGGCGAGCCGGACGACGCCGCACTCGCGGCCTTGCGCGCCGGCGTGGATCTGGGCGACTTCCGCACCCGCCCCTGCAGTGCGCGCCGCGTTGTCGAGCCCGACTGGCTGTGGCCGCGCGATCCGCCGGTGCGTTACCGCAAGTCGGTGCCGACATCCTGGGTCGAGATCGTGCTGCGCGAAGGCAAGAATCGCCAGGTCCGGCGCATGACCGCGAAGGTCGGCTTTCCCACCTTGCGCCTGCTGCGCGTGGCGATCGGCCCGTGGAGGCTCGACGGGCTGGCGCCGGGGGCGTGGCGCGAAGTCGAACCACGCTTGCCGCCGGCGCCGGAGGCGCGGTCGCCGGGGGCCCGTCCGGGCGGTCTGCGCAGGCGCTAGAATCGGGCACTTTCCACTTCGTCACCTTACCGCCATGTCCGTCCGAGCCGTGCTGCTGCGCGCCGTTTTCGCCCTCGCTCTTGGAGCGGCCTCTGCCGCGCACGCACGCGCCGAGATGCCGCTTGCCGAGTTGTCCGCGGGCATGTACCGCATCCCGGTCGAGGTGGCGGCGACCCCGCAAAGCCGGCAACTCGGCCTGATGAACCGCAAGGAGATGCCGCAGCAGCAAGGCATGGTGTTCGTGTTCACCGAGGATGCGCGCCACTGCATGTGGATGAAGAACACGCTGCTGCCGCTGTCGGTGGCCTTTCTCGACGGCCAGGGGCGCATCCTCAATATCGAGGACATGCAGCCCCAGACCGAGGACAGCCACTGCGCGCGCGGTCCGGCGCGTTTCGCGCTGGAAATGAACCAGGGCTGGTTCCGCGAGCGCGGCCTGCGCGCGGGCGACCAGATCCGCGGCGTGGAACGCCTGCCGGCGGGTTACTGAGCGCAGGCCATCGCCTTGAATTGGGACGCTTTGTCCCGTCTTTTCGAATGCTCGGACTGGCGGCCGCGCGCCGATAATCGCCCCATGTAATGTTGCGCCCGGCGTTTGCGCCGGGGCCGCGGTGCGGAGCAGGCCTTGGCCGAAGACAGCGATCTCGAGAAAACAGAACCAGCATCAGGGCGACGGCTGGAGCAGGCCCGCGAAGAAGGGCAGGTTCCGCAGTCGCGCGAGCTGTCGACCTTCCTGGTCACGATGACCGGCGTGGTCACGCTGTGGCTGCTGGGCGAATGGATGGCGCAGCGCCTGCTGGGCATGATCCGCCGCTCCTTCGCCTTCGAGCGCGAGATGGCGTTCGACCACACCTTGATACTGGCCGAACTGCAGAGCCTGCTGGGCGGCGCGCTGCTGACCCTGATGCCCTTGTTCCTGGCGCTGCTCGTCGCCGCGGTCGCGTCGCCGGTCGCGCTCGGCGGGCTGGTCTTCGCGCCCAAGGCGCTTGGCCCCAACTTCGGCCGCATGAACCCGATCCAGGGCCTGGGGCGGATGTTCTCGGTGCACGGCCTGGCCGAAATGGTGAAAGCCATCCTGAAGGCGCTGCTGGTCGGCGGCGTGGGGGCGGCGGTGCTGTGGTACTACAAGGACCA
Organism: Azoarcus olearius; assembly: GCF_001682385.1. Taxonomy (NCBI): domain Bacteria; kingdom Pseudomonadati; phylum Pseudomonadota; class Betaproteobacteria; order Rhodocyclales; family Zoogloeaceae; genus Azoarcus; species Azoarcus olearius. Next base: position 1,268,673 of record NZ_CP016210.1, read on the forward strand.
CTTGTTCGACCTGATGGTCGAGCCGCTCGAAGTCGGCATGCCGGACTTCGCCGAAACCGTGGTGTTCACCGCGCTGCTGATCACCGCCAGCCTCGGCCTGCTGGCGCTGCTGGATGTGCCCTTCCAGCTGTGGCAGTACCACAAGCGCCTGCGCATGACCAAGGAAGAGGTCAAGCGCGAGGCCAAGGAACAGGACGGCGACCCCCAGCTCAAGGGCCGCATCCGCGCCATGCAGCGCGAAATGGCACGCGGACGCATGATGGCTGCGGTGCCCAAGGCGGACGTGGTGGTCACCAACCCGACCCACTTCTCGGTGGCGCTGAAGTACGACGCCGAGCGCATGGGCGCGCCGGTCGTGGTCGCCAAGGGGCGGGGCGAGCTGGCGATGAAGATCCGCGAGATCGCCCGCGAAAACGACGTGCCGCTGCTCGAGGCGCCGCCGCTGGCGCGCGCGCTGTACGCCCACTGCGAACTCGAACAGGCCATCCCCGCCGCGCTGTACACCGCGGTGGCCGAAGTGATGGCCTACGTCTATCAGCTCAACCACTGGATGGAAAGCGGCGGCCTGCCGCCCACGACGCCGTCCGAACTGCCGGTGCCCGAGGGCATGGACCCCGGCTCGCCGGACGAGGCCTGAGTGCCGCCTGAACCATGAACGCCCTGAACCTGCGCGAACTCTTCTCCGTCAGCAACCTGCGCCAGCTGTCGGCTCCGATCCTCATCGTCATGATCCTGTCGATGATGGTGTTGCCGCTGCCGGTGTTCCTGCTCGACGTCTTCTTCACCTTCAACATTGCGGTATCGGTGATGGTGATGCTGGTGGCGATGTACTCGAAGAAGCCGCTGGACTTCTCGGTATTCCCCACCGTGCTGCTTGTGACCACGCTGCTGCGGCTGTCGCTGAACGTCGCCTCCACCCGGATCGTGCTGCTCCACGGCCACAGCGGGCCGGATGCGGCCGGCAAGGTCATCGAGGCCTTCGGCCACTTCCTGGTGGGCGGCAACACCGCGGTCGGCATCGTGGTGTTCGTCATCCTCACCATCATCAACTTCGTCGTCATCACCAAGGGCGCCGGGCGGATCGCGGAAGTGAGCGCGCGCTTCACGCTGGATGCGATGCCGGGCAAGCAGATGGCGATCGACGCCGACCTCAATGCCGGCCTGATCGACGAGAAGACCGCCAAGGCGCGGCGCAAGGAGATCGCGCAGGAAGCCGACTTCTACGGCGCGATGGACGGTGCGTCCAAGTTCGTGCGCGGCGATGCGGTGGCCGGCATCCTGATCCTGGTCATCAACATCGTCGGTGGCCTGTTCGTCGGTGTGGTCCAGCACAACATGGCCGCCGGTGACGCCGCCCACACCTACACGCTGCTGACCATCGGTGACGGCCTCGTGGCGCAGATCCCGGCGCTGATCATCTCGGTGGCGGCGGGCTTGGTGGTGTCGCGCGTGGGTGACGAGGGCGACATCGGCGGGTTGGTCATCGGCCAGCTCTTCAGCAACCCGCAGGTGCTCGCGCTCACCGCCGGCATCATCGGCGTGCTGGGCCTCATTCCCGGCATGCCGAACTTCGTGTTCCTGCTGCTCGCCGCCGGGTTGGGATGGCTGGCCTGGTCACGCAACCGCAAGCTGATGGAGCCCGAGAGCGTCGCGCAGACGCAGGCGGCAGCTGCCCAGGCCGCCGCGGCCGCGCCGCAGGCCGAAGCGCAGGAGGCGAGCTGGAACGACGTCGCGCCGGTCGATGTGCTCGGGCTGGAAGTGGGTTACCGGCTGATCCCGATGGTGGACAAGGGCCAGGATGGCGAGCTGCTCAAGCGTATCCGCGGCCTGCGCAAGAAGTTCGCGCAGGAGGTCGGCTTCCTGTCGGCACCGGTCCATATCCGCGACAACCTGGAACTCAAGCCCAATGCCTACCGGATCGCGCTGAAAGGCGTGGAAATCGGCAGCGGCGAGGCCTATCCGGGCCAGTACCTGGCAATCAACCCCGGCCGCGTGTCCGGCCCGATGAGCGGACGCGAAACCAAGGATCCGGCCTTCGGGCTTCCGGCCTACTGGATCGACGCCGGCAGTCGCGAGCAGGCCCACGGGCTGGGCTACACGGTGGTCGATGCCAGCACCGTGGTCGCCACCCATCTCAACCACCTCATCCTCAACCACGCGGCGGAACTGCTCGGCCGCCAGGAAACCCAGGCGCTGCTCGACCACATCGGCAAGGAATCGCCCAAGCTGGTCGACGACCTGGTGCCCAAGCTGCTGCCGATCTCCGCGGTGCAGCGGGTGCTGCAGAATCTGCTGGACGAAGGCGTCAACATCCGCGACATGCGCACCATCATCGAGGTGCTCGCCGAGTTCGCGCCGCGCAACCAGGACCCGGTGGAGCTCACCAGCAAGGTCCGCGAGGCGCTCGGCCGCGCAATCATCCAGGGGCTGTTCCCGGGTACTGCCGAGGTTCAGGTGATGGCGCTGGAGCCCAGCCTGGAACGCATCCTGATGCAGGCAATGAGCGCGAGCGGCGAGGGCGGTGCGATCGAACCCGGGCTGGCCGACACCCTGCTGCGCCAGACCGCGCAGATCGCCCAGCGCCAGGAAGACATCGGCCTGCCGCCGGTGCTGCTGGTGCCGGCGCCGCTGCGCATGCTGCTGTCGCGCTTCCTGCGTCGCGCGGTGCCCACGCTCAAGGTCATCTCCAACGCCGAGGTGCCGGAGTCGCGCACGATCCGCGTCACCGCCATGGTCGGCGCCGCCGCCTGACCCCCGCCCCCAGCGCCGCTCGACGCATGCGGCGAGTGGAATAAGCGGGGGAAAGCCGGTTTATTCGCCCCATGGCGGGTAGGGCCGGCTGGCGATAATCCTGACAAAGCTGCGCGTATAGCGCGGTAGTCCGGAGAATCGACATGAACGTCAAGCGCTACTTTGCCCCCACCGCCCGCGAAGCCCTGCGTGCGTTGAAGGAGGAACTCGGAGCCGATGCCATCGTGCTGTCCAATCGGGCGGTCGAGGGCGGCGTCGAGATCCTGGCGCTTCCGGCCGATGCGGTCGGTGCCTTGCACAATGCCGCCCGCAGCGCGCGTCCCGCGCCCGCTGCGCCGCGCCAGCCGGCCTACCCGCCGGCCGCGCCGACCGGCTACCCGCAGGCGGCGGCCCGTCGCGACGAGCCGGTCGAACCCCGCGCGCCGGCGCGTCCCGCTCCGCGCTTCGACGACGACGATTTCCACGTCAGCCTGTCCGCCCTCGCGGCCGGCGCCGTTCCGCGCAATGCGGCCGCGCCCGCGGTGCGCCAGCCGGGCGACAAGGTCATCCGCCCGTTCAACCCGCCGCGCATCGAAACCGCGGACTACATGCTGCGCGAGGAAAAGCCGCAGCCCCGCAGCGCCCCGGCGCCGCGCCGCGCGGTGGAAGAGCCGGCGGCTACGGCCCCCGCTGCCGCGGCTGCAGCGCCCATGGTGGCGCCCGAAGCGGCCGTGCGCGACGACGGCCGCGTGCGCGAACTGCAGGAAACCAACGCCCGCCTGATGGCGGAACTCAGCGGCATCCGCGGCATGATCGAACGCCAGCTCGCCGGTTTTGCGTGGGGCGAAACCCGCCGCCAGGCGCCGGCCCGCGCCGCGATGGTGGGCGAACTGCTCGAAGCCGGCTTCTCCGCGCCGAGCGCGCGCAAGCTGGCCGAAGCCGTGGGCGAGGACGACAGCCCGCAAGCCGCGCGTGCCGCCGTGCGCGCCGAGCTCGACCGCGCGCTGCGCGCCCGCGCTTCCGACGACGACCTGATCGACCGCGGCGGCGTGTTCGCGCTGGTCGGCCCCACCGGCGTCGGCAAGACCACCACCACCGCCAAGCTCGCCGCGCGTTGCGTGGTGCGCCACGGCGCCAGCAAGCTCGCGCTGATCACCACCGACGGTTACCGCATCGGCGCGCAGGAGCAGTTGCGCATCTACGGCCGCATCCTCGGCGTGCCGGTGTTCTCGGTGCGCGACGCCGCCGACCTGCGCCAGACCCTGGCCGAACTGCGCAACAAGCACATGGTGCTGATCGACACCATGGGCGTCAGCCAGCGTGACCGCATGGTGGCCGAGCAGGCCGCGATGCTCACCGGCGCCGGCGAAGTGCGCCGCCTGCTGCTGCTCAACGCCACCTGCCGTGGCGACACGCTCGACGACGTGGTGCGCGCCTACGCCGGGCCTGACCTCGCCGGTGTGATCTTCTCCAAGGTGGATGAGGCGGCCTCGCTCGCGCCGGCGATCGACGTCGCGGTGCGCCGCAAGCTCGACCTGCTCTACGTCACCAACGGCCAGCGCGTGCCCGAAGACCTCCACCTGCCCAACCGCGCCTACCTGCTGCACCGCGCGCTGCGCGAGCAATCGGCCGAATCGCCGTGGCGCATGAATGGCGACGAAGCCGGCCTGATGCTCGCCGCCGGTTCGGGAGCCTGATCATGATTCCCGCCCGCGAAGACCAGGCGGCCGGGCTGCGCCGGCTGTTCCGCCGCGCGCCGCCCACCGTGGTGGCGCTGTATGCCGCCGGCCGTCAGCGCAGCTACAACGCGGTACGGGCCGCGCACCGCATCGCCGGCCAGGCCGAACGCGTGTTGCTGCTCGACGAGGCCACCGGTGAAGATTCGCTGGCAGATGCGCTCGGCCTGCCGCCGGGCGGCGATCTGCTGCAGATGCTGGATGGCCGCATGACGCTTGCCGACCTGCTGCAGCCGGTGCCTGGATTGATGGGCCGGGTGCCCGCGGCGGCAGCCGCGCTGGCGCTGCCGCTGCTCGACGACGCGCGCCGAGCCTGTCTGGTGGAAGCGGTGCGGGTGTTGCACCGCCACGCCGGCATCGTGCTGATCCACGCTGCTTCGGCGGCCGACCCTTCGCCCTTCGTCCACGCCGCGCCGCGGCGCCTGCTGGTGGCCGAGGTCAGCGCGAGCGGTGCGACCGAGGCCTACCAGGCGATCAAGCAACTGGCGGCGGCCGGGGCGGGTTCCTTGCACGTTGCCGTGTGCCGCGCGCGCAGCCGCACCGAGGCCGGCGCGTTCTTCGGCAGCCTGGAAAAGCTGGTGCGCCGCCACGTCGGCGTGCCGCTGGCCTTCGTCGGTGAAGTCGAGCGCGACGACATCGCCGCCGGCCTGCAGGCGCCGGTGGCGGAGTCCTCGCCGCGCGAGGCGGAAGCGGCTTTCCTGCGCCGCCTCGGCGCGCTCGCGGTGCCGCGTAGCCCGGGAGCATGAGAACATGCATCCATACACTTATCCGGCTGGAAATGGGGGCGGGGCTGCGGGAAAATGGCCTCCCCGCAATAGCGACGACGGCGAGCCCGAGCGGCCCCGGCGCAAGAAGATACAGGCGACCTGGATGTACGACGCAGAGGGCAATCTCGACAAGGATCACCTCGTTGTAGCCTACGCCCCGCTGGTCAAGCGCATCGCTTTCCAGTTGATGGCGAAGCTGCCGGCGAGCGTGGAGGTCGAGGATCTGATCCAGAACGGCATGATGGGCCTGCTCGACGCCATCGGCCGCTACGAGGAAGGGCTGGGCGCCCAGTTCGAAACCTACGCGGTGCAGCGGGTGCGCGGCGCCATGCTCGACGGCCTGCGCGAGAACGACTGGCTGCCGCGCAGCCTGCGGCGCGACATGCGGCGCATCGAATCGGCCATCCACGTGCTCGAACAGCAGCATGGCCGCCCGCCGAGCGAAACCGAGCTGGCCGAGTCGCTCGGCGTGCCGCTGCCTGAGTACCAGCGCATGCTGCAGGACGCGCGCGGTCACCAGCTGGTGTATTTCGAGGATTTCACCGATGGCGAGGGCGAGGACTTCCTCGACCGCCACCTCGGCGCGCACGAGTCGAACCCGGCCGAGCTGCTGGAGGACGCCGACATGCGCGCGAACCTGATCCGCGCGATCGACGACCTGCCAGAGCGCGAGAAGCTGGTGATGGCGCTGTACTACGAAGAAGAACTGAACCTGCGCGAGATCGGCGAGGTGCTGGGCGTCACGGAGTCGCGCGTGTGCCAGCTCCACAGCCAGGCGGTGGCCCGTCTGCGCGCCCGCGTCATGGGCGCCCGCGCCCCGGTCAGCGGCGGTGCCCGTCGCGGCCGCCCGCCCAAACGGCCGCCGGAGGCCTGAGCCCTTCCACGCCCTGCCGCCCGGCGGTCCGGTCTCTCCGGCCGGGCACCAACCGGACTGAACCCGCATGGACAGCATCAGCCTCGTCGGACTCACCCTCGGTGTCGCCGCGATCCTCATCGGCCAGGCGATGGAGGGCGGCCATATCGCCTCGCTGCTGCAGCCGACCGCCTTCCTGATCGTCATCGGCGGCACCCTCGGCGCGGTGATGCTGCAAAGCCCGCTGCGCGTCTTCAAGGAGGGCATGCGGATGGCGAAGTGGGTGTTCATCACCCCGGCGACGAGCCACGCGCAGTTGATCCAGCAGGTCACAAACTGGAGCCATGTCGCGCGCAAGGAGGGTCTGCTCGCGCTCGAAGCGCAGATCCCGCGCCTGCCCGACCCCTTCATGCGCAAGGGCTTGCAGATGCTGGTCGATGGCGTGGAGCCGGGCCGCCTGCGTGAGGTGCTGGAGGTCGAAATCGGCGCGTGGGAGGCGCAGTTGCGCCAGTGTGCGCGAATCTGGGAAAGCGCCGGCGGCTACGCGCCGACGGTCGGCATCCTGGGCGCGGTGATGGGCCTCATCCATGTGATGGAGAACCTCTCCGACCCCGCCAAGCTCGGCTCCGGCATCGCGGTCGCCTTTGTCGCCACCATCTACGGCGTCGGTTCCGCCAACCTCATCTTCCTGCCGATCGCCAAGAAGCTGCTCGCCCACATCGGCACGCTGGTGGCGCAGCGCGAAATGTTCGTCGACGGCCTCGTCGGCATCGCCAATGGCGACAACCCCCGCATCATCGAAAGCCGCATGCAGGGCTACGTGGTCTGACGCGCCACCTTCGCCCCCTGGGGGCCGCCCCGCGGCAGCAGGGCGGTGCCTTGCACCTATAGCCGGAAGCTGTCGATCGACCCTTTCAGCTCGTCGGCCAGCCGATGCAGCCGGTCCGCGGTGTCCGCCATGCGACCGAGGGCGCCGTGGCTGTCTTCCACCATCTGAGCGATACGCTCCACCTGCTGCGCGATCTGCGTGCTCGCTGCGCTTTGCTCGCGTACCGCCTGGCTGATCTGTTCGACCTCTTCGGCCGCGCGGCTGGACGACTGGCTCGCCGCGCCGACCGCGGCGGAGGTGCCGGCCATGCTGTCGCGGCTGGATTCCAGCGCCTGCAGGCCGTGGTTCAAGGCCTGTTCCAGCGCGTGGGCCTGCTCGCCCAGCGTGGAGGTGATGGCGTCGATCGCGCTCGCGGAATGGCCCGACTTCTCGGCGAGCTTGCGCACCTCGTCCGCCACCACTGCGAAGCCGCGGCCCTGTTCGCCGGCGCGCGCCGCCTCGATCGCGGCGTTCAGCGCGAGCAGGTTGGTCTGGTCGGCGATCTCGCGCACCTGCTGGGTCATCGCGGTGATCTTCTCGGCGTTCTGGATGAAGGCGCGGGCGGTTTCGGTGACTGCGTTCATCACGCTGGTCGATTCATCCACCGAGGCGGCCAGCGCGGCCAGCCGCGCTTCGGCGGCGCGGGCCTCGTCGCGGCCCGAACGCGATAGCGCGCTGACGCGGCCGGCGTTGTCGCTGATCGCCTGGATCGAGGCGGTGACCTCGTCCAGCGTCGCGGCGGTCGAGGCCGCCACATCGGCGGTGCCGGCGGTGGCGTCGGCGACGCCGCGGGTTTCGTGCGCCATGCCGCCCGCGGCGTCATCCACCTGCTGGATCGAGCGTGCCACCTGCTGGATGAGCGCGCCGAGGTCGCGCCGGATGGATTCGGCGCTGGTAGCGATGCGGCCGATCTCGTCGCGCGTGTGGGCGACGATCGGGGCGCTGAAGTCGCCGCGCGCCAGCCGGTGCAGGCTGGCTTCCAGTTCTTCCGCCGGCCGCGTGACCTGCTGCCGCAGCAGCCACAGGAAAATGCCGAACGCGAGCGCGCAGGCCACCGCCATCAGCGCCACGCTGAGCGAGATCGCGCGCTGCGAGCTGCGCTGGATCGCGTCGGTCTGGTTGTCGATATGGCGCACCATCGCTTCGACCAGGCGGTCGAGCAACGCGTCGGAAGCGGCGTCGCTGTCGCGCACGTTCTGTTCAAGGTCGTAGATGTTGAAATCGACCTTGTAGTCGTTCAGGGCCTGCTGGTAGTGCGCGCCGAGCGCAAGGTGTTCGGCGCTGAACTGTTCGGCGAGCTGGCGTACTTCCGCGGCGTCCACGCCCTTGAGCGCGGCGACCTTGCCCTCCACCTGCTGTTCCAGCGTGCGGAAGGTTTTCCAGTGCGCTTCCTGCGCACCGGCGTCGGTGATCCGCAGCAGGGTGTTTTTCCACGCCAGCAACTGGTCGTAGTAATCCACCTTGCTCTCGAGCGTGGTGGCGCGCAGTTGCTGAAGCTCCGCCAGCCGGCCGCTCGTGAGGTCGTCGATGCTGCGGTATTGCAGGAAAAGGCCCACACCGGCTGCGAGCAGCACAAGCGCGGTGCCGCCACCGCAGATCAGCAGCAGCTTGTTGCGCACGCTGTTGAAGATGAAGTCCATGATGAATCCAGTCGGGGTGCGTGGTCTGCACTGTAACGACAGAGCGGACGCGGCCTTTAGAGGGAAAACCCCTAGCGGCGCGCGCCGGCGCCGCTAAAGGATGGCGCGCTTTTTCCGTAGAATGCCCCAACTGAACCCGCACGCCGCCTGGCCGCCACCCGCACCCGCGAGGCGGTCGCCCCGTCCGACCGCCGGGCGGGGACGCGGCCCCGGAGCCCCCGATGCCACGCCGCCGCAAACTTGAAGACGAGCACGAGAATCACGAGCGCTGGCTCGTGTCCTATGCCGACTTCATCACGCTGCTGTTCGCCTTCTTCGTCGTCATGTATTCGCTGTCGTCGATCAATGAGGGTAAGTACCGGGTGTTGTCCGATTCCCTGGTGCAGGCCTTTCGCAGCATCAACATCAACGAAAGCGGACAGCAGATCGTGCTGCCGCCGGTCAGCGTGATGTCGCCGGCCGCCCCGGCGCCCGCCGCCTCCACGCGTTCGCCGGAGGAAGAGGCGAAGCGCCAGCAGACCGCGCAGCGGATGCGCAATATGGCCGAGGAGATCCGGCGCGTGCTGGCGCCGCTGACGCAGGACGGGCAGGTCAGCATTTCCGAGGGCGCCTTCGGCATCGCGGTGGAAATCAACGCCAGCGTCCTGTTCGCCCCGGGCGAGGCCACGCTCGGTGCGCCCGCGGTGTCCGCGCTGCGGGCGGTCGCGCAGGTGCTGGCGGGAGCGGAGTTTCCGATCACTATCGAAGGTCATACCGACAACATTCCGATCAGCAATCTGCGCTTCCCGTCCAACTGGGAGCTGTCGGCGGTGCGTGCGTCGTCGGTGGTGCGGCTTTTCATCGAGTCCGGCGTGCGCGCCGAACGACTCACCGCCGCGGGTTACGCGGACCAGCGCCCGGTGGCCGGCAACGACACCGACGCGGGACGGGCGCGCAACCGCCGGGTCACGATCATGATCGAATCGCGGGTGGGCGAAATGGCGCCGGCCGCGCCCGGACGGATCGGCGCGGACGACCCCATCCGTTCCATCCTGCCCGACCAGGCGCCGCCCTCGCAGTAGGTCTTCCGGCATAGGGCGGACAACGCCGTTGACCGTGGTCAAGATCGCGCTGCGCGGCGGGTTACATACTCGCGCCATCGCAAAGACAACGGATGGTGGGGAAGCGCATGGCCGAACTGTTCGAATGGAACGACGACTACAACGTGGGCGTCGCCGACATCGACGAGCAACATCTTGAACTCGTCGCCCTGATCAACCAGTTGCACGACGCCATCCGCAGCCACAAGGCGTCCAAGCAGGTGCGGCGCACGCTCGACGAACTGGCGGAATACACCCGCACCCATTTCGCCATCGAAGAACGCCTGATGCGCGAATCGAACTATCCCGACTACGAGTCGCACCGCAGCTACCACGAGGCGCTGATCGACCAGATCCGCGCGCTGCAGGCCAAGCTCGATGGCGGCGAGGCGTCGATCACCTTCGAACTGCTGCACTTCCTGCGGACTTGGCTGATCCGCCATATCTGCGATGTCGACAAGCAGTTCGGCGCCTACTTCATCGCCCACGGTTCGCGGCCGGAGTGGATGGTGGAAGCGCATGCGGCGATGACGAGCCGGCGCTGGTGGCAGTTCTGGAAGGCGCGGGCCTGAACTCCAAGGCGAGGCAACGAGCTTGGCCTGAACGCCGCCAGGGCGGCAAGAAAAAACGGCGCGGGATGTTCTCCGCGCCGTTTTGTTATTGAAGCGGCGATCCGGCCGTTCTGGCCGCGCTCAGCGCATCCGTTCCGGCTTCACCTTCGGCGTCAGCGGCGCGCCCTTGCGCGCGCGGCGATGGCGCAGGCCCTCGCGCTGGGCGGGCTTCAGTTCCACCGTGGTGGTCTTGCCGCCGCGGCCGGCGCCCTCGATCGTCAGCACCGCGTCGTCCGCCGGCACCGCCACCGCCGACAGCGCCTCGCCCTCGTCCAGCGCCATCACGATGACGCCGCGGCCGCCGCTCTGGGTCTTCATCTCGGCACGCGGGAAGACCAGGATGCGGCCGTTCTCCGAGGCGGCGGCGATCCATTCGCCGAACACCTTGGCCGGCGCCAGCACCTTCTCGCCTTTCTCCAGCGCCATGAAGGCCTTGCCGGCGCGCTGGCGGCTGGTGGCGTCGGCCACCGAGCACAGGAAGCCGTAGCCGCCCGAATTGGCGAAGAACCAGTTGGTGGCGGGTTCGTCGCTGACCACCTGGGCCGGCTTGCCGCCGTCCTGGAATTCCACCAGCGTCGCGAGCGGAACGCCGTCGCCGCGCCCGCCCGGCAGGTCGGACACCTTGACGGTGTAGGCGCGGCCGTGGGTGTCGATCACGATCAGCGGCCAGGTGGTGCGCGTTTCCAGCAGCGCGAAGGCGAAGTCGCCGGCCTTGTAGCTGATCGCCGCCGCATCCAGGCCGTGGCCCTGGCGCGAGCGGATCCAGCCGTTCTTGGACAGGATCACGGTGACCGGCTCGTCGGCGACGCTGATCTCGGCGCTGGCGATCGGCGCCACGGTCTCGATCAGCGTGCGGCGGTCGTCGCCGTACTTCTTGGTGTCCTCGCCGATCTCCTTGAGGATCAGCCGCGTCATCGCGCTGCGGTTGTCCAGCACGTGCTGCAGGCCTTCGCGCTCTTCCTTCAGCTCGTTCAGTTCCTTCTCGATCTTGAAGCCTTCGAGGCGGGCGAGCTGGCGCAGGCGGATTTCGAGGATGTCCTCGGCCTGCACGTCGGACAGCCCGAAGGCCGCGATCAGCGCCGGCTTGGGTTCGTCCGATTCGCGGATCACGCGGATCACGTCCTCGATGTGCAGGAAGGCGATCATGCGGCCTTCGAGGATGTGGATGCGGCGATCGACTTCGTCCAGGCGATGGCGGGTGCGGCGCTCGACGGTGACGTAGCGGAAGTCGATCCACTCGCGCAGGATCTGCACCAGGTTCTTCTGCTGCGGCCGGCCGTCGCGGCCGATCATCGTCATGTTGACCGAAACGGAAGTCTCGAGGCTGGTGTGGGCGAGCAGCACCGCCATGAACTCGTCGCGGCTCTGGCGGCTGGACTTGGGCTCCAGCACGATGCGCACCGGCGCCTTGTCGCTGGATTCGTCGCGCACGGTGTCGAGCACGCCGAGCACCAGCTGCTTCAACTGCTTCTGTTCCTGACTGACTTCCTTCTTGCCGGCGCGCGGCTGCGGGTTGGTCAGGGTTTCGATCTCGGACAGCACCTGCGCGGCGGAAACGCCGTGCGGCAGCTCCTCGACGATTACCCGCCACTGGCCGCGGGCGAGTTCCTCGATGCGCCAGCGTGCGCGCATGCGCAGGCTGCCGCGGCCGCCTGCGTAGGCGTCGCGGATCGCCTCGGGCGAGGAGATCAGCTGGCCGCCGCCGGGGAAATCGGGGCCGGGCAGCAGCGGCAGGATGTCGTCCAGCCCGGCCTCGGGGTGGCGGATCAGATGGCAGGTCGCTTCGGCGACTTCGCGCAGGTTATGCGGCGGAATCTCGGTGGCCATGCCGACCGCGATGCCGGAGGCGCCGTTCAGCAGCACGAAGGGCAGGCGCGCGGGCAGCAGCTGCGGCTCTTCGAAGGCGCCGTCGTAGTTGGGGACGAAGTCCACCGTGCCGCGGTCGATCTCCGACAGCAGCAGTTCGGCGATCGGCGTCAGCCGGCATTCGGTGTAACGCATCGCTGCGGCGGAGTCGCCGTCGCGCGAGCCGAAGTTGCCCTGGCCGTCGACTAGCGGATAGCGCAGCGAGAAGTCCTGCGCCACCCGCACCATCGCGTCGTACACGCTGGAATCACCATGCGGGTGGTACTTGCCAATCACGTCGCCGACCACGCGCGCGGATTTCACGTGCTTGGCGGTGGCGTTGAGGCGCATCTCGTTCATCGCGTAGAGGATGCGGCGCTGCACCGGCTTCATGCCGTCTTCCACCTGCGGCAGGGCGCGCGACTTCACCACGCTCATCGCGTAGGCGAGGTAGGCGCGCTCGGCGTAGAGGTCGAGCGGCAGTGCGCCGTCGCTGCCGGGCATCAGCACCGGCGGCGCGGGCGGGGGCGGAGGCGTATCGGCGGGCGGGGCGGCTGCGGCCGCCGCGGTCGCCGCGGCGGGCTCGGGCGCCGCAGGCGCGGCGGCGTTTTCGCCGAACAGGTCGGGAGTGTCGTTGCTCATGGGGAGTCGGAACCGGATTGCAGAGGCTGGCGCGCGGGCGCGGCGGGAGCCGGCGGGCGCGCGGAAGGCGCCGATCTTACCCCGTTCGCGCGCCGTTCCGCGAGCGCACGCAGGGCCGCATGCCGTCGGAGATGCGACGCGCATGCCGGGCTTGTCGGCTTTGCCACCGCGCCGGGAGCGGTGGCATCAGCGGCGAAGCTCAGTCGGTTTCGGTCTCGGCGTCATCATCCACGTCGTCGAGCATCGCGGAGATCACCGAATGGCCGCAGCCGTCCTCGGGGTCGAGTTCCTTGAGCTTGGCGACGAGATTGCGCGAGATGTCGTTGTTGCCGCGGCGCAGTTCGATGAAGGCCATCGCCTTCAGGAACAGCAGCAGGAAGCGTTGCGGCACGGTGCGGCGCTTGTCGTCGCCCACCTCGGCCAGCGTCCAATCGCGCCAGTCCTGGTTGACGCGCGCCTGATGCGCGGCTTCGGCCAGGCCCTCCATCGCCACCGACAGGGCCTCGTCGAACTCGCGCTGCTGGTTCTGCAGCTTGAGCAGGCAGCGGTAGGCGGGCAGGGCGCCGGGCGAAATCTCGATGGCGTGGCGGAACAGCGCGCGGGCGCGCGGCGGGTCGCTGCGATGACAGCCGACGCCTTCCTGCAGCAGCGCATTGACGTGGGCCGGCAACGGGCCGAAATCGACGAGGTTTTCCTTGGGCGTGGGGCGGGCCATGGCGCAAAGTCCGGAAAGCTGATCCGCCCGGTAAAGCAAGGAGCATTCCGCCGGGGCAGCGTGGTTGGCGTTCCGCTTCAGCCGTGGGCGAGCAGGTGGTCCACCGCGGCGGAGAAGTCGTCGGCGACGAGATCGGGGCGCACCTGCGGGTGGGCGTCGTCACCCGCCCGGAACTTGCCGGTGCGGACCAGCACCGCGCGCAGCCCGGCGGCGCGCGCGGCGCCGACGTCGTCATGGAGGTCATCGCCGATCAGCACCGTGTCCTCCGGTTTCACGCCGAGTTCGGCGACTGCGTCGTGGAAGAAGCCCGGGGCCGGCTTGCCGACGATCTCGGCGCGGGTGCCGCTGCAGAACTCCAGCCCGGTCACGAAGGCGCCCATGTCCAGCGACAGGCCGTCCGCATCCATGAAGTAGCGGTTGCGCGCCATCGCGATCAGCGGATGGCCATCCATCAGCAGGCGGAACGCGGCGTTGAGCTGCGCGTAATCGAGGAAGGGGCCCATGTCGCCCATCACCACCGCGTCGGGGCGCTCGGCGTCGGGGCCGACTTCGTCGCGCAAGTCGGGATGAACCAGGTAGCGCGGATGCAGCCCGCGGCGCCGCACCAGGTTGAGGGCGGCGTGGGCGGCGGTCTGGATTTCATCGGCCTGCAGCGTGAAGCCCATCGCGCGCAACCGGGCGGCGATCGGCTCGCGCGGCATGCGCGTGCTGTTGGTCAGAAAGCGCAGCGGCAGGCCGGCCGCGCGCAGGCGCTGCAGCGCGGCCACCGAGCCCGGGATGGCGGAGGTCCCCACGTAGAGCACGCCGGCGAGGTCGATCAGTACCGCGCGCGGGCTACGAGGGGAAAGCGGCGTGGGGTCCGTCATGGCAGGCGGCCGAGGGCGAGGGGCTGCTGCCGTTATAGGAAAGCGCCCGATCGCCGGCAAGCGCCGCCCTGTGGCGGCGCGTGACCGCGCCGGTCAGACGTCGGCTTCGACGGTATCGCCCTTTTCTTCCATCCACGCGCGCCGGCCGGACGCTTCGCCCTTGCCCATCAGCAGCGTGAACATCTTCAGCGTCTGCTCGATGGCTTCCGCGCGCACCTGCACCGGCAGCACGCGGCGGGTGGCGGGGTCCATGGTGGTTTCGCGCAGCTGGTCGGGGTTCATCTCGCCCAGGCCCTTGAAGCGGCCGATCTCGATCGCGTCCGGCTTGAAGCCTTCCTGCGCGAGGCGGTCGCGGATCGCTGCGAGTTCGCCGTCGTCCAGCGCATAGAGGCGGCGCGCCGGGCGCTTCTTGCCCTGCGCCGGCACGTCCACCCGGTACAGCGGCGGCTGCGCGACGTAGATGTGGCCGTTCTCGATGAGTTTGGGGAAATGGCGGAAGAACAGCGTGAGCAGCAGGGTCTGGATGTGCGAGCCGTCGACGTCGGCGTCGGACATGATGACGATCTTGCCGTAGCGCAGGCCGGAGAGGTCCGGGCTGCTGTCGGCGCGGTGGGCATCGACACCGAGCGCCACCGCGATGTCGTGGATCTCGGCGTTGGCGAGCAGGCGGTCGGGGTCGATCTCCCAGGCGTTCTGCACCTTGCCGCGCAGCGGCAGGATGGCCTGGGTCTCCTTGTTGCGCGCCATCTTGGCGGAGCCGCCGGCGGAGTCGCCCTCGACCAGGAAGAGCTCGTTCTCGGCGATGTCCTCGGATTCGCAGTCGGACAGCTTGCCGGGCAGCACCGCGACGCCGGAGGTCTTTTTCTTCTCGACCTTCTGCGCGTTCTTCTGCCGCGCCAGCGCCTGCTTGATCGACAGTTCGGCGATGGCCTTGCCGGCCTCGACGTGGTTGTTGAGCCAGATTTCGAACGGGTCGCGCAACTGGGTGGAAACCAGCTTCACCGCCTCGCGCGAGTTGAGTTTTTCCTTCACCTGCCCCTGGAACTGGGGATCGAGCAGGCGGGCCGAGAGCAGGAAGCTCATGCGGCCGCAGACGTCTTCCTGCTGCAGCTTGACGCCGCGCGGCAGCAGCGTGTGGTGCTCGATGAAGGACTTCACCGCCTCGAACACGCCGGCGCGCAGGCCGGACTCGTGGGTGCCGCCATTCACCGTGGGAATCAGGTTCACATAGGATTCGCTCGGCACCGCCGATTCGAACCAGGCCAGCGCCCAGGCCGCGCCTTCGCCGGGGGCGAAGCTGGCGTCGTCCTTGCCGGCGTACTTTTCGGCGGTGAAGATCGGCGCCACGGGCTCGACGTCTCCGGCAAGCTCCTTGAGGTAGCCGGCGAGGCCTTCCGGGTAGCTCCAGGTCTTGGTCAGCGCCGGACCGGCCGCCTGCTCGATATCCAGCCGGACCGACACGCCGGACAGCAGCACGGCCTTGCTGCGCAGCAGGCGTTCGAGTTCGTTCATCGGCACGCGCGGCGCCTCGAAGTACTTCGGATCGGGCCAGACCCGCACCCGGGTGCCGGTCTGGCGGCCGCAATCGCCTTCGATGCGCACCGCACCGATGTTCTCGCCGCCGTCGCTGAAGTCGATGCGGTGGATCTTGCCGTCGCGCTTGACCTCGACCTCGACACGGGTGGAGAGCGCATTCGTCACCGCCACACCGACGCCGTGCAGGCCGCCGGAGAAGGCGTAGGCGCCGTTGCCTTCGCGCTTGTCGAACTTGCCGCCGGCGTGCAGCCGGGTGTAGGCGAGCACCACCACCGGCACCCCTTCCTCGGGATGCAGGCCGACCGGAATGCCGCGGCCGTCGTCGGCCACGGTGACCGAGCCGTCGAGGTGCAGGGTGACGTGGATCTTCTTCGCGAAGCCGCCGAGCGCCTCGTCGGCGGCGTTGTCGATCACCTCCTGGATGATGTGCGCCGGCGAGTCGGTGCGGGTGTACATGCCGGGGCGCTCGCGCACCGGCTCCAGTCCCTTGAGGACGCGGAAGGAGGATTCGTCGTAGGTCTTGCTCGTCATGTGGTGCCTGGTGCAGCCGGGTTCGGATCGGGCGCAAGGATAGCAGGCGGACGGGGTTTGCTCCTCCCTCTCGGAGGAGAGGGCGCAGGTCCTTACTCCCAGCGCTCCCGGTACGAAAACGTCGGCAGCCGCCAGCCGCGCCAGATGGCCAGCAGCCGCAGCGTGAGGCCGGCGGCGAAGCTCGCGGCGATGTTGATCTGCTCGGGCACGGCGAAGTGGTGCAGCGCGAGGTAGAGCGCGCACACCGCGAGCGACACGCTGGCGTACAACTCGTGGCGGAACACCACCGGCACCTGGTTGCACAGCACGTCGCGCAGGATGCCGCCGAAGATGCCGGTGATCATGCCGGACATGATCACCACCGGCGTGGCGTAGCCCATCTCCAGCGCGACGCCGCAGCCGATCAGCGAGAAGGCGATCAGGCCCATTGCGTCGAGCACCAGGAACACGGTCTTCAGATGGTGCATGTAGCGCGCCACCAGCGTGGTGAGCAGGCCGGCGGAGATCACCAGATAGACGTACTCCGGATGTTGCGTCCAGCCAATCGGGAAGTGGCCGAGAATCATGTCGCGGATGGTGCCGCCGCCGAGCGCGGTGACGAAGGCGATGACCGCGACGCCGAAGATGTCCATGCTGCGGCGGCCCGCGGCGAGCGCGCCGGACATCGCTTCGGCGGTGATCGCGATGAGGTAGATGGTGGTCAGCATGAGGCCACTCCCCGCAGGATGGGCGCGGCGGCGCGGGAACATGGGCGGGAACTGCCGACCGGGCGGCAAAGGGATGAACACATGACAGGGCTTCCTCGAAAAGGCCGGGCGCAGCCAGGTCGGCCGCAGCTGCGGCAGCCTGTTGCGCTGTTATGCCTCTCCCCCTGTCCTGTTACCTGAGAGTTTCAGCGCCCTTGCGGCGCCTGCCCCTTCGGTGGATCGCAGACGCTGAGGGTTCAGCGCCCGATCGCTCTCCAGACGGCTAACGGTTTCTCGCGGTTCGGTGTGCCTGAGCGATTATGGGAGTTTGCGCCTTCGGCGGAGGCCGGCGCGCTGGGCGCAGGGCCTCGCTCTCCCGCGAGATCGACGGATTATCCGGGGCGGACGTGGGCTGGTCAAACCGGTCCGACCAGTGCGCGTGCGGACCATGCGGCTGCGTGGGCGGCAGCACTGTTGCGACCCGGCGGCCGGACGCAAAAAAGCCCTCGCCAGTGAAGGCGAGGGCCGAAAGGACTGGAGCGCGGGGAGGCGCTCCAATTGCCGCAAATTGTTGTGCTGCGTGTCTTAGTGGAACTGCTCTTCTTCGGTCGAACCGGTCAGCGCCTTCACCGAGGACGAACCGCCCTGGATCACGGTGGTGACGTCGTCGAAGTAGCCGGCGCCCACTTCCTGCTGGTGCGACACGAAGGTGTAGCCCTGTTCGCGAGCGGCGAATTCCGGCTCCTGAACCATTTCCACGTAGTGCTTCATGCCTTCGCCACGAGCGTAGGCGTGGGCGAACTTGAAGGTGTTGTACCAATTGACGTGGATGCCGGCCAGGGTGATGAACTGGTACTTGTAGCCCAGAGCGGACAGCTCGTCCTGGAACTTGGCGATGGTGGCGTCGTCGAGGTTCTTCTTCCAGTTGAAGGACGGCGAGCAGTTGTAGGACAGCAGCTTGCCCGGGCAGGCGGCATGCACGGCCTGCGCGAATTCACGGGCGAAGCCGAGGTCCGGCGTGCCGGTTTCGCACCACACCAGGTCGGCGTACGGGGCGTAGGCGACACCGCGGGAGATGGCCTGTTCCAGACCGTTCTTGACGCGGTAGAAGCCTTCTTGCGTGCGCTCGCCGGTCAGGAAGGGCTTGTCGTTGGCGTCGTGGTCGGAGGTGATCAGGTTGGCGGCTTCCGCGTCGGTACGGGCCAGGATCAGGGTGGAGACACCCATCACGTCGGCGGCGAAACGGGCCGAGATCAGCTTCTCGATCGCTTCCTGGGTCGGCACCAGCACCTTGCCGCCCATGTGGCCACACTTCTTCACGGCGGCCAGCTGGTCTTCGAAGTGCACCCCGGCGGCGCCGGCGGCGATCATGTTCTTCATCAGTTCGAAGGCGTTCAGCACGCCGCCGAAACCGGCTTCAGCGTCCGCCACGATGGGCAGGAAGTAGTCGATGAATTCCTTGGAGCCCGGCTCGATGCCACGCGACCACTGGATTTCGTCAGCGCGCTTGAAGGTGTTGTTGATGCGGCGAACCATGGTCGGCACCGAGTCGTAGGCGTACAGCGACTGGTCCGGGTACATGGTTTCGGAGGTGTTGCCGTCGGCGGCGACCTGCCAGCCGGACAGATACACGGCCTCGAGGCCGGCCTTGGCCTGCTGCATCGCCTGACCGGCGGTGATCGCGCCGAAGGCGTTCACATAGCCCTTCTTGGCGCCGCCGTTGACCTTGGCCCACAGGGTTTCCGCGCCGCGCTTGGCCAGCGTGTATTCGATCGGCAGGGAGCCACGCAGGCGCACCACGTCGGCGGCGGAGTAGCCGCGCTTGATGCCTTTCCAACGGGGGTTTTCGGCCCAATCCTTTTCCAGGGCGGCGATTTGCTGTTCGCGGGTCAGGGTCATGATGCGTCCTTTTGAGAAGTGGCTATTCGGTTTCAACCTGCGTCGCCGGGTGGTGAGCCCCGGCGACCTTCGACTGCACTGCCGACATCGCTTCGAGGGAGAAAGCTGCGTCGGTTGAAGGGCAGTATAGGGACCATCCTGCGTAGCAGCAATATGTCTTATATAAGATATAAGAAAAAATTTTCTTCCGTAAAATCATCGTTTTGAAAAAGTCGTTCCACGATACAAAATGCAAATCAGCGTTGTGAAACGAAAAGTGGGGTACGGGCTGTTGCGCCGCACAGGTCAGGGGCCGGCGGCGTTCCTGGAATAGGTCCAAAGGTGGATGGTGCGGTGCTTGCTTGGAAAGGCGGCGTGGTCTTTCCGGGTCGCTAAATCGATTGCGGAAGGAAGGTATAGAAGTGTAAGTTTTACTTATAAATAAATAAGCGCACCTTTTGCCTCGCGGTAGAACCGCCGCGCGGAAAGGGCGTAGCCACAGAGAGGCGCACATGCATCCTTCGGCGAACCTGGACCTGTCCAAGGTCTATCGCAACTGCGTGTTCCAGTCCCGCTCGGCGGTGACTTCACATGCCCAGCTCAGCCGGGAGCTTTCGGAGCACGATCTGGAATGGCGGCGCGGCAGCGTCGATACCGCGCTGTTCCGCGCCGACGTCAATCGCATGAGCCTGCTGGCGCTGCGCTACGGTGCCGAGGTAGAGGTGCGGCCCGAACCGTTCAAGGACTTCGCGCTGGTGCAGATGCCCCTTCGTGGTGCGGCGGAGATCGAATGCGACGGGGTGCGGCTCACGGTGGCGCAGGGCGAAGCCGCGGTGGTGGCGCCGCGCCGGCAGATCCGTCTGGTGTGGCAGCCTGGCTGCGAGCAGCTGCTGCTGAAGGTGCCGTTCGAGCTGCTGCGACAGGTGTCCTGCCATACCTGTATACGTAGCCGCTGCCCGGACGACGCGAGTGATTGCGGCGTCGGCCTGGAACCTGCCTTCGTGATCGAGCGCGGGTTCAACCTGCAGTGGCGCGCGCTGGTGCAGCAACTGCTGAACCTGCTGCCCGCGCCGGGCGAAGCCGGCCTGCACCCCGGCTGGCTCAATCAGTTCGAGCAGACGGTGGCCTTGTTCCTGCTCGCGCATCAGCCTGCTGCCGTCGGGCGCGACCTGGACGACGACGCGGGGCCGGCCGAGGCGGTGATCGAGTTGACGGCATCGTCGCGGCTGGCCGAGCGCAAGCTGGACGCGGTGGAGGACTACATGCGCAGCCGGCTGTTCGCGCCGATTTCGCTCGCCGACCTTGCCAAGGCGGCCGGCGTCAGTGCGCGCACGCTCAACATCCTGTGTCACCGCTACCGTGGCGTGGCGCCAATGGTGCTGCTGCGGCATGTAAGGCTGGATGCGGCGCGCGCACGCCTGCTGGCCGACCCCTTCGCCAGCGTCACCGAGGTCGCGCTCGAATACGGCTTCGGCCACCTCGGCCGCTTCTCCGCCTACTACCGCGAACGCTTCGGCGAACTGCCGCGCGACACCGGCGCGGCGCGCCACTGAGCCGGGCCTGGAACACCGCCCCGCGTGCTGCCGAAAGCGGATAGCAGCACTGCGGGTTTCGGCTAGCGCGGGTGGTGGCGCGGCGGCACGCTGGGGCCATCCCTTACTGCTCCGGAGCCCGTCGCCATGACCGCGCACGCCATGCCCTGCCTAGCCTCCAACCCGCTGCGCCAGCCGGGAGTCACGCGATGAGCGGCTACGACGCAATCATCGTCGGCAGCGGCATCAACTCGCTGGTGTGCGCCGGCGTCATGTCCAGGCGCGGCAAGAAGGTGCTGGTGCTGGAGCGCGAGGCGGTGCTTGGCGGCTGCATCCGCAGCGAGCAGCTCACCGCGCCCGGCTACCTGCACGACACGATGTCCACCGCCCATCCGCTGTTCGTCACCTCGCCCGGCTACGCCGAACTGAAGGACGCGCTGCACGCCAACGGCTTGGATTACGGCAACAACGCCACTCCCACCGGCGTGCTGCTGCCCGACGGCCGCTCGCTGATCCTTGGCCGCGACCGTGCCGCCAACATCGCGATGATGAACGCGCTCGCCCCCGGCGACGGCGATGCCTACGGCGCCGGCATGGCCTTCGTCGAGCAGAACGCGCAACTGATCTTCGCGCTGCTCGGCAACGAACTGTGGAGCGCCGGCGTCGCCAAGACCATGCTCGGCCGCTTGTGGAAGCAGGGCACGCACGACACCGTCGGCTTCTTCGGCCCCGCGATGCAAAGCTGCCGCGCCTGGATGGAGACCCAGCTCAAGTCCGACCTGGTGCGCGCGATGCTGGCGCCCTGGGTGCTGCACACCGGCCTCGGGCCGGAAAGTGCGATGTCGGCGCTGATGGCGCAGGTGATCGCGTTCACGCTGGAGGCCGTCGGCCTGCCGCTGGTGAAGGGTGGCAACGCACGCACCGTGGATGCCTTCCGCGCGGTGGTCGAAGGCGCCGGGGGCCGCTTCGAAACCGGTGCCGACGTTGCCGAGATCCTGGTCGAAGGCGGCAAGGCGCGCGGCGTGCGCACCGGCGACGGCCGCGTGTTCGAGGCGAAGCAGGTCATCTGCAACGTCACCCCCACCCAGCTCTACGGCCGCCTGCTGCCCGCCGCCCATAGTCCGGAACCGCTGCGCAGCCAGGCCGCGCAGTACCGCTACGGCAAGGGCAACATGCAGATCCACCTGGCGCTGTCCGAGCCGCCGCAATGGGCCGACCCCAAGCTGCGCGAGGTGATCTACCTGCACCTGACCAGCGGCCTGGACGGCGTGTCCCGCGCGGTGAATGAGGCCGAGCGCGGCCTGCTGCCGGCCGAAGGCACCATCTGCGTGGCCCAGCCCTGCGCGGTCGATCCCTCACGCGCGCCGGCCGGCGGCTGGGTGATGTGGGTGCAGCTGCCGGAATGCCCGCGCACCGTGCGCGGCGACGCCGCTGGCGAAATCGCCGCGCCCGCCGACGGCAGCTGGACGGAGGACGTGCGTGAGCGCTACGCCGACCGCGCGATCGAACGGATCGCCGCGCATGTGCCGAATCTGAAAGCCAGCATCATCGGCCGCAAGGTGATCTCGCCGGCAGACCTGGAGCGGCTCAACATCAACCTGGTGGGTGGTGACCCGTACTCGGGCGAGTGCGCGATCGACCAGTATCTGTTCTGGCGGCCGCTGCGCGGGGTGAAGAACCACGCCACGCCGGTGAAGGGGCTGTACCACATCGGTGCCTCGACGCATCCGGGGCCGGGGTTGTCGGGGGCGTCGGGGTTTCATGTGGCGAATGCGTTGGTGAAGGGGTAGGGGCTCTTGCTCCCTCCCCTTCAAGGGGGTGAGGGCGGGGTTTCGGCGAGCATCGCTCGCCGCCGGCCGAACGACGGTGTCTCCCAGCACCGGCTACCGGGCTGGGGTGATGTGCTCCCTCCCCTTCAAGGGGGCGTAGGCGGGGTTTTGCAGAGCATTGCTCTGCGCCGCCGGAGCGGCGGAGCGAAGCGAAGACTCCCGGGCTGGGGTGGGGATGGGTATTGCCCGCGCGAATCCAGCCCCATCCCCCTCCTAACCGGGAGTCTCGGCTTCGCCTCGCCGCTACACCGGCGGCAAGCATGCTTGCCGAAACCCCGGCTCCGCCCCCCTTGAAGGGGGAGGGACAAAACCGGCCGCCGCCGCGACGAGGTGATTGTCGGGCCTAGTGCCCCAGCTCACCCTTCCGGCTGCAACCTCGCAAACCACTCCCGCGGCGACCGTCCCTGATCCGGCCCGAGGATGGAGAACCCGCCATCCACCGGAATGTCGATCCCCGTGATCCACGACGCATCCGCACTCGCCGCGAACGCGATCGCCCGCCCGACCTCCTCGCCGCGGCCCACGCGGCCCAGCGGATGGAAATGGGCGCCGACCGCGTCGGCCTTGGCGATGTCGCCGCCGGTCATGCTCTCCACCGACGGCGACCAGGTCCACGCCGGCGACACCGACACCACGCGGATGCCGAGCGGCGCCAGGCTGACCGCGAAGTTCTTGGTGATCTGGATGATCGCCGCCTTGGACGCGGGATAGACCGCGCGACCGTCGGCGCCGAACTTGCCGCCGGTGCTGCCGAGGTTGATCACCACGCCGCCGGGCCGCATCACCTCGGCGGCCTTCTGCGTGAAGATCGCGCCGGACACCAGGTTCACATTCAGCGTCGCCAGCCATTCGGCCCGCGATGAAGCCAGGCCGCGGTCGTTGTAGCTGCAGGCGTTGTTCACCAGCAAATCCAGACGGCCGCAGTCGTCGATCACGGTGCGGATGCAGCGCTCGATGGCGTCGTCGTCGGTGATGTCGGCTTCCAGGTAGCGGGCCGGGCTGCCGATGCCGGCGGCGACCGCCTCGCCGGCGTCACGGCCGCGGCCGACGATGTAGACGGTGGCGCCCGAGCCGGCGAGCACGCGGGCGATGTCGGCGCCCAGGCCCTGGGTGGCGCCGGTGACGATGGCGACCTTGCCGGCCAGGCGCGGGGTTTCGGTTGTGCTCATGCGTGTCCTTTGGGGGCGAGGGCGGCGAAGGCGCTGTCGACGTCGCCGACCTCGGCGATCAGCCGCATGCTGGCGAGCGCGTTGTCGTGGGCGGCGCCGGCGGCGGCGCAGGCATCCGCCGCCACGGTGACGTCGTAGCCGCGGTCGGCGGCGTCGCGCACCGTGCTCTCCACCACCGAGTGGGTGGCGATGCCGGCGATCACCAGCTGCTTTGCGTCCAGCAACCGCAGCAGCGCTTCCAGCTCGGTGCCGTAGAAGGCGCTGATGCGGTTGTGCTTGAAGGCGAACTCGCGCGGGCTGTCCAGCGGCGCGAGTTCGGCGAAGAATTCGGAACCCCAGTGGCCGTCGCGCACCGCGCCGATCTCCGCCGTCTTTCGGAAGATCGGCGTGTTGCGGGCGAGGTCGGCGTAGTCGGGGCGGAAGGCCATGCGCACGTGGATGATGGGCCAGCCGCGTGCGCGGGCGCCCGCCAGCAGCCGCCCGGCGGCGGCGATCAGGCGGGCGCGCGCCGGGTCGTCCTCGGCGAGGCCCACACGGATGCGGCCCTCGGGGTGCAGCTGGTCGTTCTGGTAGTGCAGGGCGACGACAACCGGCGTTGTCATTTTTCTGCCCTCCCGTCCAGGCGCGCCGGAGCGTCGGCTTTGCACAGCCGGCTCGTTACGCAGGCGCGGAGCGGGGCTCCGCGAAACCCCTGCTCCACCCTCCCCAGGGGAGGGGCGCGCTTTCCTTCGGGCGGCCGTGCGGACGCGCGCATCTAGATGAACACCTCCAGGTTGGCGAACACGTCGTCGCAGTTCACCAGGTTCACCCGCTTCAGCACGATCTTCCAGCCGCCGTCCTCGGTGGCCGCCAGCTTGTGGAACACCGCGCCGGCGAGCTGGCGCTGGTCGATGCGCCATTCGGTGAGTTGCAGCGTGGAGCGCACGATCAGGTGGCCGGCAGCGTCCAGGCCTTCGATGGTGATGTTGCCGACCAGGTGGGCGCTGCGGGTGAGCGGCTGCTGCGACCAGTTGCGGGCGTTCTCGACGCGGCGGACGCGCACTTCGCGCAGCATCTTGTCTTCCCAGAACAGTGAGATCTGCTCAAAGGGGTTGGCCTGGTCGTGGAAGCGCGGCACCCAGTAGCGGCCGTCCTCGGTCCACAGCGCCAGCCATTCGGCAAAGCGGCGTTCGTCCAGCAGGCGGGCTTCGTGGAAGAGGAACTGCTCCACGCGGCGGACGGCCTCGGCGGACAGGCTGGCGCCGGACACCGGCACGGTGGAGACGTCGAAAGTACGATCAAGCAGTTGCACGGTCGGCCTCCTTTTCCTGGGCTTGGCGTTGGCGGGTGGGGGCGGGGTTCAGCATGTACTGCTTCCAGGCGGCGAACTGGTTGCGCATCGGCAGTTCGCTGGTGCCGTTGGTGGACACCATGCCGTCCGGCGTTTCCTGGTCGGTGCCGAGGTAGCGGTGCAGGCTCACCCAGTCGCCGCCGCGGGTCTGGTTGCCTTCCTGGCAGCGCTTGTACACCTCGACGTCGTCCGGCATGACGTTGGAGGACGGCGAGTTGATCAGGTTGGCGTAGGTCAGCGCGCGGTCGAACACCGCGTCCGGCGCGCCCTTCAGGCGGAAGGTCTGGATCTCGATCATGGTGCGGTCCACGCTCACCGGGCGGATCACGCGGAACTGCTGGAACACGGTGTGTGGCGAGCCGCTGCCGTAGATGATGGTGTTGTGGCGGTTCATGCCGAGGATCTGGCGGGCCTTGTCTTCGCCGTAGGCGTCAGAAAGCACCGCGAAGTGGTCGCGCGAGACCGGGTCGCGCGTGGCGGCGGTGGGGTCGAAGATGCCTTCCATGTAGCCGTGGCCGTTGTGGTAGGCGCGCAGCTCCAGCTTTTCCCAGAACTCGTAGGGCTCGCCGTTGCCGTCCATGATCAGCAGCTCGAAGGGCATCTCGCCCAGCGCCGCCGCTTCCTCGCGCGCGGCGACGAAGGAGGATTCATGGGTGACGCGGGCGTGCATGGTGTCGTGCAGGTTCTCGTAGAACACCTTCCAGTTCGATTTCTGCATGACGCGGAAGGTGCCGCCGGCCACTTCCACCTCGCCCACCGGCGAGCGCTCGCACAGGTTGTCGATGGAGGAGGCGACGCCGCCGAGGAAGGTCTTGAGGTCCGGGCCTTCGGCCGACTGGCTGGCGAAGACGAAGCCGCGGTAGCTGTCGACGCGGGCCACCGCCTTCATCGAGAAGTCGGGGTTGGCGGGGTCGTAGCAGGTGCCTTCCAGGCCGTTCTTCAGCGGCAGCGACAGATGCGAACCGTCCAGCTTGAAGGTCCACGCGTGGTAGGGGCAGCGGAAGAACTTGCCGGTACAGCCGTCGCCCTCGGCCACCACCTTGGCGCCCTTGTGCGGGCAGCGGTTGTACACCACGTGCACCTTGCCGTCGGCGGCGCGGACCATGATGACGTCCTGATCGCCGATGCGGGTGGTGTGGTAATCGCCGGTCTTCTTCACCTGGCTTTCGTGGCCGACGTAGATCCAGGCCTGGCCGTAGATGCGTTCCATCTCCAGGGCGAAGATCTCGGGGTCGGTATAGACGCGCTTGTGCACGCTGTCGGCGCGCACCAGGGCGGCGAGCGCTTCGTTGGACAGAGTCATTGCTGCTCTCCTCGGGTTGTCAAAGTTCGAGCACCAGCCGTTCGGACCGGGCACGTGAAACGCAGGTACAGAAACCGCCTTCCGAGCGCTCGCGCGCCGACAGGCAGATGTCGCGGTGGTCGGCTTCGCCTGCCACCACCTTGGCGGTGCAGATGCCGCATTCGCCCCGGCGGCAGTCGAACATCGGGTCGAGTCCGGCTTCCTCCATCACGTCCATCACCGTCTTGCCCACCGGCACTTCCAGCGTGATGCCGCTGGTGGTGAGCTCCACGGTAAAAGGGCGGTCGCCGGCTTCATCCAGCGCGCCGGTGAAGAGTTCGCAGTGCAGGTTGGCGTCCGCCCAGCCGAGCTTGCGGCCGGTGTCGAGCACCGCGGCGATGAAGCCCTTGGGGCCGCACACATAGAGATGGCGGCCGGCGGCCGGGGCGCCGATGACCTCGGCCAGCGGCATGCCCCTGGCGGGATCGCCGCCGTCGAACCAGCAACGGGCGTGTTCCAGCGCCTCGACCTCGGCGCAATAGGCGGCGCGCTCGGGGTCGCGGGCGGCGTAGTGCAGGGCGTAGCGCTTGCCGGCGGCGGCGAGCGTGCGTGCCATGCACAGGATGGGGGTGATGCCGATGCCGCCGGCGAGCAGCAGGTATTCCTCGGCGGCTTCTTCCAATGGGAAGAGGTTTTTCGGCGGCGACACGGTGATCGTCTCGCCTTCGCTCAGGCTGTGCACCCAGCGCGAGCCGCCGCTGCCCTGGGCTTCCAGCTGCACCGCGATCTCGACGCGGTCGCCGCCGTCGGCCGGGGTCACCAGCGAGTAGGCACGGCGCAGCGGACGCTCGCCGGGGACGTGGAGTTCGACGTGGGCGCCGGCGGTATAGGCGGGAATGGCGCTGCCGTCCGCGGTGCGCAGGATCAGCCTGCGGATCAGCGGGGTGAGGGCGTCGATCTGTGCGACTCGCATGGAAAGCGCGGTCATCGGGGGGCTCCGGTAGGTACGGCCGGCGGACGACGGGGTGTGCCGGCGGAGCAAAATTTATTCGGCCAGGCGCGGCGGCAATAGCCGCGATTGGCAAGCCTTGTCCGCAATTTGCAGCGGGTTTCCGCCCTGGCAGTCGCGGCGCCGCAGCGCGCGGGCCGCGGCCGGCGCTCGCCGAAGGTGTGCGGATGTCATTGGCGGCGTGGTGCATCCGCGTCCGGCGCTGCGTCCGCGGCGCCCGGTGCGGTCGCCGCCCGGCTTCTGCTGCGCCGCGCAAACGGGCCTGCCGGCGCTCCCGGGCTTGCCTGATTCGGACAAAAGCCGTTTCGCGGCCTGCCTATTCCGGATAGTCCCTGCCGTGGAATTCCCGAAGAATCGTCCTCAAGCCGGACGCTTCGATCCGGCCACCTTCACCCCTTGGGCGCACCCGGCGTGCGCGGGAGAACGAGTCTTGAAAGCAATCGACTTCGACGCGGCGGCCGCGCCTGGCCGGCCCGCTGCGCCCTGTACGTCATTGCCCCCCGGGCCGCGGCCGCGCCGCGCGGGAGGCGGCCATGGATAGCACTTTCGTCATCGAACAGCTGATCAACGGCATTGGCTACGGCCTGATGCTGTTCCTGCTCGCCGCGGGGCTGACGCTGGTGTTCGGCGTGATGGACACGATGAACCTTGCCCACGGCACGCTGTTCATGTTCGGCGCCTACATTGCCGCCACGGTGCATGAGCACAGCCACTCCTTCATCGCCGCGGTACTGGCGGCGGTAGTGGTGACGGTGGCGATCGGCGCACTGATGGAAACCGTGCTGATGCGTCGGCTCTACCGCCGCAACCACCTCAACCAGGTGGTCGCCACCTTCGGCGTGATCCTGCTGGCCGACGACCTGGTGAAGTGGCTGTGGGGCGCCGCGCCCATCATGGCGCCGACGCCGGCGGCGCTCTCGGGCCCGGTGCAGCTGATGGCGGAGCTGCCTTATCCCTCCTACCGGCTGCTGATCCTCGCGGCCGGCGTCGCCGCGGCGCTGCTGCTGTACGTGGTGGTGAACCACACCCGACTCGGCATGCTGGTGCGGGCCGGCGCTTCCGACCGGCCGATGGCCGAGCTGATGGGCGTGCGGGTGCAATCGGTGTTCACCGTGGTGTTCGTGCTCGGCGCGGCACTTGCCGGGGTGGCCGGCGCGCTGATGGGGCCGCTCACCGCGGTGCAGATCGGCATGGGCGAGGCGATCCTGATTCCGGCGCTGGTGGTGATCGTGATCGGCGGCATCGGCTCGGTGCGCGGCGCCTTCGTCGCGGCGCTGCTGGTCGGGCTGGTCGATACCGCCGGCCGCGCCTTCGTGCCGCCGGCCCTGCGCGCGGTGATGCCGCCAGCGCTGGCCGCGGACGTCGGCCCGGCGCTGGCCGGCATCGCGATGTACGTGCTGATGGCGGCGATCCTGTGCTTCAAGCCGCGCGGCCTGTTCCCGGCGAGGGGGTGAAGATGAACAGCCATAACAACGCCTGGCTGGCGCCCGGCCTGCTGCTGGCGGCGCTGGCGGTCTTTCCCGCGCTGGCGCCTCACTTCGGCCTCGATTACTACACCGGTTTCGTGATGCGCATGCTGATCGTGATGCTGATCGCGACCAGCCTCAACTTCCTGATGGGCTACGGCGGCATGGTGGCGCTTGGCCACGCCGGCTTCGTCGGTGTCGGTGCCTATGCGCTAGTGGCGATGACCGAGGCGGGCATCACCAACGCCTGGGCGCTGTGGGGCGGAGCGATGCTGGCGGCGGCGGTGGCCGCGCTGCTGGTGGGCGCAGTTTCACTGCGCACCCGCGGGGTGTACTTCATCATGATCACGCTCGCCTTCGCGCAGATGCTGTACTACCTGGCGGTGTCGCTGCGCGCCTATGGCGGCGACGACGGCTACAACCTGATGGCGCGCCCGCTGCTCGGCTTCGGGCTGAACGCCGACGATGACGCCACGCTGTACTGGGTGGTGCTGGCGGTGTGCGCGCTGTGCTTCCTGTTCTTCCACCACGCCATCGGCTCGCGTTTCGGCCAGGCGCTGATCGGCGTGCGCGACAACGAGTCGCGCATGCTGGCGCTGGGCTATCCGGTGTTCCTGCTCAAGCTGCAGGCCTTCGTCATCGCCGCGGCGGTGGCGGGGCTGGGCGGCGCGCTGATGGTGACGCAGAACAGCTTCATCAGTCCGTCCTCGATGCACTGGTCGCAGTCGGCGGTATTGATCGTCATCGTGGTGCTCGGCGGGCTGGGGCATCGCTGGGGCGGGGTGATCGGCGCGGCGGTGTGGGTGTCGCTGGAAGAGGTGCTGCGCATGAGCACCGAGTACTGGCACTGGCCGCTCGGCGCGCTGCTGATCGCGATCATCCTGTTTGCGCCGGATGGCCTCGGCGCGCTGTGCCGCTGCCGTGCTGCAGGCACCGGCGCCGCCCGCGTCGGCTTCTTCCATCTGCTGCGGAGGTCGGCATGACGCTTTTCTCCACCCGCGGTCTGGTCAAGCAGTTCGGCCGGTTGCGCGCCACCGACGAGGTTTCGATCGAGGTTGCGCCCAACGAGGTACATGCGCTGATCGGCCCCAACGGCGCCGGCAAGAGCACGCTGGTCAATCTCATTTCCGGCATGTTGCCGGCCGATGGCGGCAGCATCGTGCTGGACGGCGTCGACCTCACCCGCATGCCGCCGCACAAGCGGGTGCGCGCCGGGCTGTCGCGCTGCTTCCAGGTCACCAACCTGTTCAAGGGCGCGAGCGTGCGCAGCAACCTGATGCTGGCGGTGCAGTCGCACCGCGGCAACAGCTTTGTGCCGCTCGGCCGCCGCGATGGCGAGGCGGAACTCACGGAGCGCGCCGCGGCGCTGGCGGCACGCGTCGGCCTCGGCGGTGAGCTGGACCGCATCGCCGGCAGCCTGCCGCACGGCGCCCAGCGCCAGCTCGACGTGGCACTGGCGCTGGCGGCCGACCCCAAGCTGCTGTTGCTCGACGAGCCGATGGCCGGCATGGGGCCGGACGAGTCGGCGCGCATGGTCGAGCTGATCCAGCAACTGCGGCGCGACATGGCGATCCTGCTGATCGAGCACGACATGGATGCGGTGTTCCGGCTCGCCGACCGTGTCTCGGTGCTGGTGTACGGCAAGGTGCTGGCCAGCGGCACGGCCGAGCAGATCAAGTCGCATCCTGAAGTGCAGGCGGTTTATCTCGGCTCGGAGGCGGTGGCATGAAACACGAAGCGCTGCTTTCCTGTAGTGGCCTGCAGGCGGGCTACGGTGCCAGCCAGGTGCTGTTCGGGCTGGATTTCGAGATCCGTCCGGGCGAGGTCATCGGCCTGCTCGGCCGCAACGGCATGGGCAAGAGCACCACGATCAAGAGCATCGTCGGCACGCTCGCGCCCAGCCGCGGCGACATCCGCTTTCTCGGCAAGTCGATCGCCGGCATGCGGCCGGACGCGATCGCGCGCATGGGTGTGGCGATCGTGCCGGAAGGCCGCCACTGCTTTCCCAACCTGAGCGTGCGCGAGCATCTGGTGGCCTTCGCCGACAACCGCAACGACCAGCGCGACGGCTGGACGCTGGAGCGCATCTACGCGCTGTTTCCGCGCCTGAAGGAGCGCGCCGACAACCTCGGCAACCAGCTTTCCGGCGGCGAGCAGCAGATGCTGGCGATCGGCCGTGCGCTATCGACCAACCCGCGGCTGCTGATCCTCGATGAGGCCACCGAGGGCCTGGCGCCGGTGATCCGCGACGAGATCTGGCGCTGCCTCGCGCAGTTGAAGGCCGAGGGGCAGACGACGCTGGTGGTCGACAAGTACGTCGATCGCCTGGTCGGCCTTGCCGATCGCCACCTGATCCTCGAACGCGGCCGCGTCGTGTGGTCGGGGCCGTCGTCCGAACTGGCTGCCGACCGCAGTCTGTGGCACCGCTACATGGGCGTCTGAGCCCGTGCATCCGGTCCTTCCTCCCGCACGGACCGCGCATCCCACGAGGTGCGCGGCCGTGCCCGCTTCCAACCGCCGTTTCGCATCCCCAACCCCTTACGGAGATTCACGATGAAAGGCACGCTCACCCGTACCGCCGCCGCCCTGCTGGCGCTTGGCCTGCTGTGCGCCCCGGCGCACGCCGCCGACGAGATCAGGATCGGCTTCATGACCACGCTGTCCGGCCCGGGCGCGGCGCTCGGCACCGAGGTGCGCGACGGCTTCCTGCTGGCGCTCAAGCATTCCGGCGACAAGTTCGGCGGCCTGCCGGTGAAGATGGAGGTGGTCGACGACCAGCAGAATCCGCAGACCGGCCGCCAGACGGTGGAGCGCTTTCTGAAGCGCGACAAGGTGGATCTGGTGACCGGCGGGGTGTTCTCCAACGTGGTGCTGCCGGTGCTGCCGAGTATCCTGCAGGCCGACACGGTGTATCTGTCGACCAACACCGGCCCGCGCGACTACGCCGCCGACAAGTGCGACCCGAACTTCTTCGCGCTCGCCTGGCAGAACGAGGACATCCCGGCGGCGATGGGCAAGTTCGCCAGCGACATGGGCTACAAGAAGGTGGCAATGATCGCGCCCAACTATCCCGGCGGGCGCGAGTCGCTGGAAGGCTTCAAGCATCTCTACAAGGGCGAGATCGTCGAGGAGATCTACACCAAGCTCGGCCAGCTCGACTACGCCGCGGAACTCGCCACCATCCGCGTCGCAAAGCCGGATGCGGTGTTCTTCTTCCTGCCGGGCGGCATGGGCGTGAACTTCATCAAGCAGTTCGACGGCGCGGGCCTCAGCAAGACCATCCCGCTGCTGGCGCCGGGCTTCTCTGCCGACGAGGACACCATCAAGGCGGTGGGTGAGTCGATCACCGGGCTCTACAACGCCTCGCAGTGGGCCGCCGACCTCGACAACGCGGCCAACAAGCGCTTCGTCGCCGACTACATCAAGACCTACGGCCGCATCCCGACGATGTACGCGGCGCAGGCCTACGACACCGCGATGCTGATCGACAGCGCGGTCAAGAAGGTCGGCGGCAAGATCGAGGACAAGGCGGCCTTCCGCAAGGCGCTGCGAGCGGCGGACTTCCAGTCGGTGCGCGGCAGCTTCCGCTTCAACACCAACCAGTATCCGGTCCAGGACATCTACATGCGGGCGGTGGCGAAGAATGCGCAGGGCCAGACCACCAACAAGACCGTGGGCGTGGTCATCAAGGCGCATGCCGACCGCTTTGCTGCCGAGTGCAAGATGGCTGCGGGCGGCTGAGCGTTGTTGGGCAGGCCGGGGCGCCCGCTGTCGGGCGCCGCGCGGCCAGTTGGCGGGCGGGGCCGGAGGGCTGCCGCCCGTCGGCGTTTACAGCAGCGCGCTGGCGGAGACGATGACGCCGTCTTCGTCGGCGTAGAGGTAGTGGCCGGGCACGAAGGTGACGCCGCCGAAAGTGACCGGCAGTTCGGCTTCGCCGGTGTTGCGTTTGATCGACTTCAGCGGGTGGGTGCCAAGCGCGAACACGCCGATGTCCATGCCGGACAGCGCCTTGGAATCGCGGATGCAGCCATAGACGACGATGCCGGCCCAGCCGTTCTTGACGCCGAGTTCGCCGAGCTGGTCGCCGACCAGCGCGCAGCGCATGGAGCCGCCGCCATCGACCACCAGCACGCGGCCGTTGCCCGGGGTTTCGAGGGTTTTGCGCACCAGCGCGTTGTCTTCGAACAGCTTGAGGGTGGCGATGGCGCCACCAAAGGCGCTGCGGCCGCCGAAGCTGCGGAACATCGGGGCGACGACGGCGACCTTGCCTTCGTTGGCGTCGCAGAGGTCGGCGGTCTGGATGGACTGGGACATGATGGCTCCGTGATGAGTGACCGCCTCCGGTGGGCTGCGGAAAGCGCACCCTGGCGTTTCCGGGGAGGACGGTGGGCGCCCGGCGGCGCCGGGCGTCGGCATCATACCGGATGCGTTGGGCCACACTGCAGCCTGCCGGCCGTCCGTTGTAGGACAGCCGACAAGGCTGAACCCGACAAGACTCAGACCGGACCGCGCGCTTCGCGAACGGCGTTGGTCTTGGTGGCGACGACTTCGTCCCAGCCCACGGTGGGGTACTTGGGCTTGTAGTCGGCGAAGGCGCCAGCGACCGTCAGTACCTTGTCGGCGGCGGACTGGCCCTTGAAGTCGCCCTTTTCGAGCTTCAGTTCGTCGATCAGCTCGTTCCACACCATGCCGTCCTGCAGCGGGATCAGCGCAGAGGTCTGGCCGCCGAACTCGGTGAACAGCGGCTTGGCGACGTTGACCACGAAGAACAGCAGCTTGGCGCCCGGGACGAGGTCTTCGCCGTACTTCTCGAAGAACAGCGGCACTTCGCTGACGTCGTTCAGCATGCCGGCAGCCATCTCCAGCTTGTCGCCGTCGGACAGCAGGACAGCGCCGCGCATCACTTCGGTGGGCGGCTTGCGACGACCGGCGGCATCGCCGACTTCGCCTTCGACCAGGACGAGTTCGCCCCGGTAGGCAGCCTTACCGGCGGTGGTGCTGGCCTCCTTGAAGTTCATGTTGAAGAGCAGCCCTTGTTGCTCATAGCGGTCGAACAGCATGTAAATCTCCTGCTTGGTTTGAGAAATGCCAAGCTGCCCTGCAATAAGCATGCCGATGAAGGGGTTATCGCTGCCGTGCGGCCAGCAAAGAAAAAGGGCACGGTCTTGCGACCGTGCCCTTCGGGCGTGCAGCCAGCCGACGGCTTACACCGTCGCGACTTCGGTTTCGTCGAAGGTCAGCTTCACCTTCTGCTCGTCGTCGATGTCGATCGTCACCTTGCCGCCGTTGGCCAGGCGGCCGAACAGCAACTCGTCGGCCAGCGCAGAGCGGATGGTGTCCTGGATCAGGCGCGCCATCGGGCGGGCGCCCATCAGCGGATCGAAACCACGCTCGGCCAGCCAGGCCTTGAGTTCGTCGCTGAAGTGGGCTTCGACCTTCTTCTCGTGCAACTGGGCTTCGAGCTGCATCAGGAACTTGTCGACCACGCGCAGGATGATCTCGCTGTCGAGCGCCTTGAAGGAGATCGTCGCATCCAGGCGGTTGCGGAACTCCGGCGAGAACATGCGCTTGATCTCCGACATCTCGTCGCCTGCCTCACGCTTCGCCGAGAAACCGATGACCGACTTCTGCATGGTCTCGGCGCCGGCGTTGGTGGTCATGATCATGATCACGTTGCGGAAGTCCGCCTGCCGGCCGTTGTTGTCGGTCAGCGTGCCGTGGTCCATGACCTGCAGCAGGATGTTGTAGATGTCCGGATGCGCCTTCTCGATTTCGTCCAGCAGCAGCACGCAATGCGGCTTCTTGGTGATCTGCTCGGTGAGCAGGCCGCCCTGGTCGAAGCCGACGTAGCCCGGAGGCGCGCCGATCAGGCGGCTGACCGCGTGGCGCTCCATGTACTCCGACATGTCGAAGCGCACCAGTTCGATGCCCAGCGTGTAGGCGAGCTGGCGGGCGACTTCGGTCTTGCCGACGCCGGTGGGGCCGGAGAACAGGAAGGAGCCGATCGGCTTGGCCGGGTTGCCCAGGCCGGAGCGCGACATCTTGATCGCCTTGGCGAGCGCCTCGATGGCTGCGTTCTGGCCGAACACGACGTTCTTGAGGTCGCGTTCCAGCGTCTTGAGCGCGGCCTTGTCGTCGTTGGACACCGTGCGCGGCGGGATGCGGGCGATCTTGGCGACGATCTCCTCGATCTCGTTCTTGCCGATGGTCTTCTTCTGCTTGGACTTCGGCAGGATGCGCTGCGCGGCGCCAGCCTCGTCGATGACGTCGATCGCCTTGTCGGGCAGGTGACGGTCGTTGATGTACTTGGCCGACAGTTCCGCCGCGCTCGACAGCGCCGAGGCCGAGTACTTGACGCCGTGGTGCTCCTCGAAGCGGCTCTTGAGCCCCTTGAGGATCTCGACGGTCTCGGACACCGACGGCTCGGTCACGTCGACCTTCTGGAAGCGCCGCGACAGCGCGTGGTCCTTCTCGAAGATCTGGCGATACTCGTTATAGGTGGTCGCGCCGATGCACTTCAGCTGGCCGGAGGACAGCGCCGGCTTGAGCAGGTTGGAGGCATCAAGCGTGCCGCCCGATGCGGCGCCCGCGCCGATCAGCGTGTGGATCTCGTCGATGAAGAGGATGGCGTCCTGGTTTTCGACGAGCTGCTTCAGCACCGCCTTGAGGCGCTGCTCGAAGTCGCCGCGGTACTTGGTGCCGGCCAGCAGCGCGCCCATGTCGAGTGCATAGACCTGGGCGTTCTCCAGGATTTCCGGCACGCGGCCTTCGACGATGCGGCGCGCGA
Organism: Azoarcus olearius; assembly: GCF_001682385.1. Lineage (NCBI taxonomy): Bacteria > Pseudomonadati > Pseudomonadota > Betaproteobacteria > Rhodocyclales > Zoogloeaceae > Azoarcus > Azoarcus olearius. The sequence continues at coordinate 1,304,060 of NZ_CP016210.1, forward strand.
GGCCTTCCGCGATCGCGGTCTTGCCGACACCCGCTTCGCCGACCAGCAGCGGGTTGTTCTTGCGCCGGCGGCACAGCGTCTGGATGACGCGCTCGACTTCCTTCTCGCGGCCGATGAGCGGGTCGATCTTGCCGACCAACGCCTGCTGGTTGAGATTCTGGGTGTAGTTCTCGAGCGCACCGGCCGACTGCTTTTCCTCGGCTTCCTGTTCGCCCTGCTCACCCTGTTCGCCGGCCCCGCGGCCCTGCGTGCCGCCGCCCTGCTGCGGCGTCTTGGCGATGCCGTGGGAGATGAAATTCACCACGTCGAGGCGGGAAATGTTCTGCCGCTGGAGGAAATAGACGGCATGCGAGTCCTTCTCGCCGAAGATCGCGACAAGGACGTTGGCGCCGGTGACTTCCTTCTTGCCGCTCGACTGCACGTGCAGGATCGCGCGCTGGATGACGCGCTGGAATCCCAGGGTGGGCTGCGTATCGATCTCTTCGCTGCCTTCCACCTTGGGGGTGTGCTCGTTGATGAAGTTGGTCAGTTCGCGGCGCAGTTCATCGAGGTTGGCAGCGCAAGCGCGCAGTACCTCGGCCGCCGACGGATTGTCGAGCAAGGCGAGTAGCAGATGCTCCACGGTGATGAACTCGTGTCGCTTTTGCCTCGCCTCGACGAAGGCCATGTGCAGGCTGACTTCAAGCTCTTGCGCGATCATTCAGTTTTCCTCCATCACGCATGCCAGTGGGTGCTGATGCTGGCGAGCAAAGGAGACGACCTGTTCCACCTTGGTCGATGCGATGTCCCGGGGAAAGACGCCGCATACCCCCATGCCCTCTCTGTGGACTTGGAGCATGACCCGCGTGGCACGTTCGCGGTCCATGCTGAAATATTTCTGCAGAACGACGATGACGAAATCCATTGGAGTGAAGTCGTCATTCAACAGAAGCACCTTGTACAACGGGGGCGGACGGGTGCGTGTCCGCTTGGCTTCCAATACGAATCCGTCTTGTTTCTGCGTGGCCATGCGGTCCATTCTAATCAAGTCGAAGCAGAGTGCAACACGCCTCCCGGAGGGGGAATTCAGCGCTCTGATGTCCCGGAAAACGACCTCGCCAATCCGATATGAGGACGTTCCGGTTGATTTCAATCTAGCCAGAAACGTGCCATTTAAAGCCCGGAAATTCGGATTGGATTTTGCGCTTCGCGCAGACGGCGGGAACGCCAGTGATGGCAAGGGGAAGGCAAAGAAAACGTTGACGCTGTGCTGACAAGTGGGTAAAAGCTAGCGCGTGCGTCGTGTAAGGTGTAATGCGCTGGTTCTGTTAGTTGCGGCCGGGCGCGCCGTTTTGGCGTCGCGGTCTGAGCCCGCAGTGCTGGTTATGCTTGACTTGACAACGAGGCATCTGCCGACGGGGATCGTCGGTTTGTATCAAGTAACTTTGAAGGATTAGAGCAATATGGCAACTGGCACTGTTAAGTGGTTCAACGACTCCAAGGGTTTTGGTTTCATTACCCCTGACGATGGCAGCGAAGACCTGTTCGCGCACTTCTCGGCCATCAACATGAACGGCTTCAAGACCCTGAAGGAAGGCGAAAAGGTTTCCTTCGAGGTCACTCAGGGGCCGAAGGGTAAGCAGGCTTCGAACATCCAGCGAGCCTGATTGCCGGACACCAGGGAGGCGCGACCCGAAGGGAATGGCCTGAAGGTCGGTCTCTAGGTAAAGCAAAAGGCCGCCGGGAATCCCGGCGGCCTTTTGCTTTACCGCGTTCACCCGTCGCAGCGGCTGCCTGCAGCGTAGCCGGGTGACGAGATGGAGAGGCGTTCTTACTGGAGCACCGCGCTCGCTGGGCGAGCGCTTCGCGACGATGGCAAGTGCTTTGTCCGACAACTGCCGGACGGTACAGGCTGCGGCCTGGGCCGCAACCGCATTACTTCAGCTTCACTTCCTTGTACGGCACGTGCTTGCGGGCAACCGGGTCGTACTTGTTGAACTCGAGCTTTTCCGGCGTGGTGCGCTTGTTCTTGGAAGTGGTGTAGAAGTGACCGGTACCGGCGGTCGATTCCAGCTTGATCTTTTCGCGGATGCCCTTGGCCATGGCGATCTCCGTTCAGTTCGGCGGCGCTAGCCGCGTGGTTCTTGCCTAAGCGCCTGGGCGCTCAGATCTTGTCGCCGCGCGCGCGCAGCTCGGCAACGACGACGTCGATGCCCTTCTTGTCGATGGTGCGCAGCGCGGCGTTGGAGACGCGCAGGCGGATCCAGCGGTTTTCGGCTTCGCTCCAGAACCGGCGGTTTTGCAGGTTCGGAAGGAAGCGGCGCTTGGTCTTGTTGTTGGCGTGGGAAACGTGATTTCCCACCATCGGTGCTTTACCGGTCACTTGGCAGACGCGAGCCATACGATGCTCCAGGGAATTCGGATTGCGAAAACGCCGGAATATACCCTATGCGACGGGGCGTAGGCAAGGCCAATCACGGATGTTTTCTCGCGCTCCGCACGGGCCTAGATCAGCCCGCGCTCGGCGAACGAGGTCGGCTTGCCGTGCGCCGGCACGACGAAGTGATCGAGTACCCGGATATCGACGAGGGCGAGGGCGTCCTTCAGGTGGCGGGTCAGCTGCTCGTCGGCGCTGCTGGGTTCGGCGGCGCCAGAAGGGTGGTTGTGGGCGAAGATCACCGCTGCGGCATTGCGGTCGAGCGCGAGCTTGACCACTTCGCGGGGGTAAACGCTGGTTTGGGTCAGTGTGCCGCGGAACAGGTCGACCGCGTCGATCAGGGTGTTGCGGGCATCGAGCAGCAGGACGCAGAAGGTTTCGTGCGGGAGGTGCCCGAGCCGCAGCCGCAGCCAGTCGCGCACCGCTTCGGGTGAGTCGAACAGGTCGCGGGCGCAGAGCGTTTCGGACAGGGCGCGCCGGGCGAGTTCCATGACCGCCTGCAGTTGGGCATACTTCGCCAGCCCCATGCCCGGGATGGCGGCGAACTCGGATGAGGTCGCGGAACAGAGGCGGGTGAGGGTGCCGAAACGGGCGATGAGGTCGCGGGCGAGGTCCACCGCGGTGCGGCCGCGGATGCCGACGCGCAAAAACAGTGCAAGGAGTTCGGCGTCTGAAAGCGCATTGGCGCCGCGCGACAGCAGCTTTTCTCGCGGGCGTTCGTCTTCGGGCCAGTCGGTGATCGCCATCTTCGCGCCAGTTTTGATTATGCCTTTGTATTTTTCCAGTTTAACGCGAATGTCATGACCAGTCTCCAAGGCAAGAGGATAGTGCTGGGTGTTACCGGTGGGGTTGCCGCCTACAAGGCGGCCGAACTGGTACGTCTGCTGGGCAAGGCCGGTGTGGACGTCCACGTCGTGCTGACCGAGGCGGGCGCGCGCTTCGTCGGCGCGGTCACGTTCCAGGCGCTGTCGGGCAATCCGGTGTGGAGCGACCTGTGGGACCCGCGCATGCCAAACAACATGGCGCACATCGACCTCGGCCGTGAGGCCGACGCGGTGCTCGTCGCGCCGGCATCGGCGGACTTCATCGCCCGCATCGCTGGCGGCCGGGCCGACGACCTGCTGACCACCTTGTGCCTTGCGCGCGATTGCCCCTTGCTGGTGGCGCCCGCGATGAACCGCCAGATGTGGGAACACCCTGCCACGCAGCGCAACGTCGGCCAGGCCGTCGCCGACGGTGTCACGATGCTTGGTCCGGCGGCTGGCGACCAGGCTTGCGGGGAAACCGGCATGGGGCGCATGGAAGAGCCGGAGGCGCTGCTCGAGGGCCTGGAGGCCTTCTTCGTGGCGAAGACGCTGGCGGGGCGCCGGGTCGTGTTGACGGCGGGGCCGACCTTCGAGGCCATCGATCCGGTGCGGGGCATCACCAACAGCAGTTCCGGCAAGATGGGATACGCGCTGGCCCGCGCCTGTGCCCAGGCCGGCGCCGAGGTCGTGCTCGTCAGTGGCCCGGTGGCCTTGCCGGTGCCGAGGGGTGTTCGCCGCGTCGATGTGCGCAGTGCGCTGGAGATGCGCGGCGCCGTGCTGGACGCCCTGCCGGGCACTGACGTCTTCATCGCCGTCGCCGCGGTGGCGGACTACCGCCCGGCGCAGACGGCGGAGCACAAGATCAAGAAGTCGGGCGACACCTTGCACCTTTCCCTGACGCCCAATCCCGACATCCTCGCCGAGGTCGCGGCGCGCCCGGATGCGCCGTTCTGCGTCGGTTTTGCCGCCGAAAGCCGCGATCTGGATGCCTATGCGGAGGGCAAGCGGCGCAACAAGCGGCTGCCGCTGCTCGTGGGCAATCTGGTCGGCGACGGCCTCGGGGGCGACGACAACCTCGTCGTGCTGTACGACGATCGCGGCAAGCACCCGTTGCCACGTGCGCCCAAAACCGAACTCGCCCGACAGATCGTCGACCATCTGGCCGCCCTGCTGCCGCCTTCGAATTCCCGCTGACCCATCGGAAACCGCCATGCACCGCATCGACGTCAAGCTGCTCGATCCCCGTCTGAAAACCCATCCGCCTGCTTATGCCAGTGCCGGCGCCGCGGGGCTGGACCTGCGCGCCTGCCTCGACGCGCCGGTGCTGCTGCACCCGGGGGAGACGACCCTGGTGCCGAGCGGACTCGCCATCCACCTCGCCGACCCCGGACTCGCCGCCATGGTGCTGCCGCGTTCCGGGCTGGGCCACAAGCACGGAATCGTGCTCGGCAATCTCGTGGGACTGATCGATTCGGATTATCAGGGGCAGGTTTTCGTGTCGGTGTGGAACCGGGGCCGCGACGTGTTCACGATCCAGCCGATGGAGCGCATCGCGCAACTGGTGGTGGTGCCCGTGCTGCAGGTCGGGTTCAACGTCGTGGACGACTTCGCCGCCAGCGAGCGGGGCGAGGGAGGGTTCGGCAGCACCGGCAAGCACTGACGTGCAGGCGAAGGGGATTCCCACCGGCGTGCACATCGTGTGCGAGCGTGGTGGACGCGTGTTGTTGATGCGGCGCGCCGGCACCGGGTTTTTCGACGGTCTCTACAGTCTGCCGGGTGGTCACGTGGAGGAGGGCGAATCGGTGCGCGCCGCGGCCGTGCGTGAGCTGCGTGAGGAAACCGGCTTGAGCGTCGACGAGGCTGCGCTGGATTGGCTCGGCGTCGTGCACCGCCGTTCCGATTCCAACCGCATCGACTTCTTCCTGCGCGCCGCAGCCTGGATGGGCGAGCCCGAGATCTGCGAGCCGGAAAAATGCGACGCGATCGGCTGGTTTGCGCCCGACGACCTGCCGGTAGCGATGGTCCCCTACGTGCGCCACGCCTTGGGGCAGGCGCACACGCCCTGGATGCTGGAACTCGGCTGGTAGCCTCAGCCCAGCATGTCGCGCCAGGTGTTGCGCGCCCAGGTCCACGCGATTTCGCCTTCCGCTTCGCTCGCGACCGCCGAGACGCCGCCCGCGCCCGCAACCGGTACGGGCTGGCGCTTCTCGGGATCGAAGGGATGGACCGAGGCGACATGGATGACGCGGCGCGCGTCGACGAAGCTGTAGCAGGTGTTCATCACCACCGGCGCCGGGTCGGGCGCCTCGCCGGCCAGCAGGCGCAGGATGGCCGCAGCGGCGACGCGGGCGTGCTGGGTGGCCATGTGGCCGGACTTCGGCATGCCCGGTGCCGCAAACACCGCATCGCCGAGTACGTGGACGCCCGGCACGCCGCGCGCCTCGTAGCTGAGCCAGTCGATGTCCACCCAGCGCTCGTTGATCAAGGGCAGTCCCGCGCGGCGGGCGAGATCGCCGGCGCGCATCGGCGGCAACACGTTCAGCACGTCGGCAGCGATCCGCTCGAACTCCAGCTCTGCGGTGCGCGTGGCGCCATCCACCGCGCGCAGGTCGCTGTTCGGACGGTATTCGATCAGGCCCTTGTACTCTGCGAAGGCGGCGGTGAACAGCGCCTTCTTGGACTGGATCTCCGGATTGGCATCGAGCACCAGAACCTTCGCGCGCGGGTTGGCGTGGCGCAGGTAATCCGCGATCACGCAGGCGCGCTCGTAAGGCCCCGGCGGGCAGCGGTAGGGCGCCTTCGGAACATGGAGGGCGTACACCCCGCCCGCCCGCATCGCCACCAGTTGACGGCGCAGCAACGCGGTTTGCGGACCGGCTTTCCACGCGTGCGGCACGCGCTCGTCGCCCGGGCTCAGGCCCTCGATCGCGCCGGGGATGAAGTCCACCCCGGGCGACAGGACCAGGCGGTCGTAGTTGAAGCGGGCGCCCGAGGCTGTCGTGACCGTGCGTCCCGCGGCATCGACCGCGGTGACCTCGTCGCGCACCACCGTCACGCCCCAGTCGTCGCGCAGGCGATCGTAGCTGCGGGTGAGATCGTCGAGGCCGATGCTGCCGCCCAGCACCAGGTTGGAGAGCGGGCAGGACACGAAGCGCGCGTCGCGTTCGATCAGGGTGACCCGGACCGTGCCTTCGCTCCACAGCCGCAGGTAGCGCGCGGCGGTCGCGCCGCCAAAGCCGCCGCCCACCACCACAACATGAGGGGCGGCGCGGCCGGGCGCGCTGACGCAGCCCGAGAGCGGCAGCGCCAGCGCCGGTGCGCCGGCGAGTGCGGCGATGCCCTGCAGAAAACGGCGACGGGGGAACATGGTGCTGGGCGGCCTCACTTCAGTTGCGCAAAATAACGGGCGATCAGCTCGAGTTGCTGCGGGGTATAGCCGCGCACGATCTGATGCATGATGGTGGCCGGTCGCGCGCCGCTGCGAAATTCCTCCAGCGTGGCGAGCAGCGTGTCGCTGGGCATGCCGGCCAGCGATGCGATCGCGCCCTGGCTGCGCCCGTCGCTGCCGTGGCAGTTGAAACAGGTTGCGGCCAGGCTGCGGCCGGGTGGCGGGGCGGCGGCCAGGGCGGACTGGGCGAGGCCGAGGCAGAACAGGGCGGTGAGCGTGGCGCGGGATTTCATGCGGGATCGGGATGTCGCAAACGGTGTCGGCAGGCCCCGGCGGGGGTGGCGTGGACACGGCACCCAGCAGATGCCGGATCGGTAACAAAGTATAACGTCGCCGCCGCGCCACGGCGGATAACCCGCGGTTCCGACCGCGGCGGCGCACGTGCAGCATCGACAGCAAGGATGAAGGATGGATTCAAGGCGCAGGGAAGTGATGAAGGCAGGGGGTGGCTTCGGGTTGCTCGGCCTGCTCGTGGGCGCGGGACTCGTAAGCCCCCAGGTGGCGCGCGCGGCATGGGACAAGGCGGCCTTCGACAGCCGCGGGGTTGAAGCGGTGTTTGCCGCGCTTGGGGCGGGCAAGCCCGCGCCGAGCACGGAGATCCGCATCAATGCCCCGGAAATCGCGGAAAACGGCGCGGTGGTCGCGGTGTCGGTGGTCAGCAACCTGCCGCAGACGGAACAGATTGCATTGCTGGTGGACCGCAATCCCTACACGCTGGCGGCGCATTTCGTGATCCCGCCTGGCACGGCGCCGGATATCCAGACGCGCATCAAGATGGCCGAAAGCGCCAACGTTTATGCCTTGGTCAAGGCCGGTGGCCGCTTCCACGTCGCCCGCCGCGAGGTGAAGGTGACGCTGGGCGGCTGTGGCGCCTGAGGAGAGCAGCATGTCCAATCCGACCCGTATCCGCGCGACCGTCAAGGACGGCTACACCGAAGTCCGTGTGCTGATGTCGCATGTGATGGAAAACGGCCAGCGCAAGGACGCCGGCGGCGTGGTGGTGCCGGCGCACTTCATCACCGAGGTGAGCGTCACCCATAACGAGCGCGTCGTGCTGGCGGCCCAGTTTGGTCCTTCGGTTTCGGCCAACCCCTATCTCGCGTTCCGCTTCCAGGGTGGGGCCAGCGGCGATCGCATCGCGGTGCGCTGGACCGACAACGGCAGCGACAGCCGCAGCGACGAGGCGCGCATCGGCTAGGCCAGCCGCTCAATCCTGCGCGGCGACGGGCGTCGCGGGGAACATCACGCTGAAGCGCAGTTCCGCGGGGTAGGGGAAGAAGTCCTCGACGTGGCCGTCGCGCACGCCCTGCTGCGCCGCCTGCCAGAAGGCCGGCTCCAGCAGGTCGCGGTGGTATTTCATGAAGGCCTTGCGCACCCGCGGCGACCCGAGCAGGAAGGTGGCGAACTCTTCCGGGAAGACGTCCATCGGCCCCGCCGAGTACCACGGCTCGCCGGACAACTCCATGTCCTCGTGCGGCGCGGGCGGAATCCGGCGGAAGTTCATCGAGGTCATGTATTCGATCTCGTCATAGTCGTAGAACACGACCCGCCCGTAGCGGGTGACGCCGAAGTTCTTCCACAGCATGTCGCCCGGAAAGATGTTGGCGATGGCGAGTTCGCGGATCGCGTTGCCGTATTCGCGCACGGCCGCCTCCACCTCGCCGTCGCTCGCCTTTTCCAGGTGGATGTTGAGCGGCGTCATGCGGCGCTCGATGTAGAAGTGCTTGAGCACCAGTGCGTCGCCGTCGATCTCGAAGGCGGACGGCGCCAGCGTGCGCAGCTCTTCCAGCAGCTCGGGGTGAAAGCGCGATAGCGGCAGCGCGGCGTAGGAAAACTCCAGCGTGTCGGCCATGCGGCCGACGCGGTCCACCTGCTTCACCATCAGGTACTTGCGCTTCACCGTCGCGCGGTCCATGTTCTTCGAGCTGCCGAATACGTCCTTGATGATCTTGAACACGTAGGGGTAGGAGGGCAGCGTAAACACCAGCATCACCAGTCCGCGGATGCCCGGCGCGATGATGAACTGGTCGTTGGAATGGCGCAGATGGGCGACCAGGTCGCGGAAGAACATCGTCTTGCCCTGCTTGCCCAGCCCCAGCATGGTGTACAGCTCGCTGCGCGGCTTGTTGGGCATGATCGAACGCAGGAACTGCACGTAGCCCGACGGCACCTCCATATCCACCATGAAGTAGGCGCGCGACAGCGAGAACAGCACCGAGATGCGCCAGGCGTCGAGCAGGATGGTGTCGATGACGAGCCGGCCGCTGGCACCGTGGCGCACGGCGAGCGTGAAGGGATAGTCCTGCCAGCCGTTGATCACCTTGCCGATGATGTAGGCGGTCTTGTTGCGGTAGAAGGCCGAATACAGCACCTGCAACTGGCAATTCACCTCCATCGCCGGCCATTCGCCAAGGTGGGCGAGCGCCGCGCGCATGATGCAGTCGATGTCGCGGTCGAGGTCCTCGAACGGCCGCTGCCAGTCGAAGTCCTCGATGATGCGGCGGATGGTCGCCCGCAGCCCGCCGTCCTGGGGGTAGTAGCTGGAATACACCGGCGGGTAGGACTCGATGTACTCGGTCGAGATCGCCGGCCGCGCGAAGATGTAGTCGTTGTTGAAATAGGTGCGGTGCAGGATCTTGCAGCCGACCGAGTTGAAGAAGGTTTCGGCCAGCTCGGGCTGCTTGTGGTTGATCAGCGCGCCGATGAAATGCAGCTTCACCTGCTGCCAGGTGGCGTCGTCGAGCGAATCCGCGTCGAACTCTTCGAGCAGGCGGCGCACGGTTTCATCCACCCGGTCGTCGTAGAACTGCACGCGGTCGCGCACCGCGTCGAGCTGCGCGCGCCAGTCGCCCGCCTCGAAGTATTCCTTCGCCCGCCGGGAGGTGCCGCGGAAGATGCGGTAGTGCTTGTTGAAGCCTTCGACGAGCGCGTGCGCGATCGCCTGCGCCACCGGATTGTCCCCGACTTGTGCATCCATGCTCGCGTTCCCCTGTTCGCGGCCGGGCGCTGCATGTCTCGCCGCCGCCCGCTTCGATGTCCGCGCAGTGTCGCACTCCGGTGCGTCCTGAGGCCAGTGCCGGCGCAGGTTTCAGGGCCGCCCGGCGGTATCCGCGGGTGCTCGTCGGGGCCTCCGGGGGGCGATGTCTTATATCTTTTATCTTCTGTAATTTTTCATATCGTGAAAGGTGTTTTTACTTCTGGCATGGTGGCGCCTTCCCGGCGCTATAATTCGTTCGTTTGAAAGGTTGGTCGGTGGTCGCGAGGCCTCGTGATGCCCAGCAGCGCGAGCGCGGCAGCGGTCAGGCCGAAGGCCGGAGATCGATTCGCGGGTGAGCGCGTCCTCCGGTGTCGGCCCTCGTCGCCAAGGTCTTTCAACGCGCCCGCCGCAGCGCCCGCGCCGGGCAGCCCGTGCCGTCGTTCGACACGCTCTACCACGACAATGAGGGAGATACCTGTAATGCCTTCGCAGCAGCCGACCATCATCTACACCATCACCGACGAAGCGCCGATGCTGGCGACCGCCGCCTTCCTGCCGGTCATCCGCAGCTTCACCAAGCCGGCGGGCATCCAGATCGAAGAGGCGGATATCTCGCTCGCTGGCCGCATCCTGGCCGAATTTCCCGATTTCCTGAGCGATGCGCAGAAGGTGCCGAACACCCTGGCCGAACTCGGCGCGCTGACCCTGAAGCCCGAAGCCAACATCATCAAGCTGCCCAACATCAGCGCCTCGGTGGCGCAGCTGAAGGCCGCGATCAAGGAGCTGCAGGGCAAGGGCTACAAGATTCCGGACTTCCCGGAAGATCCGAAGAACGACGAAGAGAAGGCGATCAAGACGCGCTACTCCAAGTGTCTGGGCTCGTCGGTGAACCCGGTGCTGCGCGAAGGCAACTCCGACCGCCGCGCGCCCGCCGCGGTCAAGAACTACGCCAAGAAGCATCCGCACTCGATGGGCGACTGGAAGCAGTGGTCGCGCACGCACGTGTCGCACATGGAGCACGGCGACTTCTACCATGGCGAAAAGTCGATGACGCTGGACAAGGCGCGCGACGTGAAGATGGAGCTGCTGACCAAGAGCGGCAAGGCCATCGTGCTCAAGCCGAAGGTCGCGCTGCTGGACGGCGAGGTCATCGATTCGATGTTCATGAGCAAGAAGGCGCTGCTCGAGTTCTACGAGCAGCAGCTCGAAGACTGCCGCGAAGCGGGCATCCTGTTCTCGCTGCACGTGAAGGCGACGATGATGAAGGTGTCGCACCCCATCGTCTTCGGCCACTGCGTCAAGATCTACTACAAGGAAGCCTTCGAGAAGCACGGCAAGCTGTTCGACGAGCTGGGCATCAACGTCAACAACGGCATGGTCGACCTGTTCGACAAGATCAAGACCCTGCCGGAGTCCAAGCGCGACGAGATCATCCGTGACCTGCACGCCTGCCACGAGCATCGCCCCGAACTGGCGATGGTGGATTCGGCCAAGGGCATCACCAACTTCCACTCGCCCAACGACGTCATCGTCGACGCCTCGATGCCGGCGATGATCCGCGCGGGCGGCAAGATGTACGGCGCTGACGGCAAGCCCTACGACTGCAAGGCGGTGATGCCGGAGTCGACCTTCGCCCGCATCTACCAGGAGATGATCAACTTCTGCAAATGGCACGGCAACTTCGACCCGCGCACGATGGGCACGGTGCCGAACGTCGGCCTGATGGCGCAGAAGGCCGAAGAGTACGGCTCGCACGACAAGACCTTCGAGATTCCGGAAGACGGCGTCGCCAACATCACCGACCTGGCTACCGGCGAAGTGCTGCTGTCGCAGAATGTGGAAGCGGGCGACATCTGGCGCATGTGCCAGGTCAAGGACGCGCCGATCCGCGACTGGGTGAAGCTCGCCGTCACCCGCGCGCGCAACTCCGGCATGCCGGCGGTCTTCTGGCTCGACCCCTATCGTCCGCACGAAAACGAGCTGATCAAGAAGGTCGAGAAGTATCTGAAGGATCACGACACCAGCGGCCTCGAGATCCGGATCATGAGCCAGGTCCGCGCCATGCGTTTCACGCTGGAGCGCGTCGTCCGCGGCCTCGACACCATCTCGGTCACCGGCAACATCCTGCGCGACTACCTCACCGACCTGTTCCCGATCATGGAGCTGGGCACCTCGGCCAAGATGCTGTCCATCGTTCCGCTGATGAACGGCGGCGGCATGTACGAAACCGGCGCCGGCGGTTCCGCGCCCAAGCACGTGCAGCAGCTGGTCGAGGAAAACCACCTGCGCTGGGATTCGCTCGGCGAATTCCTCGCGCTGGCGGTGTCGCTGGAAGAACTCGGCATCAAGACCGGCAACGCCAAGGCCAAGGTGCTCGCCAAGACGCTGGACGAAGCCACCGGCAAGCTGCTGGACCTGGACAAGTCGCCCTCGCGTCGCACCGGCGAACTCGACAACCGCGGCAGCCAGTTCTATCTGTCGCTGTACTGGGCGCAGGCGCTGGCGGCGCAGACCGACGACGCCGAACTGGCCGCGCAGTTCGGCCCGCTCGCCAAGACGCTGGCCGAGAACGAGCAGAAGATCGTCGACGAGCTGAAGGCGGTGCAGGGCAAGCCCGCCGAGATCGGCGGCTACTACCGCGTCGACGTCGAGAAGTGCACCGCGGTGATGCGTCCGAGTGCCACCTTCAACGCCGCGATCGCCAGCATCACCGGCTGATCCATCGCGGTCTGCAGTCCCGAAACGCCAGGGGTTTCCCTGGCGTTTTTTTTCGTCCGGCGGCGCAAGGACATCGCCGCCAGCGGCGGCGCGACGGGCCGCCGCGGGAATCCTCCCTGTCGTTTTCGCCCATAATCCAGCCAGCGGCCCCGTACGCTGCGTTCGGGGAAGCCCGTTGGTCGAATCGAACAACCAGGAGGGGGTAGACATGAGCACGTCCCACATCAAGGTTCCGGCAGGTGGCCAGAAGATCGTCCCGGGCCAGCCGATTCCCGACAATCCGATCATTCCGTACATCGAAGGCGACGGCATCGGCATCGATATCACGCCGGTGATGATCAAGGTCATCGACGCCGCGGTGGACAAGGCCTACGGCGGCGGCAGGAAGATCCACTGGATGGAGGTCTTCGCCGGCGAGAAATCGACCCGGCTGTACGGCCCGGATGAATGGCTGCCGAAGGAAACCTTCGACGCGCTGAAGGAATACTCGGTATCGATCAAGGGGCCGATGACCACGCCGGTGGGCGGCGGCATCCGCTCGCTCAACGTCGCGCTGCGGCAGGAACTGGACCTTTACCAGTGCGTGCGCCCGGTGCGCTATTTCAATGGCGTGCCCTCGCCGTTGAAGGACCCGAGCAAGGTGGACATGGTGATCTTCCGCGAGAACACCGAAGACATCTACGCCGGCATCGAATGGGCTGCGGAATCCGACAGCGCGAAGAAGGTGATCCGCTTCCTGCAGGAGGAAATGGGCGTCAAGAAGATCCGTTTCCCCGCCACCTCGGGCATCGGCATCAAGCCCGTCTCGCGCGAAGGCACCACCCGCCTGGTGCGCGCGGCGCTGCGCTACGCGATCGACAACGACCGCCGCAATCTCACGATCGTGCACAAGGGCAACATCATGAAGTTCACCGAGGGCGCCTTCCGCGACTGGGCCTACGAGGTGGCGCAGAAGGAGTTCGGCGCCGAGCCGATCGACGGCGGACCGTGGTGCCGCTTCAAGAACCCGAAAACGGGGCGCGAGATCGTGGTCAAGGATGCGATCGCCGATGCCTTCCTGCAGCAGATCCTGCTGCGTCCGGCCGAGTACGACGTGATCGCCTGCTGCAATCTCAACGGCGACTACATCTCCGACGCGCTGGCCGCGCAGGTGGGCGGCATCGGCATCGCGCCGGGCGCCAACATCTCCGACCAGTACGCCTGCTTCGAGGCCACCCACGGCACCGCGCCCAAGTACGCCGGGCTGGACAAGGTGAATCCCGGCTCGATCATCCTGTCGGCGGAGATGATGTTGCGCCACCTCGGCTGGACCGAGGCGGCCGACCTCGTGATCCGCTCGATGGAGGCGGCGATCGGCGACAAGGTCGTCACCTACGATTTCGCCCGCCTGATGGAGGGCGCGCAGGAGGTGAGCTGCTCTGCTTTTGGTGATGCGATGATCGCCCGCATGTAGATTCCGCCGAGCGTGATATGCCGGGTATCACCAGAGCCGTTGCCGACCCGCCGGGTTGGCAACGGTTTTTTTGCGGCACGACCGCAGTGCTGGGCAAAAAAGGTGCCTTTAGCGGCGCTCGCCAACCCCGTAGTGGCAGTCCAGCCAGTTCATCGCCAGCACGTAGACGCCTATGATCGCGACGTAGGCGATCAGCGAGCCTTGGGCGAGCAGGTAGAAACCGAGTGGAAAGCCGAGAAAGGTGTGGGCGTTGAGGTCCGACGCATAGAAGCCGGACACGAAGGTGACCGCGAACCACAGCGTCAGCAGCACGGCCGTCAGCACCTGGGTCCAGCGCCAGTAGGCGCGGTGGCGGCGGGTCAGGCGCGAGGGCGCGAGCGGGATTTCGACCGGTTCCGTCACTGCGCGGCCCCTTGCGAGCGGTGGGCCTGGGCCAGCCGGTTCTGGGTATCGCCGGGCGCGCTGTCGTAGCCCGCGGCTTCCAGTACGAACTCGCTGTCGCCCGCGCTGATTGCCTTCAGGCGCGACTCGAAACCTTCCAGCTCGGCCATCGGCACGATCGCGCTGATCAGCGTCCAGCCCCCGGCCGGGCTGTCGGTGCCCACCACGCGGCCGCGTCGCCCCGCCAGCTCGGCGCTGACCTCGCCAAAGTGGCTGTCCGCCACCTTCACGCTGACCCTCAGCAGCGGTTCGAGCACCTGCGGGCGGGCGGCCAGCACCGCCTCCATCAGCGCGTGGCGCGCCGCGGTGATGAACGAGACCTCGTTGGAATCGACCGCGTGATGCTTGCCGTCGGTCACCACCACGCGCAGATCCTGTAGCGGATAGCCCGCCAGCGCACCTTCGGCGAGCGCCTGGCGCACGCCTTTTTCCACCGCCGGCATGAACTGGATCGGAATCGCGCCGCCCTTCACCTCGTCGCCAAAGGCCAGGCCGCTGCCGCGCGGCAGCGGTTCCACCCGCAGCGCCACCTCGCCGAACTGGCCGGCGCCGCCGCTCTGCTTCTTGTGGCGGTAGCGCGATTCGCCCACCGCGCCAATCGTTTCGCGGTAGGGAATGGCGGGCGTGGCGGTGGCCGGGCGCAGGTTCCAGCGTGCCGCGAGCTGCTCCAGCACGATCTTCAGGTGCTGTGCGCCCAGCCCGCGCACCACCGTCTGGCGGCCGTGCGCATCATTGCTCACTTCCAGGCAGGGATCTTCATCGACCAGGCGGGCGAGCGCTTCGGCCAGCTTCTGCTCGTCGGCGGGCTTGGTCGCCGTCAGCGCGAGGCCGAATACCGGCTGCGGGTAGCGCGGCGGCACCAGATGGAAGTGATCCTCGTCGTGCGAGTCGTGCAATACCGCGTCGCGGTGCAGTTCCTCCACCCGCGCCAGCGCGCAGATATCGCCCGGCACCGCGAGCGGCGTTTCGACCGCGTTGCGGCCCTGAGGCCGCAACAGGTGCGAGACCTTGAACGGCTTGCGGCCGTTGCCGATGAAGAGCGTGGAGTTGGGCGTGACCGTGCCCTGGTGCAGGCGGAACAGCGCCAGCTTGCCGCGGTAGGGGTCGTTGCTGACCTGGAACACATGGGCCACCGCGTGCCGGGCCGGGGCGGGGCTGACGCTGACCGGTTGCGCGTCCGCGCCTTGGCCTTTCAGGAAGGTCGGCGGATTGCCTTCGGTGGGGTCGGGCAGCAGCCGGCCCATCACCTCAAGCAGCTCGCGCACGCCGGCCCCGGTTCGGGCGGAGACAAAGCACACCGGGATCAGATGCCCTTCGCGCAGCGCCTGCTCGAAAGGCGCGTGCAGTTGTTCCGGATCGAGCGACTGGCCCTGTTCCAGATAGCGCGCCATCAGCGCCTCGTCCAGTTCCACGACCTGGTCGACGATGCCGTCGTGCGCGGAAGCCACGTCGCCGAACGCGGTGGCCGCGGGGGCAGGGCGGAAGAAACAATCCACCACGCCATCGGAGGCGGGCGCAGGCAGGTTGAGCGGCAGGCATTCGCGGCCGAACTCTGCGCTGATCGCGTCCATCAGCGCGCCGCAGTTGGCCCCGGCGGCGTCGATCTTGGTGACGATGATGAGGCGGCACTTGCCCTCGCTGGCGGCCATCATGCGGCGGCTGCCGGTTTCGATGCCGGCGGCGGCGTTGATCACGATCGCGGCGGTTTCCACCGCGGGCAGGGTGGCGAGCGCGCGCCCGGCCAGGTCGGGCAGGCCCGGGGTGTCGAGCACGTTAATCCAGTGCCCCGACCATTCCAGGTGCGCCAGCGTGGCGTTGAGGGAGTGGCCGCTCGCTTTCTCCTGCGGGTCGAAATCGGACACGGTATCGCCACGCTCGACGCTGCCCGGCGCGCCGATGACGCCGGCGGCCGCGAGCAGCGCTTCGAGCAGGGTGGTCTTGCCGCAGCCGGCGTGACCGAGCAGGGTGAGGTTGCGGATGTCGTGCACCGAGCTGGGCGTCATGGCGGTCTCCCCTTCGCGTTATCGGGTGAGAGTGTCCGCCTCTCGGCGCGCACTGGCAATGCGTCAGATCAAGCTGCCGCCATTGCCGGCGCCGCTTACGCGCTGCGCAGCCCGGCCACGCGCGTCAGCAGGATCGCGAGCAGCGGCACAACGAAGCCGACGACCGTGACCACCACCAGCAGCACGCCGAGCTGGCTGTAATCCGCTGGGGTGGTGATTGCGCGCGTGGCGGCGTCGCGCACCTCGCGGCTGACCACGTAAATCTCGTTGAGGTACTTGGTGCCCAGCTGCGCCGCCGACAGCGCGAGATTGGTGAAGGAGGCCATCACCGCGAAGAAGGTGGCCTTGAGGTGCGGCGGCGCGCTGTTGGCGATCCACGCCAGCATCGGCACCATCGACACCTGGCCCAGCGGTGATTCGAGCGCGGTGTTGGCGATCGCGATGAAGCGCGCATCGACCACGCCGCCGGTCAGCCGCGCGGTCCATTCGTGCAGGCCGTGGTACATGCCGATGATGGGCAGCGACAGCACGGTGGCGGCGAGGGTGAGGAAGATGACGATCTGCGCGATCGACTTTTCCGCCATGAAGCGGCGGAACATGAAGAGGCCGGCAAGCGTCAGCAGGCTGGTGATCAGGTCCAGCCGCGACAGGAAGCTCTGGTCGAAGCCGAGTTCGTCGATCATCCACCAGCTCGCACCGGCGCCCGGCCCCGGCATCGCGCGGAACACGAAGATCACGATCACCGTGCCGAGCAGGGTGCGCGCCGCCTCGGGCGACAGTTCGCGCAGCAGGCGGGTGATCATGAAGCCGATGATGGCGAAGGAGCCGGCGAAGATGATTTCCTGGCCGTATTCGATGCCGGACAGGCCGATCGCCAGCGTAAAGGCCACGAACACCGCGCTGCCGCCGAGTATCCACCAGTTGGGTGCCGTCTTTTCCGCCGGCTCGTGCAGCAGGCGGTCGATCTCGGCGCGCTCGCGCCCCAGCGCGGCCAGCCGGCGCGCCTCGCGGCGCTTGAGCACGCCCGCGAGCAGCACGCCGCTCACCGACATCAAGGGAATCACCAGCGCCAGCTCATAGATGCGCAGGTAGATCTCGACCTTGGCCGATTCCGGCAGGTTTTCCGCGCCCTGGAACATCACCACGTTGGCGAAGCTGACCAGCACGGTGCCGCCGATGATGGCGACGCGGCCCAGCATCTGCATCGTGGTGTGCATCAGCCGCACCTGGTCCTCGCCGATGCGCTCGCCGCGTTCGTCGAAATGCGGCACCGCCTCCACCGTCATCGCGTCGGCCACCGCGTCCTGCATCACGTAGCCCACCGGCGACAGCAGCACCGACAGCACGAACCACGCTTCGGCCGGCATCACCGCGCGCATCGCCTCGGGCGAGCCGATCAGCCCGATCATGATCGCGATGCTGGCGGCGATCAGCAGCGCACCGAGGTACACCAGCCCCGCCTTGTAGCGCCACAGCAGATCGACCAGATGCCCGATCGGCATCTTCAGCGCCCAGGGAATGCCCGCCCAGAAGCCGAGCGCGGCGAGAAAGGCGGCCGACAGCCCGAGGTAATCCTTGATGAAGAAGGTGCCGACGATGCCGGTGAGCCCCGACACACCGGCCGCGCAATACACCATCAGCGGCGGCAGATAGGCCAGCCGCATCTCGCGTCCGAGTTCCAGGATGTTGCGGTCCAGCCAGCGGTAGAAGGCGTTCTGTTGAAGGGCGGCGAGCACGCGGGTGGTCCTTGGTGTTTTCTGTGGTTGTTCAATCCCGGGGACCGCTTGGTTGGCGATGCCTCAGGGCTCTACTCCCTCCCCTTCAATGGGGTGAGGGCAGGGTTTCGGCAAGCACTGCTTGCCGCTGCCCGAACGACGGTGCCTCCAGACACCGGCTACCGGGTTGGGCCGTTTTGCTCCCTCCCCTTCAAGGGGGTGAGACAGGGGTTTCGGCAAGCATTGCTTGTCGCCTGTCGAACGACGGAGCGAAGCGACGGCTCCCGGGGTGGGGTGGCGATGGGGTCAGGCGCCAAGCGTGCCCTAACCCCATCCCCCTCCCAACCTCCCCCTTGAAGGGGGAGGGGTAAATCCGTTGCGCTCCGATGAGCCGGCGCGTCCCGCTCACCCGCCGAACAGTCTCTCTATCCAAGGCAATATCCACGGCAATGACACTGCGGTGGCCAGTCCGTTCAGTCCCATCGCCAGCGCGGCGAAGGCGCCGGTCTGTTCGCTGACCTGGAAGGCGCGCGCGGTGCCGATGCCGTGCGAGGCGATGCCGATGGCGAAGCCGCGCACCGCGGGGTCGTGGATGCGCAGCAAGCGGTAGAGGTAGCGTGCGCCGACGGCGCCGAGGATGCCGGTGGTGATGACCAGCACCGCGGTCAGCGAGGGCAGGCCGCCGAGGCGTTCGGCGATGCCCATCGCGATCGGCGTGGTCACGCTCTTGGGGGCGAGCGAGATCAGCGATTCGCGACTGGCCCCGAACAGCGCACCCAGGCCGTAGGCCGACAGCGCCGCGGTCAGCGAGCCCACCACCAGCGCGATGCAGAGCGGCAGCGCCATCGCCTTCAGCCGGGGCCACTGCGCGTAGAGCGGAATCGCCAGCGCCACCGTGGCGGGGCCGAGCAGGAAGTGCACGAACTGCGCGCCGTCGAAATAGCGCTGATAGGGCATGCCGGTGGCGAGCAGGATGCCGGCGAGGATCAGCACCGAGATCAGCACCGGGTTGGCGAGCGGATGAAAGCCGCAGCGCTTGTAGAGCCAGAACGCGCCTTGGTAAGCGAGCAGCGTGAGGGTCAGGCCGAGCAGCGGCGTGGTGGAGAGATAGACCCAGATCTCGTCCAGACGCGGGCTCATCGCCGATCCTCCGCCGGCGGTTCGCGACGGCGCAGCAGGGCCTGCAGCACCAGCGCGGTCACGGCGATCGCGAGCGCGGTGCTGCCGACCAGCGCCACGCCGAGCGGCAGCCATTCGTCTGCGATGCGGCTGCCGTAGAGCACGACCCCGGTGCCCGCAGGCACGAACAGCAGCGACAAGTGCTGCAACAGCGTTCCGGCGGTGCTGCGCAGATCGTCGCCGGGACCGCCGCGCACCAGCAGCGCGAGGAACAACAGCGCCATGCCGATCACCGGGCCGGGGATCGGCAGCGCGAGCGCGCGGGCGATGACTTCGCCCGCCAGTTGAAACAGCAGCAGCAAGGTCAGCGCCGCGAGCATCCGGGGTCTCCTCCTGGAAGGGGCCGCCGCGCCTGGCGCCGCGGCCCTTGGGGAATGTTGGGGGCCGAGCTTACCGCAACAGCGCGTGGCCCACGGTGCGCGCCGCGATGCCCACGGCGGCGCCAAGCGCAGCCGGTTTCCACACCGTGGCGACGCGTCGTCCGGCGGACATCAGGATCGCCACCCCGGCCACGTCGAGCGGATGGATCAGGAAGCCCGCGCCGTGGTTGAGCGTGGCCACCGTGGTGACGCCGTTCCTCAGCATCTCGTCCATCACGCCCATCATCGCGGTGCCGCCGGCGATGTACTTGGTCAGCGTCAGCAGGATCATGGCCGGGTCGATGCCGATGGCCGCCAGCAGCGGCGTCAGCGCGGCGGTCAGCGCGTCAATGCTGCCGGTGGCGCGCAGCGCCATCACCGCCACCAGCGCCAGCACCAGCATCGGAATGGACCCGACCGCGATCTTGAAGGCCTCGGCCCCGGCGCGGTTGATGACGTCGAGTACGCCCTTGGCGTTGTCGGCCACCTGGTGGTGCAGGGTCTCGTCCAGCCGTCCTTCCAGCGCGGACAGTCCGCGGCCGAAGCCGTGGTAGGTGGCGGCCGCCGCGATCAAGCCGCCAAGCAGCGACAAGGCCAGCGCCGGGCCGAAGGCCAGCCCCATCGCCGCCATCGGAAAGGTGACGTTGGCCTGCGCCATCGCCATCACCATCGCCAGCGTGGCCGCGAGGTGGCGGTCGGAGGCGCCGCGGCCCTCCATCATCGTCAGCGTCGCCACCGGCGCGGCGAAACTGACGAAGTTGATCTGCAACGCTGCGAACACGCCCAGCCCGGTGAGCCCCACCGGACGCAGCACCGGCGCGAGGCGCGCGACCACCCAGTCGATCACGCCGCGCGCTTCGAGCATGCGCATCAGCGACAGCATCACGACCATGATCGGCAGCAACACGAAGAGAGAGAGTTCGACGGCCGAGCGGCCGGCACGCAGGATGATGTCGGTGAGCTGATCCATGTCTTGTCGTTATTTGTGCAACGCCGCAGATGCTACCCGCTGCGAAGGCTGCCCGCGAGGACAAAGGGCTTGTGCGACGCGGGAAGGCGGCGACCTGGGCAGTGCGGCCACCTGCCCGCCGCGAGGGAAGGCTGTTCAGGCTCGGAAGGCCAGTTGGGCCAGCTCACGGGGGCCGGCCGATGGCTGGACCACGGGATGGATAGAAGCGGGCAGCCCGGAGCGCCCGGCGCCGGGACGAACCAGGCCGGACCCTCGCGCAGACCGGACCCTCGCGCAGACCGGACCGAGGCGTCGCGGCCCAGGCCCGCACTCCGCCCGGGTGCGACCCACGTCCACTAAGGCGGCTGCCGCGGGACTGCGGCGTTGCGGGGCGTGGGCGCCGGGGCCCGTGCCCCGCCCTGTCTTCCTCGCGACTCAGCGTCCGTCGCCGTCCGGCCCTTCGTCTTCTTCTGTCGGCACGACCACCGCCGGCGCGCCGAGCGTGACGCCGATCAGCAGCAGCAGCATCGGCGCCAGCGTCAGCGCGAAGGTATCGAAGCTGTGCATGCCTAGACCGAGGACCAGCGGCAGCACGAGGGTACCGTGGGCGAGAAAGTCGGTGATCCGGTTCCAGCGGGTCATGTCGTTCTCCTGGGGTAACTTTTGTAGTGGTGTTTTGTGCGTTGCACAAATCGTGCCCGGCGGCTTCTGTTTCCAGTGTAGGAAACAGGACGGGCAGTGCCGGAATTTCGACACCGGGCACCTATGCCCAAGGTCTATGCCTTTGCGATGGAGTACGCGCTGTGTGCTGCGCTGCAGGCGGGCGGTGGGAGTGCGAGCGTGGCGAGGGCGAAAGCCGGTGCCGGTGCGCCGGAAACGGCGGCGGCTCCCGCCGACGGGCGGGGCAAGCGCGCGGCGCTGTGGTGGAACCTACACGGACCGTGCAGAACGCGGGAACAATGGGGCGATCTGCTTTGTGGTGGGGCGCGGGTGGCCGCGAGGTGCGTCCGGCGGACTAAGATCGTCGCTTCGCCCACCGGAGAGCCCGCCATGTCCGCCACCGCCGATTTCCTGAGCCGCGTCGCCGTTCGCCATCCAATCATCCAGGCGCCGATGGTGGGCGTGTCGACGCCGGCGCTTGCGGCGGCAGTGTCCAACGCCGGTGGACTCGGCTCGATCGGCCTCGGAGGCGGCGGTGTCGACGAAGCGCGCGCGGCCATCGGTGCCACCCGCGCCCTGACGAGCGCGCCCTTCAACGTCAACCTGTTCTGCCACCGCCCCGCTGTGGCCGACCCCGCGAGGGAGGCGGCCTGGCTGGCCGAACTGCGGCCACTGTTCGCCGAATTCGGCGCCCAGCCGCCCGCCGTGCTGCGCGAGCCCTACCAGAGCTTCATCGGCCAGCGTGCGATGCTGGACATGCTGCTGGCCGAACGGCCGGCGGTGGTCAGCTTCCACTTCGGTTTGCCGCCGCAAGAATGGATACGCGAACTGCGCGCCGCGGGCAGCGTGACGCTGGCGAGCGCAACGACGCTGGCCGAGGCACAGGCGGTGGAGGCGGCAGGTGTCGACATCATCGTGGCGCAGGGCGTGGAAGCCGGCGGCCATCGCGGCGTGTTCGAGCCCGAGGCGGGCGATGCCCTGCTCGGCACTGTCGCGCTGCTGCGCCTGCTCGCCGGCAAGGTGAAGGCCCCGGTGGTCGCGGCCGGCGGCATCATGGACGGGGCCGGCATCGCGGCCGCGCTGCAGCTTGGTGCGGCGGCCGTGCAACTCGGCACCGCCTTCGTGCTGGCGCCGGAATCGGCCGCGAATGCGGCCTACCGCGCGGCGATGAAATCGGCGGCGGCCTATCGCACCCGCCTCACGGCAGCGATTTCCGGCCGCGCCGCGCGCGGGCTGCCCAACCGCTTCGACGACCTGCCGGGCACTGCGGTGCTGCCGGATTACCCGATCGCCTATGACGCCGCCAAGGCGCTGCATGCCGCGGCGAGCGCGCGCGGTTGCAGCGACTTCGCGCCGCACTGGGCCGGGCAGGGCGCGCCATTGGCGCGCGAAATGCCGGCGGCGCAGATCGTCGCCGAACTGGTCCGGGAGTGGCAGGCGGTGAGCCGCTGACCCAGCCCGCGGCCCTGGCATCGTCGGCGCAGAAGGGTGGGCGGCCGACGAAAAAAAACCGCCGCGGTCTCCCGCGGCGGCGTATGGGTTGCGACTGCCGGTGCCGGCTTATTCCATCGCTTCGTACAGCGGCAGGGTCAGGAACTCGGGGAAGTTCTCCGACAGCGACATCTCTTCGAAGATCGTCGCGGCCTGGTCGTAGGTGGCGGTGTTCTCGCCCTGGGCGGTCACGGTGGCCTTCACCTTGGCGAGTTCTTCCGGAATCATCGCGCGCACCATGTCGGCGGTGACCTTGCGGCCGTCGTCCAGCTTGCCCTTCGGGCTCACCACCCACTGCCAGATCTGCGAGCGGCTGATTTCGGCGGTGGCGGCGTCTTCCATCAGGTTGTGGATCGGCACGCAGCCGTTGCCGGCCAGCCAGCTGCCGAGGTAGTGGATGCCGACGTTGATGTTGTTGCGCACGCCCACTTCGGTGATCGGCTGCTCAGGCTGGAAGTTCATCCAGTCCTTCGGGCCGAAGCTGCCGGACACCTGCTTTTCCCACTGGTTGGGCTTGTCGCCCAGCACCTTGACGAACTCTTCCATCGCGATCGGCACCAGGCCCGGGTGCGCCACCCAGCCGCCGTCGTAGCCGTCGTTGGCGTCGCGGGTCTTGTCGTGGCGGATGCCGGCCAGCGCCTTCTCGTTGGCGACCGGGTCGCTCTTGATCGGGATCAGCGCGCTCATGCCGCCCATCGCCGGGGCGCCGCGCTTGTGGCAGGCCTGCACCAGCGCCAGCGCGTAGGAGCGCATGAAGGGCACTTCCATCGTGATGGCGCCACGGTTGGCGAGGCAGAAGTCCTTGTTCTTCTTGAACTTCTTGATGCAGGAGAAGATGTAGTCCCAGCGCCCGGCGTTCAGCCCGGCGGAGTGGTTGCGCAGTTCGTACAGGATCTCTTCCATCTCGAAGGTGGCGAGGATGGTTTCGACCAGCACGGTGGCCTTGATGGTGCCCTGCGGCAGGCCGATGTGGTCCTGCGCCATCACGAAGATGTCGTTCCACAGGCGGGCTTCCAGATGGGATTCCATCTTCGGCAGGTAGTAGAACGGGCCGGCGCCGCGGGCGATCTGTTCCTTGGCGTTGTGGAAGAACACCAGCGCGAAGTCGAAGATGCCGCCGGAGACGCGCTGGCCGTCGACCAGCACGTGCTTCTCGTCCAGGTGCCAGCCGCGCGGGCGGATCTGCAGGGTGGCGATCTTGTCGTTGAGCTTGTAGACCTTGCCGGCTTCGTTGGTGTAGCTGATCTCGCGGCGGATCGCGTCGAACAGGTTCACCTGGCCCTGGATCTGGTTGTACCAGTTGGGGCTGTTGGAATCTTCGAAGTCGGTCATGTAGGAATCAGCGCCCGAGTTGAAGGCGTTGATGATCATCTTGCGCTCGACCGGGCCGGTGATTTCCACGCGGCGGCATTCCAGCGCCTTCGGCAGCGGCGCCACCTTCCAGTCGCCTTCGCGGATGTGCTTGGTTTCCGGCAGGAAGTCGGGCAGCTCGCCGGCGTCGATGCGGGCCTGGCGGGCGACGCGGGCCTTCAGCAGTTCCTGGCGGCGCGGCTCGAAGGCGCGGTGCAGCTTGGCGACGAGTTCGAGGGCGTCGCGGGTCAGGATCTGGTCGAAGCGCGGATGCAGCGGCGCGTTGATCTGCATGCCTTGCGGCAGGTCGAGCGTGGCGGTCATGAAAGGCTCCTTGTTTGATCAGAGGGTCTTGGAGAAATAGTAGGCGGTCAGCACGCTGCCGGTGGCGATGATGCAGTAGCGCAGCAGCCGCGCCGGAATGCGGCGCGCGAACGCCGCGCCGAGGTAGCCGCCGGCGGTGCCGGTGAGCAGCATCACGATGGTGTGCGGCCACGACACTGCGTTGGCGATGACGAAGGTGCCGACGGCGACGCTGTAGATCACCGCCGACAGCCAGTTCTTGAGCGCGTTGATCTCATGCACATCCTTGAAGCCTTGGATGGCGAGCGCGGCCAGCATCAGGATGCCCATGCCGGCGCCGAAAAAACCGCCGTACACCGACACCGCCAGTTGGAACACGTAGCCGGCGGGGCCCACGTGGCGCTCGTCGGCGTGCGCAGGCGCGGGCTTGAGCTTTTTCACCAGCGCGGAAATCTGCGCGCTGAACGCGAACAGCACGGTTGCCACCAGCAGCAGCCACGGAATCAGCTTGGAGAATGCCGCGTTGGAGGTCGCGAGCAGCAGCAGCCCGCCAGCGATGCCGCCGACAAAAGCGACCGCGGACAGCAGCGGCAGGCTGCGCGAAAAGCGGGCGAGTTCGCGCCGGAAGGCCCAGGCGCCGGCGAGGCTGCCCGGCCACAGCGACACCGAGTTGCTGGCATTGGCCACCACCGGCGGCACGCCCACCGCGAGCAGGGCGGGGAAGGAGAAGAAGGTGCCGCCGCCGGCGATCGAATTCACCGCACCCGCCGCCAGCGCGGCAATGCCGATGATCACGATGTCGATGAGGGCGAGGCTGGTCATGGGGTTCCGGACGGCAAGGGTTGCGGGATCTGGTCAAGCTTGCGTGCTGCTCCGCGGCTTGGCCGGAGTGCGTCGTCTAGGTATCGGGATGTCTCCTCCCCCGAATGAGCTGCAGTCTAGATCGGACCTAAATAAAACAGAAGAAACGGTATGATCACTTTATCTTTTACTAAAAGTACAAAATGGATCAGCTGAAGCAGATCGAAACCTTCGTTGCCGTCGCCAGTCGCGGCAGCCTGTCGGCCGCGGCGCGGGCAGAAGGCGTGACCCCGGCGGTGATCGGCCGTCGGCTCGACGGGCTGGAAGCCCGGCTGGGCGTGCGGCTGCTGGTGCGCACCACGCGCAGCATCACGCTCACCTTCGAAGGCAGCGCCTTCCTGGAGGACTGCCAGCGCATCCTCAACGATCTCTCCAACGCCGAGGCCTCGGTCAGCCTCGGCGGCGTCAAGCCGAGCGGGCATCTGCGCGTCTCCGCGCCTGCCGGTTTCGGCCGCCGCCACGTCGCGCCGCTGGTGCGCGAATTCCTGCTCGCGAATCCCGACGTCAGCTGCAGCCTCGACCTCTCCGACCGCCTCGTCGACCTGGTCAACGAAGGGCTGGATTGCGCCGTGCGCATCGGCGACATGGCGGATTCCAGCCTGGTGTCGGTGAAGCTGGCCGACAACCGCCGCGTGGTGGTGGCCAGCCCCGACTATCTTGCCCGCCACGGCGTGCCGCGCACGCCGGAGGATCTGCCGCGCCACGTCTGCCTTACGCTGGTGCAGCAGCGCGGCTGGCAATTCGCCGACGGCCGCGGCGGCGCGGTCTCGGCCAAGGTGGCGGGCCGGCTGGAGTGCAACGACGGCGCGGTGCTGCACGAATGGGCGCTGGCCGGGCAGGGCTTGGCGTGGCGATCCTTGTGGGAAGTGTCCGAGGACCTCGCCGCGGGCCGGCTGGTGTCGGTGCTGGACGAATTCGCCGCGCGCCCCACCGGCATCTACGCGGTCTTTCCGTACCGCCGCAACCTTGCGCTGCGGGTGCGCTACTTCATCGATTACCTCAAGCAGCGCTATGGGGATACGGGGTACTGGAATTCGGCTGCCGGCGAGCCGCTCACCCCACCCAC
Source organism: Azoarcus olearius (assembly GCF_001682385.1). NCBI lineage: Bacteria > Pseudomonadati > Pseudomonadota > Betaproteobacteria > Rhodocyclales > Zoogloeaceae > Azoarcus > Azoarcus olearius. The sequence goes on from NZ_CP016210.1 coordinate 1,330,255, forward strand.
ACCGCCCGAAAGTCATTCACGTTCGTCAGCGTCGGCCCGGTAACCAGCGAATCGCCCAAGGCCTCGAAGAAGCCATGGCCGTCGTTGTCGTCCAGCCGGTCGCGCGGGCGCGGGCCGGCCGCCCAGGCGCGCGCCAGCGTATCCGGGGTGACGAAGGCGCCGGCGATGTCCTCCAGTCCGTCTACGCCGTCGGTGTCGCCCGCCAGCGCGTGAATGCCCGGCGCGCCATCGAGCGCAATCGCCAGCGCCAGCAGGAATTCGACGTTGCGCCCGCCGCGGCCTTGACCCCGCACCGTCACCGTGGTTTCGCCGCCGGACAGCAGCACGCAGGGAGCCGCCACCGGCTGTCCGTGCCGCTTCACCTGCAGCGCGATCGCGGCGATCACCTTGCCGACGTCGCGCGCCTCGCCCTCGATGCTGTCGCCCAGGATCAGCGCCCGCACGCCGGCTGCTTCGGCAACCCGCGCCGCGGCCTCCAGCGCCTGCTGCGGCGTGGCGACCAGATGGGTGCTGACGCCGGCCAGACGCGGATCGCCCGGCTTCACCGTCTCGCCCGCGCCGCTTTCCAGCAACGCGCGCGCGCCGGCGGGCAGCTCGATGCCATGGCGGCGCACGATCTCCAGCGCGTCGGCGCAGGTCGTCGGATCGGCCACGGTGGGGCCGGAGGCGATGTCGATCGGATTGTCCCCGGGCACGTCGGAAATCAGCAGATTCACCACCCGCGCCGGATGGCAGGCGGCGGCGAGGCGGCCGCCCTTGATCGCCGAAAGGTGGCGGCGCACGCAGTTCATCTCGGAAATCGTCGCGCCGGACTTCAGCAGCGCGCGGTTGATTGCCTGCTTGTCCGCCAGCGTCACGCCTGCGCCCGGTAGCGGCAGCAACGCGGAGCCGCCGCCGGAAACCAGGCAGATCACCAGGTCGTCTGCGCTCAGTCCATCCACCAGGGTCAGCACCCGGGCGGCGGCCGCGTGCCCCGCGGCGTCGGGCACCGGGTGCGCGGCCTCGACGATCTCGATGCGCTTGCACGGCACCGCATAGCCGTAGCGGGTGACGACCACGCCGGACAGCGGCCCCGCCCAGTGGCGCTCCAGCGCCTGCGCCATCGCCGCCGAGGCCTTGCCGGCGCCGATGACGACGGTGCGGCCGCGAGGCGGGGCCGGCAGATGGGGCGGAATGCAGTGTTCCGGCTGGGCCGCGTTGATCGCGGCGGCAAACATCTGCGCGAGCAGTTCGCGCGGTGGCATCGTCATGTCGGGTGCTCCTGCGCGGCCGTGGTTACTGCGCCTCCGGGGCCAGTGCCGTCATCCATCCCAGTCCTTCGCGCGTGCCCGCGGCCGGCAGGTATTCGCAGCCGATCCAGCCGTCGTAGCCCAGCCGGTCGATGTGGCGGAACAGCCAGCCGTAGTTGATCTCGCCGGTGCCGGGTTCGTGGCGGCCCGGGTTGTCGGCAATCTGCATGTGGGCGATGCGCGGCAGGTGGCGGGCGATGGTGTTGGCGAGGTCGCCTTCCATCCGCTGCGCGTGATAGATGTCGTACTGGATATGAAGATTGTCCGCGCCCACCTCGTCCAGGATGGCCGCCGCCTGCGCGGTGCGGCTGAGGTAGAAGCCGGGAATGTCGAAGGTGTTGATCGGCTCCACCAGCAGCCGGATACCGGCCGACTTCAGCGCATCGGCCGCGAAGCGCAGGTTGGCGATGAAGGTCTCGTGCGCGGCCTGCGCCGTCACGCCGGCGGGCACGATGCCGGCCAGGCAGTTCAGCTGTTTGCACCCGAGCGCAACGGCGTAGTCGACGGCGCGTCCGACGCCATCCCGGAATTCCCCCACGCGATCCGGATGACAGGCGATGCCGCGCTCGCCGGCAGCCCAGTCGCCCGCAGGCAGGTTGTGCAGCACGACCGGCAGGCCGGCCGCATCCAGCCGTTCGGCAATCCGTGCCGCCGGCCACGCATAGGGAAACTGGAACTCCACCGCCTTGAACCCCGCCGCGGCCGCGGCCTGGAAGCGATCGAGGAAGTCCAGTTCGGTGAAGAGCAGCGTGAGGTTGGCCGCGAGTTTCGGCATGGGGTTCTCCAAAGGGGCGGGCGCTTCCGGCGGGGGCAGGGGCAGGGCGGCGGTGGCCCGGGTGAGGGCCGCGCCGGCTGTCGGTGCTCAACCGAGCGGGGCGAAGCCTGAATTGTTGACCACGACAGGCCGGACGTGGCGCCGAAATGCGCTGCCGGGTGTCGCAGGCTCCTTTCTTCCTGGCGCTGAACCTCGTTTCATCGCTTGCCTGAACACCCCTCCGCGCGGCACCTCCTTGCCGGAAGGCGGCAGATGTTGCCGTTGAAGCGGCAGCGTTCTGCCCGTCTTGCCCGCGGCGCCTGCATCTCGTCGTCATGGAACGAATGTTGCGCAGGCGCTCGTGTCCCTATGCCCACGACAGGAGCGCCTCATGAGAATCGGTGTGTCCGCCCCGGACCTGTACGCCAGCCAGACCGCCACCACCGCAAGCCAGGCGGGTGGGCGAAGCGGTTCCACGCCCTTTGCCGCCATCCTCGATGCGATGACGACGCAAGCCGCCGCGGCACCCCAGACCAGCCGGACCTCCAAAGCCGCGCCGACGGATTCCGGCACGGCGAAAGAGGCCACGCAACTCGACTTCACCAGCATGACCCGCCAGGAGCTGTTCGACTGGATGAACAGCCAGTTGCGCGCCGGGAAGATGACGCTCGACGAGAGCACCTGCTTTCTGGGGATGACGCTGAAGATTTCGGCTGCCACCGGCCAGCAGGTGGACATGGCGACCGATACCACGCGCGAGAACTTCCTCGAGAGGGCGCGGCTCGGGATCGAGGGCGCGCTGTGGCGGCATGATCAGGATCTGGCCCGGCGGCTGGGCGAGACGGTGGACATCATGCTGCGGCGGCAGGGGGAAGCGGCAGGGGTTTGATGGGGGAGTGCATTTTGCTGCCTCAGACAGAGCTGACCCCATCCCCACCCCGACCCTCCCCTTGAAGGGGAGAGGGCAGGCCAGCCCAGGAGTCTCCGCTTCGCTCCGCCACTCCGGCGGCACCGAGCAATGCTCTGCGAAACCTCGCCCGCGCCCCTTGAAAGGGAGGGGGAGGAACTGGCTATACACCATCGCTTGGCTGCTTCTCTGCAAAAAGAAACGGCGACCACGCGGGTGGTCGCCGTTTCTTTTTGCCCGCATGAGGAAAGCAGACCGCCTTCCTCACACGGCAGCAGCACCGCGAACGATCAGGGGATCATCCAGGTGAACACATAGGCCTGCAGCGTGGTGATCACGCCCACCATCGCGGCGAACATCAGGCTGTGCTTTACGGTGAAGCGGAACAGGTCGGATTCCTTGCCGACCAGGCCGACCGCCGCGCAGGCCACGGCGATGGACTGCGGCGAGATCATCTTGCCGGTGACGCCGCCGGTGGTATTGGCCGCCACCAGCAGGGTGTCGGAGACGCCGACCTGATGGGCGGTGGTGGCCTGCAGCGAGCAGAACAGCGCGTTGGACGAGGTGTCCGAACCGGTGAGGAACACGCCCAGCCAGCCGAGGAAGGGGCTGAAGAACGGGAATAGCGCGCCGGTGCCGGCCAGCAGCAGGGCCAGGGTGGCGGAGAGGCCGGAGTAGTTGGCCACGAAGGCGAACGCCAGCACCATGCCGATGGAGTAGATCGGGCGCTTCAGCTCGACCACGGTTTCCTTCAGCGCCTTGGCGGCTTCACCGCCGCGCATGCCGAGCACGACCATGCTGACCAGCGCCGAGATGAAGATCGCGGTGCCGGTGGCCGACAGGATGTCCAGCTTGTACACCGCGGCGTACGGGGTAGCCTGGGCGACGATCGGCTCCATCTTGATGACGAGCTTGTCGAGCATCGGCACCGGGAACTGGAACACCGTGGAGTACAGCGCGCCGCCGCTGGCGAACAGCGCCTTGAAGGGCTTCAGGCTCCAGACGGTGACGATGGCGGTGAGGATCACGAACGGCGACCACGCCTTGGCGATCTGGCCAAAGCCGTAGTGCCTGTCCTCGCCCAGTTCGGCGTGGTGCTGCTGGTCGAAGCGGAAGATGTTCTTCGGCTTCCAGTTCTTCAGGAAGATCGTCAGGCAGATCAGGCTGACCAGCGCGGAGGTGATGTCCGGCAGTTCCGGCCCGATGTAGTTGGCGGTGAAGAACTGGGTGACCGCGAAGGAACCGCCGGCCACGATGACCGCGGGCCAGGTTTCCTTGATGCCGCGCCAGCCATCCATCATCGCCACCAGCCAGAACGGCACGATCATCGACAGCAGCGGCAGCTGGCGGCCGGCCATCTGGCCGATCTTGAACGGGTCGATGCCGGTAACCTGGCCGCCGACGATGATGGGAATGCCCATGGCGCCGAAGGCCACCGGGGCGGTGTTGGCGATCAGGCACAGGCCGGCGGCGTACAGCGGGTTGAAGCCCAGGCCCACCAGCAGCGCGGCGGTGATGGCCACCGGGGCGCCGAAGCCGGCCGCACCTTCCAGGAAGGCGCCGAACGAGAAGCCCACCAGCAGCATCTGCAGGCGCTGGTCGTCGGTGATCGACACCACCGAGGCGCGGATGATGTCGAACTGGCCGGTCTTGACCGTGATCTTGTAGAGGAAGACCGCGGCGATGATGATCCACGCGATCGGCCACAGCCCGTACAGGAAGCCGTAGCCCGCCGCGGCCAGCGCCATCGGCACCGGCATCTGGTAGAAGAGGATGGCCACCGCGAGCGCGATGGCGACGGTGATGGTGCCGGCCACATGGCCCTTCATGCGCAGCACGGCCAGTGCGACGAAGAAGAAGATGATCGGTAGTGCGGCGACCAGCGCAGACAACCAGAGGTTGCCGAGCGGATCGTAGATCTGCATCCAGGGTTGCATCAAAGGGACTCCTACGGTGGGTGGGTGTGATCTGTTGCGAGCCGGGTGGCTGGCCGCGGGCGACGGCTTTGCCCCCTCCCCTTCAAGGGGAGGGCAGGGGTGGGGATGGGGTCACTCGCAGCGCTGCTTCAACCCCCTCCCCCTCCCGGCCGGAAGCCGGTGCCGAAAGGCACTGTCGTTCGGTCGGCAGCGAGCGATGCTCGCTGAAACCCCGCCCTCACCCCCCTTGAAGGGGGAGGGGTTTCGACCCACTGTCGCCTGCCACGCCGGGGCTTCGGGGCGGCTTCCGGTTCAACGGGCACAGCCCGCCCCCACGGAAGGGCCGGAGCCCTCTCCGCGCGGGGACAGCGCCGGGGGTCTGGCGGTGGTCAGCAGCTGGCCATGCGGGCGGCCTCCGCGCTGCACTCGTCCAGCAGATGGACGATGGAGCGATACGGCACGCCGCTGGCGTGGGTGAGGCCGATCTCGCAGGTCTGGTTGCTGGAGTAGCCGCCGCAGCAGCCGGAGGGCACTTCCAGCTTGCGCAGTGCGTGCGCATTGAGTTCTGGCACCGCGAAGCCGCGGTCGCCGCCGAAGCCGCAGCACTTCACCTCGGGCGGCATCACCACCTGCTCGGCGCAGGCGGCGGCGAGCTGCTTCAGCTTGGCCTCGAAGCCCATGCGGCGGGCGGAGCAGTTGAGGTGCACCAGCACCGGGTCGGCCTTCTTCTGCAGCATCAGGCGGGGCAGCAGGGCGTCGTGGGCGAATTCGACCAGGTCGAACACCTTCAGGCGTTCGGCGAGGAAGGTCTTCATGCGCAGCGTGCAGGCGCTGGCATCGAGCACGATCGGGTACTCGCCATAGTTGCTGGCCTTCATCAGCGCGGCTTCCACTTCGGCCGACTTGGCGTCGGCTTCCGCCGCCAGGCCCTTGCTGGCGAAGGACTGGCCGCAGCACAGGCTGTTCACCCCGTCCGGCACGATGGGGCGGTAGCCGGCGCGTTCCAGCACGCGGATCACCGTGGCCGAGAGCGCCTGCTCGGCCGAGTCGGCGCCAAACATGCGGCCGGCGCAGGTGGGGAAATACACGATCGGGTCACCCGCGCTGCGGCTGACCTGATAGCGCAGCGGCTGCGGGTGCGGCATGCCTTCCTTCCAGGCGCCGCCGCTCAGGCGGTTGAGCGCGCGGCTGCCGACGATGGCTTCGGCGAAGTGCCCGGCCTTGAGCGCGGTGCGCGCCAGCGCCTGGGTGGCGCCGAAGTGGTTGGCGGCAACGCGACCCAGGCTGCGCGCCACGCCGGAGAGCTTTTCGCCGCGCACTGCGCGGGTCAGCGCGCCGGTTTCGATGCCCACCGGGCAGGCGGTGGCGCACAGGCCGCAGGCGGCGCAGGTGTCCAGGCCCATGTAGAGGTAGTCCTCGCCGAGCTGGCCCGGCGCTTCGCCGGCGGCTTCGCGGCGCGACAGTTCGCGCCAGCCGACAATGCGCTGGCGCGGCGACAGGGTGAGGCCGTGGGACGGGCACTGCGGCTCGCAGAAGCCGCACTCGATGCAGCGGTCCACCGCGGCGTAGAGCTGGCCCGCCGCGGGCATGGGCTTGAGGTGCTTGAGGTGGGCTTCGGCGTCGTCGTTGATGATGACGCCCGGGTTGAGCAGGCCTTCCGGATCGAAGAGCTGCTTAATCTCCTTCATCAGCCCGTAGGCCTGCGCGCCCCATTCCAGCTCAACGAAGGGCGCCATGTTGCGGCCGGTGCCGTGCTCGGCCTTCAGCGAGGCGTCGTACTTCTTCACCAGCGTGGCGCACAGCTCGTCCATGAAGGCGGCGTAGCGCGCCACCTCGGTGTCGATGCCGAAATCCTGCGTGAACACGAAGTGCACGTTCCCTTCCAGCGCGTGGCCGAAGATGATCGCCTCGTGATAGCCGTGCTTGGCGAAGAGGTGCTGAAGGTCGAGGCAGCAGGCCGCGAGGTCGGGCACCGCCACCGCCACGTCCTCGATGATGACCGTGGTGCCCGGCTTGCGCACCGCGCCCACCGCCGGGAAGGTGCCCTTGCGCACGTTCCACAGGCGCTCGATTTCGGCCGGGTCGGTGGTGAAGGCGGGCGCCTCGATCAGGGTGTAGGCCTGCAGTTCTTCAAGAATGGAATCCGTCTGCTGCCGCAGTTCGGCCGCGGACGGCGCGCGGGTTTCGATCAGCAGCGCGGTGGCGCCTTCGGACAGCGTCTTCAGCAGCGGCGGCATGCCCGGCTTGTGTGCCACGCAGCGCAGCGAGGCGCGGTCGAGCAGTTCCACCGCCGCCACCGGCCGCGCCTTCAGCCCGACCACCGCGCGGCAGGCGCTCTCCATGTCCTCGAAAAAGGCCAGCGCGCTCGCCTTGTGGGCATGCTCCGGTACCGTGTTGTAGGTGACGCGCGAGATGAAGCCCAGCGTGCCTTCGGAGCCGATCATCAGGTGGGCGAGGATGTCCACCGGGTCGTGGTAATCCACCAGCGCGTTGAGGCTGTAGCCGGTGGTGTTCTTGATCTTGTACTTGCTGCGGATGCGCCCGGCCAACGCGGCATCGGCGCGCACGCCGTGGGCGAGGGCGCCCAGGCGGTCGAGCAGTTCGCCGTGGCTGTGGCGGAAGGCCGTCACGCTGGCGGCGTCGCCGGTATCGAGCACGGTGCCGTCGGCCAGCATCACGCGCAGCGAGGCCAGCGTGTTGTAGCTGTTCTGCGCGGTGCCGCAGCACATGCCGGAGCTGTTGTTGGCGGCAATGCCGCCGATCTTGGCAGCGTTGATCGAGGCCGGGTCCGGCCCGATCTTGCGCCCCAGCGGGGCGAGACGGCGATTGACCTCGGCGCCAACGATGGCCGGGCCCACTTCCACCGTGTTGCCGCCGTCGCCGATGCGGCAGGTCGCCAGCCCTTCGCCGAGCAGCACCAGCACGCCATCGGTAACCGCCTGCCCGCACAGGCTGGTGCCGGCGGCGCGGAAGGTGACCGAACGCTGATGCGCGCGGGCGATGCGCGTCACCTCGCGCACCTCGTCCTCGTCCTGCACCACCGCGACCACTTCGGGAATCAGGCGGTAGAAGCTGCCGTCGGTGCCATAGGCAAGGCGGCGCAGTTCGTCGGTGATGACGCGCTCGGCGGGCAGCCGCAGGCGCAGGGCGTCGATGAGAGCGGACACAGGGGTTCCTCCCGGGGAAGGGATGGTTGGGTGTGGGGTGGATTGGGGGCCGGGGGCGGCGGTTTTCTCCTCCCCCTTCAAGGGGGAGGCTGGGAGGGGGATGGGGTTGGGCTCAGCGCCGCAATGACCCCATCCCCACCCCAACCCTCCCCTTGAAGGGGAGGGGGAAAACCGCTGCGCTTATCCGTGCGCCGGGGCGGGATTTACCGTCAAGGTCGCTCTTTCAACATGTCCCTCAGCCTTCGCGGTGCAGGTTGCAGGGGCGTGCGCGCCACGGTCCAGCCGCCTTGCTTGCGGGGGGTGAGGGCACGGAAGCGGGTGGCCAGCCAGCTGAAGGCGCGGTAGGCGGCGGGGTGGCCATACACCCGCGCCCAAATGCGCCACAGCAGGCTGATCTTCGGATCGTAAGCGGCGCCCTGGCCGACCATCGCCGGGTGGGCGTGGGGCGCGCTGTTGGCTTCGCCGCGCAGGCGGATCAGCAGTTCGGGAATCGGGATCTTCACCGGGCAGACCTCGCCACAGGCACCGCACAGGCTGGAGGCGGTGGGCAGCAGATGGGTCTGCTCCAGGCCCATCATGTGCGGCGAGACGATCTTGCCGATGGGGCCGGGGTAGGTGGTGCCGTAGGCGTGGCCGCCGATGCGGGTGTAGACCGGGCAGTGGTTCATGCAGGCGCCGCAGCGGATGCACTGCAGCGTCTTGCGCAGTTGCTCGTCGGCATACGCCTGGCTGCGGCCGTTGTCGAGCAGCACCAGGTGCACTTCCTCGGGGCCGTCGCGGTCGTCGCTGCGGCGCGGGCCGGAGATCAGGTTGAAGTAGGTGGACACCGCCTGGCCGGTGGCCGAGCGGGTGAGGATGGAATACAGCGGCGCGACGTGCTCCAGCTTTTCCACCACCTTCTCGATGCCGGTGATGGCGATATGAACCTTGGGCACCGTGGTGCACATGCGGCCGTTGCCTTCGTTTTCCACCAGGCACAGCGTGCCGGTTTCGGCGACCGCGAAATTGACGCCGGAGAGGCCGATGTCGGCCACCTCGAACTTCTCGCGCAGCACGCGGCGTCCGATCTGGATCAGCGCATCGACGTTGTCGGTGTAATCGACACCGGGAATCTTCTCGGCGAACAGCTTCGCAATCTGCTGCTTGGTCTGGTGGATCGCCGGCATGATGATGTGCGAGGGTTTCTCGCCGGCGAGCTGGACGATGTACTCGCCCATGTCCGACTCCAGCGCCCCGACGCCGGCCGCTTCCATCGCGTGGTTGAACTCGATCTCCTCGCTGACCATCGACTTGCCCTTGACGATCAGCCGGGCCCGGTGGGCCTGGGCGATGCCGAGCATGATCGCGTTGGCTTCCTCGGGCGTTTCCGCCCAATGCACCTTCACGCCGTTGCGGGTCAGGTTGGCTTCGAGCTGTTCGAGCAGATCGGGCAGTTTGGAGAGGCTGTACTGGCGGATGGCCTCGGACAGGCTGCGCAACGACACCAGCTCGGATTCGTCCGGAAACTGGGCGAGACGCTTGGCCATCAGGAAATCCATCGCGCCGCGGAAGCTCTGGCGCAGATGCGGGTCATTCACCGCCGCGTGCATGCGCTCGCGCAGCGCCTGCGCGGAGACGATGGCGATGGGCTGGCCGGCGGTGGTGTGCGTCTGGCCGTTCATTGCGCGTCTCCCTCGGCGTTGATCACGATCACCACCAGTTCCTTGGGGCCGTGGGCGCCGTAGGCCAGCGTCTGCTGGATGTCGGCGGTTTTCGACGGGCCGGAGATCAGCAGCGCATTGGTGGGCAGGCCGGCGGCCCAGTTCTCGGCGCGCAGCGCGTCGAAGAAGGTGGGGTGGATGTGGTTGGCGTCCAGCAGCGCGAAGTGGATCGGCGGCACCAGCGACAGCGTGCGCGGCGCCGCGGCCGAGGCCCACACGATCAGGCTGCCGGTTTCGGCAATGGCGCCGCGGGTCTGGGTGAAGCCGGCATCCACCGTGTGGAAGAGGTCGGCCTTCAGTTGCTCGAACTCGCCTTGCCAGGGGCGCAGCGCGGTCGCGCCAAAGCCGGTGGCGTGCAAGCGGGCGCCGGCGGGCGTGTCGGCACCGTACATCAGCGTGCCGATCTGCTTTTGCGCGCACAGGCTGGCCAGGAGGTCAGGCCAATCCGCTGCGGTGCTGACGTGCACTTCGGCATGGAAGCCTTCGATGCCGGTGCGAAAGCGCGCGAGGCGGTCGGCCTTCGATTCGTTGCGTGCGCGGGTGGCGTAATGCTCGGCCGGATCGGGCAGGGCATTGGGCTGGGCCGGTTGGGCGGCGCGCAGCTTGGCCAGGATGCGGTCGCGGGCGCTCATGCCTTACCTCCGGTACGGCGCAGCAGGAAAGTCGCCAGATGCTCGCCCGGCAGCGAGGGCTTGGCGCGACCGGCGTCCTGGTCTTCCTTCGCGGCGCGGCCGGTGATGTTGAGCATGCAGCCGCAGTCGGCGGTCACCATCTGCGCGGCGCCGGTCGCCTTCAGCGACGCCACCTTGTCGCTGACCATGGCGGTGGACACGTCCGGGTGCTTGAGCGAGAAGGTGCCGCCGAAGCCGCAGCATTCGGATTCGTGGTCGTGGTGGGCGAGGGTGACGTTGCCCAACCGCGCCAGCAGTTCGCGGCCGACCAGATGTGTACCCATCTCGCGGCGGGCGGAACAGGAGGTGTGCAGCGTCACCGTGGTGGCCGGGCCTTGGTCCTGGCGGTTAAAGCCGACCACGTGGAGCAGGAATTCGGCGAATTCAAAGGTGCGTTCGGAGATCGCCGCGGCCTTCGCCTTCAGCGCCGGGTCGTCGCCCACCGCCTTTTCCCAGTGCCAGCGCAGCATGCCGCCACAGGAGCCGGACGGCACCACGATGGGGTAGTCGCCCGGAAAGAGATCGAGCTGCGAAGCCACCACCTGGCGCGCCTCGCCGGGAAAACCGCTGGTGAAGGCCGGCTGGCCGCAGCAGGTCTGGTTGTCCGGGAAGATCACGCGGATGCCTTCGCGCTCCAGCAGTGCAATGGCGTCCATGCCCGCCTCGGGGACGAACATGTCCACCAGACAGGTGCCGTAGAAATACACCGCTTGCGGGCGGGGCGGGTAGGTGCGCGCGGGCGCACCGGCTGCGGGATGACTCACCTCTCCTCCTGTCCGGGCTCTGTGCCCGGTGCGTGTCGCGTCACGCTGACTGTTCGTTTCAGTCTTTTCGGTAAATTGGTAAGACCAATTAATGCCGTGGAAAGCAATCTACGTCCTAAGCGCAGCGAAGTCAATCTTCTACAAGACTCAGGTGTTTGATTTGTAGGCAAACCCCGGGAAAACCTCTAGCCCGCCCGGTGTTTTGCCTTGAGACGCATCAAAGCCGAAAGTAAAATTTTGGTCAGACCAATTCAGGGGTGCCCCGTCATGGCCACCGGCAAACTCGTCGTGCAGCGACTTTCCGACACCATCGCCCACGAACTCGAACGCCGCATCCTCGACGGCGTGCTCAAGCCCGGCGACCGCCTGCAGCCGGAACGCGAACTGGCAGCGGAACTCGGCGTCTCCCGCCCGTCGCTGCGCGAAGCCATCCAGAAACTCGTCTCCAAGGGCCTGCTGCACAGCCGGCAAGGCGGCGGCACCTACGTCACCGACCAGCTCGAAGCCGGCTTCACCGACCCCTGGCACGAGATGCTGCGCCAGCACCCCAACATCCAGGACGACCTGCTGGAATTCCGCGGCATGCTCGAAAAGGAAGCCGCCATCCTTGCCGCCCAACGCGCCACCGCCGCCGACCTGCAGCGCATCGGCGAGGCCTATGCCCGCGTGGATGCACTATTCGACCAGGGCACCTCGCCCGCGGTGCTGGAACAGCAGGTCAAGGCCGACCTCGCCTTCCACCAGACCATCGCCGAAGCCGCCCACAACGTGATGATCGGCCACCTCACCGCCAGCCTGCTGAAAGTCATCAACGACCACATCGACCGTAACCTGCGCCACCTGCGCCGCAGCGAAGACGACTGGGCCCACCTGCGCGAACAGCACCGCGCCGTTTGGGAAGCCATTCGCGATGCCGATCCTGTAGCGGCTGCAAGGGCCGTGCAGGGGCATATCGAATTCGTGCACGAAAGCATGAAGGCGCGGGCGCGCCAGGAGGAAAGGGAAAACCGGGCGAGGGCGCGGCAGTCGGGGGCGGAAGCGGAAGGGTGAGGTTTCCGCTGCCCGCTTCACTGACCCAGCAATCGAAAACGCGGCCCAGTCCGACCCGAACAATTACCCCGCCCCATTCACTCTGAGCCTGTCGAAGGGCGTATTGCCACTAACTTTCCGACGAGTCCAACCCCAATGATCCTTGGCTAAGCGGCCGTGAAAAGGCGCGGGGCCCTTTTGGTCGCGTCAGGGGGAAGGCGACGGTCGGGCATCGCGGCTGTGGAGGATTGCACGCTGGAGCCGCCGGGGTGAGCTACGCCCCCGTCATTCCGTGTTACTTTTCTGACGGGTTTGTCATTTTTTTATTTTTTGACTGTATCTCATGGTCAACGCCAAAGCCTTGTTATGACGGGTTTTCTGCGTGACTGGCGCGGAGTTTTATACGTCATGAAGTGGAATACACGTCACGTTTGATGTCTACAACACGTTAGCGGGAGAAAGTAGCGGTGGACGTGATCCTTACTTCAACAGTAATTGCAGCAATCGTAGCTGGGTTCGTTGCCGCCTGGACCGCGCAGCGAAAGATTGGCATCGAGAACATCACGCAAGACCGCCGATCTTGGCGTGAGAAGGTCAGAGGAAAGTCGCTTACCGTACACGACGCCATAATTTCCCGTGACAAAGAATCGCTGGATAAGCTTCGGGTAGAGTTTATGGCGATACTGAACCCAGAAGATAAAGATGATGGCGCGATCATCAGCTGTATTTCTCTGCCCGAGGAGGGAAAGGAGCTTGAGCGTGCTGAGGAGTTCGCGGAACGAATAGCTCTTCTGCTCAAACACGATTGGGAGCGTGTGAAGTTGGAGGCAGGTCCGCTCGTAATGAGGGTGAAGGTGGTTCGTGATTGGGTCGGCAAGATTTCTTACAAGCCGGCGCGGGTGAGATATGAGAAGAAGCGCTAACAACAGCGTCAACTTGGACGCCCAACTGCGCTGCGCTCCGTTGGGCGCCGGTTACGCTGGCCGTTAGGGGTCAGTGCGGCATGGCCGACGTAATCACTCCTGAAGAAAGCTTCGAATACAGTCTGCACAACTTTTTGCAGTGGCTCGAAGTCATGACTATGGAACCCGTCGAGCTATGCAATGCATGGGGCAATTACAACGTCGCCTGGGAATTCGTCTCTGATCTGAACACAGATGGCAACGCGGCGATCACTAGCTCCTGCAGCTATCTGAGTGAAGATCAAAAACAAGAGATTCAAAGCTTCCTTGCCACTCTCAACAGCATCCCTAAATCGGTGCTTGCTGGAGCAACCTCAGTGTCTGCGAATCAAGAAGCCATGAGTCATCCGTGTTGGTTGCCTTTCAAGAAAAGCGCTTCCGCTTTACTCAAAACGCTTGAGCCAGCAGCTATAAAAAACAGAGCCTATTTCTCCAGCCTATGACCCCTAGCCCTGCGGTCAAGCGGATATGCCGAACACCCGCCTTGGCTTTTTCTCTGCAGCCCGTCGCGGCAGTCCGCTTACCTCCACGTTAGAAGTCTCATAAATCCGGGGGCAACTTGCGAACAAACTACGTACTCATCGATTACGAGAACGTGCAGCCAGAAGCGATGGCCGTGCTCAACAAGGAGCATTTCAAAGTCGTCGTCTTTGTCGGGGCCAATCAAGCCAAAGTCACCTTCGAGGTTGCATCTGTTCTTCAGCAAATGGGAGAGCGGGCTGAGTACATCAAGATTTCAGGCAATGGTTCAAATGCTCTCGATTTTCACGTTGCGTACTACATCGGAGCCTTGGCAAGTAAAGAGCCCGACGCTTACTTCCACATCGTGTCAAAGGATACGGGCTTTGACCCGCTGATCACGCATCTTAAGACCAGGAAGATATTTGCTTGTCGCTCCAAGGATGTGACCGACATCCCCATCGTGAAAGCTTCAAACTCAAAATCACCGAGCGAGAAAATTGCTGTGATCGTTGCTGACCTCAAGCGCAGAGGTGCATCAAAGCCTCGGGCCGTTAAGACGCTCACCAGCACCATCAGCTCAATGTTTCAAAAACAACTCCCCGAGCAGGAGCTTCAGTCGTTACTGAATGAGCTTAAAGAGCAAGGGCTAATCACAGTTGCGGGCACAAAGGTCTCATATGCGTTGCCCGCCTGATACTTCTAACTTTGCAGTCGAGCGGGACAGCCACAAGCTGCGCTTGTGGTTCCCTCCGCTTCAGTCCGGCTGCCCCTCACTTCCACATTAGGCATGTAGAAATGAGCCTCGGAGAATATTTCGGCTTAATTGGTCTTGGCCTACCCGTCGGCCTACTCCTACTTGGCTTGTTCCACGGGCCGGAAAGGGCAAAAACTCGTCACTCAGTTACCAACTGGTGCCTTGCATTTGGCGGCTTGTCCGTTGTCTTGGGTGGCATTGTGGCGTTCAGTCACATGGAATTTCCGGCAACCAAAGGCGCTTTAGGCATGCTCTTCGTTGGGCTTCCTGCATTTCCTGCGGGCCTCATGCTGCTATTGCTCGGCGGCTCCACTAAATCCGCTTCCGAAAGTGAGCACAATGGCCAAGCCTAACATTGCGGTCAAAGCCGCTCCCTTCGGTCGCTGGACGCTGCGCGATATAGCACCGCGCAGCGCCCTTTACCTACAACGTTAGCCGGCTTATGCGTCGAGTTCCTGAGCCTCTCTACTCATTAATCCTTGATATCTCCACCAAGATAGTTACTGCTGTGGAAGAAGAGGATTGGGCGGCTGAGCAAAAACTGATCAAGCGACTCAAAGATATTTACGAAGAACAATGCCAATCAGGCAATCCGGATCCATTTGTTATCGAAACGCTTGCCGATTTCACTGAAAACTCAAAGGAAGCAGCGGATTTATACCTATTCGCAATCCAGCAATGTGAGAACTTCCCGGCAGAACCTGTCCATACTAAACAAATCGGGTTGGCGTCACAGTTACTTGATGACGGCAACGAAGAACAAGCCAAACAAGTTCTGGAGAAGGCCATGCTCAAGGCTTGGGAAGCCAAAGACCGCGAGGCTATTAATGAAATTAAAGAGATGCTTGGTGGGTTCTCTGCCGGCTAACAATCCGTTCCAGCGGCAAACCTCCAGCTTCGCTGTCGGTTTGCCGCTGAACTCCGTCGTTAGAGATCGTTGTGCGTAATCGCCTCGGGCTTGCTCTTGTCCTCCTTTACTTCGGCCACTGCATAGCAGCAGTAGCCTACGCGGCCACGATTGACGACCCCAAAGGGCAAGCTGTATGGCTCTCCGCTCCTCTTTGGCTTACCCCGCCTTGGTTTCTACAGCTCATGCCCACGGTGTCAGGCCCCAAGTCCTACGCCACATGGCACTTACAAACTCTCGTCCAGTACCCAACGGGCATTCGCATTCGCCTCGGTTGCGCTCTACGCTCGTGGCGCATATCTCCAGCGCGTTTGGGCAGTTGGTCCGCGTTTCGCTGCGGCTGTCGGCGCGCTTCTTGGCCTTGCTCTTGGCGGGCTATGGTTTCTCGTCACACACGCTAGCAACTCGCTATGGTTTTCCCTTTCACCGCTCGGCGGGCTGGTAAGCGCAGGTCTCTATGCTAAACGCCGCGACCTCTAACACTACGGTCGAGGCGCGGCTACGCCACTGGGACGCCGTGCCGGCGGGGCTGGCCCGTCGCCCCTCACCTTCACGTTAGGCCTTCCATAAACGCACGCTATTTGCAGCACGAACCATTTCATCAAGGAGAACCCAATTGACAAAGATCGCACTCACAGACGCAGAACGCCTGCTATTGGCCAATCAATACGAAATTCTTAGCCTGCTCAAGCAAGATGACTCATACGCCCAAATGGCGCGAAACCTCCGTGACGGGCATAAGTGGTTGTATGAGCAACACGCCACAACCATCTCTGAGAACCTGCCAGAGTCACAGGTCGAACATGTTCTAAACATCCTGGGCATCTACAGCGACCTAAGAGACAGCTATCAGAGCCTCTCTGACAAAAGCGGCATCGAATCCCATCTCGTCACCTTCCCAGGCTTCGATGGCAACAATGAAGCGGAGCTACTGCACTTCGCTCAAGCGCTAAGTACGAACGGCAACTACTCTGAGACCATTGGCAAAACCGCTCGCAACTCCCACATGCCTACAACGGACATGTACAACAGGATGATCGACGCATGGGAAAAGCTCGGAAAGCCACGGTATCCACTGAGCCGCGAGCAGATTATGAACATCCTCGATGCCCGCATTCATCCCAGCAACCGCAAGTAATGTGCAGATAGCTTGAGGAACTGAGTGTTCTCAACGCCCTCTACTTCGCGCCCCAGCCTAACTGGGCGTTCAACGCGGACGCCAATACAGTCCATGCCTTCGGCATTTTCATGGCCTGTATTGGTACCCTCCGCGCTTCGCGCTCCGGCGCCGGTTAACTAGGGCGCTAGGCGTCAAATTCCGACCATCATGCCGCTCTCAATCCAAGAAATCCAAGTGCCGCGGACCCCGACTGAGCTCCTTGCCTTCGTTGAGTCCGTCCGGGAACGCGCCAAGACTGACGCTGAACTACGGAGAGCCGGCCATCTTCGCACCGGCCACCTGAAGGAGTTTTTCGATGAGGTCGTACCGCTGTCCAAGTTCGCGGTCGCTGTGTACCCGTGCGACTACAAGGTGTGTCCCATTCTTGGCAATCAAGGCTACGACGCCGAGATCCACGATGAGAGGGGACACATCTTTGAGCGAGTAGAGATCGCCAACCCTGTGGATGGGCGCGCAATCGCTGAGACAGGCCGTGAACTGGCGAAGCACTGCATCGGCGGGCTTCGCGTCGGAGACCCCGGCGACGACCTTGAAGACCTCATACCGATCATCGAGCGCACGGCGCTGAAGAAGTCTGTCAAGGATTACTCGGATGCAACAGTGGTCTTCAACGTAAGCGCGTGTCCGCCTTTTAAAGGCTTCGAGAGGCGACACGAAGAGCAACTCGAACGCATCAGCAGCGCACTTAACGCCGCAGGGTTTCGCGCGAAGCGCGTCTACGTAATGCTCCCTACCGGCGAGGTGGAACGCGTTGACGCCTAACCCCTCGTATATGGACTCCCCCGTAAATCAAGACTGACCGTGTTTCTGACTTTCCGGGATGAGTCGCCTGCAGTCGTATATCCGGCATCTGTGGTGGGTTCTGAATGGCCCGTGCCGACATGGAATCTGCCCACGAAGCGCCAATCGGTACAAGCGGCTGCTGGAGAGCCGGAAGCCTTATCGGCGTTCTGTCGCGTGGGTGTGACCCGGTTTGGTCATGATGAGTTGTCAGTCTCGGCGCAAGGGTGGGGAGTGAGGGTGAATCGATCAGGCGGCGATGGCGAAGACGGTGCGTTCGAGCTTCTTTTAGGGCCGAGGCTGTGGATTGCCGTAGGTGGCTTGGTCGTGCAGGACCGCGTAGCAGATGCCGACAAGCTTGTTGGCCAGCGCGCAGGCGGCCTTGTTGTGATTGGTGCGGCGCTGCACCTCGGTGGCCCAGGTGCGCGGGCCGTCATGCCCGGGATCGTTTGCGCTTAGGCGGCGTACCATTTCGTCTCACCGTCACTCCAAATTCACCGCTTTCAACCACCATGCGCCATCAAGGTCACATCAGCAGCTGGAAAGATGACAAGGGTTTCGGCTTTATCACCCCGGCTGCCGGTGGGGAGAAGGTCTTCGTCCATATCAGTGCGTTCGCCAACCGGCGCGGTCGTCCGGAAGTGGATGACAGGGTGACCTACGAGCTCAGAGCCGACGCTCAGGGGCGTGCCCAGGCAGGCGAGGTGGCGTTTCTCGACCGGCGGCGCACCTCATCGTTTCGCCCCCGGCGCCTTCTGCCGCTCCTCGTTGCGGCGTCCTTTCTGGGCGTTCTGGCGTATGCGGTGAATTCCGGGCGCGTTCCCGCGCTGGTCCTTGTGGTGTACCTCGGTGCCAGCGTCGTTGCGTTTGTGGCCTATGCGTTGGACAAGTGGGCTGCGGTGAAGGGGCGTTGGCGTACGCAGGAGAGCACCTTGCATTTCTTTGCGCTTGTCGGCGGTTGGCCGGGCGCTTTGGCTGCGCAAGGCTTGCTGCGGCACAAGTCGTCCAAGGTGTCGTTTCAGGTCACCTTCTGGGTGACTGTCATCGTGAATTGCGGCGCGCTGGGCTGGCTGCTTTCGGCCTCCGGAGCTGTGGCGCTTCGGTCTGCGCTCCGTCTGTTTCGAACCGCCGTCGGTGCCTTCTAGGAGACATCCGGGGCCGTGTCGCCGTGAGTGGCGGGCGGCCGCCGCAGGTGAGGTCGTGGCGGGCTCATAGGGCGTTGTTTCCCGCGGCTCCACCCGATTATGGGGCGCGGCGGCTGCCCCAACTTCAACCGGCCGCCGGGCACCACTCTGGTGACCCATGCACTGCTGCGGTGCATCATCGCCTCGCCGCAAATGCCCTCATCCCCCGAAAACACTGGGATTCCGCGCCATCCATCGGCTGGTACGGAACCTGCTCTACCTTCCTCGTCCGCTGGCAAAGACGCTAGCGGGCAAGCCTCCGCCGACGACGGTGGGGTCCGGAAGGTGCGATTCGTATCGTTGCTCTCCGGCCATTCGAACCTACATCGAACCGCGTTCTGCGGAGGCCTTCATGCATGTGCGGGGTTAATTCCCCAAGCGCACAGGTATCGCGAGCCTCCCCGGGGCCTAATGAGTGATACCGCGCATGAAGATCGTTCTCGTCGGCCACGGCATGGTGGGCCACAAGTTCCTCGAGGAACTCCAGCAGCTGCAGATTCCGGGTGCCGAAGTCACCGTGCTGTGCGAAGAACCGCGCACCGCCTACGACCGCGTGCATCTCTCCGAATTCTTTTCCGGCAAGACCGCCGAAGACCTGTCGCTGGTGGCGCCGGGCTTCTTCGACGACACCGGCTTCGCGCTGCGCTTGAATAGCCGCGCCGCGGCCATCGACCGCCGCGCCAAGACCGTCACCACCCAGGACGGCGTGACCCTGTCCTACGACAAGCTGGTCCTCGCGACCGGCTCCTATCCTTTCGTGCCGCCGGTCAAGGGCAACGACCGCGAGCAGTGCTTTGTTTACCGCACCATCGAAGACCTGGAGGCGATGAAGGCCGCCGGGGCGATTTCGCGCAAGGGCGTGGTGGTGGGCGGCGGGCTGCTTGGTCTTGAATGCGCCAAGGCGCTGCGCGACCTCGGGCTGGAAACCCATGTGGTCGAATTCGCGCCGCGGCTGATGGCGGTGCAGGTGGACGACGACGGCGGCCGCATCCTGCGCGAGAAGATCGAACAACTCGGCGTGCAGGTGCATACCAGCCGCAACACCACCGAGATCACCGACGGCATGACCGCGCGCCACCGCATGGTGTTTGCCGACGGCAGCCATCTCGAAACCGACATGATCGTGTTCTCCGCCGGGATCCGCCCGCGCGACGAGCTGGCGCGGCAGAACGCGCTGGCGGTGGGCGCGCGCGGCGGCATCGCGGTGGACGACCACTGCCGCACCAGCGACCCGGACATCTATGCGATCGGCGAATGCGCCGCGTGGCGCGACCAGACCTTCGGCCTCGTCGCCCCCGGCTACGACATGGCGCGCCTCGTTGCCCGCCATCTGGCTGGCGAGACCAAGGCGGCCTTTGCCGGCGCCGACATGAGCACCAAGCTCAAGCTGATGGGCGTGGATGTGGCCAGCATCGGCGACGCCCACGGCAAGACGGCGGGCTGCCGCAGCTTCCGCTACAGCGACGAGGTGAAGCAGGTCTACAAGAAGATCGTCGTCAGCGAGGACGGCAAGCGCCTGCTCGGCGCGGTGCTGGTGGGCAATGCCGACGAATACGGCACGCTGCTGCAGATGGCGCTGAACGGCATCGCGCCGCCGGCCGAACCGGAATTCCTGATCCTGCCCTCCAGCGACGGCAAGGCCAAGCCCGGCCTGGGCCCGGATGCGCTGCCCGACAGCGCGCAGATCTGTTCGTGCAACAACGTCAGCAAGGGCCAGATCTGCGCGGCGGTGGGCGAGGGCGCCACCAGCATCGGCGAGATCAAGTCGTGCACCAAGGCCGGCGCTACCTGCGGCGGCTGTGTGCCGCTGGTGACGCAGATCATGAAGGCCGAAATGGCCAAGCGCGGCATGGCGGTGAACAACCACCTGTGCGAGCACTTCCCGTATTCCCGCCAGGAGCTGTTCCACCTGGTGCGCGTCGGCGGCATCAAGTCTTTCGAGGACCTGCTGGCGCGCCACGGGCAGGGCCACGGCTGCGACATCTGCAAGCCGACTGCGGCGTCGATCTTCGCCTCGTGCTGGAACGACTTCGTGCTGCAGGGCGAACTCGCCAGCCTGCAGGACAGCAACGACTACTTCCTCGGCAACATCCAGAAGGACGGCACCTACTCGGTGGTGCCGCGCATGCCGGGCGGCGAGGTGACGCCGGACGGCCTGATCGCCGTCGGCCAGGTGGCGAAGAAGTACGGCCTCTACACCAAGGTCACCGGCGGCCAGCGCGTCGACCTGTTCGGCGCGCGCGTCGAGCAGTTGCCGGCGATCTGGGAAGAGCTGATCGCCGCCGGCTTCGAGTCCGGCCACGCCTACGGCAAGGCGCTGCGCACGGTGAAGAGCTGCGTCGGCAGCACCTGGTGCCGCTACGGCGTGGATGATTCGGTGGGTCTCGCGGTGGAGCTGGAGAACCGCTACAAGGGCCTGCGCGCGCCGCACAAGATCAAGTTCGGCGTGTCCGGCTGCACCCGCGAGTGCGCCGAGGCCCAGGGCAAGGACGTCGGCATCATCGCCACCGAGCGCGGCTGGAACCTCTATGTGTGCGGCAACGGCGGCATGAAGCCGCGCCACGCCGAGCTGATCGCCTCCGACCTCGACAAGGCCGCGCTGATCCGCCTGATCGACCGCTTCCTGATGTTCTACGTGCGCACCGCCGACCGCCTGCAGCGCACCAGCACCTGGCGCGAAAACCTGGAAGGCGGGCTGGATTACCTGAAGGACGTGCTGATCGCCGACAGCCTCGGCCTGTGCGCCGAGCTGGAAGCGCAGATGCAGCACGTGGTCGACACCTACCAGTGCGAATGGAAGACCGCGGTGACCGATCCGGACGTGCGCAAGCGCTTCCGCACCTTCGTCAATGACCCGCAGGCCGACAAGCGCATCGTCTTCGTCAAGGAGCGCGGCCAGATCCGCCCGGCCCGCGCCGAAGAGCGCGACGCCGCCACCGCCGATCCGCTCGCCGTCTGAGCCCGAACAGGAATAGCCAACATGACTACCGAAACCCTCAACTGGACCGCCGTCTGCAAGGTCGGCGACATCCTCCCCGGCACCGGCGTGTGCGCGCTGGTCGATGAGCGGCACGTGGCGGTGTTCCGCCTCGGCAAGGACAACTTCTACGCCATCGACAACATCGACCCGCGCTCTGGCGTCAGCGTGCTGTCGCGCGGGCTGATCGGCAACCTCGGCGAGCACATCGTGGTGGCCTCGCCGATCTACAAGAACCACTTCGACCTGCGCACCGGGGCATGCCTGGAAGCGCCGGAGCACTCGGTGCGCGCGCACCGCGTGCAGATCAGCGGCGACGACGTGCTCGTCGCGCTCGGCTGACCTCGTTCAACGCATTCAGGAAAACGACAACATGGCCTACCTGGCTCCTGCCGAATTCGTCACCAAGATGATCGATGCCGGCGAATCCAAACTGCTGATGTCCACCCGCGACACCCTCATCCGCGCCTACATGGCCGGCGCCATCCTGGCGCTGGCGGCGGCCTTCGCGGTGTCGATCACGGTGAATACCGGTAACCCGCTGATCGGTGCGCTGCTGTTCCCGGTCGGCTTCTGCATGCTCTACCTGCTCGGCTTCGACCTGCTCACCGGCGTGTTCACGCTGGCACCGCTGGCGGTGCTGGACCGCCGCCCCGGCGCCACCTGGAGCGGCGTGATGCGCAACTGGTCGCTGGTGTTCACCGGCAACTTCGCCGGCGCGCTCACCGTGGCGGTGTTCATGGCCATCATCTTCACCAACGGCTTCTCCGAAGCGCCCAACGCCATCGGCCAGAAGATCGGCCACATCGGCGAAGGCCGCACGGTCGGTTACGCCGCCCACGGCGCGGCCGGCATGCTCACGCTGTTCGTGCGCGCGGTGATGTGCAACTGGATGGTCTCCACCGGCGTGGTCGCCGCGATGATGTCCACCAGCGTGTCCGGCAAGGTCATCGCGATGTGGATGCCCATCCTGGTGTTCTTCTACATGGGCTTCGAGCACAGCATCGTCAACATGTACCTGTTCCCCTCGGGCCTGATGCTGGGCGGCCAGTTCACCTTCATGGACTACCTGATCTGGAACGAGATCCCGACCGTGCTCGGCAACCTCGTGGGCGGCCTCACCTTCGTCGGCGCCACGCTGTACTCCACCCACTACAAGACCGCGCCCAAGCGCAAGGTCGCATAAGCGGCGCCGGCAACCGCAAACGATGCGGAAGTCGCTCCGTGTGTCCGTCGGCCAGCACTCGCTGGCCGGCGCGCACGACACCAACCAGGATTTCCATGGCGCGGTGCTGCCGGGCGGGCATCTGCTCGCCGCCAAGGGCATCGCGCTGGCGCTGGCGGACGGCATCAGCTCCAGCAGCGTCAGCCACCTCGCCAGCCAGACCGCGGTCGGTTCCTTCCTTGAGGACTACTACGCCACCTCCGAGGCGTGGACCGTTCGCCGCGCGGCGCAGCGCGTGCTCGGCGCCACCAACGCCTGGCTGCACGGCCAGACCCAGCGCGGCGAGGGCCGCTTCGACAAGGACCGCGGCTACGTCTGCACCTTCAGCGCGCTGGTGCTGAAGGGCCGCGACCTCCATCTGCTGCACGTCGGCGACTCGCGCATCTACCGGCTGCATCCGCAGTCGCTCGAACAGCTCACCGAAGACCACCGCGTCCGCCATTCCTCGGTCGAAAGCTATCTCGCCCGCGCGCTCGGCACCGGTCCGCACGTCGAGATCGACTACCGCAGCTGGGAAGCGGAGGCGGGCGAGATTTACGTGCTCGCCACCGACGGCGCCTACGCTCAGCTCGACGCCGCGGCCATCCACCGGGCCATCGCCCACCATGCCGACGACCTCGATGCGGCCGCCGCGGCGCTGGTGGCGCAGGCGCGCGCGGCCGGCAGCGACGACGACGCCACGCTGCAACTGCTGCGCATCGACGAACTGCCGCAGGACGACGCGCCGCAGGCGCAGCTGCGCCGGGAGGGCCTGGCGCTGCCGCCGGCGCTGACCCCGCGCAGCGAGTTCGAAGGCTTCACCATCGTGCGCGAGCTGCAGGTGAGCGCGCGCAGCCACGTGCTGCTGGCCACTGACAAGGACAGCGGGCGGCCGGTGGTGCTGAAGGCGCCCTCGGTCGATCTGCGCGGCGACGCCGCCTATCTCGACAGCTTCGTGCTGGAGGAATGGGTGGCGCGCCGGGTCGACAGCCCGCACGTAATCAAGGCCTGGCCGGGCGAACGCCGCCGCCGGCATCTCTACGTGGCGATGGAGTACATCGAAGGCCAGACGCTGGCGCAGTGGATGACCGACCACCCCGCGCCGGCGCTGGAAGCGGTGCGCGCCATCGTCGAGCAACTCGCCCAGGGCGTGCAGGCGCTGCACGGCCGCGACATGCTGCATCGCGACCTGCGTCCCGAAAACGTGATGATCGACCGCGACGGCACGGTCAAACTGATCGACCTCGCCAATGTGCACGTCGCCGGCCTTGCCGAAGGCCGCGGCGGGGCGGAGCAGGGCGCGCCGCCCGGCACGCTGCAGTACATGGCGCCGGAATGCCTGCTCGGCCAGCCGGCCAGCGCCGCGGCGGACCTCTTCTCGCTGGCGGCGATCACCTACCAGATGCTGTGCGGCCAGCTGCCCTACGGGCTGAGCGTGACGCGGGTGCGCACCCAACAGGACCTGCGCAACCTGCGCTACGTGCCGCTGCGCCACCACCGGCCGGACCTGCCCGCGTGGCTGGACGGCGTGCTCGCCAAGGCGCTGCAGGTGGCGCCGGCCAAGCGGCAGGAGGCGGTGTCGGAGTTCGTGCACGACCTGCGCACGCCCGGCGCGCGCTTCCAGCGCGCGCAGCGCACGCCGCTGGTGGAGCGCGATCCGGTGCTGTTCTGGAAGTGCTTGTCGGCGGTGTTGGGCGCGCTGGTGGTGGGGCTGCTGTTCTACATCCGCTGGCGGCTTGCCTGAGCCCGCCGGCGGCTGGAACGTCGCGCCCGCGCCACCGCGCGCGAGCGGGGCTTCCGGGCGGGCTTCGGTGCGCCCGCCCCGTCCCGGCGCAAAACGCTCAGACCGACAGGATCAGCCCCGGCGGCGCCACCGCCACTTCGTCGCAGTTGTGCCCCGGCCCCGCGCGATCCACCACCAGAAAATCGCACACGGTGTCGAGCGCGAGCAGCGGGTGGTGCCACACGCCCGGCGCGTAGTTGACGCCCTGGTCGCCGCGCGCGAGGAACACGCGCAGGTCCGCCACCGCGGGCGCCGCCCCGGCGGGTGCCACCACCACCAAGTAGGGCTTGCCGGACATCGGGATGAAGGCCTGCGAGGCCAGCGGGTGGCGCTCCATCATCGTCACCGCAAACGGCAGCGCGCGCGGCTGGCCGCGGAAGATGGAGAGGATGGCGCGCCCCTCCGGCCCCGGTTCCACCTGCGCGAGGTCGTGGTAGCGCTCGGTGTTGCCGGCGTTGATGGTGAAGTGGCGCACCGCGTCGCTCGCCTCGATCACGTCGCCGAACGGGGCAAAGGCGGCGCGGCTGAGGGGTTCGACGGCGAGCGCGCGGGCGGTGTCGGACATGGCGGGGCGGGGCGGCATCAGCGCGGCGCGACCTTGCCCCACAGGCGCAGGCGCGAGACGCCACCGTCGGGGAAGATGTTGAAGCGCACATGGGTGACCGGGCCGAGCGGGGCCAGTGCGGTGAAGCTATGGACGGCGTCCATCTCCAGCTTGTGCTCGGGCAGCAGCGTCGCCCAGAACATGCTCTGGGTGGTGATCGAGCGGTCGGTGCCGCCGCTGACGAAGGCGGCCTGGAGGGAGCAGCGGTCCGGGTAGTTGCCCTTGTAGAACGCGGTGTCCACCTCCACGCGCTCGATGATGCCGGGCGTGCCGAGTTCCAGCACGCACCAGTCGTTGCCGGGTTCGCGCCGGCGGCGCGTCTCCCAGCCGTCGCCCATGTCCAGCCCGCGCCCGGGCAGCAGCAGCGCGGAGGCGGAGGAGCCGAAGCTGGCGTCGTTCCACGACACCGCGCGGCCGCCGTTCTCCATCGCCACCAGATCGACCGTTGCATCCGCCGGCACGTTTGCCAGCGCACCGAGCGGGCGGCCATACACCCGCAGGCGGGCGATGCCGCCGTCCGGGTAGATGTTGACGCGCAGGTGGGTCCAGGCCGCGGTGCTCGCGCATTCCAGCAGGTGGTGGCTGTTCGGGCCGAGGGGGGTCGCGGGCAGGATTTCGGTCCATGCCGCCGCCTTCAGCGCCTCGACATCGTCGCTGACGGACACGCAGGCCTCGATCGAGACCGCCGGCGGGTAGTTGCCGGTGAAGTGGCTGGTATCCACGTCGAAGCCGCGGATGACGCCGCGCACGCCGAGCTTGACCAGCGCCCAGTCATGCCCGGCCACGCGCTTGCGGCGCGACTCCCAGCCGTCCATCCATTTGCCGTTGGCGTCGTACTTGCCGGGCACGAATTGCGCCGGCGCGGGGTCGAGCATGCGCTCGACCGGGGCGAAGAAGTCGTCGGAGGCGTAGAGCGCCTTCGCGCCGAGGCGGACGCTGGCAAGGTCGACCGAGCGCCGCGCCCACTCGGGCAGGTCGGCGGGGGGAGCGAAGACGGGGGTGCCGGGGATGCTGGCCATGTGCTGTTTTCCTGGTGGTTCCGATGTGTCAGTGCGGCAATCTGTACTTGTGTTGTTGGGCCTTCATACGCGGCGAGTGGGAGCGCAGGTACTCCCTCCCCTTCAAGGGGAGGGCTGGGGTGGGGATGGGGTCGGGGCCGCGCGGTGCCAAAACCCCATCCCCCTCCTACCCTCCCCCTTGAAGGGGGAGGAACGAAAACCATCTCCTGCCCCGTTGCGCCGCGGAGGAGCACTCCAGCGGGCCACTGCATCCGCCCTTCGACAGGCAGCGAGCGCTGGGTACCGAAACCCGTGGCGTTACCCCCGAAAGGGGAAAGACAAAACCGTGGAGCCCGCCCGACCCAAGCTCGAGCCGCCCCACCCATTACGCCTTTCGCCCATACGGGTGTTCTTCAATCCAGTGCCGCGCGATGTCCACGCGGCGGCATACCCACACCCGGTCATGCTTTTCCACATGATCCAGGAAACGCTGCAGGGCGCGAAAGCGGCCCGGGCGGCCGAGCAGGCGGCAGTGCATGCCGATGCTCAGCATCGCGGGGCGTTCGTCGCCTTCGGCATAGAGTACGTCGAAGGCGTCGCGCAGGTATTGGAAGAACGGGTCGCCGTGCGAGAAGCCCTGCGGCAGCGCGAAGCGCATGTCGTTGGTGTCGAGCGTGTAGGGCACGATCAGGTGGGGCACGGTGGTGCCGTCGGTCTTCTGCACCTCGGTCCAGAACGGCAGGTCGTCGCCGTAATAGTCCGAGTCGTACAGGAAGCCGCCGTAGTCGGCCACCAGCCGGCGCGTGTTGGGCGAATCGCGGCCGGTGTACCAGCCCAGCGCGCGCTCGCCGGTGAGGCGTTCGATGATCTCCATGCCGATGCGCATGTGTTCGCGCTCGATTTCTTCCGGCGTGTTCTGGTAGTGGATCCAGCGCCAGCCGTGGCAGGCGATCTCGTGGCCGAGTTCGCGGAAGGCGGCGGTGAGTTCCGGGTGGCGTTCGAGCGCCATCGCCACGCCGAACACGGTCAGCGGCAGGCCGCGGCGTTCGAATTCGCGCAGGAAGCGCCATACGCCGACGCGCGAGCCGTACTCGTAGATGCCTTCCATCGACAGGTGGCGGTCGGGGTAGCTCGCCGGGTTGAACAGCTCCGACAGGAACTGCTCGCTGCCGGGGTCGCCGTGCAGCACGCTGTTCTCGCCGCCTTCCTCGTAGTTCAGCACGAACTGCACCGCGATGCGGGCGCGCCCCGGCCAGTTGGCGTGGGGCGGGTTGCGACCGTAGCCGATCAGGTCGCGCGGGTACGGGGTGGAAGGGGCGGAAGGGGCGGTCATCGTCGGACTCCGGCGAGGGCTCAGGCTAGCAGCGCGTCGAGGCGGAAGCGCGCGATTTTGCCGATTTCAGCGAGGCAGGTGCGGAATTCG
The DNA here is from genome assembly GCF_001682385.1 of Azoarcus olearius. Taxonomy (NCBI): domain Bacteria; kingdom Pseudomonadati; phylum Pseudomonadota; class Betaproteobacteria; order Rhodocyclales; family Zoogloeaceae; genus Azoarcus; species Azoarcus olearius. The sequence goes on from NZ_CP016210.1 coordinate 1,357,670, forward strand.
GCGTCGGAGTCGTGGGTCAGGCGCTGTGCCAGCGCGGCGATGATCTGTTCGCGGCCGAGGCCCTTCACCGCGATCACGAACGGAAAACCGAAGCGTGCCCGGTAGGCGGCGTTGAGTTCGCGCAGCCGTTGCAGTTCCGCCGCGCTGCACTGGTCCAGCCCGGCGCCGCGCTGCTCGCCGGTAGAGGCCGCGGTAAGCGTGCCCGCGGCCGCTTCCTTGCCGGCGAGTTCCGGGTGGGCGCGGATCAGCGCGAGCTGCTCGTCGCGCGCCGCGCCATCCACCGCGGCCACCATCGCCGCATGCAGCGCGTCGGCGGTGGCGAAGGGCCGTGCGGCCCAGGCGCGCTCGGCAACCCAGGGCGAGTGTTCGAAGATGCCGCCGAGCGCGGCGACGAAGTCGGCGCGGGGCAGCGCCGACAGTGCCGCGACTGTGGTTCCGGGGGTGGGGAGGGTGCTCATGGTGGTATCGCTGGCGTGGCGGCGCGGTGGAGGAAATCAGTCGGCAAGGCGCGCGCCCTGGGCGGCCCAGGTGGCGATCAGCGCGCGCTCGTCGGCGGTGATGTGGGTGAGGTCGCCGAGCGGCATGTAGCCGTTGCTCACCGTCTCGGCGATCTTGGCGGCGTGCTGGCCGATCTGCTCGGCCGATTGCAGGGTCACGCCCTTGGGTGGCTGGGCGAAACCTTCCCAGCTGGGCTGGGCGGCGTGGCAGGCGACGCAGCGGCTGTCGATCACCGCTTTGACCGCGGCGAAGCTCACCGGGGCGGCGCCCGCGTCCGCGGGCCGGGGCGCCATCGCCACCACCAGCGCGGCGATCAGCGCGGCACCGCTGGCGGGCAGCCACCACTTCAGCTGGCCGCGGTGGCGCAGCACGAAGAACTGGCGGATCAGCACGCCGGCCACCATCAGCACGGCCAGCACCAGCCAGCCGTGCTTGTTGGCATAGGTCATCGGGTAGTGGTTGCTGATCATGATGAACAGCACCGGCAGGGTGAAGTAGGTGTTGTGCACCGAGCGCTGCTTGCCGACGATGCCGGGGCGGGCGTCCACGTCCTGGCCGGCGCGGATCTGTTCGACCATGCGCTTCTGGCCCGGGATGATGTGGAAGAACACGTTGGCGACCATCATCGTGCCGAGCATCGCGCCAACGTGGATGTAGGCGCCGCGCGCGGAGAACACCTGGTGCAGCGCCCAGTTCATCGCCATCACGAAGACGAACACCAGCGCCGCGAGCAGGCGGTCGCGGCCGATGAGCGTGCGGCACAGCAGGTCGTACACCACCCAGCCGGCCACCAGCACGGCGATCGAGATGCCGATCGCGGCGGCCGGGGTCAGCGCCAGCACCTGGCTGTCGATCAGGTAGGTCGACGCGCCGATCCAGTAGATCACCACCAGCAGCGCGAAGCCGGACATCCAGGTGGTGTAGGCCTCCCATTTCGACCAGTGGAGGTCGTCGGAGAGCGGTTCGCCCTTGGGGCCGGTGAGGAATTTCTGGCTGCAGTAGAAGCCGCCGCCGTGCACCGCCCACAGTTCGCCGAACACGCCGCGTCTGGCGTCCTCCGCCTTCTTCGGCGGCTTCAGCGAGGTGTCCAGCATCACGAAGTAGAAGGACGCGCCGATCCAGGCGATGCCGGTGATGAGGTGGAGCCAGCGCAGCAGCAGGTTGGCCCAGTCGAGAAGATAGGTTTCGATCATCGTGCGGGGGAAAGCGGTTCAGCTGCCGCGGTAGGTGGAATAGCTCCACGGCGACACCAGCAACGGCACGTGGTAGTGCTGTTCGGGCGAGGCGATGCCGAAGCGCAGCACCACCTCGTCGACGAAAGGCGGTTCCGGCAGCACCTGGCCGCTGGCGCGGAAGTAGTCGCCGGCGGCGAACACGATCTCGTAGCGGCCGGCTTCGAACGCGGCGCCATCGAGCAGCGGCGCATCGCAGCGGCCGTCGTGGTTTGTGACGGCACGCGCGACTTCGCGGCGCTCGCCGTCGAGCCGGAACACGCGCACGGCGATGCCCGCGCCGGGGCGGCCGGTGGCGGTGTCGAGAACATGGGTGGTGAGTCGGCCCAAGGGCGTCTCCTGGGTAGGCGGATCGAGCCGGCAAGCGGCACACAGCGCGAGTCTACGACGGCTGGCGACCAGCGCGCGCACGGCCGGCGCTTATAAGGGATATCTGGCGGCGCTTATTTCGGCCCGGGCAAGGGCGGCAGAGGGTCCGCGCACGCAGCGAGCAGCGCGCGTCGCATGGCCGGGGCAAACGGATCGTGCCCGGCCGCCACCATCGTCAGCCGGCTGTGCGGGATCGTGGCGTGCAGCAGCTGCGCGGCCGCCGGCTGGCAGATGCGGTCGTCCTGGCCGTGCAGCAGCGTCACCGGCAGGCCCGCTGCGGCGATCCGCTGTGCCAGCGCCCGCCAGCCGTCGTGGCCGAGAAAGCAGTCGTGCCGCAGGTAGTGGGCCTGGACGCGGTACTTGTCGAGCATGCGCGCGGCGTCGTCGTCGCCCAGCACCGGTAGCGGCGCCGCGCGGCCGAGGGTGAGGCTTTCCTCCCACTGCATCCAGTGGCGGACCACCTGCAGCGCACGCGCGTCGTCGGCGCCGAGCACCGCATCGAAAACCCGTGTCGCCAGACGGCCGGGACCAGGCGCGCAGGCGGCGAACGCCGCGTGGGCCTCGGGCAGCCGTGGCGCCGCGCCTTCGAAGAACCAGTCGATATCCTCGCGGCGGGCGAGAAAGATGCCGCGCAGCACCGCACCGAGACAGGCCGCCGGGTGCTGAGCGCAATAGGCGAGCGCCAGCGTGGAACCCCACGAGCCGCCGCTGACCAGCCAGCGCGCGATGCCGAGATGGGCGCGCAGGCATTCGATGTCGGCAACGAGGTGATCGGTGGTGTTGGCGTCGAGGCCGCCACGCGGCGTGCTGCGCCCGCAGCCGCGCTGGTCGAACAGGATGACGCGGAAGCGGGTGAGGTCGAAGAGGTCGCGATGACGCGGGCTGCAGCCGCTGCCGGGACCTCCGTGAAGGAACAGCAGCGGTATCCCGGCGGGGTTGCCGCATTGCTCGAACCAGAGGGTATGCGAGTCGCCGACGTCGAGCAGACCGTCGCGACAGGGGTGGGGCGGGGCGGGGGGGGGGGGGATCGTCATCGGGCTAAGCGGCAAGTCTGTCGGCGGCGGCTTGCAGGCCGTCCAGGATGCTGTCGGCGAGCGCCGCCGGAAAGTCGGCAGGCAGCCTGCCGCGGACGGCCTGCACAACCTGCGGCGTGCGGGAGACGAGGTCATCGACGACGCATTCTGCGCTGCGGCCGTCGGCGCTGACGATGCCGTGGCGCTGACCGACAGCGAGCCAGTGCCGGCGCAGGATGTCCTGCATGCGCCAGTGCGCGTTCTTCGAGCGCACCGCCATCGCCATCTTCACCTTGAAGGGCGACAGCTTGCCCGCGCCTTCGCCGAGCATCGGCGCCGCGGAGAGCACGTCGTACAGCGGCGTGAGTGCGTAGGCACCGCCGGGACGCAGGAACACGCTGAAGTTCTTTGCATGGCCGTCGGGCGCCCACAGCATCCAGAAGATGAGCTGGGCTTGGAAGAACAGGCGCCGGTCGCGCTCCGCTTCGCGCGAGGTTGCCAGCAGGTCCATGATGCGCCCCACGCCGGGCCCGCCGTCCGCTTCGTACTTGAGGTGGGGCGGCGTGGCGGTGGCCTGGCACATGTCTTCCTGCGGCAAACGGACAAGCCAGCGTTTGCCGTCGGCAGCCTCCCACCACATCCGGTCGAACCGCTCCACCGCCAGCACTTTCATGTCCTCGAACTGCAGGCGCTGGGTGCGCGCCACCGGCAGGCCATAGGCGGCCAGGATCTCCGAGCACAGCCACTCGTTTTCCACTGACTCGCGCAGGTCGAGCTGCAGGTTGCCGACCAGGCCCAGGGGCAGCTTGAAGATGTGGGTAGAGGGCGTGGCACCCTGGGGCCGGCACCAGCGGCCCTCGAACCACAGCAGCGCGGTCTTTTCCTGTGCGCCCGCAATGGAAATCCGCAAGGCGTCGTCGCCGGCCGGCTCCCCGCCGCCCAGTGCGGGCTGGGCCACGGTGTTGCGCAGCAACCGGGCGACCTCGGCCTCGCTCAGCGGTGTCGCTTCTACCGTCTGCACTCCGCCGGGCGCCGCGCCCTCAGGCAGGATCTGTAGGGCGCCGGCACAGTCCCGGCCGACTTCGGCCAGCAGGGCGAATGCATCGGTCGAGCCGGCGTGGAAGCGGCGCGCGATACGCTCACGGATCTCCTTGCTGTCCGGCAGCAGGTTCTCGAAGTAGGCCCGCACGGCTTCGCCGCGGTGCGGGCGATTGCCCGGGGTGAAGGGAAGGGATAGCGACAGCGGCCGCCCTTGCGGGGCGGCCACCCAGTCGTCGGCGTACTGCAGGACTTCGCCGGCGTGAGGCGTGACGCTCCAGGTGCCGACGAAGGCGCCGTTCATCCAGAGGCCCAGGGCGCGGGTGTAAGAACGTCGGCCCACAGGCTCACCAGGTCGGGCTGGAGGGCGTTTCACCCGTCGGCGCAGCGTCGCGCGGGCGCAAGACGAGTTCGACATCCAGGATGCTGAGCAACTGCAGCAACCGCGCGGCACTGACCTTGTCGGCATTGCGTTCGAGGGCGGACAGCGTCTGCTGGGTTACCCCCAGGCGCATCGCGGTGGCAGCCTGGGTCAAGCCAGCCTGCTTGCGGAAACCCTGCAGCAGGGCGGGAAGCTGCTCCGCGGTGCGGACGGTGAAGTCGGACATACAAATCTCGAGCTGTATTTTTGATTTACAAAATATAGGCAGTAAAACGTAAATACGGAAGATGATTTGTAGTTTGAGTTGCAAACCGGGTTTCGTAGGTGCCGCCCCCTGCAATGGGCGCCGGCTGGCGGGATGTTGCCAACGCGGGCCAGCCGGGTTCTGCGAGCGGAGGCCGCTTCATGAAAATCATGAGCCCCCTTTAACAAACCGCGCGATGTTTCCCGCGCCGTCCCGGCGCACGCTATGTCCCGTGCCCCGACGCCCGTCGGGCACCGCGCCGGGCGCACACCGGCAACCAATCTGGAGACACGCCATGCAATGGGAAACCCCGACCGCCATCGATTTTCGCTTCGGTTTTGAAATCACGATGTACATCGCGACGCGCTAAGTAAGCGTAGCCGGGCCGCCCCAAGACGCTTACGTCGCCCCCTCGGGGGGCGGCCGCGTAGCGGGCGGGGGTACAGCCGGTTAAGCGTAGCCGGGCCGCCCCAAGACGCTTACGTCGCCCCCTCGGGGGGCGGCCGCGTGGCGGTTGGGGGCAAGGCATCGTCGCCGGGGCGCCGCGTTGCGGCTGCCCCTGCGAATATCCGCGGGAGGGCATGAGGTGAAGGTTCGCGTACTCGGTTCGGCAGCCGGTGGCGGGTTTCCGCAGTGGAACTGCAACTGCCCCAATTGCGACGGGCTGCGTCGCGGCACCGTCCGTGCGCGCGCCCGCACCCAGTCGTCGATCGCGGTGACGGGCGACGACGAGAACTGGGTGCTGTTCAACGCTTCGCCCGATGTCCTCCAGCAACTGCGCGAGGCGCCTGAACTGCAGCCTGCCCGCGCGCTGCGCGACACTGCGATCCGCGCGATCGTGCTGATCGACGCCCAGATCGACCACACCACCGGCCTGTTGATGCTGCGCGAGCACCGCCAGCCCCACGCGCTATGGTGTACCGCGCCGGTGCGCGAAGACCTCTCCACCGGCAATCCGCTGTTCGGCGTGCTCGGACACTACTGCGGGTTGGACCTGAACGAGATTCCGCTGCAGGGCGGCTTCGACATCGCCGGCGTGCCCGGCGTCGGCTTTGCCGCGCTGCCCCTCACCAGCAATGCGCCGCCGTATTCGCCGCGCCGCGACAAGCCGGTGCCCGGTGACAACATCGGCGTCACCCTCACCGACACCCGCAGCGGCCGCAGGCTGTTCTACGCGCCGGGCCTCGGCGAGATGGAACCCCACGTGTGGGCGGCGATGCAGGCCGCCGACTGCGTGCTGGTCGACGGCACCTTGTGGACCGACGACGAAATGATCCGCCTCGGCGCATCCAGCAAGACCTCGCGTGCCATGGGCCACCTGCCGCAGAGCGGCCCCGGCGGCATGCTGGAATGGCTGGACCGCTTGCCGGCCAGCACTCGCAAGGTGCTGATCCACATCAACAACACCAACCCCATCCTGGACGAGGACAGCCCCCAGCGCGCCGAACTGGCCGCGCACGGCGTCGAGGTCGCCTGGGACGGCATGGTGATCTCGCTCTGAACCGCTCCTCCTCCACGCCTTCAAGGATGTATCGCATGGAAGCCGAACTGCTCGCCGCGCCTGCTGCACGTACGCTTGCCCCCAACGCCGGCACCGACAACCGCCCGCCGATGTCGCGCGAGGAATTCGAAGCGCAGCTGCGCGCCAAGGGCACCAGCTACCACATCTACCACCCCTTCCACGTGATGATGGCCGAAGGGCGCCTGACGCCGGCCCAGCTGCGCGGCTGGGTGGCGAACCGCTTCTACTACCAGATCGCGATCCCGGTGAAGGACGCGGCCATCATGTCCAACTGCCCGGACCGCGAGATCCGCCGCGAGTGGATACAGCGCATCCTCGACCACGACGGCTACGAGATCGGCGGTGTGTCCGACCCCGGCGGCATCGAGGCCTGGATACGGCTGGGCGAGGCGGTGGGGCTGAGCCGCGACGACGTCACCTCGCTGCGCTTCGTCGCGCCGGCGGCGCGCTTTGCGGTGGATGCCTACATCAATTTCGCCCGCCAGCGACCGTGGGAAGAGGCGGTGGCTTCCAGCCTTACCGAGTTGTTCGCACCCCACATCCACCAGCAGCGCATCGACACCTGGCCGCAGGTCTATCCCTGGGTGAAGACGGAAGGCCTGCAGTATTTCCGCAACCGCCTGACCCAGGCGCGCCGCGACGTCGCCCACGGTCTGCGCTTCACGCTGGAGCACTTCAGCCAGACGCGCGCGCTGCAGGAACGCGCGCTGGAGATCCTGCAGTTCAAGCTCGACGTGCTGTGGGCGCTGGCCGACGCGATCATGCTCAGCCAGTGCGAAATCGAGATCAAGGGGCCGAAGGCATGAGCGGGGAGCGGACGCTCCCGCCCCTTCAGCGGGCCGGGTGCGGTAGGGATGGGGTACTTGAGGCCAAGACATCCCATCCCCCTTCGAACCAGGAGTCTCGGCTGCGCCTCGCCGCTTCGCCGGCGGCAAGCAGCGCTTGCCGAAACCCCGGCCACGCCTCCTTGAAGGGGGAGGAACGATGAACCAGCGCCCGCGCGTCTCGCGCCGCTTCCGCCTGCAGTGGGAAGACGCCCAGCAGGCCTGGGTGCTGCTCTACCCGGAGGGCATGGTCAAGCTCAACCGCAGCGCGGGCGAAATCCTCGCGCGCTGCAACGGCGAGCGCACGCTGGCCGAAGTGGTGCAGGATCTGGAGCAGGCTTTCGGCGCCAGCAACCTGGCGGCGGAGGTCGTCGCCTTCATCGACATGGCCCGCAAGCAGCAATGGGTCGAAGCACAGGACGCATGACATGAACGCAGCGCAGCCACCTTCGCCGGCAAGCACCCTGGGTCCGCCGCTGTGGCTGCTGGCGGAGGTGACCTACCGCTGCCCGCTGCACTGCGCCTTCTGCTACAACCCGGTCGATTTCGCCCGCGACGACACAGAGCTTTCCACCGAGGACTGGCTGCGCGTGCTGCGCGAGGCGCGCGCCGCCGGCAGCGTGCAGTGCGGCTTCTCCGGCGGCGAGCCGCTGATGCGCGACGACCTCGAAGTGCTGGTCGCCGAGGCCCACCGGCTGGGCTACTACACCAACCTGCTCACCTCCGGCGTCGGCCTCACCGCCGAACGCGCCCAGGCGCTGAAGGCGGCGGGGCTGGACCACATCCAGCTGTCCTTCCAGGACTCCACGCGCGAGCTCAACGACTTCCTCTCGCACACCCGCACCTTCGATCTCAAGCAGCGCGTTGCCGGCATCATCAAGGACAACGGCTGGCCGATGGTGATGAACTGCGTGATCCACCGCCTCAACATCGACTACATCGACCGCATCATCGAGATGGCGGTCGAACTCGGCGCCGAATACCTCGAACTCGCCAACAGCCAGTACTACTCGTGGGCGCTGCTCAACCGCGACCAGCTGATGCCCTCGCGCGAGCAGCTCGAACGTGCCGAGCGCATCACCAACGAATACCGCGAACGCCTCGGCGACCGCATCCGCATCTTCTTCGTGGTGCCCGACTACTACGAGAAGCGGCCGAAGAAGTGCATGAACGGCTGGGGCAACGTCTTCCTCACCGTCACCCCGGACGGCACCGCCTTGCCTTGCCACACCGCGCGCATGCTGCCGGGGCTGGAATTCCCCAATGTGCGGGACATGGATGTGAAATCCATCTGGTACGACTCCGAAGGCTTCAACCGCTACCGCGGCGACAGCTGGATGAAGGACCCGTGCCGGACCTGTCCCGACAAGGAAAAGGACCACGGCGGCTGCCGCTGCCAGGCCTACATGCTGGCCGGCGATCCCGCCGCGGCCGATCCGGTGTGCGACAAGTCGCCGGATCACCATAAGGTGGTGGAGGCGGTGGAGCGCGCCAACACGCCGGGCTGGAAGGGCGCCGAACAGCCGCTGATCTTCCGCGATCCGGCGCGCTCGCGCGAGCTTGCGGCGTGTGGAAAGCGGTGACGTCCGCTTCGCGCCGCCACCCTTGCCGGGGTAAGGCCGGGGCGGTGACGCATGCCGCGGCCACCGGCGCAGAATCCGCCACCCGCCACCGCCTTCGCGGTTGAAGCAGGGCGCCGGCTGATGTATATTGCGCGCCTTCGCTGCTGTAGCTCAGTCGGTAGAGCAACTGATTCGTAATCAGTAGGTCACCAGTTCGATTCCGGTCAGCAGCACCAGTATCAGGCAAAAGGCCAACCCGCAAGGGTTGGCCTTTTGCTTTTCGGGCCGCCAAAACACAGCGCCGGCCGCGCCCGGATCAGGGCGGCCGGCGCGATTGCCATGTCGGGCGCGTCAGTGCGGCGCGGCCTGCACCGGGCTGCGGGTGAGGACGCGGCAGGCGACGGCAAAGGGCACGCCAAGCTGGTCCATCCGCCGACCGGCATCACCGATGCTGAGTCGCCCCGCCTTGACCGCGAGCAGCAGCAGGTCGATGCGGGCGCGCAACAGCGGATTGTTTCTGCGTTCCATCGGGGTTCCTGCAGACTTATGTCTATTGAATGATTGCAAGCTTAGTCCATGAGCATCGGGATGGCTAGTACGCCGGTAGCGGGCAGCGCGCACAGCCAAATCGCTCAGGTTCCGGCGCCAAGCCCTTGATAGGCCGCGCGTACTACCTCCGCGCCGTGGTGGCGTTCCAGCCGCCGCACGGCAAAGTGTCCTTCGCTTACCGCCTGGAAGTGGCTCATGAACATCAGGTTGACCGCGACGCCCGCTGCCGCGCCCAGCCCCGGCACCACCATGCTTGCCGCCTTCTGCGTCAGCTGCACCTTGTAGCGCGCGGCCACCAGCGCGATCAGCCGGGCGATCGCGGGGGCGCCGCGCTCCCCCAGCCCGGCCAGCCCGCTGCTGGCCACATGGCGGGTCGCTTCGCTCACGGCGCCCGCGAGCGCCGCGCGTACCGCGTAGTAGCCGGTATCCACGCTGTCGTCGGCGCTGCCGGGACCGCCGAGCGCGAAAACCTCGAGCGCCGCCAGCCGGACCTGCGGGTCGTCGATATCCTCTCCGGCCTCGCGGGCGGTGGCGAGGATCGCGCGCATGATCAGCACGGTGGAGACCGGAATCTCCAGCGCCAGGCCCGGCAGGCCGAACGCGCCGCCCGCGCCGCCGCTGACCGAACCGAGCACCTTGTGCAGCCGGGGCGACGCGCGCGGTTGCAGGACGAGGCTGCGGGCGGCGATGCCCATCGCGCGCCCGAGCGCGTCATGGGCAAGTCCGTCCAGCTTGTTGCGCCACGGGGCGGGCAGATAGCGCAGCCCCTTTTCCAGCGGGCTGCCCACCAAGGCGCTCAGGCGCAACGCCAGGCTTTGCGCCTCGAGCTTGGCACGTGCCGCGGCCAGTTCTTCCAGCGCGGCGGCATCGAGCGGCGTATTCACGGCGGCGTTCAGGCGGCCTTGTCCGCCGCGCCGGACAGGACGCCGCGGCGCATCTGGTCCAGCTCCAGCGATTCGAACAAGGCCTTGAAGTTGCCCTCGCCAAAGCCCTTGTTGCCCTTGCGCTGGATGAATTCGAAGAACACCGGACCCAGCTGGTTCTCGGAGAAGATCTGCAGCAGCAGGTCGCCCGGCGCGCCATCCACCAGAATGCGGCGTGCGCGCAGCGCCTCCAGCGGTTCGCCGTGGCCGGGGATGCGGCCGTCGAGCAGTTCGTAATACGTATCTGGCGTGTCCAGCAGCTGGATGCCGCTCGCGCGCAGGCGGTCGACCGCGGTGTAGATGTCGTCGGTGCCGAGCGCGATGTGCTGGATGCCTTCGCCGTGGTACTTGTCCAGGTACTCCTGGATCTGGCCCTTGGTGTCGTTGCCTTCCTCGTTGATCGGGATGTGGATCTTGCCGCAGGGCGAGGTCATCGCCTTCGACTTCACGCCGGTCACCTTGCCCTCGATGTCGAAGTAGCGCGCCTCGCGGAAGTTGAACAGCCGTTCGTAGAAGTCCGCCCACTCGTTCATGCGGCCGCGGTGGACGTTGTGGGTGAGGTGGTCGATGAGCTTGAAGCCGTGGCCCACCGGGTACTCGTCGGTCACGCCGTCGGCGTCGACGATCGGTTCGAAATCGACGTCGTAGATGCTGATGTCGCCGATGCCGCCCTGGCGCCCGTTCTTGCCGCGCCAGCGGTCCACCAGGTAGATCAGCGAGTCGCCGATGCCCTTGATCGCCGGAATGTTCAATTCCATCGGGCCGGAGTGCGAGTCGTAGCCCCAGGCGCCGAGTTCCACCGCGCGCTTGTAGGCCTTGCGCGCGTCGGCGACGCGAAAGGCCATCGCGCAGATGGAAGGGCCGTGCAGGCGGGCGAAGCGCTGGCCGAAGGAGTCGGGCTCGGCGTTGATGATGAAGTTGATGCCGCCCTGGCGGTACAGGGTGACGTCCTTGGCGCGGTGGCGGGCAATCGGCTTGAAACCGAGGCGGGTGAATACGGCCGCCAGTTCGGCGGGGTTGGGCGCGGCATATTCGATGAACTCGAAGCCGTCGATACCCATCGGGTTGTCCCACAGGTCGGTGCTGCTCATTTCATGTCTCCTCGTTATTCGCATCGGCGGGGCGAAGCGTGTTCGCGGCCGAGGCGCCGGGTCCCTATCTGCACCGACCGTCGCGGCGGCAGAGGGTTCGCCCGCGCAACCCGGCCGCCCCAAACGGCAATCTAGCCAGACCACAGGGCGGCCAACCCGAAAATTTGGCGCGCTCCGCGTTCCGCAGCGGCAGGCGTGGGGCCGGGGCGTCCGCCACGTGGCAGGGGGCGGGGCGGCAGGCGATGGGGCGCCTTCGCGGGCCCGGCCGGCGGCACGTGGCAACAGTCAATCTGCGTTATTCTTCGGCCCTGTTTCGTGCCGCTGCGGCGGCGCCCCGCGGGCGGGTTCCGCCCCCATCACGGAGTGTCCTTGAGTTCCTCGTCTTCCCCCGGGCCCTTGCCGCACGGCGGCTGGCCGGCGCCCGTGCGCGCCTTGCGCCATCGCAACTTCCGCTTCTACTTCGGCGGCCAGGCCGTGTCCGTGCTGGGCTCCTGGATCCAGCAGGTGGCGCTGGCGTGGTTGATCTACCGGCTCACCGGCTCGGTCGCGCTGCTCGGCGTCACGGCCTTCGCCGCCTTGCTGCCGATGCTGATCGTCGGTCCGCTCGCGGGGGCGTGGATCGACCGCCGTGACAAGCGCCGGCTGTTGATCCTGGTGCAGGGTCTGCTGGCCGGCCAGGCCGCGCTGCTGGCGGTGCTGACCGCGCTCGACGCGATCGGGCCGACGCTGATCGTGGTGATGTCGGTGGTGCTCGGCGTGCTCAATGCCTTCGATACGCCGCTGCGCCAGGCGCAGATCAGCGTGTTCGTGGATGACCGCGCCGACCTGCCGAACGCGCTCGCCTTGAATGCGATGGTGTTCAACTCGGGCCGCTTCATCGGCCCGCCGCTCGCCGGCCTCATCCTCGGGCTGACGTCCGAGGCGGTGTGCTTCGCGCTCAACGCGGTGTCGTTCGCGGCGCTCGCGTTCGGCGTGGCGATGATCCGGGTCGAGGCGACGCCGCGCGCCAAGGGCTCGATGGGGGCGGTGTTCCGCGAGGGCCTCAAGTTCGTGTGGGACGTCTACACCATCCGGATGCTGATCCTGACGCTGGCCACGGTGAACGTCACCGCGTCGAGCTATGCCGTGCTGCTGCCGGTGTTCGCCAAGGACGTGTTCGTGGGCGACGCGCGCATGCTGGGCTGGCTGTGGGGCGCGGCCGGCGCCGGCGCCTTCGTCGGCACCATCTTCCTTGCGACGCGCAAGCACTTGCCCGGTCTGGTGCGCGTGATCCTGAGCGGCGCCAGCGCCAGTGCGCTGGCAATGCTGGTGTTTTCCTACAATCGCGAGATGCCGGTGGCGCTGGCGGCGATGGCGGTGGTCGGGTTCGGCATTTCGGTCTGCAATGTCGCGATCAACATGCTGCTGCAAAGCCTCGCCCCGGATCATCTGCGCGGCCGCGTGGTGTCCTTCTTCAGCTCCACCCGCTTCGGCTTCGATGCCATCGGCGGGCTGGTGGCGGGGCTGATCGCCGCGCAGATCGGTGTGCAGGCGGCGGTGCTGCTCGAAGGCGTGCTGCTGCTGGCTTTCATCGCCTGGGCCTGGCGCCTGCGCGGGCGCTTGCATGGCGACATTGCCCTCCATGCCGGCAGCGGGCACGCGCCCGCGACACCGCGTTAGCATTGCGGCGCGCGGGACGCCCCGGCGCGCCTTCTTCCATCCAGATTTTCGGAGTGTCCGCATGAAGTACGGCGAATTCGATTCCGCTTCCCTGATGTACATCACCAACCGGCCGGAGATCCTGTTCGAGCGCGGCGAAGGCTCCTGGCTGTACGACGCCCAGGGCAAGGCCTATCTCGACTTCGTGCAGGGCTGGGCGGTGAACTGTCTCGGCCATTCGCCCGCCGAGGTGCGCGACGCGATCGTTGCTCAGGCGGGCAAGCTGATCAATCCGAGCCCGGCCTTCTACAACGGCCCGATGATCGAACTCGCCGGCCTGCTGACCGCGCACTGTTCGCTCGACCGTGTGTTCTTCGCCAACACCGGCGCCGAGGCCAACGAAGGCGCGATCAAGCTGGCGCGCAAGTGGGGTCGCCTGCATCGCAACGGCGCCTATCAGATCATCACCTTCGAGCATTCCTTCCACGGCCGCACGCTGGCCACCATGTCGGCGTCCGGCAAGGCGGGCTGGGACACGCTGTTCGCGCCGCAGGTGCCGGGCTTCCCCAAGGCCAGGCTCAACGATCTCGAATCGGTGAAGGCGCTGATCGGCCCGGAAACCGTGGCGGTGATGCTGGAGCCGGTGCAGGGCGAGGGCGGCGTGATTCCCGCTGCACCGGAATTCCTGCAGGCGCTGCGCGCGCTCACCCGCGAGCACGGCATCCTGCTGATCGTCGATGAAGTGCAATCCGGCATGGGCCGCACCGGCCGCCTGTTCGCGCACCAGCACGCCGGCATCGAGCCGGACATCATGACCCTGGGCAAGGGCATTGGCGGCGGCGTACCACTGTCGGCGCTGCTGGCGACCGAGGCGGTGAGCTGCTTCGAGGCGGGCGACCAGGGCGGCACCTACAACGGCAACCCGTTGATGACGGCGGCCGGCATTGCCGTGATGCGCCGCCTGACCGCGCCCGGCTTCCTCGACGAGGTGCTGGCGCGCGGCGACTACCTTGCGGCGCGGCTGCGCGAACTGGTGGCCAAGCGCCATCTGGTCGGCGAGCGTGGCTCGGGCCTGCTGCGCGCCTTGGTGCTCGACAGCGACCGCGCTCCGGCCATCGTCAAGGCCGCGCTTGAAGGTGCCCCCACCGGCCTGCTGCTGAACGGCCCCCGGCCCAACCTGCTGCGCTTCATGCCGTCGCTCACGGTGAGCGAGGCGGAGATCGACCAGATGGTGGAGATGCTGGACGCGCTGCTGGGCTGACGTGCTTCGTCACCCGGCGGCGGTGTGGTTTGCCCCCTCCCCTTCAAGGGGAGGGTCGGGGTGGGGATGGGGTCGGCTGCGGCGCCGACTTAACCCCATCCCCCTCCTGACCTCCCCCTTGAAGGGGGAGGAACTGGGCCTCCTAAACGGTGGTCTCGACGCCGTCGCGCCGCCTACGCAGCCAGCGGGCAGTGCTCGCCGAAACCCCTGCTACGCCCCCCTTGAAGGGGGAGGGACAACACCCTCACATGCCACCACGCATGTCGTCCTGTCCGTCCCCGGGCTTCAGCTGCCAAGCCCGCGCTATCAACTCGAACGACCGCAGCCGCGCGCCATGATCGAAAATCTGCGCGGTCAGCATCAGCTCGTCGGCGCCGGTGTCCTCGACGATCTCCATCAGCCGCTGGCGCACCGTGTGTGGGCTGCCGACCGCCGAGCACGACAGCGACTCGTCGGCGAAGGCGAGTTCGTTGGGTGACCAGTCGGCTTCGTTGAAGCGTTCCGGCGGCGGCAGCTGGCCGCGCACGCCGCGCGCCATCGCCGCGAAGCGCAGGCGCAGCGAGCGGAACAGGAAGGCGGCCTGCTCGTCGCTGTCGGCCGCGATGGCGTTGGCGCCGACCATCGCATAGGGTTCGGCAAGCGCCGCCGAGGGCTGGAATTCACGGCGGTAGAGCGCGATTGCCTGCTTGAGGAAGCGCGGCGCGAAGTGCGACGCGAAGGCGAAGGGCAGGCCGAGCTGGGCGGCGAGGCCGGCGCTGAAGAGGCTGGAACCGAGCAGCCAGATCGGCACCTTCAGCCCGGCGCCGGGCACCGCCTGGATGGTCTGGCCCGGCTGCGGGTCGGCGAACCAGCCCTGCAACTCGACCACGTCCTGCGGAAAGCTGTCGTCGCTGCCGACCAGGCTGCGGCGCAGGGCGCGCGCGGTGCGTTGGTCGGTGCCGGGCGCGCGGCCCAGGCCGAGGTCGATGCGGCCGGGGAAGAGGGATTCCAGCGTGCCGAACTGCTCGGCAATTACCAGAGGCGCGTGATTGGGCAGCATGATGCCGCCGGCGCCGACGCGGATCGTCGAGGTGGCTGCGGCGATGTGGCCGATTACCACCGCGGTGGCCGCGCTGGCGATGCCGGTCATGTTGTGATGCTCGGCAACCCAGTAGCGGGTATAGCCGCAGCGCTCGGCGACGCGGGCGAGGTCGCGCGTGTTGGCGAGCGCTCGCGCGGCGGTGCTGCCCTCGGTGATCGGGGCGAGGTCGAGGACGGACAGCCGCGCCACCGCGCGGCCGACAGCCGGTTGCGGCGGCGCGGCGGTCATCGCGTCAGGCCTCGATGCGCTTGTCGCGCTCGATCAGCGCGTAGGCGGAGTGGTTGTGGATGGACTCGAAGTTCTCGGATTCCACCGCGTAGGCGTCGATGCGGACTTCCTTGTTGAGCAGGCCGGCGACGTCGCGCACCATGTCTTCGACGAACTTGGGGTTGTCGTAGGCGCGTTCGGTCACGTACTTCTCGTCCGGGCGCTTGAGCAGCCCGTACACCTCGCACGAGGCCTGGCCTTCCACCAGTTGCACCACGTCCTCGATCCACAGGTGGTCGTTGAGCGTTGCGGTGACGGTGACGTGGGAGCGCTGGTTGTGCGCGCCATACGCCGAAATCTTCTTCGAGCACGGGCACAGGCTGGTGACCGGCACCACGACCTTCATGGTGAACTCGTAGCGGCCGCCTTCATGGATTTCGCCGGTGAAGGTGACCTCGTAGTCCATCAGGCTCTGCACGCCGGACACCGGTGCGGACTTGTTGATGAAGTACGGGAAGGTCATCTCGACGTGGCCGGTTTCGGCCTCGAGGCGCTTGACCATCTCGCGCAGCATCGGCTCGAAGGATTCCACCGAGATCTCACGCTCGTTGCTGTTGAGGATCTCGATGAAGCGCGACATGTGGGTGCCCTTGAAGTTGTGGGGCAGGCCGACGTACATGTTGAAGTTGGCGACCGTGTGCTGCACCCCTCCGTTCTTGTCGCTGACCTTCACGGGGTGGCGGATGGACTTGATGCCGACCTTGTTGATCGCGATCTGGCGGCTGTCTTCACTGTTCTGGACGTCGGGGATGGCGTGGGCCAGGGGGCTGTTCATTGTGCTGTTCTCTGTTGTACGTCGGGCGACGGACGGGGATGCCGCCGCGGGAGATAGGGCGATGCTATCGTTCCCGACAAAGCTACTCAACTATTGTGCGGATAGACCGCCTCAATCGCGGCGAGGATTCCGGTCTTGTCGAGGCCGACCGAGGCGAGCAACTGGGCCTGATCGCCGTGGTCGATGAAGCGGTCGGGCAGGCCGAGCCGCAGCACGCGGGGGCGCTGCGGCAGCGTATCGACGAAGCGCGCGACTTCGCTGCCGGCGCCACCGATCACCGCATTCTCTTCGACGGTTACCAGCAACGCGTGGTTCGCGGCCAGTTCGGCGATGAGTGCTTCGTCCAGCGGTTTGACGAAGCGCATGTTGGCCACCGAAGCGTCGAGCGCTTCGCCCACTTCCAGTGCCACGCCGAGCATGCTGCCGAAGGCGAGCACGGCAATGCGCGTGCCGTGGCGGCGGATTTCGCCCTTGCCGATCGGCAGCGCCGTCATCTGCTCGAGCGGCACCACCCCCGAGCCGCCACCGCGCGGATAGCGCACCGCGGTAGGGCCGTCGTGGCAGACCGCGGTGTAGAGCATCTGGCGGCACTCGTTTTCGTCCGCCGGCGCCATCACCACCAGATTGGGGACACAGGCGAGGAAGGAGAGATCGAAGGCGCCGTGGTGGGTGGCGCCGTCGGCGCCGACCAGGCCGCCACGGTCGATCGCGAGCACCACCGGCAGGTTCTGCAGCGCGATGTCGTGGATCAGCTGGTCGTAGGCGCGCTGCAGGAAGGTGGAGTAGATCGCCACCACCGGCTTCAGGCCTTCACAGGCGAGGCCGGCGGCGAAGGTCAGCGCGTGCTGCTCGGCGATGCCGACGTCGTAATAGCGGTCGGGGAAGCGCTGCGCGAACTCCACCAGGCCCGAGCCTTCGCGCATGGCGGGCGTGATGCCGACGATGCGTGGGTCGGCGGCCGCGATATCGCACAGCCAGTCGCTGAACACCTGGGTGTAGGTGAGCTTGCCGCCGCTTTTTCCCGTCTGGATGCCGGCGGTGTGATCGAACTTCGACACCCCGTGGTACAGGATCGGGTCGGCCTCGGCGAGCTTGTAGCCCTGGCCCTTCTTGGTGATCACGTGCAGGAACTGCGGGCCCTTGAGCTTGCGGATGTTCTGCAGCGTGGGGATCAGCGCGTCGAGGTCGTGGCCGTCGATCGGGCCGTAGTAATGGAAGCCGAATTCCTCGAACAGCGTGCCCGGCGCGATCATGCCCTTGGCGTATTCCTCGACCTTGCGCGCAAGCTCGGCCATCGGCGGCACCGTGCCCAGCACCTTTTCGCCGACGCGGCGCGCGGCGTTGTAGGTGGAGCCGGACATCAGCCGGGCGAGGATCTTGGTGAGCGCGCCGACCGGCGGCGAGATCGACATCTCGTTGTCGTTGAGGATGACGAGCAGGTTCGCATCCATGTCGCCGGCGTTGTTGAGCGCCTCGAAGGCCATGCCGGCCGACATCGCGCCGTCGCCGATCACCGCGATCGCGCGGCGGTCTTCGCCGCGGTCGCGGGCGGCCACCGCCATGCCGAGCGCGGCCGAGATCGAGGTGGAGGAATGCGCGGTGCCGAAGGTGTCGTACTCGCTTTCGCAGCGGCGCGGAAATCCCGAGATGCCGCCCCAGTGGCGCAGCCCGCTCATCGCCTCGCGGCGGCCGGTGAGGATCTTGTGGCCGTAGGTCTGGTGTCCGACGTCCCACACGATGCGGTCGTCCGGGGTGTTGAAGACGTAGTGCAGCGCGATCGTCAGTTCGACCGTGCCGAGGTTGGACGACAGGTGGCCGCCGGTCTTCGATACCGATTCGATCAGGAAGGCGCGGAGTTCAGAGGCGACTTGGGCAAGCTCGCGGCGCTCGGTGGCGCGGAGGTCTGCCGGCGAACCGATGCGTTCCAGGTGCGGATACGGTGACATGGGCGGTCAGGGGCGGTGGGGCTGGGGTCAGAAGGGCCGATGCACGATGTAATTGGCGAGGGCGGCGAGATGGCCGGCGCGCGCGCCGAGCGGTTCGAGCGCCGCGAGCGCTTCGGCCAGCATGTCTTGGGCAAGTCGCCGGGCGTCGGCGACGCCGAGCAGGCTGACATAGGTGGGTTTGTCGTGGTCCGCATCCTTGCCTGCAGTCTTGCCGAGCGTGGCGGTGTCGGCCTCGGCGTCGAGGATGTCGTCCACCACCTGGAACAGCAGGCCGGTGAGTTTGGCGTAGCGGTCCAGCCGCTCCAGCGTTTCGCCATCCACCGTGCCGGCCTGCGCGCCCAGCAGCACCGAGCAGCGGATCAGTGCGCCGGTCTTGTGGATGTGCATGAATTCGAGTTCGCGCAGGTCGAGCTGGCGCCCGACCGCGGCGAGGTCGATCGCCTGGCCCCCGGCCATTCCGCGCGAACCGGATGCCATCGCCAGCAGGCCGATCATGCCGAGCTGGCGGGTGGGCATGTCGGTGACCGGCGCGGAGGCGAGCACCTGGAAGGCGAGCGTCTGCAGCGCGTCGCCCACCAGCAGCGCGGTGGCGTCATCGTATTCGACGTGCACCGTGGGCTTGCCGCGGCGCAGGACGTCGTCGTCCATGCAGGGCATGTCGTCGTGAACCAGCGAATAGGCGTGGATCAGTTCGACCGCGCAGG
The DNA here is from genome assembly GCF_001682385.1 of Azoarcus olearius. Classification (NCBI taxonomy): domain Bacteria; kingdom Pseudomonadati; phylum Pseudomonadota; class Betaproteobacteria; order Rhodocyclales; family Zoogloeaceae; genus Azoarcus; species Azoarcus olearius. Next base: position 1,376,589 of record NZ_CP016210.1, read on the forward strand.
CGATGCGGTCCAGCCGTTCGGGCTGGGCGCCGCCGATTGCGCCGGCGGCGTGCACCAGCAGCGGCCGCACCCGCTTGCCGCCGCCGAGCACCGCATAGCGCATGGCTTCGTGCAGGCGTTCCGGGGCTATCGTGGGTTCGGGCAGCACGCCCGCCAGCGCGGCTTCGGTGCGTTGCTGGATGGCGCCCATCCAGGCGGCGAAGTCCTGCGGGGAAAGGGCGGTCATGCGCACTCCTGGCTGCCGTGGGCGTTGGTGTCGATGCGCAGCTCGACGAGTTCGCCGCCTTCGAGCTGGCGGATGCGCTGTTCGGCGCCGCTCAGCGTTTCCTGGCAGAACTTCAGCAGGCCGACGCCCCGCTGGTAGCGCGCCAACGCGTCTTCGAGGCTGAGCTGGCCGGATTCCATCTGTTGCACGATGGTTTCCAGCTCGGCGACGGCGGCTTCGAAGGAGGTGGGCGATGACGCCGGCTTGGGCATGGACGGGGCGCGGGACGGGGACGGAAAGGGGGGAAAATAACCGATCGCGCGTCTGGCGGTCAAACGGCTTCTGGCTTAGAATACCCTGTTTATTTTTCCGGATTTCTGGTCCAGAAAGGGGGTTCGGGGATGTCCGACATCGCTTCCACGGCTCGGCTGGCGCCGGCGGTTTCTCAACTGCCGGTGTCATCGTACTTCGACGAGAAGGTCTTCGAACTGGAGAAGAAACTCCTCTTCGATGCCGGTCCGGGGTACGTTGGCCACGAGCTGATGGTGCCCGAAGTCGGCAACTACCGTTCGCTCGAATGGCTGGACCACTCCAAGCTGCTGTTCCGCACCGAGGCGGGCGTGCATCAGCTGTCCAACATCTGCCGCCACCGCCAGGCGATCATGCTGCAGGGCGCGGGCAAGACCGAGCACATCGTGTGCCCGATCCACCGCTGGACCTACGATCAGCAGGGCAGCCTGCTGGGCGCGCCGCACTTTCCGGACAATCCCTGCCTCAACCTCAAGCGCGACGTGCTGGAGAACTGGCATGGCCTGCTGTTCAAGGGGCCGCGTTCGGCCAATGCCGATCTGGCTGGCATGCAGGTGGCGCAGGAGCTGGATTTTTCCGGCTACAAGCTCGACCGCGTCGAGATCCACCAGTGCAATTACAACTGGAAGACCTTCATCGAGGTCTATCTCGAGGACTACCACGTGGTGCCCTACCACCCGGGCCTGGGTAATTTCGTCACCTGCGACGATCTGACCTGGCAGTTCGGCGACTGGTATTCGGTGCAGCGCGTGGGCGTGACCTCGCTCGCCAAGCCGGGCTCGGCGACCTACGCCAAGTGGCACAAGGCGGTGCAGGAGTACTACGGCGAGAAGAAGCCGGCCCACGGCGCGATCTGGCTGACCTACTACCCCAACATCATGGTGGAGTGGTATCCGCATGTGCTGGTGGTGAGCACGCTGATCCCGACCGATGTGGACAAGACCACCAACGTGGTCGAGTTCTACTACCCGGAAGACATCGTGGAGTTCGAGCGCGAGTTCGTGGAGGCCGAGCAGGCCGCCTACATGGAAACCGCAATCGAGGACGACGACATCGGCGAGCGCATGGACCGCGGCCGTCTGGCGCTGCTGAAGGAAGGGCGCAACGAGGTCGGTCCCTACCAGTCGCCGTACGAGGACGGGATGCAGCATTTCCATGAGTTCTACCGGCGGATCATGGAGCCGAATGTCTGAGTGATTTGTTGGCGGACTGAGGGTTTGCGCGGCTGCGATACGCGCCGCACGGGGTAGTTGCTCCGGCGGCTGAACTCGCTCGCTGCGCTCACTCGGCCGTCCTCGCCGCCTCCACAAATACCCCGCACGTCGCTTTTGGCAGTGAGTGTCAGGCGCAAGCCCAAGAAGCAGAAAGGCCCCGGTAGGGCCTTTCGCATTTTTGACGTCTGAGTGCCTGCTGCATTCAAGCGGTGGGCGGGAGGTTTGCAGAGCGGGCGAGGACTGTCCGAGCCCGCAGGGCGAGTTCCGCAGCCCGCGGCGCAAACCTCCCGTGCGCCGCGTTTGACGCAACTAAGGCGACAAGCGGCGCTTGCAAGAGAGCTGCAGCCCGCTCAGCGCGCCTCCTGCAGCTCCTTCGGCAGCGGGAAGGTCACCTTCTCCGGCACGCCGTCCAGATTGCGCACCGAAGCGCCGGAGAGCGCCTTGAGCCGTTCGATCACCTCCGCCACCAGCACTTCCGGCGCCGACGCTCCGGCAGTGACGCCGATGCGGCGCTTGCCTTCGATCCAGGCCGGGTCGATGCCCGCGGCGTTATCCACCAGATAGGCCGGCACGCCGCGCAACTCGGCCACTTCGCGCAAGCGGTTGGAGTTGGAGCTGTTCTTCGAGCCGACCACGAACACCACGTCCGCGTGCGGCGTCATGAACTTCACCGCGTCCTGGCGGTTCTGCGTGGCGTAGCAGATGTCGTCCTTCTTCGGCCCCATGATGTTGGGGAAGCGCTCGCGCAGCGCGGTGACGATGGCCGCCGCGTCATCCACCGACAGCGTCGTCTGCGTTACATACGCCAGCTTGTCGGGGTCGGCCACCTGCAGGTTCGCCACGTCGGCCGCAGTTTCCACCAGGTGGATGCCGTCCTTCACCTGGCCCATCGTGCCTTCGACCTCCGGATGCCCCTTGTGGCCGATCATCACCAGCTCGCGGCCCTGCTCGCGCATCCGGCCAACCTCGATGTGCACCTTGGTCACCAGCGGGCAGGTCGCATCGAACACGCGCAGGCCGCGCTTGTCGGCCTCTTCGCGCACCGCCTGCGACACGCCGTGGGCGCTGAAGATCACCGTGTTGCCGGTCGGCACCTCGTCCAGTTCCTCGACGAAGACGGCGCCCTTGGCGCGCAGGTCGTCGACCACGAACTTGTTGTGCACGACCTCGTGGCGGACGTAGATCGGCGCGCCGAAGCGCTGCAACGCCCGTTCCACGATCTCGATCGCGCGCTCGACGCCTGCGCAGAAGCCGCGCGGGTTGGCGAGCAGGATTTCGTTGTTGTCCATCTGTTCTCTCTGTGGGCGACGGCGCGTGCTCAGGACGTGCCGATGACCTTCACCTCGAAGCGGATCGCCTTGCCCGCCAGCGGGTGGTTGAAGTCGATCAGTGCCGACTGTTCGTCGATCTCGCGCACCAGGCCGGAATAGCGCGAACCATCCGGCGCGGTGAACTCCATGATCGACATCGGTTCGATCTCCTCGTTCGGCATGTGCTCGCGCTTCACGCGTTCCACCAGTTCGGCGCGATGCGGGCCGAAGGCGTTCTCGGGCTCCAGCTCGAAGACGTGGTTGCTGCCGATCTCCAGGCCGATGATGAGCTGCTCCATCGCCGGCAGCATTTCGCCGGCGCCAAGCTGCAGCGTGGCCGGCGTTGCCTCGAAGGTGCTGATCAGCGGCTGGCCGTTGGGCAGGGTGATGCGGTAGTGCAGGGTGACGAGGCTGTTGGCGGCAACGGTCTGGCTCACGAGGGACGCTCCGGGCTGGCTTCAGGCTTGTGCTTGCCGGCGCGCAGTTGCGCCCACAGCATCAGCCCCACGCCGAGGGTGATCGCCGAATCGGCGAGGTTGAACGCCGGCCAGCCGTAGCGGCCAGCGTGGAAATACAGGAAATCGACCACCGCGCCGTGCAGCAGGCGATCGACCACGTTGCCGATCGCGCCGCCGATGATCAGCGCGAAAGCGGCCGGCAGCAGCCGTTCCTCGCGATGCTGGTGCATCAGCGCCAGCAGCCAGCCGCAGATCACCACCGCGAGGCCGGTGAAGAACCAGCGCTGCCAGCCGGAGTGTTCCGCGAGGAAGCTGAAGGCCGCGCCGCGGTTGAACACCAGCACCAGGTCGAAGAAGCCGGTGACGGGGATCACCTCGCCGTACTGCATGGTGGCGAGCACCACCTGCTTGGTCAGCTGGTCCAGCCCCATGACCACGGCGGCCAGCACCAGCCAGGGCAGCATCGCGACGAAGGCCGGGCGTTGGCCCGCTTGCAGATCAGGCATGCGTGCGGGTCTCGCCGGCGCCGTACAGGTTGTCCGCGCAGCGGGCGCACAGCGTGGGGTGTTCGGCGTTGTGGCCGACGTCGTCGGTGTAGTGCCAGCAGCGTTCGCACTTTGTCCGCGCGCTCGGCGTGGCGACGATGGCTTCGGCCTCGGCGCTGGCCGCTTCCAGCAGCGTGGCCCGCGAAGTCATCGTGACGAAGCGCAGGTCTTCGCCCAGGCTCTGCATCGCGGTGTACTTGTCGGCCGTCAGGCGCAGTTCCAGTTCGGCCTGCAGCGAGGCGCCGACCTTGCCTTCGGTGCGCAGCGCCTCGATCACCTTCAGCGCCTCGGCGCGCACCGCGCGGATGGTCTCCCAGCGCGCCACCAACCCGGCTTCGCCTTCCTGCGCCGGCAGCGCGTGGAAGGTGTGCAGCATCACGCTGTCTTCCTTGCCGGGGTTGAGCACCGCCCAGGCTTCCTCGGCGGTGAAGGAGAGGATGGGCGCCATCAGCTTCAGCAGCGTCTGGGTGATGTGCCACAAGGCCGTCTGCGCCGCGCGCCGTGCCTGGCTGCCGGCGGCGGTGGTGTACAGGCGGTCCTTCAGGATGTCGAGGTAGAAGGCGCCGAGGTCTTCGGCGCAGAACACCTGCAGCGCCTGCACGATGCGGTGGAACTCGAACCGCGCGTAGTCGGCCTCGGCCTGCTGGGCGAGCTGGCGGGTGAAGGCGAGCGCGTAGCGGTCGATGTCCAGCCACTGCTCCAGCGGCACCGCATCCTTGCCGATGTCGAAGTCGGCGGTGTTGGCGAGCAGGAAGCGCAGCGTGTTGCGCACGCGGCGATAGACCTCGACGACGCGGTCGAGGATTTCCTTGGAGATCGACAGCTCGCCCGAGTAGTCGGTGGAGGCCACCCACAGGCGCAGGATCTCGGCGCCCATCTTCTCGGACACCTCCTGCGGCAGGATGGTGTTGCCGAGCGACTTGGACATCTTGCGGCCCTGCTGGTCCACCGTGAAGCCGTGGGTGAGCAGCGCGTTGTAGGGCGGGTGGCCGTCGATTGCGCAGCCGGTCAGCAGCGAGGAATGGAACCAGCCGCGGTGCTGGTCCGAGCCTTCCAGGTAGAGGTCGGCGCGCGGGCCTTCGACGTGGCCGTCGTTGTGCGAACCGCGCAGCACATGCCAGTGGGTGGTGCCGGAATCGAACCAGACGTCCAGCGTGTCGCTGATCTTGTCGTACTGGGCCGCCTCGGCGCCGAGCAGTTCGGCGGCGTCGAGCTTGAACCACGCCTCGATGCCTTCCTGTTCGATGCGCTTGGCCACTTCTTCCATCAGCTCGACGGTGCGCGGATGCAGCTCGCCGGTTTCCTTGTGCAGGAAGAAGGGAATCGGCACGCCCCAGTTGCGCTGGCGCGAGATGCACCAGTCGGGCCGGTTGGCGATCATCGCGTGCAGGCGCGACTGGCCCCAGGCGGGGAAGAAGCGGGTGGCTTCCACGCCGCGCAGCGCGCGCTCGCGCAGCGTGCTGCCGTCGGCCACCGGCTTGTCCATGCCGACGAACCACTGCGCCGTGGCGCGGTAGATCAGCGGCGTCTTGTGGCGCCAGCAGTGCATGTAGCTGTGGGTGATTTTCGCTTCAGCCAGCAGGCACCCGACTTCGCGCAGCTTGGCGGTGATCTCGGGGTTGGCCTTCCAGATGTTCATGCCGCCGAAGAAGGGCAGGTCGGGCGCGTAGCGGCCGTCGCCCATCACCGGGGTCAGGATGTCGTCGCTCTGCATGCCATTGGCGCGGCAGGACTGGAAGTCTTCCAGGCCGTAGGCGGGTGCGCTGTGGACCACGCCGGTGCCGGCGTCGAGCGTCACGTAGTCGCCCAGGAAGACCGGCGACAGGCGGTCGTAGAACGGATGGCGGAAGGCCACGCGGTCGAGCGCGGCACCCTTGCAGGTGGCGACGATGCGGCCGTTCAGGCCGTAGCGTTCGAGGCAGGCGCCGACCAGGTCGTGCGCCAGCACCAGGTAGCGCTCGCCGGTATCGACCAGCGCGTAGTCGAACTCCGGGTGCATGTTCAGCGCCTGGTTGGCGGGGATGGTCCAGGGCGTGGTCGTCCAGATCACCGCCAGCGCCGGCTTGGTCAGCGGCGCCAGACCGAAGGCGTCGGCGAGGCGGTCGGGCTCGGCACAGGGGAAGCCGACATCGACTGCCGGCGAGGCCTTGTCGGCGTATTCGACTTCCGCTTCGGCCAGCGCCGAGCCGCAGTCGAAGCACCAGTTCACCGGCTTCAGGCCCTTGAACACGTAGCCCGCCTTGACCATCTCGGCCAGCGCGCGCACTTCGCCCGCCTCGTTGGCGAAGTTCATCGTCAGGTAGGGGTTGTCCCAGTCGCCCAGCACGCCAAGGCGGATGAATTCCTTCTTCTGGATCTCGACCTGCTCGGCGGCGTAGGCGCGGCACAGCTCGCGCACCTTGTCGGCGGGCAGGTTCTTGCCGTGGGTGACTTCGACCTTGTGCTCGATCGGCAGGCCGTGGCAGTCCCAGCCGGGCACGTAGGGCGCGTCGAAGCCGGCCAGGGTTTTCGAGCGGACGATGATGTCCTTCAGGATCTTGTTCAGCGCATGGCCGAGGTGAAGATTGCCGTTGGCATAGGGCGGGCCGTCGTGCAGCACGAACTTGGGCCGGCCGGCGGCCGCCTTGCGGATCTTCTGGTAGAGCTTCTGCTGCTGCCACGCCGCGATCCAGCCGGGCTCGCGCTTGGGCAGGTCGCCGCGCATCGGAAAGGCGGTGTCGGGCAGGTTCAGCGTCTTGCGGTAGTCAGCCATGGCAGTGGTCTTGGTCAGCCCCGCGGGCGCGGGAGGGTGATTGTTGAGTGATCTTGGGGGCGCGGCAGGCGCGGGCCGGCGGTGGGGTGGGCAGCCAGCCAGGCGCGCGCATCATCGGCGTCGCGGCCGATCTGCGCGGTGAGCGCGTCGAGCGAATCGAACCTGGCCTCGCCGCGCAGGCGGTGCAGGAAGTGCACCCGCAGGTGCGCACCGTAGCAGTCGCTGTTCCAGTCGAACAGGTTCACTTCCAGGCGCAGGCTGCCGGCGCTGTTGATCGTGGGGCGGATGCCCATGCTGGCGACGCCGTCCACCAGCCCGTCGGTCAGGCCCTCCACCCGCACCGCATACACCCCGGTGAAGGGCGGCTTGCGGTGCTTCATCTGCACGTTGGCGGTGGGGTAGCCGATGCGGCGGCCGATCTTGTCGCCGTGGATCACGCGCCCGGCGATGCTGTAGGGGCGGCCGAGCAGGCGCTCGGCGTGGGCCATGTCGCCGTCGGCCAGCGCCGCACGCACCGCCGAGCTGGAAACGCGTTCGCCCTCGACATCCAGCGTGGCCATGGATTCCACCGCGAAGCCGTGGGCCGCGCCGGCCTGCTGCAGCATTGCGAAGTCGCCCGCGCGGCGCGCGCCAAAGCGGAAATCGTCACCGATATAGAGGTGGCGCACGCCGAGGCCGCGCACCAGCAGATCGTCGATGAAGGCTGTGGGCGAGAGCTGCGCGAGGCGGGCGTCGAAGCGGCAGACATGCACCCGGTCCACCCCGGCCGCGGCCAGCAGCAGCAGCTTTTCGCGCAGCGAAGCCAGGCGCGCGGGGGCGGCATCAGGAGCGAAGTACTCGCGCGGATGCGGCTCGAACGTGAGCACCACCGCGGGCAGGCCAAGGGCGCGCGCCTTGTCGGTGAGCAGCTTGAGCAGCGCCTGGTGGCCGCGATGCACGCCGTCGAAGTTGCCGATGGTGAGCACCGAAGGCTGCCGGGCGGCGTGGTCGGGAATCCCGCGTGAGACCTGCATGACCGCCTGAAAAAGGCGCAATTATAGCGGCAAAGGCGGGCGTGGACGTGCGCCGCGGCGGCCCCTTCGTGGATGCCGCGGCGGAGCGCGAGGCCTTCGCGTGCCGCGCGCCGCGCGGGCGGGCCATGCGCTCGCGGTCCTGCTCCATTCCCGGACAGCGTGGCGGGTGATCCACGCCGGGCTGTCCGATTCTCGTACGCGCGCACGGCGCCGGCCCTGTGGAATCCCGCGCAAGCGCGCGGCTTCGGTTCCCGCCGCGCAGCCTGGCGCGTCCTTTGCTGGAAGAGGGGTGAGGCGCTGGAACGAGCGTCCGATCTGCCGCCCGGTAAGAAACCGCGCTCACCGGCGGCAAGGCGACTACCCACACAAGGAGACGACCATGAGCGCAAACCTGTTGACCGCCGCGGTGCTCGGCCGCGAGAACGACCAGTACCGCGGCACCGCCGGCGTAAGCAGCGGCAACCGCGACCGCGGCTTTCGCCCGGCCTTCCTCGACGGCGAGACCGGACGGGTGTTCCTCAGTTGTCACGCCGACGGCCGGCCCGCGCCGTTCCACCTGCTCGACGGGCTGCCGGCCGAGCTGACGATACGCGACCCCGCCGGCCGCGTGCGCGGCGCCAAGGCCTCGCTGCGCTCCGGTTTCGTCCTCGACGACCGCTTCTACTCGCGCGAGGAAGCCGCGCAGCTGGCGGTGGCGGAATGAGGCCGCTGCCGCTGCGGGTGCGCCCGATTCCCGCCTTCCAGGACAACTACATCTGGCTGCTCACGCGCGGTGACGAGGCGGTGGTGGTCGACCCCGGCACCGCCGGCCCGGTGCTCGCGGTGCTGACGGCCGAACGGCTGCGGTTGCGTGCGGTGCTGATCACCCATCACCACGACGATCACGTGGGCGGCGTGGCGGAGCTGCTGCGCCACGCCGCGGTGCCGGTGTATGGCCCGGCCGGCGAGGACATCGCGGTGCTCACCCATCGCGTCGTGGACGGCGAGCGTGTGGCGGTCCTCGACGACCATCCCGGTTTCGAGGTGCTCGCGCTGCCCGGCCACACCGCGGGCCACATCGGCTATTTCGACGGCACCCACCTGTTCTGCGGCGACGTGCTCTTCCCCTGTGGCTGCGGGCGGGTGTTCGAAGGCACGCCGGCGCAGATGCACGCCGCGCTCGCGCGCCTGGCCGCGCTGCCGCCCGCCACCCAGGTGTATTGCGCGCACGAGTACAGCCTGGCCAATGCCCGCTTCGCGCTTGCCGCGGAGCCGGGCAACCGGCTGCTGCAGGGGCGCCAGCGCTGGATGGAGGCGCGCCGCGCCGCGGGCGAACCGACGGTGCCGTCCTCGCTGCGCGACGAGCTGGACACCAACCCCTTCCTGCGCTGCACCGAGCCCGCGCTGCGGCGCGCGGCGGCTGACTGGCGCGGCCACCCGGTCGAGGACGAAGCCGAGGTGTTCGCGGCGCTGAGGGACTGGAAGAACCACTTCTGATGAGTCCGCACGGGCCGCGCGCAAGCCGGCCCGTGCCGGTGCCGCGGGCCCGCGGCGCCAGCCGGATCCGGTCCGGGTGCCCCGCTGCGCAAATCCTGTCCGCAGCGCCTTCACGGCGCCCCGATTCCTCCCTCCCCTGCGGCCGGACATCCCCGCGATGCGCGCGTCGCGTTTTCGGACAGCGCCCGCTTCCCGCTTCCCCGGCCGTGTCCGATTCTCGGACACGGCCCTCCATGCACCCGCGCCGATGCCTTTGAGGCTCGAGCAAAGTCACTTCAAATCAGCGGGTTGCGTGTTTATCCGAACGAACTCGCAGGCGTGGTCTGGAAGTTGCTGAACGCCTTGCCAGCGGTCACGCGCCGTTGTCGTGACCGAGAAGCCGGAGCAGACCGGCCGAGACCAAGGAGGAGTCCATGCTGAGTGCCGCCGAACTGGAAGACTGTATTCCCCACGCGCTCGATTTCACCGGACGCGCCCGCTGGCGGGTGCGGGTGGTGGCGGAGCTGGTCGAGCTGAATTCCCGCCACCTGCGCGCCGAAACGCGCCGCGCGGGCGCCGACATCGAGCTGCAGGGTGCGCTGGAGCAGGGCCTGCGGCTGGAGACGGCGCTGTCGGTGGCCGACCTGCGCCATGCCCTGCTGGAGGCGGAGGCCGAGCTGGACGCGCTGGACGACCAGCGCACCCAGCTGCTTGCGGTGCTCGATGCCCTGAACGCCGCCGAAGCCGGCCCCGGAGCGCTGCAATGAACGCCGCGCCAAGCCGCCTGCCGGTCACGGTGCTCACCGGCTTCCTCGGCGCGGGCAAGACCACGCTGCTCAACCACCTGCTGCGCGAAAGCGGCGGCCGCTACGCGGTCATCGTCAATGAGTACGGCGAGATCGGCATCGACGGCGAACTGGTGGTGGGGGCCGAGGAAGAGGTGCTGGAACTCAACAACGGCTGCATCTGCTGCAAGGTGCGCGGCGACCTGATCCGCGTGGTCAGTGGCCTGCTCAAGCGCCGCGGCCGCTTCGACGGCATCCTGATCGAGACCACCGGCCTGGCCGACCCCGCGCCGGTCGTGCAGTCCTTCATGGCCGACGACGAGATCCGCCAGCAGGCCCGGGTCGATGGCGTGGTCTGCGTGGTCGATGCCTGCCACTTCCTCACCAGCCTGGAACGCAGCCGCGAGGCGGGCGTGCAGCTGGCGCACGCCAGCCTGGTGGTCATCAACAAGGCGGAACTGGCCGACGAGGCGGTGGTGGCGCAGGTGGAGCGCGAGATCGCGCGCCTCAACCCCGGCGCCACGGTGCTGCGCAGCGCGCGCGGCGCGGTGCCGGCCGCGGCGCTGCTGGACCAGGGCGCCTACGAGCTGCCGCGGCTGGAACTGCCCGCCGCGCCGTCCGCCGCCCGCGCGCGCTACGTGCCGGTGCCGCAGGGGCGCCATACCGACGGCCTCGCGTGCGTGTCGCTGGTGTTGCAGCGTCCGCTGGAGCGCGGCCGCTTCCTCGCCTGGCTGCAGCGCCTGGTCACCGAGCGTGGCGAAAAGCTGCTGCGCACCAAGGGCATCGTCGCGCTCGCCGGCGCGGACCGCCGCTTCGTCTTCCAGGGCGTCCACATGATGGTCGATAGCGATTTCGACCGCCCGTGGCGCACCGAGGAGACGCGCGACAGCCGGCTGGTGTTCATCGGCCACGGGCTGGACGACAGCGAACTGCGCGCCGGTCTCGACGCCTGCCAGGTCTCGCCGGCATGAACGCGCCACTGGGGGGCTTGCCGCCGCTGGTGGCGCTGTGCGGCGCGCACTGGCGCCTGGAGGCGCCGGTGGTCGCGGTGGCGTGGTCGCGCCGCGGCGGGCCGGCCGCGTTCGCAATGGGCGACGGCGGGGTGGTTTTCGCCCGTCCGCCGACGCAACCGGGCGGACAGGGCGCGCCCGGACTCGTGCGCATGGAGGCGCACGCGGGGGCCTGTCTGGCGCTCGCGGCCGACCCCGCCGGCGGCCTCGTCAGCGGTGGGGACGACGGCCGCCTGCTGCACCTCGACCCGGCCGCCGGCGCGGCAAGCGCGCCCGCGGTGCTCGCAGACCATCGCGGCGAGTGGCTGGACCACGTCGCGGTCAGCGCGCGCGGGCTGCGCGCCTGTGCCAGCGGGCGCCGCGTCTGGCTGCACGGGCCGGGAAGCGAGGCCGTGCTGGAACTCGCCAGCGGCGTCACCGCGCTCGCGTTCGACCCCGCCGGCGGCCGGCTCGCGATCGCCGGCCACGGCGGCGTGGAGCTGTGGTCGGCGGCGGACGGGGCGCGGCGCCGGCTCGAAGCGCCGGGCTACCACCGCGCGCTGGCATGGAGTCCCGATGGCCGCTACCTCGCGAGCGGCATGCAGGAGAACGCGCTGTGCTGCTGGCGGCTGGGCGACGGCCAGCGCCACCTCTTCGAAGGCTACCCCGGCCAGCCGCGCGCGCTCGGCTTCGCTGCGCGCGGGCACCTGCTCGCCAGCAACGGCGGACCGCGCGTGGTCAGCTGGGACCTCGACCATCCGCGCCCCGCGTCTACCCGCTCGGAGTCCGGCTATCCCGGCCGCGTGCCGGTCAGCGCGCTCGCGTGGCATCCGTCGCGCGCGCTGCTCGCCGCCGGATATCACAACGGCGCGGTGCTGCTGTGCCGGCCGGGCAGCGACCAGCATCTGTTCGTCCAGGGTTCCGGCGCCGGTCCCGTCACCGCCCTCGCGTGGGCGGCGGACGGGGCGGCGCTGGCGCTGGGCACGCAGCACGGGGAACTCGCCGTGGTGGCGATCCCCGCCCAAATCCTGTCGATGGCCCGGGCGGCCTGAGCCAGGACACAACAATCCCCGACGGAGGAGACAACGATGAGCAACGAAACCCAGGCCAGCACCGAGATCGACCCCGCCGAAGCCGCCGCCAAGGACGGTTTCTTCGAACGGATCGCCGCGGTGTCCGAGGACATGATCCAGGCCTACGGGCGCGAGTTCGCGATGGGCACCCTGCTGCTCGCCGCGCGCTACATCGCCCAGAGCCGCGCCGCGGAGGCGGAGCCCGCGCCGCAGATCATCACCCAGCCCTGAAGCCTGCCCCGCCGCGCCGGCCGCGGCGGTTTGCCCCACCGAAACCAAGAAATGCGCCGGCCCGCCCGGGCCAGGCGCAGCACCACGGGCGACCACGTCTGCCCGCACACACCTGATAGAGAGAAGAGGAGTCGAACATGGCGGCGAAACACAGCCAAGGGGAAGTCGCGCCTGTCGCGCGGCGCAGTCGGGACAGCAGGCGGGCGCGGCGACGGTTCGGCGCCGCGCTCGCCAGCGCGCTGGCGGCGGCGTCCACCAGTGCCTGGGCGCTGGAGATGGATGCCGGCGACGACACGCCGCTGCCGGAAGGCACCAACCTCGCGGTGCTCTACTACCAGCATGTCGAACGCGACCGCCTGTACGTGGATGGCGACCGCGTGCCGGGCCGGAACCGGCTCGATTCCGACATCGGCATCGCGCGCTTCGTGCATTACACCAAGTTTGCCGGCATGACGATCAACCCGCAGTTCCTGCTGCCCTTCGGCAACCTGCATGCCAAGGGTGACCTGTCGCCGCTCGGCAGCGCCAGCGGGGTGGGCGACCTGATCCTGGCCTCGGTGTTCTGGCTGGTGGAAAAGCCGGAGACCAACACCTATTTCGCGATCACGCCCTACGTGTACCTGCCCACCGGCAGCTACGACAAGAACGAGGCGTTGAACCTCGGCGAAAACCGCTGGAAGGGCACGCTGCAGCTCGGTTACATCACCGGCCTGACCGACAAGCTGCTGCTCGACCTTTATGCCGACGTCACCGTGTTCGGCAACAACAACGACTACGGCCCCACTTCCGCCACCCTCAAGCAGGACCCGCTGTACCAGGTGCAGGGCTGGCTGCGCTACAAGCTGACCGATGCCTGGGACGTGCGCGCCGGCTACTTCTACACCTGGGGCGGAGAAACCAAGGTGAACGGCGTCTCCGGCGACGACCGCCAGCGCAACACCAAGTACCAGGTGGGCACCGCCTGGTTCTACGAACCGAGCGCCCAGGTCGTGTTCACCTACGGCCAGGACATCTCGGTGGAAAGCGGCTTCCGCGAGCGCAACCGGCTCAACTTCCGCTGGCTCAAGGTCTTCTGACAACCTCTCCGAGCCCTCTGGCGCCGGGGCGGTGACGCCCGCCGTCCTGCTCCGGCGCATTTTTTTTACGGCGTTTCCCAACCATTCCGCCCCGCCCGCGCGGCGGGGCTTCGCGCAAGGAGTTCCGCAATGTCCCAACTCGCTGCACTGTCGCTCAGCATCGCCCTGCTCGGCGGCTTCGCCACCTGGCTGTTCCTCACCGTCGGCGGGGTGCTGATCTGGGCCGCCTTCGTCGCCTGGGGCTGCTACTTCCAGGCCGGCGGCAACGCGCCCGCGCTGCGCAACACGCTGGTATGCAACACCTTCGGCGCCGCGGTGGCCTGGCTGGCCGCGGTGGTCATCCTCAGCGTGCCGCTGGCGGCCACCCTCACGCTGCCCGGCTGGGCGGCGGTGGTGGTGTTCGCCACCGCGTGGCTGGTGTGCATGGCGGCCAACGTTCCGGCGTTGTCCACCATCCCGGCCAGCTTCTACGGCTATGCCAGCACCTTCGCCTTCCTGCTGCAGACGCCGGAGAAGATGAACCTGGCCGCGCTCACCAGCCCCGGGCTGGACAACGCCTTCATCGTCACCGCGCTGTCGATGGCGATCGGTGCGCTGTTCGGCTACGTCTCCGGCGCACTCGGCGGCGCGCTGATGACGCGCACCGCGCGCGCCGGCTGAGCGGACGCGTCCCAGAACAGGTCATCGCCGCGGGCTGCCGTCGCAAAGCAGGACGCGGCCGCCGCCCGCGGCGGTGTCCGGCGCTTCGCGCGACATTGCAAGTAACTGAAAAATAAAAAGAAAAATTACTGTTCCAGCGGCGCCTCGGGCGCGCATCGCGGTGGTCCGGCTCTTGCGAAAACGGCGGCAAACACGGCCGCGGCGCCCCGGCAGGCAGCGCGGCATACCCCGAGGAGACCTCACCATGCCGCGTCGTCTGCTGTACTGCATCCTGCTGTGCCTGTCCGTTTTCGCCGCCCCCGGCCGCGCCGCGCCGCCGCTCGACGTGGTCACCACGCTGGCGCAGATCGCCGAGCCGCTGTCCGTCATCGCCGGGCCGCGCGCGCGCGTCAGCAGCCTGCTCGGGCCGGGCGTCGATCCCCACCTCTACCGTCTCACCCGCAGCGACGTCGCGCGCCTGACCCGCGCCGACCTGGTGTTCTACAACGGCCTGCACCTGGAGGCGCAGATGGAGGAGATGCTGCAGTCGCTCGCCACCCGCAAGCCGGTGGTGGCGATTGCGGCCGGCGTGGACCCGGCGCGCCTGCGCGGCGGGGCCGGCCAGGCGCGCGACCCCCACATCTGGATGGACCCCGCGCTATGGCGCAGCGCGCTGGAAACCGCGGTGGCCGCGCTGGCGGCAGTCGACCCGGAAGGCGCGGAGGGCTACCGCAGCCGGGCGCGCGACTACTTCCAGCGCCTCAACCGCCTGCAGACCTATGTGGGCGAGGTGCTGGCGAGCGTGCCGGCGAGCGCGCGCGTGCTGGTCACCGCGCACGACGCCTTCGGCTACTTCGGCCACGCCTTCGGGCTGGAGGTGCTGGCGATCCAGGGCATCAGCACCGAGAGCGAGGCCGGCCTGCGGCGCATCGAGGAACTGGTGGAAACGCTGGTCCGCCGCCGCATCGGCGCGGTGTTCGTCGAAAGCTCGGTGTCGCCGCGCAGCGTGCGCGCGCTGGTGGATGGCGCGGCCGCGCGCGGCCACACGGTGCGCATCGGCGGCGAACTCTATTCCGACGCGATGGGCAAGCCCGGTGGCTACACCGGCACCTACATCGGCATGCTCGACCACAACGCCTCGACCGTCGCGCGCGGATTGGGCGGGCGCGTGCCGGCGGGCGGGATGCTCGGCGAGCTGGCGGACCTTCACTGAACCGACCGGGAGCATACAGATGGTGACCCTGCTCAAATTCCGTCCCCGCAGCCGGCCGTTGCCGGCCGATTCCGACAGCCCGCTCGCGGTGCACGGGCTGACCGTGGCCTACGGCCAGCAGACCGTGCTGCGCGAGGTCGATTTCGTCGCGCCGGCGGCCTCGTTGGTGGCGGTGGTCGGCCCCAACGGCGCCGGCAAATCCACCTTCATCAAGGCGGTGCTCGGCTTGCAGCCGCGCCTGGCGGGCGCGGTGTCGTGCTACGGCCGCGCGGTGGAGCGCCAGCGCCACCTGATCGGCTACGTGCCCCAGCGCAGCAGCGTCGACTGGGACTTTCCGGCGTCCGCGCTCGACGTGGTCACGATGGGACTGTACGGCCGCATCGGCTGGTGCCGGCCGGTGCGAGCGCGCCATCGCGAGCAGGCGCTGGACTGCCTCGAACAGGTGGGCATGGCCGACTTCGCCCGCCGCCAGATCGGCCAGCTCTCGGGCGGCCAGCAGCAGCGCGTGTTCCTGGCGCGCGCGCTGGCGCAGGACGCCATGCTGTACCTGATGGACGAGCCCTTCGCCGGCGTGGATGCCGCCACCGAGCGCGCCATCGTCGACGTGCTGCGGACCTTGAAGGGCCGCGGCCGCACCGTGCTGTGCGTGCATCACGACCTGCAGACCGCGCCCGACTACTTCGAGCACCTGTTGCTGCTGGCGGGCCGGGTGGTGGCCGCCGGGCCGATCAACGAGACCTTCACCGCGGCGGCGCTGGAAGCGGCCTACGGCGTGGGCCTGCCGCCGGTGGCCGCGGCGGTGGCGCGGGCCGGCTAGGGGAGGGCGCCATGGGCGAATTCATCGACCTC
The DNA here is from genome assembly GCF_001682385.1 of Azoarcus olearius. Classification (NCBI taxonomy): domain Bacteria; kingdom Pseudomonadati; phylum Pseudomonadota; class Betaproteobacteria; order Rhodocyclales; family Zoogloeaceae; genus Azoarcus; species Azoarcus olearius. The sequence goes on from NZ_CP016210.1 coordinate 1,392,705, forward strand.
CTGCTGCTGCGCGCGGGCTACAACAGCGCGGTGGTGGTGGCGGGCGCGGCGCTGCTCGGGCTGGCGGCGGGCGTCATCGGCGCCTTCGTGCTGCTGCGCAAGCGGGTGCTGATCAGCGATGCGATCAGCCACGCGACGCTGCCGGGCGTGGGGCTGGCCTTCCTCGCCGGCGTGGCGCTGACCGGCAACGGCCGCCACTTCGGCCTGCTGCTGCTCGGCGCCGGCGCCTCGGGCGCGCTCGGCGTGCTGCTGGTGCAGGCGATCAAGGACCACACCCGGCTGCCCGAAGACAGCGCGATCGCCACGGTGCTCAGCCTCTTCTTCGGCGCCGGCGTGGTGCTGCTGTCGCACATCCAGACGCTGCCGGTGGGCGGGCAGGCCGGCATGAACGGTTTCCTGCTCGGCGCCGCCGCCACCATGAGCCTGGACGAAGCGCAGCTGGTCGGCGCCGCCGCGCTGGCGGTGCTCGCGCTCGCGGCGCTGCTCGGCAAGGAGTTCGGCCTGGTCTGTTTCGACGCCGGCTATGCGGCGGCGCTCGGCTGGCCGGTGCGGCGGCTGGACCTCGCGCTGCTGGTGCTGCTGCTGGCGGTGGTGGCGATCGGGCTGAAGACCGTGGGGCTGATCCTGGTCGTCGCGCTGGTGACGATTCCGCCGGTCGCGGCGCGCTTCTGGACGGAGCGCCTCGGGGCGATGGTGGCGCTCGCTGGCGGTTTCGGCGCGCTCGCGGCCTGGCTGGGTGCCGCCGTGTCCTCGTTGCTGCCGGGCCTGCCCACCGGCGCGGTGATCGTGCTGGTGGCCGCCGCGCTGCTGGTGCTGTCGCTGCTGTGCGGCCCGGCGCGCGGACTGCCGGCGCGGCTGCGGAGGGTGGCGGCATGAGCCCGGGCGTGGAGGACTTCCTGCTGATCGACCTGCCGGCGGTACTGGCTGCGGTGCTGGCCGCGCTGGCCTGCGCGCTGCCCGGCAGCTTCCTGGTGCTGCGGCGCCAGGCGCTGATGGGCGATGCGATGTCGCACGTCGTGCTGCCCGGCATCGTCTGCGCCTACCTCGCGGTGGGCGACATCGCGCCGCTGGCGATGGTGGCGGGCGCGCTTGGGGCCGCGCTGGTGGCGGTGCTGCTGATCAACGCGCTGCAGCGGGTGGGCGGGCTGGAGCCCGGCGCGGCGATGGGCGTGGTGTTCACCGTGATGTTCGCCGCCGGGCTGGTGCTGCTGGAGCAGAGCGGCGCCGGCAACGCGCATCTCGATGCCGAGCACGCGCTGTACGGCAACCTGGAAGGCACGCTGTGGCCCGGCCCGCGCGACTGGGCCGACCTGCTCGACCCCGAGAGCTACCGCACGCTGCCGCGGGTGCTGGTGACGCTGGCGGTGGTGACCGCGGCGATGGTGTTGCTGCTGGTGCTGTTCTTCAAGGAACTGGCGGTCACCACCTTCGACCCCGGGCTTGCCGCCGGGCTGGGCATCTCCAGCCGCGCGGTGGGCACCGGGCTGCTGGCGATGACGGCGGTGGCGGCGGTGGCGGCGTTCGAGGCGGTGGGTTCGATCATCGTCATCGCGATGTTCGTATGCCCCGCAGCGACCGCGCGGATGCTGACCGACCGGCTGGCCGCCCAGGTATGGCTCAGCGCGCTGTTCGCCGTGCTGGCGGGGGCGGGCGGTTACTGGCTGGCCGCCTTCCTGCCGCCGCTGCTCGGCCACGACAACGCGCTCAACGCCGCGGGCATGGTGGCGGTGGCGGCGGGGGCGATGCAGTGCCTGGCGATGCTGCTGGCGCCGCGCTACGGCGTGCTGCCGCGCGCGTGGCGCGCCCGCCGGCGGCTCGCCGCCGCGGGCTGAAGGCGGCCGCGCAGGCGGTCTCCACGGGGTCTCGAAGGCGCCCGGTTGCGCAATGCAGCCGGGCGCTTCTGCTTTTTGCGCTGCGGCTTCTTCGGGGGCGGTGGCGGCGCTCCGTCCTGCCCTGGCAAATGGCGGAATCGACCTCGCCGCGCCACGCCGTCCACCGCCCTTGCGCGCAGGCGTGGCGCGGTCAGCCCCCGCCTGCGCCGCCGGCCTGGCGCCCCGCCGCGGCCCCTTTCCCGGGCGCCCGCGGGCCTCGTCCCAAAATCGGACGAGGCCCGCGGCGCCGGTCGCAGAACACGACATGCTGCGCTGCATAAATCGCTGTTTTACCGTGTTTTTCGGCCGAAATACGGGCTTTTTGGCGCTGGCACGCATGTCGCTAAAGAGACCTCAGGTTGATCGGCGCGACGGGCCGGCACAGCGCAGCACCGGCCCCACCCGGCGGCGATCGACTTCACTGCGGCGACATCCCCCACCAGGGCCGCCCATACCAATACGAGAGCGAAAGGAGATTCGAATGACTGCTGGATTGACACTCAACAAGATCACCTCCCAGCGGGGGGTCAGCATCGGCGAGGCCGCGCGCCGCATCGCCGACCTCGGGTGGAATCCGTCCTACGTCCAGGAAGCGATGACCTTCCCGACCGACTACAAGATCGGCCGCCAGCCCAAGGACCCGATGAAGCAGGTGCTGCGCTCCTACTTCCCGATGCAGGAAGAGAAGGACAACCGGGTGTACGGCGCGCTCGACGCCGCGCTGCGCGGCGACATGTTCCGCAACGTGGAAGCGCGCTGGGTGGAGTGGATGAAGCTCTTCCTGGCGATCATCCCGTTCCCGGAAATCTCCGCGGCGCGCTCGATGTCGATGCTGGGCCGCCTGGCGCCGGGCGAGGAACTGCGCACCGGCTTCACGATGCAGATGGTCGACGAGTTCCGCCATTCCACGATTCAGATGAACCTGAAGAAGTGGTACATGGAGAACTACATCGACCCGGCCGGCTTCGACATCACCGAGGCCGCGTTCGGCAAGTGCTACGCCACCACCATCGGCCGCCAGTTCGGCGAAGGCTTCCTGACCGGTGACGCGATCACCGCGGCCAACGTCTATCTGCAGGTCGTGGCCGAAACCGCCTTCACCAACACGCTGTTCGTGGCGATGCCGTCCGAAGCGGCGCGCAACGGCGACTACGCGCTGCCGACGGTCTTCCTGTCCGTGCAGTCCGACGAGAGCCGCCACATCGGCAACGGCCACTCGCTGCTGATGTCGATCCTGAACGACCCGGACAACCACCTGCTGCTCGAGCGCGACCTGCGCTACGCCTTCTGGCAGAACCACTGCATCATCGACGCGGCGGTCGGCACGCTGATCGAGTACGGCACCACCAACCGCGACAAGAACAAGGAATCGTACGTCGAGCTGTGGCACCGCTGGATCTACGAGGACTACTACCGCACCTACATGCTCCCGCTGGAGAAGTACGGCATCAAGGTGCACCACGACGACGTCGCCGCCGCGTGGGACCGCCTGGTCAAGAAGAACTACCACCACAAGGTCGCGCAGTTCTTCGCGGTGGGCTGGCCGGTCAACTTCTGGCGCATCGAAGCCCAGACCGAGAAGGACTTCGAGTGGTTCGAGCACAAGTACCCGGGCTGGTACGCCGAGTTCGGCGACTTCTGGAAGTGGTACGGCAAGAAGAGCGTGCCGGGCGAGACCAACATGCTGTTCGACCAGGAGAACGGTTACGTCTACCCGCACCGCTGCTGGAGCTGCATGGTGCCCTGCCTGATCCGCGAGGACTTCGTCGTCGATGAGGTGGACGGCAAGCTCTACACCTACTGCTCCGACCTCTGCCGCTGGACTCACAAGGTCGCCTTCAGCGCCGAGTACGAAGGCCGCGCCACCCCGGCGATGGGCCGTTTCAGCGGTCGCCGCGAGTGGGAAGAGTGCTACCACGGCTGGGATCTGGCCGACTGCATCAAGGACCTGGGCTTCGTCCGCTCCGACGGCAAGACGCTGGTCTCGCAGCCGCACCTGCGCTTCGACAACAAGGACATGTGGACCCTCGACCACGTCAAGGGCCACACCATCCAGAGCCCGCTCGTCCTGCTGCGCAACATGACGCCGGAGCAGCGCGAGAAGCACATCGCCGACTACCGCGCCGGTTTCAAGATCAACCCGTTCCAGTAAAGCCCCCGCGCGGGTGCGCGTCCGCCCGGCGGCGCGCGCCCGCGGTTCCCGGCCCATGCACATGAAATAAGGAAGACCAGCATGTCCGAAACCCCTGTACACATCGTCCGGTTCGAGCCGGTCGGCGTCGAGATGGAGGTCGCCGAAGGCGAAACCGTGCTCGACGCGGCCTTTCGCCAGGGCGTGGCCGTCATGCACGGCTGCAAGGAAGGGCAGTGCAGCAGCTGCAAGGCGCTGCTGATCGACGGCGACGTCGAGATGCTCAAGTACTCCACCTTCGCGCTGCCCGACTACGAGCGCGACGCCAACCACGTGCTGCTGTGCCGCACGCTGGCGCACACCGACATCACGGTGGAACTGCTCAACTACGACGAAGACCTGATGCGGCGCTCGATCGCGGTCAAGGAGTTCGCCGGCAAGGTGGTCGGCATCAGCGCGCTGACCCACGACATCCGCAGGCTCGACGTCGAGCTGGAACAGCCGATCCGCTTCTGGGCCGGCCAGTTCGTCGACATCACGCTGCCGGAAAAGGGCATCACCCGTTCGTACTCGATGGCGAGCGTGCCGAGCAGCCCCGGCCAGGTGTCCTTCATCATCAAGAAGTACCCCAATGGCGCGTTCTCCACCGCGCTCGACACCGAGCTGAAGCCGGGCGATCCGGTGCTGGTGAAGGGCCCCTATGGCGGCTGTTTCCGCCGCGAGGAACGCCCCGGCCCGATGGTGCTGATCGGCGGCGGCTCCGGCATGTCGCCGCTGTGGTCCATCCTCAACGACCACATCGAAAGCGGCGAGCAGCGCCCGATCCGCTTCTTCTACGGTGCCCGCACCCGGCGCGACCTGTTCTACCTGGAGCAGTTCGCCGAGTTCGAGCAGAAGGTGCCCGACTTCCGCTTCATCCCGGCGCTGTCGGCCGCCGAGCCGGAAGACGGCTGGACCGGCGAGACCGGCTACATCCACGAGGTGGTGGCGCGCACGCTGAAGGAAGAAGGCTTCGACGGCGCCTCGATCGACGCCTACACCTGCGGCCCCGCGCCGATGATCGACGCGATCACCCCGGTGCTGCACATGGCCGGCGTGCCGCCCGACCAGATGTACTTCGACAAATTCACCCAGGCCGTGCGCTGAAGGCCCGGGCCGCAGCCCCCACCCGCCGCACCCACCCACAAGCAAGGAAGACCAGGAGACTCACGTGAACGCATTCACCCAGGAAGCCGTCGCCCAGCCCGTCAAGTCCGGCGCTGCCGGCGCCGCCCAGTTCGTCGGCTGGGACAGCCGCAAATACAACTACTACACGCCCAAGGGCCGCCACGCCACCCACTACGAAGACGTCACGGTGGACGTCCAGCCCGATCCGAAGCGCTACCTGCTGCAGGACTTCATCATCTCCTTCCCGGACGGCACCCCGACCTATTCGGAGCACTGGACCGAGGCCAAAAGCTCGGACTGGCACAAGTTCCGCGCGGTCGATGAGGAGTGGGAGCGCACCCACTACCAGCGCCAGTCGACCATCTGCGGGATGATCACCAACGTCATCGAGAACGCCCGCCGCGCCGGCGCCACCAAGCGCCTGGACCGCGCCTGGGTGAAGGTGCTGGAGCAGTACCTCGGCGCCTACAAGCACGCCGAGTTCGGCCTGGGCATGGCCACCATGCACGCCCAGCGCTACGGCTACTCGCAGATGATCAACAGCGCCATCCTCACCAACGCCTCGTACAAGCTGCGCTTCGCCCAGGACCTGACGCTCTACCTGGCCGAACTCGCGCTCGACCAGCCGGACCTGAACCTCGACCTCGGCAAGCAGCACTGGATGGAAAACCCGGCCTGGCAGGGCACCCGCCACGCGATCGAGGCGATCAACGGCACCAGCGACTACCTGGAAAAGTACTTCGCGGTGAACCTGGTGTTCGAGCCCGTGGTGGCCGAACTGGTGCGCAGCGGCTTCTTCATGCAGGTGGCGGCCGCGCAGGGCGACTTCACCACGCCGACGGTGATCTCCGCGGCCGAAGGCGACTACCAGCGCAACCTCGCCAACACCGTGGAGCTGGTGCACGTGCTGGCGCAGGACCCGGAGTACGGCGCCCACAACCGCGCGCTGTTCAACCGCTGGCTGGCCGACCACGGCAAACGCGCGCTGATCGCCGCCCAGCAGCTGCAGCCGATGTGGTCGCTGCCGCACCACAAGGTCGCCCAGTTCCCCGATGCGCTCGCCCGCGCGCTGTCGCGCATCCGCAGCATCACCGGCGAACTCGGCCTCGACCTGCCCGCCGAGCTGAAGGCCTGAGCCTTCCGCGCCCGATCACGGCCCCATATCCGATACGGAGGACACGACATGAGCAACTACCACGGTGACAACATTTTCCAGTCCATCAAGGACATGAAGTTCGAACAGACCATCTCGCACCAGTGCGGCGTGACGATGAACGACAGCGTGGAAGCCCGCGCCATCGCCGAACTGATGGCCACCAAGCCGGGCATCAAGGTCACCTACCTGCCCGCGATGATCCGCATCGACGGCGAGGGCAAGATCGAATTCAGCATGCCCGAGATCAGCGAAGCCCTCGGCCGCGAGATGACGCCCCACCTGTTCGAAATCTTCACCTCCACCCACTACGGCCGGATGGTGATGCTCGACGACGACACCGTGGTCCTGTTCGGCGACATGGACGCCGCGCTGGCCTACGAGTGAGCACGACCGGCCGCTCCGTGAGGGGCGGTACGGATGAAAAACCCGCCGGTCTTATCCCCTCCCCTTCAAGGGGAGGGTTAGGGTGGGGATGGGGTTATGGGTAGGGAGGAAGCTGTGCCGCAGCTTAAACCCCATCCCCACCCCCGCCCTCCCCTTGAAGGGGAGGGAGTTAAAACCCCTCCCCCTGACCGGCAGGACAACAAATACCGGAGGAGAGACAAAATGCCCAACATCATGCTGCACGACGACGAAGCCCGCGCCGCCCTGGCGCGCGGCGTCGCAAAGATGGCCCGCGCGGTGCGCGGCACGCTTGGCCCGCGGGGGATGAACGCGATCATCGACCGCCCGATCGGCACGCCGATCATCTCGCGCGATGGCGTCAGCATCGCCGCGGAAATCGAGCTGGAGGACCCGTTCGAGAACATCGGCGCCCAGGTGCTGCGCGAGGTGTCGCGCCAGACCAACGAGGTGGCCGGCGACGGCACCACCACCGCCACGGTGCTGGCCGATGCGCTGGTGCAGGAAGGGCTGGCCTGTGTGCAGGCAGGCGTGAAGCCGGTCGAGCTGGTCAAGGGGCTGGAGCTGGCGGTGGACGAAACCGTCGCCGCGCTCAAGTCGATGGCGATTCCCGTGCGCGGCCGCGAGGACGTGTTCTCGGTGGCCGTGGTGGCCGCCAATGAAGAGAGCACCGGCGCACTGGTGGCCGAGGCGCTGGAGCGCGTGGGCCCGGACGGCATCGTGGACGTGGAATACGGCACCACCGTCGAGACCACGCTCGACGTGCTCGATGGCATGGCCTTCGACCGCGGCTACCTGTCGCACCACATGGTGACCGACGTCGAGAAGATGCAGGTGGTGCTGGACGACCCCTACATCCTGATGACCGACCAGCGCCTGCAGAGTCAGGAAGAAGTGGCGGTGCTGCAGAGCCTGCTCGCCGGCAGCAAGCGGCCGCTGCTGATCATCGCCGACGAAGTGGCGCCCGCCTGCGTGGTCAGCCTGATGGCCTGGCGCGAGAAGAGCGGGGTGCCGGTGGCCGCGATCCACCCGCCCGAGTACGGCCACTGGCGCAAGGCCATGCTGGACGACATCGCCATCGTCACCGGCGGCAAGGTGATCGCCCGCGATCTGGGCGGCAGCCTGAAGGACGTGAGCCTGGCCGAGCTGGGTTCGGCCCGCCAGGTGCGGATCTCGTCCAACCAGACCGTGATCTCCGGCGGCGGCGGCACGCACGAGGCGATCGCCGCGCGGCGCAAGCAGGTGCAGCGCCAGTACGAACTCGCGCCGCAGAACATCGAGCGCGACAAGTTCCAGGAGCGGCTCGCCAAGCTCACCGGCGGCACCGCGCTGATCCTTGCCGGCGGCGCCACGCCGGTGGAGCAGAAGCGCCGCCTGCTGCTGATCGAGGACGCGATCCACGCCGCGCGCGCGGCGATCGAGGAGGGCATCGTGCCCGGCGGCGGCATCACGCTGTTGCAGGCCGCCGGCCGGCTCGAACACCTGGTGGCGCAGACCAGCGGCGGCGTGCAGCAGGGCGTGCGCCTGCTGCAGCGCGCGCTGTCGCGGCCGCTGTACCACCTGGCGGGCAACGCCGGGCTGGACAGCGAGCAGGTGGTCGACCGCGCGATGCGCGCCGAACCGGGCCACGGCCTGGATGTGCGCAGCGGCGCCTTCGTCGATCTGGTGGCCGAAGGCGTGATCGACCCGGTGCGCGTGAGCTACACCGCGGTGCGCAACGCGGCCTCGGTGGCGGGGCTGATCCTCACCACCCAGACGCTGGTGGCGAAGAAGCCGGAGATCATCGACCCGACCGCAGGCCCCGCGACCGGCGGCGGGGCCGAGCTGTACGGCCGCCAGTAAGGCGGGTCGGCCCGTTCGGGCCGGCTGTCTTCCCCGGCAAGCCCGCCGTGGCTTGCCGGGGTTTCCGCGCAACCCCGGGATGCTGCCACCATGAACGAGATCTCCGGGCGCCGCGATCCGGCGCCCTTCAATTCCCTGTGTCCGCGCAGTCCGGCGCGCCGGCTGCAGCGTCTGTTCGGCGTGCTGATCTGGGCCGCCGGGCTGATGGTCTGGCTGTCCGACAGCCTGGTTCGCTGATCCTCCGTGCCCGGCGCCGCCGCGGCGATCCACGGCTGTTTCGGCGCCGGGCCGAAGAGGTATGATCCGTGTTCTACAGCCGGGTAAAGCCCGGCAACATGCACACAAGATGCATTGAAAAAAGAATAAGGGCGGACCTGGCCGGCGCACGATCGACCCGTAGTCCGTCCCTCCAGAGGAGTGAGACATGCGGGAACTTTCCTACCGAAAGTCCGGCGTACGGTTTTCCGCCGAACTGCGGCCCAATCCGGCTGCGCAGTGCAGCGGGCGCGAGCTGGTCTCCATCGACCGCGCCACCTACGCCGCCTGGGAACGCTTCGTCACCGGCGAAGCCCTGCCGCCGAGCACCATCGAATCACCGGTGCTCGATTCCTGGCGCCGCAGCCGCGATGCCGGGGTCAATCCGGTGGGGCGCGCCGCCCCGGTCGCCGCGCGGGGCGACGACATGGAACTGCTGCGCCGCCGCCACCGCGAGCTGATGGCCGCGGCGTCCAATCTCTTCGCCCACACCGGCGACCTGCTCGCCGGCTCGCACTCCATCATGCTGCTGACCAGCCCGGAAGGCGTGGTGCTGGATGCCGCCGGTGATGCCGCCACGCTGGACGCCGCGCGCGACATCCACCTGATGACCGGCGGCAACTGGTGCGAGGCGGTGGTGGGCACCAACGGCATCGGCACCGCGATCGCCACCCGCTGCCCGGCCCAGATCCACGGCGCAGAGCACTTCTGCGAAGGCATCCAGGGCTGGACCTGTGCGGCGGCGCCGATCTTCGAACCCGGCACGCAGGACATCCTCGGCGTGCTCGACATCTCCGGCCCGCCGCAGACCTTCCAGCGCAACAACCTGTTGCTCGCGGTTTCGGTGGCGCGCCAGATCGAGATGGCGCTGTCCCACAGCGCGCTGGGCGAACGGCTGCGGCTGCTGGAACACTGCATGAACCGCCTGTCGCTGGCCGACGCCGCCGGCATGGTGGCGATCGACCGCCAGGGCCGCCTGATCCACTCTGCCGGCCGCGTGCCCCTGCCGGTGGGCGTGGGCGAGCGCCTGCCCGGCTTCCGCCCCCATGCCGACCTGGAGGAATGGGCTGCGCACCTGCCCGAAGGGCTGCGCCCGGAATGGCTGCACCCGGTGGTGGCCGGCGGGCGCACCGTCGGCGCGGTGGTGCTGGTGCCGGGCCGCGGCGTGCGCAATTCGCCGGTGGCGCGGCTGGCCGAGCAAAGCTCCGAGGCCGACCCGCGCCGCTCCTGTTTCGACAACATCCTTGGCCGCAGCCCGGCGATGCGCGAGGCCACCGACCTTGGCCGCCGGCTGGCGACCAAGCGCGTGCCGGTGCTGGTGGAAGGCGAAACCGGCGTCGGCAAGGAGTTGTTCGCGCGCGCGCTGCACGGCGGCGAACACCTCGGCGGCCCCTTCATCACCTACAACTGCGGCGCGGCCTCCAAGGAACTGATCGCCGCCGACCTCTTCGGCCACGTGCGCGGCGCCTTCACCGGCGCCACCAACGACGGCCGCCCGGGCCGCTTCGAACTCGCCAACGGCGGCACGCTGTGCCTGGACGAAATCGGCGAGATGCCGCTCGACCTGCAGCCGGTGCTGCTGCGCGCGCTGGAAGAAGGCATCGTCTATCGCCTGGGCGACACCCAGCCGCGCCGGGTGGACGTACGCCTGATCGCGATGACCAACCGCAACCTGCGCGAAGAGGTCGCCGCCGGCCGCTTCCGCCGCGATCTCTACTACCGCATCGGCGTCACCCGCCTGCGCATCCCGCCGCTGCGCGAGCGCGACGGCGACATCCCGCTGCTAGCCAGCCACTTCTGTACGCAGCTGGCCGAGCGCCATGGCGTGCCGCGGCGCGAATTCGGCCCCGAGGTGCTGGACGCGCTGCAGGCCTACTGCTGGCCCGGCAACGTGCGCGAACTGCGCAACGTCGTCGAATCCCTGCTGCTGATGGATTCCACCCCGCAGGTGCGGGTGGATGAACTGCCGGAAGAAATCCTCGCCTCGGTCCCGCAGGCGGCGCGCCCCGCCGCCGAAGGCGCCGAACCCGAATGCCCCAGCCTGGAAGCCGCCGAGCGCCGCGCGATCCAGAAGGCCGTCATCAACTTCCAGGGCAACCTCGCCCAGGCCGCCCGCCTGCTCGGCATCTCGCGCAGCACGCTGTATCGCAAGGTGGAACGCTATGCGCTGGAGGATTTCGTGCGCGCGGCGGGGGGGAATCTGGAGGGGGAGGGCGGGGCCGGGGATTAGCGCTGTCCGTCCGCTCCGCGTGCGTTGCATTCCTGTCGGCCGCCGGGCTTGCCCGGCGGCCGATTCGTTTGCTGACGGTCTTTCTGGCGGCACCGCGTGCGGGCGGTGACCTGCCGTCGGCGCTGCGGAAAACGCATGCACCCGGATGTCGCGCTTTCCCGTCCTGAGGGATTCCGGGGCAGCGGTTTCTCGCTGTCCCAATATCAGTCGCGCCCCCGCAGCCCTTCGCGTAGCGGCGTCCGATCTTGGGACGCGGGCCGCCCACGCGGGGTCTTTCTCCCCCTCGCTTTGCCAGAATAACCAAGCGTAATCAGTCGTTTACGTCGGATCGCCCACCCGCCTTCACCGATTGGCACAGCCGTTGCAATAAAGGTGGCTGCAGGCGCCGCGGTGCCGAGGGGGCGGTCTCTCCTCCTACGACAAACCCGACGCGCGCGGGGCCTGCCTTCGAGAACCACCGGGGGAGACGCCCATGCCAAAGCCAAAACTCATCCACACCATGATCCGGGTCCTGGACCTGGACAAATCACTGGCCTTCTACCGCGACGCCCTCGGGCTGGAGGAGGCCTACCGGCTCGATTTTCCGGACTTCGCGCTGGCCTACCTGCGCAATGCCGAGAACGACTTCGAGCTGGAACTCACGCTCAACAAGGGCCGCAGCGAGGCCTACACCCACGGTAGCGGCTACGGCCACATCGCGGTCTGTGTCGACGACGTCGAGGCCGAGCATCGCCGGCTTGCCGGGCTGGGGCTGGGGCCGACCGACGTCAAGCGCTTTGCCGACGGCGACGCGCTGATCGCCCGCTTCTTCTTCATCCAGGACCCCGATGGCTACAAGGTCGAGGTGCTGGAGCGCCACGGCCATTACCAGTGACCGCGGCCCCCGCAGTCCGGCAGCACCCCCATACCAACAAGGAGAGAGACATCATGTCGGAACAATCCGTTGTCCTCGGCGCACTCGCCGCGCCGCGCGTCACCCGGCGGGCCTTCCTGAAGGGAAGCGGCATTCTGGTGGGCACCCTGTGGGCCAGCTCCAGCGCGTTGCTGGCGCTGGCGCCCAGCCCGGCGTGGGCGCTGGAGCTGAAGAGCCTGGACCAGGCCACCGGCGAAGCGCTGCTCGGCTTCTGTCGCCGCATCTTCCCGCACGACAAGCTGGACGACGCCGTCTATGCGCTAGTGGTGAAGGAGCTGGACCAGGCCGCGGCCAAGAGCGCCGACACCCGCAAGCTGCTTACCGAGGGCGTGGCCGCGCTCAACAAGGCGGCCGGCGGCAACTGGGCGGGCGCGCCGCTGGCGAAGAAGGATGCGATCGTCGCCGGGCTCGCCACCACGCCGTTCTTCCTCAAGGTGCATGGCACCGCGGTGGTCGCGCTCTACAACAACGAGCTGGCCTTTGCCCACTTCGGCTACGAAGGCAACGCCTTCCAGCAGGGCGGCGGCTATCTGCTGCGCGGCTTCAACGACCTGAAGTGGCTGCCGAACCCGAGCGCCCAGGCCAGCCCGGCGCCGTTCGGCGCCTGACCCCGCATCCGAGGACAAGAACATCATGGCAACCTACAAGCACGACGACAATTCGGTAGTGGTCATCATCGGCTCCGGCGCGGGCGGCGGCACGCTGGCCAACGAGCTGTGCCAGAAGGGCATCAAGGTGGTGGTGCTGGAGGCCGGCAAGCGCCAGTCGCCGGCCACCTTCATCAATGACGAGTGGGCCGCCTTCGGCCAGCTGTCGTGGACCGACAAGCGCACCACCTCCGGCAGCTGGCGGGTGGCGAAGGACTTTCCCAACCTGCCGGCGTGGATCTGCAAGACGGTGGGCGGCACCACCACCCACTGGGCGGGCGCCTCGCTGCGCTTCCAGGAGCACGAGTTCCGTACCCGCACGGTGTACGGCGACATCGCCGGGGCCAACCTGCTCGACTGGCCGCTGACGCTGGCCGAGCTGGAGCCGTACTATGCCCGTGCCGAGGACAAGATGGGCGTGACCCGCACCCACGACATCCCGGGGCTGCCCGGCAACAACAACTTCAAGGTGTTCTACAACGGCGCCACCAAGATGGGCTACGGCGCCACCACCGGCCGCATGGCGATCAACAGCGAACCGCGCGCCGGGCGCGGCTCCTGCCAGCAGTACGGGTTCTGTTTCCAGGGCTGCAAGAGCGGCGCCAAGTGGTCCACGCTGTACACCGAGATTCCCGCCGCCGAGAAGACCGGCAAGCTGGAACTGCGCACCGAGTGCCATGTGGCGCGCATCGAGCACGATGCCGCCGGCAAGGCCACCGGCGTGGTGTATTTCGACAAGGACGGCAAGGAGCAGCGCCAGAAGGCGCGCGTGGTGTGCGTGGCGGGCAACGCCATCGAAACGCCGCGCCTGCTGCTGATGTCCGCGTCCAGCAAGTTCCCGGACGGGCTCGCCAACTCCTCCGGCCAGGTGGGGCGTAACTACATGCGCCACACCACCGGCTCGGTGTATGCCACCTTCAACGACCCGGTGCACATGTACCGCGGCACCACCATGGCCGGCATCGTGCAGGACGAGGCCCACCACAACACCAAGCGCGGCTTTGCCGGCGGCTACGAGCTGGAGACGCTGTCGCTCGGCCTGCCCTTCATGGCGGCCTTCCTCAACCCCGGCGGCTGGGGCAAGGACTTTGCCGAGGCGATGGACAACTACGTCAACATGGCCGGGCTGTGGATCGTCGGCGAGGACATGCCGCAGGAAACCAACCGCGTCACGCTGCACGCCACCGAGAAGGACCAGTGGGGGCTGCCGGTGCCCAACGTGCATTACGACGACCACCCCAACGACATCGCGCTGCGCAAGCACGCCTACCAGCAGGCCAGCGCGCTGTATCAGTCGGTGGGGGCGAAAAAGGTGTACGAGGTGCCGCCTTATCCCTCCACCCACAACCTCGGCACCTGCCGCATGAGCGCCAAGGCGAGCGACGGCGTGCTGAACAAGTGGGGCCAGACGCACGACATCAAGAACCTGTTCGTCTCCGACGGCAGCCAGTACACGACCGGCGCAACGGAAAACCCGACGCTGACCATCGTGACGCTGGCGATCCGCCAGGCGGACTACATTGCCGGGCAGATGCAGGCGCGGGCGCTCTGAGCGCACCCGCCGGGCGGCGCGTCCGTTTCATGCCGGGCGCGCCGCCTCAAGGGATTGCCCCCTCACCGGGGTAGTGCATCTCCCTCCTTGGCGCCGGGTCGGTCCGGCGTCTTTTTTTATCTGGAACCATCATGAAGATCGTGGATGCGCCGGCCCCGCGTGCGGGACGGGCGGATCGCGCGGCGCTGCTGTCGCTGGCCTTGTTGAGCGGCCCCGCGCTGGCCGATCGCCCCTTGACCGTGGACGACGCGGCCACGCTGGCGGTGGGCGAAGGCAAGCTCGAAGCCGGCTGGCTGCGCGACGACACGCTGCGCGGGGTGGAAGTGAATGGCGGCTATTCACCGCTGCAGGGGCTGGAACTGGAGGCCGGCGCCGGGCGCGGTGAAGCGCGCGGCAAGCGCGACTGGCGCCGCGCGCACGCCGAGGGCGTGGCGGTCAAATGGGTGCCGCTGCAAGCGCCGGTCGGGTTGTCCGCCGGGCTGCGCTACGCCTATGTGCGCGACCGGGTGGAACTGAACGGCGGCGGACGGCTGCACGGCCATCTTCACGACGCCACCGCGCTGGCGAGCTGGGCGAGCGAGGCCGGCAACGCGCTGCACCTCAACCTCGGCCGGCGCTGGGGCCGCTTCGATGGCGAACGCAGCGCGGTGACGCACTGGGGCCTCGCCGCCGAACACCCGCTGACCGAAACGCTGACGCTGACCGCCGAGATCGTGCGCGACGCCGACGCCCGGCCCGAGCGCGCGCTCGGCCTGCGCTACCTCGTCACCGACGACCTCGCGCTGTCGGCCGCGTGCGGGCGCGGCGACGGACGGAATTTCTGTACCGCGGCGGTGAGCTGGACCTTCTGACAGGCGCGCCGCAGGACCGCGCCTGCCGGCACCGCTAGCCCGCCGCCCACGTCCGCAGCACGGCCAGCGCCAGCCCCAGCGCGCAGGCCGGCGCGCCGAACAGCGCGCGCCAGATCCATCCGCGCGGTTGGAAGCCGACGCCGGCGACGAAGCCGGCGCTCATCGCCCAGAACAGCGCGAGCGCGGCGAGGTGGTCGGCGCCGCCCTGCGCGCCCGCCAGCACGCGCGGCCACGCGGTAACGCCCAGCATGATCGCGAGCGCCGCGACCAGCGGCAGCAGGCGGATGCCGGGCGTGCGGCGCTCAGGGACGGGCAGCATCGGGGGCGAGGTCCGGGGCCGCATCGTCGGCGACTGGCTGCGCGCGGGCGTCCTCGTGTTCGCCCCACAGCGCGTTCAGGATGGCCAGCAGCACCGCAAAGCCGATGCCCAGTACCCAGGTGAAATACCACATGCGCGTCTCCTCGTTCAGTAGGCGGAATGTTCGTGTTCGCGGATGTAGGCGGCGGTGACCTTGCCCGCCATCACCCGGTAGGCCCAGCCGGTGTAGGCGATGATCAGCGGCATGAAGATCAGCGTGGCCCAGAACATGATCGACAGCGTGCGCTGGCTCGACACCGCGTCCCACACCGTGAGGCTGGCGCCGGGCACGGTGGAGGAGGGCAGCACGAAGGGGAACATCGACCCCCCGGCGGTGCCGATCACGCCGGTCAGCGCCAGCGCCGAGGCGACGAAGGCGGCCAGCGTGCGCCGCCGCGCGGCCAGCGCCAGCGCGGCCACGCCGCCCGCATAGGCCAGCGCCGGCAGCGCCAGCGTGGCGGGCTGGCGGCCATAGTTGGCCAGCCAGGCCCCGGCGGCGTGCACCGCGCTCTTGGTCAGCGGATTGGGCAGCGCGGCAGGGTCCGGCGCCGTGACGAGCACGTAGCCGAAGTCGCCATACGCCAGCCACAGCCCCGCCGCGGAGAAGCCCGCCAGCATCAGCACGCCGAAGATCAGCGCGGCCCGCAGCGCACGGCGCTGGATCTCGCCCTCGGTGCGGTGGGCGAGGTAGATCGCGCCGTGAAAGGTCAGCATCGCGCTGCCCACCACGCCCGTGAGCAGCGCGAAGGGGTTGAGCAGGCCGAAGAAGCTGCCGGTGTAGTAGGGCACCAGGTTGGCGTCGAAGTGGAAGGGCACGCCCTGCAGGAGGTTGCCGAATGCCACGCCGAAGATCAGCGGCGGCACCGCACCGCCCACGAACAGGCCCCAGTCCCACGTGCGGCGCCAGCCGGCGTGGTGGATCTTGCTGCGGTAGTCGAAGCCGACCGGGCGGAAGAACAGCGCCCACAGCACCGCCAGCATCGCCCAGTAGAAGCCCGAGAACGCGGTGGCATAGACCAGCGGCCAGGCGGCGAAGATGGCGCCGCCGCCGGTGATGAACCACACCTGGTTGCCGTCCCAGTGCGGGCCGACGGTGTTGATGATGACGCGGCGTTCCTCGTCGTTGCGGCCGACGAAGGGCAGCAGCGTGCCCACGCCCATGTCGTGGCCGTCCATGATGGCGAAGCCGATAAGCAGCACGCCCACCAGCAGCCACCAGATGAGTTTGAGGGTCGGGTAGTCGAAGATCATGGCGGCTCCGGTCAGGCGGGAAGGGCGGCGGGGTGGGCTTCGTTGGCGTAGCGGCCGGTGCCCAGGCTGCCCGGGCCCTGGCGCGCGAACTTCACCATCAGGTACAGCTCCACCACGAGCAGCACGGTGTAGAAGCCGACGAAACCCGCGAGCGAGCCGTACAGGCTTTCCACCGTCAGCGTGGAAACCGACAGGTGGGTGGGCAGCACGCCGTAGATGGTCCACGGCTGGCGGCCGTATTCGGCGACGAACCAGCCCATCTCGCACGCGATCCACGGCGCCGGCAGGAACCACAGCGCCCACTTCAGCAGCCCCGGCCGGCGCGCGAAGTCGCCGCGCACCGAGTGCCACAGCGCCAGCCCGAACAGCACCAGCATCGCAAAGCCCAGCCCCACCATCGCGCGGAAGGTCCAGAACAGCGGCGCGACGCGCGGCAGGGTGTCGCGCGCGGCCTGGTCGATCAGCGCCGGGGTGGCGTCGTTCACGTCGGCCACGTATTTGCGCAGCAGCAGGCCGAAGCCGAGGTCGCCCTGCACCGCGGCGAAGCGGCTGCGCAGCGCGGCGTCGTCCGGGCTGCGCCGCAGCGCGTCGAGCAGCTTCACCGCCTCGATGCCGCTCACCACGCGCTCGCGGTTGCGCGCCAGGATCTCCTTCAGCCCGGGCAGGGTCTTGTCCACCGAGCGGGTGCCGATCAGGCCCATCAGCCAGGGGACGTGGAGCGCGAAGTCGTTGCGCATCGCGGCGTCGTTGGGCAGCGCGATCAGGTTGAAGCTGGCGGGCGCGGGTTCGGTCTCCCACATCGCCTCGATCGCGGCGAGCTTGGTCTGCTGCGCCTCGCCCAGCGCATAGCCGGATTCGTCGCCGAGCACGATCACCGAGCAGATCGACGCAAAGCCGAACGCCGCGGCGATGCGGAAGCTGCGCTTGGCGAACTCCACGTCGCGCCGGCGCAGCAGGTAGTAGGCCGACACCGACAGCACGAACATCGCCCCGGTGACGTAGCCGGCGGACACGGTATGCACGAACTTGCCCTGCGCCACCGGGTTGAACACCACCGCCCAGAAGTCGGTCAGCTCCATCCGCATCGTCTCGTAGCTGAATTCCGCGCCCACCGGGTGCTGCATCCAGCCGTTGGCGATCAGGATCCACAGCGCGGAAAGGTTGGTGCCGACCGCCATCAGCAGCGTCACCAGCAGGTGCTGGCGGCGCGACAGGCGGTCCCAGCCGAAGAAGAACAGGCCGATGAAGGTGGATTCGAGGAAGAAGGCCATCAGGCCCTCGATCGCCAGCGGCGCGCCGAACACGTCGCCCACGTAGTGCGAGTAGTAGGCCCAGTTGGTGCCGAACTGGAATTCCAGCGTGATGCCGGTGGTGACGCCGAGCGCGAAGTTGATGCCGAACAGCTTGCCCCAGAAGCGGGTCATGTCCTTGTAGACCGGCTTGCCGGTCATCACGTAGGCGCTCTCCATGATGACGAGCAGCCACACCATGCCGAGCGTGAGCGGCACGAACAGGAAGTGGTACATCGCCGTGGCGGCGAACTGCAGCCGCGACAGGTCGACGAGCTGGTCAGTGACCATCGGGTTCTCCTGGAATCGTTCTGTTGGGGTTGGGGGTGGGGTGAGGGGCGGGATGGACGCCTGCCGGCGCCGCCAGCACGTGCCCGCCCATCGCCGCGCCGTCCACCGCCACGCGCGCCTCGCGCACGAAGGCGAACCACAGGCCCGCGAGCAGCGCGAGCTTCAGGAGGACGATCAGGACGAGTTCGCGCACGAGGCGGCGGTCGGTGGTGTGCATGGCGGGCGTCGGGCTGTGGGGTCCACATAACAAGCGCCGTGCCACGCCGGGCCGCGCGGGGAAAGTCCCGCTTATTCCGTTGGTTATACCCCGCAGCGGCTGCGGCGATTGACGCCGATGCTGCCAAAGCGGCAGAGTGTATGGCGTCGATTCCGCCATGGATGGCAGTCATGTGCCCTGATGCCCGCTCCCTCCCCGAACTGGTCTCCTTCCTCGAAACGCTGCCCGAGCCGCACATCCTGTGCGACCGCGACTACCGCATCGTCGCCGCCAACGCGGCCTACCGCGCGTCGTGCGCGGGCGGCGGCGAGGTGATCGGGCGCACCTGCTACGAGGTTTCGCACCGTTACAGCGTGCCCTGCGACCGCGCCGGCGAGTCCTGCCCGCTCGCGCGCAGCCTCGCGTCCGGCCAGCGCGAGCGCGTGCTGCATCTGCACCACACGCCGCGCGGCGAGGACTACGTGAACATCGAGCTGTCGCCACTGCGCGACGCCAGCGGCGAGATCGCGTGGTTCATCGAGAAGATGGAGCCGCTGGCGGTGGCGCGCGGCGAGGCCGGCGGCCACGGCCTGATCGGCCGCGCGCCGGCCTTTCAGCGCATGCTGGAGCTGGTGATGCGAGTCGCCCCGGCCGAGGCCAGCGTGCTGCTGCAGGGCGAATCCGGCACCGGCAAGGAGCTGGTGGCGGCCGCGGTGCACCGCGCCAGCCGCCGCGCCGAACGCCCCTTCGTGGTGGTGGATTGCTCCGGCCTGCCCGAAACCCTGTTCGAAAGCGAACTCTTCGGCCACGAGCGCGGCGCCTTCACCGGCGCGGTGTCGCGCAAGCCGGGGCTGGTGGAGGCCGCCGCCGGCGGCACGCTGTTCCTCGACGAGGTCGGCGACATTCCGCTCGGCATGCAGGTGAAGCTGCTGCGGCTGCTGGAAACCGGCACCTACCGGCGGGTGGGCGCCACCGAGCTGCGGCGCGCCGACGTGCGCCTGGTATCGGCCACCCACCGCCCGCTGCAACGCATGGTGCGCGAGGGCGCCTTCCGCCAGGACCTCTACTTCCGCATCAACACCTTCCCGATCACCGTGCCGGCGCTGCGCGAACGGGTCGAAGACCTGCCGCTGCTGGTCGATTCACTGCTGGAGCGGGTTGCGCCGCGCCGCGGGCTGACGGTATCGGCGGCGGCGATGCGGGTGCTGGCGGCCTATCCCTTTCCCGGCAACGTGCGCGAGCTGCGCAACGTGCTCGAGCGCGCCAGCCTGATGTGCGACGGCGAGGTGATCGGGCCTGCGCATCTCGCCGAGGAAGTGCGCGCGCCGGGCGGCCCGGCGGTAGACGATGACGCCCTGCTGGCGCCCGCCGCCGAACCGCCGCTGGATCTGGCCGAAGTGCAGCGCCAGACCCTGCTGCGCGCCGCTCGCAGCCACCGCGGCAGCCGCCGCGAACTCGCGCGCAAGCTCGGGTTGAGCGAGCGCACGCTGTACCGGCGCCTGCGCGCCTTGTCGGCAGACGAGGATTCAGCACTGCCGGAGCAGGACAGCGACTGACATCGCTGGCAGACCTGGCAGCACCTGTCACCCGGCGGCGCGCCGCAATCCCGGGCGGGGGCTGACGAGGCCGGATGGCACGCGGCTTGCCATCCTGTTCCGCTGCGAGGCCGTGTCGCGGCTGCCGTCCGGTCGCCACCTCTGGACCGCCCAACCCCTGGGACTGCAGCCGCGGGCGCTGGGCCGCGCCGGCCTCGCACCCTCCCACCCGCTGCCCGCGGGCAATCGACCCCCGCCAACCGGGAAAAAGGAAAGACCATGTCCGCCACCTGCCAGGACCGACGACTGCTGCTGCTCGCCACCTCCGGCGCCGGCGCGGTTGCCGCTGTCGCCACCGCGGTGCCCTTCGTCGCCAGCCTCACGCCGTCCGCCCGGGCGCGTGCCAGCGGCGCGCCGGTAGAAGTCGATGTGGGCACGCTGCCCGCGGGCGAGATGATGACCGTCGAATGGCGCGGCAAGCCGGTGTGGATCCTGCACCGCGACGCGGCGATGCTGGCGGCGCTGGACGCGCACGCAGCGCGCCTCGCGGACGCCGGCTCCGCCGTCACCCAGCAGCCCGACTACGCGCGCAACGCCCATCGTTCGATCCGGCCGGAATTCCTCGTCGTGGTCGGCATCTGCACCCACCTCGGCTGCTCGCCGTCGGAGAAGTTCGCCGCCGGCGCCGCGGCGGGCATGCCGGCCGACTGGCCCGGCGGTTTCCTGTGCCCCTGTCACGGCTCCACCTTCGATCTCGCCGGCCGCGTCTTCCTCGGCCAGCCGGCGCCGACGAACCTGGAGGTGCCGCCGCACGCCTGGCTGTCCGACACCCTGCTGCGCATCGGCGAGGCCGAAGACAGCGCCTGACCCGCCGCGCGCGGCTTGCCGATCCGGGCTAACGCCCGCCGCGGCGCCGCTCCTAGAATCCGGCCACCTTGTGCTCCAGTCTCATGCCGTGGCCGCCACTTCCACCCGCCTTGCCGCCGTGCCGTCCGCGCCCGCCGCCCACGCGGCGGCGCCGGCGCGCGAACTCGCCTGGCTGTACGGTTTCGTGCGGCCGCAGCGGGGCGCGATCGCGGGCTTGATGGCGTTGTCGCTGCTGGCTTCCGCGCTGGCGCTGCTGCAACCCTGGCTGACCAAGCTGCTGATCGACGACGGCCTGCTCGCCGGCGACCGCCGCGCGCTGCTGCTGATCGCCGCCGCGATGATCGCGGCCGGGCTCGCCGGCACCCTGCTCGCCGGTGCCAACCGCCTGCTGCATACCCGGCTGTCGGGCCGCATCCTGTTCGCGCTGCGCAGTGACCTGTACGGCCATCTGCAGACGCTGTCGCCCGCGTTCTACGGCCGCCAGCGCCTCGGCGACCTGATCGCGCGGCTCGATGGCGACGTCGCCGAAATCCAGCGCTTCGCGGTCGACAGCCTGTTCGCCGCGCTCAGCAGCGTGCTCGGGCTGGTCGGCACCGTGGCGCTGATGCTGACGCTGTCGTGGAAGCTGTCGCTGCTGTTGCTGGTGCTGGTGCCGCTGGAAGTGCTGTGGCTGCGGCGCATGCGGCGCCGGCTGGAAGGCGAGGTGCGCGCCACCCGCGAACGCGCCGCCGACGTCTCCAGCTTCCTGGTCGAAACCCTGCCGGCGATGAAGTTCATCCAGGCCAGCGGTCAGCAGGCGCGTGAGCGGCAGCGGCTGGACGCGCTCGGCGTGCGCTACCTGGACGACCTGCTGCGGCTGCAGCGCAGTGAATTCCTCACCGCCGCGGTGCCGGGCACGCTCACCTCGTGGACGCGCGCCGCGGCTTTCCTGGTCGGCGGCTGGTGGGTCATCGACGGCGACTGGCAGCTCGGCGCGCTGATCGCGTTCTCCACCTACCTCGGCATGGCGACCGGGCCGGTGAACACGCTGCTCGGGTTGTACGTGGCGGTGCGGCGCATGCGCGTCAGCCTCGCCCGGGTGGGCGAACTGCGCGCCGCGGCGGCGGACGTGCGCGATGCCGGCGGCGCGCCGCTGTTTGCCCCGCGCGGCGAGCTGCGGCTGGAAGGCGTGGGCTTTCGCCATCGCGACCGCGCGGACGTGGTGCTCGCCGACGCCGAGGCGCTGATTCCGGCGGGCGCCAAGGTCGCGCTGAGCGGCCCCTCCGGGGTGGGCAAGAGCACGCTGATCGACCTGCTGCAACGCCATTACGACCCCGACACCGGCACCCTGCGGCTCGACGGCCGCGACCTGCGCAGCCTTGCGCTCGGCGACCTGCGGCGCGCGGTGGCGGTCGTCAGCCAGGACATCGTGCTGTTCCGCGGCACGCTCGCCGACAACATCCGCTATGCCGCGCCGGATGCCGCCGACGACGCGGTGCGCGCCGCGGCCCGCCGCGCGCGGCTGGACGAACTGATCGCGGCGCTGCCCGCGGGGCTGGACACGCCGCTGGGCGAGCGCGGCCAGCAGCTCTCCGGCGGCCAGCGCCAGCGCATCGCGATCGCCCGCGCGCTGCTGCAGAACCCCTGCGTGCTGATCCTGGACGAAGCGACGTCGGCGGTGGACGAGGCCACCGAGGCGCAGGTGATCGCGGCGGTGGACGAACTCTTTGCCGCCCGCACCCGCATCTACGTCAGCCACCGCGCGACGACGCTGGCCGGCTGCGAGCTGCATCTGGTGCTGGAGCAGGGCGGCCGGCTGCGCTGCGCGAGCGCCGGGGCGGCCGCGTGAACGCGCCACCGCAGGGCCCGCTGCGCCTGCGCGTCGGCATCGTGGACAGCGGCTGCGGCGCAGCTCATCCGCTCGCGGCCGCGGCGGCTTTCGTGCTGACGCCGGACGGGGTGCATCAGGCCCCGGCGCAGCCGGACCGCCTCGGCCACGGCAGCCGGGTGGCGGACATCGTCGCCCATCTCGCCCCGTCGGCGGCGCTGTGCATCGCGCAGGTGTTCGATGCGCGGCCCGCCACCAGCGCGCTGCAGGTCGCGGCCGCGATCGACTGGCTGGTCGCGCAGGGCGCGCGGGTGATCAACCTCAGCCTCGGGCTGCGCGCGCCGCGCGCGCAACTGGCCGATGCCTGTGCGCGGGCGCTGGCCGCCGGCTGCGTGCTGTGCGCATCGGCGCCGGCGCTCGGCGCCGCGGTATATCCGGCCGCGTTCGACGGCGTGCTGCGCGTGACCGGGGACGCGCGCTGCGGGCGCGGCGAGTTCTCCGCGCTCGCCAGCGCGCAGGCCGATTTCGGCGCCTGCGTGCATCCGCTGGACGCGGCGTTTCGCGCCAGCGGCGCCAGCATGGGCTGCGCCCATCTCAGCGGCCATATCGCCGCCCACCTTGCCGGGGGCGGCGACGCCGCGCCCGCCGCGCTGCGCGCGTGGCTGGGCGCGCAGGCGCGCTACGGCCCGCAGCGGCCGGGGAGCCCGGGCGATGCGCGCTAGGCGGATCGCGGTGCTTGGGGCCGGGCCGGCCGCCATCGCCGCCGCGATCGGCCTGCGCCGCGCCGGCGAGGACGTGATGCTGATCGGCGAACCGCGCCGCTTTGCCGCCGTGGAGGGCGTCTCCGCCCGCGTGCTGGAGGCCCTGCGGCGCGCCGGATTCAGCCGCGCGCTCGCCTGCTTCGCCGCGCCATCGCGCCGCTGCGCCACCTGGAACGGCACCCTGACCCAGGCCAACTGGGAAAGCCTGGTGGAGCGCGAGCGCTTCGACCGCGCGGCGCTGGAGGATGCGCGCGCCGCCGGGGTGCGGGTGGTCGTTGGCCGGGCGCTCGATGTGCGGACCACGGCGGCGGGCCATCAGATCCACGTGGAGGGCGAGGGCGGCGCGGAGTGCGAGGCGGACTTCCTGATCGAGGCGCGCGGCCGTGCGGCGCCGGGGCTGGGGATGCCGAGGATGCGCGGCGCCGAAACGGTGTCGCTGCTGCAGTACTGGCAGGGGCCGCGCGGCGCGGTGCATTCGGCGGTGGAAAGCTGCGCCGACGGCTGGATGTGGATGGCCGCGCTCGCGGATGGCCGCCGCTACCTGCAGCTCACGCTCGACGTGGCGGGCGCGGCGTTGCCGCCCAAGGCCGAACTCGGCGCGTTCTGCCGCGCGCGCTTCGCCGCCAGCGCGGCCGCGGCCCCTTTCGTGCGCGACGCACAGCCGGTGGGCGAGCCCTGCGCGCGCACCAGTACGCCGGTGCTGCACGGCGAGCTGGCCGGCGAGAACTGGCTGCGGGTGGGCGATGCCGCGGCGGCGGTCGATCCGCTGTCGGGCAACGGCATCTTCCTGTCGCTGTCGTCCGCGCTGCAGGCGCCGGCCGTGGTCGGCACGCTGCTGCATGATCCGGCGCGCGCCGCGCTCGCCCAGCGCTTCCACCGCGAGCGCGTGGCGCACCTGTTCTACCGCTTCGCCCGCATCGGGCGCGACTTCTACGCGCAGGAACAGCGCTGGCCGCACTCGCCGTTCTGGCAGGCGCGCCGGGGCTGGCCCGACGACCTGCCGGCCGAGGGCGATGCCGCGGGCGGCGGCGCACGCATCGAACGCCGGCCGGTGGTGGCGCACGGGCGCGTGGTCGAGGACGAGGTGGTCGTGACCGCGGCCCAGCCGCTCGGCATCTGGCATCTCGATGGCATCGGGCTGGCGCCGCTGTTGCGCGCCGTGCAGGGGGCGGCGCCCGCCGCGGCCGAAGCGGCGTTGCGCGCCGAACTCGGCGGCGAGGGCGCGCGCGCGGCACGGATTGCAGCCTGGATGCGCGAACAAGGCTGGATCGCATGAGGCCGGCGCTTGCCGTTTTGGGCTAGCTGCTCCAGCGCGGCGGCGGTGGCGTGATGCGGTGGCGGCGGTCGCTCCGCCGCCGGTCGGCGTGCGTCCTCAAACCCGGTTTGCGGCCGGCGCCGCGCGGCCGGCAGGCCTGTCGTCCGCGGCGCCCGATGTCCATGGCTGCATCGCTTCGCATATCCCTGTTTTCCAGCGGTGGTGCGGGTTTTGCGCCGGTCGTCGCGCCTGCGCGCCGCACCGCACCGCCCGGGGGCTGTCGCCCATCGTTGCGCGGGCGCGGGTTCCACCGGTTTTCCGCGCCGCGGGGGCCCGCTGATTCCTTGCCGTTTTCGGGTAACGCCTTTGCCGCCCCCGCCCCTAGCATGGCCTCCGTTCGCTGACGACGGCGCCATGGCTGGCGCCGCGCGTGTGGCAGACGCGGGATGTTCCGCGGCGACCGACAGGAGCTTAGACCTTGAAGATGAAATCGATGGCCCGTCTGCTGGGCACGGGGATGGCGGCACTGGGTATCGCGCTGGGCGCGGCGCCGGCGGCGGCCGCCGGGGATGCGCTGATCGCCGGGAAGTGCCTGGTGTGTCATGCGGATGGGCAGGGCGGCAGTGGCCGCATTGCCCAGCAGCGCAAGACGCCGGAGGGCTGGCTGATGACGGTGGCGCGCATGCAGCTGACCCACGGGCTGCAGGTGACCGACGCCGAGCGGCGCGAGATCGTCAAATACCTGGCCGACACGCAGGGTCTGGCGCCGTCCGAAAGCGCTGGCGCGCGTTACGCGATCGAACGGCGCCTGAACACGGTGGAGCAGTTCGAGTCCGCCGAATTCACCCAGATGTG
This sequence comes from Azoarcus olearius, assembly GCF_001682385.1. Classification (NCBI taxonomy): domain Bacteria; kingdom Pseudomonadati; phylum Pseudomonadota; class Betaproteobacteria; order Rhodocyclales; family Zoogloeaceae; genus Azoarcus; species Azoarcus olearius. The sequence goes on from NZ_CP016210.1 coordinate 1,418,187, forward strand.
CGCGCGCTGCCATTCCGGTGCGCGCGTGCTGCTGCAGCGGCGCACCGCGAGCGAATGGGAGCATCTCATCCATTTCCACCTCGGCCAGTTCCCCACCGCGGAATACCAGGCGCTGGGCCGGGACCGCGACTGGTTCGGCGTGGCGCTGAAAGACATCGCACCGATGCTGGCGCGCACCCAGCCTTTCGAATCCGCCGCGTGGAAGCAGTGGCGCGCGCGCGCGCCGCAGGCGGTGGCGGGCGAATGGAGCGTCAGCGGCCGCATGGCAGGGCGCGGGGCCTTCACCGCGACGATGCGGGTGGCGCCGGCCGCCGGCAAGGACCAGTACACGCTGGCGCTCGCCGGCCGCTGGGACGACGGCGCGCCGCTGCAGGGCGAGGGCGCGGCGGTGATCTACACCGGCTACGAGTGGCGCGCCGACCTGCAACTGGACGGCCAGCCGATGCGTCAGGTGTTCGCGCTCGACAAGGGCGTGCTGCGCGGGCGGATGTTCCTGCGCGACCAGGATGAAGTCGGCGCCGACGTGGTTGCCGGGCGGGTGGAAGGCGGCGCCGCGCGCGTGCTGGCGGTGCATCCGGCGCACCTGCGCAGCGGCGAAGAGACCGAACTGCGCATCGTCGGCACCGGGCTGGACGGCGCGGTGCGCCTGCCGGCGGGGGTGCGCACGCTGAAGGTGGTGGCGCGCACGCCGACCGAGGTGGTGCTGCGGGTGCGCGCCGAGGCGGGCGCGCAGGGCGTGCATCCGGTGGCGGTGGGCAAGGCGCGCGGCGCCAGCCTCGCGCTGTACGACCGCATTGCCGCGGTGAAGGTGGTGCCTGCCTTCGCGGTGGCGCGCATCGGCGGCAACGGCACGCCTTCGCCCAAGGTGGAAGGCCGCTTCGAGGCGGAAGCCTGGGCCGCCGGGCGCGACGGCAAGCCGGGCACCGCCGACGACTACCGCATCGGCATCGTGCCGGCGAAGTGGTCGGTGGCGCCGCACGACGAGGTGGCGGCGCGCGACGAGGACGTCCGCTTCGCCGGCGTGATGCAGCCGGACACCGGCATCTTCGTGCCGGGCGGCGCCGGGCCCAACCCCGCGCGGCGCATGAGCGCCAACAACGTCGGCAACCTGAAGGTGGTGGCCGAGGTGGTGCAGGGCGGCGAACGCGTGCAGGGCGAGGGCCACATGATCGTGGCGGCCCAGCGCTGGAACAACCCGCCGCTGCCCTGAGCACGGCGCGCCGGACGCAGGCGGGCGCCACGCGCCCGCGCCCCGATATCCCGCAAGAGAGGTTTCCATGGCTGCGGTGCTGAACCTGATCCATCACAACCTGCACGAGGTGCGCGTGGACGACACGCGCATGCTGTTCCACATCCCGAGCAGCTCGCTGTTCGCGCTCGACGAGCTGACCGCCGCGGTGATCGACCGCATCCGCCGCGACAGCCTGACCGCGGAGGCGCTGGTCGCCGGGCTGCGGCCGCGCTTTGCGGCGGCGGCGGTAAGCGAGGCGCTGGACGAACTCGCCGCGCTCGAACTCGTCTCCGACGGCCGTCCGCGCGCCGAAGCGGCAGCGCTGCGGGCGCCGGCGCAGTTTCCGCTGAGCACCGTGGTGCTCAACGTCAACACCGGCTGCAACCTGAGCTGCACCTACTGCTACAAGGAAGACCTCGACACGCCCTCGGCCGGCCGCAAGATGAGCCTGGACACCGCGCGCGCGTCGATCGAGCTGCTGCTGCGCGAATCGCCCGACGAGCCGCGCTACACGGTGGTCTTCTTCGGCGGCGAGCCGCTGAGCAACCTGCCGCTGATCAAGGCGGTGGTCGAATACTGCGAAGCCCGCTTCGCCGGGCTGGGCAAGGTGGTGGACTTCGTCATGACCACCAATGCCACGCTGCTCAACGACGACACCATCGCGTGGCTGGACGCGCACCGCTTCGGCCTGTCGGTGAGCATGGACGGGCCGGAGGCGATCCACGACCGCAACCGCCGCACCGTCGGCGGGCACGGCACCTACCGCACCGTCAGCGACAAGGCCGGCCGCCTGCTGGCGCGCTACCGCTCGCGGCCGGTGGGGGCGCGGGTGACGCTGACGCGCGGCACCACCGAAGTCGAGCGCATCTGGGACCACCTGTTCAACGAACTCGGCTTTGCCGAGGTGGGCTTCGCGCCGGTCACCGCCGGCGACATCGAGACCTTCAACCTGACCGGGGAGGAACTGGCGGAGGTGTTCGCCGCGTTCAAGCGCCTCGGCCGGCGCTACCTGGACGCCGCGCTGGCGGGGCGCAACATCGGCTTCTCCAACCTGCACCAGCTCATCACCGACCTGCACGAAGGGCACAAGAAGTCGCTGCCCTGCGGCGCCGGCCTGAAGATGCTGGCGGTGGACCATCAGGGCGGACTCAATCTCTGCCACCGCTTCACCGGCTCGGCGCTGCCCACCTTCGGCGACGTGACGAGCGGCGTCCGCCACCAGCAGCTCGGCGACTTCCTCGCCCAGCGCCTGGACCGCAGCGGCACCGGCTGCGAGAGCTGCCGCATCCGCAACCTGTGCGCGGGCGGCTGCTACCACGAGAGCTACGCCCGCTACGGCGATCCCGCCCACCCCACCTATCACTACTGCGAGCTGATGCGCGACTGGGTCGATTTCGGCATCGAGGTGTACAGCCGCATCATGGCCGGCAACCCGGCCTTCATCGAACAGCACATTTCGCCGAGGAGGGCGAACTGAGATGAAACATCTGAAAGCGATCAACCAGAAGGCGCGCCTGCTGGAGCAGGCCGCCGGCGAAGGCCGCGCCGAGGAAGTCGTGGCGATGAGCGCCGTGGTCGGTTGCACGGCCACCGTGGACCCCGGCTGGGAGGTGGATGCCTTCGGCGGCGTCGGCTCGCTGTGCCAGCCGATGGAGGCCGACCTGTACGGCTGCGCCGACCCCTGCTGGTGGCCGGCCCAGGTGCCCGACGTGATGAACACCTACCCCGACTGGGGCAAGGACGCGCCCGACCTGACCCAGGACTGGCGCAAGCTCGGCTCGGTGTTTCCGGGCGACAAGCGTTGAGACGGGGGAGGATGACGATGGCACACACGACTCCCGCGCTGCGCTGCACCGCGCTGCTCGCCACCCTGGCCGCCGCGCTGCCGGCCGCCGCGCAGAATGCGCCCACCGCGCTCAACACCGACCGCGCCCTGCAGAGCGGACACGAATACCTGGTGGTGGCCAACCGGCCGAACAACCTGCATGTGGTCGACCTGCAGAGCAACACGCTCTACAAGACCTGCCCGCTGCCCGACGCCTTCGGCCCCGGCACCGCGCAGATCTCGCCCGACCGCCGCACCGCCTACATCCTCAACAACCGCTTCGAGGACATCTACGGCATCGACCTCGACACCTGCGAGGTGCGCTTCCGCGCCCACATGGCGCAGGCGGACAACGAACGCGCGAAGGCGATCTTCTCGTTCGCGATCAGCGCCGACGGGAAGTCGCTGTACGCGGTGCAGAACCCCACCACCCTGCACCGCGACCATTACCGGGTCGGCGAGCCGCGCTTCGTGGTGTACGACACCGCCGCCGGGCTGGACGCCAAGCCGGTCCGCAGCTTCCCAGCGCCGCGCCAGGCCACCGTGATGCAGGCCGCGCTGGACGGGTCGGGCGCGGTGTATATGGCCGGCGCCAACCTCTACAGGGTGGACCCGGCCACCGGCACCTTCACCACGACGCTGCCGATCCGCGACTGGCAGCGCCCGGGCTACGCACCGCCCGACGTGCTGTACGCGTGGCCGATCCAGACCCCGACCAAGGACTTCACGCTGCTCTACACCACCGCCCGGGTGGCGGACGCAAGCAAGCCCGAAAGCGCGGAATACCGCTACGGCCTGCTCAACGTGAACCTGCAGACGGGCGAGGCGGAAGCGCCCGAGTTCGGGCCGCTCACCGAGATCTACTTCAGCGGCGTGCGCTGGCCCAAGGACCGCAACATCATGTTCGGCCTGCTGCACCGGCTGGCGAAGTACGACATCAAGGCGCAGAAGCTGCTGGAAGCGGTGGAGCTGGAGCACACCTACTACGCGCTGCTGACCAACGCCTCCGGCAGCCGGCTCTACCTCACCGGCACCTTCAACGACATCGCGGTGTATGACGCCGAGACGCTGAAGAAGGTGACCAACGTGCAACTGCCCGGCGGCGACATGTCGCTTGGCACCGGGCAGGTGTTCATGCGCTGAGGAGGGTGCGGGGCGGGGCCTTCGGCGCCGGCCCCGCACGGTCGTGAAACGCCCGCGAGGGTGGAACCCGGCTCAGCCGAGCTGGGCCACCTTCACGCGCGGATTGGGCGGGTTTTCTTCGAAGTAGCGCTTGATGCCGCGCAGGATGGCGTCGGCCATCTTGTCCTGGTAGGCGTCGTCGTTGAGGCGGCGCTCTTCTTCGGGATTGCTGATGAAGGCGGTCTCGACCAGGATGGACGGGATGTCCGGCGCCTTCAGCACCGCGAAGCCGGCCTGTTCGACATGGGCCTTGTGCAGGGTGTTGATGTCGCCGAGTTCGGACAGCACCGCCTTGCCGAGCTTGAGGCTGTCGTTGATGGTGGCGGTCTGCGAGAGATCGAGCAGGGTGCGGGCGAGGTGGCCGTCCTGCTTGGCGAGATTGACGCCGCCGATGAGGTCGGCGTCGTTTTCCTTCTGCGCCAGCCAGCGCGCGGCCGAGCTGGAGGCGCCGCTTTCGGACAGCACGAACACCGAACTGCCGCGCGCCTCGGGGCGCACGAAGGCATCGGCGTGGATGGAGACGAAGAGGTCGGCCTGCACCTTGCGCGCGCGGGTGACGCGCTGGGCCAGCGGCACGAAGAAGTCGTCGTCGCGGGTGAGCACCGCGCGCATGTTGGGGTCGGCGTCGATCTTGCGCTTGAGGCGGCGGCCGATCGACAGCGTGACGTTTTTCTCGTAGCTGCCGGCGCGGCCCACGGCGCCCGGGTCTTCGCCGCCGTGGCCGGGGTCGAGCACGACGGTGAACAGGCGGTTGACCTTGGGCGCGTTGCGGCGCGCGGTCTGTTGCGCATCCTGCTGCGGGGTCGCCGGGCGGGTGTCGCGCGTCGGCTGCTGGGCGCCGCTGCCGCTGCCACTGTCGCCCGCGGCGGCATCCATCGGCGACGGCTTCTGGATCAGCGCCAGCAGCGGATCGGCCGGCTGGGTGGGGTAGAGGTCGAGCACCAGGCGGTGGCGGTAGTCTCCCACCGGCTGCAGCGTGAATACCTGCGGGTTGATCTCGGCCTTGAGTTCGATCACCACGCGCACCACGCCCGGGCGGTTCTGCCCGGCGCGGATCAGGCGGATGTAGGGGTCGCTGTCGAGCACCTTGGAGGGCAGCGACTGCAGCACGCTGTTGAGTTCGACGCCTTCGAGATCGACCACCAGGCGTTCCGGGTCCTTCACCAGCATGTGGGTGAAGCGCGGCTCGGCGGTGCCTTCGAGCGTGATGCGGGTGTATTCCTCGGCGGGCCAGACGCGCACCGCGAGCAGGCTCGCGGCGGCATGGCCGGTGCGGGTGACCAGCAGCGTCAGCGCGGCGCCGGAGAACTTGAGCAGCTCGCGGCGGCTGAGCCGGCGGCGCGGTGCGGGGAGGTCGTCGCTGTCGTTCAGGCGGGCGGCGTCGTCCGCCCCTGGCGCAGCAGGCTGGTCAGTTCGATCACGCATGTTCGCCCCGGCTCGCTGTGCGCCGTGATGCTTGCGCGACGGCCTTCGCCTGCGCGGTCGAGGCGCAGTTCGAGGTCGGGCGCAGGGAGGTAGGGCAGGGCCTTGTCCGGCCATTCGACGATGCACACGCCATCTCCGGCGAAGTATTCGTCCAGCCCCGCATCCAGGTATTCTTCGGGCGCATTGAAGCGATAAAAATCAAAGTGATATAAGTCTAATCTAGAAAGAGCGTAAGGTTCAATCAAGGTGTAGGTGGGGCTTTTCACCTTGCCCTCGTGACCGAGCGCACGCAGCAGCCCGCGGGTGAGGGTGGTCTTGCCGCTGCCGAGGTCGCCCTGCAGCCAGACATGCAGGCCCGCGCGCACCACCCCGGCCAGCGCGGCGCCGAGCGCCAGCGTGTCCGCTTCGGCGGGCAAGTCCAGCTGCGCCTCGCTATCATGGGCGGCGTGAACGATGCTGATCATGGAAACCTCTCGGTGACAGGGGCGGACGCGGAACACCTGGCCGGGCTGGTGCAGCGCATCCGCGAATGGGGCAAGGCCCTGGGCTTCAGCGCGGTGACGATCGGCGGGGTGGACCTCGCGGATGCGGAACCGGGCCTGATGGACTGGCTGGCGGCCGGTTTTCACGGCGAGATGGATTATATGGCGCGCCACGGGCTCAAGCGCGCGCGTCCGGCCGAACTGCTGCCGGGCACCCTGCGGGTGATCAGCGCGCGCATGGATTATCTGCCCGATGCGGCCGATGCCCGCGCCGCGCTGAATGATCCGGCCCGCGCCTATGTGTCGCGCTATGCGCTCGGGCGCGACTACCACAAGGTATTGCGCAAGCGCCTGCAGCAGCTGGCCGACCGTATCGCGGCGGAAGTGCCGCACGGCTATCGCGTGTTCGTGGATTCCGCGCCGGTGCTGGAGGTGGAGCTGGCGAGCCGCAGCGGCGCCGGCTGGCGCGGCAAGCACACGCTGCTGCTCGACCGCACCGGCTCGTGGTTTTTCCTGGGCGAATTGTTCACCGACCTGCCGCTGCCGGTGGATGCCCCGGTGCAGCCCCACTGCGGCAGTTGCAGCGCCTGCATCGGCGCCTGTCCCACCGGCGCCATCGTTGCACCCTACCAGGTGGACGCGCGGCGCTGCATTTCCTACCTGACGATCGAGTTGCAAGGCGCGATCCCGGAGGCGCTGCGCCCCCTGCTCGGCAATCGCATCTACGGCTGCGACGACTGCCAGCTTGCCTGTCCGTGGAACCGCTTCGCGCAGCTCAGCGCCGAGCCGGATTTCGCGCCGCGCCACCGGCTGGACGAGGCGACGCTGTGCGAGCTGTTCGCTTGGTCCGCGGAGGATTTCGCTACCCGCACGGCCGGCAGCGCGATCCACCGCATCGGCCACGAACGCTGGCTGCGCAACATCGCGGTGGCGCTGGGCAATGCGCCCGCGACGCCGGAAGTGATCGCCGCGCTGCGCAGCCGCGCCGACGACGAATCCGCGCTGGTGCGCGAGCACGTGGCCTGGGCGCTGGCGCAACACGGGGTTGGCTGAGCCGCGCCGCACCCGTCCGCGCGGCTGGCGTCCGCAAGTGCGATGACCGGCCGGACCGCGCGCGGGGCGTACGGCCTCGCCTCGCGTCAGCTTGCCAGCGCGCGCATCTCCGCGATCAGGTCGGACTTGCCCTCGAAGCCGATGCCCGGCAGTTCGGGCATCTCGATGACGCTATCGACCACCTTCACGCCGTCCGGGAAACCGCCGTAGGGCTGGAACAGGTCGGGGTAGGACTCGTTGCCGCCGAGGCCGAGGCCGGCCGCGATGTTGAGCGACATCTGGTGGCCGCCGTGCGGAATGCAGCGGCTGGGCGACCAGCCATTCTCCTTCAGCATCTCCAGCGTGCGCAGGTATTCGACCAGGCCGTAGGACAGCGCGCAGTCGAACTGCAGCCAGTCGCGGTCCGGGCGCATGCCGCCGTAGCGGATCAGGTTGCGCGCGTCCTGCATCGAGAACAGGTTCTCGCCGGTGGCCATCGGGCCTTCGTAGTAATTGGCAAGTTCGGCCTGCAGCGCGTAGTCCAGCGGGTCGCCGGCTTCCTCGTACCAGAACAGGTCGTACTGGCTGAGCGCCTTGGCGTACTCCACCGCGGTCGGCAGGTCGAAGCGGCCGTTGGCATCCACCGCCAGCTTGCAGCCCGCGGGCAGGATGGAGAGGATGGCCTCGATGCGGCGCAGGTCCTCGGCGAGCGGGGCGCCGCCGATCTTCTTCTTCACCACCTTGTAGCCGCGGTCCAGATAGCCGCGCATCTCGTTCTTCAGCGCTTCCAGGTCCTGCCCCGGGTGGTAGTAGCCGCCGGCGGCATAGACGAAGACCTTGCGATCGGGCGTGCCGGTGCCGTACTGCTCGGCCAGCAACTGGTAGAGCGGCTTGCCGGCGATCTTCGCCACCGCGTCCCACACCGCCATGTCGATGGTGCCCACCGCCACCGAGCGCTCGCCGTGTCCGCCGGGCTTCTCGTTGGCCATCATCGTCGCCCAGATCTTGTGCGGGTCGAGATTGTCGCCGGCGTCGTTGATCAGGGATTCCGGCGCGGCCTCGAGCAGGCGCGGGCGGAAGCGCTCGCGGATCAGGCTGCCCTGGCCGTAGCGGCCGTTGGAGTTGAAGCCGTAGCCGATCACCGGCTTGCCGTCGCGGATCACGTCGGTGACCACCGCCACCAGGCTCAGCGTCATCTTGCTGAAGTCGATGTAGGCGTTGCGGATGTTGGACTTGATCGGTTTGGTGACTTCGCGGATGTCGATGATCTTCATGGGGGTCTCCTGGTGGGGCGGGTGGCGGGTTTGCTCCCTCCTCTTCAAGGGGGCGGAGCAGGGGTTTCGGCGAGCGCAGCTCGACGCCTGCGGAGCGGCGAGGCGAAGCCGAGACTCCTGGTTGGGAGGGGGATGGGTTATGGCGGCGGTGAGCCCAGCCCCATCCCCCTCCCAACCTCCCCCTTGAAGGGGGAGGAGTTCAGTCGCCGTAACGAAACGACCCCCAGCTTATTGAATTCCAGAAGCCGTAGAATCTATAAAAACTCAATTCATTAAGTCGTAAAAGTTAAAAATGGACGCCGTCGCTTCCGAACTCGCCTTCTTCCTGCTGCTGGCCGACAAGGGTTCCTTCACCGCCGCCGCGCGCGAACTCAACCTCACGCCGCCGGCGGTCAGCAAGCGGCTGGCGCAGATCGAGCAGCGCCTGGGCGTTCGCCTGCTCAACCGCAGCACGCGGCGGGTCAGCCTCACCGACGAGGGCGAGCTGTACTTGGAGCACGCGCGCCGCATCCTGGCCGACATCGAGGACATGGAAGCCTCGCTCGGCAGCCGGCGGGCGGCGCCGAAGGGGCTGCTGCGGGTCAATGCCACGCTCGGTTTCGGCCGCACCACCATCGCGCCCATCGTGTCGGCCTTCGCACGCCAGCATCCGGAGGTGGAAGTGCAGCTGCAGCTCACCGACGCGCCGATCGATCTGGTCGCGACCGGCTTCGATCTCGCGATCCGCTTCGGCGAGCTGCCGGACAGCCGGCTGTCGGCGCGCAAGCTGATGAGCAACCGCCGCTTCCTGTGCGCCTCGCCGGCCTATCTCGACGCCCACGGCACGCCGCAGACGCCGGCCGAACTCGCCCGCCACGCCTGCATCCTCCACCGCCAGAACGACGACGCCTACGGCATCTGGCGCCTGGCGTGCGGGCGGCACGTGGAGACGGTGAAGGTGCGCGGTACGCTGTCGTCCAACGATGGCGACGTGGTGCTGGGTTGGGCGCTCGACGGCCACGGCATCCTGATCCGCTCCGAGTGGGATCTGGCCAAGTACCTGGAGAGCGGGCGGCTGCGCGCGGTGCTGCCGGACTACACGTTGCCCACCGCGGACCTCTACGCGGTGTACCCGGCGCGGCGCAACCAGCCCGCGCGGGTGCGCGCCTTCATCGACTTCCTGCTTGCCCGCTTTGCACCGGCGGGCGGTGCGCCGGGTGCGCAATTGTCGAGCGTCTGACACAGGCCGCGGTGCCATCCGGCCCCGTTACAGTCGAACAATCCGCATCGAATCATGGGTTTGGCTCGGGCGCGCTCCGCGGGCGGCACTGGCACTCATCGTGCTTTGAAGGAGTAAATCCCCGACAGAGGAGTCTCTCCATGCAACAGAGCCAAGCCCCGATCACCCGCGATGCCGCGCTGCGCGTTGCGCTCGCCGCGCGGGCCATGCCCGGCATCACCCTGCCGCAACTGATCGACGTGCTGCAGAACCGCATCGGCAGCGACCAGATCGACGTGGACGAGCTGCGCACCGTCACCGTCACCGACCTCAAGACCGCGTTTGCGAGCGCCGACGGCGAGGAGGATGGCGAGGACATCGGCATCGGCCTGGAAGCGATGAAGCTCGCCGTGCGCATCCTGTGGGGCGACACCGAGGGCGAGGTGCTGCCCGAGGTGCTGCCGTACAACGACGGCGACATGCCCGGCTCGGTGCGGGTGGCGCTTGCGTCCGACAGCGGCGAGGCGCTCAACGGCCACTTCGGCTCCTGTGTGCGCTACCTGGTCTATCAGGTGTCGGCCACCGACACCCGGCTGGTCGGCATCCGCGACGCGCTCGAGGCGGACTTCGCCGAGGACAAGAACGGCTTTCGCGTGCAGCTGATCTCCGACTGCCACGTGCTCTACGTGGTCTCGGTCGGCGGCCCGGCGGCGGCCAAGGTGATCAAGGGCGGCATCTACCCGATCAAGCGCATCCAGGGCGGCGAGGCGGCCGAAGTGCTGGCCGAGTTCCAGCAGATGATGACCGATTCGCCTCCGCCCTGGCTGGCCAAGATCCTGGGCGTGGCCGCCGGCCAGCGCCTGAAGAACTACAACGCCGAACTGGTCGAAGACCAGGCTGAATAAGCGGCGAACGCACACGCCCCGGCGTCTGCCGGGGCATCCCGACAGAGAGAGCGGCCGGGGGCGCGCCGTGGCGCGACGCGCGGGCCCAGGGCCGATGACACGAGGAGTTTCCCGTGGCCGACAAGGACTATCACGCCATCATCACCGACCTGATCGCCAATGCGATCAAGACCTCCAAGGTGGCGGGCGAGAACGGGCGCATCACCCGCCTGGTGGCAGGCAGCATCGGGCGCTTTGCGGCCGAGCTGAAGGTGGGCAAGCAGGAAGACGAAGCGGCGGCGCTGATCGAGCACGCGCGCGAACTGCTCGATGCCGGCGATGGCGCCGAGGTGGTGCCGGCGCTGACCGCCGCGGTGGCAGCGATGGCGGTGACGCGCTGAGGCCGCACCCGGCGGCGATGGCCCGGCGCGGCGCGGGGGGCTAGAATCGCGGCCCCACCCGCCCGCGCACCGCAAGGCCCATGGAAGACTCCGCCGAACGCATCGAACGCCTGGAGGCCAAGCTGATGCTGGCCGAAGACCTGCTGGACGAACTCAACCGCACCGTCTATCGCCAGCAGCAGCAGATCGACCTGCTCCAGCAGCATCTGCGCCAGCTTGCGCAGCAGGTGCAATCCGGCATGCCGGCCGCGCGCCTGCGCCCGGAAGACGAAATCCCGCCCCACTACTGAGGGCGGGCGCCGTTCAGCAAGCTCAGGCCGGGGGGCGGCTGGCGAAGAACTGCAGCTTCTGCGCCGGCGGCACCGGCGGCAGCCCCACCGCGTGGGGTTTCAGCTTGCCCACCACATGCATCTCGCAGCGCTTGCAGTCGAAGCGCAGCGTCAGCTTTTCCTTGCCGTTGATCAGGGTCATCGGCTCGGGGCGGATGCCTTTCACTTCCTTCGGGCACAGGTTGAAGCTGTAGCGCAGGCAGTGCTTGGTGATCATCAGCGAGACCTCGTCGTGCTCGAGGTTGGCCTCGTAGGCGGCGTCGATCAGCTTCACGCCATGCTTCGCGTAGAAATCGGCCGCTTTCTGGTTGAGCACGTTGGCGAGGTAGGACAGCGCTTCCTGCGGATACGGCGCCGGCGGTTCCACCGGCGCGGCGCGCGGCGGCCGCGGATGAGAGGCGATGCGGGCGGCTTCCAGCTTCTCGCACGCGTCGCGGCGCAGGCCATTGATCACCGAGGCCGGGATGAAGGGGGCGCCGGCCACGTCCAGCCGGACATCGCCGGCGCTGAACGTGGTGTTGCCCAGCTTGCCGAGGTGTTCGCGCAGCCCCGCGAGCGCGCGCTCCACGTTCTGCGCCGCTTCGCGCTTGCACGCCACGCGCGCTTCCACCGCCACGCCGTCCTCGTCGGCCAGGGCCAGCCCGTAGCCGTCTCCGGTATCGAACAGGCGCAGGTCCACCTTCACCCGCCGCTCGGCGGACTTCTTTTCCAGCAGGCGCTCGAACGCGTGGTCGTGGTTGCGGAACACCGCGGTGCCGGGCACCAATCCGGGCGGCAGCGGGTCCGCGGGGAACAGGCGGTCGATGCCATCGGCAATTTCTTCCGCGGTATTGATGCGCAGGCCGACCAGATCGCCCTTGGGGTCGTAGTACGCCAGCCCGTCCGCGTTGTGGATCGGCTCGGTGCGTTCGACCTCGAAGAACCTGCCCTTGCGGCTGTCGATCTTCTTGACCCGGCCGATCGCCTCGCCGACGAACTTGGGCGATTCGAAGGCCTCGATGCCGTGCTGGCGCTCGTTGGCGAAGTAGTCGGTATAGCCGCGGTTGAAGGTCTTTTCGGGGCGCGGTGTGAACAGGAACTCGCAGCGGCCGGACGAGGCCCGGCGGTATTCGCCGTTGGAGCCGTCGATGATCTCGTCGAGCAGCACGCGGTAGTGCGCGGTGATGTTCTTGACGTAGGCGAGGTCCTTGTAGCGGCCCTCGATCTTGAACGAGCTGACGCCGGCCTCGGCCAGCGCGCGCAGGTTGGCGCTCTGGTTGTTGTCCTTCATCGACAGCATGTGCTGGTCGCTGGCGACGAGGTTGCCGTCCTTGTCGGCGAGGTCGTAGGGCAGGCGGCAGGCCTGCGAGCACTCGCCGCGGTTGGCGCTGCGCCCGGTGTGGGCGTGGCTGATGTAGCACTGGCCGCTATAGGCCACGCACAGCGCGCCGTGCACGAAGTATTCGAGCTGGCAGTCGGTCGCGGCGGCGATCTTCTGCACCTGCTGCAGCGTCAGCTCGCGCGCCAGCACGATCTGCGAGAAGCCGACGTCCTGCAGGAAGCGCGCCTTGGCGGCGTCGCGGATGTCGGTCTGCGTGCTGGCGTGCAGCTGGATCGGCGGCAGGTCGAGTTCGAGCAGCCCCATGTCCTGCACGATCAGCGCGTCGGCGCCGGCTTCGTACACCTGCCACACCAGCTGGCGCGCGGCTTCCAGCTCGTAGTCGCGCAGGATGGTGTTGAGCGCGACGAAGATCTTCGCGCGGTAGCGGTGGGCGTGCGCGCATAGGCGCGCGATGTCGGCGACGGTGTTTTCCGCCGCGGAGCGGGCGCCGAAGGACGGGCCGCCGATGTAGACCGCATCGGCGCCGTGGTTGATGGCCTCGATGCCGATGTCCGCGGTCTTGGCCGGGGCGAGGAGTTCGAGGACCTTGCGGTGGTGAATCATGGGATGCGCTCGTGCAGTGGGGCGTGCCGCGGGGTGCGATACCGGCTGGGCCGGGGCGCCGGGGCGGTGCGTCAAGTAATTGATCGGCAAAGGGTCGTCGCCCTCTTGGGGGCGAATGATACCGCTTCGGCCGCGTCGGCCGGCACGGCTTTTTTCAGCGGCGACGGCGCAGCGGCAGCGCCGCCAGCGTCCCCACGGCGTCGGCCAGCCAGTCCCACGGATCGCCGACGCGAAAGGCGGTGAAGGACTGCGCGACCTCCATCGCCGCCCCGTAGGCCAGCAGCCCCACCACCACCGCGGCGGTGCACTGCGGCCAGGCGGCGAAGCCGAGCGCGGCGAGCGCCGCGAACAGCAGCGCGTGTTCGGCTTTGTCCTGCCACGAGAACAGCTGGACGATGTCCGGCGCGGGCTGCACCGCCAGCCAGAACACCACGATCAGCGCCAGCGCGAAGGCGGCGCGCAACGCGAGACGCAGGCTGGAAGAGGAGGAAAAGGTCGTCATCGGCGGGGTGGGGTCGAAAAAAAAAGGGGGCGAAGCCCGTACAACGGCTGGCAGGGCCGTGCCGCGGGCGGTGGACGCGACGGCGGAGCGGCGGTTCCGCCGGCGCTGGTTTGCATGCGGCATGAACCGGCGGCCGTCGTGCTGGTCCTCAACTCATCATCCGGGCCGGAATTTTTCAGGAGAACGCCGATGACCGCCACCTTTTCGCGCCTTGCCCTCGCGGCCTTTGCCGCCGCGCTCGTGTTCGCCCCGCACCCCGCGCAACCGCCGGCCGGCGCGCAGCCGGCGCCGGTGGTGCCCGCCAACCCGATGCTGCGCGTCACCGAGGTGGCGCGCGGGCTGGAAAACCCGTGGTCGCTCGCCTTCCTGCCGGACGGCCGCATGCTGGTGACCGAGCGCCCCGGGCGGATGCGGCTGGTCGCGGCCAACGGCGAACTGTCGCCGCCGCTGGCCGGCGTGCCCGCGGTGCAGGCGCGCGGCCAGGGCGGCTTGCTGGATGTCGTGCTCGCGCCGGATTTCGCCAGCAGCCGGCAGATCTTCTTTTCCTTCACCCAGCCCACCGCGGGCGGCGCGCGCACCGCGGTGGCGAGCGCGCTGCTCGACTTTCCCGGCAACCGCCTGACCGACGTGCGTGTGATCTTCGCCCAGCGCGACGACCCGCCGGGCGGCAACCACTGGGGCTCGCGGCTGGTGTTCGCGCGCGACGGCACGCTGTTCGTCACGCTGGGCGACCGCTTCGATCACCGCGACCGCGCGCAGGACCTCGGCTCGCATCTGGGCAAGATCGTCCGCATCCGCAGCGATGGCAGCGTGCCGCCGGACAATCCCTTCGTCGGCCGGCCGGGCGTGCTGCCGGAGATCTGGTCCTATGGCCACCGCAACGTGCAGGGCGCGGCGCTGCACCCGATCACCGGCGAACTGTGGATCACCGAGCATGGACCGCAGGGCGGCGACGAGCTGAACCGCGTGCTGCCGGGGCGCAACTACGGTTGGCCGGTGATCACGCATGGGCGCGAGTACGTCAGCGGGTTCCGCATCGGCGACGGCACCGCGCGCGCCGATGTGGAGCCTTCGGTGCTGCAATGGACGCCGTCGATCGCGCCGTCGGGGCTCGCCTTCTACACCGGCGACGCCTATCCGGAGTGGAAGGGCAACCTGTTCGCCGGGGCGCTCAAGTTCCGCCTGCTGGCGCGGCTGGAACTGGACGGCAACACGGTGCGGCGCGAGGAGCGGCTGCTCAACGACCCCGGCATCCGCATCCGCGATGTGCGGCAGGGGCCGGACGGGCGCCTGTGGCTGCTGGACGACGGCGATGGCCGCGTGCTGCGGCTGGACATCGTGCGCCCCGCCACCCGCTAGGCGCCGTCGCCGGTCGCGCCGAAGAAGCGGTAGCTGTCGCGGCCGTGGGTCTTGGCGCGGTACATCGCGCAGTCGGCGTGGTTGAGCAGCGCGTGCGCATCCGGGGCGTCGTCCGGGTACATGCTGATGCCGATGCTGGCGCGCACCGGCAGCGTCAGCGCATCGATCTCGACCGGCATGCGCAGCATCAGCAGCAGCTTCTCGGCGATCAGCACCACCGATTCGTGCGAGGACACCTGGTCGAACAGGATCACGAACTCGTCGCCGCCGAGGCGGGCCACGGTGTCGATCTCACGCACCGCCTGCTGCAGCCTGCGCGCAACCGCCTGCAGCAGCTTGTCGCCGGTGGCGTGGCCGTGGCGGTCGTTCACCTGCTTGAAACCGTCCAGGTCGATGTAGATCAGCGCCAGCGACTGGCCGTTGCGCCGGCAGCGCGCCAGCGCCTGCTCCAGCCGCTCCTCGAAGTGGCGCCGGTTGGCGAGCCCGGTCAGCGCGTCATGGCTGGCCTGGCGCGCGAGTTCGGCGCGGCTGTCGTGCAGGTCGTCCAGGTAGGCGCGGATCTGCGCCTGCATGTCGCGGAAGCTGCGCGCGAGCACGCCGATCTCGTCGGTGCGCGCGAGCGGCAGCGCCCGCACCGCGGCTTCGTCCGGAAACTGCCGTATCGCCGCCAGCATGCGCTGCAGCGGCCGCGTCACCGCGCGCGAGGTCACCGCCGCCAGCAGCACCGCCAGCAGGCTGAACAGCAGCACGCTCTCGACCACGGTGGTGCGCAGGCTGCGGCTCTCGCGCAGCACATCCTCCAGCGGCTGGGTGAGCCCGAAGACGACGAACTGGCGGCCGTCGTGGCCATAGGGGTGGCGCACGAAGCTCGCCACCACCGGCTGCCCGCTTGCCGAGCGGGCCGGCGCCGCCACCACCTGCGTGGCGCTGCCATGCACGATCGAATCCGTGGCGGCGAAGCTGTCCTGCACCAGGATGCGGCGGCCCTGCTCGAAGCCGAAGGTCTTGCCGGTGTCGGGATGAACGAGGAAGTCGCCGCCCTGGTTGGCGAGATAGACCTCGTAGCTGTCCGGCAGGTCGCGCCTCAGCAGCGCGAACAGGTTGTCCAGGCTGAGGTTGATGACCACCAGGCCGAGCGTGCGCATGTCACGGCCGCGCACCGGCGTGGCCACCACGAGGCTGGGCTGGCCGAGGCCGGCGTGCGCGCCGCGTTCGTGGTTGATGGCGATGTCGGACAGATAGACCTGGCCCTTGCCCAGCGCCAGCGTCTTGAACACATAGGGGTAGTGCCCCTTTTCCTGCAGTTCGGCGGGCGCTACCCGGGTGACGCGCTCGTCGGCGCGGTCGACGCGCACCAGTTCCAGCCCGTTGAGCCCGGCGCTGATCAGACGGATCTGGAAATACTCCGGATTGACGTCCAGCAGGGCCTCGAACTGCTCCGCGAGCAGGCCGGCGTCGGCCTCCCCGGCGGCGTCGCCCGCGGTGGCGAGGCGCTCGGCCAGCGGCTGCTGGGCAAGCTGCAAGGCGTCGTCCGCGGCCTCGGCCACCGCCGCCGAGAAGCGCCGCGCCAGCACCTGGGTGGCGGTGAGCTGGGCGTGTTCGGCCGCTTCCACCAGCATGCGGCGGCTGGCCGCGTAGGTGGAATAGCCGGTGAGGCCCCCAGCCAGCAGCGCGAAGCCGGCCAGCAGCACGCTGAACTTGAGGCCGAGGCTTCCCCGCAGCGCGGTGCTCATGGGGCCCGCCCGCTCACCCGGCGATCACCGGACAGGATCTGGTCCCACAGCGCGGCGCGGCGGTGCACGTCTTCCACCGGCTGCAGCCAGATGATGCGGTCGGCCGCCGCGGGCGCATTGGCCTCGTCGGTGGTGTTGGCCAGGCCCTGGCGCTCGCGCAGGGCACGGCTCGCAGCGTGGTCGAGCATGTGGTTGATCCACGCTTCCGCCAGCCGGCGGTTGCGCGCGCCGGCGGAGATCACCCAGCAGTCCAGCCACGCGAAGGCGCCCTCACGCGGCATTACGTAGCCGATGTTGATGCCGGCCTCGCGCAGCTGCTGCACCTGCTGCGAGCCGTAGTTGGCGAACATCACCGCGACCCGCTGTTCGCGGAACAGCGCCACCGATTCTTCAGGCAGCGTGTAGAAGGTCAGCACGTTGCGGCGCAGCGCCAGCAGTTTGTCGATCACCGCCGGCATGTCGGTCTCGCCGATGGCGAACGGCGCGGGCAGGCCGAGCGCCTGGGCCGCCAGCGAGAAGTTGTGGCTGCTGCCGTTGAAGGCGAGCACCTGGCCGCGAAAGCCGGTGTCCCACAGCACCTTGATCGAATCCGGCGGCGAGGCGAAGCGCTGGCGGTTGTAGATCAGCCCCATCGCGGACCAGGTGTAGGGGATGCCGTAGACCTTGCCGTCGCGCACCAGGCCGGCGATGGCGCCGACGTCGCGAAAGCGCGGCAGCTGGCGCGCGGTGTTGGGAATGCGCGCGGGATCGACCGGTGCTGCGAGGCCGCCGTCGATGTAGCGCTGCAGTTCGGCGGTGTTGACCGCGAACACGTCGAAGTCGGCCCCGCCGCGCGTGGCGAGCTTGTCCCACAGGACGTCGTCGGTGCCGACGTAGCTGACCTCCACGCGCACCCGGTGCTTCAGCTCGAAGGTCTGAACCAGGTCGCGGTCGGCATACCCCGGCCAGGTCACTACGCGCAGGATTTCCGCGTTGGCCGCCGTTGCGGCCAGCAGCCCGATCACGAGCGCGAGGACAGCGCCGAGCCGCGTCCGTGACGCGCGTGACAGCAAGGCGGCGTTGCCTGGCAGAGGCATGGGTGAAAGGTCGGATGGAATGTGCTTATTGGATAGCAAATCGACGCCGTGACCAAGTTCGCGGCGCGGCCTGCGTGACATCTTTCACCCCAGTCTGGGCGGAGGATGCAGCGTCGCCGTCCACCGCGGGTGAAGGCCACGCGCGGCTGCTGAAAACCCGCCAAGGAATACGTATTTTGTAGTACGTTCCCGCGGGGGTTGCGCGCGGCGCGCGGCCGGCAGGAAAACTAGAACGATGGCTGACAGGGTAGGACGCTTCGAAATCAGGGGGGAGCTGGGCCGCGGTGCGCAAAGCGTGGTGTATCGGGCTTTCGATCCGCAGCTGGAGCGCGAGGTTGCGGTCAAGACGCTGCACTTCACCGAGCACAAGCCGGGGCAGAACGAAACCCTGCTGGCCGAGGCGCGCATCGTCAGCCCGCTGCGCCATCCGGGCATCGTGCCGATCTTCGAGGCCGGCGAGGCCGACGGCGACGTCTATCTGGTGTTCGAGTACGTCCGCGGCGAGAGTCTCGCCGCGCACATGCAGCGCGAAGGCGCGCTGGCGCCGGTGCGCGCCGGCGAAATCCTGGTGCAGATCCTCGCCGCGGTCGGCCAGGCCCACGCCGAGGGCATCATCCACCGCGACCTCAAGCCCACCAACGTGCTGATGGACGAAAGCGGCGCGGTGCGGGTGATGGATTTCGGCATCGCCTGCCGTACCGCCGGCAAGGGCGGGCAGGCCGGCTTTGCCGGTACGCCTTCGTACATGGCGCCGGAGTACATCACCACGCGCGAGGTCAGCGAGCGTATCGACGTGTTCGCCGCCGGCGTGATCTTCATCGAGCTGCTGACCGGCCGGCGCCTGTTCGCCGGCGACGACGTCGATCAGGTGATGCAGCGCATCGTCGCCCGCCAGGTGGTGCTGCCCACCGACCTGGCGCTGGACGAGCGCGTGGCCGGCATTGCGCTGCGCGCGGTGGCGCGCGACCCGGCCGAGCGCTTCGAATCCGCCGCCGCCTTCCGCCAGGCGCTGGAAGCCTGGCTGCAGCCGGATGAAGCGGTGCAGTCGGCGGAGGCGCGCCAGAGCACGGTCGATTTCCTGCTGCGGCGGATGCGCCACAAGAGCGACTTCCCGGCGCTGTCGGAGTCGGTGAGCGCGATCAACCGCATCGCATCGAGCGAGTCCGAGAGCGTGTCCAAGCTGTCGGTGTCGATCCTGCGCGACTTCTCGCTGACCAACAAGATCCTGCGGCTGGTCAATTCGGTGGCTTACCGCCAGGCCGGCGGCGGCAGCATCAGTACGGTGTCGCGCGCGGTGATCGTGCTCGGTTTCGACACGGTGCGGAACATCGCCATCACCGTGCTGCTGTTCGAACACCTGCAGAACAAGGCCAACGCCAGCCAGCTCAAGGAAGACTTCCTGCGCGCCAACCTCGCCGGCATCCTCGCCCGCGACATCGCCAGCAAGGCCCGCACGCGCGATCTGGAGCAGTCCTTCATCTGCGCCATCTTCCACAACCTGGGCCGGCTGCTGACGCAGTTCTACTTTCCCGAGGAAAGCGAAGAAATCCGCCGCATGATGGCGCAGAAGTCCTGTACCGAGGAGGTCGCCGCGCTGCGCGTGCTCGGCCTCAGCTTCGAGGACCTGGGCATCGGCATCGCGCGCAGCTGGGGTTTTCCGACGCTGATCGTCGACAGCATGCACAAGCTGCCGGCCGGCAAGGTGCGCAAGCCGGCCACGCAGGAGGACCGCCTGCGCGTGGTGTCGGCGCTGTCGAACGAGATTTCCACCGCGATCGCCACGCTGTCGCCGGAGGAGCGCGCGAAGGAGATGCAGCGCATCGCGGCACGTTTCGCGGAGGCGCAGCCGCTCGACGACACCGAGCTGAAGGACGCGATCAAGCACGCGATCGAGGAGATCACCGAGTTCGCGCGCATCATCCGCATCAACCTGGGGCAGACCCACTTCGGCCAGCAGTTGCGGCGCTACAGCGGCGGCGAGACGGGCGGCGAGGGCGGCGGCAGCGACGGCAGCATGGGCTCGGCGGTGCTCGAGCAGAACCGCTCGCCGGCGCTGGAAACGGGCAACTTCGGCGAGGAAGGACGCAAGGCCGCCGACGCCCAGGCAGTGCTCACCGCCGGCATCCAGGACATCAGCAATACGCTGGTCGAGGAGTTCAAGCTCAACGACATCCTGCGCATCATCCTCGAGACCATGTACCGGGCGATGGGCTTCCGCCGCGTGCTGCTGTGCATCCGCGATGCGCGCAGCAACACCATGCAGGGCCGCTTCGGCTTCGGCCCCGAGGTGACCGAGCTGGCCAAGCAGTTCCGTTTCACCCTCAGCTTCACGCCCGACATCTTCCACGCCGCCACCTCCAAGGGCGTGGACATCCTGATCAGCGACGTCGACGACGCCAAGATCGCCGAGCGCATCCCGGCGTGGTTTCGCAAGGGCGTCACCGCCAAGACCTTCGTGCTGTTCCCGCTGACGATCAAGAACGCGCCGGTCGCGCTGATCTACGCCGACAAGGAGCACGCCGGCGAGATCGAGATCACCGAGAAGGAACTGTCGCTGTTGCGCACCCTGCGCAACCAGGCCGTGCTGGCGATCAAGCAGTCCACCTGAAGGCCGGCGGAACGCCCGGCCGCGCGCGCACTCACAGCAAGAGTCCGTTCGCCCGTCCGCGGGCCGCCGTGCGTGCACGGCCGGCCGTGGGCGGTCCGCGCCGGCAGGGGCACGTCTGCGGGGCGTGCATCCGACCACGTGATCGGGAGAACCGCCATGGCCACCATCCCCAGTTCCCTTCCGCCCCCATCCTCCACCGCGGCCGAGCGAGCCGGCGGGCGCGGCGCCGGTGCGGCGCGCGGCGAGGGCGTCGCCACGCTCAGCGTCGCGGCGGAAGTGCGCTCGCAGCAGAACAACCGCATCCTGCAGGCCTCGCTGGAGGTGTCGATCAGCGTCGGCAACGACAGCCAGGCGCTGCTGTTCCGCAGCGCGATCGAGAAGATCAACGAAATGCTCGGCACGGAGCAGGTGCCCGATGCGCTGCAGAAGGCCGCCAGCCAGGACAACTCCCCGGAAGCCACCGCGGACCGCATCCTGTCCTTTGCCACCGGGCTCTTCGCCAGCTACAGCACCCAGCATCCGGGCGCAGACCAGGCCACGCTCGCGGCGGATTTCGTCGAACTCGTGCGCGGCGGCTTCCAGCAGGGCTTCGACGAGGCGGTGGACATCCTGAAGGGCCTCAAGGTGTTCGAAGGCGGCATCGCCGAGGGCATCCAGAAGACCTACGACCTGGTGATGAAGGGCTTTGATGATTTCCTCGCCTCGCTGACCGGGTCGTCGGGCACGGCAGCGGCGCCAGAGGCGGCGACTGCGGCGGACGCGGCGGGGGGCGTCAGCAGCACCAAGACCTGAAGCGCCGGCGCAAGCACGGCCGGGCGGTGATTCTTCACAGGCGGCCGCACTATGCCGAATGGCATAATGCGGGGCGGCCCGCGTTGCGGCGGCCGCCACGCCTACAGGATGCGTCATGGCCTTGCCTCCCGATTCCGATCCCGCGCCGCAGCCGGCGCCCGCCGTCGTGGCGGACGCCCCTGCCGCGCTTCACTACAGCCTCGACGCCGCCACCGCGTGCGCCGCGCATGTGCTTGCCAGCCGTCGCGTCAGCCACCGCTTCAGCGGTCGCGGCGGCGCCTGGCTGCTGCAACTGCTGGTATGGATCTGCATCGGCGCCGCCGCCGGCATCGCCGCGCAGGGATGGCGAACGGGCACAGCGGTCAGCGTGTGGGTGCTGGGTGGCCTGCTGCTCGGCGCCGGCCTGTTCGGCGCCGTGCTGCGCCGCCGCCTGTTCGATCAGCTCGGTCGCACCCATGCCGCGGCCACGGGCAACGTGCGGCTGGCGCTGGAGGCGGACGGCCTGCACATGCTGTCCGGCATGGGCGAGGCCTGGGTGCCGTGGGCGCGGGTGGTCGAGGTGGCGGAGCAGACGGGCTGGGTGGCGGTGACGCTGGGTCCGGTGCCGCAGGTGCTGGCCGTGC
Organism: Azoarcus olearius; assembly: GCF_001682385.1. NCBI lineage: Bacteria > Pseudomonadati > Pseudomonadota > Betaproteobacteria > Rhodocyclales > Zoogloeaceae > Azoarcus > Azoarcus olearius. Next base: position 1,440,067 of record NZ_CP016210.1, read on the forward strand.
CGTTTGCCGCGTTTCCCGACGCCGCCGCGCGTTCGCGCTGGATGGCGGCGCTGGAAGCGCGGATCGCGTCCGCCTGCGGACAGTCCGGCGCGCACCCGAGCGCAGCACCGGCCGCCGCGCCACGCGCGGGCAGCCGTGCCGGCGCTGCGGTGACGGCGGGCGAACACGAAGGCGCCACGCTGCCGGGCGCGCTGGGGCAACTCGGCCGCCTGCTGGCGTTCCGTGCGCCGCGCCCCGGCGCGCTGGGTTTCAGCCCCGCGGTGCTGCTGGGCTGCGTGGTCTTGTATGCCGCGCTCACGCTCGGCGTGCAGGTGTGGGAAGCGAACGGCGAGGGCGAACTGTGGTGGTACGAAGCGAGCGGACTGCTGTCGCCCTTTGCCGCCGCGGCGATCGCCGCCGCGCTGGCGGCCCTGGTGGCGCCCGGCCAGCTGCCCGCCGGCCGCCTGCTGGTGGCGCTGACGCTGCTGCTGTTGCCACTGCCGCTGGTTGGCCTGTGGGCGGCGCCCGAGGTCGGCACCTTCCTGCGCGCGCTGGCCCCGGGCGAGGCCGACGGCCCGCTGATGACGCTGATGTTCTTCCTGCCGCAAGCCTGGCTGCTCGGCGCCGCCGGTGTCGTGGCCTGGCGCCTGGCCGCGGCGGAGCCGGCGGTGAGGGCGCGCGTGGCGCTGGTGGCGGTGCTCGCCAGCGGGGCCAACCTGTGGCTGCACAACGACCCGCCGATGCTCTGGTACGCCGCCGTCAACGAAGATGCGCGGCCGCGGCTGAACATCGACGAGCGTGTGCTGTACGGCCAGCCCCGCCTGCTCGACCAGGCCCTGGCGGGGCTGCAGCCGGGCCGGCCGGGCGTGGCCGAACTCTATTTCCTCGGCGTCGGCGGCTACGGCCAGCAGGACGTTTTCCTGCGCGAGGTGCAGACGGTGGAAAGCCTGTTTGCCGACCGCTACGGCACCACCGGCCGCTCTGCGCTGCTGGTGAACAACGCCGCCACGGTGCACGAACTGCCGGTGGCCAATGCCGAATCGCTCGGCGCCGCGCTGCGTGCGATCGGCGCGCGCATGAACCGCGGCGAGGACCTGCTGTTCCTGTTCCTGACCTCGCACGGCTCGCGCGACCACCGCTTCTCGCTCGCGTTCTGGCCGTTCCGCTTCAACGACATCACGCCGGAGATGCTGCGTCGCGCGCTCGACGACGCCGGCATCGACCAGCGCGTGGTGGTGGTGTCGGCGTGCTATTCCGGTGGCTTCATTCCGGCGCTGGCCGATGCCCGCACGCTGGTGATCACCGCCGCCGCGGCCGACCGCAATTCCTTCGGTTGCGCCGACCAGAACGAGCTGACCGATTTCGGCCGCGCCTATTTTGCCGAGGCGCTGCACGAGACGCGCTCCTTCACCGCGGCCTTCGAACTGGCGCGCACCCGCATCGCCGAGCGGGAGACTGCCGAGGGCCTGACGCCTTCGCTGCCGCAGATGCAGGGTGGCGAGGCGCTGAACGCGGTGCTCCAGCGCCTGGCCGCGCCGGATGCCGCCCCGGCGCGCGCCGTGCCGGTGGGCGCTACCCCGGCCCGGCGCGAGGCCAACGCGCTATCCTCGATCACCCACTGATTGCCGACCTGCCGGAACCCCGATGGACCTGAACCTGCTCCCCCCCGCCGTCTGGCGCCATTTCGCCACCTTGTGCCGCATTCCGCGCCCGTCCGGGCACGAGCACGCGCTGCGCGAGGAAATCCTCGGCTGGGCGCGCCAGCGCGGGCTGGGGGCGGTGGTCGACGCCACCGGCAACCTCATCCTCAGCAAGCCGGCCAGTCCCGGCCATGAGGATCGCCCGGGCGTGGTACTGCAGGGCCATCTCGACATGGTGTGCCAGAAGAACGCCGGGTCGGCGCACGACTTCCTGCGCGACCCGATCCGCGCCGAACTGCGCGACGGCTGGCTGGTGGCGGACGACACCACGCTGGGGGCGGACAACGGCATCGGGGTGGCGATGGCGCTCGCGGTGCTGGAGGCAGACGACATCGCCCACCCGGCGCTGGAGGTGCTGCTGACGGTGGACGAGGAAGCCGGGATGACCGGCGCGCGCGGCCTGCAGGCCGATGCGCTGCGCGGGCGGCTGCTGATCAACATCGATACCGAGGACTGGGGCGAGTTCTACCTGGGCTGCGCGGGTGGCGCCGACGTGGTGGTGGACGCCGTGCTCGATACCGTGGCGGCGCCGCCCGGGGGTGTGGCACTGCGCCTGACGGTGGAAGGGCTGAAGGGCGGGCACTCCGGCGTGGATATCCACCTCCAGCGCGGCAACGCGATCAAGCTGCTGGTACGGGCGCTGCAGGGGCTGCGCGCGGCCGGCGCTGGCTTTGCGCTGGCGACGCTGGAAGGCGGCACCGCGCGCAACGCACTGCCGCGCGAAGCGCAGGCGGTGATCGTGGTGGACGCGGGCGATGTCGCGCCGCTGCACGAGGCGCTGGCGCGCATCGGCGCGGAGATTGCCGACGAACTGGCGGGTGTGGACGACGGCTTCCGCCTGCACGCCGGGCCGGCGCCGCTGCCGGCGCGGGTATGTGCCGACGAGGCCGGACGCCGTGCGCTCGCCGCGCTGCACGCCGCGCCGCATGGCGTGCGCCGGCTCAGCAGCCGGGTGCCCGGCGTCGTCGAAACCTCGGACAACCTCGGCGTCGTCCGGCTGGCCGAAGGCCGGCTGCAGGCCACGCTGATGGTGCGCTCGCTGCTGGACGCGGGCACCCGCGAACTCGCCGCGGAGATCGTCGGCCTGTTCGGGTTGGCCGGCATGGCGGCGACCGTCAGCGAGCCCTATCCGGGTTGGGCGCCGAATCCGCGCTCGGGCCTGCTGGCGCTGTTCCAGCAGGTGTATCAGCGCGAATTCGGCGGCGAGGCGGCGGTCAAGGTGATCCACGCCGGGCTGGAGTGCGGCATCTTCACCGCCACCTGGCCGGACATGGACATGATCTCCTTCGGACCCAGCATCCGCGGTGCGCACGCGCCCGGCGAACGGGTGGAGGTGGCAAGCGTGGAGCGCGCGTGGCGTTTGCTGGTGGCGGTGCTCGCCGCGGTGCCGGCGGCGCGTTAGCCCACCAGCGGGCGATCCGGCAGCTGGTTTTCGCGTGCTGCCGCGTCCGGCGGGAAGTGGCGCGCGAGCGCGGCGCCCACGCCATCGACCGCGCGCCCCAGCCCTTCCTCATAGCGTCCGGCGCGAAACGCCGCGCCCATGTCGCCCACCAGCGCGGCCCATTCGCCGGGCGGCACATGGCGGGCGAGGCCGCGGTCGGCGACGATTTCGATCTGGTGCTCGGCAAGCTGCAGGTAGATCAGCACGCCGTTGTTGAGTTCGGTGTCCCACACCCGCAGCTTGCCGAACTGCGCCAGCGCGCGTTCGCGCACCACCGCTTCGATCGCCACGCCGCTGCGCCACTGGCGCAACAGGTAGCTGGTTGGCAGGCTGGCCTCGATGCACAGGCAGATCTCGCCGCTGTGCTGGCGTTCGCTCGCGGTGATGCGCTCTTCCAGCCGTTGCAGCGCGTCCGGCCCGATCGCGCGGCGCGCGTCGTCGGCATCGCGCCAGCGGTGGCGCAGCAGTCTCAGCAAGGCGTTCATGGGCGGCTCCGCGTGGGGTGGCGATCGAAGAGGGTCATCGGCACGTCCTTACCAGCGCCCGGACGCGCCGCCGCCGCCGAAGCTGCCGCCGCCGCCCGAACCGAAACCGCCGCCGAAGCCGCCACCGCCGCCGCGGCCGCCGCCCCAGATGATCGGGCCGCCAAAACCGCCGCCGCCGCGTCCCCCGCGTCCGCCACCGCCTCCGCCCATCGCAAGCACGAAGATCAGCGCCAGCACGCCGCCGACCACCGCGAGCAGCAGGCTGCCGGTGAGCAGTTGCACCAGCAGCCCGGTGGCGCCGCCGGTGGCGAGGGTGCCGAGCTTGCGCCCGAGCAGGGTGTTGAGGATGCCGCCGACCACCGGCACGCCGATGAACAGGAACACCGCGAGATCGGCCAGCGATGCGCCTTTGTCGGCGGCGGCGCGGCGCGGTTCGGGCAGCGGCAGGTCTTCGCCGCGCACCAGCCGCATCAGCGCATCCACGCCGCCCTGCAGGCCGCCGGCAAAGTCGCCACGGCGGAACGCCGGCACGATGATGCCGTCGATGATGCGGAACGCGGCGAGGTCCGGCACGGCGCCCTCGAGCGCGCGCGCCACCTCGATCCGCACCGTGCGGTCGTTCTTGGCCACCACCAGCAGCAGGCCGTCGCCCACCTCGCGACGGCCGATCTTCCAGGCATCGGCGACGCGGAAGGCGAAGGCGGCGATGTCCTCGGGCGCGGTGGTCGGCACCACCAGCACCACGATCTGGGTGCCGCGTTCTGCCTCGAACTGCGCGAGCCGGTCTTCCAGCGCCTGGCGCTCGGCCGGTGCCAGCGTGGCGGTCTGGTCGATGACGCGGGCCGTCAGCGCCGGCACTGGCACCAGCTGCTGGGCCAGCGCGGGCAACGCGCCGAGCATGGCCGCGAGCGCGAGGGCGCACGCCACCAGCCACTGCAGGCTGCGCAGATGGACGAGGGCAGGACGGGCGGGCATGGCGGGTAGTGGGGCGGTCAGCGCGCCGGCTGGGCGGGCGGGGTACCGAAATCGACCGTGGGCGGGCGCGAGATTTCGGCTTCGTTGGCGACGGTGAAGCCGGCCTTGGGCTTGTAGCTGAACACCATCGCGGTGAGGTTGGTGGGGAAGCTGCGCGCCAGCACGTTGTATTCCTGGATGCTCTGGATGTACTTGTTGCGCGCCACGGTGATGCGGTTTTCGGTGCCTTCGAGCTGCACGCGCAGATCCTGGAAGCCCTGGTTGGCCTTCAGGTTGGGGTAGTTCTCCGCCACCGCGAGCAACCGCGACAGCGCGCTGCCGAGTTGCCCCTGCGCCTGCTGGAAGCGCGCCATCGCGTCCGGGTCGTCGAGCATTTCCGGCGTCACCTGGATCGCGGTCGCGCGCGAGCGGGCCTCGATCACGCGGGTCAGCGTTTCCTGCTCGAAGCTGGCTTCGCCCTTGACCGTATTCACCAGGTTGGGGATGAGGTCGGCGCGGCGCTGGTACTGGTTGAGCACTTCGGCCCAGGCGGCCTTGCTCTGTTCATCGAGGCGCTGGAAGTCGTTGTAGCCGCAGCCGCTCAGCAGGGCGGCGAACGCGGCGATCGCGGCGAGGCGCGCAAGTCGGAAAAGGGAAATGGGCATGGTCGTCCTTCGCTGTTCGGGTTGGGGGCTCGGCGCCGCCCGGGGCTGCGCCGGGGGCGGCTGCACGCGCTGGAGACCCCGGCACTTTACCAGCGTCATGCCCGTGCGCGCATGCCGTGCGGCTCCGGCAGGGGCGCGGCGCGCTTCCTATACTGAAGCGATGCCACGGCCAGGAGGCTGCCATGTCGGACCATGTGTACAAGCTCGTAGAACTTGTCGGCTCGTCGCAAACGGGCGTCGATGATGCCATTCGCAATGCCATCGAGGCAGCGGGAAGGACCGTGCGGCACATCGACTGGTTCGAGGTGACCGAGACCCGCGGCCATGTGGTGGATGGCAGGGTGGCCCACTTCCAGGTGACGCTGAAGGTGGGCTTCCGCATCGAGAACGAATAGGGCGCGCCGGCTGCCGGCGCGCCAGGGGAGGGCGCGTGAGCAGGAAGGCCTTCATCAGCCATGCGTCGGAGGACGCGCGCATCGCCACTGCGCTGTGCGCTTTCCTCGAAGGCGCGGGGGTGCCGTGCTGGATCGCGCCCCGCGACGTGACGCCCGGCCGCGAGTACGCCGAGGAGATTCTCGACGGCATCGAGGGCTGCGCGGTATTCGTGCTGCTGCTGTCGGCGCAGGCCAACCGTTCGCCCTTCGTCCGGCGCGAGCTGGAGCGCGCGGCGAGCAAGGACAAGCCGCTGTTCCTGGTGCGGATCGAAGAGGTCCAGCCCGACCGCTCGCTGGAACTCTTCGTTTCTTCCGAACACTGGATCGACGCCTGGGCGCCGCCGTTGGAGACCCACTGGGCGCGGCTCGCCAACGCCATTCGCGGCGAGCGCGCGGTTGCCCCTCCGGCGCAGGCGGCGCGCCGGCCTTCGGCCGCCACGAAGATGGTCGGGCTGGGCGCGGGCCTGGGCGTGCTGATGTCGCTGCTGACGGTGGGGGTGTGGAGCTGGCTGACGCCAGCGCACGAAGAAGCGGGCGGCAGCACTAGCGCGGCACAGCCGTCGGCCACATTGGTGACACCGGCGGGGCCGCTGGTCGCGACCGCCACGGGGCCTGCGGCGCCGCCAGCGGGTTCCGCCGCGCCGGAGGCGTCCGCCGCGGCAGCGGACGATGGCGCCGAGCCGTGTCCCGGCTATTACGCGATCAACCCGCAACTGCCCAGCCCCTATGCCTGCACCTGCGGCACCGTGGTGTCGTCGCAGGGCTCGGTGTGGGGTTCCGACATCTACACCGCGGACTCGGCCCTGTGCAAGGCGGCGGTACATGCGGGCGTCATCCCGCGCAGCGGCGGGCGGGTGGTGGTGGAGCGGGTGGATGGGCGCGAACTCTACGTCGGCACCAGCCGCAACGGCATCGGCACCAGCGACTACGGCCCCTACCACCCCGCGATCCACTTCGTCGGCAGCGCGCAGCCGGCGCAGCCCGAACCGTGCCCGACCTTTCTTGCGATCAACCCCAATCTGGCAACGCCGCACGTGTGCCGCTGCGCCGCGGGCGACACGCTGCAGGGTTCGGTGTGGGGTTCTGACCCCTACACCGCCGATTCCCGCCTGTGCCGCGCCGCGGTTCACGCAGGGCGCATCGGCACCGAGGGCGGCACCGTCACCGTGGTGTATGCGGACGGCCGTGCCATGTACAGCGGCAGCGAGCGCAACGGGGTCCGCAGTAGCGACTACGGCGCCTATCCGCTCAGCATCCGCTTTCAGTAACCCGCCTCAGCCGATGCCGTGCCGCCGCATCCAGGCGTGGAAGTCATCGCCGCTGCTGGCGCGCAGGCGACCGAGATGCAGGATCATGTTCTCGGTCATCGTATGCGCGGCGATCGCCGCCATGATCTCAAGCCGCGCCTCGGCGTCCAGCCCGTGCTCGGACAGGCGTTCGTCGATCTCGCAGAAGTGGCTCGCCATCAACCGGCGCGCCTCGGTCTCGTCGATCGCGAGGTCGCCCAGGTCGAGCGGATCCTCCTCTTCGATGTCGGCCATCAGGGATTCGATCGAATGCAGGTTCATGGCTGCGCCTCTCCAACGGGGGTGAGCCGGTTTGACCGTGCCGCCCCGCGCGGAGTGCCATCGACGCTCAATCCGCGTCGAGCCAGCGCGCTTCCCAGTCGGCGAGTTCCGGCAACTCGGCGTAGAAGCGCCGTTTCATCAGCAGGTCCGCGGCATCGAGCGCTTCGCGCGTCGCCGCGTCCACCGCCTCCGGCAGCAGCGGTGCCAGCTCGATGATGGCCGCGCCGCCCGGACGCCCGCCGCGCCCCGGGATGCCGGCGCCTTCCAGCCGCAGTTGGCGCGTCGCGCCGCCGGGCGGCAGCGTGGCGGTGCGGCATCCGCCGGGCAGGGGGATGTCGATGTCGCCGCCGGCGAGCAGGCGGAACACGCTGAGCGGCCGGCGCAGGTGGAGGTCGCGCCCTTCGGCGCGGTACAGGGGATGGGGCGCCAGCGCGATCGTCAGCCGCAGGTCGCCCGGCGGCGCGCTGGCGTCGGCCGCGGCCTCGCCTTCGCCCGCCAGCCGCAGTTCGTCGCCCGCGAGCAATCCCGGCGGAAGCTGCACCGCCAGCCGGCGCTCCGTACGTTCGCGGCCGCTGCCGCCACAGTGCGCGCACGCCGCCTTGCTGACGAAACCGCGGCCGCCACAGACCGCGCACTGCACCAGCCCGCGCGCCGCCCGCAGCCGGCCGGAGCCGTGGCAGGTAGCGCACAGCCGCGTGTGCGCCAGCGCGGTTTCGCCGCTGCCGTGGCAGTGGCCGCACACGCTTTCATCAGCCACCACGACGATCTTCTCGCCGCCGAGGCAGGCGTCCTCGATGCGGATCTCCAGCGTCTGGCGCCGGTCCGGGCCGCGTCGGCGTGGGGCTGGCGCAGACGCTTCGTCCTCGGTGTCGGCCAGGTCCTCGTCGTCGCCCGCGGCGGTTCCGGCCGCCAGCTCGGCAAGCAGGCTGTCGTGCGCGGCGCGCAAGGCATTGAAGTGATCGTGCGCTTCGGGCGCCGGGTTGCGGTCGGGGTGCCAGCGCATCGCCAGGCGGCGGAACGCGCGCTTGATTTCGGCCGCATCCGCGCCGGGGGCGATGTCGAGCAGGGAATAGGGGTCCATGACGGCCGGGCGGTAGGTGGGGGCTGGAAGCGGCGGGGCTGCATTATCGCCCCGCGCGGGCTTTGCGCGCTGTTCCGTGCTGGCTTACCCTTGCGGCGCCCGCCTCTTCATTGCCTGCACGCGGGCGGCCGGTGCGGCCCAGGCTTGCGGAGTCTCCATGCAGTTGCCCAATCACCAACTCGCCATGACCGTGCTGATGACGCCGGACATGGCCAATTTTTCCGGCAAGGTCCACGGCGGCGCCATCCTGAAGCTGCTCGACCAGGTGGCCTACGCCTGCGCCAGCCGTTACGCCGGCGAATACGTCGTCACGCTGTCGGTTGATCAGGTGATGTTCCGCGAGCCGATCAATGTCGGCGAACTCGTCACCTTCCTCGCGTCGGTGAACTACACCGGCAAGACCTCGATGGAAATCGGCATCAAGGTGCTGGCCGAGAACATCCGCGGCAAGCGTGTTCGCCACGCCAACAGCTGCTTCTTCACGATGGTGGCGGTGGATGAGAACGGCCGTGCCACGACGGTTCCGCAGCTGCAGCCTTCCACTCCGGACGAGGAGCGCCGCTACCAGGCTGCAAAGCTGCGGCGCGAACTGCGCCAGGAGTTCGAGGCGCGCCAGCAGGCGCTGAAGCCGGCAAGCGCATGAGCGGCGCGACCGACGCCGGCGCTCAGGCGGCCAGCCGTGACCCGCTGCACGGCGTTACGCTGGAGCGGCTGCTGAACGAACTGGTGGCGCACTACGGCTGGAGCGAACTCGGCCGCCGCGTGGACATCCGCTGTTTCAACCTCGACCCCAGCATCGCTTCCAGCCTCAAATTCCTGCGCCGCACGCCGTGGGCGCGGGCGCAGGTGGAAGCACTGTACGTGGAACTGGTGCGGCGGCGCTGAGCCGCCTCTCCTTAAAGCTCGACCTTCACCGCCTGCGCGGCACGCAGCGCCTTGGCGCGTGCGGCCTCGATGGACTCGTCGCGCGCCAGCGCCACGCCCATGCGGCGCTGGCCCTTCACCTCCGGCTTGCCGAAGAGGCGCAGCGCGGTGTCCGGCTCGGCGAGCGCGGCGCCGAGGTTGGAGAAGCTCGGCTGGGTCGATTCGCCTTCCACCAGGATCACCGCCGAGGCCGACGGCCCCACCTGGCGGATCGCCGGGATCGGCAGGCCGAGGATGGCGCGCGCGTGCAGCGCGAATTCCGACAGATCCTGCGAAATCAGCGTCACCAGCCCGGTGTCGTGCGGGCGCGGCGAGACCTCGCTGAACCACACCATGTCGCCCTTGATGAAGAGTTCGACGCCGAACAGTCCGCGGCCGCCGAGCGCGCCGGTGACGGCGAGCGCGATGCGCTCGGATTCGGCGATGGCCTTCGCGCTCATCGGCTGCGGCTGCCAGGATTCCTGGTAGTCGCCCTTTTCCTGACGGTGGCCGACCGGCGCGCAGAAGGTGGTGCCGCCGGCGTGGCGCACGGTCAGCAGGGTGATCTCGTAGTCGAAGTCGATGAAGCCCTCGACGATGACGCGGCCCTTGCCGGCGCGCCCGCCTTCCTGCGCGTAGTCCCATGCCTTCTTCACGTCGTCCGGCCCGCGCAGCAGGCTCTGGCCCTTGCCCGACGAACTCATGATCGGCTTCACCACGCAGGGGAAGCCGAGCGCCGCGACCGCCGCGGCGTAGTCCTCGTAGCTGTCGGCGAAGCGGTAGGGCGAGGTCGGCAGGCCGAGTTCCTCGGCGGCCAGACGGCGGATGCCTTCGCGGTTCATGGTGAGTTGCGCGGCGCGCGCGGTCGGGATCACGGTGTAGCCCTCGGCTTCCAGCTCCACCAGCGTGGCGGTGGCGATGGCCTCGATCTCCGGCACGATGTAGTGCGGCTTTTCCTGCTCGATCACCGCGCGCAGCGCGGCGCCGTCCAGCATGCTGATGACGTGGCTGCGGTGCGCCACCTGCATCGCCGGGGCGTTGGGGTAACGGTCGACCGCGATCACTTCGCAGCCGAGGCGCTGCAGCTCGATCACGACTTCCTTGCCCAGTTCGCCGGAACCGCACAGCAGCACGCGGGTGGCGGTGGGGGAGAGCGGGGTTCCGATACGGGGCATGGCGGCGGTCCTGGGCGGGAAAGGCCCGGATTGTGGCAACCGCGGCCGCCGTGGGCAAGGGCCGCGGCGCTGCCTGTCCGTGCCGGGGCGCCGCGTGTCGCGCGTCATGGCCCTGTCCGCGCACGGGCGCGATAATCGGCCCACAACGACAACATGGCGCGCCCGCCCCGCAGCGGCGCGCAGGGAGACGGCGCATGAACACTCTGGACACCCGTGGCGCGGGCCTGAGCCTGCAACTGGATGCGACCGGGCGCGTGCTGCTCGCCTCGCTGGTGCCGCAGCCGGAGGTCGCGGCGATCGATGCCGCATGGCTGGAGGAGCGCATTGCCGAGGCAGGCGCAGGCCGCTTCCGGCGCGACGCCGCGGCGTGCGAACTGCTGCTGCAACAGTACGCGGGCGGCGCGGCGGTGGCGGGGCTGGCGCTGGCGACTGCGGTCGATGCGGCCCTTGCGGTGCGGATCGCGCCCGACGCGCTGCTGGCGACGCTGGACATTACGCCCGCGCAGGGCGGCACGCCGATCAGCAAGGAAGCGGTGCTCGCCGAACTGGGCGCCAAGGGCATCACCGAAGGGATCGCGCTCGATGCGATCAACCAGGCGATCGCGGACGGGGCGGCGCAGGACGTCGAGATCGCCCGCGGCCGGGCGCCGGTCGCCGGCGAGGACGGCCGCCTGGAGTGCCTGCTGCCGGCCGCGCGCGACCGCCGCCCGCAGCTGGATGCGAGCGGCCACATCGACTACCGCGACCTCGGCGAGATCCAGGTGGTGCGCGCCGGTGAGGCGCTGATGCGGCGCCATCCGCCCACCCCGGGCACGTCGGGCATCACCGTGCGCGGGGCCGCGATTCCGCCGCGCGCGGGCAAGGACATCGCCTTTGCGCCCGGCCTGGCCGGCGTGGCGCCCGCGGCGGATGACCCGAATCTGCTGATCGCCGCCTGCGCGGGCCAGCCGGTGCAGGTGCGGGGCGGGATCATGGTGGAGCCGGTGTTCAGCGTCGAGGCGGTGAACATGGCGAGCGGCAACATCCGCTTCGACGGCAGCGTGAAGATCCGCGGCGACGTCGCCGCCGGCATGCGGGTGAGCGCCACCGGCGACATCGAGATCGGCGGCGTGGTGGAGTCGGCGACGCTGGAAGCGGGCGGCAGCATCGTGGTCAAGGGCGGCGTCATCGGCCGGTTGGGCCGCAAGGATGCCGGCGACCACCACATCAGTTGCGGCGGCGACTTCTCTGCGGCCTACGCGCAGCAGGTGCGGGTGGAGGCGGGCGACAGCATCTTCATCGACGACATCGCGATGCAGTGCGATCTGCTCGCCGCCAACCACATCCGCGTGGGCCAGCGCCGCCGTGGCCATGTGATCGGCGGGCGGTTGCAGGCGACGCTGTCGGTGACCGCACGCGTGCTCGGCTCGCCCAACCGCATCGAAACCCGTTTCGAGATCGGCACCCCGCCGGCCCTGCACAAGCAGCTGGCGGAGCTGGCGCGCCAGCGCGACGGCGAGGAAACCCAGTTGCTGGAGGTGAGCAAGCTGCTCGCATTTGCCGATCACAACCCGGGCCGCCTGCCGCCCGCCACCGTGGAGAAGGCCGCCCATACCGCTGCGCGGCTGTCAGCCGAAATCGTCGCGCTGCGCGAGACCGAAAGCGCGCTCGCGCAGAAGGCGGACCTCGCGCGCAATGCCCGGGTCGTGGCCGAGCAGGCGATGTACGACGGGGTCGTGGTGACGCTCGGCATCCAGCGCTACCGCGTCAGCGGCGAGCACGGCGCGGGCGCCATCGGGCTGGGTGAGCAGGGGCTGGCGCTGCTGCCGGCCGAGGACGCGGTGCCGGCGGCCCCGGTCTAGCCGCGGCCTTCGCTCAGCGCGCGGCCGGCGCTGCGGCGTTCTCCAGCGTCCACGCCACCACCTCGGCGCTCAGCGCATCGGCCGCGGCACCGAAGGCGCGCACCACGTCCTTCACGTCGGCGCTGGCGGCCGGATGACGCACTTCGAAGCGGCGGCTGGCGAGGATGCGCAGCGAGGCTGGCGCCACCAGCCGGGCGTCCAGCCGGACAACCGCTTCCGGGCGGCCATCGCGGTATTCGCTGTGGAAGGCGCGCAGGTCGCTGTCGAGTTCGAGGTCGGCGTGCAGGCTCCGGTCGTCGCTGCTCAGCGCCGCGATGCGGCCGTCGCCGTGGAAGGCGTCGAGCAGCCGGTTGCGCACCAGCAGCGGCGCCGGGTCGCTCCAGCTCGCCCCTTTGTAAACGCTGACGCGGTCGCCCTCGGGCAGCACCACGATGCGCTGGCCGGCCAGGTGCAGGCTCGTCTCCGGCTTGGCCACGCGCAACGCGAGCGCGAGCGCCGGTGATGCCGCGGGCGGGGTGCGGGTGGCGGGCAGCAGGTAAACGTCCACCGGCTCGGGCTTTGGCAGTATCGAGCAGGCCGACGCCAGGGCCGCGACGAGCAACGCGGTGGCGAGCGGACGGAGGCGGTGGAGGCGGCGCGGGGCGGGGGAGGCGGTCATGGCTGGAATTCCCTGGTCGGTTCGAGGCCGAGCAGGTAGTCGGCCGGCCTGTCTTCCAGTTGGCGGGTGATGGTGCGCAGCGAGGCGAGCGTGCGGCGCAGCTCGCTGAGCGCCGGGCCGAGGTCGGCGATGCCGCGCATGCCGCTGTCGAGCTGGCCGCGGTTGTCGGCGACCAGCTTGTCTACCGTCTGCATCGCCTGCTCGAAGGCGGCCATCGAGCGCTGCGCGCTCTGCAGCGTCTCCTTGCCCTGGGTGTCGATCAGGCGGTTGGTGGCGCTCATCATCTTCGTCGCCTCCGCGAGCGCGGCGTTGGCCTGCTCGCTGGCGCGCGCGAGTTCGCGCAGTGCGCGGCCCATGTCCTCGCGCTGCGCGGCGAGCGCGCCGGTGGTCTGCTCCAGGTGGCCCAGCGTGCGCCCCAGGCTGGCGGCGTTCTCGGCCGAGAACAGCACGCGCGCCTGCATCAGCAGTTCGTTCACATTGACCATCACGTCCTCGCCGTTGGCGAGCAGGCGCGACAGCGGCGAGGGGTCGGCGATGATGACCGGCACCTCGCCCTGGCGCGGTTCCAGCGCCACGCTGCCGGGATCGTTGCCGCTGCTCAGGCGGATCGTGTAGATGCCGGTGATGCCTTGCGGCGCGAGGCGGGCGCGGGTGTCGCTGCGGATCGGCGCGGCGCTGTCCACCCGGATGCGGGCGAGCACGCGGCGCGGGTCCTTGGGGTCCAGCCGCAGGTTGCTGACCTCGCCGATCTTGATGCCGTTGAATTCCACCGTGCTGCCCTTGGACAGCCCGTTGACCGCTTCCTCGAACACCACATCGTAGAGGTTGAACTGGGTGTCGCTGTCGACCTTGCCCAGCCACAGCGCAAAGCTGAGGGCGGCACCCACCACCAGCACGGTGAAAAGGCCGATCAGCACATGATGGGCGCGGGTTTCCATGTCAGTTCTCCGGTTGCGCGGCAGCCACCTGCGCGGCACGGCCGCGCGGGCCGTGGAAATAGTCCTGGATCCAGGGGTCGTCGGTGGCCGCGACCACCGCCAGACGGTCGTTGACCAGCACCTGCCGGCGCGCGAGCACCGCGACGCGGTCGGTGATGGTGTAGATGGTGTCGAGATCGTGGGTGACGATGAACACCGTCAGCCCGAGCGCGTCGCGCAGGGTGAGGATGAGCTGGTCGAAGGCGGCGGCGCCGATCGGGTCCAGCCCTGCGGTGGGTTCGTCGAGGAACAGGATGTCGGGGTCGAGCGCCAGCGCGCGGGCGAGCGCGGCGCGCTTGACCATGCCGCCGGAGAGGTCCGCCGGGTACTTGGCGCACGCGCTCTGCGGCAGGCCGGCAAGCGCAATCTTGAGACCGGCGAGCCGCAGCGCCTCCTTGCGGGCAAGTCCGGCATGCTCGATGAGGGGCACCGCGACGTTCTCCGCCACGGTCAGCGAGGAAAACAGCGCGCCCTGCTGGAACAGCACGCCGAAGCGGCGCTCAAGCCGCGAACGCGCGGCGGGCGCCAGCGTCAGCAGGTCTTCCCCGAACACCCGCACGCTGCCCGCGGCGGGCCGGTTGAGCCCGACGATGGTGCGCAACAGCACCGACTTGCCGGTGCCCGAGCCGCCCACGATGCTGAGGATCTCGCCGCGGCGCACATCGAGGTCGAGCTGGTCGTGCACCACCTGGCTGCCGAACTGGTTGCGCAGGCCGCGCACCTCGATGATGTGATCGGCGCTCACCAGCCCAGCTCCATGCACAGCAGCGCGGCGACCGCGTCCACCACGATCACGACGAAGATCGATTGCACCACCGCCGAGGTGGTGTGCTCGCCCACCGACTGCGCGCTGCCGCTGACCTTGAAGCCTTCGAGGCAGCCGATCACCGCGATCAGGAAGGCGAAGATCGGCGCTTTGGCGATGCCGACGATGAAGTGGCGCAGGCCGACGTCGTTCTCGAAGATCGACAGGAACATCACCGGCGAGATGTCGAGCGTGAGCGCGCACACCAGCATGCCGCCGACGATGCCCGACAGCATCGCGACGAAGGTGAGCATCGGCAGCGCCAGCAGCAGCGCATACACGCGTGGCAGCACCAGCAGCTCGACGGGGTCGAGCCCGAGCACGCGGATCGCGTCGATTTCCTCGTTGGCCTTCATCGAGCCGATCTGCGCGGTGAAGGCGCTGGCGGTGCGGCCGGCGACCAGGATGGCCGTGAGCAGCACGCCGAATTCGCGCAGGAAGGAAAACGCGACCAGATCCACCGTGAAGATGCTGGCGCCGAAATCCGCCAGCACGGTGGCGCCGAGGAAGGCCACCACCGCGCCGACGAGGAAGGTGAGGAGCGCGACGATGGGCACCGCGTCGAGCGCGGTCTTCTCGAGATTGGCGGCGAGCGCGGTCAGGCGCCAGCGGGCCGGCTGCGCGATGATGCGGAAGGCGGATTCGAGCGTGAGGCCGATGAAGCCGAGCAGCCCCACAGCGTGGCGCCAGAACACGCCCATCGCGATGCCGATGTGTTCCAGCACGTCGCCGAGCGCGGAGCCGGTGTCCGCTGGCTCGGGTTCCGGCGGGGTGGCCAGCGCGTCCGCCACCGCGCGCAGCAGCGCGCGCCGCTCGGGCGCCAGCGCCGGATCTGTGCTGAGCGCTTGCAGGCCGTCGTGGCCAAGCAGTTGCACCAGCAGGCTGGCGCCCGCGGTGTCAAGCGCGCCGAGTCCGCTCGCATCGACCGCGGTGCCGTGCTGCACGTTTGCGCGCAGCGCGGACACCGTGTCGGCGATGCTGCGGTAGTGGGCCAGCGTCCAGTCGCCGCTCAGGCGCAGCACGCCACCGCCGGCCGCGGCCAGCAGTTCCGCGCGTCCGCTCGATGAAGTGTCGCTCATGGGCGGGCGCGGCCGGGCCTTAGCGCGTGATCGGCTTGTAGCGGATGCGCTTGGGCTTGGCGCCTTCCTCGCCCAGGCGCTTCTTCTTGTCTTCCTCGTATTCCTGGTAGTTGCCGGCGAAGAAGGTCCATTGCGAATCGCCTTCGGCCGCCAGGATGTGGGTGCAGATGCGGTCGAGGAACCAGCGGTCGTGCGAGATGATCATCGCGCAGCCGGCGAATTCCAGCAGCGCGTCTTCGAGCGCCCGCAGGGTTTCCACGTCGAGGTCGTTGGACGGTTCGTCGAGCAGCAGCACGTTGCCGCCGGCGATCAGCGTCTTGGCCAGGTGCAGCCGCCCGCGTTCGCCGCCGGACAGGTTGCCGACGATCTTCTGCTGGTCGCCGCCCTTGAAGTTGAAGCGGCCGATGTAGGCGCGGCTGGGCATTTCGAAGCGGCCGACGGTGAGGATGTCGGCGCCGTCGGAGATGGCCTCGAACACCGTCTTGTCGTTGGCCAGGCCGGCGCGCGACTGGTCCACCGCGGCGAGCTTGACCGTGGGGCCGACCACCACTTCGCCGGAATCCGGCTTGTCGAGGCCCTCGATCATCTTGAACAGCGTCGATTTACCGGCGCCGTTGGGACCGATGACACCGACGATGGCGCCCGGCGGGATGCTGAAGTTAACGCTGTCCATCAGCAGCTTGTCGCCGAAGGCCTTGCTGACGTTGTGGAACTCGATGACCTTGTCGCCGAGGCGCTCGCCGGGCGGAATGAAGATTTCCTGGGTCTCGTTGCGGCGCTGGTATTCGACGCTGGCCATTTCCTCGTAGCGGGCCAGACGGGCCTTGGACTTGGCCTGGCGCGCCTTGGGATTGGAGCGCGCCCATTCCAGCTCGGTCTTCATCGCCTTCATGTGGGCGGCTTCCTGCTTGGCTTCCTGCTCCAGGCGCTGGCCCTTCTGCTCCAGCCAGCTGGAGTAGTTGCCCTTCCAGGGGATGCCATGGCCGCGGTCGAGTTCGAGGATCCACTCGGCGGCGTTGTCGAGGAAGTAGCGGTCGTGGGTGACCGCCACCACGGTGCCGGGGAAGCGGGTGAGGAACTGCTCGAGCCATTCCACCGATTCGGCATCGAGGTGGTTGGTGGGTTCGTCGAGCAGCAGCATGTCGGGCCGCGACAGCAGCAGCTTGCACAGTGCGACGCGGCGCTTTTCGCCACCGGACAGGTTGCCGATGACCGCGTCCCAAGGCGGCAGGCGCAGCGCGTCGGCGGCGATCTCCATCTGGGTTTCGATGTCGGCGCCGGCGGTGGCCAGGATGTTCTCGTAGCGCGCCTGCTCTTCGGCGAGCTTGTCGAAGTCGGCATCGGGTTCGGCGTAGGCGGCGTAGATCTCTTCGAGCTTCTGGCGCGCCTCGAGGATTTCGCCGAGGCCCGATTCCACTTCTTCCTTCACCGTCTTGGCGGGATCGAGTTCAGGCTCCTGCGGCAGGTAACCAATGCGCTGGCCGGCAAGGTGCTGAACCTCGCCGTCGTATTCCTTGTCCGCGCCGGCCATGATGCGCAGCACGGTGGACTTGCCCGAGCCGTTGAGGCCGAGCAGGCCGATCTTGGCGCCGGGGAAGAAGGAGAGCGAAATGTCCTTGATGATCTGCCGCTTGGGCGGAACGATCTTGGACACGCGGAGCATCGACATTACGTACTGGGCCATGGGTTTCCGTTGGTTGGGGATGGCATGAAGGTTTCGAGTCTACCGCAGGCAGCGGCGGTTTTACGCCTCCGCCTTCAAGGGAGCGAAGCCGGGACGCGCGGCTCGGGCTCCTCGTGCCTTCTCTTCGAGGGGGGGCGGCGCAGGGGTTTCGGCGGCGGTGCCCGCCGTCGACCGAACGACGGTGCTTGCTGGCTCCAGCTATCGGGCTGAACCGGCTTGCTCCCTCCCCTTCAAGGGGAGGGCGGGGGTGGGGATGGGGTCAGATGCAGCGCGCTCCAAACCCCATCCCCCTCCTAGCCTCCCCCTTGAAGGGGGAGGAACTTGAGTCCCAGGCCAGGAGTACCGGCTTCGCCGCGATGCTACCCAGGCGGCGGACACCGCCCGCCGAAACCCCGTTCTCACCCCCTTGAAGGGGGCGCGTCGTACCAAAGCGGCGGTTCGCACCGATAATCCGCACTTTCCGAATTTCCCCCGCGCCATGCCCAGCCCAGCCCTGCTGCTCAACCTCTTCCTCGATCTCGTCGCGCGCGGCGAGCAGCCGCGGGTGCCGGAGCCGGCGCTGGTGATGGACGACCCGGCCGCGGCCGAGGCCTTCATGCGTGCGGGGCGCGAGGACGGCATGCTGGCGCACACCTATGTCTATCACGCGATCCAGGCCAGCGCCGTGATTCCGGCCGGCGGCACGGTGCTGGACCTCGGCTGCGGGCCCGCCAACCAGCTGGTGCAGGTGGCGCGGCTGAACCCCGACGCACGCTTCATCGGCGTCGATGCGTCGCCCGCGATGCTGGCGCTGGCGCGTGAAACGCTGGCGCGCTGCGACGTGGGCAACGTGACGCTGCGCGAGGCGCAGATGCAGGTGCTGGCGGATATCCCGGATGCCAGTGTGGACGCGGTGATCTCGACGATGTCGCTGCATCACCTGACCGATTTCGGCGCGTTAGCGGCGACCCTGGCGGAAGTGAAGCGCGTGCTCCGGCCGGGCGGCGGGGTGTATCTGGTGGATTTCGGCCGCCTGCGCCGCGCGGCCGGGCAGCACTTTTTCGCCCACGAACGCGCCGCCAGCCAACCCCAACTCTTCACCACCGATTACCACCACTCGCTGCGCGCGGCTTTCAGCCTCGCCGAACTGCAGGCGGCAGCCCGGGTTCTGGGCGCGGCGGTGCGGGTGCGGCGAACCTTTCTGGTCCCTTTCCTGGTCGCCATCCGCAGCCGTCAGCCCAACCGGCTGCGGCGCGAAAGCCGGGCGGCGGCGCGCGCGCTCTATCTTGCGCTGTCGCCGCGCCAGCGCTTCGAACTGCGCGATCTCGCGCGCTTCTTCGGCCACGGTGGCTTTCCGCTGGCCTACCGGCCCTGGTGGCCGTGGCACCGGGGCCGCTAGGCGGACCTGCCGACGCGGCGCTCAGGCCCGCGCGAGCTGGGCTTCGATATCGCCCGCGAGATCCTGCGGCGTGGTGGTGGGGGCGTAGCGTTCGATCACCTCGCCGTGGCGGTCGACGAGGAACTTGGTGAAGTTCCACTTGATCGCTTCGGTGCCCAGCACACCCGGCGCTTGCTGCTTCAGCGCCACGTACAGGGGATGGGCGTTGTCGCCATTGACGTCGAGCTTGGCGAACATCGGGAAGCTGACGCCGTAGTTGCGTTCGCAGAAGTCGGCGATCTCGCTGGCGTCGCCCGGCTCCTGTGCGCCGAACTGGTTGCACGGAAAGCCGAGCACCACGAGGCCGCGGTCCTTGTAGTTGCGGTAGAGCATCTCCAGCCCCGCGTACTGCGGCGTGAAGCCGCACTGGCTGGCGGTATTGACGATCAGCAGCACCTTGCCGGCGTAGTCGGCGAGCGTGGCGGCGCTGCCGTCCAGGCGTTGCAGGGGGATGTCGTAGAGCGGGGTCGTCATGGCAGTCTCCGTGGTGCGGCACGCGGCCGCGGCCTGTGTTTGATCGCGCCGCACAGGATAGTGCCCGCGGCCTTGCCCGGGGCGGGAGGAGACGGCCGTCAGTGGGCGGAAACGAGGCGGACGTGGGGCGCGCGGCGGTCGTCGTCGGCCAGCCGCTGGGCGAAGGCTTCGGCCGGTTCGGGCTGGCCGAACAGGAAGCCCTGCAGCTGGTCGCAGCCGTGCCGGGCCAGGAAGTGCTGCTGCGCGGCGGTTTCCACGCCCTCGGCGGTGACCGTGAGCCCCAGGTTGTGCGCCAGCGCGATGACCGCGGTGGCGATCTTGCCGTCGCTGCTGCCGGGGCGGATGTCGTGCACGAAGCTGCGGTCGATCTTGAGCGCGTTGACGTCGAACTGGCGCAGGTAGGCGAGCGAGGAGTAGCCGGTGCCGAAATCGTCGATCGCCAGCGTGACGCCCATCGCGCGCAATTCGGCCAGCGTGGCGATGGTGCGTTCGAGGTCGCGCATCAGCATGGTTTCGGTCAGCTCGAGTTCGAGCATCGGTGCCGGCAGGCGGTGTTCGGCCAGCGCCTCGCGTACCAGCGCGACGATGTCCTGATGGGCGAACTGCTGGCCGGAGAGATTGACCGCGACCGGCACCGGCGCAAGCCCGGCGTCGATCCAGGCGCGCAGCTGGCGGCAGGCCTCACGCAGCACCCATTCGCCGATCGGCACGATCAGCCCGGATTCTTCGGCCGCCGGCACGAAGCGGCCGGGGGCGAGCAGGCCGAGATCCGGGTGCTGCCAACGCAGCAGCGCCTCGCAGCCTTCGATGCAGCCGTCCGCGGCATTGACCTTGGGCTGGAAGTACAGGCGCAGCTCGTTACGGTCGAGCGCGCCGCGCAACTGGTGTTCCAGCAGCAGCTCGCCGAGCGAATGGGTATTCATGTCCGCCGCGTAGAACTGGAAGCCGTTGCGGCCGTCCGCCTTGGCGCGGTACATCGCGGCGTCGGCATTGCGCAGCAGCATCGAGGGGTCGGCGCCGTCGCCCGGGTACAGCGCGATGCCAATGCTGCCGGTGACCGTCAGTTCGTGCGGGCCGAGGCGGCAGGGTTCGGTGAGCGCGGCGAGGATCTTGCGCGCGATCGTGCCGGCGTCCTGGCCGTGCTCGAGGTCGGGCAGCACGATGACGAACTCGTCGCCGCCCTGGCGCGCCACGGTGTCGGTTTCGCGCACCGCGCCGAGGCAGCGCTGCGTGACCTGGCGCAGCAGGCCGTCGCCGATCTCGTGGCCAAGGGTGTCGTTGATGGTCTTGAAGCGGTCGAGGTCGAGAAACAGCACCGCCGCCTGTGTGCTGTTGCGCCGTGCCTTCAGGATGGCCTGGCCGAGACGGTCCTGCAGCAAGAGCCGGTTGGGAAGCCCGGTGAGCGCGTCGTGGTGGGCGAGGTGGCGGATGCGGGCTTCCGATTCCTTGCGGTCGGTGATGTCCGAGAAAATGCCGATGTAGTGGCTGACGCTGCCGTCGCCTTCGGTAATCGCGGTGATCGACAGCCACTCCGGATAAATCTCGCCGCTGCGGCGACGGTTCCAGATCTCGCCCTGCCATTGGCCGCGCTTGCCCAGCGTGGCCCACATCTCGCGGTAGAAGGCGGCGTCCTGGCGGCCCGACGCGAGAACCGCGGGCGTCCTGCCGTGGATTTCCTCGATCGAGTAACCCGTGATATCGGTGAAGGCGGGATTGACCGCGACGATGCGGGCCTGCGCGTCGGTGATCGCCATGCCTTCGCTGGCGTTGGTGAATACGTTGGCGTAGAGGTGCAGTTCGGACTCGGTCAGCCGCAGTGTCTGGATGCGCTCTTCCAGGTGTTCGTTGGCCCCGGCCAGCGCCAGCGAGGTGCGCTGCAACCGCAGGATGGCGATCATCAGGTAGCCCGCCAGCCCGAGCGCGACCACGAACAGCAGCACGCGGTAGGTGTGGGCGCGGTCGGTCGCGTGCTGATAGCCGTCGACATAGGCGTGGATCACGCTCTCGGCGCGCGCGCCGGTGGGCAGCGCGAGGATGTCGCGGGTGATGGTGTCGAGCACCGGCTTGCGGTCGAGGATGATGCGGCCGTGGGCGATGAGGTTGACCACCCGCTCGCGCTGTGCCGGAGGCAGCGTCAAAGCGACGATGGCGAGCTGGTCCAGCCGTTCCCACATTTCCGCAGCGCGCATCGGCTGGGCGTCGAGCACGAAGCCCATCACGTTGCGCGCGACGATCCCGGTCTGGCGCGACACCGCGGGCGGCAGCATGCCTTCCTCGATCAGCCGGTCCGTGGCAGCGGGAAAGTAGGCGAGGGAGTTGCGCAGCACCGAGGTCTCACGCTTGAAGCGGTCGACCAGTTCGGCCTTTTCGGCCACGACCGCGCGTAGCGCGGCGATCTCCGCGCCCAGCCGGCGGCGGTCCGCCTCGCCCAGGAAGGCCGGCACTGTGGCGACGCTCGCGCCCAGTTCGGTGAACTCGCGCATGCTGGTGGTGATGCCGTCGAAGTCGCGCTGCAGGCCTTCGCCGCTGGCGAGGACTGCGGTGTCGAGTTCGGCGTCGATGTTGAGCAGGCGCCGCAGTTCGCGCCCGTAGTGCTGGGGTTCTGGCGACGTGAGCGTGTCGGCCTGGCGGAACAGCCAGCCGAGCAGCAGCGTCGCGGCCAGCATCAGCAGCGCGGCGCGCAGCAGCGGCCAGCGCGCGAGGCCGGCGAAGGGGTTGGGTGCGGGCAAGGGCTGAATCATCGGCGGGGCTCAGCCGGTGCAAGCGCCGGCGGCTGGCCGGTGAGAGTGTCGAGGAAGGCGATGATCAGGCGGCGGTCTTCCGCGCTGAGTTCGAGGCCGAGCTGGTAGCGCCCCATGATTGCGACCGCCTCGTCGAGCGTGGCGGCATTGCCGTCGTGGAAGTACGGGGCGGTCAGCGCTACGTTGCGCAGGCTGGGCACCTTGAAGACGTGGCGGTCGGCATCGCGCCCGGTCACGTTGTAGCGGCCGAGATCCGCCACGGTGATGTCGCCGCGGGCGCCGAAGTAGTCGCCCATCACACCGAAGCGCTGGAACATGTTGCCACCGATGCCGGCGCCCTGGTGGCAGCTGGCGCAGCCGAGCGCCTTGAAGCGGGTGTAGCCCTCGCGCGCGTCGGGGTCGATCGCGTCGCGGTCGCCGCGCAGGTAGCGGTCGAAGGGTGAATCGACGGGCAGCAGGCTGCGCTCGAAGCTGGCGAGTGCGTCGGCGATGGTGGTTTCGCTGATGCCTTCACCGGCGTACGCGAGCGCGAAGGCCTGGCGGTATTCGGGCTGGGCGCGCAGGCGGGAGATCGCTTCAGCCCAGTTCGATGCCATTTCGACCGGGTTGTGGAGCGGCCCGGCGACCTGTGCCTCCAGGGTTTCCGCGCGGCCGTCCCAGAACTGAGCGAAGTTGAGCGCGACGTTGAGGACGGAGGGCGAGTTGAGCTGACCGAGGGCGCCGCCGGTGCCGATGGAGCGCGGCCGGCGGTCGGTGCCGCCGAGGCTGAGGTTGTGGCAGCTGGCGCAGGCCAGCGTGCGGTCGCGCGACAGCAGCGGTTCGTGGAACAGGCGCTGGCCGAGCGCGACCCGCGCCGGATGCGCAGGCGGCTGCCTGGGTGGCAGCGGCAGCAGCGGTTCGTTGCTGGGTATGGCGGTTGCAGGCGTGGGACTGGCGGCAAGTTCCGGCAGCGGGTCGTGCCAGGCGAGCCCCACCAGCGCGACCGCCAGCAGTGCGAGCAAACCGATGATCGACAGGTGGAGGGCGCGGCGTTTCACCGGCGGCATCTTAACCCTGGCTGAAAACAGGGTTTTGAGCCGCGTCAAGACTTGCGGCCGCCGCACGCCCCCGCGCGACGGCCGGCGGGCTTACTTTTCGACGAAGGCGCGCTCGATCACGTAATCACCGGGCTCGCCGATGCGGGGCGAGATCTTGAAGCCGCGGCTGTCGAGGAGGTCGCAGCAATCCTGCAGCATCGCGGGGCTGCCGCAGATCATCGCGCGGTCGGTCGCGGGGTCGAGCGGGGGCAGGCCGATGTCGGCATTGAGCTTGCCCGAGTCGAGCAGCGCGGTGAGGCGGCCCTGGTTGCGGAAGGGTTCGCGGGTCACCGTGGGGTAGTAGATCAGCTTCTCGCGCACGGCATCGCCAAAGAACTCGTTGTCCGGCAGATGCCGGGTCAGGAAGTCGGTGTAGGCGAGTTCGGAGACGTAGCGCACACCGTGGATCAGCACCACCTTCTCGAAGCGCTCGTAGGTTTCGGGGTCCTGGATCACGCTCATGAAGGGCGCGAGACCGGTGCCGGTGGAGAGCAGGTACAGGTGCTTGCCCGGGTTGAGATCGTGCAGCACCAGGGTGCCGGTGGGCTTCTTGCTGATCACGATCGGGTCACCTTCGCGCAGATGCTGCAGGCGCGAGGTAAGCGGGCCGTCGGGCACCTTGATGCTGAAGAACTCCAGGTGCTCCTCGTAGTTGGGGCTGGCGATGCTGTACGCGCGGGTCAGCGGGCGGCCATCGACTTCCAGCCCGATCATCACGAACTGCCCGTTTTCGAAACGCAGCCCGGGATTGCGGGTGGTGCGGAAGCTGAACAGCGAATCGTTCCAGTGGTGAACGCTGAGGACGCGTTCTTCGTTGAGGTTGCTCATGCCGGCTCCGGGGGCGGAAAAGGGATTGAGCGCGATTCTAATGAGTGTCTTTTAGCGATTAAGCGGATAATTCAGATAAGAGTTATCTGGATAATAGATATGCGATTCACTTTGCGCCAGCTCGAAGTCTTCGTGTCCGTGGCTCGCGGCGAGAACGTTTCGCGTGCCGCCGAGATGATGAACCTGTCTCAGTCCGCCACCAGCGCGGCGCTCGCCGAGCTGGAGCACCAGTTCGAGCAGCAGTTGTTCGACCGCAGCGGGCGGCGGCTGCGGCTCAATGAACGCGGCCGGCTGCTGTTGCCGCGCGCGGTGGAATTCCTCGATCGCGCGCAGGAGATCGAGGCGCTGCTGCGCGGCGAGCGCGGGTTGGGCGATTTGCGCATCGGCGCCACGCTGACGATCGGCAACTACCTGCTGCCGCTGATTGCGGCGGGGTTCCTGCAGCGCCACCCGGAGAGCCGCGTCCATCTTCTGGTGGAGAACACCGAGAGCGTGGTGGCCAAGGTGGCGCGCTACGAGATCGACTTCGGGTTGGTCGAGGGGCGGGTGGACGACCCGGACGTGGAGGTGGCCGAATGGGTGGGCGACGAGTTGTCGGTCTTTTGCGCGCCGACCCATCCGCTGGCGCAGCGCGGAAAGGCGCGCTGGGAGGAACTCGCCGGGGAGCCGTGGATCCTGCGCGAACGCGGATCGGGCACGCGCCAGACGCTGGAGCAGGCGTTACGCCACCAGACCAAGGCGATCGTCCCTCGGCTGGAACTCGAACACACCGAAGCGGTGAAGCGCGCGGTGGAGAGCGGGCTGGGGATCGGCTGCATCTCGCGGCTGGCGCTGCGCGACGCCTTCCGGCGCGGCAGCCTCGTGCGGATCGAAACGCCGGACCTCGACCTGCGGCGCAAATTCCTTTTCGTGTGGCATCGCGGCAAGTACCACACTGCGGCGATCCGCACCTTTCTGGACGATTGCCGGGCGCTCACTGGCGGGGCTGGCTTCAGTCACGAGATTCCGTTGCCGGCCGTGCCCTGAAGCGCTTGCCGCGGTTTCGTGCCGACCAGGCCGACGCGTCGCGGTGGGGGCGTTTTCGCCGCGACACCGCCTGTTCCAGTGCGTGTGGCGGGCGCAGCCAGGGCAAAAAAAACGCCATGTCGGTGACATGGCGTTCTTGAGCGCGGGGCAAGGGACGTTCAGCCTGCTGCGCCCAGCGTCTTGACTCCGGCGGGCAGCGCGGCAGGGCGTTCCGGCATGTAGGCCGCGATCTGGCAGGCGATGGCGGCCACATAGGGAATGCACTGCAAGGCCAGGATGCCGACCCACAACTGGGTTTCGAGGTCGTTTGCGCCGCGCAGCGTAACCAGCGCCACCGCACCCAGGATCAACGCGAACAGCATGCCGAGTTCCTCGCGGATCGGGCCGAAGAACGCCAGCGCGCCCTTGGCCTTCCAGCCCTTGGGGGTCACGACGAAGACGCCCTTTCGCTTCACCAGGCCGGTGAACACGCCGCGTGCGATGGCGTGGGCGAGGCCGACCGACAGGATGGAGGCGCCGAGAATGTCCTTCCACGGGCACTCCATCGTGCGCCGGTAGAGGATGGGGCCGAGCGCCGCCTTGAAGGCCATGAAGCCGAGAATGGGTAGCGCAAGTGCCGTCACGGGCAGGCCGAAGGCCTTGGGGAACAGCAGGATGCCCAGCGTCCACAGCAGGCTGCCGAAGGCGAACACCAGTTGCAGCGCGTCGCCCAGCCAGGCGAACCAGCCGGTGAGGAAGTGATAGCGCTGGGCGAGATTGAGCGTGCTCTTGCCGACCATCTGTGGCAGATGCGCCTTGAGGATCTGCATTGCGCCGAAGGCCCAGCGGAAGCGCTGGCTCTTGATCGCGGCGAAGTCGGACGGCGTGAGGCCGCGGCCGAGGATGTGGTCCACGTAGCGGGTGTCGTAGCCCTTTTCGATCAGGCGCAGGCCGAGTTCGGTGTCTTCGCAGATGCACCACTCCGACCAGCCGCCGACTTCTTCGAGCGCGAGGCGGCGCACCAGCGTCATCGTGCCGTGCTGGATCAGCGCGTTGCGCTCGTTGCGGTGGTGCATGCCGATGCGGAAGAAGCCGTCGAACTCCCAGTTGCACATGCGGCGGAAGGGGTGGGTTTCCCAGTCGCGGTGGGCCTGCGGCGCCTGCACCACGGCCACGTCGGGCTTGTCGAAGTGCGGGATCAGCACCGCCAGCCAGTCCGGATCGACCACATAGTCGGCATCCACCACCCCGACCACCTCGGCGCGCGGGTCGGTGACCTGCAGGCCGTAGTTGAGCGCCCCGGCCTTGAAGCCCGGCCAGTCCATCAGGTGGAAGAAGCGGAAGCGCGGGCCGAGTTCGGCGCAGCGCGCCTCCAGCGGCCTCCACTTGGCGTCATCCTTGGTGTTGTTGTCGAGGATGAGGACTTCGAAGTTCTGGTAGTTGAGCTTGGCCAGGCTGTCGATGGTGGCGATCACCATCTCCGGCGGCTCGTTGTGACAGGCGAGGTGGATCGACACGAAGGGCTGGTCTTCGGGTGCGTGCGGCGGCAGCGGCATGAAGCGGCGCTGCCACTTGCGCTTGAACAGCATCTCGCCGAACTCGAAGCCGTGCGACAGCAGCACCGCCGCGGTGAGGCAGGTCGCGGCGATCAGCATCGTCAGGCCCACCAGGTCGCGCTGGGTGAGGTAGTAGTCGACCGGTACGTTGAGGCTGACGATCAGCGTCGAGACGCAGGCCTGGATCAGCCCCGCGAGGAAGATGCGGCCGGCGATGTTCCAGTCGGACAGGAAGAAGGCGATCAGCAGCATCGGGATGAAGGCGAGCGCGGCGGCATTGCTGGCCTTCTTGGCCCAGTGCGGATCGCGCTCGACCAAGCCTTCGAGCGCGAACTTGGGCTGGCGGTCTGCGTTGAACATGCCCCAGTAGGCGCCGGCCCAACCTTCCACATCGACCTTCCAGGGCTGGTCGATCGCCTCCATCAGGAAGTAGTCGAGTCGCGCGGTGCGGGGGTGGGCGAGGAACTCGCGGATGAAGCGCGCTTCATTGTCGAGCGTAGGCTCGGCCGCCCCGATGACCGGGCCGCGGCTCGGCCAGCCGATTTCGCCGATGACGATCTTTTTCTTGGGGAAAGTCTTCACCAGTTCGTCGTAACGCTGCAGGGCGTACTCCACCGCGGCCTCGACCGGCACGCCTTCGTGGTAAGGCAGCAGGTGCACGGTAATGTAATCGACGTGCTTGGCCAGTTCGGGGTACTTCAGCCACACGTGCCAGGGTTCGGCAGTGGACACCGGCTTGCGCAGCGACTTACGCACGCGGTCGAGATAAACGATCATCTCGTCGGGCTTGAGGTCGCCGCGCAGGATGGCCTCGTTGCCGACCAGTACGCGTTCGATGTAGCGCTGCTTGCGGGCGACTTCGAGCAGCGCGTTGATTTCCTTCTCGTTCTTTTCCTTGTCGGTGTCCAGCCACGCCCCGGCGGTGACCAGCATGTCGCGCTGGCCGGCCAGTTCGAGCAGGCCCGGCAGGTCGTTGACGCCGTAGGTGCGCAGGCCGTCGGCCGAGCGCGCGAGCAGGTCGAGGTCGGCGCCGATCTGGGCGTCGGTGGGATAGGTGCCGCGCAGCGGGCTCTGGTCGCGCTGGAAGCCGTTGTAGGCGAAGCCCTTGATGCTCTGGCTTGCGCCGATGAATTCGGAACCGCGATTGAAGTGTTCCCAGATCCAGTACTGGGCAAGTGCCACCAGGCTGGCGACGGCCAGCGCGATCGTCATTCGGTAGGCAAGGGATGCTGCATTCTTCATCGGGAGGAGAGGTCCGATCAGGGAGGGTTACGAGCGGTGGGCTCGCGGAGTCGGTGCGGAAAATCGCGTCTTACGAGGCAGTGTGGCAAGCGCGCACACTGCGTGGGGCCTGATGCTGAATTTCCATGCTCCTTTGTGCTGTGACAGAATCCGCGACCGCGTCGCCGAATCGGCACAACAAGCATTTTATGCGTTATTTCAGGCTGTTACGAGAATGCCTGAAACGGAATTTGCAACAGTGCATTTTGCTTTCGGGCGCGATTTGATTTGTAAGGGAAAAGCTACGTGAGTCGGAATAA
Source organism: Azoarcus olearius (assembly GCF_001682385.1). Classification (NCBI taxonomy): domain Bacteria; kingdom Pseudomonadati; phylum Pseudomonadota; class Betaproteobacteria; order Rhodocyclales; family Zoogloeaceae; genus Azoarcus; species Azoarcus olearius. The sequence continues at coordinate 1,468,134 of NZ_CP016210.1, forward strand.
TTCGCAGAAATATGGCTGGTGGCCGGTGGTGCTGGGCGGCGCCCTCGTGCTCGCGCTGGCGCTGGGTGCGCGCTACGGCTTGATCGAGAACGGCGTGCTGCCGCGCGATTGCACCGTACCGGAGGCCCAGGGCGCAGGCGCCGCCTGCGCGCTGAAGTGGGCACTGGTGCAGTTGTTCCATGAACAGCGGCTCGGCATCTTCAGCCTGGTCTGCGGCGGGCTGGGGTTTGCCCTGACCTGCCGCCGTCTGGCGTGGCCCGGCTGGCTTGCCGGGCTCGCGGGGCTCGTCCTCTACAACTACGACTACGCCGCCGTGGGCGCGCTACTCGCCCTGCTGGTGCTCACCGCGGGCGAGCATCAGCGGCAGGCCCAGGGCTAGGGTCGTCGCCAGCCAGGCGATGGCCTGCGGATTGGCCGGCTCCGGCAGCCAGCGGCCGATGCCGCACAGCACGATGATCGCCGCGCAGATCCGTTCGGCACGCGCGGCGCCGCGGCCGAGTGCGGCCAGGGTGCCGAAGATCAGCGCAGGCGTCAGATAGAGCAGCGTCGGAAAATCCCGATAGCGCGCGTCGACGAAGAGCAGCAGCGCGGCCACCGCGGCGGCAAACACCAGCGTGCCGCGCGCGAGGGCCAGCAGGCGTGCCGGCGTCGGTGCCCAGCCGTGGCGCAGATCGCGCCATGCGCTGCGGGCGCCGGGCAGCATCACCCCGTCCCAGGCTGATACCAGCGCGGCGAGCGTGGCCGCGAGCGCCGTCAGCCCGCCCAGCAGTATCCACTCCAGTTCATCCCGGTAGGCGACACGGCCGTGCTCCCAGTTGAGCACCGCGAGCATGCCGCCCACCGCCCCGATGCTGACGCAGGCCGCCACCCGTAGCCGGCCGCCCGCTCCGCGCCGCGCCAGCGCAACCGCCGCAGCCAGGGCCGCGCCGAGCGCGGCGCCAAGCAGTGGCAGTTGCATCGACGTCCGGTCGGCGACCGGCCCCGCGAGCGGAAACTTGGGCTTCAGGTCGGCGTCCAGCATGCCCCAGTAACCGCCCACAGTGCCTTCCAGGCGCCGTTTCCACGGTTGGTCGATCGCTTCGATCAGGTTGTAGTCCCAGCCCCGGTCGTGCGCCTGGTGGACGAACTCGCGGATGTAGCGGGCCTGGTTGGCGGGAGAGGGGCGGGAGACTTCGCGCTGGCGGCCTTCGCTCGGCCACCCGGTCTCGCCGATCAGGATGGCCTTGCCGAAATGGGTCTGCACTTCTTCGTGGATCGCGGCGACGTGTTGCAGCGCGTGCTGGATGTCGACCGGCTCGTCTTCCCAGAACGGCAGGATGTGCACGGTGACGAAATCGACCTCGCGCGCGAGGCTGTCGTGCCGCATCCAGAACTCCCACACGTCGGCATAGGTGACCGGCACCTGCGACTTCGACTTGGCGTCGCGGATCAGCGCCCGCATTTCGTCCTCGCTGCGCTCGCGGCGCAGCAGCACCTCGTTGCCGACGATGAGCGCGCGCACCACGTCCGGGTACTCATTGGCGATTGCGATCGCGTGGTCGAGTTCGGCGGCGTTCTTCTTGCGGTCATAGCCGATCCAGGCCCCGAGCAGCACCTTCAGGCCGATCTCCCGGGCGACGGAGGGCACCTGGTCCAGCCCCTGGTCCACCGAGTAGAGCCGGACGCACCGGGTGATGCGCGAGAGCGCGGCGAGATCGGCGGCGATCTGCTCGCGCGTGATCCGCAGATCCTTGTCGAATGGCGTCTGGCCGGGAAAGTGGTAAGGGGCATAGGAGACGCACTTCAGTTTTTCTCCGTCCGCCAGTTGCAGGTCGTGCATCTGCACCGGGCGGGATTGAAGGGCGAGCCACGCGACCAGGGCGGCCAGCGCGATCAGGTGGACCGCCAGCAGGGCGGCCCAGGGGGAGCGTCGGGACATGGCGTCTCGTAAGGCGGATGCGAAAAAAAGCCACGCACGCGGCGTGGCTTCGTATGAAGCGCGGGCATTCTACCCGGACTCAGCTGTAGGCCTCCATCGGCACGCAGGCGCAGAACAGGTTGCGGTCGCCATAGACGTCGTCGATGCGATTGACGCTGGGCCAGAACTTGTTGTCCGCGACCCAGGGTAGCGGAAAGACCGCCTGCTCGCGGCTGTAGGGCCGCTCCCATTGCGCCGCGGCGATTTCGCCTTGGGTGTGGGGCGCGTTGCGCAAGGGGTTGTCGTCGGCCGGCCATTCGCCGCGCTCGATCCGCAGGATTTCGCCGCGGATCGCCACCATGGCCTCGATGAAACGGTCGAGTTCGGCGAGGTCTTCGGATTCGGTCGGTTCCACCATGATCGTGCCCGCCACCGGGAAGGACATCGTCGGGGCGTGGAAACCGTAGTCCATCAGGCGCTTCGCGATGTCGACCTCGCTGATCCCGGTTGCCGCCTTGATCGGACGGATGTCGAGAATGCACTCGTGGGCGACGCGGCCACGGCTGCCGGTGTACAGCACCGGGTAATGAGGCGCCAGCCGGCTGGCGAGATAGTTGGCGTTGAGGATGGCGACTTCGGTCGCACGCTTGAGCCCCTCGCCGCCCATCATCGTGATGTACATCCAGGAGATCGGCAGGATGCTGGCCGAGCCGAACGGTGCCGCGGAAACAGCGCCCTGGCCCTTGTTGACCCGCTCCGCGTCGCCGGTGGCAGCCACCGCGTGGTCCGCCATGAAGGGCGCGAGATGGGCCTTGAGCCCGATCGGCCCCATGCCCGGCCCGCCGCCGCCATGGGGGATGCAGAAGGTCTTGTGAAGGTTCATGTGCGACACGTCGGCGCCAATGATGGCGGGCGAGGTCAGGCCGACCTGGGCGTTGAGGTTGGCGCCGTCCATGTACACCTGGCCGCCGTGGGCGTGCACCGCGGCGCAGATTTCGCGGATGTTCTCCTCGAACACGCCGTGGGTGGACGGATAGGTGATCATCATCGCGGCGAGGCGGTCGGCGTACTGCGCGGCCTTGCTCTGGAGGTTTTCGAGATCGACGTTGCCGCTACCGTCGCAATCGACCACCACCACCTCCATGCCGCACATCTGCGCGGTGGCGGGGTTGGTGCCGTGGGCCGAACGCGGGATGAGGCATACGTCGCGATGGGCTTCGCCGCGACTGGCGTGGTAACGGCGGATCGCCACCAAGCCGGCGTATTCGCCTTGCGCGCCCGAGTTGGGCTGCATGCAGATCGCATCGAAACCAGTGACGGCCTTCAGGTAGTCGGCCAGGCCGTCGATCATCGCCATGTAGCCCTGGGTTTGCGCGGGCGGCGCAAACGGATGCAGGTTGGCAAATGCCGGCCAGGTGACCGGGATCATCTCGCTGGTGGCGTTGAGCTTCATCGTGCACGAGCCCAGCGAGATCATCGAATGGTCCAGCGCGAGGTCACGGTTCTGCAGCTTCTTCAGATAGCGCAGCATCTCGTGCTCGGTGTGATGGGTGTTGAACACCGGGTGCGCCAGGATCGCGTCGTCGCGCAGCAGGCCCGCAGGAAGGGGCGAGGCAGGCGTCAGGGTCTCGAGGTCGACGTTGGCGCCGAAGCAGGCGAGCACTGCCGCGATGTTCGCGCGGGTAGTGGTCTCGTCCACCGACAGGCCAATGCGGCCGTGGCCGGCGTCGCGCAGGTTGAAACCCGCTTGGTCGGCCGCGGATAGGATCGCCGCTGCGCGCTCGCCGGCGTCGACCTCCAGGGTGTCGAAGTAGGCGGACGAGCGCACCGCGAAACCGGCGGCGCGCAGACCGGCGTCGAGCAGCGCGGCGAGGCGATGAATGCGCGCGGCAATCGTGCGCAAGCCCTGCGGGCCGTGATAGACGGCATAGAAACCCGCCATGTTGGCGAGCAGCACCTGCGAGGTGCAGATGTTGGAGTTCGCCTTTTCGCGCCGGATATGCTGTTCGCGCGTCTGCAGGGTCATGCGCAGTGCGGTCTTGCCGCGAGCATCGCGCGAGACGCCGATGATGCGGCCGGGCATCGAGCGGACATAGGCTTCACGTGTCGCGAAGAAGGCCGCATGCGGGCCGCCGAATCCCATCGGTACGCCAAAGCGCTGGGCCGAGCCGAGCGCGATGTCCGCGCCCATTGCGCCGGGGGACTTCAGCAGCACCAGCGCCATCAGGTCCGTCGCAAGGGCGGTGATCGCGCCGCGGCCCTTGAGTGCCGCGATCACCGCGCCGAGATCGCCTACGGTGCCGTGGACATTGGGGTACTGCAGCAGTGCACCGAACACGTCGTGCTCGGCCGCCTCAGCGGCATCGCCTAACACGAGGTTGAAACCGAAATACTCGGCGCGGGTACGCACGACGTCGAGAGTCTGCGGAAAACAGGCGGCATCGACGAAGAACGCGTTCGACTTCGACTTGGACACGCGACGTGCCATCGCCATCGCCTCCGCGGCGGCGGTGGCTTCGTCCAGCAGCGAGGCGTTGGCAAGTTCCAGCCCGGTGAGGTCGATGACCATCTGCTGGAAATTGAGCAGGGCTTCCAGGCGCCCTTGGGCAATCTCGGCCTGGTAAGGGGTGTAGGCGGTGTACCAGCCCGGGTTTTCCATCACGTTGCGCAGGATTACCGCCGGCGTGTGGGTGCCGTAGTAGCCCATGCCGATCATGGATTTCTTCACCGCATTGCGCTCGGCAAGGCCGCGCAGCAGTTCCAGCGCTTCGTGCTCCGGACGCGGTCCCGCCAGCGGCAGCGCTTGCGGCAGCCGGATCGAGGCGGGGACGGTCTGTGCAATCAGCGTGTCGATGTCCGGAACCCCGATCGCCGCACACATGCGGGCGATCTCGTCCGGGTTGGGGCCGAGGTGCCGGTGGATGAAGGCGTCGCGTTGTTCGAGCTGGGCGAGCGGGGCGGAGAGCAGCGTCTGGGGCATGGGGTACTCGGGAGAGGCGGCCTTCCACGCGTGCCGCGCGGAAGGCAGTTGAGGCGGTGGATCAGTCGGCGATTTCGGTCGCGTAGCCGGCTGCGTCGAGCAGCGCCGAGGTGTCGCCGGCGTTGGCGGGCTTGAGCTTGAACAGCCACGCGGCGTAGGCGTCGGCATTCACGCTCTCCGGGGCATCGGTAACGCTGTCGTTGCGCGCGATGACTTCGCCGGCCACGGGGGCGTAGATGTCGGAAGCCGCCTTGACGGACTCGATCACGGCGCAGGCTTCACCCGCGCTGACAACCCGGCCGGCTTCCGGCAGTTCGAGAAACACGACGTCACCCAGCGCGGCTTGCGCGTGGTCGGTGACACCCACGGTGAGGGTGCCATCCGCCTCCAGGCGGATCCACTCGTGAGACTTGGTGTACTTGAGATCGTTGGGGATGGTGCTCATGGACAAGACTCCGTTCAAATAATGCTTCTGAAGTTGAGCAAGGGCCGGTATCAGACCAGCGCCTTGCCATTGCGTACGAAAGGCAGTTTTACGCAGCGCGCCTTGAGGCGCTTGCCGCGCACGTCGACTTCCACGGTGTCGCCCGCCGCGACGCCGGGCGGGAGGCGGGCGAAGGCGATGGCGCGCTGGAGCGTAGGCGAGAAGGTGCCGCTGGTGGTTTCACCTTCACCGTCAGGGGTGAAGACGGCCATGTGGGCGCGCAGAACACCCTTGTCCTCCAGGACGAGACCGAGGACCTGCCGGGTTGCAGGCGCGGCAAGCAGCGCCGTCTTGCCCACGAAGTCCCGCTGTTCGTCCTTCAGGTCGATCGTCCACCCCAGGCCGGTGTCGAGCGGCGAAGTGCTCTCGTCCATGTCCTGGCCGTAGAGATTCATGCCCGCTTCGAGCCGCAGGGTGTCGCGTGCTCCCAGCCCGCAGGGCTGCACGCCTGCTGCCAGGAGTTGTGCCCAGGCGGCTTCGGCTTTGTCGGCCGGCACGGCGATCTCGAAGCCGTCTTCGCCGGTATATCCGGTGCGCCCCACGAAGTAGTCGCCAAGTTGGGCGCCGGAGAAGGGCGGCAGGCTTTCGCTGCCGGCACGTAGCTCGGGGAACGCCTTCCAACTGGCCTCACGCGCGTGGGGGCCCTGCACCGCGATCATTGCGAGGTCCCGCCGTGGCGTGAGCGTGACGTTGGCCGGCATCTCCCCGATCTGTCTGCGCATCCACTGCACGTCCTTGTCGGCCGTGCCGGCGTTGACGACGATGCGGTACTGATTGTCTGACAGGCGATAGACGATGAGGTCGTCGATGACGCCGCCGGTCGGATTGAGCATGCAGGCGTAGAGGGCTTTGCCGGCAGTGCGAAGCTTGGCGACGTCGTTCGCCAGCAGGCGACGCAGCCACGCCGTGGCGTCCGGGCCGGTCAGGTCCAACGCGAGCATGTGTGAAACGTCGAACATGCCGGCGTGGCGTCGCACTGCGTGATGTTCCTCGATCTGCGAACCGTAGTTCACGGGCATCTCCCAGCCCGCAAAATCAACCAGGCGGGCCTGAGCCGCGAGGTGGCAGGAATAAAGAGGCGTGCGTCTGGCTGGAGCGTTCATCGCGAGGGTTCCGTTTGGATCAGAAAATAAAAAAGGGCGAAGCCCGCCCTAGCGTGCTTCGCCCCATCTGTCCCTTGTACCTGAGAGATTCCAGCGCATCGCCGGGTGCCCCTTCGGTGGATGCGCACAATACGATTGCCGCATCTCTCTCCAGACTTTCACTGCGTTCGCGCGGTCCCTTGTGCCTGAGCGATTCCTGGGGGTTACGCCTTCGGCGGTCCGATGTTGTCATCGAACACTCTCCCGCGCGACCCGCGGACGATATCACCGCCTATCGGCTTCCAGCAACCGGGGGCTTGGATGAGGTCTCGGGCGGTGGCGCGCCATCTTGATTTGCGGAACCTCTGCGACAGTCCGACAGATACGTGTGCAGGTGCGTTCTTGTTGTCCGGCCGTTGCGTGTACACATATGCAGGGGTGCGCGGTGAGGGTTCGAATACCAGGGCGAGGGAGCGCATCGGAAAGTCGCGTTGAAGGCGCGGCGCTGAGCGCTACAAAAATTTCTTCATTTTCCGGTTGACGACTTTGCTGTTGGTGTCCATAATCTCGTTTCTCTGCTGCAGCGATTGCAGCGCTCTTTAAAAAGTTGAACAACCGATAAGTGTGGGTGCTTGGTTGTTGTGTGGCGAGCCGCTTCGGCGGTTTTGTTTCGCAATGATTAGGTGCTCATGTCAGTAATGACTTTGAGTGCTTTGTATGGATTGAACTTAAGAGTTTGATCCTGGCTCAGATTGAACGCTGGCGGCATGCTTTACACATGCAAGTCGAACGGCAGCGGGGGCTTCGGCCCGCCGGCGAGTGGCGAACGGGTGAGTAATGCATCGGAACGTGCCCAGTCATGGGGGATAACTACGCGAAAGCGTAGCTAATACCGCATACGCCCTGAGGGGGAAAGTGGGGGATCGCAAGACCTCACGTGATTGGAGCGGCCGATGTCAGATTAGCTAGTTGGTGAGGTAAAGGCTCACCAAGGCGACGATCTGTAGCGGGTCTGAGAGGATGATCCGCCACACTGGGACTGAGACACGGCCCAGACTCCTACGGGAGGCAGCAGTGGGGAATTTTGGACAATGGGCGAAAGCCTGATCCAGCCATGCCGCGTGAGTGAAGAAGGCCTTCGGGTTGTAAAGCTCTTTCGGACGGAAAGAAATCGCGCGGGCTAATATCCCGCGTGGATGACGGTACCGTAAGAAGAAGCACCGGCTAACTACGTGCCAGCAGCCGCGGTAATACGTAGGGTGCGAGCGTTAATCGGAATTACTGGGCGTAAAGCGTGCGCAGGCGGTTTTGTAAGACAGGTGTGAAATCCCCGGGCTTAACCTGGGAACTGCGCTTGTGACTGCAAGGCTAGAGTACGGCAGAGGGGGGTGGAATTCCACGTGTAGCAGTGAAATGCGTAGAGATGTGGAGGAACACCGATGGCGAAGGCAGCCCCCTGGGCCTGTACTGACGCTCATGCACGAAAGCGTGGGGAGCAAACAGGATTAGATACCCTGGTAGTCCACGCCCTAAACGATGTCAACTAGTTGTTCGTAGAGGTAACTCTGTGAGTAACGCAGCTAACGCGTGAAGTTGACCGCCTGGGGAGTACGGCCGCAAGGTTAAAACTCAAAGGAATTGACGGGGACCCGCACAAGCGGTGGATGATGTGGATTAATTCGATGCAACGCGAAAAACCTTACCTACCCTTGACATGCCTGGAACCTTGGTGAGAGCCGAGGGTGCCTTCGGGAACCAGGACACAGGTGCTGCATGGCTGTCGTCAGCTCGTGTCGTGAGATGTTGGGTTAAGTCCCGCAACGAGCGCAACCCTTGTCATTAATTGCCATCATTCAGTTGGGCACTTTAATGAGACTGCCGGTGACAAACCGGAGGAAGGTGGGGATGACGTCAAGTCCTCATGGCCCTTATGGGTAGGGCTTCACACGTCATACAATGGTCGGTACAGAGGGTTGCCAAACCGCGAGGTGGAGCTAATCCCTTAAAGCCGATCGTAGTCCGGATCGTAGTCTGCAACTCGACTGCGTGAAGTCGGAATCGCTAGTAATCGCAGATCAGCATGCTGCGGTGAATACGTTCCCGGGTCTTGTACACACCGCCCGTCACACCATGGGAGTGGGTTTCACCAGAAGTAGGTAGCTTAACCTTCGGGAGGGCGCTTACCACGGTGAGATTCATGACTGGGGTGAAGTCGTAACAAGGTAGCCGTATCGGAAGGTGCGGCTGGATCACCTCCTTTCAAGAGAAAAGCCATCTTCGGCCAAGTATCCACACCTTATCGGTTGTTCAAGCGAAGAGCCTCGAAGCACGAGGGTCTGTAGCTCAGCTGGTTAGAGCACCGTCTTGATAAGGCGGGGGTCGTTGGTTCGAACCCAACCAGACCCACCAGTCCTTGTCCAGGCACAAGTCAGACAAGGGGCTGTAGCTCAGCTGGGAGAGCGGCGGCTTTGCAAGCCGTAGGTCGTCGGTTCGATCCCGACCAGCTCCACCAGTCGCCCGCAGTACCGTGCTTCATCCGAGACGTCAGTCATGCGCATCGAACGCGTGAGCATGCCTGACCTCTTGGCCAACGCCAGAGGTTCGCTCTTTAACAAATTGGAAGAAGTTAGTGCAGCACATCAACGATGTGTTGCACGGGTTGTGTGATTGCATTGATCAGGGCTGCGTAGTCAGCACAGTCCTGATCGCACAAACGAGTTCGACCTGTGACCGGATCTTCAGCTCACGCCAGTGAGTCGAGGGTCCAAGGTTATAGGATCAAGCGACTAAGTGCATGTGGTGGATGCCTTGGCGATCACAGGCGATGAAGGACGTGCAAGCCTGCGAAAAGCGGGGGGGAGCTGGCAATGGAGCTTTGATCCCCCGATATCCGAATGGGGAAACCCGGCCCGCAAGGGTCATCCCGTACTGAATCCATAGGTACGTGGAAGCGAACGCGGCGAACTGAAACATCTAAGTAGCCGTAGGAAAAGAAATCAACCGAGATTCCCCAAGTAGTGGCGAGCGAACGGGGAAGAGCCTGCACGACTAAACCATCAGCTTAGCAAAACGGTCTGGAAAGTCCGACGATACAGGGTGATAGTCCCGTATGCGAAAAGCCGGTGGCGGGTCTGAGCGTGCGACAAGTAGGGCGGGACACGTGTAATCCTGTCTGAAGATGGGGGGACCATCCTCCAAGGCTAAATACTCGTGATCGACCGATAGTGAACCAGTACCGTGAGGGAAAGGCGAAAAGAACCCCGGGAGGGGAGTGAAATAGATCCTGAAACCGCATGCATACAAACAGTGGGAGCCTGGAAACGGGTGACTGCGTACCTTTTGTATAATGGGTCAGCGACTTACGTTCAGTGGCGAGCTTAACCGAATAGGGGAGGCGTAGCGAAAGCGAGTCTGATAAGGGCGACATAGTCGCTGGGCGTAGACCCGAAACCGGATGATCTATCCATGGCCAGGATGAAGGTGCGGTAACACGCACTGGAGGTCCGAACCCACTAGTGTTGAAAAACTAGGGGATGAGCTGTGGATAGGGGTGAAAGGCTAAACAAATCCGGAAATAGCTGGTTCTCCCCGAAAACTATTTAGGTAGTGCGTCGTACGGACACTTGCGGGGGTAGAGCACTGTAATCGTTGGGGGGGTCACTGCGATCTACCCCGCGATAGCAAACTCCGAATACCGCAAAGTGATATACGGCAGACAGACATCGGGTGCTAACGTCCGGTGTCAAGAGGGAAACAACCCAGACCGCCAGCTAAGGTCCCAAATGCATGGCTAAGTGGCAAACGAGGTGGGAAGGCATAGACAGCTAGGAGGTTGGCTTAGAAGCAGCCACCCTTTAAAGAAAGCGTAATAGCTCACTAGTCGAGTCGTCCTGCGCGGAAGATGTAACGGGGCTCAAGCCATGAACCGAAGCTGCGGATGTGTCTTTGACACGTGGTAGGGGAGCGTTCCGTAAGCCTGCGAAGGTGTCTCGTAAGGGATGCTGGAGGTATCGGAAGTGCGAATGCTGACATGAGTAGCGATAAAGGGTGTGAAAAGCACCCTCGCCGAAAGCCCAAGGTTTCCTGCGCAACGTTCATCGGCGCAGGGTGAGTCGGCCCCTAAGGCGAGGCAGAAATGCGTAGTCGATGGGAAACAGGTCAATATTCCTGTACCGGTTCTAGATGCGATGGGGGGACGGAGAAGGTTAGGCCGGCCGGGTGTTGGACGTCCCGGTTTAAGCGTGTAGGCGTGCTCTCTAGGCAAATCCGGAGAGCTGAGCTGAGGCGTGATGACGAGCGAACTTGTTCGCGAAGTGGTTGATACCCTGCTTCCAGGAAAAGCCTCTAAGCTTCAGTCTAGAATCGACCGTACCGCAAACCGACACAGGTGGGCAGGTTGAAAATACCAAGGCGCTTGAGAGAACTCAGGAGAAGGAACTCGGCAAATTGATACCGTAACTTCGGGAGAAGGTATGCCCCATTAGCTTGTAGGAGTACATCCGAAGGGCGAAGGGGCCGCAGAGAATCGGTGGCTGCGACTGTTTATTAAAAACACAGCACTCTGCAAACACGAAAGTGGACGTATAGGGTGTGACGCCTGCCCGGTGCCGGAAGGTTAAGTGATGGGGTGCAAGCTCTTGATCGAAGCCCCGGTAAACGGCGGCCGTAACTATAACGGTCCTAAGGTAGCGAAATTCCTTGTCGGGTAAGTTCCGACCTGCACGAATGGCGTAACGATGGCCACACTGTCTCCTCCTGAGACTCAGCGAAGTTGAAATGTTTGTGAAGATGCAATCTCCCCGCGGCTAGACGGAAAGACCCCATGAACCTTTACTGTAGCTTTGCATTGGACTTTGACGGGACTTGTGTAGGATAGGTGGGAGGCTTTGAAGCCAGGACGCTAGTTCTGGTGGAGCCGTCCTTGAAATACCACCCTGGTGTCGTTGAGGTTCTAACCCAGGCCCGTGAATCCGGGTCGGGAACAGTGCATGGTAGGCAGTTTGACTGGGGCGGTCTCCTCCCAAAAGGTAACGGAGGAGTTCGAAGGTCTCCTAGGTACGGTCGGACATCGTACTGATAGTGCAATGGCAAAAGGAGGCTTGACTGCGAGACCGACAAGTCGAGCAGGTGCGAAAGCAGGACATAGTGATCCGGTGGTTCTGTATGGAAGGGCCATCGCTCAACGGATAAAAGGTACTCTGGGGATAACAGGCTGATTCCGCCCAAGAGTTCACATCGACGGCGGAGTTTGGCACCTCGATGTCGGCTCATCACATCCTGGGGCTGTAGCCGGTCCCAAGGGTATGGCTGTTCGCCATTTAAAGTGGTACGTGAGCTGGGTTTAAAACGTCGTGAGACAGTTTGGTCCCTATCTGCCGTGGGCGCTGGAAGTTTGAGGGGACCTGCTCCTAGTACGAGAGGACCGGAGTGGACGCACCTCTGGTGTACCGGTTGTGACGCCAGTCGCATCGCCGGGTAGCTAAGTGCGGAAGAGATAACCGCTGAAAGCATCTAAGCGGGAAACTCGCCTCAAGATGAGACTTCCCTGGGGACTCGATCCCCCTGAAGGGTCGTGGAAGACCACCACGTTGATAGGTCGGGTGTGGAAGCGCAGTAATGCGTTAAGCTAACCGATACTAATTGCCCGTGAGGCTTGATCCTATAACCTTGATACACAGCGTCAAACTCGACGACGCAGTCACGCAACCATAACGCTTCTTCCCAATTTGGCCAGGCAGACCACCCCCTGCCAGGCAACAAGTCAAAGTCTGACGACCATAGCGTCTTGGTACCACCCCTTCCCATCCCGAACAGGACCGTGAAACAAGACCGCGCCGATGATAGTGAGCCCGCGCTCGTGAAAGTAGGTCATCGTCAGACTAACTACAAAAAAAAGCCCGCACGATCTATCGTGCGGGCTTTTTTTATTGGAGAAAAGACCGCTCCACGAGCAGCGCGCGCTCCTTGCCTCCGAGCGAAGCGCACAAGCAACATTTGCTGGAAATCGGAGGTTGCCGCTTCTGACAACTAGCCACGGAACTGCGACTCGGAGTCCACGCCGACGGTACAGTCATTACGCACCAGAAAGCAGCAGGCTTCTGTATTTAGCACCAAGTTGATGCGCCTCCTGCGGCTGAGTCGCCCATTTCCCTTCAAGAAAACAAGAGGCTAGAAGGGATGCGAGCGTGGCATGACTCATGCTTGGTGGACATCTCTGCGTCTGGTCTTTTCGGACCATCTACTCGGGGCCCCAAAGGCCTTTCCCGGCGCTGCAACGAAGCAGCACCGACAGATCAAAGACGATCCCAGTTGCGACGCCGACACGCGAGTGTTCGAGCGCCCAAGCACCGCGCGCTCCTTGCGGGGCCCCTGCCAAGACCTAGTGTTGTTTTGTCGATCCGCGCCTAGCGCCAAGGACCAGGGTTTACTTGACCGGTGCCATCGGATCGCGCTCCGAAGCTATCGCATGTCGAAGGCAATTACCCGGGCAATCCCCGCTCCCTGGATGTCCCCTCGTCCGGTCCAAAGCGCGGTGCACGGGTCGAATTGCGGGATTGCAGGCGCCCGCTCACTGGAGTCAAGAATGGATAAGAAATCGTTTCTGCAGGCAGGTCATACTCCGACCCTGTTTGCCGCGTTCATGTATTTCGATCTCGCCTTCATGGTGTGGGTCATGTTAGGGCCGCTTGGAGTACAGATCGCGACCGATCTCGGCTTAACCCACGCCCAGAAAGGAATGATGGTGGCGACACCGGTTCTCGCCGGGGCGTTGTTGCGTTTCGTCATGGGCATGCTGGTAGATCATTTGAAGCCAAAGCTGACCGGTGCAATCGGGCAGGTGATCGTCATCGCTGCCTTGGCTTATGCGTGGCAGCATGGCATCCACTCCTTTGAAGAAACCTTGATTCTCGGCCTCTTCCTTGGCGTTGCGGGCGCCTCGTTTGCCGTGGCGTTGCCGCTCGCGTCGCGCTGGTACCCGCCGGAGCACCAAGGGACGGCCTTGGGTATCGCGGGTGCGGGCAACTCGGGAACCGCGCTGGCGGCGCTGTTTGGCCCGGGCCTCGCGGCGAGCTTCGGCTGGGTGAATGTCTTCGGGCTGGCGTTGATCCCGCTTGGCCTGGTCTTTGTTGCATACCTGCTGATGGCGAAGGACGCGCCGGAGTGTCCTCCGCCGAAGCGACTCGGTGAGTATCTGGCTGTCCTGAAAGATAAGGATGCCTGGTGGTTCATGTTCTTCTACAGCGTCACGTTCGGCGGCTTCGTCGGTCTGGCCTCGTCGCTGACGATCTATTTCAATACCCAGTATGGCCTTGACGCGAAGATGGCCGGGTACTTCACCGCCGCATGTGTTTTTGCTGGCAGCCTGGTACGTCCGATCGGGGGCAATCTGGCCGACAGGATAGGGGGCATCAAGTCGCTTTCCGTGGTGTATATCGCTGCGGCGGTCGCCTTGGGCGTGGTTTCGGTTGGATTGCCGAGTTCCTGGCTGGCTCTGGCTGTTTTCGTATGTGCCATGCTGTCCCTCGGCATGGGTAATGGAGCGGTTTTCCAGCTCGTGCCCCAGCGTTTCCGCAAGGAGATCGGCGTAATGACGGGGCTGGTAGGCATGGCCGGCGGTGTGGGCGGTTTCTATCTGGCGTCCAGTCTGGGCTATTCCAAACAGGTGAGCGGATCCTATATGCCCGGCTTTCTGATCTTTGCTGGACTCGCACTCGCAGCCCTCGTCGGCCTGACCGCAGTGAAGAGGCGCTGGCGAACCACGTGGGGCGCCCCGCACCTGACCACCGCGAAGATCTGAATCTCATCCGTCGCGGGCGTGCAGGGAGGTGAGGGTGGGCAACGGTTCCCCAAACGCCTCCACCCGCATTCTGAAGCCAATGGTGAAAGGTCTCTCGGTCCAAGCATGAATCAGCTCAGCGTCCGTATCGGCTATACCTCGCTCACCGGGGCTCGCGTGGCCAACGAGGACTTTGGCGGCTACGTGACGCCGGCGGGCGCCGAATTGATGGACAAGGGCATCCTGCTGGCGGTTGCCGATGGTCTGGGCGGGCATGAGAACGGGCGGGAGGCGGCGGAGCGGACGGTGCGCGGCCTGCTGGCCGATTACTACGCCACGCCGGCGACGTGGTCGGTCAACAGCAGCCTGGAGCGGGTGATCCAGTCGCTGAATCAGTGGGTGCTTAGTCAGGCGCGCAAATACCGCCAGACGGCCGGCATGGCGACGACGCTCTCGGCGATGGTGGCCCGCGGGACGCGCTATTACCTCGCGCACGTGGGCGACACCCGCATCTACCGGCTGCGGGGCGGTGGCCTCGAGCAACTTACTACCGATCACACCTGGGCCCACCCGGAACTCGATTCAGTGCTGTCCCGCGCGGTGGGGCTGGATTCCAAGCTCAGCGTCGATTTCGCAGATGGCGATCTGATGGTGGGCGACGTTTATGCGTTGATGAGCGACGGGGTGTGGGCGACCCTCGGCGACGAGCGTATCCGAAAGATACTGGAAGACGAGACCGATCCCGAGGCAGCTGCCGCGGCCCTTGCCATGGCGGCGACACGCGCGGGATCGCCCGACAACTGCACTGCCCTGGTGATGAAGGTGGATGGGCTTCCGCCCGCCCGATTGCCGGAGATCATCGCGTCGGGAAGCGCGCTGCCGCTACCCCCACCGCTCAAGCCGGGGCAGGTGATCGATGGTTTGACGGTGGAGGAGGTGTTGCACCATTCGCTGGTGACGCTGCTCTATCGCGTGGCAGACGCGCAGGGGCGGCAGCGGGTCCTGAAAACCCTGCGTAACGGTGCGGGCGATGTCGAGAATTGCCAGGCGCTGGTCTACGAAGAGTGGCTGGCGCGGCGTGTTGTCGATAGCCGGTTTCCCGAGGTGATCGATTGGCCGGGGCGGAGCCACCTTTACTACCTGATGAGCTGGCACGAAGGGGCGACGCTGAAGGCACGTCTGGCTGCAGGCCATCGCTTTTCGCCAGCTCAGGTAGTCGAACTGGGTGGCGAAATCCTGCGCGGTGTGGGCGCACTGCACCGCCTCGCCATCGTCCACCGCGACATCAAACCAGACAACCTGCATCTCGACGCCCATGGCAGGCTGCGCATCCTCGATCTGGGCGTTGCGGCGAGCGACGGGCACGCGTTCAACGAAATCAACAATCCGGGCACACCGAGCTACATGGCGCCGGAGCTCTTTGCCGGGGAAAGAGCCAATGAAGCCTCGGATCTGTATGCGGTAGGCGTCACGCTGTACGAACTGCTCGCACGCCGTTATCCCTACGGCGAGATCGAGCCCTTCCAGAAACCCCGCTTCGGGGATCCGGTCGCCGTCACCCGCTACCGGCCGGATACGCCGGACTGGCTCGAAGCGATCCTGCTGAAAGCGGTTGCACCGACTCCCGCCGAGCGATTCGAAACCGCGGAGGAGTTCTTGCTGGCGCTCGAACTCGGCGCCCATCGGCCACTCCGCACGCCGCGGCGGCGCCCGCTGATGCAGCGCGATCCGGCGCTCGGGCTCAAGCTGCTGGCAGTGAGTTCGGTGGTGCTCAACGTCTTTCTCGCGCTTCTGCTGTTCGCGCGCTGAGCCGGCGCATCGAAGTCAGATCCGCGGCAGGGCGGGTTTCGCCGGCGGGGTGTGCTGCAGGTTGGCATATTGCGCGCACCGTTCCATGTACTCACGCGCACTCTTCGGCATGGTGACGCGCGCACGCACGATGTAGGTAAGGAGGTCGCGGCCTTGCAGGATCAGGCGCTGACCGTCCTCCGCGCGCTGCTGCTCGTCGGGCGTGGGGGTACAGGAGAGCTTGGGCGCGAACGCGGCGAGACGTTCGGAGGTGACGACGAACTCCGCCCAGATATCGAAGATGGCGTCGTCGGTGCGCAGCGTTTCGCACTTTACCTTCGAGATCGCGGCGAAGTCCTGGATCAGCACATCCACGCCCTCGAACAGCGGATTGCCCCTGAAGGTCGCGATCATCGTCGCTGCCAGGCGGTCGATGTCGCGCAGCGCCTGGGCGATCTTGACGTAGCGGCTTTCGTAGAACGCCTCGACGGGAATCGAGAAGGCACGGAAGGGCTCGCCCCACAGTTCGTCTATGCCTTCTTCTCCGCTGCGGTGCAGCACCATGCGCCCCAGGTTGAGCGCTTCCTGCAGACAGACGCCGCATTCGCGCATCAGCGCGTTGTCGGTTTCGATCTCGATGCCGAGCGCCTGGAGCTCCACCAGCTTGGTGAAGATGTCGGTGGCCCGATTGAACAGGGCGCCCGCGAGCATTGCCCCCTTCACCCGCTTGTGCTCCGGATCCTGCTCGGTTTCAAACGAGCGGCGGGCGTCGTTAAGGCGCTTGCCGGGGATGTTGATGCCGTGTTCGACGTGGTTGAACAGCCGTCGCGTAAGCGCCTGGATCAGCGTCTTCTTGGCCTGCAACGAATCGGCCGGCGGGTCGTACACCT
The DNA here is from genome assembly GCF_001682385.1 of Azoarcus olearius. Classification (NCBI taxonomy): domain Bacteria; kingdom Pseudomonadati; phylum Pseudomonadota; class Betaproteobacteria; order Rhodocyclales; family Zoogloeaceae; genus Azoarcus; species Azoarcus olearius. Next base: position 1,485,032 of record NZ_CP016210.1, read on the forward strand.
TGATCCAGTAGCCGTCGTAATACACGCGCGGCACACCGTCGATCGTATCCAGCGTGCCGTTGGGAATCTCCGGATTCATCGTGCTACACCTTGCCGGGAGGGGCGGGGTGCAAAGAATACGCCGATCGTGCAGCGCAAAAAAGGTATCTATCCGGTTAACCGGAACGGACGAGGCGCCGCAGTGTCGGGTCCGCGCGACGCCTGCCGGCGGGAACGCTTCTCAGGCGAGTTCGGCGGGCAGTACGGTACGCAGCACGGTCTGGGTTTCGTCGTCGCGGACCCGGTTGGTGAACCACCACAGCGCGCCCTTCTTGATCGTCCAGTCCGCCTCCACGCCGGCCAGCAACAGCGAGGCGAGGCGGCCCAATCCCGGCTGGTGGCCGACGATGAGGATGGCGCCGCTGGCGTCGGGCCAGCCGGTGGCGCCGATCAGGTCGGCGACGCCACAGTCGGGCGCCAGGGCGGGAACGATCTCGAAGTCCTGCGTGAAGGCGGCGGCGGTCTGGCGGGTCCGCACGGTGGGGCTGACCAGCACGCGTAGCTTCTTCGGGCGGTTCTTGTGCAGCCACTCCGCCATCCGGCGCGCCTGGCGGTGACCGCGTTCGGTCAGTTCGCGGCTATGGTCGGGCGAGCCCTCGGCCGCTTCGGCGTGGCGCCAGAGCAACAGGTCCATGCGTTTTTCCGTTCTTGAAGGGGCCGTCATGGTGTGGTCTCCGGGTTGCAGCGGTATTGCAGTTACCACGGCTTCCTGCCCCAGAGCAGCGGGCGGGCTTCGTCGAGCACGCGGCGGCGGTAGCGCGCGTAGCGCGGCGCATGCCAGCCGCTGACGAAGGCCGCCGCGGTCTGAAGCGCGCGGATGTCGTCGGCCCAGCGCGCCAGCCGCGCTCGCGCCACGTCGACATCGTTCAAGTAGCCCAGCGTGTCTTGCACCTTGACGAGTGCGGCGAGGTAGCGGGCGCCGGCTTTGCGGGCGAGCAAAGGGGTGAAGAACTCGACCGCATAGCGCAGATGTTTGAACGCGATCCGCAGCGCGTGCAGACGCGCCGGCGCCAGATCGGCCGCGGCGTCGAAGCGCCGGCGCGCACGCTTGCGCAGCCGGTCGAGCCGCTCGCGCGCAAAGCTCGCAAGGTCGCCTTCGATGTCCGGCAGCCGATGCAGCGCCGCGGTGAATTCCAGCATCGCCAGACCCTCGCCGGCCTTCGCCAGTCCTTTCAGGGCGTGCTTGCGCGCCTCGGTGCGTGCATCGTCGGCCAGCGCGGCGAGGCCGTGAACGTCGATTTCGTCGCGGTTCACTTCTTCGGTACGCACCGGCTCCAGCAACTCGGTGTACAGCACGTCGAGATCGCGCGCTTCCGCTAGCAGCGCGGCGTGTTCGCGCAGGCGCGCGCTCCAGGTCTCGTGGAAGTCGGCCGGCAGCACGGGGGCGAAAGTGCGCAGCAGGGCGCGCAGGCGGCGCAGGGCGACGCGCAGCTGGTGGATGAACTCCGGGTCCTCGTGCCCTTCTGCGATGGCCAGTGCGTTGGCTTGCCACGCCCTCAGGGTGGCAAAAGCGAGCGCGCGAAACGCCTCGCTGATACCGGCATCGGCCTCCAGCCGGGGCGGTTCGCTGCGGACCGGGGTGACGGGCTGGTCGTGGAACAACTGGTAACCGCGTTGGGCCTTGCTGATGTCGTTTGGCACCAAGGGCAGGTCGCGGGCGAGGGTGCAGGCGAGTTCGAGCAGGTCGAGCGGATCGCCCTCGACGAGTTCGAGTTCGAGTTCGCAGATCGGCAACTCGCGCGCCCCCGCTTCAATGCGGCCGCTATCGGTCATCAGCAGGATGCGCACGCCTTCGCGCGGACTGTAGAGGCGGGTTTCGCGCCGGAAACGGGTGCTGAACAGCGGAGTCAGCTTGTCGCCGTGCTTGTGCAGCAGGCGCGCGGCCTCGGGGTGGTCGACCGCCGAGAAGTCGAAGCGTCCGTTGTAAGGGCCTTCCCATTCCGGCCGCGACGACAGGCCGCCGCTGGAGGTGGCGGCGCATTTGACCGTTTGCAGCCATTTTCGACCCTGGAGCCGTGTCCGCACCGCCACCCGGTTGGCTTTCAGCGTGAGGTCCGGGGTGTCGAAATAGGTGTTGTCCAGGGTTTCCGCCTTGCCCTCGCGCTCGGCCCCGGCCACCAGCGGATGGCGGCGCAGGGCAGGCAGGGCCGATGGCGGCAGTGCGAGCTTGAGTTCGATTTCCTGGCTCATGGAGGGCGGCCGAGAGGGTTGGGAGCCGCCGATTCTAGCGGCGGCCCGGTGCCCGCTGCCACCGTGCGTCGTCCGGCTCAGTCTCCGAACACGTGCGACCACAGCGCCTCGACCGGCTTGCGCGCTTCGGCGGCTTCTTCCGGCTCCACCCGTGACGGCTGGTCGTTGAGGCGCTGACGGTGCTGCAGGCGGCGGAAGGTGCGGTAGCTGTCGGCGCAGGCTTCGGCAAGCTCGGCGGGAATCAAGCCCAGCCCGGCGGCGATGTGAAGCAGCGCGATGTTGCCGAGGTTGCCGGTGAGTTCCGGATGGGCGTGGGCGTGCCCGAGCACGAGGTACTGCACCAGGAACTCGACGTCGATCAGGCCGCCGCGGTCGTGCTTGAGATCGAACAGCGCGCTCTTCCCACCGTGCGCGTCGCGCATCTTGCGGCGCATCGCGGCGACTTCTGCCCGCAGCGTGTCGAGGTCGCGCGGCAGGCGCAGCACTTCGCAGCGGATGCGTTCGAAGGCTTCGCCGATGGCGGGGTCGCCTGCGCTGCACCGGGCGCGCGTCAGCGCCTGGTGTTCCCACACCCAGGCCGATTCCAGCTGGTACTTGCGGAAGGACTCCAGCGAGCAGGCGATCAGCCCCGAATCCCCATTGGGGCGCAGGCGGAGGTCGGTCTCGAACAGCATGCCCGCGGCGGTCTGGCTCGACAGCCAGGTGTTGGTGCGTTGCGCGAGGCGGGAATACACCTCGGCCGACTCCGGGGCGTCGTCGTCGTAGAGGAAGACGATATCGAGGTCGGAGGCGTAGCCCAGCTCCTTGCCACCCAGCTTGCCGTAGCTGATCACCGCGAACTTCGGTGCTTCGCGATGGCGGATTTTGATCTTGCGCCAGCACAGCGGCAGCGTCAGCGACAGCATTACGTCGGCCAGCGCGGAGAGATGGTCGGCCAGCTTTTCCACCGACAACAGGCCCGCGATGTCGCGCGTCAGCAGCCGGAACACCTGTGCGTGGTGCTGCTCGCGCATCAGGTCCATCTGGCGCTCCATGTCCGGCTCGATGGCGTCCAGACGGTCGGAGAGGTCGGCCCGGAAGCGCACCCAATCGGGCTCCAGCTCGTGATTGCGGTCGTCCAGCAGCTCGTCGAGCAGGATCGGGTGGCGGCCGAGGTATTGCGCCGCCCAGCGCGAGATGCCGACCAGGTCGGCAACGCGGCGCAGCGCCTGCGGGTACTGCTGCAGCAAGGCCAGATAGGCGCCGCGGCGGCTGATGGTCTCCAGCAGGTCGAGGCAGCGCGCCAGTGTCTCATCGGCGTCCGTCGTGGCGGCGGCAACTTCGAGGACACGCGGCATCAGGGCGTCGAAACGCTGGCGGATGTGATTGGGCAACTGCTGGTAGCGCGCGCTGCCGTGGATCGCCGCCAGCCGGCTCGCCGCGGCTGGCGCGTCGCGGTAACCGAGTTCGGCCAGCTTGGCGGTTACCCGGTCGCAGTCATTGGCTGCCGCCCAGGTGGCGGTCAGGTCGTGGTCTTCGTCGGTGGGGTCGCCGAACACCGCTTCGAAGTGGCGGCTGACCACTTCGCGATGCGCCGCCAGCGCGGTGTCGAGTTCCGCAAAGCCGGCGAAGCCCATCGCGCGTGCGATCAAGGCCCGGTCGGCGTCGTTGTCGGGGATGTCGTGGGTCTGCGCGTCGTCCAGGTATTGCAGCCGGTGTTCCAGGCGACGCAGGAAGTCGTAGGCGCGCGACAGCTCGCCCACCGTGTCGGCGCCCAGGATGCCGCGCGCGGCGAGGCGGTCGAGCACCGTCAGCGTGGGGCGGACCTGCAGCTCGGTATCGCGCCCGCCGCGGATCAGCTGGAACACCTGCGCGATGAACTCGATTTCGCGGATGCCGCCGGGGCCGAGCTTGACGTTGTGCACGCGGTCGCGCCGCATCACCTCGCGGCGGATCTGCGCGTGCAGCTCGCGCATCGCATTCACCGCACCGAAATCGAGGTACTTGCGGAACACGAAGGGGCGCGCGATCCGTTCCAGCTCCTGCCAGCGCTCGCCGCACAGCACGCGGGCCTTGATCCAGGCGTAGCGCTCCCACTCCCGGCCCTGGCTGATGAAGTAGTTCTCCAGCATGTCGAAGCTGCCGACCAGCGGGCCGGAGTCGCCGTTGGGGCGCAGCCGCATGTCTACCCGGAACACCTGGCCGTGCTCGGTGAGTTCGGCCAGCGCCTGGATCAGCTGCTTGCCCAGCCGCTCGAAGAACTCGAAGTTGCTGATCACCTTCTTGCCGCCGGTGTCGCCGTCTTCCGGGTAGATGAAGATCAGGTCGATGTCGGACGACACATTGAGTTCGCGTCCGCCGAGCTTGCCCATCCCGATCACCAGCAGCTCCTGCTCCCAGCCGGTAGGCGACAACGGGGCGCCGTAGCGCTGCACCAGTCCTTCGCGCAACACGTGGTGGGCATGGCGCACGGCGACTTCGGCCAGCACGGTCATCGTCTCGGTGACTTCGGCGAGCGGGGCCAGCCCCGCGAGGTCGCGCACGATGAGATGGCACATCACCCAGGTGCGCAGATGGCGCAGGGTCGGACGCAGGCGCGCCTCGTCGGCGCCTTGTTCGGCGATGAAGGCGAGCATCGCCGGTTCGTCCACCGGCGCGCCGATGCTCGCAGCCAACCGGTCGGCAAGCCAGGGGCGGCTCGCCAGCATGCGCGCCAGGTAGCGCGACAATTCCGCGGCGGAGGCAACAGCATCGGGAAGCGGGGCGGATTCGTTGAGCATGGACGGGTTCCGAACGGAAGGATGATCGTTGGTAGAATGCTGGGCTCCGCGCAGTGCGTGAAACCGCAGGAATACGGATCGAAGCAGGTTGAACGGCGATTGTAGCCAAGCCGGGATATCGCGGCCTCTACGGCCGGTCCGAGTACCCATGAGCGACGAAGCCGACAGCCCCCTTTCTTCCGTTCCGCCAGCGCGCGCCCGCGCCTGCGCCCTGTTGCGCCTATGGGGCGGGCGGCTGGCCGTGGCCGGGCTCGGGGTCTGGATCGCCTTTGCCGCGCTGTTCCTCGTCCTGCGCGAATTCGTGCTGCCCAACGTGGATGCCTACCGCGCCGAGGTCGAGGCAGGGCTGACCGAGGCCCTGGGCGCGCCGGTCGCCATCGAGCATCTGAGCGGCGACTGGTCCGGCATGCGCCCCCGCCTGCATCTCACCGGGCTTGCACTGCGCGACGCCGAGGGCCGTCCGGCGCTGCGCCTTGAAAGGGTGGATGCCACGCTGGGCTGGCTGTCGCTCGCGCAACTGCGGCCGTTCTTTCACCGGCTCGAGATAGACGGGCCCGACGTGGCGATCACCCGGCGCGCCGACGGCCGGCTGGAAATCGCCGGCATGACGATGGACGACGGCCCTTCGGATGGCAGCTTCCTCGACTGGTTGCTCGCGCAGCGCCAGATCGTCGTGCGCGACGCCGCGCTCACCTGGACGGACGAGCTGCGCGGCGCCCCGCCGTTGCGCTTGTCGCAGGTGCAGTTCCGGCTGGAGCGCAGCTTCCACCGCCACCGCTTCGCGCTGCAAGCGCAACCGCCGGCGCAGCTCGCGTCGGCGCTGGATCTGCGTGGCGAACTGCAGCAGCTCGTACCACAGACCCCGGCGGCGTCGGTCGGAAAACTCTATGTGGCGCTCGATCATGCGGACCTGGGCGGCTGGCGCCAGTGGGTGGATTACCCGGTGGCGCTAAGCGGCAGCGGTGGCCTGCGGGCGTGGATCGACCTTGAAGCCGACGGGCGCCAGGCGATCACCACCGACGTGTCGCTGGCCGGGGTGGAGACCCGCCTTGGCGACAGCCTGCCGGTACTCCAGCTGGCACGACTCGGTGGCCGCTTGACCGGGCGGCGGCTGGCGCACGGCTTCGAGGTGGGTGCGCAGGGCTTGAGCCTGCTTACCGGTGACGGCATCCGTCTCGCGCCCACGGATTTTCACCTGCAGGTGAGGCACGACGGTGATTCCGGCGGCGCCGGTGGTTTCGTTCGTGCCAACCAGCTCGACTTCGCCGCGCTGGCAGCCCTGGCGGCGCATCTGCCGTTCGACGACAGCGTCCGCGCGCGTCTGGCTGCGTTCGACCCGCGCGGGCGGGTGGATGATCTGCGGCTCGATTGGCGCGGCGAACTCGATGCGCTGCAGGATTGGTCGGTAGCGGCGCACTTCAACGACATCGGTCTGGCCGCGCGCGACGGGATCCCCGGCCTGGGCGGGCTGTCGGGCCAGGTCGAGGGCAACCTGCGCGGCGGGCGCTTCCGGCTGGATGGCCGCGACACCCATCTCGATCTGCCCGAGGTCTTCGTCGAATCGCGCCTGCTGTTCTCCACCTTCCGCGCCGAAGGCGGCTGGTCGCGCGCCGACCAGCGGCTGGAGATCACGCTCGATTCGGCCGGGTTCGACAACCCCGACGCCGCCGGCACGGCCTCCGGCCGCTTCTGGCCGGGCGCGGAGGGGGCAGGGGAGATCGACCTCCAGGCCCGCCTGACGCGGGCCGAGGGCACTGCGGTGTGGCGCTACCTGCCGCGCGTGGTCAATCGCGACACCCACGACTGGGTGCGAAACGCGATCCGTCAGGCCACGGTGCCCGACACCCGCCTGCGGCTGAAGGGCCGGCTCGCCGATTTCCCGTTCCGCAAGGGCGAGGGCCAGTTCCTGGTCGCCATCCAGGTGGCCGACGCGGTGCTCGACTACGCGCCCGGCTGGCCGAGCATCGAGGGCATCTTCGGCGAGGTCCGCTTCGAAGGGCCGGGCCTGCGGATCGCCGCCAATCGCGGACGGATCTTCGGCGTTGCGCTGAGCGACGTCGTGGCCCAGGTGCCCGACCTCGATGCGCCGCCCAGTGAAGTCATGACCCTGACCGGCAAGGCCGCAGGCAGCACCGCGGATTTCCTGCGTTTCGTCTCCGAGAGCCCGGTGGCGGAGCGCATCGACCGCTTCACCGATGCGATGCGCGCGGAGGGCACCGGCACGCTCGATCTCAAGCTGGTGATGCCCTTGCGCCACGCGCGCGACACCTCGGTGCAGGGGGAATACCGCTTCAGCGGCAACCGGATGTGGGTGGTGGACGGTCTGCCTGCGCTGGAAGATGCGGTGGGACGGCTGCGGTTTACCGCGGACGAACTGGTGATCCCGGAGGTTCGTGCCCGTCTGTTCGGCGAGCCGATGGCACTCGCCGCGCGTACCTCGGCCGACGGCGCGGTGAGCTTTTCCGCCAGTGGCAAGGTGACCGCGGCCGGGGTGCAGCGGGCCTACGGATGGCAGGTGCTGAACCATTTCGCCGGGGCCAGTCCGTGGCAGGCGGAGATTGCGGTTCGGCGCGAAGGGACGCGGGTGGATGTGCGCAGCGCGCTCGACGGCATTGCGTCCAGCCTGCCTTATCCGCTCAACAAGACCACCGCGGACGCGTGGCCCTTGCATCTCGCGCTCGACTATCCGGCCGGCACCCATGGTTCGACGCTGAAGCTGAGCTTGGCCGACCGGGTCCAGGTCGAACTCGAACGACGTGCGGGCGACGCCCGGCCGGGCGGGGTGGTGCGGGGCGGGGTGGGCGTGTTTCAGCCGGTCCGCGTGGCTGAGCGCGGCGTGCTGGTGGCGGCGACGCTGGACGAACTCGATGTCGACGGCTGGCGACGGGCGCTCGGCCTGAGCGGGGGCGACGAGGGCGCGGAGGGCACGGCGGCGGCGCTGCCCTTGGCCGGGGTGGCGCTGCAGGCGAAGCATGCCCAGGTCTTTGGCCAGCGCTTCAGCGACCTCAGCCTGCGCGCGGTGGCGGACGCGGGCGGTTGGCGCGCCCGCCTCGACAGTACCCAGGCGCAGGGCGAGTTCGACTGGCGCGAGGCGGGCAACGGCACGCTGGTCGCCCGCTTCGCCCGCCTTGCGGTGGGCGACAAGGACGACGTTTCCACCTCCGCCGCGGACGAGGCTCCCACCGACCCGCCGCCGCGCAGCCTTCCCGGGCTCGATGTCACGGTGGCGCAGCTCTCGCTGCGCGGGCAGCCGCTGGGCCGCCTCGAAGTGCTGGCGCTCAACCGCGACCGGCAGTGGGTGCTGGAACGCTTTGCACTGTCGCGGGCGGAAGGCCGGCTGGCGGGCCACGGGTTGTGGCGGCCGGGGAACGACCCGCGTACCGAACTGGATTTCCGTCTCGAAAGCGCCGACGCCGGCCGGCTGATCCATGCCCTCGGTTATCCGGACGCAGTGCGCGGCGCCCCGGCCGAACTGCGGGGCAAGCTCGCCTGGCGCGGCGCGCCCACGCGCATCGACTATCCCACGCTCGCCGGCAACATGACGGTGGAGGTCGAGAAGGGGCAGTTCAACAAGCTTGAGCCGGGCGTCGGGCGCTTGCTTGGCATCCTGAGCCTGCAGTCGCTGCCGCGGCGGATCACGCTGGATTTCCGCGACGTCTTTTCCGAGGGTTTCGCCTTCGATCGCATTTCCGGTAGCATCGATGTGCGTGCCGGAGTGATGCGCACCGAGGATCTGGAGATCCGCGGACCTGCGGCCCGCGTGCTGATGCGAGGCTCTGCCGACGTCAGTTCCGAAAGCCAGGATCTGCGCGTGACGGTTCAGCCGACGCTGTCGGAGTCGGTGGCGATCGGTGCCGCCGCCGCTTTGATCAATCCGGTTGCTGGCGCGGTGACCTATCTGGCACAGAAGGCGTTGAGCGACCCGATCGAAAAGCTGTTTGCGTACGAGTACGCAGTCACTGGTGCGTGGGACGATCCCAAGGTGGAAAAACTGGGTTCGCCCGCCGAGAACCTGATTCCCCAACTACCGCGCGCGCAGCCCGCTCCGCGTTCAGGCTCTACTGCCCCATGAATTCCTCCTCGCCACGCTCCGCCCCTCAGACTGCGCGTCCTCCGGTACGGGTGGCGGCGGTGCAGACCGTATCGGGTCCCGACGTCGCGGCCAATCTGCGGGTTGTTGCCGAACTGGTTGCCGCTGCCGCTGACGACGGCGCGAAGCTCGTCGCGCTGCCCGAGTATTTCGCATTGATCAGCGCCGTCGAGACCGACAAGGTGCGTCTGCGGGAGCGTGACGGCGAAGGGCCCTTGCAGGACTTCCTGCGTGAAACCGCGGCCCGCCACCGGGTGTGGCTGGTCGGCGGAACGGTACCGCTGGTCGCAGCGAGCGACCAGAAGGTGCGCAATACCACCCTGGTGTACGACGACCGCGGCGAACGCGTCGCCCGCTACGACAAGATCCACCTGTTCGGCTTCCAGCGTGGTGCTGAGCGCTACGACGAGGCGGCCACCATCGAGCCCGGGCGGGAAGTCGTGTGTTTCGACAGCCCGGCCGGCCGCACCGGCCTTTCGGTGTGCTACGACCTGCGCTTCCCCGAGCTTTTCCGCGCCATGGCCGAGCCCGACCTGATCGTGCTGCCCGCCGCCTTTACCCACACCACCGGGCGCGCGCACTGGGAGGTGCTGCTGCGGGCGCGGGCGATCGAAAACCAGTGCTATGTAATGGCGCCGGCACAGGGCGGCTGCCACCCGAGCGGGCGCGTGACCTGGGGCCACTCGATGATCGTCGACCCCTGGGGTGAAATCCTCGCATGCCGCGAGGAAGGGCCCGGCTTCGTCGCTGCCGATCTCCACCCCGAGCGCATCGCCAGCGTACGCGCCAGCCTGCCGGCGCTGGAACACCGCTGCCTGCCGGGCGCGGCTTCGTGAACGCGGTTCGACACCGATCGTTTTCCTTCGCGCCGGGTCCAACCCGGCGAACGCCAGTTGCGGATTCCACATGAGCAAATCGACCAATCCCCTGAAGATCGCCGAGAAGTACCTGCTATCGCCGTACCAGCTGGGCGAGGCCGAAATCGAGAAGGTGTTCCGCAAGCTGATGCGGCACCGGATCGACTATGCCGACCTTTACTTCCAGTACCACCGCGCGGAGGCGTGGAGTCTGGAGGAGGGCATCGTCAAGTCCGGCAGTTTCGACATCGAGCAAGGGGTCGGGGTGCGCGCGATCAGCGGTGAAAAGACCGCTTTCGCCTATTCCGACGACATTTCACTGGATGCCTTGGTGGATGCGGCTACAGCGACGCGCGCGATCGCCGAGGCCGGCAGCCGCCGCAGCGTCGGAATCGAACCGAAGAAGTCCCGCATCCGGCTCTACCGCGCGGACGATCCGCTCGCCTCGCTGGATGACACCGCCAAGGTGAAGCTGCTGGAGCGGCTCGAAGGCTTCGCACGGGCCGAGGACCCGCGCGTGACGCAGGTGATGGCGCACATCGCGGGCTCGTGGGAGGTGGTGATGGTGGCGCGTAACGACGGTCACATGGCCGCCGACGTGCGGCCGCTGGTGCGGGTCTCGATCACGGTGATCATGGAAGAGAACGGTCACCGCGAGCAGGGCAGCGCCGGCGGCGGCGGCCGCTACGATTACGGCTATTTCAGCGATGAGCGACTGCAGGGCTACGCGCGCGCCGCGGTGCATCAGGCTCGCGTCAATCTTGCGGCCGAGCCGGCGCCGGCGGGCACGATGACCGTCGTGCTCGGCTCCGGCTGGCCGGGCATCCTGCTGCATGAGGCCATCGGCCACGGGCTGGAGGGCGACTTCAACCGCAAGGGCAGCTCGGCCTTCTCGGGGCGCATCGGTCAGCAGGTTGCTGCGCGCGGAGTGACCGTCGTCGACGACGGCACCCTTCCCGACCGCCGCGGCTCCCTCACGATCGACGACGAGGGCAATCCCACCGAGCGCACCGTACTGATCGAGGATGGCATCCTCGCGGGCTATATGCAGGACACGATGAACGCCCGCCTGATGGGCATGGCGCCGACCGGCAACGGCCGGCGCGAGTCCTACGCCCATCTGCCTTTGCCGCGCATGACCAACACCTACATGCTGAATGGCGACAAGGACCCGCAGGAGATCATCAAGTCGGTCAAGAAGGGCTTGTACGCGGTCAATTTCGGGGGCGGCCAGGTGGACATCACCTCGGGCAAATTCGTGTTCTCGACCGCCGAGGCCTACCTGATCGAAAACGGCAAGGTCACCCGCCCGGTTAAGGGGGCAACGCTGATCGGCAATGGCCCGGATGTGCTGACGCGCGTCAGCATGATCGGTAACGACATGGCGCTCGATCCCGGCGTCGGCACCTGCGGCAAGGATGGGCAGAGCGTGCCCGTGGGGGTTGGTCAGCCGACCTTGCGGGTGGATGGCCTTACGGTGGGCGGCACCGCCTGAGCCGGTTTCAGGGCTTTACGCGGTAGGCATTCGAAGACAGCTGGAGGGTGGCGTCGAAGCTGACCGGCGTGCGTCGGCGCGCGTCGCTGCGCAGTTCCGCGGCGATGCGCAAGCGGATCGGCTGGCCATTTGCGGGTGACGCCACCATGCTGACCTGGACGCGTGCGAGCCGGGGCTCGTTGCGTTCTATGGCCCGCCGGACTTCGTCGGTCAGCCGGCGCCGGTCCGGGGCGCCGTGGAGGTTGAGACTGTCGAAGTCGGGCAGCCCGAAGGTCAGTAGCGATCCGCTGGCACGCGGGAATTCCGATGTGGCGTCGAGCGCGCAGGTCGCCCGGGTGTTGAGCAGGGCTTCGAGATCGCGCGCGAGGGCCGTCCGCAGCGTGTCTGCCGTCGGAGCGGTGGTTCCGGCGCCGCCGCCCGTGGCTATCAAGCGATCGATCAGCGAGGGCATCTGCGTTTGGCGTCAGACGCCGAACAGCGCTTGCGCGCGCTGGTCCAGCAGCACTTGGTAAAGGGCGAAGAAGGCGAGTCCCACCACCAGCAGGATGCCGGCGTAAAACCGGGTCGGTAACCCCGGGCGCGGCGGAGTCAGTTCCTCCTCTGGCAGCTTCCACAGCGCGGGGGGCGTTTGCGGGTCGCCGCGAACGCGTTGTAGTTCCTGCGCGAGCGTGCGCTGCAGGTAGCGAATGCGGTCGCTGTCGTCGAGCAGGTACTTGCCGCGAAAACCGAGTAGCAGGCAGGCATGGAACACCTCCAGGCATTCGATGTTCTCGTGCGGAGCAAGGCGTAACGCGGCGAGGCGTTCGAAGAAGCCCTCCCCAGCCAGGTGTTCACCGAACAGCCGCAGTTGAAGGGGTTGCCTTTCCCACTCGGCCCGTAGCGGGAAGTCGCTCGACAGCACGACCTCGTCGAGCGCCGCGCAGAACGCGTAGCGCGCCTGCTCGATTTCCGGCGGCGCTTTTCCCGCTGCCAGTGCGTTTCGCTCGAAGTCGCGCAGCAGCGCCAGCACCCGGTCGACAAAGCTGTCGTAGTGACGGGGACGGGCTCGCTGGCGCAACAGCGCCAGCAGATGAAATCCGTCGTCCAGCAGTTCGATCAGCGGCGTTGCGCCAGGGCTGCGGTCGGGAACCGCGGCAGCGTACGGGGTGGAGGCAATTGCCAAGGCAATGTTTCCTTCAGCGGAAGACCGCAATCAGTTCCAGCTTGAGGTCAGCGAGGGTTTGCGGCACATAGACGCAGACGGAGCGCGCCTGGACCATGCGCTGGAACACCTCGCTGTTCGGTTCGAGTGCGAAATAGTGGTTGCCGATGCGAACCGGGACCGATGACGGGGTCTGCGTGGCATGGACGACTGCAACGCCGCGTACCGCCGAGTTCAATATCTTCTCGACGTCGTCCGGGGCGCCGATCTTCAGCTTTGACGGCACGGCGTCAATGACCGCAGCAGCCGGCATGGAGGATTGCACGGATAGATAGAAGTCCGCCTCCAGCAAGCGTTCGTTGTCCAGATGGCCGATGTGGAACGAAGGCTTGGGATTGCGCAGCGTGATGACTTGGTGCCGATTCGAAACCACGGTATCGAGCAGGTCGCGGATCCGATCATCGAGGGGCGTCAACGAGCCGGCGAGGTCCTCGTGGCGGTAGGGAGGGAGGTCGGCCAGGGTGTGGCTGCGGGAGAAGGTGACCAGTTCGCCGTACAGCTCGGCCAGCGCAAGGTACAGCGCTTCGGGATGCAGCGGCCGGGCCCGCTCGAGATGCTGCAGACGGGCGTAGTTCCGGTTCACCGTGTGCAGGAGCCAGAACGCGGCAATGTCGCTGCTGCCGTATTCCAGCAGATGGGTGGCGTGTTCCCGCTGACGGGCTGCCAGCAGGCCGCTCTTGACCTGGAGGATGTCGAGCAGGCGGCGCAGCAGGCGGGCCGCGGCGCCATCCAGGGCCAGATCCAGGCTGGGGGGAAGATAGGACGCATCGACCGACCATTGCCCCTGTCCATCTCGCCGCAGGCGTGCAACCGGCAGCGACTCGAAGCCATCGCGGTTTTCGTCTTCCAGACGAAGCTGGACGTTGAGGTCGAGCAGCGTGAGTTCGGCTTCGAGTGCGCCGGAATACAAATCACAACTGGCGGCGTGGCGTTTGAGAAAGCGCACGCGCTGAGCAGGGTTGCGCTCGTGGTCGCCCACGTTGCCGCCGTGGGGGTGCAACTCCGGAACGCAGGCGTACACCAGGACGGTATTTCCATCGGCCGAAATGCCTGCGAGGTCGCGCGAGGGTGGGAGCGGATCATGTTCCGGTGCGCAGTAGCGGGTGCCGTCGCGGAACCAGATGCTGAGATTGTCGAATCGCAGCACACCTGCCGCCAGCCCGGTCTCGTCGACCACGACTGCCCGGGCGCCCCACGCATGGCGGTACAGGCCCTGGAGGCTTCCTGCCAGCGCCGCTTCATGCTGCAGCGCCTGCTGCTGGAAGTGCTGCGGGCGCAGGAACATGCCTTCCCCCCACAGCACACGTCGAGTCTTCAGCATCGTCTCTTCCTTCAGGAGGGGCGGCCGGCGGGGCAACTGGGTGTGCGCCCTTCTGTCTGGCCGGGGATTTTCAATGGGGCGGGACTTTCGATGCGCAGGTAGCACTCCTGCAGGCGTACCTGCAGCCCCAGCTTACGGGTCGCTTGGGCATCGACCAGGCCCCGCCACAGCTCTCCGTCGGGCTGCATGAACAGCCCGACGATGCCGACATAGCGGGCCTCTGCGTGAAGCGGGAGGGCATCTGAAAGACGTGCGCCCGGCGTGAGGACGAACTCCTGCGAAGACAGGAGTTCAGCGCCGAATATCTCCGCATCCGACCTGCCGCCTCCGAATACGTCGAAACCAAGTCGATCGAAGGCGCGCCGGTCGCGCAATTGGTAGGTACGTACCACGACCGATAGCGACGCCCCGCTGCCATCCCGATTCAGCGCGGTTTCGGCCGAGAGAACGAGCCGGGGCGGTGTGCTCGTGACTGCGCATCCCGCGAGAAACAGCGAGGCGCACACGTACAGGATGCGACCTGCCGGCGACGGTACGCGGGCAACGAAAGCCCGCGTGGACGAGGGCCGCCGTCGTGCCTTGCAGCCTTGGAAAATGGGCAACGCCGGCCAATCCAGAAAATTCATATGGAATGTTCTGCTTGCGGTGAAATGTGATTGTCATGCTAGCATGTAAATGACATATGCAAAATCCGTTTGTCATTAACATGCCCGAGCACTGGTGGCTTCTTCCTGTTCTGAGCGCCGCATCCTTGTCGCTGGCCGGCTTCACCGCCTGGTGGGTCAGGGCGTCGGGCATGGTCCCGGTCCCCGTGTGTTCCCGGCTTCGGTCGGAGTCCGGGCGCCGACGGAATCCCGGCGCTTTCTGGATGGCTGGCTGGACGCTCCTTGGCCTGTCCCTGGCGGTGCTCGTAGCGGTGCTCGGTTCCGGGTGGGAGTCGGGAGCGCAGGCGGGTGTGACGTCCGTGACCCCGCAATCGACTCCGTTGTCGCGCGGTTTTGCCGACGACACCCTGGCCTTGCTGCTGCCGCAGTCCGCAGCGCGGGGGCCTGCGGCAGCAGCGTGGATCCCGGGTGAAGGAGAGGTGGACCGGGACTGGGCGAAACTGGACGCGCGCTTTCGCGAACGTCTCCAGCCGGTGGTCGAACGGTTGCGCGGGCGCGGCCAGCATTTCGTACTGGTCGAAGGCTATCGCTCACCGGAGCGTCAGGATCAGTTGTTCGCGCTGCCGACGAAGGTGACCGCCGCGCGCGCATGGGAAAGCCGCCATCAGTACGGACTTGCTGCCGACCTCGCGCCTGTGCGGGAGGGGGCGGCGTCGTTTGAAACCGACGGGCTTGGTATGGAGGCTTACCGGCTTCTCGGGGAGGAAGCCGAGGCCGCCGGCCTGACGTGGGGCGGGCGCTGGGATATCCGGGACTACGGCCATGTCGAGATGCCGGACCGGCCAACGAGGCATGCCGGATGAATCCTCGCTTCAGGCGTTTGATGCGGATTTCCGGGCCGGCGCTGTTGCTCCTGGCGGCGATGCTGGTGCTTGTCCAGACCTTGCCGCCCGGATGGGACCGCGGGGGTGAGGGCGTCCTGCGGGCGCTTGCGGCATTTTCGGTGGTGTTGCTGGCAGGCGTTGCTCTGTGGGCCTTCTCGCGACGCTGGCGCATGCGCGGAGCAACAGGCGCGGCAGCGCAAGCGCGGCCGGGACCCGCAAGCGCCGAGCCGGGGTCTGTCCTACGCAGTGGTCTCAGGGCCGCTGTCGAATCGATTCGTGCCTCCGACCTGGGGCGCCGGGCGGGCCGCAATGCGCTCGGCCAGTTGCCCTGGTACGGCGTGATCGGGGCCGAGGGCGCGGGCAAGACCGCTTTGATCAAGCAGTCGGGCCTGAGCTTTCCTTTCGAGCACCTTCCCGGCTGCCCTGACGATGGCGATTGCGGCTGGTTTCTGGCGACGGAGGCGGTGGTGCTCGACCTTGGCGGGCGCTACCTGTCGGACTCGCTTGGCGATTCGTCCTGGTTGGAGTTCTGGCGTGAGTTGAAGCGGCTGCGTCCTGCCCAGCCGTTGGACGGCCTCGTGGCTGCTGTCAGCGCAGCGGAGCTACTGGGCGGCGACGAGCGGGCGCTCCACGCGCATGCCACCCGAGTGCGGGCCTGCATCGATGAAATCCAGGATGCGGTAGGCGTGCGCCTGCCGGTGTATCTCGTCGTCACCCAGCTCGACCTGATCGGACAGGGCGCTTTGCCATCCGAACGTGATGCGCCACGCAGCCCGTTCGGGTTCGCAATCCCCGCCGTTCCTGCGGACCGGACCATCGATTCGGTGGCCGAGAGGTTCGCGCTGTTTCGCGCCGGCCTGCGCCATCATGTCCTGGCTGCGGCCGAGATGCACGATCCACTGACGCAGTCCGAGCAGCTCAGCTTCTCGGTGGAGTTCGACGGGCTCGGAGCACGCTTGAACAGCTTCGTTCGCCTTCTGCTCGGCAATAACCCCTACCACGTACAGCCCGCCTTGCGCGGTGTCTATTTCAGTTCGCTGCCCGCGGGTGGCGGACATACGCTTCTTGGGCCGAGAACGGATGCGCTGGCGCAGCGGTTCGAACTCGACCTGCGCGATACGCGTTCTTCGGGCTTCAGCCACGACAGGCAAGACGCCCCCTCTCCGGCCAGGCTCTTCCACGACGTCGTGCTTCCCGACCGGTTTTTCGCCCGCCGGCTGAGGAGCGCCAGCGCGAGCCCGGGCCGGTGGGCGTGGATGGCGACCAGCCTCGCCGTGGTCTGCCTTGCCGTCGGTCTGATGACCGCGTCGTTTACCGGTAATCACCAGCTACTAACCGAACTCGCAGCGTCCCAGCACGCTGCGGAGACTTCCGGCGACGGCGTTCCGCTTGCCGTCGAGCTGGAACGACTCGTGGCCCTTCAGCACCAACTCGAGCGCCTTCGGCGGTACCGGTTGGCGCAACCGCCGTGGCGGCTTCGGTTCGGCCTTTATCAGGGCGACAAGGTGGAGGTAATGCTGCGCGCGCGCTACTTTGCCGGTGTGCGGCAACTGATGCTGGAACCGGTCGCGCGCGAGATCGAGCGCGAGCTGGGCGCGACGGCAAGTGCTCCCGTGAGGCGTGCGGGTGCGGGACGCCCTGCCGGGGCGGTCACGGCCAACGACCGTCCCCCGGCGGGGCTGCCGATCATTCCCCTCGGCGAGGGGGCGGCGGCGCAGCCGCTGCGGGCGGCGGGAATTCCCCCTGGCGGCCCGGCGTTGTCGGCGCGAGTCCGCCGCTCCGCGGGTGAGTCTGCCGGCATCGAGGGGCAATACAACGCGCTCAAGACCTATCTGATGCTCGCCGATCCCTCCCGTATCGAGGCTGAGCATCTGGCTGATCAGTTGCCGCGCTTCTGGCGCCGCTGGCTTCAGGCCGAACGGGGCCAGACGCCTTTGCCGGATATCTACGCGCTCGCGCAGCGCATGGTGGACTTCTACATCGAAGAGCGGGCGGCGCCTGACCTCCCCGTGATCGCTGCTGAAGGCGCGCTCGTTGCGCGATCACGCTCCGCCCTGATAGGCGCAATGCGGCGCCTGCCGCCCGAGGAGCGGATCTATCGCGCGCTGCTTGCTGCCGCGAATGTGAGATTCGAGCCGGTGTCCGTCACCGGGGTCCTTCGCGATCACGCTAGCGACCTGGTCGGTGGCAGCGTTGTCGTGCCCGGCGCGTTCACCCGCAAGGCATACGACGAATACCTGCGCTCGGCATTTGGCCTTTCCGGGCGGGACCTCGACACCGGCACCGACTGGGTTCTCGACGACCACGCCGGAAATCTAGCGGAATCCAGCAGCGGCGCCGTCGACCCCGGGGCGCTGGAGCGCCGCTACCGCGAGGACTTCGAGATTGCGTGGCTCAGGTTCCTGCAGGGACTGACGGTGCCCGTCTTCGCGGACCTTGCGGCCGCAACGGACGCGCTCGGACAGCTCGGCGACCCCGCGAGGTCGCCGTTGCTGCCGCTGCTGCAGCGGGCGGGTCACGAACTGGGCGGGCGGGGACGCGCGGTGGAGGGGGAGAGGGGGCGCATGGAAACCGTGCTGGCGCGCGCCCGCGGCGTGCTGGACGCCGGGCGGAGTGAGGCGGTAGCCGACGCAGGTCCGGCATCGGAAGCCAGCCCGCTGCGAGGCGTCGTGGCACTGGCGGGCGGACCGGTGGAAGCAGGCGACCCGCGCCTCGACGGGGCGCTAAGGGAATACCTCGCCCGGCTGTTGAAGCTGCGAGACCGTCTGGCCGTCGTCGCTGCCGCGGGGAGCGACGCCGAGCCTGCCATACGGCTCGTCCGCGCAACCTTCGACGGCCGGGAGTCCGAGTTTCCGGCCAGCCTCTCGTTCGTCGACAACGAGTTGCTGGGGGCGATGGATTCCGCCTCCCGAACGGCTTTGCGACCGGTCCTGACGCAGCCCGTGCTGAGAGCGTTCGATGCGCTGATCCCGCTCGTGAGCCGCGATCTCGATCTTGCCTGGCAACGCGAAGTGTTGCCGCACTGGCGCCGGCTGGCCGAGACTTTTCCCTTCTCCGACAGCGAGCACGATGTGGTGCCGTCCGAACTTGCGGAGTTCGCGGCACAGGGGGGTGTGCTCGACAGGTTTGTCGAGCGCCGTCTCGAAGGACTTGTAAGCCGACGCGGCCAGGGGCTGGCAACGCGGAACTGGGGAGATCGCAGCCTCGCCCTCAATCCGGCCTTCCTCCCCGCAGCGGAGCGATTGCTCGCGTTCGGTGCGGCGCTGCCGCGTCAGGGGGAACTGGTTCGCTTCGAACTGCAGCCGATGCCGACGCCCGGGCTCACCGAAATCGTGATCGAAATCGATGGCCAGAGTCTGCGCTACCGCAACGGGCCCCAGACCTGGGCGAGTTTCAGTTGGCCGGGCACTGAGGTGCAGGAGGCCGCGGTGCGCGTCGTCGACGTGTCCGGGGCGCCAGGCGCGGTTCTTCACCGTCGCGGGCGCATGGCGCTGATCCGGCTGCTGGCCGAGGCCTCCGTCCAGGGCGCCACGCCGGGCCCGCTGCAACTTGTGTGGAATGGCGCGGGCGCTGCGGTGCGCTTCAATTTCCGCAGCCTTTCCGCGGCTTCACCGCTCGATCTGCTGGCCTTGCGCAAGCTGACGTTGCCCGACCGGATCAGCCGTTGATGCCCGCTTCCCGCCCTATCCCCAACCGCGGCCGACGCCATTGCCCGCCGCTTCAGTCCATCCCGTTGTCACGGAGTGAGTCCGTTCATGGTCCGAGAAAGTACCCAGAAGAAGCTGTCGCGCGTGCGTCCGCCCCGCGTGCAAATCACGTATGACGTCGAGGTCGGAGATGCCATCGAAACCAAGGAGCTGCCTTTCGTACTGGGGGTGCTGGGCGACTACACCGGGCATGCACGGGAGCAGCTGCCCCGGCTCAAGGAAAGGAAGTTCGTCGCCATCGACCGCGACAACTTCGACGACGTCATGAAGGCGCTCGCCCCTCGGCTGGGGCTGCGGGTGCCCAACCGGCTGTCCGCCGAAGGCGGCCTGCTCGGCGTAGAGCTGGGGTTCGCAGCGATGGAGGATTTCGAGCCGCAGAACGTGGTGGCGCAGTTCACCCCGCTGCGGCGCTTGCTCGAGGCGCGGCAGCGTTTGGCCGAACTGCGCAACAAGCTGGTGGGCAGCGAACGCTTCGAAGCCCTGCTCAACGAAGCCGTCGCTGACCGCGACGCCCTGCAGGCACTGAAGGGAGAACTGGACGCTCGCGGGGGGACGCATGACGGCGCGCGATGAACACCTGGTGCGCACGAGCGCTTCTCCCCAGGTCGAGGCAGAGGGTGCCGGACTGCTGGATTCGCTGATTGCGCGCAGTCGGGTCGCGGTGGATGAGGCAGAGCACGACCGCACCCGCGACCTCATCGGCGAACTCGTTCAGGAGGTCATGAGCGGGGCCCTGCCGCTGACCTGCGACCTTGCGGCATCGATCGACGCCCGCATCGCCGAGCTGGATGAACTCATCTCGGCACAGCTCAACGAGATCATGCACGACCCCGAGTTCCAGCGACTCGAAGGAAGCTGGCGCGGGCTCAAGTACCTGGTCGACGCCGCAGAGACCGGGCCGATGCTCAAGCTGCGCATGCTCAATGTGTCCAAGAAGGAGTTGATCAAGGACTTCCGGCAGGCGGCGGAGTTCGATCAGGGGGCCTTGTTCAAGAAGGTGTACGAGGAGGAGTACGGCACCTTCGGCGGCGCCCCCTTCGCGGCGCTGGTCGGGGACTACGAGTTTTCCCGCCATCCCGAGGATCTCTATCTGCTCGAGGAACTGGCGCACGTCGCCGCCGCGGCGCACGCCCCGTTCATCGGGGCCGTGGCGCCGGCGATGTTCGGGCTGGACAACTTCGCCGAACTGGGCCGGCCGCGCGATCTCTCGCGGATCTTCGAAACCGTCGAGTACGCAAAGTGGAAGTCCTTCCGCGCGAGCGACGATTCGCGCTATGTGGGGCTGGTACTGCCGCATGTGCTGGGGCGGCTGCCCTATGGGCGGGATACCCATCCGGTGGATGCGTTCAACTTCGAGGAGGACGTGGATGGCAGCGACCACGCCAAGTATCTGTGGACCAGCGCGGTCTATTCCTATGCGAGCCGCCTGACCGCTGCCTTTGCCCAGTTCGGCTGGCTCGCCGCCATACGGGGCGTTGAAGGGGGCGGGCTGGTTGAGGATCTGCCGCTCCATACCTTCCGTACCGACGACGGCGAAATCGGCGCCAAGTGCCCGACCGAGCTTGCCATTACGGACCGCAACGAAAAGCTGCTGGCCGACCTGGGGTTCATCGCGCTGACGCACTGCAAGAACAGCGACTACGCCGCGTTTTTCAGCGGCCAGTCGGTACAGCGTCCGCGTACCTACAACACCGATGCCGCCAATGCCAATGCGCGCTTGTCGGCCCAACTGCCCTACATCTTTGCCGCGTCGCGGATCGC
The DNA here is from genome assembly GCF_001682385.1 of Azoarcus olearius. Lineage (NCBI taxonomy): Bacteria > Pseudomonadati > Pseudomonadota > Betaproteobacteria > Rhodocyclales > Zoogloeaceae > Azoarcus > Azoarcus olearius. The sequence goes on from NZ_CP016210.1 coordinate 1,505,941, forward strand.
GCATTACCTGAAGGCGATGATGCGCGACAAGGTGGGCAGTTTCGCCTCGCGCCAGAACGTCCAGGACTTCCTCAACGCGTGGCTCGCTCAGTACGTGTTGCTCGACGACGCAGCCTCCCAGGAAGCGAAGTCCAAGTACCCGCTGCGGGAGGCGCGGGTCGAGGTGGTCGAGGTGCCGGGGCGCCCCGGCGCCTACCGCGCAGCAGCCTTCCTGCGCCCCCATTTCCAGCTCGACGAACTGACGATTTCCCTGCGCCTGGTTGCGGAGCTGCCCCAACCCGCGCGCTGACCGCGACGCATCCTTCATCAACCGCAAGACCCTGGAGTTCATCATGGCATTCGACGCATTTCTCCGCATCGAGGGTATCCCCGGCGAGAGCACCGACGACAAGCACCAGGACTGGATCGAGGTCCTGTCCTTCAACCACAGCATGGAACAGCCAGCGTCCGCCACGGCCAGTTCGGTCGGCGGCGCCACCGCGGAACGCGTCAATCACGGCAGTTTCGAGGTCACTCACCTGCTCGACCAGGCCAGCCCGAAGATCTACGACGCCTGCTGCACCGGCAAGCACATCAAGGAGGTCACGCTCGAACTGTGCCGCGCAGGCGGTGACAAGGTGAAGTACATGGAGGTGAAGCTCGAGCAGGTCGTCATTTCCAAGGTCGTTCCCGCCGGCGCGGCCAATGACCAGGGCTTCCCGCAGGAGAAGATCTCATTCAGCTACGGCCGTATCAAATGGACCTACACCCGCCAGAAGCGCGACGACGGCACGGGCGGCGGAAACGTCAGCGCCGGTTGGGACCTGACCGCGAACAAGGCGGTGGCGTGATGGCGCGGATCGGCCTTTCGCACAGGGTGCGGACACGTGCGCGCGGCGCGGCCGGCGCGCTGCTGGTCGCCGTCTTGCTGTCTGCGTGTGCGGGTGCGCCTCCGCAAGCGGAGCCCGCGGCCGAGGTGGAACCGCCGCGCCCGGCGCCGGAGTCCCCGGTCGTCGCGCCCGCCGGTGAGCCCGAGCCTGCCGTGGCGGGCCGCCATACCTTCCGTTTCGACACCTTGAGCGTGGCCTTGAGCGAGAGCGAAAAGGCCCGCGTTGCCACCCTTGCGGAGCAGGTCCGCGGCGCGCGTGCGGTGGTCGTACGCGGCTCCTGCGATCGCAACGCGGTGGGAAACGCAAGGGAAGCGGCGATTGCCCGTGCGCTGGCGGTGCGCCACGTGTTGGTGGAGAACGGCGTGCCGGCGGCAAAGATCCGGACCCGCTATAGCACCGAGGATGGCACCCACGCGGTGGTGCTGCGCGTGAACTAGGCCCCAGGGGCGGGTTGGCTCGCCCTAGTCTCCGTCTTTCCCAATCGGATTTCCAGGTGACCGACTCGCTTCGATCCGCTGCCGCCGACCTGTTGTCGGTGGCAGACGCTATTTCATTCCTGCCGGCGACGCGTCTGGTCGAACTGCGCTTCGCCGGCGGCGGCCCAGAAGGCGGCCCCTTGATCGCATTGAGCGCGTATGGCGACGAGGGGCTCAACATGTGCCACCGGATCACGGTGCGCTGCGTCGCGGTGGACGCACGGATCGAGCTGATGACCATGCTCGGCCTGCGCGCGGCGATCGGGATCCGCACCGCGGACGGACGGGAGCGGATTCGATGCGGGGTGGTGACCGCGGGGGTTGCACTTGGTGCTGACGGCGGCTTTGCGGCTTACGAGATCACGGTGGAGCCGCCACTTGCGCTGTTGCGCCACCGGTGGGGCAGCAGGGTGTTTCAGGCGCTGACCGTGCCGGAGATCGTCCGGGCACTGGTTGAGGAACACCGGGGCCGCAACCCCATCTTCAATGCCGGCCTGGGGCTACGCTTCGATCTCCAGCGCCGCTACGAGTGCCGCTCCTACTGCGTGCAGTATCACGAGTCCGACCTCGAGTTCGTCGAACGCCTGCTCGCGGAAGAGGGCATCGGCTGGCGCTTCGACCACGAAGAGGACGCAGCGGGGGCCGGGCCCTCGACCCTGTTGGTGCTGTTTGACGCCGCAGACAGTCTCCCGCCCGCGGAGCCCCCATCGGTCCGCTTCCACCGCGGCAACGCCAGCGAAACAGAGGACAGCGTCACGTCGTGGTCGGCGCAGCGCAGCGTCGGCGCGGGGCGCACGACGCTGACCAGTTTCGACTACAAGCCCGCCGCTACTACCACCGCGCGTGCCGAGGGCGCGGGTGAAGACGGTGGCGACGCCACTTCGCTCGAGCAGGCGCTGGAGGATTTCCGGCCGCAGACCCTGCACTATGCGGCCACGGTCGATGGCCTCGCCGCATACGCGGCACTCCGCCAGCAGGCGCGGGATGCGGAGCGCAATACCTTCGAGGCGGACGGGGATGCGCGTGGGCTGACGGCAGGGGCGTGGTTCCAGCTGGAGGGGCACCCGCGCCACGAGCATGAACCGGGCGAAGAACGTCGCTTCGTGGTGACGCGCCTGACGTTCGTTGCGCGCAGCAATCTTCCCGTCCATTCCTCGCTGATGGACGCGGCGGGCGAGGGCCGCGCCTGGGCAGGGGCCGGAAAGACGCCTTATCAGATCCGGCTGACGGCGGTGCGTCGGGGGCAGGCGTCTGCCGGCATCTTTCCGCCGCGTCGCGACCTGCGCCCCACCGCGCGTGGGCCTCAGAGCGCAATCGTGGTCGGGCCGCATGACGAAGAGGTTCACACCGACGAGTACGGCCGCATCCGCATCCAGTTCCACTGGCAGCGGCAGGAAGATCACCCAGACGGCGGAGCCGCTTACGACGAGCGTTCCTCCTGCTGGGTGCGCGTCGCGCTGCCCAGCGCGGGCATCGCCTGGGGGCATCAGTTCATTCCGCGCGTCGGCCAGGAGGTCCTGGTGGATTTCCTTGACGGCGACATCGACCGGCCGGTGGTGACCGGCGTGCTGGGCAACGGGTGTCACCCTCCGGTCCGCTTTTCCGGGGTCGGCGCGCTGCCCGCCAACAAGGCTCTGTCCGGGATCAAGTCGCGGGAGCACGGCGGCGCGGGCTTCAACGAGCTGGTGTTCGACGACACGGCGGGGCAACTGCGGGCACGGCTGAGCACGGAACACGCAGCGTCGCAGCTGAACCTCGGCTGCCTTGTCCATCCCCGCGAAAACGGGCAGGCGACGGTCCGGGGTGACGGGGCAGAGCTGCGTACCGACGGCGCTGCCGCGGTTCGGGGTGCCCGCGGCGTGCTGGTAAGTGCGCATGGACGGCCGCGCGCGGCCGGCCGCCAACTGGCACGGGAAGAGTTGATGGAACTGCTGGAGCAGGCGCGCGAACTCGCGCGCACGCTGTCCGATTACGCGGGCAGCCACCAGGGCGTTCCTGCCGAGAGCAGTGGCGCCGACGCGCTGCTGCAGGCAGTGCGTCAATGGGATGGGGATCGCGCCGAGGGTGCAGACCGGGAGCGCGGTGACGGACTCGTTTGCGCGGCCGCGCCCGAGGGAATCGTGATTGCGACCGGTGCGACGCTGATCAGTTGTGCGGCCGAGGATCACGAGGTCTGTGCCAGCCACCAGCTCCGGCTGACCGCAGGGGAAGGCTTGGTAGCGAATGCGGGCGCCGGCATCGGGCTCTTCGCCCAGTCGGGCGACCTGCGCTCGATCGCTCATCAGGGCCTGCATCTGACCCAGGCCCAGCAGGGCGACGTGATGACCGAAGCCGCCCGCAACGTCCGCGTTTCCGCGGCCGAAGGTGAAGTCCTGATCAGCGCGCCGGTCATCCGGCTCGTGGCCGAGGACGGCTCCTTCCTCCGGTTGGGAGGCGGCATCACGCTGGGAACCGAAGGTGCGGTGCAGGTCAAGGCCGCGCGCCACAGCCTGGGCGGTCCCGCCACCGACAGCATTGATCTGCCGGTCTTCGACCGTGCCGGCGCCGACCAGCGCTTCGCGTTGCTCTACCCCAGCGCCGCAGCTGCGGAGCCGCAGCCTGCCGGCGGACGGCGATACGAGATCACGCTGAAGGATGGGCGCGTCGTGGCCGGCACTGCCGACGCCGAGGGCAGGACCGACATGCTGACGAGCGAGGCCATGCAGGTGGCCCACATCCGTGTCTTCGACCGCTGAGCCCCCATGTTCGACGAACTGTTGCGCTACTACGAAACCGAACTCGGCTACCTGCGCGAACTCTCGGGTGAGTTCGCGCGCCGTTACCCGAAGATCGCCGGCCGTCTTCAGCTGGAGGGAGACCAGTGCGAGGACCCGCATGTCGAGCGTCTCATCGAAGCCTTCGCCTTTCTCGGTGCCCGCATCCATCGCCGCCTGGACGACGACCTGCCGGAAATCACCGCCAGCCTGCTCGACGCCCTGTATCCCCACTTTCTGCAACCTGTTCCTTCGGCCAGCATCGTGCAGTTCGAACTCGACCCCGCGCGTCCGGAAGTGGCGGGGCGCTACCGGATAGAGCGCGGGCAGATGCTGCTGTCGCCACCGGTGGACGACCTGGCCTGCCGGTTTCGCACCTGCTATCCGGTCGAGCTGTATCCGCTGACGGTCGCGTCGGCCCGGGTGGTCTTCACCGCAGTCAGTGCCCACCTTGCCGCGCAGGCGCCGGATGCGACCGCCGTGCTGACCTTGTCGCTGGAAACCCAGGGCGGCGTCGATCTCGGTGCGCTCCAGCTCGACCGGCTGCGCTTCTTCCTCGATGGCGAGCCGGCGCTGACCTATCTGATCCACCAGTTGCTGCTGCAACACGAAGCGCAACCCTGGGTGGAGGACCAAGGCGGGCGGCTTCAGCGCCTGCCCTGCGGTGCGCTGCGGCCAGTCGGCTTTGCCCGGGACGAGGGGCTGCTCGCCTATGACGACCGCTCCTTCCTCGGTTACCGCTTGCTGACCGAGTACTTCACGCTGCCGGAGAAGTTCCTGTTTGTGGACGTCACCGGCCTGCCGGCGCTGTCGGGGCAGCGTTTTCGGCTGCACTGCCCGATCAGGCGCTATCCAGGGGCAGAGCGCCATACCCGCCTGCTCGAAAGCGTCGAGGCGCGGCATTTCCGCCTTGGCTGCACCCCGGTGATCAACCTGTTCCCGCGCGCAGCCGAACCGGTTCGCGTCACTCATCGGCGCGAGTCCTACCCGATCGTGGTGGACGCCCGCCGCCCGCTCGGTTATGAGGTGATCGCGATCGAGCGTGTGCACTACGTCGAAAGGGACGACGCCGGCACGCGCGCAACGGAAGTCCCACCGCTCTATGGTTTGAATGGGGCCACGGAGGCGGACGCCGCGCGTTTTCGGTGGCATGCCAGGCGGGACGGTTCGACCCGAGCCAACGACCGGGGAACCGAGGTATCGCTCCATCTGGTGGATGCCCGCTTCTCGGCCGTCCGCCCCGCGACAGAGGTGCTGAGCCTGGCGCTGTTGTGCAGCAACCGCGACCTGCCGGAGCGCCTGCCTTTCGGCGGTGGTGATGCCGGCCCGCACACCGATTTCACGCTGCCGGGACAGGCGGTGGTGAAGCGGGTGCGGCTGTTGCGCAAGCCCACGCCCAGCCTGCGCAACCCGCACCGCAAGGGCTTCCAGTGGCGGCTGGTGTCGCACCTGTCGCTCAACTACCTGTCCATCGTCAGCCAGGGCAAGGGGGCGCTGCAGGACATCCTCGCGCTCTACAACCCGCTCGACCGGCCGGCCGCGCGGCGCCACATCGAAGGTATCCGCGAGGTGAACAGCGCCCCCGCGGTTGCTCGTCTTGCAGGCCCCGACTTCATCAGTTTCGTCCGTGGCACTGCGGTGGACCTCGTGCTGGACGAAGAGGCCTTTGTCGGTGCCAGCGCCTACTTGTTCGCCAGCGTGCTGGAACGCTTCTTTGCCTTGTACTGCGCACCCAACAGCTTCGTGCAATTGCGCTACCGCTGCCTGAACGATGAGGAGAACGTGGTCCAATGGCCACCCCGCAGCGGCGAAGCGATCGTGATCTGAGTGCCGAACTGGCCGCCGAACCGCACTGCTTCGGCTTTTTCCAGGCGGTCCGCTTGCTGGAGCTGATCTCGGCGGCGGCCGGGCACGAGCGCCCGGTGCGCTTTCGTGCGGCCCTGAGCCTTGCGTTTCCACCCAGTGAGCTTGCCGCGGCGACCGTGCCGGCGGGCGCCGCGGGCGAGCGGCCAATGGGCGGAGAACTGAGCGTGGCCTTCATGGGCCTGACCGGCCCGAGCGGAGTCCTGCCTCACGTCTACACCGAGATGCTGCTGGAGCGGAATCACCTGCGGCACGACGGTGCCGCAGGCGCGTTCCTCGATCTCTTCAACCATCGGGCGCTGGCCCTGTTCCACGAGGGATGGCGAAAGTACCGTCACTGGCTGGCGGCCGAACGCGCCGGCACGGACCGTTTCGCCGAGCATCTGCTCGATCTGTGCGGTTTGGGCCCGGCGGCATTGGCATCGATCGGCGGGGGTGAGACCCCTGCGCGGCTCGCCTTTCTACGCTACGCGGGCCTGCTCGCCCAGCGCCCGCTGTCGGCGCACGCGCTGGAGACCGTAATCGCGGGCGTCCTCGGCGTAACAGTGCGGATCGAGTCTTTCTCCGGGCGGTGGATGGTGTTGCCAGAAGCAGAACGCTCCCGTCTGGGTACTTACGCTTGCGGGCTCGGCAGCGAGGCCTGTTCGGGCGACCGGGTGTGGGATGCGCAGGGTGCGATCCGGCTGCGAGTGGGGCCGGTGCGCCGTCAGCAGTTCGAAACGCTGCTGCCCGGCGGTGCAGCGGCGCGGATGCTGGCGGGTCTCATCCGCTATGCGGTGGGGCACGCGCTGGCCTGCACGGTGGTGGTGGTGCTTGACCGTCGCGACATACCTCAACCGCGCCTGGGCGCGGATGCGCCGTTGTCGCTCGGCAGCAATCTGTGGTTCGAGGCCAGGGCGCGGGAGGACGATGCGGACGATCTGCGCTACGCCTTGCTGGATTAGTTTCGCGCGCCGGGCGGCAGGTCGAGCAGTTCGCGCAGGTGATCCAGCGTGGCAGCGTCCTTGACCACGGCCTGCAGCCAGTCTTCGAACGGCATCCCTGCCCAGCGGACGGCGCGTTCGATCAGCAGTGCAACCGGGCTGTGCGGCTCATGGACGCGAAAAAAGCGGCCGATCTCGGCCAACTGCCGGATCGCCGCGTCGCGGTCCGGCGGCGCGCCGTCTGGAAGCGGGGCCAGGGGAGGCGCGTCGCTGGAGTACGGCCGGGACGGCGGGCGTCCGTCGTCGGCGCGCGACGAGGGCGGTCGATCCGGCTCGCCGTGCAGACGCGCGGGGGGGCTTGCCTGCGACGACTGCGGTGGGGTGATGGTGGGCCGCAAGTGGCGGGAGAGGAGGGCATCGCATGCGCCGATCTCGGCCTGGAGGGCGGCGAAGCTCGGTCCGTCCATGCCGAAATGCTGGTCGCAGCAGTCCTGAAGGCGGCTTGCGGCCGCGAGCGTGGCCGCAAGCTGAATGCGCCGCTGCATCAGTTGCGCGGTGTCTGCCGCGCGGAAGGCGCGCCGCAGGCGTTCTGCGTCGATGGCTGCTGCGGGCTCGCCCGCGGCGGAGTCGGCATCGGGGCGATTCTCGCGCTCGATGGCCGTGCGGTAGTCGTGCAGGCTGTAGGAGCGGACTTCGTCTGCAATGAGCGGAAGCGCGGCCACCTGGTCCGCCAGTTGGCGGCCCAGCCATTCGAGGCGCGCGGTGCGTTCCCCCCAGTCGCCGCCGTCGGGCAGGGGATGCACAACTGCCCAGAAGCCGTCCAGCAGGTCGGACAGGAAACCGAGGCCGAATTCCAGCGCCGGCCAGTGCTGGTGGCGGACCAGCGCGTCGACATACCAGACGGCAAGTTGCAGGTCCTTGCTGCGGGCGCACAGCGCGGTGCGGCATAACTCGACCACGCGCGGCCAGTCCGCCGCCTTGACCGCGTGCGTCCATTCCCCCTGGCCGAGGGCGTCGTCGTCCGCGTGGCGGGCGTTGCGGATGTCGTCGAACAGGGGGGTGTAGCAAAGGTCTTCGCCGGCGGGGTTCGCCGCGGAAATCGGGGCCATCAGGCCGGCGCGGAATTCGGCTTCGTCCATGTCGGCTTACTCCCTGCCCACGCTGGCCACCGTGGCGATCAGCGTTGCGCCGCAACTGGTGAGGTGGCCTTCGAGGGCGACGGGCCGGCCGTCGATCAGCCAGTCGGGGTCGCCTTCGATGATGACAGCCAGGCCGTGGCCCTGCATCGGGCAGGTGACCCGATCGCCGACGCGGGCGACCGGGCGGCCGAGCACTTCGTAGCTGGAAGAGGCGCTGATCACCACGCCGCCGTGTGTCGTAGGGTCCCCGAGCCGGATCAAGCGTTTCATCTGAAAAATGACAAATGGATAATTTCGCGAAGTATAGCGCGTCGTCCGGCCGAAGTGCTCGGGCCTTCCAGGCCTTGCGGCGCCTGCCGGCGCCCGTTGCAGCGCGGAGTCGAAGCCGGCCCTCAGTAGGGCCGCAGCCCCGCCTGCGGTATAGTCCCGCCTCCGTCCGCCGGACGGCCCCTGCTGCCGCTTCACGTCGCCATGTCGCTTCCTCGCTTCGATCCCGCCGAGTACGAAACCCAGCTCGCCGCGAAAATCGCCCGCTTCAAGTCGGATTTCGCGCCGCTCGACCTGCCCGAACCGGAGGTTTTCCGCTCCGAACCGCTGCACTACCGGCTGCGGGCCGAATTCCGCATCTGGCACAGCGAGGGAAGGTTGGACTACGCGATGTTCGACCCCGCCGATCCCAAGCGGCCGGTGCTGATCGACGGTTTTCCGGCGGCGGCCGCTCCGATTGCCGCAGCCATGCCCGTCCTGCGCGAGCGCGTGATGGCGAGTGAGCCGCTGCGGCGCAAGCTTTTCCAGGTGGAGTTCCTCGCGACCCTGTCCGGCGAGCTGATGATCAGCCTCGTCTATCACCGTCCGCTGGAAGCGGACTGGGAAGCGGCGGCGCGCGAACTTGCTGCGGCGATGGGCGTGCAGCTCATCGGGCGCAGCCGCAAGCAGAAGATCGTGCTGGAGCGCGACTGGGTGCTGGAGTCGTTCGAACTCGACGGGCGCACGCTGCACTACCAGCAGATCGAGGGCAGCTTTTCGCAGCCCAACGGCGGCGTGAACCGCCAGATGCTGGCGTGGGCGCGCCGCCAGGCCGAGGGTTCTGGGGCGGACCTGCTCGAACTCTATTGCGGCAACGGCAACTTCACCGTGGCGCTGGCACCGCTGTTCGGCAAGGTGCTGGCGACCGAGATGAGCAAGTCGTCGGTCCGTGCCGCGCACTACAACCTCGACGCCAACGCGGTCGACAACGTCACCATGGTGCGCATGGCGAGCGAGGAAATCAGCGATGCGCTGGCCGGCGGCCGCGCCTACCGGCGCATGCAGGGCATCGACCTTGCCGGCTACCGTTTCGGCACCCTGTTCGTCGATCCGCCACGCAGCGGGCTGGATGAAGCCACCGTCGCGCTGGCGCGCCGGTTCGACCGCATCCTCTACATCTCCTGCAACCCGCAGACGCTGCACGACAACATCGCCGCGCTGCGCGATACGCACGGCATTGCCGCCGCTGCGGCGTTCGACCAGTTTCCCTATACCCATCACCTCGAGTGCGGCGTATTGCTGCAGAAGACTGCGGCCTGAGCAGCGCCGTCCCGACCACCGAACCGAGAATCCAATGAGCAGCCTGCCGAAGTGTCCGAAATGCAGTTCCGAATACACCTACGAGGATGGCGAAAACTACGTCTGCCCCGAATGCGCGCATGAGTGGCCGCAGGCTGCGGCGGCAGGCGTGGAAGAGGCGCGCGTGGTGCGCGACGCGAACGGCAACGTGCTGCAGGACGGCGACACCGTGGTGGTGATCAAGGACCTGAAGGTGAAGGGGGCGTCCTCGGTGGTGAAGGTGGGCACCAAGGTGAAGAACATCCGCCTGGTTGATGGCGACCACGACATCGACTGCAAGATCGACGGCTTCGGTGCGATGGGGCTGAAGTCGTCCTTCGTCAAGAAGGCCTGAGCGCGCACGCGGCGCTCAGCCTTCGCCTGCGCTGTCGAGCAGGCGCTCGCACTCTTCCATCAAGGACTTTGCGATGTCGGATTCGTACCGCGGGTCGAGCGCTTCCATCATCTCGTGCGCGATGTAGAGTCCGGCCTCGCGCGATACCGAACCTTGCACCTGGCGAGCCAGCGTGTCGCTCGCAGCCGAAAGTGCGCGGCGTACTTCCAGCGGCAGCTGGCGGCGCGAGCGTGCGAGCCATTCGGCTGCCAGCGTGGCGCCCTGTGCTTCGGTCAGCCACTGGCCGTGTTCGTAGAAGGTGGAGAGGCGCTCCGCCGCGAGGGCGAAGATCAGCGCCACCCGCAGGCCGCGTTCGCTGGTGCCGGCGGGAATCGGATCGTGTTGCATGGGACGCGCAGTGCGGAAGAAGGCTGCCAGTGTAGCGCGGCACCACCGCGGCGCAGGCTCAGTCCTGGCGCAGGCGGTCCAGCCGTAGCCGGTGGCGATCGTCGAACAGGCGCCGCGCCGCGGCACTGACCGCGACCATGGTGCCGAAGCCGGTGCCGGCTGCGATCAGGAACATCACCAGGATCTGGTATTTCACCGCTTCCACCGGCAGCGTGCCGGACAGGATCTGGCCGGTCATCATGCCGGGCAGGCTGACGACGCCAGCGGCCGCCATTGCGTTGATGATCGGGATGAGGCCGACCCGGATCGCGTCGCGGCGGCTGTCGGCAATCGCGGACTGCCAGTCCTCGCCCAGCGCCAGCCGGGTTTCCAGCATCGGTCGCTTCTGCACGGCATCCTGCGTCAGCCGGTCCAGGCCGAGTGAAATCCCGCTCATGGTGTTGCCGAGCACCATGCCGAGCAGCGGTATCGCGTATTGCGGTGCGTACCAGGGATGGTTGGAGATCACCGTCAGCAGCGCCAGCACGGTGACGCTGAACGAGGACACGAACATCGACAGCGTTCCCAGTCCGAAGCCCCACCAGCCGGCCAGGCGCCGCTTCTGCCGCGCCACCACCTCGCGCCCGGCGATCACGACCATGCCCAGCGCCATCAGCGCAACCCAGTAGAGATGCGCGTTCTCGAACAAGGCTTTCAGCACCAGGCCGATCAGCAGCAACTGCAGCGTCGTGCGCAGCGCCGCGATCAGCAGTTGCTTCTCCACCGCGAGCCGCATCCAGCGCGACACCGCGGCGAGCGCGATCACCAGCAGCGCGGCCAGCGCGAGGTCGAGCGGGCTGAGTTCGATCACGTTCATTGTTCCGCCTGCCCCCGGAGCTGGCCGCCGTCCAGCACGAACTGGCGGTGGGCGACGCGTGCCGCCTGCGCTTCGTCATGGCTCACCCACAGCACGGCACAGCCGCTGTCCGCCTGATAGTCGCGCAGCAGCGCTTCCACCCGGCGGGTGCTGTCGGCATCGAGGTTGCCGGTGGGTTCGTCCAGCAGCAGCACCGCGGGTTGCAGCATCAGCGTGCGCAGCAGCGCCAGCCGCTGGCGTTCGCCGGTGGAGCAGCGCGCCACCTCCCACTGCGCTGCGTCGGCCGCGAGGCCAAGCCGCTCAAGCCACTCCGGCCGCAGTCCGTGGGCAAAGTGTTCGCCCACCTGCGCCGCCCACCATTGGCTTTCCGCCATCACCAGCGCCACCTGGCGGCGCCACTGCGGAGCGGGCATCGCGCTGCAGGCGTGGTCGTCCAGAAACGCCTCGCCCTGGTGCGGATCGAGGTCGGCGATCGCGCGCAGCAGAACGGACTTGCCGCTACCCGACGCCCCGCGCAGGCAGACGCATTCGCCCGCGGCGATGTCGAGCGAAACAGGACCGACGTGGAGGCTGGCAAGCTGGTCGAGGCGGAGCGAGGGCATGGGGCAGGCTGGGCTGAGGACGGCGAATTGTAGTGGCAGCCGCGGCATGCAGGCTGCTGCGGCGCCTTACATTCGGCAACGCCGCGCGCCTTCACATATGGCGTTGGCAAACTATGCTTCGGGTTCCGAACAGAACCGAACGCGCGGCGAGTATCGGGTTCTGACCCGAACAGCCGGACGACAACGACAAGCAACGCCCACCGGTTCCATGGTGCGGAGGGTGCCGCGCGAGCGTGCGCGGCGCGGTCATGCCGCATTCCGGGGTTTCGTCAGAGGAGGAAGCGATGAAGTCGTATTCGCAGGCGTTTTACGCCGATCGTCACGCCAAGACCGTGCATTCGGCCCACACCATCCTGTCCATCGTCCTGCAGCGCATCCCGCAGGTGAGTTCGGCGGTGGATCTGGGCTGCGGGGTGGGCACCTGGCTGTCGGTGCTGCAGGAAAAGGGCGTGAAGGATGTGCAGGGGCTGGACGGCAACTGGGTGGACCAGAACCTGTTGGCGATACCGCGCGCGAGTTTCAAGCAGGTGGACCTCGCCAACGGCGACATCCGCCTGCCGCGCCGCTACGACCTGGCGATTTCGCTGGAGGTGGCGGAACACCTGCCGGAAACGCGGGCGCGGGATTTCGTCGCCTCGCTCACCGCGCTGTCGGATTTCGTGCTGTTCTCGGCCGCGGTGCCGTTCCAGGGCGGCATCAATCACGTGAATGAGCAGTGGCAGCACTACTGGGCAGCACTGTTTGCCGAGCGGGGCTATGCGGTGCACGACATCGTGCGCGCGCGCATCTGGGACGACAGCCTGATCCCGTTCTGGTATCGCCAGAACATCCTGTTGTACTCGCGCCATCATCACCTGCCGGGCGCCGCGGAGGCCGGGCCGGCGGTTGCGCTGCCTGCGCCGATGCCGCTGGACGTGGTGCACCCGGAACACTATCTGGCCAAGGCGCGCGCGCAGGACGGCGTGCGGCGCAGCTTCCGGGTGTTCGGGCGATCGGTACGTGACTACATGTGGAGCAAGCTCGGCCAGACGCACTGAGCGGCCACCGGTATTTCCGCCCGCGCGAAATCACCGCGCTGCGCTTGGTGCCGGAAAAACAGAAAGGCGCCCGAGGGCGCCTTTCCTGTTCCTGTTCAAGCGCGGCGGCATTGCTGGCGCCGCGCCTGGGTTTGACCGCGCTTACTGCGCCTGCTGGATGCCCGCCAGCTTCCAGCCTGCGCTGCCGTCGCGCGGCTTCACCAGGTGCCACACTTCGTGGATCTGCTCCGGCGCCGCGTCGCGGTCTTCGCGCAGCAGGCCGCGGAAGAGCACGCTGACGATGTAGCGCGAACCCTCTTCGACCACTTCCACCACCTCGGCGTCGATCTCCAGCACGTCGGTCTGCTGCGCCGACTGGCCGCGCGCCAGAATGTTGGTCTTCAACTCGGCGAACATCTCCGGCGTGGTGAATTCGCGCAGATCGTCGAGGTTGCCGGCATCGTGCGAAGCCTGCAGGCGGATGAAGTTCACCTTGGCCTGGCGGACGAAACCCTGCACGTCGAAGTCGGCGGGGATATTGCCGGCAACCGGCTCGGCCACCGCGGCAGCCGGAGCAGGGGTATTCCCGGCGCTCTGCGGCATCGCCACATCGTAGCTGCGAGCGGACGGCGCGCCGTGGCTGGCACCGGCGTACTGCATGCCGCCCTGGTGCTGGGCCGCGGCACGGCGGCGCATGATCAGGCCGACGACCACCAGCACGGCCATCACCAGCAGGCCGATCATCATCATCGAGGCGAGTTCTTCACCAAAACCGAGGTGCGAAGCCAGCGCGGCGAGGCCAAGACCCGCGGCCAGACCGGCGATCGGGCCCATCCACGAACGCTTGGGCTGCGCAGCCGGCGTGGCGGTGCCGGCAGGCGCCTTGGCGGCGGACGAAGCCGCAGGCGCGGTGGGCGCCTGAGCGGGCGGGGCGGAGGGCGTGGTTTGAGCGGGGCTCATCTGGCGCTGCATGCCGGACGAAGTGCCGCCGCCAAGACGCTTGGCCGCTTCGGCTTGCGGGGCATTCAGGGCCAAGCCAAGGGCGAGCACGGCCGCGAACAACGAAATTCCTTTCATGGAAGGCTCCTGGGGGAAAAGTACCCCAGCAGGGTAAACGCCCCGGAGAGAAAGAAAAATCAGGAACCAGAAGAGAGTTACTTCGATAAAACGGGATGATTGACGGTCGGTAATCGCGGGCGGACAGCGAGGGCGGCGCCTCCGGCATCAGGGGCGCCGCCGCGCGCCGTCAGTGGCGGGTGACCACCACCTCCAGATACTCCGCCGGGACCACCAGCGAATCGGCGCCGCCGACGTTGCGCGCCTCCAGCAACTGCTTCATGTCGGCATGCAGGCGCGCCTGTCCGTCCGCGTCCAGCGCCGCAAAGGCCTTGTGGGTGGGGCCGTAGTAATTGCGGAAGATGTCGATGAAGTGTTCCGCCGAGCGGTAGCGGAAGTTGAACATCCGATGCTCGCAGCGGATGGCAGCCGCCTGAGGGCCGAAGAGTTCCACCAGATAGGACTCCTCGCCCCAGCGCAGCGGCGAGCGCACCCCGGCCGGCGGCGGCACGTGGCCGCCGATCACGCGGAACAGATCGCCGAGAAAGCCGCCCGGCGTCCACGTGGCCAGGCCGATGCGGCCGCCGTGACGCACCACGCGCAGCAACTCGCCGGCCGTGCGCGGGTGGTCGGGCGTGAACATGCTGCCGAAGGTGGAGAGCGCCACGTCGAAGCAGCCGTCTTCAAACGGTAGCGCCTCGGCGTCCGCCACCTTGGTCTCCACGGCCAGGCCTTCCGCCTTGGCGCGCGCAGCGGCCTTGTCGAGCAGGTGCGGCACGTAGTCGATCGCGGTAACCGCCGTAAAGCGGCGCGCCGCGGCCAGCGTGGCATTGCCGTTGCCGGCCGCCACATCCAGCACCTGCTCCCCGGCGCGCAGGTCCACCGCCTCCGCCAGCGATTCGCCGACGATCTGCAGCGTGGTGCCGATCACGGCGAAATCGCCGCTGGCCCAGGTGGCCTGCTGGCGGCGCTTCACTGCCTCCAGATCCGGTGCGGGTTGAGTGGCAGCCGGGGCGCTGGCGCAGGCTTCGATGGGTGCGTTCATGGTGACTCTCCTCTCTCTGTACGGGTTGAATACCGGCCGGCGATATGTCCTGTTCCGGTGTGGCCATTCTTCCGTCCGGCCCGGTTCGATGCTTGACTGAGAGTCGGGAGGACTTGCCCGAGCGTCCGGAATTGCGGTCGGACGGCCGGGCGAGGGGAGCACGGCGATGAGCAAAGACACCTTGTCCGATCTGCTGCGCGCGGTACGGCTGCGCGGCGCGGTCTTCTACTACGTCAGCAACCGCGCGCAATGGGCGGCCGAGGCGCCGCCCGCGCGCGACATCGCCGCGGCCGTGATGCCGGGCGCCGAACACGTCATGGAATTCCACCTGATGGCGCGCGGCTGCGGCTGGGCCGCGGTGGATGGCCTGGCGCCGGTGCGGCTGGCGCCCGGCGACATCGTTGTCCTGCCGCACGGCGACGCCCATGTGATGTCCAGCGCGCCGGGCATCGCACCGCAGCGCATCTCGGCGGAATGGGTGTTCGCCACCCGCCAGGTGCCCAAGCCGATGCCGGTGGCCTTTCACCACGGCGTGCACGAACCCGGCGCCACCGGCCCGGTGGATGGGGCGGAAAGCGTGCTGGTGTGCGGCTTCCTCGGCTGCGACCTGAAGCCCTTCAACCCGCTGGTGGCAGCCTTGCCGCGCCTGCTGCACCTGCCCGCGGCGCGCGCCGGCGAATGGGTGGCGCACGTCATCGACCAAGCCGCGCGCGAATCCACCGAACAGCGCCCCGGCGCCGATGCGGTGCTCGAACGACTGGCGGAGATGATGTTTGTCGACACGGCGCGGCGCTACCTCGACAGTCTGCCCGACGACGCCACCGGCTGGCTCGCCGGCCTGCGGGACCGCTACGTCGGCCGCGCGCTGGCCCTGCTGCACGAACGGCCGGAGCAGGCCTGGACCATGGACGACCTCGGCCGCGAGGTCGGCCTGTCGCGCTCCGCGCTGCACGAACGCTTCCTGCAATACGTCGGCCAGCCGCCCATGCACTACCTCGCCAACTGGCGCATCCAGCTCGGCGCGCGCCTGCTGCGCGAAACCAACCGCACGGTTGCATCCATTGCCGTCGAGGTCGGCTACGAATCCGAGGCCGCCTTCTCGCGCGCCTTCAAGCGGCTAGTGGGGCAACCCCCCGCGGCCTGGCGCCGCACCGCGCTGACCGCCGCCTGACCGCGAAAGCTGGCGGGCGGGTAATGCCGACGTCGGCACCGCGCGACCATTCCGCGTCGTGACACAGGTCACGTGGGTGCCGCCTACATCCAAAGGTAATATGCCGTTCGATCATGTCGAACGGAAACCAAGCTCGCCGCCGCGTATGCTCACCCGCGCAGCGACAGCCCCGGCCAGCCGTTCGATTGAACCCTGAACATCGCACACGCCATGGCCAAATTCCTCAACACCAGCGCGACCAACTACTTCCTCGAAGAACTCATCAAGAACGCCAAGGATCGCCTGATCCTGATCAGCCCCTTCCTCAAGCTCAACGACCGGATGAAGGAACTGCTGGCCGACAAGAACCGGCTGAAGATCGACGTCCGCATCGTCTATGGCAAGAGCGAACTCCAGCCGGAAGAAATCAACTGGCTGAAGGAACTCACCTACATCCGCACCAGCTTCTGCAAGAACCTGCACGCCAAGTGCTACATGAACGAAGAGCTGGCCATCATCACCAGCCTCAACCTCTACGAATTCAGCCAGATCAACAACAACGAAATGGGCGTGCTGATCCGGCGCGAGGAAGACTGCGAGCTTTACCGCGAAACCTATGACGAAGCGCAGCGGATCATCCGGATCAGTGATGAGGTGCGGATTACGCTGGAGCGGGTGAGTGCTGATTCCAAGGGAGAGGACGAGGTTAGGGCGGAATCCGAGGACAGCGGCGACAGGAGCGGCAAGCTGACTACGTCCAAGCTGGCGCAGAAGTCGGAGATGAAGACGGCTGAGTTCCTGGAAAAGCTAGTTGCTGGGGGGTTATTGGAAACTCGGGGTGGGAAGCACTACCTGACGGCCAAGGGGAAGGAGGCCGGCGGGGAATTCAAGGTCAGTCCGCGGTTTGGGCCTTATTTTATTTGGCCTGAGACTTTGAATGTACTGCAGTAGCGGATTGATGGCCGGTCTTGAGTGGCCTCGGTTTGGGGGTAGCTGAAATATTTACGGCCAGAAGCGGTCTGTCACGCACGCCACAAAGTAGATGTCTGAATGGCTGCGGTGCTTTGAAACTTACCGCATGACCAACTCACACAACTCGGCCAAAGCAGTCAGTCGATATACCTATGGCTGGCGGATGCCTGCAAGTCATTAGCGATGATCTGTGACGCGGGATTTCGACCGAATTTAAGCTCGCCGGCACCCACAGGAAAGATCCATAGTATTTTATGAAGCCTGCTAATTTCTCTAATAACCAGCGTGTGTATGATGCTCTGGTTAATGGTGGCAAACTGCCCTCAAGTTGCCTTCTGTGCTTAGACGGTGAGTTGTGCGAACTCGGCCACATCATTCCAAAGTTTGTAATGCGTTGGCTGAAGTTGGCGAGCAAGAAGAGCAAATTTTATTTAAACAATACAAAAACGGAAGTGTCCGACACTCTTGCTCTGAGGATACTGTGCAAAGATTGTGAAGATTTTTTTGCCCTCTACGAGAAAATTTTTGTCGACAAGTTCTTCAAAAGATATTACAGAAAGCAAGAGCAAAATGGGCTTGACGAGGATGTTTATTATTTTGCGCTCTCGGTAGCTTGGCGAGTTATGGCTTCTACACCAATGATGCGAGGTGAAGATAGTGGTGATAGGTACTACAGAGCGCTGAGAGATGCTATCAGACCACATCTTATTGATCCGAAGACAAGCGTCGAGGTCGATGTTTATGTCTTCCTTGCCGACGATGTAGCTGCCAGCCTGCCCGCGAAAGATTTAAGGGAAAATTTACTTCATTTTTCGGTTCGGCAGGGAATTTTTGCTCAGACCTTGGAGTACGACGGGACTCCTTTTATTGCAACAGTAGCGCCGGTCCCTTTGGTTCACTTCAAATTAGGCGCCTACTACTTTATTGTTGCTTATCAGGGCCATCTGCATGGTTTGACATTTCATAAGGAAATAGAACCGTCGGAGTATGGAAAAATCCATTTGTTGAGATACTCGGAGGAGTTAGTCGGTTTTCTTCATCACATATCGAACGGTGATTTTTTAGAGGTGGTCGAATCAGCTATCCCGACGAATGGAAAATACAACAGAGTCCACTGGTCAAAATAATCATTAAGCATAAGCACTTTTTGCCCTAGGCTGGGTGGGTGTGGCTGAAATGACAGATAAGCACTTCTCTTTGCTGGCCGTCGCTACTATCGGCTCGAACGGCCATTCTAGCCGAGGAAGAGAGGTATGCCTTAGGTCATGAATGACCGCTGCACAATAATAGGAGAAGAGATGTTTGAGTCAATCGAACCGCTGGACGCATACAACAAAAATATTAACATTCTCATTGGCTCAGGAGCTTCAGCCGACTTGTTCCCGACATTGGGCTTGGCAATCAAGAATGCCAAGGAGGAGTGGGAAACCGTGGAGACGCTTGCCACGAGGTATGAGAACAATCCTGACAAGAAGACCGCTCTCTTCATGCACTACTACAACATGTGCATCCTGCCCGTGCAGACCTTCAACCCCGCAAATGTCACAACAATAAAAGGGAAAGCTAATCTTGAAAGCTACGAAGTTTTCTTGAAGACCTTGCTAGGCTTGCTTGACCGAAGAAAAGATCTGAACCGCAAAATTAATATTTTCACGACCAACTATGACGGATGCCTGGTTCATAGTGCCGACAACATCCTCATGAAGGGTTCGCATGATTTCGTGGTGAACGATGGAACATCAGGATTTCATCGCAAGCATCTTCATGCAAAGAACTTCAACACGTTCCAATGCCAGACCGGTATTTTTGAGCGGAGCAATTATGGAGTGCCTCAACTTAACATCATCCATCTGCATGGATCTGTGTATTGGTCAAAGAGTGGCGACAAGATTGAAGTCAAGTACAAAAACGAGTTCAAGAACATCATCCACACGAAGACACTTGCAAAGATTGGGAAATTCTCAGACTACATCACAACTGAGGGGGGAGTCTCTTCCAAAGTTCCCTCAGTTAGTTTCACATCCGCTCAGCGAAGAAACTTCTGGCGCGAGTACAACAAGCTTCCAATCGTCAACCCGACCAAGTGGAAGTTTCATGAGACGGTGTTTGAGGAGCACTACTACCAGATGCTCAGATTCTTGAGCTATGAGCTTGAGAAGCCAAACTCCATCCTCATCACCTTCGGGTTTTCGTTTGCCGATGAACACATCAGAAAGCTGGTCCAACGCTCACTGTCAAACCCACAGCTTCAGACTTTCATTTGCTGCTACAGCCAAAGCAGTGCTGAGAGCATGCGTGAGGAATTCAAACTTTGGAAAAACGTCACCATCATCGGTCCGCCTGAGGGCGAGAAGCTGGACTTCACCAACTTCAACAAGTACATCTTCTCTCTGAAGGCCGAAAAGTACGAGTCTCCTCAAGACAAGGACGGTCTATGAGCATCGTCGTTGGCGAAGTCATTGCAGTCTCAGGAATCCGCATCTCACTACGCATCTTTGAAGACTCCAGCCAGGAGACGATCTTCTATAACGGTGTGAAGTACAGGGGAGTGTCGCTCAGGGAGCACATCTCCATTCAGCGCGGCTTCATTGACATCGTCTGCCTGGTAGAGGGCGAGCACCTCGATGAGCGCCGCATGGACACTGATGCGGAGAAGACCCAGTACATCCGAAAAGTGGATGTGCGTCCCATCGGCTACATCGTGGATGACAAGTTCTTTGAGGGTGTGAAGTACATGCCCATGATCAGGGACAAGGCATCCCTACTCAGTGAGCGCATGGTCGGCAAGATCTACGGGACTGAGGGGACAACCAGCTTCTCCATTGGAGCTATGCTCAAGGAGAACGTGCCCATCAACCTGCCATGGACTCGCATCTTCAACAGCCACCTTGGAATCTTTGGTAACACGGGCAGTGGCAAGTCAAACACACTGGCGAAGCTCTACACCACACTTTTCGATGAGAAGCTGGCTGGCCTAAAAAGCAAAAGCCAGTTTGTCATTATTGACTTCAACGGCGAATATGTTGAAGACCAGATTCTTCCTGCTAAACAGAAGAAGATAACGATTCTGGATTCCAAAAAGGCAAAGCACAAATTCAAGATTGAAGCCTCGCATTTTTGGGATGCTGAAACTTTAAGTCTTCTATTTCAAGCCACGACCAACACACAGCAACCATTTCTGCGAAGAGTGCTGACAGGCAAAGAGCGGTTTAAAGATGTGCCACTTGAGCGCTATATTGAAAAGACTTTGCAGAGAGCCTTTAGTTCCGGCGAACCAAAACCAGATGCACTTGAACTTGCTAGGGAGATTGCCAGAATTATTGATTGCGAAGAGCTTCAAGACCATTTGAAGGGCATCACATACAACGGCAAGAGCAAATACTTCAGAGCCGCTGAAGGCCACTATTATGATTCCGACAGCGGTGGCTTTGTTGAGTTCATGAAGCCGCTATTGGATGAGCACGTTGATGTCGATGACTTGGATCAGTTCACAGAGCTGATTCTCAGATGCTATCTGCAGCTATGCTCAGATGTCGTCCTAGGTTATGCCCAGTATGAACACATCCAGCCTGTACTTTCCCGCGCCAAGTCCTCCATCACAGCTCTTCGCAACGTGCTTGAAATCGTAGATGAGCCACCTCCCACACATTTGTTGCAAGTCATCTCTTTGAAGAAGTGCAAGAACGAAATTAAGAAAATCTTGCCTCTGCTAATAGCCAAAAATTTCTACACGAGCCACAAGGACAATGAGAACCTAAAGAGCCCACCTACGAGGACATTGCACCTGATTATTGATGAGGCTCACAATATCCTCTCAGAGCAATCCACCCGCGAGCATGAAATCTGGAAAGACTACAGGCTTGAGCTGTTTGAGGAGATCATCAAGGAGGGGCGCAAGTACGGGGTCTACCTCACACTCTCCAGTCAGCGGCCTGCCGACATCTCGCCCACCATCGTTTCGCAGATCCACAACTTCTTCATCCACCGGCTGGTGAACGAACGCGACCTCATGCTGCTGGACAACACCATCAGCACCTTGGACTCCAGCTCCAAGGCTCTCATCCCAACCTTGGCCAAGGGCTGTTGTGTCGTCACGGGGACGGCCTTCGAACTGCCTATGATCTTGAAGATTGACCCACTGCTGAAAATGCACCGCCCGAGCAGTGACGATGTGAACCTTGAAGAGCTTTGGGCACTACCTGACGAGGAGCCATGGTGAAACACTGAATCGACTAGAGTTTTGTCGATGGTTTTTAGTTGGTTTTGCAGCCATCTGCTCTTCGCCATTGATAAGTCTTCCAAGAAAAAGCTTGAAGGCCAGCTAGCGAGTTGTGCCTATCGAACTTCCGCTTTGGGTCGGAGGCTGTCCTTGGGAATGCTATCAGCTGGCATCAGGCAGTTGCCGGGCATGAGCGGAGTTAGGAACGGCTGACTGCCGATAGTTATTGATCATAATTTTGCGTTTTTCCGTCGCCTCAGCCGTCACGTTTGACGGCAAGGGGGACCGTGCGTGTAGAAAGTGGAGGAATCGAAATGAAACATCCAGAGATCTGCATCCAGTGGCCGCATGCTGATGAGTACATAGGCATCAATACTGACCATCTGGATGGTCACGCGCACATCACCAAGACACGCGAGTTCAAGAGAGAGACTGATGAAGTAATTGACCTGCTGCCAGACTGCGTGATTCAACGGGATGAGTCTGGGAGTACAACGTTTGTGCTGACCTACCGTAAGGAGAAGCATCCGGAGCTAGAAGGATCGGCGTACAGGATGTTATGGGGTGTGTCGACTATTAGAATCGAACCGGGGCAGGAGCACGGAAAGACAGAATGGGAAAGCTCTGAAATCGGGGATGACAGCGGATATGCGCGCTGGGCAAGAGTCTCAGAAGTCATCAGCAAGCGGGTAGAATATGAGATTACGAAACGAATTAAAAGAAAACAGCAGAAATTCAAAGATCATCTATTGCGGGGCAGCCAAGCCTGTGCTGTAACGGGAGAAACAACGATAGAGATCCTTGATGCGGCCCATATCGTCGACTCGGCAGCAGGTGGGGCAGAAACCGAGGAGAACGGGCTGTTGCTTAGAACAGATATTCATCGCTTATGGGATTGCGGCTTGATCGAAATCGATCCGGAGGGTGAGGTTCGCATCATTGGGGTGCTTTCGAAAGGGTATTTGAAGCTTATTGAGGGGCGGCGAATTCCAAGAGTTACCTTGGAACGTACAAAAACTGCCTTGCAGAAAAGATGGGATGAGCGACTCTCCAAAGAGTAGGTGTGGCCCAGGGCTCCCGCGGCTACGCGAATAGCATCAAACGGAGAGCTGTGTGTGGCCACCTAATTTTGGCAAACGCTTGATATCACGTAGGTGGCTATCCCGCCCACCTTCCTGCATTCATGCGGGACGCGTAGCTGCTGGAGCCCTGAGGTGTGGCCGACCAACACGCGCATGAGGCCATGGAATATCCAACAAGAATGGCCGGTTGCAGCACTCACCTTTGTCGCCTTTGGGTCGACTCCGGCCGACTGCTGGCAGACAGAATTTCCGTTTGGGCGAGGTGTGAACGGACGACAGGTCTCAATGCTGGCCGAGCGCGAAATCTCGGCCAGAAGCCGTGGGCGTCGATTTTTTTCCAAAGCGGTCATCAGCATGTTATTCCATGCTGTCGAAACCTTACAGTGCGCATGAATGCGCCGCGGGTAAGCCAACCTACTGTTCTGGGCTAGATTCACAGCATGAAAAGAATACTGACAAGCCTCATGGCGTTCAGCGCATCTGTTGCGGAAGCAGACTCTAATCCCTACGCCGTAGAGTCGGCTATTTATAGAGTTGAGCTTCCCTATCCAAACAGCAGCAAGATAGGATTTGGAACTGGCGTTCTTGTTGCTAGAGACAAAATTCTTACCAACTGTCATGTTCTGAGGGGGCACCCTGGTTGGCCTCGGGTAATCCATCGTCAAACAGGCCAGCAGTTCTATGTGACTAAGCATTACCGTCTTGGTGGTCATGACGCATGCATTCTCGGTGGTGGCTTCGCTGGCACTCCCGTTCGGCTCAACCCTGATATTCATGAAGGCGAGAATGTATGGATTTTTGGTTACCCAGCAGGTTTGCCTGTAGTGGGGCAAGGAACAGTCGAGGGACTCGTTGATACCGACGCTGGGAAGTCCATTCTTTTGGCTGCATTTTGTGCTCCGGGTTCGTCCGGCGGTCCCGTGATCAATGTAAAGGGCGAACTCGTAGGACTGAATTGGGGTGTTTTCCGATATCAGAATCAGTGCCTTTCTATTCCGGCATCCTTCTTTCGACCATATCTGACCGCCGGGTGATAGTGCTTCGAAAAAGTAAATCCGCAGAGAATTAGCTGTCTCCCCTGTCGCGGCCTGTGCCTCAAATTGCCATAAGAAAACGTTCGCGCAACCGCTCGACGACTTCTTGCTCCCCCCTCAACCGAAACACCGCCCCTTCATCCTCCGCCCGTTCCTCCAGCACTTCGCAATTCGCGTAAATCTCCTTCCGCAATTGCTGCGCCGACCACGGTAGCAGCAATTCAGCCTCCACCAGATCACGCTGGAAGAAAGCCACGATGGTCTGCCGTAGCTTCGCCACCTCATCCGGCCGACGCGCGCTCATGACGATGCAGTCGGGGTACTTGGCGCGCAGCGCGGCTTCGCATTCGGCCTGTGCTGCGGCGTCGCCGACGTGGTCGATCTTGTTGAAGACGCGGATGCGCGGGATGTCCTGGGCGTCGATTTCTTCCAGCACCTTGTCGGTGACTTCGAGCTGGCGTTCGAAGCCGGGGTCGCTGGCGTCGATGACGTGCAGCAGCAGGGCGGCGTCCAGCGCTTCGTCCAGGGTGGATTTGAACGAGGCCACGAGGCCGTGCGGCAGGTTCTTGATGAAGCCGACGGTGTCGCTGACCAGCACGCGCGGCACGCTTGCCGGGTAGAGGGTGCGCACCGTGGTGTCGAGCGTGGCGAAGAGCTTGTTGGCGACCAGCACCTCGCTGCCGGTGAGCGCGCGCATCAGCGTGGATTTGCCGGCGTTGGTGTAGCCGACCAGGGCCACGTTGGCGAGGCTCTGGCGGCCCTGGCGGCGGGCGCGCTGGGTTTTTCGCTCGGCTTCCATGGCGACGATTTCGAGCTGCAGTTCGGCGATGCGGTCGCGGATCTTGCGGCGGTCGAGTTCGGTGTGCGATTCGCCGGCGCCGCGGCCGCCCACGCCGCTGCGCTGGCGCCCCTGCGGCCCGGCGAGCTTGGCGGCTTCGCGCAGGCGCGGTGCCATGTAGCCGAGGCGGGCGATTTCCACCTGCGCCTTGGCGGCGCGCGAGCGCGCGTTGCGGTGGAAGATTTCGAGGATGACCATGGTGCGGTCCATCACCTCGCAGCCGGTTTCCAGTTCGAGGTTGCGCGCCTGCGAGGGCGAGATTTCGTGGTCGACCAGCAGCGCCTCGATTTCGCCGGTGCGCGGCACGGTGGCGTTGGGCGCGGCGTCGAAGCCGGCTTGGCTGCTGACGAAGTCGCGGATTTCCTGCCGCTTGCCCACGCCCAGATAGCCGGTGGTGTCGAAGCCGCCGCGCTTCTGCACGAAGGTGTGGACCACCTGGTAGCCGAGCGTCTTGGCCAGTTCGCGCAGTTCGGCGAGCGAGGCTTCGAATTCGGCGTCGCTGACGTTGGGGAGTTGGACCGAGGCGGCGATGGCGTAGCGCGGTTTGTCGGCGAGGTCTTTTTGCATGCGGGCGCGGGTGGAGCGGCAGTAGGTGGAGATGCTGCCGGATGAAGCCACGGGCCCGGCAGGTACGACGATGGAGTCGCAAAAGTGAAAAACCCGCAGAGCCATCCGGCTGTGCGGGTTCTTCGGTATGAGTGGCGGAGAGGGTGGGATTCGAACCCACGGTAGGCTTGCACCTACGCCTGATTTCGAGTCAGGTACATTCGACCACTCTGCCACCTCTCCGCGTCCCTTCAGCGCTGGGCGCCAGAGGGAGCGCGCATTATACGCAGCTTCGCGAAAAGTGGGCGCTTTTTTATCGGGGCGGGTTGACGGGGCCGGGCGGCACGGAAATCGGCGCAGGATTTGCCGGAAATCGGCGGGCTGAAGCAGAATCTGCGTCCCCGAGACTGCCCGAGCCTGCGTTGCGCCTCTTCTTCTGCCTGTTCTTCGCATTATTGCTGTCCGCCTGCGGTCGCGAGGCGCCGACGCGCATTGCCGACTTCCGGACGCTGGGCGAACTGCGGGTGGCGACGCGGCTGGATGCGATTTCCTACCGCGAGGAGGGGGACGGCGCCACCTCCGGGTTCGAACACGACCTGCTCGTCCAGTTGGGCCAGGCGCTGGAGGTGCCGGTCCGCTTCGTGGTGTATCCGGACAGCGTGCGTGCGCTGGACGCAGTGATCAAGGGCGAGGCGCATCTTGCCGCGGCGGGGTTGGCGCGCAACGACCGCCTGCCGCTGGCGTGGTCCGCGCCCTTGCGCGAGGTGGATTTCGTGCTGGCGGGGCGCAGCGACGGGGACGATATCGGGCGCGAGGCGGACCTTGCCGGCCGCACGGTGACGGTGCGGCGCGGCTCGCTGGCGGCCGAGGCGTTGGAGCAGATCCGGCGCCGCGTGCCGAGCTTGCGCGTGAACTATGCGCAGCGCGCGGAGGACTCGGCGATGCTGGAGCAACTCGCGGCGGGTCAGGCTGATCTGGTGGCCACCGACCGGGTGCATTACGCGCTGGCGGCGCAGATCCATCCCGAACTGAACATCGCTTACGACCTGCCGGTTAAATCCCATGTGGCGTGGGCGCTGCCGCGCGAGCAGGGGGGCGTGCTGGGCAAGGCGGTGGCGGAATTCCTGGATGGCGCGCAGGGCAATGGGTTGATCGCGCGTAGCGCGGACCGCTACTTCGGCTATGTGCGCCGCCTGACCGACGTCGATATCGAAACCTTCCTCGGCCGCATCCGCGAACGGCTGCCGCAGTTCCGCCCGCATTTCCACGAAGCGCAGGCCCGCACCGGCATCGACTGGCGCTACCTGGCGGCGCTGTCGTACCAGGAGTCGCACTGGGACCCGCTGGCGACCTCGCGCACCGGCGTGCGCGGCATCATGATGCTGACCGCCGATACCGCGGACCGGTTGGGGGTGGCGGACAGGCTGGACCCGCGCCAGAGCATTCTCGGCGGCGCGCGCTACCTCGCGATGATCCGCGAGCAGTTGCCCGACGAGATCGAGGAGCCGGACCGCTCGTGGATGGCGACCGCGGCCTACAACCTGGGCATGGGCCACATGAACGGCGCGCGCGCCATCGCGCGTACGCTGGGCAAGGACGATGCGTCGTGGTGGGAGATGAAGTCGGTGCTGCCGCTGCTGTCGCGCCAGGACTACGCCGCGCGGCTGAAGGCCGGCCCGGCGCGCGGCGGCGAGGCGGTGATCATGACCGAGAACATCCGCAACTATCACGACATTCTGATGCGCATCGAAGCGCCGTTCGACCCGCGCAAGGCGGTGCCCAAGCTGCGCCTGACCGCGGGCGACCTCTAGCGCCCGGCGCGGGCCGCGTCGCGCTGCTCAAGCCGGCGGCTGGCGCGTGACAGCGCGAAGCAGCCGGTCCAGTAGATCGCGCCGATGAAGACATAGCCTTCCAGCTGGTAGCTGCGCCATTCGGCATCGCCCGCCAGCGCGATTTCCAGCGCGCCGGTGAGTTCGTAGAGGCTCACCACCACCACCAGCGACGTGTCCTTGAACAGGTTGATGAAGCTGTTGGCGATCGACGGTGTGGCGTTGCGCAGCGCCTGCGGCAGCAGGATGTGGCGCTGCGTCTGCCACCAGCCAAGGCCGAGCGCGGCGGCCGCCTGGCGCTGGCCGTCGGGGAGGGCGAGCAGCGCACCGCGGATCGCCTCCGCCAGGTAGGCGGCGGCGAACAGCGTGATCGCCACCTGCACCCGGAACAGCACATCCACCTGCCAGTCGGCCGGCAGCAGCAGCGGCACCAGGAAGGAGGCGAGGAACAGCGCCGGCACCAGCGGCACGCTGCGGATCAATTCCACATACACCGAACTCACCGCGCGCATCGCCGGCAGCGGACCGCTGCGGCCCAGCGCCAGCACGATGGCGAGCGGAAACGCGGTGGCGATGCCGCCGACCGCCAGCATCAGCGTCAGCGGCAGGCCGCCCCACAGTTCGGTGGGCACCGGCGCCAACCCTGCGACGCCGCCGCCCATCAACAAGGGGAAGAGCGCGATCGCCACCACCCATGCGAGGGCGACCCGTCGCCAGCGGCGGTTGCCATCCGGCCGTGGGCGGCTGCCGGCGGCGCGCAGGGTGGCGACGATGGCGACCAGCAGGATCGCGGTGGCCAGCAGCGGCCGCCACTGCGCATCAAAGGGATAGCGGCCGAACAGGATGGCGCGGTGTTTTTCGGCGACGACGCCCCAGCAGGCGCCGGCGGCGGCTTCGCAGCGCGCGGCGTCCGCCACCCACACCGCGTCGATCACCGCCCAGCCGACCACGCGCTGGCCGAGCCAGAGCAGGGCGGCGAGGATCAGCACGGTGGCGAGCGCCGACCACGGGCTGTCGAAACAGCGGCCGCGCAGGCCGGCGAGGGCGGATAGAGCGGGCGTCTTCATGCGTAGGCCCAGCGCCGCCAGCGGTGTTCCAGCAAATGGGCCAGCCCGATGCCGAGCGCGCAGATCAGCACATACACCGCGACCACGATGGCGATGCACTCCACCGCGCGGCCGGTCTGGTTGAGCGTGGTGTTGGCGATCGACACCAGGTCGGGATAGCCGATCGCCACCGCCAGCGAGCTGTTCTTGATCAGGTTGAGCGCATGGTTGGCGAGCGGCGGCACGATGGCCGGCAGCGCCTGCGGCAGCGTGATGTGGCGCAGGATCTGGCCGCGCCGCAGGCCGAGCGCGGCCGCCGCTTGCGCTTGGCCGGCGGACACCGCCTGCACGCCGGCGCGCACCGATTCGGCGATGTAGCTGGCGGTGTAGGTGGCCAGGCCGATGAAGAGCGCGAGGTATTCGGGCGACAGCTGCGCGCCGCCGCTGATCGAGAAGCCGCCGCGCTCCGGCAGCTCGATGCCGTCGGCGGCGGGCCAGGGCAGGGCGAGGCCGCTCTTGCCGAGATACACATGGGGCAGCAGTTCGATGGCCTGCGCCGCCGGCGGCAGCACCGCGGTCAGCACGAAGTACCAGGCCAGCAACTGCAGCAGCAGCGGGATGTTGCGCAGCGTCTCCACATAGGCCGTGCAGCAGGCGCGCAGCAGCGGGTTGTGGGCGATGCGGCCGAGGCCGACCAGGAAGCCGATCGCGAGCGCCGCGAGCGTGGCCGGCAGTGCCACCCGCAGCGTGTTGGCGAGGCCCACGCCGAAGGCCTTCAGGTAGCTTTCCCCCGGGTCGAAGGCGGGCACGCCTTCCGAAATCCAGAAGCCCGCCGACTGCAGCAGGAAGTCGAAGCCGCTGTGGATGCCGCGTTCGCGCATATGGCCCGCGGCGGTGGCGGCGAGCAGCCACAGGCCGCTGGCGATCAGCGCGACCAGGCCGAGCTGCAGCAGCAGGCCGCGGCGGGCGCCTGCCGGCGTGGCCGGGCGCCGCGTCACCGCAGCGGCGGGGCGTACATCAGGCCGCCCTGGCTCCACAGCGCGTTCTGGCCGCGCGGCAGGCGCAGCGGCGAGCCGGCGCCGAGGTTGCGTTCGAAGACTTCGCCGTAGTTGCCGACGGCGCGCACCGCGCGATAGGCCCACTGTGCGTCCAGCCCGAGCGGCTTGCCCAGGTCTTCGGTCTTGCCGAGCAGGCGGCCGACCGCCGGATCGCCGCCCGCCGCCTGCTTGTCGGCGTTGTCGCGGGTGACGCCGAGTTCTTCGGCCTCGATCAGCGCGTAGACCACCCACTTGACGATGGTGAACCACTCGTCGTCGCCACGCCGCACGATGGGGCCGAGCGGCTCCTTCGAGATGGTCTCGGGCAGGATGAGGTAGTCGTCCGGCTTGGGCGCTTCGCCAGCGCGGATGCCGGCGAGGCTGGAGGCGTCGGTAGTGTAGGCGACGCAGCGGCCGTTGAAGAAGGCCTTCAGCGAGGCGTCGAACTTCTCGAACACCACCGGCTTCACCCGGATGCCCTGGCGGCGGAAGTAGTCGGCGAGGTTCTTCTCGGTGGTGGTGCCGGACTGCACGCAGATTTCGGCGTCGCGCAGCTGCTTGGCGCTCGTCACCTTGATCGACTTGGGCACCAGGAAACCCTGGCCGTCGTAATAGGTGATGGCGGTAAAGGCGAGGCCGAGCGAGGCGTCGCGGGTCAGCGTCCAGGTGGTGTTGCGCGACAGGATGTCGACCTCGCCCGCCTGCAGCGCCGAAAAGCGCTGCTGCGAGCCGAGCGGCACCCACTTCACCTTGCTGGCATCGCCCAGCACCGCGGCGGCGAGCGCGCGGCAGACGTCGACATCCAGCCCGCTCCAGTTGCCGCGGCTGTCGGTGGCGGAAAAGCCGGGCACGCCGGAACTGACGCCGCAGGCGAGTTCGCCCTTGCGCTTGATCTGGTCGAGCGTGGCGCCCGCGTGGGCGGCGGTGGCGGACAGCGTGGCGGCGAAGGCAAGCGCAACGGCGGGCGCGATCCGTCTGAGGGACTTCTTCATGGCGACGAGGGGTGATGCGGGAACCGGGGAAGGCCGATTCTTGCACGATTGGCGGCGCGCGGGCGTTTGCCGGCGGCATTGCGCCGCCGCCGCGCTGCCGGCGCCGTCCGCGCGGCGCCTGCGTTTACTGCGTCGACACCTTGGGGAACACCGCGTCACGCACGCGGGATTCGGTGAGCGCGGGCGAGCAGCATTCGATGAAGCGCAGCGCATAGCCGCGCAGGTAGTGGCCGCGGCGCAGCGAGATCCAGGTGGTGTTCATCTCGAACAGGCCCTTGCTGTCGAGCAGCTTGAGGCCGGCGTCGCGCTGCGGGTGAAAGGCCATCGCGGCGATGATGCCGACGCCGTGGCCGAGTTCGACATAGGCCTTGATCACGTCGGCGTCGAGCGCGGACATCACGATGTCCGGCGTGATGCCGGCGCGCGCGAACGCGGCGTCGATGCGGGTGCGGCCGGTAAAGCCCTCGTGGTAGGTGATGATCGGGTATTCCGCCACCGCTTCCAGCGTCAGCGGCTGCACGCGCGTCAGCGGGTGGTCTTCGGGCACGATCAGCGTGTGCTGCCACTGGTAGAAGGGGAAGCTCACCAGGTCGTCTTCCTCGCCCAGCGCCTCGGTGGCGATGCCGATATCCACCTGGCCGCTGCGCAGCAGCGAGACGATTTCCTTCGGGCCGCACTGGTGGAGTTCCAGATGCACCTTCGGAAACTCCTCCTTGAAGCGCGTCACCACCGGCGGCAGCGCGTAGCGGGCCTGGGTGTGGGTGGTGGCGATGGCGAGATGGCCCTTGTCCTTCTGCGCGAACTGCTCGCCCAGGCGCTTGATGTTCTGCGTGTCGAGCAGGATGCGCTCGACGATGGGCAGCAGCTCCTTGCCTGGCTCGGTGAGGCCGAGCAGGCGTTTGCCGCGGCGCACGAACAGCTCCACGCCGAGTTCGTCCTCCAGATCCTTGATGTGCTTGGAGACGCCGGACTGCGCGGTGTAGAGCGCGTTGGCGACCTCGGTGAGGTTGAAGTTGCGCCGTACCGTCTCGCGCACGATGCGCAGTTGCTGGAAGTTCATGATCAGGCCGCCTCGCGCGGGAATACGCGCAGTTGGGAAGGCACCAGGCGCACGCGCTGGCCTTCGGCGAGCGGCAGCGTGGTCAGGCGCTCGCGGGTGAGCACCACCTCGTAGTGGCGCGGCAGGCCGCTGTCGCCCTCGGCTTCGACCGCGTCGAGTTCCACCCGCACGCTGGCGCCGAAGGCGAGCACGCGCGCGACGATGGCATCGACGCCGTTGGGCGCGGCGAGGTCGGTGACGATGTCGAGTTCGTGCGGACGGGCGAAGCCGACCACATCGACGCCGTGCTCCGCATCGCGGCCGTCGTGCGGCAGCACTGCCTCGCCGACGCGCACATGCTCGCCTTCCACGCGGCCGTGGAAGAGATTGACCGCGCCGAGGAAGCCATACACGAAGGGGGTCGCCGGGTGCTCGTAGACCTCTTGCGGGGTGCCGACCTGTTCGACCTTGCCCTTGTTCATCAGCACCACGCGGTCGGCCACTTCCAGCGCTTCTTCCTGGTCGTGGGTGACGAAGATGGAGGTGACGTGGAGTTCGTCGTGCAGCCGGCGCAGCCAGCGGCGCAGTTCCTTGCGCACCTTGGCGTCGAGCGCGCCGAAGGGTTCGTCGAGCAGCAGCACGCGCGGTTCCACCGCGAGCGCGCGGGCGAGCGCGATGCGCTGGCGCTGGCCGCCGGAGAGCTGCGCCGGGAAGCGGTCGGCCAGCCAGTCGAGCTGCACCAGTTCGAGCAGGCGATGGACGCGCTTCCTGATCTCGGCTTCGTTCGGGCGTTCCTTGCGCGGCTTGACGCGCAGGCCGAAGGCGACGTTCTCGAACACCGTCATGTGGCGGAACAGCGCGTAGTGCTGGAACACGAAGCCGACCTGGCGCTCGCGCACGTGGGTGCCGGAGGCGTCTTCGCCTTCGAGGATGACGCGGCCGGAATCCGCCGTTTCCAGCCCCGCGATGACGCGCAGCAGCGTGGTCTTGCCGCAGCCGGAGGGGCCGAGCAGGGCGACCAGTTCGCCGCTGGGGAAGTCGAGCGAGACGTCGTTCAGCGCGGTGAAGCTGCCGAACTGCTTGTGGATGTTTTCGACCTGGATGCTCATGCGGGCTTCCTTTATTCCGATTCGGTATGCGTGCGGCCGACCTTCCACTCGATGAAGGATTTCAGGCCCAAGGTCACCAGCGCCAGCAGCGCCAGCAGGGAGGCCACCGCAAAGGCGGCCGCAAAGTTGTATTCGTTGTAGAGAATCTCGACGTGCAACGGCATGGTGTTGGTCTGGCCACGGATATGGCCGGAGACCACGCTGACCGCGCCGAATTCACCGAAGGCGCGCGCGTTGCACAGGATTACCCCGTACAGCAGGCCCCACTTGATGTTGGGCAGCGTCACCCGCCAGAAGGTCTGGAAGCCGGAGGCGCCGAGTACCACCGCGGCTTCTTCCTCCTCGCGGCCCTGCGCTTCCATCAGCGGGATCAACTCGCGCGCGACGAAGGGGAAGGTGACGAACACCGTTGCCAGCACGATGCCGGGCACGGCGAAGATGATCTTCACGTCGTGCGCGGCGAGCCAGCCGCCGAACCAGCCGTGGGCGCCGAACAGCAACACGTAGATCAGGCCCGCCACCACCGGCGACACCGAGAACGGCAGGTCGATCAGCGTGGTGAGGAAGTGCTTGCCGCGGAATTCGAACTTGGCGATCGCCCACGCCGCGGCGACCCCGAACACCAGGTTGAGCGGCACCGCGATCGCCGCAGTGATCAGTGTGAGCTTGATCGCCGCGAGCGCGTCCGAGTCCGACAGCGAGGTGAGATAGGTCACCCAGCCCTTGCGCAGCGCTTCGGCGAACACCGCGATCAGCGGCAGCAGCAGGAACAGTGCGAAGAAGCTGAGCGCCAGCCCGAGAATGGTCCATTTCACCCACGGCGCTTCGCGCGTCGCGGAGTTGTCTTCGTAACGGCGGGCGTCGGCCCGGCCGTGCAGTACGCCAGCGGCGGCGGCCATCAGCGGTTCCTCCCGGTCCGTTTCGCACTCCACGCCTGCAGCAGGTTGATCAGCAGCAGCAGCGCGAAGGAGATCACCAGCATCACCACCGCGATCGCGGTCGCGCCGGTGTAGTCGTATTGCTCGAGCTTGGTGATGATCATCAGCGGCGTGATCTCCGACACCATCGGGATGTTGCCGGCGATGAAGATCACCGAGCCGTATTCACCCACCGCGCGCGCGAAGGCGAGGGCAAAGCCGGTAAGCAGCGCCGGCAGCAGAATGGGCAGGATGACCTTGGTGAAGGTCTGCCACCGGTGGGCGCCGAGGCTGGCGGCGGCTTCTTCCAGTTCGGTTTCCAGGTCTTCCAGGATGGGTTGCACCGTGCGCACGACGAAGGGCACGCCGATGAACACCAGCGCCACCAGCACGCCGAGCGGGGTGAAGGCGACCTTGATGCCGAGCGGGGCGAGCTTGCTGCCGATCCAGCCGTTGCCCGCGTAGAGCGCGGTGAGGGCGATGCCGGCAACCGCGGTGGGCAGCGCAAAGGGCAGGTCGACCAGGGCGTCGATCAGCTTCTTGCCGGGGAAGGTGTAGCGCACCAGCGCCCACGCGAGCATCAGCCCGAACACGGCGTTGATTGCCGCCGCGAGCAGTGAGGCGCCGAACGAGAGTTTGTAGGAGGCGACCACGCGGGGGCTGGTGACGACGGCCCAGAACTCCGCCCAGCCGAGGCTGGCGGTCTTCAGGAAGACCGCCGCCAGGGGGATCAGCACGATCAGCGACAGATATACCAGGGTGTAGCCGAGCGACAGTCCGAAGCCCGGCAACACGCGGGTCTGGCGCGTGGGGTTGAGGAAGCTTGCAGCCGACATCAGCGGTTCACCACGATCTGGTCATAGATGCCGCCATCGGCGAAATGCTTCTTCTGCACCTCGCTCCAGCTGCCGAGCAGTTCTTCCACCTTGAAGGCCTTGACCGGCGGGAAGCGGTCCGCATTGGCCTTGAGCAGCGCTTCGGAGCGCGGGCGGAACCAGTGCTTGGCGATGATCTTCTGGCCCTCGTCGGTGTACAGGAAGTCGAGGTAGGCCTTGGCTTCCGTTGCGGTGCCGCGCTTGGCGACCACGGTCTCGACCACCGCGACCGGCGGGCTGGCGTCGATCGTGATGCTCGGATAGACGACATCGAACTGGCCGGCGCCGAGTTCGCGCGCGATCTGAGCGGCTTCGTTCTCGAAGGTCACCAGCACGTCGCCCAGCTCGCGCTGGGTGAAGGTGGTGGTGGCGCCGCGGCCGCCGCCATCCAGCACCGGCACGTTGCGGAACAGCTTGGTGACGAAGTTGCGCGCGTCCGCTTCGGAGCCGCCCTTGGCGATCACGCTGCCCCAAGCGGCCAGGTAGGTGTAGCGGCCGTTACCCGAGGTCTTGGGATTGGGCACGATGACCGACAGGCCAGGCTGGGCGAGGTCGCTCCAGTCCTTGATCTTCTTCGGGTTGCCCTTGTGCACCAGGAACACGGAGTAGGTGGTGTAAGGCGTGGCGTCATGCGGGAAGCGCTTGCGCCAGTCGGCGGCCACCAGCTTGCCGCGCTCGACCAGGATGTCGATGTCGGTGGACTGGTTCATCGTCACCACGTCCGCCTCCAGCCCCGCGGCCACCGACAGCGCCTGCTTGCTGGAGCCGCCGTGCGACTGGTTGATGGTGATGTCCTTGCCGGTCTTGGCCTTGTACCAGCTCGCGAACGCCGGGTTGATCTCCTTGTACAGCTCGCGGGTGACGTCGTACGAGGCGTTGAGCAGCGTGGTCTGCGCGCTGGCAAGCGAGGCGCTGCCAAGGCCGAAGGCGAGCACAGAAGACAGCAGCAGGGTGCGGAGTGCGGGTTTCATGAGGCGACTTCCTGTCTTTTGGGGTTGCGCCGAGCTTAGTGTTCGTCTGAAAGAACAGGAATCGATAAGGCGTAATTTCTATAGTTATTTTTTGGAATAAGGGGCCGGCGTGTTCTGCGAGGCGGTACGGGCTTTTCGAGAAAATCTAAGCAGGAACAGTGATTTATTACCTTTGGGTGGGATGCGGGTGCGCTTCTAGAAATATCTGCGCTGCAATGCGCAAATTCTGAAATGAGCGGTTTCGAGCGCGGGCGCGGCGGCCAGGATGGCTGCCGGTATACTTTTGCGCTCTGCAACGCCGCTTCCGCCCCGCCATGACAACGCTCCGTTCCAAGTCCCGTTTTCCCGTTTCCGCCCTGATGGCTGCCGCGTCGTTTGCGCTCTCGCTGGCGGCACCCGCGGCGGCGCAGGACCTCGCTTGCCTGTCCCAGCTTCGCGCGCCCGCGCAGGCCTACGGCGTTTCCGCGGCAACCTTCGACCGGCTCACGGCCGGCCTGCAGGCCGACCCCACGGTGCTGCCTTTGCTGGATGCCCAGCCGGAATTCGTGACCCCGATCTGGGACTACATGGCCGCCCTGGTGGACGATGAACGCATCGCCGATGGGCGGGCTATGCTCGAGCAATGGTCCGCGGTGCTGGCGCGGGTGGAGGCGGAGTACGGGGTGGATGCCGCAACAGTGGTGGCGGTGTGGGGGGTGGAAAGCAATTACGGGCGCAACTTCGGAAGCCGCGCGCTGCTGCCGTCGCTCGCGACCCTGGCCTGCAACGGGCGCCGCCAGTCCTTCTTCCGCCAGGAGTTGTTCGCAACGATGAAGATCGTCGAGGACGGCCATGTGGCGCCGGAGCGGCTGAACGGGTCGTGGGCGGGGGCCTTCGGTCACACCCAGTTCATGCCCTCCACCTATCTGCGGCTGGCGGTGGATTTCGACGGCGACGGCCGCCGCGACCTGGTGGACAGCATTCCCGATGCGCTGGCATCGACTGCCAACTTCCTGCGTCAGGCCGGCTGGCAGCGCGGCCTGGCATGGGGTTACGAGGTGGTGCTGCCGGCGGGGTTCGACAGCTCGGGCGCGGGGCGCAAGAACAAGCGCGGCATCGCCGAGTGGGCCGGCCGCGGCGTGCGTCGTGCCGACGGCGGTGCGCTTGCGCAAGCAGGCAATGCGGCGCTGTTGCTGCCAGCAGGCGCGAGCGGCCCGGCCTTCCTCGTCACGCGCAATTTCGACGCGATCTACAGTTACAACGCCGCCGAGAGCTACGCGCTTGCGATCGCCCACCTGTCGGACCGACTGCGAGGCGCGGGTCCGTTTGCGACGCCGTGGCCGACCGACGATCCCGGCCTGTCGCGCGCCGAGCGGCGCGAGGTGCAGACGCTGCTGCTCGCCCGTGGTCACGACATCGGCAATCCGGATGGCATGATCGGCGCGCGCACGCGCGAGGCGCTGCGCGTCATCCAGGCTGAGTTCGGACTGCCGGCGGACGGCCGTGCGGGGCGCCGCGTGCTGGACGCCCTGCGGCAGGCGCGGCCGTAAACGGGTGCTGGATCACCGCCGCCCGGTCTATTGACGTTTACGTCAACGTAAACTATTTTCCCCGCGTCCATAACTGATGCGGAGGAGAGACGGATGAAAATCGAGAACAGCGTGTTCGTGGTGACCGGCGGCGGATCCGGCCTGGGGGCTGCAACCGCGCGGATGCTGGTCGCCGGCGGCGGCCGGGTCGTGCTGGCCGACGTGAATGCCGGCGCTGGCGAGGCCGTCGCCGCGGAGCTGGGTGCCCATGCCCGTTTCGTCTCGACTGACGTGACCGACGAGGCCAGCGCGAAGGCGGCTTTCGATTGCGCACTGACGCAGTTCGGCGGCCTCAACGGGTTGGTCAACTGTGCGGGCGTGGCACCGGCGGAAAAGGTCGTCGGCCGCGAAGCGCCACACCGGCTCGAAGCGTTTGCACGCACGGTGAACATCAACCTCGTCGGCAGTTTCAACATGATGCGGCTCGCCGCCGACATCATGAGCAAGGCGGCGCCGAACGAGGAGGGCGAGCGCGGCGTGATCGTCAGCACGGCTTCGGTCGCGGCATACGACGGGCAGATCGGGCAGGCCGCCTACGCCGCCTCCAAGGCGGGCATCGTCGGGCTGACCTTGCCGGTGGCGCGCGAACTCGCGCGTTTCGGCATCCGCGTGATGACGATTGCGCCGGGCATCATGGAAACGCCGATGCTGACCGGGATGCCGCAGGAAGTGCAGGACTCGCTCGGCAAGATGGTTCCGTTCCCGTCCCGGCTGGGGCGTCCGGCCGAATACGCCGCGCTCGTGCGCAGCATCATCGAGAACCCCTATCTGAATGGTGAAGTGATCCGCCTCGACGGCGCGATCCGCATGGCCGCGAAGTAGGGCGCACCTTGTCGTCGGGGCGCGCGTTCAGCCGTCCCGACGCGCGCTTGACCCAGCGCATTGGTCGGTCTGGCGAAATGTGCTACAACAGCTGCTTCCCGTCGTGACCTCCGGGAAGTCCCCGGTGCCGTTGCGGCGTCCGGCGGTTTCCCCGCTCCATGAACTCACCCGACTTGCCGGTTGCCGATGCGGCGACCGCCGCCAGTGATTCCGACTGCTATCACTGCGGCCTGCCGATTCCGTCCGATACCCACCACTACGTGCGGATCGACGGCGCCAACCGCCGCATGTGCTGCATCGGCTGCGAAGCGGTCGCGCGCTCGATCGTCGATAACGGTCTGGAAGATTACTACCGCCACCGCGACGCGATGCCGGAGTCGCGCCGCGAGGCGATGCCGCCGGAACTCCAGGAACTCGGCCTTTTCGATCACCCTGATTTCCAGAAGTCCTTCGTGCGCCCCGTGGGGGAGCACGAGCGCGAGGCCTCGCTGATTCTCGAGGGCATCACCTGCGCAGCCTGTGTCTGGTTGAACGAACGCCACGTGGCGCGCCAGCCTGGGGTCTCCGCGGTCGACATCAACTACGCTACCCGTCGTGCCCGTGTGCGGTGGGACGAGCGCCAGATCAAGCTCTCCGACATCCTGAGTGCGGTCGCGGCGATCGGCTATCGTGCATATCCCTACGACGCCGAGCGCTCGGAGCAGATCGCGCACCGTGAGCGCCGCTCGATGCTGTGGCGAGTGTTCGTCGCCGGCTTCGGCATGATGCAGGTGATGATGTACGCGGTGCCGGTGTACATCGCGCGCGAAGGCGAGATGACCGCGGACATCGAAGCCTTGATGCGCTGGGCCAGTCTGCTGCTGACGCTGCCGGTCGTCCTGTACTCTGCAGCGCCGTTCTTCCGCCGCGCTTGGCGCGATCTGCGTCTGCGCCGTCTGGGCATGGACGTGCCGGTCGCGCTCGGCGTCGGAAGCGCCTTTCTCGCCAGCCTTTGGGCAACGCTGACAAACGGTCCCGAGGTCTATTACGACTCGGTGACGATGTTCGTGTTCTTCCTGCTTGGAGGGCGTTATCTCGAAATGCTCGCGCGCCAGAAGGCGGTTCGGGGCGTGGAGGAGCTTGGAAAGGTCATTCCGGCGTTTGCGGAGCGGCTGGACTCTGCGGGCGAGTCCTCGCGCGTTCCCGTTTCTGAACTCGCGGTCGGTGATCTGGTGCGAGTGCGTCCCGGCGAGGTGATTGCAGCTGACGGGGTCGTGGAGGATGGCCGCAGCGACGCCAACGAGGCTTTGCTGACCGGCGAAAGCAAGCCGGTGTCGAAGACCTCTGGCGATCCAGTCACCGGCGGCAGCATCAATATATCCAGCCCCCTGGTGTTCCGAGTGGAGCAGGTGGGCGACGCGACCCGATTGGCGGCGATCCGGCGCCTGATGGAACGGGCTGCCGAAGAGAAGCCACGCGTGGCGACGCAGTCCGACCGGGTGGCGGGTATCTTCATTGTCCTGCTGCTGGTGCTGGCCGCGGCAACGGGCATCGGCTGGTATCTCGTCGAACCGCAACGCGCACTGTGGGTGTTCGTCTCCGTCCTCGTGGTCGCCTGTCCGTGCGCGCTGTCGCTGGCGACGCCCACCGCGCTGACCGTGGCCACGGACGTGCTCGCGCGGACGGGCGTTCTCGTCACGCGAGGCCATGCGGTCGAGACGCTCGCCCGCGTCAACCACGTGCTGCTGGACAAGACCGGCACCTTGACCCGGGGCCGAATGACGCTGGTCGAGGTGGTGCCCCTGGCAGGCGTGGCGGAGCAGGAGGTACTACGGCTGGCGGCTGCGCTTGAGGCCGGTTCGGAGCATCCGATCGCGGCGGGCCTGCGCGAGGCTGCGCCCAAATCCACGTCGGTGGCGACCGAGGTAATGGTGGAAACCGGACAGGGTGTGGGCGGCGTGGTCGACCAGCAGCCGCTGTGGGTGGGACGGCCCGATTTCGTCGCAGGCCACGCCGGTGTGAGTCTGCCGTCCTGTCTCGCCGAGGTCGAAGCGCGCGGCGGCAGCGTCGTTGCACTTGGTTCGGCGTCTGAAGTGCTCGCGCTGTTCCGCCTCGCCGACGTATTGCGCCCGGAGGCTCCGGAACTGGTCCGCAGATTGGCCGACGACGGAGTGAAGGTCAGTCTGCTGTCGGGAGACGCGCCTACCGTTGTCGCTGCGACGGCGGCGGCTCTCGGGATAGAGGATGCCCATGGCGGGATGACGCCGCAGGGGAAGCAGGCCTACATCGTCGGCTTGCAGCAGCGCCCGGAGGCGGTGGTCGCAATGGTCGGGGACGGCGTCAATGACGCGCCGGTGCTCGCCCAGGCGCACGTCTCGGTTGCGATGGGCGGAGGAACGGATCTCGCCCGCAACCAGGCGGATATTGTTCTGCTCGGGGAAGACCTGTCATCCCTCGCGCGGGGCATGGTGCTCGCACGGCAGACGCTGCGGATCATCCGGCAGAACCTGTGGTGGTCCTTCATCTACAACTTCACGTCGGTGCCGCTGGCGATGGCGGGACTGGTCACGCCGTGGATGGCAGGTATCGGCATGGCGGGCAGCTCGCTGCTGGTCGTGCTCAACGCGATGCGCCTGCAGCGCGGCCGTCGCAACAGGTATTGACGCTATGGAAACCCTCTACCTGCTGATTCCTTTGTCCGTGGTGCTGGTCTTCGTGATCGGCGTCGTGTTCTGGTGGTCGTTGAGGGACGGGCAGTACGACGACCTGGAGGGGCCCGCATACCGCCTGCTGCTCGACGACCGCGACGAACTCCCGGCCAAACCCGCCGACACCGACAAGCCCATGCCGGATTCACCGGACCGGCGCGATGTTTGATCTAGGTCAATGCCTGCCGCCGCGATAAAGGCATACTGCAGCCATGGATTTCCTGTTGCCGGTGAGCCTTCACGGGCAACAACTGCAGGACTTATGGCTCTCTGTTGGGGTTGGGGGTGCGTTCAATACGCACCCTTTTTTTTCGCCTCGACCCTCCCGCTGGTGTATCGTTCACGGTTTACTCGCCTGCTCGATTTGCGGGGTCAGTCTCACTTCATTGCACCGTTGCGGTGCAATAGAATCTTGATCTGAATCAAGTTCAGGAGTCGACCCGAGGGTATCCTTCCGACGGTTGAAGGATCATCGCCAGCCTGGGTCCGGCTGGTCGGTAGGCTTTACAAGGGGTTTTTAACTAAGAGGTGACTCATGCAATCGCAAGCGACTTATAACTACAAAGTCGTGCGCCAGTTCGCCATCATGACGGTGGTGTGGGGCATTGTGGGCATGCTAGTCGGCGTCATTGCCGCGGCACAGCTCGTATGGCCCGAACTGAACGTTCACGAGTGGCTTGGCTACGGCCGGCTTCGTCCGCTCCACACCAATGCGGTCATCTTCGCATTCGGTGGGTGCGCGCTGTTCGCAACGTCCTATTACGTCGTGCAGCGCACCTGTCACACCCGTCTGTTCGCGCCGGGTCTGGCGGCCTTCACCTTCTGGGGCTGGCAACTGGTCATCGTGCTGGCTGCGATCACGCTTCCGCTCGGTTTCACCTCCGGTAAGGAGTATGCGGAGCTGGAGTGGCCGATCGACCTGCTGATTGCGGTTGTGTGGGTTTCCTATGCGGTGGTGTTCTTCGGTACCGTTGCCAAGCGTACCGTCGCTCACATCTATGTCGCCAACTGGTTCTACGGTGCTTTCATCATCACCGTCGCCCTGCTGCACATTGTTAACAGCATGGCAATTCCGGTCAGCCTTACCAAGTCCTACTCGGCGTACGCCGGTGTCCAGGACGCCATGGTTCAGTGGTGGTACGGCCACAACGCTGTCGGCTTCTTCCTGACGGCGGGCTTCCTCGGCATGATGTATTACTTCGTGCCGAAACAAGCCGATCGTCCGGTCTACTCGTACCGCCTGTCCGTGGTGCACTTCTGGGCGCTGATCTTCACCTACATGTGGGCAGGTCCTCACCACCTGCACTACACGGCCCTGCCGGACTGGACCCAGTCCGTCGGCATGATCTTCTCGCTGATC
This sequence comes from Azoarcus olearius, assembly GCF_001682385.1. Taxonomy (NCBI): domain Bacteria; kingdom Pseudomonadati; phylum Pseudomonadota; class Betaproteobacteria; order Rhodocyclales; family Zoogloeaceae; genus Azoarcus; species Azoarcus olearius. The sequence goes on from NZ_CP016210.1 coordinate 1,546,958, forward strand.
CTGCTGGCTCCGTCGTGGGGTGGCATGATCAACGGCATCATGACCCTGTCGGGCGCCTGGCATAAGCTTCGTACCGACCCGATCCTGAAGTTCCTGATCACCGCGCTCTCGTTCTACGGCATGTCGACCTTCGAAGGCCCGATGATGTCGGTGAAGACCGTCAATGCGCTCTCCCACTACACCGACTGGACCGTGGGTCACGTGCACTCCGGCGCGCTGGGCTGGGTTGCGATGATCTCGATCGGCTCCGTGTATTTCCTGCTGCCGCGCCTGTACGGCAAGACCGAGATGTACAGCGTGAAGTTGATCAACGCCCACTTCTGGATCGCGACCATCGGCGTCGTGCTCTACATCGCCTCGATGTGGATCGCCGGCGTGATGCAAGGTCTGATGTGGCGTGCGACCAACCCGGACGGCACCCTGACCTACTCGTTCGTGGAAGGCGTCAAGGCGAGCTATCCGTTCTGGTCGATCCGCCTTCTGGGTGGCGTTCTGTTCCTGACCGGCATGCTGATCATGTTCTACAACATGGTGAAGACCATCGCGGGCGAAAAGGCTTACAACGCCCCGGTCATCGCGCCTGCCGCCGCTCACGCCTAAGGGAGTATTTCGAGAATGGCTCAATCCAAACACGCAGCAATCGAGCGGAGCGTATTCCTGATGATCGTGCTGACCCTCCTGACCGTGAGCGTCGGGGGGTTGGTGGAGATCGTTCCGCTGTTCTTCCAGAAGTCCACGACTTCTCCGATTGACCAGAAGGGCAACGAACTCGCGGTCAAGCCGTACGACCCGGTTCGCCTCGTCGGTCGTGACATCTATATCCGCGAAGGCTGCTACAACTGCCACTCGCAGATGATCCGTCCCTTCCGCGCCGAAACCGAGCGCTACGGCCATTACTCGGTTGCCGGTGAGTCGATTTACGACCATCCGTTCCAGTGGGGTTCGAAGCGTACGGGTCCGGATCTGGCCCGGGTCGGCGGTCGTTACTCGGATGAATGGCATCGCGTCCACCTGCTGAATCCGCGCGATGTTGTTCCCGAGTCCAATATGCCGGGGTATGCCTGGCTCGATCGCCCGGCGAAGGTCGACAACATCCAGGACAAGATGCGCGCCCTCAACAAGGTCGGTCTCCACAAGTACAGCGATGACGAAATCGCCGCTGCGCCGGAGAAGGTCAAAGGCATCACGGAGATCGAGGCGGTTGTTGCCTACCTCCAGGGCCTGGGCCTCGCACTGCAGAACGTACGGTAAAGGTAGTCAGGAGCGCGCCATGGACGTCAACGATCTCAGGACAGTCATCACCGTCATGGGTTTTCTGTGCTTTCTCGCAATCTGCGCTTGGGCATATAGCGGACATGCGAAAGCCGGTTTTGATGAAGCGGCGCGCCTGCCCTTGACCGATGAGGATCCGGTCGTTGCAGGCCGGCAAGGAAAGGAAGGATAAAAAATGGCTGACTTTGTTAGCGGTTTCTGGAACGTGTATGTGATGGGTCTCGTTGCCCTGAGCCTGCTGTTCTGTGTGTTCGTACTCGTGTCGAACACGACCAAGCGGGAAGCGGGCCCGGTTGAGCTGCACGGGCACGTGTGGGACGAGACGCTGGCGGAATACAACAATCCGCTGCCGCGTTGGTGGATGTACCTGTTCTGGATCACCCTCGTGTTCGCGGTGGTGTATCTGGCGATCTATCCCGGCTTTGGTCGTACCAACGACGGTCGCGGCGCACTCCATCAGTACGAAAACGAGATGGCGAAAGCCGAAGAGCGCTACGCACCGATCTTTAACCAGTACCTGGATAAGGATTTGAAGGTGGTTGCTGCGGACCCCGAAGCTAACGCGATGGGGCAGCGGATGTTCCTGACGTATTGCGCTCAATGCCACGGCGCTGCGGCGCAGGGCGCAAAGGGCTTTCCGAACCTGACCGACGATGAATGGAACTGGGGCGGAGATCCGGAAACGATCAAGACCACCATCACCGGCGGCCGCATGGGCGTGATGCCCCCGTTCGGGCCTGCGCTCGGTGCCGAAGGCGTGAAGGACGTCGCAAACTATGTCCGCTCGCTGTCCGGTCTGGCGCACGACTCCCTGCGGGCGCAGCGCGGCAAGGACATTTTTGCCCAGAACTGTGTGGCTTGCCACGGCGCGGACGGCACGGGCAGCACGGCGGTGGGCGCTCCCAACCTGACGAACAAGTCCTGGCTCTACGGTTCGTCGGAGGCCACGATCATCGAAACGGTGACCAATGGCCGGACCAACCAGATGCCGACCTTCCAGGCTTTCCTGGGTGACGCGAAGATTCACCTGCTGGCTGCTTATGTGACCAGCCTCAGCAACAAGAAGTAATGGAGTTGTCCCCGGGGGTTTTCCCCGGGGACATTTTCTGGTCAATAAAATAAGAATCTACTAATAAAACGATCATGAACGAACCGCTACCTTCCCCAAAAACCTCCGTCGCGGACGAGATGGAAGACTCCCTCTATGCCGTGCGCAAAAAGGTCTATACCAGAGCGGTCTCCGGGACGTTCGCGACCTGGCGCTGGGCGTTGGTGTGGTTTACCCAGCTGATCTTCTACGGTCTGCCATGGCTGACATGGAACGATCGTCAGGCTGTCCTCTTTCATCTGACTGAGCGCAAGTTCTATATTTTCGGTTGGGTGTTCTGGCCGCAGGACGTCTTCTTCCTGGCGATCCTGTTGATCATCTCCGCGTATGCCCTGTTCTTCTTTACGGCAATCGCGGGGCGGTTGTGGTGCGGATATGCCTGTCCGCAGACGGTCTATACCGAAATCTTCATGTGGATAGAGCAGAAGATCGAAGGTGACCACAATAAGCGCGCCAAACTCGACAAGGCGCCGCTCGGCGTACGCAAGATCGCTATCAAGGCGGCCAAATATGGCGCCTGGGGTGCGGTTGCACTGTGGACCGGATTCACCTTCGTTTCGTATTTTTCACCGCTGCGCGAAATGCTCGCTTCGGTCTCGTCGCTGAGCTTTGGGCCGTGGGAGCTTTTCTGGATCCTGTTCTACGCCGGCTTTACCTATTTGTTCGCGGGCGTAATGAGGGAGCAGGTATGCAAGTACATGTGCCCTTACGCCCGTTTTCAGAGCGTCATGTTCGACGCCGACACGCTCGTCATCACATACGACGAAGAGCGTGGCGAGCCGCGCGGAACCCGCAAGAAGGGCGTGGATCCTAAGTCGGTCGGGAAAGGTGACTGTATCGATTGCGGAATCTGTGTACAGGTGTGCCCCACCGGGATCGACATCCGGAAGGGGCTCCAGTATGAGTGCATAGGGTGTGCCGCCTGTATCGACGCCTGCGATCAGGTGATGGAGAAGATGAGCTATCCCAAGGGGCTCATCCGATATTCGACCGAGAATGCGGTCAAGAAACACTGGGGAAGCAAGGAGATCATTGGCCACGTGCTGCGGCCGCGTACGCTGATATACGGCGGCGTGCTGGCCTTGGTCAGTTTGGCGTTTCTGTGGGGGTTGGCGACGCGCGAACCGCTGCGTGTCGATGTGCTGCGTGATCGGACGTCTCTAGCTCGTGAGGTTGAAGACGGAATGATCGAAAACGTTTATCGCCTGCAGGTGATGAACATGACAGAATCGGCGAGAAGCTTCCACTTCGGTGTCGAAGGTTTGGACCAGGCCCGGATCGGCTCCGCGGAGACTTCCATCTCCGTTCCGCCGGCGTCGACCCAATCCGTGACGCTTCGGGTATTGGTGCCGGGTGGGGTAGGCAAGTCTGGCGCAAACGAGCTGTTCATCGTGGTGGCGCCTGATGATGCGCCGCAGGAACGATTGCGGGAAAAGACCACTTTCCTTATGCCGAATTGATTCGATGAGCTTTAGTGTGACCCAGAAGAAAGCTGCACCCTGGTACCGACAAGGTTGGCCGTGGTTCCTGATTGCGATTCCGGCGACTGCTATTGTCGCTGGCGTGATTACGCTGATCCTCGCGATCAGGAGTTGGGACGGCCTGGTCGTGGATGACTATTACCGAGAAGGGAAGGCGTTCGTCCAGACTATCGAACGGACCGAGCGGGCCAAACAACTCGGGTTGTCCGCGCAACTGAACATCAGTACGGACCGGGTGTTGATCGTGTTGTCGTCGTCGGTGCCCAGTGTCACGCTTCCCGGTACTGTTCGCTTGACGGTATCGCATCCGACCAAGGGTGGCCTGGATCAGGAGATGGTGGTGACGGGGCGAGACGGGGTGTTTGAAGTCAAGATCAGCCCGCTCGCAACCGGTCGCTGGTTGTTCCAAATAGAAGACGAGCCCCGCGCCTGGCGAATGAACGGGGCCGCTTACCTCCCGACAGAGACGGAGATCCGGATCAATCCGACCGGATCATGAACTGCGTCTTGAAAGGAGAGTCGTCATGGCTTGGAGAGAGTTATTCGGTAGCGACATCGGTTTGCTCAGCCTCTTCACGATCGGTTTCGTCCTGGTGATGGGCGTCTACATCTACCGGTTTGCTGTTCGCCACATGGCGGAGGATGAGCAAAAAGCCAAGTTGCGGCATCAGTGATTATTCGATGGCGGTAATAAGGAGGTTGAGATGCTCAAGTGGATTCAAGTGCTGTGGCCCTCGTTCCTCGTCGCGGCTCTCGCCGAGGCCGCCTTTTTTACCGTCATCGACCCTCAGGAACTCTACTTCCAAGGGGAGGCGGTGCATTTTTCGCCGATCTCGACATATTCGATAGGGTTCATCGGATTCTGGTTGATATGCGCCGCTTCAAGTCTGACAACCCTGTTCTTTCAGCGAACCTCGGACGAGGTTAATCAACGAGACTGAAAGCGTAGAAAACAAAAAAGCCACTCTGAGAGTGGCTTTTTTGTTTATTTGGCGCGCCCGGAAGGATTCGAACCTCCTACCCCCTGGTTCGTAGCCAGGTACTCTATCCAGATGAGCTACGGGCGCTGAAAGATTTGAACTATAGCACTAACTGTTTAACTTGGGAAGGTTTTTCTTCCGTCGTTTTTTGCTGCGCTTGTGTTCGAACAACGGAGCGCATAATAGACAATATCCTGATGGATGGCAAGAAAAATTTTGCCGTTAGCGATAGACGAGGACTGGAATCGTACTGTGGGTGAGGACCTTCTGGGTTTCGCTACCCAGAAGCAGGCTGGCAAGGCCCCGTCGTCCGTGGGACGCCATGAATATGAGGTCGCATCCGTGCCGGTCCGCCGCATTGATAATCGCCTCGTACGGCACCTCGTTTACCAATGTGTCAGTGTCTGCCAGTACGCCGGAAGCGTCGGCAACGGCTTTGGCGGCGTTCAGGATGCGTTCGGCTTCTTGAGCTGCCGCTTTGGCAAACTGTTCGGGGGTCGTCGGGTCGATCAGGGCGCCTTCGCCGTAGATCGGCATCGGGAAGTCCGGTTGAGCGTAGAAGAACGTGATGCGGGCCGAGGCGTCGCGTGCGAAGGATACCGCCCGAGCCACCGTACTCTCCGACAAGGCTGACCCGTCCGTCGGTACCAGAATGTGCTTGAACATTGCGCACCTCCCTTGGTTGATGCGTTTATTTTCAATACCCGACCCGATTATAGCTCCCGGCGGGAGTGGGTCTGGATGATGAAGGTCAACGTGGAGGCCGGGAAGGGAGGGGATGATCTGCGTGGGAACCTCCGCGTACCGTGGGAGTCATCACCGACGATGTTGGTTGGGCTGCCGTGGCAAAATGGAAAAGCCCCTGTCATTTCGAAGCTTGGAGACGTGATGAACAAGAGCGAGCGACTCGACCCAGGTCAAACCGTAAAGCGTTCGATCAAGCAACTGCACGAAGCGGTCGAGGGGTCCTTCGATCCGCTCGGGATGGCGGCGCCTATCATTCACGCCCAGCTGGCTTGGGCTGCGCATCCGCAGGAGCTGGCAGATCGTCTTCTGCGTCTTTCCTCCGACCTGTGGCGTCTGCAATGGCATTCCTGGAACCGGGTTCTCGGCCTCGACAGCGAAGATCCGGTGCGGCCGAATCCGGACGATGCGCGTTTTGCCGATCCGGTCTGGACTGAGTCGCCGACCTGGGATCTCACCAAAGAGTGGTATCTGGCGCTGACTCACCACGTCCAGGACATGCTCTATGACACGCCGGGTCTGACGGGGAAGGAGCGGCGGCGGGCGGCGTTCTGGTGGCGGAAATGGCTGAATGCGGTCGCGCCGACCAATTTCTTCTGGACGAATCCGGTCGCAGTGCGAAAGGCGTGGGAAACGAAGGGTGAGAGCCTGGTCCGCGGGTTCGGCAATTTCCTCGACGACGTTCGCGCGGGTGAAGTGCGGATGACTCGTCCCGATGACTTCGAGGTGGGCAAGAACCTGGCGACGACGCCCGGCGCGGTCGTGTTCAGGAACGACCTCTTGGAGGTGATTCATTACCAACCCACTCGTCCGCAAGTGCACCGCGATCCGGTCGTCATCGTCACTCCGTGGATCAACAAGTTCTACATCCTCGATCTCGTTCCGAAGAAGAGCCTGATTCGTTACCTGCTCGAACAGGGACTGGACGTATTCATTACAAGCTGGAAGAACCCTGACGCCTCGATGCGGGATGTGACGTTCGACGACTACGTCACACGCGGGGTGCACGCCGCGGTAGAGACGGCGCGAGGGCTCGCAGGCGCCGAGAAGGTGCATGCGGTGGGGTACTGCATCGGTGGCACTGCCCTCAGCATGTACATGGCGTGGGCCAATCGCCACTTTCCGGCCGAAGCGGTTCCGGTGGCAGACTGGACCGTCTTTACCACGCTCGTCGATTTTCAGAAGCCGGGCGACATCGAGGTGTTCATCGACGAGTCGAGCATCCGCTACCTGACCGGAAACATGGCCCGAACCGGTTATCTGGAAGGCAAGGAGATGGCATCCGCTTTCCGCCTGCTGCGTTCGAACAGTCTCATATGGCACTACGTAGTCCACGGCTGGCTGTATGGCGAAACACCGGCCTCGTTCGACGTGCTGTACTGGAACATGGACGCGACGCGGATGCCCTATGCGATGCACTCCTGGTATCTCAGGGAGCTGTATCTGCACAACAGGTTGATTCAGAAGGACGCGCTGGTGGTGGCAGGCGAACCGCTCGACCTCGCTGCGATCTCGCAACCGCTGTACGCCGTCGCGGCGGAGGATGATCACATCGCTCCGTGGGGGCAGACCTTCCGCATCAATAATTTTGTAACCGGCCCAAAGCGCTACGTGCTATCGAGTTCGGGGCACATCCTCGGCATCGTCAACCCGGTCGTTCAGCCGCCCAAGCGAAACTATCGCGCAGCCGAAGCGCATCGCTCGGAATCGGCTGAGGCATGGTTGGACCGGGCCGAACGCCACGAGGGGAGTTGGTGGGAGGACTGGATGCAGTGGTTGAAGCCGCGGGCGGGCGAACTGGTCGACGCGCGACCGGTCGCCAATGCTGCCTTTCCGGCTTTGGCGCCGGCGCCAGGAACCTACGTGCTGGAAAAATAGCGGTGAAGTGGGGCGGGAGGAACTAGCGACACGCAGGTTGGTGTTGTATCAGCTTCTTCAGGCCCCCGCTGTCGAGAATCCGGATGTGCTTCTGCTGCACCGTGACTAGGCCTTCCTCCTGGAAGCGGGAGAACGCGCGGGAGACGGTTTCGAGCTTCAGCCCCAGGTAGGAGCCGATCTCCTCCCGCGTCATGCGCAGGTGAAACTCCGCCGCAGAAAAACCGCGTGCGGTGAAGCGCTGGGACATGTTCAGCAAGAATGCAGCCAGCCTTTCCTCGGCGCGCATGGAGCCGAGAAGCATCATCACGCCGTGGTCGCGAACGATCTCACGACTCATCACCTTGTGAAACTGATGCTGCAGGCCTTCGACCTCGCGCGACAGTTCTTCCAGCTTGCCGTAGGCAATGACGCAGACTTCGCTGTCCTCCAGCGCAATCGCGTTGCAGGAATGAACCTCGCTGCTGATGCCGTCCAGGCCGAGGATCTCGCCGGTCATCTGGAAGCCGGTGACCTGGTCCCGCCCATCCTCGAGGAGGACGTCGGTCTTGAATGAGCCCGTGCGGATCGCGTAGATTGCTTCGAAAGGGTCGCCGGCCCGGTACAGGTGCTGCTGACGCTTGATCTTGCGGCGCGCACCTACCAGCTCGTCGAGACGGTCGATTTCATTTTCGCTCATCCCGAAGGGAAGGCAGAGTTCGACGAGATTGCACTGCGAACACGCCGTCTTCAGTCCGGCAACCGTAATCGGCACCGCCTTCATTTGCACGATAAACTTGCTCCGAATCCGCAGGAGATTGGCCGCGTTGATCCATGTCAACCACATCGAGCCGGCTTTCTGCGATCGTTTGGTACGCCCAGCAACAGCACACCCATGAACGCCCAGCCAGATCTCATCTTCGATCCGCAACTCATCCGTCGCTTCGATGTGAACGGTCCCCGTTACACATCGTACCCCACGGCAGACCGATTCGTTGAGGCATTCGACGCCAACGCATTGCAGGATTGGCTTGCCAAGCGCGCCGTCGGCGGGGTGAGTCGGCCGCTGTCATTATACTTCCACATCCCGTTCTGCAATACGATCTGCTACTACTGCGCCTGCAACAAGATCATCACCAAGGATCATGGGCGCTCTGCCAAGTATCTGAAATACCTTGAGAAAGAGATCGAGATGCAGGTTGCTGCGCTCGGAGGAAGCCGGCAGGTCACGCAGCTTCACCTTGGCGGCGGAACGCCCACCTTCCTGTCGCACGAGGAAATGCATCAGCTGATGGACGCGGTGCGGCGCTTCTTCAACCTGGCCCCGAACGGCGAGTATTCGATCGAGGTCGATCCGCGCAAGGTCGATTTCGATACGGTGGAAATGCTCGCCAATCTCGGTTTCAACCGGATGAGCGTCGGAGTGCAGGATTTCTCCGATGATGTGCAGCGCGCGGTGAACCGCGTGCAGAGCGTCGAAGAGACCCGGTTGGTGATCGACGCGGCGCGCGCCACCGGCTTCAAGTCGGTCAGCCTCGATCTGATCTACGGCCTGCCCAAGCAAAACGTCATCAGCTTCAATCGCACGCTGGAGCAGGTCCTCGACATTTCGCCGGACCGCATCTCCCTCTACAGCTACGCGCACTTGCCCGGATTGTTCAAACCGCAGCGCCGCATCCTGCAAAGCGACATGCCGACGCCGGAAGCCAAGCTGCAGATTCTGCAACTGGCGATTCGCCGCCTCACCGAAGCCGGTTACGTGTACATCGGCATGGATCATTTCGCCAAGCCGGACGACGAACTGACGGTGGCCCAGCGGCAAGGGCGTCTGCACCGCAACTTCCAGGGCTACTCCACGCAGGCCGAATGCGATCTGCTGGCGTTCGGTGTCTCGGCGATCGGCAAGGTTGGCGCGGCTTACGCGCAGAACGTGAAGACGCTCGACGAATACTACGACGCGCTCGATCGCGACCAGTTGCCGGTGCTGCGCGGCGTGGAGCTGACCGCCGACGATCTGTTGCGGCGTTCGGTAATCCAGGCCCTGATGTGCCACTTCGAGTTGTCGATGCAGTCGATCGAGATCGCCCACCTCATCGACTTCCGCGACTACTTTGCGGCTGAACTCGCCGACCTTGCGGAAATGCAGGCTGCGGGCCTTCTGGAGATCGACGGTGACTGGATTACCGTGCTCCCCGCCGGCCGGATGCTGGTCCGCGGTATCGCAATGGTGTTCGACCGCTATCTACGCGCCGACCGTGAGCGGGCACGCTACTCGAAGGTGATCTGAGCTTCTGGTGGGTGAAGCGGGGGCGTAAGATGCAGGGTTTCCATCTTCGGCAGTGCCGTCCCGGCAACGCGGCGGTCCGTGTCCAGCATGCCTGAGTCCGGCTATCTCGCCGTCTTCCTGATCGGCCTTCTCGGCGGTACCCACTGCGTCAGCATGTGTGGCGGAATCGTCGGCGCGCTCAGCGTCCAGAAGATGCAGGGTCCGCACGACGCCGCCCGGCAGTGGCCCCTGCATCTCGCCTACAACCTCGGCCGTATCGGCACCTATACCGGGATGGGGGCGCTGCTCGGCGCACTCGGTTCGGTCGGAATGATCTACAGCGGCGTGCTGCCGGCACAGATGGCGCTTTATGTGCTTGCGAACCTGATGCTCGTTGCACTGGGGCTCTATCTCACCGGATTCACTTCCGTACTCGCGCCGGTGGAGCGTGCGGGGCACGCCGTGTGGCGCAGGGTGCAGCCGCTTACCCGGCGCTTCCTCCCCGCACGCTCGGTGAGTCAGGCGCTTCCGCTGGGGGCCTTGTGGGGCTTTCTGCCTTGCGGTCTGGTGTACAGCGTCTTGACCACCGCTTTGGTGACGGGCTCCGCGGCGCGTGGCGCCGGCATCATGCTCGCGTTTGGCCTGGGAACGTTGCCCAACCTGTTGCTTGCAGGAATGCTGTTCAAGCGTTTTCGTGACATTACCCGCAACGGAAAGGTGCGCTTCGTGGCGGGTCTGGCCGTGTTGGGCTTCGGTGTGTTCGGCCTGTTCCACGCGCAGTCGCTGGGCGGCGCGCTCTGGAGCGGTGTGGTCTGCGCCGTGTAACGCGCGCATCGGGGCTACTTTCCCGCCAGCGACTTGAGAATGGGGCAGGGCGCCGGTGCCTCGGTGTCCCGGCAGCACTTCACCAAGGCACGTAGCGCGCCGCGCATCTCCTCCAGTTGGCGGATACGCACCTCGATATCGTCGATCTTCCCCTGCGCAATCCGGCGCGCCTTCTCGCGGTCGCGTTCTTCGTTCAATCCCAGTAACTCGTCGATTTCCTCGAGCGAGAAGCCGAGCTGTTGCGCGCGGCGGATCGCCTTCAATCGTTCGAGGTCGTCCTCCTGATACGCCCGGTAGCTGCCCCGGCGTTCGGGTTCCGCCAGCAGTCCCCTGCGGTGGTAGTAGCGGATCGTCTCGACCCCGACCTCGGCCTGCGCGGCAAGCTGCCCTATCGTGTAAGTGTGGTCCATGCGCTGTTGACTCCGTACCTTGGTACGGGCTTTACACTGCATTCCATCGACAGATTTGGCAAGGGCAGGGGCACGAAATGGCGGATGCGGTGCTGGATCAGAGGCGGCCCGAGGACAGCGCGTTGCACGTTGTGGATCTGCCGGTGGCGGGCATGACCTGCGCCGCCTGCGCGACGCGCATCGAAAAGGTGCTGAACCGGATGGACGGCGTCAGCGCCAGCGTGAACCTGGCGGCGGAAAAGGCGCACGTGCGCCTGGACGGCGCGCGCATTGGCGCCGGCGAGGTGGTGGCTGCGATCCGCAAGGCCGGGTTCGAGGTGCCGGACGCCAGCCTCGAACTCGAAATCTCCGGCATGACTTGCGTTGCGTGCGCGCAGCGCCTGGAGAAGGTGCTCGGCCGCCTTCCCGGCGTTTCAGCGGCGGTCAATTTCGCCACCGAGCGCGCGACGGTGCGTTATACCCCGGGGCTGTCGAACGCCGATGCGATCAAGGCGGCAGTCGTTCGGGCAGGTTTCGAGGTCGCGGAGACCGGACCGGCGCAGCGCGAGCAGATACGTGCCCGCCAGCAGGCGCAGTGGCGCCACGAGCGCATCCGGTTCTGGATCGCCGCCGCGCTGACCCTCCCGCTGGCGGCGCAAATGCCGGCGATGTTCGGCTGGATCGGCGAGGCCGGCATCCACGACGTGATTCCGCGCGGCTTTCAGTTGCTGCTCGCGACCCCGGTCCAGTTCTGGATCGGCGCGCGGTTCTACCGCGGGGCGTGGTCGGCGTTGCGCGGGCGAAGCGCAAACATGGACGTGCTGGTGGCGCTCGGTACCAGCATGGCCTACTTCTACAGCCTGGTGGTGACGGCGCTAGGGCGTCACGACCTCCACGTGTACTTCGAAGCCTCCACGATGATCATCACCCTGGTGCTGCTCGGAAAGCTGCTGGAGGCGCGTGCGAAGGCCAGGACCACGGCGGCGCTGGACGCCTTGGTGCGGTTGCAGCCCCGTATGGCGAGGGTGGAGCGGGGCGGGATGATTGTTGAGGTGCCGGTCGAACGGCTGCAGCCGGGTGACACCTTCCTGGTCCGGCCGGGCGACGCGGTGCCGGTCGATGGCGTCGTCGAGAGCGGCGCCTCCGCGGTGAACGAATCCATGCTGACCGGCGAAAGCCTGCCGATCGACAAGGCGGGTGGCGACAAGGTCTATGCGGCCACGGTGAACGGCGAGGGCGTGCTCCGCTGCCGGGCAACCGGTGTGGGAGGCAGCACCTTGCTCGCGGGGATCATCCGGCTGGTCGAGCAGGCGCAGGGGTCGAAAGCGCCCGTGCAGCGCCGCGCGGACCAGGTTTCGGCGATCTTCGTCCCCGTGGTGGTCACGCTGGCGGTCGCCACCTTTGCCGGCTGGTGGCTGGTGGCCGGCGACTTCCAGCAGGCACTGGTCAACGCGGTGGCGGTGCTGGTCATCGCCTGTCCATGCGCGCTCGGGCTGGCTACGCCGACCGCCATCATGGTGGCGACCGGACAGGGCGCGCGCGCCGGCATGCTGGTGAAGAATGCCGCGGCGCTCGAACTCGCCGAGCAGATCGCGGTGCTGGCGCTGGACAAGACGGGCACACTGACCGAGGGACGTCCGGCCGTCACCGAGGTCCGGCCCGGCGCGGGGGTAAGCCGCAGCGAACTGCTGCGGCTCGCCGCCGCCGTTGAGCAGGCGAGTGCCCACCCGGTGGCCTTGGCGGTGGTCGAGGCGGCGCGCGCCGAGGGCTGTGTGTTGCCCCCTGCGAGCGAACTGCAGGCGGTGAGCGGTAAGGGGATGGAGGGCGTGGTGGAGGGGCGCAAGCTGCGGGTCGGATCACCCGACTTCCTGGCTGAGGCGGGCGTCGCGGTGGCCGAAGCCGACGTTGCAGCCCTTGCTGCCGGCGCCAATACGCTGGTGGCGATTGCGGGGGATGGCCATTGGCTCGGCGTCATCGGCGTGGCAGATCCGCTGCGGGGCGATTCCGCCGATGCAGTGCGGCGTTTGCGCGCCAAGGGCGTACGTGTGCTGATGCTGACCGGCGATCATCCCGCCACGGCGGCGGCCATCGCGGGGCGGGTCGGCATCGACGAATGGCAGGCGGGGGTGCTGCCCGCGGGCAAGGCGGAAGCGGTGTCCTCGCTAGTCGCGGAGCGGAGCGGAAAGGCGCGGGTCGGCATGGCGGGCGATGGCATCAACGACGCGCCCGCCTTGGCGGCAGCGGATGTGTCGTTTGCGATCGGGGTGGGAGCGGACGTGGCCGTCGAGGCCGCCGACATCACGCTGGTGCGCAATTCCCTGCACGGTGTTGCCGATGCGATCGACCTCTCTCGTGCAACCCTGTCCAAGATCAGGCAGAACCTGTTCTTTGCGTTCATCTACAACGTGCTCGGCATTCCGCTTGCGGCTGCCGGCATGCTCAACCCCGTGGTGGCGGGCGCCGCGATGGCAATGAGTTCGGTGTCGGTGGTGACCAACTCGCTGTTGCTGCGACGCTGGAAGCCCGGGCGCTGATTTTTCTGCAAGGAGTGCGACGAAATGGAAGAAGTGACGCTGAAAGTCGAAGGGATGAGCTGCGGTGGCTGTGTGCGCAACGTCACCGGTGTATTGAAGGCGCTGCCGGGGGTCAGTGAAGCGGATGTATCGCTTGACGCGGCGCAGGCGCGGGTCCGGTTCGATCCGGCGCGGGTGAGCGTGGCCGAATTGCGTCAGGCCGTGGAGGGCGCGGGCTTCGATTCCCCCGCCTGAACCGCGCGGGCGGTTCAGCGCTCGCGATCGGCGGGGCCGGTCGCGGCGTCGCGCGCGGTTGCCAGCAAAGCCGTCATCGACTCGACAGGTACCGGGGGCGAAAAGAGATAGCCCTGGCCTTCGGCGCAGCCCTGATCGACGAGGAAGCGCTCCTGCGCCGCGGTTTCGACGCCTTCGGCAATCACGCTCATGCCCAGGCTGCGGGCGATGCCGATGATGGCCACGGTGATGTTGGCGTCGTCCGGGTCGCCTGGCAGATCGCTGATGAAGGAGCGGTCGATCTTCAGCTTGTCCAACTGGAAGCGCTTGAGGTAGGCAAGGCTGGAATAGCCGGTGCCGAAGTCGTCGATTGCGAGGCGGACGCCCATGTCCTGCAGTGCGGCAAGCGTCGCCGCCACCGGCGCCGCGTCGGCCATCAGGGTCGACTCGGTGAGTTCAATCTCGAGCAGTCGCGCCGGCAGCCCGGTTTCAGCCAGCACCTCGGCCACCGTTTCAGCGAAGTTGCCGTGATGGATCTGGACCGGCGAGGCGTTGACTGCGACCGGGATATCGCCCAGCCCGGCTGCCCGCCAGCCTTGGGCAGTGTGGCACGCGGTTTCCAGTACCCGGCGTCCGATCGCGACGATGAGGCCGGTGTCTTCGGCCAGCGGAATGAAGCGCTCGGGCGCAATCAGTCCGCGTTCGGGATGGCGCCAGCGCACCAAGGCCTCGCAGCCGAGGATGCGATGGTCCGACAGGCCGAACTGCGGTTGGTAGAAAACCTCGAATTCGTCGCGGCTCATCGCCTGCCGCAGCAGATTCTCAAGTTCGAGCCGCTCGCGGACCCGCAGGCTCATTTCATCGGTGAAGAAGCGGTAGGTGTTCCGGCCCGATTCCTTGGCGTGATACATCGCCGCATCGGCATTGCGCAGCAGCGTGTCGGCGTCCACTCCATCATCGGGCGCGATCGCGATACCGATGCTCGGCGTGACTGACAATTCGTAGTGCTCGACGCGGAAGGGTGTCGAGAACGCGTCGATGATCTGGGCCGCACGGTTGGCTGCGACAGCGCGGTCGGTGATTTCGGTAAGCAGCATCACGAATTCATCGCCACCGGGGCGGGCGATGGTGTCGCCGCCATGGAGCAGGCTAGCGAGGCGTTTGGCGGCTTGGCGCAGCAATGCATCGCCGACGCTGTGGCCGAGCGAATCGTTGACGTTCTTGAACCTGTCCAGATCGATGAACAGCAGCGCCGCAAGACGGTCGGTGCGGGCGGCGCCCTGGATCGCAGCGCGGGCGCGGTCGTGCAGCAGGGACCGGTTCGGCAGGTCGGTCAAGGCGTCGTATTCGGCCATGTGGCGCAGCAAGGCCTCGGTCTGCTTGTGGGCGCTCATGTCGGTGAGGGCGCCAACGTAGTGGGTGGCCCTGCCGGCGCTGTTGAGCACGGCACTCACTGAAAGCTGCGCCGGCAGCGTCGGGCCGTCCTCACGCCGGACGGTGACCTCCCCGCTCCAGGCGCCTTGTTCAGCCAGTTCCCTGGCGATGCGTTCCCAGCCTGCGCCGTCGTGGTCGTTCAACAGTTGCGCAGCAGGGCGACCGCGCAGCGCGGCGGCGTCCAGTCCGGCAAGTTGCGCGCAGGCGGAATTCACCGTGATGAAGCGGTGGTCGGCATCGAGCACCATCATCGCCTCGTTGCCGCATTCGAAGACCCGCGCGGCGAGCTGAAGCTCGCGGTTCTTGGCTTCGAGAGCCGCATTGCGCTGGGCGATCTCGCCCCTGTAGCTGGCAAAGCGGCGCCCGATCCAGCTCGAGAATGCCAGGCTGACGATCACCGCGACGGTGGACGCCACGGCAAGCAGCAGCAGGGTGAACTCCAGGCGATGTCGGGCGGTGTTGCGGACTTCGTCGCGTTCGTGCTCCAGCGCCGCGTCCAGCCCGTCAAGACCGACGCTGGCAACGAGATACCACTGCCAGCCCGCATGTTCGACGGCGTACCCCAATCGCCGCTGTGCGCGGCCGTCCGGCCCGGGCAGCGAGAACTGCAAGCGCCCGCCGCCGTTGCGCTGGATCACCTCCCGTGCGGCGGCGGTCCAGGGCACCGCGGGTTGCTCGGGGAGGCCGGCGTGGCGCGCGCTGGGCTGGGCAAGCAGGTTGGGTTCTACCAGGATGCGGCCGTCCGCCGTCGTCACTCCGATCACGCCGTCCGGGTGAAAGCTGATCGCCCCGATCCGCTTGAGCGCCTCGGCCTGCAGGTCGGCTTCGATCTGGTAGAGATACTCGCCGGCGCCGATGATCCAGTCGAAGGGTTCGAAGCGGCGCACGTAGGCGATCTTCTCCTGCATCTGGCGGGGATTGTCCGGGCTGTACCAGCGGTAGCGGGAGAAACCGGCGCCGGCCGGATTGTTCGCCGCCTCGGCCAGTCCGCGCATCACGTAATGCCCGGTATCGTCGCGGTTGTCCCACAGCGAGCTGCCTTCAAGCTGCGGCGCGATCGGCAGCAGGACGCAGTGGCCGTCGGTGGTATCGATGAAGTAGTAGCCGCGGCCGTCGAGAAAGCGCAGCGGACGGATGGCCTCGATGATGAGCTGGCGGATGTGCGCGTCGGACAGCCGGCCGTGCTCGCGTTCGTAGATCGCTTCGGCCATCCGGAAGACGATGTCGACCTGTTCGCGCACGATCTGGCGCGCGCGTTCCTCGCTGCGCGCCCGCTGAAACTCCAGGTAATCCGCCAGCCCCGCCAGCTGGTTGCGCAGATGGGCCTCGTGGCTGGCGAGGGTTTCGGCCTCGCGCGTTACCAGGCGCTTTTCCAGATCGCGCCTGTCCTGCAGCGTGGACAGCAGGCCCACCGTGGCCGTCATCAGCAGGATGAGAAGCAGCATGCCGGCGGTGAGCATCCGCGGCAGGTTGTTCTCATTGAGCTGAAAGGGGCGTGGGTGGTTCAGGGTGCTAGCCTCGCGGCGCGGCGCGCCGGATTGTCAAAGGTCGCAAGAATACGACCTTTGTAATATGCAGGCCAGTGTCGTCGCCCCAAGGGAAGTGCGCCTGCGACTCTGGCACGTGCGAGCGCACCGTTTCCGGCGCCGGGCCGCGGTCGCGATCGGATCACGATTTCCTTTTATAATCCGCCGACTTTTTCCATGGGAGGGGCAAATGGGTTTCGATCTCGTCAAAGCCGGCAAGGATGTGCCGAACGATATCAATGTCATCATCGAGATCTCCGCACAGGGCGATCCGATCAAGTTCGAGGTGGACAAGGATAGCGGCGCGGTTTTCGTCGACCGCTTCATGGGCACCTCGATGCGCTATCCGCTCAACTACGGCTATGTGCCGCACACCATCGCTGGCGACGGCGATCCGGTGGACGTGCTGGTCGTCACCCCCTTCCCGCTGCAGCCGGGCGTGGTGATCCGCTGCCGTCCGGTCGGCGTGCTGAAGATGGAAGACGACGGCGGCGTCGATGCCAAGGTGGTGGCCGTGCCGGTGTCCAAGCTGACCCCGCTGTACGACAAGGTGCAGACCACCGAAGACCTGCCGGAACTGCTGATGAAGCAGACGGTGCACTTCTTCGAGCACTACAAGGACCTGGAGCCGGGCAAGTGGGTCAAGGTGCTGGGCTGGGGCACGGTTGACGAGGCCAAGCAGGAAATCCTCGACGGTCTCGCCAAGGCCGCGAAGTAATCCGCCGGCGCCGCACCGGCACCGGGTGCCGGTAGCGCAGGTCGAGGCCCGCCGCGTGCGGGCCTTTCTTTTTCAGCCCGCGGATTTCCGGAATGGCGAGCGTTCGGCGAGTTCATCGAGGTAGAAGCCGATGCCTTCGCGTTCGCGCTCCAGAAAGCGGTCCACGGCGTCGCGAAAGCGCGGATCGGCGATCCAGTGCGCCGAGCGCGTCGGCGTTGGCAGCAAGCCGCGCGACAGCTTGTGTTCTCCCTGCGCGCCGCCTTCGAAGCGCGCCAGTCCGTGCGCAATGCAGTACTCGATGGCCTGGTAGTAGCACAACTCGAAGTGCAGGAAGGGGAGCGCGCTTGTTGCCCCCCAGTAGCGGCCGTACAGCGCATGGCGGTCGCACAGGAAGAAGGCGCCGGCCACCGGCCCTTCGTCGCGTTCAGCCAGCAGCAGGCGCACGCTGGCGGGGCTGCGGCGTGCCAGTTCCGTGAAGAACTCGTCGGTGAGATACGGCGTGGAGCGGTGCAACGCGTAAGTGGTGGTGTAGCAGCGGTAGAAGAATGCCCAGTCCCCGTCGCTCGCGGTGTATCCATCCAGCCAGCGCAAACGCAGTCCGTGCGTGGCCGCCTTGCGTCGTTCCTGGCGGATCTTCTTTCGTTTGTCGTGGTTCAGGGTGGCCAGAAAGGCCTCGAAATCCGGGTAGCCGGCGTTCTGCCAGTGGAACTGGACGCCCTGCCGCAGGGACAGCCCCGCCTCCTGCATCCAGCGCCCTTCGTCTTCATCAGGAAACAGGACGTGAAGCGAGGAAAGTCCGCTGCGCGCCGCGAGCGCGACGACGTCCGCCAGCAGCAGGCGCCGGTCGGCCGTGTTCCGGCCCAGCAGGCGAGCGCCGGGCACCGGCGTAAACGGCACCGCCGCCAGCCACTTGGGGTAGTAGTCGAGGCCGTGTTGCCGGTAGGCATTGGCCCAGGCCCAGTCGAATACGTATTCGCCGTAGGAGTGATGCTTGACGTACATCGGCAGGGCCGCGACTAGGGTCTGGTTGCGCCGCAGCACCGCGTGCCGTGGAATCCAGCCGGTGCCATCGCCTACGCAACCGGTGCGCTCTAGCGTGTCGAGGTAGGCATAGGAGAGCGTGACCTGGCCGTCCGTCAGCGCGTCCCATTCCTGTTCATCGAGGTCGGCAAGGCGGTTCGTCAGGTGAAAGCCGTTCGAGGTCGTCATGGCGGGTCCGGGACGCATTGGAAAGTTGGGCGCGGCGGCACTATTGTGCAATGCAGGAGGGTCCGCTTGGGCGGCTCGTCGTGGAAATGCCGCCCGGCCGGCTGGCCGTGGTGCGACCGTGCCCCCTGACCGGGCGCTGCCGAAACGATATAGTTGAGGTCATGAATACCGCGCTTTCCATTGCCGTCGCCCAGTTGAACTTCACCGTGGGCGATCTCGTCGGCAACGCCGACCGCATCATCGAAGCCATTGCCACCGCGCGCGAGCGCGGCGCCGGCCTGCTGATTACCCCTGAACTCGCGCTGTCCGGCTATCCCCCCGAGGATCTGCTGCTACGCCCGGATTTCTATCGCGGCTGCGCGCGTGAGGTGCGCCGCATTGCCGGGCATTGTCGCGACTTCTGCCTGGTGCTCGGCCATCCCACCGAGCGCGGCGGGGTGTATTACAACGCCGCGTCCGTGATCCGGGATGGCGAGGTGATCGCGACCTACCACAAGCACCTGCTGCCCAATTACGAGGTCTTCGACGAGGAGCGCTATTTCGAATCCGGTGTCGCCCCCTGCGTTTTCGAGCATGGCGGGGTGCGGATCGGCGTGAACATCTGTGCCGACGTGTGGGAGTCAGGTCCCGCGGAGGTCGCGCGAGCGGCGGGGGCCGAAGTGCTGGTGTCGCTCAACGCGTCTCCCTTCCATATCGACAAGCAGCAATTGCGCTACGCCGTCCTGCGCGATCGGGTGCGGGAAACCCGGTTGCCGGTGCTTTACTGCAACATGGTCGGCGGCCAGGACGAACTCGTTTTCGACGGCGCCTCCTTCGCCCTCGACCGTGACGGCACGGTGGCCTACCAGTCCGAGGCGTTTGCAGCGTGCATCGACGTGCTGCGTTTCGAGCAGGGGCGCTGGAGCGGCGGGGGGCACGCGGCGCCCAAGGGCACCGAGGCCGATATCTACGCCGCGCTCGTCTGCGGGGTGCGCGATTACCTCGGCAAGAACGGCTTTCCCGGCGCGATCATCGGCCTGTCCGGCGGAATCGACTCCGCGCTCACGCTGGCGGTGGCCGTGGATGCGCTGGGTGCGGAGCGCGTGCGCGCGGTGATGATGCCGTCGCCCTATACGGCCCAGATGAGCCTTGATGATTCCCGCGAGATGGTGAAGCGCCTGGGCGTGCGCTACGACGAGATCGCGATCGAGCCGGCGATGAATGTGTTCGCTGACCTGCTCGCGCCGCAGTTCGCCGGCCTCGCGGCCGACACGACCGAAGAGAATCTCCAGAGCCGCATCCGCGGCATGATCCTGATGGCGCTGTCCAACAAGACCGGGGCGATCGTGCTCACCACCGGCAACAAGAGCGAGATGGCCACCGGTTACGCCACGCTGTACGGCGACATGGCGGGCGGCTTTGCGGTGCTGAAGGACCTCTACAAGACCACGGTCTATCGCCTCGCGGCCTGGCGCAACAGCGTGGGCGAGGTCATTCCGCAGAACATCATCGACCGGCCGCCTTCGGCCGAACTGAAGCCGGACCAGAAGGATCAGGACAGTCTTCCGCCTTACGAAGTGCTCGACGCGATCATCCAGGCCTACATGGAACACGATGAGTCGCCGCGCGAGATCATCGCCCGCGGTCTGCCGGAGGCCGACGTTCGGCGCACGGTGGCCATGCTCAAGCGCAACGAATACAAGCGGCGCCAGGCGCCGGTGGGTATCCGGGTGACACAGCGCGGCTTCGGCAGGGACTGGCGTTATCCGATAACATCACGCTATCAAGACGAATTCTGAACGACGACACTGCGCCCGACGGGGCGGTGCAAGCCCACCGGAGACTCCCATGAAGAAGATCGAAGCCATCATCAAGCCGTTCAAGCTGGACGAAGTACGTGAAGCGCTCTCCGAGGTCGGTATCGCCGGCCTCACCGTGACCGAGGTGAAGGGTTTCGGGCGCCAGAAAGGGCACACCGAACTCTATCGCGGCGCCGAATACGTCGTGGATTTCCTGCCCAAGATCAAGGTCGAGGTCGTGGTTGCCGACGACATGGTCGAGCAGACCATGGACGCCGTCATCAAGGCCGCCCAGACCGGCAAGATCGGCGACGGCAAGATCTTCGTGACGCCGGTGGAGCAGGTGGTGCGCATCCGCACCGGCGAAACCAACGAAGCCGCAATCTGAACCAGGGGCCCGGCGCTGCGCCGGGCCGTTCAAGCGCGGCGCGTAGCGCCCGGTCCCCTCAGCAGGACCAGCAACGCGCCGCCCCCGCCGTCATACGGACCCGCCTGGCAGAACGCCAGGATTTCTTCCCGTTGCGCCAGCCATCCACGCGACAACTGCTTGAGGATGGACACCTTGCCGGGAGAGCCGAGGCCCTTGCCGTGGATGACCCGGACGCAGCGTTTGCCCTGCTGCAGTGCGCTGCCGAGAAAGCTGGCAAGGGTGTCGCGGGCCTGTTCGCGCGTGCAGCCGTGAAGGTCGATTTCTCCCTGCAGCACCCAGCGTCCGCGGCGCAGGTCGCTCAGCACGCGGCGGGGTAGTCCCGGCCGCAGGAAGGCCGCTTCATCCCCCATGTCCAGCCGGTCTTCGAAGGTCAGCGGCGCTTCCAGCGATTCATCCAGCGCGGAGCGTTCGTCCGCTTCGCGTTTCAACGGAGCCGGCGCAGGGCGCGGGCGTTCGAGTTCCACCCGGTTGCGCTGGTCGAGCGGCTGAGCCCCTGCAACGACATGGCGGAACACCGCGGCCGGATCGGCGTGCTCGTCGAGATCGGGCGGAAGCACGAACGTGGGAGTGCCGGTTGCAATGAACGCCGCGCCGGGGTCGGTTGTCGCGCGGCCGTGACGCGACGGCGCCGGACCGAGGGCTACCCGGTTAGCGTCCCGCAACGGGGTGACGTCCGCGTAGGCTTCGGCGAGCGGGTCGAGACCGCGGCGTGGACGCACTGCGTGGTCCGGCTCCGGTTCGACCTCGCGGGGGCGAACGACCGGCTCTGGCCGCGGCGCCTCGATCTCCTTGCGACCGCCGTCGCGGATCGGCGCTGCATCGCGTACCGCGGCACGAAACAGCGCGGTATCGTCCTCCGCGCCCGCGTCCTGCGCATTAGCCTCGGCGCGTTGCGCGCGCGCGGCGGGCGTACTTGCAGCGGGGCGGCCTGTGGGCCGCCCCTTGCCGCGCAGCGACGCAAGGGCCTGAAAGGGATGGTCGCGCCGCGCTCCGCCCTTTTCGGCAGCGGTGCTGGAAGCATCCTTGGGGCGGCGCGCCATGGCGGCAGGACAGACTCAGCTCAGCGCGTCGAGATAGCGTTCCGCATCCAGCGCCGCCATGCAGCCCGAGCCTGCCGAGGTGACGGCCTGGCGATAGATGTGGTCCTGCACGTCGCCTGCCGCGAACACCCCCGCGATGTTGGTCTGGGTGGCATTGCCGTTGCGGCCGCCCTGGGTGATCAGGTAGCCGGTTTCGTCCATCTCCAGCTGGCCCTTGAAGATGTCGGTGTTCGGCTTGTGGCCGATGGCGATGAAGACACCCTGCAGTGCGATGTCCTGCGTGGCGCCGGATTCGTTCCGGACGCGCATGCCGGTGACGCCGGTGTTGTCGCCCAGCACCTCGTCCAGCGTCGCGTTCAGGACCAGCTCGATCTTGCCCGCCTCGACCTTCTCCATCAGCTTGTCGATCAGGATCTTCTCGGCCCGGAACTTCTCGCGCCGGTGCACAACGGTCACCTTCTTCGCAATATTGGCGAGGTACAGCGCTTCTTCCACGGCGGTATTGCCGCCGCCGATCACCGCGACGTCCTGGTTGCGGTAGAAGAAGCCGTCGCAGGTGGCGCACGCCGAGACGCCGCGCCCGGCGAACTTTTCTTCCGACGGCAGGCCAAGGTACTTGGCCGTTGCGCCGGTGGCGATGATCAGCGCGTCGCAGGTGTATTCACCGGCGTCGCCGATAAGGCGGAACGGGCGCTGCTGGAGCTGTACCGTGTGGATGTGGTCGAAGATCATCTCGGTGTTGAAGCGCTCCGCGTGCTTCTGAAAGCGCTCCATCAGCTCGGGGCCTTGCACGCCGTCGGCGTCGGCGGGCCAGTTATCCACCTCGGTGGTGGTCATCAGTTGCCCGCCCTGGGCAAGACCGGTGACCAGCACCGGCTTGAGGTTGGCCCGGGCGGCATAGACCGCGGCGGTGTAGCCGGCGGGACCGGAGCCGAGGATGAGGAGGCGGGCGTGTTTTGTCGTCATGGCAGCTTCCGAGATGTGGGGGTGTGAGTCGGCGTCGGCCGCAATTATAGCGGAGCGGTACTTTCGGCCCGCCAATCGCGGCGATAGCGCGCGTTAATCCCCCTATAACCACCCGCCGGATTTGGGAAGGAAGGCCGTGTTTATTCGTTTATACTTTCGTCCAAATTGACCGCGACGGCCGCGTCGCATTACGTTTCCACCTTCGTTTGCTTCGATTTGCCCGGAGAACCTATGAGCCAGCCGACCGCTGTTTCGACGATCGCGCTCAAGACCTTTCCCTTGTTCCAGGGTTTGTCCGACGAGGTGCTCGGCAACGTGGCCCGTGTTTCGATGATGCGCCGGATCCCGCGCGGCCAGGCCGTCGTCCGGGCCGGCGATCGCACCGACTACGTTTATTTCGTCCTTACCGGCAATCTCAAGGTCGTCGTCAGCGACGAGGACGGCCGCGAAGTGATCCTGTCCATCCTCGGCCAGGGCGAGCTTTTCGGCGAGATGGGCATGTTCGGCGAGCAGCCCCGCTCGGCTTCCGTGATCGCGGTGGTGCCGGCCGACCTGGTGATGATCGCGAAGCAGGACTTCCGCCAGATCATGCAGGAGAACTTCGAGATCGCGTGGCGCATCATGTCCAACCTCGCCGAGCGCCTGCGCAACGCCGACCGCAAGATCGAGAGCCTCGCTCTGATGGACGTCTATGGCCGCGTCGCGCGGCTGTTGATCGACATGTCGGAAGACGTGAACGGCAAGACCATGGTGGTGCGCAAGATCTCCAAGCAGGACATTGCCAAGATGATCGGCGCTTCCCGGGAGATGGTCAGCCGGGTGATGAAGGATCTCGGCCAGGAAGGCCTGATCGAGGAAACCCCTCAGGGCATCATCCTGCTCGACCGCCTCAACGAGGTCTGACCGGGCTGCGCGGGCAGGGGCGCGCATTCGCGCCGCCGCTGTCCCGCGGATTGTGAGCAAGGGCAAACCGCGGCCGGGCAGGTGGGGTGATCGCATATAATCCCACCTGTTGTTTTTTGCAGTTGTCCGCCTCAGGTTGCCCCCGCCGATGTTGCCTCGTTCGTCCCGTTCCCAGCCCCTGCCGGAAAAGATTTCGCTGCTGTTGCAGGAGGCGCGCTGGCTCATTCTCGGCGTGATGTCGCTGTACGTCGGCTTGGTGCTCATCGGCTACAACAAGGCCGACCCCGGTTGGTCGCACGCCGCCGAGGTGGCGCGCGTGGCCAATCCCGGCGGGCGCTTCGGTGCCTGGCTGGCCGACCTGCTGCTATACCTGTTCGGTATCTCGGCGTGGTGGTGGGTGGTGTTCCTCGGCTATAGCCTGATGTGGGGCTTTCGCCGGCTGAAGAACCAGCTGACGCTCGACCGCCGTTCGTTTTTCTTCGTGCTCGTCGGCTTTTTCAGCGTGCTCGTCACCAGCAGCGCGCTCGAGCACCTCCGCTTCCATTCGCACGGCGTCGCGGTGCCGCTCAGCCCGGGCGGGCTGCTCGGCATGGAGTTCGGTCAACTCGTGCAGCGCTATCTTGGCTACACCGGCGGCACACTGATGTTGCTCGCGCTGATGGCGTCCGGGCTGTCGCTGTTTACCGGTGTGTCCTGGCTCGCGGCGGTGGAGCGGGTGGGGCTGGCGATCGAGCAGGCGGTGGCTGGCGCCCAGCAGGCCTACTACCGCTGGCTGGACCGGAAGGCCGGGCGCCAGGTGGCCGAAAAGCGCGAGGCGGTGGTGGAGACGCGGCGCAAGAAGACCGAACAGGCGCCCGCCGCGCCGCTGCGCATCGAACCCGCCGTCACCGTGGTGCAGAAGTCCGAGCGGGTGGAGAAGGAGCGCCAGCAGACGCTCTTCACCGACGCGGTCGAAGGTGCGATCCCCCCGCTCAGCCTGCTCGACCCTGCCTCGGGCGATATCGAGCCGCCGTCGGCCGAGTCGCTCGAATTCACCTCGCGGCTGATCGAAACCAAGCTCGGCGACTTCGGCGTCGAGGTCAAGGTGCTGGCCGCCTATCCGGGCCCGGTGATTACCCGCTACGAAATCGAACCGGCCACCGGCGTGAAGGGCAGCCAGGTGGTCAACCTCGCCAAGGATCTGGCCCGCGCGCTGTCGCTGGTGTCGGTGCGGGTGGTCGAAACGGTGCCGGGCAAATCGTGCATGGCGCTGGAACTGCCCAATCCCAAGCGCCAGACGGTGCGCCTGTCGGAAATCGTCGGCTCCAAGGCTTATCACGACATGGCGTCGCCGCTCACGGTCGTGCTCGGCAAGGACATCGGCGGCCAGCCGGTGGTGGCCGACCTCGCCAAGATGCCGCATCTGCTGGTGGCCGGTACCACCGGCTCCGGCAAATCGGTGGGCATCAACGCCATGATCCTGTCGCTGCTCTACAAGAGCGAACCCGAGCGGGTGCGGATGATCATGGTCGACCCGAAGATGCTGGAACTGTCGATCTACGAAGGCATTCCGCACCTGCTGGCCCCGGTGGTCACCGACATGAAGCACGCGGCCAACGCGCTCAACTGGTGCGTCGCAGAAATGGAAAAGCGCTACAAGCTGATGGCGGCCGTCGGCGTGCGCAACCTGGCCGGGTTCAACAAGGCCGTGCTGGAGGCGCGGAAGGCTGAGGCACCGCTGACCAATCCGTTTGCGATCAATCCGGACAATCCGGAGCCGCTGGAGACGCTGCCCTATATCGTGGTGGTGGTGGATGAACTCGCCGACATGATGATGGTGGTCGGCAAGAAGGTCGAAGAGCTCATCGCCCGTCTGGCGCAGAAGGCGCGCGCGGCCGGCATCCATCTCATCCTCGCCACCCAGCGGCCGTCGGTGGATGTCATCACCGGCCTGATCAAGGCCAACGTCCCCACCCGCATCGCCTTCCAGGTGTCGAGCAAGATCGACTCGCGCACCATCCTCGACCAGATGGGGGCGGAGACCCTGCTCGGCATGGGCGACATGCTCTATCTCGCGCCGGGCACGGGCCTGCCGGTGCGGGTGCATGGCGCCTTCGTGGCCGACGAGGAAGTGCACAAGGTGGTCGACCACCTCAAGCGCGTCGGCCCGCCGGACTACATCGACGGCATCCTTGCCGCGCCCGAGGACGACCTCGAGGCGCTCGCCGGGGCGGGCGGTGAGGATGGCGACGGCGAGGCCGATCCGCTCTACGACCAGGCAGTCGAGGTGGTGCTGAAAACGCGGCGGCCGTCGATCTCGCTGGTGCAACGCCACCTGCGTATCGGTTACAACCGCTCGGCACGCCTCATCGAACAGATGGAGCGCGCGGGGCTGGTGTCGCCCATGGGCAGTAACGGCAATCGTGAAGTCATCGTGCCGGCGAAGGAGGCCGAATGAAGCGCGTCCTGGGGATGAATGCCGGTCATTGGGGGGCGCTGGTCGTTTGCGCCGCCCTGGCCTTCGGCACGCGCTGCGCGGTCGCCGCGGACGGTGTGGATCAACTGCGCCAGTTCGTGACCGCCACGCGGAGTGCCGAAGGCAGTTTTGAACAGGTGGTCACCGCCAAGTCGGGGCGCAAGCCGCAGCAGTCTGAAGGCAGCTTTGCCTTCTCGCGGCCGGGCAAGTTCCGCTGGCAGTACGAACTGCCCTACCAGCAACTGCTCGTCGGCGACGGCGAAAAGCTGTGGTCGTGGGACAAGGACCTCAACCAGGTCACGGTGAAGCGGCTGGGCGATGCGCTTGGCGCGACGCCGGCTGCAATCCTGTTCGGCGGCAGCGACCTCGAACAGAACTTCGAACTGTCGGACGGTGGCAGCGCGGAAGGGCTGGCCTGGGTGGAGGCGCGTCCGCGCAAGCCGGAAAGCGGCTTCGAAAATCTGCGCCTGGGCTTGTACGCCGGCCAGTTGCGACGCATGGAAATGCGCGACAGCTTCGGTCAGGCCACCGTGATCGTCTTTACCCGGCTGGTTGCCAATCCGGCGCTCGATCCGGCGCGCTTCCGCTTCGTGCCGCCCGCGGGTGCCGATGTCATCGGCGACGACGTCGCGCCGGCGCGCGCGCCGCGGCGCTGACCGGTTCAGCAATGGCCGATCTGTTCGATTCGGTTGAGCCGCAACGGGTGCCGCTGGCGGAGCGGATGCGCCCGGGCACCCTCGACGAAGTCGCCGGGCAGGCGCACCTGCTCGGCCCGGGCAAGCCTTTGCGGCTCGCCTTTGCGTCGGGCAAACCGCACTCGATGATCCTGTGGGGGCCGCCCGGTGTGGGCAAGACCACGCTGGCGCGGTTGATGGCGAAAGGCTTTGATGCCGAGTTCGTTGCGCTGTCGGCGGTGTTTTCGGGCGTGAAGGACATCCGCGAGGCGATCGTGCAGGCGCAGGCCGCGAAGGCGCGGGGCCGCCACACCATCCTGTTCGTCGATGAAGTGCATCGGTTCAACAAGGCCCAGCAGGACGCCTTTCTGCCCTATGTCGAACAGGGCCTGGTCACCTTTATCGGCGCGACCACCGAGAACCCCTCGTTCGAGGTCAATTCGGCGCTGCTGTCCCGCGCTGCGGTGTATGTGCTGGAGCCGCTCGACACCGAGGCCATGCAAGGTCTGTTCGAGCGCGCACGCAGCCTCGCCTGTCCAGACCTCGTGTTCGAGGAGGCGGCGCGCGAACGGATGATCGGCTTCGCCGACGGCGACGCTCGCCGCCTGATGAACCTGATCGAGCAGATCCAGGTGGCGGCGGAAACGGCCGGCGTGGCGCCGGTCACCGCGGACTTCGTCGACGAGGCGCTGTCACGCGACCTGCGCCGCTTCGACAAGGGCGGCGAGGCCTTCTACGACCAGATCTCCGCCCTGCACAAGTCCGTGCGCGGCTCCAATCCGGATGCGGCGCTGTACTGGCTGTGCCGCATGCTCGACGGCGGCGCCGACGCCCACTACCTCGGGCGCCGGCTGGTGCGCATGGCGGTGGAAGACATCGGGCTGGCCGACCCGCGTGCGCTCGAAATCGCGCTCAACGCGTGCGAAACCTACGAACGCCTGGGCTCACCGGAAGGGGAACTGGCGCTGGCCGAAGCGACCGTGTTCCTGGCCTGCGCGGCGAAATCGAACGCGGTGTACAAGGCCTACAACGCCGCGCGCCAGTTCATCGCCAAGGATGGCTCCCGGCCGGTGCCGCTGCATCTGCGCAATGCCCCGACCCGGCTGATGAAGGAACTCGGCTACGGCCAGACCTACCGCTACGCGCACGACGAACCGGACGCCTATGCAGCGGGCGAAAGCTATCTGCCGGAAGGCATGTCGCCTCCCGGCTGGTACCAGCCCACGCCGCGCGGGCTTGAAGCCCGCATCGCGGACAAACTCGCGCATCTGCGCGAACTCGACCGCCAGGCGGGCGCCCGTGAGGGTACGGCGAAGGGGGAACGGGGGTGAAGGACGGCCGGGCTGCGGGTCGCCCGGCCCCCCGCGGATCAGTGCGGGAGTGGATGGTCTTCCATGAACCGCGCGCACAGCGACTTGGCGCGTTCGGCTTTCTCCGTATCGCCGCGTTCGGTGGCACGCTCGATCAGATCGCGCATGTAGTTGGTCAGTACCAGCACACCTTCCGGCGTCTGGACCAGGCCACACGCCACCTGGGCTGCGGCAACATCGGGAATGCCTTCGTGTTCGGCGATCAGGGACACTTCATCTTCGGTCAAATCGCAGTAGTCGAGGCAATCGCGAATAGATAGCATGCTGTATTCCTCCTTTGTCGCGTGCAGGGGCTGTCTGTCGCAGCGCTGGGCACTCTCCCAGCTTAAGTCACGCAGACTCGATAGCAAGAAGAAAATTCCCCCGACTTTGTGTTCAAGTGATTGTTTTTAAATATTAATTTGTGCACTGCGGAAGTGCTTCCGGCGAGTCGTTTGGACTGTCAAACCAGTGACCTGGACGTTCTAGCTAGAATTCGTCGTCACTTCTGCGCCTAACGCACTGATCGCAAAACCTTTCAGGAAAACAAGCATGCTCGATATCCAACTCCTCCGCGGCCAACTGTCCCAGGTGGCCGAGCGCCTGGCGCTGCGCGGCGTCACGCTCGACAGCGGGGCCTTCACCGCGCTCGAAGACGAACGCAAGCAGTTGCAGACCCGCACGCAGGAGCTTCAGGCCAAGCGCAATGCGCTGTCCAAGCAGATCGGCATCCTCAAGGGAAAGGGTGAGGATGCCTCCGCGGTGATGGCTGAAGTCGGCCAGCTCGGCGACGAACTGAAGGCCTGCGAGCAGGCCTTGCCGGTGGTGCTGGAAAAGCTCAACGCCTTCCTGGCCGGCCTGCCCAACCTGCCGCAGGAAGGCGTGCCGGTGGGTGAGGACGAAACCGGCAATGTCGAGGTGCGGCGCTGGGGCACGCCGCGCAGCTTCGACTTCGAGGTGAAGGATCACGTCGATCTCGGCGCCACGCTCGGGCTCGATTTCGATACCGGCGCCAAGCTGTCCGGCTCGCGCTTCACCTTCATGCGCGGCCAGATCGCCCGCCTGCACCGCGCGCTCGCGCAGTTCATGCTCGACACCCAGACATTGGAGCATGGCTACACCGAGTGCTACGCACCCTACATCGTCAACCGCGAGGTGCTGGTCGGCACCGGCCAGCTGCCCAAGTTCAAGGAAGACATGTTCTGGGTGCTGCGCGGCGGCGACGAGGAGGGCGGTGAGCAGTACCTGATCTCGACCTCCGAGATCCCGCTGACCAACACCGTGCGCGAGCAAATCCTCGCGGCCGATGCGCTGCCGATCAAGCTCACCGCGCACAGCCCCTGCTTCCGTTCCGAGGCGGGCAGCGCCGGGCGCGACACGCGCGGCATGATCCGCCAGCACCAGTTCGACAAGGTGGAGATGGTGCAGATCGTCCATCCGGATACCAGCAATGCGGCGCTGGAAGAGATGGTCGGCCATGCCGAGGCGATCCTGCAGAAGCTTGAACTACCGTATCGCGTCATCACGCTGTGCACTGGCGACATGGGCTTCTCCGCGGCCAAGACCTATGACCTCGAAGTCTGGCTGCCGGCGCAGAACACCTATCGGGAAATCTCCAGCTGCTCCAACTGCGAAGCCTTCCAGGCGCGCCGGATGCAGGCCCGCTTCAAGACCGCGCAGGGCAAGAACGAACTGGTGCATACGCTCAACGGCTCCGGCCTCGCGGTCGGCCGTACGCTGGTCGCGGTGCTGGAAAACTACCAGCAGGCGGACGGCTCCATCGTCGTACCCAAGGCGCTGGTGCCGTACATGGGCGGCCTCGAGGTGCTGCGGCCGGCAAGCTGACGCCTCCCCGGCCCTCATCGGGCCTCATTCGCAGACAAGCCCCGTACCGCGCAGCGGTGCGGGGCTTCTTTTTTGCCCTTGACGCTTCATGTCAAAGTGTTTGACACGTAAACGATTAATAAATAAAAAGACGAGGTCGTTAATAAGAAAACTCCCCCAACGGCATCACCGACGAGAGAACAGCATGATCGACAACAAGTCAGCCACTACGCGGGAACATGCTTTCCCCCGCGGGAAGCTGGTCGTGCTCAAGTACGACATGGACTTCAAGATCACCTACGCGAACGAGGCCTGCGCCGAGATGGTCGGCAGCACGCGCGAGGCGTTGATCGGCAGCAGCATCAAGGAGATCGCCCATCCCGACGTGCCGCAGGAACTGCTCGCCGACGTGCGCGGTACAACCTCGTCGGGGCGGCCCTGGCTGGGCCTCTCCAAGCTCAAGCATCGCGATGGCGGCGTCGCATGGTCGACCGCGCTGACGATTCCGGTCCGTCAGAACGGCCGCAACGTCGGTTTCATGAGCCTGCGCAGCGAGGCCCCGCGGGAGCGGGTGCAGGCGGAGGAGGCGCTTTACGAGGCGATGCGGCGCAAGCAGGCGCGCTACCGTAACCTCGACATGCCGGTGCGCCGCGCGCTGTCGAGCGCGGCGATGCTGTGCGCGCTCGGCGGTCTCGGCAGCAGCCTCGCGCTGTTGCTGGTGTTCGCGGGACTGACGCTGGACGCGGGGGCGTGGGCTTATGCCCTGATCGCTGCGGGTGGCCTCGGCCTGGCCGGGATGCTGGCATTGGTGGCCACGCTGTGGCGGCGTTCGATCACCGAGTCGGCGACCATGCTGAAGGCTTTCGAGCGCATCGCCGAGGGCGACCTGACCAGCACGCTGCCGGTCGGCCGGTCCGATGAAATGGGGCGGCTGATGGAATCGCTGATGTACATGCAGGGCCGGCTGAAGGTGATGCTGGACGAAATCCGCCTCGCCGCGGCGTTGACCGACAAGGAGAACGCCGCGTTGCGCGCCGAGGTGCAGTCGCTCAAGGATGCCGCCGACGCCCAGCGCGACCGCATCCTGTCGGTGTCGGCGGCGTCCGAGCAGAATAGCGCTGCGGTTGTCGAGGTGGCCGGTGGCGCCAAGGCTTCGGCGCAGGCCGCGAACGAGGCGCTGGCGCTGGTGGCCGAAGGGCGGGCCCATCTCAACCAGACGGTGGGCGCCGCCCGCCGTACCGTGGACGCGGTGGAGGGCGCGAACCGCGCGATGCGCGCGCTGGGGGATTCGATCCAGAGCGTGGCGACGATCTCGGCCGAGATCCGCGAAATTTCCGACCAGACCAACCTGCTCGCGCTCAATGCGGCGATCGAGGCGGCGCGCGCGGGCGAAGTCGGCCGCGGCTTCGCGGTGGTGGCTGACGAGGTGCGCAAACTCGCCGAGCGCACGGCCCACTGCACCGGCAACATCGCCAGCATGGTCGGCGAAATCCGGCGGGTATCCGACGAAGTGGCGGGCGACATGGACAAGGCCGCGGGGCTGGTCGGCGAGGCGAGCGGCAGCGCCGGCGACAGCCTCGGCATCATGGGCCGCATCGAGCAGGGCAGCGGCCGTGTCGCCGGCCTGGCCGGACACATTGCGGATGCTTCGGCCGAGCACTCCACGGCCTCGGAGCAGATCGCGCAGGACATGGAGCTGATCTCCGGCCTGGTGGAGCGCAGCGCCGCCGGCATCGACGCGGTGGACCGCGCCGCCGACGGCGTGCAGTCCAACGTCGGCAATCTCAAGCAGCTGGTCGGCTTCTTCCGCGTGGTGGCCTGACGCAGCGCGTGGAGGAGGCAGCCCAACAAAAAAGAACCGCCCGAGGGCGGTTCTTTTTTGCTGCGCGGGCGTACTTGCCGCCTTACTTCTTGCGCATCGGCGGCAGGTCGGTGCAGCTGCCGTGTGCGACTTCGGCGGCCATGCCCACCGTTTCGCCCAGCGTCGGGTGGGGGTGGATGGTCTTGCCGATGTCGACCGCGTCGGCGCCCATCTCGATCGCCAGACAAACCTCGCCGATCATGTCGCCGGCCGAGGGGCCGACGATGGTGCCGCCGATCACGCGGTGCGTTTCGGCGTCGAAGATCAGCTTGGTGAAGCCGTAGTCGGCGCCGTTGGCGATCGCGCGGCCGGAAGCCGCCCACGGGAACTTGGCGACCTCGACCTTCTTGCCCTCGGACTTGGCCTGCGCCTCGGTGTAGCCCACCCAGGCCACTTCCGGATGGGTGTAGGCCACGCCCGGGATCACGGTGGCGTCGAAGGCGGCCTTGTGACCGGCCGCGACTTCCGCCGCGACATGAGCTTCATGCACCGCCTTGTGGGCGAGCATGGGCTGGCCGACGATGTCACCGATGGCGAAGATGTGCGGCACGTTGGTGCGCATCTGCACATCGACCGGGATGAAGCCGCGCTCGCCGACGATCACGCCTGCCTTGTCCGCGCCGATCTTCTTGCCGTTCGGCGAACGGCCGGCCGACTGCAGGATCATGTCGTAGCGGACCGGCTCCGCGGGCGCGCCTTCGCCTTCGAACTTGACCCACAGGCCATCGTCCTTGGCCTCGACGGCGACGGTCTTGGTCTTCAGCATGACCTTGTCGAAGCGGGCGGCGTTCTGCTTTTCCCACACCTTGACCGCATCGCGGTCCGGGCCCTGCATCAGGCCGTCGAGCATTTCGACGACGTCGATGCGCGCACCCAGCGTGGAATACACCGTGGCCATTTCGAGGCCGATGATGCCGCCGCCGATGACCAGCATCTTGCCCGGCACCTGGCGCAGTTCGAGTGCGCCGGTGGAGTCGACGATGCGCGGATCCTTCGGGATGAAGGGCAGGTGCACCGCGGCACTGCCTGCGGCGATGATGCAGTTCTTGAACTTCACCACCTTCTTCGCGCCGGTCTTGTCCTGGCCGTTGCCGGTGGTTTCCTCGACCTCGAGGTGATGCGGGTCGAGGAAGCTGCCGTAACCGCGGATCACGTCCACCTTGCGCGCCTTGGCCATGCCCGCCAGACCGCCGGTGAGCTTGCCGATCACGCCGTCCTTGTGGCGGCGCAGGGCATCCACATCGACCGTGGGCTTGGCGAACTTGATGCCGGCGGTTTCGACATGCTCGGCTTCCTCGATCACCGCGGCGACGTGCAGCAGCGCCTTGGACGGGATGCAACCGACGTTGAGGCATACCCCGCCCAGCGTCGCGTAACGCTCGATGATCGCGGTCTTGAGACCGAGGTCGGCGGCGCGGAAGGCGGCGGAATAGCCGCCCGGGCCGGCGCCGAGCACCACCATGTCGTACTCCGCGTCGGCGCCACCGGTGTGCGATGCGGCTGCGGGCGCGGCCTTTGCTCCTCCGCCTTCAAGGGGGAGGCTGGGAGGGGGATGGGGTACGTCCGAGGCGGGCTTGACCCCATCCCCGCCCCGACCCTCCCCTTGAAGGGGAGCGGGAGAGGCGGCGGCGCCGGCCGCCTCGACCTTCAGCAGCACCGCGCCTTCGCCGACCTTGTCGCCGACCTTGACCAGCACTTCCTTGACCACGCCGGCGGCCGACGAGGGCACGTCCATCGTGGCCTTGTCGGATTCGAGCGTGCAGATCGCGTCGTCCACCTTGATGGTGTCGCCGACCTTCACGAACAGCTCGATCACAGGCACCGAGTCGAAATCGCCGATGTCCGGAACCTTCACTTCAACGAGGCTCATGGCGATCTCCTTACAGCATGACCCGACGGAAGTCGGCCAGCAGTTGGGCGAGGTAAACGTTGAAGCGGGTGGCGAGCGCGCCGTCGATCACGCGGTGGTCGGCGGTCAGCGACATCGGCAGGGTGAGGCGCGGCACGAACTGTTTGCCGTCCCACACCGGCTTCATCACCGACTTGTTCACACCGAGGATGGCCACTTCGGGCGCATTGACGATGGGCGCGAAGTAGGTGCCACCGATGCCGCCCAGCGACGAGATGGTGAAGCACGCGCCGGACATGTCGGCCGGACCGAGCTTGCCGTCGCGCGCCTTCTTGGCGAGCGCGCCGGTTTCCTCGGCGATCTGGAACACGCTCTTCTTGTCCGCGTCTTTCACCACCGGCACGACCAGGCCGTTGGGGGTGTCGGCCGCGAAGGCGATGTTGAAGTACTTCTTGTAGACGAGGTTGTCACCGTCGAGCGAGGTGTTGAACTCCGGGAATTCCTGCAGCGCGCGCACCGAGGCCTTGATGATGAAGGCGAGCATGGTGAGCTTCTTGCCGGACTTCTCGTATTCCTTGTTCATCTGGACGCGGAAGGCTTCCAGATCGGTGATGTCGGCATCCTCGTGATAGGTCACCGCCGGGATCATCACCCAGTTGCGGGCGAGGTTCTGGCCGGAGATCTTCTTGATGCGGGACAGCGGCTTCACCTCGACCTCGCCGAACTTGGCGAAATCGACCTTGGGCCACGGCAGCAGATCCAGACCGCCACCCAGGCTGGCGCCGGCAGCAGCGGCCGGGGTCTTGCCCGGGACGACGCCGGTGCTCATCGCGCCCTTGATGAAGGCGGCGACGTCTTCCTTGAGGACGCGGTTCTTCGGGCCGGTGGCCTTGACCTGGGCGAGATCGACGCCGAGTTCGCGGGCGAAGGCGCGCACCGACGGGCTGGCGTGTACCTTGCCGCCGAGGGTGACGGCGGAGGGCGCGGCTGGCGCGGCGGCAGTTTTTGCGCCTCCCCCTTCAAGGGGGAGGCTGGGAGGGGGGTGGGGTACGTTCGAGGCCGGCTTGACCCCATCCCCACCCCGACCCTCCCCTTGAAGGGGAGGGGGAGAGGCCGGCGCCGCAGCGGCAGCGCCGCTTTCCAGCTTCAGCAGCACGCTGCCCTGCGACACCTTGTCGCCGACCTTGACCAGCACTTCCTTGACCACGCCGGCGGCCGACGAAGGCACGTCCATGGTGGCCTTGTCCGATTCCAGCGTGGCGATGGCGTCATCGACCTTGATGGTGTCGCCCACCTTCACGAACAGCTCGATCACCGGCACGTCGGAGAAGTCGCCGATGTCGGGCACCACCACGTCGACCACGCCGCCAGCCGCGGCCGGCGCTGCACCAGCCGGGGCCGGAGCAGGAGCGGGAGCAGCGGGTGCCGGAGCGGGCGCAGGGGCGGCTGCCGCGGCAGCAGGCGCAGCGGCAGCGGCGCCAGCGGCTTCGACCTTGATCAGCAGCGCACCTTCCGACACCTTGTCGCCGACCTTGACCAGCACTTCCTTGACCACGCCGGCGGCCGACGAGGGCACGTCCATGGTGGCCTTGTCGGACTCCAGGGTGGCGATCGCGTCATCGACGGCGATGGTGTCGCCGACCTTCACGAACAGTTCGATCACCGGCACCGAATCGAAATCGCCGATGTCCGGAACCTTCACTTCAATGAGTTGGCTCATGTTCTTGTCTCCCTCGGCACTCAGACGGACAGCGGGTTCG
Source organism: Azoarcus olearius (assembly GCF_001682385.1). Taxonomy (NCBI): domain Bacteria; kingdom Pseudomonadati; phylum Pseudomonadota; class Betaproteobacteria; order Rhodocyclales; family Zoogloeaceae; genus Azoarcus; species Azoarcus olearius. The sequence continues at coordinate 1,582,400 of NZ_CP016210.1, forward strand.
GCTTGTTCGGGTCGAGCTGGTACTTGACCAGCGCGGCCGCGACCTTGTCGCGTTCGATGGTGCCTTCGTCGGCGAGCGCCTTGAGCGCGGCCAGCGTCACCCAGTGGCGATCCACCTCGAAGAAGTGGCGCAGCTGCTCGCGGGTATCGGAGCGGCCGAAGCCGTCGGTGCCCAGCGTGACGTAGCGGCCCGGCACGAAGGGGCGGATCTGCTCGGCGAACAGGCGGATGTAGTCGGTGGCGGCGATCACCGGGCCCTGGGCGCCGGCGAGCTTCTGCGCCACGTGCGACTGCTTGGGCGCTTCCAGCGGATGCAGCATGTTCCAGCGCTCGGCGTCCTGGCCGTCGCGGGCCAGTTCGTTGAAGCTCGGGCAGCCCCAGATGTCGGCTTCCACGCCCCAGTCGTTCTTCAGCAGGTCGGCGGCGGCGATCACCTCGCGGAAGATCGTGCCGGAGCCCATCAGCTGCACGCGCGGGCCGGTCTTCTCGGCGCCCTTGCGGAAGGCGTACATGCCCTTGAGGATGTCCTGCTCGGCACCGGCCGGCATCTCGGGATGTTCGTAGTTCTCGTTCATCACCGTGATGTAGTAGTAGACGTCCTCCTGCTCGGCGAACATCCGGCGCATGCCGTCCTGCACCACCACCGCCACTTCGTACTGGAAGGTGGGGTCGTAGCTGACGCAGTTGGGGATCATGTTGGCCAGAAGCAGGCTGTGGCCGTCTTCGTGCTGCAGGCCTTCGCCGTTCAGCGTGGTGCGGCCGGCGGTGCCGCCGATCATGAAGCCGCGGGTGCGCTGGTCGGCCGCCGCCCAGCACAGGTCCATGGTGCGCTGCAGGCCGAACATCGAATAGAAGATGTAGAACGGCACCATCTGCACGTTGTGCACGCTGTAGGCCGTACCGGCAGCGATCCAGTCGGCCATCGCGCCGGCTTCGTTGATGCCTTCCTGCAGCACCTGGCCGGTCTTCGACTCCTTGTAGAACATCAGCTGGTCATGGTCTTCCGGCACGTAGTTCTGGCCTTGCTGGTTCCAGATGCCGTACTGGCGGAACATGCCTTCCATGCCGAAGGTGCGCGACTCGTCCGGCACGATCGGGACGATGTGGCGGCCGATGCCCTTGTCCTTCAACAGGGTGTTCATGATGCGCACGATGGCCATCGTGGTGGACAGCTCGCGGCCTTCGCCGGAGGCCTTCAGCAGGGCCTCGAAGGCGGACAGCGGCGGCACCGGCAGCGGGTCCGCCGTGCGGCGGCGCTGCGGCAGGAAGCCGCCCAGCGCCATGCGGCGCTCCATCATGTACTTGTATTCCGCGGAGTCTTCCGGGAACTTGAGGTAGGGCAGCTTCTCGAGCTGGTCGTCCGGCACCGGCAGGCCGAAGCGGTCGCGGAAGCGGCGGATGGCGTCGAGGTCGAGCTTTTTCTGCTGGTGCGAGATGTTCATCGCCTCACCGGCGCCGCCCATGCCGAAGCCCTTGATGGTCTTGGCGAGGATCAGCGTGGGCTGGCCCTTGTGCTCGCTGGCGGCCTTGTAGGCGGCGAAGATCTTGAACAGGTCGTGGCCGCCGCGGTTCAGTTGCCAGATCTCGTCGTCGGTCCAGTCGGCGACCAGTTCCTTGAGTTCCGGGGTGTTGAAGAAGTGCTCGCGGACGTAGGCGCCGTTCTTGGCCTTGAAGGTCTGATACTCGCCGTCCACGCATTCCATCATGCGCTTCTTGAGGATGCCCTTCTTGTCGCGCTGGAGCAGGGCGTCCCAGTGGGTGCCCCAGATGACCTTGATGACGTTCCAGCCGGCGCCGCGGAATTCGGCTTCCAGCTCCTGGATGATCTTGCCGTTGCCGCGCACCGGGCCGTCCAGACGCTGCAGGTTGCAGTTGATGACGAAGACCAGGTTGTCGAGCTTTTCACGCGCGGCCATGCCGATCGCGCCCAGCGATTCGACCTCGTCGGTCTCGCCGTCGCCGAGGAAGGCCCAGACCTTGCGCTGGTCGGCCTTGGCGGCGTCGATCAGGCCGCGGCTGGCGAGGTACTTGGTGAAGCGGGCGGTGTAGATCGCCTGCAGCGGGCCGAGGCCCATCGACACCGTGGGGAACTGCCAGAAGTCCGGCATCAGCCAGGGATGCGGGTAGGACGAGATGCCCTTGCCGCCGACTTCCTGGCGGAAGTTGTCCATCTGCTCTTCGGACAGGCGGCCGAGCATGAAGGCGCGCGCATAGACGCCCGGGACCGAGTGGCCCTGGAAGTAGATCATGTCGCCGTCGTGGTCGGCGGAGGGCGCGTGCCAGAAGTGGGAGAAGCCGACGTCGTAGAGCGCGGCGGCGGACGCGAACGAGGCGATGTGGCCGCCGACGTTGGTGTGCTTGTTGGCGCGCACCACCATCGCCATGGCGTTCCAGCGGATGTAGGAGTGCAGCTTGATTTCCATGTCCGGGTCGCCGGGGTAGCGCGGCTGGGCGTCGGCCGGAATGGTGTTGATGTACTGGGTGGTGGCGGAGTAGGGGATATCGACGCCGTCCTCACGGGCCGATTCGATCAGCTTCTCGATGAGGAAGTGGGCCCGTTCGGAGCCTTCGTTTTCGATGACGCCGGCGAGTGCCTGCAGCCATTCCTGCGTTTCCTGCGCATCCGGGTCGGTTTGCAGGAAGGCGTTGGGTGTTCCGGTCATGGTTTGTCTCCTCATGACGTGCGGTTGGTGGATCCCGCCCGGTATGGCGGGAGGTTTCTCGGGAACGCGCGTGACCGATCCGCGGTATCGGCCGGTCATCTTTTCAAACTATAAAACGAAGTTTTGCGATGTGCAACGAACGGAGGCGCTCTTTCCGCAGCACGAAAGTCGGCCGAAGGCGGGTAGCGCGCAGGTGAGTGAATGACGTAGGCATGGTGCAGGGCACAACGCCGCGGTTGCCGCGAAGCCGCAGCAAGGGGGAAAGGCAAGGGAAAAAAATCGGCCGGGGGTGAGGGAGGGAGGGAGAGGTCCCCCGGCCGATCAGGAAAAAGCGGGCTGTCCGGGCGTTGCGGAAACAGGAGCCGACCCGGTCCCCACGAGCAGGTGGGGCGCGGGCCGGGCGCGGTCATGGCCGCGCCGCCCTGCGGCGGTCCTCGTCGTAGGCGAATACCACCTGACCGTTGCGCACCTCGCCCATGAACAGCTGTTGCGGTGCGGTAAACGTTTCGTGGGAGTCGCGCGAGAAAGGACGATCATAGGTCATGATCACGCCCTCGACCGGGTTGCGCAGATTCTCCAGCGCGTCCCGGATTCTGTCTCCGTCTGTCGTTCCTGCCTGGCGGATCGCTGCCGCCAGCAACAGCATCGCATCATACCCCTGAGCGGCCGCCGGCGGCACCGGAATTCGCTCGGTGCCGGTCATGCGTCGCCAGTTGTCGAGGAAGGCCCGCTGGCGTGGACTGGTGGCCTCCTGGATGAAGGTCTGCGGCATCCGCGCGCCTTCGGCGTTGGGGCCGGCGTTGTCGATGAAGTTCGACATCGCCAGCGTCCAGCTGCCGATGATCGGCACCGACCACCCCATCCGCGCCATGCCATTGGCGATCTGGGCGAGTTCCGGGCCGATGCCATAGGTGAGGATGGCCTGCGCGCCGGCATTGCGCGCGCGCGCGAGCTGCTCGGTCATGTCGATCTGGCGGAGCTGGAAGCGTTCGACCGCCACCGGGCGCAGGCCGCGGCGTTCCAGCGCGTTCTGCAGGTCGAGCCGGCCGAGCAGGCCATAGTTGGTCGCGTCGTGGAAGATTGCCAGGCGGTTGAAGCGGCGGCGCACGACAGCGTCCTCGACGATCATCGCCGCCTGGAGGCTGTCGCTGGCCGAAACGCGGAAGATGAAGTTGTCCGAGTGTTCAGGCGGCAGGAACTGGCGCGTAACGATGGAGCCGGTGGCCACCGCCGTGATCATCGGCACCCGCGCTTCCTGGTAGTGGTGCTGGCTGGCGAGCGCGACGCCGGTGTTGACGATGCCGAGTACGGCGACCACGTGTTCGCGCTGGAGCAGTTCCACCGCGATCAGGGTGCCGCGCTCGTTGCGCGCCTCGTCGTCGCGCTCGACGAGTTCGAGCGGCCGTCCCAGTACGCCGCCATGGGCGTTGATTTCGGCCGCGGCGATACGCGCGCCCTCCCGCATCGAAATGCCCATCGGGCTCGATCCGCCGGTAAACGGCCCCGAGAGGCCGATCCGGATCGAGTCGGGGCGGGTGGCGCCGGCGGCATGGGCGAACAGGGCAAGAGCGAGCGCGGCGAGGACGTGGCGCAGGACGCGGGCGGGGAACATGGCGTAATACTCTAGGGGGTGGTCCGGGCTGGCCTGAATTGGCGAAAACCCCAAGCATGACAGGGCTGCTAGGGTTATACCGAATGTCTGGGCCGGCCGCGCGCCGCAACAATGACACAATGCGGTTTTCCTCCTTCGCCGCCGCCGCCGCCCTATCCCTCGTCCATGCCCCATTCCGAGAAATCCACTGCGCTGCAGGCGCCCCTTCGCTGGTACTGGACGGCGCCGTATGCGGCGGTGGTGGTGTTCGCATTGTCGATGCTCGCGCTGGTGTGGCTGCTGCAGACCCGCGAAGAAGAGAGCCAGCGCAGCGCTGTTGCGCGCGACGTGCAGTGGGCGGAGCAGACGATGCGGCTGCACATGCAGGGCACGGAGGAGTTCCTTGCCCAGCTCGCGCGCGATCTGGCCAACGAGACGCTGGACCCCGATGCCTTTCAGGTTCGCGCCAACCAGCACATCGCCAACAGTGGCGAACTGGTCAATATCACCTGGGTGGGCGCGGACGAGATCGTGCGCTGGTCCGCTCCGTTCGATACCACCGACTGGCTGGCCGGGGATGCGTTGACGCCGCCCCAGGCACTTGCCTTCAACCGTGCGCGCGACTTCGGGCGCGCGGTCTATGGCGAGGCTTATCGCAATCCGCGCGGCGGGATGGTGCTGGAGGTGTATGTGCCGGTGCGTCACGGTCGCGGCTTCCGTGGTGCCGTGGTGGGCGTCTATTCCATCGAAGGCATGGTGCGTTATCTGGTGCCCGGCTGGTTCGCCGAGAAGTACCGGCTTGCGCTGGAGAACGGCCGCGGCGACACGCTGGCGGTGAATTCCGCGGTGCGCGACACCGACGAGACGCTGTCTTTCCAGATTCCGCTCGACCCGCCCGGCAACGGCCTCACGCTGCGGGCGACGGCCTTCAAGGCCCACGGCGCGGTGCCCCAGGCCTTGCCCGCGGTGCTGATCGTGGGCTTGTCGGTCATCGTGCTCTGGAGCCTGTGGATGCTGCGCGGCCATGTGCTGCGGCGCGTGCAGGTGGAAAAGGAGCGCGACCGGCTGTTCAATCTGTCGCTCGACATGCTGTGCGTGGTGGGTTTCGACGGCGCGTTCCGCCGCTGCAACCCGGCCTTCGAGCACATCCTCGGCTATGCCCCGGAGACCTTGCCCGGCCTGCCTCTGCTGGAGATAGTGCACCGTGACGACATCGCCTCGACGCTGGAGCAGATGCGCCGGCTGGCGGGCGGCGAGCCGGTCAAGTTCGAAAACCGCTGCCGCTGCGCCGATGGTAACTACAAGTGGTTGATGTGGAGCATCAACCCGGTGCGCGAGGAAAAGCTGGTGTACGCGGTGGCGCACGACATCACCGGGCGCAAGGCCGCGGAAGAAGCGCTGCGGGCCGAATCCGCCTTCCGCAAGGCGATGGAGGAGTCGGTGCTCACCGGCCTGCGCGCCATCGACCTCAGCGGCCGCATCATCTATGTGAACTCCGCGTTCTGCCGCATGGTGGGTTTCAGCGAGAAGGAACTGGTGGGCGCCAGCGAGCCTTTCCCGTACTGGCCGTCGGAGGACCTGGAGTTCTGCCGGCGCAACCTGGAGCTGACGCTGGCCGGGCGGGCGCCGCCCAGCGGCTTCGAGATGCGCATCCGGCGCAAGAATGGCGAACGCCTGGACGCGCGCTTCTACCTTTCTCCGCTGATCGATCTCGAAGGTCGCCAGACCGGCTGGATGGCTTCAGTCACCGACATCACCGAGCCGAAGCGGGTGCGCGCCGCCCTGGAGGCGACGCACGAGCGCTTCGAAGCCGTTCTGGACGGGCTGGACGCGGCGGTCTTCGTCGCCGACGCACGCACCGACGAAATCCTCTTCGCCAACCGCGCATTCAAGACCATCCACGGTTTCGACACCGTCGGCCGCACCGTGCGCGGCGTTGCCGTGCCGCAGCCCGAGCGCGGCGACTACCGGGTCGATCCGCGCGGGCTGACGGTGGGCGATCTTCCGCGCGAACTCTTCGATGGCGAACTCCAGCACCCCTTGTCAGGACGCTGGTACCACGTCCGCGAACACGCCACGCGCTGGGTGGATGGCCGCGTCGTGCGGATGGGCATCGCCACCGACATCACCGACCGCAAGCAGACCGCCGAGGTTTCGCGCCAGCAGGAAGAACGGCTGCAGCGCACCGCGCGCCTGATCACCATGGGCGAGATGGCCTCGACGCTCGCCCACGAACTCAATCAGCCGCTGTCGGCCATCGCCAACTACTGCGCCGGCTGCGTCACCCGCATGCAGGGTGACAACTGGAAGCAGGAGGACATTCTGGGTGCGATGCAGAAGGCGAGCTTTCAGGCCGAGCGCGCCGGCAAGATCATTCGCCGCATCCGCGAGTTCGTGAAGAAGAGCGAACCCCGCCGCAGCGCGGTGCAGATCGGCGAGGTGCTGGACGACGCCCTGGGTTTTGCGGACATCGATGCACGTCGGGTCGGTATCCGCATTGTCGCTGCGGTGGATCCCGATCTGCCCGCGGTGTATGCCGACCGGATCATGATCGAGCAGGTGGTGCTCAATCTGGTCCGCAACGGCCTCGATGCGATGGCCGACACCTTGCCGGAGGAGCGCGAACTGGTCGTGCGTGCGCGCGCCTTCGGTCCGCACGCGGTAGAGGTGGCGGTGATCGACCGCGGCCATGGCATCGGCGAAGAAGACCGGCAGCGGCTGTTCACTCCGTTCTACACGACCAAGGCGGAGGGCATGGGCATGGGGCTCAACATCTGCCGGTCGATCATCGAGTTCCACGATGGTCGTCTGGTTGTCGACGGCAACCCCGAAGGCGGTACCATATTTTCCTTCACCCTGCCCACGGAGGCCGCCAGTGAGCGTATTGCCCGTCGCGCCTGATCAGGAAATCTTCATCGTCGATGACGACGATGCCTTGCGCGATTCCCTGGTGTGGATGCTGGAATCCAGCGGCTACAAGGTTGTCGCTTTCGACTCCGCCGAAGCCTTCCTGCACGCTTGGCACGAGGGCCTGGCCGGCTGCCTGGTGCTCGACGTGCGCATGCCGGGCATGAGCGGACTGGAACTGTTCGAGGAGCTGGGGCGGCGGCGCTGCACGCTCCCGGTGATCTTCATCACCGGCCATGGCGATGTTCCGATGGCGGTGGCGGCGCTGAAGAAGGGCGCCGCCGACTTCATCGAAAAGCCCTTTGCCGACCGCGAGATGCTCGCCCTCATCGAGCACTGCCTGCAGCAGGAGCGGGCCAGCCGCGACAAACGCCGTCAGGAGGCCGATACCGCACGCCGGCTGGAGCATCTGACCCAGCGCGAGCGCGAGGTGCTCGATCTCATCATCGCCGGCAAGCTCAACAAGCAGATCGCCGATGTGCTGGGCATCAGCATCAAGACCGTCGAGGTCCATCGCGCGCGGGTGATGGAAAAGATGGGGGCTCATTCGCTGGCCGAGCTTGTCCAGCACGTGGTGACCGTCGAGCCCGCGGCCTCGGTCCGCTGAGGCCCCCGCTGAGGCACGGCGAGACAACGCACGCAACGCCCTGATAGTGCGATAAAATTGCGAGCTTTTTTCGAGGCACTCCCTATGAGCGCTCGCATTATCGATGGCAACGCCCTGGCGGCGCGCGTGCGTGGCGAAATTGCCGCGCGTGCGGCGGCGCTCACGGATCGCGGCACCCAGCCGTGCCTCGCGGTTCTACTCGTCGGCGAAAATCCGGCATCGGCGGTCTATGTGCGCAACAAGGTCGCTGCGTGCGAGAAGGCCGGCATCCGCTCGCTGCGCTTCGACTATCCGCAGGACGTCGATCCCGCGGTCGTCATGGAGAAGCTGGCCGCGCTCAACGCGGATCCGTCGGTGCATGGCATCCTCGTGCAACTGCCGCTGCCGCCGCAGTTCGACGAGGCGGCGGTGTTGGAGGCGATCAGCGTCGCCAAGGATGTCGACGGCTTTCATGCCGAGAATGTCGGCCGCCTGTCGCAGAACCAGGAAGCCTTTCTGCCCTGTACTCCCCACGGCGTCATGAAAATGCTGGAAGCGGAGGGCGTTCCGCTTGCCGGCGCGGAGGCGGTGGTGATCGGCCGCTCCAACATCGTCGGCAAGCCGATGGCCATGCTGCTGACCAACGCCGGTGCTACCGTCACCGTGTGCCACTCCAGGACGCGCGACCTGCGCTTCCATACCGGCCGCGCCGACATCGTGGTTGCCGCCATCGGCAAGCCGCGCTTCGTCACCGGCGACATGCTCAAGCCGGGTGCGACGGTGATCGACGTCGGCATCAACCGCATCACCGACGGACCGGAAGCGGGCAAGCTCTGCGGGGATGTGGATTTCGCGTCTGCCAGCGAGGTGGCCGGGCTGATTACGCCAGTGCCGGGCGGGGTGGGGCCGATGACCATCACCATGCTGCTCGAAAACACCGTGATTTCGGCCGAGCGCAGCGCCCGCGCTGCGGGCAAGTGAGGTGGCCATGAGCGAACAGCAGACGTCCGCCGCGCCCGTCGTCGGAATCATCATGGGCTCGAACTCCGACTGGCCCACCATGCAGGCGGCCGCCAAGATCCTCGCCGACTTCGGCGTGCCTTACGAGGCGCGGGTCGTGTCGGCGCACCGTACCCCGGACCTGATGTTCGAGTACGCAGCCGGCGCGCGTGGCCGCGGCCTCAAGGCCATCATCGCGGGTGCTGGCGGTGCGGCACATCTGCCCGGCATGGTGGCGGCGAAGACCACGCTGCCGGTGCTGGGCGTTCCGGTCCAGTCGCGCGCGCTGTCCGGGCAGGATTCGCTGCTCTCCATCGTGCAGATGCCGAAGGGCGTGCCGGTTGCCACCTTTGCCATCGGTGAAGCGGGGGCGGCAAACGCCGGCCTCTTCGCGGTGGCACTGCTCGCAACCGGAAATCCGGAACTGGCAGAGCGGCTTGACCGCTTCCGCCAGGTGCAGACCGACACCGTGCTGGCGATGGAGTTGCCGCCGCCCGTCTGAGGGTCGCGTAGTTGCTCCTCGCCGCAGCCGGGGAAGGGCATGCCGGATGTCATCGCCCCGCCGTGCTTCCGGCGCCGTCCATCTTCCGTCCATCTCCTTTTCGCCGACCGATTGTTCCGAGGCTCGCATGTCCGAATCCGCCCTGTCCGCGCCCATCCTGCCGCCCGCCACGCTGGGCATGTTGGGGGGAGGCCAGCTCGGCCGCTTCTTCGTCTCCGCGGCACACGAGATGGGGTACAAGGTCTGGGTGCTCGACCCTGACCCCCACAGTCCCGCCGGGCGTATCGCCGATTTCCATCTCGTCGCCGCCTATGACGACTATGCCGCGCTCGACCGCGTGGCGGCGGAGTGCGCCGCGGTGACCACCGAGTTCGAGAACGTGCCCGCCGCGACGCTGGACTATCTGGCGAAGTTCGTCCCGGTGCGACCCGGGGCAGCTGCCGTCGCGGTGTGTCAGAACCGCATCGAGGAAAAGGGTTTTCTGGCCGGCAACGGATTGCCGCACGGCCCATATGCCGCCATCCGCAGCGATGAGGATTTGCGCGCGGCCGACGCTGCGCTCTTTCCTGCAGTGCTTAAAGTGGCGCGCTTCGGCTACGACGGCAAGGGGCAGGCGCGGGTCGCCGACGTGGATGAGGCCCTGGCGGCCTTTCATCAGTTCAAGGGCGAGCCCTGCGTGCTGGAAAAGCTGCTCCGGCTCGACTTCGAGCTTTCGGTCGTGCTGGCGCGCGACGAGGCGGGCGCGGTGCGGTGTTTCCCGGCCGCCGAGAATCGTCACCGCCGCGGCATCCTGGATGTGACGATTGCGCCCGCGCAATCGGCCCCGGCCGGCCTGCGCGACGAAGCGCAGGTGGTCGCGGCGCGAATCGCGGAGCACCTCGACTATGTCGGAACGCTGGGGGTGGAGTTCTTTGTCTGCGAGGGCGTCCTCTACGTCAATGAGATGGCGCCGCGGCCGCACAACAGCGGCCATCACACCATCGACGCCTGCGACGTCAGCCAGTACGACCAACAGGTGCGCGCGCTGTGCGGGCTTCCGCTTGGCGTGCCGCGTCAGCACTCCGCCGCGGCGATGGTGAATCTGCTGGGCGAGCTGTGGTACGCCGACGGGCACGCCACAGGTGCCTACCGTGAACCGGACTGGCGAGTGCTCGCCGACGTGCCGGGCCTGAGGCTCCATCTGTACGGCAAGCACCACGCCCGCCCGGGGCGCAAGATGGGGCATTTCACGGTGGTGGGCGAGGATCAGGCGGCCGTGCTGGCGCAGGCCTTGCGTGCTCGCGGCGCGATCGGGGTGACTGACGAATGAGTCCGCTCGGCGTCGTGCCGGCGCAGGAAGACAACATCCAGAGTGCTGCGGAGGCGCTGCGCGCAGGCGAACTTGTCGGCCTGCCGACCGAAACCGTGTATGGGCTGGCGGCTGACGCGCGCAATCCTGTCGCGGTGCGCAGGATTTTTGCGGCGAAGGGACGGCCAGCAGATCATCCACTGATCGTGCACCTGCCCGCGCTCGATCAGCTGTCGCAGTGGGCGGCCGACGTTCCGGTTGAAGCCGTTGCGCTCGGCCGCGCCTTCTGGCCTGGCCCGCTGACGCTCATCCTCAAGCGCCAGCCGCTCGTTCCCGACGAAGTCACTGGTGGTCAGGATACGGTGGGCGTGCGGGTGCCCGCCCATCCGGCCGCGCTGGCGTTGCTTGCAGCCTTCGGGTCCGGGCTCGCGGCACCCAGTGCCAATCGCTTCGGGCGCATCAGCCCCACGACCGCGGCTCATGTGGCCGAAGAGTTGGGTGATGCGGTTGCGATGGTGATCGACGGCGGCGCGTGCGAGGTCGGCATCGAATCCACCATTCTCGATCTTTCCCGACTCGACACCTGCGGGCCGGTGATCCTGCGACCGGGTGCGATTTCCGCCGACGCGATTGCGGCGGTGATCGGCCAGCGTCCGCTGGGACGCGCCGAAAGCGAGGGGGCGGGCGGAGCGCAGGCGCCGCGGGTGGCGGGTGCGCTTGCCGCACACTACGCACCGCGTACGCCGATGCGCCTGGTCGAGCCCGCTGCCCTTGCCGACGAGGCGGGCCGGCAACTGGCCGCCGGTGTCCGCACCGGTGTGCTTGTGCGCGCGGGGGCATCGTTTCCGCGCGGCGTCACCGTGCGGATGGCGCCCACAGACGTCGAAGGTTACGCGCACGCGCTCTACGCAAACCTGCGTGATCTCGACGCGGCGGCGCTGGATCTCATCCTGGTTGAGGCAGTGCCGCTGGAGACGGCATGGGACGCGGTGCGCGACAGGTTGGGCCGTGCGGCGGTGGGGGCGGGTCTGGAACAGGACGAGACCTGAGAAAAAATGCGCGGCGGGCACTTCCCAATCGTCGGACTCTTGCCTATAATGCTCGCTCTTTCGGGCCGATAGCTCAGCTGGGAGAGCGCTGCGTTCGCAATGCAGAGGTCGGGAGTTCGATCCTCCTTCGGTCCACCAGAATTCCTCAAGCCCCGAGGCCAGTACGGCCGCCGGGGCTTTTTTGCGCCTGTCGCCCGCTGTGGGTGCCGCGCCGTCTGTCCGCGCATTGCCGCCGAGGCCGAAATTCGTTATAATCTCAAGCATTTGATAGCGGGATTGGCCCTTCGGGCTCGTCCCGTTTTTTCACATATGGGGGCGGCGGCTTGTGCCCCTGTTTTTTCGGCTGAACTCAGGAGTTTGTCGTGACTGCTTTCCCGCCCGCCCTTCTTGCGCTTGCCGACGGGACCGTCTTCTACGGCAAGGGTATCGGAGCGGTAGGCAGCACGGTTGGCGAAGTTGTTTTCAATACCTCCATGTCGGGCTACCAGGAAATCCTGACCGACCCGAGCTATTGCCGCCAGATCGTGACGCTTACCTATCCGCACATCGGCAACACCGGCGTCAATCGCGAGGACGTCGAGGCTGACCGTGTGCACGCGGCCGGGCTGGTCATTCGCGACCTTCCCATCCTGCCGTCCAACTTCCGCATGGATCAGCGCCTCGACGCCTACCTCAAGGCCGAGAACGTCGTAGCGATTGCCGGTCTCGATACCCGCAAGCTCACGCGCATCCTGCGCGAGAAGGGTGCGCAGGCCGGTTGCATCGTCACGGCGGCCGACGGCGCGCAGCTCAATGCCGAAGCGGCGGTGGCCGAGGCGCGCGCCTTCCCCGGGCTGGCCGGCATGGACCTCGCAAAGGTCGTCAGTGCCAAGGAGGCTTATCCCTGGCAGGAAGGCGAGTGGGTGCTTGGTGAAGGCTATGTGGCCCAAACCGAGCCGCGTTTCCATGTCGTGGCCTACGATTTCGGCGTCAAGCGCAACATCCTGCGCATGCTGGCGCAGCGCGGTTGCCGTCTGACGGTGGTGCCCGCCCAGACGCCGGCCAGCGTCGTGCTCGGGCTGAAGCCGGACGGCGTCTTCCTGTCCAACGGTCCTGGCGATCCGGAGCCCTGCGATTACGCGATCGAGGCGATCCGCGAAATCCTCGCCGCACGCGTGCCCACCTTCGGCATCTGTCTCGGCCACCAGTTGCTGGCGCTTGCCTCGGGCGGACGTACCGTCAAGATGAAGGCGGGGCACCACGGTGCCAACCATCCGGTGAAGGACGTCGATAGCGGTCAGGTCCTGATCACCAGTCAGAACCACGGTTTCGCGGTCGATGTCGCCAACCTGCCGTCCAATCTGCGCGTCACCCACGTGTCGCTGTTCGACGGCTCCAACCAGGGTATCGCCCGTACCGACGTGCCGGCCTTCTCCTTCCAGGGGCACCCGGAGGCGAGCCCCGGCCCGCACGACGTCGCCTACCTGTTCGACCGCTTCATCGGCTTGATGGAAGCGGCCAAGTAACACTGCATCCCCCGGCGGGCGCGGCCCGCCGTCCCAGATTTACAGAGGCAAGGCAATGCCGAAACGTACCGACATTAAGAGCATCCTGATCATCGGCGCTGGCCCGATCGTCATCGGTCAGGCGTGCGAGTTTGATTATTCCGGCGCCCAGGCCTGCAAGGCCCTGCGCGAGGAAGGCTACAAGGTCGTCCTGGTCAATTCGAACCCGGCGACGATCATGACCGACCCGGAAACGGCGGATGTGACCTATATCGAGCCGATCACCTGGCAGGTGGTCGAGCGCATCATCGAGAAGGAGCGCCCGGACGCCGTGCTCCCGACCATGGGCGGCCAGACCGCGCTCAACTGTGCGCTCGATCTGGCACGCCACGGCGTGCTGGAAAAGTACGGCGTCGAGTTGATCGGTGCCTCGGGCGAGGCGATCGACAAGGCCGAGGATCGCCTGAAGTTCAAGGACGCGATGACCAAGATCGGTCTCGGTTCGGCGCGCTCCGGCATTGCCCACAGCCTCGAAGAAGCGCTGCAGGTGCAAGGCGGCATCGGCTTTCCGGTGATCATCCGCCCGAGCTTCACGCTGGGCGGCACTGGCGGCGGCATCGCCTACAACATGGAAGAGTTCCATGACATCTGCAAGCGTGGGCTGGAGGCGAGCCCGACCAACGAACTGTTGATCGAAGAGTCGCTGCTCGGCTGGAAAGAGTACGAAATGGAGGTCGTGCGCGACCGCGCCGACAACTGCATCATCGTCTGCTCGATCGAGAACCTCGATCCGATGGGCGTGCACACCGGCGACTCCATCACCGTTGCCCCGGCCCAGACGCTGACCGACAAGGAATACCAGATCCTGCGCAACGCCTCGATCGCGGTGCTGCGCGAGATCGGCGTGGATACCGGCGGTTCCAACGTGCAGTTCGCGATCAATCCGAAGGACGGTCGGATGATCGTCATCGAGATGAACCCGCGCGTGTCGCGCTCCTCCGCGCTGGCCTCCAAGGCCACCGGCTTCCCGATCGCCAAGGTCGCCGCCAAGCTGGCGGTCGGCTACACGCTGGACGAGCTGAAGAACGACATCACCGGCGGCGCGACTCCGGCGTCCTTCGAGCCGTCGATCGACTACGTCGTCACCAAGATTCCGCGCTTCGCATTCGAGAAGTTCCCGGCGGCGAACGATCGCCTGACCACCCAGATGAAGTCGGTGGGTGAGGTCATGGCCATGGGTCGTACCTTCCAGGAGTCCTTCCAGAAGGCGCTGCGCGGGCTGGAAGTCGGTGTCTACGGACTGGACGAGGTCGAAGCCGACCGTGAGGACCTCGAGCACGAACTGGCCAACCCGGGCGCCCAGCGCATCTGGTACGTGGGTCAGGCCTTCCGTGAAGGCATGACGCAAGAGCAGGTGCACAACCTGACCAAGATCGACCCCTGGTTCCTCGCCCAGATCGAAGACATCGTTCTCACCGAGAAGTCGCTGGCCGGCCGTTCGCTGAAAGCGATGCAGGCCGCCGAACTGCGCGACCTGAAGAAGAAAGGGTTCTCCGACCGCCGCATCGCCAAGTTGCTCGGCACCGACGAAACCGCGGTGCGCCTGCAGCGCCACTCGCTCGGCGTGCGCCCGGTGTTCAAGCGTGTCGATACCTGCGCGGCCGAGTTCGCCACGTCCACCGCCTACATGTACTCCTCCTACGAGGAAGAGTGCGAGGCGCGCCCGACCGACAAGAAGAAGATCATGGTGCTCGGCGGCGGTCCGAACCGCATTGGCCAGGGCATCGAGTTCGACTACTGCTGCGTGCATGCGGCGCTCGCCCTGCGCGAGGACGGGTACGAGACCATCATGGTCAACTGCAACCCGGAAACCGTATCCACCGACTACGACACCTCGGACCGCCTCTACTTCGAGCCGATCACGCTCGAGGACATCCTCGAGATCGTGCACATCGAAAAGCCGGTCGGCGTGATCGTGCAGTTCGGTGGTCAGACCCCGCTCAAGCGCGCCCAGGCGCTGCAGGACAACGGCGTGCCCATCATCGGCACCAGCCCGGACATGATCGACGCCGCAGAAGACCGCGAGCGCTTCCAGAAGCTGCTCAACGACCTCGGCCTCAAGCAGCCGCCCAACCGCACCGCGCGCACGCCGGAAGCGGCGGTGCGCCTGGCGGCCGAAATCGGCTATCCGCTGGTGGTGCGTCCGTCCTACGTGCTGGGCGGCCGGGCGATGGAAATCGTCCATGAACAGAAGGACCTCGAGCGCTACATGCGCGAGGCGGTGAAGGTCTCCAACGAGTCGCCGGTGCTGCTCGACCGCTTCCTCAACGACGCCACCGAAGTCGACGTCGATGCGCTGTCCGACGGCGAGCAGGTCATCATCGGCGGCATCATGGAGCACATCGAACAGGCCGGCGTCCATTCGGGCGACTCCGCCTGCTCGCTGCCGCCCTACACGCTGTCGGCCAAGCTGCAGGACGAACTGCGCCGTCAGACCGAAGCGATGGCGCGTGCGCTCAATGTCGTCGGCCTGATGAACGTCCAGTTCGCCATCCAGGGTGAAGGCGACAACGCCGTGGTCTACGTGCTGGAAGTCAATCCGCGCGCTTCGCGTACCGTGCCGTTCGTTTCCAAGGCCTGCTCGCTGCCGCTGGCCAAGATTGCCGCGCGCTGCATGGCGGGCCAGAGCCTTGCGAGCCAGGGGGTGACGGGTGAGGTCATTCCGCCGTATTACTCGGTGAAGGAAGCGGTGTTCCCGTTCGTGAAGTTCCCGGGGGTCGATACCATCCTCGGGCCCGAGATGAAGTCCACCGGCGAGGTCATGGGCGTGGGCCGCAGCTTTGCCGAAGCCTTCGTCAAGAGCCAGCTCGCGGCGAGCATCCGGTTGCCGACTTCCGGCGCCGCGTTCATCAGCGTGAAGCCGACCGACCGTCCGGCCGCCGTGGAAGTCGCGCGCGAACTGCACGAACTCGGGTTCAGCTTGGTGGCCACCAAGGGTACCGGCGCTGCGCTGGAGGCCGCCGGTCTGCCGGTGACCGCGGTGAACAAGGTCAACGAAGGCCGCCCGCACGTGGTCGACATGATCAAGAACAACGAGATTGCGCTGGTCATCAATACCGTTGAGGAAAAGCGCCAGGCGATCAACGACTCCCGCTCGATCCGCACCTCGGCGCTCGCGGCCAAGGTTACCGTCTATACCACCATCGAGGGTGCCCGCGCCGCCTGCATGGGCATGCGCCACCTTTCCGGGCTTGAAGTGTATGCGGTGCAGGATCTGCACAACGAACTGAAGCAGATCGCATGAACAAGACCCCACTGACCATTGCCGGCGCCGAGAAGTTGCGTCTGGAACTGCATCGACTGAAGACCGTCGATCGTCCTAACGTGATCGCCGCGATCGCGGAAGCCCGTTCGCACGGCGACCTCTCTGAGAACGCCGAATACGACGCCGCGAAGGAGCGCCAGGGCTTCATCGAGGGCCGGATCGCGGAGGTGGAGGGCAAGCTCGCGAACGCGCAGATCATCGACCCGACCTTGCTCGATGCCGACGGTCGGTGCGTTTTCGGTGCCACCGTCGAACTGGAGGACATGGACTCGGGCCAGGTCGTGACCTACCAGATCGTCGGCGAGGACGAGGCGGACATCAAGGAGTTCAAGATCTCCGTCAGCTCGCCGATTGCCCGCGCGTTGATCGGCAAGTACGCGGGTGATATTGCCGAGGTGCAGGCGCCGGGCGGCATCCGCGAGTACGAGATCATCGACGTCCGCTACATCTGAGGCAGCAGGTGATGAGGACGGTCGCGGCCGATGTTGCTACTGTCCTGATCGTCCTGTGGGTCGGCGCGATGTGGGCGATCGGCTACCTGGTCGCGCCGGTATTGTTTGCATCCTTGCCAGACCGGATGCTGGCGGGTGAAGTGGCGGGGCGCCTGTTTCACCTGTTGGGGTGGGGCGGGCTGGCCATCGGCGGCTATCTGCTGATCTTTCTGGGTGTTGCGCACCGCTGTCGGGGCGCGGCCAGGCGGGTTGCCGTGCTTGTATCGCTGCTGCTGTTGATGGCGGCCGCGCAGCACTTTGCTCTGCAACCGCGGATGGCGGCGCTCAAGCTTGAAGCCGGTGGGGACGTTCTTTCGGGCGTGCAGCGCGATTCGTTTGCCCGGCTCCATGCGGTGTCGGGCGTGCTGTACCTGATGCAGAGCCTCGGTGGCGTGGTGCTGGTGCTGCTGTGGCGCCGGCTGCCGGCCTCGCAGCTCCGGTGAGGCCGGCGCGTCGGAAGACGCCGTCTACCGTCAGCGATTTCGACCCAAGCCGCCCAGCGTTCTTCCGCCGGGTGTGCGACTTGGGGCGCGGCGTTTTTCCGCGGCGGCTTTCGAAAGGGCGGCGCGCCGGGCAGACGCCGCGAAGGCAGCCGCAGACTTGGCCGTCGCGGCTCGGGGTGCCCGCTTGGTGGCCTCGCCTGCCGTCCTGGAACGCTCCTCCTCGCGGCGTTCGCGCCAGACGACGAGGATGTTTCCGATATGCTGGACGGCGGCCGCACCGAGCTTGTCGCACAATTCCACCATCAAGGCTTCGCGTTGGTCGCGTTCGGTGCCCTGGACGCGGACCTTGATCAGTTCGTGCGCTTGAAGTGCGCGCTCGAGTTCTGCAACGACGGCGGGCGCAAGGCCATTGCCGGCTACCGTGACAACCGGATTGAGGTGGTGGGCGCTGGCGCGCAGTTCGCGGCGCCGGGCGGGCGTGAGCTGGATCATCGATTTTTTCTCCGTGGGGCGGGGATTCTACTCTCTTAGGCAAATGAAGCGGAACAAGACCAGCAAGGCGTGGATGCACGAGCATCTGAACGACACCTACGTGCAACGCGCGAATGCCGAGGGATACCGTGCGCGCGCCGCGTACAAGTTGATGGAGATCGACGAGCGGGACCGGCTGTTGAGACCAGGGCGCGTCGTTGTCGACCTTGGCGCTGCGCCGGGGTCGTGGTGTCAGGTGGCGCGCCAGCGTGTCGGTTCCGATGGGCGAGTGCTTGCGCTGGACATTCTCCCGATGGACCCGGTCCCCGGCGTGGATTTCCTCCAGGGCGATTTCACCGAGGACGCGGTTCTGGCGGAACTCGAATCTCGCCTCGCCGGTGCGGCGGTAGACCTTGTGCTTTCAGACATGGCCCCCAACTTGTCCGGTGTGGCAACGGTCGATCAGGCGCGCTCCATTTACTTGTGCGAACTCGCGCTGGATTTCGCCCGGCGACATCTCAAGCCCGGCGGTCAGTTCCTGGTGAAGGTGTTTCAGGGGGAAGGCTTCATGGGATTCCGCAAGGCCATGGACGAAGTGTTCCTTTCGGTTCAGGTTCGCAAGCCGAAGGCGTCGCGGGACCGCAGTGCGGAGGTCTATCTGCTAGGCGTCGGTTTGCGCTGATTTCCGCGTGCTTAATAGGGTTTGACAATCGTTCCCATTGGTTTGCGGGTGGGAACGATCCCCTCTAGAATGGGTCCATCGAACGCACGCCCTATTGGGGCTTTCGGGGTAAGACGTTGAACAATCTCTTCAAGAATCTCGCGATCTGGATGGTCATCGGCGTGGTGCTGATGACCGTATTCAACCAGTTCAATGCGCGCCAGGCTGCGCCCAATACCATGGAATATTCCCAATTCATGGAAGAGGCCAAGGCCGGGCGTATTTCGAAGGTGGTCGTCGATGGCCGCGTGGTCAAGGCGACCACGCAGGAAGGGCGGTCGCTCACGATCTATACCCCGGGTAACCAGGATTTGTGGATGGTGTCCGACCTGATGCGCTTCGGGGTGGCGGTGAGTGCGGCAAAGCCGGAAGAAGAGCAGTCTTTCCTCACCAGCATCTTTGTTTCCTGGTTCCCGATGCTGCTGCTGATCGGCGTGTGGATTTTCTTCATGCGCCAGATGCAGGGCGGTGGTAAGGGTGGGGCGTTTTCCTTCGGCAAGAGCAAGGCCCGCATGCTTGACGAATCGGCGAACTCCGTGACGTTTGCCGACGTTGCCGGCTGCGATGAGGCCAAGGAGGAAGTCGCCGAACTGGTCGAATTCCTGCGCGACCCGTCCAAGTTCCAGAAGCTGGGCGGCCGCATTCCCAAGGGCGTGTTGATGGTGGGCTCCCCCGGCACCGGCAAGACCTTGCTCGCCAAGGCGATCGCGGGTGAGGCCAAGGTGCCGTTCTTCTCGATTTCCGGTTCCGACTTCGTCGAAATGTTCGTTGGCGTGGGCGCCGCCCGCGTTCGCGACATGTTCGAACAGGCCAAGAAGCACGCACCGTGCATCATCTTCATCGACGAAATCGATGCCGTGGGTCGCCAACGTGGGGCCGGCATGGGTGGCGGCAACGATGAGCGCGAACAGACGCTGAACCAGTTGCTGGTCGAGATGGATGGTTTCGAAGGTCAGACCGGCGTGATCGTGATTGCCGCGACCAACCGTCCGGACGTTCTCGACCCGGCCTTGCTGCGTCCGGGCCGGTTTGACCGCCAGGTGGTTGTTTCCCTGCCGGACATCCGCGGCCGCGAGCAGATCCTCAAGGTGCATATGCGCAAGGTGCCGATCGCGCCGGACGTCGATCCGCAGGTGCTGGCGCGGGGCACGCCGGGTTTTGCGGGTGCGGACCTTGCCAACCTTGTTAACGAAGCTGCCCTGTTTGCCGCGCGCAGTAACAAGCGCCTGGTGGACATGGAGGACTTCGAGCGCGCCAAGGACAAGATCATGATGGGCGCCGAACGGCGTTCGGTGGTCATGCCCGAAGAGGAGCGCCGCAATACTGCCTACCATGAGTCCGGCCACGCCGTGGTCGCGAAGCTGCTCGACCGTACCGACCCGGTGCACAAGGTAACGATCATCCCGCGCGGCCGGGCGCTGGGCGTAACGATGCAGTTGCCGACGGAAGACCGCTATAGCCAGGATCGCGAGCGTCTGCTGCAGACGATTACCGTCCTGTTCGGCGGGCGTATCGCCGAAGAGATCTTCATGAAACAGATGACCACTGGAGCGTCGAACGACTTCCAGCGGGCCACCGACCTTGCGCGCCGGATGGTGACGCAATGGGGTATGTCGGACACTTTGGGGCCCATGGTGTACGGCGAGGAAGAGGGCGAGATTTTTCTGGGTCGTCAGGTGACGACGCACCGGAACGTGTCCGAAGCCACAATGCAGAAGGTGGATGCTGAAATCCGGCGTATCGTCGATCAGCAGTATGCGCTGGCGCGCCGGCTGATCGAGGAGAACAGCGACAAGGTCGAAGCGATGACGCGGGCGCTGCTGGAGTGGGAAACCATTGATGCCGAGCAGGTCAGCGACATCATGGCTGGGCGCCCGCCGCGGGCACCGAAGCCGGCCAGCCCGCCACTACCCCGCTCGCGTGACGACTCTCCCGGGGCCGCGCCGACGGCGGCTGCTCCTGCAGCCTGACAGCGGGAGCACAGTCTTCTTCCGGGCCGGTGAAAACCGGCCTTTTCTTTTGCAGGGAAAAATGCCGAATTTCGTATGCGGTCGGTTTGAACTCGATCTGACGCAGCCACGCATCATGGCCATCATCAACGTGACCGATGATTCATTCTCGGGTGATGGCTTGAGAGGAAATCTGGACGGGGCCTTGAATAAGGCGGAGCGCGCCCTGGCCGAAGGGGCGGATATCCTCGACCTCGGCGCGGAGTCCACCCGTCCGGGCAGTGATCCGGTACCCGAGCAGCAGGAGATCGACCGGCTGGTACCGCTTATCGAGGCCTTGCAGGGCTGCGGTGTGCCGCTATCGGTGGACACGCTGAAGCCTTCGGTGATGCGCGCCGCGCTTGCTGCAGGTGCGGACCTGATCAACGACGTCAACGGATTCCGGGCGGAAGGCGCGGTCGAGGCTGTGGCGGCCGGCACAGCGGGGCTCTGCGTGATGCACATGCAGGGCGAACCGCGGACGATGCAGCAGGCGCCCCAGTACGCCAATGTCGTCGATGAGGTCGGCGCCTTTCTGGTTCAGCGAACGGAAGTGCTCCTGCGGGCAGGAGTCCGTCGCGAGCGGGTGTTGCTGGATCCCGGATTCGGTTTCGGCAAGAGCACCGAGCACAACCTGGCCCTGGTTCGCGGACTCGGGGTGCTTCGTGATCTCGGCTACCCGTTGTTGGTGGGTTTGTCGCGCAAGAGTCTGTTGGGCGCGATCACCGGCAAGCCGGTGGAGGCGCGTGGTCCGGCCAGTGTGGCTGCGGCGCTGATGGCGGTTCAGCACGGCGCCGCGATCGTTCGTGTGCACGATGTGGCGCCGACCCGCGATGCACTCGCGGTGTGGCAAGCAATGTCATAATCCGCGCTTCTAAAAAAGCGGATTGGGGGCGGCATGGCGCGGAAGTACTTCGGGACCGACGGGGTCCGTGGACGGGTTGGCGAGTTGCCCATCACGCCCGAGTTCGTGATGCGCCTCGGCTATGCTGCGGGTGTGACGCTGGTCGCGCGCGAACACCTGCCGGCAGGCGAACGGCCGGCAATCCTGATCGGCAAAGACACCCGCGTGTCAGGCTACATGCTGGAGGCGGCTTTGCAGGCGGGATTCGCTGCTGCCGGCGTGGATGTCCTGCTTGCCGGCCCGATTCCGACGCCGGCGGTGGCCTATCTCACACGTGCCCTTCGTCTTCAGGCGGGCGTGGTGATCTCCGCCTCGCACAACCCGTTCTACGATAACGGGATCAAGTTCTTTTCCGCGGGTGGGGCCAAGCTGCCCGACGCCGTGGAAGCCGAAATCGAAGAGCGCATCGGCGAGCCCATGGGATGTGCCGAATCGGCGCGGCTCGGGCGTGCGCGTCGGATTGGCGACGCCGCAGGTCGTTATATCGAATTCTGCAAGAGCAGTTTTCCCAACGAACTCGATCTGCGCGGCCTGCGCATTGCGCTCGATTGCGCACACGGTGCGGCCTATCACATTGCCCCCAACGTCTTCCACGAACTGGGCGCGGAAGTCATATCGGTGGGGGTGGACCCGAACGGGCTCAACATCAACGACGGTGTGGGAGCAACACGTCCGGAGAATCTGCGCCAGGCGGTCCTGTCGCACGGCGCCGATCTCGGCATCGCGCTTGATGGGGACGGAGACCGCCTGATCATGGTGGACCGCCAGGGCGAAATCTACGATGGCGACAAGCTGTTGTACGTCATCGCAAGCGCGCGCGCTGCGGAAGGTCGGCTGGATGGCGTGGTTGGAACGCTGATGAGCAATCTCGGCTTCGAGCATGCGCTTGAACGTCGCGGTGTTGCGTTCGCCCGTGCCAAAGTGGGGGACCGCTATGTGCTCGAGATGCTCCACGAGCGCGGGTGGAAGATCGGCGGGGAGAATTCGGGCCACATCATCTGTCTCGACTGCCACACGACGGGCGACGGGATCATATCCGCACTGCAGGTGCTCGCGGCGCTCAAGCACAGGGAGATGTCACTGTCCGAGGCGTGCAAGGATCTCGTGTTCTACCCGCAGCGGCTGATCAACGTGCGCTTGCCCGCCGGCTTCGACTGGAAGGCCGACGCACGAATCGCGCAGACCGCTGCCGACGCCGAGCGCACGCTGGGCGACACCGGCCGCGTGCTGTTGAGGCCATCGGGTACGGAACCGTTGTTGCGGGTGATGGTGGAAGGCCGGGATGAGCAACTGGTGGAAAGCCTGGCACGGGGCATTGCGGGTGCGGTGGAGCTGGCTGTGGCGGGGTAGGCGGCCCATTGGGGGAATTGGCGGCGGACGTTTCTTAAGCTAAGAAGACATGAAACGTGACCGTAACAAAGCCTTGCTATCGTGCCCGCTCGCTTCCCTACAAGAGGTTGTCATGATCCGTTTCTCGAAGAAGTTGGCCGTCCTCGCGTCGTCCGTGCTGTTGGCCGCGAGCGGCGTGCAGGCCGCTGAAATCACCGGTGCCGGCGCGTCCTTCCCCGCTCCGATCTACGCGAAGTGGGCGGATGCCTACCAGAAGGCCACCGGAAACAAGGTCAACTATCAGTCGATCGGCTCGGGCGGCGGTATTCGTCAGATCAATGCGAAGACCGTGGACTTCGGTGCTTCGGACATGCCGCTCAAGGGCGAAGAGCTGGCGAAGGGCGGTCTGCAGCAGTTTCCGACCGTGATCGGCGGCGTGGTGCCGGTGGTGAACCTGCCCGGCATCAAGGCCGGCGAGATGAAGCTCACGGGCCAGCTGCTGGCCGACATCTATCAAGGCAAGATCGTCAACTGGAACGACAAGGCGATCGCCGCGCTCAATCCCGGCCTGACGCTGCCGGACCAGGCGATCGGCGTGGTTCGCCGCGCTGACGGCTCCGGCACCACTTTCGTCTTCACCAACTACCTCTCCAAGGTTTCGCCGGAGTGGAAGGAAAAGATCGGCGAAGGCTCCGCCGTGCAGTGGCCGGTTGGGCTGGGTGGCAAGGGTAACGAGGGCGTTTCCGCCTTCGTGCAGCGTCTCCCGGGTGCCATCGGCTACGTGGAGTACGCCTACGCCAAGCAGAACAAGCTGGCTTACACGCTGCTGCAGAACAAGGCCGGTGAGTTCGTTTCGCCCACGGATGACTCGTTTGCCGCCGCCGCCGCGGGTGCGGACTGGACCAAGTCGAACTTCTACGAAATCCTGACCGAGCAGCCCGCCAAGGCGTCCTGGCCGATCACTGCAGCAACTTTCATCCTGATGCATCAGCAGCAGGACAAGCCGCAGCAGGCCGCGGAAGTGCTGAAGTTCTTCGAATGGGCGTTCAAGAATGGTGGCAATATGGCGGCCGAACTTGATTATGTTCCGCTGCCGGCGCCGACCGTGAAGCTGATCCGCACCTCGTGGGGTCAGATGAAGGACGCCTCGGGCAAACCGGTCTTCGCTGAGTAAGCGAGCGCGCGACGTGGTTCTCCCTGTCCAGAAGCCAGAGGCCGAAGAGGCCTTTGGCCTGAATATTTCGGCGGGCGGTGTTCCGGCGGCGGTGTCCAGCGGAGCGAGCATGCGGCCCACCCAATTCAAGACCTCTTCGGCAACGAAGTTCGGCGATGGCGTATTTGCCCTGTCGGCACGCTTCTTCGCCGTTCTGACCCTCGCCCTGCTGGCGGGGATCATCGTCGCGCTGACCTATGCCTCGTGGCCCAGCCTCGAAGCATTCGGTATCGGCTTTCTGTTCTCCTCCGAATGGAATCCGCCGATGGAGCGCTTCGGCGCGCTGATCCCGATCTACGGCACGCTCGTGAGTTCCGGGATCGCGCTGCTGATCGCTGTGCCGGTCAGCTTCGGGATTGCGCTGTTCCTGACCGAGTTGTCGCCGCTGTGGTTGCGTCGTCCGCTGGGGACGGCCATCGAGCTGCTCGCCGCCATTCCCAGCATCGTCTACGGGATGTGGGGCCTGCTGGTTTTCGCGCCGATCTTCGCCAAGTACGTCCAACCCGCGCTGCAGTCGGTGCTCGGTCCCTTGCCGATCGTCGGGAAGCTCTTCATGGGGCCGCCGCTGGGCATCGGTCTGCTGTCGGCCGGGATCATCCTTGCCATCATGATCATTCCGTACATCGCTTCGGTGATGCGGGACGTCTTCGAAGTGACGCCGGCCATGCTCAAGGAATCCGCGTACGGGGTCGGTTGCACCACCTGGGAGGTGATGTGGCGGGTGGTTCTCCCCTACACGAAGACTGGCGTTATCGGCGGGGTGATGCTGGGTCTGGGGCGTGCGCTGGGTGAAACCATGGCGGTCACCTTCGTCATCGGCAACACGAACTTCCTCAATTCCGCTTCGCTGTTCGATCCCGGCAACAGCATCACATCTGCGCTCGCCAACGAGTTTGCGGAAGCAGATCCCGGTCTTCACACCGCTGCGCTGATGGAACTCGGCCTGATCCTTTTCGCGATCACGCTCATCGTGCTGGTGGTGTCGAAACTTCTGCTGCTTCGGTTGGCGCAGGGCGAAGGTGCAAAGAGCTGAGTGATCACCATGAATCTCCTAACCAGAAGAAAGCTCGTCAACCGGATTGCGTTGACCCTGTCGATGTCCGCGATGGCCTTCGGGCTGTTCTGGCTCGCCTGGATTCTTGTCACGGTGTTCGATCTCGGCATCGCGGGCCTGTCTGCCAGCCTGTTTACCGAGATGACGCCGCCTCCCGGCGACCAGGCGGGCGGGCTTGCCAACGCAATCATGGGTAGCGTGGTGATGGTCGGGCTCGCGACGCTGCTGGGTACGCCGATCGGCATCCTCGCCGGCGTGTATCTGGCCGAGTACGGCCGCTACACCCCCTTGGGCAAGGCGACGCGTTTCATCAACGATCTGCTGCTGTCGGCACCGTCGATCGTCATCGGCCTGTTCGTCTACGCCGTGGTCGTCGCGAATACCGGCAAGTTCTCGGGGTGGTCGGGTGTCATTGCGCTCGCGCTGATCGTGCTGCCGGTAGTCGTCCGCACCACCGAGAACATGCTGCAGCTGATTCCGAACACGCTGCGCGAAGCGGCTTTCGCGCTTGGCGCACCGAAGAGCGTGGTGATCTCCAAGGTGACCTTGCGTGCAGCGCGCGCCGGGGTTGTCACCGGCGTATTGCTTGCGGTGGCCCGCATCGCCGGCGAAACCGCGCCCCTGTTGTTCACCGCGCTATCGAATCAGTTCTGGAGCCTGAACATGAACGAGCCGATGGCCAATCTGCCGGTCACCATCTTCAAGTTCGCGATGAGTCCCTTCACCAATTGGCAGGAGCTCGCCTGGGCAGGCGTCTTCCTGATCACCATCGGTGTGCTCATCCTGAACATCGTCGCGCGGGTTTTCCTGCGGGCTGAAAAGATCAACTAAGGCTCTCGCCGAGCTGAGATTTCGGGACCACCATGGAAATCACCGACGCCCAGATCGAATTCAAAGACTTCAACTTCTACTACGGCAAGTTCCACGCGCTTCGGAACGTCAACTTCAAGATGGCCCGGCACAAGGTTACGGCCTTCATCGGTCCGTCCGGTTGCGGTAAATCGACGTTGCTGCGGACGATCAACCGTATGTACGACCTCTATCCGGAGCAGCGCGCCGAGGGCCAATTGCTCTTCGACGGACGCAATCTGCTCGACCGCGATGTCGACGTCAGCGTGCTTCGTGCCAAGATCGGGATGGTTTTCCAGAAGCCCACGCCGTTCCCGATGTCCATCTACGACAACATTGCGTTCGGTGTGCGCCTCCATGAGAAGCTCAACGTCGCGCAGATGGACGAGCGCGTCGAATGGGCGCTCCGCAAGGCCGCGCTGTGGGACGAGGTGAAGGACAAGCTCAAACAAAGTGGCATGAGCCTCTCCGGCGGTCAGCAGCAGCGCCTGTGCATTGCGCGGGGAATCGCCGTCAAGCCCGAAGTCATCCTGCTCGATGAGCCGACGTCGGCGCTCGATCCGATTTCAACCTCCCGGATCGAGGAACTGGTCGATGAACTCAAGAAAGAGTTCACCATCGTCATCGTGACTCACAACATGCAGCAGGCCGCGCGGATCTCCGACTACACCGCCTACATGTATCTGGGCGAGATGGTCGAGTTCGGCGTGACCGACGAAGTCTTCCTGAAGCCCAAGAAGAAGGAAACCGAGGACTACATCACGGGCCGCTTCGGCTGAGCGATGTTCCCGCGGCAGCCCGGCAGGGTCGGTACGGCCTTGGCCGGGCTGTCGCCGTTTGCCTGCTCCCCAACGCAAGCCTATAATCTCGCGATTTACCGGGCAGCCAACGCGTGACCACGAAACTGATAGCAGGCAACTGGAAGCTCAACGGCAGCCTGGCGAAGAACGCAGCGCTGATCGACGAGTTGCGGCGCGCCGAGATGCACTGCGTCGTTTGTGTGCCGTATCCGTATCTGGCCCAGGCGCAGGCGCTTGTTGCCGGTTCGTTGATCGAACTGGGTGCCCAGGACGTCAGCGAGTATGAGCAGGGCGCCTATACCGGCGAAGTTTCCGCCGCGATGCTCGTCGAGTTCGGCTGCCGGTATGTCATCGTCGGTCACTCCGAACGCCGCGCGTTGTTTGGAGATTCCGACCAGGTCGTCGGCCGCAAGGCGGCCTCTGCGCTTGCCGCCGGGCTCACGCCCATCGTCTGCGTGGGTGAAACGCTGGCGGAGCGCGAGCTTGGGGAAGTCGAAGCGGTCATCCGCCGTCAACTGCAAGCCGTTGCCGATTGCGTAGGGGACGAGGCGCTGCCAACGTTGGTGGTCGCTTACGAGCCGGTGTGGGCCATTGGCACCGGGCGCTCGGCTACGCCGGAGCAGGTCGCGCAGACGCACGGTTTCATCCGCGCATGGTTTTCGGCCCGCTGCGACGCTTCGGCTGTACGCATCCTTTATGGCGGCAGTGTCAAGCCCGAGAATGCGGCGGTGCTGTTCTCCACGGACGACGTCGATGGCGGCCTGATCGGCGGGGCTTCGCTGGTCGGTAGCGACTTCGTTGCCATCTGCCGCGCCGCCTGACGGGCGGTTTTTCAAACCAAAACGCTACTTTCAAGGGTTGTGATGAGCGACATTCTGTTTTCGGTGGTCCTGACGGTGCACGTCGTCGTAGGGCTCGGTGTCATCGGTCTCGTGCTGGTGCAGCACGGCAAAGGTGCCGACATGGGGGCCGCTTTTGGGAGCGGCGCGTCCGGAAGTCTGTTCGGTTCCTCGGGTTCGGCCAATTTCCTCAGCAGGACCACCGCGGTGCTCGCCACGGTCTTTTTCGTCACCAGTCTCAGCCTTAGCTATCTCGCCAGCAACAAGACCAGCGCCCCCTCCAGTGTGATGGAGCGGGCGGTGCCGAGCGCGCCGGCGGAGGGGACTGGAACGGTTGCGCCGGCCACGCCTGGCGATGCTTCCAAGGCCCAGGAGATTCCGAAATAATGCGGAAAATCGCTTTGCGCACTGCGGAAAGCATCGTATAATTCTTTGGCTGTAACGAAATCCAAGCCGACGTGGTGAAATTGGTAGACACGCTATCTTGAGGGGGTAGTGGCGAAAGCCGTGTGAGTTCGAGTCTCACCGTCGGCACCAGATTCGGATGACGCCCGCTATTGCGGGCGTTTCCATGCAATAGCAGCCAAAACAATAATGGCGACGAACAAGTCGCCCTTCTCGATTGGGGGTCGATGAGTCATGCTGGAAAACTACTTTCCCGTCCTGATGTTCATTCTCGTTGGGCTCGGAATTGGTGTAGTTCCCGTGGTTCTGGGTCGAGTAATTGCTCCCCACCGCCCCGATAGTCAAAAGCTGTCTCCCTATGAGTGCGGATTCGAGGCATTTGAAGATGCCCGAATGAAATTCGACGTCCGCTACTATCTCATCGCAATTCTCTTCATCCTGTTCGACCTCGAAATCGCTTTTCTCTTTCCGTGGGCGACGGTCTTTCAGGACTTCATTGCCGCCGGCGAGCTTGCGTGGTTTGTTTTCGGTTCGGTGATGGTCTTCCTGGCTATTCTGGTCATCGGTTACATCGTCGAGTGGAAAAACGGCGCACTCGACTGGGAGTAATGCAATGAGCATTGAGGGCGTCTTTCGCGAAGGGTTTGTCACTACTTCGCTCGATGCGGTCATCAATTGGACGCGAACCGGCTCGTTGTGGCCGATGACCTTCGGGTTGGCCTGTTGTGCGGTTGAAATGATTCACGCGGGTTGTTCCCGCTACGATCTGGACCGTTTCGGTGTGGTGTTCCGCCCCAGCCCGCGGCAATCCGATTTGATGATCGTCGCCGGCACGCTGTGCAACAAGATGGCTCCGGCGCTGCGCAAGGTGTACGACCAGATGGCCGAGCCGCGCTGGGTTATCTCCATGGGGTCCTGTGCGAATGGTGGCGGCTATTACCACTATTCCTACTCGGTCGTGCGCGGCTGCGACCGGATTGTTCCCGTTGATGTCTATGTGCCTGGCTGTCCGCCGACGGCCGAGGCATTGTTGTACGGCATTATTCAGCTGCAGAACAAGATCAAGCGGACCAACACGATTGCCCGCTGATTGACGGATGCCCAGACATGAGTGCCAAGCTTGAACGCCTGAGTCAAACGCTTCGCGATGTCCTCGGTGATGTTGTTGAGTCGCTGGTGGTGGATCGCGGTGAGGTGACGATAGAAGTCGCCGCCGGAAATTTTCTTGATGTTGCCCGCAGGCTGCGAGACGAGGCTGCGCTCGGTTTCGAGCAGCTGATGGATATCTCCGGTATCGACTATTCCGCCTTTGGCAATGGTGCCTGGCAAGGCAAGCGATTTGCCTCTGTTGCGCACCTGCTGTCCGTCAAGAATAACTGGCGCCTGCGGCTTCGCGTGTTTGCGGATGACGATGACTTTCCGGTCCTGGGTTCGCTCGTCGAAGTGTGGCCTAGCGCGAACTGGTTTGAACGCGAGGCGTTCGATCTTTACGGAATTCTCTACGCAGGCCATCCGGATCTTCGTCGTATCCTGACCGACTACGGTTTCGTCGGTCATCCGTTCCGCAAGGATTTCCCCATCTCGGGCTACGTAGAAATGCGCTATGACCCGGAGCAGGGGCGCGTGGTGTATCAGCCGGTAACGATCGAGCCTCGCGAGAATACCCCGCGCATCGTGCGTGAAGAGAATTACGGGGATGTCGGTCATGGCTGAAATTCGCAACTACACGATCAACTTCGGTCCGCAGCATCCGTCGGCGCACGGTGTGCTGCGCCTGGTTCTGGAACTGGACGGCGAAGTCGTCGAGCGCGCCGATCCGCATATCGGCCTGTTGCATCGCGGTACCGAGAAGCTTGCCGAGACGCGAACCTGGGTTCAGTCGGTGCCTTACATGGACCGTCTCGACTACGTCTCGATGATGTGCAACGAGCACGCCTACTGCATGGCCATCGAGCGCCTGCTTGGCGTCGAGGTGCCGTTGCGCGCCCAGTACATCCGGGTGATGTTCGATGAAATCACCCGCATTTTGAATCATCTGCTGAACATCGGCACCCACGCGCTGGATATCGGTGCGATGACGATGGTGTTGTACACGTTCCGTGAGCGGGAAGATCTCATGGATGCGTACGAGGCGGTGTCGGGTGCGCGCATGCACGCGGCCTATTACCGTCCGGGCGGGGTGTATCGCGACCTTCCGGACCGGATGCCGCAGTACCAGCCCAACAAGTTCAAGAACGCCAATGTCGTCAAGGATCTGAATGCG
Source organism: Azoarcus olearius (assembly GCF_001682385.1). Lineage (NCBI taxonomy): Bacteria > Pseudomonadati > Pseudomonadota > Betaproteobacteria > Rhodocyclales > Zoogloeaceae > Azoarcus > Azoarcus olearius. Next base: position 1,612,563 of record NZ_CP016210.1, read on the forward strand.
GCGCGGCAAGGTTCGCTGCTGGACTTCCTCGACGACTTCACGCAGCGCTTTCCCAGGTATTGCGACGAATACGAAACCCTGCTGACCGACAACCGTATCTGGAAGCAGCGCACGGTCGGTATCGGCGTTGTCACGCCGGAGCAGGCGCTCGCGTGGGGCTTTTCCGGTCCGATGATCCGCGGTTCCGGTATCGCCTGGGATCTGCGCAAGAAGCAGCCGTACGAAGTCTACGACAAGGTCGACTTCGACATTCCGGTGGGCAAGAACGGTGACTGTTATGACCGTTACCTCTGCCGGATGGAGGAAATGCGTCAGTCCAACCGCATCATCCGCCAGTGCATTGACTGGCTGCGCAAGAACCCGGGGCCGGTCATCACCGACAACCACAAGGTTGCGCCGCCGTCGCGCGAGCAGATGAAGTCCAACATGGAAGAGCTGATCCACCACTTCAAGCTCTTCACCGAAGGCATGCACGTACCCAAGGGCGAAGCCTATGCTGCCGTGGAGCACCCGAAGGGCGAGTTTGGCGTGTATGCGGTGTCCGATGGTGCGAACAAGCCTTATCGCCTCAAGCTGCGGGCGCCGGGCTTCGCCCACCTCGCCGCCATGGATGAGATTTCCCGTGGCCACATGATTGCCGACGTGGTGGCGATCATCGGGACCATGGACGTGGTGTTCGGAGAGATCGACCGCTAGGGCGACGACCCGCACCAACATACGGGCATGGCCCGACCCAGGACGAACAGACGGCAGGCTATCCGGAAGACGAGCACGACATGCTGAGCCAGGAATCGCTGCAACAGATCGATCGCGAGATCGCGAAATATCCTCCCGACCAGAAGCAGTCGGCGGCCATGTCCGCGCTGCGTATCGCTCAAGTCGAGAAAGGCTGGCTTTCGAAGGAAACGATCGCCTTCGTCGCGGACTACCTCCAGATGCCGGCGATCGCCGTCTATGAGGTAGCGAGCTTCTACAACATGTACGACCTGCAGCCAGTGGGGCGCCACAAGATTACCGTGTGCACCAACCTCCCTTGTGCGCTGTCGGGCGGCGTTCATGCGGCCGAATACATCAAGCAGAAGCTCGGTATCGATTTCAACGAGACCACGCCCGATGGCAAGTTCACGCTGAAGGAAGGCGAGTGCATGGGCGCCTGTGGTGACGCCCCGGTTCTGCTGCACAACAACCACACGATGTGCAGCTGGATGACGACTGAGAAAATCGACCAACTCCTGGCCGACCTGGGAAGCAAATGAGCGCGCACGGACTGATCCTCGCCGGGCTGGACGGCGACCGCACCTGGCGGCTCCAGGACTACATCGGCCGTGGCGGCTATTCGGCGCTGAAGAAGATCATCGCGGAGAAGATTCCGCCGGAAACGATCATCGCGGAACTCAAGGCTTCCGCCCTGCGCGGCCGCGGCGGTGCAGGCTTCCCGACGGGGCTGAAGTGGAGCTTCATGCCGCGCTCCTTCCCGGGCGACAAGTATCTCGCCTGTAATTCGGACGAGGGCGAGCCGGGGACTTTCAAAGACCGCGACATCCTGCGCTACAACCCCCACACGGTGATCGAAGGCATGGTCATCGCCGCCTATGCGATGGGGGCCACGCGCGGTTACAACTACATCCACGGCGAAGTCTTCGAACTGTACCAGCGGTTCGAGGAAGCGCTCGACGAAGCGCGTCAGGCCGGGCTGGTCGGCCAGAACATCCTCGGTAGCGAGTTCTCGTTCGAACTGTTTGCGCACCACGGCTACGGTGCCTACATCTGTGGCGAAGAAACCGCGCTGCTGGAGTCGATCGAAGGCAAGAAAGGGCAGCCGCGCTTCAAGCCGCCGTTCCCTGCGAGCTATGGCCTCTACGGCAAGCCGACGACGATCAACAACACCGAAACGTTCGCCTCGGTTCCCTTCATCATCAACCTGGGCGGTGAAGGCTTCCTGAATCTGGGCAAGCCCAATAACGGCGGTACCAAGCTGTTTTCGATCTCGGGCCACGTCAATCGTCCTGGCGTCTACGAGATCAACCTCGGCACGCCGTTCTCCGAGCTGCTCGAAATGGCGGGCGGCATGCGTGGCGGCCGCAAGCTGAAGGCGGTGATTCCCGGCGGTTCGTCGGCGCCGGTGCTGCCGGGCGACATCATGATGGACTGCACGATGGACTATGACTCCATCTCCAAGGCCGGCTCGATGCTCGGTTCCGGCGCGGTCATCGTGATGGACGAAACCGTGTGCATGGTCAAGGCCCTCGAGCGCCTGTCCTACTTCTATTTCGAAGAGTCCTGCGGCCAATGCACGCCGTGCCGCGAGGGTACCGGTTGGTTGTACCGCGTCGTTCATCGCATCGAGAACGGCCTTGGCCGTCCGGACGACCTCGATCTGCTCAATTCGGTGACCGGCAACATCATGGGCCGCACGATCTGTGCCCTGGGCGACGCCGCGTCGATGCCGGTACAGAGTTTCATCAAGCATTTCGGTGCTGAGTTCGAATACCACATCGAAAACAAGAAATGCCTGGTTTCGCCCGAAGTCCAGTACGCGGGTAGCCAAATCTACGTGAGCCCCTCATGCTAGAGATCGAAATCGACGGTAAGCAGCTGCAGGTCGCTGACGGCAGCACGGTAATGGACGCCGCCGCCCGCGCCGGCGTCTATATCCCGCACTTCTGCTACCACAAGAAGCTCTCCATCGCGGCTAACTGCCGGATGTGCCTCGTCCAGGTCGAGAAGGCACCCAAGCCGCTGCCGGCCTGTGCAACGCCGGTCACCAACGGCATGAAGGTGTGGACCCATTCCGAGCAGGCGGTGAAGGCCCAGAAGGGCGTGATGGAGTTCCTGCTGATCAACCACCCGCTGGATTGCCCGATCTGCGATCAGGGCGGCGAGTGTCAGTTGCAGGATCTTGCAGTGGGCTACGGTGGCAGCGAGTCGCGCTACCAGGAAGAAAAGCGCGTCGTGTTCAACAAGAACCTCGGCTCGCTGGTGTCCACCGACATGACCCGGTGCATCAACTGCACCCGCTGCGTGCGCTTCACCACCGAAATCGCCGGCGAGATGGAACTCGGGCAGGCCTTCCGGGGCGAGCACGCCGAGATCATGCCCTTCGTCGAGAAGACGATCGACACCGAACTGTCCGGCAACATCATCGATCTGTGCCCGGTTGGCGCGCTGACCTCCAAGCCATTCCGCTTCGCGGCGCGCACCTGGGAACTCTCGCGCCGCAAGTCGGTAAGCCCGCACGATTCGCTGGGTTCCAACCTCATCGTCCAGACCAAGCACGACGTGGTCAAGCGCGTGTTGCCGCTGGAGAACGAAGAACTCAACGAGTGCTGGCTGTCGGACAAGGATCGATTCTCGTACGACGCGCTGAACAGCGACCAGCGTCTGCTCGCGCCCATGGTGAAGCAGGGTGGCGAATGGAAGACGGTGGACTGGCAGACCGCACTTGAATTTGCCGCCAACGGCGTGCGGTCGGTGGTCAAGGGCCACGGTCCTGCCGCGGTGGGGGCGTTGCTGTCCCCGCACGCAACCCTGGAAGAGCTGTACCTGGGGCAAAAGGTGATGCGAGGCCTCGGTTCCAACAACGTGGATTTCCGACTCCGTCATTGGGATTTCCGCGCTGATGCGGTTCGCGCCGGGGCGCCCTGGTTGGGGATGCGGGTCGCGGAGGTCTCCGACCTCAACCGCCTGCTCGTCGTCGGCAGCTTCCTGCGCAAGGATGCACCGCTGCTCGCGCAGCGCGTGCGTCAGGCAGCCAAGCGCGGTCTCCATGTTTCCGCCGTCGGCCCGAATGCCGAGGAGTGGCTGATCCCGGTACGTCATCGCGCGCTGGTTGCGCCTTCCGGCATGGTCGGCGTGCTCCAGGGGATCGCTGCTGCGCTCGCCGCTGCCAAGGGCGAGTCGACCGGCGCGGTCGAGATTTCGGCCGAGGCGCGCGCCATCGCGGAGAGTCTGGCCAGCGGTCGCAAGGTCGCGATCTGGCTGGGCAATCTCGCGGCGCAGGATGCGCGTGGCGCGGAACTCCATGCGGCGGCGCTGGAGATTGCGCGCTTGACCGAAGGCCGCGTCGGTTTCATCGGCGAAGCTGCCAACAGCGTGGGCGGCTATCTGGCCGGCGCCGTCCCGACCGGAGACGGTTTGAATGCACGGCAGATGATCGAATCCCCGCGCAAGGCATACCTTGTGTTCGGTGCGGAACCCGATTTCGATTTTGCCCACGGCGCGGCCACCGTCGCGGCGATGAAGGGTGCGGAACTGGTTGTCGCGCTGTCGGCCTTCGACAGTGGCAGCCTGCGCGACGTCGCGGACGTGATGCTGCCGGTGTCGCCGTTCTCGGAAACGTCCGGCGCCTTCGTCAATTGCGAAGGCCGTGTGCAGAGCTTCAATGCGGTGGCAAAGCCGCTCGGCGAAACGCGTCCGGGCTGGAAGGTGCTGCGCGTGCTCGGCAACCTGCTCGAACTCGACGGTTTCGCTTTCGAGGACGCCGAAGCCGTCCGGAGCGAGGCGCTGGCCGGAGACGTATCCGAGCGCTTGTCGAATCTGCTGACCGGGCCGATCGTGTCCTCCGGGGACGCGGCCGGCGGGCTGGAGCGCGTTGCCGACGTGCCCATCTACTTCGCCGATCCGCTGGTTCGCCGCTCGGCGCCCCTGCAACGTGCGAAGGACGCGGCGGCACCGCAAGCGCGCGCCAATGCGGAAACCTTTGCCGCAGCGGGCATCGCCGACGGGGCGCTTGTGCGGGTCAAGCAGGATGGAGCAGCGGTGGAACTCACCGCGGTCGTTGATAACGCCGTTGCCGCGGGCTGCGTCCGCGTTGCAGCGGCCCATGTGACGACGGCGGCCCTGGGGCCGCTGAGTGGCACGATCACCCTGGAGCGCGTCTGATGGAAGGTTTCCTCCAACCCGTCGCCGATTTGTTCGGTCCGTCGTGGCCGGTGGTCTGGACGCTGCTGAAGATCGTCGCGATCGTTGCGCCGCTGATGGGCTGCGTTGCCTACCTGACGCTCGCCGAGCGCAAAGTCATCGGCTACATGCAGGTCCGTATCGGCCCCAATCGCGTCGGCCCCTTCGGGCTGTTGCAACCGATCGCAGACGGCGTGAAGTTGCTGCTCAAGGAAATCATCTTCCCGAGCAGCGCAAGCAAGGGACTCTTCATCGTCGGTCCTATTCTCGCGCTGGCGCCGTCGCTCGTGGCGTGGGCGGTGGTGCCCTTCGATGACGGTCTGGTGCTCGCCAACGTCAACGCCGGCCTGCTGTTCCTGCTGGCCGTGACCTCGATGGAGGTCTATGGCGTGATCGTCGCCGGCTGGGCGTCCAACTCCAAGTACCCGTTCATCGGTGCGATGCGCGCTGCCGCGCAGATGGTGTCGTACGAGGTGTCGATGGGTTTCGCGCTGATCTGCGTGCTGCTGATTTCGTCGAGCCTGAACCTGTCCGAGATCGTGAACTCGCAAGGCAGCGGTCGCTTCCACGACATGGGTCTGTCCTTCCTGTCGTGGAACTGGTTGCCGCTGCTGCCGATGTTTGTGGTGTATCTGATTTCCGGCATCGCCGAGACCAATCGCGCACCGTTCGACGTGGTGGAAGGCGAGGCCGAGATCGTCGCGGGCCACATGGTCGAATACTCGGGGATGGCGTTCGCGCTGTTCTTCCTCGCCGAGTACGCGAACATGATCCTGGTTTCGATCCTGACCTCGGTGCTGTTCCTCGGCGGCTGGCTGTCTCCGGTCGGGTTCCTGCCGGATGGATTCCACTGGCTGGCGCTGAAGACCGCGAGCATTCTTTTCATCTTCCTGTGGGCGCGTGCGACGTTCCCGCGTTTCCGCTACGACCACATCATGCGGTTGGGCTGGAAGGTGTTCATTCCGGTCACCCTGGTCTGGGTGGTCGTGGTCGCGGTGTGGTTGATGTCGCCGCTGTCGATCTGGAAGTAAGAGGCTGAACATGGGTGCCAAGGATTACATCGGTAGTCTGTTCCTGAAGGAACTCGTGAAGGGCATGGCCCTGACGGGTCGCCATTTCTTCGCGCGCAAGATCACCGTTCAGTTCCCGGAAGAGAAGACGCCGCAGAGTGCGCGCTTTCGCGGACTGCATGCGCTGCGCCGCTATCCCAACGGCGAGGAGCGCTGCATCGCCTGCAAGCTGTGCGAAGCGATCTGTCCGGCGATGGCAATCACGATCGAGTCGGAGCAGCGTGAAGACGGTTCGCGCCGGACCAGCCGCTACGATATCGACCTGACCAAGTGCATCTTCTGTGGCTTCTGCGAGGAAGCCTGCCCGGTGGATGCGGTCGTTGAAACCCGCGTGTTCGAGTATCACGGTGAGCAGCGCGGCGATCTGTACTACACGAAGCAGATGCTGCTCGCAGTCGGCGACCGCCACGAGCAGCAGATCGCCGCCGACCGCGAACAAGAGGCGAAATTCCGCTAAAGGGGAGGGCGCCCGCTGGCGCCGTGGATACTGAACATGGAATTCAAGACGGCTGTCTTCTACTTTCTGGCCGCGATCCTGGTGTTTGCCGGATTGCGCGTCATCACCGCGCGCAACCCGGTACATGCGGCGTTGTTCCTGGTGTTGTCCTTCTTCACGGCGGGCGGCATCTGGCTGCTGCTGCAGGCGGAGTTTCTCGCGATCACGCTGGTGATGGTGTATGTCGGCGCGGTCATGGTGCTGTTCCTGTTCGTGGTCATGATGCTCGACATCAACCTCGACCGCATCCGCCAGGGCTTCTGGAATTACCTCCCGGTCGGCGCATTGATCGGCATCCTGATGGTGGTCGAGATGGCGATGGTCCTGGGTGGCCGCTACTTCGACCTCGACTCGATGCCGGCACCCCCGGCCGCTGCGGCTGACTACAGCAACACCGCTGAACTCGGCCGGGTGCTCTACACCGATTACGTCTACCCGTTCGAACTGGCTTCGCTGGTGCTGGTGGTCGCGATGGTGGCAGCGGTTTCGCTGACGCTGCGCAAGCGTAAAGGCAATAAGTATGTCCAGCCGTCGGACCAGGTTGCGGTGAAGCGCGAAGGTCGGGTCGAACTGGTGAAGATGCCGGCCGAGACGGAATAACACGCGCGAACAAGAAACGCACCGGACGTTGGACCGGTGCGATCAGGGAGTCACAGATGCTTTCGCTTTCCCACTATCTCATCCTGGGCGCGGTCCTGTTCGCGATCAGCGTGGTCGGGATCTTCCTCAACCGGAAGAACCTGATCGTATTGCTGATGGCCATCGAGCTGATGCTGCTTGCGGTGAATCTGAACTTCATCGCGTTCTCGCACTATCTCGGCGATATCGCCGGACAGGTTTTCGTTTTCTTCATCCTGACCGTGGCGGCCGCCGAATCTGCGATCGGCCTCGCCATCCTGGTGGTGATGTTCCGCAATCTGCGGACCATCCATGTGGATGATCTGGACAGCCTCAAGGGTTAAGGAAGCGTCACGATGTCGGACATGCAGAAGCTCTATCTCCTCGTGCCGCTGGCCCCGCTGGCCGGCGCCATTCTGGCGGGCCTCTTCGGCAAGCTCATCGGTCGCACGGGTGCGCACGTCGCCACCATCCTGGGCGTCGCCGTGGCGTTTGCGGCCTCGGTCCTGGTCTTCCAGGACGTGCAGGCAGGAAACACCTTCAACGGCACGATCTACACCTGGATGAACGCCGGCGGGGTCAATTTCGAGGTCGGCTTCCAGATCGACGCGCTCACCGTGATGATGATGCTGGTGGTGACCTTTGTGTCGCTGATGGTGCACATCTACACGATCGGCTACATGCATGACGACCCGGGATACCAGCGCTTCTTCAGCTACATCTCGCTGTTTACCTTCTCGATGCTGATGCTGGTGATGTCCAACAACTTCCTCCAGCTGTTCTTCGGCTGGGAAGCTGTGGGCCTCGTCTCCTACCTGCTGATCGGCTTCTGGTATGACCGGCCGACCGCGATCTATGCCAACCTCAAGGCGTTCCTGGTCAACCGCGTCGGCGACTTCGGTTTCCTGCTCGGTATCGGTCTCATCGTGGCCTACACCGGCAGCCTCAACTACCAGGAAGTGTTCGCCAAGGCGCAGGAACTGTCGGCGATGGACATGGCGGTGACCGGCTGGCCGCTGCTGACCGCGATCTGCATCTGCCTCTTCATTGGCGCAATGGGCAAGTCGGCCCAGGTGCCGCTACACGTCTGGCTGCCCGATTCCATGGAAGGCCCGACCCCGATCTCGGCGCTGATCCACGCGGCGACCATGGTGACCGCGGGCATCTTCATGGTGGCGCGCATGTCGCCGCTGTTCGAACTCTCCGACGTCGCGCTCTCCTTCGTGCTGGTGATCGGCGCCACCACCGCGCTGTTCATGGGCTTCCTCGGCATCGTGCAGAACGACATCAAGCGCGTCGTGGCCTACTCGACGCTGTCGCAGCTCGGCTACATGACCGTTGCGCTGGGTGTCTCCGCCTACTCGGCCGCGGTGTTCCACCTGATGACCCACGCGTTCTTCAAGGCGCTGCTGTTCCTCGGTGCCGGCTCGGTGATCATCGGCATGCATCACGACCAGGACATGCGCAACATGGGCGGCCTGTGGAAGTACATGCCGATCACCTGGTTTACCTCGCTGCTCGGCTCGCTGGCGCTGATCGGTTTCCCGTTCTTCTCCGGCTTCTATTCCAAGGACTCGATCATCGAGGCAGTGCATGCCTCGACCATCCCGGGGTCGGGTTACGCGCTGTTCTGCGTGATGGCGGGCGTGTTCGTCACCGCGTTCTACTCCTTCCGCATGTATTTCCTGGTGTTCCACGGCAAGGAGCGTTTTGGTCACAACGACCATGCGCATCACGACCACCACGGCGATCACGACGATGAAGAGCCGTCGGCCGATCATCATCACGGCCTCGCGCCGGGCCAGAAGCCGCACGAGTCGCCCTGGGTCGTGACGCTGCCGCTGGTGCTGCTGGCCATCCCGTCGGTGCTGATCGGTTTCTTCACGATCCAGCCGATGCTGTTCGGCGACTGGTTCAAGGGTGTGATCTTCGTCGGTGAGAACCACGTCGGCATCAAGGAACTCGCCGAGCATTTCCACGGTTCGGTTGCGATGGCGGTGCACGGCCTGCAGACCGCGCCGTTCTGGCTGGCAATGGGCGGTGTCGCGGTGGCCTGGTTCTTCTACATGGTCAAGCCCGGCATTCCGGCAGCGATCCAGCGCACCTTCAGCCCGCTGCATACCCTGCTCGAGAACAAGTATTACTTCGACCGCTTCAACGAGATCTTCTTTGCCGGCGGGGCTCGCCTGCTCGGCAAGGGGCTGTGGAAGGGCGGCGATCAGGCGCTGATCGACGGTGTTGCGATCAACGGCACCGCCAAGCTGGTCGGTTGGGTGGCGCAGATTTCCCGCCTGTTCCAGACGGGGCATCTGTACCAGTACGCCTTCACGATGATCATCGGCGTGTTCGTGCTGCTGACCTTCTGGTTCAACCGCGCCTAAACAGCACGTCGCCCACCAGGCTTTAGACAACAAGATCGAACGCGCCAGGGACGGCGCATAGAACGGAAAGCAACGATGACGGACATTCCCTACCTTAGTCTCGCGATCTGGGTGCCGATAATCGGCGGCCTGCTGGTGCTCGCCACCGGCTCCGACCGCAATGCTCCGATGGCACGGGTGCTGGCCCTGCTGGCGTCGATCGCGGGCTTCGTCGTAACCCTTCCGCTCTATACCGGCTTCGACGTCAGTTCGGCTGCGATGCAGTTCGTCGAAATCGCCCCCTGGGTGCCGCGCTTCAACATCAACTACCACCTCGGCGTCGACGGCATCTCGGTGCTGTTCGTGCTGCTGAATGCCTTCATCACCATCATGGTGGTGATCGCGGGCTGGCAGGTGATCGAGGAGAAGGTCGCGCAATACATGGCCGCCTTCCTGATCATGTCCGGGTTGATGAACGGGATCTTCTCCGCACTGGACGGCATCCTGTTCTACGTGTTCTTTGAAGCCTCGCTGATCCCGCTCTACCTCGTGATCGGTATCTGGGGCGGCCCGAACCGCGTCTATGCCGCAATCAAGTTCTTCCTCTACACGCTGCTCGGCTCGCTGCTGATGCTGATCGCGCTGCTTTACCTGTACATGGAAGCCGGCGGGTCGTTCAGCATCCTCGACTGGCACCAGTTGCCCCTCGCAATCGAGCCGCAGACGCTCATCTTCTTCGCCTTCCTGATCGCGTTCGGGGTGAAGGTGCCGATGTGGCCGGTGCATACCTGGCTGCCCGACGCGCACGTGGAAGCCCCTACGGGTGGTTCGGTGGTGCTGGCAGCGATCGGCCTGAAGCTGGGGGCCTACGGTTTCCTGCGCTTCTCGCTGCCTATCCTGCCGGACGCTGCGCAGCAGCTTGCTCCGGTGGTGATCACGCTGTCGCTGATCGCGGTGGTCTATATCGGTTTCGTCGCGCTGGTACAGGCCGACATGAAGAAGCTGGTGGCCTACTCGTCGATCTCGCACATGGGTTTCGTGACGCTGGGCTTCTTCATGTTCAACCCGCTCGCCGTCGAGGGCGCGCTGGTTCAGATGATCTCCCACGGCTTCGTGTCCGGCGCGATGTTCCTGTGCATCGGCGTGCTGTACGACCGCATGCACTCGCGCCAGATCGCCGACTACGGTGGTGTTGTGCATTCGATGCCGAAGTTCGCGGCGTTCTTCATGCTGTTCGCGATGGCGAACGCCGGTCTGCCGGCGACCAGCGGCTTCGTCGGTGAGTTCATGGTGGTGTTGGGTGCCGTCCAGTACAACTTCTGGATCGCGTTCCTTGCCGCCACCACGCTGATCCTGGGCGCCGCCTACACCTTGTGGATGTACAAGCGGGTGGTATTCGGGGCGATCGGCAACAAGCACGTCGCCGAACTCGAAGACATCAATGCCCGGGAGTTCGCCTTCCTCGGCATCCTTGCTGCCTGCGTGTTGGCGATGGGTCTGTATCCCTTCCCCTTTACCGAAGTGATGCATGCCTCGGTCAATGAACTCCTCCGTCACGTGGCCGTGAGCAAGCTCTGAAGCCCACAGCGAGACACTTAACCGGACTGGCCAGAAGATGAACTTTGTTGTCCCCGACTTCTACCCCGCGACGGCGGAGATCTTCGTCGCCGTGATGGCGCTCGTGATCATGCTGGCGACGACCTTCGCGCGCAGCGTGGCGCGGGGTCTCGCCTACGGTCTCACGCTGGTGACGCTGATCGGCGCCGCGATCATCACCTACAACACCGCTAATCCGCGGGCGGTCACGACGTTCAGCAACATGTTCATCGGCGACCTGCTCGGCGATGTGCTGAAGCTGCTGATCTACTTCTCGATGGCGGTGGCACTGCTCTACGGCCGCAGCTATCTGGCGGATCGCAAGCTCGACAAGCCCGAGTACTACGTCCTGGCGCTGCTGATGACGCTGGGCATGATGGTCATGGTGACCTCCAACCACCTGCTGTCGATGTACATCGGTCTGGAGCTGATGTCGCTGTCGCTGTACGCGCTGGTCGCATTCGACCGCGATTCGGCGCGCGGCACCGAAGCGGCAATGAAGTACTTCGTGCTCGGTGCGCTCGCTTCGGGTCTGCTGCTTTACGGCATGTCGATGCTCTACGGCGCGACCGGCACGCTGGAGATTTCGGGCATTGCCAAGTCGGTGTACAACCAGGCCGCCAATGACACGGTGCTGCTGTTCGGTCTTGTCTTCCTGATGGCGGGCATCTGCTTCAAGCTGGGCGTCGTGCCCTTCCACATGTGGATCCCCGATGTCTATCACGGTGCCAACACCGCGGTCACGCTGATCATCGCAACCGCGCCCAAGTTGGCTGCGTTCGCGATGGCGGTGCGCCTGCTGGTCTGGGGCCTGTTCGATGTCGCCGAGCAGTGGCAGACGATGCTGATGTTCGTTGCGGTGCTGTCCATCGTGCTGGGCAACCTCGCCGCGATCGCGCAGACCAATCTGAAGCGGATGCTGGCCTACTCGGGCATCTCGCACATGGGTTTCATGCTGCTCGGACTCCTGTCCGGCGTGGTGGATGGTGATCCGCACTACGCGCTCGACGCCTACAGCGCGGCCATGTTCTACGCCATCTCCTACGTGATCATGAGCCTCGCGTCCTTCGGCATGATCATCCTGTTGTCGCGCGCTGGCTTCGAAGCCGAGAACATCGACGACTTCAAGGGGCTGAACAAGCGCAGTCCGTGGTTTGCTGCGATGATGATGTTCGTGATGTTCTCGATGGCCGGCATCCCGTTCTTCATCGGTTTCTTTGCCAAGCTTGCGGTACTGCAGGCGGTCGTGGCGGCGGGCTACATCTGGGTGGCCGTGGTCGCGGTACTGATGTCGGTGATCGGCGCGTTCTACTACCTGCGTCTGGTCAAAGTCATGTACTTCGATGAACCGGCCGATGCAACGCCGATTCAGGCGCCGGCCGAACTGCGGGTGTTCCTGTCCGCGAATGGCCTGGCGATTGCCGCGATCGGGCTCGCACCGCAAGGTGTGATGACGCTCTGCACCTTCGTGCTGCTGGCATCCACCCAGCCCTGACCCGGCACACCTTACCCGACGACGCCGACGCGGATCATTCCGTCGTCGGCGTTGTCGTTTCCGGTTCCTACATTCACGAGGTTGTTGATGAGCGCGCAAATCGAGGATCCGCTTACCGAGCACGAGTTGAGCACGGAGCCGGTGTTCGACGGCAAGCTGCTGAAGGTGAAACGGGATCAGGTCCGCTTGCCGGACGGCAAGCAGTCGATGCGGGAGTACGTGCGCCACCCGGGTGCAGTGGCGATCGTCGCCGTGATGGCGGATGGCCGCTTGGTGTTCGAAAGGCAGTTCCGCTATCCGTTGCGGCGGAGTTTTCTGGAAGTGCCGGCCGGCAAGATCGATCCTGGCGAGCCGATCCTTGCCTGCGCCCAGCGCGAACTGCGCGAGGAAACCGGCTTCCAGGCGGCAGAGTGGTTGCACCTGGGGCAGATCCATCCGTGCATCGGCTATTCCGATGAGCGGATCGAGGTGTTCTTCGCGACCGGATTGACCGAGGTCGGCAATGCACTCGACGAAGGCGAGTTTCTTGAGGTGCTAGGCCTTTCGCCCGCGGAGGCGAGAGCGGGGGTGCTGGAGGGACGTATCACCGACGCGAAGACGATCGCCGCGCTGTATCTGGCTGAGCCGCATCTGCGCTGAGCGCCGGGGGTTGAGAAAAAAGAAACGCCGGACCAAGGTCCGGCGTTTCCTTTTACGGCAGCACGGGGGCCTGCGCCCCCGCCGACCGGTGCGCGCTTAGCCGCAGGTGCCGACGGCACCGCAGGCGGTGCAGAAGTCGCAGCCATCCTTGCGGATCACCGTGTGGTTCCCGCATTCCTTGCACTGCGCACCCTGCATCAGCTTCGGTTCGCTGTCGTCGCGCGGCGCTTCGAGGATGCCCATTTCGCGCTTCGGATAGCCCTTTTCGTCCAGCACGCCCAGCATCGCGTAGCGGTGGATGATCAGTTGGGCCATGTAGGCGACGGTGCTGGGGTAGTTCTGCTGGCGACGCGTGCCGGGCACGAAAGCCATGAAGTCGCCCAGCGGCTCCGGGTAGTTCAGCAGCTTGCGCAGCTTCATGCCGATCCAGGCGGGGTCCATCACGCGCATGTCGAGCGACAGGATGCGGGTCAGGCCGTCGAGCGCACGCGGGTAGTTGCCGGACAGCCAGACCGAGTACGGACGGGTGGTGCCCGCGGAATAGTCGTCCTGCGCTGGCAGGGTGATTTCCTTCAGGCCGAGCACGAAGTCTTCGCCGGTGGCCGGGTTGTAGATGTCCACCGTCCACGACAGGGTGCCGTCGGTGCCGGTCTTGGGCTCTTCCAGGCTGAACAGGGTGTCCAGCACCGGCGTGGGGCCTTCCTTCTCGAAAGCGCCGAGCTTCTCGCAGCGGTAGTTCACCACCTGGGCGAAGGCGGAGACGACACCCGGGAAGAGCTTCTTCTCGCCGTGCGGCGGGAAGGGCATCTCGAAGGATTTTTCACCGACCGTGCGGGCCAGCGTATCGAGCTTGAGCTTGAGCCAGCCGTGGTCGTTGGCGCGCATGTCCATCGACAGCGTCTTGGCCACGGCACCCAGGCCGCGCGGCTGGTCGGCACCGTTCACCCAGACTTCAAACGGGAAGGTGCCGCCATTGGTGCCGAACTGGCCGACGAAGAGGGCGAAGTCGCCCGCTGGCGTGCCGAGCATGTAGGTCCACGCCAGGTTGCCGTCGGGCAGTTCCGGGCGGCCCGGCCAGCGCAGCGACGCGAGCACCGGCGCCGGCAGGCTCTTGATCGACAGGCGCTTGTTGGCGTCGGGAATTTCGACGTCGTGCGGTTGCTTCTGCTCGCTGGTGGGCGCGACCGACAGCACCGAACCGAGCACCGAGTTGGGGCGGTAGGTGGCCAGACCCTTCAGACCCGCCTTCCAGGCGGTCAGGTAGAGGTCTTCGAAATCCGCGTACGGGTAGTCCTCGGGGACGTTCACCGTCTTGGAGATCGAGGTGTCGATGTAGGGCGCAACCGCGGCCACCATGTCCTTGTGGGCCTGGGCCGAGATTTCCAGCGCGGTGACGAAGTACGACGGCAGTTGCTCGACATTGCCGCCGAGGTGCTTGTAGAGCCGCCATGCGTAGTCTTCGACGGCGTACTCCTTGAACGTGCCGTCCGCCATGCGCTTGCGGCGGGTATAGGTGTAGGAGAACGGCGGTTCGATGCCGTTGGACGCGTTGTCGGCGAAGGCCAGCGAGATGGTGCCGGTCGGCGCGATGGACAGCAGGTGCGAGTTGCGGATGCCGTGCTTGCGGATCTTGTCCTTTACCTCGGCCGGCAGGCGCGAGGCGAAGTTGCCGCCGGACAGGTACATGTCGGCGTTGAACAGCGGGAAGGCGCCGCGTTCCTTGGCCAGCTCGGTGGAGGCGAGGTAGGCGCGGTTGCGCATGTATTCGGAAATCTTGCGTGCTTCCTCGCGCGCTTCGTCGCTGTCGTAACGCTTGCCGAGCATGATCAGCGCATCGCCCAGACCCGTGAAGCCGAGGCCGACGCGGCGCTTGGAGTCCGCCTCGCGCTGCTGCTGTTCGAGCGGCCAGTGGGTCGCGTCGAGCACATTGTCGAGCATGCGGATCGAGACGTCGACCACCTTGCCGAACGCCGCGTAGTCGAACTCGGCCTTGTCGGTGAACGGATTCTTGACGAAGGGCGTCAGGTTGACCGAGCCGAGGCAGCAGCAGCCATAGGGCGGCAGCGGCTGCTCGGCGCACGGGTTGGTCGCCTCGATGGTTTCGCAGTAGTACAGGTTGTTGTCCTGGTTCATGCGGTCCAGGAACAGGATGCCCGGTTCGGCGTGGTCGTAGGTCGAGCGCATCACCTGGTCCCACAGCGCGCGTGCCGGCACCTTGCGGTACACCCAGCGGCCGTCATCGCGCTGGTAGGCACCGGCCGCCTTCAGCTCGTCGGAAGGCTCGGACTTGTGCGTCAGCTCGATGTCGCCATCGGATTCGACCGCGCGCATGAAGTCGTCGGTGACGCCCACCGAGATGTTGAAGTTGGTGAGGTCGCCGTGGTCCTTGGCGTGGATGAATTCCTCGATGTCCGGGTGGTCGCAGCGCAGCACGCCCATTTGCGCGCCGCGGCGGGCGCCGGCGGATTCCACGGTTTCGCAGGAACGGTCGAACACCCGCATGTAGGACACCGGGCCCGACGCATTGGAGGCGGTGCCGCGCACCATCGCGCCCTTCGGACGGATGGAGGAGAAGTCGTAGCCGACGCCGCCACCGCGGCGCATGGTTTCGGCCGCTTGCGCGAGCGCGGTATAGATGCCGGGGCGGCCATCGACCGCCTCGGTGACCGAGTCGCCGACGGGCTGGACGAAGCAGTTGATCAGGGTCGCGGCAAGCGAGGTGCCGGCAGCGCTGTTGATGCGGCCCGCGGGCACGAAGCCTTTCTCCTGCGCCTCCAGGAACTTGGCTTCCCAGTGGGCGCGCTTCTCTTCGGGTTCTCTCGCGGCGAGCGCCCGGGCGACCCGGCGGCGCACTTCGGTGACGCTTTGTTCGTCGCCTTTGGCGTATTTTTCGAGCAGGACTTCGCCCGAGATTTCTTGCGGCAGGAGGGTGGTGGCGTCGCGTTTGGCCGGGCTCTGGGTCGTCGTGCTCATGGCTTCCCTTAGTGTTGTTAAGCCGTGGAAGGATAGCCGCTAACGGGTGATTTTCCAAATAAATAAAAAATCATAAAAATCAAATATATAAGGTTTTCGCTTGTGCGCAAGACAAAAATGCACCACTAGATGTAGTAGCGTGGCGCAAGGGGTTTTTGACCTGAAAACCCTGAAAATCCGCGAGCTTGCAGCGCGCTGTGCAAGCGGTTTCATCGTTATGGGGACGCCCGCATGCGGCTCGCGGCCCGACCGTGTTGCAGATGCACATGGATTAGCGCACCTATAATGGTGACGCTCTGCTAGCAAGGGACAGCGCCATGCAACCCACAGATGTACACGCCGGTGTGGCCGCCGCCGTGCAGCGCCACGGCGCCGCGCCGTCGTCGCTGTTGCAGGTGCTGATTGCGGTGCAGGACCGGCTCGGTTATCTCGCGCCCTCCGCCTTGACCGAGGTCGCCGCGGCGCTCGACCTACCCCGCGCCCATGTGGAGGGCGTCGCCGGCTTTTACAGCTTTCTCCATACCTCTCCGGCGGGGCGTTACCGCATCCTGTTTGCCGACAACGTCATCGAGCGCATGCAGGGCTCGGCGGAGTTGATGCATGCACTGTGCGGCAAGTTGTGGGTCGAGCCCGGCCGCGTGTCCGAGGATGGCCTGGTCGGGGTGGCGCCGACATCGTGCATCGGCATGGGCGACCAGGGGCCGGCCGCGCTGGTGAACGGGCGGCCAGTCACGCGCCTGACCCATGCCCGCATCAACGAGATCGCCGAACTGGTGCGCCGCGAGGTGCCGCTCGAACAGTGGCCGGCTGCGTTCTTCACGGTGGACGACAACGTCCGTCGCACCGACGCCTTGCTCGGCACCCGGCTGGCCGCGGGCGACGCGCTCGCGGCGGCGCTGAGGATGGGGCGGTCCGGGTGGCTGGACGAGATGCAACGCTCCACTCTGCGCGGACGCGGCGGGGCGGGTTTCACCACCGCGGTCAAATGGACCGCCTGCCGCGATGCCGCCGGGCCGCAGAAGGTCGTCGTGTGCAATGCGGACGAAGGCGAGCCCGGCACCTTCAAGGACAGGCTGCTGCTCACGCGCATGGCCGATGCGGTGTTCGAAGGCATGACGCTGGCCGCCTGGGCAACCGGCGCCCAGCTCGGCCTGCTTTATCTGCGTGGCGAGTACCGCTACCTGCTCGATGCCCTCAACGCCACGCTGACGCAGCGCCGTGCCGCCGGACTGCTCGGGCGCAACATCCTGGGCGAGGCGGGGTTCGACTTCGACATCGCCATCCACCTCGGCGCGGGCGCCTATATCTGTGGCGAGGAGACGGCCCTGCTCGAGTCGCTGGAGGGCAAGCGCGGCACCCCGCGCATCCGCCCGCCATTCCCGGTCACCCACGGCTATCTCGGCCGTCCCACCGTGGTGAACAACGTGGAAACCCTGGCCAAGACCTGTCTCATCGCCTGTGGCGGCGGGGCGGCCTTTGCCGCCACCGGCACCGCGCAATCCACCGGCACCAAACTGCTGTCCATCTCCGGCGATTGTGCCGCGCCCGGCATCTACGAGTACCCCTTCGGCGTCACCGTGGAGCGCGTGCTCGAAGACTGCGGCGCCTCCGATACCCAGGCGGTGCAGGTGGGCGGCGCGGCGGGCATCACGCTGGCCGCGTACGAGTTCCAGCGCCGTATCGCGTTCGAGGACGTTCCCACCGCGGGCGCATTCATGGTGTTCGACTCCGGGCGCGATCTGTTCGAGGTCGCGCGCAACTTCGTCGCCTTCTTCGCCCACGAAAGCTGCGGCTTCTGCACGCCGTGCCGCGTGGGGACGGGGTTGCTGAAGGCCGCGATGGACAAGTTCGCCAGCGGGCACGGCAGCCGGGGCGATCTCGCCGACATCGAGTGGATCGACCGCCTGCTGAAGAACGCAAGCCATTGCGGCCTCGGCGCCTCGGCACCTAACCCGGTGCTCGATACGCTGTTGAAGTTCCGCCCCTTCTACGAGCGCCGGATGCAGACGGCGGACTTCGAGCCGGCCTTCGATCTCGATCAGGCCTTGGCGCCGGCGCGCCGCGTCAGCGGCCGCAACGATGCGGCTGCCCACCTCGCCGCCCGCGCAACCGGAGACGCATCATGAAACGCCAGTTCCTGTTCGACGGCCGTCCTGTGCCCTTCGACGAGGGCCAGACCATCCTGCAGGCGGCGCGCGCCGCCGGCCACTACATCCCGCATCTGTGCTGGCACCCGGACTTTCCGCCGCACGGTTCCTGCAAGCTGTGCACCGTGAAGGTGGGCGGGCGGCATGTGTCCTCGTGCGCGTTTCCGGCACGCGAGGGCATGGAGGTCGAAAGCGATACGCCGGAGATCAATGCCGAGCGCCGCGCGCTGCTGCAGATGCTGTTCGTGGAGGGCAACCACTTCTGTCCCGGGTGCGAGAAGAGCGGCAACTGCCAGTTGCAGGCACTGGCCTACGATCTCGAGATGACCACGCCGCGCTTCCCCCATTTCTATCCGGATCGCCCGGTCGATGCCTCGCACCCCGACGTGCTGCTCGATTTCAACCGTTGCATTTTCTGCGAGTTGTGCGTGCGGGCCAGCCGCGAGGTCGACGGCAAGAACGTGTTTGCGCTCGGCGGCCGCGGGTTGGGCAAGCACCTGGTCGTCAATGCCGAAACCGGCCGGCTGGCCGACACCACGCTGGCTGCCGACGACCTTGCCGCCAACATCTGCCCGGTCGGCGTGATCCTCAAGAAGCGCGTCGGGTTCGCGGTGCCGATCGGCGAACGGACCTACGACGCTGAGCCGATCCACGTGCATGCCATGGAGCGCGACACATGACCGAGCCGTCCGCGCAGGAGAAGCGGCCCGAACCGGCCCGCTTGCGCATCGCCACCGCGTCGCTGGCGGGCTGCTTCGGCTGCCACATGTCGCTGCTCGACATCGACGAGCGGATCTTCGAACTGGCGGCCAAGGTCGAGTTCGACCGCTCCCCGCTCACCGACATCAAGCACTGCGGCCCGTGCGACATCGGCCTGATCGAAGGCGGCGTGTGCAATGCCGAAAACGTCCATGTGCTGCGAGAGTTCCGCCGCAACTGCAAGACGCTGGTGGCGGTGGGCGCGTGCGCGATCAACGGCGGGCTGCCGGCGCAGCGCAACCACCTCGACGTGGGCGCCTGCCTGCAGGAGGTGTATTGCTACCGCGAGGGGCTGGACGGCGCCGGCGTGCCGGACGACCCCGAACTGCCGCTGCTGCTGGACAAGGTGAGACCGATCCACGAAGTGGTGCGGGTCGACTACTTCCTGCCGGGCTGCCCGCCCTCGGGCGATGCGATCTGGAAATTCCTGTCCGACCTCGTGGCCGGCCGCACCCCGCGGCTGCCCTACGCATTGATGCATTTCGACTGAGCCGGCGATGAGCGAACACCTTCAACCGACAGTGCAGCAGGACGGCCTGCGCCGGGTCGCGATCGACCCGGTGTCGCGCGTGGAAGGCCATGGCAAGGTCACGCTGCTGCTCGATGCAGACGGCGAGGTGTGCGAGGCGCGCCTGCACATCGTCGAGTTCCGTGGCTTCGAGGTCTTCGTGCAGGGGCGGCCGTACTGGGAAGTGCCGGTCATCGTGCAGCGCCTGTGCGGCATCTGCCCGGTCAGCCATCACCTTGCCGCGTGCAAGGCGCTCGACCACGTGGTGGGTGCCGCCCCGGTGCCGGCCAGCGCCGACCGCCTGCGCCGGCTGATGCACTACGGGCAGATCCTGCAGTCGCACGCGCTCCACTTCTTCCATCTGGCTTCGCCCGACCTGCTGTTCGGCTTCGACGCCGAACCCGCGCGGCGCAACATCCTCGCGGTCGCCGCCGCTTACCCGGAGATCGCGCGGCAAGGCGTAATGCTGCGCAAGTTCGGGCAGGAGGTCATCCGCGCCACGGCCGGCAAGCGCATCCACGGCACCGGCGCGGTGCCGGGCGGCATGAACCGCCATCTCGCGCCGGCCGACCATGCGCTGCTGTTGGCGGGCATCGACGAGGTGCTGACGTGGTGCCGCGGCGCAGTGGAACTGGTGCGCCGGCTGCACGACGCCGACGCCGCGTTCTACGACAGCTTCGGCACCGTGGCGTCGGGCTTCATGAGCCTGGTGGGGGAGGGCGGCGGGCTCGAGTTCTACGACGGCACGCTGCGCTTCCGTGATGCCGACGGGCAGATCGTCCGCGACGGCGTGGCCGATCGCGACTATCACCGCGTGCTGCGCGAGGCGGTGAAGCCCTGGAGCTACATGAAGTTTCCCTACCTCGCGGAGCGCGGGCCGGAGCAGGGCTGGTACAAGGTCGGGCCGCTGGCGCGGGTGCAGAACTGCGATTTCATTCCCACCCCGCTGGCCGAGTCCGAACGTCGCGCGTTCCTCGATTACGGTGGCGGGCGCCCGCTGCATGCGCCGCTCGCCTACCACTGGGCACGCATGATCGAAATGCTGCACGCCGCCGAGCTGATCCGCGACCTGCTGGAGGACCCCGCGCTGTTGGCGGGGCCGCTGACCGCCGCGGGGCCGCGGGCAAGCGAGGGCGTCGGCGTCATCGAGGCACCGCGCGGTACGCTGATCCACCACTACCGCGTGGGCGAGGACGACCTGGTGACGATGTGCAACCTGATCGTGTCGACGACCCACAACAACGAGGCGATGAACGCCGCGGTGCGGGCGGTGGCGCGCCAGACGGTGTCGAAGCAGACCTTGACCGAGGCGGCGCTGAACAGCATCGAGGTGGCAATCCGCGCCTTCGACCCCTGTCTGTCCTGCGCGACCCACGCGCTGGGCAGGATGCCGCTGGAGCTTGCGCTGGTGGGAGCCGACGGCGCACTGATCGAGCGGGTGCTGCGGGATTGATGCCGCCGGCAAAGGCGCGGCAACGGGAGAAATGAGCATGCAGCTTGTCGTGATCGCGGTGGGCAACGACGCGCGTGGCGACGACGCGCTCGGCCCGCTGCTGCTCGACCGCGTCGTGAAGGCGGGCTTCCCCGGCGTGCGGGCGCAGCTCGAATTCCAGCTCCAGGTGGAGCACGCGCTCGACATCTCCGGGGCCGGGCTCGTGCTGTTCATCGATGCGGCCCATGGTCTGCATACGCCTTACGAGTTAAGCGAACTCGAGCCCGCGCGGGCCACGCCGGCGTTCAGCCATGCGCTTGCGCCGGCCGCGGTGCTGGCCGTGCTGGAACAGCTGGAGGGGCATGCGCCGCCGGCTTTCCTGCTGCGCGTGCGGGGCGAGCAGTTCGGCCTGGGCGACAGTCTTTCGCCCCTGGCCGAAGCGGCCCTGCCGTTGACGTGGGAACTGCTGGCGACCTTGCTGTCGGCGCCCTCGCTGGCGGCGTGGCGGCGCCTGCTACGGGTGCAACTGCCGCAGCCCTCCTAGTTCGGGAGCTCAGGCGATCCGCAGGTTGGGGAAGAAGGCGGCGACGTAGGCGGCGAGGTTGAGTTCGGCGTCCTCGCGGACCCGGCTCAGGCTGTCGGGCGACATCTCCAGCTGCGCCCACACCGTGGGGTCGATCCGCGCTGCGGCGGCGTCGCTGGGTTCGCCCTTGCGGTCGGCCAGCACGATGTTGCTGGCGACGTGCACGATGGCGGCGTCGAAGGCGTATTCGCCACCCAGCCGCGGCAGGATCTGGGCCCCGATCACCTCTGCAAAGCAGGGCGGAAGCCGCCAGTGCGCCATCAGCGTGGCGCCGAGTTCCGCATAGTCGCAGCCGACGATACGGCGCTCGGCCTCGTGCAGCGGCTCGTGCCCGGCGTCGGCGCGGCGTTCGGCTTCAAGCGCGAGCGTGGGCACCGTCTGATACATCACCAGGTGTCCCAGGTCGGCGAGCAGGCCGATCACGAACAAGCGGTCCGCGGTGGGCTGCCCGCAACCGCGGCCGATGTTGCGCGCGGCCAGGCCGCACATCACGCTGCCGCGCCAGAACCGCGACATGTCCATATGCTCCGGCCGGATACCGGCGAACACCGAACTGATCGACATCGCCAGCACCAGGTCGTGCACCTGCTGCAGGCCGAGGATCTGCACGGCGCGGCCGACGGTGTCTACCTGGCCGCCGTAGCCGTACAGCGCGCTGTTGACCAAGCGCAGCAGGCGCGCGGTGAGCGCGGGGTCCGCCGACACCAGACGGGCGACCTCGATCACCGAGCCGTCCGGCGAATCGAGCTGCTCGCGGATGCGGTGGTACACCGAGGGCAGGGAGGTGAGCGCCTCGACGTGGCTGACCAGTTCCAGGGCGGAATGCATGGTGAAGAATCCCGTGTAGTTGACCGGATTATGGTCGATCGGACGGTGGCGTGGAATTACGCGGCGAGAAAACCAGCGGTACCGTTGCCGGCAACTCCGGTTGCAGCGTCACGTGGCCGATGCCGAAGCGTTCCGACAACAGGCGCTGCTGGCGCGCGAGCACCGCGGGCCAGGTGCTGCTGTCGCCCAGCACCACGTGCGCGGACAGCGCGGCCTGGCGCGAATCCAGGCTCCAGATGTGCAGATCGTGCACCGAGCGCACGCCCTCGACCTGGGCCATTGCCTGGCCGACCTCGGGCAGGGAAAGGTGATCCGGCACGCCTTCGAGCAGTGTATGCACCACCTGCTTGAGCAGCGACAGCGTGGAGGCCAGGATGAGCCCGCAGATCAGCATCGTCAGCAGCGGGTCGATGGTGACCCAGCCGGTGAACTGGATGACGAGCCCCGAGGCGAGCGCGGCGACCGAGCCGAGCAGGTCGCCCAGTACATGCAGCAGGGCACCGCGGGTGTTGAGGTCGCCTTCGCCCCGCGTCAGCAGCCATGCCACCGCGAGATTGAGCGCCAGCCCGGCGAGGGCGACCAGCGTGACCGTTTCACCGGAAATGTCGCGCGGCGCAGCCAGCCGGGCGGCCGCCTGCCACAGCAGTGCGGCGACCAGCGCAAGCATGAAGAGGCTGTTGGCGAGCGCAGCGAGCGCCTCGACCCGGGGCAGGCCGAAGGAATGGCGGGTGCTGGCCGGGCGCAGCGCAATCCGGGCTGCGAGCGCGGCCAGGCCGAGCGCCATTGCGTCGGTCACCATGTGGCCGGCATCGCCGAGCAGCGCGAGCGAGCCCGACCACAGGCCCGCAAGCGCCTCCACGGCGGCAAAGCCGAGGGTCAGCGCGAGAGCGAGCGGCAGCCAGCGGCTGGCGGTGTGGTGGTGATGGTGGCCGTGCGCGTGCTCGTGTCCATGCGACGCCGCCGGCGCGGGCCCATCGTCGTGCCCGGGGGCAGCGTGATGTTCGTGGCCGTGGCCGTGGCCGTGGTCGTGGTCGTGGTCATGGCCGCAACGGGCGGGGCCAGCAGCGCGCGTGTAAGCGGTGCCGTGGTGGTGAGGGGCGTGCTTGGCGGACATCGGCTGACGGAGGCAAGGGGGCGGAGGGGCCGGAATGCCGCGATTATCGCGCCGAACGGGCGTGACGGCGCGCCAATTGCTACGATCGGAAGCCAAGACGGGGGAGGGCAGGATGCGGATCGTCAGCTGGAACATACAGTGGGGACGGGGGGCCGACGGCGTTGTCCGCCTCGCGCGCACGATCGAGGCCTTGCGTGCGCTCGGCGAACTGGACGTGATCTGCCTGCAGGAGGTGGCGGAGCATTTTCCCGGGCTGCCGGGCGGCGAGGTCGGGGACGAGCCGCGACAACTGGCGGAAGCCTTCCCCGGTTACGAGGCGGTGTTTGGCGCGGCAGTGGACGTTCCCGGCGCCGGGGGCGGGCGGGCACGCTTTGGCAACCTGCTGCTCTCGCGCCTGCCGCTGGGCGCGGTATTCCGCCATCTGCTGCCCGCGCCGCCGGACCCGGGGCGGCCGAGCATGCAGCGGGTCTGTGTTGAGGCTGTCGTGCAGGCGCCGTTCGGCGATCTGCGGGTGATGACTACGCACCTGGAGTACTACTCGCCGCGCCAGCGGGCGGCGCAGGTCCAGGCGCTGCGAACCCTGCAGCACGATGTTGCCGCAGCCGCGCTGTTGCCCCCGGCGGGCAAGGAGGGCAATCCTGCGTTTGCGGCCCGGGCGCGGCCGGCCGCGGCTGTGCTGTGCGGCGATTTCAACTGCGAGCCGGGCTCGGTCGAACACGCGGCGCTGTGTGCCGATGCCGCGGTGGCGGGTGCGGCCTTTCGTGATTGCCGGACCGTGCTGCATGGCGCGGCGCCGCATCCGCCCTCGGTCGGTCTGCACGGTGCCGAGTGGCCCGACCGGCCCTACTGCTGCGATTTCATGTTCGCCAGCGAAGGGTTGGTCCCACGCGTGCGATCGCTGCAGATCGTGACGGAGACCGCGGCGTCCGACCACCAGCCGGTGCTGCTCGAACTCTCCGCCTGAGTCTGCGCGCCGTCAGCCTTGTGACGGCAGCGGGCCGACAAGGTCGCGGTAGGCGTGCCAGGTGGCGTGCCCGATCAGCGGCATCAGCACCACCAACCCGACGTGGAAGGTGAGGAAGCCGAGCACGGTGACGCAAACGATGACCAGCGCCCACACCAGCATCGCGGCCGGATTGCGCGCGAGCGCGGCCACGCTCGCCAGCATCGCGGTGATCGCGTCCTGGTTGCGGTCCAGCATCAGCGGAATCGACACCACGCTGACCGCGAACACGATGCCGGCGAACAGCAGGCCGACGCCGAAGTACACGGCGAGGAACTCGAGGTTCTCCATCTTCAGCACCTGCTCCAGGAAGCCGGACAGGTTGGGCATCTCATTGGTGTAGAACAGCGCGAAGACCACCAGCGAGGCACGTGCCCAGATCAGGAAGACAATGCCGAGCACGACCGCGAAGAGGCCGATGTTGCCCGCGTTGCGCCGCCACACCGTCAGCGTCGGGCCGAGTGCACAGCCTTCTGCGCGCTCGTGCCGGCGCGAGATTTCATACAGGCCCATCGCAAGGAAAGGGCCGAGCAGCAGGAAGCCGGAGGTAAGCGCCGAGGTGTATTCGTAGGCGTGCTCGAACACGAAGGTGATCAGCAGCCCCATGCCGGCAAAGCAGAAGCCGTAGAACAGGCTGGGGATCGGGCACGCCCGGAGGTCGGAGAAGCCGCGCGCGAGCCAGCGCAGCGGCGAAGTGGCGGGAACGTCGCGGACATCCGGAAAGGGCAGTCCCTCGTCGTCCTTGGCAAGCGGAGCATCGTTCGGCTGCGACATGTCTCTCTCCTGGTTCGTGTCGCGCAGCGGAACGGGGCGGGCAGGCTGGAGGAGGGCGGGCCGCCAAGGCGCGGCACCGAAAAACCTGCCCTTCGTGGTGTTTATTTGTGTTGGAAGAATCCCCGTAGCGCGTCGCTGATGGCGCCGGGCGCTTCGGCCATGATCGCGTGGCCCGCGCCGGACAGGGTGATCATACGCGCACCACGGGGCACGTTGACCAGCGCATCGCGTAAGGGTTTTACCGAACGCGGCGGCGTCATCTGGTCACGCTCGCCGCATATCAGCAGGGTCGGGCAGCGCACCGCGCCCGCCGCTTCCTGCCCGCCAGTCCAGTCGTTGCAGGCGGCGAGATCGGTGGCAAGCACGCCGGGGGCCTGGCGTTCCATCAGCCGGCGGTTGAGCCCGGTCTGCCAGGTGCCGGGGCTGGCGGCCTGGCCGAGCTGGCCGGTGGGGCTGAACGACCACTGGTTGATCATGCGGTGGGCCTGGTCGCGTGCGGCGGTGGCCGCCTGCAGCAGGGGCGGCGCAACCGGCATCGGTACGACGCTGCCGACGAGCACCAGGCTGCCCACGCGTTCCGGCGCGCGGGCCGCCGCGGCGAGCGCGATCAGCGACCCCATGCTGTGGCCGACCAGGCTGGCATGGACCACGCCGCAGGTGTCGAGCAGGGCGAGGATCCAGTCGGCGAGGGCGTCGATGCCGGCCAGCGGCGCGCCGCCCGAGGCGCCGTGTCCCGGGAGGTCGGGCGCGAGCACCCCGAAGCCGTGGTGGGCGAGAGTGCGGGCCTGGGTGTTCCACACGCTGTGGTCATGGCCGGCGCCGTGGATCAGCACCACGGTGGGCAGTTCGCGGTCGAAACTGCGACCGCCGGTATAGACGCGGGTGGGCTGTTCATTGACGACGATGTCCATCGCTCACTCCTTGAACAGGCGCGCCACCGCGGCGAGGCCGCGGTCGAGATCGGCGATCAGGTCGGCGGTGTTTTCGATACCGACCGACAGCCGCACCGTGCCTTCGCCGATGCCGGCCGCGGCGAGATCGGCGGCGGACATGCGGAAGTGGGTGGTGCTGGCTGGATGGATCACCAGCGATTTGGCGTCGCCGACATTGGCCAGATGCGAAAAGAGCCGCAGCGCGCCGATGAAGGCGCGGCCGCCTTCGCGTCCGCCCTTGAGGTCGAAGGACATCACCGCGCCACAGCCGTCGGGCAGCAGGCGGGCTGCGAGCGCATGGTCGCGGTGGCCGGGCAGGCCGGGATAGGCGACCTTTTCCACCAGCGGATGGGCGGCGAGGTGTTCGGCCACCGCGCGCGCATTGGCGACGTGGGCGCGCATGCGCAGCGGCAGGGTTTCCAGGCCCTGCAGTATCTGGAAGGCGTTCATCGGCGACAGGCAGGCGCCGAAGTCGCGCAGGCCTTCGCGGCGTGCACGCAGCAGGAAGGCCGCGACCGGCGATTCCTCGGCGAAGTCCATGCCGTGAAAGCCGTCGTAGGGTTCGGTGAGCGTCGGGAAGAGGCCCGAGGCCTCCCAGTCGAAGCGGCCGCCATCGACGATGACGCCGCCGACGGCAACGCCGTGGCCGCCGAGGTACTTGGTGGCCGAGTGCATCACCAGGTCCGCGCCGAGGTCGAGCGGGCGCTGCAGCAGCGGGCTCACCAGCGTGGCGTCCACCAGCAGCGGCAGCCTGTGCTGATGGGCGAGGGCCGACACGGCCGGGATGTCGAACACGTCCAGGCCGGGGTTGCCGACCGATTCGCCAAAGAACAGCCGCGTCTCCGGCCGGATGGCGGCGCGCCAGGCGTCGAGATCGTGCGGATCGACGAAGGTGGTGTGGATGCCGAAGCGCGGCAGGGTGTAGCCGAGCAGGTTGTGCGAGCCGCCGTAAAGCGCGCGCGAGGCGACGATGTGGCCGCCGGCGCCCATCAGCGTGGTGATCGCCAGGTGCAGTGCGGCCTGACCGCTGGCCACCGCGATCGCTCCGACCCCGCCTTCGAGCGCTGCGACGCGTTCTTCCAGCACGGCGGTGGTGGGGTTGGAAATGCGCGAATAGACGTGGCCGGGGCGTTCGAGATTGAACAGCGCGGCAGCCTGGTCGGCATCGCTGAAGACGTAGCTGGTGGTGAAGTGGATCGGCGTGGCGCGCGAGCCGTGCACCGGGTCGGGCGACTGGCCGGCGTGCAGGGCGAGCGTTTCCCGGCCGAAGAGATCGGATTGGGTCATGGTTCTGCCAAGGGAAGGGGCTGACGGCGCCCGGGGTTGGAGAGGCCGCGCGGCGGCACTCAGGCGAGTTCGTCGGGCTCGATCAGGCGTTCGATGACGGTGATGCGGTCTTTGATTGCGAGCTTGCGCTTCTTCAGGCGCCGCAGCAGCAGTTCGTCGTCCGCGGGCGCGGCGCCGAGGCGCGCGATCGCATCGTCAAGGTCGCGATGCTCGCCGCGCAACGCCTCGAGCCGGGCGTGCAGGCTGGTCACTTCATCGAAAGCGTCGTCGTTCATCGAGGGCGGGCTCGGCGGGGCGGCAAGTCCTTGCCGGGGTGAGTCGGGTGCCCGCAATGGTATGCGCCGGTCCGCCGAATGACAACTTCACCGGCATGGCTTATCGAGTGTGCGGCGCGAGGCGGCTGCAGTCTTGCCATAATTGGAGCATCGAGAGTGCGGAGACGCAGGTGAACAAGGCATTCGTGAAGGAAGGCGAGGGGCAGGACGACGACGAGGAGCTGTCGCCGTCGTTGCGGCTGCCGCCGGGCAGCAAGAACTACATGACGCGGCGCGGCTACGACGCGCTGCGCGTCGAACTCGACCAGTTGGTGCGGGTGGATCGCCCCAAGCTGGTGGAGACCGTGGCGTGGGCGGCCGGCAACGGCGACCGCTCGGAGAACGGCGACTACATCTACGGCAAGAAGCGGCTGCGCGAGATCGACCGCCGCATCCGCTTCCTGATCAAGCGCATCGAGAGCGCCGAAGTGGTCGACCCGGAACGCCAGGAGAACGTGGACCAGGTCTTCTTCGGCGCCACGGTGACGATCACCGATGCCGACGGCGAGGACGAGCAGACCTGGCAGATCGTCGGCGTGGACGAGGCCAATGCCTCGGAGGGGCGGATCAGCTGGATCTCGCCGCTGGCGCGCGCGCTGCTGAAGGTGAAACTGGGCGAGACGGTGCGCTTCATGAGCCCGGCCGGGCCGCGCGAGATTGAGGTGGTGGACATCCGCTACCGGTAAGCCGCGGCGGCGCGGGGGCTTGAAATCGGCGGCGGCATCCCCACATGGGTGGGCGTCGATTTCAAAAACACGGAGCCGCATCCCATGTCCGAAGCGCAAGCCGCAGCCCAGACCCTCAACTTCCAGGCCGAGGTGAAGCAACTGCTTCACCTGATGATCCACTCGCTCTATTCCAACCGCGAGATCTTCCTGCGCGAACTGGTCTCGAACGCGTCGGACGCCTGCGACAAGCTGCGTTTCGAAGCGCTCGACAACGCCGCGCTGTTCGAGGGCGAAGGTGATCTCAAGATCCGCATCGCCTTCGACAAGGACGCCAAGACCATCACCATCGCCGACAACGGCATCGGCATGAGCCGCGACGAGGCGATCTCCCACCTCGGCACCATCGCCAAGTCGGGCACCAAGGAATTCTTCGGCAAGCTCACCGGCGACCAGAAGAAGGACGCCAACCTCATCGGCCAGTTCGGCGTCGGCTTCTACTCCGCCTTCCTGGTGGCCGACCGCGTTACCGTGCTGACCCGCCGCGCCGGCCTGCCGGCGTCGGCCGGGGTGAAGTGGCAGTGTTCGATGGCGGGCGACGAAGCCGGCGCCTACACCGTGGAGGACATCGACAAGCCCGGCCGCGGCACCGAAATCACGCTGCACCTGCGCGACGGCCAGGAAGACCTGCTGTCGTCGTGGAAGCTGAAGAGCCTGGTGCGCAAGTACTCCGACCACATCGTCCAGCCCATCGTGATGAAGAAGGAGGAGTGGAACGAGGAGAAGAGCGAGCAGGTCGTCACCGACGAGGACGAGACGGTGAACCAGGCCAACGCGCTGTGGACCCGCTCGAAGAACGACATCTCGGAAGACGAGTACAAGGCTTTCTACAAGCATGTCGGCCACGACTACGACGAGCCGCTGGCGTGGACCCATTCGCGCGTCGAAGGCCGCCACGAATACACCAACCTGCTCTACGTGCCGGCGCACGCGCCCTTCGACCTGTGGGACCGCAACGCCAAGCACGGCATCAAGCTGTACGTGAAGCGCGTCTTCATCATGGACGACGCCGAGAAGCTGATGCCCACCTACCTGCGCTTCGTACGCGGGGTGGTCGATTCCGCCGACCTGCCGCTCAACGTGTCGCGCGAGATCCTGCAGGAATCCAAGGACATCGACACCATCCGCGCCGGCTGCACGAAGAAGGTGCTCGGCCTGCTGGAAGACCTCGCCACCAGCGACGAGGCCGGTGACAAGGAGAAGTACGCCACCTTCTGGAAGGAATTCGGCAAGGTGCTGAAGGAAGGCGTGGGCGAGGACTTCGCCAACAAGGAGAAGATCGCCGGCCTGCTGCGCTTCGCCTCCACCAAGGCGGACACGCCGGACGAGATCGTGTCGCTCAAGGACTACATCGAGCGCATGAAGGAAGGCCAGGACAAGATATACTTCGTCACCGCCGAAACCTTCAACGCCGCCAAGAACAGCCCGCACCTCGAAGTCTTCCGCAAGAAGGGCATCGAAGTGCTGCTGCTGTCGGACCGCGTCGATGAATGGGTGATCGGCAACCTCACCGAGTTCGACGGCAAGCCGCTGGTGTCCGTCGCCAAGGGCGGGCTGGATCTGGGCGCGCTGGAAGACGAAGCCGAGAAGAAGGAAGCCGAGAAGGCCGCCGACGACTACAAGGACCTGCTGGAGAAGATGAAGGCCAGCCTCGGCGAGCGCGTCAAGGACGTCAAGGTGACGCTGCGCCTGACCGATTCGCCGGCCTGCTTGGTCGCCGACGAGCACGACATGGGCATGAACCTGGCGCGCATCCTGAAGGCGGCCGGCCAGAGCGCGCCGGTGTCCAAGCCCATTCTCGAGATCAATCCCAACCACCCGGCAGTGCTGCGGCTGAAGTACGAGGAAAAGAGCTTCGACGACTGGGCGGCGGTGCTGTTCGACCAGGCGCTGCTGGCCGAAGGCGGCACGCTGGACGACCCGGCCACCTTTGTGAAGCGCATCAACCAGCTGATGATGGCGATGAGCGGCAACTGAGCCGTCGCGTCGCCCGCAGTGCAGAACCGCCCTTCGGGGCGGTTCTGCTTTGTGAAGCGTGCGGGTCGCTCAGCGCGGCTCGGCGGGTCCGTGCTCCGGCGCAACCTGCTTGCGGTGGTTCTCGGCTTCCAGCCTTCGCAGCATCGGGTAGGCGAGCGCGTGATACAGCGGCAGCGGGGCCACCGACTTGGAGAACCCGTGCGCCACCACGGCGGTGGCCATCAGCGGCATCAGCATCTGGTGGTTGGCGGTCATCTCCATGACGATCACGAAGGACGTGATCGGCGTCTGCGTCATGCCGGCCAGGAAACCCACCATGCCCAGGACGAGGATCGCCGCGTCCTGGTCGCTGGGCGTGAACAGCGCAATGTTGGCGCCAAGTCCCGCGCCGACGGCGAGTGCCGGCGCGAAGATTCCGCCCGGGATGCGCGACACGAAGGCCAGCCAGATGACCACGAGCTTGGCCAGCAGGAAGTACACCGGCAAGCCGGCCGCACCCTCCAGCGCCGCTTTGGATTCCGCATAGCCCGTGCCGTAGGTCAGGCCGCCCGTCAGCAGGCCGACCAGGCCGGTGGCCAGCCCGCAGAGCGCGGCGAACACGATCGGCCGCTGCTGCGCGAGGAGACCCGCACGCCCGGGCAGGCCACGGGACGAGGCAATCAGCAGCCGCGAGAAGCCGCCGCCCAACAAGCCACCAAGGGCGCCGCACAACAGAACGGGCCAGATGCCGCCGGGCCAGCTGATCGCCGCCGGCGTGCGGCCGAAATAGGTGTAGTTGCCCAGCACCGCGAGCGACATCAGGCCGGCGAAGATCACCGCGATCAGCGTCGTGCTGTTGGCGCGGAAGGCGCGGTGGCGGCACATCTCCTCGATGGCGAACATGATGCCGCCGAGCGGTGTATTGAACGCCGCGGCGATACCGGCGCCGCTGCCGGCCACGATGAGGTCGCGGCTGGAGGCGATGCGGCCGCGGCTGCGGCTTGCCAGCATGTGCATGACCGAGGCGCCGATCTGCACCGATGGCCCTTCGCGGCCGATGGAAGCACCAGCCAGCAAACCCCCGAGCGTGAGCATCACCTTGGCGATGGCGATCCGCAGCGACAGCAGGCTGCGGCGCAGCCGCCCGTCGTCGCTGAGCGAGGCGGCGATCGCCTGCGGAATGCCGCTGCCGGCGGTGCCCGGAAAGAACTGGCGCGACAGCCACGCCATCAGCGCGAAGCCGGCCGGCGCAATGAGCAGGGTCAGCCAAGGACTGACCGACATCACGCGCTGATGCCATTCGATCGCCACTTCCGCGGCGATGGCGAAGCTGATTGCAATCAGCCCCGCCAGCAGCGCCGCGCCGACCAGCAGCAGGCGCTTGTGCCAGCGCCCGATCGACAGCCAGGGCAAGGCGTAGCGGCGTCCGCCGCGCGCCAGCAGGCGCAGCGGCTCGCCTCCATAGGATGGGCGGCGCGGGGGTTTGGCGGGCGGTGGCGGGGCGCTAGGCGGCGGAGACGAGGCGTCTGGACGCGGGGATTCCGGGGGCGAAGGTGGCGACTGCATCGGCGGGGCCGGCGGTGGGGCCGGTTTTTACTTTTGTACTAAACCTTTTGGATGATTTGTGCGTTGACGCCTAGGACCATCGGGCCCGCCGCGGGTGACGCGGATGTAACGATACGCCTCGGCGGCCGAAATGGTTAAAATTTTGACAATGATGATTTGAGCAAATATAGTCGGAGCACATTGATGTCCTCGCCCTCCCGCGCCTTGAAGAAGTCTTCCCCGAATGAAAGCGCTGTCACGCCGCTGTCGGTGCTGCAGCGGTTCCGCGTGCTGATCCGCACCGCGCAACGGCATTCGCAGTGGATCGAACGGCAAAGCGGGGTGACCGGGGCGCAGTTGTGGGCCCTGCAGGAACTCAGCGAGGCGCCGGGGCTGCGCGTGGGCGAACTCGCCAACCGCATGGCGCTGCACCAGTCCACCGCCTCCAACATGATCGACCGCCTCGAAACCACTGCGCTCATTCGCAAGGAGCGCACGAGCGCCGACCAGCGCGTGGTGCGCCTGTACCTGACGGAAGAAGGCGAGGCCCTGCTGGCGCGCGCACCGTCGCCGGCGCGCGGCGTGCTGCCGGAGGCGCTGCGCCTGATCGACGAGGACGCGCTCGGGCGCCTGCAGAACGAACTCGATGGTCTGCTGCGGCAGATCAAGGATCTGGACGAAGGCTTTGGCATGCAGCCGCTGCCCTTCACCGAATGAGGTTTTCCCCGGGCCGGCGGGTGTTTCCGGTCAATCCTTCGCCCTGGGCGGATGGACAGCAGCTTGCGCGGCCTTCGGGCCGCGTTTTTTTTTTTGCCCGGCATCGCTTGACCGGCGTCAAGACCGTGCCGCTTCGTCTCCACAGCGGGCGGGGTCCTGCGGTAGAGTTAGGCACTTGGCATCCGCAGGGGCGGATGCGACAAAAGACAAGGTGATCGAGACATGGCGGTCGAGCTTTACAACGATGGAAAACACGTCTGCCTGGCGTTTTACGACCTCGTGGACGAAGAGGCCGACCACGCCGTCCAATGCAACCAGTTCCTGATCGTCGACGGCGATCACGGCGCGCTGGTCGATCCCGGTGGCAACATGACCTACAACGGTCTGCTGATGGGCATGCAGCGCTACTTCCCGTCCAAGAACCTCGACTACATCCTGGCCTCGCACGCCGACCCGGACATCATCGCCTCGCTTAACAAGTGGATGGTGACGACCAGCTGCCGGGTGATGATTTCCAAGCTGTGGTCGCGCTTCCTGCCGCATTTCACCACCGGTCGCGACTACACCGACCGCATCATCGGCATCCCCGATGAGGGCATGCTGATCCCGCTCGGGCAGTGCAAGCTCAAGGCGCTGCCGGCGCACTTCATGCATTCCGAAGGCAACTTCCAGTTCTACGACCCGATCTCCAAGATCCTGTTTTCGGGCGACATGGGCGCTTCGCTGATCGACCACGCCGACGCGCTGCAACCGGTGAAGGACTTCGACAAGCACATCCAGTACATGCTCGGCTTTCACCGCCGCTACATGGTGTCGAACAAGATCGGCCGCTTCTGGGCGAACATGGTCCGCAGCCTGGATGTGGAGATGATCGTGCCGCAGCACGGCGCCCGCTTCGAGGGCAAGGCGATGGTCAACCGCTTCCTCGACTGGATCGAGAACCTGCAGTGCGGCGTCGACCTGATGACGCAGGACAACTACCGCGCGCCCTGAGCCGCAACGCCCCCGCGGCCCTGGCGCGGCGGGGGTTCAGTGTTTCTTCGACAGCGACTGCATGGCCCGCGTGAGTCCGTCGAGCGTCATCGGGAACATCCGCCCGCCGACGATCTGGTGGATCAGCTCGATGGACTTACGGTAGTCCCACAGACGCTCCGGCTCCGGATTCAGCCACGCGGCGGCCGGGTAGGCGTCCAGCAGCCGGCGCAGCCATACCGCGCCCGGTTCGGCGTTCATGTGCTCGATCGAGCCGTGCTGGTGCAGGATTTCGTACGGGCTCATGGTCGCATCGCCGACGAAGACGAGCTTGTAGTCCGGCCCGTAGCGGTGGATCACGTCCAGTAGTTCGATGCGCTCGTGGTGGCGCCGGCTGCTGTCGCGCCACACTGATTCATAGACGCAGTTGTGGAAGTAGAAATACTCCAGGTGCTTGAACTCGGTGCGACAAGCCGAAAACAGCTCCTCGCACACCTTGACGTGGTCGTCCATCGAGCCGCCCACGTCGAGGAACAGCAGCACCTTCACCGCGTTGTGGCGCTCCGGGCGCATCAGCAGGTCCAGCCAGCCGGCGTTGCGCGCGGTGGCGGCGATGGTGCCGTCCAGGTCCAGTTCTTCGGCCGCGCCGTCGCGTGCGAAGCGGCGCAGCCGGCGTAGCGCGACCTTGATGTTGCGCGTACCGAGTTCGACGTTGTCGTCGAGATTGCGGAACTCGCGCTTGTCCCACACCTTCACCGCGGTGCGGTTGCCCGCCGAATCGCCGCCGACGCGGATGCCTTCCGGATGGGTGCCGTTGTTACCGAAGGGCGAGCTGCCGCCGCTGCCGATCCACTTGTTGCCGCCCTGGTGGCGCCCCTTCTGCTCGTCGAGCCGCTTGCGGAACTCCTCCATCAGTTTGTCCCAACCGAGCTTTTCCAGCTTGGCCTGTTCCTCCGGGCTGAGGTGCTTCTTCATCGCCGCACGCAGCCAGTCTTCCGGGATGTCCGCGTCGAGTCCGGGCAGCGTGTTGACGCCGCGGAAGTATTCGCCGAAGGCCTGATCGAAACGGTCGTAGAGCGATTCGTCCTTGACCAGGCAGGCGCGGGCGTAGATGTAGAAGTCGTCGATCGAGTGTTCGCACACGCCTTCGCGCAGGCCTTCCAGCAGCGTCAGGAATTCGCGCGTGGAGACCGGCAGCCGGCGGGATTTCAGGTGCAGGAAGAAATCGATCAGCATGGACGGGGTCTCAAGCGTCCTGAAGCTGGAAGGTCCAGTTCAGGGCTTCGGCGTGCGCGGCGGCGGCCGAGGCGGGTTCGAGCTGCAGACGGGTGGCGGCGCGCAGCACCTGCTGCGGATCGGCTGCCTCGCAGGCGCACGCGATCTCGAGCAGCAGTGCGTGTTCGCCCTCACCGCGGGTCAGCGCCTGCGCGATCTCGGGGCCGACGGCGAGCGCCCCGATCGCCTTCTCCATCGGCACCTGCAGGATCACGTCGATCAGCGACAGCAGGCCGGTGAGGAACAGGGTTTCCTGCTCCGGCCGGGGGCGGGCGGCCCCGAGCAACTCCATCATCCGGGCCCGCACCAGCGCGCTTTCCAGCGCGGCGGAGGCGCGCCCGCCGTTGTCGTCGAGGCCGCACAGCAGGATCAGCAACCAGCGCTGCAGGGCCGAGCGGCCGAGCAGGATGAAGGCGCGCTCGATCGAATGCACCGGCTCCAGCACGCCGCTTCCGGCCGAATTCACATAGCGCAGCAGGCGCAGCGACAGCGCCGCGTCCTGCTTGAGCAGCGCAACGATCTCCTCGGTGTCCGCATCCTTGCGCAGGCGGCCGAGCAGGGTGGCAAGGCGGGCCACGCGCGGGCCGAGTTCGCGGTCGTCCCAGTTCTCGCGCTGGGTGACGAAGCCGCCCTCGAGAAAGGCGACGTCGAGCGCGCTGCGGCAGAACCGGGCCTCTTCGAGCGAGGTCACGCTGCGCGCCAGTATCCGGGCCGCCGGGGCGTGACGCGCCAGGTGATCGCGCAGTTGGCGGGCGTCGGCGGCGTGGAGCGCGCGGGCGTCGAGCACCGCCAGGTCGGCGGCGGCCAGCAGGGCGGTGCCGGCCGGGGTCAGCGGCTCGCCGACGGCAAGCAGGAAGCCCTGCGCGCGGAGCGCATGCATCGCAGCCAGCGTGTCCGCCGGGGCGGCGCCGTCGCTGGCTGCGGGTGTAACCACCAGCACGCAGCGCTTGGCCGGCAATTCCTGCAAACGGGGGCTTGCAAGCAGTGGCGACGGCAGGTCGATGAAGGCCAGGCGGTAGCCGAGGGTGTCGGCGAGGCGCGACTCCAGCAGCAGCTGGATCAGGGCTTCGGCCTTCTCCCCGCTGCCGCTGCCGCCGTGGTCCACCGTGAAGCGATAGCCCGCGACCCGCTCATTGCTGCCCAGTACCGCCTCGCGGCGCAGGCTCCATTGCGGCGGCGGCGTGGCGGGTCGCGCGCTGGTGTCGCGCGCATCGGCGGCCGTGGCGGAAACCGTCGCCGGCGTCGCAGCCGCTGGGGCCGCGGTCCTTCTGAACAGTCGGGAAAACAGCGCGGTCAGCATCTGACGCTCTCAGCGATTGTGGCGCGCCATGTACACCAGGCGCTCGAAGAGGTGGATGTCCTGTTCGTTCTTGAGCAGCGCGCCGGCCAGCGGCGGCACGATCGCCTTCTGGTCGGGCGAGCGCAGGGCCTCGGGCGGAATGTCCTCGGCCACCAGCAGCTTCAGCCAGTCGATCAGTTCGGACGTGGAGGGCTTCTTTTTCAGGCCGGGGATGTCGCGCAGTCCGAAGAAGACTTCGAGTGCTTCGGCCAGCAGCGCCTTGCGGATGCCCGGGAAGTGCACATCCACGATCTTCTGCATGGTGTCGCGGTCGGGAAACTTGATGTAGTGGAAGAAGCAACGCCGCAGGAAGGCGTCGGGCAGTTCCTTCTCGTTGTTCGAGGTGATGAAGACGATGGGGCGATGACGCGCCTGCACGGTCTTGCGCGTCTCGTACACATGGAACTCCATGCGGTCGAGTTCACGCAGCAGGTCGTTGGGAAACTCGATGTCGGCCTTGTCGATCTCGTCGATCAGCACCACGGTCGGCGTCTCGGCCTCGAAGGCCTGCCACAGCACCCCTTTGACGATGTAGTTGGCGATGTCCTTGACGCGGTCGTCGCCCAGCTGCGAATCGCGCAGGCGCGACACCGCATCGTATTCGTACAGCCCCTGCTGGGCCTTGGTGGTGGATTTGATATGCCACTGCAGCAGTGGCAGGCCGAGCGCGGCGGCGACTTCCTCGGCCAGCATGGTCTTGCCGGTGCCGGGTTCGCCCTTGATCAGCAGCGGGCGCTGCAGGCGGATGGCGGCATTGACCGCCAGCATCAGGTCGGGGGTGGCGACGTAGTCCTGGGAGCCTTCGAAGCGAAGCGACATCGGGGAATCCTCTGATTAATTCCCGACGATTATAGGTCTAGCGTTAGAGGAGGGCTTCACCCAGGAGGTGGCACATGGACGGACGGTTTTGGGCAGTCGCCGCCGCGCTGGCGACCGCATGGCCCGCGGCAGCCGCGGAAGGCAATGCCGGCGCGGCGCAGGGCAAGCTGGCGATGTGCATCGGTTGCCACGGCATCGCCGGCTACCGGACCGGGTTTCCCACGGTGTATTCCGTGCCCAAGCTGGGCGGCCAGCATCCTGCCTATCTTGTACGGGCGCTCGAGGCATACAAGGCCGGCGAGCGTAGCCACCCCACGATGCAGGGCATCGCCCGCGGCTTGAGCGAACAGGACATGGCCGACCTGGCGGCCTACTACGGCGACGGAGGCGGAAAATGATTGCGCGTATCCGCTTGCCTTCTTCCGCCGCGTTGTTCGTGTTTGGCGCGCTCGTCGCCGTGGCCCCGCCGGCGCAGGCAGGGGATGCGGCGCGCGGCAAGGAAATTTCCACGACCTGTGCGGCCTGCCACGGCGCGGACGGCAACAGCACCACCGCCGAGTTTCCGCGCATTGCCGGCCAGCACGAGGACTACCTGCGCCAGGCCTTGACCGACTACAAGGCCGGCAAGCGGCGCAACCCCATCATGGCGGCGCAGGTGGAAAGCCTGGACAAGCGTGACATCGCAGATCTTTCTGCGTGGTTCGCGTCGCAGAAAGGGCTGTACTTCAAACGCTGAGGGGCGAGGTCGGACCGGGGAGTCCGGCGGTCACCTGCCGGAACAGGCATGCGACCGCCGGGGCCGCCATGCCTCGGCCCGCCTGCGCCGAATGCGCGTTAACCGTGCCCGGCGCGCTTGCGTAGCGCCGCAACGTAGGCGGCGCCGTCGGGCGGGGTGCCGTTGCGCTGCGCGTTGAACAGGGTTTCCCCGAGGCATTCCAGGGCGTCGTGCATCGCATCGTGGCGGTTGCCGTGGCGCGCACAGGCCTCGTCGAACGCGGCGCGGATGCCCGTCGGCTGGTCGATCGACAATTGCTCCTCGATCGCCAGATGCAGGGACAGGTGCAGAAAAGGATTGATCTGGCCTGCCTCGGGCGGGAAGTCGCGGTCCACCGAGTCCGGGTTGTCCACCACGGTGTGGTATTCGGGGTGCAGCGCGACCACGTCGGCCGCGATCGTCTCGAGCGGGGTCAGCACTTCGCGCGCCTGGTACTTGCGCCAGGCTTCGATGAAGAAGTTGCGGACCTCGTCGCGGGTAGGGTTGAACATGCTGTTTCTCTCTCGGTTGGCGGCCGCTTCAGGCGGTCTTGTCGCGGAACAGGCACAGGTCGCGCACGATGCACGCGGCGCAGTTGGGTTTGCGCGCGGTACAGACGTAACGCCCGTGCAGGATCAGCCAGTGGTGGGCGTCGAGCAGGAAGGCCTTGGGCACGCGCTTGAGCAGCGACTGCTCGACCGCAATCACGTCCTTGCCCGGGGCGAGCCCGGTGCGGTTGGCGAGGCGGAAGATGTGCGTATCGACCGCCATCACGGGCTCGCGGAAGATGGTGTTGAGCACCACGTTCGCGGTCTTGCGACCCACGCCCGGTAGCGCTTCGAGCGCCTCGCGGTCGCGCGGCACTTCGCCGCCATGGCGCTCCAGCAGCAGGCGCGACAGCGCCACGGTGTTCTTGGCCTTGTTGCGAAAAAGGCCGATGGTCTTGATGTAGTCCGCCACGCCTTCTTCGCCCAGCGCCAGCATGGCTTCGGGCGTGGGCGCGGCGGCAAACAGCTTGCGGGTCGCGAGGTTCACGCTCTTGTCGGTGGCCTGCGCGGAGAGCACCACGGCGACCAGCAACTGGTAGGGCGTCTGGTACTCGAGTTCAGTCTTCGGTTCGGGGTTGGCGGCGGCGAGGCGACTGAAGAACTCCCGGATCGCCTCGCGTTTCATCAACGCCATTTCAGGCTCCCGCGCCGGCTTCGGCGGGGCTGCCGGCCCGGGCGGGTTCTGCTGCCGGCGGGCGGGCCTGCAGGCGCGCCGCGCGACGGGTGTTGATCGCGTTGTAGGCGGCGATCAGGCATCCGAGCGCGAAGAACGCACCGGGCGGCAGGATGGCGACGAGAAAGCCGGGATAGTCGTCGCCGAACACGCTGAGCGCGCTCGCGTCGGGGATGATCATCTCGATGCCCGCGAACAGCGTGCCGCTACCGAGCAGCTCGCGCAGGCCGCCCAGCAAGGCCAGCACCCACACCAGCCCGCAACCCATCATCACCGCATCCACCGTGGAGGACAGCGGGTCGTTCTTGGCGGCGTAGGCTTCGACGCGCGCCAGCACGATGCAGTTGGTGACGATCAGCGGGATGAAGATGCCGAGCACGAGGTAGAGGCTGTGCAGGTAGGCGTTGAAGCTGAGGTCTACCACGGTGACCAGCGCGGCGATGATCAGTACGAACACCGGAATCCGGATTTCGTATGGAATGAAGTTGCGCAGCGTGGCCACCGCAAGGTTGGACAGGGCCATCACCAGCAGCGTGGCCAGGCCCAGGCTGACCGCATTGACCATGCTGGTGCTGATCGCA
Source organism: Azoarcus olearius (assembly GCF_001682385.1). Lineage (NCBI taxonomy): Bacteria > Pseudomonadati > Pseudomonadota > Betaproteobacteria > Rhodocyclales > Zoogloeaceae > Azoarcus > Azoarcus olearius. The sequence goes on from NZ_CP016210.1 coordinate 1,652,294, forward strand.
AGGATGGGGCACAGGCCGAGCAGTTGGGCGAGCCCGGTGTTCTGCTTCCACAGCCCGTTGCGGGCGATCTCGCGGAATTGCTGCATGTTCATCATCGGCCGGCTCCCGGGTTGCGGCCGCCCTGGGCGGCAAACAGCGCGTCGCGGTTGTGCTGGACATAGTCCACCGCCCTGCCCACCGCGCGGCTGACGGCGCGGGCGCTGATGGTGGCGCCGGCGCGATAGTCGAAGGCGCCGCCGTCCTTGCGCACGGTCCAGCGCTCCAGCGGCAGGCTGGCGGCATCCAGCCCGGCGAATTGCGCGATCCACGGCGCGTGCTTGTTGCGGTCCTTGGCAAGCTCGACGTAGTCGCCCAGTCCGGGCGTTTCCTTGTGGCGCGTAACGCGCGCGCCAAGCAGGCGGCCGTCCGCAGCCACCGCCACGATCAGCCCGATGCGGCCGGCGTAGCCGTCTGGTGCCTCGGCTTCGACGACCAATGCCACCGGCTCACCACCGCGCCGCGCCCGCCACACCCGGGCGTCGTCGAAACCGAGCGCCGCGGCGGCGCCGGGGCGCAGCACGTCGTCGAGCAGGGCGTTGTCGTAGCTGCCGGGCGGCAGGATTTCGCCGACCAGGGCAAGCTGGGCCTGCTGCACCGAAGCCTCGATCGCGGGCCGGGTTGCGTTGTAGGTGAAGGCCATCAGCGCGGTGAACACCACGGTGAACACCAGCATGATCGCCGAGGTGCGCAGCGAGGTGCGGGCGGCGCCGTAACGGGCGGTGGTCATGACGGCCGGCCTCCGCGATGGCCGAACACGCGCGGCTGCGTCTTCATGTCGATCAGTGGTACGCACATGTTCATCAGCAGAACGCCGAACGCAATGCCTTCCGGATAGGCGCCGAAGTTGCGGATGAGCCAGGCGATGCACGCGACACCGGCGGCGAACACCAGCTTGCCGCGCGGGGTGGTGGCCGCGCTGACGGGATCGGTGACGATGAAGAAGGCGCCGAGCATGGCGCCGCCGCTGGCGAGATGGAACAGCGGCGAGGCGAAGCGCACCGGGTCCGCCAGCCAGAAGGCACCGGAAATCAGCGCCAGCGCGGCCAGAAAGCCCACCGGCAGGTGCCAGGTGATGGTGCGGGTGGCAAGTAGTACCACGCCGCCGATGAAGTAGCCCGCCGCGACCCATTCCCAGCCGCGGCCGCCGGCAAAGCCGAAGGCGTCGAGTGCACGCACGCTGGCCACGCTTGCCTCCGGCGCGCGCAGGCCGGTACGCAGGGTGTCGAGCGCAGTCGCGCCGGTGACCGCGTCAATTTCGCGCGTGCCGCCGAGGATGAGCTGCAGCTGCGTGGCGAAGTCGAGCTGGCCCGCCGCCGGCCATTGCGACATCAGCGCCGGGTAGGCGACGATCATCGTGCAGTAGGCGGCCATGGCCGGATTGAACGGGTTCTGCCCAAGGCCGCCGTACAGATGCTTGGCGCCCATCACCGCGATCAGGACCGCCAGCGTGGTCAGCCACCACGGCACGATGGGCGGAAAACACAGCGCCACCAGCCACGCGGTGACCAGCGCCGAGCCGTCGCTGAGCGCGGCCGCGGCGGGCTTGCGCCGCAGCGCCAGGATGGCGGCCTCGCCCGCGAGTGCGGCGACGCTGGCGATCGCGAGATTTACCAGGATGCCGGGGCCGATCTGCCACACGTACAGCGCGATGCCCGGCAGCAGGGCCGCAAGCACGGTGAGCATCACGCGCTGGACGCTGGCCGGCCGGCGGATGTAGGGAGAATGCATCATGACTCGTTGTCCGGCGTGGCGACGGGGGCGGCGCCTGTTTCGAGCGCCGCTTTGCGGCGCGCTTCCACCGCGGCGATTTCCGCCTGCACCGCGGGGCTGAGGTTGTCGGTGTTGCGCACTTCGACCGTGTCCTTCTGCGCCTTGGCGCGCGCCAGCGCGGCGGCGATCAGGGCCTTCTTGGCGTCGTCCGCGGCAGGGGCATCTCCCGCAGCGGGGGCTTCCTCGGCCAGCTTGCTGCGGGTTTCGGCGGCCTTGGCGGCCAGACGGGCGGCTTTCTCGGCCTTCTCGCGTTCCTGCCGGAAGTTGCGGAACTCGAAGCGTTCGCGCGCCGCGTCGGCCGCGTCCTTGTCGCGCTCACGCGCCCAGATCTCGCCCTTGGAGAAGCGGAAGTAATCGACCAGCGGAATGTGCGCCGGGCACACGTAGGCGCAGCAGCCGCATTCGATGCAGTCGAACAGGTGGTATTCCTGCGCCTTGCCGAAATTGCGTGCGCGGCCGAACCAGTACAGCTCGAAGGGCTGCAACTCGGCCGGGCAGGCGCGCGCGCATTCGCCGCAGCGGATGCAGGGCTGTTCCGGCGGCGGCGGCGGGAACAGGGCGGGGGACGCGGCAATCACGCAGTTGGTGGCCTTGACCACCGGAACGTCGAGGCGCGGCAGCGCGAACCCCATCATCGGGCCGCCCATCAGGTAGCGGTCGGTATCGCCGGCGGGCTGCGCCAGCGAGAGCAGATCCTGGATCGGGGTGCCGATCGCCACTTCGTAGTTGCCGGGGCGCGCGACGCTGCCGGTCAGCGTGACCACGCGCGACACCAGCGGTTCGCCGTGCGCGATGGCACGGTACACCGCATGCGCGGTGCCGACGTTGAAGCACTGGACGCCGAAGTCGCCGCCGAGCTTGCCGTAGGGAATCTCGATGCCGGTAAGCACGCGGATGAGCTGTTTTTCGCCGCCCGCGGGGTACAGCGCCGGAACCGCCACCACCTCGGCCTCGCTGCCGGCGGCGGCGCGCATCGCGGCGATGGCTTCCGGCTTGTTGTCCTCGATGCCGACGATGAGGCGCTGGGCGCCGATCAGTTCGCGCAGCACGGCGGCGCCGGCGAGGATGTCGGCCGCGCGTTCGCGCATCAGGCGGTCGTCGCAGGTGATCCACGGTTCGCACTCGGCGCCGTTCAGGATCAGGGTCTCCACGCCCTTGCCGCGGCCCAGCTTGACGTGGCTGGGGAAGGTCGCCCCGCCCAGTCCGACAATGCCGCAGTCGCGCAGGTGGGCGAGGGTGGCGTCGCGTCCGGCGGCGCGGTGGTCGAAGGGCTGGTGTTCGATCCAGCGGTCCTCGCCGTCGGGGGCGATGATGACGCAGCGCGTATCCAGCCCCGAGGGGTGGGCCATCGGCCGCGGTGCGATCTCGACCACGGTGCCGGAGGTGGGGGCATGCACCGCGGTGCCGAGCGGACCGTCGGCCGCGCCGATGCGCTCGCCCTTCAGCACCCGCTGGCCGGGAGCGACCAGGCAGCGCGCGGTGGCGCGAATGCTCTGTCGCAGCGGCACCACCAGCTGGGCTGGCAGCGGCGCGGCGACGATGGCGGCGCCGGCGGATTCTTCCTTGTGGGCGGCGGGCTTGATGCCGCCGCGAAAACTGAACAGGCGTCCGATCATGCTGCCTTCCTGATCTCGACGACCGGGTATTTCCAGCGCCAGGTCTGCACGGTTTCGCGTACCGGCTCCATGTAGATGCAGTCGACCGGGCAGGGCGCGACGCAGAGTTCGCAGCCGGTGCACAGCGGATCGACCACGGTGTGCATCTGCTTGGCGGCGCCGACGATGGCGTCCACCGGGCAGGCCTGCAGGCACAGCGTGCAGCCGATGCAGACGTTTTCGTCGATGTAGGCCACCGCCTTCGGCTTTTCCTCGCCATGCTCGGCCGACAGCGGCTTGAACTCGCGGCCCAGCAGATCCGCGAGCTTGCGCACGCCTTCCTCGCCGCCCGGCGGGCATTGGTTGATGTCGGCCTCGCCCTGGGCGATGGCCTGCGCGTAGGGCTTGCAGCCGGGGTAGCCGCACTGGCCGCACTGGGTTTGCGGCAGGATCGCGTCGATCTTGTCGACCAGCGGGTCGCCTTCGACGCGGAAGCGGATCGCGGCAAAGCCGAGCGCCGCGCCGAGCACTACCGCGATGGCGGCCATGACGAGAAGGGCAGACAGCATCTGGGGGCTCAGTGGAAACGGTCGAGGCCGGCAAAGCCCATGAAAGCGAGACTCATGAAGCCGGCGGTGATCATCGCGATCGCGGTGCCGCGGAAGGGCTGCGGCACGTCGGCGCCCTCAAGCCGCTCGCGGATGCCGGCGAACAGCACCAGCGCGAACGTGAAGCCCACCGAGGAGCCGAACCCGAACAGCAGCGATTCGAGCAGGTTGTGGCCGAGGCCGACGTTGAGCAGCGGAACGCCGAGCACCGCGCAGTTGGTGGTGATCAGCGGCAGGTAGATGCCGAGCACCTGATGCAGCAGCGGGCTGGTCTTCTGGATGACGAGTTCGGTCAGCTGCACGATGGCGGCGATCACCACGATGAACGCCAGCGTGCGCAGGTAGCCGAGGTCCGCCGGGACCAGCAGGTAGTGGTCGATCAGGTAGCTGCTGCCGGCGCCCAGGGTCAGCACGAAGGTGGTGGCGGCGCCCATGCCGATCGCCGTTTCAAGCTTCTTCGACACGCCCATGAAGGGGCACAGCCCGAGGATGCGGACGAAGACGACGTTGTTGACCAGAACGGCGCCGATGACGACGAAAAGATAGCTGCTCATGGGGGGCGGCAGGGGTGAATCGGCGGATTATCGCGCGCCGTGCGCGCTCGCCACAACCCTGTCCGCGCAAGAATCCCCGATGTTTATGACAGCGGATGCAGCCGGCTCTGGCGCGGCAGGTGGCGGGTGAGGAAATCCATCTGGTCGGCGAGGATGTTGCGGTTGCACAGGATGAGGTACTCCGCCTTGTTCGGCACGTAGGGCGCGTACAGCAGCGCCATCCGCGCCTGTTCCGGCGTGCGGCCGCTCTTGCGCTGGTTGCAGGGGCGGCAGGCGGTGACCACGTTCATCCAGATGTCGCGTCCGCCTTGCGATACCGGGCAGACGTGGTCGCGCGTGAGCTGGCTGCCCGGCAGGCGGTGTCCGCAGTAGGCGCACAGGTGGCGGTCGCGGCGGAAAAGCTCACGGTTGTTCAGCGGCGGCGTCTGGCGCAGCGCGCCGGGCAGCAAGGCGCGGCCCTTGATCGCGATGATGCTCTGGGTGGTGATTTCGGAGCGCTGCCCGGTGGCGCGGCAGATGCCGCCCAGGAAGCGGAAGCTGCGGTCGCCGATGCTCCACGCCACCTGATCGCGCGCATGGTAGTGGCAGGCGGTCTGCCAGCTGATCCAGCGGTGGGGGTTGCCGTGGACGTCGAGCGACAGGATCCACGGGTGGTAACCCTCGCCCGGGGATTCTTCGGTTCCGATCAACAACGCGCCGGGTTCGCTCAGCACACGTCCTCCGTCACAGAATGCGCGGCGCCCTTGGGGCCATGCCGCCACTGTCGACTCATCCCGACCGCGCGGGCGCGCGGCCGCCTGACTGGACTTAGAGTGCGTTTGCCATGCCGCGGTTCAGCCCGCGGGCACGGGTTTGCCGCCGGCAGGAGGCGGCGCCGTGATGCAGCCGGTATGGAACGACCAGTTGCCGCTGCGGCGGTCGTCGAAATAGTGACGCAAGGTCATCGCGATGGTGCGGAAGGCGATCTGCTCCCAGGGGATGTCGGCTTCGGCGAACAGCGCGACCTCGAGCGATTCCTCGCCCGGGCGGAAGTCGAGGTCGAGCAGGCGGGCCCGGTAGATGATGTGCACCTGGCTGATCGCCGGCACGTCGATCAGCGTGTACATCGGGCCTACCTCGATGCGCGCGCAGGCTTCTTCCAGCGTTTCGCGCGCCGCACCCTCGGCGGTGCTTTCCTCGTTTTCCATGAAGCCGGCCGGCAGCGTCCACATCCCGAGGCGGGGTTCGATGGCGCGGCGGCACAGCAGGATGCGGTCTTCCCATTCGGCCAGGGCGCCCACCACGATCTTGGGGTTCTGGTAATGCACCGTGCTGCAAGTCGGGCACACATGGCGCGGCAGCGCGTCGCCCGGCGGAACGCGGAATTCGACGGTGGAACCACAACTCGAGCAGAACTTCATCGCGGGCGGGCGCTGCGGGCGGCAAGTGCAGGGAAGGCTTCGATTCTAGCCCGGTTCGCGCGCAGGGCGATGGCTGACAGCGTGGGCGAAGCCACGTAAAGTTCCACGGCGCGGCGCGCCATCCCCGAATGCGCACCGTCGCCGTATCCGAGATCGTCAGAAGGACACCATGCCGCCTCTAGACATGCACCGCTTCGAGCAGCTCAAGGCCTCGGGCGAGTTGCCCTCGCCGCGCGGGGTGGCCCTCGCCATCATCCGCCTCACCCAGGAAGAAGAGGTCTCGATCCCGGAGCTGGCGCGCATCATCAAGAGCGACCCCGCGTTCGTCGGGCGCTTGATCAAGGCGGCCAACGGAACCGTGCCGCTCAACCGGCGCGCAATCGTGTCGGTGCAGGAAGCCCTGATGGTGCTCGGCCTGCCCGCCGTGCGCACGATGGCGCTCGGGTTTTCGCTGCTGTCCAACTACCGCAAGGGCGCCTGCGCGGGATTCGACTACGGCCGTTTCTGGTCGTCCTCGCTGCTGATGGCGCTGTCGATGCAGGTGCTGGTGCAGCGGGTGCGCGTGGTGGCGGCCGACGAAGCGTTCAGCGTCGGCCTGCTCGCGCGGGTGGGCGAACTCGCGCTCGCCACGCTGTATCCGGCCGACTACGGCCGCATCCTGCTTGAATCCCGCCGCTTTCCCGAACTGCGTCTGTTCGACCTCGAGCAGCAGGCCTTCGCGATGACCCACCGCGAGCTGTCCGCCGCGATGCTGGTGGACTGGGGGCTGCCGCCGATCTTCACCCAGCCGGTGATGTTCTTCGAGCAGGCAGACAAGGCCACCTTCACGGCCGAGAGCCGCGAGGCGCAGCTGATGGAGTGCCTCGGGCTGGCGCGCACGCTCGCCGAGCTGTGCCTCGCGCCGTCGGTGGAGCAGGCCTCGATGATGCCCGGCGTGCTCAAGCAGGCCGCGGCGCTCGGGCTGAACAAGGAAGACTTCGCCGCGGCCTGCGAGCGCATCGGCCGCGAGTGGATGGAGTGGGGCAAGCTGCTGCAGCTCGAAACGCTCGCGCCGCCGCAGTTCTCCGACCTGATCGAACGCAGCGGCGGCACGGGCCAGCCGGTTCCCGCGGCTTGCGCCGGGGCGGACAGCGGCGCCGAGGCTGCGGAAAGCGGCGCGCGCGATGGCGGCATGCGAGTGCTGGTGGTCGATGACGAGGCCTCGATCCGCAAGCTGATGTGCGCGGTGCTGGAGGAGGCCGGCCACACGGTGTTCGAGGCCGAGAACGGCCGCATCGGGCTGGAGCGCGCGCTCGACATCCAGCCCCACATGATGGTGCTCGACTGGGTGATGCCCGAGATGGAGGGGCTGGAACTGGTGCGCGCGCTGCGCGCCACCAAGATCGGACGCAGCATCTACATCCTGTTGCTGACCAATGTGGAAGACGATGAGCGCCTGATCGAGGCCTTCGAGGTCGGCGCGGACGATTTCGTCACCAAGCCGGTCAAGCCGCGCGTGCTCGCCGCCCGCATGCGGGCCGGCCAGCGCGTGGTACGGCTGCAGCAGGAACTGGAGCGCGACCGCGAGGAAATCCGCCATTTCGCCGCCGAACTCGCGATCACCAACCGCCGCCTGCAGGAAGCGGCGCTGACCGACGCGTTGACCGGTTTTCCCAACCGCCGTTACGCGATCGACCGCATGCAGCAGGAATGGACCGCGGCGAAGCGTAACGGCCGGCCGCTGTCGTGCATGATCATCGACCTCGACGGCTTCAAGCAGATCAACGATACCTACGGCCACGACGTCGGCGACATGGTGCTGCGGCAATCGGCCGATGCGCTGCGGCTGGCGCTGCGCGGCCAGGACGTCATCTGCCGTACCGGCGGCGACGAGTTCCTGGTCATCTGCCCCGACACCGACCTGGCACAAGGGTTGAGCTGCGCCGAGCGCCTGCGCGCCGCGGTCGATGCGCTCGCGATCGTCACCGGCGCCGACACCCTGGGGCTGACGATCAGCATCGGCGTCGCCGTGCGCGACGACAGCATGGCCGACCTCGACGCGCTGATGAAGCGCGCCGACCAGGGCGCTTACCTGGCCAAGCAGCGCGGCCGCAATTGCGTCGCCTCGGTGCAGGGCGGCGCCGCGGGAGCCCAGCGATGAGCGCCGCGGTGGAGCATCGCGTGCTGGGGCGGCCGGCGGGGCCGGTGCGGTTGCTGATCGTCGACGATTCCGAGGACGACGCCTTTCTGGTCTGTGCGGAACTCACACGGCGCGGCATGGCGGTGCATCACCGGCGCGTCGATTGCGATTTCGACATGGCTGCGGCCCTCGCGGCGGAGCCCTGGGACGTTGTCCTGTCCGACCACAACATGCCGGGCTTCAGTTCGCTCGCGGCCCTCGACGTGCTCAAGCGCAGCGGGCTCGACCTTCCCTTCATCATCCACTCCGGCGAAATCTCCGACCGCCAGGCCGTTTCCGCGATGTACGAAGGGGTCGACGACTTCATCGCGAAGGGCGACTACGACCGCCTGCTGCCGGTGATCGAGCGCGAGCTGCGCGGCCTGCATGCGCGCCGCGCGGTGCGCCAGGCCGACGAACGCATCCGCGAACTGGTCAATTTCGATGTCCTGTCGGCGCTGCCCAACCACAACCTGTTCTGCACCAAGGTCGGCGACTGGATCGCCGATGCCGGCGCCCAGGCTGCGGGCGCGGTGCTGGTGGTCGATGTCGACCGCTTCATGCGCATCAACGCCAGCTTCGGCTACGACACCGGCAACGTCATCCTGCGCCAGCTCGGCGAGCGCCTCGCCGCGGGGCTGGCTGCCGACGTGATGCTGGCCCGCCTCGGCAGCGACCGCTTCGGCGTCTTCCTGCCCGGCGTGGTGGAGCGGGAGCAGGCCGAGATCGCCGCCCGCTGGCTGCTGCGCGCGTTCGAGCAGCCGTTCATGAAGAACGACATCGAACTCTTCCTGACCGCGAGTGTGGGCATCGCGATGGTCGGGGGCGACGGCGCCGACGTGTTCGAGCTGCTGATGAACGCCGAAGCCGCGGTGGCGCGCGTGAAGTGCCAGGGCGGCAACGGCGTGCGCTGTTACGACCGGGCGATGAACGCCGCCTCGGCCGAACGATTGACGCTGGAGGCGGAGCTGCGCCACGCGGTCGAACGCGGCGAACTGCGCCTGTTCTACCAGCCGATCGTCGATCCCGATGGCACCGTGCGCGCCGCCGAGGCCCTGGTGCGCTGGCAGCATCCCGAGCAGGGCCTGCTGGCGCCGGACCGCTTCATCCCGCTGGCCGACGAAACCGGCCTGATCACCGAGATCGGCGCCTGGGTGCTGACCGAGGCCTGCTACCAGGGGCGCTGCTGGCACGACGCCGGCCACGAGCGCTTTCGGGTTTCGGTCAACGTGTCGGCGGTGCAGTTCGGCCAGCCGCGGCTGCTCGAAACGGTGCGCGAGGCGCTGCGCGGCAGCGGCTTCCCGCCCGCCTGCCTCACGCTGGAAATCACCGAGAGTTCGCTGATGAGCGACGTCGAATCCGCGGCCGGCATGCTGCGTTCGCTGAAGAACATGGGCGTGCGGATTGCGGTGGACGACTTCGGCACCGGCTATTCGTCGCTGTCCTACCTGCGGCGGCTGCCGATCGACACCGTCAAGATCGACAAGTCCTTCGTGCGCGACGTCAGCAACAACGGCGAAGACGCCGCCATCGTGCGCGCCATCATCGCGCTCGCTCACAGTCTGGGCCTGGGTACAGTGGCGGAGGGTGTTGAAACCGCCGAGCAGGAGGCCACGCTGCGCCGTGAAGGCTGTGACAGCTTCCAGGGCTACCGCTACGGACGGCCGGTGCCCGCCGAAGTGTTCGTGATGGGGACGGTGCCGGGGTAATGCCAAAGAAATATCGGGTGCCTGCCGCCGCGTTTCGGTGCATTGCGAGTGTTGCGCAACTGCGACATGTCCACGCGGCCACTCAGGGTATTCGTGCTTGCAGCTCCTTACAAATTACTTTAAGTTCGGGGTGCTTGTTCCTGAAAGGGAGCTTTAATCCGTGAAACGCCCCGATTTTCAGGCAGAAATACGCGAACTGAATCTCGCCTATCTCATGCTGGCGCAGCAGATGCTGCGCAGCGACCGGGAGACGGCGATGTTCAGGCTGGGCGTCAGCAAGGACGTCGCCGAGCTGATCGAGGGCCTGTCGGCCGCGAAGCTCGTGCGCATGGCCAACAGCCAGATGCTGATGCCCAGTTTCCGTTTCGATGATGCGCAGCTTGCCCGGCTGATGGCCGGCGAGGGGCGCGACCCGGCCACCTCCAGCCTGCATGCGGCAATCATCGCCGCGGGCAAGGCTGTGCAGGCTTCGGCCCAGGAGTAAGAGCATGAAAAATAAGCGCATCATTGACGAGGCGGAAGACATCCGCCGCGCAGTGGAAATGGTGCAGCTCGGTGCGCGCATGCAGATGCTGGAGGTGGAAACCCGCCTCAGCCGCGAAAAGCTGCTGAAGATCTACAAGGAGGTGCGCGGCGTGTCGCCCCCGAAGGGGATGCTGCCGTTCTCCACCGACTGGTTCATGACCTGGCAGCCGAATGTCCATTCGTCGCTGTTCATGGCCTTTCACCGCTTCTTCGCCGGTGCCGCGGGCGTGCAGGGGCTGGACGCGATCATCAAGTCCTACCACCTCTACCTCGACCACATCGAGGCGGAGCAGATGGAGCCGGTGCTGAGCCTCACCCGCGCGTGGACGCTGGTGCGCTTCTTCGATGCCGACCTGCTGCAACTGGCGCCCTGCACCTGCTGCGGCGGTCACTACGTGGTGCATGCCTACGACCCCACCGCCAGCTTCGTCTGCGGGCTGTGCAACATGCCCTCGCGCGCCGGCAAGACTAAGCGCGCCGCCGTGCGCAAGTCGTCCGTCCGCGCCGTCAGCGCCTGATTTCCGCCCCCATCCTCACGGGCCGCCTGCGTTAGCAGGCGGCCCGTGTCTTTTTCCACGGCCGGCGTTCAAGTTTGGCGGATGCGGGACGATACAATTCGGGCGGTCCAAATCTTCGTCCCGGCTTCTGGAGTAAGCGGTGTTCCTCATCATTGGCTACGTCATCATCCTGGCCGCCTCCGTCGGCACCTATGCGGTGCACGGAAGCCTTGCCGCCCTGTGGGTGCCGATGGAGTACCTCGCGATCATCGGTCTGATGGTCGGCGGCTTCGTGGCCGGCAACGGGCCGAAGGCGATGAAGGCGACGCTGGGCTCGCTGTCGCTGGCGGTGAAGGGTTCGCCTTACAACAAGGCGCTGTACATGGACCTGCTGTCGCTGCTGTACGAGATCCTGGCCAAGGTCCGCAAGGAAGGCCTGATGTCGATCGAGAACGACGTGGAGAACCCGGATTCCAGCCCCATCTTCGGCAAGTACCCGAGCGTCACCTCGGACCACCACGTGGTCGAGTTTCTCACCGACTACCTGCGCATGATGGTGGGCGGCAACCTCAACGCGTTCGAAATCGAGAACCTGATGGACATGGAGATCGAGACCCACCATCAGGAGGCTCACGTGGCGCCGCACATCGTCTCGAAGGTCGCCGACGGCCTGCCCGCGTTCGGTATCGTGGTCGCGGTCATGGGCGTGGTGAACGTGATGGGTTCGGTGGGCCAGCCGCCCGCCGTGCTGGGCAAGATGATCGGCGGCGCGCTGGTCGGCACCTTCCTTGGCATCCTGCTCTCCTACGGCATCGTCGCGCCGATCGCCAGCCAGATCGAACAGAAGGTGGAGGAGAGCGGCAAGATCTATCAGGTGATGAAAGTCGTGCTGCTTGCCAGCATGAATGGCTACGCGCCGCAGGTCGCCATCGAGTTCGGCCGCAAGGTGCTGTACGCCAACGACCGCCCGACCTTCTCGGAGCTCGAGCAGGAAATCAAGAACCGCAAGGGCTGAGGCGGCTAGCATGCAGACGGGCGCAATCGCGCGGGGCACGACGGGCCGGGGAGTGGGCGCATGAGCGACGATTCCCAGCAGCCCATCGTCGTCAAGCGCATCAAGAAGGGCGGCGGCGGCCATCACGGTGGTGCGTGGAAGATCGCCTACGCCGACTTCGTGACGGCGATGATGGCCTTCTTCCTGCTGATGTGGCTGCTCGGCTCCACCGCGCAGGGCGACCTCGAAGGCATCGCGGATTACTTCCAGAACCCGCTCAAGCTGGCGATGGACGGCGGCGAAGGCAGCGGCGACAGCTCCAGCATCATCAAGGGCGGGGGCGAGGACCTGACGCGCTCCGTGGGGCAGGTCAAGCGCGGCGACGTCGAGGGCGACCGCCGGATCAACCTCGATGCCGCCAAAGGCCGCCAGGCGCCGTCCGCGGACGGCAAGGGGCGCGACGAAGCGGAAAGCAACCGCGAGCGCTCGCGCCTGATCGATCTCAAGGGCCGCATCGAAGCCATCGTCGAGGCCAATCCGGACCTGCGCCAGTTCAAGAACCAGATCCTGATGGACATCGTGAACGAGGGGCTGCGCATCCAGCTCGTCGATGAGCAGAACCGGCCGATGTTCAATTCCGCCAGCGCCGACCTGCGCCCCTATACGCGCGACCTGCTGCGGGCGATCGGGCGTGCGCTCAACGACGTCGGCAACAGCGTCAGCGTCTCGGGGCACACCGACTCGGCGCAGTACGCGGGTGGCGAGCGCGGCTTCTCCAACTGGGAGCTGTCGTCCAACCGCGCCAACGCCTCGCGGCGCGAACTGGTCAGCGGCGGCCTGCTGGCCGGCAAGGTGGTACGCGTGGTGGGCCTTGCCGACACCATTCCGCTCAACCGCGCCAACCCGATGGACGCGGTGAACCGGCGCATCAGCATCATCGTGCTCAACAAGCAGGCTGAGGACGCGATCCGCACCGAAGGCAGCAAGCTCGATGTCGACATGGGCGCGCCCGCCGACAGCGACGCCATCCGGCAGGGCGTGGGGAGCGGTCTTGCGCCGCCGGCGCCGACGCCCGCGCCCACTCCGCCCGCGGCCGGCAGTACGCGCTCGTCCTACGTGCCGCGCACCCGCTTCTCCGAGGCGCAACCGCAGTAAGGCGCCGGCGCGGGCCTAAAGTCGCCCGCGCCCCGGGACGTTATCCGAAGCATGCCGCGCCGCTGCGCGGCCTTCCCAGCCATCCGGACCAAGAGCCGCAACATGATCAAAACCGTGCTGACGGTCGACGACTCCGCCGCGATCCGCGGCGTCATGACCGTGCTGCTGCAGTCGGCGGGCTACGCGGTCAGCAGTGCCGTAGACGGCGAGGACGGACTTGCGCGCGCGCGCGCCCAGCGCGCCGACCTGGTGATCACCGACCTGCACATGCCGCGGCTGGACGGATTTGGCCTGATCCGCGCGCTGCGCGCCGAACCGGCCTACCGCAAGGTGCCCATCCTGATGCTGACGACCGAGTCGTCCGCCGAGATGCGCGAACGCGGGCGCGAGGCCGGCGCCACCGGCTGGCTGGTGAAACCCTTCGATCCCGACCGCCTGCTGGAAGTGGTGCGCCGGGTGCTGGGCTAGGAGGCAGGCGCGATGGCGTTCGACATGAGCCAGTTCTACCAGATCTTCTTCGAAGAGGCGGCGGAACACCTGGCGACAATCGAGACCGTGCTGCTGTCGATCGACGCGGCGCGCCCCGACCCCGAGAAGGTCGCGGAGATCTTCCGCGCCGCGCACTCCATCAAGGGGTCGGCCGCCACCTTCGGCTTCGACGATCTCACCGGCCTCACCCACGAGATGGAGTCCTTGCTCGACGACGTGCGGCGCGGCCGGCGGCCGTTGACCCAGGCGATGGTCCAGGCCTGTCTTGCCGCGGGCGACGCGCTGCACGGCCTGCTCGCGGCGCACCGCGGCGAGGGCGTTGCAGACCGCGCCGCCGCCGAGGCCGCCCGTCAGCGCCTGCTGCAGCTCAAGGACGCGCCCGATCACGATGGCGCGGTGACGGACCGGCCGGCGGCGGCCGTGCCCGACGCGACGGAGTGGCCGCTCTACCGTGTGCGCTTCGTCGTCGCACGCTTTCTTGCCGGCAGCGATCTGCTGTTCGGCAGCATGCTGGAAGACCTCGCGGCGCTCGGCGACTACGAACTGCTGGAACCGGATCCCGCCGCACCCGGCACGCGCTGCATCAGGATCTGCAGCGGCGAGTCGGTGGATGCGTTGCGCGCGGCCTTCGAGCGCCTCGCCGAGCCCGGCAGCGTCGAGATCACCGCCGAGCAGATGGCTGCCGCAAACGCGGCCCCGGCGCTGCCCGAGCCCCAGCCTCCGGCGGTGGCGGCGGCGGGCGACGAGGCGCTGTTCGATGTCGCCGACGACGGCAGCTACGGCTTCTTCGTGCCGCTCGAGACGCTACCCGCGGCGCCGTTTGGCGCCGACGATCCGCCCGCCGCGGCCGTGCCGGACGAGGCCGATGCCCAGCCGGCCGCGACCGCGCGCGAGTTGCCCCGCAGCGCGGACAGTTCGATCCGCGTCGGGGTCGAGCGGGTGGACCGGATGATGGACCTCGTGGGCGAACTGGTAATCACCCAGTCGATGCTGCTCGATGCGGCGGCGGCGATCGGCCCCGCCGCCGGAGAGCGCCTGCTCGCCGGGCTTGCGCTGCTGCAGCGGCACACGCGCGATCTGCAGCAGTCGGTGATGGCGATCCGCATGGTGCCGGTGTCGATGGTGTTCTCCCGTTTTCCGCGCCTGGTGCACGACCTCGGCATGCGGCTCGACAAGCAGATCGACCTGGTACTGGAAGGCGAGCACACCGAACTCGACAAGGGGCTGGTGGAAAAGCTGGCCGACCCGCTCACGCATCTGGTGCGCAACTGCATCGACCATGGCATCGAGCCCGCCGAGCGCCGTCGCGCGGCCGGCAAGCCCGAGGCCGGCCGGCTGCGGCTGGCGGCGTCGCACCTTGGCGGCCATGTGCTGATCGAGGTGGAGGACGACGGCGCGGGGCTGGACCGGGAGCGGCTGATCGCCCGCGCGCGCGCGCAGGGCCTGCCGTGCAGCGAGGACATGAGTGACGAGGAGGCCTGGCAACTGATCTTCCTGCCCGGCTTTTCCACCGCCGAGCAGGTCACCGACCTGTCCGGGCGCGGCGTCGGCATGGATGTCGTCCGGCGCAACATCGCGGCGCTGGGCGGGCGGGTGGACATCGTCTCGCGCGCGGGGCGGGGCACGCGGTTCTCGGTCAGCGTGCCGCTGACGCTCGCCATCCTGGAAGGCATGCAGGTGGCGGTGGGCGACGAGGTCTTCATCCTGCCGCTCGATGCGATCGTCGAATCGCTGCAGCCCGAGCCGGCCAGCATCCGCAGCATCGGCGGCGCGCCGCGGCTGATTGCGGTGCGCGGCGAATACTGGCCGGTGGTCGAACTCGGCCACTTCTTCGCCGTGCCCGAGGCGGGCCGCGACTGGACGCGCGGCATCATGGTGCTGGTGGAGCGCAACGGCAGCCGCGCGGCGCTGTTCGTGGATGGTCTGGTCGGACAGCAACAGGTGGTGATCAAGCCGCTCGAAACCCACTTCCGGCGCGTCCCGGGCGTGTCTTCCGCAACCTTGCTCGGCGACGGCCGCGTCGCGCTGATCCTCGACGTCGCCGCCCTGATCGGCACCGCGCGCGACAGCGCGGCGATCTGATGGCGCGGCGCTACAGATTGACCGCCGGCGGCCGTAGACCGATCAAAGCAATCAAGGAGTCCGAACATGTCAGCCCCTGACCGACCGGCGCTGGCGCCGGCGGAAGCCGCAGCCGAGGCCGGCGAGTTCCTCACCTTCACGCTCGGCGGCGAGCTGTACGCGATCGACATCCTGAAGGTGCGGGAGATCCGCGCGTGGGAGCGGGTGACGCGGATCGCGGGGGCGCCGGCCTTCCTCAAGGGCGTCATGAACCTGCGCGGCGCGATCGTGCCGGTGGTGGATCTGCGTCTGTACTTCGGCTGTGGCGACGGCGCCTGCGGCCCCTTCACCGTGATGATCGTGCTGCAACTCGCCGGCCGCCTGGCCGCGGTGGTGGTCGATGCGGTGGCCGACGTGGTGCGCCTGGCCGCGGGCGAAATCCAGCCCCCGCCGGAGTTCGCCGGCCTGGTCGGCGGACGCTATATCCGCGGCCTGGGCGCCGCGGGGGACGCGATGCTGGTCGTGCTCGATGTTGAACGCCTGATGGCCGCGCCCGAACTGGCGCTGGTCGACCCTGACCCGGAAGCCCAGTCATGAGACCCACCTACGTCAGTGCCCCGGTCGTGCCCGGTCCGTTCGAACGCCTGCCGATCGCGGGCAAGCTGTTGCTGGTGGCGATGCTGCCCGCGTGCGGCGCGCTCGGCCTGCTGTTCAGCCCGGCCGAAAGCGGCGGGCGCGGGGCGGTGATGGCGCTGTCCGCCTTGCTCATCCTCGCCGGCTTCGCACTCGCGCTGTGGCTGGCGGTCTACCTCGAGCGCCGGATGCAGCGCCTGGCGGCGCGGGTACGCGGCTTCGCCGAGGGCGAACTCAACGCGCGGCCGCGCGAAATCGGCGACGGCGACGCGCTTACCGCGCTGTGGCAGGGGATCGAACGCAGCCTCGGAACGCTGAGCGAGCGCTTCTCCGCCAGCGCCACCGAAGCGGACTACAACCGTCTGATCCGCGAGGCGCTGGATACGGCCGCGACGAGCGTGATGATTGCGGATACCGGCGGCACCATCGTCTATATGAATGCCGCCGGCCTGCGCCTGCTGGAGCGGGTGCAGATGGAAATGGGCGGCGCCCTGCCCGGCGGGGTCAGGGCGGACCAGATCGTTGGCAGCAGCTTCGATGTGTTCCACCGCCAGCCCGAAGTGCAGCGCCAGCGCATCGCGGCGATGGTCGGCACCCATTCGGCGGAAATCCGCCTCGGCGCCCGTTCGCTGCGCCAGCAGGCCACCCCGGTGTTCGATGCGGACGGCTTGCGCGCCGGCACCGTCGTGGAGTGGAGCGACATCACCGCCGAAGTGGGTGTGCGCGCCGAACTCGCCGGCTTGGTGGAAGCGGCGGCGGCGGGGGACTTCAGCCGTCGGCTGCCGGTGGAGAACAAGAGCGGCTTCTTCCTGCAGCTGGCCGAAGGGCTGAACCGGCTGATGGGGGAGATTTCGGGCAGCGTGGATGCGGTGGCGCGGGTGCTGAACGCGGTGGCGCGCGGCGACCTGACCGAGCGGATCGAAGGCGAGTACCGGGGCACCTTCGGGCAGTTGCAGCACGACGCGAACGCGACGGTGCTCAGGCTGCGCGAAGTGGTGGGCCGCATCCAGGATTCGGCGGTGGCGATCAACCGCGCGGCGCGCGAGATTGCGGCGGGCAACGGGGAGCTGTCGACGCGCACCGAGCAGCAGGCGAGCGCGCTCGAAGAGACGGCGAGTTCGATGGAGGAGCTGTCGGCGACGGTTCGCCAGACCGCGGACAACGCACGCGCGGCCAACGGGCTGGCGCTGGGCGCGCATGCGGTGGCCGGCCGTGGCGGCGAGGCGATGCGGCGGGTGGTGAGCACGATGGGCGAGATCGAGCACTCGGCGCGCAAGATCGGCGACATCGTGGGCGTGATCGACGCGCTGGCGTTCCAGACCAACATCCTCGCGCTCAACGCGGCGGTGGAGGCGGCGCGGGCGGGCGAGCAGGGCCGCGGCTTTGCGGTGGTGGCGGCCGAGGTGCGCAGCCTCGCGCAGCGCAGCGCACAGTCGGCGCGCGAGGTGAAGGCGCTGATCGGCGAATCGGTGGAGCGGGTCGAGCACGGCGTGAAGCTGGTCGATGACGCGGGCCGCACGGTGGATGAAGTGGTGTCGGCCTTCGGTCAGGTGGCCGCGCTGATGAGCGAGATCGCGGGCGCGAGCGGCGAGCAGAGCGCGGGCATCGGCCAGGTGTGCATGGCGGTGGGACAGATGGACGAGATGACGCAGCACAACGCGGCGTTGGTGGAAGAGGCGGCCGCGGCGGCGATCAGCCTGGAAGAGCAGGCGCGCGAACTGGTGGACGTGGTCGGCGTGTTCCGTATCGGCGAAGCGGCGCCCGCGCTGCGCGTGCTGCCGCGCGGGACTGGCGTGCGGGGTGGCGGAGCGCGCGGCCGTGGAGGACAGCCATGAGCATGCCCCCTGGGGATACGCCGCGTTCGCCGCTTTTTCCGCCGCGGCCCGCCGAACCGGCGGGCGAGCGCACCCCATCCCGTCCCGATGTGGCCGCCCTGCGCAACCTCAGCCTGCCGCCGCTGGCCGGTGCGCGCGAGCGTGAATTCGAGTTCACCAGCGCCGACTTCGAGCGCGTGCGCAAGCTGATCCACGAGCACGCCGGCATCGCGCTGTCCCCTGCCAAGCAGGACATGGTCTACAGCCGCCTCGCGCGCCGCCTGCGCGCCTGTGGCGACCGCAACTTCGCCCAGTACCTGCAGCGCCTGGAGCGCGATCGCAGCGAGTGGGAGACCTTCGTCAATTCGCTGACGACCAACCTCACCTCCTTCTTCCGCGAGGCGCACCACTTCGACATCCTTGCCGACCAGCTCCGCCGCCTGGGCAGCGCGCGCACGGTGCGCATCTGGTGCGCGGCGGCCTCCACCGGGGAGGAGCCGTACTCGCTCGCGATCACCGCGTGCGAGGCGTTCGACAGCCTCAGTCCGCCGGTGCAGATCCTCGCATCGGACATCGACACCGCGGTGCTGGCCCACGGCGAAGCGGGGACTTACCGCCAGGAACGGGTGGAGCGCCTGTCGCCCGAGCGGCTGCGCCGCTTCTTCCTGCGCGGCACCGGCGAGCAGGACGGAATGGTGAAGGTCCGGCCCGAACTGCGCCGCCTGATCCAGTTCCGCCGCATCAACCTGCTCGACCACGTGTGGCCGGTGCAGGGCCCGGTGGATGCGATCTTCTGCCGCAACGTGATGATCTATTTCGACAAGCCCACGCAGTACGGCATCCTCAAGCGCTTTGCGCCGCTGCTGCGCCCGGATGGACTCCTCTTCGCCGGCCATTCCGAGAGTTTCATGCATGCCGCCGACGTGTTCCGTTCGCGCGGCCGCACCGTCTACCAACGCGCCGACCAACCCGCCTGAGCCGCGCGATGCCGATCCGCGTCCTGATCTGCGACGACTCCGCCGTGATGCGTGCCCTGCTGGCCGACATCGTCGCGCGCGAGCCGGACATGGAAGTCGTCGGCACCGCCGCGGATGCACTGGTGGCGCGCGAGATGATCCGCAACAGCAAGCCGGACGTGCTGACGCTGGATGTGGAGATGCCGCAGATGGACGGGCTGGAATTCCTCAGCCGCTTGATGCGCCTGCATCCGATGGCGGTGGTGATGATCTCCAACCTCACCGAGCGCGGCTCCGAGGCGTCGCTGCGGGCGCTGGAACTGGGCGCGCTGGAGATCGTGGGCAAGCCGCAGGCCCGCAGCGCCGAGGCGCTGGCCGAGTACGGTGCGGCGCTGGTGGAGCGCATCCGCGCGGCGCATCTGGCGTGGTCGCGCGCCAGCGAGCGGGGCCGGGTGATGTCGCCGCGTCCCGCGCCCGCGGTGGCCGCGGCACCTGCACTGGCGGTTTCCACCGTCGCCCCGGAAGCGCGCGCGCGCGCGGTGGCGCCTACGATGCCGGCGCCGCCGCGCCGGCTCGGCCAGCGGATCAGCGCGATCTTCATCGGCGCCTCCACCGGCGGGACGGAGGCGATCAAGGAAGTCCTGCTCGGCCTGCCGGTGGGCATGCCGCCGATCATGATCGTCCAGCACATGCCGGAGATGTTCACCGCGTCATTCGCACGCCGGCTCGACGGGCTGTGCGCGCTCGACGTGCGCGAGGCGGAATCCGGCGAGCGGCTGGAGTCGGGACGGGTCTACCTCGCGCCGGGCCACTCCCACCTGTCGGTGCGGCGCGCCGGCACCGGCTACCAGTGCGAGCTGTCGCGCGCGGAGCCGGTGAACCGCCACCGGCCGGCCGTGGATGTGCTGTTCCATTCCGCGGCGGCGGAGGTGGGCGCCGGCGCGCTCGGCGTGTTGCTGACCGGCATGGGCAAGGATGGCGCGGCCGGGCTGAAGGCGATGCGCGACGCCGGTGCGTGGACCATCGCCCAGGACCAGGAGTCCTGCGTGGTGTATGGCATGCCGCGCGAGGCGGTGGCGCTCGGCGCGGCCCAGCAGGTGCTGCCGCTGCGCGAGATCGGCGCCGCGCTGGTACAGCGTTGCAGCGTCTGAGCGGCAATCCTCCCGCATCCGCCCACTATTACTAAAGAAAGTTGACAGCGTCGCCGATAGAATCCGGCACGGAGACGGATTGCCGCCCGGCAGTCCGGGAGAAGCGATAAAAACGCGGCGACGACCGCGAGACCGGGGGAAGTAGACATGGGTTTGGCTTTGATTGCGGTGGTGGCGGGCGTCGCGTCTGCCGTGGGCGGCACGGCCGCGGTTGCGGTGGGCGGCGGACTGACGCCGCTCGCGGCGGCGGGGCAGGTGCTGGTGGGCGTGATCGTGGCGGTGGTGACCTGGGGCCTGCTGCGGGCGCAGGTGGGTAGCGGTCTGGCGGCTTTTGCCGAGACCTTGCGCCAGATGCACCGCGACGGCGACCTGTCGCGACGCGCAAAGGTGGGCGCCGGGCCGGTAGCGCCGTGCGCTGACACCTTCAACCTGCTGATCGAGAGCTTCCAGGGCATCGTCGGCAAGGTGATCTACGACGCCCAGCGCGTCGCCTCCACGGCCGACGTGCTGTCGCGCCATGCGCGCAGCGTTGCCGACGGCTCCAGCGCGCAGCGCGACGCCTCCGAGCAGATGGTGCGCGCGATCGAGGAAATGACCGCCGGCGTGAATGCGGTCGCCGATCATGCGACGCTGACCGCGCACAACGCGCAGGAAGCGCGCGAACTCTCCCGGGAGGGCACCCGCATCGTGTCCGACGCCTCCAAGGAGATCGAGCGCATCGCGCGCTCGGTCGAGCAGTCGGCGCAGGTGATCGCCGCGCTGGGCGAGCGTTCGGAAGCGATCAGCGGCATCGTCAAGGTGATCCGCGAGATCGCCGACCAGACCAACCTGCTGGCGCTCAATGCGGCGATCGAGGCCGCGCGCGCGGGCGAGCAGGGCCGCGGCTTCGCGGTGGTGGCGGACGAGGTGCGCAAGCTGGCCGAGCGGACCTCCGCGGCGACCAGCGAGATCGGCACGATGATCAACGCAATCCAGGACGAGACCCGCACGGCGATTTCGTCGATCCGCGAAGGCAGCAACCAGGCCCACGCCGGCGCGCAACTCGCGCAGCAGGCGGCCGGTTCGCTCGAACGCATCAACCAGGGTGCGCAGCAGACGATGGAGCGCATCGACGAGATCGCGGTGGCGATCGCGCAGCAGAGCCGCGAGGCGGACAGCGTCGTCGGCCATGTGCGCCACATCATGGACATGGTGGAGCGCAACTCCACCGGCGCCGCCGATACGCTGCAGGAAGCACAGTCGCTGGAGAGCCTGGCGGCCAACCTGCACGAGATCAGCAAGGTCTTCCGCCTCGGCTCGGAGGGCGAGCAGGCGATGCAGGTGCACAAGCGCATGCCGGAGATCGTCCAGCAGGCCGCGCGCGAGGTCGGCAAGCTGCTGGAAGACGCGATCGCGGCCGGTCAGCTGACCGAGGAGGCCGCGTTCGACTCCAATTACCAGCCGATTCCCAACACCCGGCCGCAGAAGTTCAATACGCGCTTCGACAGCCTCACCGACAAGGTCTTCCCGCGTGTGCAGGAAGCCGTGCTCGACCGCAACGCCGAGGCGGTGTATGCGATCGGCTGCGACCGCAAGGGCTATGTGCCGACGCACAACAAGCGCTTTTCGCAGCCGCTCACCGGCGACTACGACAAGGACTTCGTCGGCAACCGCAGCAAGCGCGTCTTCGACGACCCGGTGGGCAAACAGTGCGGCGCGCACGAACTGGAGTTCCTGATCCAGACCTATCGCCGCGACACCGGTGAAATCATGCACGACATCTCCGCCCCGGTTTACGTGAAGGGCCGCCACTGGGGCGGTTTCCGTATCGGCTACAAGGCATAGACGGCCGCCGAACGGGGCAGGGCGAGGCGCCGTCAAAATCCGGCACGGTGCCGCGCCGCGAGGCATGGTTGATGCGAGAATGCGGAGCCGCTCCGGTCCTTGGCAGTACGCCTCAAGTCTGTCGATGGCCGGTCGATAAACACAACATCACCTTCCGGCCGCGGCGGCCGGAGAAGACAAGCCGCCCCATGCGGAGAACGAAATGTCCGATCTGTTGAAGAACATCGATGCCCGCACCCGGCTTGCGGGCACCAACAAGCTGGAGATCCTGCTGTTCACGCTGGGTACCGACCAGCGTACCGGCCGGCGCGAAACCTTCGGCATCAACGTCTTCAAGGTCCGCGAGGTGATGCGCACGCCGCAGATCACCGCTGCGCCCGAGATGCCCTCGTCGGTGGAAGGCATGGTCAGCCTGCGCGGCGTGCTGGTGCCGGTGGTGGATCTGGCCAAATACGTCGGCATCGGCTCCGATTCGCCGCGCGACATCATGATCGTCACCGAGTACAACGGCCACACCCAGGGCTTCCTGGTGGAGGCGGTCGATACCATCCTGCGCCTGGACTGGTCGCAGATGCGGGTGCCGCCGGAAATGCTCACCGCCAACATGGGCGGGCTGGTTACCGCGGTGACCGAGCTGCAGGGCAACAAGCTGGTGATGATGCTCGACGTCGAGAAGGTGCTGTCCGAGACCACCCGCTACGACGACGCCTTCCTGTTCAAGGACATCGAGGCAATCGAGGACGGCGCCACGCACACCGTGTTCTTCGCCGACGATTCCTCGGTCGCGCGCAAGCAGATCACCCAGACGCTGGACATCCTCGGCGTGCGCCACGTCGGTTCGGTCAATGGCCGAGCGGCCTGGGAAGAGCTCAAGAAGGTGGCCGCCCATGCCGACGCCACCGGGCGCAAGGTCAAGGACATGGTCAGCCTGGTGCTGACCGACGTCGAGATGCCCGAGATGGACGGCTACATCCTGACCAAGCACATCAAGTCCGACCCGCGCTTCGAGGGGGTGCCGGTGATCATGCATTCCTCGCTGTCGGGCATGTCGAACCAGCAGCTCGGCAAGTCGGTCGGGGTGGACGAATACGTGCCCAAGTTCGAGCCGCAGCGCCTGGCGCAGACCCTGCGCCGCCTGCTCAAGCGCGACCACGCGGCCAAGGAGTGAGGTGAGCCCATGCTGAATCTGGACCAGAAGGACAACGCGCTGCTCGAAGCGGTGGATGGCCGCACGATGCTGGCCGGTTCCAACCGGATGGAGATCCTGCTGTTCTCGCTCGGCACCAGCGAGACCTTCGGCATCAACGTGTTCAAGGTGCGGGAAGTCTCCAAGACCCCGTTCATCACCAAGGCGCCCAACATGCCCAATGGCGTGGAAGGCCTGATCTCGCTGCGCGGCAACGTCATCCCGGTGCTGTCGCTCGGCAAGATCCTCGGCCTGTCGCAGCCCGGCACCGGCCTCGGCGGCTCGATGATGGTGACCGAGTACAGCAAGCGCACGCTCGGCTTCCTGGTCGACGAGGTGGACCGCATCATCCGCGTGGAATGGGACAAGGTGCGTACGCCCGACAACGTCTCGGCAGGCAACAACAGCTTCATCACCGCGATCACGGAACTCAACGACGGCAAGCTGGTGTCCATCCTCGATGTGGAAACCATCCTCGCCAACACCTTCGGCGAAGCCATCGTCGGCAACATCGCGCCGATCAGCGGCGGGCACGAGGTGAATGTGTTCTTCGTCGATGATTCCGCGGTCGCGCGGCGCAAGATCTCCGAGGTGCTCGACAAGCTCGGCGTGCGCCACAAGCACGCGCAGAACGGGCTGGAGGCCTGGACCCGCCTGGAAGGCATGGCCAGCCATGCACAGCAGATGGGCCGCCACGTCGCCGAGGAGATCGACCTGATCATGGTCGATGCCGAAATGCCCGAGATGGATGGCTATGTGCTGACCCGCAACATCAAGAACGACACGCGCTTCGAGGGCATCCCGGTAGTGATGCACTCGTCGCTGTCTTCCGACGCCAACCGGGCCATGGGAAAACGGGTTGGGGTCGATTCTTACGTGGCAAAATTCGACGCCGATGTGCTCGCCGAAACCCTGCGCCCGCTGCTGCAGCGCGCCCGCCCGGTCTGAGCCGCCCGCCCGCGAATTACGGAGACCAAGATGGCCGACCCCAAGATGAAATTCCTCGTCGTCGACGACTTCTCGACCATGCGCCGCATCGTGCGCAATCTGTTGAAGGAACTCGGCTACACCAACGTGGACGAGGCCGAAGACGGCGCGGTTGCGCTGCAGAAGCTCAACAGCGCGCCGTTCGACTTCGTCGTCACCGACTGGAACATGCCCAACATGGACGGGCTGACGCTGCTGCAGACCATCCGTCAGACGCCGCAGCTCAAGCACCTGCCGGTGCTGATGATCACCGCCGAGGCGAAGAAGGAAAACATCATCGCCGCCGCCCAGGCCGGCGCCAGCGGCTACATCGTCAAGCCCTTCACCGCGGCGACCCTGGCTGAAAAGCTGGAAAAGATCTTCGAACGTCTCGGCAAGAGCACCGTCGCCTGAGCCGCCCCGGACAAGAAAGGACAGGAGCCAGAGGATGGCCAAGAAGCTGAAATTTGACGAAGCGGGCGACTCCGACGATCTGCAGGCCTTGTTCGACAGCATCGCGTCGGCGCCGTCCGCGCCGGTGGCAGAAGCTGTCGCCGTCAAACCCGCGGCCGCACCGGCGCCTGCCCCTGCGGCCGCGTCCGGTGCCGCGGGCGACAACGACGAACTGCAGGCGCTGTTCGATGCCGTCGCCGCGGAGTTTTCCGAGCCTGCGCCCACGCCGGCCGCACCGCAGCCGGCGGTGCCCGCTGCCGCGCCGGCGGCCGAAGAACACAGCTGCGACGTGGTGTTCACCCGGCTCGGCAAGCTCACCCGCCAGGTGCACGACATGCTGGGCGAACTCGGTTTCGACCAGGCCCTGCAGGAAGTGGCCGAGGCCATTCCCGACGCTCGTCAGCGCCTCAACTACATCGCGCAGATGACCGAGCAGGCTGCCAGCCGCGTGCTCAACGCCACCGACATCGCCCAGCCGCTGCAGGATCAGGTCGAGTCGGAAGCTGAAGCCTTGCAGGCGCGCTGGGACAAGCTCTTCGCGCAGCAACTCTCGGTCGATGAGTTCAAGCAGCTGGCACTGGAGACGCGCGGCTTTCTCGGCACCGCGGCGCAGAACAGCCGGGCCACCAACGCCCAGTTGCTCGAGATCATGATGGCGCAGGACTTCCAGGACCTTACCGGCCAGGTCATCAAGCGCGTCGTCGACATGGCGCAGACCCTGGAAACCCAGCTGCTGCAGGTCCTGCTCGAAGTCACCCCGGCCGAGAAGCGCAACGACAAGCACAGCGGGTTGATGAACGGCCCGGTGATCAGCAGCGAAGGGCGCGACGACGTGGTGACCAGCCAGGGGCAGGTCGACGACCTGCTCGAAAGCCTGGGATTCTGAACACAGGCCGGGCACCGCCCGGCACGGCAACACCGGCGCCACACCGCCGCAGACAAGAAATACGGGAGCTTGAGCCATGAGTGACTTTGCCGGGATGGAAGACTTGCTGCAGGACTTCCTGATCGAAGCCGGGGACCTGCTGTCCGGTGTGGACAACAAGCTCGTCGATCTCGAGCGCTCGCCCGGTGACCGCGGGCTGCTCAACGACATCTTCCGCGGCTTTCACACCATCAAGGGTGGGGCAGGTTTTCTCAACGCCACCGAACTGGTGGCGCTGTGTCACCTGACCGAAAACCTGTTCGACAAGCTGCGCAACGGCGAACTCTCGATCACCGCCGAAGTGATGGACATGATCCTCGCCGCGACGGCCTCGGTGCGCGACATGTTCGGCTACCTGGAGCGCGGCGCGCAGCCGCCGGCGGCCGATCCGCAGCTGATGGCCGGGCTGAAGGCGGTGATCGCCGGCGAGGCGCCGCCTGCCGCCGCGCCGGCCGCGGCCGCACCCGCCGCGGCGCCCCAGCCGGCGTCGCAGGCCAAGGCCGGCGGCGCCAACGAGCCGGACTGGAACCTGCTGTACAACGCGGTCACCGGGCTGCCGGTGCCGGTGGGTGCGGCGCCGGCGCAGGTGCTTGATCCGGTGCCCGCGCAGCCGGAGAAGAATCCGGAAGAGATCATCCAGGCCGCGATCGGCCGCCGCTCGACCGACCGGCCGGGCGGGGCGGTGCCGGTGGGCCGCCGCGAGGGCGAGCGCCAGCGCGACAACTCGATTCGCGTCGATACCGCGCGCCTCGACCAGGTGCTCAACCTGTCGGGCGAAATCGGTCTGACCAAGAACCGCCTCAACGCGCTGCGCAGCGACATCCTCTCGGGCCGCAACGACACCGAAACCCTGCACGCGCTCGATCTGGCGGTGAGCCAGCTCGACCTGCTGGTGTCCGATCTGCAGAACGCGGTCATGAAGACCCGCATGCAGCCGATCGGCCGCCTTTTCCAGAAGTATCCGCGGATCGCCCGCGACCTCGCCCGCAACCTGGGCAAGGACGTGGAGCTCGTGCTGGCGGGCGAAGAGACCGAGATCGACAAGACCATGATCGAGGACTTGTCCGATCCCATCATCCACCTGATCCGCAATGCGGTGGACCATGGCGTCGAGGACAAGGCGGAGCGCCTTGCCAGTGGCAAGCCGGAGAAGTCGATCGTGCGCCTGGAGGCGCGCCAGGAGGGCGATCATATCGTCATCATGGTGGCGGACGACGGGCGCGGCATGAATGCCGAGCGTCTGCGCGCGAAGGCGCTGCAGAAGGGCCTCATCACCGATGAGGAGGCCAACACCATGGACGAGCGCCAGAGCTTCAACCTGGTGTTCCTGCCGGGCTTCTCGATGGCGGCACAGATTTCCGACGTTTCCGGGCGCGGGGTCGGCATGGATGTGGTGCGCACCAACATCCAGAAGCTGAACGGTTCGATCGACATCCGTTCGGTGCAGGGCAAGGGCACCACCTTCGTCATCAGCCTGCCGCTGACGCTGGCGATCCTGCCGGTGCTGCTGGTGCGGCTGGGCGAGCAGCCGCTGGCCGTGCCGTTGTCGATGGTGCGCGAGATCCTGCCGATCGACATCAAGGAGGTTCAGGAGGTCGGCGGCCGCGCCACCATGGTGGTGCGCGGCGAGGTACTGCCGGTGCTGCCGCTGGCGGCCCTGCTCGGATGGCCGCAGGAGCGCACGCCGGAGTACGGCGTGCTGATGCAGACCGCCGAGCTGTCCTTCATCCTTGCAATCGACAGCTTCGCCGGCCGCGAGGACGCGGTGATCAAGTCGCTCGACGACTTCCGTCCCAAGGGCGTGGCAGGCGTCACCACGCTCTCCAACGGCCAGATCGTGTTGATCCTGGACATGAAGGAACTGCTCGGCGCGGCCGGCGAGCACCGCGGCGTGCCGAGGGCCACGCTACTGCGCGATATGGCGGTTCCTGCGCTGGCCTGACCCGCCCGCCTGCTCCCAACCCGCAAACCCGGCGCTTCAGCCGGGTTTGTTGTTTTGTGCGGGGGGCTTGCCTAGGATGAACCACAGGGGATCGCATCCTGCGCCCCGATGGGGGAACCATGGCGGGATTCGATTTCGATCACTGGTGCGACTTGGCCAAACGCGATCCGGCAGCTTTCTTCCATGCCCGACACCGGCTGATCGAGCGCTTCATCGAATCGCACCCCGCGCCCCAGGCCCGCCGGCTGCGCGAGATGCAGGCCTTCATCGACTGCGTGCGGGTGTCCTCGGGCACGCCGATGGGGGCTGTCCGCAACATCGCCGGGCTGATGCAGGAACGTCTCGACGTGTTGCGGCGCAAGGGGGCCGAGTTGAATGCGGCGGGGGAGCGCCTGAAGGAGATGATGCACCGGCTCGAAGAACACATCTGAGCCGGTGCAGCGTTTTCAGGCAGTGAGTTCGAGCAGCTTGGCGAAGGCCTGTTCGAATTGCGTCAGGCCGTCCTGCTGCAGCGACTCACCCACCGCGTCGAGGTCGATACCGAGGCCGGCCAGCGCCTCGTAATGCGCGCGTGCTTCTGCCACGCCGTCTTCCAGCGTTGCTGCGGCCTTGCCGTGATCCAGCAGCGCCGCCAGTGTGGCGTCGGGCAGGGTATTGACCGTCTGTGCGCCGATCAGCGGCTCCACGTACAGCAGGTCGGGATAAGCCGGGTTCTTGGTGCCGGTGCTCGCCCACAGCATGTACTGCGGCCGCGCCCCCGCCGCCCGCAGCGGAGCGAATTCGGGCCCGCCAAACACGGCGCGGTTGCGCTGGTAGGCAAGTTTGGCCATTGCCACCGCCGTCTTGCCGAGATGGGGCAGCCCCGCTTCGCCACTGGCCTCCAACCGGGTGTCGACCAAGGTATCGACGCGCGACAGGAAGAGGCTGGCCACCGACATCACCGCCGTGACATCGCCGCCCTGCTGCTGCAGGCGCGACAGGCCGCGCACGTAAGCCTGCGCGACCGCGTCCACATGGGCCAGCGAGAACATCAGCGTGACGTTGACGCTGATGCCGCGCGCGATCAGCGCCTCGATGGCTTCCAGCCCCGCGGGGGTGGCCGGCACCTTGATCAGCAGGTTGGGGCGGTCCACCGCGGCTTTCAGGCGCACGCCGGCGGCGATCGTGGCCGCGGCGTCGTGGGCCAGCGCGGGCGACACCTCAAGGCTGACGTAGCCGGCCTCGCCCTTGCTGTCGCGGTAGAGCGGCAGCAGCAGGTCGCAGCCCCGCTGCACGTCCGGAACGACCAGGCCCTCGTAGCAGGCTTCCGCCCCCCGTTTCTCCGCTTTCAAGGCCGCCAGGTCGTCGCCGTAGTAGCGCCCGTCGGCGATTGCCTTGTAGAAGATCGCCGGATTGGTGGTGACGCCACTGACCCCTTCGTCGATGAAACGCGCCAGGTGGCCGTCGTTGAGCAGGGTACGGGAGAGGTTGTCGAGCCAGACTTGCTGGCCGTGCTGGCGGACCTGGAGCAGCGGTTTCATGGCGGCGCGGAACTTAGCGGGTGGATTCGGGGAAACACGCATTGTGCCCCGTATCCCCGTCGGCCGGAAGGCGCGCCAGCGCGTCATGCCAACCGAGTGCGTCGGCGACCGCGCGGAAGTCTGGCGCGGGGGCGGCATGCAACTGCAGCGGCGCGTCGCGCTGCGGATGGCGCAGTTCGATGTCGGTGCAGGCGAGCAGCATCCGTTCGCTGCCGAAGTGCGCCTGGAACATGCGATTGTGCTTGCCCTTGCCGAAGGTCGAGTCGCCGATGATGGGGTGGGAGATGTGCTTCAGGTGCCGCCTGATCTGGTGGCGGCGCCCGGTTTCCGGTTCCAGCGCGAGCAGCGCGTAGCGGCTGGTGGGATAGCGGTCGACCGCCCAGGGCAGCTCTGCGGTTGCGAGGCGGCGGAAATGGGTGATCGCGGGCTGCGGCGCGAAGACCTTGTCCTCGGCGACGTGCTCGACCGGGTCGAAGCGGCGGCTCAGCGGATGGTCGATCGTGCCCGCCTCGGCCGGATGACCGCGCACGATGGCGACATACTGCTTGCGCACGGCGCGGGTTTCGAACTGCGTCGCGAGCCGTCCGGCGGTGTCGCGGTCGAGCGCGAACACGAGCACGCCCGAAGTGCCTTTGTCGAGACGGTGTACCGGGTGCACGTGGCGGCCGAGCTGGTCGCGCAGCAGTTGCACCGCGAAGCGTTCCTCGTGCGCGTCGAGCGCGCTGCGGTGTACCAGCAGCCCGGAGGGCTTGTGGATGGCGACGAGGTGTTCGTCTTGATAAAGGATCTCGAGCACGGGCGGGAGTGGAAAAAGAAAAAGCGACCCGGTCGGGTCGCTTTTGCTGCCGCGGGTGCGTGCACCCGCGAGGCAGGCGGGATCAGGCGAAGTTCTGCGCCGCGAAATCCCAGTTGGCGAGCTTCTCGAGGAAGGTCTCGACGAACTTGGGACGCAGGTTGCGGTAGTCGATGTAGTAGGCGTGTTCCCACACATCGATACAGAGCAGAGCCTTGTCGCCGGTGGTCAGCGGGGTGCCGGCAGCGCCCATGTTGACGATGTCCACCGAGCCGTCGGCCTTCTTCACCAGCCAGGTCCAGCCGGAGCCGAAATTGCCCACGGCGGAGGTCTGGAAAGCCTTCTTGAAGTCGTCGAACGAGCCCCACTTGGCCTTGATCGCGTCAGCCAGCGCGCCGGTCGGTTCGCCACCGCCGTTCGGCTTCATGCTGTTCCAGAAGAAGGTGTGGTTCCAGACCTGCGCCGAGTTGTTGTACACGCCGCCGGCCGGGGCCTTCTTGATAATGGCTTCGAGGTCGAGGTTCTCGTACTCGGTGCCCTTGATCAGGTTGTTGAGGTTGGTGACGTAGGCTTGGTGGTGCTTGCCGTAGTGGAATTCCAGCGTTTCTTCGGAGATGGCCGGCGCCAGGGCGTTCTTGGCGTAGGGCAGGGGGGGCAGCGTGTGTTCCATCGAATTCTCCTGTCTGTGTCCGTTGGGGGGTAAAGTCCGACAATTCTAGTCAGGATTGCTCAGGGTCGCCAATCCCGACAGCCATTGATCTTAAGCCGAACGCGGCGTTTGGGAAACCGCGGCAACAGCAAATGCATATGCCGGAAGTGCCCCGGCATCAGGGCCGGGGCGGCTGCGTGGCGGTGACTTCCGCGTCGAGACGGCCATCGGCCAGTTGCACGCTCACCGCGTCGCCCACGCCGATGTCCTGAACGGAACGCAGGATGTGGCCGTGGGCGTCGCGGGTGATGCTGTAGCCGCGCGCGAGCACGGCATCCGGCGCGAGATGCTTGAGGTGGTCCTGTAGTGCCTCCAGCCGCAGGCGGTGCCGCTGCATGACGGTGTCGAGGCCGCGACGCAGGCGCGCGGCGAGCTGGTGCTGGTCGGCGCGCGCGCGCGCCAGATCGGGCCGGCGCCCGCGCAGGCGCAGGCCGAGGCGCGCGAGGCGTTCGTCTGCCCGCTGCAGCTGCCGCGTTCCGGCATCGTGGAGCCGGCGCTCCAGCGTTGCGAGTTGAACCCTGGCGGCTGCCAGCCGCTGGCGCGGATGCACCAGTCGCAGCGCGGCACGGTCGAGGCGCTGGGCGAGCGTGTCGAGCCGGCGCTGCATGGCGCGGGCAAGATGTTGGTCGAGCGCGAGGACGCGGTCGCGCGCGGCATGAAAACCCGCGCTTGCAAGTTCGGCCGCGCCGGTCGGCGTCGGGGCGCGGAGGTCGGCGGCGAAGTCGGCGATGGTGAAGTCGGTTTCGTGCCCCACGCCGCACACCACCGGCAACGGACTGCGCCGGATGGCGCGCGCCAGCCCTTCGTCGTTGAAGGCCTGCAGGTCTTCGATGCTGCCGCCTCCGCGCACCAGCAGGACGAGGTCGATGCCGTCTTCCGCCGCGCGCGCCGCCGCGGCTTCCAGCGCCGCCACCAGCCGCAGCGGCGCATCCGCACCCTGCACCGGGGCGGGATACAGCACCACCGGCAGTTGCGGCGCACGGCGCTTCAGGGTGACCAGCACGTCGCGCAGGGCGGCCGCGGCGGGCGAGGTGACGATACCGATGCCGCGCGGATACGGCGGCAAGGGGCGCTTGACCGCGGCATCGAACAGGCCTTCGGCGGCGAGCTTTTCCTTCAGGCGCGTGAAGGCTTCGAACAGGTTGCCGATGCCCGCCGGGCGCAGCGCCTCCACGCCCAGCTGATAGTCGCCCCGGACTTCATAGACAGTCACCAGGGCGCGGGCTTCGACCCGCATGCCGTTTTCAGGCCGGAAGGGCAGCAACTGGGCACGGTTGCGCCACATCGCGCACCGCACCTGGGCCTGCTCGTCCTTGAGGGTGAAATACAGATGTCCGGAGGCGGCACGGGTGAGGTTGGAGATCTCGCCGCTGACCCACAGCAGGGGGATGGCCGACTCGAGTACCTCGCGCGCGAGGCGGTTCAGTGCGGACACCGTAAGCACTTGAGCGGACAGGGATAGCGGTGATGCTTCAGGCGATTGGGAGGCGAATTTCATGCCCGGGATTGTAGCGGAATCCACAGCCCCGCCGGACTGTCAAGCCTGAATCGGCAAGTCCTTGATCCGACTGGGAGTGTTTGTCAAGTAGTTGATAACTAACGGTATTTTATGTTGCCTAATTTTTCAGCGAAGCAAGCAAAAGCCCGCGGCGACGGGCTTCCGGGGCAACATCCCGAATCAGTCCACAAACTTATCCACAGCTTTTGTGGATTCTCCGCACAGCGCCCCGACTTGCCGCCCGACGGGGGCTGGCGCTAGAGTTCCGCTTTTTCCCGGGGAGTGGGCGCGTGTTCGAGATCATTCAGGCTGCGGGATGGCCGATCTGGCCGCTGTTGCTGGCGTCGGTTATTGCAGTGGCATTGATCATCGAACGTTCCGTGTCGCTCCGGCGCGCGCGCGTGGTTCCGGCCGGGCTGCTCGACAAGGTGCTGGTGGACCTGCGCAGCCACGGTGCCTCGGCCGAGATGATCAACCGCGTCGCCGCGCATTCGCCGCTCGGCCGCGTGCTGGCTGCGGGCCTGCGCAACATCGGCGCCTCGCGCGACGTCATGAAGGAATCGATCGAGGAAACCGGCCGGGCGGTGGTCCACGAACTCGAGCGCTTCCTCACCACGCTCGGCACCATCGCTTCGGTGGCGCCGCTGCTCGGCCTCTTCGGCACCGTCATCGGCATGATCGAGATCTTCGCCTCGCAGGGTATCAGCGGCGCCAACACCGCCCAGCTCGCGCACGGCATTTCGCTCGCGCTGTACGCCACCGGCTTCGGCCTGGTGATTGCGATTCCGACGATGATCTTCTGGCGCCATTTCCGCCGCCTGATCGACGACTTCGTCATCGACATGGAGCAGCAGGCGATCAAGCTGGTCGAGGTCGCCCAGGGCGACCGCCGCGGCTGAGGGCGATGGCGATGAATTTCCGGAAGGGCAATCGCGATGAGGAGCCGGAGATCAACCTCATCCCCTTCATCGACGTGCTGCTGGTGATCGTGATCTTCTTGATGCTGACGACCACCTTCTCCAAGGTGTCGGGCCTGGAAATCAACCTGCCGACGTCCGCAGCGGATGGCAGCGAAACGGTGGCGAACGAAATTGCGGTCGCGGTCACGGCCACCGGCGACGTGCTCGTCAATCGCCAGCCGGTGGCCGGACGCGGCATCGACGAGCTCGCCGCGGCGCTCGGCAAGGCCAGCCCGTCCAACGGCCGCGAGCCGGTCGTGGTGATCAGCGCCGACGCCAAGACCCCGCACCAGCGCGTCGTGGACGTCATGCAGGCGGCGCAGCGCGCCGGCCTTGCCCACATCACTTTCGCCACCCAGACCCCGGCGAACTGACCCATGGCGGCTGCGCGCGGGGCCATGCCCACCGCCCCGTCGTACTGGCGCAGCCGCGGTCCGCGCGCGCTGCTGCTGTATCCCCTGTCCCTGCTGTTCGGCCTGCTCGCCGCATTGCGACGCCGGCTCTACCGCGCCGGCCTGCTTTCGCAGGTGCGGCTGCCGGTGAAGGTGATCGTCGTCGGCAACATCGCGGTCGGCGGCAGCGGCAAGACTCCGGTGGTCGCCTGGCTGGTCGAGCAGTTGCGGGCGGCCGGCTGGCATCCGGGCATCATCAGCCGCGGGCACGGCGGCAGCGCGCGCGGCGTGCTCGAAGTGGTCGCCTCCGGCGATGCCGGCGTATGCGGCGACGAGCCGCTGCTGCTTGCGCGCCTCACCGGCGTGCCGGTCTTCGTCGGGCGCGACCGCCCCGCGGCCGCCGCCGCGCTGCTGCAGGCCCACCCGGAATGCGATGTCATCGTCTCCGACGACGGCATGCAGCACTACCGCCTTGCCCGCGACCTGGAGCTGGCGGTGGTCGATCCCGCCACGCTGGGCAACCGCTGGCTGCTGCCCGCCGGGCCGCTGCGCGAGCCGGTCCGCCGGCTCGACCGCGTGGACCTGGTGATCCGCCACGGCGACGAGGGGGAACTGCCGCCCGGGCTGGGCGCGCGTGCGGTGCCGATGCGGCTGGTCGGCGACGGGTTCCGCGGCGTTGCCGATCCTGCCCGGCGCTGCGATGCGAGCGCCTTCCGCGGCCGCCGGGTCCATGCCGTTGCCGGCATCGGCCGTCCGCAGCGCTTCTTCGACCAGCTCGCGGCGATGGGTCTGGACGTGGTGCCGCATCCGTTTCCCGACCATCACCGCTTCGTTGCCGCCGATCTCGACTTCGCGCCCGGCGAGCCCAAGCTGATGACCAGCAAGGATGCGGTAAAATGCGCGCCTTTCGCACCGGCCGACGCCTGGGAATTCCCGGTGACGGCCGAAATCGGTTCGGGTGCCGCCGAACGCATCCTGGAGAGACTGCAACATGGACGCCCGCCTGCTTGAAATCCTCGTCTGCCCGCTGTGCAAGGGTCCGCTCGACTACCTCAAGGACAAGCAGGAGCTGGTCTGCAAGGCCGACCGCCTCGCGTTCCCGATCCGCGACGGCATCCCGGTGATGCTGGAAGAGGAAGCGCGCGCGCTGGCCGCCGAGGACGTGGACGCGTTGCGTTGAGCGCCGCCATGTCCGCCTTCCGCATCGTCATTCCCGCCCGTTTCGCCTCCAGCCGGCTGCCGGGCAAGCCGCTCGCCGACATTGCCGGCAAGCCGATGATCGTCCGCGTGCTCGAACGCGTGCAGGACGCCGGCGCCGCCGAGGTGTGGGTGGCCACCGACCACGATGGCGTGCGCGAGGCGGTTGAGGCGGCCGGCGGCAAGGTGGTCATGACCCGCGCCGACCATCCGAGCGGCACCGATCGCCTCGCCGAGGTCGCGTGCGCGCTCGGCTGGCAGGACGAGGACATCGTCGTCAACGTACAGGGCGACGAGCCGCTGATCGACCCCGCCATCATCACCGCGGTGGCGGCCGAACTCGCGGCCGACGGCGAAGCCGCCATCGCCACCGCGGCGCATCCGATCCACGACGCCGACGAAGTCTTCAATCCCAACGTCGTCAAGGTGGTGTGCGACGCCCAGCAGCGCGCGCTGTATTTCTCCCGCGCGCCGATTCCCTGGGCGCGCGATGCCTGGGCGCAACCCGGCGAGCGCGCCGTCCTGCCGGCCGGACTTCCGGTGCTGCGCCATGTCGGGCTGTATGCCTACCGCGTCAGCTTCCTGCGCCGCTACACCGCGCTGGCGCCCGCGCCGATCGAGCAGTGGGAAGCGCTGGAGCAGCTGCGGGCGATGTGGCACGGCTACCGCATCCGCGTGCTCGGGCTGGAGGCCGCGCCGGCCGCGGGGGTCGATACCGTGGAAGACCTGGAGCGGGTGCGGGCGGTATTCGCCGGCGCTGCCTGACACGTTTTGCGCGGTCTTTCGGTTTGACCGTGCCGGTCGAGTCGTTTAAGTTTCGGCCTTTTGGTTCATCTAGTTCATAAAGCAGGCCGGCAGCACAGGCCAAAATCTCGGGAGGGTGTATGCGACTGATTCTGTTGGGACCGCCGGGCGCCGGCAAGGGCACGCAAGCGAACTTCATCAAGGAGAAGTTCGGCATTCCGCAGATCTCCACCGGCGACATGCTGCGCGCCGCGGTCAAGGCCGGCACCCCGCTGGGCATCGAGGCCAAGAAGGTGATGGACGCCGGTGGCCTGGTGTCCGACGAGATCATCATCGGCCTGGTGAAGGACCGCCTGCAGCAGGACGATTGCAAGGCCGGCTACATGTTCGACGGCTTCCCGCGCACCATCCCTCAGGCCGACGCGATGAAGGACGCCGGCGTGCCGATCGACTTCGTGCTCGAGATCGACGTGCCCGACAGCGAGATCGTGGAACGCATGAGCGGCCGCCGCGCCCACCTGGCCTCCGGCCGCACCTACCACGTCAAGTACAACCCGCCCAAGGTCGAGGGCAAGGATGACGTCACCGGCGAAGACCTGGTGCAGCGCGACGACGACAAGGAAGAGACCGTCAAGAAGCGCCTGGACGTCTACCACGCCCAGACCAAGCCGCTGGTCGAGTACTACAGCAGCTGGGCCGCCTCCGGCGACGTCAAGGCGCCCAAGGTGCGCAAGATCTCCGGCCTCGGTGCCGTGGATGAGATTACCGCCCGCGCCTTCGACGCGCTGAAGTAATCCGGCGCCCGGCGCCGTCATCCGACGCGGTCGGTACCGAACCCGGTGCCGGCCGCGTTTGTCTTTGCAGGTGTGATCCGGCGCATGCGCGCCGCTGTCGAGGTGACCTCCGACGATGAGCCCGACCCAGCCGTTCAATCTCCTCTACGCCCAGGCGGGCGGCGTCACCGCGGTGATCAACGCGAGCGCTGCCGCGGTCATCGAAGCCGCGCGCGAACATCCGCAGGCGATCGGCACTGTCTATGGCGCGCGCAACGGCATTCTCGGGGTGCTGAGTGAAACGCTGGTCGATACGACGCCGCTGACGCCCGCCGAGCTGGCACAGCTTGCACTCACGCCCGGCGGCGCATTCGGTTCGTGCCGCTTCGACCTCGATCCGGAGGAAGCCAATCCCGCGCAGTACGACCGTCTGTTCGAGGTGTTCGCCAGCTATCGCATCGGCGCCTTCCTGTACAACGGCGGCAACGGTTCCATGGACATCGTCGCCCGCGTTGCCGCAGCGGCGCGCGCGCGGGCTTACCCGCTGTGCTGCATCGGTGTGCCCAAGACGGTGGACAACGACCTCGAGGGCACCGACTGCTCGCCCGGCTTCGGCTCCGCGGCCAAGTATCTCGCCACCGCGATGCGCGAATCCGGGCTGGACCTGGCGGCGATGTCCAGCCGGCGTGGGCGGGTGTTCGTCATGGAGGTGATGGGGCGCAACGCCGGCTGGCTGGCCGCCGCAACCGCGCTGGCCGCGCGCAACGAGGACGAGCCGCCACACATCGTGCTGCTGCCCGAGGTCGCGTTCGACGAGGAGGCCTTCCTCGCGCGGGTGAAGGCGGTAGTCGAGCGCCTGGGCTACTGTGCAGTCACCGTGGCGGAAGGCATCCGCCGCGCCGACGGCACGCTGGTGATGGAGCAGTCGCACGACGCGCTCGGTCACGTCCAGCTGGGCGGCGCGGGGCAGTGCGTCGCGCGCTTGGTTTCGGCGCGCTTCGACTACAAGCACCACTGGGCCATCCCGGACTACCTGCAGCGCGCGGCCGGCCACTGGCGCTCGGCCACCGACGTGGCGCAGGCAAGGGCGGTGGGGCGGGCTGCGGTGGCCTACGCGCTGGCCGGGCAGGATGGGGTGATGCCGGCGATCCGCCGCCTGGCCGACGAACCGTATCGGTGGGATGTGCAGCCGGTGCGGGTGGAGGAAATCGCCAACCTCGAGCGCCGCGTGCCGCCGCATTTCATCGCCGCCGACGGCCTGCACGTCACCGCCGCCGCCAAGGCCGCGCTGGCGCCGCTGATCGAAGGCGAACTGCCGGTGCCGACCCACGCCGGTCTGCCCGACTACTTCCAACTACAACTCGCACCCGAACCGCGCCGGCTGCCTGCCTGGACGCGCTGAGCGCGGGCGGCAGGCCGATGCGCGCGGCGATCCTGTTCGCGGTCTGGCTGTGGCTTGCGGCCACGGCGGCCGCGCAGCCGCCCGCGCCCGAGGCCGCGACCGGCTTCTCACCGCGACCGGCGGTACGCGCTTCCAACGCAATGGTGGTGACCGCCCACCCGCTCGCCACCGACGCCGCGCTTGCCGTGCTGGGCGAGGGTGGTTCGGCCGCGGATGCCGCGATTGCCGCGGCGCTGGTGCTCAATGTGGTCGAACCGCAATCGTCCGGCATCGGCGGCGGCGGTTTCCTGCTCCACTACGACGCTGCCGCGCAGCGTCTTGCCGCCTGGGACGGCCGCGAAAGCGCGCCTGCGGCGGTGGAGGCGGACTGGTTCCTGGACGAGGCCGGGCGCCCGCTGCACTTCTTCGACGCGGTGGTGGGCGGCCGTGCGGTGGGTGTGCCGGGGTTGCCGCGCCTGCTCGAAGCCGCCCATCGGCGCCACGGCGTGCTGCCCTGGGCGCGCCTGTTCGCGCCCGCGATTGCATTGGCGCGGGAGGGCTTCGCGGTGTCGCCGCGCCTGCACGCGCACATCGCGCGCGACCGCTTCCTGCGCGCCGACCCCGCCGCGCGCCTGCTGTTCTTCGATGCGGGCGGTGCGCCGCTGGCGGTGGGTGCGACGCTGCGCAATCCGGCGCTCGCCGCGACGCTGGAACTGCTCGCGCGCGACGGCGCCGAGGCCTTCTACGGCGGCGAGGTGGCGCGCGATCTCGTCGCCGCGGTGGCGCGCGCCCCGGCGCCGGGCGCGCTCACGCTGGACGACCTTCGCTCCTACGAGGTGGTCGAGCGCCCGGCGCTGTGCGGCCCGTACCGCGCCTGGCGGGTGTGCGGCATGCCGCCCCCCAGCGCCGGCGGTGCGAGCGTGCTGGCCCTGCTCGGCGTGTTGCAACGCTTCGACCTGCCTGCGATCGCGCCGGATTCGGCTTTTGCCGCGCACCTCTTCGCCGAGGCGGGCCGGCTTGCCTATGCGGACCGCGAAGCCTGGTACGGCGACCCCGCGGCGATGACGCTGGCGCCCGCGCAGTTGCTGGCGCCGCGCTACCTCGCCCGCCGCGCCGCGCTGATCGCGCTCGACGGCAGCATGGGGACCGCGCCGGCGGGCGTGCCGGACCCCGCGGTGGCAGCGGTGGCGGCGAGCAGCCCGGAGTGGCCCGCCACCACGCACATATCGGTGGTGGATGCAGGCGGCAACGCGGTGTCGCTGACCGCCTCGATCGAGAACGCCTTCGGCAGCCGGCGCATGGTGCGCGGCTTCCTGCTCAACAACCAGCTCACCGATTTTTCGTTTGTCCCGAGCGGTGAGCACGGGGCACACCCCAACCGCGCCGGGCCGCGCAAGCGCCCGCTCAGCTCGATGGCGCCGACGCTGGTGTTTGCGCCCGATGGACGGCTGCACGCGGTGCTCGGCTCGCCCGGCGGCAGCGCCATCATCAACTACGTGGCGGCCGCGCTGGTGGGCGTGCTCGACTGGGGGCAGGCGCCGGACGCGGCGCTGGCGCGGCCGCACGCCGGCAGCCGCAATGGCCCGACCGAAGTGGAGGACAACGCCGCCGGGTGCGCGCTGGCGGGCCGACTCGCGCTGTTCGGGCACCGCCCGCAACTGCGTGACCTCACCAGCGGCACCAGCCTGATCGTGCGTGAAGCTGGAGGCTGGGCGGGCGCGGCCGATCCGCGCCGCGAGGGCAGCGCGGCGGGTTACTGAGCGGTCAGCGCCGGCCGCGCAGCACGCGCGCGGGCGGGCAGCACCTCGCGTTCGGGCCGGCCGACGTGGTAGCCCTGCGCATAGTCGATGCCGAACTCGCGCAGCAGCGCCAGCACCTCGGCCGATTCCACGAACTCCGCCACCACCTTGATCTTCAGTGCACGCGACAGCTCGGTGATGCTCTGCACGAAGATGCGGTCGCGTTCGCTGTTGACCATGTTGGCGATGAAGTCGCCCTCGATCTTCAGCACGTCGAACGGGAAGCGGCGCAGGTAGTGGAAGGACGAGAAGCCCGAACCGAAGTCGTCGATCGCGAGGCGGAAGCCTTCCGCCTTCAGGTCGCAGATGAAGCGTTCCAGCAGCGACAGATTCTTCACCGTGTCGCGCTCGGTGATCTCGAACACGATGCGTTCCGGCGCGATGCCCGAGTCGGCGACGATGCTGCGCAGCGTGCGCGCGAACTCCGCCAGCACCAGCGCGCGCGGCGACAGGTTGAAGAAGATGTCGCCGTCGAAGTCGCTCTCGCGCACGCGCGCCAGCGCGGCTTCGATGACGATCGCGTCGAGGCGGTGGATCACACCGATCTTCTCGGCGATCTCGATGAACTGGTCGGCGCGCAGCAGCTGGCCGTTCACCTCCAGCCGCGACAGCACCTCCACCGCCGCGACGCGGCCGTCCTCGATGCCGAGGATGGGCTGGAAGAAGGGGATGATGCGGCGCTCGTTCACCGCGTGGAGCACCGCCATGCTCATCTCGGAGACGTCGCGGAACACCGCCATCACGTCTTCCTCGCTCGGCACCGCCACCCGCTCCTTACCCTCGGCCTTGGCGCGGTACATCATGTTGTCGGCGAACAGGAACAGGTCCTTGGCGGTGGTGGCGTGGTCCGGATACACCGCCAGCCCGATCGACACGGTGCCGCGGATCGGATCGTTGCCGGGAATTTCGAGCGCGATGTCGCGGGTGGCGTCGAGCAGGCGGCGCGCGGTGGCGTAACCCTGTTCCAGCTCGGTCTCCGGCAGGATCACGACGAACTCGTCGCCGCCGTAGCGCGCCAGGATGTCGCCGCCGCGCAGCGCCTGCTGCATGCTGCGCGAGAACTGCTGCAGGAAGCGGTCGCCGGTGGCGTGGCCGTAGTGGTCGTTGATGAGCTTGAAATTGTCGAGGTCGATCAGCAGCAGCGTGGCGCGGGTGGCGTGGCGCTGGCTGCGGTCCAGTTCGTAATCGAGCAGTTCCCAGAACACGCGCTGGTTGTAGAGGTCGGTCAGCGGGTCGCGGGTGGCGTAGTACTCCAGGTCGCGGGTGTATTTGTGGATCGCCTTGATCGAGCCCACCACGTTCAGCAGTGTGGACAGGATGGAATCGAGCACCAGGTTGTGGGTCTGGTCCACCGGCCCCGCGGCCTGCACGCCGATGCCGACGATGCTGCCGATCTTCGGGCGGTCGACGAAGAAGGACTTCACCCGCAGCGTCAGCTCGGCGTCCTCGGCCGGCGTGGCCGTCTGCGCCGGGTAGTGGTGGTGGATGTTGAGCGTGGCCGGCGCCGAGAAGCGCGGGTCGTCGTTCAGCGTGTCGCGCACCACGGCCTCGATCCGGCGCCGCGTCGTGGTGCCCGGCTGCACGTGCCAGAAGATCTCCACGTCGAACAGTTCGTCGTCGATCTGGAACACCGAGAACAGCACATGGGCGTCGATGATGCTGTTGATGTCGACCAGCAGCTTGCCGACGTAGGCGCGCCAGTCGCGGATCACCTCGGACGTGATGACGAATTTCTCCAGCAGGCCGATCTCGAACAGCAGGATGTTCTTGTCCACCGCGATCGTGCGCAGGCGCGCGGCAAGGCCGGCGATGGCCTCGTGGACGCGGTTGATTTCGCCGAAGGTGGCCTTGCGCTCGCCCAGCCGCAGATGGCGCAGGTCCGAGACCTTGTTGATCGAATCGAGGCTGCTTTCCACCTCGTTCACGCTGCGCGATACCGAGCGTCCGATCCACCACAGTGCGGTGCCCGCCAGCAGCAGCCCAAGCAGCAGGCTGGGCGCCGCGTGCAGGTAGAACGCCGAGCGCGCCTGCTGCAGCACCTGGCCGAAGGGCTGGGTGACCTCGATTGCGCCAAGCACGTCGCCGGGGCGGGCGTTGTCGTGACAACCGAGGCAGCGTTCCTCGGCGCGCAGCGGCACCGCGCTGCGAAAACGCCCGTCGCTCACATGGTCGCCCGCGTCGCCGCGCTGCAGTGCCGCGCTCACCAGTTCGTCAGGCGCGGGCTGCGCGATGCTGCCGTAGCGTGCCTCTACCACCGGGCTGCGGTAGATGGCCACCTTGAGGCCGGCCTCGTTGCCGCCGGCGTGGATGCCGTCGAGAAAGCGCTCGGCCTGCGCGCGCGTCCAGCCCTGGCTCATGATGCCGTACATCGCGGCGAAGCTGACCCGCGCCGCCTCGCGCGCCTGGTCGCGCGCATGGGTGCTGAAGGCTTGCTCGAACGCGGAACTGATCGCGAGCCAGCTGCCTGCCGTGAAGATGATGCCGACCGCGGCGGAGGTGGCGACTATGAAACCTTTGAGGTTCATCGGAGGCGGGCTTCTTGGGAGGGTGGGCTCACGATACTGACAGCCCAATCCGGGTCTGTTGCGCTAGATCAAGACTCGGTGCCAGCCGCGGGGCAAGGCGCGACGGCCGGCGTGGAAGGGGGCACGAAGGGAAGCGGTCCCCCGGGGAAGGGCGCCGCTCAGCCGATGCGTGCCGCCAGTTTTTGCACCCGCGCCAGCCAGCGCTCGCGCCGCGCCGTCGGGGCGTCCTTCACCGGCCCCAGCAGCAGCGTGCGCACCGGGCGGATGCCGCAGAATTCCAGCGTCGTGCGCCGCATCTGATGGACCGCCGGCATGCGGTAGATCCA
Source organism: Azoarcus olearius (assembly GCF_001682385.1). Lineage (NCBI taxonomy): Bacteria > Pseudomonadati > Pseudomonadota > Betaproteobacteria > Rhodocyclales > Zoogloeaceae > Azoarcus > Azoarcus olearius. The sequence continues at coordinate 1,694,314 of NZ_CP016210.1, forward strand.
GCGGAAGTACCACGGCGGCGTATCCATGCTCACCACCAGATCGGCGCTGCGGCCCTTCAACAACTGGTCGGGGAAGAGTGCGCCGTCGCGGTACTGGAAGGCGAAGCCGGGCAGGAACACGCGGTCGAGAAAGCCTTTCAGCGTGGCCGGCACGCCGCCCCACCACACGGGGAACACGAAGGCGAGGTGGTCGGCGCGGTGGATGGCCGCGCGGGCGTGTTCGAGGTCCGGCTCCAGCGGCTGGATGCGCCTGTAGCCCTCGTGCAGGATCGGGTCGAAATCGAGGTCGCCAAGGTTGAGCCGGCTCACTTCATGGCCGGCGGCGGTGGCGGCTTCGGCGTAGCTGGCGGCCAGGGCGCCGCACAAGCTGGCTGCCGAAGGATGGCCGAGGATGACCAGGACGCGTTTGCCCATGGTTGTGCTCCGTGCTGGAAAGAGGCCGGCAGGCTAAGGCTTGCCCCTGAGGGCAGAGTCAAGCCTCGGCGTCGGCCGGCAGCGCGACACCGGCCGCCGCACGGCCGGCGTGCGCGCAATGGGCCGCGGCGCCCGGGTCCGCGCCCAGGCAGGCGGCGATCTCCCTGTGCACCGCGTCCAGCCGGAGGTCGAGGTTGTGCAGGCGGGCGATATCCGCGGCGACGGCGGCGCGCTTCGCCTCGATCAGCCGGCACAGCGCGCTCCAGTCGGGCTCGGCGCCGGCGAGCAGCGGCTGCAGTTCGGCCAGGCGCATGCCCAGCGCCTGCGCCTGGCGGATCAGCTCCACGCGCGCCACGTCGGCTTCGGCATACACCCGGTAGCTGCCGCTGCGGCCGACGGCGCCGAGCAGGCCGAGCGTCTCGTAGTGGCGGATCGCCTTGGGCGAAGCGCCGGTGCGGCGCGCGATTTCTCCGATGTACATGGCTGTTCCCTGCGCGGCGCCTGCTGCGCCGCAATGTCGCGACGATCGCTTAGAATTCCGCCTTTCGTCCTGTCCGCATTCCGAGTCCCACGATGGCCGCCACCCCAGTCCGTACCCGTTTCGCGCCCAGCCCCACCGGCTACCTCCACATCGGCGGTGCCCGCACGGCGCTGTTCTCCTGGGCCTATGCCCGCCGCCACGGCGGCCGCTTCATCCTGCGCATCGAGGACACCGACGTGGCCCGCTCCACCCCGGAAGCGGTGCAGGCCATCCTGGATGGCATGAAGTGGCTCGGCCTGGAGCATGACGAGGGCCCGTTCTACCAGATGCAGCGCATGGATCGCTACAAGGAAGTGATCCAGCAGATGCTCGCCGCCGGCACCGCCTACTACTGCTACACCTCGAAGGAAGAACTCGACGCGCTGCGCGCCGAGCAGGAAGCGAAGAAGGAGAAGCCGCGCTACGACGGCCGCTGGCGCCCCGCGCCCGGCAAGACGCTACCGACGCCGCCGGCCGGCGTGCAGCCGGTGGTGCGCTTCTGCAACCCGATCACCGGCGCGGTGGCCTGGAACGACCTGGTGAAGGGCCGCATCGAGATCTCCAACACCGAACTCGACGACTTCATCATCGCGCGCGCCGACGGCACGCCCACCTACAACTTCTGCGTCGTCGTCGATGACTGGGACATGGGCATCACCCAGGTCATCCGCGGCGACGACCATGTGAACAACACCCCGCGCCAGATCAACGTGCTGCAGGCGCTCGGCGCCAGCGTGCCGCAGTACGCGCACCTGTCGATGATCCTGGGCGACGACGGCACCAAGCTCTCCAAGCGCCACGGCGCGGTGAGCGTGATGCAGTACGACGACGAAGGCTATCTGCCGGAGGCCGTCATCAACTACCTCGCGCGCCTGGGCTGGAGCCACGGCGACGACGAGATCTTCAGCCGCGAGCAGTTCGTCGAGTGGTTCGACCTCGACCACATCACGCCGTCGGCGGCGCAGTTCAACACCGAAAAGCTCAACTGGCTGAACGCCCACTACATCAAGCAGGCCGACAACGCCTACCTGGCGGCCGAAGTCGCCAACCGGCTTGCCCGCCGCGGGGTCGATCCTGAAGCCGGCCCGGCGCTGGAGCAGGTGGTGGCGCTGTACAAGGACCGCTCCGCCAACCTCAACGAACTCGCCGACGCGGCCGAGTTGTTCTGCGTGGATGTCCATCCCGCGCCGGAAGTGATCGCCCAGCACCTCACCGACACCGCCAGGGCGGCGCTCGCCAGCCTGCGCGCCCGCTTCGAGGCGGTGGCGTGGGACAAGGCCGCGCTCAACCAGGCGATCAAGGACACCATGGCCGAGCACGGCCTGAAGATGCCGCAGGTGGCGATTCCGCTGCGGGTGGCGCTGCTCGGCGTGCCGCAGACGCCGTCGATCGACGCGGTGGTGGAGGTGCTCGGCCGCGAGCGCGTGCTGGCGCGGCTGGCGCGACACCTCGGCTGAGGTCCGGCCTTCGCGCTGGTCGCAACGCGGCGCCCGCTCCCGCCAGGGGGGGCGCCGCGGCGTTTTCAGCGGACGAACTTTTCCGGGCGCAGCACGCCCACGTCGGCCACGTAGGTCACCATCGCGTAGTTGCGGAAGTAGGCGTCTTCCACGTGGCGGGTGATTGCCAGCGAGGTGTCGGCGTCGCACAGGATCTCCATGCGGATGCTGCTGTCCGCGTCCCACACGCCGCTGCGCATGCCGTGGCTGCCGCAGCCGCGCACGTCGCTGACGGTGTAGCCGTGCGCGCCGAGCGCCATCACATCCTTCGCCAGCGGGCCTTCCAGCGCCTCTTCGGCGATGATCACAACGAGTTTGCAGGGATGGGTGTTGGGCATGCTCAGCTCCCGTGGATGAAGCCCGCGATCCGTTCGTAGAGCGGAATCCCGAGCAGGATGTTGAAGGGGAAGGTGATCACCAGCGCCGCGGTGATCGACAGCCCCGGGTTGGCCTCCGGCACCGCGATCCGCATCGCCGCCGGTGCCGCGATGTAGGAGGCGCTGGCCGCCAGCGTGGCGAGCAGCAGCGTGCCGCCCAGCGACAGGCCGATCGCCACGCCGAGCACGCTGCCGAGCGTGGCGCCGATCACCGGCATCGCCAGCGCGAAGCCGACCAGGAAGGCGCCGCTGGTGCGCAGCGCGCCGGCCTGTCCGGCCGCGACCAGGCCCATCTCCAGCAGGAACAGGCACAGCACGCCCTTGAACAGCGTGAAGAAGAAGGGTTCGAGCGGCACCAGGCCCTTCGGCCCGGCCACCCAGCCGATGATCAGGCCGCCGGCGAGCAGCACCATGCTCTTGCCGAGGAAAATTTCGTGCAGCAGCGGCCCCCACCGCACCTTGCCGCCTTCGCCGCCGAGGCGGGCGAGCAGGATGCCGACCACGATGCCGGGCATCTCCAGCAGCACCAGGAACAGCGGCAGGTAGGCTTCGTAGGGGATGCTGCGCGCGGTGAGGTAATCCACCCCGACCGCGAACGTGACCACGCTGACCGAGCCGTAGTGGCCGGCGATCGCCGCGGCGTTGTAGCGATCGAAGCGGCCCAGCCGGCGCAGGATGGGGAAGGCCACCAGCGGAATCGCCGCACCCAGCGCCAGCACCGCCAGCGCCTGCGGCAGCACCTGCAGTGGGTCCTGCTTGGCGAGTTCCATGCCGCCCTTGAGGCCGATGGCGAGCAGCAGGTAGATGGAGAGGGCCTCGTACAGTTGACCGGGCAGTTTCAGGTCCGAGCGGGCGAGGCGGGCAACGAAGCCGAGCAGGAAGAAGAACGGGATGGCATCCATGAGGTGTCAGCAGCGGTAATGAATTCTAGGTGGTGGCCGGCCGTCAGTCCTCGCCGCGCAGCGATCGTGCGGGGCGCAGCAGGAAGCGGGCGGGATCGAGCGCGTCGACCAGATCGCGCTCCAGCGGCAGAGGTTCCCCGTCGAGCTGGCTGGCGAGCGTTTCGGCGGCCAGCGTCGCCCACACCAGGCCGCGCGCGCCGAAGCCGGACAGGGCGTAAAGGCCGGCGTGGCGGGGAATCTCGGCCAGCGCGCAGGGCGCGGCCACGGTGGTGAGCGCGGGCACCGCGCCCACCATCGGCAGGCGGTCGGGCGAGGCCGGGCGGAAGCCGACGCGGCCTTCCGCCGTTTGGGTGGCGAGCGCGGCGGTGTAGCCCGGCAGCATGGCTTCGAGCTTGCTCAGGTTTTCGTGGTGGTCGCGCGCGCGCAGCGTCGCGTCGTCGTCGCCGACGTCGAAGGTGGCGCCGGCGCAGCGCAGGCCATCTACCGCCGGGCTGACGTAGCCCATGCGGCACATCACCACCCGGGGCGGGCTGCCAGCGGCGGCCGGCAGCAGGCTTACCTGGCCGCGCGCGCTCACCACCGGCAAGGGCGCGGCAAGCGGAAAGCCGGTGATGCCGGTGCCCGCCGCGAGGATGGCGACCGGCGCTTCTGCAAGCAGTGCGCCCTGCGCATCGCGGGCCTGCCAGCGGGTGTCGGCGCGAGTCAGCGTCACGCGCGCGTTCCAGTGCGCGCGGATGCCTTCGCCACCGGCGGAGAGATTGGCGGCGCACAGGCTGGGCGGCTGCACCCAACCGCTGTCGCCAAACCACCATCCACCCAGCGGCACCGGCCAGCCGCCGATCTCGCTGGCTTCGGCGGCACTGACGAAACGCAGGTGGGCCGGCGGCAGCGCGAGGCGTTCGACCACCGCGCGCATCTTCGCCTCCTGCGCGGCGTCGCGCGCGAGGTGCAGCACGCCGCAGGCCTCGGCGCGCAGCGGCAGCCCGGCGGCCTGCAGGCGCTGGATGTGGCGCCAGCCGTAGAGCGTGCCGGCGCGTGTCAGCCGGCCCATGCGGTTGTCGTCCAGGCTGGGCAGCGGGCGCAGCACGCCGGCGTGATTGCCGGACGCGCCCTGGGCGGGGCCGCTGGCGGCGTCGAGCAGCTCCACCTGCCAGCCGCGCGCCGCGAGCCGTTCGGCGATCGAGGTGCCCGCGACACCGGCGCCGATCACCAGCGCGCGGCGCTCGGCCGCGGCTGGCGCCGGGCGGTGTTCGCGCCCGAGGTAACGTCCGCGCAGCATCTGCCGCTTGCCGCCGAAGCCGGGTGCCTTCTCCACTTCGAAGCCGGCGCGTCGCAGCCCTTCGCGCACCTCGCCGGCAACCGACCAGGTCGCGAGGGTCGCGTCCGCCGCGGCCAGCCGGGCAAGCAGGTGGAAGATGCGCGCAGACCACAAATCCGGATTCTTCGCCGGCGAGAAGCCGTCGAGCAGGAAGGCGTCGGCGCGCGCGTCGAGCTGCGCCAGCCCGTCGCGCGCATCGCCGAAGTAGAGTGTGAGGCAGACGCGGCCGCCATCGAGGTGCAGCCGATGCACGCCGGGCGCGAGGCAGGGCCAGTTGGCCTGCAGCTCGGCGGCGAGCGGCGCGAACTCCGGCCAGCGCGCGTGCAGCAGCGCGAGGTCTTCGACGCGGAAGGGATGCAGCTCGCACGAGACGAAGTGCAGCCGTTCGCTGCGCTGCGGGTCCTTACGCCACGCCGCCCAGCTGGCGAGGAAGTTGAGCCCGAGCCCGAAGCCGGTCTCGACGATGACGAAGCGCTCGCGGCCGCGCCAGCGTTCGGGCAGGCCGTTGCCGGCGAGAAAGACGTGGTGGGCCTGGCCGAGGCCGCCGTCGCTGGAGTGATAGACGTCGCCGTAGGCGGTGGAGTAGGGCGTGCCGTCTTCGGCGAAGCTGAGGCTGGCGGGTGTGATCGGCATGGCGCGGCACGGGCGCGCAACCTGGCCGGCAGGGCCGGGGGTGTGCGCGCGGACGGTCGGGGGGCGCCATGGTAGCGCGTCGGCCCGCCGCGCGGGTAGCCGGGGCGGGCCCCGGGTGCGGGAGGCCCGGCGGCGGCAGGGCGCCGCCGGGGAAATCAACGCCTTAGTTGCAGGACGCGACCTTGACGATGCGGTCCAGCGCGGTGGGTGCGGCGGGGGACTTCAGCGCGAACCAGTCGGTCAGCGCGTCCAGGTCCACATCACCGCCCAGCGGCTCGGTGCCGAGGTTGAACACGCTGAAGTTGTCGCCGCCGGTGGCGAGGAAGGAGTTCATCGTCACGCGGTAGCGGGCCGCCTTGTCGATCGCCACGCCGTTCAGCGTCACCGAGCCGTCGCAGACGTAGCGCCCGCCGAGCGGGCTGACGCTGGCGCTGAAGGTGTGACGGTAGTGGAAGCCGTCGGACACCTGCAGGATGCGGCCGCTGGCGGGCTGGCCGACCGCCCACTGCTGTTCGAGCAGGTCGTAGAGCTGCTGGCCGCTCAGTGTCTTCACCACCAGGCTGTTGCCGAAGGGCTGCACGGTGAAGGCTTCGCCGTAGGTCACCTGGCCGTCGCCTTCGCCGGCCGGGCTGCCGGGATAGGTGAAGTCGGCGCGGATGCCGCCCGGGTTCATGAAGGCGACCACGGCGCCGCCCTTTTGCACCGGCGCGGTGGCCAGCAACTGGCCGTCGGCGATCAGGTCGCCGAGCACCGATTCACCCGCGGCGTTGATGCTGCGGCTGAGGGTGGCGGTGATGTTGCCGATGACGCGGTTGGCGATCGGGCCGGTGAGCGCGTTGTAGTTGGCGACGATGCCGGCGATGGCCGCGTCCGGCACGATCGGCTCGACGGCGCCGAGCACATTGTTGCGGTCGACCACCAGGTTCTGCGCGCTGGCGGCGATGACGTCACGGCGCTTGGTGTCGAGCACCAGGTCGATGCGGGTGACCAGGCGGCCGTAGTTGCCCGCGCTGGTGACCGGGATCGCGCGCCCGGCGCGGTTGGGCAGCGTGCAGTTGTAGGCGGCATGCGTGTGGCCGGATACCACCAGGTCCACCGCGTCGTCGAGGCGTTTGACGATGTCGGTGATCGGGCCGGAAATGCCGCTGCAGCCGTTGATGCTGCCGGGGGCGTAGCCGCCTTCATGCACCAGCACCACCACCGCGTTGACGCCTTCGTCCTTCAGCTTGCCGATCAGCGCGTTCACCGTGTCGGCTTCATCGCCGAAGCGCAGGCCGACGATGCCGCCCGGGGTGACGATGGAGGGCGTGCCCTTCAGCGTCATGCCGATGAAGGCGACGCGGATGCCCTTGTACTCCTTGATGCCGTAGGCGGGGAAGACGGTGTCGCCGGTGGCGCTATCGACCACGTTGGCAGCGAGGAAGTCGAACGTCGCGCCCTCGAACGGGTAGGGCGTGCCGACCGCGTTGCCTTGGCAGGAGTTGGCGTCGGTGGGGTGGCAGCCGCCGCGCTTCATGCGCAGCAGCTCGTCCTTGCCTTCGTCGAACTCGTGGTTGCCGACCGCGTTGAAGTCGAGGCCGAGGCGGTTCATGGTCTCGATCGTCGGCTCGTCGTGGAACAGCGCGGAGTTGAGCGGGCTGGCGCCGATCAGGTCGCCGGCCGACACCATCACGCTGTTGGGCGCGCCGTCGCGCAGTTGCTTGACCAGCCCGGCAAGGTAGTCGACGCCGCCGGCGCGCACCCCGGAAAAGCCGTCCGCCGCGCTCGACTGGGTGAGCGTGCTGCCGTCGATGTTGCCGTGGAAGTCGTTGAACGCGATCACGCGCAGCTTCAGCGTTTTGCCGACGTGGGAGCGCGCCGCGGCGCTGACGAGTTCGCCGTATTCGCGGCCGTTGATCAGCCCCTGGTCGCGCCAGTCGCGGGCAAGCGCGCCGAAGGCGGCGACGAATTCGCCGTGGCTGCCGTAGTTGGCGCCTTCGGCGTCGGTGTCGATGATCAGATCGTTGAAGCAGGCCGCGCCGACGGCGCGGTTGGCGACCTGGGTGAGCACACGGCCGTTGGCTTCGCCGAAGCCGACCGTGCCGGTGCATTGCGCGGCGAGCAGCGGTTGCGCGCAGGCGAAGCCGACCAGCAGGGCGAGGGTCTTGAGCGGGAAACGCATGGTTCTCTCCATGGGGAACAGCGGGAAGCCCGCCGCCGCGAACGGGCGGCGGGTAGGGGGCCCGGCTTACTGCGCCGCCGAGTGCGGCACCGTCACCGTGGTGGTGGCGGTGCGCGTGTTGCCGGCGTAGTCGCGCGCCTCGTAGGTCAGTGTGTAAATGCGCCCGCTGCCGTGGCCGGCGCGTTCGGCGCGCAGGCGGAAGCGGTACGGGTCGAGGACCACGATGTCGTTGGCGGTGTCGCCGTCGCCCGTGCCCTGGTCCGGCTCGCTGGAGCGGACCGACAGCAGCTTCACCTGCGGGGCGGGGTCGCGATTATCGGAGACCGTGGCGCTGACCTTCACGTCCACATAGCCGTGGTTGGCCGGCCACAGCACCGATGGCGTTGCCGACAGCTGCAGCAGCGGCGGCTGGCCATCGAGATCGAGGCCGATCACCACCGGATCGTGGTCGGAGGCGCGATAGGGATCGGCGGCGTAGTAGCCGGCAATCTGGGCGGCGCTCTTGTAGTCGGTGTTGTAGTCGAGCACCGAGGGTTCGTCGGCATTGATGTGCCACTCGGCCACGCCGCTCACCTGGCGGGCCAGCGACGGCGAGGCGAGCGCGTGGTCGAGGTAGCCCCACTGGCCGTCGAACACGTAGCTGTAGGCGCCGCGGCCAACGTCGCGGCCGACGAGGTCGGTGTAGCCGGCTTCGGTCAGCGCGGTCACCGGGTCTTCCTGTGCGTAGGCGTTGAGGTCGCCGATGATCAGCACGTCGCCGTCGCCCGCCGCGGTCGGGTCCGTCGCCAGCCAGGCCGCCAGCTCGCGCGCGGCGGTGCTGCGGGTGCGGTTGCAGTCACCCTGGCCGTCGCCCAGGTCGGGGTCGGACGGCACCGGCGCGATGTTGCCGGCGCACGACGAACTCTTGGACTTGAGGTGGTTCACCACCACGGTGAAGCGCGCGCCGTCGGCCGTGCGGAAGCTCTGCGCCAGCGCCGGCCGGTTGCGGCCGAGGGTGCCTTCGCTGACCGTGGTGTAGAGGCCGAAGGCGCCCCGGTCCAGCACCGCGGTGCCGAGCCGCGTGACCCTGGCCGGGCGGTAGATCAGGCCGGTCTTGATCGCGTCGGTGCCGAGCGCGTTCGCCTTGCCGGCGGCGGCATCGGCGTCGAGGTAGGCATAGGCGCCGGGGCCGGCGACCGCGTTGAGGCGGCCGACGAGGTCGGCGAGTGCGCTGTCGGCGCCGTAGCCGTCGTTCTCCACTTCCATCAGGCCGATCACGTCGGCGTCGAGCGCGAGGATGGCCGCCACCGTTTTCGCCGCCTGGCGCTCGAATTCGGCGCCGTCGTCGGCGCCACGGCAGTCGGTGGGCGCGCCGCCGAGGCCGTAGCGGCAGTTGTCCACCGTGTCCGGGCGGCCGTCGAAGGTGTTGAAGTAGTTGAGCAGGTTGATGCTGGCGACTTTCAGCGTGCCGCCCACCGCCGGTGCCGCGGTGGGGCGGGGGTTGGCGGCGCTGAAGCGGGCGTTGCCACCGAGCGCGTTGGCCGGGCGCACGCGCCAGGCGTTGCCGCTGGCGCTGTTCCCCGCCCAGCCCCAGGTCAGCACGCCGACGATGTCGCTCGCGCTGTCGCCGCCGCGCAGCGTGTTGGCGGCCGACAGCGGCGCCTCGTCACGGGCGAAGCGGATCGGGTCCGGGTTCTGGTCGTTGTCGGCGTCGTCGATGATGATGCGGTTGAGGTCGTTCTGCGCCTGGACCCCCAGCGCCGCGGCGCCGGGGGCCGCCACCGCGGTGGGCTGCGGCAGACGCTCGCCGCTCGACACCACCACCTGGCCGAAGCGGCCAAGCTGGTAGTGCTCGGTGACGTAGAGCGTTTGCGGCAGGCGCACCAGCATGCCTTCGTAGCGTTCCAGCGCGTTCGCGTCGGCGAGCGGCAGGTAGATGTCGGTCGGTGCGACGGTGCCGGTGCCGCAGCGGGTGATCGCGGTGGCGGAGAGCTGGGTCTGGCCCTGGTATTCGCTGGCGGTGCCGCTGACCAGCACGAGGTCGCCGAGGGCGACGTGGTCGCGCCCGGCGTTGTAGACGAAGAGGCCGTCCGAGGTCTCGGGGTCACCGTCACCGACCGGGTCCTGAATGTAGAAGCCGCGCATCTGGCCGCTGCCGCCGGGCAGCTCGTAGTCGCCGACGACCACGCCGCGGGTCACCACGGCGCCGGTGATCGCCGCATTGCTGCCGCGGCCCTGGATCTGTCCGATCGGGGTATGCGCGCCACCGCATTGCGCGCCGTCGCTGCCGCCGCCGGTGCCGCCGTCGCCTCCGCCGTCGCTACCGCTGGCGAGGTGGCTGCCGAGGCCGTCGAAGCTGTTGGTGGCGTAGCCGTCCCATTCCACCGCGGGGTCGAAGGCGTCGTCCGCGACGGTGTCGCCGCGCGCCACGCCGGCCTTGCGGCGCAGGGTGTTGTCGGCGGTGCTGGCGAGACCGCTGCCCCACTCGGTGCCCGGGTCCATGCCGATCTGTCCGATCACGTCGATCAGCGCGCCGGTGGTGCCGCCCTTGCGCAGCACCACGGCGTCGTCGCCGTTGTACCAGGCGCTGGCATTGATCTGGTCGGCCACCGCCAGCACGGCCGAATCGGCCGCGGCCTGGGCCAGCACGAAGACATCGCCGGCCGCGATCACGCCGGTCAGCGGAATGCTGAGGCCGGCCGTGGTGCTGCCGTTGAAGTACATCTGCACCACATAGCCGCCGGCGGCGAGGTCGATCGGCGCGCCGGTGCCGTTATGGATTTCGAGCGCCTTGTTGTTGGCGCTGCCCTCGATGTATTCGGAGAAGAACAGCTCGGTGGGGGCGGCGGTGGCGAGCGACGCGGCGCCAAGGCCGGCAATCAGTACCGCGAGTGCGATCGGGCGGGGCAGCAGGGGCATCTTGCATATTCCTCGGGAATGAAGTCCGCGAGCGTAGAGATGCACTGTTGCGCCCTCTTGAAGCGGTGCTTAGGCCGTTCGGCGGTGCCGCCGGCGCTGGATCGGAGGTGGGGGGCCGCTTCGCGCGGGTGCGGTTGCGGCACTTCGTCTGCAGACGGCGGTCTACGTCAAGCCGGACACCCCGTGTTTCGACAGGGACGCGCGCCTTGCGCGAGGGCGCGGTACCCCAGGGTGCAGGCGGGGTGTCCGGCCCCCCAACGCCGTTCGGCGCGGGCTCCATGGCAATACAGGAGGCGGCCATGACACTCCACGATCTGCCCAAGATGCTCTATTCGTATTCCGAAGGCTGGCCCGAGCTGGCGCGCGTCCATCCCTCGGTGACCCGCTTGTTCACGGTTTATGTGATGCCGATGTCGCTGATTCCGCCGGCAATGTTCGTGTATTCGCTGGCGGTGACACCGGGCGCGGTGTTCCCGCAGATGGTGCCGCAGATCACCCCCGCCGAGGCGCTCGCGGTGGTCGTCGCCTTCTATCTGGCGGAACTCGCGATGGTGCCGTTGATGGCCTCGATCATCCAGCAGATGGGCGAGGTGGTCGATGTGAAGCCCGCCTATCACGAGGCGTTCATGCTCGCCGCGGTGGCCCCGACGCCCCTGTGGTTGTCGGCGCTGGCGCTGTTCGTGCCGTCGCTCTGGTTCGTGGTGGCGGTGGTGGCTGCGGCCTGGGTCTGCTCCGCGGCGCTCATCTACCACGGCGTGCCGCCCCTGTTCCGGGTGGCCGACTTCGGCAAGGCCCGGTTGATGTCGGGCTTCGTGCTGATGGCGGGCGTGATCGCCTGGGTGGCGCTGATGGTGGTGCTGGCGCTGATGCTGAGCATGATCATCGGTCTGCGTTAGGCGCGTGTGCGTCAGCTAACCCGGGAATTCCAGGTCCTCGGCCCGGCGTGGGCGGCCGAGCAGGTAGCCCTGCGCCTTGTTGACCTTCAGGTCGCGTAGCACCTGCAGTTCTTCGGGGCGCTCCACGCCTTCGGCCACCACCTTGCTGCCGGTTTCCTCGGCGAAGCGCACCACCGCGGCTGCCAGCGCGCGCATGCCCTGGTCCTTGTCTATGGTGGCAACCAGGCTGGCGTCGAGCTTGATGATGTCGGGCGCCAGCTTGAGGATGTGGCGGAAGCTGGCGTAGCCCGCGCCCGCATCGTCCACCGCCACGCGCAGGCCGCGTTGGCGCAGTGGGGCGAGTGCGGCCACGAGTGCGGCGTAGTCGTCGATCGACTCGTGCTCGGTGAGTTCCAGCACCAGCCGGTCTAGCGGGTATCCGGCCAGCACCGCGGGCAACCCGCCCTTCAGGATGGTCTCGGGCGAGATGTTGAGCGACAGGTAGGTGGGAGCCGGGAAGCGGTGCAGGTTCTCCAGCGCCTTGCGGATCGCCGCGAGTTCCAGTTCCTCCTGCAGGCCAACCTCGGCCGCTTCGTGGAACCATTTGTCGGGCGAGCGCAGCGGTTCGGCGGTGAAGCGGGCGAGGGCCTCGTGACCGACCAGCCGGCTCTCGCCGACGTGAATGATCGGCTGATACGCGATATGAAAATCCTCCTGCGCGATCGCGTGCTGCACGCGCTGGTAAGCGGCTTTGAGGTTTTTCCGCTGGCGGAAGGCCTGGGCGACCGTGCCGCCGACGAATTCCGCGAACAGGCGGACGACGGCGAGGTCGCGATCGTCGAGTGACAGGTCGGCGGTGCGGCTGAAGCAGCAGAAGGTGCCGAACACCTCGCCATCGAGCAGTTGGATCGGCACGCTGATGTGCGCGCCCACCGGCAGCAGCCGCGTGACCGGCAGCGACAGGGCCTCGGCGTTCTGCAGGGCGTCGGGGATGAGCTGGGGCAGGCGGCCATCGACCACGCGCAGGCAGTAGCTTTCGTCCAGCGGGTTGGAGCCGCCGACCTGGATCGGAGAGAACGCGGCGTCCGAATCCACGTAGCGGAAGAAGCGCCGGCCGTGGCGGAATTCGGAGATGAACGCCACCTCCATGCCGAGATGGCGGCGCAGGGCGCCCAGCGCGTCCTGCACCAGATGGGAAAAGGAATGGCCGTTCTTGGGCGCCTGACTGGGTCGCATTCGAATCACCTGCGAAGGAAGGCGGATCGGTTCGTGCCGATCGTACTACCAAAACCTTCTCCGCATACCCAGATCGGGTGGCGCAGGCGTGCGATCGGTGCCGGCGGACGGTCCGTTACGCGCGGCCGGGTAGCGGCCCGAACAAAAAAGCCCGCGCTGGCGGGAGCCAGGCGGGCTTGCGAGGCGGCGGGGGCGACCGGCGCGCGCTGCGCTTATTCCGGGCGCATCTGCGGGAACAGGATCACGTCGCGGATCGAGGCGCTGTCGGTCAGCAGCATCACCAGGCGGTCGATGCCGATGCCGCAGCCGCCGGTGGGCGGCAGGCCGAATTCGAGCGCGCGGATGTAGTCGGCGTCGTAGTACATCGCTTCTTCGTCGCCGGCTTCCTTGGCCTGCGCCTGGGCGAGGAAGCGCGCGGCCTGGTCTTCGGGGTCGTTGAGCTCGGAGAAGCCGTTGGCGATCTCGCGGCCGACGATGAAGAGTTCGAAGCGTTCGGTGATTTCCGGGTTGCTGTCGGAGGCGCGGGCGAGCGGCGAGACTTCAACCGGGTAGTCGATGATGAAGGTCGGTTCCCACAGCTCGGCTTCGGCGCAGGCTTCGAAGAGCTGCAACTGCAGGCTGCCGAGGCCGCCGGGCTTCACTTTCTCGCCGAAGGCCTGGATCTTTTCCTTGACCCATTCCGCGTCGGCCAGTTGGGCTTCGGAGAAGCCCGGGTGGTACTTGCGGATGGCCTGCACGATGGTGAGGCGGTGGAAGGGCTTGGAGAGATCGAGTTCGCGGCCCTGGTAGACGAAGCTTTCGGCGCCGAGCGCTTCGCGTGCGGCCTGGCGGATGAGGCCTTCGGTGAAGTTCATCAGGCTGCGGTAGTCCGCGTAGGCCTCGTAGAACTCCATCATCGTGAATTCGGGGTTGTGGCGCGGCGAGAGGCCTTCGTTGCGGAAGTTGCGGTTCACCTCGAACACCTTCTCCAGCCCGCCGACCACCAGGCGCTTGAGGTACAGCTCCGGCGCGATGCGCAGGAAGAGTTCCATGTCGAGCGCGTTGTGGTGGGTGACGAAGGGCTTGGCCGCGGCGCCGCCGGGGATGGGGTGCATCATCGGCGTTTCGACTTCGAGGAAGCCGTGGTTGATCATGTAGTTGCGGATCGACTGCACCATGCGGCTGCGGGCCACGAAGGTGAAGCGGGTCTGCTCGCTCATGATCAGGTCGAGGTAGCGCTGGCGGTACTTCTGCTCGACGTCGGTGAGGCCGTGGAACTTGTCCGGCAGCGGGCGCAGGCTCTTGGTGAGCAGGCGGATTTCGCTCGCCTTGACCGTGAGTTCGCCGGTCTTGGTCTTGAACAGCGTGCCGACGCAGCCGACGATGTCGCCGATGTCCCAGTGCTTGAAGTCGGCATAGACGTCTTCGCCGACGCCGTCGCGCTGCACGTACAGCTGGATGCGGCCGGAGAGGTCCTGGATGGTGATGAAGCTGGCCTTGCCCATCACGCGCTTCAGCATTACGCGGCCGGCTACGCGGACTTCCACCGGGCTGGCTTCCAGCGCTTCCGGCTCTTTGTCGCCATACACCTCGTCGAGCTTGCCGGCGGTGTTCTCGCGCGAGAAGTCGTTGGGGAAGGCCCGGCCTGCCTGGCGCCATTGGGCGAGTTTTTCGCGGCGCTCCGCGATGATGTGGTTTTCGTCCTGGGCGGCAGGGGTGGCGTTATGGTCGGACATGATTCATCGGCACTGTGATCAAGGCCGCAATTGTCGCAGGCGCGCCACCGTCGAGCAAATCGGCGTTGCATGAAATCACGCGTAAATCCGCCATTTTTGCGGTTTTGGCGTGATTGTTGCTCTGACATGACGATCCGAATCCGCCGCTGGAGCCCCGATGCCACCCTTACCGCAGCACGCCGCGCTTGCCGCATGGGCCGCCGACCACCTGCTCGACCCGGTCGATGTCGATTGCACGACCACCGTGATGCTCAAGATCCTCGATGGCAAGTGCAAGATGGGGCCGCATGACAAGGACGTGATTCCGGTGCTGTACGACGCGATCCGGCATCGCCCCGGTCGACTGCTGGACGATGCGATGCACGCGTTGATCGCCCGTGCGCGCAGCGGTGAGCGCGAGGCGCTGGTGGCCGAAATCTACGAGCACCGCGTGCTCGCCGAGACCGCGATCTCGCGCCCGGTCATGAAGGCCTACAAGGCGCGGCTGCGCGCCGCCGGCGTGCTGGGCGGGGCAGGGGCGGCCGACGGCGATTGAGGGGGCGGGTCAGCCCGCTGGGTCGGCCAGCAGATGCTCGTACAGGCGCAGGTCGGCCGGCGAGAAACAGCAGAACAGCACCTGCTCGAACGGATGCTCGCCCGATAGCGCGTAGCGCACGGTGCCCACCGCCACCTGCGCGGCCAGCTCAGGCGGATAGCCATACACCCCGGTGCTGATGCACGGAAACGCGATCGAGCGCACGCCGTGTTCGGCCGCCACCTCCAGGCAGCGCCAGTAGCAACTGGCCAGCACCTCGGCTTCGCCGCGCGTGCCGCCGTGCCAGATCGGGCCGACGGTGTGGACCACGTAGCGCGCCTTCAGCAGGAAGCCGGGCGTGATCTTCGCGTCGCCGGGTTCGCAGCCGCCGAGCTTGCGGCAGGCTTCGAGCAGTTCGAAACCGGCCGCACGGTGGATCGCGCCGTCCACGCCGCCACCGCCGAGCAGCGAGCGGTTGGCCGCGTTGACGATCGCGTCGACCGGCAGCGTGGTGATGTCGGCGCGCAGGGTGTCGATATGCACGGGCATGACAGTTGGAGCGGGCGGAAACGGCGGGGTTCAGGTGTCGGGGAGTGGCGTGATTGTAGGGCGATCGCCGCCCGCGCATGCAAGCGGGATGGCGACGGCGCGGTAACCGTTCGCTTCAGCCGCCGGGCGGGCGTTGCAGCCGGGTGCCGGCGGCGAGCAGGCGGGCGAATTCCGCCGCGGGCAGCGGACGGCTGAACAGGAAGCCCTGCATCTCGTCGCAGCCGTGGCGGCGCAGGAAGTCGAGCTGGGCCTCGTTCTCCACGCCTTCGGCGATCACCGTCTGATTGAGGCTGTGCGCGAGCGACACGATCATCAGCGCGATCGCCGCGTCTTCAGCCGAAGTGGCGAGATCGGTGACGAAGCAGCGGTCGATCTTGATGCTGTCGATCGGGAAGCGCTTCAGGTAGTTGAGGCTGCAGTAGCCGGTGCCGAAGTCGTCGAGCGAAATGCGCACGCCGATGTTCTTGAGTTCGCGCAGCGTGAAGATGGTGCGCTCGGGCTCCCACATCACCGCGCTCTCGGTTACCTCCACATGCAGTTGCCCGGGCGGCAGCCGGTGCGCCGCCAGCGCGCGGGCCAGCACGTGGGTGAGCTGTTCGTGCTGGAACTGGCGGGCGGAGACGTTCACCGCGACGCTGATCTGCGGCAGCCCGGCGTCCAGCCACCCGCGCAACTGGCGGCAGGCGTGGTCCACCACCCATTCGCCGATCGGCACGATCAGGCCGGTTTCCTCCGCCAGCGGGATGAAGTCGGCGGGCGACACCATGCCCAGCTGCGGATGACGCCAGCGGATCAGCGCTTCCGCACCGATCACGCGGCCATCGCGGAGCGACACCTTGGGCTGGTAATGGAGTTCGAGTTCGTCGTTCTCCAGTGCGCGGCGCAGGCTGTTCTCCAGCTCCAGCCGCTCCAGGATGCGCTCGTTCATCTCCGGCGCGTAGAACTGGAAGCGGTTGCGGCCGAGTTCCTTGGCGCGGTACATCGCCACGTCGGCGTGCTTGAGCAGCGTGGCGGCGGCCTCGCCGTCGCGCGGGTAGAGCGACACGCCGATGCTGCCGGTGACGACGATCTCGCGGCCGTTCAACAACATCGGCACCGCGAGCGATTCCAGCACCTTGGCGGCGAGCGCGGCGGCGTCGTCCTCGGCGCTCATGTCGCTCATCACCACCATGAACTCGTCGCCCCCCAGCCGCGCCACGGTGTCGCCGCGACGCACGCTGGTGCTGAGCCTGCGCGCGGTTTCCTGCAGCAGCGCGTCGCCGGCGGCGTGGCCCAGGCTGTCGTTGATCAGCTTGAAGCGGTCGAGATCGAGCAGCATCACCGCCACCGCGTGGCCGTCGCGCGCGGCGCGGATGATCGCGCGCTGCATGCGGTCGTTGAGCAGGTTGCGGTTGGCCAGCCCGGTCAGCGCGTCGTGCGTGGCCTGCTGTTCCAGCTCGGCTTCATAGCGCACGCGCTCGGTCACGTCGTTGAAGATGGCGATGAAGTGGCTGACCTCGCCCTGCGCATCGCGGATGGATGCGAGTGAAATCTCGTTCCACAGCAGTTGGCCGTCCTTGTGGTAGGTGCGCAGCGTCACCCGTGCGTCGCGGCCTTCCCGCACCGCTTCGCGCAGGCGTTCCACCCCGGGCTGGTCCCAGTCGTTGTCGACCAGGAAGCGCGCGTTGCGTCCCAGCACCTCGTCGGCGCTGTAGCCGGTGGTGACGGTGAAGGCCGGATTGACGTAGATGATCGGGTTGTCCGCCGCGTGGTCCGCGTGGCTGATGACGATTGCGTTGGTGCTTTCCTCGATCGCGCGGTTGCGCAGTTCCAGCGTGGCCGCCAGTTGCTGCTGCTCCACGCGGGCGCGCAGCGTGCGGACGCCGAAGGCGATGTCGTCGGCGAGTTCGGCCAGCAGTTCGACTTCGTCGGCGTCGAAGGCCTGCGGGTCGAAGGAGACGAGGCACAGCACGCCGTAGGTCTCGCCGTCGCTGCGCAGCGGCAGCGCGGCCGCGGCCTTGAAGCCGCGTTCGGCCGCGATCCGGCGCCAGCGCTGCAACTGCGGATGACGGTGGATGTCGTGCACCACCTGCGGCGTGCCCGAGCGGACCGCGAGGCCCGCCGGCCCCCGGCCGTGTTCGTTGTCGCCCCAGGAAAAGCGCGAGGCCTTCAGGATGCCGAGATCGTCGCCGGCGCTGGCCACGGTTTCCAGCGTCCGCGCCTCGTCGTGGCGCGCCAGGCAGACCCAGGCCGCGCCGTGGCCGCCCAGCTCCACGAGGAACCGGCACACGTCGGCCAGCAGCGTGGTTTCATCCACGGCGCGCACCAGCGTGCGGTTGCATTCGGCCATCACCTTGCGGGCGCGCAGCACGCGTCGCAGTTGCTGCTCGGCCTGCTCACGGGTGCGGATTTCGGCGGCGAGGTCGGCCGCGCGGCGCTCCAGCTGGGCGTAGAGGTTGCGGTTCTCGTAGATGCGGCCCGCCTGCGCCGCGTGCGCGCGCGAGATCCATTCGTCTTCCTCGGTGAATTCGGCCGCGCCGACCTTGTCGAGCAGGCAGACCCAGCCGAACACCGCCGCCGCGGACGCGATCGGGGCCGCGACACCGCAATGGACCTGCGGAAAGCCCCGCGGCAGGCCGATGTCTTCGGGAGCGCCCTGCGGGTTGCGGAAGCGCACCGGGCGGCGCTCCGCCATCACGCGCGCCAGGACGCCGCCGGCCGCGATCGGTCCGCCCAGATGGCGGGCCTCCTCGGTGTTCAGGCCGTAGCCCCAGAGTCCCACCGTCTGATCGCTGCCTCCGGCATGGATGCACAGCAGCGCATAGCGCGCGCCGGTCAGTTCGCGTGCGCCCTGGCACACCTTGTCCAGCAGGGCGTGCATGTCGCGTTCGGCCGAGAGCTGCAGGTTGAGTTCGGTCAGCGCTGCCAGCCGCTGGTTGGCGCGCTCCAGTTCCTCGGCCTTGGCCGCGAGCTTGTCGGTGAGCACGCGCCGATGCTCGCGGTCGAAATCCTCCGCCGGCGCCGGCACCGGCCGTGGCGCCTGCGCCAGCGCGCGCTCGATTTCCTCGAGGATGTCTTCCGGGATGCTCGGTTTGACGAGGATGCGGCCGACCCCCAGGGTGCGCGCCAGGTTGCGCGCTTCGGGTTCGTGGTAGTTGGCGGTGTAGAACATCACCTCGGTGGCGGCGAGGTCGGGGTCGGCGCGCAGCTGGCGCACGAACTCGTAGCCGTCCATCGTCGGCATCAGGATGTCGCAGATCACCAGGTCGGGGTGGTGCTCGCGCACCAGCGCCAGCGCATCGGCGCCATCGCTGGCCTCCAGCGCTTCGTGGCCGGCATAGCCGGCGAGCGTCACGATGAGTTCGCGGTTGCTGGCGTGGTCGTCGACGACGAGGATGCGGGCCATGGACTCAGCCTCGTTCGCCGTCCCGGCGCGACGCGGGCAGCCAGGCTTCGACCTGGGCGACGAAGGTTTCCGGAACGAGCGGCTTGGACATGTAGCTGTCGAAACCCGCCTGCATGACCTTGACGCGATCGCCGGGCATCGAGAACGCCGTCAGCGCGATCACCGGCACCGCGCGCAGGGCGGGGTCGCCCCGCAGCCGCGCGAGCAGCTGGTAGCCGTCCATGCGCGGCATCTGCAGGTCGCTGATGATCAGGTCCGGTACGGCGCGCTGCGCTTCTTCCAGCGCTGCCAGACCGTCGGCCGTGGTGATGACCTCGTGCCCTGCACGGCTTAGCAGGTAGCGCACCAGTTCCAGGTTGGCGAGGTTGTCTTCGGCGACGAGGATGCGCGCGCCCATCATGGCTGCTCCGGCAAGATCAGCGAGAACACGCTGCCCTCGCCATAGGTGCTGTGCATTGCGATCTGGCCGCCGAGCTGCGCGGCGAGCTTGAGGCAAAGGTGCAGGCCCAGCCCCGTCCCTTCCTGCGCCGGCCCCGCTGCCGGGGTGATGCGGGCGAAGGGCGCGAAGAGCCGCGTCTGGTCGTCTGGCTGGATGCCGATGCCGCTGTCGGCGACCTGCAACTCGACCGCTGGCCGACCGTCCGCTTCGATACGGGCAAGCGCAAGCTCGATGCGGCCGTGCTCCGTGAACTTGATCGCGTTCTGCAGCAGGTTGATGACAATCTGACTGAATGCGCGCTGGTCGGTTTCGACCACGCAAGAACCACCGGGCAGCTTCAGCTCGAGCCGCAGGCCCTTGGCCTCGGCCTGCGGGCGCAGGACAACGGCCAGTTCCTCGAGGGTGGCGCAGAGGTCCACCGGCTCGAACACGGGCTCGAACTTGCCGGCCTCGATGCGGGCGACGTCGAGCAGGTCGTTGATCAGCGACAGCAGGTGGCTGGCGCTGCGCTGCACGGTGCGCAGCTGCTTTTCCTGATCTTCGTTGAGCGGACCCGGCAGCTTCATCAGCAGCGTGCCGGTAAAGCCGATGATGGCGTTCAGCGGGGTGCGCAGCTCATGGCTCATGCTGGCGAGGAAGTGGTCCTTGGCGGCATTGGCCTGGGCCAGTTCCACGTTCTTTTCCTGCAGCGCGCGTTCGAAGCGCTTGCGCTCGGTGATGTCGCGGATCGCGCTCGACACCAGCGTGCCTTCTTCGGTTTCGAGCGGACTGAGGCTGATCTCCACCGGGAACTCCTCGCCGTTGCGGCGGCGTCCGAACAGTTCCAGCCCGACGCCCATCGGCCGCACCCGCGGGTCGGTGAAGAAGCTGTTGCGGTGGCCGGGGTGCTGGGCGCGAAAGCGTTCTGGCATCAGCATCTCGATCTGCTGGTCGATCAGCTCGCTGCGCGCATAGCCGAACAGGCGCTCCGCCTGCGAATTGACCAGCACGATGCGTCCGTCGCGGTTGACGATGACGATCGCATCCGGCGCCGATTCGAGCAGGCCGCGGAACTTCTCCTCGGCCTTCTTGCGGCCGGCGATGTCGCGGATGGCGCTCAGCACCATCGTGCCTTCGTCGGTATGCAGCGGACTGAGGCTGATTTCGAGCGGAAACTCGCTGCCATCGTGGCGCAGGCCGAAGAGTTCCAGCCCCATGCCCATGGTCCGCGTGCGCGGCTGGCCGAAGTAGTGGCTGCGGTGGCCCACGTGCGCGGTGCGCAGCCGCGCCGGCAGCAGCGCCTCGATCGGCTGACCGCGCAGTTCGCCCGCGCCATAGCCGAACATCGCGTCAGCCTGCTGATTGGAAAAGACGATGCGGCCGAGCGCGTTCACCATCACGATGCCGTCGGGCATCGATTCCAGCAGGTCGCGGTAGCGCGTCTCGACCAGCCGCGCTTCGCGCGCCACCTTGAGCTGGGTGACGTCCTTCATGCTCGTCAGCACATACGGGAGGCCGTCGGCATGAACCCGCCTCATCGACAGCGCCACATGCACCAGCGAGCCGTCCTTGCGCTGGCGCACCGACTCGTGCGTTGCGTTGCCGAGCGCGGGCAGATCGTCGAGCAGCGCCTGTTCCGCCGCGCGTCGGTCCGGCGGCACGGTCAGGTCGATCAGGAGCTGGCCATCGGCCTCCGCCGCGTTGTAGCCGAACAGGCGTACTGCGCCGCCGTTCCAGTGGCGCACTGCGCCGTCGGCGTCGAGCACGATGCAGGCGTCGGGCGATTCGTCCTGCATCAGTCTGCATACATCTACCGTCATGCCTGCTCCGTTCCGGTCCGTCTTCCATGGGGCCGGCGGCGGCCGGTGCGCCGGCGGAAGGCGGCATTCGACGAAAAAACAGCGGCTGCGATGGTCCGCTGCCGGTGCGGGCACCCGTGGCGCCGCACGGCAGGGTGAAAGCGATGCTGCAGGATGGGCGCTGCAGCGCGTCGTCAGGGGGCTCGCATCCGGCCGGATGCGAGCCCCTGTTACAACGCACTATTGATAACAGAGTGGCTTCGATTAGCCAACTGATTTTGTCGGGTATTTCCGTGGTGCCGACAGGGTCTATCGGCGCGATGCGCTATACCACGCGGGTGCCGCGCTTCCACGCCAGCTTGCGGCCGAAGCGGTAGTTGTCGCCCTCGACGTTGACGATCAGGGTTTCGTGCGGGAAGCGCACCGACTGGCGGATCTGCTCCATCACTTCCTGCGCGCGCCGCTTGCTGTGCAGCCGGTACCAGGGCGTGACCCGGTAGCCGAGCACGAAGCACGGCTTGTCCGCGAGGTGGTGTACCCGTTTGCGCACCAGGTAGGCCTTGCGCAGGCCGGGGATGGCGGCGAGCGCGGCGGCCAGCGGCGCCACTTCATCCGCGGGCAGGCCGTGGGCGTCGAGCTTGTCGCTCAGCTTCAGTTCGTCGCGTTCGCGGGCGGCGGCCTGTTCGAGCTGCACGCGTTCCATCAGGCGCTGGTGCCAGGCATGGGCCTCGTCGCTGTGGCCCTGGCGCCAGTGGTAGTCGCGCAGCAACTCGCTGCCGCTGGCGATGGCGCCGTCGTCGAGCTGCATCGCGCGTTCGACCAGCGCGCAGCCTTCGGCGTCGTCGCGGTCAAGCAGGCGGGCGCCGAGGGTGAGGTTGATCACGCTGTCGTCGGGCGCGCGGCGATGGAGTTCGCGGTACTGCTCGAACGCCGCCTCGGCCGCGCCGCCGACGCTTTCGGTGAGGCGGGCGCGGTCGTAGGCGTCCTGCAGAGCGAGTTCCTCGCCCTGCGCCGCCCGCGCGTCGAGTTCGGCAAGTTGGCGGCGGCCTTCGCTCACCTCCTGGTAGCGTTCGGTCCACGACGGCTGGATGTGCGCGAGCCAGCGCTGGTCGAAGCCCTCGGTGATCGTGGCGAGCGCGGTGCCGAGCAGGCGGTCGGCGCTGTCGCCGGCGGCGGGGATGGCGAGGCGCGGGGCTTCACCGATGGCGGCGAGGCGGTCTTGCAGCGCCGGGTGGGTGTCGGCGACATCGGTGCGGCGCGCCAGCGCCTGCTCCAGCCAGCCGCGCGCGGAATCCTCGTCCACCTCGCTCGCGACGCCCTGCGCCATGCCGACGAAGGGGGCGAAGGCGGGCGCCGGGTGCTCGTCGGCCTGGCGGTGGATCTGCGGCCAGTAGCGCTCGGCGAGGTAGCTGCCGACCACGTTGACGCCGGTCAGCGCCTCGGCCGCGGCGCGTGCGGAGGTGAGTCGCACCGAGGTGGCGTCGGCCTCGTATTCGTTGGCGCGCGCCAGCGGGAAGGAATAGGCGTTGAAGTAGGGCGCGAAGCGGTCGATGAAAGGCTTGAACAGGAAGCTGCCCTTGCTGTCGTTCGCCTCCAGTGCCTGCAGCAGGCGCGACCAGCGCAGGCGCTGGCGGTAGATCCAGTTGGACAGCCGGCCGTGGCCGCGGGCGAGGTGGCCGAACTCGTGGGCGAGCACCGCGCGGAACTGCTCGACGCTGAGCGACTTCATCAGCGGCAGGCCGATCAGCAGGTAGTTGCGCGGCCAGCCGAAGATGCCCAGGCGCGGCGTCTGCACCACG
The DNA here is from genome assembly GCF_001682385.1 of Azoarcus olearius. Taxonomy (NCBI): domain Bacteria; kingdom Pseudomonadati; phylum Pseudomonadota; class Betaproteobacteria; order Rhodocyclales; family Zoogloeaceae; genus Azoarcus; species Azoarcus olearius. The sequence goes on from NZ_CP016210.1 coordinate 1,717,323, forward strand.
CCGGCGTTGAAGTCGTCGGTGACCAGCGCATGGTGGAAGCGCGGCGCGCCGAGTTCGCGGCGCAGCGCGTCCACCATCGCGAACAGCTCCGGCGCCTGGCGCGCGTCGATCTCCACGCCGGTGGGCGGGTCGATCTTCACCCACATCGCCTTCAGCACCATCCACAGGAAAACGCCGAAGATCAGGATCAGCTTCAGCGCCAGCGCCTTCAGCACCCCCACCGAGGCGACCAGCGCCAGCAGCACGACCACCAGCACCAACAGCACCGCCGCCAGGTAGGCGTTGCCGAACAGTGCCAGCATCAGCACCTTGAACTGGTAGCCGCGCGGGTTGGCCTGGGCCTGCTGTTCCAGCCTGCCAACCAGGGCTTCGAACTGATCGTGGGTCATCGCTTCGTCTCGCCGGGTGGGTGTGAAAACGCCCGCCCCGGCGCGACGTCGCGGCCGGTCAGGCGTATGTATCGGGAATGGGACGATACATCATGCCGCTGGCCTGACGCCATTCGAACGGCATGCTCAGTCTCGCGCCCGCTGGAGCACGCCGATCGGCGGCGCCCAGGTTTCGGCGGGCGGCTTCTTGCGCGTCACCAGCGTGAGCTGGGCGGGCGCGAAGACGTTGGCGTTGTGGGTGACCGGCGTGGTGATCAGGTACTGCGCACGGGTGGCGCGCAGGAAGGTGCCGACGCGGTCGATGTTGGCGACGTCGAGGTGGGCGAAGGGCTCGTCGATGAACACGAAGCCGCCGGGGCGGGCGTCGTCCATCAGCAGCGCCACCAGCAGGATCAGCGACTTCATCACCTGCTGGCCGCCGGAGGCCTCGCCGTCGTTGAGGCCGACCGCGCCCTTGCGGTCGAAGTCGAAACGCACTTCGAGACCGGCCTGGGCGAGCGAGAGGTCGTCGTTGTCCAGGTGCGGCGCCGGACAATCGACGTCGAGGTTGGCCAGCTCGCCGAGCGCCTTCAGGTTCTTGCCGTACTGGCGCACCGTGGCGCGCAGCTTGGCGATGTAGGCGGCGCGCGCCTCGTCGGTGTGGCGGCGGGCGGTGGCGCAGTAGGCCTGGCGGTCGCCGTAGTCGCGCTCGCGACCGGCGAGGTCGGTGGTGAGGCGGTCGCGCAGGGTGAGCACGGTGCCGTCGGTGACCCAGTCGCCTTCGTCCAGGTGGCGGCGCAGGCGGTCAAGCTGCAGGCGGGCGCTGCGGGCGTCGCCGTATTTTTCCACCAGCAGCGCGAGTTCGGCGCTGTCCAGCCAGTGCGCCGGCATGCCGCGGCGGCGCCGGCGCAGCTTGAGGATGCGCTCGGCCTGGGCGCGGCGGCGCGGCGCGTTGTCGCGGGCGATGTCGGCCAGGCGCAGCTCGATGTTCTTCAGCTCGCGGTTGCGGCGGTCGAGTTCGATCTCGACGCCGCGCAGCTTCTCGGCCACCTCGTCGAGCGCCCCGCGGGTGGCCGCACGTTCGGCGATCGCCTCGGTCAGCGCCTTGCGCGCGGCCGGCAGTTCGGCGTCGGCGGCGGCATACTTTTCGGTGTTGGCGGCGAGCAGCTGGGCCGACTGCAGCCCGAGCAGGCGCTGGCGAATGCCGGCAAGGCGCTCGCCGGCGGCATCCAGTTTGGGCCGCAGCGCTTGCAATTGCTTGTCCAGCCCGGCGATCTCGGCGGTGAGCGCGTCGATGCGCGACTGGCGCGCGAGTTCGCCGAAGTGGAAGTCCTGCGGCCGGCCGAGGTGGCGGGCACCGCGGCGTTCGCGGTGGTAGCCGTCGCGGGTGATCCATTCCTGCTCGCGCGGCAGGTTGCGGGCGGATTCGGCATCTTCCACGCGGCGGATGCGGTTGAGCAGGTCGGTCAGCCAGCGCGGCACCGGGGCGTCGATGTTCACCACCTCGGCCAGGCTCATCGGCTTGGGCGGCGGCGGGGTTTCGCGTTCCGGCACGATGAAGTGGCGGAAGCGTTCGCGCTCGCCCAGCGCCCAGGCGGCGTGGCGGTCGCTTTCGTGTTCGAGCAGGATCACATGGCGGTAGGGCCGCAGGATGGCTTCGAGCGCTGCCTGCCAGGCCGGGTCGGTGACTTCCAGCACCTCGGCCAGGCCCTGGTGGGCGATGCCCTCGGCGCTGAGCTTGACGCGGAAGCGGTTGACCTCGGCGTCGCCCGGCGGGCCGCTGCGGCTGCGTTCGCTGCGCAGCTGTTCGGTCTTCTCCTCGAAAGCGGCCACCAGTTCGCGCTCCTTGCGGCGCAGCGCCACCAGCGCGGCGTCGGCCTCCTCGTGCTCCTTTTCCAGCGCCACCGCGTCGGCGCCGTGTTCGCTGGCGAGCTGGGCGCGCAGCGCGTCGCGCTCGGCGGTGAGCTTTTCGAGGTCGCGCACGCGGTCGTGGGCGGCGAGGTGCTGGCGTTCGGCCTCGTCGGCGTGGGTCTTCAGCCGGCTGCGCTCGGCGGTGGCGGCGCTTTGTTCGGCGCGGATCTGCTCCAGCCGGGCGCGCGCGTCGCGCTGTTCGCGCTGGCGGTCCACGCGTTCCTCGTCGAGGCGCAGCAGTTCATGGCGTTCGTTCTCGACCTCGCGGGCGAGTTCGGCGGTTTCCAGGCGCGGCACGATTTCGGCTTCGAGCGCGTGGATCTCGTCGGAAAGCTGCTTCCATTCGAGGAAGCGGTCGGCCTCCAGGCGCTTGGTCTCGGCCTGCGCGCGCAGGCGGTCGAGGTCGAGGCCCAGGCTTTCGATTTCGCGCTCGGCGTTCTTCTGTTCCTCGCGGGCTGCGTCGTAGTTGTCGAGCACCTCCTTGTCGCCGAACACATCGAAGACCAATTCCAGCAGTGCCTTCGGCGAGTATTCGCACAGCTTGTCGGTGTCGCCCTGTTCCAGCGACAGCACCTTGGCGATGGCCGGCGTCAGCCCGCCCCAGGCGAGCCGCGTCTGGTAGTCGCGCAGGCCGGTCCAGTCGCTGCTGTGCTCCAGCTCCTCGATGCTGAGGTTGCCGTCGATGATCGCGTAGTCGCGCGTCCAGTCGCCGCTGGCCTTGCGGATGCGGCAGGCGAGCGTGACTTCGTCCTGCAGGCAGGGGAAGAAGGGGCGGCGGCCGCTGCTGCCCGGCTTGTTGGCGACCACCGCGCGGATCCACGCGAAGCTGCGGTCGGCGCGGCGCACGTAGCGGCGGAAGTCGCGCTTGCCCGAGCAACGCAGCGCGAAGAGCGTGCGCATCGCGTCGAGCAGCGTGGTCTTGCCGGAGCCGTTGGGGCCGACGATGGTGATGATCTGGGCGTCCAGCGGCAGCGTGAAGCGGCGCCAGTAGTCCCAGTGGACCAGTTCTAGGGTCTTGATGTGGAACATCGGGATCAGTCTTCCGGATCTTCGTCGGGCAGCACGTCGGCGATTTCGAAGGCGTTGGCCTCGGGCACCGGATGGCCGGCTTCGGCGAGCACTTCGGCGAGCGTGCCGTGGATGACGCGGTCGGCCAGCATGCGGTAGTCGAGCGCGACGTCGAGCAGCGGGCCTTCGATGATCATGCCGTTGCGCCGTTCGATGAAGCCGAGGCGCGCGAGCTTGCCGAGCATGAAGTTGCGCACCTTGGTCTTGCCGCCGAGGCGGGTGCCGAAGTCGGCGATCAGCGAGGCTTCCGAGAGCCCGGCGGACACCGCCTCGCCGTGCGCCACCGGCTTTTCGCCGCCGAACATGTCGGCCTGGCCGTCGTCGTCGGTCTCGCGCCGGGTGACCTGGCGTTCGCGCTTGGGCAGCACGATCAGCGACCACACGATGACCAGCAGCGCGACCTCGTCGCGGGTGAGGCCGAGGTTGCTGGCGGCGTATTCGCGGCTGGCGCCGAACACCGGGTCGTACATGTCCGCGTTGAGGCCGACCGCGACGTTGGCGGCGTAGGGGTTGTCGAGCAGGCGCAGGCCGACCGCTTCGAGGCGGCGGTCGAGTTCGAGGCGGAAGGTCTCGTCCACCAGCGCGCGCCGCACCATGCGGTCGGTGCGCGGCAGCCAGCGGTTGGCCAGCAGGCGGGCGGTGAGGGTCTGCAGTTCGTGATCCATTGTGGCTCCCTCAGGGTGTGGCGGGGGCGAGGCCGGGTTCTTCCGTGCCGGCGTCCGGCACGGGGCGGTCGCGGCGGGCGACGTGGCCGGCGCTCATCGCGGCGATTTCGTCCTCGCCGACCGCCACCAGGGTGTCGCCGAAATGCACATCCAGCGGCTGGTTCATGAAAGCGGCGACCGGGCCGTCGGCGGGGCCGCTGCTGTCGGCGTCGGCGAGCAGGGCGAGCAGCGACAGCCGGTAGCTTGCCGGGGCGAAGCCGCCGCCGCCCACCAGCTGGTGCAGCGGGGTGGGTTCGGCGACGCGGCCGAGGCGTTCGCCGAAGTGTTCGAGCAGGCGCAGGTCTTCATGCTCGGGCGCCACCGACACCGGCGCGCTGTCGGCTTCCGGCAGCACCGCGGCGATGGCCTCGGCGCGCGGGTCGTCGGCCAGCGTGGCTTCGGCGCGGTCGAGCAGTTCGTGGCCGCCGGCGAGCAGCGCCGGCGCGGGCGAGACATCAAGCGCGCCGACCATCATCGCGGCCAGCGTGGCGGCATCCTGGCGGCGCAGCCAGGCGGCGACGTCGGACGACGAGATGCCGGAGCCGCCGAGGGTGACGCGCTGGGTCTCGATCTTGTTCAACGCGCGCTGGAAGGCGGCGTCCACCCGCGCCAGCCGCGACTGCGCGAGGCCGATGCGCTGGGCGATGCGGGCGATCTCGAAATCCACCTCGGGATCGGCCAGCAGCTCGCGCAGGATGGCGGTGCCGCGATCCAGCCAGCGGCCGTTGGCCTTGAGCCGGCTGCGCGCGGTGACGATGCGGAACTCCGAACCGGAGGCGATCGCCTCCTCGAAGTGCCAGGTGAGGTCGTTGAGCTTGGACAGCAGGTGGCTGAGGCTTTCGGCGGTGACGTTGCCGGTGGCCGACAGGCCGGCGAGCTGCGCGGTGAGGAAGCCGAGTTCGGCGTCTTCCTCGGCGCCGAACTGCAGCAGCATGCCAAGCGCGGCCACCGCGTTGCGGCCGAGGTCGGACAGGTGGTACAGGCCGTCCTCGCCGATGGCGAGCAGATCGTGCTCGCGCAGGCGCTTCAGCACCGTTTCGAGCTTGACCGCGTCGAGGTAGGAAAAGCGGCGCCGTAGGGAATCCGGCGACCAGCGCGGCGCCTCCGATTCCTGGCCGATCTCGCGCAGCACGAGCAGGCGCAGCAGCACCTCGGCATCCGAGCCGCGGAACAGCGAGATGAAGGCGCCGATGACGCCGCGCGCGCCCAGCAGCGGGGCGAGTTCGGGCACGTCGTCGGGGACGACGCCGGCGGCGAGAAAGTCCGAGAGGTCTGGAGCGGTCATCAAAAAACGGAGCCGGCCGCGGCGGGCCGGCTCATCGGGTGGAACGCGGGGGGCTCAGACGCCCTGCTTGAGGCTGGCAGCGATGAAGTTGTCGAGGTCGCCGTCGAGCACCGCCTGGGTGTTGCCGACTTCGTAGCCGGTGCGCAGGTCCTTGATGCGCGACTGGTCGAGCACGTAGCTGCGGATCTGGTGGCCCCAGCCGATGTCGCTCTTGGCGTCTTCCAGCTTCTGCTGCTCGGCCTGGCGCTTGCGCAGTTCCAGCTCGTACAGGCGCGCCTTCAGCATCGACATCGCCTCGTCCTTGTTGCGGTGCTGCGAACGGTCGTTCTGGCACTGCACGACGATGCCGGTCGGCTGGTGGGTGATGCGCACCGCGGAATCGGTCTTGTTGATGTGCTGGCCGCCGGCGCCGGAGGCGCGGTAGGTGTCGATGCGCAGGTCGGCCGGGTTGATCTCGATCTCGATCGAGTCATCGACCTCCGGATACACGAACACCGAGGTGAAGCTGGTGTGGCGGCGCGCGTTGGAGTCGAACGGGCTCTTGCGCACCAGGCGGTGGATGCCGGTTTCGGTGCGCAGGAAGCCGTAGGCGTAGTCGCCGGTGAATTTGATCGTGCAGTTCTTGATGCCGGCGACTTCGCCCTCGGTCTCTTCCATCAGTTCGACGGTGAAGCCCTTCTTCTCGCCGTAGCGCAGATACATGCGCTCCAGCATGCCGGCCCAGTCCTGCGCTTCGGTGCCGCCGGCGCCGGCCTGGATTTCGATGAAGCAGGCGTTGGGGTCCATCGGGTTGGAGAACATGCGGCGGAATTCGAGCTGGCCGACCAGGCCCTCCAGGCCCACGAGGTCGCCCTCGACCGCCTCGAAGGTGTCGTCGTCGCCTTCCATGTCGGCGAGGTCGAACAGGTCCTTCAGGTCCGCCGACTGCTGTTCGATCTGCTGCAGCGTCAGCACCACGCCTTCGAGCTGGCGCTTTTCCTTGCCGAGTTCCTGCGCGCGCGCGGCGTCGTTCCACACCGCGGGGTCTTCGAGTGCGCGGTTTACCTCTTCGAGCTTCGATGCTTTCTCATCGTAGTCAAAGATACCTCCGGAGTTCGCGACCGCGGGCGGCGAGGTCGGCGAGTTTTTCGGCGATGGCGTTCTTGCGTTCGGCTTCCATGTGCGGCTCCGGGACAATGCGGAAAACCCGGCATTATACCGGGGAGGGCGGCCCGCCCGGGCGCCGCAGGCTAAACTGCGCGCCTTTCCCCCTGCGTGCCCGCGAGATGGACATCACCACGCCCGCTTTGCTGTTTCCGGCGATTTCGCTGCTGCTGCTCGCCTATACCAACCGCTTCCTCACGCTGGCGCAGGTCATCCGCCAGTTGCATGCCTCGCCCGATCACGGCAGTCCGCTGGTGATGCGGCAGATTCCGGGGCTCAAGCGCCGCATCCAGTTCATCCAGTACATGCAGGGCTTCGGTGTGCTCAGCTTCCTGCTGTGCGCGCTGGCGATGCTGGCGCTGTTCATGCACGGCGAGACGGCCGGCAAGCTGCTGTTCGGCACCAGCATCGTCGCGCTCGCAGTGTCGCTGGTGCTGTCGCTGTTCGAGGTGCTGATCTCCACCAATGCGCTGTGGGTGGTGGTGGAGGACATGCAGCGCGGCGCCGACGGCGGGAAGGAGCGACCACCGGCCCGCTGAGCGCCGGCGTTCAGCCGAGCGCGGCGAGCGCCGCCACCACCTTCTCGCGCATTGCCGCCAGCGCCGCGGGGTCGGCGCTTTCGCGCGCGTGGGCGCGCAGTTCCTGCTGCGGGTAGCACGGGATGATGTGGAAATGCACGTGCGGCACCGTCTGGCCGGCGACGGCGCCATTGAACTGCGCGATCCGGAGGCCGGGCGCGCCGGTGGCCTGCTGCACCGCACGCGCGAGCTTCTGCGTGGTCAGCATCGCCGCCTGCAGCGCGGCCGGTGAAAGGTCGGCGAGCACCGCCGCCGGCTCCTTGGGCAGCACCAGGCTGTGGCCGTCGGACTGCGGCATGATGTCGAGGAAGGCGAAGGTGGCGTCGTCCTCGTAGAGTTTCTGGCAGGGCAGTTCGCCGCGCAGGATGCGGGCGAAGACGTTGTTGTTGTCGTAGGACATGGGCGGTCTCTTCCTTGATGGGTGAGGATGGTCGGCAGGCGGTGGGCGCCGGGCCGCGCAGATGCCCGCGATTATATCGGCCCACGCCGCCGCGTCGCCCTTCGCGCCGGGCGATTTGCCCGGGACCGCGCCCAGTACCTCCGCATAGACTCGTTCCACCTCGACGGTGGAGACGACAATGCGAAATCACTATGCAGGATGGGCGCTGCGGCTGCTGCCGGCGCTGGGTGTGCTGTGGGGCGGTGCCGCGCTGGCCGACGACAAGCTGGTGGATGTCGGGCCCGAACGGGTGTGGACCGCGCTCGCCCAGCGTGCCGGCGATGCGCTGGCCGGCGACGCCCGGCGCTACGAAGGCCGCCTGAGCCTCGCCGGCGCGGCGCCGGTGGAGGTGTCGGTGGACTGGGACGAACACAGCGGCCTCACCCGCCTCACCTGGAGCGACGCCGGCGCCGCGGCGCCGCAGGTGGCGGGCTGGATGGAAGGCGTCGCCGCCGACGCCGCCCGCCAGCGCCACCGCAACCGCTACTGCCGCGGCCTCGAACCCGATCCGCGCCACGATCACATCCCCGAACCGAGCATCGACGCCGCCACCCATTGCGGCATGGGCACCGGCAACTTCTCGTCTGCGCTGCTGGAACTGGAGAAATGCGGCGACCACGAGACCACGCTGCGGCTGCTCAGCATCTGCTCGCGTGAAGGTCACGCCGGCGGGCTGGTGCGGATCGCGCAACTCTACGAAGTGGGCAGCGGCGTGCCGCAACGGCCGGAGCGGATGGCGCATTTCCTCGCCCGCGCGGCCGATGCGGGCGGCACCGGCTACCACGCCGCCGCCCGCACGCTGTACGCCACCGCGCTCTATTTCGGCGTCGGCACCGCGCCGGACCGGCCGCGCGCGCTGGCGCTGTTCCGCAGCGCCGCCGCGCTGGGCGACGCCGATGCCGCCGCATTCCTGCAGACCGGCACCCACAGCGCGTGGCGGCGGCTGGACGGCAGCCTCTACCGCGATCCCGACTTTGTCGCCGAGGCCGCGCCGTGAGTGCGGCCGCGGATTGGCGCGCAGCGCTGGCTGTTGGGCGTTCCGGCCGCGCAGCGGGGTGGCGGCGCACGTCCGCCGAGCAAGGCCCGCCCCGCGGTGCGCAGCGGCAGGGCGGTCGGTCGAGGCGCGCGCTGTGCGTGCTTGCAGTCGTTGCGCTCGTCCGTACCGCAGCTGCGGTGGAGCCGCCAGATGAAGGCGACCTCAGCTACCGCGCCCATATCGACAGCCCGCAGCGCTTCAAATGCCTCTACGGCTATGCCGCCGACAAGACCGGCGACCACGCCGCCGCGATCCGCATCTTCGAGGACTGCATCGCGCGCTGGAACGACGTGTATTCGATGATCTGGCTGGCCCAGATCCTGGAGGCCGGCGTCGGCGTGCCGCGCGACCAGACGCGCGCCGCGCGGCTGATGGAGCGCGGCGCCCAGGTGGACAACGACGCCCACGCCAGCCTCGCGCGCTACCACTGGGGCGTGGCCCTGGCCGAAGGCCGCGGCGTGCCCCGCGACCCGGTCCAGGCGCGCCGGTGGCTGCGGCGTGCGGCGGCCGAAGGCGTGGCCGACGCCGCTGAATTCCTCGATCACCTCGATCGCAACACCCCCCTCAATCTCACCAAGGAGAACCCATGATCGGCATCTGGCATACCGCGAGCCAACAATTCCTGCTCTGGCTGTGCATCGTCACCACGCTGGTGTTCGCACTGCCCATCACCTTCGCCCCGCTGCGCTGGGCCACGCTGATGCGCTGGCGGCTGCCGGAGGACACCGACCTCGCGGTGTATTTCGGCCGCTGCCTCGGCTGCTTCATCCTGATCGTCGAGGCGCTGATGCTGCGCGCGGCGCTCGACGGCACCGCGCTGGTGACGGTGTTCGAAATCCTCGCCGCGATCTTCGCCAGCATGGTGGCGCTGCACATCGTCGGCGCGATCCAGCGCATCCAGCCCTGGACCGAGACGGCGGAGATCGGGCTTTACAGCGTGCTGTTTGCGCTGACGCTGGGGTTTTATCCGGTGGCGGGGTGAAGTGTTTGCTCTTGCCTTGCCGCGCGGGTGCGGTGGCGGGCTGGGGTAGGCACGGTGCTCACTCCAACCCCATCCCCCTCCTAACCTCCCCCTTGAAGGGGGAGGGACAAAACCGTTGAGCGGTGGGAGGTGCGTGAACGAAGTGAAGGCTTCCGCGCCGAGACGGTGTGCTCCCTCCCCTTCAAGGGGGTGCAGGCGGGGTTTCGCAGAGCATGGCTCTGCGCCGCCGGAGCGGCGGAGCGAAGCGACGACTCCCGGGCAGGGGTGGGGATGGGGTCGGTGCGGCCTCAGTCCTCCCCCAGCCCCAGCCGCCGCGCGATCCGCACCAGCTCGAAATCATTCCCGGCGCCCAGCCGCGCCTTGATCTGGTAGTGGGTGTTATGCACCGTCTTCGGGCTCAGGCACAGCGCCGTGGCAATCTCCGCCACCGGGGTGCCGGCCAGCAGCAGGCGCAGCACTTCGAGTTCGCGCGGGCTGAGGCAGTCGGCGGCGGTAGGCGGCTCGGCTTCGCGCAGCGCGGCGCGCAGTTCGGTGGCGATGTCCGGGCTGAAGAAGCGGCGTCCGCCCGCCACCTCGCGCACCGCCTGCTGCAACACCTCCGGCGGGCTGCTCTTGGTGACGTAGCCGAGCGCGCCGGCGCGCACTGCCTGCACCGCCCACAACACGTCGCGATGCATGCTGAAGGCGAGCAGGCGGGCCTGCGGGTCGCGCTGGCGGATGCGGGCGAGGAGTTCGAGGCCGCCGATGTCGGGCAGCGCGAGGTCGAGCACCGCGAGGTCCGGCTGCAGTTCGCGCCACAGCTGCAGGCCGTCCGCGCCGGTGGCAGCCTCGCCGGCGACCACGAGGTTGCCCTGCTGTTCGAGCAGGCGGCGATAGCCCTGGCGCACCACTGCGTGGTCGTCCACCAGCAGCAGGCGGATCATGCCGCCACCTCCGTCGCCGGCAGTGGCCATGCGGCGGCGAGCCGCATGCCACCGGTGGCCAGCGGCGCGAGTTCCACGCTGCCGCCCAGGGCCGCGACCCGTTCGGCGATGCCGGCAAGGCCGTGGCCTCCGCGCCCGCCGCCGCTGATCGCATCGGCGACGCCATCGTCGGTCACCTCCACCGTCACGCTGTCGGCGGCGCAGGCGAGCGTCACCGCCACCCGGCTGGCGCGCGCGTGGCGCAGCGCGTTGGTCAAGCCTTCCTGGACGATGCGGTAGGCGTGCACCGCGCATTCGCCGGGGAGGGCGTCGATATCGCCGTCCAGCGTCAACGTGGTGGTAACAGCGGTGCCATCGGGGCGGCGTCGTACCTCGCGGACCAACTGACGCAGGCATTCGCCCAGGCCGAAAGCGTCCAGCCCCGGCGGGCGCAGGCGGTGGACGATGTCCTGCACGCTCTCGTGCAGCTGGGCGAGGCTGGCTTCGATCGAATCCAGGCTAGGCTGCAGCGCGGCGTTTTCACCGGCTCCGTGGCGCAGGAAGGCGGTTTCGGCGCGCAGCGAGGTGAGGTGCTGGCCCATGTCGTCGTGCAGTTCGCGGGCGAGGTGGCGGCGCTCGGCCTCGCGCGCGTCGAGCAGGCCGGTGGCGAGCCGGCGTTCGGCGGCGCGGGTCTCGCCGAGCTGGGAGGCGAGGCTGTTGAAGTCCTCGCCGATGCGGCGGAATTCGCGCAGTTCGAACTCGGGCAGGCGCACCGCGGTGTCGCCGGCTTCGAGCTGGCCGATGGCGGCGAGGATGCGGTCGGCCGGGCGCAGCGCACGCCGCACCGGGGCGATCAGCGCGGCCGCGAGCGCGGCCAGTGCCGCCCACGCCAGCGCCAGCAGGCCGAGTACGCCGAGCCAGCCGGAGAGTTCGGCCGCCCAGTAGGGCGACACCCGGATCTCGCCGACGCTGACGCCGGGCGGGCGCAGCAGCGCATAGCGGGCGCTGCCGGCGTCCCCCGCGAGCGCCGCCAGCCAGCCGGCGGGCGTAGCGGTGCCGGCCAGCGGCGGCGTGGGCGCGACGCAGTCCTGCGCGATCACCCGGCCCCACAGGTCTTCGACCTCGACGCAGAAGGCCAGCCGGCGCGCGAGCGGTGCGAGCACGCCGAGGTCGGTGGCGATCTGCTCGCGGTTGAAGGGATCGGCCAGCCGCGGCTGATCCTGGTTGAGCAATTGCTGCACGATGGCGCCGGTGGGCGCGAGGTCCGTGAGCGCTTGGTGGTGGCCGCGCCAGCCGTGGGCGGCGAGCGCCAGCAGCGAGGCGGCGAGGCCGAACACCAACAGCCGCAGCAGCAGCGCGCGTTGCAGGTCGAAGGCGGCGGCGCTGGCGGTGGGGCGGAAGGGATGCGTCGCGGAGGCGGCGGAGCGCAGCGGATTCATCGAAAGCGCGGGGCGGAAAGGCAGCACGGGGCCGCCATCTTCCCGCCCCAGCATTCCGAATGGAAGCAGGCGGCGGCGCGGCGGGCAATTTGCCCGTGACGCCGGCCGGGCGCTCAGGCCGCTTCGAAGTGCTCCAGCATCAGCTGTACGTTGCTGACGCCGTTGTATTCGTTGATGGCCAGCCGGTAGGCGGCGCGGATGGTGTCCGGCGCGCCGTCGGCGAAGTTGAACTGGATGGCGTCGTAGCGCGCCCCCTGCTTGCCGAGTTCGAGCTTGAGGTGGCGGTCCTTGAGGATGCGCTGGCGCTCGACGCGGAAGACGTCGTCGAACACCGGCGCCGGAAAGCCCTGGCCCCAGATCTCCTTTTCCAGCAGGCGGGCGGATTCCAGGCTGAGATAGCCGGCCTCCAGCGCGCCATCGGTTTCGATGCGCCGTTGCAGCGCGGCCGGTTCGACCAGCCCGGCCACCACTTCCTCGAACACGCTGCTGAAACGGTCGAAATCCGCCTCGCGGATGGTGAGGCCGGCCGCCATCGCGTGGCCGCCGAAGCGCACGATGAGGTCGGGGTGCTGCTTGGTGACGAGGTCGAGCGCGTCGCGCAGGTGCAGGCCGGCAATCGAACGGCCGGAACCCTTGAGTTCGCCGTCATTGCCGCGCGCGAAGGCGATGGTCGGGCGGTGCAGCTTTTCCTTGATGCGACCGGCGACGATGCCGATCACGCCCTGGTGCCAGTCGGGCTCGAACAGCGCGATGCTGGCGCTGGCGCCGGGATCGAAACCTTCCAGCCGCAGCGCGGCTTCTTCCTGCATGCCGGCCTCGATGCTGCGGCGCTCGCGGTTGAGCTTGTCGAGTTCCTGGGCGATGTTGAGCGCGCGGCCGGGATCGTCGGTGATCAGGCATTCGATGCCCAGGCTCATGTCCGACAGCCGGCCGGCGGCATTCAGGCGCGGGCCGACGGCAAAGCCGAGGTCGAAGGTGTTGGCGCGCGCCGGCTCACGGCCGGCGGCGGCGAACAGCGCGCGGATGCCCGGCTGCATGCGGCCGGCGCGCATGCGCTGCAGGCCCTGGGCGACCAGGATGCGGTTGTTGTGGTCGAGCTTGACGACGTCGGCCACGGTGCCGAGCGCCACCAGGTCGAGCAGCTCGGCGAGGTTGGGTTCCTGGCCGGCGGCAAAAGCGCCGCGTTCGCGCAGCTCCGCGCGCAGCGCGAGCATGGTGTAGAACATCGCGCCCACGCCGGCCAGCGCCTTGCTGGGGAAGTCGCAGCCGGGCTGGTTGGGGTTCACGATCACGTCGGCGTCGGGCAGCACGTCGCCCGGCAGGTGGTGGTCGGTGATGATCGTCGCCATGCCGTGGGCGCGCGCGGCGGCGATGCCTTCGACGCTGGCGATGCCGTTGTCCACCGTGATCAGTACGTCCGGCTCCAGCCGCGCAGCGATCTCCACCATCGCCGGGGTGAGGCCGTAGCCCAGGGTGACGCGGTCCGGCACTAGGTAATGCACGTCGGCGCCGAAGGCGCGTAGCGCGCGCACACCGACGGCGCAGGCGGTGGCGCCGTCGCAGTCGTAATCAGCGACGATCACCATGCGCGCGCCGGCTTCGATCGCGTCGGCCAGCAGCTGCGCCGCCTCGGCGGTGCCGGTGAGTGCCTGCGGCGGCAACAGCGCCTTCAGCGAGGTGTCGAGGTCGCTGCTGCGGGCGATGCCACGCGCGGCATAGAGGCGGGCCAGCAGCGGGTGGATGCCGGCGTCCATCAGGGCGGCGGCGGCGCGCTGCGGGACGGCGCGGGGGTGGATCTGGATCATGGGTGTCCGTGTTCGGTGTGCATTGCGCCGGGGGGCGCTTCCGGCCGTTGGGGCGGCGGCACGATCTGCTTGAGCAGGGCGTCGAGCGCTTGCGGCTTGCGCCAGAACTTCCAGCGCTGGCCGGCGCGCACGTCCAGTTCAAAGCCGGCGCGGTCGCCGGGTGCGGTGATGCGCAGCCTGTGCAGCTTGCCGCCGGGCAGCGCTGCGAGCGGGGCGAACCAGTCGCGCTCCAGCCCGGCGAGCGCCTCGCGCCAGCTGTCGAGGTCGAGCTGCAGCGCGGGGCGCTGCAGCGCATCCAGCACCACCAGCGTGTCGCCAGCGAGTCCGGCCGCGGTGCGCGGCGGCTGCGGCGTGAGCCCGGCAAGGCGGGCGAGGCCGACGCTCAGCGGGTCGGCGGCGAGCACCGTGGGGCAGGGCGCGGTGGCGCGCTCGGGCAGCCGGCCGGGGCCCCAGAACCACAGGCTGTTGAGGCTGCGCAGGCCGCGGTCTTCACGCGCCTGGTTGAGCGCGTGGTTGTGCAGCACGATCTGCACTTCGTTCATTGTGCGCTGCCACAGACGGGCGTCGCGGCCTTCCGGCAGGAAGTGGGCGATCGGGCGGCCGACGACATCGGTGAGCGGAAACAGCGCGGCCTCGGTCGGCGCCGCCAGCTTCAGATACCAGCGTCGCGGCGCCGGCGCCTCGAAGCGGCCGATGTCGGCGAAGCTGTCGTTGAGCGCGGCGAGCAGGGCGTCCGCGTCCTGCTGGTCGATTTCGCTGTCGTCCAGTTCGGTGAGCAGCAGGTGTTCGCGCGCGAACTGCAGGTGCACCGGGTCGGCGCACAGCCAGTCGTGCCCGGCGTGTTGTTCCGCCCCGTCCTGCTCGCCCAGCCGGCGCAGTGCCGCGTATGGCAGGGCATCACTGTGCAGCCCGAACAGGCGGGCGAGGGCCGCGTCGCTGGAACGTTCGGTGAGCGCAGTGCGTTCTCCAAGGCCCAGCAGCCGTTCCAGGCCCGGAAGCGCAAGGCTGCCGCTCGGCGCGGTGGCGTGCGGCGTGGGCCAGATCAGGCCGGGGATGACGAGATGGATCTGCATGGTGGGTGGCGGTGCGGAGCGGGCCGCAGTCTAGCACGCGCCGATCCCCGCACAGCCCCGCCAAGGGCCCGCGGGGCCAATAACCCCACAGGAAAAAGGTCAGATATTTCCGGGGCTTGGGCGCTACCGCGGGCTACAATGGCGGGCATCATGAATGCAGTTCCCTCGATTCTGCCGGCCGGTGTTCCGTCGCGCCGGCCAGCCCCTTTTCTGCCGATGTCGCGCGCCGAGATGGGCACGCTGGGCTGGGATGCCTGCGACGTCGTCCTGGTGACCGGCGACGCCTACATCGACCACCCGAGCTTCGGCATGGCCCTGGTCGGCCGCCTGCTCGAAGCCCACGGCTTTCGCGTCGGCATCATCAGCCAGCCGGACTGGCACTCGGCCGAGCCCTTCCGCGCGCTCGGCAAGCCGCGGCTGTACTTCGGCATCACCGCCGGCAACATGGATTCGATGGTCAACCGCTACACCTCCGACCGCAAGATCCGCTCCGACGACGCCTACACGCCCAACGCCGAGGCCAACAAGCGGCCAGACCGCGCGCTCACGGTCTACGCCCAGCGCGCCCGCGAAGCCTATCCCGACGCCAATGTGGTGATCGGCAGCATCGAGGCCTCGCTGCGCCGTATCGCCCACTACGACTACTGGTCGGACAAGGTGCGGCGTTCGGTGCTGCCCGATTCCAAGGCCGACATCCTGCTGTTCGGCAATGCCGAGCGCGCGCTGGTGGCGCTGACCCAGCGGCTGGCGGCGGGCGAACCGATCGAGTCCATCCGCGACCTGCGCGGCACCGCCTTCATGGCCAGGCCGGGCTGGCGGCCGGAAGGCTGGGTGGAGATCGATTCGCTCGCGCTCGACAAGCCGGGCCGCATCGACAGCCATGCCGACCCCTACGCGATGGAACCGCAAGGCAGTGCGCTGCAGCCCGCGGCTGATGGCGCCCAGCCGGTGCGCATCGTGCCGGCGGCCGAGCGTGTCGCCGCCCGCCGCGCCGCGCGCCAGCACACCGTGGTGCGGCTGCCGGCCTACGAGGCGGTCAAGGACGACGCGGTGCTGTACGCCCACGCCTCGCGGGTGTTCCACCTCGAATCCAACCCCGGCAACGCGCGTGCGCTGGTACAGCGCCACGGCGAGGGGCCGGGCGCGCGCGAGGTCTGGCTGAACCCGCCGCCGATTCCGCTCTCCACGCCGGAGATGGACTTCGTCTACGGCCTGCCCTATGCGCGCCAGCCGCATCCGGCCTACAAGGGCGCGCGCATTCCGGCCTGGGACATGATCAAGTTCTCGGTGAACATCATGCGCGGCTGCTTCGGCGGCTGTACCTTCTGCTCGATCACCGAGCACGAGGGCCGCATCATCCAGAGCCGCTCGGAACAATCCATCCTGCGCGAGATCGAGGAGATCCGCGACAAGTCGCCGGACTTCAAGGGCCACATCTCCGACCTCGGCGGCCCCACCGCCAACATGTACCGGATGGCGTGCAAGGACCCGAAGATCGAGCAGTCCTGTCGCCGGCTGTCCTGCGTCTATCCCGGCATCTGCGAAAACCTCGGCACCGACCACGGTCCGCTGATCCAGATCTACCGCAAGGCGCGCGCGCTGCCCGGCATCAAGCGCATCACCATCGGCTCCGGCCTGCGTTACGACCTCGCGGTGCGCTCGCCGGAGTACGTGAAGGAACTGGTGACCCACCACGTCAGCGGCCTGTTGAAGATCGCGCCCGAGCATAGCGAGGAAGGCCCGCTCTCCAAGATGATGAAGCCGGGCATGGGTGCCTACGAAGCCTTCCGCAAGCTGTTCGAGAAGTACTCGAAGGAAGCCGGCAAGAAGCAGCATCTGGTGCCCTACTTCATCGCCGCCCACCCCGGCACCACCGACGAGGACATGCTCAACCTCGCGCTGTGGCTGAAGGCCAACGACTTCCGGCTGGATCAGGTGCAGACCTTCCTGCCGACGCCGATGGCGCTGGCGACCGCGATGTACCACAGCCGCAAGAATCCGCTGAAGAAGGTGAGCGCGGAGTCCGAAGCGGTGGACACCGTGCGCACCGGCAAGCTGCGCCGCCTGCACAAGGCCTTCCTGCGCTGGCACGACCCGGAGAACTGGCCGATCCTGCGCGAAGCGCTGCTGCGCATGGGGCGCGCGGATCTGATCGGCAACGGCCCCAACTGTCTGGTGCCGCGCCATCAGCCGGCGGGGGTGGTTTCGCCCGTCCGCCGTCCCGAGCAGCAGGCGCGAACGGGCGCAGGTGCGGCAGCGCGTGACGGACGACGGGCCCCAGGGCGTCCGGCGGGCCCCTCCGGGGCGCCGCGGGGCGCGCGGCCGGCGCCGCGCCGCCCGCGCTGAAGCGACCCTCAGAACAGCGGCAGCCGATCTGCCCGGTAGCGTGGCCGCGGCGTGAAGCCGGCGGTCAGCAGCGAGGGCATCATCACCTTGCCGGCACGGTGGGCGCGGGCGAAAGCCCGCAGTTGGGTGTGAAGCGGGGTGGAAGGATCGTCGTCAGGCAGCGTATCCGGCACGTCCATCCGGCTCACCAGTTCGCTCGCCAGGCGCGCGAAGCCCAGGTGCAGGTCGAGGCGCTGCAGGTGGCTTTCCATGAAGCGCAGGAATTCGACCAGCACCATCAGGCCGAGCAGGGCCGTGGTCACGTACAGCGGCAGCAGGCTGGGCGCGGCCACTGCTTCGCCGCTGGCGAGCACCAGCCGGTTGAGGCCGAAACTTGCACCGAGCACCGATACCAGTAATACCGCACTGCGGCCGAAGAGCCTTCGGCGCCGTTCCGCTTCGCGCGCCTGCATGCGCTGCAGCAGGTCGGTCAGGGTGAGGTATTCGTCTTCGCTGCCGTTGAACCAGGCGGGGCGGGCAGCCGCCGGAGTGGCTCGATGGTGCATGATGAAGCCTCCTTTTTTTGTTGCGCGGGAAATCTTCTTGTCATTCGAAAAACCGGCTTTATAAGGGTATTCATAGCACCCCAAAATGGGCAGTCAAGAAGGTCTGAATGCGAACGGCATCATGCCGTGACAATTTCCACATCCGCGCGGACCGTCTCGCCGGCGAGCTGTGAGAACCCCGGCTTCGCCGCGCTGCGCATCGTTGCAAAAAATCGGGGGAGCGCGCTCCCCAGCCGGCGGCTTCCCCGGCACAATGCCGGGCTTGCCGAATCCGGCCCTTATCCGCGCTATCCCTGATGCACTACGAATTGCTCGTTGGCCTGCGCTACACCCGCTCGCGTAAGCGCGCGCAGGGGCGTAACCGCTTCATCTCGTTCATCTCGCTGGTGTCCATGCTCGGCATCGCGCTTGGCGTGGCGGCGCTGATCGTCGTGCTGTCGGTGATGAACGGCTTCCAGGAGGAACTGCGCACCCGCATCCTCGGCGTCGCGTCGCATGTGCTGGTGCAGGGCGTGGAGGGCGAACTCGCTTCCTGGCAGCAGGTGGCGGAAGATGCGGCACGCCATCCCGCCGTCAAGGCCGCCGCGCCCTTCGTGCAGGAGCAGGGCATGCTTTCGTTCGACGAGGTGGTGCGCGGCACGCTGGTGCGCGGGGTGATTCCCGCCACCGAGGACAAGGTGGCCGACTTCGGCCGCTACATGAAGGCGGGCGCGCTGGAAGCGCTGGCGCCGGGCCGCTTCGGCATTGTGCTCGGTCGCGATCTCGCGCTGAGCCTGCGCGTGCAACTGGGCGACAAGGTGACGCTGATCGCGCCGCAGGGGCTGGTGACGCCCGCTGCGGTGCTGCCGCGGGTCAAGCAGTTCGAGGTGGTAGGCATTTTCGAGGCCGGCATGTACGAGTACGACTCCGGCCTGGCGCTGGTGCACATCGCCGATGCGCAGGCGCTCTACCGCATGGGCGACGCGGTCACCGGCGTGCGCCTGAAGCTCGACGACCTGTTCGCCGCGCCGCGGGTGGCGCGCGAACTGGCGGGCATGCTGGAAGCGCCGAACGCCTTCGTTACCGACTGGACCCGGAGCCACGCCAACTTCTTCCGCGCCGTCGCGCTGGAGAAGACCATGATGACGCTGATCCTCTTCCTCATCGTCGGCGTCGCGGCCTTCAACATCGTTTCCACGCTGGTGATGGCGGTGCAGGAAAAGTACGCCGACATCGCCATCCTGCGCACGCTGGGCGCAAGCCCCGGCTCGATCATGGCGATCTTCGTGCTGCAGGGATCCATCATCGGCCTCGTCGGTCTGCTGGCGGGCGTGGCAGGCGGACTGGCGATCGCGCACAACCTCGACGTGGTGATCCCCGCGCTGGAGGCCGTTACCGGTGCCACGCTGTGGAACAAGGAAATCTATTACATCAACGAACTGCCCTCGAAGGTGCTGATGAGCGACGTGGTCACCATCCTCACGGTCTCGTTCTCGCTGACGCTGCTCGCCGCGCTCTACCCGAGCTGGCGGGCGTCCAAGGTGAATCCGGCGGAGGCCCTGCGCTATGAGTGACACCACGCTGACGACGGTGCTGGCCTGCGAAGGCCTGCAGAAGCAGTTTCGGGAAGGGGCGGACGCGGTCCGTGTGCTCGGCGGCGGCAATGGCGGCCCGGCGGGCGTGAGCCTCGCGGTCGAGCGCGGGGAACGCGTCGCGATCGTCGGCGCTTCGGGTTCGGGCAAGAGCACCCTGTTGCACCTGCTGGGCGGGCTGGACATTCCCACCGCCGGCACCGTGAAGCTGATGGGACAGGACTTCTCCCGCCTCTCGGATGCCGCGCGCGGCGCGCTGCGCAACGAGGCGCTCGGCTTCGTGTATCAGTTCCATCATCTGCTGCCGGAATTCTCGGCACTCGAAAACGTGGCGATGCCGCTCTACATCCGGCGCATGTCAAAGGCGGAGGCGGACGCCCAGGCGGCGGAGATGCTGCGCGAAGTGGGGCTGGCGCACCGGCTCGATCACGCGCCCGGCGAGCTTTCCGGCGGCGAGCGCCAGCGCGCTGCGATTGCGCGTGCGCTGGTCACCCGGCCCGCCTGCGTGCTGGCCGACGAGCCGACCGGCAACCTCGACCGCCGCACCGCGGAGGCGGTGTTCGAACTGATGCTGTCGCTCAACGAGCGCCACGCCACCAGCTTCGTGATCGTCACCCACGACGAGGCGCTCGCGCGGCGCGCCCAGCGCACCTTGCGGCTGCAGGACGGCGTACTGGTTTAGTCGTGCGTGCGGCGGCGCGCCGCGCGCCGCCGCCAGTGGCGGATCAGCCACCAGCGCCAGCCGGCCTTGACCCCCATGTAGCCCGCCACCGACAGGATGGCGGCGAGCAGTACCAGGCCGAGCGCGAGGGGCTTGCCCAGCGCCACCATCCAGTCGCCCAGCGCGGAAATCCAGGTGCCGATGCCCATGCCCGCCAGCTCTGGCGGGGCGGCGAAGGCGTGCTCGCCCCCCATGACCCAGGCGCCGAGGTTGAAAGCGAGGATGTAGAGCGGCACCAGCGTGAGCGGGTTGGTGTACAGCGTGGTCAGCAACGCCAGCGGCAGGTTCACCCGCAGCAGCACGCATAGCAGCGCCGCTGCCGGCATCTGGAACGGCCCGGGAATCAGCCCGCAGAACAGGCCCACCGCCACCGCGCCGGCGGCGGAGTGGCGGTTGAGGTGCCACAGGCGAGGGTGCAGCAGCGAGTTCGCGAACGGCCGCAGCCAGCGGTTCTCGCTCACCGTGTCGTGCTTCGGCAGGAATTGCTTGAGTATCTTGCGCATGGATTTGCCCCGATTCTAGCCCAGCGCGGGCGCCGCCCACGCTTGCCTCGTTGTTCATCCCGTTGGCATGATCGCGGATTATGCGAATGTCAATTTTCATGTTTGCGCTCGGAACCGCGGCGCTGCAGCTTCAACCCGAACTGCCGACGGCCGTCACAGTGGTTTGGGTGGCCGCAGCGCTTGCCGCCGCGGTGGGCCTGGCGGCAGTGCTGCGCGGCAGAGGGCGCGCCGCCCGCCTGAGCCTGATGGCGGCCGCCGCACTCGCCGGCTTCATCGGCGCCGCGCTGCGCGCCGACGACCGCCTGGCGGACGTCTTGCCGATGGCGTGGGAAGGGCGGGACGTGCCGATGGTGGGGGTGATCGACGACCTGCCGCAGTCCTTTGGCGAAGGGGTGCGTTTCACGCTCGCGGTTGAGTCCGCCGAGGGGCCGGTGCCGTCGCGGGTGCAGGTGTCGTGGTATCGGGGCCGCGACGACGACAGCCCGCTGCCGCGGCTTCTCCCGGGCGAACGCTGGGCATTCACACTGCGGCTGAAGCGGCCGCACGGATTCGTGAATCCGGCGGGATTCGATTACGAAGCCTGGCTGCTGGAGCGCGGCGTGCGCGCGACCGGCTACGTGCGGGCGCAGCCCGCGCCACGCCGCCTGCACGAAGACGCCGGCGGGTGGATGACCAGGGTGCATCGCGTGCGTGCCGCGGTTCGCGACCGCTTTCTCGCGGCGCTGGGAGAGGCGCCCTACGCCGGCATCCTGGTTGCGCTTGCGGTGGGCGACCAGCGCGCAATTCCGGCCGAGCAGTGGGAGGTCTTCCGGCGCACCGGCATCGCCCACCTGGTGTCGATTTCCGGCATGCACATCTCCTTGATCGCGCTGCTCGCCGGCGGCCTCGTCAATCTGTTGTGGCGGCGTGTACCGGCGCTGGTGTTGCGCTTGCCGGCACGCAAGGCGGGCGTGCTCGCCGGCCTCGCGGCGGCCTTGGGCTATGGTCTGCTTGCGGGCATGGGCATCCCTGTGCAGCGCGCGGCGATCATGCTCAGCATGGCCGCCATCGCGCTGATGCTCGGGCGCGAGGTGGCGCCCAGCCGGGTGCTTGCGCTCGCGGTGCTGGGCGTGCTGCTGGTCGACCCGTGGGCGGTGCTGGCTGCCGGGTTCTGGCTGTCGTTCGGGGCGGTCGGGGCGATCCTCGTGCTCGCCGGCGGGCGGATCGGTCCGGCGGCGCGCTGGAGCGCGGCGGTGCGCCTCCAGCTTGGCATCACGCTGGCCACCGTACCGCTGCTGGTGGCGCTGTTCCATTCGTTTCCGCTGGTTTCCCCGCTGGCCAATGCGGTGGCGATTCCGCTCGTCAGTTTCGTCGTCACGCCCCTGGCCCTGCTGGCGATGGTCCTGCCGTGGGACCTGCTGCTGGAGGCCGCGCATTGGGTGACGGCCCGCGTGATGGACTGGTCGGTGCTGCTCGCCGATCTTCCCTTCGCGCTGTGGCGTCAGGCGGCCGCGCCGGGCTGGGCGCTCGCGGCGGGCGCGGTGGGCGCCTGGATGTGGCTGTTGCCGCGCCCGCTGCCGGGGCGTGCCGGCGCGCTGCTGATGGTGGGGCTGCTGCTCGGATGGCAGCCGCCGCGCCCCGCGCCCGGCAGCTTTCGCGCGACGGTGCTCGACGTCGGCAACGGCTTGGCAGTGCACGTGCAGACGGCTACCCACGATCTGCTCTACGACGCCGGGCCGCCCTATGGTCCCTTGTCGGACGCCGGCGAGCGCGTCGTGCTGCCGTATCTGGCAGCGAATGGCGTGGCGCGGCTCGATGCGCTGGTGCTGTCGCACGACGACGCGGATCATTCCGGTGGCGCCGGCAGCGTACTGGAGTCGATCGCGGTGGACGAGGTCCTGGCGGGCGAGGGCGCCGGTTTTGTGCCGGCCGCCGGGGTGCCGGCGCGGGCCTGCGCTGCCGGCGAACAGTGGGCCTGGGACGACGTGGGTTTCCAGGTTCTCCATCCCGTCGCGGGGCGCGGACCGGCGCGGCGCAACAACGACGACTCCTGCGTGCTGCGGATCGCTGCCGGAGGCGGCTCGCTGCTGTTGGTGGGTGACATCGAGCAGCGCGCCGAGGCGGGGCTGGTCAGGGGTGATGCCGCGGTGCTTGCCAGCTCGGTCATCGTCGTCGCCCACCACGGCAGCCGCAGTTCGTCGTCTCCCGCCTTCGTCGACGCCGTGCTGCCGGAGGCCGCGGTGTTCTCGGTCGGCTACCGCAACATGTTCGGCCACCCCCACCCGATGGTGTGGGCACGCTGGGCCGAGGCCGGCGCCCGCAACTGGCGCACCGACAGCCAGGGTGCCATCGCCATCGAGGTCGACGGATCGGGCGTCACCGTGAACGCCGCGCGCGAATCCGCCCCGCGCTACTGGCATGGACGCTAGCCGAAGGTCATGCCGCGAACGCGGTGCTAGACTCGCAACCGTCATCGACCCGTCCGCCGCGAGCCGCCATGAGCCTGCTGTCCGCACTGCGCCGCCTGTTCCAACCCGCCCCGGTCAGCGGTCGCGATTACGGTCTGCGCGAACGCTCGGTGCAGTGCATCGGCCCCCACGGCCTGCACCGTATGGCCTACACCGAATGGGGGGACCCGCGTAACCCGCGGGTGGTGATCTGCGCGCACGGTCTCACCCGCAACGGCCGCGATTTCGACGACCTCGCGCGCGTGCTGGCGCGTGACTACCGCGTCGTCTGTCCCGATGTGGTCGGCCGCGGCCGCAGCGACTGGCTGGGCGTGAAGGCGGACTACGGCTTTCCGCTCTATGTCGCCGACATGGTCACGCTGATCGCGCGTCTCGACGTGCCGCAGGTGCATTGGGTGGGCACCTCGATGGGCGGCCTCATCGGCATGCTGATCGCCAGCCAGCCGCACAGCCCGATCACCCGGCTGGTGCTCAACGACGTCGGTCCGGTGATCACCGCCGCCTCTCTGCGCCGGATCGGGCAGTACGTGGGCAGCGCGCCGCGCTTTCCGACGATGGCCGCAGCCGAGGCCTACATCCGCGAGGTGAGCGCACCCTTCGGTCCGCTGACCGACGCGCAGTGGCAGCACCTCACGCGGTTTTCGGTGCGCCCGGTCGAGGGCGGCTTCGCGATGATTTACGACCCGGGCATCGGCGAGGTCTTCCGCCAGACGCCGCTGCTGGTCGACGTGGACCTGTGGACGGTCTACGACCACGTGCGCTGTCCCACCCTGGCCTTGCGCGGCGCCGAGTCCGACCTGCTGGAGGCGTCGACCCTGCAGGCCATGGGCGAACGCGGCCCGCGCGCCCGCACCGTGGAATTCCCGGGCGTCGGTCATGCGCCCATGCTGATGGCCGAGGATCAGATCGCGGTGGTACGCGACTTCCTGCGCGAAGGCTGAAGGACGCTGGTGCCGGCATGCACCAGCGGACCGAAATCAGTACCGCTTTATGCACCGTCATGGTGCATTCTGTTGTCAAAAACCATGTCGCGCTTGAGGGAAGCGTGTCATGACAGGCTGGCATGCTTTTCGCTGACCGGTAGCGAAACGATTCAACACCAGAAAAGGCGGGCGCAACGCCATGACCATCAAGAACTTCTACAACGAAATGACCGACGATGCCGGTCGGGTGCGGCCGCACTACGCGTCCTACGCCGCGTGGCTGTCCGAGATGCCAGAGGAGAGGCTGGCACAGAAGCGGGCAGAGGCGGATGCGCTGTTCCACCGTTACGGCATCACCTTCGCGGTCTATGGCGAGGGGGCGGGCACCGAGCGGCTGATTCCCTTCGACATCATCCCGCGCATCATCCCGGCGCATGAATGGGGTGATCTCGCGGCGGGCCTGAAGCAGCGCGTGAAGGCGCTGAACCTGTTCATCCACGACATCTATCACAAGCAGGACATCCTCAAGGCCGGCAAGATTCCGGCCGAGCAGGTGCTCAACAATGCCCAGTACCGCAAGGTGATGCAGGGTGTCGATGTGCCGCGCGACATCTACGCCCATATCGCCGGCGTGGACATCGTGCGTGCCGGCGCGGGCGAGTTCTACGTGCTGGAAGACAACCTGCGCGTGCCCTCGGGCGTGTCCTACATGCTCGAGAACCGCAAGATGATGATGCGGCTCTTCCCGCGGCTGTTCTCGCGCTACCGCGTCGCCCCGGTGGACCGCTACCCCGACATGCTGCTCAACACGCTGCGCAGCGTGGCGCCGGTGGGCGTCACCGATCCCACCGTTGTGGTGTTGACGCCGGGCGCCTACAACAGCGCGTATTTCGAACACGCCTTCCTCGCCCAGCAGATGGGGGTGGAACTGGTCGAAGGCCAGGACATGTTCGTCAAGGACGACCAGGTCTACATGCGCACCACGCAGGGGCCGCAGCGGGTGGACGTGATCTACCGCCGGGTGGACGACGACTTCCTCGATCCGCAGGCTTTCCGCTCCGATTCCGTGCTCGGCGTGCCAGGCATCCTCAAGGCCTACCAGGCCGGCCGCGTGACGCTGTCGAACGCGATCGGCAGTGGCGTGGCGGACGACAAGTCCATCTACCCGTACGTGCCCGAGATGATCCGCTTCTACCTCGGCGAAGAACCGATCCTGCACAACGTACCGACCTACATGTGCCGCAAGAAGGACGATCTGGCCTATGTGCTGGATCACCTGGCCGAGTTGGTGGTGAAGGAAGTGCACGGCGCCGGCGGCTACGGGATGCTGGTCGGCCCCGCGTCGACCCGGGCGGAGATCGAGGCTTTCCGCGAAGTGCTGGTGAAGTACCCGGAGCGTTACATCGCCCAGCCCACGCTGGCGCTGTCGGCTTGCCCGACGTTTGTGGACGCCGGCATCGCGCCGCGCCACATCGACCTGCGGCCCTTCGTGCTGTCGGGCGAGGACATCCAGTTGATCCCGGGCGGGCTCACGCGCGTTGCGCTGCGCGAGGGTTCGCTGGTGGTCAATTCGTCGCAGGGCGGCGGCACCAAGGACACCTGGGTGCTGGAAGCCTGATCGGGGATCAAGGGGAAAACAACATGCTGAGCCGTACTGCCGATCACCTCTACTGGATGGCCCGTTACATGGAGCGGGCCGAAAACATCGCCCGCGTCCTCGATGTCAATCACCGCATGTCGATGATGCCGCAGTCGAAGGCGCAGGAAGAGCAGGCCTGGGGCGCCACGCTGCGCATCATGGGTCTGGAGGGCGCCTTCCACCACCGCCACGCGGAGATCACCCCGGACAACGTGCTGGAGTTCATGATCTTCGACCCGGAGAACCTCTCCAGCATCCGCAACTGCCTGCGCGCGGCGCGCGAGAACGCCCACGCGGTGCGCGGCACGCTGACCTCCGAGCTGTGGGAGACCACCAACGGCACCTGGTTGAAGATGCGTGACTTCACGCCCGAGCAATTCGCCGACGTCGGTGCGAGCGAGTTCTTCGAGTGGGTGAAGTACCGCTCGCACCTGTCGCGCGGCGTCACCATCGGCACCATGCTGCAGGACGAGTCGCTGCGCTTCATCCGTATCGGCACTTTCCTGGAACGCGCCGACAACACCGCGCGCATCCTCGACGTGAAGTACCAGCTGCTGTTGCCGGCCGGCGAGGTTGAGGGGGGGGCCGCGGACTACTACCAATGGAGCGCGCTGCTGCGCTCGGTGTCCGCCTTCGAGGTGTACCGCAAGGTGTACCGCGACCTGATCACCCCCGCGCGTGTCGCCGAACTGCTGCTGCTGCGCGCCGACATGCCGCGTTCGCTCGCGCGCTGCATGAAGGAGGTGTATTCCAACCTGCAGCGCGTCTCCAATGCCCAGTCCAGGGAAACCGAGCGCCAGGCTGGCGAGCTGGAAGCGCAGCTGCGCTTCTCGCGGGTTGAGGACATCGTGCGCGGCGGGCTGCACAACTACGTCACCCGCCTGCTGGCGCGCGTGCAGGAACTCGGCAACCGCATCGCGGACGACTTCCTGGTGCCGGTGTCGTAAGACGCCCGGTAGCGAGGCGCCGTTGAATCCGGGCTGGGGGCTTTGCCTACCAGCCCGGATTCAGTTTACGGGCGGTCGCGATCTCCTCGCGGATGGTCCGGTAGTGCTCGAAGCGCCGGGGATGGATTTCGCCGCGTTCGACCGCGGCGAGCAGCGCGCACCCGGGTTCGGCTTCGTGGCGACAGTCGCGGAAGCGGCAGTGCCCGAGCAGCGGGCGGAATTCGATGAAGCTCTCGGCCAGACTCTCGGGCGTCAGATGGGCGAGCCCGAAGGCCTGCAGGCCGGGGCTGTCGATCAGCCAGCCTTCGAGGCCGAGTGCATACAGCCGGGCGAAGGTGGTGGTGTGCTTGCCGGTGTCGAGCGCGGTGGAGATCTCCCGCGTGACCGCGCGCGCTTCCGGTACGAGGGCGTTGGTGAGGGTGGATTTGCCCATCCCCGACTGGCCGACGAGGATGCTGCGGCGGTCGAACAGACGGTCGCGCAGCGTCGCGGGATCGCCGAGCGCGTTCGTCTCGACGATTTCGTAGCCGAGCGCCGCGAAGGGGGCCAGCTGTGCGCGCGCGCTTTCCAGCCGCGATGCAAGATCGGCCTTGTTCAGCACGATCAGCGGCACGATGTCCTGATGTTCCGCCGCGGCGATACAGCGCGATACCAGCAGATCCGAGAAGCCCGGTTCGGTGGCGACGACGATGACGACGTGGCTGAGATTGGCCGCGATCAGCTTTTCGCGAAAGGCGTCCGAGCGCCACAGCAGGTTACGACGCGGCTGCAGCTGCTCGATGACGCCCTGGCCGTCGCCGCCGGGCAGGACCTCGACCTCGTCACCGCAGGCGAACACGCTTTTCTTGCCGCGCGGATAGCACTGGATGCGGCCCTCGGCCGTCTCCACCTCGTAGTGCCGCCCGAACGCGGCGGTAATGGTGCCCGGCGTGGTGGCAGCGGCGTTGCTGCGGGTGCGTGCCGCGGGTTTGCCCACCTCAGCGACCCTGCGCCTGCAGCCGCAGGATGCGGACCGCCGCCGGCGGGTGCGAATCGAATACGCTCGAATACAGCGGATCGGGTGTCAGCGTGGCGGCGTTGTCGCGGTACAGCTTGACCAGCGCGGCGACCAGGTGGCCGGCGCTCGCCTGCCGGGCAGCGTAGCGGTCGGCCTCGAATTCGTGCGTGCGCGACCAGTGGCTGGCGAGTGGCACGAACGGAAAGCTGAAGGCCGGCAGCACCAGGGAGAACAGCGCCAGGGCCATCGCGGTGCCAGCGCTGTTCACGCCCAGGCCGGCGTAGAACCAGTCTGTCTGCATCAACCCGCCGAGCAGCGCGAACAGCGCGAGCGCGGCGGGGGCGAGCACCGCCAGCCGCTTGAAGATGTGATGGTGGCGGAAGTGACCGAGTTCGTGCGCGAGCACCGCTTCGACCTCTTCGGGCTGCAGCTTGGCGAGCAGCGTGTCGAAGAACACGATGCGCTTGGAGGCCCCAAAGCCGGTGAAGTAGGCATTGCCGTGCGCCGAGCGCCGCGAGCCGTCCATCACGAACAGGCCTTTCGACTGGAAGCCGCAACGGGCGAGCAGGGCTTCGACGCGCGCCTTGAGCGCCTCGTCCGCAAGCGGCGTGAAGGTGTTGAACAGCGGCGCGATGAAGGTGGGCCATACCAGCAGCACCAGCAGGTTGAAGGCCATCCATACCGCCCACACCCACAGCCACCACAGCGCGCCCATCGCGCCCATCAACCACAGTACGCCGCCCAGCAGGGGCAACCCGATCAACGCGGCGAGGGCGGTGCTCTTGATCGTGTCGGCAACGAACAGCGCGGGCGTCATGCGGTTGAAGCCGAAGCGCTTCTCGACGACGAAGGTGCGATAGAGGCCGAAGGGCAGTTCGACCACCCAGCCGACGACGGCGAGCGAGGCGAGCAGCGCGGTGCCGTGCGCAATGCCCCCCGCATCGAAAAGCCGCGCCCAGGTGTCGTGGATGGCCTGCAGTCCGCCACCCAGCGTCAATACCAGTGCAAGCAGTGCGCCGGTGACGGTGTCGGCCAGCGCCAGGCGCATCCGGGCGCAGGTGTAGTCGGCGGCGCGGCGGTGGCTGTCGAGGCTGATGTCCTGCGCGAAGGCGGCGGGCACCTCGTCGCGGCGTGCGCGTACATGGCGGATCTGGCGCAACATCAGGCCGCCGCGCGCAAGCACGCCAAGCAGCAGGAAGGTGACGAAAAGCAGGGAGAAGGCGTCGGCGGTCATCCGGGCGGGTGAGGGCGAAGTTGGAAGGGGCTGCGAAGGGCGGAAACCGGAGCGGAGCGGCCGCGAGGCGACGCGCACTTGCCCGGGAACCGCCGCGGATGGCGGGGCGGGCTGCCGCTGCGGTTCTGTGACACAATCGGCCCCTTCATTGTTTCGCTGAAAATCGCTGAAAAGGCCGAAAGATTATGGCACAGGACCCCAACCACCTGATATGGCTCGACATGGAGATGACCGGGCTGGAGCCCGACCGCGACCGCATCATCGAGATCGCGCTGGTCATCACCGATAGTCAGCTCAACACGATCGCGGAAGCGCCGGTCATCGCGGTGCATCAGCCGGAATCCGTCCTGGACGCGATGGACGACTGGAACAAGAACACCCACGGCAAATCGGGCCTGATCGACCGGGTGCGGGCGTCGACCGTGTCCGAGGCCGAGGCCGAGGCGCGGATGCTGGCCTTCCTGCAGGAGTGGGTGCCGGCGCGTACCTCGCCGATGTGCGGCAACTCGATCTGTCAGGATCGTCGCTTCCTGGCGCGGTACATGCCGGCTTTCGAAGCGTGGTTCCACTACCGCAACCTGGATGTTTCGACGCTGAAGGAGCTTGCGAAGCGCTGGCGTCCGGAGGTGTACAAGGGCGTGGACAAGAAGGGCAAGCACGAGGCGCTCGCCGACATCCACGAGTCGATCGGCGAACTCCGCCACTACCGCGACAATTTCCTGCGGCTTGCCTGACCTCTCCCGCTGTCGAACCGCCCCTCAGCGGGCGCGGTTCGAGGCCCTGAGGGCCGCTGCGGCGGCCATCAGGCCGGCGGTCGAAGCATCGCACTCGGCGCTGCCACCTTGCGCCAGCGCCCGCGCCATTTCCTTGCCGAGTTCCACGCCGTACTGGTCGAAGCTGTTGATGCCCCAGATCCAGCCCTGGACGAATACCTTGTGTTCGTACAACGCAAGCAGCGCGCCGAGGTGATAGGCGTCGAGTTGCGGCAGCAGGATCGTCGTGCTGGGCTGGTTGCCGGGACACACGAGATGAGGGGCGAGGCGCTCCACCTCGTCGGGCGTCATCCCCTTGGCCGCAAGTGCCGCCGTGGCGGTGGCGAGGTCACGCCCGTTCATCAGCGCGGCGGCCTGTGCGAACGCGTTGTCCACCAGCCCGCGCTGGCGCGGATCGTCGTCACCCACCGGCACGATGAAGTCCATCGGGATGGTGCGCGTGCCCTGGTAGAAAAGCTGGTGGAACGCGTGCTGGCCCACCGTGCCTACGCCACCCCATACCACCGGCGAGGTCTGCACCGCGCTGGCTTCTCCGTTGCGCAGCGTCCGCTTGCCGTTGCTTTCCATTTCGAGCTGCTGCAGCCACATCGCGAAGTTGCGCAGGCCGTGGGCGTAGGGCAGCACCGCCAAGGTCTCGAGGCCGAGAAAGTCGGTATTCCATAGCCCGACCAGCCCCATCAGCACCGGTAGGTTGTCGGCGAGCGGGGCTTTAAGGAAGTGCTGGTCCAGGTCGCGACCGCCGGCGAGGAAAGCGTCGAAGCCGGCTTCGCCAAAGGCGATCAGCAGCGGCAGACCGATGGCCGACCACACCGAGTACCGGCCGCCTACCCATTCCGGCAGCGGAAACACCCGCTCCGGCGGAATGCCGAAGGCGGCGGCGCTGGCGGTTGCATTGCTGACGGCCGCGAAATGGACGGCGAGGGCGTCGTCCGACACCCGGGCCGGCAGCGTGGAGGCCAGCCAGGCACGGGCGGCAGTGGCGTTGGAGAGCGTTTCGGCAGTGCCGAAGCTCTTCGACGAGACGATGAAAAGTGTGCGCTCCGGATCCACGCCGGCGAGCGCTTCGTCCAGGTCGCGCGGGTCGATGTTGGCCACGAAATCCACCTTGACCGGCCGGTGGGTGTGCGCCAGGGCCTCGAACACCATGCGCGGGCCGAGGTCCGAGCCGCCGATGCCGAGGTTGATGACATGGTTGATCGACTTGCCGGTTGCGCCCTTGATGCCGCCTTCGCGCAGCGCGCGCGCGAAACTGCGCGCCTCGCGGAAATAGCGCGTGACATCTTCGCCGCCTGGTGCGGGGCAACTGCCGCGGAGCGCCATGTGCAGCGCGGCGCGACCTTCGGTGAAGTTCATCTGCGCGGCCCCGAACAGCCCGGCGATGCCGTCCTGAAGGCCGGCGGCCGAGGCGAGTTCGAGCAGGTCGGCAAGCGTCGCGGCGTCAAGGCGCTGCTTGGAGAAATCGACCGTAAGACCGCAAACGCTGCGCGAAAGGCGCTGGAAGCGGCCGGCGTCGGTGTCGAACAGCGTGCGCACGCGGGTCGCGCCCAGGCGCGCCGCGTGTTGCTCGAGAGAGGACCAGACCGGAAGACGCTGAGGAGGAGTAAAGGTGTCGGTCACGATGACTGGCGGCGATAGAGCCGGAAGATTTC
The DNA here is from genome assembly GCF_001682385.1 of Azoarcus olearius. NCBI lineage: Bacteria > Pseudomonadati > Pseudomonadota > Betaproteobacteria > Rhodocyclales > Zoogloeaceae > Azoarcus > Azoarcus olearius. The sequence continues at coordinate 1,748,351 of NZ_CP016210.1, forward strand.
GAGTTGCTTTCCGCCACCCCGGCGGTACTCCCAGATTGTATGCCATTCAGGCGCAGGCGCCTGCGCGCCGGGGCGGCGCTCCTCGTAGATGAGTAACAACCTGCAACTCGTGCTGTTGCCGCGGATCGGCATCGTCCGTATGCCAGCGTAGTAGTCGAGGGAGCTGCGCACCGCATCGGGCAGGCCGGTCGTCGCGATGCAGTCTTCCGGATGGCGTTCGAGTGCGGCGGCGAGCGCACGCGCCGCTGGGCGATAGCTGCGCCCGTAATCGAACCAGGGCATCAGCAGCACCACCGCGACGCACCACAGCATCGTCATGCCCAGCGCCCAGGCGGCCGGGCCGCGCGACGTGCTGCGAGGCAGTTGCCACACCAGGGCGATCCACGCCAGGCAGATGCTCCCGGCGAGGACGGCCTGACCCAGGCCGCCGTGCAGCACGAAGTTGGGCATCACCTTCGCAACGTGACGCGCCAGCCCCGGCGGCCAGGCGAAGACCTGGGCGGTCCAGGCGATCCAGACCAGCACCGCGAACACGGCGAAAGTCATGACCGCGAACCAGTCGAACGCGTTGGCCGCGCCGCGCCGCAGGGTGGGCGCACCGCCGGCGGCCAGCAGCGCGACCGCCGGGATCAAGGGAAGCGCTGCGGTTGGCGAGACGTCGCCGGTGGCATAGAGCAGGCCGACAGTCAGCAGCAGCGACAGCAGCGGCAGCATCCACTGCAGCGCGGTGATACGACGGCGGCCTCGCCACAGGCCCCATAGCGCGATCGGCCACAAGGGCCAGACGAACCAACCGATCAGCTCGAGCAGCCGCCCTGTCTCGTCGAGGGAGAGCGGTCCTTCCGAGAGCTGGCGCCATTCCTCGCGCAGCCACAGCGAAAGCAACTCCGGCGCGACGATATGTACCGCGACCGGCCACAGCGCGCCCAGCCCGAGTGCGAGCGACAGGCCCGCCACCAGCCCGCCGCTGCTGCGCGGGTCGCGGCAGTCGGGGCTGGCGGCGATCGCGAGCGGAAACAGCGGGATGGTCAGAATGGCGCCCGGCAGTCCGCCCGCCAGCACCGCGAGGGCGGCGCCGGCGCCGGCTTGCAGGCCGCCGGCGAGCGGTTCGCGCGGCACGCGCGCGAGGCCGGCCAGCACCAGGGCCAGCATCGCCATCAGCGCGATCATGGGCTGGGTTTCGTGTGCGTGCAGTACCAGGCCGAGCGAGCCGAGCGTGAGCATGGCCGCCGGGGTGCGCGCCGGGCGGCCGTGCAGGCGTTCGGCAGCGCGAGCGATCCAGTAGATCGCGAGGGCGGTAAACAGCGCGCTGGCGAGCCGGGCGCCGTCGTGTAATGGCAGTACCAGCTTGAAGGCCCACGCCAGGGCGGCGGCGGTCCAGTAGTACAGCGGCGGGAAGTCGGCGAAGGGTTCGCCGGCGATGTGCGGGAACAGCCAGCCTTCGCCCTGAAGGATCGCGTGGATGGGACCGAAGTAGCGCGCATCGTCTCCGCGCCAGGGGTCGTGTCCGGTCAGGCCGACGAGCAGGTAGAGCAGGACCAGCACACTGAGGCCGAGCGTGCCGTAGATGCGTCGCTTCAGCAGGGATGTTTCGGACACGTCGCTTGTCATGCTTGTTCTGGTTGGGCGTGAGCTGGTGTGCACGGCCCCCGTTTGGCGCGGGTGCCGCGGCTGAAAACGGGGGCTTCGGGGGCTGGATTTTAGCGGTGCCCGCCGCGGGCGACGATGCGCCCGCGCAACAAAAAAGGCAGCCGTGGCTGCCTTTTCTGCAAATGAACCGGCGGCGCGAGGCTCGCCGGCGGGCGGATCAGCCCAGGCGCTGCACGTTGCCGTACTTCTGGCGGAAGCGTTCGACACGGCCGGCGGTATCGACGATCTTCTGCTTGCCGGTGTAGAACGGGTGGCAGGCGGCGCACACTTCGACGTGCAGTTCCGGCTTGCCGAGCGTGGAGCGGGTGGTGAAGACGTGGCCGCAGGAGCAGGTGACGTTCACTTCCGCGTACTTCGGATGGATATCGGCTTTCATGGTTCGGTCCTTGGTACGAGCGGGCGGTGAATGTGGCCGCCCTGATGTGGAAAACACGGGATTATCCGCGAGTCGGCGCGCTACCGCAAGGTTGCTGGCGCTGGCCGCGGAGCGATGCACTACAATCGCGCGTTTTCCCGTTCCCGGAAGCCCCGATCTTGCGTCTGCTGCTTGCCCCGATGGAAGGCCTGCTCGATGACGTGTTGCGCGCCGTGCTGACGCGCGACACGCGCTACGACTGCGCGGTCACCGAGTTCGTGCGGGTGTCGGGCGTAATGCTGCCGCCGCGGACCTACCGGCGGATCGCGCCCGAGCTGGACAACGGCAGCCGCACCGTGGGTGGCACCCCGCTGCGGGTGCAACTGCTCGGTTCCGATCCTGCCCTGCTGGCCGCGAACGCCGCGGTGCTGGCGCGCCTGGCGCCCACCGCGGTGGATCTGAACTTCGGCTGTCCGGCCCCCACCGTCAACCGTCATCGCGGTGGCGCGGCGCTGCTGGACGAGCCCGAACTGCTGCACGAGATCGCCCGCAGCGTGCGCGCCGCGCTGCCGCCCGAAATGCCGCTGACCGCGAAGATGCGGTTGGGCATCGCCGATGCCGGGCGCGCGCTCGACTGTGCCCGCGCCCTGGCCGATGGCGGGATTGCCGAACTCGTGGTGCATGCGCGTACCAAGCAGCAGGGCTACCGGCCGCCGGCGCACTGGGAGTGGGTGGGCCGCATCGCCAGCGAAGTGCGGGTGCCGGTGGTGGCCAACGGCGAGGTCTGGAGCGCGGCCGACTGGCGGCGCTGCCGCGCGGTGTCCGGCGTGGCCGACGTGATGCTCGGGCGCGGCGCGGTGGCCGATCCCTTCCTCGCGGGGCGGATCCGGCGCGGCGAACTGGAAACGCCGGAGCCGGCCGTCCGCGCCGAGGAATGGGCCGCGGTGCTGGATCTGCTGGGCGATTTTCGCGTGCGGGTCCGGGCCAAGCTGCGGGCGGCGTTCGTGCCGGGGCGGATCAAGCAGTGGCTCAACCTCCTGCGGCGCAGCTATCCGCAGGCCGAAAGCCTGTTTGCCGAAATCCGTGCCCTGCGCCATCTGGCGGAAATCGACCCGGTACTGGCCGCGCACGGCGTGCCGATGGCGGCCGCGCTGCGCGCTGCCTGATGCCGCCTCTGTCCCGAGCACTGCATTCATGAGCTACGCCAATTCCCGCATTCCAGAAAGCGCGCAGACCGGCGTGCACGAGAATCTCGCCCGCCTGGTGGATCGCCACCGGACGGAGCCGTTCCGCAAGCCCTATGCCGACTACAACCGCGCCGCGCTCGAGGCGGCGCTGGCCGGCTGGGACCGGCGCGCACCGCTGATCCTCGACGCCGGCTGCGGCGTGGGCCACAGCACCATCCAGATCGCGCGCGCCTTTCCCGATCACTGGGTGATCGGTGTCGACCAGTCGGAGGACCGGCTGACGCGCAAGAAGCCCTATCCGGAGGCGCTGATGCCGCGCAACCTGGTTTTCGTGCGCGCCGATCTGGTCGATTTCTGGCGCCTCCTTGCCGACGCGGGGCTGCGGCTCGCGCGTCACTACATCCTGTACCCCAACCCCTGGCCCAAGATCGGCCACCTTGCACGCCGTTGGCATGCCCACCCGGTATTTCCGTGGATACCGCGGCTGGGCGGCGTGCTGGAGTGCCGCAGCAACTGGCAGGTCTATATTGAAGAGTTCGCCTTCGCGCTCGGCCGCAACCTCGGGCGGCACGTGGCATGGGAGCCCTTCGACGCCCCCTCGCCGCTGACGCCCTTCGAGCGCAAGTACCGCGACTCCGGCCAAGCGCTGTATCGCTGCGTCGTCGAGCTGGGGGATGAACCCGTTTCTGGAGAATCCCGATGAGTACCGCTGCAGACCAAGCTCACCTGATGAGCGATGAAGACTTCGAAGCGCTGGAGGAAATGCTGACCTCGGACATGGTGCCGGAGGACTGCATGGACCTGGAGATGCTGGACGGCTTTCTCGCCGGCGTGCTCGCCAGCCCGGTGCCGATTGCCACCGCCAACTGGCTGCCGGCGGTGTGGTCGGCGCATGCCGACGAGATCAGCTTCGGCTCCGGCAGCGGCGCGCAGCGCGCCATCCGGCTGGTGCTGTCCTACTACAACGAGCTGGTCACCACGATCGGCGACGAAGAGGAGGGCTGGGAGCCGTTCTGCTTCGCGATCGCCGAGGGCGACAGCCTGAAGCTGGCCGAGGAGTGGATGGCCGGCTTCGCCCAGGGGCTGGAACTGTGGCCGCAGGATTGGGAAAAGACGCTGCCGGCAGCAGAGGCGGAAGCGCTGCGGGCGGAACTCGACGCCATCCTCGCGCCGTGGGGCGCGGACGAGGCTGCGGCTGCCGGTGACGAAGAGCGGCTGCGCTGGCTGGAAGAGGCGGGCGAGCGCGTCTCCGACATCGTCGCCCACTGGCGCGAGCTGGAACTGGCGATGCCGACGCCCGTGGCGGTGGAGCTGCCGTCGCAGCCCAAGCCTGCCGGCCCAGGTCGCAACGAACCCTGTCCCTGCGGCAGCGGGAAAAAGTACAAGAAGTGCCACGGCGCCGATGCGTGAGGATCATTGCACCCGCTGCGGCGCCTGCTGCGCGGCCTTCCGCGTCGATTTTCACTGCGCGGAACTCGTCGGCGGCGGCATGAGCCTGGGCGCCGAGGGCGTGCCGGTGGACATGACGGTGCCGGTCACCGCCACGCTGGTGCGGATGCGCGGCACGGATGACGCGTCGCCGCGCTGCATCGCGCTGGCGGGCGACATCGGCCGTTCGGTGCGCTGCACGATCTACCCCGAGCGCCCCTCGCCCTGTCGCGACTTCGCGCCCTACGCGGCGCTGGGGATGGCCGAGGACGCGTGCACCCGTGCGCGCGCCCGTTACGGCCTGCCTTCTCTCGAACCCTGATTTGCCCGACTGTTGCGGTGGAGCGCGCTGCGCGATGGAAACCTACAACCCCTGTCTGGACTGCGGCATCTGCTGCACGCACTTCCGAATCTCGTTCTACTGGGCCGAGGCCGACGACGCCCCGGGCGGCTTCGTGCCGGCCGACATGACCGAGCAACTCACCCCGCACCTGCGCTGCATGAAGGGCAGCAATTCGATTCCGCGCCGCTGTTCCGCGTTGGCCGGCACGGTCGGAGAAAAGGTGTGGTGCACCATCTACGAGAACCGGCCGACGCCGTGCCGCGAGTTTCCGGTCTATTTCGACGACGGCCAGCCCAATCCCAAGTGCGATGAGCTGCGCGCGCGGATCGGCTTGCCGGCGCTGTTGCCGCAGGCGCCGGCGGACAGCGCCGCCGCGTGAGGCAGTAGGGCGCCCGTGGTCAGGCGCCGGTCCGCGCGACTTCGGCCAGCAAGCGCAAGGGGCCGACTGCCCGCAATTCGTCGATCTGCTCCGGGCGGCGCACGAACAGCGAGCCCGCGTAGCCGAGCGCGTTGACCGAGATGTCCTGCCACTTTTCGCAGCGGCGGGGCACCAGCAGCAGGTGGTCGTGGGTCAGCAGCAGGTTGTAGGGCGGCATCGGGTTGGCGGCGGGGTCGAGCCCCAGCCGGCGGCAGGCCTGCGCGAAGACCTCGCGCAGCGTGGCGCCGGGCTGCGGGCGCTGCCACAGGCCGGCGTCGAGCTTGACGAACAGGTGCGCCCATTCGAGCGCCCCGAGTGCGGTCGCCTCGCCCGCTTCCATGTCGGCCAGATGGTCGGTGAAGGCAGCCAGGCCGCGGCCGTGCGGAATCCATTGCAGATGCTTGTGCGGCTGGCTGGCGCCGGCGTCGGCGCCGCCGTTGTAGAAGCCCAGCCCGCCGTGCGGCCCCATGACCGCCGCGAGCGCATCGAAGTCGTCCAGCGTGAGCGGCGCGGTCTGCGCTTCGAACGCGCGCGTGACGATCAGCAGGTGGCGTTCGATCACCGGGTACTTGTTGAGTACCGCGAGGTGGTGCTCGCCCACCGGCCCGACGGTCAGCGCCGGATCGGGCGGCAGGAAGGGGTTGAAGTCGGGCTTGCGGCGGGTGACTTCATCCACGCGGGCCGCGTCCTTGCGGGCCAGCGACGACACCCAGCGCACCGCGAAATGCAGGCCGCGCTCCACCACCTCGGTCTGCTCGGTGCGGATGGGCTGCAGGGCCCCGCTTTCGAGCGCGGCGGCGATGCACAGGTCGATGCGGGTCAGCAGGTCGGGTTCCGGATGGGCGCCGCTGGTCATGTAAGCCTCGGGCGGGGGACAATCGCCGTATTGTGACACGACCATCCCGGCCCACAGCGCGCCGGCCCGCTCAAGGAATCCGTAACAATGTCCATCCGCTTTGCCGTCCGCGGCGATTACATCCAGCTCGACCAACTGCTGAAGGCCGCCAATCTCGTGTCGTCCGGCGGCGAAGCCCATGCCGCGGTGGAAGCCGGTGCCGTGAAGGTGGACGGCCGGCCCGAGTCGCGCAAGCGCGCCAAGCTGCGTCCCGGGCAGCGCGTCCGCTTCGGCGCCGAGGAGATCGTGCTGGTGGGCGCCGAAGACGCTTGAGCGTCCGCCAGGCCTACGGCAGCACGCGGCGCGCGGTCGCCGCGCGGTTGCGATGGGCGGCGATGCGCTCCCATACCCAGCCGCCGGGCAGGTCCTTGCCGGTGAGCACGTAGTTGAGCGTGTGTTCGTAGGCCAGGGTCAGGCACAGCGCGTTGCGCGCCTCCGGCAGCCCGATCAGCAGCAGTTCGTCGCCGGGGCGCAGCGGGCAGTCCGGCCCCGGCATCACGACGTGGTCGTCGTCGTCCCGGCGCAGGTAGGCGACGGTGCAGGGCAGGGATTCCTCGCGCCCCGCGGGCGAGCGCAGCACGTCGGCAATCCGTACCGTTTCGCCGTCCATCAGGCGCTGTTGCAGCGCGGGCGCGCGCAGCAGGTTGATGCGCTCGCTCCAGATCATCGGCACCGACCAGCCGTAGCGCGTGGTCAGGTCGTCGAGCAGGGCGGCGCTCCACGCTTCGCCGCGCTGTCGCACCTCCTGGAGGAACGGGGCGAGCAGCGGCGTGCCGAGAATGGCGAGGCATTCGTGGGCGATGATCTGGCTGGGCACCACGGCAATGTCGGCGTCGTAGGCGTCGAACAGCGCGCGGTTCACATACAGGTTCTGGCGCACGATGACGAACAGGCCGGGATTGAGTTCGCGCGCGGTGACCGCCGCGGACAGGTTATCGACATCGGAGCCGGTGCAGGCCACCAGCCCGACCGCGCTATCCACCCCGGCGGCCGTCAGCGCTTCGGCGCCGGTGCCGTCGCCCTGTATCCAGCGCTGGTCGGCTTCGGGCGGCGGCTGGCGGTCGATGATGGTGACCGGCACCGCCTGCGCTTCCATGGTCTGCGCCATCAGGCGGCCGAAACGGCCATGGCCGCAGATGATCCAGTTGCCGCGCGGTGGGTCGCGGTGGCGCTCGACCGCGGTGCCGGGCAGGCCGGTGAGCCAGCCGAGCAGATGCCAGGCGTTGGGCGCGTGCAGCGCGAGGCCGAGGTATTCCGCGAACTTCTCGAACGGATTGATGATGTGGCGGGTGCCGAACGAGGCCATGTTGGCCGCGGTGTCGCGCGATTCCGCCCGGCACAGCGCCGGGAGCTTGGGCGCCAGCAGGCGGGCGGCGATCGCGATCGCGAGGTTGGCGCTGTCGTCGTTGGTCAGCGCGATCACGCCGATGCAGTGCGGATGCGTGAGCCCGGCGAATTTGAGGATCTCGGGATTACGGGCATCCGCCGCAATGGCGGGCACGTCTGCGGCGTAGCTATGCAGCTCGATCTCGCCCACCTTGGCCTCGTCCAGTTCCACCACCACCGCGCGCACGCCCATGCGGTCGAGCGCCTCGCAGATCAGGCCGCCGGTTTCACCGTAGCCGCACACCAGGTAGAAGGGTTCGCGCAGGTTGCGCACCGCCCCCACGAAGCGCTGCATCGCGAAGGCCTGCTGCAGGTTGCGGTCGGCCAGCAGCGCGAACACCGTACCGAGCGTATAGGCCCAGCCGATCACCGACATGTAGATGCAGATCAGCACCCACAGCCGCTGCTGGTCGGAAAAGGCAAAGGGGATTTCGCCGAAGCCGATCGTGGTGGCGGTGTAGCTGATGAAGTACAGCGCGTGGAAGAAGCTGAGCTTGTGCGGATTGCCGTCGGCATCGACGCCGGGCGCGAGCGTGAGCCCGAGCACCGAGATCGCGATGATGACGATCAGCAGGATCAGCGGCGCCCGCATGCGCCGCATGATCAGGAAGAAGATGCTGTGATGGCGCGGCAGCGGCGTCATCGCGGGGCGCTCAACGGCGCTGCATGATGGTCTCGGCGATCAGGATGATGACCGAGACGATGTTGGCGAACAGCGCGCCGCCGGACAGCGACACCACGCTGGCGGTGGCCTTGGCGGTCATGCCGTCGCCGGTCACGTGCACCGCGTAACCCCACACCATCGCCGCGGCGATCAGCTGCAGGTCGGCCACCAGACTGGTGGCGAGGTGCACTGCGCCGATCTGGGTACGGTCGCCGAATTTCAGCAGCGTCGCGATCAGGCTGACGATGATGGCGGCAAACAGCTCGTAGATGTCGTGGTGCGCCGGGTTGTCGATGTCGCCGACGAAAAAGCCGAAGTTGAGCGTGGCGGCCAGCACGATAAAGAAGCCGAAGATGACTTTCTCGAGGTTCATGTTTCTCTTCTTGTGGTTTTCCGCGGCCTACCGGCATTCGGGACCGCCCGATTATATGCGGGGAACAGGCGCCGGGCGCCGCACCGGGACGAGGGCCTGGCCGCTTGGCCGAGAACGGACTGTAAAGCCGCCCGACACGCCGCGCCGGAATGAAGCCGGGGCGCCCGGGCAGGCGAAAGCGCTGGCGCCGGCGGGAACCGCGCCCGATCTGCGGCCTCGTCGCGCGCGCAGCGCAGTGCCGCTCAGGCCGGCGTGGGGCGCGCAGTGCCGGGAATGCCGTTTGCTCACCACGACGCTCGCGCCGGCTTTGCGTCGGCGCGTGCCGGCCCTCATCAACCACCAGGAGAAAGCGCTGTGAATGGCCCGTGTCGTCTCCTCACCGCACTCCCCATCGTCCTCGCCGCCGGATCGGTCAATGCGGCGCTGGTCACCTACAGCTTTACCGGCGCCACAGCCGGCTCCCACCAGTTCGACGCTTCGTCGTCCTACGACTCGGTCACCCGCCAGACGGTGTTCTCGCCAACCTACGGACCGCAGGCGGTCAACGCCGTCAGCGGCAGCGTCGCCTTCACGCTGGATCTCGACCGCTACACCGACGAATACGCCTCGACCGACGGCTTCGCATTCGCCTACACCGGCCCTTTGTCCGCCGGTGAGGCGTGGCTGCGCAGCACCGCCACGGTGAATGGGTTCTGGGGTAACGAGACGCTGAACACCGGGGGGATGGTGCTCAGCAATCTCTATGGGCAGACGGACGCCTATAACGGCGGGAGCGGCGGATATCTGTTCCTGGTCGACGAGGTCGAGTTCCAGCCTGTCACCTACACCTACGACGACCAGGGGCGTCCGACCTCCCGTCGCCATGCGTATGGACAGAGCATGATCCAGATCGACGACGACGGGCTGGTGCTGGCAAAGCTGAACGGGCAGGAGTTGCCGACCGGCTTCTCGTCCGCGCTGGGGGGCAGCATCAACATAAGGACTTTCGACGAGCTGATCCGCTACAGCTACGACGCCGACGGCACGCAGACTTTCACGTCCGACACCGTGAGCCGCTCGACCTTCCTTCCGATCGCATCCTGGCGCATCGACTTCAGCGACGTGCTGACCGTGCCGGAACCGGGGGCGCTGGCCTTGTTCGGAATCGGCTGGGCGGCGCTCGGCTGGCGCTGCCGGCGCACTCAGCGCACATCCCCGTCCACGTAGTACCAGCGACCCCCCTCGCGCACGAAACGGCTGGTTTCGTGCAGGCGATGGGCGCGGCCGCCGACGCGATAACGGGCGATGAACTCCACTTCCGCGTGCTCGTCGTCCAGCGCGCGGTGCGATTTGACCTGCAGGCCGATCCACTTCGGACGCGGTGTTTCGTCGAGGTCGAGGGCGGAGGGGCGGGTGGTCGTGTGCCAGGTGGTGAGCAGATAGTCGCGCAGGCCAAGGCTGTAGGCGGTGTAGCGCGAGCGCATCAGGGCTTCGGCGGTCGCAGCGGGCGCGCTGCCGTCGAGCGCGGGGCCGCAACACGTGGCAAACGGGCGAGCGGAGCCGCAGGGGCAGTCGGCGGGTTTCATCGGCTGGGGCGGGCAGGGAGGAAAAGCGCGGATTGTGCCTCGCCGACGGGCGGGGGTCATCCGCGCGGCGTGCATCGTGCGTCGTGCGGCCCGTCCGTCCAGACCCGCCGGAATCCGCATCGTGCCGCTGTTGCGCGCCAGTTCCAGTGTCCGCCCACCCTCCGCCGCCGGCACGGGGGCTGGGCCCCGTCTCCCTGCCGCGACGGGGTGGGCCGGGCCGGCGCGGGCAGGCCACGCGCGCCGGCTAACGCAGGATTTCGCGCAGTACGTAGGGCAGGATGCCGCCGTGGCGGTAGTACTCGACCTCGATCGGGGTGTCGATGCGGCATTGCAGGACGACGCGCCGGGTGTCGCCGTCGGCGCGATGGATCACCAGCGTCACGTCCTGCAGCGGGCGCAGTTCGCCGTCCAGTCCGTCGAGGTCGAACTGCTCGCTGCCGTCCAGCCCCAGCGCCGGCCAGCTGTCCTCGCCCTTGAACTGCAGCGGCAGCACGCCCATGCCGACGAGGTTGGAGCGGTGGATGCGTTCGAAGCTGCGCGCGATGACGGCGCGCACGCCGAGCAGCGCGGTGCCTTTGGCGGCCCAGTCGCGCGAGGAGCCGGTGCCATATTCCTCGCCGGCGAAGATCAGCGTGGGCGTGCCCCGTTGCTGGTAGGCCATCGCGGCCTCGTACACCGTGGTCAGCTGGCCGTCGAGCAGCGTGTAGCCGCCTTCGACGCGGTTGCCGTCGCCGTCGGCCGGCAGCATCAGGTTGCGGATGCGCACGTTGGCGAAGGTGCCGCGCATCATCACTTCATGGTGCCCGCGGCGCGAGCCGTAGGAGTTGAAATCCTTGCGCGCCACGCCCTGCGCGCTCAGCCATTGCCCGGCGGGCGTCGTTTCGCGGAAGGAGCCCGCGGGCGAGATGTGATCGGTGGTGACCGAATCGCCAAGCAGCAGCAGCGCGTGCGCGCTGCGGATCGCGCTGGTGGGCTGTGGCGTCATGCCGAAGCCGGTAAAGAAGGGCGGGCGCGCGATGTAGGTCGATGGCGGCCAGTCGTAGCGTTGGCCGGCGGGCGCGGCGATTGCGTTCCACAAGTCGTGGTCGCGGGTGAGGTCGGCATAGCGCTGACGATAGTTCGCCGGGTCCATCGCGAGCGGCATCACGGCGGCGATCTCGTCCGAGCTGGGCCACAGGTCGCGCAGGAATACCGGCTTGCCGTTGTGCCCGGTGCCCAACGGGTCGCGGGTGAGGTCGATGTTGACCGTGCCGGCGAGCGCGAAGGCGACCACCAGGGGTGGCGAGGCGAGGAAGTTGGCGCGTATCGACGGATGGATGCGGGCCTCGAAGTTGCGGTTGCCCGACAGCACCGCCGCGGCAACCAGGTGATGGGCCGAAATCGTCTCGTTGAATTCGGGCGCCAGGTCGCCGGCATTGCCGATGCAGGTGGTGCAGCCATAGCCGGCCAGCGCGAAGCCGAGTTCGGCCAGCGGCTCCAGCAGCCCGGCCTTTTCCAGATAGTCGGTCACCACGCGCGAACCCGGCGCCAGCGAGGTCTTGATGTGCGGCTGCACCCGCAGGCCGGCCTCGACCGCCTTGCGCGCCAGCAGGCCGGCGGCGATCAGCACCGCAGGGTTGCTGGTGTTGGTGCAGGACGTGATCGCGGCGATCAGCACGTCGCCGTTGCCCAGCGCGATGTTCTCGCGCCCGCTCGGCACGCGTTCGCGCAGCGTCTCGGCGGGGCGGCCGAAGCCGTTGGCGGCGGTGGGTGCCGAGAACAGTTCGGTGAAGCGCGCGCCGAGCCCGCCCAGCGGAATACGGTCCTGCGGGCGCTTGGGGCCGGCGACCGAAGGCGTGATGGTGGCGAGGTCCAGCACCAGCGTGCGGGTGTAGTCGATTTCGCCCGCGCGCGGCACGCCGAACATCTGCTGGGCGCGGAACCAGGCCTCGAGCAGCGCGCAGTTGCGCTCGTCCCGCCCGGTGCCGCGCATGTAGGCCACGGTTTTTTCGTCCACCGGGAAGAAGCCCATGGTCGCGCCGTATTCCGGCGCCATGTTGGCGATCGTCGCGCGGTCGGTGACGGTGAGATTGGCCGTGCCGTCGCCGAAGAACTCGACAAATTTGCCGACGACTTTCTCGCGCCGCAGCAACTCGGTGACGGTCAGCACGAGGTCGGTCGCCGTCACCCCTTCGGGCAGCTTGCCGCGCAGCTCCACGCCGATCACGTCCGGCGTGAGGAAATACACCGGCTGGCCGAGCATCGCGGCCTCGGCCTCGATGCCGCCCACGCCCCAGCCCACGACACCGAGGCCATTGATCATCGTGGTGTGGGAGTCGGTGCCCACCAGCGTGTCGGGATAGTAGAGGTCGCCTTCCTCGCGCAGGCCGCGGAAGAGATACTCCAGGTTGATCTGGTGCACGATGCCGATGCCCGGCGGGACGACGCCGAAGGTGTCGAAGGCCTGCATGCCCCACTTGAGGAATTGGTAGCGCTCGCGGTTGCGCTCGAATTCCAGCTCCATGTTCTGGCGCAGCGCGATCGGCGAGCCGTAGTGGTCCACCTGCACCGAGTGGTCGACGACAAGATCGACGGGCACCAGCGGTTCGATGCGCTTGGGGTCGCGGCCCTGTTCGGCGGCCACGTCCCGCATCGCCGCGAGATCGCACAGCAGCGGCACCCCGGTGAAGTCCTGCAGCACCACGCGCGCGACCACGAAGGGAATCTCGGCGCAGCGCTCGCCGCCCGGTTCCCAGTTGGCGAGCTGGCGGACGTGTTCGACGTCCACCTTGAGTCCGTCGCAGCGGCGCAGCACCGCTTCGAGCACGATGCGCAGCGACACCGGCAGGCGCGACACCGGGCCGATGCCCGCGGCTTCCAGCGCGGGCAGCGAGAAATAGCGTCCGATCTCGCCGCCCGGCGTGGTGAAGGTCTTGAGGGTCTGCTGCCTGAGTGTCTCGATGTCGGTGACGGCCATGATCGGTCTCCCTCGGTTCCGTTCTGCGGACTGTGGTGCGACATTCCCCGCAGGGGGGACGTTCCCTCGCGGTGCACGCGCCAAACACTGGAATTCCCGCACCTTTGGCCTATCGTGGAGAAATGTGCGCGGAGTAGAATCGCGCCCGCCGGCGCAGTTTTCTGCTGCGTCGCACCGCAAGTCTTATAAAAGACATATAATGCCGTCCGTCCGTGCGGGCGAACCCCGCGCCGGAGCCCTTGCCACCGTCACGAAACTGGAAGGAAGTCGCCGTGCTTGAAGCCTACCGTGCCCATGTCGCCGAGCGTGCCGCCCTCGGCATCCCGCCGCTGCCCCTGACCAAGCAGCAGACCGCCGAGCTGGTCGAACTGCTGAAGAATCCCCCCGCCGGCGAGGAAGCCTTCCTTGTCGAACTGCTGACCCACCGTGTGCCGGCCGGCGTGGACGACGCCGCCAAGGTGAAGGCCGAGTTCCTGGCCAAGGTCGCCAAGGGCGAAGAATCCTGTGGCCTCGTGTCGCGCGCCAAGGCCACCGAACTGCTGGGCACCATGCTCGGCGGTTTCAACATCAAGCCGCTGATCGACCTGCTGGCCGATGCCGAAGTGGGCGCTGTCGCCGCCGCCGGCCTCAAGACCACGCTGCTGATGTTCGACTACTTCCACGACGTCAAGGAACTGGCCGAAAAGGGCAACGCCAACGCCAAGGCCGTGATGCAGTCGTGGGCCGACGCCGAGTGGTTCACCAGCCGTCCGGAAGTGCCGGCCTCGCAGAAGCTGACCGTGTTCAAGGTCACCGGCGAAACCAACACCGACGACCTTTCCCCGGCGCCGGATGCCTGGTCCCGCCCGGACATCCCGCTGCACGCGCTGGCGATGCTGAAGAACCCGCGTCCGGGCATCACCCCGGAAGAGCCGGGCGTGCGTGGCCCGGTCAAGTTCCTCGAAGAACTCAAGGCCAAGGGCAACCTCGTCGCCTACGTGGGCGACGTGGTCGGCACCGGCTCCTCGCGCAAGTCCGCCACCAACTCGGTGCTGTGGTTCACCGGCGAAGACATCCCCTTCGTGCCGAACAAGCGTTTCGGCGGGGTGTGCCTGGGTTCGAAGATCGCCCCGATCTTCTTCAACACGATGGAAGACGCCGGTGCGCTGCCGATCGAAATCGACGCCGGCCAGATGGACATGGGCGACGAGATCGAGCTGAAGGTCGACCAGGCCACCGGCAAGGTCACCGCGCTCAAGAACGGCGCCGTGATCGCTGAAAGCCAGCTCAAGACCCTGGTGATCCTCGACGAAGTGCGCGCCGGCGGCCGCATTCCGCTGATCATCGGCCGCGGCCTCACCGCCAAGGCGCGCGAAGCGCTGGGCCTGCCGCCTTCCACGCTGTTCCGCCTGCCGCAAGCGCCGGTCGATACCGGCAAGGGCTTCTCGCTGGCGCAGAAGATGGTCGGCCGCGCCTGCGGTCTGCCGGAAGGCCAGGGCATCCGCCCGGGCACCTACTGCGAACCGAAGATGACCACCGTCGGCTCGCAGGACACCACCGGCCCGATGACCCGCGACGAACTGAAGGACCTCGCCTGCCTCGGCTTCTCCGCCGACATGGTGATGCAGTCCTTCTGCCACACCGCGGCCTACCCGAAGCTGGTTGACGTGAAGATGCACCGCGAGCTGCCGAGCTTCATCAGCACCCGCGGCGGCGTGGCCCTGCGTCCGGGCGACGGCGTGATCCACTCCTGGCTCAACCGCCTGCTGCTGCCCGATACCGTCGGCACCGGCGGCGACAGCCACACCCGCTTCCCGATCGGCATCTCCTTCCCGGCGGGTTCCGGCCTGGTGGCCTTTGCCGCCGCCACCGGCGTGATGCCGCTCGACATGCCGGAATCGGTGCTGGTGCGCTTCAAGGGCACCATGCAGCCGGGCGTCACCCTGCGTGACCTGGTCAACGCGATCCCGCTGTACGCCATCAAGGCCGGCCTGCTGACCGTCGAGAAGAAGGGCAAGAAGAACATCTTCTCCGGCCGCATCCTCGAAATCGAAGGTCTGCCGGATCTGAAGGTGGAACAGGCCTTCGAACTGACCGACGCCTCGGCCGAACGCTCTGCCGCCGGCTGCACGGTCCACCTCAACAAGGCGCCGATCGTCGAGTACATGAACTCGAACATCACGCTGATGAAGTGGATGATCGCCAACGGCTACCAGGATGCCCGCACCCTGCGCCGCCGCATCAAGGCGATGGAAGACTGGATCGCCAACGGCGAACTGCTGTCGGGCGATGCCGACGCCGAGTACGCCGCGGTCATCGAGATCGATCTGGCCGACATCAAGGAGCCGATCGTCGCGTGCCCGAACGACCCGGACGACGTCAAGCTGCTGTCCGAAGTCGCCGGCGACAAGATCGACGAAGTCTTCATCGGCTCGTGCATGACCAACATCGGCCACTTCCGCGCTGCCGGCAAGGTGCTGGACGGCAAGTCCGACATCCCGACCCGCCTGTGGATCGCCCCGCCCACCAAGATGGACGCGATGATCCTCAACGAGGAAGGCTACTACGGCGTGCTCGGCAAGTCCGGCGCCCGCATGGAAATGCCGGGCTGCTCGCTGTGCATGGGCAACCAGGCGCAGATCCGTAAGGGCAGCACCGCGATGTCGACCTCGACGCGCAACTTCCCCAACCGTCTCGGCATCGACACCCGCGTGTATCTGGGTTCGGCCGAACTGTCGGCGGTGTGCGCGCTGCTGGGCAAGATCCCGACCCCGGCCGAGTACATGGCGCAGGTGGAAGTGGTCAACAAGAAGGCCGCCGATATCTACCGCTACATGAACTTCGACCAGATCGAAGAGTTCAAGAGCGTCGCCGATACCGTCGAAGTTTAAGGTTTAGAGGTAGGGAGACCGGAGCAGGGCGCCCAAGAGCGCCCGCCCGCCGATGTAACGCCCCTGTCCGGGTTGCCGGCAGGGGCGTTTTGTTTTGATTTGACGGAATTTTCGCTCAACCTTTTCGCGTCCGCCCCCGTCCAAGGCCGTATACCTGTCCTTCCACCCGCGGTGGACGGCAAAGGAGGCGCAAATGACCGGGCATGTCACATCCAACCGCATGCGGCGCACGCGATCCGATGCGGGAGTACAGGGGCCGGCCCGTGCGCTGACCGTGTTGCGCTCGGTAAACGCGCTGATTTCCGAGACGAGCGACGAGGCCCTGCTGCTGCGCGAGGTCTGCCGCATCGTTGCCGCACCCAGCGCCTACTGCTGCGTCTGGGTCGCGTTTCCACAGGCGGACGGCCAGCACATGGAGGTGGTCGCATCGTGGGGCGCCACCGCCGGGGAACTGTGGGATCGGCCGCTCACACCTGATGGCGGCGGCGCCGAAGAGCAAGGCCTGACCGGCCGCTTGCGGCTGGGCTGGTCGTGGCAGGTGCCTCCTGCCCCCGGCGAGCAGGGCGGTGGCTTGGCGGTGCTCCCGCTGGGGGCCGGTTCCGCGCTGATTGGCGGCCTGATCGTGGGCACAGCGGACGGCGGGGGTTTCGCCACCGAGGAGCTCGCGCTGTTGCACGAGGCAGCGAAGAGCCTGGCGTACGGGATCGCCGCGCTGCGCTCCGCAAGCCAGCGCGCGGCGGCAGAAGCTGAACTGCGCCGGGTGGACCGCGCGCGGCGCACGCTCAGTGCCGCCAATCGCGCGCTCGTGCGCATCGCCGACGAGCAAGCGCTGCTCGACGCGATCTGCCGCGTGATCGTGGAAGAAGGCGGCTACCGCTATGCCTGGGTGGGCTACGCCCGCCACGATGAGGCACGCGGCATCGATGTCATGGCCGAGGTCGGGGTGGACCGGCCGCATCTCGAAGACCTCCGCCTGACCTGGGCCGATACCGAGCGTGGCCGCAGCGCAACCGGCACCGCGATCCGCAGCGGACGCCCGAGCATCGGGCGCAACATCCTCAGCGATCCCGACCTGGCGCCCTGGCGTGCCGAGGCGATACGGCGCGGCTACGCGGCGGTCAGCGCCTTCCCGCTCTTTGTCGGCGGCGAAGTCATCGGCAACCTCAGCATCGCCGCGGCGGAGGCCGACGCCTTCGATGCCGGCGAGGCTGAACTGTTGGGCGAGTTGGCGGCCGATCTTGCCTTCGGCATCGAAACCCTGCGCATGCGCCGTCGCAGCGAGGCCGCGGAGGCCACGATCAAGCGCATGGCCGAGCAGGACACGCTGACCGGACTGCCCAACCGCTGGCGGTTGCGCCTGCGGCTGAGCGAGGCGATCGTGGCGGCGAAGGCGGCGCACCGGCCGTTCGCGCTGCTGATGACAGGCATCGACCGCTTCCAGGACGTCAATGAAACCCTCGGCTACCAGCAGGGCGACGCGCTGCTGTGTGAGGTGGCGGTGCGCTTGTCGGGCCCGCTGGCCGATCCCGCCAACATCGCTCGGGTGGGCGAGGCGGAGTTCGCCATCCTGCTGCCCAGCGCCGACGCGAGCGCGGCCGCGGTGGCGGCGCAGCGGATCATCGCCGACATGCTGGCCCCGGTTGCCAGCGGCGACGTCATGCTCGACGCCGGCTGCAGCGTGGGGATCGCGGTTTTCCCCGGCCACGGCGCGGAGCCCGACACCCTGATCCGCCGCGCAAACGTCGCAATGCACCAGGCCCGCCAGCAGGGGCGCGGCTTCGCGCTCTACACCGGCGGCCGCGACCGCGAATGCGCGCGCCGGCTGGCGCTCATCGGCGATCTGCATCGCGCCATCGACAACAACGAGTTGCGCCTTTACTGCCAGCCCAAGATGCGCTTCGCCAGCGGCGAGATCTGCGGCGTGGAGGCGCTGGTGCGCTGGCAGCATCCGCAGCTGGGCCTGATCCAGCCCGACGAGTTCATCGGCCTGGCCGAGCACAGCGGCCTGATCGGGCCGCTGACCGACTGGGTGATGCAGGCGGCTTTCCGCCAGGGATATGTGTGGCGCGAAGCCGGGCTGCACCTGCCGCTGGCGGTGAATCTCTCCGCGCGCGACCTGCGCGATCCGCGTCTGCTCGAACGGGTGCGCAACCTGCTGGCCACCTGGGGCGGCGAGCCGGGCAGCGCGCAGTTCGAGCTGACCGAGAGCGCGTTGATGCACGACCCCCAAGGCAGCCTCGATTGCCTGTCGCGCCTGCGCGAACTCGGCGTGGAACTGTTCATCGACGATTTCGGCACCGGCTATTCCTCGCTCGCCTATCTGCAGAAGCTCCCGGTCGATGCGATCAAGATCGACAAGTCCTTCGTGCACGACATGCTCTCCAACCCGGATTCGGCGGTGATCGTGCGCTCGACGATCGATCTCGCCCACGATCTGGAACTGGAAGTGGTGGCCGAAGGCGTGGAGGACCGTGCCGGATGGGAGCACTTGGCCGCGCGCGGTTGCGATGTGTGCCAGGGCTACGTCGTGGGCCAGCCGGTGCCGGCGGAGGCGTACACCGAGCGCCTGGTGCAGGGCGGGGGGATGCCTTAAGAATTTTTTAGCCTTGCGAACGGCATTTGTTAGCAATTCCGTTGTGGTAGCGGGCGCACACTCGCGGCGTTCCGGAAAACAGCCGGAAACGACCAAAACCACAAGGAGATTTCCCATGCTGATGCCGTTCCCCCGCATCGCTGCCGCCTGTGCGCTTGCGCTGGCTGCCGGCAGCGCCGCCGCCGCGCCCGATTCCGCGATGATCGACCGCGGTCGCTACCTGGTGCAGATTGTCGGCTGCAATGACTGTCATACCCCCAACTATGCGCTGTCGGACGGCAAGGTGCCGGAGGCCGCCTGGTTGACCGGCGACGCGCTCGGCTGGAACGGCCCGTGGGGCACCACCTATCCCTCCAACCTGCGTCTGTCGATGACGGCGATGTCGGAGGCCGCGTGGGTGAAGGCTGCGCGCCATGCCGCCTACCGCCCGCCGATGCCGAGTGTCAGCCTGCGCACGATGACGGACCGCGACCTGCGCGCGATCTACCGTTTCGTCCGCTCGCTCGGCCCCGCGGGCGAAGCCGCGCCGGCCTATCTGCCGCCGGGCACGGAACCGCAAGGCCCGGTTGTGCGCTTCCCGGCACCCAAGGGCTGAGCGCATTCCCCGCGGGTAAGGCGGCCGTGGCGGCCGCGGGCAGGCGGGGCGCTGCGAGGTGGATGGCAGCCCGGCGAAAGCTGGCTATCATTCACCGATCATGTCGCCCGCCCCCGCCATTCCCGCCATCCTGGATGCCGCCCACGCCGAGTTCATCAGCAGCGGCATCTCCATCAACGCGGCCTCCTGCCGGCCGGGCGGCCTGCCGGCGCTGGCGCGCGCCACCGGCTGCCGGGTGTCGGACGATCGCCGCGAGGTCACCGTGCTGTTCGGTGCGCGCGCAGCCGCCGACCTGCTCGAAGGCGTCCGCCGCAGCGGGATGATTGCCGTGGTGTTCAGCGATCCGCCCAGCCACCGCACGGTGCAGTTGAAGGGCAGCGACGCGCTGGTGGTGCCGGTCGAAGCGGGTGACGAGGACCGGGTCGAACGCTACCGCCGGGCCTTTGCCGCGGTGCTGGCGCCTTTCGGCCATACCGAGGCGCTGGTTCGCGCGCTGCTTGCGGTACCGCCGGGGGAACTGGTCGCGGTGCGCTTCACGCCGCTGTCGGCGTTCTCGCAGACGCCCGGTCCGCAGGCCGGCGAACCGCTCGGGGGGCGCCGCGGATGATCACGCTGGATGCGATCCGCGAATGCCTGGAAGGCGTGGTGCCGGGCAATATCGCCACCTGCGCGCCCGACGGCACACCCAACGTCGCCTACCTGTCGCAGGTGCAGTACGTGGATGTGAACCACGTCGCGCTGTCCTACCAGTTCTTCAACACCACCCGCCGCAACATCCTCGCCTCGCCGTATGCCCGCGTCTCGGTCATCGATCCGCGTACGGCGGCGCACTACCGCATGACCGTGCAGTACCTGCGCACCGAAGAGAGCGGGGCGCTGTTCGAGAACATGAAGGCGCGGCTGGCGGGCGTGGCCTCGCATACCGGCATGAGTGGCGTGTTCCGCCTCCTCGGCGCGGATGTCTATCGCGTGCTCGACATCGAACAGGTGCCGGGCGAAACCCTGCCGCCGCCGCCCCCGCGGCGCAATCTGCTGGCGGCGCTGCGGGCCTGCGCCGGGCAACTGTGCGGCGCGGCCGATCTCGACGGTCTGCTGGCGGCCCTGCTCGACGGGCTGCAGCGGCAGTTCGGCATCGAACACGCGATGGTGCTGATGCTGGACGGTGCCGGCGAGCGGCTCTACACGGTGGCCAGCCGGGGCTACGAGAACTCGGGCATCGGCGCCGAAATCGCCCTTGGCGACGGCGTGATCGGGGTCGCCGCGCGCGAACGCACCCCGATCCGCATCGGTCATTTCACCGCCGACTACACCTACGGGCGGGCGATCCGCAGCAGCCTGGAAGGCAGCGGCGCCGGACCGCTGGAAACCGAGATTCCGCTGCCCGGCCTGCCCGATTCCTGCAGCCAGCTCGCGGTGCCCATCCTTGCGTGCGGCGCGCTGATCGGCGTGCTGTACGTCGAAAGCGCGGAAGACCTGCGCTTCGGTTACGACGACGAGGACGCGCTGGTTGCGCTGGCCGGCCAGGTCGGCGTCGGCATCCGGCTGCTGCAGCAGGGGCAGGAGAGCGCCGAAGAGAGCCCGCTGGCGGAGTCGGCGCGCGCCGGCGCGGACGGCGAGCCCTTGCGCTTGCGGCACTACGCCGAGAACGACAGCGTGTTCGTCGATGGCGACTACCTGATCAAGGGCGTGGCCGGCGCCATCCTGTGGACGTTGTTGCGCGACTACGTCGAGCAGGGACGGAGCCAGTTCTCCAACCGCGAGCTGCGGCTCGATCCGCGCATCCGCCTGCCCGACCTCAGCGACAACCTCGAGGCGCGCCTCATCCTGCTCGCGCGCCGGCTCGAGGAACGCGCCGCTCCGCTGCGGATCGAGAAGACGGGCCGCGGCCGTTTCCGCTTGTGCGTGTCGCGTCCGCTGGTGCTCGAATCGACCGGCGCGCGTGGCGGGCTGCCGCCCGCTTAAGAATTCCCTGCACAGTTCCTAAATCTTCCCTAAGGGCACCGGACCGGGCCCGCTGTCTCGCTACAGTGCGACGCCATGCACCGGCTGCGGCCGGCGCGCGAGCGAATCGCAACCAGGAGACGGAACATGGGAATCAGGCTTTACGACGAGCGGCCCGAGGCCTTGCTGGAGGCCATGCTGCTGATCCGCGCCTACGAGGAAAAGGCGGCCGCCTTGCAGGCCGAAAGCGGCACGCCCGGCACCTGCACCGCGGTGGGCCAGGAGGCGGCCGCGGTGGGCGTGGTGGCGGCGCTTGGCGCAGACGAACTCATCCTCACCAACCATCGCAGCGCCGGGCATCTGCTGGCGCGCGGCGCCGACCCGGGACGGCTGCTGGCGGAGGTGATGGGGCGGCGCGGCGGCTACTGCAAGGGCAAGAGCGGCTCGCTGCACGTTTCCGCGCGTGAGCTGGGCGTGGTGCTGACGTCCACCATCGTCGGCGGCGAACTCGCGCTGGCCACCGGGGTGGCGCTGGCGCAGAAGCAACTGCGCAGGCCGGGCGCGGTGGTGTGCTTCTTCGGCGATGGCGCAGCCTGCGAGGGCCGCTTCCATGAATCGCTGAACCTCGCCGCGCTGTGGGGGCTGCCGGTGCTCTACGTGTGCGAGAACAACGAATGGCAGGCCTTCGTGCATCGGCGCGAGACCATGCTGGCCGAGGGCATCGCCGGCTGGGCGGGCAACTACGGCATCGACCACGCCACCGTAGACGGCAACGACGTCGAGCAGGTGCGCGCGGTGGCCACCGCCGCGCTGGAGTCGGTGCGCGGCCGCGGCCGGCCCTTCCTGCTGGAAGCGCGCACCTACCGCCTGCGCGGGCATTTCGAACCCGACGACCAGGCCTACGTCGATGCGGACGAACTGGCAGCCTGGCGCGCGCGCGATCCGCTGCCGCGCATGGAGGCGCGCCTGCTCGCCAGCGGACGCTGCGATGCCGCCGCGATCACCGCGATGAAGGCCGCCGTCGCGGCGCAGGTCGCCGCCGCCCACGCCTTCGCCATCGACTCGCCCTATCCGGCGCTCGAAGAACTCACCACCGATGTTTACGCCTGAGGAACCCGTCATGGCCCGGATTACCGTGCAGGAAGCAATCGAACAGGCCCTGGCCGAGGAAATGAGCCTGGACGCCAACGTGCTGCTGATGGGCGAGGGTGTCGCCACCAAGAGGCCGGGGCTGGTACAGGCGTTCGGCGGCGAGCGCGTGCGCAACACCCCGCTGGCCGAGGGCATCATCGCCGGCACCGCCGCGGGGGCGGCCGCGATGGGGCTGCGGCCGGTCATCGACCTGCTGTTCGCCCCCTTCCTGTGTTACGCGATGGACGAACTGGTGAACAGCGCCGGCAAGCTGCGCTACCTCTCCGGCGGGCAGTTCGAATTTCCGCTGGTGGCACTGGCGATGACCGGTGCCGGTTGGGGGGTGGGCGCGCAGCACAACCACAACGTCGAAGCCTGGTTTGCCCATGCGCCGGGGCTGAAGCTGGTGATGCCCTCCACGGTGGCCGACTTCAAGGGGCTGCTGAAGAGCGCGATCCGGGATCCGAACCCGGTGCTGTTCTTCGTCGACATCGCGCTTGCCTATGCCGCCGGCGAGGTGCCGGAGGGGGAGGTGCTGGTGCCGATCGGCCGCGCCGCGACGCGCCGCGAGGGCGAGGACCTCACGCTGATCAGCTATGCGAAGACGGTCGATGCCTGCTTGCGCGCGGCGGAGACGCTGGCCGGGGAGGGCATCTCGGCGGAGGTCATCGACCTGCGCTCGATCAAGCCGCTGGACGAGGCCGCGATCCTGGCCTCGGTACGCAAGACCGGGCGCGCGATCGTCGTCCACGAAGCCAGCCGCACATGCGGCGTGGGCGCGGAAGTGGCGGCGCTGGTGGCCGAGCATGCGTTCGACGCCTTGAAAGCGCCGGTGCTGCGCCTGACCGGGCCCGACGCGCCGACGCCAGCCAGCTATCCGTTGGAGCAGGCCTTTGTGCCGCAGGCCGAGGCCGTGGTTGCGGCGGCGCGCCGCCTGGTGCGCTGAGCGAGACGCGGCCTGCCGCGCATCGAACGGAACGGAGCTTGCTTCGCGGGGTGGCGGGCGCACTTTGTGTGCGCTTTGCGACACCCAGCCATCCCGCGGAGCCGCCCCTTCCATGAAGTTCTACATGACGCCCGGTTCGTGTTCGACCGGCATCCACATCCTCCTCGAGGAAATCGGCAAGGTCTTCGAGGCCTACATCGTCAATCTTCCGGCCGGCGACCACAAAAAGCCGGACTACGTGGCGATGAACCCGAAATCCACGATTCCGGTGCTGGTGCGCGACGACGGCAGCGTGCTGACCGAATTTCCCGCGATCGCGTTCTGGCTGGCGCGCGCCAATCCGCGCGCGCGGCTGCTGCCGGACGATGACGAGGGCGTGGCGCGGGTGCTCGAGCACCTGTGCTACATCACCGCGACCATCCACGGCCAGGGCTATACCCGCATCTTCACCACCGATGCCTATACCGACAACCCGGCCGAGCACGACGCCGTGAAGGCGCGCGGACGGGAGATCGTCGATGCCGGTTTCGCGGTGATGGAGATCGCGCTGGCGGGCAGGGACTATCTCGTCGGCAACTTCTCGATTGCCGACGCGGCGCTGTTCTACGTCAGTTTCTGGGCCGACCGCATCGGCATACCGCTGCCGCCCAACTGCGCCGCCCACTACCAGCGCATGCGGGCGCGGCCCGTGGTGCAGCAAGTGCTGCGTGAAGAGGGCTATCGCTGAGCGCGACTGGCGACGGTTCAGCCCGCCTGGACCTGCGGAATGCGCCGCAGCCACAGTGCCAGCGCCAGCGTGAGCAATGCACCCAGCCCTAGCAGCAGCACCAGCCCGCCCCAGCCGGCATCGCTCCAGGCCAGGCCGGCGGCGCTGCCGATCACGCTGCCGCCCAGGTAGTACGCGCTGAGATAAAGCGCCGCGGCGAGCGCGCGGCGCTCCTGGGCGCGGCGGCTGACCCAGCCGCTGGCGGTCGTGTGGGTGGCGAAGAAGCCGAAGGTGAACACCCCCATGCCCAGCACCAGCAGCGGCAGCGGTTCGGCCAGCGTCAGCGCCAGGCCCGCGCCCATCAGGCACACCATCATCCACAGCACGTTGCGGCGACCGAAGCGGTCGGCGAGCCGCCCGACCCAGGCTGATGCCCAGGTGCCGAGCAGGTAGAGCAGGAAGATCGACCCGGTGGCGATCTGGCCGAGGTTGTAGGGCGCGCCCTGCAGGCGGAAACCGAGGTAGTTGTAGAGCCCGACGAAGGCACCCATGATCAGGAAGGCCGTGAGGAACAGCCAGGGCAGGCCGGCGTCGCGGAAGATTGCGAGCGCGTCGCGCAGGATGCGCATCGGGGTGGCCGCGCGGGCGCGGAAATGGCGAGAGGCTGGCAGGCCGCGCCAGAACACCACCGCGGCGATCCCTCCGAGCACGCCGAGCACCACCAGTGCCAGCCGCCACGAGCCCCATTCGGTGACGAGCGCGGCGAGGAAGCGTCCGCTCATGCCGCCGCAGGCATTGCCGGCGATGTAGAGGCCCATCGCCCGCCCTTGCGCGTTGGGGGCCACCTCTTCGCCCAGGTAGGCCATCGCCGCCGCCGGCAGGCCCGCCAGCACGACCCCGAGCAGCGCGCGCAGCACCAGCAGCGTGGTGAAGTCGGTAACCGCCGCGCTTGCCAGCGCAATCACCGCGGCCAGCGCCAGCGCGAGCTTCATCACCGGTTCGCGCCCGTAGCGGTCGGACAGCACGCTGGCCGGAATCAGGCTGAGCGCCAGTGCGCCGGTGCCCGCCGAAACCGAAAGGCTCGCATGGGCGGGACTGACATCGAACACCGATGCCAGCAGCGGCAGCATCGGCTGGGTGCCGTACAACATCGCAAAGGTGGCGAAGCCGCCCAGGAACATGGCCAGGCTGGCGTGGCGGAAGGCCGGCGTGCCGGCTTCGAGCGGGCCGCTCGGGGCGGGCGCGCCGGCGGCGCCGAGGGTGGGGGAGGCTGGGACGGACATTCCTGCGGGGTTCCTGTGGGCTCAAGGCGAGCCATACAGTGATGCTAGGTGTGTGCGAATACGCAGTCCAATATATTCTTTAGTGTCGATTGATACTTTAAAAATATATGGAACTGCGCCACTTGCGCTACTTCGTCGCGGTTGCCGAGACGCTCAATTTCACCCGCGCGGCCGAGCACCTGCACATCGGCCAACCCCCCTTGTCGATGCAGATCCGCGACCTCGAGACGGAGGTCGGCGCCCGGCTGTTCGAACGCAGCCGGCGCAAGGTGGAGCTGACCGATGCCGGCGAGCGCTTCCTCGCCCATGCGCGCGCCATCCTGGCCCGGACCGAGGAGGCGGCCGAGGAGGCGCGCCGGGCGGCGGCGGGCGAGATCGGCGAACTGCGCGTCGGCATCACGTCGTCGCTGCCCTACACCGCGATCCTGCCCGACGCGCTGGCGGCGTTCCGCCAGCGCCACCCCGCATTGCGGCTGCAGATCCACGAGATGTTCACCGCGGAGCAGTTCGACGCGCTTGCGCAGGACAGGCTCGACGTCGGCCTGGTGCGCTTCGACGCGACCCTGGCGCCACCCCATATCCGGGTTCGGGAGATCGGCCGCGACGCCTTGCGCGTGGTGGTCCATGCCGAGCATCCGCTGGCGGCGAAGGCGAGCGTTTCGTTCGCCGAGTTGCGTGACGCCGACTTCATTAGCTTCCCGGCGGATGCCGGCACCGAACTGCCCGCCATCCTCGACCGGCTGTGCCGGGGCGCGGGTTTCGAGCCGCGCGTGGTCCAGCTTGCGCGCGAGGCGACCACGCAGATCGGCCTGGTCGCCGCCGGGCTCGGCATCGCGCTGTTGCCGGCGCCGCTGGAGTGCGTGCGCATGCCGCGGGTGCGCTACCTGCCGGTGAAGGACGCGGGAGCCGACTTCCCGCTCGCCGTGGCCTGCCATGCGCATCGCACCCGCGCCGTGACCGATCGCTTCCTCGCGGTGCTGGACGAGGTGCGCACCACCCGCGCGGGCTGACACGCCGACGGGCGGCATTTCGCCCGCCGCGGCGGGCCGCGTAGAATGACGTCTCGATTCATCCCTCCCGCGCCTCTTCTGCTTATGCCTGTTTCTCCCGGCACCGCTGCATCCTCCGCGCAGGTTTCCATCCCGATGGACCAGGGATTCCTGCAGAACGTCCTGGATGCGATTCCGGCGCCGGTGTTCTTCAAGGACGCGGCGGGCCGCTACCTGGGCTGCAACACGGCTTTCCTGGATTTCCTCGGCTATACCGCCGATCGCATCCTCGGCAAGTCCGTGTTCGAGCTTTCGCCGCCGGACCTGGCCGCGCGCTACCACGCGCAGGACCAGGCCCTGTTCGACAACCCGGGCGAGCAGGTCTACGAGGCCCAGGTGCAGAACGCCCGTGGCGAACGGCGCGAGGTGGTGTTCTACAAGGCCACCTTCCACGACACCGAGGGCAAGGTCGCCGGCCTCGTCGGCACCATTCTCGACATCACCGACCGCAAGCAGGCAGAGCGCCGCGTGCGCGAGAGCGAGGAGCGGCTGGGCGCGCTGATCCAGGCGCTGCCGGACGCGGTGTTCCTGAAGGATGGCGAGGGCCGCTGGCTGGTGACCAACGGCGCGGCCCAGGCCTTGTTCGGACTGGCCGAGCGCGACTGGTTCGGCCGCACCGACCTCGAACTGGGCGCGGAGGACCCGGCGCGTGCCGAAGTGCACGCGGTGTGCGCACGCAACGACGAACTGGTGTGGCAACAGGGCGGCATGCGCCAGATGCTGGAGATCGTCGAGGATGGCCAGGGCCGCCGCCTGGTGTTCGAGGCCACCCGCATTCCGCTGTTCGATTCCGCCGGCCAACGCAAGGGCATCGTCGTTGTTGGCCGCGACATCACCGAACGCCGCGCCGCGGAGGAACGCCTGCGCCAGGCCGCGACCGTGTTCGACAACACGGTGGAAGGCATCTCGATCACCGACCGCGACGGCATCATCCAGTCCGTCAATCCGGCCTTCAGCCGCATCACCGGCTACGCCGAAGCGGAAGTGATCGGCTGCCACACCCGCATCCTCCAGTCGGGCCGTCACGGGGCCGATTACTACCGCGCGATGTGGCGTACGCTCGCGCGCACCGGGCAGTGGCAGGGCGAGATCTGGAACCGGCGCAAGACCGGCGAGGTGTATCCGCAGTGGCTGACGATCGGCACCGTGCGTGACGACGAGGGCGAGGTCAGCAACTACGTCGCGGTGTTCTCCGATATCTCCCAGATCAAGGACGCGCAGAGCCAGCTCGAACGCCTGGCCCACTACGACCCCCTCACCGGGCTCCCCAACCGTGCGCTGCTGGGCGATCGCCTCGCCCACGCGATTTCGCGCGCGCGCCGCGCCGGCACCTCGGTGGCGGTGCTGTTCCTCGATCTCGACGGTTTCAAGAACGTCAATGACAGCCTCGGGCACCCCGCAGGTGACCGTCTGCTGCAGATCATTGCCGAACGCCTGTGCGGTGCGTTGCGCTCCGAGGATTCGGTGTCCCGTTTCGGCGGCGACGAATTCGCCGTGGTGCTGGAGGACGTGGTACGCGGCGAAGCGGTGTCCGAGGTGGCCGAGCACCTGATCGCCGAGATCGCGCGCCCGCTCGATCTCGACGGCCACGGTGCCCACGTCTCGGCGAGCATCGGCATCGCGCTATTCCCGCGCGACGGCGACGACGCGACGACGCTGATCAAGGCCGCGGACACGGCGATGTACCGCAGCAAGGCGCTCGGCCGCAATACCTTCAGCTTCCACCACGAGGACATGGCGCAGGCGGCGCACCGGCGCCTCTCGCTCGAACACGGCCTGCGCCAGGCGCTGGAGCAGGGGCGTTTCGAACTGTGGTACCAGCCGCAGATCGACTTGCGTACAGGGGTGCTGGCTGGCGCGGAGGCGCTGTTGCGCTGGCGCGATCCGGAACGTGGGCTGGTGTCTCCGGCGGAGTTCGTGCCGCTGGCCGAAGAAACCGGGTTGATCCTGCCGATCGGTCTCTGGGTGCTGGAAGAAGCGTGCCGTGCGGGCCGGGCGTGGCTGGACGCCGGTCTGGCGCCGGGCCGGATCGCGGTCAACGTCGCCGCGCCGCAGATCGAGCGCGGCGGGTTCGACCAGGCCGTCGCGCGCGTGCTGTCGGCGTCGGGACTGCCCCCGGCCGCGCTCGAAGTGGAAATCACCGAAGGCTCGCTGCTGCGCTCGGCCGAGAACGCGCGGCTGGCGGTGGCGGCCTTGCGCGCACTCGGGGTCGGGGTGGCGATCGACGATTTCGGCACCGGCTATTCCTCGCTCGCCTACCTGAAGAACCTCGCGGTGCAGACGCTGAAGATCGACCGCGAATTCGTCCGCGACCTGCCACATGACGCCGGCAACCTCGCGATCACCCGCGCCATCATCGCGATGTGCCGCAGCCTCGGCTTCGGCGTCGTCGCCGAGGGCGTGGAAGAGCCGGCGCAGGCGGCCTTCCTGGTGAGCGAGGGATGCACGCTCGCGCAGGGCTACCTGTTCGCAAAGCCGATGCCCGGCGCCGAGTTTGCCGAATGGCTGCGTACCTACCGTCCCGAGCAGCATGTTCAGGGCTTCTCCGCGCTGGACTATGCTGAAGACCGATCCCGTTCCTGAAGCGAGGTTACCGATGAAGCAGAAGCCGCTCCATACCGCGTCCAGTCCTTTCGCCCGCCTGTCGGACGTGTGGCTTTCGAGCATGGTGGCGCCCTGGTCGGCCTGGCAGGTGTGGTCGCGCCTGTGGGGCGAGAATTGGCAGCGCTGGCTGGAAACCGCTGCCGCCATGCCGTCGCCTTGGTTGCCGGCGCTCGCCGCGGAGCGCCGCGACCAGCCGGCCGGCATCGAGTACTTCCTGCCGTGGGCGCCCACGCTGCAGAGGCTGAAACAGCCCAATCCCGACGCTCACACCGACAAGGATGCGGAGGGGGCGCTGATTCGCGCGGCGGCGCCGGTTCGGCGGACGCCGCCCAAGGCGGCCACGCCGGTGGCTGCAGCGGCCAAAGCCGCGTTGCAACGCGTGCCGGCCGCGAGGGCGGAAAAGACCGAGGCGCCGGCTTCCGCAGCGCCGGCAGGCTCGCCCGCAGTAAAGGTGGCCGACGCACCGGAAAAAGCGCCCCAGAAAACCGCCGGGAAGACGTCCGCGAAGCGTTCCGCGGGCACGAAGGCGGTTACCGCCGCGGCCGCGACCGAGGCGCCGCCGCCTGCCGCTGCACGGCCGCGCACGCGAAACGTGAAGGTGGCGGCGGAAAAGGCGGCGGAAAAGCAGGCGGAAAAGCAGGCGGTTGAAAAGCCCGCCGCCGACGCGTCCGTTACGTCGGCGGTCGCGGAAGAAAAGCCGGCCGCGCCGCGGCGTCAGCCGCGCCGGGCGCCCAAGGCCGGTTAGCGCCGGTTCAGGCGGCGAAGAAGCGGGCGCCGGCCTCGGCCGGCAGCGTCATGCCGGTATTGCGCGCGCGCTCCAGAAGTTCCCAGTAGTAGCGGTACGAGGCGCGGTCGTGCAGTTTGCCGGCGTGCTGGATCGGCCCCCACGCGGCATCCTGCGCGGCCAGCAGGATGGCCGCCGCCGCTTCCACTTCCGAGAAGTCCGGACGCATCGCCTCGACGATGGGCAGGATCTGGTTGGGGTGGATGCTCCACATGCGCAGGAAACCGAATTCGCGCCGTGCGCGTTCGGCGTCGTGGCGGATGTAGTCGATGTCCTTCAGCTCGGTGGTGACGTTGTGCGACGGCACCACGCCGTTGGCCAGCGCGGCCGCCGCGATTTCGGTCTTGGCGCGGACCACCAGCGGATGTTCGAACTGGCCGGGACTTTTCATCGCGGCACCCGGGATCGCGCCGTGATGGCCCGAGACGAAATCCATCAGGCCGAAGTCGAGCGACTCCACGCCGTCCAGCGCGGCGATGTCCCAGACCTCGCGCAGTGCGCCATGGGTTTCGATCAGCACGTGGACCGGCAGCGGGCGCTTCAGCCCCGCCGCCTGCTCGACGCGGCGCAGCTCGCCGATCTGCTCGGCTGCGTCCGCCGCCGAGCGCACCTTGGGCAGCGTGACGAACGCGAGCCGGGCGCCCGCAGCGGGCACCATGAGCGCAAGGTCGGCCCGCCAGTGGGGGTGGGTAATGTCATGGATGCGCACGCCGACCCGGCCGTGGCGGTTGTCCGCCGAATTGACGACCTCGACCACCATGCACGCGTGCTCTTCCTCGGCTCCGGCGCGCGCGCCGTCCTCGCAGTCGCAGGTGATGTCGAATACCGCGCCCAGCTCCTGCTGCAGCGCGAGCGCCTTGCGCATCAGCTTCTCGGAACCCGCGTAGTGGTCTACCGCCGGCAGGGCGGGGAAGGGCCGTTCGCCCGCAAAAAGGACGTCGCGCGGATGGGTAGCCTGGGACATGGTCGATTCTCGGCGTCAGGGAATGGCGGCGAAGGATAGCAGCGGGGCGGTAAACGAAAAAGGCGCATGGCCGGAGCCATGCGCCTTATAGCTGGAGCCGGGGTGGATCAGGCCAGCAGGTCCTTCACGCCTTCGCGCTCTTCCAGCAGCTCGTTCAGGGTGACGGTCATGCGCTCGCGCGAGAACTCGTCGATTTCCAGACCCTGGACGATCTTGTACTCACCGTTTTCGGTGGTGACCGGGAAGCCGTAGATGACGCCTTCGGGGATGCCGTAGGAACCGTCAGACGGGATGCCCATGGTGACCCATTCGCCGTTGGAGCCGAGCACCCAGTCGCGGATGTGGTCGATGGCCGCGTTGGCAGCCGAGGCGGCGGACGACAGGCCGCGCGCTTCGATGATGGCGGCGCCGCGCTTGCCGACGGTGGGCAGGAACACGTCCTTGTTCCAGGCCGCGTCGTTGATCAGGTCCTTGACGCTGTCGCCGTTCGACTTAACGAAGCGGTAGTCGGCGTACATGGTGGGCGAGTGGTTGCCCCACACGACCAGGTTCTTCAGGCTGGAGACTTCACGGCCCGACTTGCCGGCCAGTTGCGACAGCGCGCGGTTGTGGTCCAGGCGCAGCATGCCGGTGAAGTTCTTCGCCGGAACGCGGCCGTACTTCTGCGCGACTTCCTTGGCGATGTAGGCGTTGGTGTTGCACGGGTTGCCGACGACCAGCACCTTGCAGTCCGGATCAGCGTACTGGCCGATCGCAGCGCCCTGAACGGTGAAGATCTTGGCGTTTTCGGTCAGCAGGTCCTTGCGCTCCATGCCGGGGCCGCGCGGACGGGCGCCGACCAGCAGGGCAACCTTGGCGTCCTTGAAGGCGACGTTGGGGTCGTCGGTGGCGATCATGCCGGCCAGCAGCGGGAAGGCGCAGTCTTCCAGTTCCATCATGACGCCCTTGACCGCCTTCTGGGCCTGGGGCAGGTCGAGCAGTTGCAGGATGACGGGCTGGTCCTTGCCCAGCATTTCGCCACTCGCGATGCGGAACAGCAGGCTGTAACCGATCTGGCCGGCCGCGCCGGTGACGGCAACGCGCACAGGGGCTTTGCTCATGTGAATACTCCCTCTAAGAAGACGGTCTGGATGAAGGTTTTGCGGTCTCGGCGGCGCTGCCGCGTGCTGGGCGGGAAGGGCGGACTCGATCCCGTGCAACGAGAGCGCGAAGATGTTAGAAGCAAGCAGAACGCCTGTCAAATCATGTCTTTTGTCTTATATAAGACATATGACAGGTCATAGACGCTTCGGAATTTTTGTGATCAAATATGTGTATGGCTCAGGAATCCCCAACATTCAGTCCGCTCTACCGTCAGATCAAGACCTTGATTCTTCAAGCGCTTGAGGCGGGCGAATGGCGTCCGGGGCAGGCGATCCCGAGCGAGCAGGAACTGGCGGCGCGCTTCAGTGTATCGCAGGGTACGGTGCGAAAGGCGATCGATGAAATGGCGGCCGAGAACCTGCTGATCCGCAAGCAGGGTAAGGGCACCTTCGTCGCCTCGCATAACGATCCGCGTGCCCTGTTCCGTTTCTTGCGTCTCGTGCCGATGGATGGCGACCTGTCCCATCCGCAGAGCATTCCGCTCGATTGCTGGCGCGCCAAGGCGGGGCAGGAGGCCTCGCGGATGCTCGGCATCGAGCTGGGCGCGCCCATCATCATCGTCCGCCGTCTGCTGCGCTTCGCGATGAAGCCGGTGGTGATCGATGAAATCTATCTGCCCGGTGACGTCTTCCCCGGGCTCAGCTTCGAAATGCTGCAGGGCTGGAATGGTTCGCTGTACAGCCTGTTCGAAACCCGCTTCGGGCTGCGCATGATCCGCGCCCAGGAGCGCATCCGCGCCGTTGCCGCCGACCGTTCCACGGGCGAGGCGCTGAAGGTTCCCGAGGGTACGCCGCTGCTCTCGGTGGAGCGGGTGACCTATACCTATGGCGATAAACCGGTCGAGTGGCGCAGGGGGCTCTACTCGACCGCCGAGCACTTCTATCTCAATGAATTGAATTGAATGTGCCGGATGCATGCGGTCCGGTTCGGGTCGCTATAATCAAGAGCTTTTGGGAGTCAGCGACGGATGGCCGTCGCACATGTTGAGGGGAGTCTTCATGTCAGAAGTGACAGTACGCAAACAAAGGCCGAAGCATCTGGCCATCAACGAAATTCGGCTGCCGCTGCCGGGGATCGTGTCGATTCTTCACCGGGTCAGCGGAGCCGGGCTGTTCCTGCTCCTGCCGTTCCTGCTCTATCTGCTCGATCGCAGCCTGGGTTCGCCGGAAAGCTTCGCGACCTTCGAGGCGGTGGTCGGCCATCCGCTCGTCAAGCTGATCCTGATCGGCCTGCTGTGGGCCTTCCTGCACCACTTCTGTGCCGGCATCCGCTTCCTGCTGCTCGACCTGCACAAGGGTCTCGAACTGCAGGCCGCGCGCAATTCGTCGCGCATCGTTCTGGTTGTGAGCATCGCGCTCACCGTGATCATCGGGGTGAAGCTGTGGTGAATCGCAAAATCGTCGGTGCCCATTACGGGCTGAAGGACTGGATCGCGCAGCGCGCGACCGCGGTGTTCATGGCCATCTACACGGTCGTGTTCGCAATCTGTGCGCTGACCCTGCCGGAGCTGTCCTATTCGGCCTGGTCGGGCCTGTTTTCCAACGGGTTGATGAAGTTCGCTTCCTTCCTGTTCTTCCTGTCGGTGTTCTACCACGCCTGGATCGGCGTGCGTGACATCTGGATGGATTACGTCAAGCCGGACGGCCTGCGCCTGTCCCTGCACCTGATTACCCTCTTTCTGCTCGTCGGCTACGCCGGCTGGGCTGCCCAGATCCTGTGGAGGCTGTAAGCGTGAACGTCGCAAAGCGTACCTTTGATGCGGTCATCGTCGGCGCCGGTGGTGCCGGCCTGCGTGCGGCCCTGCAACTCTCCGAAGCCGGCCTCAAGACCGCCGTGCTGACCAAGGTCTTCCCCACCCGCTCCCATACCGTGGCGGCGCAGGGCGGTGTGGCCGCTTCGCTGGGCAACTCCACCGAGGACAACTGGCACTGGCACATGTACGACACCGTCAAGGGGTCGGACTGGCTGGGCGACCAGGACGCCATCGAGTTCATGGTCCGCAAGGCCAACGAAGTCGTGGTCGAACTCGAACACTACGGCATGCCGTTCGACCGTACCGACAACGGCAAGATCTACCAGCGTCCGTTCGGCGGCCATTCGATGAACTATGGCCAGGCGCCGGTAATGCGCTCGTGCGCGGCGGCCGACCGTACCGGCCACGCCATGCTGCACGCGCTCTACCAGCGCAACGTGCGCGCGAACACCCAGTTCTTCGTCGAGTGGATGGCGCTCGACCTGATCCGCAACAGCGAAGGCGATGTCCTCGGCGTTACCGCGCTGGAAATGGAAACCGGCGAAGTCTCGATCTTCCACGCCAAGGCGACCATCTTCGCCACCGGCGGTGCCGGCCGTATCTACTACAGCTCGACCAACGCCTTCATCAACACCGGTGACGGCGTGGGCATGGCGGCGCGTGCCGGCATCCCGCTGGAAGACATGGAGTTCTGGCAGTTCCACCCCACCGGCGTGGCCGGCGCGGGCGTGCTGATCACCGAAGGTGTGCGCGGCGAAGGCGGCATCCTGCGCAACGCCTCCGGCGAGCGCTTCATGGAACGCTACGCCCCGAACCTGAAGGATCTGGCCTCGCGCGACGTCGTGTCGCGTTCGATGGTGACCGAGATCAACGAAGGTCGCGGTTGCGGTCCCGACAAGGACCACGTGCTGCTCGACATCACCCACCTGTCGCCCGAAACCATCATGAAGCGCCTGCCCGGCATTCGTGAAATCTCGATCCAGTTCGCCGGTGTGGACCCGATCAAGGCGCCGATCCCGGTCGTGCCGACCTGCCACTATCAGATGGGCGGCATTCCGACCAACTACAAGGGTCAGGTCGTGGTGCCGAAGGACGGCAACCCGAACACCCCGGTCTCCGGCTTCTACGCCGCCGGCGAATGTGCCTGTGCCTCGGTGCACGGTGCCAACCGCCTCGGCACCAACTCGCTGCTCGACCTGCTGGTGTTCGGCAAGTCGGCGGGCGAAACCGTGGTTGCCGACTTCCAGGCCGGCAACCTGGCGCTCAAGCCGCTGCCGGCCGATGCCGCCGATGCCTCGCTGGCGCGCATCAACCGCCTCGAAACGCAGAAGAACGGCACCAACGTGCATGAGGTCCGCCTCGCGATGCAGCGCACCATGCAGAAGCACGCCGGTGTGTTCCGCTTCAACGACCTGCTGCAGGAAGGCGTCACCCGCATCCTCGAAGTGGCCGAACAGGCCAAGAGCACCGAGATCGGCGACAAGTCCAAGGTCTGGAACACCGCCCGCACCGAAGCGCTGGAACTCGACAACCTGATCGAAGTGGCCAAGGCCACCATGATCTCGGCCGAGGCCCGCAAGGAGTCGCGCGGCGCCCACGTGCGCGATGACGCCATCGACAGCCCGGAGCGTCCGAACGGCCGCGACGACGCCAACTGGCTCAAGCACACGCTGTGGTTCAGCGAAGGCAACCGCCTCGACTACAAGCCGGTGAACCTGAAGCCGATGTCCGACGATGTCGAACCCATCGCGCTCGCCAAGCGTACCTACTGAGCGCGGGAGAACAGATCAAATGACCAAGCGTACCGTTCAATTCAAGATCTACCGCTACGATCCGGACAAGGACGAGAAGCCCTACATGCAGGACATCTCGGTCGAACTGGAAGCCTCCGACAAGAAGCTGCTCGACGCCATCGTCCGCCTCAAGACCAAGGACGACACGCTGTCCTTCCGCCGCTCCTGCCGCGAAGGCGTGTGCGGTTCGGACGCGATGAACATCAACGGCAAGAACGGCCTGGCCTGCCTGACCGACGTCGATAGCCTGGAGCAGCCGATCACGCTGCGTCCGCTGCCGGGGCTGCCGGTCATCCGCGACCTGATCGTGGACATGACCCAGTTCTTCAAGCAGTACCACTCGATCAAGCCCTACCTGGTCAACAACGAGCCGGCGCCGGAACGCGAGCGCCTGCAGACGCCGGAAGACCGTGAGGAACTCAACGGGCTCTACGAGTGCATCCTGTGCGCCTGCTGCTCGACCTCCTGCCCGTCGTTCTGGTGGAACCCGGACAAGTTCGTCGGGCCGGCCGGTCTGCTGGCCGCTTACCGCTTCCTCGCCGACACGCGCGATCAGGCGACCAACGAGCGTCTCGACAACCTCGAAGACCCGTACCGCCTGTTCCGCTGCCACACCATCATGAACTGCGTCGACGTGTGTCCGAAGGGTCTCAACCCGACGCGCGCGATCGGCAAGATCAAGGACATGATGGTCCGCCGGGCGGTTTGAGGATGAGCATCAACCGGGGGCGCGTGCGCTGGCAATGCCGTCGGGCTCTGCTCGAGCTCGATCTTGTCTTCGCACGCTTTCTCGAGCGCGATTTCGATCGTCTCACCGACGATCAGCTGGCGGATCTCGACGACCTTCTGCGCGCCGACGACTACGACATCTGGGCGATGGTCAACGGCAGCGCGGAGTGCAAGGTGGACCGCTGGAAGGAGATGATTGGCTTGCTGCGTCAGAAGTGACGCAGGCAAGCCGGTCATGAACGAGGGAGTTAGCTTTAGAAAATCGGGCAAAGCCACAAAGGGACGACCATGAGCACTGAACGCACCGCAACCCTAACCGTCGATGGCAAGACCGTCGATTTCCCCGTGATGACCGGCACCCATGGCCAGGATGTCATCGACATCCGTACCCTGGGCGGGAAGACGGGCTTGTTCACCTACGATTCCGGTTTCCTCTCCACCGCCAGCTGCAAGTCGAAGATCACCTTCATCGACGGCGACAAGGGTGAACTGCTGTACCGCGGCTACCCGATCGAGCAACTCGCCGAGAAGTGCAACTTCCTCGAAGTCGCCTACCTGCTCAAGAACGGCGAACTGCCGAACGCGGCGCAGAAGCTGGATTTCGAAAACACCATCAAGAGCCACACGATGGTGCACGACCAGCTGACCCGCTTCTACAACGGCTTCCGCCGTGACGCCCACCCGATGGCGATCATGGTGGGCGTGGTCGGCGCGCTGTCCGCGTTCTACCACGACGCGATGGACTTCTCCGACCAGGAGCACCGCAACGTCTCGATCAACCGCCTGATCGCGAAGCTGCCGACCATCGTCGCCATGGCCTACAAGTACAACACCGGCCAGCCGTTCATGTACCCGCGCAACGACCTCGACTACACGTCGAACTTCATGCACATGATGTTCGGTACGCCGTGCGAGGAGTACAAGCCGAACCCGGTGCTGGTGCGCGCGCTCGACGTCATCTTCACGCTGCACGCCGACCACGAGCAGAACGCCTCCACCTCCACGGTGCGTCTGGCCGGCTCCTCGGGCGCCAACCCGTTCGCCTGCATCTCGGCCGGTATCGCCTGCCTGTGGGGCCCGGCGCACGGCGGCGCGAACGAAGCCTGCCTGAACATGCTGGAAGAAATCGGCGACGTGTCCCGCGTCGGCGAGTACATCAAGCGTGCCAAGGACAAGAACGACAGCTTCAAGCTGATGGGCTTCGGCCACCGCGTCTACAAGAACTTCGACCCGCGCGCCAAGCTGATGGGCAAGGTCTGCAACGACGTGCTGACCGAACTCGGCCTCGAAGACGACCGCCTGTTCAAGCTGGCCAAGGAACTCGAAAAGATCGCGCTGGAAGACGAGTACTTCGTCGAGAAGAAGCTCTACCCGAACGTCGACTTCTACTCGGGCATCGTGCAGAAGGCGCTGGGCATCCCGACTTCCATGTTCACCTGCATCTTCGCGCTCGCGCGCACGGTGGGCTGGATCACCCAGTGGGAAGAAATGATCACCGATCCGGAATACAAGATCGGCCGTCCGCGCCAGCTGTACATCGGCGCGGCACGTCGCGACGTTCCGGTCATCGGACAGCGTCCGTAAGAGACGATGGAGAGGGGAGGGAGGCTATCCCGGTTCTAGCCGTCGCGGGATGGTGGCCTTGTGTCGCCATCCCGTTTTTCCTTCGACGTCTGGTGCCGGTTTTCGCCGACTCCGAATTGCCGCAAGCAGGGAACCAGAACACCACAGGTGGCTTTCATCATGATGAAGCAACTACAGAACACGTCCCATCTGTTCGGTGCCAACGCACCGTTCATCGAAGAACTTTACGAGAACTACCTCGCTGACCCGGCTTCCGTGCCGGA
This sequence comes from Azoarcus olearius, assembly GCF_001682385.1. Classification (NCBI taxonomy): domain Bacteria; kingdom Pseudomonadati; phylum Pseudomonadota; class Betaproteobacteria; order Rhodocyclales; family Zoogloeaceae; genus Azoarcus; species Azoarcus olearius. Next base: position 1,786,302 of record NZ_CP016210.1, read on the forward strand.
GGCATGGCGGACCTATTTCGACAACCTGCAGAGCCAGGCCGGCGCCGCCGTGCGCGACGTCGCCCACGGCCCGGTCATCGCCGCGTTCGAGCAGATGGCCAAGCGCGGCCCGGTGCGCACCGTGGTCGCCGCGGGTGGCGAAGACAAGCTGCAGGTCGCCACGCTGCAGCTGATCAACGCCTACCGCTTCCTCGGCAACCGCTGGGCCAACCTCGATCCGCTCAAGCGCACCGAGCGCCCGCAGATCGCAGAACTGGAGCCGTCCTACTACGGCTTTACCGAAGCCGACCTGTCGAAGAGCTTCAACGTCGGCTCCTTCCACGGCTTCTCCACCGAACACGCCAGCCTGCGTGAAATCCTCGAAGCGCTGCGCCAGACCTACTGCGGGTCGATCGGCTCCGAGTACATGTACATCTCCGACATCCAGCAGAAGCGCTGGATCCAGAGCCGTCTGGAGAGCGTGCGCGGCGCCCCCAAGTTCTCGGTCGAGATGAAGAAGCGCATCCTCGAGCGCACCACCGCGGCCGAAACCCTCGAACGCTACCTGCACACCAAGTACGTCGGCCAGAAGCGCTTCTCGCTCGAAGGCGGTGAATCCACCATCGTTGCGATGGACGAGATCATCCGCGTCGGTGGCGGTCTCGGCGCCCAGGAAGTCGTCATCGGCATGGCCCACCGCGGCCGCCTGAACGTGCTGGTGAACACCCTCGGCAAGTCGCCGAAGATGCTGTTCTCCGAATTCGAAGGCAAGGCAGCTGCCGATCTGTCCGCCGGCGACGTCAAGTACCACATGGGCTTCTCCAGCGACGTCATGACCCCGGGCGGTCCGATGCACCTGACGCTCGCCTTCAACCCGTCCCACCTGGAAATCATCAACCCGGTGGTCGAGGGTTCGGTGTATGCCCGCCAGGTCCGCCGCAAGGACACCGAGAAGAGCCAGGTCATCCCGGTGCTGATCCACGGCGACGCCGCCGTGGCCGGCCAGGGCGTGAACCAGGAAATGCTCAACTTCTCGCAGACCCGCGGCTACGGCACCGGCGGCACGGTGCACATCGTGGTGAACAACCAGATCGGCTTCACCACCTCCGACCCGCGCGACTACCGCTCCTCGCTGTACTGCACCGACATCTTCAAGATGGTCGAGGCGCCGATCTTCCACGTGAATGGCGACGATCCGGAAGCGGTGGCCTTCGTCACCGCGCTGGCCGTGGAATTCCGCCAGCAGTTCAAGAAGGACGTGGTGGTCGACATCGTCTGCTTCCGCAAGCTCGGCCACAACGAGCAGGACGAGCCGATGGTTACCCAGCCGCTGATGTACCGCAAGGTGCAGCAGCACCCGGGCACCCGCAAGCTCTACGCCGACCGCCTGGTTGCCGAAGGCACGCTCAAGAGCGACGAACCGGATCGCATGATCCAGGAATACCGCGAGCACCTCGACAAGGGCGAGCTGCTGTACAACCCGGTGCTGTCCGGCCACAACCGCCAGTTCGCGGTCGACTGGACTCCGTTCCTCAACCAGCCCTACACCGACGACGCGGACACCGCGATCCCGGTGCAGGAAATCAAGCGCCTGTCCGAGCGCCTGACCGCAGTCCCGGCCAACTTCACGCTGCACTCGCGCGTCAAGAAGATCATCGAGGACCGCGCGGCGATGGGCCGTGGCGAACTGCCGCTCGACTGGGGCATGGGCGAAAACCTCGCCTACGCCTCGCTGCTGGCGCAAGGCTACGCGGTGCGCATCTCGGGTGAAGACGTCGGTCGCGGCACCTTCTTCCACCGCCACGCGGTGCTGCACGACCAGAAGCGCGAGCGCTGGGACGAAGGCACCTTCAAGCCGCTCGAACACATCCAGGATGGCCAGGCCGGTTTCCAGTGCTTCGACTCCGTGCTGTCCGAAGAAGCGGTGCTCGGTTTCGAGTACGGCTATTCCACCGCCGAGCCCAACGAACTGGTGGTGTGGGAAGCGCAGTTCGGCGATTTCGTGAATGGCGCCCAGGTCGTGCTCGACCAGTTCATCAGCTCCGGCGAGTCGAAGTGGGGCCGTCTGTGCGGTCTCACGATCATGCTGCCGCACGGCTATGAAGGTCAGGGTCCGGAGCACTCCTCCGCCCGCCTCGAACGCTTCATGAACAACGCGGCCGAGAACAACTGGCAGGTCTGCGTCCCGACCACGCCGAGCCAGATCTTCCACCTGCTGCGTCGCCAGATGCTGCGTCGCGTGCGCAAGCCGCTGATCATCATCACGCCGAAGTCGCTGCTGCGTCACAAGGAAGCGATCTCGTCGATGGACGAGCTGGCTGCCGGCCGCTTCCAGACCGTGATCCCGGAAGTCGAGAAGCTCGATCCGAAGAAGGTCAAGCGCGTGGTGCTGTGCCAGGGCAAGATCTACTACGAACTGCTGGCCCATCGCCGCGAGAACAAGATCAAGGACACCGCGCTGGTCCGCATCGAGCAGCTCTACCCGTTCCCGGCCGAAGCCTTCGCCGCCGCGATCGCGCAGTTCCCGAACGCCAAGGAAGTGGTCTGGTGCCAGGAAGAGCCGCGCAACCAGGGTGCGTGGTACTGGCTGGCCTCGCGTCAGCACCTGGTGAACGTGCTCGGTCCGAAGCACAAGCTGCTGCTGGTCAGCCGCCCGGCGGCCGCTTCGCCGGCGGTGGGCTACTACGCCAAGCACAACGCGCAGCAGAAGGCCGTGATCGAAAACGCCTTCGGTCCGATCCAGGACTGATCCGCGCTCAATGACAACGAAAGACTCCGAATAACAAGGGGAGAGTATTTCATGCTGATCGAAGTGAAAGTGCCGCAGCTGTCCGAGTCCGTTTCCGAAGCCACGCTGGTCACCTGGCACAAGAAGGAAGGCGACGCGGTCACCCGTGACGAGAACCTGATCGACATCGAGACCGACAAGGTCGTGCTGGAAACCCCGGCCCCGGCCGATGGCGTGCTGGTCAAGATCATCAAGGGCGACGGCGGCACTGTGACGTCCGGCGAACTGATCGCCCAGATCGACACCGAAGCCAAGGCCGCCGCCGGCGGCGCCAAGGCCGCGGAGCCCGTGCAGGCGGTGACCCCGCCGCCGGCCGCCCCCGCTGCCGCGCCGTCCGCCGCCGCTGGCGCCGCCAGCCCGGCTGCGCGCAAGATCCTTGAAGAGAAGGGCATCGCCGCGGGCGACGTGGCCGGCTCCGGCCGTGGCGGCCGCGTCACCAAGGAAGACGCCGTGGGCGCCAGCGCCAAGCCGGCGGCTGCCGCTGCTGCGGCCCCGGCCGTGGTGATCGCCGGCGAGCGTCCGGAAGAGCGCGTGCCGATGACCCGCCTGCGCGCCCGCATCGCCGAGCGCCTGCTGCAGTCGAAGAACGAGAACGCCATCCTCACCACGTTCAACGAAGTGAACATGGCCCCGGTGATGGCGCTGCGCAAGCAGTACGGCGACAAGTTCGAGAAGGCCCACGGCGTGCGCCTGGGCTTCATGGGCTTCTTCGTCAAGGCCGCCGTGGCCGCGCTGAAGAAGTTCCCGATCCTGAACGCTTCGGTCGATGGCAACGACATCGTCTACCACGGCTACATCGACATCGGCATCGCGGTCGGTTCGCCGCGTGGCCTGGTCGTGCCGATCCTGCGTGACGCCGAATCGATGTCGATCGCCGACATCGAGAAGAAGATCGCCGAGTTCGGCCAGAAGGCCAAGGACGGCAAGCTGTCGCTGGAAGAACTCTCCGGCGGCACCTTCTCGATCTCCAACGGTGGCGTGTTCGGTTCGATGCTGTCGACCCCGATCATCAACCCGCCGCAGTCCGCCATCCTCGGCATCCACGCCACCAAGGACCGTCCGGTGGTCGAGAACGGCCAGATCGTGATCCGCCCGATCAACTACCTGGCGATGTCCTACGACCACCGCATCATCGACGGCCGCGAAGCTGTGCTCGGCCTGGTGACGATGAAGGAAGCGCTGGAAGATCCGGCCCGCCTGATCCTCGACGTCTAAAACACGTAGTCGGGGCGCAACCCGCGGGGAACCTCGGTTCCCGGCGCGGCTGCGCCCCGTTTTCCTGCAAGGGAGTTCTCAATGTCCAAAGAATTCGACGTTCTCGTCATCGGCGGCGGCCCCGGCGGCTATGTCGCGGCGATCCGCGCGGCCCAGCTCGGCTTCAAGACCGCGTGCTGCGAATCCAACCCCTATGCCGATCCCAAGGGCGAACCGCGCCTCGGCGGCACCTGCCTGAACGTGGGCTGCATCCCGTCCAAGGCGCTGCTGCACACCTCGCACCTGTTCGAGGAAGCCGGCCACGGCTTCGAGGCGCAGGGCATCACCGTTGGCACGCCCAAGATCGACGTCGCCAAGATGATTGCGCGCAAGAGCGGCATCGTCGACCAGCTCACCGGCGGCATCAAGGGCCTGTTCAAGAAGAACAAGGTCACCCTGCTCAACGGCCACGGCTCCTTCGTCGCCCAGGCGGGCGAGGGTTGGCAGGTCAAGGTCGGCGACGAAGTGGTCACCGCCAAGCAGGTCATCGTCGCCACCGGCTCCAAGGCGCGCCACCTGCCGGGCATCCCGGTCGATAACAAGATCGTCTGCGACAACGTCGGCGCCCTCGACATCGACGCGGTGCCGAAGAAGCTCGCGATCATCGGTGCGGGCGTCATCGGGCTGGAAATGGGCTCGGTGTGGCGCCGCCTCGGTGCCGACGTCACCATCCTCGAAGCGATGCCCGACTTCCTCGCCGCCGCCGACCAAGACGTGGCCAAGGAAGCGCTCAAGGTCTTCACCAAGCAGGGCCTCAAGCTCCAGCTCGGCGTCAAGATCGGCGAGGTCAAGGCCGCCAAGAAGGGTGTCTCGATCGCCTACACCGACAAGGACGGCGTGGAGCAGAAGCTCGACGCCGACCGCCTGATCGTCTCGGTCGGCCGCGTGCCCAACACCGACGGCCTCAACGCCGAAGCGGTGGGCCTCAAGCTGAACGACCGCGGCATGATCGAAGTCGACGGCCACTGCCGCACCAACCTGCCCGGCGTGTGGGCGGTGGGCGACGTGGTGCGCGGCCCGATGCTGGCGCACAAGGCGATGGAAGAAGCGGTGATGGTCGCCGAGCTGATGGCGGGCCAGGCCGGCCACTGCAACTTCGACACCGTGCCCTGGGTGATCTACACCAGCCCGGAAATCGCCTGGGTCGGCAAGACCGAGCAGCAGCTCAAGGGCGAAGGCGTCGCCTACAAGGTCGGCAAGATCCCGTTCCTGGCCAACGGCCGCGCGCTCGGCATGGGCGAAACCACGGGCTTCGTCAAGATGATCGCGGATGCCGCGACCGACCGCATCCTCGGTGTGCATATCATCGGCGCCGGCGCTTCGGAACTGATCTCCGAAGCCGTGGTGGCGATGGAGTTCGCCGGTTGCAGCGAAGACCTCGCCCGCATCTGCCACGCGCACCCGACGCTGTCGGAAGTGGTGCACGAGGCGGCGCTGGCCTGCGACAAGCGGCCGCTGCACTTCTAAGGCAGACGGCCCGCGGGCCGTCATGCAAGTAAAAGGGCGATGCCACGGCATCGCCCTTTTTTTGTCCGGCGTGGAACCTCAGGCGCGCTCGTCGGTGCCCTTGCGCGGCCGGCGGCGCCGGGCCGGCCCGCCGTCGTCGGCGGGGCCGGAAGGCGCAGCCAGGGCCGTCGGCGGCGCTTCCAGCACCGGCGCCTGTTCGGCCGCGGTTTCGGGGGCGACATCGAGCTGGGCCGCCACGCGCGCGTAACGCTGCTGGAAGACCTCGCCGAGGTCGCCGCGGGCGCGGCCGAGCGCGTAGGCGGTTTCGAGCGCGCGCCGGCGCAGTTCCGGCGTTGGCAGCAGGGCGGGCAGACCCGCGAGCGCGCGGTCTTCGTCCAGCAGGAACAGCAGCGCCTGGCGCTTCAGGATCTGCTTCAGGTCGGCGAGCGCATGGCGTCCGCCGAGCCCGGCGTGCTCCAGCCCCTGACGCAGCAGGTTGAACGGACGTTCGTCGAAGCCGAGCAGGTCGGGCTTGGTGAAGAAGATGGTGCGGACGATGCCGTCCAGCACACTGCCGTGCTCGAAATCCTCCGTCAGCACGCGCCGCTGCAGGTTGCGGAACTCGTCCTCCATCCAGGTGTGAGCCTGCTCGCGACGGCGCACGACGCCCTGGCCGAGGCCGACCAGCGCCTGCAGCAACGGCGCTTCGTACACCGTGGTGAAGAGCTGTTCCTGCAGATGGTCCCGGCTGTCGCGATAGTGGTTCAGGCTTTGTTCGATCTGCCCGGACACCTGTTTTTCGAGTTGCACGAAGGGGTTGTCGTCGCTGGCCGGCACCCGTTTGTGCGCGATCAGACCCGCGATCGGCGCCAGCGGCCACAGCAGCGGATTGGCGTCGGAGAACCACAAGCGTTCGAAGCGCGCGGGATTGAGATTGCGGAAGGTTTCGGCCATCAGCTCGCTGCTGAAAAGCCGCACCCAGGGCGACACAAAGGTGTCGTAAAGGCCCTGGTTGACCAGCGCGACGCGCTTGACCACCTCGAACGCCCGCTCGTCTTCGCGGCCGTCGTCCAGCGCGAGGATGTCGTCGATGCTGCGCGGCTCGAAGCGGACGTGAAAACGCCCCTGCACGTATTCGCGCCCCGGCATCTCCGGATGGGTGTCCTCGATGACCGCTTCGTACAGCCCAGGCGGCAGGATGTCGATCAGCTCCAGCGCGCCGACCAGCTTGTTGGTCTGCTTCTGCGCCACCGAGGCCGACACGAAGATGCCGAGGTGACCGATCTTCTCGTGCAGGCAGTAGACGATGGTCTGCTCGTTCAGGCGGATGTCCTCGACATCCTCATACAGGTCGTGGATCCAGTTGAGCGCCTGCTGCGGCGGGGTGATGTTGTCGCCCCACGACGCGAACACGATGATCGGCGAGCGGATATTGCGCAGGTCGATCCGGATGCGGCCGTCCGAGGAAACGATGTCGCCTGCCGACAGCCGGTTGCCGACGAAGAGGTTCTGGGTGATCCACTCCATTTCCGCCTTGTTCAGCAGGAAATGGCCGCCCCACCAGCGTTCGAATTCGAGGAAGCGCTCGCGCTCCTCGTCCACGTTGGCGAACAGGCCGTAGGGTTTGCCCCAGAAGGTGTTGGCCGGGTTGAGCAGTTCGAAGTTGTTCACCAGCAGCGCGCCGTCGAAGCGGCCGTTGCCGAGGTCGCCCACCAGCGATGCCAGCCAGGTGCCGCCCATCAGGCCGCCGGTGTAGCGCATCGGGTTCTTGCCGCGCACCCCAGCCCAGTAAGACACGGGAGACCCGGCGAGCAGGATGGGGCCCACCACCCGGGGGGCAGAGGCTGCCAGCATCATCAGCGCCCAGCCGCCCTGGCAGTTGCCGATCACCAGGGGCTGGCTGGCTTCCGGATGGAGTTCATTCACGCGGCTGAGGAAGGCGTGTTCCGCCCGCGTCACCGATTCGATCGTCTGCCCCGGCTCGGGGGTCGGGAAGAACATCACGAAATAGCACGGGTGGCCCTGCTGCAGCGCGATGCCGATGCCGCTGTCGATCTTGAAGCCGCCGATGCCGGGGCCGTGGCCGGCTCGTGGGTCGATCACCACGAAGGGCCGGCGCGTGGGGTCAGTCGGTGGGCAGTCGGGGCCGGGATGGATGCGGGCGAGCGCGTAGTTGGCCGGATCGGGCAGGCGCCGCCCGTCCATGATGATCTCGTAGTCGAACGCCAGCACCGGCGGCTTGCCGGAGCGGCTGTGCTCGATGTACTGGTTGCCGCGTTCGCGCAGCACATCGATGAAGAGGATCTGGCGCTGCCAGCGGTCGTAGAGGTAATGCACCGCGGCTGCGGCGGTGTGGAGCTGATGCCTGAACAGGCCGCTGATGCCGGCGAAGGCGGCGGGAAGCAATTGCAGGGCATGGCCCGAGGGCGCGAGGGGCGAGGGGAAGAGTTGCACGGTCGGGGTCTCCTGGCTGGCGGGCGGGCGCAACGTCTTGCCGGCACGACGAAAATTGGCGTTTGTGCGTCGCAGCATAACGTTCGGCCGAGGTCTGGGCAAGCATCTCCGACAGGCAAAATCAGGGCCCGGAGGCGGGCTCTTGCACTACAATTCCCGGCTCGATCGAGCCCCCGCGGCCGAACGCGGGAGGCGCCGGATACGCGCGGATTTCCTGCGCGCGGCCTTTACCGACATGCCCCATCGCACCCTCAAAGTCTCCGAACACGGCGTGCTGGATGCCTACGAGGCCCAGTTGCGCGCCCGCGGTTTCAAGTCCGACCCGGCGCAGCGTGCCGCAATGCAGCGTCTGCAGCAGCTATACGGCGAATTGCTCGGCTTCAAGGTCGCGCGCAGCAGCGCGCTGCGCCGCATGCTCACGCGGCCGCACATGCCGCGCAGCGTGTATTTCTGGGGCGGCGTGGGGCGTGGCAAGAGCTTCCTGATGGACTGCTTCTTCGAGGCGGTGCCCTACAAGCGCAAGCGCCGGGTGCACTTCCATGCCTTCATGCAGGAAGTGCAGAACGACCTCAAGAACCACAACAACGAGCCCGATCCGCTGCAGAAGGTGGCCGACCGCATCGCGCGCGAAACCCGGCTGCTGTGCTTCGACGAGTTCCACGTGTCCGACATCGCCGACGCGATGATCCTCGGCCGCCTGCTCGAAGCGCTGTTCACCCGCGGCGTGATCTTCGTGATGACCTCCAACTACCCCCCGGATGGTCTCTATCCCAACGGCCTGATGCGGGTGAATTTCCTGCCGACGATCGAGATGATCAAGCGCCGCTTCGATGTCGTCGAAGTGGATCACGGCACCGACTACCGCCTGCGCACGCTGGAGAAGATCGAGATCTTCCTGGTGCCGGCGGACGACGAAGCCGATCGCAAGATGCGCGAGGATTTCCGCCGCCTCGCCGCCACCGATGGGGACAGCGGCGAGATTGCGCTCAACGAACGCAAGCTGCCGGTGGTGCGCAAGGCGCCCGGGGTGATCTGGTTCGACTTCGCCACGCTGTGCGGCGGACCCCGCTCGCAGAACGACTACCTCGAGATCGCCCGCGAGCACCACACGCTGTTCCTGTCGAAGGTGCCGAAGATGCTGGCCGGCAACGCCTCCGAGGCGCGCCGCTTCACCTGGCTGATCGACGTGCTGTACGACCACCGCGTCAAGCTCATCCTCAGCGCCGAGGTCGAGGCCTACGAGCTGTACCCCGAGGGCCACAACGCGCACGAGTTCGTGCGCACCGTCAGCCGGCTGATGGAAATGCGCACCCGCGAATACCTCGCCGAGGCGCACCGCACGGAGTAGGGCGGTCATGGCCGACATCGCCGCGCTGTTCGCCCCCGACGGCCCGCTCGCCCAGGCGGTGCCGGGCTTCAACGCGCGCCCGCAGCAGATCGAGATGGCGGGCCGTATCGCCGAGGCGATCCGCGGCAACCGCGTGCTGGTCGCCGAGGCCGGTACCGGCACCGGCAAGACTTACGCCTACCTGGTGCCGGCGTTGATGGCCGGCGGCAAGGTCATCGTCTCCACCGGCACCAAGACACTGCAGGACCAGCTCTTCAACCGCGACCTGCCGACGGTGCGCGCCGCGCTCAAGGTGCCGGTGACGATCGCGCTGCTGAAGGGCCGCGCCAACTACGTCTGCCCCTACCACCTCGCCCGCAACGAGCGTGACGGCCGCTTCCTCACCGCGCAGGACGCCGCCGACCTGCGCGCCATCTCGCGCTTCGCCAAGATCACCCAGAGCGGCGACAAGGCCGAATGCACCGAGGTGCGCGAGGATTCCGCGGCCTGGATCGCCGCCACCTCCACCCGTGACAACTGCCTCGGCCAGGACTGCCCCGACGTCAAGGAATGCTTCGTGATGGCGGCGCGGCGCAACGCGATGGAGGCTGACGTGGTGGTGGTGAACCATCACCTCTTCTTCGCCGACGTGATGCTGCGTGACGAGGGCATGGGCGAGTTGCTGCCGGCCTGCAACGCGGTGATCTTCGACGAGGCCCACCAGCTGCCCGAAACCGCCAGCCTGTTCTTCGGCGAAAGCGTATCCACCGCGCAGGTGCTGGAACTCGCGCGCGACACCCGCTCCGAGGGCGTTGCCGCGGCGCGTGACTGTGTTCCGCTGATCGACGAAAGCCGCGCGCTGGAGAAGGCCGCGCGCGACCTGCGGTTGGTCTTCGGCACCGAACAGGCGCGCATGTCCGCGGCGCAAGCGCAGGAAAAGCCGGATTTCGACAAGCAGCTCGGCGCGCTCGCCGAGGTGCTGGACCGCTTCCACGCCGTGCTGGAAACGCAGGCCGAGCGTTCCGAGGGTCTCGCCAACTGCCTGCGCCGCACGCAGGAGATGAGCGAGCGCCTGGTGCGCTGGCGCAACCCGGAAGAGAAGGACCTGATCCGCTGGGTCGAGGTCTTCACCCAGTCGCTCGCGCTCAACGCCACGCCGCTGCACGTGTCGGACGTGTTCCGCCGCCAGCTCGAAGGCCATCCGCGCGCGTGGATCTTCACCTCGGCCACGCTCGCCGTCGGCCAGGATTTCGGCCACTACTGCCGCGAGCTGGGCCTGGCCTGGATGGACCCGCCGCCGATGACTTCGGTGTGGGGCAGCCCCTTCGACTATGCGCAGCAGGCGCTGCTGTATGCGCCGCAGGCGATGCCGGAACCGAACTCGCCCGATTACCCGGATGCGGTGGCGCGCAAGGCGCTGCCGCTGATCCGTGCCGCGCGCGGCCGTACCTTCGTGCTGTGCACCTCGCTCCGGGCGATGCGGCGCATCCACGAACTGATCGCCGACGGCCTGGAGCGTGCCGGCGACAAGCTGCCGCTGCTGCTGCAGGGCGAAGGTTCGCGCACCGAGCTGCTGGAGCGCTTCCGCCGGCTGGGCAACGCGGTGCTGGTTGCCAGCCAGAGCTTCTGGGAGGGCGTGGACGTGCCGGGCGATGCGCTGTCGCTGGTGGTGATCGACAAGTTCCCGTTCGCGCCGCCGGACGATCCGGTGCTGGCGGCGCGCGTCGAGCACATGGAAAAGCAGGGCCTCAGCCCTTTCATCCATTACCAGCTGCCGCGCGCGGTGATCAACATGAAACAGGGCGCCGGCCGCCTGATCCGCACCGAGCGCGATCGCGGCGTGCTGTGCATCTGCGATCCGCGCATGCTCACCAAGAACTACGGCAAGGTGATCTGGCGCAGCCTGCCGCCGATGAGCCGCACCAAGGAAGAGGCCACGGCCGCGGCCTTCCTGGAGAAGCTGCCGCCGCCGAAGTCGGGGCCGGGCACGACAGCGGGGTAGCGCGTGGCGTTGCACCGGCGGCTGTCCTTGAGCACGGGCAAGGTTCGCGATCGGCGCCTTGTTGTATGCTCCCGGCTCGAATCACTCGAGGCCCCCGCGGCCCGCGCTCGATGAAAGTTTTTGGCATTGCCGGGTGGTCCGGCTCCGGCAAGACGACCCTGCTCGAGAAGCTCATTCCCCAATTCACGGCCCGCGGCCTGCGGGTGTCCGTCATCAAGCACGCGCATCACGGCTTCGATCTCGACCGTCCGGGCAAGGATTCCTTCCGCCACCGCGAAGCGGGCGCCACCCAGGTGCTGATGCTGTCGGGTGAGCGCTGGGTGCTGATGCACGAGCTGCGGGACCGCCCCGAGCCGACGCTGGACGAACAGCTTGCGCTGCTCGCGCCCTGCGACATCGTGCTGATCGAAGGCTACAAGGCGGCCGCCGTGCCGAAGATCGAAATCCACCGCCCGGACTTCGGCAAACCGCCGCTGTGGCCGGACAACCCCCACGTGGTTGCCGTGGCCACCGACGCAGACATCGCCTGTCCGCTGCCGCGCCTGCCGCTCAACGACGCGGCCGCGGTTGCGGCCTTCATTCTCGAATTCACGGAGTCCACATGAACGCCAGCATGCTCTCCTTCGACGAAGCGCTTGCCGCGCTCCTCGGTCACGCGCGTCCGGTTCGCGAGGTCGATCAGGTTGACACCATGGTCGCCAACGGGCGCGTGCTCGCCGTGGCCCAGCACTCCCCGATCGACCAGCCGCCGATGGACAACTCCGCCATGGACGGCTACGCGTTGCGCGTGGCCGACGTTGCCGCGGCCGGCACCCGGCTGCCGGTGAGCCAGCGCATTCCCGCCGGCGGCACCGCGCATGCGCTGGCGGCCGGAACCGCCGCGCGCATCTTCACCGGCGCTCCGCTGCCGGCCGGTGCTGACGCCGTGGTGATGCAGGAATTCTGCGAACACGACGGTGAGAGCGTGATCGTCAACCGCGTTCCCCGCCTCGGTGAGGCGGTGCGGCGCGCCGGCGAGGACATCCGCGCGGGCGCGGCGATTCTCCCTGCCGGCACGCGGCTGCGGCCGCAGGAGGTGGCGCTGGCGGCCTCGGTCGGTCTCGCCCAGCTGCCCGTCTTCCGCCGCGTGCGGGTGGCGATGTTCTCCACCGGCAGCGAGCTGGTGATGCCCGGCGAGCCGCTGCCGCCCGGCGGAATCTACAACTCGAACCGTTTCATGCTGCATGCACTGCTGGTCGGGATGGGCTGTGAAGTCACCGATTTCGGCATCGTGCCCGACCGGCTGGATGCGACCCGCGATGCGTTGCGCGCGGCCGCCGAGGGCCACGACCTGATCCTCACCAGCGGCGGCGTGTCGATGGGCGAAGAAGACCACGTCAAGCCCGCGGTCGAGGCCGAGGGCAGCCTGGACATGTGGAAGATCGCGATGAAGCCCGGCAAGCCGCTCGCCTATGGCCGCGTCCGCGGCGCGGCGTTCATCGGCCTGCCCGGCAACCCGGTATCGAGCTTCGTCACCTTCCTGCTGATGGTCCGGCCCTTCCTGCTCGCCACCCAGGGCGTGGCCGAGACGGCGCCGCTGGCGCTGTCCCTGCGCGCCGCGTTCGACTGGCCGAAGCCGGACCGTCGGCGCGAGTTCCTGCGCGCGCGGGTCAACGCCGCCGGTGAAGTCGAACTCTTCTCCAACCAGGGCGCCGCCGCGCTCGGCTCCACCGTTTGGGCGAACGGGCTGGTCGACGTGCCCGCCGATACCCCGATCCGCCAGGGTGACACCGTGCGCTTCCTGCCGTATGGCGAACTGCTTGCCTGACTATACTGAGCCATGAACGTCAAGATCCTGTTTTTTGCCAGCCTGCGTGAAGCGCTGGGAACCGCGTCCGAGTCCTATACGTTGCCGGCCGGCGGCCTCACCGTCGGCACCCTGCGGGCGGAACTGGCGCTACGCGGGGAGCGTTGGCAGGCACTGGCGCCCGGGCGCAATGTGCGCGCGGCGGTGAACCAGCGTATGGCCGGGCCGGAGGTGGAACTGCGCCCCGGCGATGAAGTGGCCTTTTTCCCGCCGGTTACCGGAGGCTGAAACGATGTCGATCAGCGTTCAGGAAGAGGATTTCGATGTCGGCGCCGAGATCGACGCGCTGACCGCGGGCAGGGTGGATGTCGGTGCGGTGGCGAGCTTCGTCGGCCTGGTTCGGGATGCGAACGAAGGCAGCGGTGTTTCGGCGATGACCCTGGAGCACTATCCGGGGATGACCGAGCAGGCACTCGCGGACATCGTCGCGGAGGCCGAGGCGCGCTGGAGGCTGAACGCGGTGCGCGTGATCCACCGCTACGGCCGGCTGGTGCCGGGCGACCGCATCGTGTTCGTCGCGGTGGCGGGGGCGCACCGTGGTGAAGCTTTCGCCGCCTGCGAGTTCATCATGGACTACCTGAAGACGCGGGCGCCGTTCTGGAAGCGCGAGGAAACGCCGCAGGGTGCGCGCTGGGTGGACGCGCGCGAGGGCGACGACGCCGCAGCCGCGCGCTGGGGCACAGGCGGCGAGGGCGGGCGCTAGGCGACCCGGCACGCAGCAATAAAAAACGGCGCCCGCGGGCGCCGTTTTTTTGTCGCCGAGGCGATCTTACTTGCGCGGGCGGGCTGCGCCGGTGAAGGCCTGGAAGGCTTCGGCCGAGGCGCGGGTGACCTGCTCGAAGGCGGCGCGGGTGGTGTCCATCGCCGTCTGGATCGCGCCCATCGCGTTCTGGTCGGTGATCGGCATGCCCTGGAACATCTTCTGCATCGCTTCGAACACGTCGGTGCTGCCGGTGGTCAGCTGTTCGCCGACCAGCTTGCCAACTTCGGCCTGGGCACGGGAGGTGAGTTCCGCGATCTCGCGAGCGCAGGACAGCATCTTCTCGGTGGTCGATTGGGCGAACTGGGTACGCAGTTCCAGCAGATCCTTGGGGTCCTTGGTGGAGGACAGGGCCTTGGCGTTCTCCACGCCTTCCTCGAACAAGGCCTTGGCGGTGGTGACCTGGATTTCCATGATGCGCTGCGAGTTCTCGATCGACAGCTGGGCCAGGCGCATCGCCGCTTCGAGGTTCTTCTTTTGCAGTTCGTTGAACTGATCCTGTTTGCTTGCCATGTGTTTTCCTCCGCGCGCGGTTGAATGTTGTAAGAGGCGCTCAAGACTCCGGCAGTTGCTGGTGTGGCCTTGAACCACGGTTTCTGCTCCCTCCGCCTCGCCGAGAACCATAACACAGGCATGGGGCAGCGGGGCAGCGCGAACCCGCGGCGCGGCCCGGCGATACCGCTTGATTTCGGCCGCGCCGGCCCCATATCCGTGCCAAGCCGCTCAGCATAAGGACGATCGTCATGCGTTTCGACAAGCTCACCACCAAATTCCAGCAAGCCCTCGCGGATGCCCAGAGCATCGCGGTGGGCAACGACCAGCAGTTCATCGAGCCGCAGCACCTGCTCGCGGCGATGCTCAACCAGGACGACGGCGGCACGGTGTCGCTGTTGCAGCGCGCCGGCGTCAATGTGCCGCCGCTGAAATCCGCGCTGCAGAAGGCGCTCGACCGCCTGCCCAAGGTGGAAGGCCATGGCGGCGAGGTGCAGGTCGGCCGCGACCTCACCAACCTGCTCAACCTCACCGACAAGGAAGCCCAGAAGCGCGGCGACCAGTTCATCGCCAGCGAGATGTTCCTGCTCGCGCTCGCCGACGACAAGGGCGAGACCGGCCGTCTGCTGAAGGAGCACGGCCTCACCCGCAAGGCGCTGGAGGCGGCCGTGGATGCGGTGCGCGGCGGCCAGAACGTGGGCAGCCAGGATGCCGAAGGCCAGCGCGAGGCGCTGAAGAAGTACTGCCTGGACCTCACCGAGCGCGCCCGCGCCGGCAAGCTCGACCCGGTGATCGGCCGTGACGACGAGATCCGCCGCGCGATCCAGATCCTGCAGCGCCGCACCAAGAACAACCCGGTGCTGATCGGCGAGCCGGGCGTGGGCAAGACCGCTATCGTCGAGGGCCTGGCGCAGCGCATCGTCAATGACGAGGTGCCGGAGACGCTCAAGGGCAAGAAGGTGCTGTCGCTCGACATGGCGGCGCTGCTGGCCGGCGCAAAGTACCGCGGCGAGTTCGAGGAGCGGCTGAAGGCGGTGCTGAAGGACATCGCCCAGGACGAGGGCCGCATCATCCTCTTCATCGACGAGATCCACACTATGGTGGGCGCCGGCAAGGCCGAAGGCGCGATGGACGCTGGCAACATGCTGAAGCCGGCGCTGGCGCGCGGCGAGCTGCACTGCATCGGCGCCACCACGCTGGACGAGTACCGCAAGTACATCGAGAAAGATGCCGCGCTCGAACGCCGCTTCCAGAAGGTGCTGGTGGACGAGCCGACGGTGGAGTCCACCATCGCCATCCTGCGCGGCCTGCAGGAGAAGTACGAGGTGCACCACGGCGTGGACATCACCGACCCGGCCATCGTCGCCGCGGCGGAACTCTCGCACCGCTACATCACCGACCGCTTCCTGCCGGACAAGGCGATCGACCTGATCGACGAGGCCGCGGCGCGCATCAAGATGGAGATCGACTCCAAGCCGGAGGTCATGGACAAGCTCGAACGCCGGCTGATCCAGCTCAAGATCGAGCAGGAGGCGGTCAAGCGCGAGACCGACGAGGCGTCGCAGCGACGTCTGCTGCTGATCCGCGACGAGATCGACAAGCTCGAACGCGAGTACGCCAACCTGGACGAGGTCTGGCGTTCGGAAAAGGCCAGCGTGCAGGGCAGCCAGCACATCAAGGAAGAGATCGAGAAGCTGCGCGCGCAGATGGCCGAGATGCAGCGCAAGGGCCAGTTCGACAAGCTCGCCGAGCTGCAGTACGGCAAGCTGCCGCAGCTGGAAGCCCAGCTGAAGGCGGCCGAAACCGCCGGCAGCGGCGAGCGCCAGTTCAAGCTCTTGCGCACCCAGGTGGGCGCCGAGGAAATCGCCGAGGTGGTGTCTCGCGCCACCGGCATTCCGGTGAGCAAGATGATGCAGGGCGAGCGCGACAAGCTCCTGAAGATGGAAGAGCGGCTGCACGGCCGCGTGGTGGGCCAGGACGAAGCGGTGCGGCTGGTGTCGGACGCCATCCGCCGCTCGCGCGCGGGGCTGGCCGACGAAAACCGGCCCTACGGCTCCTTCCTCTTCCTCGGCCCCACCGGCGTGGGCAAGACCGAGCTGTGCAAGACGCTGGCCGAATTCCTGTTCGATTCGGAAGAGCACCTGATCCGGATCGACATGAGCGAGTTCATGGAGAAGCACTCGGTCGCCCGCCTGATCGGCGCGCCCCCGGGCTATGTCGGCTACGAGGAAGGCGGCTACCTGACCGAGCAGGTGCGGCGCAAGCCCTACAGCGTCATCCTGTTCGACGAGGTCGAGAAGGCACATCCGGACGTGTTCAACGTGCTGCTGCAGGTGCTCGACGACGGCCGCATGACCGACGGCCAGGGCCGCACGGTGGACTTCAAGAACACCGTGATCGTGATGACCAGCAACCTCGGCAGCCAGATGATCCAGCAGATGTCGGGCGACGATTACCAGGTGATCAAGCTGGCGGTGATGGCCGAGGTGAAGACCTTCTTCCGCCCCGAGTTCATCAACCGCATCGACGAGGTGGTGGTGTTCCATGCGCTCGACGAGAAGAACATCGCCGGTATCGCGCGCATCCAGCTGAAGTACCTGGAGAAGCGCCTGGCCAAGCTCGACATGAGCATGGAGGTGAGCGACGCGGCGCTGGCCGAGATCGCCTCGGCCGGTTTCGATCCGGTGTTCGGCGCGCGGCCGCTGAAGCGTGCGATCCAGGAGCGCATCGAGAATCCGTTGGCGAAGGCGATTCTCGAAGGGCAGTTCGGCGCCAAGGACCGCATCCGGGTCGACGCCAGCGGCAGCAAGCTGAGCTTCAGCCGGGCTGACTGAGCACGGCGCATGTTGAAAGGGCGGCCCGCGGGCCGCCCTTGTCCGTTTACGCCTCTTCGGTGGCCTGCATCCAGGCTTCGAACGCGGCCACGTCGAGCGGGCGCGAGTACAGATAACCCTGCAGCGTGTGACAACCGCGCGCAACCAGGAAGTCGCGCTGGGCGACGGTCTCCACGCCTTCGGCGACGACTTCGAGGCCGAGGTCGCGCGCGAGCGACAGCGTCGCCGCCGTCACCGCCGCATCTTCCGGGTCGCCCGGCAGATCTTTCACGAAGGAGCGGTCGATCTTGAGCCGGCCGATCGGCAGCCGCTTGAGGTAGGCGAGACTGGAGTATCCGGTGCCGAAGTCGTCGAGCGCGAGCGAGAGGCCCATGTTGGCGAGTTCGCGCAGCCGGCGCGACAGCGCGTCGCTCGCATCCATCAGCGCGCTCTCGGTGATTTCCAGCTCGATGCGTTCCGGGTTGGCGCCGGTTTCCGCCAGCACCTGCACCACACTGTCGACGAAGTCGGCGCGGCGGAACTGGAGCGCGGAGATGTTGACCCCGACCATCAGGTGCAGCCCGCTGCGCGCCCATTTCACCTGCTGGCGACAGGCCTCGCGCAGCACCCATTCGCCCAGCGGCACGATCAGGCCCGAGTCCTCCGCGATCGGAATGAACTGGGCCGGCGGCACCAGGCCGAAGTCCGGATGCTGCCAGCGGACCAGCGCCTCGCAGCCGTTCGGTCGGTCGCTGGTGGCGGCCACCTGGGGCTGGTAGTGCAACGTCAGCTCGTTGCGCTCGATCGCGCGGCGCAGCGCGTTTTCGAGCAGCAACCGTTCGAGCGCCCGGGTGTTCATCTCGGGCACGAAGAACTGGAAGTTGTTGCGGCCGACTTCCTTGGCGCCGTACATCGCGGTGTCGGCGTGTTTGAGCAGCGTGTCCACATCGGTGCCGTCGCTGGGGAACAGCGAAATGCCGATGCTCACCGAAGGGGCGAGTTCGTGGTCGTCGATCACCACCGGTGTGGCGAGCGCATCCAGCATCTTGCGCGCCACCGCCGCGGCGTCCTCCGCGCGCGTTACGCGCGGCAGCAGGGCGACGAATTCGTCGCCGCCGAGGCGGGCGAAGCTGTCCTCCTCGCGCAGGCAATGAGCCAGGCGCTGCGCCACCGCCGCGAGCAGGCGGTCGCCCACTGGGTGGCCGAGCGAATCGTTCACCGTCTTGAAGTTGTCGAGATCGAGGAACAGCACCGCCAGGATGTGCTGGTGGCGCTGCGCCAGGCTGAGCGCGCTGCGCGCCTGGTTCATCCACGCGCTGCGGTTGGGCAGCCCGGTCAGCGAATCGTAATGGGCAAGGTACTGGATGTGCGCCTCGGCCTCGCGCGCGCTGGTCACGTCCTGCACCGTACCGCGGATGCGTTCCAGCACGCCGTCCTGCCACTCGCTCTCGATCTGGAACTGCACGATGCGGGTGGGACGGGCCTGGACGCGACAGTCCAGCGTGGCGTGGTCGGGGGCGCGCGCGACCTGTTCGAGGGCGCCAAGCAGGGCAGGGCGGTCGAGCGGGATCACCGCGTCCATCAGTTCTTCCATGGTGCCCAGCCGGCCTTCCGGGCGTTCCAGCACGCGGTGCAGCTCGGCCGAGCAGCGCACCTCGCACAACTCGTTGTCGGTTTCCCAGCTGCCCAGCCGGGCCACGCGCTGCGCTTGGGCGAGCGCGGCCTGCTGTTGGCGCAGCTTGCTGCCTGCGCTCGCCAGTTCGGTGGTGCGGCGCTCGATCAGGGCCGCGATGCGGCGCGTATTGCCGGTAGTGATGAGCAGGAACGCGCCGAGGATGCCGACCGACACCAGCCCGATCGCGATCGAACTCCACGCCGCCCAGCTGCGGATCGCGCCGAGGTATTCCGGCCCCGCGCGCTGCACGAGGCTCCACTGGCGGCCCGCGAACTGCAGCGCCGAGCGGCTGACCGGCAGGCCGCGCGCCCAGTCCGCTGAGTCGCATCCGACAGGCCCCGCGAGCCGGCGGTTGCCGACTGGCGCATCGAGGTCGGTGAGGCACAGCTCGATACCCGACGAGCGCGCGCCTTCCAGCGCCCCCGCGATCGCGTCGTCCATGCGGAACACGCCGGAGATCACGCCGCGCAGCCGCCGTTCGGCGGTGAAGTCGCTCTGGCGTTCGAACACGGCCAGATACACGATCACCCCGCGTTGATCGCCGCTTTCCTGCACCAGTCTTACGCCTTCGGTCGTCACCGGACGGCCCGTCTGGCGGGTCTCGCGGATCGCTTCGGCGGTGGCCGGCAACGACAAGGGGTTGAGGCCGACCACGCTGCGATTGGTGCGGAAGGGTTCGACGAAGATGATCGGCAGGTATTCGTCGGCCTCCGCCGCGGTGAAGGTGCGGCCGTCGGGCTGGCGGTCGCGGATGCGGAAGTCGGGTGTGTCGGATTCCCGCAGCGCTGCTTCGAACGCGTCGCGCTGGGCGTGGCTGACGAGCGGACTCCAGCCGAAGTTCTGGGTCCCCGGGTAGCGCTCGATCCATGGCATCACGAAGTCGCGGAAGTCGTTGCCGTTTACGTTTTCGCTGACGGTGATCAGACGCTCGATGGACTGCAGCATGTCCAGCTGCATGTCCAGGCGCTTGCGCACCTGGCTGGTGATGTGGTCGGCATCACGGCTGAACTGGGTTTCCACCCGCAGCGCTTCCCAGTTGCGGACCTGATGGAACGCAAATCCGAGCAGCACGATGGCGATGCCGAGGGGAATCGCGATGCCGAAGCGGCGCGCCCGCCAATCGGCCGCCGGGTGACCGAGAAACGCGAACATCAGCGGCGTCGCGACGACGACGCCGAGCGTGTCGCCCACCCACCAGTTCCACCAGTTGAATGTCGCGTCGCCGAAGGAGATGACGCCTGCCCCCATCAGCACCGGGATCGCGAAGGTGGGGCTGACGAGGCAGCTGAGCGGGGCGACGCCGAGCAGGAAGCGGATGATGGGGCGCGGCGCATCGAGCGGGTTGGGAAAGCCGATCAGGCGTTCGGCCAGCCATGCGCCCGCGCCTGCTTGCAGTACGGCGCCCAGCGGAACCAGTGCCGGGCCCCACCATACCGGCACCGCGACGGAGGACTGGAGCAGGGCCGGAATCTGTACGGCCAGCGAGCCGAGGAACACCGCGGGCAGGATACGCGGGCCGTAGATGATGCGCGCCGAAAGCGCAATGCCGGCCGCAGGGAAAAACGGCACGGCATAGCCCGGCGGAACCGCAAGCTGCAACGACAGCCACCCGACGACGGCGTAGCCGAGGGCGACCAGGGAAAAACGGAGGGGGTTAGAACGCATGGCGCGCAGTATAACGGCCCGCTTCGGGCGGCCCGTGTGCCGTCGGCCACGGATCGCGGCCAGCACACGCCGGATGCGCTACACTCCGGCCTCCGGCGCCGGCCCGTCCCGCCGTTCGTCGTATTCCCGCTGCTTATACGGAAATCAAGATGTTCGACGCTGTTCGCAACAACAAGCGGGTGGCCCAGATCATTCTGGCCCTGCTCATCATCCCCTTCGCATTCTTCGGCCTCGACGCCTATTTCAAGGACGGTCCCGGCGGTGGCGAAGTCGCCGTCGTCGATGGGGCGCCGATCACGGCGGCCGAGTTCGACCGCGCGCTGCGTGAGCGCCAGGATCGCCTGCGCAACGAAATGGGCGGTCCGGTGGATAGCGCCCTGCTCGAATCGCCGGCGCTGCGCCGCGCGGTGCTCGAAACCATGGTCAGCCAGCGTCTGCTCGCGCGCTATGCGGCGGACCGCCACATGGTGGTGACGCCGCAGCAACTGCAGGAGACGATTGCCGCGGTGGAGGCCTTCCACGAGAACGGCCAGTTCTCGCTGCAGCGCTATCAGGATGTGCTGCGCGCGCAGAACATGACGCCCGCGGGTTTCGAAGCCCGGCTGGCGCAGGATGTGCGCATCCAGCAACTGGCCGCGTCGATCGGCGAAGCGGCGTTTACCCCGGCCGCATCGGCCAAGCGCTTCCTGCTCGCGCAGCTCGAAGAGCGCGAGGTACGCGAATTGCGTTTCCCCGCCAGCCGCTACCTCGGCGAGGTCAAGCTGGCCGAGGGCGCGGCGCAGGCCTTCTACGACGCCAACGCAGCGCGCTTCGAGCAGCCGGCGCGGCTGAAGGCGGAATACGTGGTGCTGGACGAAGCCGCGCTGGCGAAGCAGGTCAAGGTTTCGGACGAGGAAGTCCGCGCGTTCTACGACGGCAATCCGGGCCGTTTCGGCCAGCCGGAAGAGCGTCGTGCGCGCCACATCCTGATCCAGGTGGATGCCGGCGCGCCTGAGGCAGAGGTGGCCAAGGCCAAGGCCGCGATCGACGAGATTGCCGCCACCCTCGCCAAGGATCCGGGCCGTTTCGAGGCGCTCGCCAAGGCGTCGTCGCAGGACTCGGGTTCGGCCGCGCGCGGCGGGGATCTCGGCTTCTTCGGCCGGGGCGCGATGGTCAAGCCGTTCGAGGACGCGGCCTTCGGTCAGGCCAAGGGCGTCGTCGGTCCGGTGGTGCGCTCCGATTTCGGTTTCCACATCATCCAGGTGACCGACATCAAGCCGGCGACCACGCGTTCGCTGGACAGCGTGCGCGGCGAGATCGTGGACGAACTGCGCAAGCAGGCGGCCGGGCGTCGTTTTGCCGAAGTCGCCAACGATTTCTCCAATATGGTCTACGAGCAGCCGGACAGCCTGAAGCCGGTGGCGGAGCAGTTCGGCCTCGAGGTGCGGACCAGCGACTGGGTGCAGCGCGGTGCCGACGCGGTGGGTAGCGTCAGCAGCAGCAAGCTGGTGGATGCGCTGTTTGCCGAAGACGCGAGCAAGAACGGCCGCAACACCCAGGCGATCGAACTGGGTCCGAACGCGCTGGCGGCAGGGCGGGTGGCGGCGTTCGAGCCGGCCCAGCGCCTGCCGTTCGATCAGGTCCGGGCCGAGATCGAGCAGCAATTGCGCAACGAAGAGGCCGCCAAGCTGGCCACCGAGCGTGGCAGCGCTGCGCTCGCCGCCCTGGAAAAGGGCGAGGCTGCGGGGGGCGGTGAGTTTTCGGCCGCGCGCAAGCTCCAGCGCGGCGCGCCGGCGCTGCCCGCCGCGGCGATGCAGGCCGTCTTCGCGGCCCCGTCCGGAAAGCTGCCGGCGCACGTCGGCGTTGCGCTGCCGGAAGGGGGCTACGCGGTTTATCGCATCGATGCGGTCAACCGCCCCGTGCTGGCGGATGATGATCCCCGCATCGCGGCCGTCGCCTCGCAGTATTCGCGCATGGTCGCGGAGCGCGATTTCGGCAGTTTCCTTGCCGGGCTGCGGGAGCGCTACAAGGTCGAGATCAAGCTGCCGGCCGCCCCGCCGCGCGAATAGCGGACAGTGGCAAAAAGAAAAACGCCCGGTCCAAGCCGGGCGTTTTTTCATGCGGCGGCGGTGTGCCGCGCGCGTCGGGTTCAGACCTGTTCGGAGTTGCCGAGCGCGGTGGTGTTGAATCCGGCATCGACGTACATGACTTCGCCGGTGATGCCGCTGGCCAGATCGGAGCACATGAACGCGGCGGCGTTGCCGACTTCGTCGATGGTGACGTTACGGCGCAGCGGCGCATTGCGCTCGTTGAACGCCAGCAGCTTGCCGAAGCTGCCGATGCCCGAGGCCGCCAGGGTCTTGATCGGACCCGCCGAGATCGCGTTGACGCGGGTGCCTTCGGGGCCCACGCAAACGGCCATGTAGCGCACCGAGGCTTCGAGGCTGGCCTTGGCCAGGCCCATGATGTTGTAGTTGGGCATGGTGCGCACCGCGCCGAGATACGACAGCGTCAGCAGCGCGCCATTGCGGCCCTTCATCAGCGGGCGGGCGGCCTTGGCCAGCGCCGGGAAGCTGTAGGCGCTGACTTCCTGCGAGATGCGGAACGCTTCACGCGAGAAACCGTCGAGGAAGTCGCCTTCGAGCGCGTCGCTCGGCGCGAAAGCGATGGAGTGCACCAGACCGTCGAGGCCATCCCATTTCTGGGCGAGCTGCTCGAAAAGGGCGTTGATCTCGGCGTCGTTCTGAACGTCACAGGCGTACAGCATGTCGCTGTCGAAGTCCGCGGCCATCTTCGCCACGCGCTCCTGGAACCGCTCGTTCTGGTAGGTGAACGCGAGTTGCGCGCCTTCGCGATGCATGGCTTTGGCAATGCCGTAGGCAATCGAGCGATTGCTGAGCAGACCGGTGATGAGGATGCGTTTGCCGGCGAGAAAGCCCATGTAGTACAGCTCCGAATGACAGAGCCAAGGATTATAGCCAAAACTGCCCTCTGCTTAGGGTTGTTGGCGGCCGCCCTGCGCGCGCCCGGCGGTCTGTGCGGCAGTGCAGCAAAAAAACTGACAGAATTCGGTTCCCGTCCATTTTCCTCGCCCTCCGGCGTCTCCCGTGATCGTCCGTCCCCGGCCACACTGGCTCAAGCTGCTCTTCGTCCGCCGCGGTTCCATCCTCAACCGCATCTTTCCGCAACTGCTGTTCACCACTGGCCTCGCCGCGGTCGTCGTGCTGGCGCATGGCCAGCTCTTTCACTGGAAGGTCACGCTTACCTCGGCGCCGTTCTCGCTGATGGGTGTGGCGCTGGCGATTTTTCTGGGTTTTCGCAACAACGCGAGCTACGACCGCTACTGGGAGGCGCGCAAGCTGTGGGGGCGTCTGCTGGTGGAGGCGCGCACGGTGTCGCGCCAGGCGCTGACCATGACGCGACGGCGCACCGATGCGCGTCCCTTCGTGCTCGGCGTCATCGCTTTTGCCCACGCGTTGCGCAACCAGTTGCGCGGACAGCCCTCGGCGCAGGGGCTGGACGGGTTGTTGCCGACCACGCTGCTGGCGCGGATCGGCCAGGCCCGGTTTCCCTGCGCCCTGATCCTGCTGTGGCTGGCCGAATGGCTGCGCGAGCGGCGGGATGCCGGTGAACTCGACGTGGTGCTGCAGCAGCGCATGGACGTGCACGTGTCCGGGCTATCAGAAGTGCTGGGCGGCTGCGAGCGCATCGCGGGCACGCCCTTGCCATTCACCTATTCGGTCATCCTGCACCGTACGGTGTACCTGTACTGCATGATGCTGCCCTTCGGCCTGGTGGATGCGATCGGCATGATGACGCCGGTGGTCGTGCTGTTCGTTTCCTACACCTTCTTCGCGCTCGAAGCGCTGAGCGACGAGATCGAGGAACCCTTTGGTCTCGCGCCCAACGACCTCGCGCTCGACGCCATGGCCGCCGGCATCGAGGCCAGCCTGCGCGAGATGCTGGGCGAGAAGCCGTTGCCGGCGCCGGTGGCCACGGATTACATACTGACTTGAGCGCCCGGCCCGCATACACTCGCGGGCGATGAGCCGCTCCGTGTCCTTTCCGTTTCGCCATATCGTGGCCGCCTGTGCGGCCGCGATGCTGATGGGCGCCTGCGGCCCGCTGTGGAACGACCCTTATCCCGCGGCCGAACGCGGTCAGAACATTCTGTACAGCGCCTTCAGCCAGCGCCCTAAGCACCTCGACCCCGTGCAGTCCTATGCCGAGGACGAGGCGGTGTTCGTCTATCAGATCTACGAGCCGCCGCTGCAGTACCACTACCTGAAACGGCCCTACACGCTGGAGCCGGGCTCCGCGGCCGGAATGCCTGCGCTGCGCCGCTATGACGCCGCGGGCCGCGAACTGCCCGCGGATGCGGACCCGGCGAAGGTGGCGACCAGCGTTTATGAGATCAGCGTGCGTCCCGGCATCCTGTTCCAGCCACACCCGGCCTTCGCCCGCGACGACAGCGGAAATCCGCGCTACCTCGACCTTTCCCCCGCCGCGTTGGCCGGCATCGACGGCATCGGCGATTTCGAGCACACCGGCACGCGCGAGCTGGAGGCGGCGGATTTCGTCCACCAGATCAAGCGGCTTGCCCACCCGCGCCTGCATTCGCCGATCTTCGAGCTGATCGCGGAATACCTGCCCGGGCTGAAGACGCTGCAGCAACAGCTTGCGGACGAGCTGAAGCGGAACCCCGGGCCGCTGGACCTCACCCGCTTCGAACTGCCCGGCGTCCAGGTGGTGGACCGGCACACGTATCGCATCACGCTCCGCGGCGCCTATCCGCAGTTCGTGTACTGGCTCTCGATGCCCTTCTTCGCTCCGGTGCCGCCCGAGGCGGACCGCTTCTACGACCAGCCGGGGATGGCGGAGCGCAACCTCACGCTGGACTGGTGGCCGATCGGCACCGGGCCCTACATGATGGTCGAGAACGATCCCAACAACCGCATGGAACTCGTGCGCAACCCCAACTTCCGGGGCGGGCGTTATCCCTGCGAAGGCGAAGCGGCCGATGCCGCCGAGGGCTTGCTTGCCGATTGCGGCAAGCCGATCCCGTTCATCGACCGTGCCGTGTTTTCGCGCGAACGCGAAGGCATTCCCTACTGGAACAAGTTCCTGCAAGGCTATTACGACGCCTCGGGCGTGTCGTCCGACAACTTCGACCAGGCGGTGACGATGACCAGCCAGGGCGAGGTTTCGCTGTCGGACGAGATGAGCGAGCGCGGCATCCGCCTGCTGACCTCGGTGTCGCCGTCGATCTTCTACCTGGGCTTCAACATGCTCGACCCCGTGGTCGGCATGCCCGAAGGCGCTTCGGCCGCCGCGCGCGAGCGCGCCCGCAAGCTGCGGCAGGCGGTGTCGGTGGCGCTGGATATGGAAGAGTTCGTCTCCATCTTCCTCAACGGCCGCGGCATCCCGGCGATGAGCCCGATTCCGCCCGACGTGTTCGGTGCGCGTGACGGCGAGGCCGGCATCAACCCGGTGGTCTACGAATGGCGCGACGGGCGCGCGGTGCGGCGCAAGCTCGAGCGCGCGCGCCAGTTGCTGGCCGAGGCCGGCTACCCCAACGGACGGGACGCAAAGACCGGCGAACCGCTGATCCTGAATCTCGACACCACGCCGGGCGGCTTGGGCGACAAGGCGCGGTCGGACTGGCTGGCAAAGCAGTTTCGCGAACTGGGCGTGCAGTTCGTGGTGCGCCCCACCGACTGGAACCGCTTCCAGGACAAGATCCGGCTGGGTAATGCGCAACTGTTCTTCTTCGGCTGGAACGCCGATTACCCCGATCCGGAGAACATGCTCTTCCTGCTCCACGGCCCGCAGGGCAAGGTGAAGTTCCAGGGGCAGAACGCCTCCAACTATGCCAACGCGGAGTTCGACCAGTTGTTCGAGCGGATGAAGATGCTGCCCGACGGACCCCGCCGGCAGGCGGTGATCGACCGCATGGTGGGCCTGGTTCAGCAGGACGCTCCCTGGCTGTTCGGCTTCCATCCCAAGTCCTACTCGTTGCAGCACGGCTGGCTTTACAACCGCAAGCCGGGCAGCATCGTGCGCAACGGGCTCAAGTACCAGCGCATCGACGTCGCCCAGCGCGAGGCAGCGCGGGCCGAGTGGAACCGCCCGGTGCTGTGGCCCTTGCTGGTGGTGGCGCTCGTATTGGCCGCTGCGGTAGCGCCCGCGCTGCTGCACTGGCGACGGCACGAGCGCGGCACCGCGCGTACCGCAACGGCCGGATCAGAGGCGCGCTGAGATGCTGGCCTACATCGTCCGCCGCCTGCTCTACGCCATTCCCATCCTGGTCGGCGTCAATCTGCTGACCTTCGTGCTGTTCTTCGTCGTGAATTCGCCCGACGACATGGCGCGCATGCAGATCGGCGTCAAACGCGCCACGCCCGAGGCGATCGAGCGCTGGAAGGTCGAGCGCGGCTATGACCGCCCGCTGCTGGTGAATACCGAGGCCAAGGGCCTGGAACGGGTGACCGACACGATCTTCTTCGACAAGTCCCTGCGCATGTTCGCGTTCGATTTCGGCCAGGCCGACGACGGCCGCGACATCGGCCGCGAGATCCGCACCCGCATGGGGCCGTCGCTCGCAATCGCGCTGCCGACCTTCGCGCTCGGCCTGTTCGCCGCGGTCAGCATGGCGCTGCTGCTGGTGTTCTTCCGCGCCACCTACCTGGATTTCTGGGGCGTGGTGCTGTGTGTCGGCATGATGTCGATCTCCAGCCTGTTCTACATCATCGGTGGCCAGTGGCTGGTTTCCAAACTGTGGGCGCTGGTGCCGATTTCCGGCTACGCCGGCGGTCTGGACGCCGCCCGCTTCCTGGTGCTGCCGGTGCTGATCAGCGTGATCGGCGGGGTGGGGTCGAGCGTGCGCTGGTATCGCACGCTGTTCCTTGAAGAGATCTCGCGCGACTATGTCCGCACCGCGCGCGCGAAGGGGCTGTCCGAACTGGCCGTGCTGTTCCGCCACGTGCTCAAGAACGCGATGATCCCCATCCTGACCGGCGTGGTCGTGCTGATCCCGCTGCTGTTCCTCGGCAGCCTGCTGGTGGAATCCTTTTTCGCCATTCCGGGGCTGGGCAGCTACACGATCGACGCGATCAACGCGCAGGACTTCGCCGTGGTGCGCGCCATGGTGTTCATCGGCTCGCTGCTCTACATCGTCGGCCTGATCCTGACCGACCTGTCGTACACGCTGGTCGATCCGCGGGTGAGGCTGGGATGATGGCGGGCTTTCAACCCGTGCTGTTGTGGACCGACGCGCTGCTGTTCCTGCTGCTGCTCGCCGGCGTTGGGGTGGTCCTGCATGCGCGCGCGCAACCGCCACTGCGGCAGGCCTGGCGCAAGGTGGGCGAGCGCGCGACCGGCATGGTGTCGGCGTGCGTGCTGGGGGTGTTCATCGTGATCGGCGTGATGGACAGCCTGCATTACCGGCCGCAACTGGCGCAGCTGGAAGGGGCTGCGGGGCCCTCAGAAACCTACTCGGCCGAGGTCCTGAGCCTGCTCGACCGGGTGCTGGAGCCACTGCGGCTGAATACCGAGAAGACCTATTCGGCGCCGCTCGCCGCCACCCTGTACCAGCGCGAAACCGTGGAAACCGGGGGCGGGCAGGTTCGGACGTATCCGCGCCTGCAGCACGGTGGTGCCCACCTGCAGGCGCCGGAAGCGGAGTTCGCCCCGGATCTGGCCCGCCGCCTGGGGCACGCAGCGGGGTTGGCGGTGGTCGCCAGCGTCGCGCTGCTGGCGGCGCTGGCGGTGGGCCTTGCCGCCCGTCATGGCGGGCCGATCCGGGCCGCCGCCGCGGTGCTTGCGGGCCGTACCGTGCTGGCGTGGCGTGCGGCGTGGGTCGCATGCAGCATCATCGCGCTGGTCGTCGCGGTGGTGGTGATGCTGGCGCCGTACTACCACGTGCTCGGTACCGACAAAGTCGGCCAGGACGTGCTCTATCTCTCCCTGAAGAGCGTGCGGACCGCCCTCGTGATCGGGACCGTCACCACGCTGGTGATGCTGCCGTTCGCCATCGCGCTCGGCATCGCCGCGGGCTACCTGGGCGGGTGGGTGGATGACGCCGTGCAGTACGTCTATACGGTGCTCAACGCGATTCCCTCGGTGCTGTTGATCGCCGCCGCCGTGCTGATGATGCAGGTGGTGATCGATACCCACCCGCACTGGTTCGGCACTGCGGCGGAGCGTTCCGATGCGCGCCTGCTTGCGCTGTGCTTCATTCTCGGCATTACCAGCTGGACCGGCTTGTGCCGGCTGCTGCGGGGCGAAACGCTCAAGCTGCGCGAACTCGAATACGTCCAGGCCGCGCGGGCCTTCGGGGTTGGCACCACAGGCATCCTGCGCCGCCACATCCTGCCCAACGTCATGCACATCGTGCTGATCGCCCTGGTCATGGATTTTTCGGGGCTGGTGCTTGCCGAGGCGGTGCTGTCCTATGTCGGGATCGGGGTCGATCCCACCACCATCAGCTTCGGCACCATGATCAACCTGGCGCGGGCGGAACTGGCGCGCGAGCCCATGGTGTGGTGGTCGCTTGCCGCGGCCTTCGTGTTCATGTTCGTGCTGGTCCTGGCGGCCAACCTGTTTGCCGACGTCGTGCGCGACGCCTTCGATCCGCGCTGGCGCTGACCGCGTTGGCGCGCTCCTTGCTCGGGTATCTGGCCACGCGGCCGAACCATCGCTGTGCGCGTCACTCTGATGATCTAAACCCGACAAAAGCTGCGATCCCCTACCCGATGAGACCACTCGTTTTCGACAATCGCTTCGTGCGCGAACTGCCCGCGGATCCGGAGACCGGGCCGCATACCCGGCAGGTTGCGGGCGCCAGCTATTCGCGCGTGAATCCCACCCCGGTGGCCGCGCCGCATCTCGTGGCCCATTCCGCAGAGGTTGCGGCGCTGCTCGGCTGGGACGAAACCGACATTGCCAGCCCGGAATTCGCCGAGGTGTTCGGCGGCAATCGTCTGCTCGACGGCATGGAGCCGTACGCGGCCTGCTACGGCGGGCATCAGTTCGGCAACTGGGCCGGGCAACTGGGCGACGGTCGCGCAATCACCTTGGGTGAGGTGCTCAACGGGCAGGGCGAGCGTTGGGAACTGCAACTGAAAGGCGCTGGGCCAACCCCTTATTCCCGGCGCGCCGACGGGCGTGCGGTGCTGCGGTCCTCGATCCGGGAATTCCTCTGCAGCGAAGCGATGCATCACCTGGGGGTGCCGACCACGCGCGCCTTGAGCCTGGTCGGCACCGGCGAAAAGGTCGTGCGCGACATGTTCTACGACGGCAACCCGCAGGCCGAACCCGGGGCCATCGTCTGCAGGGTGGCGCCATCCTTCATCCGCTTTGGCAACTTCGAACTGCTGGCGGCGCGGGGCGATCTCGACCTGCTCAACCGCCTGATCGACTTCACCATCGCGCGCGACTTCCCCGGGATCGAGGGCAGTGCGCGCGACAAGCGGGCGCGCTGGTTCGAGACGGTATGTGCGCGTACCGCCACGATGGTGGCGCACTGGATGCGGGTCGGTTTCGTCCATGGGGTGATGAACACCGACAACATGTCTATCCTCGGACTCACGATCGACTACGGCCCTTACGGCTGGGTCGACAACTTCGATCCTGGCTGGACGCCCAACACCACCGACGCCGGCGGCCGGCGCTACCGGTTTGGCCACCAGCCGAGGATCGCCAACTGGAATCTGCTCCAGTTGGCGAACGCCCTGTTTCCCGCCTTTGGCAGCACGGAGGCGCTACAGGCGGGGCTGAACACCTACGCGGAGGTCTATGACCGTGAGAGCAGGGCGATGACCGCCGCAAAGCTGGGGTTGGCGGCGCTCGCCGATGCCGATCTGCCGATGGTGGACGCATTGCACGGCTGGATGAAGCGCGCCGAAGTCGACATGACCCTGTTTTTCCGCGCGCTGGCCGAAGTCGATCTCCTGAAGCCGGATCCGGCGCTGTTCCTCGATGCCTTCTACGATGACGCAAAGCGCCTCGAGACGGCCGACGAATTCTCCGGCTGGTTGCGGCTGTATGCGGACCGCTGTCGCCAGGAGGGTCTGGATGCGGCCCAGCGGCGGGCGCGCATGAATGCGGCCAACCCGCGTTACGTCATGCGCAATTACCTGGCGCAGCAGGCCATCGATGCGGCGGAGCAGGGCGATTACGGTCCCGTTCGCAGTCTGCTGGACGTGATGCGCCGGCCCTACGACGAGCAACCCGAGCGCGCGGCGTACGCGCAGCGCAGGCCCGACTGGGCGCGCGAGCGCGCCGGGTGTTCGATGCTCTCCTGCAGTTCCTGAACCGCTTCAGACGAAGGGCGGCACGCCGATCAGGGGGCCGTGCAGGAAGCGCGCGAAAATCGCCCAGGCGACGATGCCGAGCAACACTGCGGTCGCATCCACTTTCAGGGCCGGCCGCGTGATGCCGCTCGCGGGCTCACGCCGGCGGGCGGAGACAAAGTCGGTCGCGGACCACGCCAGAAAGCCGCCGAACAGCAGCAGATCGGCCAACGTGCCGTTGGCGAGCAGGTGGGCAAAGGCCCACAGCGCCGTGCCGGCCAGCATCGGGTGACGGAGGGTGGCCTTGATATGCGAGCCGGGCAGGTAGGCCGCCACCAGCAGCACAAAGGCGGGCAGCGTCAGGACGGCGGCCAGATGGCGGGTCCAGACCGGCGCGCTCCAGATCGCTACTGGCACGTCGCGAGTGAGCCCGTAACCCCACACGACGAGCACCAGGCCGACCGCGGCGACCGCGGCGTAGATGCCTTTCCAGCGTTTTTCCCCAAGCGCGGCGACGCGCCGGTGCCGCCAGTCATCGGCAAAGATGCGGAGGGAATGGGGGCCGAGGAAAAGCAGCAGCCCGAGGACGAGGACAGTGTGCGCGAACATGGCGTGTGGGGAGCAAGACTCGGACTTGCAGCTTATGCCGCGGAGATGAAATCCACACTGCCCGGAGTGTCAGGAGACGTATCGGCCTCGCGGCGGCGACCTACGCTTTCACCCGCATCAGGCGCTGCTTCTCGCGCTCCCAGTCGCGCTTTTTCTCGTCTTCGCGCTTGTCGTACTGCTTCTTGCCTTTCGCCAGCCCGATCTCGGCCTTCACGCGGCCCTTGGCATAGTGGAGGTCCAGCGGCACCAAGGTGAATCCTGCGCGTTCGACCTTGCCGATGAGGCGCGCGATCTCGGCGCCATGAAGTAGCAGCTTGCGGGTGCGGGTGGGGTCGGTGCGAATGTGGGTGGAGGCGCTGGCGAGCGGAGTGATGTGCATGCCGAGGATGAAGATTTCCTCACCGCGCACGATGATGTAGGCCTCCTTGATATTGGCGCGGCCGGCGCGGATCGCCTTCACCTCCCATCCTTCGAGGACGAGGCCGGCCTCGTACTTTTCCTCGATGAAATAGTCGTGATAAGCCTTGCGATTATCGATGATGCTCATGGAAGAACCTGGGTGTCCTCGGCGTGTATTGGTTCGGCGCGGCGGACGGGTGCCGGGCATGCGGTAGAATCGCGCATGTTATCAGTTCGGCAGCGCGTTCCGTTCCTGTCATATGGCCGATGTCAAGAAACTGGTCCTGATCGAATTCACCCCGGCGCAGATGTTCGACCTGGTGGATCGGTGCGAGGACTACCCGTTGTTCCTGCCCTGGTGTGGCGGTGCAGACGTGCATGAGCGCACCGAGAGCGTCACCGCGGCTACGCTGCACATCAACTACCACGGCATCAAGGCCCACTTCAGCACGGTCAATGCCAAACGCCGGCCCACCGAGATGGACATCCGCCTGAAGGAAGGGCCGTTTACCCATCTGCATGGCAGCTGGCGTTTCACGCCGCTGGGCGAAACCGCCTGCAAGATCGAGTTCAGCCTGCACTACGAGTTCTCCAGCAGGCTGCTGGAGAAAGCGTTGGGGCCGGTGTTCAGCCACATTGCCAACACCTTCGTCGATTCCTTCGTGAAGCGCGCAGCGCAGGTTTATCCACGCCCATGAATACCCCCGACCTGATTCACGTCGAGGTTGTCTATGCACAGCCCCACAATGCAGAACTGGTCCGGCTGCAACTTCCCGCAGGGGCGAGTGCAGGTGATGCCGTTGCCGCTTCCGGCCTGCTCGAAAAGTATCCCGAGCTGGAGATCGATGGACGCAACAAGCTGGGCATCTTCTCGCGCCCGATCAAAGCGGATGCCGCGCTGCGCGACCGCGACCGGGTGGAGATCTACCGGCCCTTGATTGCCGACCCCAAGGCCGTCCGTAAAAAACGGGCCGATGAAGGCAAGGCGATGAAGAAGGGCGGCGGCGAGGGCGGGTAAGGCCAGCGCCCGGCGGCGTCAGCGGCAGGCTTCGTCCACGTGGCGTTGCGTGCGTGCGGCTTCCTCCGCGCGCATTGCGTCGTCGAGCACCACGCGCTCACCGTCCTTGCCATAGCGCACCATGCGCTGGCCGGACTGTAGCGCCGCCAACTGGTTGCGCGCTTCCTGGCACAGGCGCTCGCGGTCCGCCTTGACCGCGTTCTCCTTTTCAGCCTTGGCCTGCGCCTCGGCCGCTTCGGCACGGCGCTGGCGGAAAGCCTGTTCCTGCTCGGCGGCGGTCTTGGGGCGGTTTTCAGCCGACTTCGCCTCCGCAGCGGGCTTGGCTTCGCCATTGGCACCGGACTGCGTGGCGCCGTTTGCGGCGGCGGACGCTCCGTCTTCCTCCGCTGGCGTCGGCGCTGCGCTACGGGGCCGCTGGACGCCGCCGCGCAACACCTTCACGTCGCCGCTCGGCGGCGCCTGGTCGGAATAGTGGACCTTGCCGTCCTTGTCGCGCCAGCTGTAGATCTCGCCGAGGACGGGGAGGGCGGACGAGAGCGCCACGACAAGCGCGCTGAGAACGAGGGCACGGGGCATGCGGAGCGGGCTCCTGGACGGTTCGCGCCACGGCTTGGCGCAGGATATATCAGGGGTGACTTACCACCGAGGGAGGCGGTCTGTATAATACGGATTTGGTTGAAAGGATAGAAGCCATGCGAGTGATCCAGAAGGCGCTGACGTTCGATGACGTCCTTCTCGTTCCCGCCCACTCGACGGTCCTACCGCGCGATGTGAGCCTGCAGACCCAGCTCACGCGCCGCATCCGCATCAACATCCCGCTGGTTTCCGCCGCGATGGATACCGTCACCGAGGCCCGCCTCGCGATCGCACTCGCTCAGGAAGGCGGACTGGGCATCGTCCACAAGAACCTCACTCCGAAGCAGCAGGCGGCCGAAGTCAGCAAGGTCAAGCGCTTCGAATCCGGCGTGCTGAAGGACCCGATCACGATTCCGCCGACGATGAGCGTGCGTGAAGTCGTGGCGCTCACGCGCCAGCACCGCTTCTCCGGCCTGCCCGTGCTCGAAGGCAAGAAGGTCGTCGGCATCGTCACCAATCGCGACCTTCGTTTCGAAACCAATCTCGATCAGCCCGTGTCGGCCATCATGACGCCGCAGTCGCGCTTGGTGACCGTTAAAGAAGGTGGCAGCCTCGAAGATGCGCGGGCGCTGATGCACAAGCATCGCCTCGAGCGCGTGCTGGTGCTCAACGACGAGGGTGAACTGCGCGGCCTCATCACCGTGAAGGACATGATGAAGTCCACCGAGCACCCGCTCGCGGCGAAGGACGAGCTCGGCCGTCTGCGCGTCGGCGCGGCGATCGGTGTCGGGGCCGGCACCGAAGAGCGCGCGGAACTGCTCGCCGACGCCGGCGTGGATGTGCTGGTGGTGGATACCGCGCACGGCCATTCGCAGGGCGTGCTCGACCGCGTGAACTGGGTCAAGAAGAACTTCCCCAACGTCGAGGTGATCGGCGGCAACATCGCCACCGGCGACGCGGCGCGTGCGCTGGCCGATTCGGGCGCTGATGCGGTGAAGGTGGGTATCGGCCCCGGCTCGATCTGCACCACGCGCATCATCGCCGGCGTGGGCGTTCCGCAGATCACCGCGGTCGACAACGTCGCAACGGCGCTGGCCGGCACCGGCGTTCCGCTGATCGCGGACGGCGGCATCCGCTTCTCCGGCGATATCGCCAAGGCGCTTGCCGCCGGTGCCAACGCGGTGATGCTGGGCGGCCTGTTCGCGGGTACCGAGGAATCGCCGGGCGAAACCGTGTTGTATCAGGGCCGTTCCTACAAGTCCTACCGCGGCATGGGCTCGCTCGGTGCGATGCAGCAGGGCGCAGCCGACCGCTATTTCCAGGACAGTTCGGCCAATGTGGACAAACTGGTACCCGAAGGTATCGAAGGGCGCGTGCCTTACAAGGGCGCCGTCACCGCCGTGATCCACCAACTGATCGGTGGCGTCCGCGCCTCCATGGGCTATCTTGGCTGCGAGAGCATCGGCGCCATGCACGAACGCGCCCAGTTCGTCGAGATCACCTCGGCGGGTGTGCGCGAATCCCACGTGCATGACGTTCAGATCACCAAGGAAGCGCCCAACTATCACGTCGATTAACGCTGCATCGTCGTAGCGTCACCTACAGGCGGTCGTCGGGTTGTACCGACGCCGCCTTTCCTGTTTGTTGAGACGGACATGTCCCACCAGAAAATCCTCATTCTCGATTTCGGCTCCCAGGTTTCGCAGCTGATTGCACGGCGCGTGCGCGAACAACACGTGTATTGCGAACTGCACCCCTACGACGTGTCCGAAGCCTTCATCCGGGACTTCAAGCCGCAGGGCATCATCCTTTCCGGCGGTCCGAATTCGGTGTACGAGGCGGTGGACTGGCGTGCGCCGCAGGTGGTCTTCGAACTCGGCGTGCCGGTGCTCGGTATCTGCTACGGCATGCAGACCATGGCCGAGCAACTCGGCGGCAAGGTCGAAAGCTCCGCCAAGCGCGAGTTTGGCTACGCAGAACTGCGCGCCCGCGGCCATTCCAAGCTGTTCCAGGGCATCGAGGACCGGACCAACGCCGAAGGCTACGGCCTGCTCGACGTGTGGATGAGCCACGGCGACAAGGTCACTGAGCTGCCCGCAGGCTTCAAGGTGATCGGCAGCAACGAATCCTGCCCGGTGGCGGCGATGGCGGACGAGGAGCGCGGCTTCTACGGCGTGCAGTTCCACCCGGAAGTCACTCACACGATCAAGGGCAAGGAAATGCTCGCCCGCTTCGTGCACGAGATCTGCGGCTGCGGCAATGACTGGAACATGCCGGACTACATCTCGGAAGCGGTCGAGAAGATCCGCGCCCAGGTCGGCGATGAGGAAGTCATCCTCGGCCTGTCGGGCGGGGTCGACTCCTCGGTGGCGGCGGCGCTGATCCACCGTGCCATTGGCGACCAGCTCACCTGCGTGTTCGTCGACAACGGCTTGCTGCGCCTCAACGAAGGCGCGCAGGTGATGGAGACCTTCAACCGCTCGCTCGGCGTCAAGGTCATCCACGTCGATGCCACCGAGCAGTTCATGGGCCATCTGAAGGGCGTTTCGGACCCCGAGCAGAAACGCAAGATCATCGGCCGCGAATTCGTCGAGGTGTTCCAGGCCGAAGCGGCCAAGCTGCCCAAGGCGCGCTGGCTGGCGCAGGGCACGATCTACCCGGACGTGATCGAGTCCGCTGGCGCCAAGACCGGCAAGGCGCACGCGATCAAGAGCCACCACAACGTCGGCGGCCTCCCCGAAACGCTCAACCTCAAGCTGCTGGAGCCGCTGCGCGACCTCTTCAAGGACGAAGTGCGCGAACTCGGCGTCGC
Organism: Azoarcus olearius; assembly: GCF_001682385.1. Lineage (NCBI taxonomy): Bacteria > Pseudomonadati > Pseudomonadota > Betaproteobacteria > Rhodocyclales > Zoogloeaceae > Azoarcus > Azoarcus olearius. The sequence continues at coordinate 1,822,488 of NZ_CP016210.1, forward strand.
CCTCGGTCTGCCGCACGACATGGTCTATCGCCATCCCTTCCCCGGCCCCGGCCTGGGCGTGCGCATCCTCGGCGAGGTCAAGAAGGAATTCGCCGACCTGCTGCGTCGCGCCGATGCGATCTTCATTGACGAACTGCGCGCCGCGGACTGGTACGACAAGACCAGTCAGGCTTTTGCGGTCTTCCTGCCGGTAAAGAGCGTGGGCGTGATGGGCGACGGCCGCACCTACGAATACGTGGTGGCGCTGCGCGCCGTGCAGACCCAGGACTTCATGACGGCGCACTGGGCGGAGCTGCCCCACAGCCTGCTGGGCAAGGTGAGTAACCGCATCATCAACGAAGTCCGCGGCATCAACCGGGTGGTGTACGACATCTCGGGCAAACCGCCAGCGACGATCGAGTGGGAGTGACCGATAAAGCCTGACGCCTGAAAACGTCAGGCTTTTTTGTTGGTGCTCACGCGCTCGCCGTGTGGCAGACGGGGCCGGCTGATTTCAGACGGCGCCGGCAATCTGCTCCCGCAACCACTGGTGCGCCGGGTCGCGGTGGACGCGTTCGTGCCACAGCATCACCATCTCGAAGCCGGGCAGTTCCAGTGGCGTATCCACGACCTGTAACGCGGTGTTGTCGCGGACCAGCCGCGACGGGACCATCGCCACCAGGTCGGTGCGGGCGAGGGTGGCGCTGAGGAAGAGGAAGTGCGGCACCGAGAGCGCGACCTTTCGTGTCATTCCGAGTGCAGCAAGGGCAGTGTCGGTGACGCCGTGAAATCCACCGCCGTTGGGCGACACGATCACGTGTTCGAGTTCGCAGAATTCGGCAAGGGTGGGGCGAACAGTCAAGCGCGGGTGTCCGACTCGGCCCGCGAGCACGTAATGCTCGGCGAACAACAGCCGCTGGTGCAGGCCGGGAGGGGCTTCCGAGCTGATGTGGAACGCGAGATCGATGTCGCCGCGTTCCGACCGTTGCACCAGGGTGGCGGGTTGCAGTTCCACAACAGCCAGGCGGGTGTTGGGGGCTGCGGCCCGCAGCGTAGTCAGCGCCGGCAGGAGGATTGTCGATGCGCCATAGTCGGTGGCAGCCACGCGCCAGTTCTGGCGTGCCAGACCCGGATCGAATGGGGAAGCGGGCGCCACAGCCCGCTCGAGTGCTTTGAGTGCGTCTTGCAGCGGCTCGCGCAGCGCGTCGGCGCGGGCGGTTGGGCGCACGCCGCGCGGGCCCGGCAGCAACAGCGGATCTCCGAACATCTCACGCAGCTTGGCAAGCTGGACGCTGACCGTCGGTTGTGACAGATGCAGGCGCTCGGCTGCACGCGTGACGTTCAGTTCGGTCAGCAATGCGTCCAGCGTTACCAGCAGATTGAGGTCGAGACGTCGCAAGGAATTATCCAAGGCAATACCAGAGATTCCGGAAATTCATTTCAACTATATCTCACGCAACCCTATCCTGCGGCGGTCTATTACGGAGCCTCCGCCATGAATGTTCTGATCGTCTATGCCCACCCTGAACCGCAATCCCTGAACGGTTCACTGAAGGATTTTTCTGTTCACCGCCTCCAGCAGGGCGGTCACTCAGTCCAGGTCTCGGACCTCTATGCCATGCGATGGAAGCCGGCACTGGATGCGAGCGACAACACGGCGGGTGCCGCCCCTGCGCGCTTCGAGGCGTCCGAGGATTCAAGGCGGGCGTTCGAACGCGGCACGCAGAGCGCCGATATCGCGGGCGAGCAGGACAAGCTGCGTTGGGCCGATGCCGTCATCCTGCAATTTCCGCTGTGGTGGTTCTCGATGCCCGCGATTCTCAAGGGCTGGGTCGACCGTGTGTACGCCTGCGGTTTTGCCTATGGCGTCGGTGAGCATTCCGACGTCCGCTGGGGACAACGCTATGGCGAAGGCACGCTGGCGGGAAAGCGGGCGATGCTGGTGGTGACGACCGGCGGCTGGGCATCGCACTACGGACCGCGGGGCATCAACGGGCCGATCGACGATCTGCTGTTCCCTATCCAGCACGGCGTGCTGTTCTATCCCGGTTTCGATGTGCTGCCGCCGCATGTGATCCATCGCACCGGCAAGATCGATGACGCGGCATTCGAACGCGTTTGCGAGGCGCTCGGCCGCCGACTCGATACCTTGGCGACGACTGCGCCGATTCCGTTCCGTCGCCAGAACGGCGGCGACTACCGCATTCCGGAGCTAACGCTACAGCCAGAACTCGCGCCAGGCGCTTCGGGCTTCGGCATCCACCTGTCGTCCGCAGAGGCAGGCGTGCCGGCCGTGTAGTCAGCCGGCTGCGGCGGCGTCAGTCGAACGCGGTGCTGCAGCGGGATGCGGGGGCCGGCAGCGTGAAGCGGAAGACGGCCCCGTCCCCGGGTGTCGCTTCCGCCCAGATGTGTCCGCCGTGCTTGTGGATGATGCGCTGGACGATGGTGAGGCCGATGCCGGTGCCGCTGAATTCGGCTTCGGGGTGGAGGCGGTGGAAAGGCTGGAAGAGTTCGTCGGCAAGGGCCATGTCGAAACCGACGCCGTTGTCGCGCACGGTGAAGACGGTGGCGCTGCCCGGGAACTTCTCGGAGAAGAACTCGATGGTGGGACTTTCCGTATTGGCGGTGTACTTCCACGCGTTCGACAGCAGGTTTTCGAGGGCGATCGTCAGCAGTCCGGGATCGCCTTCGGCCTGCAGCGTTTCGTCGATCGATATGCGTAGATGTTCCCGCGGCGGCGAAACATTCCGGAGGCTGGCAATGACGTCCGCGGCGATGCGGCCAAGCGGCACCGGCAGCGTCTGCAATTCCGTCCGTGACACCTTCGACAGCTTCAGCAGATCTTCGATCAGTACCTGCATGCGCCGGGCAGACGAACGCATCCGCTCGACGTAGCTCAGCGGGGTGCCTTCGAGCGGCGGATCCACGCGGGTCGCCAGCAGGTCGGCATAGCCCTGGATGGTGCGCAGCGGCGCGCGCAGATCATGCGAAACCGACGACGAGAACGCTTCCAGTTCGGCGTTTGCAGCCTGCAGGCGTCGGGTGCGGTCGCGCACCCGACGTTCAAGGTCGCGGTAGAGGGAAAGATTCTCCAGCGCCAGCGAGGTGGAATCGGCGAGTGCCTGGATGAGTTCCACCTCTTCCGGCGTGGCTTCGTGCGGATGGGCCCAATAGTTGCCGATGGCGCCGATCGGCGCTTCGGCGCGGATCGGTACCATGACCAGACTTTTCACGAAGGTCGGCCGGTAGGCGTCGGCGGGAATCCGCTCGTCGGCGTAGATATCGGGAACCACCGCCGCGCGGCCCTCCAGCATGGCCCACCCGCTGATGCAGGCGCGCAGGGGAAAACGCCGTCCCTGCCACAGCGGGCCGATCGCGTCCTCGGCGACGTAGTGACAGTGGTCGCCTTCGCGCAGCACGAAAGTTGCCCCGTCCGCGCCATTGAGCTGGCGCGCTCCGCTCTTGACGATATCGACCACTGCATCGAGGCTGCGCGCGAGCGACAACTGCTTGACGATTTCCACCAGCAGCGCGTGAGCCCGCGCCAGCCGCGCCAGGCGCCGGCGTTCCGCTTCGGCGCCAACACCCTGCAACACGGGCACGAGACGCCACAACTGGTCCTTGGATACGTGGTCGTACGCCCCCTGGCGGAAACACTGCTCCACCCACAGGGGATCATCGGTGCCACTGACGAAGACGAAGGGCAGGTCCGGGTGGCGTTCGCGCACCAGCCGCATCGCTTCCTGGCCGTCCATTCCGGGTACGCGGCTGTCGGACAGGACCAGATCGAAATCGCGCCCGGTCAGCGCTTCCAGAAAGGCGGGCCGTGATTCGGCCATGGTCCAGTCTGGCGGTACGCCGAGGCGGGTCGCGGCGTGGTGAATCAGGTCGGCGTCGTCGTGATCGTCCTCGATATGCAGAATTCGCAACCTGCTCATCGACCGCTCCAGGGAGGTGGGGATCGGGCGCCGGTGGGCGCTTATGCACTATAGACGACGGTGGTGACAGTGCCGGAGGGGGAGAAACCGGTGGCTCGCGTTACCGCGGGGCCAGCAAAAAGCGGGCAAGCCGAGGTGCGACTTGCCCGCTTCCGAAAACGCGCAGAAGAACTGCTTCGGACCTTAGCCGCGCTTGCGGCGCAGGGCGCCCAGTCCGAGCAGCCCGATGCCGAACAGCGCGAGACTCGCCGGTTCGGGAACAGCTTGGGCGGTATCAACCCGCAGTGCGGCGCCGCCGCCCGAGAACGGGCTGTCAACCACAATACCGGTGATCGAATAGGTACCCGCGGAGAGCAGGAAAGTACCGCTGCTCCAGTTCGCGTCGTTGAAAGCGGCCTCGTAGTCGGGGCCGATGGAGTCGCCGACGCTTCCCGGAGCGCGGGTGAGGCCAAGGCTGCTGCCGAAGTTGAAGATCTCGAAGCGGTCGCCCGACAGGAAGGCATCGGTGACCTTCAGGATGCCGGCGGTCGTCAGCGTGAAGGTGAACGGCTCCTCGATGAACGTCTGGCCTGCCTGCCCGAACCCGAAGCTTGCCCAGCCACCATCGACCGTGATGGGGATGGCATGAGCGGGGGCGGAGAAAATGGCGGCGGCACCGAAGAGGGCGGCTGCAAGACGCTTGAAGGGTCGCATGGCTCTGATTTTCCTTATGTGCCCAAGATGGGAGGTGGATGGGCTTGGATTGCCATAAGCAAAGGATGGGCCAGCGCGGGGAATTTGGGTTTCTGAAAAAATAAAAATAGAAAATTCAAAGGCTTGCAAGGTGATTGAAGCGCGTCTGAACGGGGTGGTACAAATTTGAAACAGCCAAGTGTAAAAAAAATCGACGTGGGCGTTCAGCGGGAGGGTGTCGCCCGGCACAGGCGATGTTCCACCCAATCCGCGAGCATCGCGCGCTCATAGCCCAACTCGCTGCGCGGGCCCCGGATCATCGCGGCGCGGTTAAGGTAGGTCATGTCAGTCAAGCGCTCGGAGGCCTGCCCGCGCGTGGCGCCGGTCTCGTCGCGCCAGACGTAGCGCAGGTTGATGCGGGGCCAGGTGGTCTCGCGCATCACCCGGAGGTCGGCGCTCGCGTGGTGCCACCACTCCTCCCTTCCCGCGAGATCGACGTCGAGCACCTGGACGTCCAGGTTGTGGCCTGGGGGAAGGCAGCGTTCCGCTTCGGTGCGCAGATGTCGTTCCAGCGCCTGCAGGTTGTGCTGGCGATCCTTGCCCGGCGGACCGATGTCGGTGAACTGCTCCGGATCGACGAAACGGACGCTGACTTCGGCCTGACTCGCGGACGCCCCAAGTGCCGCCAGCGCGGCGAGGGCCAGGGGGATGAGACGGTAAGGGCGCACGATCCTGCTCCTGCTGCTGCATTGCAGGATTAGACCGGCCGCGGGACGTCGGTTCAGTCGTTGGTGGCGGTGTCGCGCGGAGCGAGGCTGAAGCGGAAACAGGCGCCTTTGCCGGGTGCGCCATGGGCCTCGATGTGGCCGCCGTGCCGCTGGACGACACGCGCCACCGTGGCCAGGCCGACGCCGGTGCCGGGAAATTCGCGGTCGGTATGCAGGCGCTGGAACGCGCCGAAGAGCTTGTTCGCGTAGCGCATGTCGAAGCCGGCGCCGTTGTCCTCGACGCAGATCACCCCGGGTTGGCTGCGGTCCGGATATAGGCTGATGCGTGCGGCGGGCTCCCTGGAGGTGAATTTCCACGCGTTCGAAAGCAGGTTGTGGAGCGCGATCTCCAGCAACCCCGGGTCCGCCTGCACGACGATGCCCGGCGTGATGTCGACCTCCACCGTGCGTTCGGGATCGTTTTCCCGCAGTTCCGCGACGATCTTCGCCGCGAGCGCCGAGAGATCGACCCGCCCACGCTGCAAGGGTTGGCGCGACATGCGGGCGAGGTCGAGGAGATCGTCGATCAGCTCGCCCATCCGCTGCACGGCCAGCCGCATCCGTCCCAGCAAGCCGCGGGCGTCGCTGTCGAGCTGCTCGGCGTATTCGCTTTCGAGCAGTGCGCTGTAGCCGTCGATGACCCGCAGCGGCGCGCGCAAGTCGTGGGAGACCGAGTAGCTGAACGCTTCCAGTTCCTTCACCGCGGCGGCGAGCTGGGCAGTGCGTTCCTCGACGCGCGACTCCAGCTCGCGGTTCATGTTCTTCAGCGCGGTTTCGGCGCGTTTGCGTTCGGTGATGTCCCCGATCGACCCCACCATGCGGTAGGCGCGTCCCTTCCAGTCGCGCTGGGCGAGGCCACGCGCCAGCACCCAGCGGTAGCTGCCTTCGGCGTCGAGCACGCGGTACTCGCATTCGAAATGCGGAGTCTGGCCTTTCAGATGGGCGGTCAGGCAGCGCTGGAAGGCCGGGCGGTCCTCTTCATGGATGCGGCGCAGCCACTCGTCACTGTTGGTGCTGAGGTGTTCGCTCGATACGCCGAGCGCGGTGAGCAGGCGACTGGAGAGGAAGAGGCCGTGCGTGACCGGGTTCCAGTCCCACAGGCCTTCGTTGGTGCCGCGCATCGCCAGCGCGTAGCGCGCCTCGCTTTCGCGCAGCATGGATTCGGCCTCGTGCCGCGCGGTGGTGTCCTCGACGATGCCGATGCCGCCGACGATCGTGCCGGCCGCGTCCCGCAGCGGGGCGGTCCGCAGGCTGACGTGGATCTGGCGGCTCGAGTGGGTGGCGACGTAGTCGCCTTCGTACTGGGCGGCCTGGCCTTCGAGGGCGGCGCGGATGGCGGGCAGCACACGCTGGTCGCGCAGGGCATCGAGCGTCAGCCCCTGCAGCGACTCCGGCGGCGACTTCAGTATTTCGGCGAAACGGGTATTGAACTGGGTGAGGCGCAGCGTGGTGTCGAAATGGAATATCCCCATTGGGGAACTGTCCACCAGCACGCTGTAGCGGGTTGCCACCTCGGCAAGCCGGCGCTGCAGGGATTCCGCCGGTTCGCCCTCCGGGGCCGCGCCCCCGAGCAGCGTAGTACGCGCGGCCAGCGGCAGTGCGGCGGCCGTCAACGCCACCAGGCCCCAGAAGCGCAGTGCATCCGTCGCTTCCGGCGGCAGACCCAGCAGCGCCGGCAGCAGGGTGATTGCCAGACTCCATGCGACCGCCGCCGCACAGTACAGTGCGACCAGACGGAGCACGGGAATGCGGGCGGTACGCGGTGACGAAGAGGGGTGTCCGGACAGCGGCGGCATGATCTCTTCTATAGTACTTAGGTAATAGCTAATGGCAAGTGTCGAACGGAAAAGTGATCAGCTCCTTTACACTTCTGTCCTCAGCAAAGGAGCAATGCCCGAATGAAGGACGAAATGTTCATGCGTGCGGCGCTTGAACAAGCCCATCTCGCCGGCGCCTGTGACGAGGTGCCGGTCGGCGCGGTGGTGGTATGCGAGGGCGAGATCGTCGGCCGCGGCTTCAATCAGCCCATCGGCCGCCACGACCCGACCGCCCACGCCGAGGTGATGGCCTTGCGCGACGCGGCCGCCCGGCTCGGAAACTACCGGCTGCCCGGCTGCGAACTCTACGTGACGCTGGAGCCCTGCGTCATGTGCTCGGGCGCCATCATGCACGCCCGCATCGCCCGGGTTGTCTACGGCGCGCGCGACCCGAAGACGGGCGTCGCGGGGAGCGTGATCGACCTCTACGCCGAGGGGCGGCTGAATCACCACGCCAGTATCGAGGGCGGCCTGCTTGCGGAGGAGTGTGGCGGGCTCCTGTCCAGTTTCTTTGCCGCGCGCCGGCGGCGGACCTCGGTGGCCTGAGATGCGGATCCGGATCGACCTTGGCAGCCAGACCCTGGCGCTGTTTGGCGACGACGGCGCCTGCATCCGCCGCTACGCGGTGTCGACCGCCGCCAACGGCCCCGGCGAACGCGAAGGCAGCGGGTGCACGCCGCGCGGGCGGCATCGCATCCGCGCGGCAATCGGCCGCGCAATGCCGATCGGAACCGTGTTCCGGGGCCGGCGCCCCACCGGCGAGATATGGACGCCAGCGCTTGCGGCCGCCGCGCCCGGGCGCGACTGGATCCTGTCGCGCATCCTGTGGCTGTGCGGCGAGGAGCCGGGGCGCAACCGGCTGGGCGAAGTGGATACGATGCGCCGCTATGTCTATATCCACGGCACCGGTGACGATCAGCCGATGGGCACGCCGCGCTCGCATGGCTGCATCCGCATGCGTAATCGCGAGGTGGTGGAGCTGTTCGATCTGGTGCGGCCGGGTACGCCGGTGGAGATCTGCGAATGACGGCAGCGGTGTGCGTGGCCTTGCTCGAGTGGCCGGCGGCGGAGGCCGCGGTGATGCCGCTTCGGGAAGCGGTTTTCGTGGTCGAGCAGGGCGTTCCGCTGGAGCTGGAGCGCGATGCTTTCGACCCGGTTTGCGTGCACGCGCTGGTAAGGACTGAGCAGGGGGAGGTCATCGCCACCGGTCGCCTGCTGCCGGATGGGCACATCGGACGGATGGCGGTGGCACAGGCCTGGCGCGGGCGTGGCGTCGGTGGCGCGGTGCTCGAGGCGCTGGTCGCGGCGGCGCGCGAACGCGGGTTTGCCGAAGTCGTCCTCAACGCGCAGATCACGGCGATGCCGTTCTACGAGCGGCACGGCTTCGCGGGCTTTGGTGAACGCTTCATGGACGCCGGGATTCCGCATCGGGCGATGCGTCGTTCGCTCGGATAAAGGGCGTCGCGCTAGCAGACTGAGGGGCGAAAGCGGTGGGTGACGCTGGCGCCGGATTCGCCGGCGGCATTCCAGCTCCACTCGGTAAGGCAATGCTCGCCGCTGGCATCCACTGTCAGCAGCGTGGAGCAACGGGTGCCGTAGCCGGGTGCCTGCACGAAGGCTGGCGACAGCCAGCGCTCCCACTCCAGCCCGACACCGGTTGCCGGCAGGTCGGCATCGTCGGCAACGGTCGTGTCCCGCAGTAAGGCGAGAAAGGCGCCCTCGTCCGGCAGGGTGGCCAGCGCTGCGCCAAATGCCGCGCGCGCGCGCTTTACCTTGGGCCAGTCCGAATCGAGCAAGTGGTTGGAGAGCCCGTAGATGCCCGGTGGGAGTTCCTGCACCGCGCCGGTCGTGCTTTCTAGGATGCCCAGGGTGTTCCCGTCACCCACAAGCAGGTTGAAGGGGACGTAGTCGGCGCTGCGGGCGCCGATTTCGTGCAGCACATCCAGCGCCGGACGATCGCTTTCCAGCGCATCGCGTACCAGCATGCCGCGCGAGGGCGCGCCGGGGCGCCGACGCGCCGGGTCGCGGTAATTGGTGAGGGCGGCGAAGCGTCCGCGGCGCGAAACGCCCATCCAGGTGCCGCCGGCTTCCAGGTCGCGCCCCGCCAGCAGGCCGGGGCGATCCGCCCACCAGTGGGCCGCGGCCGCCGGGCGGTCGTGGAATTCGTCGCGATTGGCAGCGACGACCAGCGGAAAATCCGCCCGCGCCTGCCAGCCGAACAGGATCAGGCACATTCGATGAAGCGTTCGATATGGCGCACGGTGCCCTCGGCGAGGTGACTGTCGAGCGCCGCCGCGTTTACGGCGGCGCCGAGCGCGGCTTCGAACCGGGTGGGGTCGGCCACGTCGGCATAGACCTCCATCCAGGTCGCCGGCTCGTTCAACCGCGTCAGCAGGCGGCCGCGCACGCCATGGGTGCGTTCCAGTTCCGCCTGCATGGCGCGCACCGCCGCCTGGGCAACCTCGGCGTCCAGTTCTTCGCGCACCCGGTAGTAGATGAAGTACTGGACGGTCGTGGACAGGCTGGCGGTGCCATCGCTCATGGCGTCTCCTGGATCAGGGCAGCGGGTAGGGCAGGTCGAGGACGCGCACCGGCGCTCCCGCCGGGCTTCCGTAGCGCAGCTGGCCGCCTTCGACGCTGGTGTTCTGCAGTACCGCCAGGGCCTCGTAGCCGCCTTCGGGCGACGGCGCCACGTTGACCACCTTGCCGGCGGACTGCTCGCCGAAGTCGGGCGCATACAGGTCGCTGCCAGGCGTGGGCACGCTGTCGGCATCGAGCGCCACGCGATAGAGGCGCTTCTTGACGGTGCCGAGGTACTGCGTGCGGGCCACGATCTCCTGCCCGGGGTAGCAGCCCTTCTTGAAATTGACGCCGCCGATGAGGTCGTAATTCAGCATCTGGGCGACGAATTCTTCCTGGGTCGGCGCGGTGATCAGCGGCACGCCCGCGCGGATCATCGCCAGTTGCCAGGCGGCGGTGCCGGCCTTGTGGGCGCCGGCCGCGACAAGGGCGGTAAACACGCTGCTCGCTGCCGCGCTGTCGATCGCAAGGACAAAGGCCTGTTCGCCCACGCGCACGACACGGCCTGCCGCGGCGGACGCCTGCTGCATGGGCGCCGCCGGCACCGGCAACCCGGCACCCTGGAGCACGGCGGCCGCGTCGCCGCCGGCCACGCCGATCAGCACCGTGGTTTCACCGGCGTCGTTCAGCTTGACCTTGCTGCGCAGCACATACATCGACAGCTTCTTCAGCATCGCCGGCAGAATGTCCGCAGCCATGACGAGTGCATGGCCTTCGGCCTCCGGCCACAGGAGCAGGCTGGCCAGCATGCGGCCCTTCGGGCTGTTGAAGCTGCTCCACTGCGCGCCGTCGGCGGGCAGCTTGGCGACGTCGTTGGAGAAAAGGTTGTGCAGGAAGGTCGTCGAGTCGGGGCCGACGCTGCGGATCAGCCCCAGGTGCAACAGCGGAACGACGACGGTACCCCGCTCAAGCGCGGCGGCATCGGATCGGGCGTCCGCAAAACTCACGGACAGGGTGTCGAGCTTGGCGCCTTCCAGCGCGAGGTGATCGGTCCAGGCGGTCATGTCGGATTCTGCACAAAGGTTGAGGGAAGGGGCGGCGACACGCGGGACGCACAGCGCCCGCCGGCGTCCGCGGCGGCACTGGAGCAATGAAGTATTATAGGGCCCCGCGAACGACGGGAAACGGCTTCACCCATGTCGCGCCTGCTGTAAAAGCAGGAAGCATGCCCTTGATGAGGGTGTCGCGCTGCTCATTCAAACCGCTGCCCGGGCGGCAGCCTTTCATCCTGCGCATGAAACGTCTCTTGATTCGTCTTGCCGCTCTGTTCGGCGTGATCCTGCTGTCGACGATCGGCGCGCTCACCTGGTACGCCGGGCGTCCCTTGACGCTGCAGCAGCCGGTGGTCGATTTCACCGTGCAACGCGGATTCACCATGCGTCAGGCCGCCGCGGCCATCGCCCGCGCGGGTGTCGACGTCCAGCCCGACCTGCTCTACTGGATCGCGCGCCTAGGCGGCAAGGCGGCCTTGATCAAGGCCGGCAGCTACGAGGTTCACGCCGGTGTCACGCCGTGGCAGCTGGTGCTCAAGCTCTCCGCCGGCGATGTCTCGCAGGGCGAAGTGCTGTTCGTCGAGGGCTGGAATTTCCGCCAGGTGCGCGAGGCGCTGGAAAACCATCCCTATCTGCAGCCGGACACGCGCGGGCTCTCCGAGGAGGAGATCATGCGGCGCATCGGCGCCGGCGAGTCGCGCGCCGAAGGCCTGTTCTTTCCCGATACCTATCTGTTCGACAAGCAGTCGAGCGCGCTTGCCGTGCTGCGCCGCGCCTACGTCGCCATGCAGCAACGGCTGGCGGCAGCTTGGGAGAGCCGTGATCCTGCGCTGCCGCTCGCGTCGCCCTACGAATTGCTCGTGCTCGCATCCATCGTCGAGAAAGAGACGGGGCGGGCGGAGGATCGCGGCCTGATCGCATCGGTGTTTGCCAATCGCCTGCGCATCGGCATGCGGCTGCAGACCGATCCCACGGTGATCTATGGCCTGGGGACCGCCTTCGATGGGCGGTTGCGCCGGCGCGACCTGGACACCGACCATCCGTGGAATACGTACACGCGCGCCGGCCTTCCGCCCACGCCCATCGCGATTCCGGGCCGCGACTCCCTGCAGGCGGCGGTGCGGCCGGCCAAGACCGACTATCTCTATTTCGTCTCGCGCGGCGATGGCACCAGCGTCTTCTCGCGCACGCTCGAAGACCACAATCGCGCGGTCGATCGTTACCAGCGCAACGGCAAAGGAAGCTGAACGACATGCAGCACGGGCGTTTCATCACTTTCGAGGGCATCGACGGCGCCGGCAAGAGCAGCCAGATCGCAGCCGTCGTAGACATCCTGCGCGCGCGCGGTTGCACGGTGGAGCAATCGCGCGAGCCCGGCGGCACGCCGCTCGGCGAGCGTCTGCGCGAGTTGCTGTTGCATGAGCCGATGAACCTGGAAACCGAAGCCTTGCTGATGTTCGCCGCACGCCGCGAACATCTTGCCGCGCGCATCGTGCCCGCGCTGCAGGCCGGAAACTGGGTGGTGTGCGACCGCTTTTCCGACGCCACCTATGCCTATCAGGTCGGCGGGCGCGGGCTCGCGCGGGCGAAGTTCGACGCGCTCGAAGCCTGGGTCCATCCCGGCCTTCAACCCGATCTGACGCTGGTTTTCGACTTGCCGCCGGAGATCGCCGCCGCGCGCGTGGTGTCGAGCGGCGCGCAGCCGGACCGCTTCGAACGCGAACAGCGCGACTTCTTCGAGCGCGTGCGCAACGCCTATCTCGAGCGCGCGCAGGCAGCGCCCCAGCGCATCCGCGTGATCGACGCCAACCGCCCGCCGGAAGTGATCCGCGCCGAGATCGAGCAACTCGTGGTGGAGCGCTGGTTCGCATGATCCATCCGTGGCTGCAGCCGGTCTGGTCGCGTCTGGTCGCGCTCGAAGGGCGCTTGCCGCACGCGCTGCTGTTCATCGGCCCGGCCGGCCTGGGCAAGCGTGATCTGGCCGAGATGCTGGCTGCGCGCCTGCTGTGCGACAGCCCGGCGGCCGACGGTGCCGCCTGCGGCCGTTGCGCCGCCTGTGCCTGGCGGCTGGCAGGCAATCACCCGGACTTCTATCACCTGGTGCCGGCGGCGGACGCCGAGAAGGAAGCTGCCGCCGAAGGCGGCGACGGCGAGGGCGGGACGACCAAGGCCAAGTCGGCGCAGATCGTGATCGAACAGATCCGTGACCTGCAGGAGGCGCTGACGGTAACCGGCCACCACAGCGCGCGCCGGGTGGTCGTCGTCGACCCTGCCGAGGCGATGAACGTATTCACCGCCAATGCGCTGCTCAAGCTGTTGGAGGAACCGCCCGCGGGCTGCACCTTCGTGCTGGTGTCCTCGGCACCGCGCCGCCTGCTGCCCACGCTGCGCAGCCGCTGCCAGCAGTGGTCGTTTTCCCGCCCGTCGTCCGGGCAACTGGCGCAATGGCAGGGGCACGCCGGCGCCGCAAGCGCGCTGCTCGATGTCGTGGGCGGCATGCCCCTGGCCGCGGTCCGGTTGCAGGAGGCGGGCGGCGACGCGCTGCTCGCACGCTTCGTGCGCGAGTTGGGCGAGCTGCCGGCGGCCGACCCCTTGCAGCTTGCCGGCCGCTGGGAAGCGTGGCTGAAGTCCAAGGAGGCGATCGCGGCCGGTTTCGGTCTGCCACAGCTGATCGACTGGATGCAGCGCTGGGTGGCCGATCTGGCGGCGCTCCGGCTGGGCGGCCGGGTACGTTTCTTCTCCGCCCAGCAGGCTGCGCTCGCCGCGCTGTGCGAGCGCAGCAGCGTGGCCGCGATAACCAACTGCTACAATGAATTCGCCCAGATCCGCCGCGTTGCCCAGCATCCATTGAACATGCGGCTGGTGCTCGAAGACATGCTGTTGCGCTATGCGCGCGCCCTTTCCGGAGCCAGAGGATGAGCGAACCCGCCGCACCCAGACCGCAGGTGGCGCGCCCCAGCGTGCTGTCGCTGAACATCAATTCAAAGTCGGCGTTGTATGCGGCCTACATGCCCTTTCTGGTCAATGGCGGCATCTTCGTGCCAACCCCCAAGACCTACAGCCTCGGCGATGAAGTCTTCATGCTGCTGCAGCTGATGGATGACCCGACCAAGCATCCCGTGGCGGGGTCGGTGGTGTGGGCCACGCCGCACGGCGCCCAGGGCGGCAAGACCCAGGGCATCGGCGTGCATTTTTCCGAGGACGAATCGGGCAAGGCCTTGCGTCACCGCATCGAGCAGATCCTCGCCGGCCATCTCGGCTCCAATCGCCCCACCCACACGCTCTGACCCGCGCCCGGCGCGCTGCTCCACGATGTACGTCGATTCCCACTGTCATCTCGATTTTCCCGACCTGATCGCGCGCGAGGACGAAGTGCTCGCCGCCATGGCGGCCAACGACGTGCGCCACGCGCTGTGCGTCAGCGTCAAGCTCGAGGATTTTCCGCGTGTTCTCGCCGTGGCCGAACGCCATCCCGGCCTGTGGGCTTCGGTGGGCGTGCATCCGGACAACGCCGACTGCGAAGAGCCCGATGTCGCGCGGCTGACCGCACTGGCGGCGCATCCGCGGGTGGTTGCCATTGGCGAGACCGGGCTGGATTACTACTGGCACAAGGACGCGCCGGAATGGCAGCGGGCACGCTTTCGCACCCACATCCGCGCCGCGCGCGCCTGTGGCAAGCCGCTGATCGTCCACACCCGTAACGCCGCCGCCGACACCCTGCGGCTGATGAACGAGGAAGATGCCGGCGCCGCCGGCGGTGTCATGCACTGTTTCACCGAAACCCGCGAGGTGGCTGAGGCCGCGCTGGACCTCGGCTTCTACATCTCCTTTTCCGGCATCGTCACCTTCCGCAATGCGGCCGCGCTCAAGGAGGTCGCCACCCTGGTGCCGCTCGACCGTCTGCTGATCGAGACCGATTCGCCCTATCTGGCGCCGGTGCCGCACCGCGGCCACACCAACGAGCCGGCCTGGGTGGTGCATGTGGCGGAGGAGATCGCCCGCCTGCGCGGCGAGCCGCTCAGCCGTATCGCGGAAGCCACCACCGACAACTTCTTCCGTCTGTTCAGCCATGCGCACCCCTGATTCCGCACGCCGTTTCATCCTCGTCGCCGCACTCGGTGCCTGTTTGTGCTGGGGCCCGGCACGCGCCGGCAGCTACGATGACGCCTTGAGTTCCGCGCGCCTGGGCGATACCGCACAACTGCAACGCCTGCTGGAGCGGGGCATCGACCCCAACACGGTGGACGAGCAGGGCAACACGCTGTTGATTCTCGCCGCGCGTGAAGGCAACGCGGATACGGTCGAAGCCCTGCTGCGGCACCGGGTGGCGCTGGGCCAGCGCAACCTGGCGGGGGATTCTGCGCTGATGCTGGCGGTGCTGCGGGGCTACGACCGGGTTGCCGAGATGCTGATCGCGGCGGGCGCGCCGGTCAGCCACGACGGCTGGTCGCCGCTGCATTACGCCGCCTTCGAAGGGCGTCTCGAAATCGCCCAGCGCCTGCTTGCCGCGGGGGCCGAGGTCGACGCGCCCGCCCCGAACAAGTCCACGCCCTTGATGCTCGCCGCGCGCAACGGCCACATCGAGGTGGTTCGCCTGCTGCTGCGCGCGGGCGCCAGCGTCGATGCGCGCAATGATGCCGGGCAGACCGCCGACTCGTGGGCGATGGCCAACGGCAATACCGACATTGCGGCGCTGATTCGGCAGGAACGGGTGCGCCGTGGTGGCGAAGTACCCACGCTGCGCATCGAAATCCAGTAAGTCGCCTCAGCCGCAGGCGACGATCCAGCCTTCCAGCGGGTCGAAGCCGGCCGGCAACCCGTACAGCGGCGCACCGGCGTGCAAGGCCCACGCGGCCTGCACCAGCGCCAGCGTCGCGTCCAGACAATCTCCGCTCGCATCGGCCAGCAGTTGGGTCCGCAGCGACGCATCCGCAACGAGCCGCAGGCGCAGCGGATGTCCGCCGGCTTCGAGCGCCTCCACGATCGTTTGCCGTGCCGCCGCCCGCGCCTCGGTCTGCTTGCGCCGTTCGTCGCTCTTGTACGGAGCGCGCGTGATGCCGCGTGCGAGCGCGCCGGGATAGGCCTCCATCGCCACCCGCTGCGGGTCCGCGAGGTGCATGCCGGGCAACGTGACGCCCGCGTCGAGCAGGCGTGGCGCGCCTTCGAGGAACATCAGCCCCACCGGCGGATTGACCAGCTTGAGCGGGCTATGTGACCCGGCCGGACCATCGGCCGCGCGGTGGGCATAGCGGCGGCCGGGCGGCCGGCTCTCGCGGTAGGCGTCGAGTGCGCTGCGGAAAGCGTCGCGTCCGCTCCGCCGGCAATGTTCCACCAGCGCTGGCCACGCGGTGGGCCAGCCGAGGTCCAGCACTGCCTCACGCGGCAAGCCGAAGGGGAGATCGAACGCGCCCAGCCAGGGGCCCGGTCGGGTCAGGATGGCTTCGAACGCGCGCCAGTCAGCGCAGCGTTCGAGGGCGAGCAAGGCCACCTCGTTGCCGACGGCGTGTCCGCGCGCAATCACGATCGGCTTGTGCGCGCGCGGTGCCGACGTGAAGTCCACGCCGTAAAGCGTCCAGTCTGATGGCGAGCCTGCGCTCATCGCACGCCGGCTGGGCGGTGGAAAAGGCCTGCGGCGGTGAGGACGGTGCGGTAGTGGATGTCCACCGTATCGTCGATCTCGCTGGCGTACCCGCCGGCCATCGCAATGGCGACGGGCAGGCCGCTGGCGTGGCAGCGTGCAAGGACGCGCCGGTCGCGTTCCGCCAGGCCCTGTTTGCTCAGCGCAAGTCGGCCAAGGCGGTCGCCGGCGTAGGGGTCCGCCCCCGCGAGGTAGATCAGCAGTTGCGGGCGGAACTCGCTGAACACGCGCTCGAGCGCGTTGTCGAGCGCCGCCAGGTAAGGCTCGTCGCCCGTGTCGTCGGGGAGTTCGACGTCGAGATCGCTGCGCGCCTTGCGGAACGGAAAATTCTTGGCGCCGTGCAGGCTGCAGGTGAATACCTCGGGTACGCCGGCGAGGATGGCGGCGGTGCCGTCGCCCTGATGCACGTCGCAATCGACAACCGCGACGCGTTGCACCCGGCCTTCGGCACGCATCGCCAGTGCGGCCACCGCGGCGTCGTTGAACACGCAGAAGCCGGAGCCGAATTCGCGATGGGCGTGGTGGGTGCCACCCGCCAGATTGATCCCGCAGCCTTCGTCGAGCGCGCTGCGGCAGGCGGCAAGCGTCGCGCCGGCGGAGCGGCGCGAGCGTTCGACCATGGCTTCCGACCACGGAAAGCCGATGCGGCGGATCTCGTCCGCCGCGAGTTCGCCTTGCGCCACGCGTGCCACATAGGCCGGATCGTGGGCGCGGGCGAGTTCGGCGTCGGTGGCGGCCGCGGGCTCACGCAGGTCGCCGTCGCCAAACACGCCGCTGGCGACGAGCCGCGCCCGCAGCCGGCTGTACTTTTCCATCGGGAAGCGGTGGCCCGGCGGCAGCGGCAGGACGAAATGGTCGGCGTAGTACAGCTTCACGAATGCAGCCCGGAGGGCGGCCGGCGTGCCGGCCGCGTCACTCGATCAGCGGCGCCAGCACGGCTTCGCTGTCGCCATACACCGCCGCGAGTTCGCCCTCGGGCACCATGGTCACCGCGATCTTGGGCTCGTGGCCGCCGCCGCCCAGCAGCACGCCGCGCAAGGGCGAGACGTCGGCGAAATCGCGCCCCCAGCCGATCGTGACGTGTTCGAGCGCGGGCATCAGCGCATTGGTGGGGTCGAAGTCCACCCAGCCGTGCCGCGGGCAGTACACCGCGATCCAGGCGTGTGTGGCATCGGCGCCGATCAGCCGCGGCTTGCCGGCCGGCGGCCGGGTCAGGATGTAGCCGCTCACGTAGCGCGCGGCCAGACCGAGCGAACGCAGGCAGGACAGCATGAAGTGGGCGTAGTCCTGGCAGACGCCGCGGCGTTTTTCGAACACCTCGGTGACCGGCGTCGACACGTCGGTGGCCTCGGGGTCGAAGGTGAATTCGTCGAAGATGCGCCGCATCAGACCGTTGACGGCCGCCAGCAGCGGCACGCCGGGCTTGAAGTCGGCCCCGGCATAGTCGGCGAAGTCGCGTTTGACGCGGACATGGCTCGATTCGAACAGGTAGCCTGCGGCGTCGAGTTCCGCCGGGTCGTTACGCCGCCCCGCGCGATAGGCGAGGCCGTCGCGCACGGCTTCCCAGGGTGGCGATTCGGCGGCCACCACCGGCGGGCGCAGCGCGAGACACACCCAGCTTTCGGCGCGGATGAAGAGTTCCTCGTGGTCGCGTTCGAAATGCAGCGACTGCACCGCGTTGCCGAAACCGTCGATGAACTGCTGACGGCGGGCGGGTTCGGGGTGGACGTCGATGCGGTGGGTGAGGCAGCGCTGCCACGGCAACTCGCGCGGCGTCAGGCGCAGCAACTGGCGCGACTCGCCCACCGGCTGGTCGTAGGCGTAAAGCGTGTCGTGCCGGATGTGGTAGCGGACCGCGGCCGCCATCGGCGCGCTGGGCGGGAGCAGGGTCATGGCGCCACCCTCAGGCCATCGCCGCGGCGGGGGCCGGGCACGGGCGTCCAGGCGCGCGCGTTCATGCCACCCTCCGCAGGTGCATCGGCCGCACCGTGTGGGTGAAGAAGCGGCGATGGACCTCGTCCGACAGGTTGCCGGCCGCCTCCAGCGCATCGTTGAGCAGCGTGCGCAGGGTGCGGATCGCGAGTTCGCAGTCCTCGGCCTCGAAGCGGGTGAGGTCGAAGTCTTCGAGGCGGCGGGCGAGCGGGTCGATCATCAGCGAAGGGTAGGGGTGGCCGAGTTCGCGCGCCGTGCGGGCCAGATAGCGTTGCAGGATTTCCACCTGGAAGCCCACCGCGTGCGGGTTGGCGGTGTCGAACACCAGCAGGTGCACCACCGGCAGCAGCTCGGGCACGCGGCGGTAGCGGGCGCGGTAGGTGACGATGGAGTTGGCGACTTCCAGCATCCACTCGAACATGCGCTCGCGCGCTTCGGCCGGCGCCTCCATCGGCACCGAGATCAGGCCCGACAGGCCCGCCATGCGTTCGATGCGGCGGCCGAGGATGAGGAAGCGCCAGCCTTCGTCGCGCGTCATGTCGTCCATCGCGTAACCCGCGAGCGCGATGCAGGACTGCATCACGCGGTCCAGCGCCGACAGCGCCTGGTCGGTGGTCTGCACCGGCTCGGAGAGCTGCTGTTCGAGCCGGTTGAGCGCGTGCCAGTTGTCGGACGACAGGCGCTCGCGCACCTGGCTGGCGGAAAACGCGAGTGCGCGCAGGTTGGCTGCGACCGAACCGGGCTGGGTGGGGTCAGTGAGCGCGGCGACCAGTTCGTCTTCGAGCGCCACCGGCTCCTCGTCCTCATCCTCGCGCTCGGCGGACAGCACGCCCAGTCGGCGCGCCGCCAGCACCAGACCGGCGAGACTTTGCTCCGTTTCCGGGTCGGTACTGGCCACGCGCGTCAGCGCCGCGCGCAGCATGCGTGCGCTGGCTTCGCAGCGTTCGGCGTAGCGCCCCATCCAGAACAGGTTTTCGCCGACGCGCGAGGGGATGTCCGAGCCGCCGCACACCAGGTCGATCACGCCGAGCCGGCGCTTGAGCAGCGAGGTGCGCACCACCGGCGCCTCGGCCCGCACCCAGGTGTCCTTGGACAGGCCGCCGCGCTGCATCGAGATGACTTCCATGCCGGGGCGGGGCGCGACGCGGCCGAGCGCGCCGGGCATGACGGTGTAGCCCTCGGGCGTGGCGGTGGCGAACACCCGCATGCCCATCGAGCGCGGGGTCAGGCGGTGATTCCACACGGGTGCCTGCGACAGCCGCACCCATTCCTGCGCCACGTAGGCGTGGGGCTGCTTGAGGATGCGCTCGATCATGGTCTTGCGCGCCTCGCCCTTCAGCTGGTGGCCGAACACCGCCTCCATCCGCATGCTGGGGAAGGCCGGCTTGATGACGAGTTCGTCGAGGTGTTCGAGCACGTATTCCAGCGCCGGGGGTTCGCCGCACCACCAGCTCGCCACCGAGGGCATGGCCAGCGGCTCGCCGAGCAGGCGTTCGCAGATGGCCGGCAGGAAGCCGAAGATCGCGCCGGATTCGAGCACCCCGCTGCCGATCGCGTTGGCCATCAGCACGCGCCCGGCCCGGATGGCGCCGAGCAGGCCGGGGATGCCGAGCGCGGAGTCGGCGCGCAGCTCGAGCGGATCGCAGAAGTCGTCGTCGAGCCGGCGCAGGATGGCATGCACCCGGCGCAGGCCGCGCAGCGTCTTGAGATAGACAGTGTCGTCGCGCACGGTGAGATCCTGCCCCTCGACCAGCGGAAAGCCGAGGTAGCGGGCGAGGAAGGCGTGCTCGAAATAGGTTTCGTTGTACGGGCCGGGCGTCAGCAGCACGGTGAGCGGCACGTCGCCGTCGGCCGGTGCGAGGCGGGCGAGGCCGTCCTGCATCGCGCGGAAGAAGCTGGCCAGCGGCTGCACGTGCAGCTCACGGAAGGCATCCGGAAACGCGCGCGAGACGATGATGCGGTTCTGCAGCGCATAGCCTGCGCCCGAGGGGCCCTGGGTGCGGTCGGCGATCACCCAGAAGCGGCCGTCCGGCGCCCGGGCGAGGTCGGCACCGTAGCTGAACAGCCATACGTTGCCGGGCGGCACCGTGCCGCGCGCGGGCCACTTGAAACCATGCTGGCCGAACACCAGCGCGGGTGGCAGCAGGCCTTCGGCGAGCAGGGTCTGCGGCCCGTAGAGATCGGCCAGGATGGCGTTGAGCAGGCGCGCGCGCTGGCTGATCGCCCCGGCTATGCCCTTCCACTCGTCGGCGCTCACCAGCAGCGGCAGCATGTCGAGCTCCCACGGGCGCTTGGTGCCCTTGGGGTCGGCATAGACGTTGTAGGTGACGCCGTCCGATTCGATGGCGTCGCGGACGAACTCGGCGCGGCGCTTCAGGACGTCGTCGGGAGCGTGCTCGAGCCGCTCGGCGAATGCCTGCCAGTGCGGGCGCGCGTCGCCGCGCGTGGCAAGCATCTCGTCGTAGCGGTCTGCGATGAGCGGATAGGTGGCGATGAGGCTTGCGGGCATGATCGCAAGAAAACGGCGCCGCGTCCGGGGACCGGGCGCGGCGCGCGGGTTAGTAGTGGCGCAAGTCTAACGTGAATGGGAACTCCGGGTTGATGCGGGCTTCCCCGACCTCCATCCGCCCCGGTGTGTGGCCCATGCGGAAGTAGCGCGCCATGCGACGGCTCTCCGCTTCGAAGGCGTTGACCGGGAAGGTGTCGTAGTTGCGCCCGCCCGGATGGGCGACGTGGTATTGGCAGCCGCCCAGGCTGCGCTGGTTCCAGGTATCGACGATGTCGAAGGTGAGCGGGCCGTCGGTGCCGATGGTGGGGTGCAGGCAGGAAGCGGGCTGCCACGCGCGGTAGCGCACGCCGGCGACGAACTCGCCCACGGTGCCGGTGGGCTGCAGCGGCACCGGCACGCCGTTGCAGGTGACGGTGTAGCGGTCGGGCGCGGCGCCGTTGAGCTTGACCTGGATACGTTCGAGCGACGAGTCCACATAGCGCACGGTGCCGCCGATCGCGCCTTCCTCGCCCATCACGTGCCAGGGCTCCAGCGCCGCGCGCAGTTCGAGCTGCATGCCCTTGACCGCGAAGTCACCATACTTGGGGAAGCGGAACTCGAGGTGCGACGCGAACCACTCCGGCTGGATCGGATAGCCGTCGGCCTGCAGGTCGCCGATGACGTCGCTGAAGTCCTGCCAGACGAAATGCGGCAGCAGGAAGCGGTCGTGCAGTTCGGTGCCCCAGCGCACCAGCTTGGGCGGGGTGTAGGGGTCTTTCCAGAAGCGGGCGACCAGTGTGCGCAGCAGCAGCTGCTGGGTCAGGCTCATGCGCGCATGCGGCGGCATTTCGAACGCGCGCATCTCCAGCAGGCCGAGACGGCCGGTGGGGCCGTCGGGCGAGTACAGCTTGTCGATGCAGAACTCGGCGCGGTGGGTGTTGCCGGTAACGTCGATCAGCAGGTTGCGCAACAGCCGGTCGACCATCCACGGCGGGCAGCCGTTGGGGCCGGACTGGCACACGCGGTCCATCTCGCGGAAGGCGAGTTCGATCTCCGGCACCGAGTCGTTGCGCGCTTCGTCGATGCGCGGCGCCTGCGAGGTCGGCCCGATGAACATGCCGGAGAAGAGGTAGGACAGGCTGGGGTGGTTGTTCCAGTAGCTCACCAGACTGCGCAGCAGGTCGGGCCGGCGCAGGAAGGGCGAGTCGGCCGGGGTTGCGCCGCCGAGCACGAAGTGGTTGCCCCCGCCGGTGCCGGTGTGGCGGCCGTCGAGCATGA
This sequence comes from Azoarcus olearius, assembly GCF_001682385.1. Classification (NCBI taxonomy): domain Bacteria; kingdom Pseudomonadati; phylum Pseudomonadota; class Betaproteobacteria; order Rhodocyclales; family Zoogloeaceae; genus Azoarcus; species Azoarcus olearius. The sequence continues at coordinate 1,844,569 of NZ_CP016210.1, forward strand.
ACTTCTCGGTGGTGAGGCGCGAGTAGTGGGCCGATTCGTACAGGTGGGTGGTCTGGTCGACCAGCTCGTCCCAGTTCGACGCCGGGTGGATGTTCACCTCGATCACGCCCGGGTCGGGGGTGATGCGGAAGTGCGACAGGCGCGGGTCGCGCGGCGGCTCGTAGCCTTCGAGCATCACCGGGTGGTTGAGGCTTTCGGCGGTGGCTTCGACGGCGGCGGCGATCTCCAGGTAGTCCTCCAGCGTGGCGACCGGCGGCATGAACACGTACAGCGTACCGTTGCGCGCCTCGGCGCACATCGCGGTGCGGGTGATCCAGCCGGCCGATTGCTTGCCCTGCGGCTTGCGATCGGTGATTTCGGCCTGGCTGCGGGCCTTGCCGTTGCTGTTGCCGTCTTCGCCGCCGCTGCCCGGCATGCCGCCGGCCGCGGGGCGCAGGGTTGCAAAGCCGCTTGCGGGGCCGAACTGCTGGCGGATTGCGGCATGCGTCGGAAGCGGCTTGAAGCGCTCGAACGGGTCGGGCTGGTGGATCCAGGGGTAATCCCCCGGCGTGGCCCACGGCTGGGAATCGAGCGGCAGGCGGTAGCCGAGCGGCGAGTCGCCGGGAATCAGGTAGCACCGTTCGCTGCGGAGGAACCACGGCCCGGTCTGCCAGGCGTCGTTGGCCGGGTTGCGAGCGATCGGCAGCACGTGGCCGGCGATCTTGGTGAGCCCCTGGCTATAGACCTTCATGAGCCGCTCGCGCTCGAGCGGATCGTCCAGGCGCGAGTCGAAGGGATCGACGTTGGCCGGCAGGCGGCGTTCGCGCCACAGGTAGTAGAAGACGTCTTCATACGCCGGAAAGACGTATTGCGCGTCCAGCCCGAGGCGATCGGCGATGCCGCGCAGGAAGCGGCCCGCGATGATGTCGGTTGCTCCGCCCGGGCGCGATTCGTCGGCGATCAGATCGCGGCGGGTCCACATCGGCTCGCCATCCTTGCGCCAGAAGCAGTTGAGCGACCAGCGCGGCAGCTGTTCGCCCGGATACCACTTGCCCTGACCGTAATGCACCAGCCCCTGCGGGCCGTACTTGGCCGCAAGGCGGTCGTACAGGTCGGAGGCCAGCCGCTTCTTGTTGGGCCCCATCGCGGTGGTGTTCCACTCGGCGCCGTCCGGATCGTCCACCGACACGAAGGTGGGTTCGCCGCCTTGCGTGAGGCGGACGTCGTGCTCCGCGAGTTCGGCGTCGATCGCGTGGCCGAGGCGTTCGATCTCGCTCCACTGCGCCTCGGTATAGGGTTTGGTGACGCGCGGCGCTTCCCAGATGCGGGTGACCTTCATCGCGTGTTCGAACGCCACCTCGCACTTGTCCAGCGCGCCGGTAACCGGGGCGGCGGAGTAGGGGTCGGGCGTGCACGCCAAGGGAATGTGGCCTTCGCCGGCGAAGAGCCCCGAGGTGGGGTCCAGTCCGATCCAGCCCGCGCCGGGCAGGTAGACCTCGCACCAGGCGTGCAGGTCGGTGAAGTCCTTCTCCGGGCCGGAGGGGCCGTCGAGCGATTTGACGTCGGGCGTGAGCTGGATCAGGTAGCCCGACACGAAGCGGGCCGCCAGACCGAGGTGACGCAGCAGCTGCACCAGCAGCCAGGCCGAGTCGCGGCAGGAACCGGAACGCTTTTCCAGCGTCTCTTCCGGGGTCTGCACGCCGGGTTCCATCCGGATCGTGTATTCGATGTGCTTGAACAGCTCGGCGTTGAGATCGACGAGGAAGTTCACGCTCTGGCGCTTCTCGCGCTCGATGCCGTTGAGGTATTCCGCGAAACGCGGGGTCAGCGGCAGCTTCTTGAAATAGGGCGACAGCTCGTCGCGCTGCCACGATTCGTATTCGAAGGGGATGTGCTCGGCATGGGGTTCGAGGAAGAAGTCGAACGGGTTGATCACCGCCATCTCGGCGACCAGGTCCACCTCGATGCGGAACTCCTTCGTCTTTTCCGGGAAGACGAGGCGCGCGAGATAGTTGGACTGGGGGTCCTGCTGCCAGTTGATGAAGTGGGTGGCGGGCAGCACGCGCAGCGAGTACGACAGGATGCGGGAGCGGCTGTGCGGCGCAGGGCGCAGCCGGATCACCTGCGGTCCGAGGTTGATCGGGCGGTCGTACGTGTAGGTGGTGACGTGATTCAGCGCCACATGGATGGACATGAACGGATTCCTTCTTCGAGCTGTTTGAAAGTCGGCTCAGCAAGTCTTGCGCCAAGCGCGATAGGCCATCTGCCGGGGCCAGCGGGCGTATTCATGCACCCTAATCGGGCGCGCCCTGTTTTGGGGCGCACTGTTTTCGTACGGTTCTCGCACCGGGGAGCGGGCGGCGCACAGTCCTTCGGGTCCTGTACTACACTCGGCCGTTCCCGCCGTCCGTCTTCCGCCGCCTTTCCGGCCTGGGTGCAACCATGAGCATCATCGACATCGTCAGTCCGCGTCTTTACAACCTGAAGGCGATCCGCCGCGACCTTCACGCCCATCCGGAACTCGCCTTCGCCGAACACCGCACTGCCGACGTCGTCGCCCGCCACCTGACGTCGCTCGGGCTGGAGGTGCATCGCGGCCTTGGCGGCACCGGCGTGGTCGGCGTCGTGCGCGGTGGCCGCGGCCTGCGTGCGATCGGCCTGCGCGCGGACATGGACGCGCTGCCGATTACCGAGCGTAACACCTTCGCCCACCGCTCCACTGTGGAGGCCTGCATGCATGCCTGCGGGCATGACGGCCACACGACGATGCTGCTCGGCGCTGCCGAGGTCCTGGCCGCGCGGCCGGATTTCGACGGCACGGTGTACCTGATCTTCCAGCCTGCCGAAGAGGGTGAGGGCGGCGCGCGGGCGATGATCGAGGACGGCCTGTTCGACCGTTTTCCGATGGAGTCGGTATTCGGCATGCACAACTGGCCCGGCATGGCGGCCGGCAGCTTTGCGGTGCACGCCGGGCCGGTGATGGCGAGCGCAGACCGCTTCGACATCACGGTCCGCGGCCATGGCGCCCACGCCGCGATGCCGCACCTGGGCACCGACCCGGTGACCGCGGCCGCGGCGCTGGTGCAGGCGGTGCAGACCATCGTCTCGCGCAACCTCGACCCGGTGGTGTCGGCGGTGGTGTCCATCACCCAGTTCCATGCGGGCGAGGCCTACAACGCCATTCCCGACCGCGCCGAGCTGGCCGGCACCGTGCGGGCCTTCTCGGAACAGGTGCAGGAGGCGGTGGAAGCGCGCCTGCGCACGCTGTGCGAGGGCACCGCGGCGGCATTCGGCGTGGAGGTCGAATTCGAATACCGGCGCGGCTATCCGCCGACGGTCAACACCGCCGCCGAGGCCGCGCTGTGCGCCGACGCCGCGCGGGCGGTGGCGGGGGAAAGCGCGGTGACTACCGCCGCGCCACCCAGCATGGGGGCAGAGGACTTCGCCTTCTTCCTGCAGAAGAAGCCGGGCGCCTATATCTGGATCGGCAACGGCCCGGGCGAGGGCGGCTGCACGCTGCACAACCCGCATTACGACTTCAACGACGACATCCTGCCGGCGGGCATCGGCTATTGGGTGGAGCTGGTGCGGCGTCTGCTGCCGGCGCGCTGAGGACCCTTCATGAACACGCTCCGGCTCGCTTTCCGCATGATGCTGCGCGACCTGCGCGCGGGCGAATTGCACCTGCTGGGGCTGGCGATCGTGGTCGCGGTCGCCAGCCTTACGAGTGTCGGCTTTCTCGCCGACCGCGTCGGGCGCGGGCTGGACCGCGAGGCAAACCAGTTGCTCGGTGGTGACCTGCTGCTGCGCGCGGACCGGCCGTGGTCCGAGGAGTTTGCCGACGAGGCGCGGCGGCGCGGGCTGGAAGCGGTGGTCACGGTGCAATTCACCAGTATGGCGAGCACGCCGGACGCCACTCAGCTGGCGGGGGTCAAGGTGGTACAGCCGGGCTATCCCTTGCGCGGCGCGTTGCGCATCGCGCCGGCGCCCAATACACCGGACGCGGTGGCGGGGCGGGTGCCGGAGCGCGGCGAAGCCTGGCTGGACGAGCGGCTGTTCGCCGAGTTGGGTCTGAAAGTGGGCGACACGGTGGAGCTGGGCCGGGTGGCTTTCCGCGTGGGCGCCATGGTCAGCTTCGAATCCGATCGCGGTAGCAATTTCTTCAGCCTACTGCCGCGTGCCATGTTCAATGCCGCGGATCTGGAAGCGACCGGCCTGCTCGGCGTCGGTAGCCGCGCAACCTGGCTGCTTCAACTCGCAGGGCCTCAGGCCGCCGTCGATGCCTATGCCGAATGGGCGCGTCCGCGGTTGGGGCGCGGCCAGCGCATCGAAACGATCGAGAACGCCCGCCCCGAGGTGCGCGACATGCTCGACCGCGCACAGCGCTTCCTGCGCCTGTCGGCGCTGCTGGCGGTGATCCTCGCGGCGGTCGCGGTGGGGCTGTCGGCGCGCCGCTTCATGCGGCGTCACGTCGACGCCTGCGCGGTGATGCGGTGCCTGGGTGCCCGCCAGCGTCAGGTGCTGGGTGTGATGGCCGGCGAATTCCTGGTGTTCGGCCTGATCGCGGCGCTGTGCGGCAGCGCCTTGGGCTGGCTCACGCAGTGGGCGCTCGCGGGCGGCGTCAGCGAACTCGTCGCCAGCGAGCTGCCGCAGCCCTCGCTGCTGCCGCTGGCGCACGGCCTCGTGGTCGGCATCGCGCTGCTGGTCGGCTTCGTGCTGCCGCAGCTGCTGCGGTTGGGGCGGGTGTCGACGCTGCGGGTGTTGCGGCGCGAATTCGACGTGGTCGAAGCCGCCAGCAGCGCCGCCTGGGGCTTCGGTGGCGTTGCGCTGCTTGGGCTGGTGTTCTGGATCGCGGGCGACCTGCGCCTCGGGGCCTTCGCGGCGGCCGGCTTTGTCGCCGCGCTCGGCGTCTTCGCGCTGGCCGCTTGGTGGGGGCTGCGGGCTGTCACCCGCCTGAAGGGTGGCGCCGGGGTGCGCGGCGGCTGGCGGTATGGCCTGGCCGCGCTCGGCCGGCGCATGGGCGGCAGCGTGATCCAGGTGACGGCGCTCGGGCTCGGCATGACCGCGTTGCTGCTGCTGACGCTGATCCGCGGCGACCTGCTGGACAACTGGCAGCGGATGGCGCCGCCGGACGCGCCCAATCGCTTCATCATCAACATCCAGCCCGACCAGCGCGAGGGCATCGCGGCCCGCTTCGTCGAAGCCGGCCTGCCGGCCCCGGATATCCAGCCGATGATCCGCGCCCGCCTGACCGCCATCAACGACGCGCCGGTGAAGGCGTCGGACTTCCAGGATGAACGCACGCGCCGGCTTGCGGAGCGCGAGTTCAACCTGTCCTACGACAGCCGCCTGCCGTCCGGCAACCGCGTCTCCGCCGGGCGCTGGCACGGCGACGCCGCGCAGCCGCAGTTGTCGGTGGAAGCCGGGTTGGCGGAGACCTTCGGCCTGAAGGTCGGAGACCGCGTGCGCTTCGAGATTGCGGGACGCAGCGTGGAGGCGCCGATCACCAGCGTGCGTGCGCTGTCGTGGGATTCGATGCGGGTCAATTTCTTCTTCATCGCCTCGCCCGGCTGGCTGGAGGACTATCCGGCCAGTCTCATCACCAGTTTCCATCTGCCGCCGGAGCGGGCGGCGTTCTCCACCGCGCTGGTCAATGCCTTTCCCAACCTGTCGGTCATCGACGTGACGGCGGTGCTTGCGCAGGTGCACACGATGGTCGACAAGCTGGTGCTCATCGTCCAGTTCGTGTTCGGTTTTGCGGTGCTGGCCGGGCTGGTGGTGCTGTTCGCGGCGCTGCAATCCACGCATGACGAGCGCGAGTTCGAACTGGCGGTGCTGCGTACCCTGGGCGCGCGCAACCGTCAGGTACGGCAGGCGCTGCTGGCGGAATTCCTGGTCCTCGGCGGCGCGGCCGGCGTGCTGGCCGGCGCGGGCGCGAGTGCGATCGGCTGGCTGCTCGCGCACTTCGTGTTCAAGATGGCCTACGTGCCGGGGGCGGCGCCGGTGCTGCTGGCGGCGGCGCTGGGCGCGACCGGGGTGGTGGCCGGTGGCTGGCTGGGCACGCGCGGCCTGCTGCGGCGGCCGCCGCTTGCCAGTTTGCGGGCGTTGGCCTGAGCGTCAGCTGAGCGCTCAGCCGCCGATGTAGGACATCTCGATCTTGTGCGCCTTGGCCGTGGCGGCAGTGCGGATTTCGGAATAGTGGTCGTCGCGTTGCTGCCACACATGGGCGATGGCGGCATCGAGCTGGCCATCATCGGCCCCTTCGCGCAGCAGCTGGCGCAGGTCGTGCCCCTGCTGGGCGAACAGACAGGTGTAGAGCTTGCCTTCGGTGGATAGGCGGATGCGGGTGCAGGTGCCGCAGAACGCCTGTGTCACCGAGGAAATCACCCCGACCTCGCCGCTTCCGTCCTTGTAGCGCCAACGCTCCGCCACCTCGCCCTCATAGTTGGGGTCGATGGGTTCGAGCGGAAACAGGCGGTCGATGCGCGCGATCACCTCGCGCGAGGGCAGCACTTCGTCCATCTTCCAGCCGTTGCTGGAGCCGACGTCCATGAATTCGATGAAGCGCAGGATGTTGCCGCTGCCGCGGAAATGCCGCGCCATCGCCTCGATGTCCTGGTCGTTGGTACCGCGCTTGACCACCATGTTCACCTTGATGCCCTCGAAGCCGGCGTCCCGCGCCGCGGCGATGCCTTCGAGTACGCGTTCGACCGGGTAGTCGGCATCGTTCATGCGGCGGAAGGTCGCGTCGTCCAGCGCGTCGAGGCTGACGGTGACGCGATGCAGGCCGGCATCGCGCAGTTTCTTGGCCAGCCGCGGCAGCAGCACGCCGTTGGTGGTCAGCGTCAGCTCGACGCCATCCAGCGCCGCCAGCATTTCCACCAGCCGCTCGATGTCCTTGCGCAGCAGCGGCTCGCCGCCGGTGATGCGGATCTTGCGGACCCCGCGCGCCACGAACAGGCGGGCGACGCGCAGGATCTCCTCGAAGCTGAGCAACTGGCCGCGCGGGAGGAAGGGATAGTCCTTGTCGAACACCTCGCGCGGCATGCAATAGACGCAGCGGAAGTTGCAGCGGTCGGTTACCGAGATGCGCAGGTCGCGCACGCTGCGGCCGCGGGTGTCGAGCAAGGGCAAGCCGGCGGCCGGAGGGGGCGGCAGGTCGATGCGGGCGGAGGAGGCGGGGCGGATCGGGATGACCTTCATGGGATGCGAGCTTGCCGTCGTTCGGTGTTGCATTGTCGGCACCGCTTTACCGGCTGCGCCTTGTCGGCGATCAAGTAGCGGAGCGCGATCGCCTGTGTTCGACCGGATTATCGGCAGCCCGTTGCAGGCTGGCAAGGCAGCCGCCGGACGGAACGCCGCCGGGGGCCGGGCGGACTAACAGGCGGTAGCGCCAGCGAAGACAGGAGGTCCCATGGAGACACCCGGCATCCAAGCGTCGCGCAAAGTGGATACCACCGCCTTGTATCAACGTTTTCCCCACTTGCAGGCGATCGAGAGCGAATGGGGCACGCGCGCCTGCCGACGGCGGTTGATGAACCTGTTGACCGACTCGCGCGGTGGGACCCGGCAGGGCTTTCCGCCAGAGCACGCCCGCACCATATTCGGCCTGCTGGCCGAGCACGACCGCCTGTATCCGGCGTTCGAGAACGATCTGCAGGGGCAGGCCTGGACCGAGTACAGCCCGCGCTGATGCATCTTGCCCGATTGCGGCGAGCCGCGTTGCGGGCTTGCCCGCACGCACGCTTGCGGTAAAGATGGCGGGGAGCGCGCGTCGTCCGTGCGCTCCTCGATACACCTTCGGCTCCCGGAGAAAAACACATAATGGCCGACGCCACACCCTTGTCCGCGGATCTGCTGCGGACGCGCTGCAATCCCGAGCAATTCGATTTTGAGACCACTGAAACCCTAGAAAGCCACCCAGGCGACCTGGGCCAGGAACGCGCGATGGATGCGCTGCGTTTCGGCCTGTCGATCGCCCATTCCGATTACCACGTGTTCGTGCTGGGCGAGGCCGGCAGCGGCAAGCATGCGACGACCTTCCGCATGCTGCGCGAACGTGCGGCCAATGAGGCGGTGCCGCCCGACCTGTGTTACCTGCACAACTTCGACGAGGTGCTGCGCCCGCGCCTGCTGACGCTGCCGGCCGGGCGTGGCGCCGCGCTGCGCGCGGACATGCAGACCTTCATCCGCGAACTGGGTCCGGCCATCGAAGCGGCCCTGGGCCAGGAGGCCCATACCGAACGCGTCGAAGCGCTGCAGAACAATCACAAGGCGCGTGAAGAGGCGGCCTTGCGCGAGATCGGCGAGGCCTGCGCCGAAGAAGGCATTTCGTTGCTGCAGACGCCCGACGGCTTCGTGTTTGCCCCCTCCAAGGACGGCGAACCCTTGTCGCCGGAGGCGTTCGAGGTGCTTCCGCAGGAAGAGCGCGACGCGATCGAAGTCCGCGTCGCATCGTGGAGCGACAAGCTCGAGGAACTGCTCAACGAGTTTCCCGGCTGGCGCAAGGCGCTGCGCGAAGCAGTGGTACGCGCGGAGCACGAGGTGCTGTCGCCGGCCGTGGGACACCTGATGCGCGACATGCGCGAGCGTCACGCCGACCTGCCCGAGGTGCTGTCCTTCTTCGACGCGGTGTTCCGCGATGTGCTCGACAACGCGGTTAACCACATGATGATGGAGGAGGACGACGAGGACGGCGAACCGGAGGAATCCACCCGCTTCACCCGCTATCAGGTCAAGCTGCTGGTGGATCACGCCAGTTCGCAGGGCGCGCCCATCGTGTTCGAGAACAATCCTGGCTACGGCAATCTCATCGGCCGCATCGAGCACGTGGTGCAGCAGGGCGTGCAGGTCAGCCACTTCAACCTGATCCGCGCGGGTGCGCTGCATCGCGCCAACGGCGGCTACCTCGTCATCGACGCCGAACGGGTGTTGTCGCAGCCGTTTGCCTGGGAGGGCCTCAAGCGCACGCTGCGCTCGGGAGAAATCCGCATCGAACCGCCCGCCGAGGCGCAGGGCTGGAGCGGGGCGCTGACGCTGGAGCCGGAGGCGGTGCCGTGCCGGCTCAAGGTGGTGATGATCGGCGACCGCGACATCTATTACCTGCTGATGGAGCACGATCCCGAGTTCGCCGAACTGTTCAAGGTGGCGGCGGACTTCGACGACGATCTGCCGCGCACCGCGGCAACCGAGTTCGAATACGCGCGCCTGCTCGCCATGTTGGCCCGCGGCGCCAAGCTGATGCCCTTGGAGCGCAACGCCGTTGCGCGCCTGATCGAGGAGGGCGCACGGCTGGCTGAAGACGCCGGCAGGCTGTCGCTGCAGACCCGCAGCCTCGCCGACCTGATGCGCGAGGCGGATCACTTCGCCCGCCTGCAGCAGCGCGACCGGGTGGACGTGGCCGCGGTGGAGTCGGCACTGGCGGCACGCCGCCACCGTTACGGTCGCTATTCCGAACGGGTGCGGCAGTCGATGCTGGAAGGCACCACCTTGATCAGCACCAGCGGCGCCCGTGCCGGCCAGATCAACGGCCTGGTCGTCATCGAACTCGCCGGCGAGCGCTTCGGCCATCCGGTGCGCATCTCGGCCACGGTGAGGCTGGGCGAGGGCGACGTGGTCGACATCGAGCGCGAGGCCGACCTTGGCGGCGCGATCCACTCCAAGGGTGTGCTGATCCTGTCGGCCTTCCTTGCCGCCCGCTACGCCCGCCATCAGCCCCTGTCCTTGTCGGCCAGCCTGGTGTTCGAACAGTCGTACGCGCCGGTCGAAGGTGATTCCGCGTCGCTGGCGGAGCTGTGCGCGCTGCTGTCGGCCCTCACCCAGTTGCCGATCGAACAGCGGCTGGCCATCACCGGTTCGGTCAACCAGTTCGGTGAGGTGCAGGTGATCGGCGGGGTGAACGAGAAGATCGAAGGCTTCTTCGACCTCTGCGCCGCACGCGGTCTGGACGGCAGCCATGGCGTGGTGATTCCCGCAGCCAGCGTGCGCCACCTGATGCTGCGCCAGGACGTGGTCGAAGCAGCCCGCGCCGGCCGCTTCCACATCTACCCGGTGAGCACGGTGGACGAGGCGATGGAAGTGCTGACCGGCGTGCCGGCAGGCGAACCCGACGCCAAGGGCGCGATGCCGCGCGGATCGCTGAACTACAAGGTGGCCGCGGTGCTGGCGGACATGACGGCGGCGCGTCACGCCTTCAACGACGGCGAATCGGCCTCGCGCCGGCGGCGTTCGCGAACGCATTGAGGCGAGGGGCGGCGGAGCGATCCGCCGCCGTCGAAAAACAAAAAGGCCGCGTTCCTTGTGGAACACGGCCTTGAATTTTTGGCTCCCCGACCTGGGCTCGAACCAGGGACCTACGGATTAACAGTCCGGCGCTCTACCGACTGAGCTATCGGGGAATAAAACGTGTTGGTGCTTCTTGTACTGCAGATGCCCGCAACCGGAGGTTTCGTGCATCGAATTTTGGCTCCTCGACCTGGGCTCGAACCAGGGACCTACGGATTAACAGTCCGGCGCTCTACCGACTGAGCTATCGAGGAACAGAGCCGCGCATTCTAGGCATGAATGTGCGCTTCGTCAAGAACGGGGCCGCGGATTATTCGTTCGCACGGCAATCGGCCGCCCCGACTCGATGATCAGCCCTTGACCACCGCCGCGATCGCCTTGGCGACGTAGCCGATGTTCTTGGAGTTCAGCGCCGCCAGGCAGATGCGGCCCGTCGACACCGCGTAGATGCCGAAGTCGGTCTTCAGCTTCTCGACCTGGGCGGCGGTGAGGCCGGTGTAGGAGAACATGCCGCGCTGCTTGATCACGAAGGAGAAGTCCTGCGCCACGCCTTCGGCCTTCAGCTGCTCGACCAGCCCCGTCCGCATCGCGCGGATGCGGTCGCGCATGCCGGCGAGTTCGTCTTCCCACTGCTGGCGCAGTTCGGCGGAGTTGAGCACCGCGGCGACGATGGCGCCGCCGTGGATCGGCGGGTTGGAATAGTTGGTACGGATCACGCGCTTGACTTGCGACAGCACGCGGCCGGACTCTTCCTTGCTGGCGGTGATGATGGACAGCGCGCCGACGCGCTCGCCGTACAGCGAGAAGCTCTTGGAGAACGAGCTGGAAACGAAGAACTGCAGGCCGCTGGCCGAGAAGGCGCGCACCGCGACGGCGTCGGCGTCGATGCCGTCGGCGAAGCCCTGGTAGGCCATGTCGAGGAAGGGCACCAGGCCGCGGGCGCGGCAGGCGGCGACGACCTCATCCCACTGGGCGTCGGAAAGATCCGCGCCGGTCGGGTTGTGGCAGCAGGCGTGCAGCACGATGATCGAGCCGGCCGGCAGGCTTTCCAGCTTGGCCTTCATGCCGGCGAAGTTCACGCCGCGGGTGGCGGCGTCGTAGTAAGGGTAGGTGTCGACCGGGAAGCCGGCCGATTCGAACAGCGCGCGGTGGTTTTCCCAGCTCGGGTCGGAGATGTAGACCGTGGCGCCCGGCAGCAGGCGCTTGAGGTAGTCGGCGCCGACCTTCAGCGCGCCGGTGCCGCCGAGTGCTTCGACGGTGACGACCTGGCCGTTGGCGATCAGCGCGGAATCCTTGCCGAGCAGCAGGTTCTGCACCGCGTTGTTGTAGGCGGCGGGGCCTTCGATCGGCTGGTAGCCGCGCGGCGGCATGGCTTCGAGGCGGGCCTTTTCGGCGGCGCGGACGGCGGCCAGCAGCGGAATCTTGCCGTTGTCGTCGTAGTAGACGCCGACGCCGAGGTTCACCTTCTCGGCGCGGGTGTCGGCGGCGAAGGCCTCGTTGAGGCCGAGGATCGGGTCACGGGGCGCCAACTCGACGGCGGCGAAGATCGATGCGGACATTTGGACTCCAGTTGCGCTAGCGGTTCGGTCGCGCCGCGGCGCGGCCTGGGCCGTGCCTTGAGACGCGATTTGGGAAATAATCGGTGTTTCCGCCTGCTTCCCCTGGTGGGCGCAGGCGCTTGAAACAAGACGGGAATTCTAGCATGCAGAGTCCGGCCGACAGCGGCTCCGACAGCACCGCCAAGGTGCTGACGTTCGAGGGCAGTCCCTTCCGCCTGCACCAACCCTTTCCTCCGGCGGGCGACCAGCCGGAGGCGATCCGGCTGTTGTGCGAGGGTGTCGAGGACGGCCTGATGTACCAGACCCTGCTGGGCGTGACCGGCTCGGGCAAGACCTACACCATGGCCAACGTCATCGCCCGCATGGGGCGGCCGGCGCTGGTGCTGGCGCCCAACAAGACGCTGGCGGCGCAGCTCTATGCCGAGTTCCGCGAGTTCCTGCCGGAGAACGCGGTCGAGTACTTCGTCAGCTACTACGACTACTACCAGCCCGAGGCCTACGTGCCGCAGCGCGACCTCTTCATCGAGAAGGATTCGTCGGTGAACGAGCACATCGAGCAGATGCGGCTGTCGGCCACCAAGAGCCTAATGGAACGCCGTGACGTGGTGATCGTGGCGACGGTGTCGTGCATCTACGGTATCGGCGACCCGGTGGACTACCACGCGATGATCCTGCACCTGCGCGAGGGCGAGCGCGTCTCCCACCGCGATCTGATCGCCCGCCTGGTAGCGATGCAATACACCCGCGCCGACCTCGACTTCCGTCGTGGCACCTTCCGCGTGCGCGGCGACGTGATCGACGTGTTCCCGTCGGAGAACGCGGAACTCGCAGTGCGCATCGAGATGTTCGACGATGAGATCGAGCACCTGACGCTGTTCGATCCGCTCACGGGGCACCTCAAGCAGAAGCTGGTGCGCTTCACCGTCTATCCGTCCAGCCACTACGTCACGCCGCGCGCGACCGTGCTGAAGGCGATCGAGGCGATCAAGGAAGAGCTGAAGGACCGCATCGCCTTCTTCCAGCGCGAGGGCAAGCTGGTGGAGGCGCAGCGGCTCGAGCAGCGCACCCGCTTCGATCTCGAGATGCTCAACGAGATGGGCTTCTGCAAGGGCATCGAGAACTACTCCCGCCATCTGTCTGGGCGCGGCCCGGGCGAGCCGCCGCCCACGCTGATCGACTACCTTCCAGCCGACGCGCTGATGTTCATCGACGAGTCGCACGTCGCCATCGGGCAGGTGGGCGGCATGTACAAGGGCGACCGCTCGCGCAAGGAAAACCTCGTGGGCTACGGTTTCCGGCTGCCATCCGCGCTGGACAACCGGCCGCTGAAGTTCGAGGAGTTCGAGCGCCTGATGCCGCAGACCGTATTCGTCTCGGCGACTCCGGCGGCCTACGAGGCGCAGCATCAGGGCCAGGTGGTGGAGCAGGTGGTCCGCCCGACCGGGCTGATCGACCCTGTCGTCGAGATCCGTCCGGCGACGACGCAGGTGGATGACCTGCTTGCCCAGATCAAGACCCGCATCGCGGTTCAGGAACGCGTGCTGGTGACGGTGCTGACCAAGCGGATGGCGGAAGATCTGACCGACTACCTGGCCGACAACGGCATCAAGGTGCGCTATCTGCATTCGGACATCGACACCGTCGAGCGGGTGGAGATCATCCGCGACCTGCGCCTGGGTCAGTTCGATGTGCTGGTCGGCATCAACCTGCTGCGCGAGGGGCTGGATATTCCCGAGGTGTCGCTGGTGGCCATCCTCGATGCGGACAAGGAGGGTTTCCTGCGCTCGGAGCGTTCGCTGATCCAGACGATCGGCCGCGCCGCGCGCCACATCCATGGCACCGCGATCCTGTATGCCGACCAGATCACCGATTCGATGCGCGCCGCGATCGGCGAGACCGAGCGCCGGCGTACCAAGCAGATCGCCTTCAACGAGGCGAACGGCATCGTGCCCAGGACAGTGAGCAAGCGCATCAAGGACATCATCGACGGCGTCTACAATGCCGATGGCGCTAGTCGCGACAGCGCCCGGGTGGGCGAAGCACGCGCCGACTATGCCGCGATGGACGAAAAGCAACTCGCACGGGCCATCAAGAAGCTCGAGAAAGAGATGCAGGAGCACGCGCGCAACCTGGAGTTCGAAAAGGCCGCGGCCGCGCGCGACGAACTGTTCAAGCTGCGAGAACGCGCTTTTGGCGCGGACCAGCACGGCAATACCTAGGGAGGAGAGGTGAAGCGCGTTCTATTCGTTTGCACCGGCAACATCTGCAGGTCGCCCACGGCCGAAGGGGTTGCGCTGCACATGATCCACAGTGGCGGCCTCGGCGCCCATGTTCATGTGGATTCCGCGGGCACTCACGGCTACCACGTGGGCGAGGCGCCGGATCCGCGTACGCTCAAGGCGGCGGCCCGACGTGGCTACGATCTCAGTCCCTTGCGGGCGCGCAAGCTGGAACTGCGCGATTTCCAGGATTTCGACCTGCTGCTGGCAATGGATCGCGGCCACCTCGACCTGATGAAGCGGGCCTGCCCGGAGGTGTATCGGCCCAAGCTCGATCTGTTCCTGCGCTACGCCGCGAAAACCGAGTTCGATGAGGTGCCGGACCCGTATTACGGCGGTCCGCAGGGTTTCGAGATGGTGCTCGACATGTGCGAGGCTGGCGTCGACGGCCTGCTGGATCGGATCGGCGCCTGACGGGAATGGGCGCGCACGCGCCCCGGTCGTCAGCGCCGATCAGAACGAAAAAAGGCCACCTTGCGGTGGCCTTTTTTCTGGACGCGGTCTGCGCTTACTTGCGCGTCTCAACCTGCTGCAGCGGTTCTTCCGCAATTACCATCGCCTGACGGGGCTTGCGGCCCAGCGGCACGGACTGTTCCACGGCACCGGTGCCAAACTTGGACAGCTTGTCGCGGCTCGTTTCGATCAGTACCAAGCCGCTGTCAGCCAGCGCCGGTCCCAGGTCGATCGGATCCGAAGGCGCGGGCTTCTGCTCAACGCCGGCGGCGCGCGTCTCGGTCGGCGCAGGCGGGACGATGCTGTCTTCCGCCACGACCACCGGGATCGGCGCCTCGGCGACCGGTTCTGCCTCAGGGGCGGCCACCGGCTGCACCGTCGCGGTTTCGAACGTCGTCGCCACCGCCTCGGCTTCCACGGACACCTCGGGGTGGTCGGCGGCCGGGGGTTCGGCCACGCACAGCGGCGGAACCGTCTCGGGCGCAACGGTTTCGGTGACCTGGGCGCCAGCGACCTCCTCGGTGGGAACCGCCGTTTCGATGGCGACCGGCAGCGGTGCCGCCTCGACGATCGACTCCACCGCCGTAGCGGCGGAGGCGACGACCGGCAGTTCTGCGCTCGCGGGGGCCGCCTCGGCGGCAGCCGGCGCATCTTCCACCGCAGGGGCTTCGACCGCAGGGGCTTCGACCGCTTCCACGGTCGCGGCGACCTGAACCACAGCCTCGGCCTCCGCCACGACGGGCGCGGCCTCAGGGGCGAGGACGTCGGCGGTTTCGGCAACCGCATCGGCGCTGCCTTCGTTCTCGGTCACGCCATCCACGCCGGCGACTTCGGCCGGGCGGCGGTCGCGGCGGCCGCGGCCCCGGCGGCGACGCTTTTCGGGGGCTGCGTTCTCACCTGCACTGTCGTCGCCCGAGGGCACCACGGCTTCGGTGTCGTTCGCGCTGGCGAGCGCCGCGGCGGCGATGACTTCCGCCGCGACTTCGGCAGCCTTGTCGGCAGGCTTCTCGTTCAGCTCTTCGGTGCGTGCCTGGCGCTGCCCACGGCCGCGACCACGGCCGCCTTCGCCGCGCTCGGTCCGTTCGGGACGGTCAGCGCGCTCGGGACGCTCCGCACGCTCCTGTTGGGGCTTCTCGCGTTCGACGCTTTCGCTTCGTTCGCCACGTGCGTGACGGCCGTTCTCGGGGCGTGCGCGAGGCGTCTCGCCATCGCGTTCGGTGCGCTCGCGCTGGCCTTCACGGCGGTTGCGATTGCCATTGCCGCGACGGGCGTCTCCGTTACGTTCGCCGCGCGGACGGGCCTCGCGCTTGGCCGGCGTTTCGGCCGGCGCCGGCGTGGCGGCCGGGGCTGGTTCGCTGCGGAACAGGCCGAGAATCCAGTCGAGCAGGCCGCGGCGCGGCGCGGGCGCCACCGCGGCGGGCGCCGGCGCGGCTTCGGCGCGGGCTTCCACGATGGGCGCGGGCTGTTCGGGCGAGATGCCCTTGACTGCAGCTTCCTGGCGGGCCGGCTTGTCGCCGTTCTTGGTCGGCAGGCGCATTTCCTCGTCAGCCGGCTTCTGCACCATCTGGTAGCTGGCGAGGGCGATGTCTTCGAGGTTGAGCTGGTCGTGGCGCAGACGGATGATTTCGTGCTGCGGCGTCTCCAGGTGGCGGTTCGGCACGATGATGAGCTGCACCTTGTGGCGCATCTCGATGCGGGCGATGTCGACCCGCTTCTCGTTGAGCAGGAAGGTGGCGACATCGACCGGCACCTGCAGGTGCACCGCGCCGGTGTTCTCCTTCATCGCTTCCTCTTCGAGGATGCGCACGATGTGCAGCGCCGACGATTCGGTGCTGCGGATGTGGCCGGTGCCGTTACAGCGCGGGCAGGGGATGTAGCTGGTTTCGGCGAGCGCCGGACGCAGGCGCTGGCGCGACAGTTCGAGCAGGCCGAAGCGGCTGATCTTGCCGGTCTGCACGCGGGCGCGGTCGTGGCGCAGCGCGTCGCGCAGGCGGTTCTCGACTTCGCGTTGGTTCTTCTGCGACTCCATGTCGATGAAGTCGATGACGATCAGGCCGCCGAGGTCGCGCAGGCGCAGCTGGCGGGCGATTTCATCGGCCGCTTCCAGGTTGGTGCGGAAGGCGGTTTCCTCGATGTCGGCGCCCTTGGTCGCACGGCCCGAGTTCACGTCGATCGACACCAGCGCTTCGGTGTGGTCGATGACCACCGCGCCGCCGGAGGGCAGGCCGACCTGACGCGAGTAGGCGGATTCGATCTGGTGCTCGATCTGGAAGCGCGAGAACAGCGGCACGTCGTCCTGATAGCGCTTGACCCGGTTGACGTTGCCCGGCATGACGTGGGCCATGAACTGGCGCGCCTGCTCGTAGATGTCGTCGGTGTCGATCAGGATTTCGCCGATTTCCGGCTGGAAGTAATCGCGGATCGCGCGGATCACCAGGCTGCCTTCCTGGTAGATCAGGAACGCGCCGGACTGGCTGGTGGCGGCGCCTTCGATCGCGGTCCACAGCTGCAGCAGGTAGTTCAGGTCCCACTGCAACTCTTCGGCACTGCGGCCGATCGCCGCGGTACGCGCGATCAGGCTCATGCCGCCCGGGACTTCGAGCTGGTCCATGACGTCGCGCAGTTCGGCGCGCTCGTCGCCTTCCACACGGCGCGACACGCCGCCGCCGCGCGGATTGTTCGGCATCAGGACCAGGTAGCGCCCGGCCAGCGAGATGTAGGTGGTGAGCGCCGCGCCCTTGTTGCCGCGCTCGTCCTTTTCCACCTGGACGATCAGTTCCTGGCCTTCGCGCAGGGCTTCCTTGATGCTGGCCTTGCCGGCATCCACGCCCGGCTGGAAGTAGGAGCGCGAGATTTCCTTGAACGGCAGGAAGCCGTGGCGCTCGGCGCCGTAATCGACGAAAGCGGCTTCGAGGCTGGGCTCGATGCGGGTGATGACCGCTTTGTAGATGTTGCTCTTGCGTTGTTCCTTGGCGGCCGATTCGATATCGAGATCGATCAGTTTCTGACCGTCTACGATTGCGACGCGCAGTTCCTCGGCCTGCGTCGCGTTGAAAAGCATGCGCTTCATTTAGGTCGTTCTCCCGCGCAAAAGCACACGGGCAGGACGAACGGCGCGCACCATCGCGCTTTCCGGGTTCAGGAGCGGTTGGGTAGGGCTACTTTCATCCGGTTGTAGGGTCGCGGCTGTGATGGGTCGGCTGGTCGAAATTCTCGTGTTCCCGCCCCCGCCGTCGTGCGGCGTTCGGGCCAGAACATTTGATCCTGCGTGTGCTACGCGAATAAATCCAACTGGTAGGTCGAAGAGTGTGTTTTGCTTGGTTGATTGCGTTACCATCGCCGCCTTTTTGGGCAGCGCGGCGCACGCATCGGTTCTGCCGGGAGCGCTCGTGCGGGCTCATCGTCGAACATCGACCCCCGCCTTCTGGCGTGTGGGGATGGCGACCGCAACCGGCTAAACCGCGGGGAAGTATATTTCAGGATGACGACACAAGGCAAAGCGATCGCGGTTCGCCACGAGCGCATCGACGAGGCTTCGGCCGGTCAGCGCATCGACAATTTCCTCCTGCGGCTTGCCAAGGGCGTGCCCAAGAGTCACGTCTATCGCATCCTGCGCGGCGGGGAGGTCCGGGTAAACGGCCGCCGCGTGCAGCCCACCTATCGACTGGCGCTGGGCGACGAAGTGCGGGTGCCGCCGCTGCGCGTGGCCGAGCCGACGCGCAGTGCGCCCGCTCCGGCGGGCAAGCCGCTGCCGGTCGTGTTCGAGGACGATGCGCTGCTGGTGGTCAACAAGCCGTCCGGCAAGGCTGTGCACGGAGGCAGCGGCGTCAGTTACGGGGTCATCGAGCAATTGCGCACTCAGCGGCCCGAGCTGCGGATGCTGGAGCTCGCGCATCGTCTCGACCGTGAGACCTCGGGCCTGCTGATCGTCGCGAAGAAGCGTTCCGCACTGACCGCGCTGCACGACATGATGCGGGAGGGCCAGGTTGAAAAGCGCTACCTGACCCTGGTGCCCGGGCGCTGGATGAACCCGATGCAACACGTCAAGGCGCCCCTCCTGAAGTACCTGACGCCGGAGGGCGAGCGCAGGGTTCGAGTCAGCGACGAGGGCAAGCCCGCGCACAGCATCGTCCGCCTGGTGCAGCGCTGGGCCGACTACAGCCTGCTCGAGGTGGAACTGAAGACCGGGCGGACTCATCAGATCCGCGTCCATCTGACCCATCTCGGTTTCCCCTTGTGCGGTGACGACAAATATGGTGATTTCGCGTTGAACAAGCGCCTGGAGGGCGAGGGTTTGCGCCGGATGTTCCTGCACGCGGCCTCGCTTCGCTTTCACCATCCGCTGACCGGCAAGTTGCTCGCATTCGAGGCGGCGCTGCCGGACGATCTGCGGGGCTTCGTCGCCCTGCTCGATACCAAGGAGGGCAAGTCCCGTGGCTGACCGCTTCGATCTGGTTGTTTTCGACTGGGACGGCACGCTGATGGATTCGGCGGCGGCGATCGTGCGCGCCATCCTCGCCGCCTGCCGTGACCTCGGTCTGCCCGAGCCGCCTGAGGAGCGGGCGCGCTACGTCATCGGCCTGGGGCTGGGCGATGCGTTGCGGCACGCGGTGCCGGAACTCGATGTCGAGGCCTATCCGCGCATGGTCGAGCGTTATCGTCATCATTACCTGTCGGCCGACCACGAGCTGACGCTCTTTCCCGGCGTGCCCGGCATGATCGACTGGCTGGCCGAGGAGGGAAAGCTGCTGGCGGTGGCAACCGGGAAGAGCCGCCTCGGGCTGGACCGCGCGCTGTCGCATTCGGGGCTGGGGCCGCGCTTCCATGCAACGCGGTGTGCCGACGAGTGCTTTTCGAAGCCGCATCCGGCCATGCTGGAAGAGTTGATGGATGAACTGGGGGTGGCTCGGGACCGCACACTGATGATCGGTGACGCCACCCACGATCTGCAGATGGCGCATAACGCCGGCGTGGCCGGGCTTGCGGTCGGGTTCGGTGCGCATGGCCGTGCAGAACTCGAGGCGGCGCGCCCGCTCGCCTATGTGGAAACGCCGGCGGCGCTCGAGCAATGGCTGCGCGGGAACGTCTGATCTGTGCGGCCAGCGAACTGGCGGATGGCGGCGACGGGGTGCGGTTCACGGTGGAGCGCTTCGGCGTGGTGGAGCCGGCCTTTGCAGTTCGCTACCGGGGTGCGGTGTACGCCTATCTCAACCGCTGCGCCCATGTACCGGTCGAGCTGGACTGGGTTGCGGGAAAGTTCTTTGACCTCAGTGGAACGCTCTTGATTTGTGCAGTGCACGGTGCACACTACGAGCCGGAATCCGGGCAGTGCGTGATGGGGCCGTGCAAGGGCAGGCGGCTCATCGCGCTCAACGTGGTTGAACGTGCCGGTCACGTCTATCTGCACGAGGACGAAGGGCTATGAGTGGGACTGAGGGGACTGGCTGGGAGCGGGGTGTGCTCGAAAAGCTGGCGCTCGAAGCGCTGGCGGAGCAGCGCCGCCGCCGGCGCTGGAGCGTGTTCTTCCGGTTGCTGACTTTCATCTACCTCGGCGTGATCCTGTGGAAAGTTGCCGACTGGGGTGAGCCGGCGGAGGCCCTCGCGCCCGCGGGCGGCTATACCGCGATGGTGTCCGTCGAGGGGGTGATCGACTCCGGGTCGGAGGCCAGTGCTGAACGCGTCATCGGTGCGCTGCGTTCAGCCTACGACGACAAGGCGGTGCGCGGCGTTGTCCTGCGGATCAACAGCCCCGGCGGCAGCCCTGTCCAGGCAGGCATGATCAATGACGAGATTTACCGCTTGCGTGGCGAGCGCCCCGATCTGCCGGTGGTCGCGGTGGTGGAAGACATGTGTGCGTCCGGTGGCTATTACGTCGCTGCCGCGGCCGACAAGATCATGGTCGACAAGGCGAGCCTGGTTGGATCCATCGGCGTACTGATGGACGGGTTCGGCTTCGTCGGCGCGATGGAAAAGCTCGGGGTCGAGCGTCGGTTGTTGGCCGCGGGCGCGAACAAGGGCTTTCTCGACCCGTTCTCGCCGCAGCGGGAAACGCAGACCGCGCACGCGCGCGGCTTGCTCGACGACATTCATCGTCAGTTCATCGAGGTCGTCCGCAAAGGGCGGGGTCCGCGTCTCAAGGAGGGGCCGGAGTTGTTTTCCGGCTTGGTGTGGACCGGCGCGCGCAGCGTGGAACTGGGGCTCGCGGATGGCTACGGAACCGTTGATTCGGTTGCGCGCGACGTATTCCAGGCCGAAGAAGTGCGCGATTTCACCGAGACCCGTTCGTTTGCCGAGCGTTTCGCCCAGCGCTTCGGCGCCGGCGTCACCGAAAGCCTCGCCACCGCGCTGCGAGGGGTCACGCTGCGTTAGCGGCTGGCTGCGGCCAGCAGGAGAAACAGCGCGGGCCGCTTGGCGAGTTGGGGGCGAGGGGTCGTCCTCCAGGTCTCGATCCGGTGCGTCACCAGATACTCCGTCGGGGTTGTCAGATCGCAGGCGATGCACAGCCGGGTCTGCGGATGGCAAAGACGGAGCAGCGCGTCGAACATGCGTTCGTTGCGGTAGGGCGTTTCGATGAAGATCTGCGTGCGGTCCTGGCGGCGCGACTCCTCCTCCAGTCCGCGGATGCGCAGGTCGCGCTCGCTTTCCGCCACGGGCAGGTAGCCGTGGAACGCAAAGCTCTGGCCATTCAGCCCCGAACCCATCAGGCCGAGGAGGATGGACGACGGTCCTACCAGCGGCATGACCGGGATGCCGAGTTCGTGCGCGCGGGCGACCAGGCGCGAGCCAGGGTCCGCGACCGCCGGGCAGCCTGCGTCCGACATCAGGCCGATGTCCTGGCCAGCGCGTGCCGGCGCGAGCAACTCGTCGAGCGCAGCGGCGGCGCACTGCTCGGGGAGTTCATGGATGGCGACATCGCGCAAAGGCAGCGGATGACCCATCGTCTTCAGGTGGGCACGCGCCGCGCGGGCGTTTTCAACCACGAAATAGCGCAGCGCTGCCGCGGTGGCTTGCGTGCGGGCCGGCAGGAAGTCGGGCCATGCGTCGCCGCCGAGGCCGACCGGGATCAGGAGCAGGCGGCCGGGCGTGGTCATGGCAGTTCGATGCCCTGGGTACGCAGCATTCTGGACAGGGCGATCAGCGGCAGGCCGATCAAGGCCGTCGGGTCGTCTCCCGACAAGGCGTCGAGCAGCGAGATGCCCAGGCCTTCCGACTTGGCGCTGCCGGCGCAGTCGAGCGGACGTTCCTTCTCGACGTAACGCCGGATCTCGGTATCGGTCAGCGTCCGGAAACGCACCTCGGTGGGGACGCCGACGCACTGCACCTGGCCGTTGGCCGCGTCGAGCACCGCGACGCCAGTATGGAAAACGACTGTCCGACCACTCATGCGGGTCAGTTGCGCGATCGCGCGCTCTTCGGTGCCCGGCTTGCCGAACACTTCGTCGTCCAGAAAGGCCACCTGATCGCTGCCGATGATGAGTGCGTCCGGGTGGCGGGCCGCCACGGCACGTGCCTTCTCGATCGCGAGCCGCTCGGCCGTGTCGCGCGGATGCTCGCCGGGCAGTGCGCTTTCATCGGTTTCCGGGCGGTCCGTTTCAAACGGATGGCCGAGCCGCTCCAGCAGTTGGCGACGGTAGGACGAGGTAGAGGCGAGGACGAGCTTCTTCATGGTGAGGGCAGGGTAAGTGAGCGCCGCCGGGTCTTCCGGCTAACCGTCTCAAGTCTTTGACAATCAGGCGGAAAGAATACTATGATGCGCAGCTTATGTCGCACCCAGACGTTCCGTCAGTCGTGATCGCCGACCCCTTTCGCTTCGCCGTCGAGGCCCGCAGCCTGGCGGGGAAGGTCGGGGTCGCTGCGCTTGAGCGGTTGGCGGATGCTCTCGCAGGTACGGAAGGTGATGTGGAATACCGCATCGCCGGATCGCTCGACAAGCAGGGAAAGCCGCGTTTGCAGTTGATTGTCAAAGGCTGCCTGGAACTGCGTTGTCAGCGGTGTCTTGAAGGGATGTCCTGGGCGCTTGCAGTGGATAGAGTCTTGCAGCCTTTCCGCAGTGGGGAAGAAATTCCCGACGAGGAGCTGGAGGACGACGAGGTCGACGCCATCGAGGTCGAATCCGGGCTGGATGTCGTGGGCTTGGTCGAAGACGAGATTCTGTTGGCATTGCCCATCGCGCCGCGGCATGAAAGCTGTGGGCCCGCCGGTCAAGAGGGTGCAGACGGCAAGGCTTCTCCGTTTGCGGTCCTGGCCGGGCTGCGCGGTGGCGGCAAGGCTTGAACGAAACATCGTAGTACGTGTGAATTAGGAGTTTTTCATGGCAGTCCAGCAGAACAAGAAGTCTCCCTCGAAGCGTGGCATGCACCGTGCGCACGATTTCCTGACCGCCCCGTCGCTGGCCGTCGAGCCGACCACGGGTGAAGTGCACCTGCGGCACCACATCAGCCCCAACGGTTTCTACCGCGGCAAGAAGGTCGTCAAGGCAAAAGGCGAATAAGCCTGCTTCCTGAACCGGAGGCGGCGCGGAGCGCGTGGCGCTCGCGCCGCCTTTTTTATCCCCAGCTTGTGAATCACGCGAGAAGCCGATGAGTGTCACCGTTGCAGTCGATTGCATGGGTGGCGATCACGGCCCGGTCGTCACCGTGCCTGCGGTGTTTGCGTTTCTGCGCAGCCACGCCGACGCACGGGCGATCGCGGTCGGTCGTGAAGAGGTTCTGGCGCCCCTGATTGCGCCGGTGGCGAAGGAGTTCGGTGAGCGCCTGCGCCTGCAGCCCGCAACCGAGGTGGTCGGCATGGACGAAGCGCCAGCGACCGCCATGCGGAACAAGAAAGACTCGTCGATGCGGGTGGCGATCGACCTGGTGAAGTCCGGTGAGGCCACCGCGGCCGTTTCCGCCGGTAACACCGGTGCGCTGATGGCGATTTCCCGCTTCGTGCTCAAGACCTTGCCCGGCATCGATCGCCCTGCGATCGCCACCGTGCTGCCCAGTCGCGATGGACGTACCTACGTGCTCGACCTGGGTGCAAACGTGGATTGCTCGCCCGAGCATCTGCTCCAGTTCGGCATCATGGGGGCCATGCTGGTTTCGGCCGTGGAGCACATCGATCGTCCCACCGTCGGTCTGCTCAACATCGGCGAAGAGGCGATCAAGGGCAACGAGGTCGTCAAGCAGGCCGGCGAACTGCTGCGCACCAGCGGGCTCAACTTCAAGGGCAATGTCGAGGGCGACCAGATCTACACCGGGGGTGTGGATGTGGTCGTGTGCGACGGCTTCGTCGGCAACGTGGCGCTGAAGACCTCCGAGGGCTTGGCGCAGATGCTGGCAACGTTCCTGCGCGAAGAGTTCAGCCGCAATCTGCTGACGAAGCTGATGGCGATTGTGGCGCTTCCGGCACTGGGGCGGTTCAAGCGGCGGGTCGATCACCGCCGCTACAACGGCGCGTCGCTGCTCGGTTTGCGCGGCGTGGTGGTGAAAAGTCATGGTTCGGCGGACGCATTCGCCTTCGAGCAGGCGCTCGGCCGTGCTGCCGATGCAGCCGCGAACCGTTTGATCGAACGTATCGAGGAGAGGATGTCCGCGATGAGCCAGGAGGCCGCATGATCCACGCACGTATCGCCGGGACAGGCAGTTATCTCCCCGGCAATCCGGTGAGCAACGACGATCTCGTCGCCCGTGGCATCGACACCTCCGACGATTGGGTGGTATCGAGAACCGGCATCCGCACCCGCTATCTCGCGCCGCCCGACGTGGGCTCCAGCGATCTCGCGCTCGTCGCGGCGCAGCGCGCAATTGAAGCGGCGGGCTGTGCGGCCAACGACATCGACCTCATCATCGTGGCGACCTCGACGCCCGATTACATCTTTCCCAGCACCGCCACGCTGCTGCAGTCCAAGCTGGGCATCGGCAACAACGGTGCGGCATTCGATGTGCAGGCCGTGTGCAGCGGCTTTGTCTACGCACTGAGCATCGCTGAGAAATTCATCCGTTCGGGCAGTCACAAGCGCGCGCTCGTCGTCGGGGCGGAAGTTTTCTCCCGCATTCTCGACTGGACCGATCGCGCTACCTGCGTGCTGTTCGGAGACGGCGCCGGCGCGGTGGTGCTCGAAGCCTCTGAGCGGCCCGGCGTGCTGACGACCGCGCTCCACGCCGATGGTAGCCACCATCCAATTCTCTGTGTTCCCGGCAACGTGGCTACCGGGCAGGTGGTAGGCGACCCCTTTTTGCGCATGGACGGTCAGGCGGTGTTCAAGTTTGCCGTGAAAGTGCTCGGCGACGTCGCGCACGAGGTGCTCGACGCGGCAGGCGTGGCGGCGGACAGCGTGGACTGGCTGATTCCCCACCAGGCGAACATCCGCATCATCCAGGCCACGGCGAAGCGCCTGGGCCTGTCGATGGAGAAGGTCGTGGCCACGGTGGATCGCCATGGCAACACCTCGGCGGCATCGATTCCGCTTGCACTCGATCTCGCGGTGCGGGATGGCCGTATCCGCCCCGGGCAGCGCGTCGTGGTCGAGGGTGTAGGCGGCGGGTTCACCTGGGGCGCAGCCCTGATCGACTTCTGATTTCTTCCGATAGACCTTGGAGAGATGATGGCTTTTGCGCTGGTTTTTCCAGGCCAGGGTTCGCAGTCCGTCGCGATGATGGACGCGTATGGCGAATCCGCGGTGATCCGCGACACTTTTGCCGAGGCCTCTGCGGCGCTGGGTGAAGATTTGTGGCAGATGGTGTGCGAAGGACCGGCGGAGCGCCTGGCGCTCACGGTGAATACGCAGCCTCTGATGCTGACTGCCGGCGTGGCGGTGTATCGCGCCTGGCTTGCGGCCGGCGGTCCCAAACCGGCGATCGTCGCCGGTCACAGCCTCGGCGAGTATGCGGCGCTGGTGGCTGCTGGCGCACTGCCGTTTGCCGACGCCGTGCCGCTGGTGCGGTTGCGCGCTCAGGCCATGCAGGAAGCGGTGCCGGCGGGCGAGGGCGCGATGGCCGCCCTGCTCGGGCTGGAGGCGGACGCAGTGCGGGAGGCGTGTGCCGAAGCGGCGCAAGGCGAGGTCGTCGAGGCGGCCAACCTGAATGCGCCGGGGCAGATCGTCATCGCCGGGGCCAAGGCTGCCGTCGAGCGTGCCATCGAGGTCGCCAAGGGCAAGGGCGCAAAGCGCGCGGTGCTGCTGCCGGTTTCGGCCCCGTTCCACTGTGCCTTGATGAAGCCGGCCGCGGAGCGGTTGGCGGAGCGTCTGGCAGGTCTCGAAATCGGCACCCCCGAGATCGACGTGCTGAACAACGTCGATGTTGCGGTGTACGCGGAGCCGGACCGTATCCGTGACGCGCTGGTGCGGCAGGCGTTTTCGCCGGTGCGCTGGATCGAATCCGTGCAGGAAATGGCTCGTCGCGGAATGACCCACGTCGTCGAATGCGGGCCCGGCAAGGTGCTCGCCGGCATGACCAAGCGCATCGCGAAGGACATCGAAGGCGGCTCGGCACACGACGCCGCGAGTCTGGAACAATCGATTGCGGCAGTGAGGTAAGAATGAGTTTTTCGCTGGAAGGACAGATCGCGCTGGTTACCGGCGCCTCGCGCGGGATCGGTCGCGCGGTAGCGATGGAACTGGCCCGGCTCGGCGCCGTCGTGGTCGGCACCGCCACCTCTGAAGCGGGTGCGGCGGACATCGACAACGCCTTGGCGGAGGCGGGTTTCAAGGGCGCCGGTCTGGCGCTCGACGTCACCGACGTTGCTGCCTGTGAAGGCCTGATTGCGGAAGTCGAGAAGCGTTTTGGCGCGGTCGGCATCCTGGTGAACAACGCCGGCATCACTCGTGACAATCTCGCGATGCGGATGAAGGACGACGAGTGGGACGCGGTCATCGACACCAACCTGAAGGCGGTGTTCCGGATGTCCCGGCTGGTCATGCGCGGCATGATGAAGGCGCGCACCGGCCGCATCATCAACATCACCTCCGTGGTGGGCAGCGCCGGCAATGCCGGCCAGGCCAACTACGCGGCGGCCAAGGCGGGCGTGGCGGGCATGAGCCGCGCCCTCGCGCGTGAGCTGGGCAGCCGCAACATCACCGTCAACTGCGTCGCCCCGGGCTTCATCGACACCGACATGACCCGGGCGCTGCCCGACTCGGCGCGCGACGCGCTGCTGGGAAGCATCGCGCTCGGCCGCCTTGGTCGCCCGGAGGAAATCGCTGCTGCCGTGGCCTTCCTGGCCTCGCCTGCAGCGGCCTACGTCACTGGCACTACTTTGCATGTCAACGGCGGCATGTATATGTCATGACCGTTCGCCGCGATAGCGGCAGCGGTGCTTTTTGGTAGAATACGCCGGCTTTTTTTCTTACATACCTGCATCTTTCAGGGAAGGAGTTTGTTCATGGAGAACATCGAACAGCGCGTCAAGAAGATCGTCGCTGAGCAACTTGGCGTGAACGAATCGGAGATCAAGAACGAGTCTTCGTTCGTGGACGATCTGGGCGCGGATTCGCTGGACACCGTGGAACTGGTTATGGCGCTGGAAGAAGAGTTCGAGTGCGAGATCCCGGACGAAGAGGCCGAGAAGATCACCACCGTCCAGCAGGCGATCGACTACGTCAACGCCCATCTGAAGAAGTAATTCCGCTTTTCATCCGGATTTCGCCTCGTCGAAATCCGGATCGATTCCAACCTCTCCGCCTCGATTTATTACGGAGTTGCCTGTGTCGCGTCGTAGAGTCGTCGTCACCGGTCTGGGACTCGTCTCGCCGGTCGGCAATACTGTTCCCGTTGCTTGGGAAAACCTGCTTGCCGGCAAGAGCGGCATCGGGCCGATCACTCGTTTCGATGCCTCGGCGTTTGCTGCCCGCATCGCTGGCGAAGTCAAGGATTTCGACGTTTCGGCCTACCTGTCGCCCAAGGAAGCCCGCCGCATGGATGTGTTCATCCACTACGGCATGGCGGCCGGGATTCAGGCGATCCGTGATTCCGGCATTGAAGTCACCGAAGCCAACGCTGAGCGCATCGGCGTGAACATCGGCTCGGGCATCGGCGGTCTGCCGATGATCGAGGAAACCCACGACGATTATCTTGCGGGCGGGCCGCGCAAGATTTCTCCGTTCTTCATTCCGGGCACCATCATCAACATGATCTCGGGCAACCTGTCGATCATGTTTGGTCTGAAGGGGCCCAACATCGCGGTTGTCACCGCGTGCACCACGGGCTTGCACGCCATCGGCACCAGTGCGCGGATGATCGAGTATGGCGACGCCGACGTGATGGTGTGCGGCGGTGCCGAATCGACCGTCACCTCGCTCGCGATCGGCGGTTTCTCGTCCGCCAAGGCGCTTTCCACCCGCAACGACGACCCGGCCACCGCCAGCCGTCCGTGGGACAAGGGGCGTGACGGTTTCGTGCTCGGCGAAGGCGCCGGTGTCCTCGTGCTGGAAGAGTACGAGCACGCGGTAAAGCGCGGTGCGCGCATCTACGCGGAACTGGCCGGTTTCGGCATGAGCGGCGACGCTTTCCACATGACCGCGCCGGATACCGACGGGCCGCGCCGCAGCATGGTCAACGCCATGAAGAACGCGGGCGTCAACGTGGATGAGGTGCAGTACCTTAACGCGCACGGCACTTCTACGCCCCTCGGGGACAAGAACGAAACCGACGCGATCAAGCTTGCGTTCGGTGTCGACGCGGCCAAGAAGCTTGTGGTCAATTCCACCAAGTCGATGACCGGCCACCTGCTGGGCGGCGCGGGCGGACTTGAGTCGGTATTCACGGTCCTCGCCGTCCATCACCAGATCTCGCCGCCGACGATCAACATCTTCGAGCAGGATCCCGAGTGCGATCTCGACTACTGCGCCAACGAAGCGCGGCCGATGAAGATCGACGTTGCCATCAAGAACAACTTCGGCTTCGGCGGTACCAACGGTACCCTCGTGTTCCGCCGGGTTTGACCATACGGAGCATGGCAGGGCCATGCGATATCCGCTCGCGCTGGAACTGAAGTCTTCCCGCGGAATCGAGGCGTCAGTGTTTGCGATGCATGGCATCGCGGCACTGGCGCTTTTTCTTGGGCATCAGGCTGGGGCTTGGTTGCTGCAAAGCGCATTCGGGGTCGCGGTTTGCGGCGCGGTGCTGCTCGGGTCGGGCTGGCATGCGCTCCATGGTGAACGCGGCAAGCACGGATTGAAGATCCACCTGTTGGGAGATGGCGGCGTCACCGTGGGGCGCGGCAGCCAGGCCGACCATCATTTCCGCGTTGCCGGCCAGGCCGTCGATTTCGGCTGGGTGGCATGGC
This sequence comes from Azoarcus olearius, assembly GCF_001682385.1. Classification (NCBI taxonomy): domain Bacteria; kingdom Pseudomonadati; phylum Pseudomonadota; class Betaproteobacteria; order Rhodocyclales; family Zoogloeaceae; genus Azoarcus; species Azoarcus olearius. The sequence goes on from NZ_CP016210.1 coordinate 1,873,385, forward strand.
TACGCCTGGAGTCGGTCGCCCCGTCCGGCTCCCCGGCCGGGGGAATGCGCCTGATGCTGGTGCCCGCCAACCTGGCGCCGGGGCAGTGGCGGCTATTCCGGTTGTGGTTGAAACACCGCGCTGCGGTGGGCGTGCTCAGCCCTTGAAGCGGGGAGGGCGCAGCACGGTGCTGCGGATGCGGTCGGCGGGGTCCGGATAGTCGCGCGAGTAATGAAGGCCGCGGCTTTCCTTGCGCTTCAGCGCGCAGCGGACGATCAGGTCGGCGGTGACGACGAGATTGCGCAGTTCGATCAGATTGTTCGAGACGCGGAAGTTCGAGTAGAACTCGTTGATTTCGTTGGTCAGCAGGCGGATCCGGTGCTGGGCACGCTGCAGCCGTTTGGTGGTGCGCACGATGCCCACGTAGTCCCACATTGCGCGCCGCAATTCCGCCCAGTTGTGGGAAATCACCACTTCTTCGTCGGCGTCCGTAACGCGGCTTTCATCCCAGTCCGGGAGGGTGAGCGGTGCCGTGGCCGTTTTCGCCAGGATGTCCTGGGCTGCGGCCTCGCCGAACACCAGGCATTCGAGCAGTGAGTTGCTCGCCAGCCGGTTCGCGCCGTGCAGGCCGCTGCAGGCGGATTCGCCGACCGCGTACAGGCCCGCAACATCGGTTCGCGCGGACAGGTCGGTCACGATGCCGCCGCAGGTGTAGTGCGCCGCAGGGACGACCGGAATCGGCTGGCGGGTGATGTCGATTCCCAGTTCCAGGCAGCGCGCGTGGATGTTGGGGAAGTGTCCGCGCAGCCAGTCGGCCGGCTTGTGGCTGATGTCGAGATAGACGCAGTCCACGCCGTGCTTCTTCATCTCGAAGTCGATCGCCCGGGCAACGACGTCGCGCGGCGCGAGTTCGGCGCGCTCGTCGTGTTCCGGCATGAAGCGTGTGCCATCCGGCAGCTTGAGCAATCCGCCCTCGCCACGAACCGCTTCCGAAATCAGGAAGGACTTGGCCTGTGGGTGATAGAGGCAGGTGGGGTGGAACTGGATGAATTCCATGTTGGCGACGCGGCAGCCCGCGCGCCAGGCCATCGCGATGCCGTCGCCGGTCGCCACGTCGGGATTGGTCGTGTACAGATAGACCTTGCCGGTTCCGCCGGTGGCCAGCACGGTGTTGGGGGCGCCGAAGGTGACTACTCGGTCGGCCTTGATGTCCAGCACGTAGGCGCCGAGGCAGCCCTCTCCGGGACGCCCGACCTTGTCGCCGATGATCAGGTCGACCGCGATGTGGTGCTCGAAGATGTGGATGTTCGGATGGCGCCGGACCTCCTCGCTGAGCGTGGCTTGCACGGCGGCGCCGGTCGCGTCGGCGGCATGGATGATGCGGCGGTGGGAATGGCCGCCTTCGCGGGTGAGGTGGTAGCCGAGCTCGGACTGGTCTTCGCGTGTGAAAGGCACGCCGCGGCCAATCAGCCACTCGATCGCACGGCGGCCGTTTTCCACCACGAAACGGGTGGCGACCGGGTCGCACAGGTAGGCGCCGGCGGTGAAGGTGTCCTGGATGTGTGCTTCGATGCTGTCGGCGGTGTCCAGCACCGCGGCGATTCCGCCTTGCGCCCAGGCACTTGCGCTGTCGCTCAGTTCCCGTTTCGTGACCAGCGCGACCTTGAGCTTGTCGGCGAGGCGGAGTGCGAGGGATTGCCCGGCGGTGCCACTGCCGAGAATGAGAACATCGTATTGATTTAACAAGATGTCGGTCTGGCGCGAGGGGAAGGGGCGGAATATAGCATGACGTTGGCGCCTCCGTCCGCAGCGCGGTCTGCCGCCGCGGGCGGAAAGTCCCTGTTGGCGTCTGAACTAATTCAAGTTGTTTCGGTCTTTCCACGTATCTTCGACTTTGGCGGGCGGACAGGCGGTCGCTTATACTTGGGCGCTTTTGTTTCCTTACTCAAGCAGAACGACCATCTCATGAGCGATCGCGAAATCGATCAGCAACTTGTCGAACGCGTGCAGCGTGGCGACAAGCAGGCCTTCGGCTTGTTGGTTTCCAAATACCAGCGCAAGCTGCATCGGCTGCTTTCGAGGCTGATCCGTGATCCGGCCGAGGTCGAGGACGTGGCGCAGGAGACCTTCATCAAGGCCTACCGTGCGCTCGGTTCCTTTCGCGGGGACAGCGCCTTCTACACCTGGCTCTACCGCATCGGAATCAACACGGCGAAGAATTACCTCGTGTCCCAGGGGCGGCGTGCGCCGACCTCCACGGGGTTCGACTCGGAGGAAGCTGAAACTTTCGAGGACGGGGATCAGCTGCGCGACATCAACACGCCGGAGCGCTTGATGATGACGCAGCAGATCGGGGAAACGGTCGACGCGGCGATGGCGGGGCTTCCCGAAGAATTGCGGACGGCGATCATGCTGCGCGAGTTCGAGGGGCTGAGCTACGAAGAGATCGCCAACATCATGGATTGCCCGATAGGGACGGTGCGGTCGCGGATCTTCCGTGCCCGCGAAGCGATTGCAGAACGGTTGCGCCCGCTGCTCGACACGGCGCCGGACAAACGTTGGTAGGTGGCAGGAATGAAGGAAAAACTCTCGGCTTTGCTCGACGGCGTTCTCGATGAACATGCCGTGGCTCCCACGCTGAACGGCTTGCGTAGCGACAGCGCGCTGCGCAAGGAATGGGACGCCTATTGCCTCATCGGAGATGTATTGAGAGGCGATTACCACGGGGCGCCCGATTTTGTCGACAAGGTCATGGCTCGGGTCGATGCCGAGCCGGTTGTGCTTGCGCCGCGTCTTGCCGCCGCGCGGTCCCGTGGCGGCTGGCGCGTCGCGCTGCCGCTGGCGGCTTCGGTCATGGGGGTTGCAGCGGTAGGCTGGGTCGCCGCCAACCTGCACTCCGCCCGCGGCGACGCTTCCGCGCCGCTGCAGATGCAACGCATGGCAAGCGCCCCCGTCGGCACCGCGGTGCCGGCAACGGTGACGCGGGCGCCGGTCTCCCAGGGAGAGGCGCATCGGGAATACGTGTTCGCTCACCAGTCCATGACGGCCGGCGGTCCGATTCCCGGCGCCGTTCAGTATGTCAGGACGGTCACCGAGACCCAGCAGGGCGCAGGACAATGAAACGATGGTTTGCGGCGGCGGGGCTTTGTCTGGCCCTGCTCCCGGGGGCGGCTCAGGCCGAGGCGCCTTCCGACCCGCTCGGCTGGCTGAACAGGATCGCCTCGGCTGGGCAGCGGCTGAACTACGTCGGCACCTTCGTTTACCAGTCCGGCAAGCACTTCGAAACGTCGAGAATCGCCCATCGGGTGGATTCCTCCGGCGAGTACGAACGACTGGAAGTGCTCGACGGCAGCCCGCGCGAGGTCATCCGCAACAGTGGCGAGGTCCGCTGCGTGTTGCCGGACCAGAAGACCGTGATCATCGATCGCCCCGGTGGTCGGCGTGCATTTCCGGCCCGTCTGCCTTCGTCGTTCTCGAACCTGGGGGAAAGCTACCGGATCCGCAAGGGCGAGGTGCATCGGATTGCGGGTCTCGAGGCGCAGGCCATCCTTCTGGAACCCAAGGATGATCTCCGCTACGGCCATGCGCTGTGGGCCGAGGTCCAGTCGGGCCTGTTGCTGAAATCCCGTCTGCTGGACGAGCGCGGCGAAATCATCGAGCAGTTTGTGTTCAACGACGTGCGCATCGGCGGCAACATCAGTCCGGATCTGCTCAAACCGCGTTATGTCAGCACCGACGACTGGCGTGTCGTCCAGGCGCGCGGAAGCGACGTCCCGCGCAGCGAAGCCGGCTGGGCACTGCGCACCCCCTTGCCCGGCTTCACGCTGCAGTCGGTGGTCAAGCGTCCTCTTGGTCGGGAGCGCGGCGATGTCGTGCAGATGGTCTATGGCGACGGCCTTGCGTCGATTTCGCTCTTCATCGAGCCCGCCGCGTCCGACAGCGCGGCAGCCGTGCTCGGTGCGCAGACCAGCGGGGCGATCAACATCTACAAACGGGTAGCAGGCGCCCACCTGATCACCGTGTTGGGCGAGGTCCCGATGCGTACGATCCAGCGCCTCGGCGACGGTATGGAGTTCGTCGGTCAGTGATGCGCGCACCGGCTGAGGTGGTCGCGGTCCGTGGTGGATCCGCGTGGGTTAAGGTCACACGCACCGGCGGTTGCGGACGGTGCGACGAGCCAGGCGGCTGCCGCTCGTTCTCGCTCGACCAGGCCTTCGGGCGACGCGACGCACTGTTTCGGCTGCCCAACGATATCGACGCCCGCCCGGGCGACAGGGTCGACGTGCTGATTGCCGAGGGCGCACCCCTGCGGGCGGCCCTGCGCAGCTATGGGTTGGGGACGGTCGCGGTGCTGGTCGGCGCCGCAGTCGGTGCGGCAGTCGGTGAAAGCGCCCCCGATCTGTTCGCAGCGACCGGGGCCGCGGCCGGTCTCGGCCTGGCGGCCTTGCTGGTCCGGCTGGCCGGGCGCTGGTGGCCGTATTCGGCGGTACAGCTTGCCCGCCCCGCTTGCAGCGGAGGGCAGTCATGAAGGGGCGGTTGCTGCGCTGGTTGAGCGCCTGTCTGTTGCTGCCGTTTGCGCCGGTGGGTCTCGCCGCAAGCCCGGCCAACCTTCCCGATTTCACCGCCCTGGTCGAGCGCCAGGGCGCGGCGGTGGTCAACGTCAGTACTTCGCAGACCCGGCAGGCGTCGCCGTCGGTACCGCGGGGACTCGACGAAAACGACCCGATGTTCGATTTCTTCCGCCGTTTCGTCCCGCGGCACCCCCGTACGCCCGAACTCGATCCCGAGAACCGTTCGCTGGGCACCGGTTTCATCATCAGCGCCGACGGCTACATCCTGACGAATGCCCATGTGGTGGATGAGGCCGAGGAAATCCTCGTGCGGCTGGCTGACAAACGCGAGTTCGTCGCCACGGTGGTCGGGGCGGATGCGCGTAGCGATGTCGCGTTGATCAAGATCGAAGCTGCCGGTCTGCCCAAGGTGGTGCTCGGAGACCCGGGGCGGCTGAAGGTGGGCGAATGGGTCTTGGCGATCGGCTCGCCGTTCGGCTTTGAACAGACCGTGACCGCCGGCATTGTCAGCGCCAAGGGACGCAGCCTGCCCGACGAGAATTTCGTGCCCTTCATCCAGACGGACGTGGCGATCAACCCGGGCAACTCCGGCGGGCCGCTGTTCAATCTGCGTGGCGAGGTGGTCGGCATCAACTCACAGATCTACAGCCAGACCGGCGGCTTCATGGGGCTGTCGTTCTCGATCCCGATCGACGTCGCGATGGATGTCCAGCAGCAGCTGCGCGCTCACGGCCGGGTGCAACGCGGCCGTATCGGTGTGGCCATCCAGGAGGTGTCGCGCGAGCTGGCGGAGAGCTTCAGCCTGCCGCGCGCTGCCGGTGCGTTGGTCAGCGGTGTGGAGGCGGGCGGGCCGGCGGGCCAGGCGGGCGTGGAGCAAGGGGATGTCATCGTTCGTTTCGACGGCAAGAGCGTCGAGGCCTCGACTGACCTGCCGCGCATCGTTTCCGCCAGCCGCCCTGGCGGTCGGGTCGCGATGCAGCTGTTCCGGCAAGGCGCGCTGCGCGAAGTGACGGTCACGGTGGGCGAGTGGCGCGACAGCGCCGAGCCGGTGAAGAAGCCTGTGGTGGCGGCGCGTGCCAGCACGATCAACAGCCTCGGCCTGCAGCTTGTTGCGCCCACGGGCGCGCAGCGGCGGGAACAAGGTGTGGAGCACGGGCTGCTGGTGGAGCGCGTCGCGGGGCCGGCCGCGCGGGCCGAACTGCGGCCGGGCGACCTCGTGCTGGCGCTGGTGAGCAACGGCCGCCAGAGCGCGCTGCGCTCCCTGGAGGATTTCAGTCGCCAGCTCACCACCTTCAAGCCGGGTCAGCAGATCACCTTACTGGTCAAGCGCGGCGAGGCCACCTCTTACGTCAGTGTCCGGGCCGAAAAATGAGCGCGCGCGAGTTCACCGTGCTCAGCCGCGAGTGGTGCCACCTGTGCCATGACCTCGTTGCCGCGCTGGCGCCCCTGGCTGAGGAGCTGGGGTGGAGCTACCGCGTGGTCGACGTCGATCAGGATCCGGCACTCGAAGCGCGCTGGGATGAACTCGTCCCGGTGCTGCTGCATGGCGAGACCGAACTCTGCCACTACCACCTGGACGAAGCCGCAGTGCGCGCCCATTGCGGGCGGGTGGGCAACACGCTTTAGGCCGGCAGGCTGGTGACGCGTGCGGCGTGTCGTCAGCCGTGTGATACCGGTTTGGTCCGTGCCATCGACGCCCGGCCCTGCCGTTGCTCGCACCAGCCGGGCCGCGTGGCAGCCGGGCGCGCGCCGATCGCCTGCCGGCATTCGGCCTCCAACTGGCTGAACAACTCTTCGGCAAAAGCGATGAAGGCCTGCAGCAGCGGGTCGCGGCGCGCCGTGGGCCGATAGAGCGCGCTGAAGGGCGGAGCGTCGCGGCTGTCCCAATCCGTCAGCACCGGCTGGAGCCGGCCTTCCTTCACGTGTGGCCACACCGCCAGATCGGCGAAACGGCCGATGCCCTGGCCGTCGAGCACGGCCTGCAGGACATGGTCCCGATTTTCACTGGTCAGCCAGCCGCTGACTGCAACCTCTTCGGTTTCGCCGTCGCGCTGATGGCGCCAGAAGTCGAGCAGCACGCCTTCCGGCGAGCGCACCAGCAGGCACTGATGGGCAGCCAGCTCGCGCGGGCGCAGCGGAAGGCCGTGGCGCTTCCAGTAGGCCGGGCTGCCGCACACAATGAGCCGGCTCTGCGCCAGGCGGCGCTGAATCATCTCGCCGGTGCTTGGCCAGCCGTGGATCAGGAGTACGTCCAGCCCCTGAGCCTGCGCCTCGGTGACCTTGAGATGATCGATTGCGCGCAATTCGATGCGGGCATGAGGGTGGCGGTCGTGAAAGCGCGCGAGGGCGGGAATCAAATGCAGACGCGTGAAGAGGGCGGGCGCTCCCACCGCGAGGCGGCGTGGGGTGTCGGTCTCGGCCGCCGCCGCGAGACGGTCGGCATCCGCCAGCTCATCCAGTAGCGGGGCGCACGCTTCCAGATACGCGGAGCCGCGGGCGGTGAGCCGCAGACCCTGCGTGCTGCGGTCGAGCAGATTCGCCCCGAGTTCGCGTTCGAGCGCGCCGATCAGCTTGGCGATGGCCGGCACGCTGACATCGAGCCGGCGCGCCGCGCCGGAGAAGCTGCCTTCCTGCGCGGCGGCGATGAAGTACTGCAATGCCTTCAGCTTGTCCATGCACTTGCTCCGGGAAGGGGCCGCTTTAACCGGCGGTTAAAGGCGATTTTAGTCTGCTGCGCGTTTCGTGCCCGAGGCCCGGCGGCTAGATTCGGTACACCCCATTCCGGAGACTGACATGACAACGGTAACCGCTCCCCAGCTCGCTGCGGGTGCTGCGCGTTCTCGCGCCGGCGCCACGGGCCTGCTGGCCTGGACGTTTGCGCTGTTCAACGGGCTGCGCATCGTGGCCTACCTGCCCACCATTCTGGCGCTGTGGGAGTCCGGACTCTCGGATCAGCACTCGCTGCTGACCTGGTTCATCTTCCTGGGCGCCAACACCACGATGTCGATCTGGCTTTACGAGCAGGAGGGGCGCCGGGTCAACCGTGCGGTCGTCATCAATGCCGTCAACGCCGTCATGTGCGCGGCAATCTGTCTGCTCGTTGCATGGACGCGCTGGGTGCAGGTTTGAGCAGCGTAAGCCTCTACAAGGAGATTTCGTGATGAGAATGCGTGCTTTGCTGCTCTCCCTCGCCGTTGGACTGAGCGTATCGGCGGCGCCTGCCTCGGCCCAATCGGCTTTTCCGGCCAAACCGGTGCGGCTCGTGGTGCCCTTGCCGGCCGGCGGCCCCACTGATTTTCTCGCCCGCAGCGTGGCTGAAGGCCTGTCATCGCGGCTGGGGCAGCCTGTGGTGGTGGAAAACAAGCCGGGCGCCGACGGCGCAATCGCCGCGCGCGAGGTTATCGCTTCGCCTGCGGATGGCCACACGCTGTTGTTTGCGGTGGCCTCGATGGTTGCGGTTCCGCTGCAAAGCAAGCCGCCCGCCTTCGACTGGGCGGCTGCGCTGACACCTGTAGGCAAGGTGGGGCGGCTCGGGTTCTGCCTGATGGTTCATCCGGATGTTCCCGCTCAGTCCCTCGCCGAGTTCGTTGCGTACGCCCGCGCGAGGCCGGAGCACCTCAATTTCGGAAGTAGCACGCTGGGCGAATTGATGGCGGCGACCTCGTTCATGAAGGCGACCGGCGTCCGGATGACCCGCGTTGCGTACAAGGGCGGCATGCAGGCGATGCCTGACCTGCTCGCCGGCAGAATCCAGGTGATGGTGGCGCCGCTCACCTTGGCCCAGCCTCATGCGGCCGGTGGGGCGGTCCGCGTGGTGGCGGTGCTGACACCCGAACGCAGCAAGCTGTTTCCCGACGTTCCGACACTGGCCGAGGCAGGCTACGCGGGCCTCGTGCTCCCCACCTGGCAGGCCGTGTTCGCGCCCGCAGGCACGCCGGCGCACGTTGTTGCGCGTCTGACGGGCGAGCTTGACGACGTTCTGGCGAATCCAGCGACCCGGCTCGAGTTCGAACGCCGTGCGCTGACGGTGGAGCGCGCTGCGCCGGCGGAACTGGCTGCGGCCCTGCCGGCCGAACAGACGGCGTGGGCGACCCTGCTCTCGGAGTACAGGATCGGTAGCGAGTAGGGTTGCAGCGAAGGGTGGAGAAGGCGCGGCGCGTGAGCACCGCGCCTTTTTGCGTTGACCGGACGCATTTGCGCACCCGTCCCGATCTCGGGTGTATCGGGCAAGGAGGTCACGCCTTGAACGGCTGCAGTGCCGGTGCCGATGCCCGGCGATCGGCACTTCAAGGTACAATCCGCGGCCGTTCCCGCGTGCTGGAAACCGGGAAGGATGAATCTCCCGGCGACCCTGCGCATCGGCGCGTGCTTTGGCGTGTCGTCGGCCTTCAGGGAAGCCCCCCGGCGTGCAGACTGCCGGTAACAACACCGAACTCATCGACATGCCTGCTGATTGCAGGCATGTCTCTTAGATAAGACGTATGCAGCACATCCGAAATTTCTCCATCATCGCCCACATCGACCACGGCAAGTCCACGCTGGCCGATCGACTCATCCAGTACTGCGGCGGCCTGTCCGAGCGCGAGATGGAGTCGCAGGTGCTCGATTCGATGGACCTCGAGCGCGAGCGCGGCATCACCATCAAGGCGCAGACCGCGGCGCTTCACTATCGGGCCAAGGATGGCCAGCGCTACAACCTCAACCTGATCGACACCCCGGGGCATGTGGACTTCTCGTATGAAGTGAGCCGCTCCCTGTCCGCCTGCGAAGGCGCGCTGCTGGTGGTCGACGCGTCGCAGGGCGTCGAGGCCCAGACGGTGGCGAACTGCTATACCGCGCTCGACCTGAACGTCGAGGTGGTGCCGGTGCTGAACAAGATCGACCTCCCCGCGGCCGACCCGGACAACGCCCGCAGCGAGATCGAGGACGTCATCGGCGTCGATGCTTCCGAGGCGGTGCTGTGCTCGGCCAAGACCGGCCTCGGCATCGAAGAGGTGCTCGAAGCGATCGTGGCGCGGGTGCCGGCCCCCAAGGGCGACCCGGCTGCACCGCTGAAGGCGCTGATCATCGACTCCTGGTTCGACAACTACGTCGGCGTGGTGATGCTGGTGCGGGTGGTAGACGGCGTGCTCAAGCCCAAGGACCGCATCCTGTTGATGTCGACCGCTGCGCAGTATCCGTGTGACCAGGTCGGCGTGTTTACCCCCAAGTCGGTCGCGCGCGAAGAGCTGTCGGCGGGCGAGGTGGGCTTCGTCATCGCCGGCATCAAGGAACTGGAAGCCGCCAAGGTCGGCGACACGATCACGCTGGCGACGCGGCCCGCGGCCGAGCCGCTCCCCGGCTTCAAGGAAATCAAGCCGCAGGTGTTCGCCGGCCTCTATCCGGTCGAATCCTCCGAGTACGACCAGTTGCGCGATTCGCTCGAAAAGCTGCGCCTGAACGACGCCGCGCTGCAGTTCGAGCCGGAGGTGTCGCAGGCGCTGGGTTTCGGCTTCCGCTGTGGCTTCCTCGGCCTGCTGCACATGGACATCGTGCAGGAGCGCCTGGAGCGCGAGTTCGACATGGACCTGATCACCACGGCGCCGACCGTGGTGTACGAGGTGGTGCTCAACAACGGCGACATCATCCACGTGGAGAATCCGGCCAAGCTGCCGGAGGTCGGCAAGTACGCCGAGATCCGCGAACCCATCATCACCGCCACCATCTTCCTGCCGCAGGAATACGTCGGTCCGGTGATCACGCTGTGCAATCTCAAGCGTGGCTCGCAGATCGACATGCGCTACCACGGCCGTCAGGTGCAGTTGATCTACGAACTGCCGATGAACGAAGTGGTGATGGACTTCTTCGACAAGCTGAAGTCGGTGTCGCGCGGCTACGCCTCGCTCGATTACGAGTTCAAGGAATATCGCAGCGCCGACCTCGTGAAGCTCGACCTGATGGTGGGCGGCGAGAAGGTCGATGCGCTGTCGGTGATCGTGCACCGCGCCAGCGCCCAGTATCGCGGCCGGGAACTCGCCGCCAAGCTGCGCGGCCTGATTCCGCGCCAGATGTTCGACGTGGCGGTGCAGGCGGCGATCGGCTCCCACATCATCGCGCGCGAAACCATCAAGGCGCTGCGCAAGAACGTGCTCGCCAAGTGTTATGGCGGCGACATCACGCGGAAAAAGAAGCTGCTGGAGAAGCAGAAGGAAGGCAAGAAGCGGATGAAGCAGGTGGGCAACGTCGAGATTCCGCAGGAGGCCTTCCTTGCCGTGCTGCGCGTCGATGAAGGCAAATAACCCCGTCCTGCTGGAGTGCCCGTGAATTTCGCCCTGATCCTGTTCGTCCTGCTCGTCGTCACCGGTGTGCTGTGGTTGGCCGACCGCCTGGTCGCGCGCAAGCGGCGTGCAGCGGATGCGCCGTCGCCCTGGTGGGTGGAATACGGTGCCAGCTTCTTCCCGGTGATCCTCGTCGTGTTCGGCCTGCGCTCCTTCGTCGTCGAACCGTTCAAGATCCCCTCCGGCTCGATGATTCCGACCCTGCTGGTGGGCGATTTCATCCTGGTCAACAAATGGACCTACGGAATCCGCCTGCCGGTGATCAACAAGAAGATCATCGACGTGAAGGATCCGCAGCGCGGCGAGGTCATGGTGTTCCGCTATCCGGCGGATCCCTCGCTGGATTACATCAAGCGCGTGGTCGGACTGCCGGGAGACAAGGTCGAGTACCACCACAAGCAGTTGAAGATCAACGGCCAGCCGGTGCCGCTGAAGGAAGACGGGAACTATCTCCATCCCGACCGGCTGTACTACTCGCCGCAGTTTGCCGAAAAGCTCGGTGAGGTCGAGCACCCCATCCTGATCGAGAAGGATGCGCCGGCCTTCGTGCCGCAGGTGCTCAATTTCCCCGGGCGCGAAAACTGTACCTATACTGGCAGCGGCGTCACCTGCACTGTTCCGCCCGGACATTATTTCGTGATGGGCGACAACCGCGACGCCAGCAGCGACAGCCGGGTGTGGGGCTTCGTACCCGACGCCAACATCGTCGGTCGCGCGTTCTTCATCTGGTTCAATTTCAACGATCTGAAGCGCATCGGCAGCTTCCACTAATTCCGGAGTCAATGGATGAACAGGACTTCCCAGCGCGGCATCAGCCTTGTCGGCCTGCTGATCATCGGTGCCTTTGCGGTCTTCGTGCTGCTGCTCGGTTTCCGCTCGGTGCCGGCGGTGACCGAGTTCATGGCGATCGAGCGCATCATCAAGGTGCTGGCCACCGAGGGTGACAACGGCGCCTCGCCGTCCGAGATGCGGCAGGGCTTCAACAAGCGCGGCGAGATCGACAACGTGTCGTCGATCAACGGGGCCGATCTGAGCATCGTCAAAGAGGGTGGCAAGACGCTGATCGAGGCGGAGTATTCGCGCAAGATCCCGGTGGTGGCGAACGTGAGCCTGCTGGTCGATTTCCACGCCTCGAGCGCGGATTGAGCGGGATGTCGGTCGAACACCTGCAGCGTGCGCTCGGTCATCAATTTGCCCAGCCCGAACTGCTGCAGCAGGCACTGACCCACCGCAGTTTCGGTCAACCCAACAACGAACGCCTCGAATTCCTCGGCGACAGCATTCTCAACTGCGTCACCTCCATCGCGCTCTACGAACGCTTCGGCGGGCTGCGCGAGGGTGAGTTGTCCCGTTTGCGGGCAGGCCTGGTATGCCAGGACGCCTTGCACCGGATCGCGGTGCAACTGAAGCTGGGCGATTGCCTGCGATTGGGCGAGGGCGAGCTGAAATCCGGCGGTTTCCGCCGTCCCTCCATCCTCGCCGACGCGCTCGAGGCGATTTTCGCCGCGGTCTTCCTCGATTCCGACTTTGCCGGCGCGAAGGCCGTCATCGACCGCCTCTATGCGCCCTTGCTGGCGGAGGTGGAGCCGGGCGCTCCCGCCAAGGATCCCAAGACGGCGTTGCAGGAGTGGTTGCAGGGGCGCAAGTCGCCGTTGCCCACCTATGTCATGGTCCAGGTCACCGGTGAAGCGCATGCACAGGAATTCGAAGTGGCGTGCGAAGTCGAAAAGCACAAGGTGCGCACCGTGGGGCGCGGTACCAGCCGCCGGATTGCCGAGCAGCGCGCCGCCGAACTCGCGCTTGCCCAGTTGAGGAAGAAATGAAGATCGAAGAAGCGGTCCCTTCCGCAAAGCCGGGCTTCAGGACCGGTTTTGTGGCCATCGTCGGGCGGCCCAACGTCGGCAAGTCGACGCTGCTCAACCGCTTGATCGGTCAGAAGATCAGCATCGTCTCCAGCAAGGCCCAGACTACCCGCCACCGCGTCACCGGCATCCTGACCAATGAGGGCGCGCAGTTGGTCTTCGTCGATACGCCGGGCTTCCAGACCCAGCACCGCAACGCGCTCAACCGCTCGATGAACCGCACGGTGTCGCAGGTGCTGGGCGATGTCGACCTGGTCTTCTTCGTGATAGAGGCGGGCCGCTTCGGCGAGGACGATCGCAAGGTGCTGGAGGTGATTCCGGCCGATGCGCAGGTGGTGCTGGTGATCAACAAGGTCGATCAGCTGAAGGACAAAAGCCGGCTGCTGCCTTTCATCGACCAGGTGCGCGCCGCGCGCGAATTCGTCGAGATCGTGCCGTTGTCGGCCGAGCGCGGCAGCAACGTCGAGGCGCTGGTGGGGGCGGCGACGCCGCTGTTGCCGGAAGGTGCGCCGATGTACGAGGAAGACGAGATCACCGACCGCAGCGAGCGCTTCCTTGCCGCCGAATTCCTGCGCGAGAAGCTGTTCCGGCTGCTCGGCGACGAGTTGCCGTATGGCATTGCGGTGGAAATCGAGAAGTTCGAGACCGAAGGCAACCTGCGCCGCATCCACGCCGCGGTGATCGTCGACAAGGCGGGGCACAAGGGCATCGTCATCGGCAAGGGCGGCGAGAAGCTCAAGCGGGTTTCGACCGAGGCCCGCGTCGAACTCGAGAAGCTCTTCGACGGCAAGGTTTTCCTCGAGGTCTGGGTCAAGGTCAAGAGCGGCTGGGCGGACGACGAACGCGCGCTGAAGAGCCTCGGCTACGAGTAAGCGCCGGAGCGGGGACGGCACGCGGTGGCGGTCAAGCAGCGCATCGACCAACAGTCGGCCTGGGTACTGCACACGCTGCCGTGGCGCGAAACCAGCCTGATCGTCGAGGTCTTTTCCCGCGATCACGGCCGCCTGGCGCTGGTGGCAAAGGGTGCGCGCAGGCCGCATTCCGCTTTTCGTGGCGTGCTGATGGCGTTCCAGCCCTTGTTGATGGATTGGTCTGGCGGAGGCGAGGTGCGCACGCTGGTCCGTGCCGAATGGCAAGGCGGCCAACCGCTGCTGACCGGCCAGGCCTTGCTGTGCGGCTATTACCTCAACGAGTTGCTGGTCAAACTCACCCCGCGCGACGATCCCCATCCCAACCTCTTCGTCGCCTATGCCGACGCAGTGCGCGAACTTGGCCTCGGCAGACCGCCGCCGCCAGTGTTGCGCCAGTTCGAACTCGCGTTGATGCAGGAACTTGGCTACGGCATCGAACTGTTCCATGACGTGCAGAGCGGCGAGGCCGTCCGGGGCGATGCGACCTACGCTTATATAATCGAAGGCGGTCCGGCGGCACTGGACGCGCCCGGCGATGCCCCGCCGGATCTGCCGGTGGTGAGCGGCCAGACCCTGCTCGACATGGCCGCCGGCGACTTTTCCCGCAGCGAGACGCTGGCCCAGTCCAAGCGGCTGCTGCGTGTGTTGATCAATCACTATCTCGGCGGACAGCCGCTGCAGTCCCGCCGCGTCCTTCAGGAGTTGCTCGAACTGTGATCGAACTCGGCGTCAATATCGACCACGTCGCCACGCTGCGCCAGGCGCGCCGCACCTGGGAGCCGGACCCGACCTGGGCCGCGGTAGAAGCCCATCTCGGTGGAGCGGACGGCATCACCGTGCATCTGCGCGAAGACCGCCGTCACATCCAGGACGACGATGTCCGCCGCCTGCGCGAACTCACCCAGATCAAGCTCAACCTCGAGATGGCGGCCACCGACGAGATGGTCGGTATCGCGCGCAGCATCAAGCCGGAAATGGCGATGCTGGTGCCGGAGGGCCGCCACGAGGTCACCACCGAAGGGGGGTTGGACATCGTGTCGCAGGAAGCGCGCCTGAAGGACGTGATCGCCCGGCTGGCGGACGCCGGCATCGTCACCAGTGTCTTCATCGATGCGGAGATCGCCCAGATCGACGCCGCCGCGCGCATCGGCGCCAGGGTGTGCGAGATCCACACCGGCCCCTATGCCCACGCCTTTCACGCCCAGGGGCGCGATGCTGAAAGCCCGGCGGTGCTGGCCGAGATCGACAAGATCCGCCGCGCCGGCGAAGCCATCTGCAGCCACGGCATGCGCTTCAACGCCGGCCATGCGCTCAACTACTACAACGTGCAACCGATTGCCCGGTTGCCCGGCATCCGCGAACTGCACATCGGCCACGCCATCGTCAGCCGCGCGGTCTTTTCCGGCATCCGCGAGGCGGTAGCGGAGATGAAGCGCCTGATGCGCGAGGCGGCCGCCGGCTGAGCCGGGGAGGGCGCATGATCCACGGCATCGGAACCGACATCGTCCACATCGCCCGCATCCGGACCTCGCTGGAGCGTCACGGCGAGCGCTTCGCGGAGCGCATCCTGGCCGAATCCGAGCGCGAGGCATGGCGCGCGAGCCGCGATCCCGCGCGCTTCCTCGCAAAGCGTTTCGCCGCCAAGGAAGCGTTCGGCAAGGCGCTCGGCACCGGCGTTGCGGTGCCGGCCACGCTGCACGCAGTGGCCGTGGATCACGATGCGCTCGGCAAGCCGCTCTATCGATACGGCGACGGCCTGCGCACCTATCTGGACGACCGGCGCCTGAATGCCCACCTGAGCCTGACCGACGAAAACGACTATGTGGTCGCCTTCGCGGTAATCGAGACCCGATGACTTCCTATCCGCTCAGCCTCCCCCGCGGCCCGGTGATGATCGACGTCGCCGGCACCGCGCTGACCGACGAGGAACGCGAACGCCTGTGCGACCCGCTGGTTGGCGGCGTGATCCTCTTCGCCCGCAACTTCACCGGTTCCGAACAGCTCGCCGCGCTCACCGCAGACATCCGCGCGCTGCGCAGCCCGCAGTTGCTGATCGCGGTCGACCACGAGGGCGGGCGGGTGCAGCGTTTCCGAACCGATGGCTTCACCCGTCTGCCGGCGATGCGCAGTCTCGGCACGCTGTGGGAGCGCGACCATCTCGCCGCCCTCGACGCCGCCCGCCACACGGGCTACGTGCTTGCCGCCGAGTTGCTGGCGCACGGCGTCGATCTCAGCTTCACGCCGGTGCTGGACCTCGACTACGGCGTCAGCCGCGCGATCGGTAACCGCGCCTTCCATCGCGATCCGCAGGTCGTCGCCCAACTCGCCCAGGCCCTGCTTGCCGGCATGGCCGAAGCGGGCATGGGCTGCGTGGGCAAGCATTTTCCCGGCCACGGCTACGTCGAGGCCGATTCGCATCACGAGGTGCCGGTTGATGACCGGGATTTCGACACCATCTGGAACGAGGACATCGCCCCGTACCGCCACCGCCTCGGCCGCCAGCTGGCGGGCGTGATGCCGGCGCACGTGATCTATCCCGCTGCCGATCCCAACCCGGCCGGTTTTTCCGCCTTCTGGCTGAAGGACGTGCTGCGCCAGCGCGTCGGCTTCAAGGGCGTGATCTTCAGCGACGACCTCAACATGGAAGGTGCGGCGCTGGCCGGCGACATCCTTGGCCGCTGCAAGGCGGCTTATGAAGCGGGCTGCGACATGTTGCTGGTGTGCAACCGGCCCGATCGGGTCGCCGAGTTGCTCGACCGCTGGGCACCGGTGCCGGACGCGGAGAAGCTTGCCCGCGTGGCGGCGATCGCTCCGGTGCGGCCGAAGGCGCCGTGGCTGGCCGATCCGTTTGCGCTCGAACTGCACGAACCCTATCTGACAGCGCGCGGGCAGGTTGCAGCCATCGCCGAGGACGCGAGCGGGCCGACGATGACGGCAGGCACGATAGGGAACCCGGCGGTCGAGATCCTGAAGAAGGACGTTTAGCAGCGACTGGTGCATGCGATGCCCATCGACGATCCACTGATTCAAGACTTTCTGTTCCACTCACGCCAGTGGCGGGGCCGGGCGTTTGTGGAGCAGGCGAGGACTGTCTGAGCGAGCGTAGTGAGCGAGTTCCGCAGCCAGCGGAGCAAACGCCCCGTACCGCAACATCGTAGCCGCGCAAGCCTCCCAACAAGCCATCGACAACCAGCATGTCCACCACCCCCGCTCCGACGCCCTCCTTCGACGCCAAGGCTTTCCTCCGTACCCTGACCGAGGAGCCCGGCGTCTATCGCATGATCGGCGCCGAGGACAAGGTGCTCTACGTCGGCAAGGCGAAGAACCTCAAGCGCCGCGTCTCCAGCTATTTCCAGCGGACGCTGCTGTCGCCGCGCATCGCGATGATGGTGGCCCAGGTGCAGCGTGTGGACGTCACCGCCACCCGCTCCGAGGCCGAGGCGCTGATCCTCGAGAACAACCTCATCAAGAGCCTGGCGCCGCGCTACAACATCCTGTTCCGCGACGACAAGTCCTACCCCTACATCGAACTCACCGGCGACGAGTTCCCGCAGCTGGCCTACCATCGCGGCGCCTTCGCCAAGGGGGCACGCTACTTCGGCCCTTTCCCGAGCGCCTGGGCTGTGCGCGAGAGCATCCAGCTGCTGCAAAAAACCTTCCAGCTGCGCACCTGCGAGAACTCCGTCTTCCAGAACCGCTCGCGCCCCTGCCTGCTGCATCAGATCAAGCGCTGCACCGGGCCCTGCGTCGGGCTGGTGTCGGCCGAGGACTACGCGGCAGACGTGCGCCTCGCATCGCGCTTTCTCGACGGCCATGGCACCGAGGTGATCGATGCCCTGACCGACAAGATGCAGCGCGCCGCGGCCGCGCTCGACTTCGAGGCCGCGGGCGGTTGCCGCGATCAGATCCGGGCCCTGCAGGCAGTGCTGCACCGTCAGTTTGTCGACAGCGGCAAGGATGAGGACGTGGATATCCTCGCCGCGGTGGAGGAAGACGGCCTCTTGTGCGTCAACATCGCGATGGTCCGCGGCGGTCGCCACCTTGGCGACAGGCCCCAGTTTCCCAGCGGCGCCGCCGCGTGCGGCGCGGAGGATGGCCTGCTCGCGTTTGTCGAGCAGCACTACGGCGAACACCCGATGCCCGCGCGGCTCCTCGTCAACACCGCGGTCGAAGCCGTTCGCGAGACGCTGGCCGAGATTGCCGAAAAGCCCGCGGCGGTGGTCGCGCCGCGTTTTGCGGTGGATCGCGGCTGGATGGAAATGGCGGAAAAGAACGCCCGACTCGCGATCCAGGCGCGCGCGCGCGATACCGGTCGCGCGGAGCAACGCCTGGAGGCGTTGCGCGATGCGCTCGGGCTGGCGGATCCACCGTTGCGCATCGAGTGCTTCGACATCAGCCATACGATGGGCGAGGCGACCGTGGCGTCCTGCGTGGTGTGCGAAGCCGGCCAGATGAAACGGGGCGAGTATCGTCGCTACAACATCGCCGGAATCACGCCCGGTGACGACTTCGCCGCGATGCGCCAGGCACTGGAGCGCCGCTACGGCAAGGTGGCGGCAGGCGAGGGGCTGCGGCCCGACCTCATCCTGATCGACGGTGGCAAGGGCCAGGTGGCGGCGGCGCTCGGCATTCTCGCGGAACTTGGGCTGGAGGACATCGCCATGATCGGCGTGGCGAAGGGGGAGGGGCGCAAGGTCGGCCTGGAGACGCTCGTTTTTCCGGATGAACGGGAAGGGCTCGTGCTCGGCGGGGGACACGCCGCGCTGCACCTCGTCACCGAAATCCGTGACGAAGCCCACCGCTTTGCCATCACCGGTCACCGTGCGCGCCGCGCCAAGACCCGTGTGGGGTCAAAGCTGGAAGACATCCCGGGCGTCGGCCCCACCCGGCGTCGCAATCTGCTGGCCACCTTCGGCGGCCTGGACGGGGTGAGGGCGGCGACTGTGGAGGACCTGTGCCGGGTGGACGGCATCAACCGGACCCTGGCGGAGCAAATCCACCAAGCGCTGCGCTGATCCGCTTCCGCGCGCCGGCCGGGACAACAGCCGAACCGGCACCCTTAACCGCTATACTCGCCGGTGCATTCAACGCAGGCCGCCGGCCGCTTCGCATGTCATTCAACATACCCAATTCGCTCACCTGGGCACGCATCGCGCTGATTCCCATCTTCGTCGGCATCTTCTACGCGCCGGACGGCTGGATCGGACCCGCACAGAAGAACCTCGTCGCCACCGCGATCTTCATCGTTGCAGCGATCACCGACTGGTTCGACGGCTACCTCGCACGGGCGCTGCGCCAGACGTCCGCGTTCGGCGCCTTCCTCGATCCCGTCGCCGACAAGCTGATGGTGGCGGCGGCGCTGATCCTGCTGGTCCAGTTGGCGCGGGTGGATGCCATCATCGCGGTGGTGATCATCGGCAGGGAGATCACCATCTCTGCATTGCGCGAGTGGATGGCGCGCGTCGGCGAATCCTCCAGCGTGGCGGTAGCCTACGTCGGCAAGCTGAAGACCGCGGCCCAGATGACAGCCATTCCGCTGCTGCTATACAATGGCCAGCTCTTGTCGATCGACCTGCGCTTCATCGGCAGTGTGCTGATCTACGTCGCTGCCGCGCTGACCCTGTGGTCCATGGGCTACTACCTGCATCGCGCGGCACCCCGGCTGGCACGGCACAAGGATTGAGAAGTAGATAGAAAGCTTGACAGTGTTAAATTTCTGCCTATAATGGCGGTCTTTCCCGAGCGGGAATAGCTCAGTTGGTAGAGCGCAACCTTGCCAAGGTTGAGGTCGCGAGTTCGAGACTCGTTTCCCGCTCCAAAGAATTTGAAGAGTCAGGCAGCAGCATCGTCTGGTTCAGAGGCGCCCGAAGGGATGCCGACCAAGTAGGTTAAGGCGCGATAGCAAAGCGGTTATGCACCGGATTGCAAATCCGTGTAGGTCGGTTCGACTCCGGCTCGCGCCTCCAGAGGTAAACGCGGGAATAGCTCAGTTGGTAGAGCGCAACCTTGCCAAGGTTGAGGTCGCGAGTTCGAGACTCGTTTCCCGCTCCAAACAAAACGGGATGAGTGCATTGCGCTCATCCCGTTTTTCATTCCGGAGTCGGTTCGCATGAATCACGCTCCGCTTCAACTCCCGCGCGATGCCGTACTGCCCGACTACTTCGAGCGGGGGCTCTATCCGCTCGCGCACGGCATCCAGAGCTGGCTTGCCGGGCAACAGGTGCGGCCGCCCTTTGCCGAGCGCGATACTCGCGTCCTCGTGTTGCTGGTGATCGATGGGCTGGGTGATGCGCTGCTCCATCGCTTTGCCGAGCCCCGTCGCAGCAGCCTGCTCGCCCATCGCACCGGCCGGATCACGTCCGTGTTGCCCAGCACTACCGCGAGTGCCGTGACCTCGCTGCTCACCGGCCTGGCACCCGCGACGCACGGACTGACAGGCTGGCATATCCATGACCGGCGTTTCGGCGGCGTCATTGCGCCACTGCCGATGCAGCGCCGGGGCGGAGGGCGCCTGCGCGCCCCGTTCCTGCTCCAGCGCCTGTTTCCCTATGCCCGCAACGGTGCCCGTCCGCGTCTTCCGACAACCATGGTGTCGCCGCAGGACATCGCCCATTCGCCGTTTTCGCGCCGTCACGCCCGTGGCGCCGGGGTTCGGCCCTACCGTGGGCTGGATCAACTGGCGGGGTGTGTCGAGGACGAGGTGCGGCGGCTGCGCGACACCGGCGGGCTGGTCCACGCCTACTACGCGTCGTTCGACGCGATATGCCATCACTACGGCTGCCATTCACCGCAGGCGCGGGATTGCTTCCAGCGGGTGGACGACTGCTTCAGCGCATTGCTCGCGCGGCTGAAAGGTACCGGTGCCGAACTGATCCTGACGGCAGATCATGGCTTCATCGACGCGCCGGACGAAAAGCGCCTCCGTCTCGAGCGTCATCCGGCCCTCCAGAGCATGCTCGCGGCGCCCTTGTTCGGTGAAAGGCGCCTCGCTTTTTCCCTTGCGCGGGCGGGGGCCGAGCCGGAGATCGCGGCGTATGCGCGTGACCACTTCGGCGGCAAGCTGGTGCTGGTGCCGTCCGAGCATCTGGTGCGTGCCGGCTTGCTCGGACCTGGCCCCGCGCACCGCCGGCTTGCCGAGCGCGTCGGCTCGCACGCGTGGCTGATGGAGCCCGGCTGGACAGTCAGCGACCGTGTGGTGGGCGAAGTGCCGCCGACGATGATCGGCGTGCATGGCGGGATGACGGCGGACGAAATGTGGGTGCCGCTGATCCAGGCCAGTTGCTGACGGGCGTCATCGCCACGTCATGTTGCGATCATCGGCCGGTCACGCCGCTTCCGTAGCCTTGCCGTTCATCCTCGGGGGAGGGCAGCATGGGGTTCATGAAGCTCGTGGGCGGTGCGGTCGCATGGTTGCGGCAGCCGTGGCGCGCTGGGGACGACGGATCGGCCTTGTCGGTGGACGCGCGCCAGGTCAGCAACTGGCCGCTGTCCTTGCCGGAGCCCTTGTGTTTCGTCGTGGACGCATGTCCGGACGCGCTCGCATCCGAAACGGCGCCCTGATTACGCCTGCGGTCAGTGCAGATCGTCGTCCGGAGGCACCGGCAGAACCACGATGCCTTCATCGATGAGTTCGCCCAGTTCGTCGCGCGTGGCAGCGCCGCGGATGCTGCGGGCCTCGATCTCGCCGTGGTGCATCCGGCGCGCTTCAGCGGGGAAGCGATCGCCGACATCGTCCGCTTTGCGTGCCGCCTCGCGCAGCGCGGATTTCAGCAGTGCCACCGCATCGGCGGGCAGGGGGTGTTCGGACGAGAGGTCGGGTGCCTGCTGGGGCGGTTCCGTTGCCGCGGTGCGCGTCTGCACGTAAGGCGCGCTCGGCAGCCGGCGTAGCTCGGTCGTGCCACAGACCGGACAACTCGCCAGCCCGTTCTGACGCTGCTTTTCAAAGGCCTCGGCCGAAGCGAACCAGCCTTCAAAGCGGTGTTCGCGGTCGCAGCAAAGGTCGATGACGATCAAGATGGTCAGCCTGGGTGTGTCGGTACGCAAGTGACAGGCGTTTCCGCCGAATGGTGCCCGGGACGGGACTCGAACCCGTAAGGCTTGCGCCGGCGGATTTTAAGTCAATACCCCGCACAACAAAGCACACCTTGTCACAGCGTAACACGTTGATTTTACGAGTCGCGATTGTATCCGTTTGTGCTCGACGGTGCTGAGTTGTGCTGACTCGCAGTGCAGGTTACACACGGATTACGCACAACCAACGTACAATGCGGCCCGCGCCGGGGTGGTGAAACTGGTAGACACAAGGCACTTAAAATGCCTCGGCTTCGGCCGTACGGGTTCGATTCCCGTCCTCGGCACCAAAGCGGCGCGCGTCCTCCAGTCTTCCGGTGCAAGTCGCAGCTACTCATCTGCCCGCGTCACCGACTCCACAGTTGATTCTGGCGGCGTGCAGCGCGTCACCTTCTTCGGAAGCCAGCAGGTGAAGCGGTTGCGGCCTCGGCGGTATCGGAACCGCTCGAAGGTGATGGTTACCAGGCCGTGCTCGGGGACTTCGATCGTTCTCCAATAGGTGTCGAGATCCGCTGTATCAGGATTGGGGAGTCCATGCCTTTCCGATGCGAGGTATTCACCTCGAACAGCGGCCAAGATGTTCTCGTCGTCCATGTGCGCTTCCGTGATTGCTGTACGTTCGTACAGTATAGGCCTCACGCGACGCTGCAACGGGCTACGTCTCCTTCACCGTCCGCGGAGGCCGTGGCGCTGGCTCCGCTTTCATCTGCTCAGGATCGAAGGGCTGTAGGAACGAACGGGCTTCGATCTCCGTCCGCGCCCTCAACCACCCCTCGTAATCGCTTGGGTCGAGCACCACGACGCTCCGCTTCTCCTCGCCTGGCTTGTGGAATCGCGACATCAGGGGGTGTCCGTCGGCGTTGATCGTGAGCATGGAGAACGACCAGCGCGCCGGCCCCTCGTCGCCCATGCGGCGCTCCCAGATCCCCGCGAGCGCGAAGGGCTCACTGTCGGCCCGCTCGATGCGCCAGCGAACCGGCTTGCCCGTTTCATAGCAGGGTTCGTAGAACGCCTCGACCGGAATCAGGGCGAACTGCCGCTGCTTCCAGGCGTTGCGATAGGCCGGCTTCTGGCCGACCGTCTCCGAACGGGCGTTGTAGGTCATCCGGAACAGCTTCTTGGGGTCACCCCAGTGCGGCACTACGCCGAACATCCCGACCGTCCACTCGGTCGGCAGGCAGTTCGCGAGGAACGGTGCCAGGCCGCCAGGGAACGTCTCGCCGAAGTCCAGCGGAGGCGTGGAGATCGTATGCCGGCCCCAGGACATCCGCTCAAGGTGTGCCGTTCGGGCGGGGTTGTAGTCGGCGCACATCGCGTTTCCTCCATTTGTAGAAGATGCTGCGTGAAGTCCTGCCTTCCACGCGGTAACGCCTTCGTTCTTAAGAAAGCTAGTGCTGGACTCAAAGTTGTGCGCTTACTCAAACGCACTTGAACTGAAGGGTCACATTGCCCAAAGAGCCCGCCCGACCTGGAGTCAGCTGCAGATCGACCGTCTCCACTTTCTTTCCCTGTCGCGCACAAAATTCATTCGCCTCAGCGTGGACCTCAGCGGCAGCTGAGGCTGAAATGCCGCCGCCGAGCTTCGCGGTGTTCTTCGAGATCATGAATTTTTCAGCAGTCAGGGGAACAACACCGGAGCTCGCGCATGCGGACAGCAATACCGCTAGGACAACCGCGGTGGACTTCCAGACTTTTTTCATATTGAACGTGACTAATAGACATAGGTTTGATCGCTTGGGAATTGTACGGAGCTTCAGTACTGCATAAACCCCACACTCCTCCAGCCGGAGCCCCCGAAGTGCGGAGGGGTTTTCATCGTTCAGGCATCGGTCGATGAGTGCAGACAAGACCTTGGAGTCGATCGCTGTCAGCGCCTCCTGCACGCGGTGGGGATATTGATTTCGCCCATACAATCTCCGGCGCAACTGCAGAAAAGCTCAATTGGATTGATGTGACGGTAGTCACGCCACCCGCCGCCATCATGCCCCTAGGATATGCAAAATTGAAGTGGAGTAAGGATGTAACTCAAGTCATACTCGGGAGAACAGCTTCGTGAGCACCGGACGCCGGCTCGGCCTCAACCAGACCGAGTTTGGGGGGCGCTCCAGATCACGCAGAGCGGCGGATGTCGGGACGAATCCGGGCGGACCATTCCTGAGCCTGTGCAGCTCCTGCTGAACCTGGCTCTTGAGGCGCCGGCACATTCGGCGGGCATCTCGAGCCCGTTCGCGAGCTGCTCAGGGGCGGTCGGCGCTAACCAGACAGTTCAGCCGCGGAGGTAGAAATTGAACCAAGGCCAAATTACGCGAATGCGGTCAACGGGTCCCCAGAGGATGATGACAATGAAAGCAATAGGCAGCGTGCCGCTTCTGATTTTCGCCGCAGTAGTTACAGGGTGTGCTGTAACTGGCCCCATCACTCCCCTCGAAAGCTCACAGTCCGGGTTTGATGGGGCGGTGTATGCTGGTCAGACAACCGTGATAAATGCCAAGACTCAGACGTCGGAGCAGTACCGCGTCTTCAATCAGGCGGCGACGGGATTTGTGCCGAACTCTGCAAATATTGCAGATGCCGAAAGCCGTGCGAAGACCTATTGCAACGACAAGGGAAAGCAGTTGCGAGTGCTTTCTTTAACGACCTCCCCCGCTGCACTGCTCCCAGGAAACTTCCCCCGGGCCGAGCTGGTTTTTGAGTGCGTCAATGGCGTTACGCAAGAGACCAAGTACGACCAGCTCCTAAAGCTCAAGTCCCTACTCGACAACAACGCGATTAGTGAAGCTGAGTTCGCGGATGAGAAGCGGAAAATCTTGAACTCGGAGTAGCGATTTGCGCTGGACGTCTGCCGCGGTTTAGGTCAGGACGTAACTCCACCTCGCCTGTGCATCTCTCGTAGCAGGGTCTTGGCGAGGCACTGCAGGTCAGATCCAGCGCCCTGCGTCACTTCCGTCTCGCGGCTGGTTGGCAGGATGGTGGTTACCGTCAGCAGGTCCGCGTCGCCGTCGTAACTTGCCCGACCGAAAATGACCAGCGGAGCACCTAGAAGCGTGGGGTGGTTGGGCAATAGGTCCACCACCAACCAGGTGAGGGGCGCGTCCAAGCCCATGCTCATACCCCCATCCGTGAGAACGGGTCATAGCTCAGGACGGCCAGACGGTCGCGCTCGGAATGTGTTGCGCTGGGCAGCAAGTCCTCGCCCGGCAGCGGCGGCGACACGGCGAAGGTGATGGCCAGCGCGTCCGCCACGTCGGGCGACGACAGGCCGCGGGCCTTCATATCCGCCTTACGTTCGAGTTGAATTTGCTCGGTGCTCGTGAACCCGTACTCCGGGCCGGTCAGATCGTCCAGCAGTTCCTGGTCGTTGGCGATCGCGCCCACCTTCAGCCAGTCCTTCATCAGCCCCCACAACTCGCTGCGTCGCTGGGCGTACTTCCGCGGGTCGAGCGCACGGCTACCGAACTGCACCTCGTCCACCTCATGACCGATCGCGCGAAGGCGGTCGATCACTCCGCCGCCCACTCCTCCGCCGTCGATCGCTACCAGGACGTAGTGCCCCGCGCTGCGGAAGAAGTTGGCTTGCTCGGCGATGCGGCTGGCCACCTGCATCGTATCCGCCCCTTTCAGCTTGATCGGCGGGAAGGTCCGGGCGTCGCGCCCCTGCCGGAAGTAGAGCACCGTCGAGTCGTCGCCGAAGCGGGCGATGTCGCAGCCGATGATGATGGCTTCTCCACGCGCCGATGGCAGGTCGCGGCTGGCCGCATCCTGCACCAGATCACGCCCGATGAATTGCAGGCTGGACTGGCTGGGGAATTCACCCAGCACGCGTACCTTGAAGAAGTCGGAGTCGCGCCCGTAGTCGTGCGCCCACTGCTCAATCTGCGTCTTGTTGGTGATTTGGCAGGTGCTGCTGTCCACGCGACGGGTCATCCAGCGATGGCGCTGGCCGTGGAAACAGGCATGGAAGCGCGTACCCGTCCGAGTGGGGTTCCCGAACGCGAACCACATGGGTTCGCCGTCGGTCATGCCGCCTTCGCCTACCTCCCATATTTTCGGGGGGATGGCCGACGCCTCATCGAAGATGTAAAACGGCGTCGAGTCGGCGGCATGCAAGCCGGCAAACGACTCCGAATTCTCCTCGCGGCAGGTCTGCGCATCGCAGCGCCAGGACTCGGCGAAGCCCTTCACCGTCAGCCGCATTGCCCCTCTGCCGGTGGTGAGGTCGAACCAGTCGGCGAACACCGACCGCTTCAGCCACTTGCCCACCTCAGCCCACGTCTTCGATTCCAGCTGAGCCGACGTATTGGCCGTCACAACGCCGCGGGCGTTGGGTCGGGTGCTCATGATCCACAGCACCAGCCAGCTTGTGATCGCGGACTTCCCGATACCGTGGCCGGACGACACGGCGGCGCGAATCGCCTCCACTGCCTGGGTACCGTCGAACCCGCGGACGCGAACTTCCTGCCCGATGCTGTCCAGGAGATCGCACGCCCACAGGTCAGGGCCGTGCTCGCTGTCGTACTGCACGCGGTACTCGTCGGGCAGCCTCACCAAGCGGAGGGCACGATCCACGCCCCAGTCGAAGGCGAACAGCACGAAGTCCAGCGGCCTGTCGTGTAGGTGGCCTGCGAGCAAGGGTAGCAGGTGCTCCGGGTCGAGGTCGGGAACCGCCGCCCGCGGGGCGCCGTCGGTGTAATGGCCGATGCGCAACAGGCCGCGTGCCATCCGCGCCGGCAGGTCGTTGCCCTCAGCCAGCGTCTGCAACTCGTCGTAGCTGTGAGTTGGCACGGCGTCAGTGCCGCGCGCTTGCAGGATGCGCTGCCGCAGGTCGCCGATGGTGGCAGTGCTTGCCGTCGCCTCCAGCGCGCGCAGACGTCGTTGGATCTGGTTCGTGCGGGTCATGCGAGGTCTTCCAGGTTGTCGGGCAACACCTTGCCGCTGGTTCCATCGAGGGTGACGGGCTTCGGTGCGCTGCGCCCCGCCTCGATGGCTTGCAGTCGCTTCTCGTGATCGTCTGCGACCACGACACGGGCGTAGGCATCCAGGGTGCGGAGCAGGCGCTCGCCGGCCTCCGCGGTCACCTGCCCGGCTGCGACGGCGGCCATGACGGCCTGGGCCTTCAGTTCCAGTGTGGGCGCAGTGGCGAACCCCTCGACGATGACGCGCTCAGCGTCCTGCTTGGCGATGGGTGCGTAACGCTCGAGGATCAGCTTCTGGGCCTGGGGGTCGCCGAGCTTCGCCAACTCAATGGCCTTCGCAATGATGTCCGGCACATGGGGCTCGATGGCCTCGGCCAGGCGCTCGGCGCGGCTCGGGCCCGGCGTGCGCCCGCCTTTCACCGCGTGACCGGGGCGGAATTTCCCGTCGGGCAATCGGTTGTCGCTCATCTCAGTGCCCCCGCTGTTGCTGAGCTTGCGGTTCATTCATTTCCGCCTTCAGTCGGTCCCAGAATCCTTCCTCGTGCTTCCACAGCTGTCGCATCGCGCGTTGCTGCGCGGCGACGGAAACCAGCTTCGCAATGGCGGCGGTCAACTCTGCGCTCTGTCCGCCGGGGGCTGGTTCGCCGTAATGCCTGGTCAGAACGTCCAGGAGCTGCACCGGAAGCGGAGCGGTGGTCGTGGTGGTCATGTCGTTCTCTCCGGTGCAGTCAAAAGGACGGGCCGACGCGCAGGGTCCCGTACTTCTGCTTGAAGGCGGCAACCGCGGCGAGGTGAGCATTCCAAGCCTTCTCATACTCCCACCGGGGGCGTTCCCGCGCGGCGTACACCCGTTGCGCCGAGGCACGCAGGGCTTGCCGGTCCTGCTCGAGCTCGACGCGGTTGATTTTTTCGGGGTCGATCACGATCCGGCCTCCCTGTGGTCATTTGGTGCGAGGAGGAAATAGCCGTACGGCCGGTGGGTCTGGCAGTGGCCCGCCCGGTGGCCTTCACCGGCTCCGTGCGTGTGTGTCTTGTTGCACGTGCACCGGAAGAACCATCCGCCATGCGGGGTGAGGTGGCAGCGGAAGGCGGGGAGCCCTTCGACGCTGCCTTCGAGGTCATGTTCTTGTGTGGTGTTGTGCTGGCCCATGGCTCACCCCTTCAGCTTGCCCGCCAAGCGCAGGGCGCGACCGCGCGCGGCAGCGAGCGCCACGATTCTCGGATGGGAGCCAAGACCGAGCGCGTTGAGCATGTCGGCGGCGTCGGGCACGCCTGCGATATAGGCCCGCGCGTCCTGAAGCGCATGGCCGGCGCCTTCCACCCCGTATTCAGCTTGCAGGTTCTCGATCGCCGTTTCGCGCCAGGTTAGTACCGTCGCTTCGCTGGGCGGCGTGCGCATCGCTGACGCGCCAATGTCGGCCAGCTCCTTACTCTCGGTGGCGTTGAGCTGGTGCTGGGAAAAGGTTGCCGCCCATGCCGCTGCGATCTCTCCGGCGGTCTCCGGATCATGCAGATGGTCCTGCATCGACGCATTGACGATGGCCTGCACGGCGTCCCGGTGGGTCAGGGTCGGGTCCGTGGAGCCGTAAAGGCGCTGGGCTTGCTCGGCTTCGCTCAGTTCGGAAAACGCGCGGTCGTCACGCAGCTCGGGCCGGGGCTGGGTCTCGGCCTGGGGCTTCACGCCGAACAGGCGCTCGGCCGCGGTCTGCTCCCCCGTGGCCGGCGCCGGGGAGTCCTGAGCCGGGGCGGGTGCTGCGCTGGGCGCGGTGGAGCCGAACAGGCGGGCTGCGATAGCGTCGAAGTCGTCCATGTCAGGCGTCATCCTCGTCGTTTGCGGTGGTGGGGTTCGCCGCGCGCTCGATGGCTTCGGCTAGGTATGCGTCGAGTTCGGCGGCGAGCTTCGACATGCGCTCGATGCTCTGCTCCGGGGTTGCGATGCCGCCAAAGGGGGCAGTCACGACGACGCCAGGTCCGAGTGGCGGGGTGCGACCCAAGCCGCTGGCGAGGGCGGCGGCGGTGATCGCGTTCGCGGCCCATGCGGTGCCCGTGAGACGCTCAATCCGGCCGAGCTGCTGAGTGCGTTCTTCGCGACTAATAACGGCGCACAGAGCTGCAGTGGCCTGCTGCGCGCGGTCCTGCTGTACTGCGTGCAGACGTACGAGCGTGGAACCGAGCTTGTTCTCGAGCAGATCGACAATCTCATCGACGAGCTTTCGCTCTTGGTCTGCAAGCGCTAGAGCTGCGGCTTGGCCGTCGCGGGCCCCGGCGAGCCGGTCGGTGTGCTCCTGCTCGGTTTGCTGGCGGGTTGCGGCCTCTCGCGCGGCTGCAATGCGGGCGAGTTTCTTCTCGTGCTGGCCGATCTCTGCCTCGAAGGTATCAACCGCGTACTGGCGCTCTTTGTCACCGGGCGCTTGGCTCAAGTGCAGGCAGGCCTCACGATGCGCCTGCTTCGCCTCTCGCAGGTCGCGGCGTGCTGCTGCCTCCTGCGTGTCTAGGCTGAATCGGGATGTGGGGTCTTTGGCCATCTTGGCGCTCCGTCTTTCGGTGCGCCTATGGTGTCGACAGAGGGGTCTTCGCTGGGCTTAAGTCACGCGAGAGTCATGCAGCGTCGAGCAGCCCGAGTGGAGCGGAGCGCGCGAGCGCCAGCATGTCGTCGGTCATCGTGCAGCGGATGGGTTGCAGGCGATCATGCTTGACGGCCAACACCCCCGAGGTCCGTTCCACACCGATGGAGCGTATCGCCGCTGCTAATGGGCGGCTGAAGCTCTCCACGGCGTCGGCGGCGCGTTCCAAGGCTTGCCGAGCACATGCGGAGGGGCGCGCAACGTTGAAGAACCATTCAGGCCGAAGAGGGGCAATGCGGTACTGCTGTGCGACCAGGACGGTCCAGGCGACGGCGATGCCTCGGCCGCAGTACGACACCCGGCGGCCATCGATATAGAAGCCGTGTGGATCGAGTTCAAAAACAACGGGTCGGGCGGCAGCGGTGGCAGCCTGGTTTATGAACTCGCGGAGCCACGCAGCAGCGTCCGACTCAATGCCGGTCAACTGTGGGATCTGATTTCCAAGCAGGCGTAGTAAGCGCGCTTGTTCGGCCAGCGTGAGGCTTGGTGTCTCGTCTCTCATGCTGCCGCCTGTAGCAGCTCGAGTTCGTCGAGACCAATGCCGAGCAGTTCGGCAGTCGCATAGGTTGAGGCCAGAGCCGTGGTGTAGCCCTCGCAGTGCCGGCGTCTTATCTGTTCAACCCACGTGGGGTTGGTCGGCCAGGCGCCGAAGTGCCTGCCAGGGGGCGGGGAGGGCAGGGGGGAGGTGTGGCTTATTGAGATCATCGTCTTGTTCTCCTGCGTTACGCCAAATCCGTTGAATCGTCGTGGAACGAGGGGCGATTACTCGCCGGGTTACACAGGTTCTCGGAAAGCGCTGCTGCTGCGCCATTTCCGACGGATTCAACATCTGATGAGTGTGGTTTGATGCGCTTCGCCGACACGCGCACAGCAGGCTTTCGGCGCTCGAACGTACACCACCGGTGCACCGTCCCAGGGTGCGGGCCGTCCAGACGGGCCGCGATGGCGCGAATGGTCCAGCCCTCGGCGCGCAACGCCCGCGCCAGCGCGACGACGGTGTCGGAGTATCGACACATCGGCTGTGATTCCCCGCACAGCATGCCTCGGGCGTTGGTAGTCCGGAGCACGATCACGTTGCCGCTCCTTGCGCGTTCGACGCATTGGAGGCGCTGACGGGGGGAGCGCGCTTTGTTTCAGGCACGCCCACACACAACCGTTCTTTGCCTTCTTCGTTCCTCTCCCACCAGCCGCGGACAGCCAGGGGGACATAGGACAAACCTAAGGGTTTTGTCCTGTCCTGTCCCCCTACTGGCCGGGACACGGAGGGACATGTCCCCCTTTTGTCCCCCTTGTCCCCCTCTGCCCATTCCAGAGGGACACAAAGGGACATGTCCCCCTGCTGTCCCCCCTGTCCCCCTACGCGTGCAACTTCTCTCATGCTCCACCTCGCAGCCAGCACATGTCCTTCCACACCTTCACGATGCCATCGGCGACCAGCCTTTCCCGCCCACGCTTGAACGCCTTCTTTTTTGCCTCGCCATCGCCGTCGGAGATCCCCATGTCGTAGGCCATACCCCGCCAGTCGTCCAGGTGGACGGCGGCCTCGGGTGCCGGGCAGTTGAGCGCGTTGGATGCCTCACCAGCGAAAGCGGCGTCGAGCATACGGCTGGTCTTCATGTCGGCCAGCGCTGCATCAAGCGCGCGGTAGGCAACGCTGACTGCGCCAGTTAGCGGCTTGCGACCGATAGGCGACGGATCGGTGGAGTCAGACTGCACGGCCAGCACCGTGACCACCGGTTCGCCGAAGTTGTCCTCCATCCCCGGCAGCTCGAATCGCTCAAGCTCGAATCGAATCGGCTTGAAGCCGGGGCCGCGAAACTTCGTGCGGTGAAAGAACTCGACCTGTCCGCGTTCTTGCCAGGCGCACAGCTCGCCGTCGATCGAGCCGGAAAACGCGCCGCCACCTCGCGGTTGCAGGTTGTCGCGCGTGGCTTCCTTGGTGGGGTGCATCAGGGCGACGGTGGCCGGATTGCCCAGCGGCTCCATCAGATCGCGCATGGCCATGGCCAGCTTGTGCATCTCCCGGTTGTCGTTTTCCTCTTCGGCCGACGAGTGCGCCGGACCGGTGTCGATTACGGCCATACCGAACGGGCCGAAAGCGCTGGCCTCTTTCACAAACCGCTTCAGCTCGACATCGTTGTCCAGGGCGAACGGTCGGCGGGTGAAGAAGATCTGGCCCGAGAGTTCGCTCGGAGGCATGCCGAACTTCAGCGCGGCAGCCGTGATGCGCAGTTGCACGTCGGCGGGGTTTTCGCCGCAGAGATACAGGACGCGCTGACGCTCGACCTGGTGGCCGCCCAACTCGCGCCCCGTGGCAACGTGCATGGCCACGGTAATCATCAAAGCAGTCTTGCCGTGGCCCCACTTTGCCGTCAGCGCGTACAGGCAGCCCTTCTGTAGCACACGGTGCCAGACGTAGCTCGGAGGCTCCATGGCGCGGGTGAACTCGGTGTAAGGCACCACGTTGCCGCCCAAGCCAGCCGCATCCATTTCTCGCCATGCGGCCTTGGCCTTCGCGCGCCAGCTTTCGTCTGTCCTCAGCACCCCCTGCAGTTCGTCCTGCTCGTCGGCCCACTTAAATATGGACGTGTACGTGATGTCGCGGGCGCTTTCCCGGTCCCACTTCGTGTCGTCGGGCTCCTTCACGCACCAGTTGACGCCGTGGGTCTGACTCCAGCCCTCGATCAGCGCACGGGCACGGTCCTCGTACTCCGTGCCCTTGAAGCACACCATGGCCAGGAACGTCTCGTTCCAAGGGCCGCGCGCAACGGCGCGATCCTTGATTGCCTCCAGCGCATACTCGAGGTCGTGCAAGGTGCGGTCATTCGCCTTGCTGATGGTGATGGTGCGCTCGAAGTCGCGATCATCGTCCTGCGCCTGGGCCGCGCGCTCGGTGGTCGCGGTCTTGACCGTCTCTCCAGGCTTGCCAATAGGTTCCCAGTCAACCCCACAAGCAGCCTGTATGTCGATGGGTACGCCGGGCACGGATTCGAATCGGTACTCGACCCCCTTAACCTTTCCGTAGAAGTAGGAGCGCGTGGTCTCCCAGCTTTCGGAGGCCAGGATGCCGCCCAGCGCCCCATTTACGAGGTCGAGGTATTCCACATACTCGTCCGGCGTCACAGGGCTGCCCAGTTGTGCGACTACGCGCCATCGGGGTTCGTCATGGCGATGGCTTGCCGTCGTGTAAACCGCAGCAGAAATGCCTGCGCTGGCCAATCGGGCAACGGCCTCGTCAACCGTAACCAGGCCGCCGTCATAGTCGCCTACAACTGCGGTCATGTTTTCCGGCACGGTCCCCATCACGCGCGAGTTGTTGGGCAGTTTGGAGAGCTTCACCAGGGGCATGCACACCTTGCTGGGGTACTCCCTTGGGTTCGCAAGCACATCGCAGAGCTTCTCCCACGTCACGTCGTGCCGCTTGCCGGCGGTCTCCTTTTTGTTGGCGAAGCGCGTAATCGTGACCAAGGGGTTCTGTGCGTCGCATATGACCTGGGCCACTTGGCGCTGCACCTGAGCCACTAAGCTCTCGAACTCCTCCGGCCTTGCCGGCTCGCACAGGTAATCGTCAAGGGACTCCCCGTCGTGTCCGTGAGCATCTGCTAAGTCGGTATCCTTCATCTCGTCATTGATTCCGTATGTGCCGGCGCTGGTCACGCCGTGCTGCTGGTCTTGAATGCCGCCTCCGGGCGGCATTTCTTTTTGCGCTGCTCCGCTGTGCATCAGCGCGATAAAGCTCATATCCCGGTTCATCGGTGGGCTCTCATGCGTGAGGCGCGGCTTTGCGCCCGGCAAACTCCACCGGTGGGAGCGACGCCATCCACGCGTCAATTTCGGAGGCCAACCAGACGAGGCGGCGGCCAGGTTTCCGCGGCGCGGGGAACGTTCCTTTTTCCACGCTTGCGTAAATCGACGACCGTGGTCTGGTCGTGATCTTCATCACCTCGGGGAGAGTTAGCAGTCGGTCATTTGGCGTATTCATTTCGGGCTCCTTGTAGGTGAACACGCCTAGATGTTGCTGCACTTCCTGGCGCACACGGATACGCCCCCGGATACTCCTAAATCGCTGATTAGCAACTGCTCAATCCCGAAAATGGAGACGCCCGAACGGCCCCCCGGCCGGGCGCCTGAACGCTGTCGGTGCCGTGCTTTCACCGCATGGCCGCGTTGATGAACGCCTGCAGCCTCGCGCCGACATCATCTGCTACGGCCAACACAGCAGCAGTCGACGTCCCCCCTCTCGATGTCGTCAGCGACGTTCCGGGTCGTACCCATGCGACGGGCGTCTGCGCCCGCCGCCGGCCAGCAACCACATGCGCAATGCACGACTTGCTGCATTCCATTCGCATTGCAATCTGAGAGAGCGTGAGACCGGATTCCCGAAGCTCGTGGACAAGATCCACGTCCCGGTCTGTCAGCACCGCCCGAGGATGGGACATACCGACGCGGCGCCCGCCCTCATTGACAGTCTTCGCTTCCATCAGCAGCCCCCTTCAGAGACTCCGCGGGCACTCCACAGTGGCGCTCCATGCAGAGTGCGTGCATCCGCCGGGCCGAGGGTGCCGACCTGCTGGGCGAGCGGGATGTCTTCGAGGGGAATGCCGAGCGCGGCCGCGACAGCCGTGGCATCCATGTAGCAATGCTGCTGATCTCCGCGGGGGCACAGATCGTTCACGGAAGCACCTTGAGTAACCCGACCGCGGCAACCAGCATGCCTCCGATCTTGATGAGCAAGCTGTTCTCGAACCGGTGAAGAGCCGTCTCGATGTCCGTCGAGGTGGCCAGGTTCTCCGAGGCTTCGGTTGCGGCGATTACGAGTTCCTGCGCCAGCTTTTCGGACATCCCGGCGTCGATCAGCCGACGGGTGAAACGGTAGGTGTCAAACGGCACCGTGCTCATGCTGCCACCGCCTTGCCCGCCTGCTCAGTGAGCCAGGCCTCGTAGCGACTCTTGGAGATCAACAGCTTGCGTCCGACCTGTACGCAGCAGGTAGCGAGGCCGTTCTTGTGGCGGTTGCGAAGTTGCCAGCGCAGTGTGTCTACGCTGAGGATCTTGGAGTTCTCTGCGGCGAACTCGGGCACCGGGTAGAGATCCTCGAGCGAGATGGTCGTCGGTTGTGTGTGGTGGGGCATCACTTCACCTCGTTGCGTTGTGTGGTGAAGCGAACTATCGGCCAAGCCTCTGCACGAAGTCGTCCGCGAATTTTTGTGCAGATTCGCCAGGGCAAAAATAAAAAGCCGGGTTGCCCCGGCCTACCGTTTTTTCTTCAGCTTGCGCTTGATGTATTCGATCTGGCGCATCACCTTGTATCGCGATGCGCCTCTTACATCGCACAGCAGATCCGCCACGGCGGCCAACTGGCTCGGTGTCGCTTCCGGGATCGCGGCGACGAGTCCCCGAAGGTCAGCGTTCTTGTCGATTGGCCCCTCTAGGCCAAGAGCGGCCCGCGCGTTCTCCCTGGCGCGGTTGGCCGGAATCTCGGGGTTTATGACTTTGGCAACTACCTGAGTTGCGACCGATCGCGCCCACGCCGCGGCCGTGGCATCGTCAACGGTGCCGGCGTCGATTGCGCGCCATAGCGCCGCCGCTGCGGTTGCGTCACCGGCGAGTGCGAGGGCGAGCAGTTCAGCATGCGTGCTCATGCTTCCCCTCGCTCGTCGTCGACCAATAGCTTCTGTGCGAGATCGACGGCATCCGCCGCAGCTAAGTGCGTGTATCGCTTCAGCATCGCGAGCGTTTTGTGACCTGTGATGTTTGCGGTCTGTGCGATGTTCGCGCCTTTCTTCAGAAGCTTGGTAGCCACAGTGTGACGCGTCGTATGCAAATACACCCGGTCCAGGGGGTCATCGCGGTCGTTCAGCAGGCCGGCGCGCTGTCGCACGGCCTTCCAGGTTTCTTCGACCGGTTTGGGACGCTCTGGCCGCCGTGGGTCGAAGAACACGAAGTCGCTGCCCAAGGGCCGCACCTTCTGCGCTTCGAGCAATGCGGTCTTGACGTCGGTGACCAGGGGCAACGCGCGGGGGTCGTCGTTCTTCGTCTTCGGGATGACAGCGACGGACTCGTCCAGGTTGATGTCCTTCCACCGCAACTTCAGCACCTCAGACTTGCGGGCGCCGGTGGTGAGGAAGATGCGAAGGAATAGCCACATCATCGGCCAGCGTGCTTCCCTGGCCGCCTCATAGAGCCGGTCCTCCTCGGCAGGGGTGAGAATGCGCCGCCGTCCGCCGCTCTCCTTCAACTTCTTGACCTTGCCGGCCTTGAGCGGATGGACGTCGATGATCTCGTGGTTGATCGCGTAGTTGAAAACGCTCGACAAACTGGCGAGGTAGCGGTTAACCGTTGCCGGCGTCACGGTCTGGCCGGTCTCCTTCACGCCCTCGTGAGCGCGTCGCATCGCCGGCTTGTTCTGCAGTCGGGCCACCGCGGCGTTGATATCGCCCCGCGAGATCTCGCCGGTCTTCATGCAGCCGAACTGTTCGCGCCAGAACTCAAGATGCGAAGCCGACCAGAATTTGGTCCCCCGGACTGGCGGCGCCTTCACGAAGTCCTCGATGAGGTCAGCAAAGGTCGGCCCGCGGGTTCTGCCGAGCTGCTGGAGTGCCGCGTCGGACTCGTTTTCGCGCAGCCAGTCCTTGGCCGACGTCTTTGTGGGAAAGACTTTTGACTTGCTCACCGGCTTGCCGTTGACCTGGCGTCGGATAAAAGCACGGTAGCTGGTGACGACCTTGCCGGTCGCACTGTCGATCTTCTTGGTGACGGTGATGGAACCCATGCCAATCCTCCATGCGTAGTTTACCGATCGGATTACGCAGATTTACACACTGCGCCTGCAAAACCCGCATCAATGCTACGACTCTAGACGATTTTAAGTCCGCTATGGTTACCGATTTCATCACCCGGGCGGGGCGGCGAATTGTACCGCCCCTCCGGTGCGGCCGCATCCGCCGGGCGACCCCTGTAGGCAATCTTCCCTTGGTCCTTTGGCATAGATGAAACTATCATCATGCTGACTGGATTCGCGCTGGCATATCGGCGTATCCACGCGCGAACGGCGCATCCCGGGGCGGTGCAAGCAGATCCGCAGCGGCCGCTGGCCTCCACAACGAAAGATAGATAACCGATTTCCATGTGCCCGAATCCGGCAGGCGCGCTCAGGCGCCTCTCCGCTACCACTGTTGGACGTACTTGTCGTCATCAGGCGCCGTCCACGGCAATGCACGCCGTTGCAGCCGTGATGCTGGGCATCGGCAGTGCCGGAGCGAGTGCGATCGACTTCTCGGGCACCCAGACCGCAAGCGGCACGATTGCCGAAGAGTCGCTGAACTTCTACGAGCAGAGCAGCGCTGGCACTGCATCGATCACGTTCTCTTCCTACCTGGTCGAAGGCAATTTCTTCGATTCGAGCAGCGC
Source organism: Azoarcus olearius (assembly GCF_001682385.1). Classification (NCBI taxonomy): domain Bacteria; kingdom Pseudomonadati; phylum Pseudomonadota; class Betaproteobacteria; order Rhodocyclales; family Zoogloeaceae; genus Azoarcus; species Azoarcus olearius. The sequence continues at coordinate 1,910,042 of NZ_CP016210.1, forward strand.
GGGCGACGCAAATATCCTCGTCAGCAGCAGCCAGCTCTATTTCCTCGGCAACAGTACGGCCGGAAATGCCCGTATCGAGGTGACCAACGAAGGGCAAGTCTATTTTTGGGGCAGTGCAACCGGGGGTAATGCAAGCCTCAACGTCGGTCCGGACGGATATGTCGTCTTTGGCGGCAGTTCCGGGCCAAATGAAACCGGTGTGTTATCGCTTGGGTCCCTGTCGGGTTCCGGCGCGGTGGACCTGCAGGATGCCTTTGCCGAGGTCTATGTGCCGGGCATTACGCTGCGCGTCGGCGGTGATGGCAGCAGCACCTCCTTCAGCGGGTCGCTGTACGGGGATGAGACTTCTGCACTGGTGAAAACGGGCGCCGGTACCTTTACGCTCGACCTGGCCGACGACAGCTTTACCGGCCGCTTGATCGTGGAGCAAGGTCTCGTCAACTTCTCCCGAGCGGAGGGGCTGGGCTACGGAACGATCACCCTGGATGGCGGCGGGTTGCAGTGGGCGGCGGGCAACACCGACGACATCTCCTTCCGCCTGCAGCCGCTGGGGCCCGGCGGCGGTGTGTTCGATACCAACGGCAACGACATCCTGCTGCAGGGAGAAATCACCGGCACCGGTGCGCTGACCAAGACGGGTGACGGCATGCTGTTGCTGCTCGCCGGCTCCGGTGCCGCCAGCTACACCGGCGGTACCTTCGTCGAGGGCGGGACGCTGGCGGGCTGGTTGCCGGCGAACACCGCCTATACGGTGAATGGCGGCACGCTGGACCTGAGCGAAGGCAGTTTCGCGATGTCCTCGCTGTCCGGCAGCGGTGGAGTCGTTGCCCTCGGTGCCTCTACATTGACGGTGAACCAGGCCGGCGATACGACCTATGGCGGGCAGATCAGCGGCAGCGGCGGCCTGGTCAAGTCTGGTGCAGGGCGTCTCGATCTCACCGGCGTCAACACCTATACCGGCGCCACCGAGGTCAACGGCGGCGTTCTGGCGGTCAATGGCAGCCTGAACACGACGTCGGTGGTCAACGTCAACAGCGGGGGAACACTGGGCGGCAACGGCACAGTGGGTACGGTCGTTGTCTATAGCGGTGGCACGCTGGCCCCCGGCAATTCGATCGGCGCGCTGCATGTGGCCGGCGACCTGATCTTCACGCCGGGTTCGGTGTTTTCAGTTGAAACCGATGCGGCGGGCAACGCCGATCAGGTCATCGTTGCCGGCATGGTCAGCCTCGACGGCACGCTGCAGGTGCTGGCTGGCAGCGGCAGCTACGCCCCCGCCACCAACTACCCCATCATCAGCACGACGAGCGGGTCACCGATCTCGGGCACGTTCTCCAACGTGACGTCCAACCTCGCCTTCCTCGACCCCAGCCTCAGCTACACCGCCAGCGGCGTCACGCTGACGATGACGCGCAATGACGTCAGCTTCGCCAGTCAGGCGCTCACGCCCAACCAGCTCGCGTTCGCCAACAGCATCGCCTCGATCGACCCCAACAGCGCGGTGTACCGCACCCTGGTCAACCTCAGCGGTCCGCAGGCGGCGGCGATGTACGAGCAACTGTCGGGTGACGCCCATGCCAGCATGAGTGCTTCGCTTGTGTATAGCGACATCGATGTGATCAACGCGCCGCTCCACAACCTGCGCGCCAACCTCGACTCGCCGGGCGCGGCCCTGCCGATGTGGACCCAGATGAGCAGCGGCACCCAGCGCATGAACGACGACGGCAACGCAGGCGCCACGACCCAAGACTTCGACGGTGCGCTGATCGGCGGCGATCTGCCCGCTTTCGGCGACTGGCGGGTGGGCGCGGCGATCGGATACGACATTGCCCAGGTCAGCGTGGGATCGCGCCAGGCCGAGGGGGAAACCAAGACCCGGCGCTTTGCGCTGTACAGCGGCAAATCCTTCGAACTGGCGGATGGAAACTCGCTGCGCGTTTTCGGTGGTGCGGCCTACAGCCTGCACCGGCTGGAGTCCGCTCGCGATGTCAGCCTGATCGATGGCGTGGAACATCTCACCCGCGGCTATGACGTGGTTACCCGCCAGCTGTTCGGCGAGTTGGCCTATCGCTTGGGGCTTGGGGAGAAGTCGCACGTCGAGCCCTTCGTCGGGCTGATGAGGGTGGAGCAGCGCGCCGACGGGTTCCAGGAGGAGGGCGGCAGCGCGGCGCTGGCCGGCGACAGCCAGCGCAATGCCCTGCTGATCAGCACGCTGGGTGCGCGCGGCCAGCATGCGGTGAATCTCGGCGGACTCGATATCGAACTGAAAGGATCGCTCACATGGCGCCACCTCGAGGGTGATGTACGCCCTGAACTCGGCCTGCGGCTATCCGGCGGGTCGCGCTTTACGGTGATGGGCACCGAACTGCCGCGCGACAGCATGCTCCTGACGCTGAACGCAAACTACGACCTGATGGCCGGGGTGGTGCTCAACGTCGGTGTCAACGCCATGACCAGCGACAGCGGTAATGCCGCCGCGCTGGTGGCCAATCTGCGCTGGAAGATGAACTGAGGCGGGGCGTCAGCGTCCGTGCTCGGGCAGCACGATGTTGACCTCGAGCACCTCGACGTTGTCCTGCTTGTCGAGCTGCACCTTGATGTCGTCCGGATTGACGTTGACGTACTTGGAGATGACGTCGATCAGGTCCTTCTGCAGGGCGGGCAGGAAGTCCGCCGTGCCGGCGCCGCCGCTCCGCTCGTGGGCGATCAGCAGCGACAGCCGGTTCTTGGCGATTTCCGCGGTCTTCTTCTTTTCGCCGAAAAGGCGGGCGAGCAGAGACATATCACTTGCCTCCGAACAGGCGCTTGATCAGGCCGGGCTTCTCGTAGCTGACGAAGCGCAACTCGCGGTCCTCGCCGAGGAAGCGCGCGACGACGTCGGTATACGCCTCCGCCACGTCGGTGCCCTTGAGATGGATCGCCGGCGTGCCCTGGTTGGAGGCCTGCAGCACCGATTCCGATTCCGGGATCACGCCGATCAGCGGCACGCGCAGCAGCTCCTGCACGTCCTTGTACGACAGCATCTCGCCGTCTTCGACACGCTTGGGCGAATAACGCGTGACCAGCAGGTGTTCCTTGACCGGCTCGCCGCCTTCTCGGGCGCGCTTGGACTTCGACTGCAGGATGCCGAGGATGCGGTCGGAGTCGCGGACCGACGAGACTTCGGGGTTGGTGGTCACGATCGCCTCGTCGGCAAAGGTCAGCGCCATGACCGCGCCGCGCTCGATGCCGGCGGGGGAGTCGCACACGACGTAGTCGAAGGCCATGTGCTCCAGTTCCTTCAGCACGGCCTCCACGCCCGCCTCGGTCAGCGCATCCTTGTCGCGCGTCTGCGAGGCCGGCAGGATGAAGAGGTTGTCGCAGTGCTTGTCCTTGATCAGCGCCTGGTTCAGCTTGGCTTCGCCGTTGATCACGTTGACCAGGTCGTAGACCACGCGGCGCTCGCAACCCATGATGAGGTCGAGGTTGCGCAGGCCGACGTCGAAGTCGATCACGGCGGTCTTGAAGCCCCGCAGTGCAAGCCCGGAGGCGAAGGCTGCGCTGGTGGTGGTCTTGCCTACGCCGCCCTTGCCGGACGTTACGACGATGACTCTCACGGTTTCCCCTTTAGCAATGTGTGGCCGCCTCAGTCGAGCTGCAGCGGTTCGATGTCGAGTGTCTGGTCCGCGCCGGCAGTGTTGAGCCGCACCTGGGCGGCGCGTCCGGCGATGGCTTCGGGGATGCCGCGTTCGAAGGTGCGGTAAACCCCGGCGACCGAAACGAGTTCCGGCCCGAAATTGGTGGCGATGATGCGCGCGGCCGGGTTGCCCTGCGCGCCGGCCAGCGCGCGCCCGCGCAGCGGACCGAAACAGTGGATGCTGCCGTCGGCGATGACCTCGGCGCCGTTGCTCATGCCCGCGAGCAGTACCAGGTCGCCGCCGCGCGCATACACCTGCTGGCCGGAGCGCAGCGGGCGGTCGATGAACAGCGTGCCGGCCTGGATCGGGGGCGGCACCGGCGTGGCGGACGGTGCGGGCTCTACCCGTGGTGCGGGGGCCGGACGCGCCGCTTCGGCGGCGGGTCGGTCGTTGATCTCGGCGTGGTCGAGTATCGCGAGGCCCGCCTGACGGGCAGCGGCGGCGAGCGCGGGGTCGAGATTGCGGATGCCGACGGGCTGCAACTGGTAGCGCCGCAGCAACGACAGCAGACCCGCCCAGTCGATGCGGCCCGGTTGCTGGCCCAGCGCGCCGAAATCGAGTACGGCGGCTTCGCCGTTGAAGAAATCCGGCATGCCGCCCAGCATCTTGTGGAGTTCGTCGGCGAGGCGTGCCGGTTCGGTTTCCCGCAGGATCGCGATGGTGGCGCCCAGGGCCGTGTTGCGAAATTCGATCGGACGGGCGGGCGCGGTGGCGGACATGGGCGAGAAGGTCTTCAAAATCAGTGAAGTGTAATTAAGGGCGGGGGGTTGGGGCAAGGCGCGCCCCCGCGGCGTGCATAGGGCCGGCGCTTCAGTGCAGCGTGGGCGGCTTGAACAGGGCGTCCACGTCGTCGGGGCCGAAGCGGTAGGTGTGGTTGGAGAGATCGTCATGCACCACCACCTCACCGTGTTCCGCCAGCACCGCGCGCACTTCGTCCTCGCCCAGGCCGCGCAGCATGTCGGCCACCTTTTCCGGCGACGGCGGCCAGTGATGGGTGACCGCACGCGGGGTAAACAGCCGCACGTCTTCCTCGGCGAACAGGCGGCCGAGCAAGGCGGCGGGATCGAGGCCGAGGAGTTCTTCGGCACGTACGGTTTCGGCCAGGGTCTGCACCCGCGCCCAGCCGTCGATGTCCTTAGCGTCCGCGCCCGGCAGCTTCTGCACGAACAGCGCGGCCGCCGCGGTGGACGAACACGCCAGCCACAGGCCGGCCGGCTGCTGTTCCGACTGCTCGAGGTAGTGGCTGAAGGTGGCGGCGATGCTGTCGCCCTCCAGCGGCACCAGGCTCTGGTATGGCTGGTCCAGGCCGGCGATGTCGAGCGTCAGCTGCAGGCGGCCGTCGCCCACCAGCGCTTCCAGGCCTTCGCCCGAAAGCGCGCCTTCGGCCTTGGCGTAGCCGCGCAGGTTCAGCGTTTCGGTGCAGTCGATCACCAACAGGCTCACCGGTCCGTGTCCTTGCACCTGGAAGGTCAGCCGGCCGGGCTGCTTCAGGTTGCCGGCGATGACGGTGGACACTGCCGCCATCTCGCCCAGCAGCTTTGCCACCGCGGGCGCGTAGTCGCGCCCCGCCTGCAGCGACTGCCAGACATCATCCAGGCGGACCACGGCGCCGCGGATGTCGAGGTTTTCCAGCATGAAGCGCTGGATGTAGCTGGACGGCAACGGATGCGTGCTCATTTCTGCCCCCCTTCGGCGTGGTTGAGGCTGGCTTCATAGCGTTCGGGCTCGAAGCCGATCAGCAGTTCCCCGGCGGGCGTCAGCAGCACGGGACGACGGATCAGGCTGGGGTGCTCCAGCATCAGCGCGATGGCGTCTTCGTCACTGCCGATGGCCTGCTGTTCCGGGCTGAGCTTGCGCCAGGTGGTGCCGCGGGTGTTGACCAGCGCCTTCCAGCCCACCTGCGCGCACCAGCCGCGCACGGTGTCGGCATCCAGCCCGTCCTTGCGATAGTCGTGGAAGCGATGGGCCACGCCGTGCTCGCCGAGCCAGCTGAAGGCCTTCTTCATCGTGTCGCAGTTCTTGATGCCGTAGACGACCGTCATGGTGAATTCCGCTTACTTGGTGCGCGCGCGGGCGAATGCGGCGGCGAGCGCATTGTTGGATGGGGCACGCTCGGGCTGGCGTTGCGCAGCGGGGCGCTGGCCGCCAGGACGGCCGCCCGCGGCCGGACGGCGTCCGCCTTGATCGTCGGCGCGCTTGGGGGCGGCCTCGTCGCCCATGCGCATGGTCAGCGCGATGCGGTTGCGCGGGATGTCCACTTCCAGCACCTTGACCTTCACCACCTGGCCCGCCTTGACCACGCTGTGCGGATCCTTGACGAAGCGTTCGGCCAACGCCGAGATGTGCACCAGACCGTCCTGATGCACGCCGATGTCGACGAAAGCGCCGAAGTTGGTGACGTTGGTGACCACGCCTTCCAGCATCATGCCGGGCTCCAGGTCCTTCAGCGTTTCGATGCCTTCGCGGAAGCTGGCGGTGCGGAATTCGGGGCGCGGGTCACGGCCGGGCTTTTCGAGTTCGGAGAGGATGTCCTGCACCGTCGGCAGGCCGAAGCGTTCGTCGGTGAATTCCGCCGGCTTCAGGGCCTTGAGGAAGCTGCTGTTGCCCATCAGTTCGCGCACGCTCTTCTGCACCCGGGCGAGGATGCGTTCGACCACCGGATAGGCTTCGGGGTGGACCGAAGACGCGTCGAGCGGGTTGTCGCCGGCGGGAATGCGAAGGAAGCCGGCGGCCTGCTCGAAGGTCTTGGGGCCGAGGCGGGGCACGTTCTTCAGCGCGTCGCGGCTGGCAAACGGCCCATTGGCGTTGCGGTGCTCGACGATGTTGGCGGCGAGCGTGGCATTGAGCCCGGAGATGCGCGCCAGCAGCGGCGCAGAGGCGGTGTTCACATCCACGCCGACCGCGTTCACGCAGTCTTCCACCACCGCGTCCAGACTCTTGGCGAGCTTGCCCTGGTTCACGTCGTGCTGGTACTGGCCGACGCCGATCGACTTCGGGTCGATCTTCACCAGTTCCGCGAGCGGGTCCTGCAGGCGGCGGGCGATCGACACCGCGCCGCGCAACGACACGTCCACATCCGGGAATTCGCGCGCCGCGAGTTCGGAAGCGGAATACACCGAGGCGCCGGCTTCGGACACCACCACCTTGGTCAGCTTGAACTCCGGATGGCGCTTGAGCAGCTCCGCGGCGAGCGCATCGGTTTCGCGCGAGGCGGTGCCGTTGCCGATCGCGATCAGCTCCACGTTGTGTTTCTTCGCCAGCACCGCCAGCGTGGCCAGCGTGCCTTCGCGGTCGCGGCGCGGCTCGAAGGGGTAGACGGTGGCGGTATCGACCAGCTTGCCGGTGGCGTCGACCACCGCGACCTTCACGCCGGTGCGGATGCCGGGGTCCAGGCCCATGGTGGCGCGGGTGCCGGCGGGCGCGGCGAGCAGCAGGTCCTTGAGGTTGCGCGCGAAGACGCGGATCGCTTCCTCTTCGGCACGCTCGCGCAACTGGCCCATCAACTCCAGTTCGAGGTGCAGCGAGATCTTCACGCTCCACGCCCAGCGCACGGTGTCGGCCAGCCAGCGGTCGGCGGCGCGGCCCTGGTTGCGGATGCCGAAGCGCGCGGCGATGCGGCCTTCGCAGGGGTGGGGTGCGTCCGCGTCGGGGCGATCGATATCGAGCGCGAGCCGCAGCACGCCTTCGTTGCGGCCGCGCAGCAGCGCCAGCGCGCGGTGCGAGGGCAGGGTGGCGATCGGCTCGCGGAAGTCGAACCAGTCGCGGAACTTGGCACCCTCGTTCTCCTTGCCTTCGATCACCGAGGAACGCACCTCGCCGTGTTCCTGCAGGTAGTCGCGCAATTCCCCGAGCAGCGCGGCGTCTTCGGCGAACTGTTCGATCAGGATCTGGCGGGCGCCGTCCAGCGTGGCCTTGGTGTCGGCGAAGCCGGCTTCGACGTTGAAGTACTTCGCCGCCTCGGCTTCCGGGTCCAGCGTCGGATCGGCCAGCAGACTTTCGGCGAGCGGGCCGAGGCCGGCTTCGCGGGCGATCTGGGCCTTGGTGCGCCGCTTGGGTTTGTAGGGCAGGTAGAGGTCTTCGAGGCGCTGCTTGGTGTCGGCGTTCTCGACCTCGGCGCGCAGCGCGGGGGTGAGCTTGCCTTGCTCGTCGATCGAGGCGATCACGGTGGCGCGGCGGTCTTCGAGTTCGCGCAGGTAGCCAAGCCGCTCTTCCAGCGTGCGCAGTTGGGTGTCGTCCAGCCCGCCGGTCGCTTCCTTGCGGTAGCGCGCGACGAAGGGCACCGTGGCGCCGTCGTCGAGCAGTTGCACGGCCGCCATCACCTGGCGGGGGGAGACGCCGATTTCATCGGCAATGCGGTGTTCGATCGGGGGCAGCATGTCGTTCGGCTGATTGAAGCGGAGGCCGCGCCGGCATGGCGCGGCGGAAAAGGGGCAGGATGGTGCAGCAAGCCCGCCGCCGGGGCAAGGCCGCGGCGGACGATCGACGTCGTGATTTACAGCGCGACGAGGGTCTGGCGGCCCCACCACTGCGCCTGCGGCGCCAGCCTCACCGGGTTCTGTACGACGGCCGCCTCCACGCACAGCATGCGGCGGAAGTCGAGCGCGGCCATGTCCGGCAACGCCGCGCAGCGTGTTTCCCACGGGTTCCACACCACCACGTCCGGAAAGCCCTCGGCGTTGATGCCGAGGCTGCGGTCGTACTCGCGCAACAGCAGCGGGCGCTGCACCGCGTGGTAGATGCGGTCGGTCTCGTCCTCGATCAGCAAGGCGTCGCCGCTGTCGCGCTTGAGTTTGCCGCCGTCCGCGCTGTCGCGGTACTCGCTGCCGTACAGGCCTTCCAGCCGTGATTCCTCGACTTCGCGCACGCGCAGGTAGGTGTGCAGCGCGGCGGTAAAGGCGAAATCGTCGGTACCCGTGTTCGTGAGTTCCAGTTCGAGTTCGAGCCGGCTGTCTTCGATCAGCACTGTGAGTTCGAGGTCGAAGTCGTGCGGCCACAGCGCACGGGTGGCGTCGTCGGCGTCGAGTCCGAGCGCCAGCATCGCGAAGTCGTCGCCGGTGCGACGCGTGCGCACCGCCCACGCCCGGTTGCGCGCGAAGCCATGGCGCGGCAGGGCGCCTTCGGTGGCGAACTGCGGAAAACACACCGGCACGCCGCCGCGGATCGCGGTGGCACCGTCGAACACGGCACTGTCGCTGAGGTAAAGCCGCTCCTCGCCGCCGGCCGGCTTCCAGGACAGCACCTGGCCGCCGAACAGACCGACGACGGCACGGGCGCCGCTCGCGGTGGCCAGAGAAATCGCGGGCTGACCGCGGAAGTCGAGGGTGTCGATGCTCGCGGAGGCCATCGCGTCAGTCCTGCAGCGACAGCACGCCGAGCTTGATCGTGCTGTCGTCCGGGTCGTTGGTGAGCACGAAGCCGAGGCCTTGCACGAACTTCAGCATGCGGTCGTTGTTGGCGAGGAAGACCCCGTTCATGTACGAAAGCCCCTTGCTGCGCGCGGTTTCGATCAGTACGCCCATCAGCTTGCGGGCAAGTCCGCGGTGCTGCCATTCGTCGCCGACCACCACGGCGAACTCACAGGATTCACCATCGGGATTGACCGCGTAGCGGCACACGCCGATTTCCTTTTCCACGCCGTCCACCTGGATGGTGGCGAGGAAGGCCATCTCGCGGTCGTAGTCGATCTGCGTGAGGCGGGCCACCATCGCCGGCGGCAGCTCGCGCATCGTGTTCATGAAGCGGTAGTACTTGGTCTCGGTGGACAGTCCGCGCACGAACTCGACCTCGAGTTCCGCATCTTCCGGCTTGATCGGGCGGATCGTGATCTCGACGCCGTCCGGCACCGTCCATTTGCTGGTGAGGTGCGACGGGTAGGGATGGATCGCCATGTGGTCGTAGCGGTCCGCGGTGGGCGAGACGTTGTCGACCACGATGCGGGCATCCACCGCCACCGCGCCGTTCTCGTCGACGATCAGCGGATTGATGTCCATCTCGGTGATCCACGGCAGCTCGCAGACCATTTCCGACACGCGCAGCAGCACCAGCTCCAGCGCCTCCATGTCCACCGGCGGCAGGTTGCGGAAGTCGCCGAGCAGGCGGTGCACCCGGGTGGAGCGGATGAGGTCACCCGCCAGGTAGTTGTTGAGCGGCGGCAGCGCCACCGCCACGTCGCGGTTGGCCTCGACGCGGTTGCCGCCTTCACCGAAGGTGATCACCGGGCCGAACACCGGGTCGCGCCGTACGCCGACCATCAGCTCGCGGCCGTTGCGCTTGAGGATCATCGGTTCGATCGCGACGCCGTTGATCGCGGCTTCGGGGCGGTTCTTGCGGACCTCGTCCTGGATTTCCTGATAGGCGGTGCGGACTGCCGCCAGGCTGCCGAGGTTGAGCCGCACGCCGCCGGATTCCGACTTGTGGATGATCGACGGCGAGTCGATCTTCATCACCACCGGCAGGCCGATCTCCTCGGCCAGCACCATCGCCTCGGTGGCAGAGCGCGCGATCACGGTCTGCGCGATGGGGATGCGGAAGGCCGCCAGCAGCGCCTTCGATTCCATCTCGTTCAGCACCTTGCGACGCTCGGCGAGCGCGGTCTCGATCACCAGCCGCGCGCTCTCGATCGACGGCGGCGACAGGTGCGACAGCGAAGCCGGCGTCTGCATCAGCAGCTTCTGGTTGCGGTAGTAGGCCGAGATGTGGCTGAAGAGTTCGACGGCCGGTTCCGGCGTGCGGAAGGTGGGGATGCCGGCTTCGATGAAGCGGTGGCGCGCGTCGGTGACGAGGTCCTCGCCCATCCAGCAGGTGACCACCGGCTTGTCGGCAGTCTTTTCCAGTTCGATCAGAGCGTCGGCGACGCCGCTCGGATCGGTCATCGCCTGGGGGGTCAGCATCACCAGCACGCCGTCGACGTTCGGGCCTTCGAGCACCGCCTGGACTGCCTTGCGGTAACGCTCCACGTCCGCGTCGCCGAGGATGTCCACCGGGTTGCCGCGCGACCAGCTCGCGGGCAGCGCGACGTTGAGCTTCTCCATCGTGCCTTCGGAGAAGTTCGACAGCGGAATGCCGAGGTCCGCGGCACGGTCGGCCGCCATCACGCCGGGACCGCCGCCGTTGGTGATGATCGCCAGCCGGTTGCCGCGCGGTCGGAAGTGCGAGAACAGCGCGTTGGCGGCGGCAAACAGCTGCCCCATGTTGTACAGGCGGATGACGCCGGCGCGGCGCAGCGCGGCGTCGAACACCGCGTCGTCGCCGATCGGCGCGCCGGTGTGCGACAGGATGGCGCGCGAGACGTCCGGATGGCGCCCGACCTTGACCAGCAGCACCGGCTTCACGCGGGCGGCGCCGCGCAGCGCGCTCATGAAGCGGCGCGCGTCGCGGATGCCCTCGACGTACAGGAAGATGCTCTCGGTGCGGGGGTCCGAGATCATGAATTCGAGGATCTCGCCGAAGTCGATGTCGGACGAGGTGCCGAGCGACACCACCGCGGAGAAACCGACGTTGTTCGGCTTGGCCCAGTCGAGAATCGCCGCGCAGAGCGCGCCGGACTGCGAGATCAGGCCGATGCTGCCCTTGACCGCGCTGGCGTGGGCGAAGGTGGCGTTGAGGCCGAGTTCCGGCCGCATGATGCCCAGGCAGTTGGGGCCGAGCAGGCGGATCTTGTGGCGGCGGGCGGCTTCGATGACGTGGCGCTCGTACAGCGCGCCGCGCGGACCGGTTTCGGAGAAGCCGGACGACAGCACGATGACCGCCTTGACCCCGGCGCGTCCGCAGCTATCTACGATGGCGGCAACCTTTTCGGCGCGCACCGCGATGACCGCGAGGTCGAGCCGGTGGGGCACGTCTTCCACCGACTTGTAACAGGGGATGCCGAGCACCGTGTCGTGCTTGGGATTGATCGCGAACAGGCGGCCCTTGTAACCCGCGTCGAGCATGTTGCGGACCAGCACGTTGCCCAGCGAAGACTCGCGCTCGCTGGCACCGATGACGCCGACCGAGCGCGGCTCGAGCAAGGGAGAGAGGTAGTGCTTGTCTTTCATCGGCGGCTGCCCGGTGGATTGAATCTGTTCTTGAACGGGGTGAGCCGGCCGGCCCGTAACCCCGGGAAACGCCCGTATTGTACTGCAGTGCACAAAACGCCTCCATGTTACTTCTCACGGGGGCGGCGCGTGTTGGCGGATTAGTTGAAGGGCTGGCGTTGCATGGGGGTTCAGCTCCCGAGCGTGAAGTAGAAGCGCGCGCCTTCACCGGGTTTGGACTGGGCCCAGATGACCCCGCCGTGGCGCTGGATGATGCGCTGCACTGTTGCAAGCCCGATGCCTGTGCCGGAGAACTCGGTGGCGTTGTGCAGGCGGTGGAAGGGGCGGAAGAGGTTGGCCGCGAAGGCCATGTCGAAGCCCGCGCCGTTGTCGGCCACGCAGAACACGCGGCGTTCGCGTTCGCGCTCGGCACGGAAGGCGATTCGCGCGACGGCCTGGCGCGAGGAGAACTTCCACGCGTTGCGCAGCAGGTTTTCGATCAGCACGCGCACCAGCGTGCGGTCGGCGGTGACGATGAGGCCGCGGGTGATTTCCACTTCGACTTCGCGCTCGGGCTCCTCGGCACGCAGTTCTTCGACCACCTGCAGCGCGAGTTCGGAGATGTCGAAGGTTTCCTTGTGCAGCGACTGGCGGGTGAGGCGGGCGAGTTCGATCAGCGCATCGATCAGATGCGCCATCCGCTGCGTTGCCTTGCGGATGCGGTCGAGGTGACTGCGCGCCGTTTCATCCAGCTTTTCTTCCAGCTCTTCTTCGAGGATGCGGGCAAAGCCGTCGATCGCGCGCAGCGGCGCGCGCAGGTCGTGCGAGACCGAATACGAGAAGGCCTCGAGTTCGCGGTTGGAGGCTTCCAGTTCGGAGGTGCGCATGCGCACCCGTGCTTCGAGTTCCTGGTTGATGTTCTTCAGCGTGAGTTCGGCCACCTTGCGCGACGAGATGTCATCCAGCGTGCCGGCGATACCGAGCCGGCTCCCGGCCGCGTCGGTGATCGGGCGGCAGGCGGCCTCGATCCAGCGGATTTCCCCTTCGCGGGTGCGCAGGCGCAGCTCGAAATGGCATTCGGGCAGTCGTCCGCTGGCCACCGCCAGCAGTTGTTCGCTGGCGCCGCCGCGGTCGTCCGGGTGAAAGAAATCGACCAGCGGCTTTCCCAGGCTCTGTTCCACCCGGTAGCCGGTGATGTTGCGCCACACGCCGTTGATGAAGCTGAGCCGCCCCTGGGTGTCGGTGCGGAAGATGACCTCGTTGACCGCTTCCACCACTTCGAAATAGCGCTGCTGGCTTTCCTGCAGCGCGCGTTCGGTGGCCACCTGCTCGGTCAGGTCGCGGCCGATGCCCTGGTAGCCGGCGAATTCGCCGTTGCGCACCAGTGGCCGGCCGATGAGTTCGAGGTAGTGCAGCGCGCCGTCGCTGCCCTTGCAGGTGATCTGCAGCGTGACCGCGTCGCGTTGTTCGACCTGGGTGCGGTAGCGCAGCCAGTCGACCGGCTCGCATTCATCCCAGGCCTGCTCCCACGGGCGGCGGCCGAGCAGGGCGCGGGGGTCGAGCCCCGGGCGGTTGCGCAGTCCTTCGCCGATCCGGGTGTAGCGATGGTCTGCGTCGGTGGTCCATACCCAGTCCGAGGCCATCGCGATGAGTTCGAGCAAGCCGCGCGCATCCGGGGCCGGCAGAACCGCCTCGCCGGCTGCCTCGACGCGGGGGCGGCGCCACCAGGCGCCGGCACCGAAGCCGGCGAGCGCGACCGCCACCAGGCCGATCGCAAACGCCGTCAGACCGCCGCCGGCCGCATCTGCTTCCGCCGCAAGCGCCGGCATGCTGGCGCCGAGCAGCGGAACGAGCCCGTGAAGGCGGGCCATCGACCCATGCCTTATGGGGGACGAGAACGGTTTCGGTTGTGCGCGACTCACGGGACTCCCGTTTTCGGATTACCTCGATTGGATTAGCAAGCGCGAGGTTCTTTATGTGGGCACCGCGCTTCTATAGCACAGTTCCGCGCCGCCGCGTATCGCCGGCAGCCCGTATGGCGGCCCAGGTGGGCCCGGCGTCACGAACGGCTGGCGTAGAATCTGTCATATCCGCTGCAAGCACGGCTTGCGCCAACCGTTTTCCGGACTTCCGCCGCTGGCGAGAGGTCTCTTGCCGAAGGACAGACGCATGCATTCCAGCCTGACCGCGCCCTCTCCGTGGGTGACCCGATTTGCGCCGTTGATCGCTGCCGGCGGTGAGGTGCTGGACCTTGCCTGTGGCGGCGGCCGCCACGCCCGCTGGCTGGCCCAGCGCGGATTCCGCGTGGAGGCGGCCGACCGTGACGGCGTGGCGCTCGAACTGCTTGCCGGTGTGCCGCATGTGCGCACCCGTCAGGTCGATCTGGAGGCGGGCGCCTGGCCCTACGACGGGCGCCGGTTCGACGCGGTGGTGGTCACCAACTACCTTTACCGCCCGCGCTTCGACGCGATGCTGGCGTTGCTCGGTGCCGGCGGCGTGCTGATCTACGAAACCTTCATGGCCGGCAACGAACGCTTCGGCAAACCGAGCAATCCGGATTTCCTGCTTGCGCCCCACGAGTTGCTCCAGCGTCTGCCCGCGGGCTGGAGCGTGGTCGCGTTCGAGCAGGGCGAGGTCGCCCAGCCGCGCCCGGCCGCGCTGCAGCGCATCTGCGCGGTCAATGGCGGCGGTCTGATTCCCTTGCCCTGATTCTCAGTCCCGGTTCGTCGCCATCGAGAGGATCTCGCGCGCGAGCGCCGGTATGTTGTGCGGCCCGAGGTCGTCGGTGACGATGCGCGGCGCCGCCGCGTAGCCTTGGTAACTGCCGTTTTGCGATCGCCGGTAGAGGGGGTCGTAGTGGTGGTCGACGAGTTCGCCGAACAAGGCCGGCAGCGCACGCGCCTGCGCCAGCGCGAGCCAGTTGTCGATGCGCTCGTTGCTCTGCAGCCCGCGCAGCTTCTCGATCAGGCCCTGCAGGCGGGCAGTATCGTCGCCGAGGTAGGCGTAGTCGCGCACCAGGTATTCCAGCCGCGCCTCGCGGCTCGCCTCCACCACGATGCAGGGTGCTTTGCGGATGGCGAACAGCAATGGATCGGGCAGGAAGATGCGGCCGATCTTGCGGCTTTCCGCCTCGACGAACACCGGGCGGGCCGGATCGAGTCCGCTCAGCACCGCGTGCAGGGCGGTTTCGAAACCCTTCTGGGTGGGTTGCGGGCGATCCGGCAGCCCACCCAGCACCGAACCCTTGTGCGCCGCCAGTCCTTCGAGGTCCACGACCTGGGCACCGGCAGCGGCCAGTGCCTCGAGGATGCGCGTCTTGGCGCTGCCGGTGGCGCCGCCGACGACGCGCCAGTCGAACGCCGGTGCGAGCTGTGCCAGCTCTTCGATCACGACGTGACGGAAGCGCTTGTAGCCGCCTTCGAGCTGGCAGGCGTCCCAGCCGATCATCCGCAGCCAGGTGGTGAAGGCGCCGCTGCGCTGGCCGCCGCGCCAGCAATACACCAGCGGACGCCAGCGCTTCGGTTTGTCCTGCAGGTGGGCATAGAGGTGGCGGGCGATGTTCTCGGCCACCATCGCGGCGCCGATGCGGCGCGCTTCGAAGGCGGACTGCTGCACGTAGATGGTGCCGACGGTGGCGCGCTGCGCGTCGTCCAGCACCGGCAGGTTGATCGCGCCGGGAATATGGTCTTCGGCGAACTCGGCCGGGGTGCGGGCGTCGATGATCTCGTCAAACTCGCCTCGCTGTGCTACGGTCGCAACGCCTTTCTGCATGGTTTCGGGTGCCGCGTCCTGCGGCGCCACTCCTTTCTGGAACATGGAAAAAATCCGGCTCACGCAATTTTCCCACGGCGGCGGATGCGGCTGCAAAATCGCGCCCGCGGTGCTCGCCGAAATGCTCTCCGGCATGCCGCCGGGCATCGTCCCGCCCGACCTGCTGGTCGGCACCGAAACCGCGGACGATGCCGCGGTCTACCGGCTGAACGAGCGCCAGGCGGTGGTGGCCACCACCGACTTCTTCACCCCCATCGTCGACGATCCTTACGACTTCGGCCGCATCGCGGCGACCAACGCGCTGTCGGACGTCTATGCCATGGGCGGCACGCCGATCATGGCGCTGGCGGTGGTCGGCATGCCGCTCGACAAGCTCCCGCGCGAGGTGATCGCGCGCGTGCTGGAAGGCGGGGCCGCGGTGTGCCGCGAGGCGGGCATCCCGATCGCGGGCGGTCATTCAATCGATGTGCTCGAACCGATCTACGGGCTGGTCGGCATCGGCGTGGTGGATCCCGCGCAGGTTCGCACCAATGCCGGGGCCCGCGCCGGCGACGTGCTGCTCCTTACCAAACCGCTCGGCGTCGGCGTGCTCTCCGCGGGGCTCAAGAAGGGCCTGCTGAGCGCGGAGGGCTACGCCGAAATGCTGCGCTGGACCACGACGCTGAACCGCGCCGGCGCCCGTCTGGCGGCGGTGGAGGGCGTGCACGCGGTGACCGACGTGACCGGCTTCGGCCTTGCGGGGCACCTGCTGGAGATGTGCCGCGGCGCCGGCCTCGCGGCCCGCCTGTCGTTCGATGCGCTGCCGCTGATCGAAGAGGCGGTGGGCCTCGTGCGCGACGGCGTCGCCACCGGCGCCTCCGCCCGCAACTGGGCGAGCTACGGCGAGGACGTCGAGTTGCCGGCGGATTTCGAGGACTGGCAGCGCAAGCTGCTGACCGATCCGCAGACCTCGGGCGGGCTGCTCGTCGCCTGTGCCCCCGAAGTGGCCGACGAAGTGCTGGCGACGGTGGCTGCGGTACAGGGCAGTCCGGCCCGCGTCATCGGATGCATGGAGACGGGGCCGGCGCGGCTGAGGCTGGGCTGAGGCCCTTCAGCCCTTGAGCATGTCGCGCAGGCCGCTGCGCCACAGGGTGTCGAGCATCAGCTGCTGCGCGTCGGCGGCCGGGTGGATGCCGTCGGCCTGGAAAAGCTCCGGCTTGTCGGCAAAGCCGTCGAACAGGAAAGGCACCAGCCGCACCTTGCGCTCGCGCGCGACGTCGGCAAAGGCGGCTTCGAAGCGGGTGGTGTAGCTTGTGCCGTAGTTCGGCGGCATGCGCATGCCCACCAGTAGCACCTTGGCGCCGGCCTTGTGCGCGGTGTCGATCATCGCGCCCAGGTTTTCCGCCAGCACGGCGGGCTGCAGACCGCGCAAGCCGTCGTTGGCGCCGAGTTCGAGGATCAGGATGTCCGGCTTGTGGCGCGCGAGCGCGGCCGGCAGCCGGGAGCGCCCGCCGGCCGAGGTCTCGCCCGACACGCTGTCGTTGACGACCGTGTGGCGGAACCCTTCGCGGGCAAGGCGCGTCTGCAGCAGGGTGGGCCAGGCCTGTCCGTTCTTCAGGCCATAGCCGGCCGAGAGGCTGTCACCCCACACCAGGATGGTGGCGGCCTGCGCGGCGCCCGACAACATGATGAACAGCAGGGTGACGATGGATCGCAGCGGCATTGAATTCTCCATTCCGGTTATCGAGGTCGATCGGCTCGCCAAGCGGGTGCCGGTGGCCGAGGGCCAGGGCGAACTGCACATCCTCGAGGATGTGTGCTTCTCGGTGGACGCGGGCGAATCCGTCGCCATCGTGGGCGCATCCGGCTCGGGCAAATCGACGCTGTTGGGATTGCTTGCCGGGCTGGATGTTCCCGCCGGCGGCACCGTGAAGATACAGGGGCGCGACCTGTTCCAGCTCGACGAGGACGAGCGCGCGGCGCTGCGCGGCGAATCGGTCGGCTTCGTGTTCCAGTCCTTCCAGCTGCTGCCGGCGCTGACCGCGCTGGAGAACGTGATGCTGCCGCTGGAGCTGGCCGGCAACAGCGACGCCCGCGCGGTGGCGGTGCGCTGGCTGGAGCGGGTTGGTCTGGGCGGGCGGCTGCGCCACTATCCCAAGCATTTGTCCGGGGGCGAGCAGCAGCGCGTTGCGCTCGCCCGCGCCTTCGCGCCCGATCCGCGCCTGCTGCTGGCAGATGAGCCCACCGGCAATCTCGACGCGGAAACCGGGCGCGCGGTCATCGAGCTGATGTTCAGCCTCAACCGCGAGGCAGGTACCACGCTGATCCTGGTAACGCACGACGAACATCTCGCCGCCCGCTGCGGCCGCGTGCTGCGGATGCAGAGCGGGCGGCTGACCGAGGCGGTCGCGACCGCCGGCTGATCCCTGCGCTTCAGTCGAAAAACTTGAGGATGCCGTCGAGCGCGACGTGGTCGAGACAGCAGCTGGCCACGGTGCGCAGCACCGGCTTGGCCCGGTAGGCAACGCCGAAGCCGGCGGCGCTCAGCATCGGGATGTCGTTGGCTCCGTCGCCGGCGGCGATCACCTGGGCGGGCGCGAGCCCAAGCTGGTCGCGCAGGCGCACCAGGTGCGCGGCCTTCGCCGCCCCATCCACGATGTCGCCCACCACCCGGCCGGTCAGGCGGCCGTCGGTCACCTCCAGCACGTTGGCGTAGGCGTGGTCGAAGCCGAGGTGTTGTTGCAGCCGGCTGGTGAAGTAGGTGAAGCCGCCCGACACCAGCACCGTGGTGATCCCGGCCGCCTGCAGCCCCTTCAGCAGCCGCTCGGCGCCGGGGTTGAGCTGCAGGCGTTCGCGGTACACCGCTTCCAGCGCGGTTTCCGGCAGGCCGGCCAGCAGCGCGACCCGGCGCGTGAGCGATTCGCGGAAGTCGATCTCGCCGCGCATTGCGGCCTCGGTGATCGCCGCCACCTCGGCCTTCAGCCCCTGCATGTCGGCGATCTCGTCGATGCACTCGATGTTGATCAGCGTCGAGTCCATGTCGGTGACGAAGAGGCCGAAGTCGCTCAGCCGGCGTCCGTCCTCGATCCAGGCCCAGTCGAGCGCCGCCGCGGCGCAGTGGGCGGCGATGCCCTCCACGGGTTGCGCGCCCAGCAGGCGGAAGGACTCGGCCGTGACCTGCTCGATGCCGCGCGCCGCGGTGAGCTTGGCGAGCGCCTTGAGCGCGACCGTATCGACGTCCGCGCCCTGCACGACAAGGTTCATGCGCGCTCCCGGCGGGCCAGCGCGTCGCGCAGCACGCCGTGGGCGCTGCGGATCATGTCCACCGTCGTGTCCCAGCCCACGCAGGCGTCGGTGACCGAACAGCCGTACTTCAGCTGCGACAGGTCGGCCGGGATCGCCTGGTTGCCGGCTTCGAGGTTGCTCTCGATCATCAGCCCGACCACCGAGCGGTTGCCTTCACGGATCTGGTGGATCACGTCCTTCATCACCAGCGGCTGCAACTCGGGCTTCTTCCACGAGTTGGCGTGCGAACAATCGACCACGATGTTCACCGGCAGCTTGGCCTTGGCCAGCGCCTGCTCGGCAAGCGACACCGACACCGTGTCGTAGTTGGGGCGGCCGCCGCCGCCGCGCAGCACCACATGGCCGTGGCGGTTGCCGCGGGTGCGCAGGATGGCGGACTGACCCTGGCCGTTGATGCCGAGGAAACTGTGCGGGTGCGCCGCCGAGATGATCGCGTTGATCGCCACTTCAAGATCGCCGTCGGTGGCGTTCTTGAAGCCCACCGGGGTCGACAGCCCGGAGGCCATCTCCCGGTGGGTCTGCGATTCCGAGGTGCGGGCACCGATCGCGGTCCACGTCACCAGGTCGCCGTAGTACTGGGGCGCGTTCGGGTCCAGCGCCTCGGTGCCGGTGGGCAGGCCGATCTCGCACACGTCGAGCAGGAAGCGGCGGGCCTTTTCCATGCCCACGTCGATGCGGAAGGAGTCGTCCATGAAGGGGTCGTTGATGAAGCCCTTCCAGCCGGTCGAGGTACGCGGCTTCTCGAAATAGACGCGCATCACCAGCAGCATGGTGTCGGAGACTTCGTCGGCGAGCGCCTTCAGGCGCCGCGCGTAGTCCAGCCCGGCGACCGGGTCGTGGATGGAGCAGGGGCCGACGACGACGAACAGGCGCTTGTCGCGGCCTTCGAGGATGTCGGCGAGCGCCTTGCGCCCCGCCAGCACGGTGGCCGCCGCGCGGTCGGACAGCGGCACGCGCGCCTTGATCTCTTCGGGCGACGGCATGTGGTCGACGGTGGCGATGTTGAGGTTTTCGGTCTGGGCGACAGACATGAGGCGCTCCCGGATGCGGCCTGGAAAAGGCGGAATTGTAACTCCGAAGGGCTTCGGCTCGCCTGCGGCGGTGTCGATGCCGCGGGGCGTGACGCATGCCCCGCTGCGCGCGCGATCGGGCCGGCCCCGGCTAGGTGTAAACCACTATAATCGCGCGATTTTCCGTTCGCCCAACCGCGCCGATGAAGCTTCGCGCCGCCGTCCTGCTCGCCTGTTGCTGCCTGTCCTGCGGGGTGGCCTTCGCCGCCGCGGGTCCGGTGCCCGAACCGGTACGGCTGCCCGCGGCCGCGCATCCCGATGCCTCGCAGACCCTGCGCTTCGCTAGCGCTGGCAGCGTGCGCGAGTTGTCCCTGGCCGACATCGAGGCGCTGGGGCTGCACGAGGTGCGCACCGCCACGTTCTGGCCGGCGGACGACGGCGTCTACCAGGGCGTGTTGCTGCGCGACGTGCTGAAGGCCGCCGGCCTGGGCGATGCCCTGGCGGTGCGCGTGGCCGCGCTCGATGGTTTTTCGCAGCTGCTGCCGCGCGCCGACTGGATGCGCTGGCCGGTGCTGCTGGCCACCCGCCGCGACGGCAAGCCGATGAGCGTGCGCAACAAGGGGCCGTTCCGCATCATCTACCCGCGCGACATGAGCCCGGCACTGGATGATCCGATCTACCGGCTGCGCTGGGTGTGGCTCATCCGCAGCATCGAGGCGGTGGCCGAATGAGCCCATCCCTGCAGTCGGCCGCGGTGGTGCGTTGCCGCCGGGGAGTCGCCCGATGAACGCCGTGCGTGCGTGGTTGGCCCGCGTCCATCGCAACCGCTTTCCGCTGCTGGCGCTGATCGTGTTCGTCGGTTCGCTGGCGGGCGTGATGCTGCTGTCGTCCAGCGTCGGACGGATCGCGTCGGCGCTGCCGCTGACCTCGCTGTACAAGGAGCGCGACTTCGCGGCTTTGCTGACCGACGTGCTCGAACTCGAGGCCAAGCTGGAGCTTGCCGCCGCCGCGCCCACCCCGGAACACCTGCAACGGCTTGCCTTCGGCCTCGACATGGCCTTCCTGCGCCAGCGCGACAACGCCGCCAGCTACGGTGACTCGCGCTTCGACGGCGTGGGCGAGATCAGCGCGCGGCTGGACGCCGTGCTGGAAGGTATCGACGCCAGCCTGCAGCGCGGCGACACCGCGGCCGCGACGCTCGTGCGCCATGTCGACGAAGTCGCGGTGCTGCGGAGCGATCTCCAGCGCCTCAACGACGCGGTGTTCCAGCGTTCGATGCAGCAGGCTTCCGCGCAGCGGGCCGCGCTGGACCGGCTCGGCAGCACCTCGACCGCGATGATCGTGCTGCTCGGCGCCTTCGGCCTCGGCCTGGTGGCGATGCTGCTGCGCCAGCAGGGCAGCATCAAGGCGCTCGAAGAGCGCGACCGCGAACTGCGGCGCGGCGAGGCGGTGCAGCGCGAACTGCGCGAACGGCTGGAGAAGATCGCGGACAACGTGCCCGGGGTGATCTACCAGTTCCGCTGCTGCGCGGACGGGCACATCGAATTCCCGTATGCCAGCCGCGGCCTGCACACCATGTTCGGGATCACGCCCGAGGTCGCGGCGCGTGACGGTTCGGCGGTGCTGGCGGCAATCCACCCCGACGACCGCGAGGTGGTCGCCGGCGCGATCCGCCGCTCGGCCGAAACCCTGCAGCCCTGGGTGTGCGAATACCGCATCGAACGCGCGGGCGGCGGCTACCGCTGGATGAGCGTGTTCGCCACCCCGCAGCGCGAACGCGACGGCGCGACGCTGTGGCATGGCCACTGCCACGACGTCAGCTCCTACAAGGCCGCCGAGGACGAGATCCGCCATCTCGCCTTCTACGATCCGCTGACCGGGCTGCCCAACCGCCGCCTGCTGATGGACCGCCTGCGCCATGCGCTCGCCACCCATGCGCGCAGCCGCCACCACGGCGCACTGCTGTTCATCGACCTCGACAACTTCAAGACGCTCAACGACACCCAGGGCCACCAGTACGGCGACATGCTGCTGCGCCAGGTGGCGGCGCGGCTGTCCGCCTGCGTGCGTGAGGCCGACACCGTCGCCCGCCTCGGCGGCGACGAATTCGTCGTGATGCTTGAAGACCTCGACCGCGACAAGGGCGCGGCAGCGCGCCAGGCCGAATCCGCGGGCGAGAAGATTCTTGCCGCGCTCAACGACGCCTACCAGCTCGACGGCCGCGAGGCCCACAGCACGCCCAGCATCGGCATCACGCTGTTCGATGCCGCCGACGCCGAGATCGCCGAACTGCTCAAGCGCGCCGACCTTGCGATGTACCAGGCCAAGGAAGCCGGCCGTAACACGCTGCGCTTCTTCGATCCGGTGATGCAGGCCACGGTGGATGCGCATTCCGCGCTCGAATCCGAGCTGCGCCGCAGCCTGCGCCAGGGCAACTTCGCGCTGCTGTTCCAGCCCCAGCTGGACCGCGACGGGCGGATGACCGGCGCCGAGGCGCTGGTGCGCTGGCATCACCCGGAACAGGGGCTGGTGTCGCCCGCAGCCTTCATTCCGCTGGCCGAACGCACCGGCCTGATCCTGCCGCTGGGACGCTGGGTGCTGGAGAACGCCTGCGACAAACTGGCGGAGTGGGCGGCCGATCCGGAAACCGCGCATCTGACGCTGGCGGTCAATGTCAGCGTGCGCGAGTTCCGCCACCCGGGCTTCTGCGACCAGGTCGAGCGTGTCCTGCAGCGCACCGGCGTGGCCCCGGGGCGGCTCAAGCTGGAACTGACCGAGAGCCTGCTGCTGGAAGACGTGGAGGACGCAATCGAGCGCATGGACCGCCTGAAGCGGCTGGGCGTGGGCTTTTCGCTCGACGACTTCGGCACCGGCTATTCCTCGCTCGCCTACCTCAAGCGCCTGCCGCTGGACCAGCTCAAGATCGACCGCTCCTTCGTGCGCGACGTGATGACCGATCCCAACGACGCGATCATCGCCCGCACCATTATCGCGCTGGGCCAGAGCCTGGGGCTGGATGTGCTGGCCGAGGGCGTGGAAACCGCGGAGCAGCACGACTTCCTGCTGCGCCACGGCTGCCAGAGTTTCCAGGGCTATCTGTTCGGCCGTCCGCATGCCGAACTCGGCCACGCCGGGCGCGGCGCCACGCTGCACTGAGGCGCGGCTACAGCCAGTTGGCTTTCTTGAAGCGCCAGTAGAGGAAACCGCAGGAACCGCCGATCAGCAGCAGCGCCAGCGGATAGCCGTACTTCCAGTCCAGTTCCGGCATGTGGGAGAAGTTCATGCCCCAGATGCCGGCAAAGGCGGTCGCCACCGCGAAGATGCCTGCCCAGGCGGCGAGGCGCTTGCTCACCTCGGTCTGGTCGATCGTCACCATCGACAGGTTGACCTGGATTGCGGTCGCGATGGTCTCGCGCACGCTGTCCAGCGTGGCGTTGAGGCGGGTGAGGTGATCATAGACGTCGCGGAAGTACTCGCGGCTGTTGGCGCACACCGGCGGCACGCGGCCGCTGTGCAGCTTGCCGGTCGCTTCCATCAGCGGCGTCACCGCGTGCTTGAGCACCGTGACCTTGCGCTTCAGGCGGTAGAGGCGGCGGATGTTGGAGCGCGCGGCGCCCTTGGTGAAGATGCGTTCCTCCATCGCCTCCAGGTCGGTCTCCAGCTTTTCGATCAGCGGGAAGTAGCGGTCCACCACCGCATCCATCAGCGCGTAGAACACGTAGCCCGAGCCCTTCGCCAGCATCTTCGGTTCGCGCTCGCAGCGCGCGCGCACGCCAAGGAAGTTCTGCTTGCTGCCGTTGCGTACCGAGAGGATGTAGTTGCGGCCGACGAAGGCGTGCACCTCGCCGACGACGAGCTGGTTGCCTTCCTCCTCGATCAGGTGCATCACGCCGAACACCTCGTCGTCGTACTCCTCCACCTTGGGGCGCTGATGGCCGTGGTTGGCGTCCTCGACGGCAAGTTCGTGGAGGTTGAACTCCTCCTTCATCTGCGCCATTTCCTCCGGCGTGGCGTCCTTCAGCGCCACCCACACGAAGCAGTCCGGCTTCTGCAGGTAGTCGGAGATTTCCTCCACGTCCAGCGCCGCGAGCTTGCGGCCGTGCTGGTAGGCGATGCAGTTGATGAGCATGGGCGTCTCCAGCGGGCGAGGGCTACAGCTTCACCGCATCCAGCAGTTCGCGCACCGCCTTCACGCGCTGGCGCAGGTCGGGCAGGTTGGCGCGGCGGATGAGCTTGTCGGGGCCGGCCATCTTGGTGCTTTTGTCCTTCTGGATCAGGAAGATGACCTTGGCCGGGTCGATCGGCGGATTGGGCCCGAACTGCACGCTGATCTGCGCCTCGGAGGCGTCCAGCTTCTGCACGCCGCGGCTTTGCACCAGCAGCCGCAGGCGATGGGTTTCGATCAGCGCGACGGTTTGCGGCGGCAGTTCACCGAAGCGGTCGATCAGCTCTTCCTGCAGCGCGCGCAGGTCGTCCTCGGATTCGCAGTTGGCGAGGCGCTTGTACAGCGTCAGCCGTTCCTGCACGTCGGGGCAGTAGTCGGTGGGCAGCAGCGCCGGGGTGTGCAGGTTGATCTCGGAGACGACCTCCAGCGGCTGCGACAGGTCCGGCTCCTTGCCGGCCTGCAGGTCCTTGACCGCGCGCTTGAGCATTTCGGTGTAGAGGCTGAAACCGACCTGCTGGATCTCGCCCGACTGGTTCTCGCCCAGCACCTCGCCGGCGCCGCGGATCTCCAGGTCGTGCATCGCCAGGTAGAAGCCGGAGCCCAGCTCTTCCATCATCGAGATCGCTTCCAGCCGCTTCTGCGCCTGCGCGGTGGGCTTGGCGTGGGCGTCCGTCAGCAGGTAAGCGTAGGCCTGGTGGTGCGACCGCCCGACGCGGCCGCGCAGCTGGTGCAGCTGGGCCAGCCCGAAGCGGTCGGCGCGGTTGATGACGATGGTGTTGGCGGTGGGGATGTTGATGCCGGTTTCGATGATGGTGGTGCACAGCAGCAGGTTGGCGCGCTGCTGGGTGAAGTCGCGCATCACGCGTTCCAGCTCGCGCTCCGGCAGCTGGCCGTGGCCGACGACGATGCGCGCTTCCGGCAGCAGCTCCGCCAGCTCGTTGCGCACGTTCTCGATGGTGTCGACCTCGTTGTGGAGGAAATACACCTGGCCGCCGCGCTTGAATTCGCGCAGCACCGCCTCGCGCACGATGCCCTTGCTCCAGCGCTGCACGAAGGTCTTGATCGCGAGGCGCTTCTGCGGCGCGGTGGCGATCACGGAGAACTCGCGCAGCCCCTCCATCGCCAGCCCCAGCGTGCGCGGGATCGGCGTGGCGGTCAGCGTCAGGATGTCGACCTCGCTGCGCAGCTGCTTCAAGGCTTCCTTCTGGCGCACCCCGAAACGGTGTTCCTCGTCGATGATCACCAGCCCGAGGCGCTTGAACAGCACGTCCTTCTGCAGCAGGCGGTGGGTACCGATGATGATGTCCACCTTGCCTTCGCCCAGCTGCTTGAGCGCTTCGGCCTGTTCCTTGGCGGACTTGAAGCGCGACAGCTCGGCGATCTTGATCGGCCAGTCGGCGAAGCGGTCGGCGAAGGTCTGGTAGTGCTGTTCGGCCAGCAGCGTGGTCGGGCACAGCACCACCACCTGCTTGCCGTCGGCCACCGCGATGAAGGCAGCCCGCAGCGCGACTTCGGTCTTGCCGAAGCCGACGTCGCCGCACACCAGGCGGTCCATCGGCCGGCCGGACTTCATGTCGCCCACCACCGCGTCGATCGCGGCCTGCTGGTCGGGCGTGGTCTCGAAGCCGAAGGCCTCGGCGAAGGCTTCGAGGTCGTGCTGCTTGAAATCGAAACGGTGGCCGGGGCGGGCGGCGCGCTGGGCGTAGAGCGCCAGCAGTTCGGCGGCGGTGTCGCGCACCTGCATCGCCGCCTTCTTCTTGGCCTTTTCCCACTGGCCGGAGCCGAGGCGGTGCAGATCGACCGCCTCCGGGTCGGCACCGGCGTAGCGGGTGATCACATGCAGCTGCGACACCGGCACGTAGAGCTTGTCGCCCCCGTTGTATTCCAGGTGCAGGAACTCGGTGTCGCCCTCGCCGAGGTTCATGTGGATGAGGCCGAGGTAGCGGCCGATGCCGTGCGACACATGGACCACCGGATCGCCCAGCTTGAGTTCGGAGAGGTCGCGCAGCCAGCCCTCCATCGTCGCCGCCTTCTTCGACTCGCGGCGGGCGCGGCTGCGGGCGGTGGTGGCGTACAGCTCGGCCTCGGT
This sequence comes from Azoarcus olearius, assembly GCF_001682385.1. NCBI lineage: Bacteria > Pseudomonadati > Pseudomonadota > Betaproteobacteria > Rhodocyclales > Zoogloeaceae > Azoarcus > Azoarcus olearius. Next base: position 1,936,054 of record NZ_CP016210.1, read on the forward strand.
GACCACCGCGATCTTCGCGTCGGGCAGCAGGAAGCCGGCGGCAAGCGGCGCGACCCCGAGCGCGAGCGGCGCGTCGGTATCGAGGAAACCGGCGAAATCGGCGCTCGCCGCGGGTTTGAGGCCGTATTCGGCGAGAAACTCGGCCATCGTCTCGCGCCGGCCCGGCGAATCGGCCAGCAGCAGGATGCGGCCGCCGTCGCGGCCCCACTCACCCGCCTGGAAGGCCTTGAACTTGTGGAGCGGATCGGTCGCCTTGCGCTCCACCGCCAGCTCCGGCAGCGGCAGGGCCGCATCGGCGAGCTTGCTGTCGGCTCCGATCGCGATCCGCGGCCGGTCCTTCAACGCGAGGAAGAAGGCTTCCTCGCTCAGGAAGAGCTGCTCGGGCGGCATCACCGGGCGGCTGCGGTCGCCCTTCAGCAGGTCGTAGCGCGAGCGCGTGTCGCGCCAGAACTCGGCGATCGCCCCGGGCACGTCGCGATGCAGCAGCACCGGAACATGGGTGGGCAGGTAGTCGAACAGCGTGGCCGTCTCGTCGAAGAACAGCGGCAGGTAATACTCGATGCCGGCCGGCGCGATGCCGTTGGAGACGTCCTTGTAGACCGCCGCGCGGGTGGGGTCGCCCTCGAAGCTTTCGCGGAAGCGGCTGCGGAAATGGGTGCGGCCCTTGTCATCGAGCGGAAACTCGCGCGCCGGCAGCAGGCGGATTTCCTTGGTCGGATACACCGTGCGCTGCGAGTCGGGATCGAAGGTCTTGATGCTCTCGACTTCGTCGTCGAAGAGGTCGATGCGGTAGGGCAGCGCCGAGCCCATGGGGTAGAGATCGACCAGCCCGCCGCGCACCGAGAATTCGCCCGGGCTGACCACCTGGGTGACGTGGGCGTAGCCGGCCAGCGCCATCTGCTTGCGCAGGGCTTCCACGTCGAGCCTGTCGCCCTGCTTCATGAAAAAGGTGTAGGCCGCCAGGTAGGCCGGCGGCGCCAGGCGGTAGAGGGCGGTGGGGGCGGGCACCAGCACCACGTCCACCTCGCCGCGGCTGACCGCGTACAGCGTGGATAGGCGTTCGGAGATCAGGTCCTGGTGCGGCGAGAAGCTGTCGTAGGGCAGGGTTTCCCAATCGGGCAGCAGGTGGCTGCGCAGGTCCGGCGCCACCCAGGCGAGTTCGTCCTGCAGGCGCTGGGCGTCGATCGGGTTGGCGGTGATCACCGCGATCATCCGGCCCTGGCCCGCGAGCTGGGCGATTGCGAGCGCGTCGGCCGAGCCGGCCAGGGCGGGCAGGTCGAGCCGGGCTCCGGGTTTCGGAAAGGCAAGGCGGGCGATGGCGGGCAGCAGGGAATCGAACGAACGGGGCATGGGCAAAACGGACAGTGAACGGAAGTGCCGGCAGTGCGGGGAAATCCGGCTGCCGGCGTGATAGGAAGAAGGGATTATAGGCGAGGGGGGCGGCGATCCGCCCGGCGCTCAGGCGTAAGCGTTGATCTGCTGCCCGCCGGTATCCGGTCGCGTGCCGGCGATCAGGCGTTCGAGCGCGGCGCGGTGGTCTCGTCCCGGGCCGGGGTCAGCCGCCTCGCGCCCGCTCCCCGGCGCGGTCTTGTCGGCACCGGCCCGTTCGGCCTGCTGCAGTTCGGCGCGCGCTTCGGCGGCCATTTGCGCTGCCTCTGCGGCCACCCGGCGGTCTTGCGCCGAGGGTTCGGCGGGGGCGAGGGCCGCGGCGCGGATCTGTTCGGCCTTGCGCAGGGTTTCCTCGGGGCTGCGGCCCGCCGAGGTGTCGATGCTGACTTCGCCACCGACCGCGTAGCGCTTGCCGTCCGGTCCGGTTTCATAGCTGAAGCTGGCGCCGCCCATCGCCAGCCCGCCGCTGGCGGCGAGATGGGCGGCCTCGTGGGCGCGCACTTCGTCGTCGCGCTGCTGCAGGGCCTGCAGCACGCGTTGCTCGGCTTCGCTGAGGCGGTTGTAGCCGGCAGCTGCGCCCGGCGCAGCAGCTTGCTGCGCGCCGCCGTCCTCGGCGGGGGCGGCGTCGCCGCCCGGTTCTTTTGCGGAACGCTGTTCCGGCGCCGCCGGGCGGATGGGGTAATAGGGGAGGGCACCGCTGGCCCCGGCCACTGCGCCGATCATGAACGTAGGGCTGGCCGGCGGCGGCCGGCGCGTTCAGTGCTGTGGGCCAACGGCGGCACGGCGGTCTTCCGCGGGGTCAGGCCACGCCGTCGGCGAGCGGGGGAACCAGCGGCGCGTTGTCCGCCGCGGACGGGTGGGCCGCGGCCGGCAGCTTCTGCGCCAGCCATTCGGCGGTCAGTCGTGCCGCCGAGGCCACGACGGCCTCACCGGCATGGTGCAGCTCGTCACCCTCCACGCGCTGCCAGTCGCGGCTGCTGCCGAGCAGTTCGTAGGCCTGTTGCAGCATCGCGTGGTGGGGATCGCTGCGGCCGACGATGAAACGGGTGGGAACGCGCAGTGCGCGCAACTGGCCTGCGCCGGCGAGGTCGGCGCGGCCGCCCAGGCAGACGATGGCGGCAAAGCGTTCCGGCGACTTGACCGCCGCGCGGATCGCCGCCGCGCACGCGGTGTCGTTGGCCACCAGCCCGACCGGCAGCGCCGCGAGCGGCGGCTGGTGGCCGATCCATTCCGAGGCGGCGAGCAGGCGCTGGCCAAGCAGTGCGGTGTTGTAGCGGACGTCGGGATCGCGCACCTGCTCGTAAGGGCTCAGCAGCTTCAGCGTCAAGGTGGCGAAGCCGCTCTCCTGCAGACTGTGGGCGACCGCTTCGTCCTGGCGCCGCTGCGCTTCGGCACCGCCGGGTTCGAGCACGACCGCCAGCCCGCGCACGTCGGGCGCGTGGGACAGCAGCCCTTCCAGCCAGACGGTGTCGGCGGAGATGGCGATCGGGGTGTGGCGTAGCTTCACGGTGGGCGGGGCAGCGGAATGGTGAGTCGAGCATCGCATAGCGCCCGGGCCGCGACAAGGCAGAAATGCTCAGGTTCCGCGGTGGATGGCGACCGGGATGCGGCGTGGCCCGAAGGGTGTGTCGAAGTGGCGGAAGCGGCCCGCAAGCGGCCGGCCGCAGTCGGGGCAGGTGCCGTCGTCCTGCAGGCGGTATTCGAGGATGGTGTACCAGTCGCGCACGATCAGCCGGGTGCCGCAGCCCGCGCAGCAGGTGGTGCCGCCGGTGCTGTCGTGGACGTTGCCGGTATAGACGTGGTGCAGGCCGGCGTCGAGCGCAATCCGCCGGGCCCGCGATAGCGTGGCAGGCGGCGTTGCGGGGAGGTCGGTGAGCTTGAAGTCGGGGTGGAAAGCGGTGAAGTGCAGCGGTACCTCGTCGCCGAGTTCGTCGCGCACCCAGCGGCTGAGCGCCTGCAACTCGGTATCGCTGTCATTGCGGCCGGGAATCAGCAGGGTGGTGATTTCCACCCAGACGTCGGTTTCGTGGTGCAGCCACACGAGGGTGTCGAGCACCGGCTGCAGGTGTGCGCCGCAGAGCTGGACATAGAAGTCGTCGGTGAAACCCTTGAGGTCGACGTTGGCGGCGTCCATGTGGGCGTAGAAGTCGCCGCGCGCCGCTTCGGTGATGTAGCCCGCGGTGACTGCCACCGTTTTCAGGCCGCGCGCATGACAGGCCTGGGCAACGTCGATCGCGTACTCGGCGAAGATCACCGGGTCGTTGTAGGTGAAGGCGACACTGGCGCAGTCGAGGTCGGCCGCGGTGCGGGCGATCTCGTCCGGAGATGCCTGATCCATCAACCGGTCCATGTCGCGCGACTTGGAGATGTCCCAGTTCTGGCAGAACTTGCACGCGAGGTTGCAGCCCGCGGTGCCGAAGGAGAGCACGCTGGTGCCCGGCAGGAAGTGGTTGAGCGGCTTCTTCTCGATCGGGTCGATGCAGAAGCCGGAGCTGCGGCCGTAGGTGGTCAGCACCATCGCGTCGCCTTCGCGCATGCGCACGAAGCAGGCGCCACGCTGGTCGGCGTGCAGCTTGCAGTAGCGGGGGCAGAGGTCGCACTGGATGCGGCCGTCGTCGAGACGGTGCCAGTAGCGGGCGGGGTGGTTCATCGGGACTCCGGCGCGGGCCTTACCGGAGTAGGACAGGGTGGGCGCCGCGCGGTTTCCGCCACGACCCCGCCGATGCGGGATTCAGCAGCACTCTTCCTCGATTTTCTGCAGCAGCGCGAGTGCGTCGTCGTCCTCGTAGGTTTCGAACAGCTCGCGGATCATGTTGATGTAGCTGTGGACCAGGAAGAGTTCGTCGCAGCGTTCGCTGCTGCGGCCTTCCAGCTTGTCGCGGAACTTGTCCCAGAAGGCGTTGCCCTTCGTCGGGTCGTCGATGTGGCGGCGGATGTGCTGCATCAGGATGCGAGCATTGCCGTCGCAGTCGATGCCGCAGAAGGAGACATAGCGGTCGGGCTTGTCGAGCGCTTCGGCGAAGGGATTGTTGAGCGGGCGGGCGAGCTGGTCGCGCGGGTCGGGAGCGTTCATGGCGGGTCGCGGCGCAAAAGGGTGGATGACGGACGGCATTGTCCGGATGCCCTGGGCGCGCGTCTGTCAGCCAGACGACAAAACGCGCCGCGTTCAGTCGCCTTGCGCGCGGCGTTTCAGTTCCGCGGGGTCCAGCAGCAGCACCGCGCGGCGGCCGTCGCGCGCGATCACGCCTTCACGCACCAGCTGGTTGATCAGCGACGACACCGTCTGCCGCGAGGTGCCAAGGAGGCGGGCGATGTCTTCGGTGCGCAGCTGCACCGGTATCCGCAGTCCGGCCGGCAGGGCGGGGTCTGCGCCGCGCGCGAGGCCGAGCAGGAAGTTGGCAAGCCGCGCCGCGACGTCGCGGAAGGCGAGGTTTTCGATGATGTCGATCGAGCGCGCGAGCAGCCGCGCGAAGACGCGGATCGTGACCGGCATCAGCGCAGGGTCGGCGAGCAGGCGGCCCTGGAAGTGCGCGGTATCGGCCATCAGCAGCGTGCAGTCGGTGACGGCCTCCACCCAGGCACGGGTGTGGGTGCAATAGACCTCGCCGGGTTCGAGGAAGGCCAGCGTCAGCTCCTTGTCCTCGCCGGACAGGAAGACCCGCAGCCGGCCCTGCTGCAGCACGAACACCGTGTTGCCGCCCGCGCCGGGGGTGGCGATGAAGCTGCCGCGGCTGTAGTGGCGCACGGTGGGCGTCTGGAAAGGTTGGTCGGCGCCGAGCGCCGCGCCCAGCGGATGGCTGGCGACGTCCAGCGCGACGCCGGCGGGATGACCGGAGCCCGGCTTCACCGTGTCGTGCCCGCCGCGGCCGCGCGACAGCGTGCCGGCCTCATGCGCGCGGCGCCTCCAGCCACTTCTGCACCTGGTAGCGGGCGGCCATCAGATTGGCGGCCGGGCGCTGCGGGTCGAGCCCGGCTTTGCGCTTGAGCGCGGCGAGAAAGTCCTGCGGCTGCGGCAACTGCTCCCACACCTGGGGCAGGAAGGTGGCACTGCGGCAGCCGGAGAACAGGATCAGGCCGTCTTCGCCCGGCCGCAATTGCGCGAGCAGGGCGTCTTCGTCGGCGAAGTCGAGGAATTCCGGTTCGGACAGCAGCGACACCTCGATCTCGGTGTGATCGAGTTCGTCGGCGGTCAGCGGCGGAAAGCGGGGATCGCGGCTGGCGGCTGCGACGGCGTTGGTGTCGAGGTCTTCCGCGAGCGGACGTTGCGCGCGCACGCTGCCGATGCAGCCGCGCAACTCGCCGCGCTGGCGCAGGGTGACGAAGCAGGCACCGCGCGCGGTCAGCTCGGGCTCGGTGGCGTCGGCGGGCGCCGCCGCGAGGCCGAGGTGGTGGGCGATCGCCTGGCGCGCGCGGGCCAGCAGGCGGGGGCCGAGGTCAGTGGTGGAGGGCGGCATCGGGTATCTGGTCGCAGAAGGCCACGCTGGCGTAGCCCACCACGCGGCTGCGGTCGCCGGCGGTATCGCCGGAGTTGCGCAAATCCAGCAGATGGGGCTGGAGGTGGTGGCGGCGCGCGACGCGGATCAGGCCATTGAGCGGGGTGGCGCCGCAGGCCTGGTCGTGCTCCACGGTGCCGTGCAGCGACAACACCTGTTCGATGGTGGCGCGGTCGCAGGTCTGCGCCTGGCGGTAGGGGTGGTAGTGGGACAGGTCGCTGCTGATCACCACCAGGGTTTCATGTCCGCCCCACAGGGTTTCCAGCAGCGCGGCGGTGTCCTCGCTGCTCGCGTTGCCCACCAGCAGCGGCACCAGTTCGAACGATTCCAGCACGGTCTGCAGGAAGGGCAATTGCACTTCGAGGCAGTGTTCGAAGGCGTGGGGGCGGTCGTCCACCACCACGCCTGGGTGATCCTGCAGCGTCAGCCAGTCGGGGCGGCTGAGGCGGACTTCGCCCAGCGGGGTGGCGAAGGACTGCGCGGCCGGCAGCGCGAAGCCGTCGACCGCCATCCGGTGCGCCGGGCCGAGCAGCACGACGCGGCTGATCTCGCGCCGCAGCGGCGCGACGGCGGCAAACGCGCTGGCCGCCACCGGGCCCGAATAGATATAGCCCGCGTGCGGCACGACGATGGCCTTGGGCGCGTAGACGACATTGAGCGGAACGGCGGAACTGAGCATTTCGCCGATCTGGGTGCGCAGCACGAGGTCGTCGGCGGGGTAGAACTGGCCGGCGACGGCGGCCGGGCGGACGGAAGCGATGGCCATGATGAGGAGCGGGCGGAAAGCCGGGCGGTGCGAAGCTGATGGTGAAATTATAGGCCGGGGGCGGCGAAGGCGTGCCAGCCTATCCCCGCCAGCAGGCCCAGCCCGACCGCCGTCATGCCCGCGAGGACCCGTGCGCCGAGTGCGCGTCCGCCGATCACGGTGGCAAGGCCGGCCTTGAACCCGAGGTTGGCGAACATCGCGAGGCCGATCGCGACGACGGTGGGGCCGGCTTCCAGCTTGTCGAGGTTGAACAGGCGCAAGCTGGACAGCGTGATCGCGTCCACGTCGGTAAGGCCGGAGACGATCGCCAGGAGGTAGAGGCCGCCGGTTCCGACGAGGTCGGACAGCCAGGCCGCGCACAGCAGCACCACCGCGTAGAGCACGCCGAAACCGAGCGCGGTGCGCAGTTCGGTGGGGTTGCCGGTGCTGGGCAGTACCGCGGTGCCGCCGAGCTGGCGCCAGTTCCACAGCAGGGCCAGCACGCCGGGGACGAGGGCGGGCGCCGCGACGGCGGCGAGCCCCGGCACGACGGCGGGAGATACCACCGCGGCGATCGCGGTGACGCGCACGACCATGACGAGGTTGGCCATCAGGATCACCAGCGCTGCCATCGGCGCAACCGCATCGGATTCGCGCGCATTGCGCGCATAGACCAGCGTGGTCGCCGTGCTCGAGGCCAGGCCGCCGAACAGGCCGACAAAAGCGGCGCCGTAGCGCGCCCCGGCGATCTGCAACGCCGCATAGCCGGCCAGGCTGACGCCCGAGATCAGCACCACCATCAGCCAGATCTGGTAGGGGTTGAGCGCCTGGTAGGGGCCGAACTCCTCATCGGGCAGGATGGGCAGGATCACCAGCGACAGCACCGAGAACTGCAGGATGGAGATGAGATCGCGCGCGCTGAGCCGCGCCACCATGCCGCGCAGTTCGGCCTTGAAGTAGAGCAGCACGGTGGTGCCCACCGCCAGCATCACCGCCAACCGGGCGTAGCCGTACCACACTGCGGCGCCAAGGCAGAAGCACACCAGCAGCGCCGCGACCGAAGTGGTGCCTGGATCGGTGGGGTCGGGGTGGCGCAGGTAGGCCGCGATGATCATGGTCGCCACCGCCGCCATGCCGACCGCGAGCGGCGCGATGCTGTGCAGGCTCTGGCCGAGCAGCGCCGCCAGCGCACCCAGCATGCCGACCAGCCCGAAGGTGCGCAGGCCGGCGCGCGCCGACGGCACCCGTTCGCGCTCCAGGCCGATCAGCAGGCCGATGCCGATCGCGATCAGGAAGGCTTCGATCTGCGCGGGGTCGAAGGGCACGGAGTAGGGCATGCCACGGGTCCTTGTTGTGGTTTGGCGTGGGCGGGAGGTGCCAGCACTGTAGTCGATGCGGGTGGAAGCGGAAACCGGCTGCGGGCGCGGCGGCTGGCGCGGTTAGAATCCGCGCCATGCAGAATTTCCATCCCCGCCATTTCGCCATCGTGCCCGCCGCCGGCAGCGGCAGCCGCATGGGCAGCGAGCGTCCCAAGCAGTACCTGCCGCTGCTCGGCAAGCCCCTCATCCATCACACGCTGTCGGTGCTGTGCGCCGCGCCTGAGATCGACAAGGTGTTCGTCGTGCTGTCGGTCGGCGATGCCGAGTGGGGCCGCCACGACTGGCGCGCGCTGGGGCCCAAGCTGGTGCCGCTGTTCTGCGGCGGTCCGACGCGCGCGGATTCGGTTCTGGCCGGCCTGCGCGCGATCGCCGGCGAGGCGGTGCAGAGCGACTGGGTACTGGTGCATGACGCGGCGCGGCCTTGCCTCGCGCCCTGGCATATCGACAAGCTGGTGCGCGAACTCGCCGGCGACGAGGTCGGCGGACTGCTTGCGGTGCCGGTGGCCGACACGCTGAAGCGCGCCGACGGCCACCGCCATGTGGCGGCGACGGTGCCGCGCGACAGCCTGTGGCAGGCGCAGACGCCGCAGATGTTCCGCTACGTGATGCTGCGCCGCGCGCTGGAAAGCGCTACCGACGTTACCGACGAGGCAAGCGCGATCGAAGCGGCCGGCCTGCGGCCACGGCTGGTGCAGGGTGACGCGACCAACCTGAAGGTGACCTATCCGCTCGACCTCCACCTGGCCGAGTGGATTCTCAACAACCGTACTGGAGTGCAGCAATGAAATGTCCGTTCCGCGTCGGCCAGGGCTTTGACGTACACGCGCTGGTGCCGGGCCGGGCGCTGATCGTCGGGGGGGTCGATATTCCGTTCTCCGCCGGGCTGCTCGGCCATTCGGACGCCGACGTGCTGCTGCATGCGCTGACCGACGCGCTGCTCGGTGCCGCCGGACTGGGCGACATCGGGCGGCTCTTTCCCGATACCGATCCGGCGCATGCCGGCGCGGACAGCCGGGTGCTGCTGCGCGAGGCCTACGCGCGGGTGAAGGCGGCCGGCTGGGAAGCGGTGAATGTGGACGCGACGCTGATCTGCCGGGCGCCCCGCATCCTGCCGCACGCGCCGGCGATGGTCGCCAACATCGCGGCCGACCTCGGCATGGATGCGGCGGCGATCAACATCAAGGGCAAGACCACCGAAAAGCTCGGCTTCACCGGGCGCGGCGAAGGCATCGCGGCGCAGGTCGTCGCGCTGCTGGCACGCGCGGATTAACCGGGCGCGACGCACAAAAGAAGCGGGGCGCCAAGCGCCCCGCGTGGGTCAGGGCCGCCCGGGACGGCCCTTTCGTCTCCCCGAGGGAGACGCTCCAAGAATCGGTGTCTAGAGGTAGATCCGGTCGGACAACCTCGCGGCCAGTTCGGGTTCGGGCGTCTTCGTGTAGTCCTTCTCGAAGCGGTCGGTCACGAGTTGTGAGGTCGGGCCGTCGAGCACGTTGTTCAACATGCCCATGAAGGCCGGCGGCGCCACGATGATGGCGCGCTTGAAGGCGTTGCTGGCGCGGCCGCGGTAAAGCTCCTGCGCGATCTCCTGGGCAAAGACCTGCGCCTCATGCTGCTTCGGCAAGGTCTGGGGTTGCATCGAGCCGATGCCGGCGACGCCGGCCATCGCGCCCGAGCGGTCGGTGACGAGTTCCGAGTTCTTCTGCCTGCTTTCCGGGTGGATCAACTCCTTGACCAGCTTGAGTCCCTTGTTGGGACCGAAGTTCGCGTACAGCTTCGCCAGGCTGGCGTTGGCCACCAGAATCCAGGTAATAGACATAACACACCCTCCGACGCAAGAAGAGGCTGCCACCCCAGTGGTGACAGTTCTTTCAGCTTAGACAAGGGCTTATCAAACGCCAACGACGACCGTTGCCGCTTTGCGGAAGGCGTTTGCGCAGGGTGCAAGGCGACGGCCTGCCGCTGCGGGTCATACGCCGAAGGTGCGTTGCCGCGCGTGGCGCGACGCCTTCAGGGGGGCGGGAAGGAGGTGGGGTCCGGGGTGAGCAGCAGGCTTGAGGCGCGGTGCGCCGGGTCCAGCCGGAAATAGCGGGCGAGCTGGTCGTACACCGCGGGGAATTCGTCGCGCAGGTCGAGCGGCATCTCGAAGAAGGCTTCCGCCGCCACGGCGAAGAATTCCGCCGGATGCTCGGCCGCGTAAGGGTCGAGCAGGCCGTCGATGCCATGGTCGACCTGGTCGCAGAAGCGCTCGTAGGCCTCGCCGAAGACCTGTGCCCAGGCACTGCGCGACATCGACGGCGGCAGCACCGGAAGTCCGTCCACGCCGCCGTTTTCCATGTCGAGCTTGTGCGCGAACTCGTGGATGACCACGTTGACGCCCTCCGGCGCGCCCTCGTCGAACCACGACAGCAGCACCGGACCGCCGGACCAGGCTTCTCCCAGCACTTCGTCGTCGTACTCGTGCACCACGCCGGCCTCATCCACCTCCTGGCGCGGAATGACGAAATCGCCGGGGTAAACCACCACGCCCACCCAGCCGCGATACGCCGAGAGGCCGATATTGAGCACCGGCAGGCAGGCTTGCAGCGAGATCGTCAGCAGCATGTGGTCCGTCAGTTGCAGGCCGTGGGCGCCGTGGAACTGCTTTTCGGCCAGAAACCGCCGCGCCAGTTCGCGTAGCCGCAGGCGGTCGGCGTCGTCCAGATAGGCGAGGAAGGGCAGGCCCGCTTCGGCCTGCTGCCAATCGGCTTCCGCGACCTCGGGCGGCGTCCTGCCGAAGCGCTCGGTCAGCCAGCGGCCCAGCTTCTCCAGCATGGTCAGCGCGCCGCCTTGCGCGTGGTCAGCACAATGCCGGCAAACACCAGGCCGATGCCGACAAAGTGATACCAGTAAGGCCGCTCGCCGAGGAAGAGCGCCGCGAGCAGGGTGCCGAACACCGGCATCAGGTGGATGAACAGCGAGGAGCGGCTGGGCCCGACCGCCGCGACCCCCGCGTTGTAGAAGATGTAGCCCAGGAAGCCGGGGAAGATGCCGGTATACAGGATGCCGCCGATGCCGGCGACCGACGGGTTGATATGGCGCCCGCCGGAAAGCTCCCACGCATACAGCGGCACCAGCATCGCCAGCCCGACCACGGTAAAGGCCGCCAGCATCAGCATCGGATCGACGCCTTGCGGCCGCCACTGCAGGCCCACCGTGTAGATGCCCCAGGTCAGCACGGCGCCGAGCATCCACAGGTCGCCGGTGTTGAGCGACAGGCCGAGCAGGGTGTCGAGGCTGCCGTGGCTGACGATGGTGACGACGCCGGCGAGCGAGACCAGCACGCCCGCCGCTTCCAGGCTGGACAGGCGCTTGCCGAGCAGGACGAAGGCAAGCGCGATGGTCGCGATCGGGATGAAGGAGTTGAGCAGGGTGGCGTTGGTGGCCGTGGTGTGCTGCAGCGCGAGGTAGGCGAAGGTGTTGTAGCAGCCCACGCCGAGCACGCCGAGCGCCAGCACCGGACGCCAGGCCTGGCGCAGCGCGGGCCACTGGCTGCGCAGGTGGGGCAGGGCAAAGGGCAGCACCAGCGCCAGCGCGATCGTCCACCGCCAGAACGCGAGCGCGATCGGCGGCACGTCGGCGCGGATGCCGCGGCCCATCACCATGTTGCCCGCCCAGAACAGGGCGGTGAGCGTCAGCAGGACGTAGGGATGGGCGGACAGCCGGGCGGAAAGGCGCGTCATCGGGGAGGAACGGTTGCCGAGGGAAGGACGATGATGGCATGCGATGCCGCCGTGGCGGCATCCGGCAATGCCCTGATACGGCCGCTCAGGGCGCCGCAGCGGGGATCGGGCAGCCGGTGGCGGCCGGCCCGGTGCCGCCCGACAGCAGTGGCTGCAGGGTGGGCGCCAGCGTGCGGGCGAGCTGCACCGCGAGCGAGCTGGTGAACTGGTAGCTCTCGGCGTAGGGCTCCGCCGCGTAGGCCGTGAGGGTGCCGAAGAAGCGGTCGCCGATCAGGAAGACCAGCGTGGCCGAGCGCGTGACCACGCGTGACGACACCAGAGCGCCGCCGCGGCCGAAGACCTCGTAGCGGTGGTCGCCGGTGCCGGTCTTGCCGCCGACCACCAGCGGCTTGCCGTCCGCGCCGACGAAGGCACCCTTCAAGCGGCGCGCGGTACCGTTCTCGGCGACGTCGATCATCGCGTTTCGCACCACGGCGGTCAGCTCCGGCGGCAGCACCTGCTCGTCGCCTGCGCCCGGCCCGCGCTCGACATGGGTTTCGTACGGCGTGCCGACCGCGAGGTCGAGCGACTCGATACGGACGATGGGTTTGCGGCGGCCTTCGTTGACCAGGATGCCGACCAGTTCGGCAAGTGCCGCGGGGCGGTCGGCCGAACTGCCGATCGAGGTGGCGTAGGACGGCGTCAGGGTTTCGAACGGGTAGCCCAGCCGGCGCCAGGATTGCGCGATCTCGATGAAGGCTTCGACTTCGAGCAGGCTGCGGATGCGCACGTCCTGAGCGTTCTTGTGGCGCGTGCGGAACAGCCAGTTGTAGACGTCGATGCGCTGGTCGCGGCTGGCCTCCAGCACTTGTCCCAGCGTGGCCCCCGGGTGGTCGTGCAGGAAGCCGACGAGCCACAGTTCGAGCGGATGCACGCCGGCAAGGTAGCCGCGGTCGGGCAGCGAGTAGCGTTCGATCGCGAAGCGCTCGTAGAGGTCGCGCAGGACGCTGTCGGACAGGTCTTCGCGGGCGGCGAGGTGGCGCTTCATCGCTTCGGCGAACTCGGCATAGTCCGCGTTCGGGCGCACCGAACGCAGCACCACGGCGAGCCGCTTGGGCGTCATGCGGGTGCCTTCGAGCAGTTGCTCCACGCTTTCATCGCCCTGCTTGCCCTGGTGCTTGCGGAAGAATCCACCCAGGAAGGTGCGGCCCTCGCGGTCGGCGAAGCGCGACAGGTATTCGCGCCGGCGCGGATCGGCGGGGTCGTCGAAGAGCCCGGAGGCCGCGGGGTTGTTGGCGACGTGGTAACGCACGATGTCGCGCATCATGCGGATGAACACCAGATTGACCGAGTTGCGGAAGGCCTCGCGCACGTCGAGGACCTTCTTGTCATCGTCGCGGCTGAAGTTCTCGAAAGTGTGGACGCCGCCGCCGGTGAAGAACTGTTCCTGCGGGCTCGCCGAATAGCGGCGGTCCATCGCGGCCTCCAGCATGGGGCGCAGCGAGCGGTCGCCGGCGGTGGCGAGGTAATCCGCCGCCCAGCGGGTGAGATTGTCGTTGGCCTTGCGGCCCACCTCGCGCACTGCCGCGGGTTCGAGCGCGGCGTAGCGCTCGTGCAGCGCCGCGACGATTTCCAGGTAGGTGACGAGGGTGCGCAGCTTGGCGGTGGAGCCGAGATCGAGCTTGGCGCCTTCGTTGATGTCGAAGGGCTGATCGTAGTTGTCGGTCTGGATGCGCAGGTAGTTGGCCTGCTCGCCGCGTTCGTACAGCGTGAAGCTGAACATCACCCGCGATGGATCCTGGCCTTCGGCGAACATGCGGTGGCCGAACAGGCCGGCTTCGCGCGCGCGCGCCGGATCGTAGATGTCGCGCAGCAGCGTGCTGACGGCGCGCTGGGTTTCGCCGTGCAAGGTGCCGGTGGCGGTGAGGTCGAGCCGGTCGAGGTCGTAGAAACGCGGCACGCCGAGCTGGCCGGCGAGATGGTTGCGCAGCGCGTTGACCGCCTTGCGGGTGACGAAGCTCGGCGGCGGGGCGGTGGCGGGCTCCTCGCGCAGTTTCAGCGGCATGGCCAGCGCGGCGTCGCGCAGCGCCGGCTGGATGATGCCCGCTTCGGCCAGCAGCCGCAGGTGGGCGTCGGTGAGCTGGGTCAGACCCTGCGCGGCGCCGGCCAGGTAATAGGTCGGGCGCCGCTGCGCAATCATCAGCGACAGCGCCTGCTTGAAGGCCAGTGCGCGGCGCAGCAGCAGTTCCCCGTCATCGCCCTCGGCCGGTTCGCCGCCCTTGCCGAGCAGCGCGTTCACCTCGCCGAAGTCGCGCCCGTACCAGGCCCACAGGCCGTCGCCGATGCCGTTGACCTCGCCGAAGCCCGGCTTGGCCGAGAGCGGCACGGTGTTGAGATAGTCGAGCGCGATCCTTTGCCGCGCCGGCAGGTTTTCCTCGCCATCCAGATAGGCGCGCACCGACGCGCTGCCCATCTGGCGCAGCTTGTCGGTGCGCGAGGTGGTGCGCCCCTCGGGCGAGTGGCGGTACTTCTCGATCTGCGTTGCGAGCGTGGAGCCGCCCGGGGTGTCGTGGTCTTCGCGAACGAGGCTGGCGACCTGGTCGAATGCGGCCTTGGCGAAGCGGTTCCAGTCCACCGCCGGGTTGCGGCGCGGCTCGCTGGGATCGAGGAGTTCTCGGTTTTCGATGAACAGCAGCGCCTGCACCAGCAGCGGCGGCACATCGTCGAAGCGTTCGTAGGTGCGCTCGGGGTAGCGCGCGGTGGCGAGCGCCTCGCCCGTGCAGTCGTTCAGGCGCAATCCGCCCTGGTTCTTCTCGTGGTAGATCGGAAACAGGCCCAGCTCGGTCAATTCCACCAGCCGGGGCGAGGGCCGGGCCTGGCTGGTGACGGTGTAGCCGCGCTCGACCAGGCGGTCGACGAAAGCCGGCATCTGGTTGTAGCCGAAACGGGTGTCGTACGGGCCGGAGGGCGGCGCCGGCAGCAGCTCGGCGCGGCCGGGTTCGACGGTGAAGCCGATCTCGGCGGCCAGCTCGGCCAGCCAGCGCGCCTGCAGCCGCGAGGTCCGCAGTTCGTCCGCGACCAGGACGCCGCCGACGATGACGAGCGCGACCAGCACACCGAGTACGACGAGGCGCACGAGGCGCGTGCGCTTGCGAGGGCGCGGGTCTGCCTGTTGGGCTTGCGGTGTTTCTTGCATTTCGGTGGGCCGTGTGCGAGGCGGGGATGCTGCTGGAATGCGGGCGGCGAGGTGACTTCGGCGCGTGATCTTAGCACCTCGCGTTGGGCGATATGGGATAATCCGCGCCATGGTTTCCGTCTCCCACGCGATCTCCCAGGACGCCGCCGTTCCGCCGGTCGAACTGCTTTCCGCCGGTCTGTGCGCCAACGAAAAAGCGCTGATCCAGAAGGCGCTCGACCTTGCCGCCGACATCTACGAGGGCCACGTCCTCGGCACCGGCGAATCGGTCTGGACCCATGCCATGGGCACCGCGCTGATCGCCGCGTCGCTCAGGCTGGACGCCGATACGCGGATCGCCGCACTGTTGTTTTCAGCCAACGAATATCTGGACGATGCACCGACGCTGATCGAAGAGCGCTTCGGCGGCAGCGTCGCGCGCCTGGTCGAAGGCTTGCGCAAGCTGAACGGCCTGCGCGTCGTCACCCGCATGACCGCCACCGCCTCCGCACCTGAAATCCGCGCGCAGACCGAAGTGCTGCGCAAGATGCTGCTGGCGATGGTGGAGGACATCCGGGTGGTGTTGATCCGTCTCGCCTCGCGCACCCAGACGCTGCGCTACTACGCCGATACCAAGTCCGAGAACCGGCAGGACATCGCGCGCGAAAGCCTGGATATCTACGCGCCGCTGGCGAATCGGCTGGGGGTGTGGCAGCTCAAGTGGGAGCTGGAAGACCTCTCCTTCCGCTTTCTGGAGCCGGACACCTACAAGCGCATCGCCAAGATGCTCGACGAGCGTCGGGTGGAGCGCGAGGAATTCATCCGCAACGCGATCGAACGGCTGCGCAGCGAAATCGCGGCGGTGGGCATCAAGGCCGAGATCCAGGGGCGGCCCAAGCACATCTACAGCATCTACAACAAGATGCGCGCCAAGCGCCTCGACTTCTCCCAGGTGTACGACATCCGCGCGCTGCGGGTGCTGGTGGACGAGGTGAAGGACTGCTACACGGTGCTCGGGCTTGTGCACCAGATCTGGCAGCCGATCAACAAGGAATTCGACGACTACATCACCAAGCCCAAGGGCAACAACTACCAGTCGCTGCACACCGCGGTCCTGGCGGGTGACGGCCGAGCGCTCGAGGTGCAGATCCGCACCCACGACATGCACCGCCACGCCGAGCTGGGGGTGGCGGCGCACTGGCGCTACAAGGAGGGCAGCGGCCACGGGGGCGACTACGACGACAAGATCGCGCTGCTGCGCAACCTGCTGTCGTGGCGCGACGAGGTGGCCGATTCGGCCCGCTGGGTGGAGCAGTTCAAGCGCGCGTCGCTGGACGACACGCTGTACGTGCTGACGCCCCAGGGGCGTGTGGTGGATCTGCCGCAGGGCGCGACGCCGGTGGATTTCGCCTACCGGGTGCATACCGATCTCGGCCACCGCTGCCGCGGCGCCAAGGTCGACGGTCATCTGGTGCCGCTCAACACCCCGCTGCAAAGCGGGCAGACGGTGGAGATCACCGCGGCGAAGGAGGGCGGCCCCTCGCGCGACTGGCTGGATTCGCGCCAGGGCTATGTCGCGACCTCGCGTGCGCGGACCAAGATCAAGCAGTACTTCAGCCAGCTCGAAGAGGAAGAACTGCTGGCGCGCGGGCGCACCTCGATCACGCGCGAGATGCAGCGCGACGGGCATGGCCAGGCGAATATCGAAGGCCTGGCCGAACGGCTCGGCTTCAAGTCGGCCGATGCGCTCTATCTGGCCGCGGGCCGCGGCGAAATCGGTCCGCGCGCAGTGCAGATGGCCTTGCGCGAGGCGGACGCGGTGGTCGATGCGCCGGCCGAACCCGAGATCGTCGTCGGCCGCAGCCGCTCCGGCGACAACTCCGACAAGATCCTGATCGTCGGCGTCGGCAAGCTGCTGACTTCGCTGTCGCGCTGCTGCAAGCCGGCGCCGCCCGATGCAATCGAAGGCTTCGTCACGCGCGGTCGCGGCATTTCCATTCACCGCGTGGATTGCCACGATTTCCAGCTGCTGGCCCGACGCCACCCGGAGCGGGTCATCTCGGCGGAGTGGGGCGATCAGGCCTACAACAACGCGCAGGCGGTCTACCCGGTCGATATCGCGGTCCAGGCCAACGATCGCCAGGGTTTGCTGCGCGATATCTCCGAGGTGCTGTCGCGCGAAAAGCTCAACGTTACCGCAGTCAACACGCTCACGAAGAAGGGCACCGCCTTCATGCGTTTCACGATGGAGGTGGGCGGGGTGACGCAGTTGCAGCGCGCGATCACGCTCATCCGCGAGGTGCCGGGCGTGATCGACGCCCAGCGAAAATGAAGCTGCGGGCGCCGCTGCTGCGGCGCCCGCGGTGTATCAGCCGGCGTTGCCGAGTTCGGCGAGCAGGATGAGCTGCGCGGCGCGGCGCGTGCCGCGCGGGGTTTTGCGCCGGTAGCTCCCGTCGGACAGCATGTCCCACGCTTGGCAGTTGTCGCCGAGATAGGGGCGCAGGCCTTCTTTCATCACCCGCCGCTTCAGACGCGGGTCGAGCACCGGGAAGGCGATCTCGATGCGGCGGAAGAAATTGCGGTCCATCCAGTCGGCGCTCGACAGGTAGATCACTTCCTCGCCGTCGGCATGGAAGTGGAAGATGCGGTGGTGTTCCAGGAAGCGGCCGATCACCGAGCGCACGCGGATGTTGTCCGACAGCCCCGGCACGCCCGGGCGCAGCGCGCACGGCCCGCGGATGATGAGATCGACTTCCACGCCGGCCTGGGACGCGGTGTACAGGGCTTCGATCGTTTCGGGTTCCAGCAATGCATTCATCTTCGCGATGATGCGGGCCTTGCCGCCGTTGCGCGCGATCTCGGCCTCGCGCTGGATGGCCTCCACCACCTTGGGCTGCAGGCTGAACGGTGCCTGCCACAGGTGGCGCAGCGCTGACGCGGTGCCGAGGCCGGTGAGCTGCTTGAACACTTCGGCAACGTCCTCGCCGATGGCTTCGTTGCAGGTGAGCAGGCCGAAGTCGGTGTAGAAGCGCGTCGTGCGCGGGTGGTAGTTGCCGGTGCCCAGATGGACGTAGCGGCGCAGGCCGCCATCCTCGCGCCGCACCAGCATCAGCAGCTTGGCGTGCGTCTTGTAGCCGAACACGCCATAGACCACGTGCACGCCGACCTCTTCCAGCCGGTTCGCCCACGAGATGTTCGCCTCCTCGTCGAAGCGCGCCATCAGCTCGAGCACCACCGTCACTTCCTTGCCCTTCTGCGCGGCACGCACCAGGTGTTCCATCAGCACGGAATCGGTTCCGGTGCGATAGACGGTCATCTTGATGGCCACCACCTCGGTGTCGTCGGCAGCGGCGCGCAGCAGGTCGATCACCGGGCCGAAACTCTGGAAGGGGTGGTGGAGCAGGATGTCCTGGCTGCGGATCGCCGCGAAGATTTCGCGCCGCTTGTCGAGTGCCTTCGGCAGACCGGGCTGGAACGGCGGGTATTTGAGGTCGGGGCGCTCGACCCAGTCCGGCACCTGCATCAGCCGCACCAGGTTGACGATGCCGGGCGTGCGATAGAGGTCGGCACGTTCGAGCCGGAAATGCTGCAGCAGGAAGTCCGCCATGTCCTCCGAGCAGTTGTCGGCCACCTCCAGCCGCACCGCATCGCCGTAATGGCGCTGCTGCAGTTCGCCCTTCAACGTCGCACGCAGGTCCTTCACCTCTTCCTCGTCGACGAACAGGTCGGAATTGCGCGTGACGCGGAACTGGTAGCAGCCGAGCACGTTCATGCCGCTGAAGAGTTCGCCCACGTGGGCGTGCAGGATGGAGGACAGGAACACGAAGCTGTACTCCGCGTCGCACACCTCGCGCGGCAGCCGGATCACCCGCGGCAGCGCGCGCGGCGCCTGCACGATGGCGGCGCCCGAGTCGCGCCCGAAGGCATCGCGGCCTTCCAGCTCCACGGCAAAGTTGAGGCTCTTGTTGAGCACGCGCGGAAACGGGTGCGCCGGATCGAGCCCGATCGGCGTCAGCACCGGCATCACTTCGTCGTGGAAGTAGCGCGCGATCCAGGCGCGCTGGGCTTCGGTCCACACGCTGCGGCGCAGGAACACCACGCCTTCGGCGTGAAGTGCCGGCAGGATTTCGTCGTTGAGCAGCGCGTACTGCTGGGCGATCAGCTTGTGCACCTCGGTGCTGATGCGCGCCAGCAGCTCGGTGGGCGACAGGCCGTCGTTGCCGGCCCCGTGGGTGGCGAGGCGGATCTGTTCCTTGACGCCGGACACGCGGATCTCGAAGAACTCGTCGAGGTTGCTGGAGACGATGCACAGGAAGCGCAGGCGTTCGAGCAGCGGTACGGTTTCGTCGGCCGCCTGGGCGAGTACCCGACGCTGGAATTCGAGCAGCGAAAGTTCGCGATTGATGAAATGGTCGGTGGGGAAGCGTCTGGTGTTGTTGGGCTTGTACATGTGCTGTCCGGCGCAGAGTGACCGGCGCTGATTATGTGACATTTCCATTGCGTTTACATGACGGCCGCCAGGGCGGGCGGGGCCGGGCGGCGATGCTAGAATCGGGGCCTTTCGCAGCGTCGCAAGGCCCTCCCGTTGTCATGATGAAAGAACTGATCGCCGCGATTGACCTCGGTTCCAACAGCTTCCGTTTGCAGGTCGGTCGGATCGTCAACGACCAGATCTACCCGCTGGACGGGCTGAAGGAGCCGGTGCGGCTGGCCGCGGGCCTGTCCCCCGAAAAATGGCTGGACCTCGCCGCCCAGCAGCGGGGCGTCGCCGCGCTGCAACGCTTCCACGAACGCCTTGGCGGCTTTCCGCTCGACTCCGTGCGGGCCGTGGCGACCAACACGCTGCGGGTGGCCAAGAACGCGCCGGAATTCCTGATCCGCGCCGAAGCCGCGCTCGGTTTTCCGATCGAGGTGATCGCGGGCCGCGAGGAAGCGCGCCTGATCTACGTCGGCGTCGCGCACACGTTGCCCAATCCGCACCGCCAGCAACTGGTGGTGGACATCGGCGGCGGCTCCACCGAGTTCATCATCGGCAAGAGCTTCCAGCCGCTGCTGCTCGAATCGCTCTACATGGGCTGCGTCGGCTACAGCCTGAACTACTTCCCGGACGGCCGCGTCGACAAGAAGGGCATGAAGGATGCCGAGCTGGCGGCGCGGCGCGAACTCCAGGCCATCGCCCATGCCTACCGCGAAGCCGGCTGGGAAGAGGCGGTGGGTTCCAGCGGCTCGGCGAAGGCGCTCGCGGAAATCCTGGAGCAGAACGGCCTCTCGGACGGCGGCATCACCCGCAACGGGCTGGAGAAGCTGAAGACGATCCTGCTGCGCGCCGGCAACATCAATGCGGTGGATCTTCCCGGCCTGAAGGGCGACCGCATCCCGGTGCTGCTCGGGGGGCTTGCAATCATGAGCGCGGTGTTCAAGGAGTTCGGCCTGGAGCGCATGGTGTTCTCGGAAGGCGCGCTGCGTCTTGGCGTGCTGTACGACCTGCTCGGACGCTACCACCATCACGACCTGCGCGATGCCACGGTGGCGGGATTCGTGCAGCGCTACGGCATCGACGTGCGCCAGGCCGAACAGGTGGCCGACACCGCGTGCGCCTTCCTGGCACAGCTGGAGCCGGCGGCCGCCGCGCCCGAACATCCCGACCGCCGCTTCCTGCGCTGGGCGGCGATGCTGCACGAGGTCGGCATCTCGATCGCGCATTCCAGCTATCACAAGCATTCCGCCTACATTCTCGCCAATGCCGACATGCCGGGTTTTTCGCGCATGGACCAGGGGCGGCTGTCGCGCATCGTGCTGGCCCACCGCGGCAAGCTGGAGCGCGTTGCGGCCATCGACCCGGGCAGCTCGGACTGGCTGCTGATCGCCTGTCTGCGGCTTGCCGCCGTGTTGCACCGCGCGCGTGATGCTCGCGGGGTGCCGCCGATCACGTTGGCGCGCGAGGGGCGCGGGTTTTCCGTCAATACGGCGCCGGGCTGGCTGCAGAAGCTGCCCTTGACCGCCGCGGCGCTCGATGAAGAGCAGCGCCAGTGGCTGTCGGTCGGGCGCGGTCTTTTCGTGCGCTCGCCCAGTGGGCGCAGCCAACCGGCCTGAGGCCATGAGCGCCGCCGCCCGGCCGCTCGACGGGGGCGCCCGCCCTTCCTCGGGAAGGCTGTCGATCGGCGACCCCGGGGTGAGCCGGTGAGCGCGGAGGCCGTCATGCCGCAGGTGCGCCACGCCGAAGGCGTGTGCGAACTGTCCGGCGACTGGACCCTGCGCGCCCTGTCGCCGCACATTGCCGGCGTGCGGGCGGCGCTTGCGGCGGTGCCGGCGGATGCCGCGTGGTCCTGCGCCGGCGTGCTGCGCCTGGACAGCTTTGGCGCTGCCCTGTTGTGGCAGGCATGGGGCCGCAACTGGCCGGCGACGATCGAGATCTCCGCCGCCCTGCGCGAGGTCGTTGCGCGTGTTGCCGCGGCCGCCGAGCATCCGCCTGCGCCGCCGCGGCCTTTCACCACCACCGAAGCGATCACCCTGCTCGGCGCGGGGCTGGTGGGTTTCCGTCGCCATCTGGCCGACCTGACGGTGCTGCTCGGCCAGCTCGTGCTCGATGTCGTCCATCTGCTGCGGCATCGGCGCGAATGGCCAGTGCTGGAGATTTCCGCCAATCTCTACAAGGTGGCGGTGCGCGCCATGCCGGTCACCGCGCTGGTCGGCTTCCTGATCGGCGTGGTGCTGTCCTATCTGTCGGCGCTGCAATTGCGCGCCTTTGGCGCCGACATCTTCATCGTCAACATCCTCGGCCTCGGCATCATCCGCGAACTCGGCCCGGTGCTGGTGTCCGTCCTCGTGGCGGGCCGGTCGGGCTCGGCGATGACCGCCCAGCTTGGTGTGATGCGGGTTACGGAAGAAATCGACGCGCTCGCCGCGATGGGCATCTCCGCCTCGCTGCGGCTGGTATTGCCCAAGGTGCTGGCGTTGACGCTGGCGATGCCGCTGCTGGTGCTGTGGACCTCCGCGGTGGCGCTGTTCGGCGGCATGGTGTCGGCCTGGATGGAACTCGGCATGAGCTTCGGCTTCTTCCTCGAGACTTTGCCGCGCGTGGTGCCGCTGGCGAACGTCTTCGTCGGCCTGACCAAGGGCCTCGTGTTCGGCTTGCTGATCTCGCTGGTGGCCTGCCACTTCGGGCTGCGGGTAAAGCCGAACACGGAAAGCCTGTCGGCCAATACCACGGCGTCCGTCGTCACGGCGATCACGGTGGTCATCCTGGTCGATGCGTTGTTCGCGATTGCCACCCGCCGTATCGGGGTGCCGGGTTGAACGCGGCGGCGCCGGTGGTCGCGCTGGATGGCGTGACCACGCGCTTCGGCGACAACCTCGTCCATGACGGGGTCGATCTCGCGATCGAAGCGGGACAGATCGTCGCGCTGGTGGGCGGCTCGGGCAGCGGCAAGACCACGCTGCTGCATCACCTGATCGGCCTGACACGGCCACAAGCGGGCGAGGTCCGTCTGTTCGGCGAGCCGGTCCTGTCCGGCAGCGTGCGCGAGCAGATCGAACGCCGGCGCCGTTTCGGCGTCCTTTTCCAGCATGGCGCCCTGTTTTCGGCGCTGAGCGTGGGCGAGAACATCGCCTTTCCGCTGAAGGAGCTGGGGATCGCGACATCGGACGAGATCCGCAGCCTGGTTGCGCTGAAGCTGGAGATGGTGGAAATGGAGCCGGCGCACGCGCGGCTGATGCCTGCCGAGTTGTCCGGTGGCATGATCAAGCGCGCGGCGCTGGCCCGCGCACTTGCCCTGGAACCCGAATTGCTGCTGCTCGATGAACCCACCGCGGGGCTCGATCCCGACCGCAGCGCCGCTTTCGTAGAACTGGTCCGCGCGCTGCATCGCCAGCTCGGGCTCACCGTGGTGCTGGTGACGCACGATCTCGATACCCTGGCGGCGCTCGCGACGCGGATCGCCGTGCTCGCCGACCGGCGCATTGTCAGCTACGCACCGCTCGAGGAGACCATCAAGGTGCCGCATCCCTTCGTCCAGCGATTCTTCCACGGCGGCCCGCGCCGTCCGGGCGGGAGCCGGCATGGAGAATAGGGCGCATGCACTCGCCGCCGGCCTGTTCGCGCTGCTGATGGGCGGCGCCCTGCTGCTGGCCTTGTGGTGGTTTTCCGACGGGCGCGAGCCGATGCGCGAGTACGTGCTGGTTTCCGAGGGTACGGTCAACGGGCTCAACGTGCATGGCCGCGTGCGCTACCGCGGCATGCTCGCCGGCAATGTCGCCCATATCGGGCTCGATCCGCAGAATCCGCGGCTGATCCTGGTGCGAATCCGGATTCGTGAGGGGCTGCCGGTGACGCGCGGCACGCGGGCGATGCTCGCGACCCAGGGCCTGACCGGGTTGGCCTTCGTCCAGCTCGACGAGCGCGGCACGGACCCGACGCCGCTGGTCGGCGAAGACGGCTCGCCGCCGCGCATTCGCCTGGAGCCGGGCGTGATGGAGCAGATCACCGATCGCGCGCTGGCCGCGGCGGAACGGTTCAAGACAGTGGCCGATCGTGTCGCGCTCGTGGTGGATGACGAGAACATCGCGCGCATCAAGCGTTCGCTGGCGAATCTGGAGGCGGCAAGCGCGGGGCTCGATCGCACGCTCGCGCATGCGCCGGCCACGCTGGAAGCCGTGAGAAACACGTTCAGCCCGCAGAACGTGGCGCGCCTGTCGGCGGCGCTGGCCAATCTGGAGCGCACCACGGCCGAAGCGGCGCCGACGGTGGCGGAGGCCCGCACGCTGTTGCGCCGCCTGGGCGACGTCAGCGAAAGGCTGGAGCAGACGGCCGCGACGGCCGGCGGTGACCTCACCGGCAGCACCTTGCCCGAGGTCAATCTGCTGCTGCGCGAACTTGCGCACACCTCGCGCCGGCTCAGCGGCTTGATCGACGAAGTCGAGCGGGCGCCCCAGGTGCTGCTGACCGGGCGCGGAGAACGTGAGCCTGGGCCGGGCGAGGAGGGCTTTGATGGGCGTTGAGGGCAGGGTGATGGACGGAGCGCGTCGACGCCGCCGCCTCATTCCAGGGGTGCTGCTGGCTGTGGCGCTGGTGACCGGCTGTGGCTCGATCGGCAAGCCGCCGCGCAGTGTCGCCAGCTTCGAGCTGGGGGCGATCGAGGCGCGCGCCCTGCCACCGGGCGCCGTGCCCGCGGTGGTGGAGGTGCGCGCCCCTTCGTGGCTGGAAAGCGCGCAGATGCAGTACCGCCTGGCCTGGGTGGAACCGCAGCAACGGCGCAGCTTTGCCGACAGCCGCTGGATCGCGCCGCCGCGCGAGATGCTTGCACAGGCCCTGGAGCGCGGCCTGAAGGGCGCCGGCACGGCTGGCGGCAGTTGCCGCCTGAGGGTGGAACTGGACGAATTCGTGCAGGACTTCGACTCCGCGTCCGCCAGCACGGTGACGCTGGGCGTGCGGGCAAGCCGGCTGCCGGCGCGCGGGGGCGCGGTCCTGGCGAGCCGCGCGTTCCAGATTTCCGTTCCGGCGCCGAGCGCGGACGCGGCGGGGGGCGCACGTGCGCACCGGGCCGCAACCCAGCAACTCGTCGATGACATTGGCCGCTGGCTCGGGGCGCTTGACCATGACGAGCGGCAAGGTTTGAATACCGGAGGGCGCTGCGGGCAGTGAGACGCGGCGACCCCAAGATCTTATAAAACGCATAACAGCGGAGTCGATATGACCGAGAGGAAGCAGACGCCCTACGACGTGGGGCTGGAGAAAAACGCCGCCAACTATGTACCGCTGACCCCGCTCACGTTCATCGAGCGCAGCGCCTACATCTACCCCGACCGCGTCGCCGTGATCCACGGCAAGCGTCGCTACACCTGGCTGGAAAGCTACACGCGGTCGCGCCGTCTCGCGTCGGCGCTGAAGCAACTGGGCGTGGGCAAGAACGACACGGTCGCGGTGATCCTGAACAACACGCCGGAAATGTTCGAGTGCCATTTCGGCGTGCCTGCGTGCGGCGCCGTGCTGAACACCGTCAACACCCGGCTCGACGCGGAAGGCGTGGCCTTCATCCTCAACCACGGCGAAGCCAAGGTGCTGATCACCGACCGCGAGTATTCGCGCATGGTCGGCAAGGCGATCGAGCTGGCGAATCGCCCGGACATGATCGTGATCGACGTGGATGATCCCGAATACACCGGTCCGGGCGAACGCGTCGGCAAGCTCGACTACGAGGCCCTGCTGGAAACCGGCAATCCCGAATTCGAGTACGAGCAGCCGGGAGACGAGTGGGACGCGATTTCGCTCAACTACACCTCCGGCACCACCGGCAACCCCAAGGGCGTGGTCTATCACCATCGCGGCGCCTACCTCAACGCGATGTCCAACATCGTGTCGTGGGGCATGCCGCCGCACTCGGTGTATCTGTGGACGCTGCCGATGTTCCATTGCAACGGCTGGTGCTTCGCCTGGACCATGGCGGCCAATGCCGGCGTCAACGTCTGCCTGCGCCGTGTCGACCCGCGGCTGATCTTCGACGCGATGCGTGAGCACGGCGTCACCCACTACTGCGGCGCGCCCATCGTGCATTCCATGCTCGCCAATGCGCCCGAAGAGTGGCGCAAGGGCATCAATCACAAGGTCTCGGGCCTGGTCGCGGCGGCGCCGCCGCCGGCCGCGGTGATCGAGGGCATGGCCAAGATCGGCATCGACATCACCCACGTCTATGGGCTGACCGAAACCTACGGTCCGGCCTCGGTGTGCGCCAAGCACGACGAATGGCGCGATCTGCCGCTGGCCGAGCAGGTTGCCAAGAACGGTCGCCAGGGTGTGCGCTATCACGCCCAGGAAGGCATCACGGTGCTGGATCCGACCACGATGGAACCCGTGCCCTGGGACAACGAGACCATGGGCGAGATCATGTTCCGCGGCAACCTGGTCATGAAGGGCTACCTGAAGAACGAGAAGGCCACCGAGGAGTCCTTCCGTGGCGGCTGGTATCACACCGGCGACCTGGCGGTGATGCAGCCGGACGGCTACGTCAAGATCAAGGACCGTTCGAAGGACGTCATCATCTCCGGCGGCGAGAACATCTCGTCGATCGAGGTCGAAGACGCGCTGTACAAGCACCCTGCGGTGATGGCCGCCGCGGTGGTGGCCGCGCCCGACGAGAAGTGGGGCGAGGTGCCGTGCGCCTTCGTCGAACTGAAGGATGGCGCGACCGTGACCGCCGAGGAGATCATTGCCCACTGCCGCGAGCACCTGGCGGGCTTCAAGACGCCGAAAAAGGTGATCTTCGGCGCGCTGCCCAAGACCTCGACCGGCAAGATCCAGAAATTCGTGCTGCGCGAGCAGGCGAAGTCCTCGTCCGCCATCGAGTAATGGCGTGCATGGAACCCGCTCGGGCGGGTTCCTGTTTCCGGCCGGCGCCCCCAGGAGGCGCGCCGGCCCGCAGCACCAGGGCCCGCGCGAGGCCCTCAATCCCAGGAGGAGACATGAGCGCATTGCCCCATACGGCCGATGCTCCGCTGGTCGTGCGCAGCGACCGCGAAGGCGTCACCACCCTTACCCTCAACCGCCCGGCCCAGTTCAACGCCTTGTCCGAGGCGATGCTGAACGCGCTGATCACCGAGATCGATGCGATTGCGCTCGATCCTGCCGTGCGCGTCGTCGTGCTCGCGGGCGAAGGCAAAGCCTTCTGCGCCGGTCACGACCTGAAAGAGATGCGGGCCAACCACAACCTCGCTTTCCAGCAGGCCCTGTTCCGGTTGTGCAGCAAGTTCATGCTGAAGCTCACCGAGCTGCCGCAGCCGGTGATCGCCCGCATCCACGGCATCGCCACCGCGGCCGGGTGCCAGCTTGTTTCCATGTGCGACCTCGCGGTGGCGGCCGATGTCGCGCGCTTCGCCGTTTCCGGCATCAATGTGGGCTTGTTCTGTGCCACACCCAGCGTCGGTCTGTCGCGCAATCTCGGTCGCAAGGAAGCGTTCGAGATGCTGGTGACGGGCGATTTCATCGACGCCGCCGAGGCGCAGCGCCGCGGGCTGGTGAATCGCGTCGTGCCGCTCGAACAGCTCGATGAAGAGATCGCGCGTCTGGCGGCGGCCATCTGCGCCAAATCGCCGCTCGCGATCCGGATGGGCAAGCAGATGTTCTACAAGCAGCTGGAGATGGGCATGGAAGCGGCCTACCAGCTGGCCGGCGAAACGATGGCGTGCAACATGATGGCGGACGACGCCGCCGAAGGCATCGATGCTTTCATCGCCAAGCGCAAGCCGGAGTGGTCGGGACGCTGAGCGTGGCCTCACCCGCGGGTGTCGATCCAGCCGAGCCGGAATTCGGGCTGGTCGACACCCACATCCATCTCGACGCTGCTGAGTTCGACGCAGACCGTGCGGAAGTGGCGCAGGCGGCACGCAATGCCGGGGTGAGTTGCTTCGTTGTGCCTGCGGTCGATGTGTCCAGCTTCGGCCGTATTCGGCAGCTCGCCGCGCAGCGCACCGACGTGGTCTTTGCGCTCGGCATCCATCCGCTCTATGTGGACAAGGCCGAGGACGACGACCTGGTGCGGCTGGCAGCCGCGCTGGAGGAGGGCGGCGCGGTTGCGATCGGCGAAATCGGCCTCGATTTCTTCGTGCCGGGCCTGGATCCAATGCTTCAGGAGCGCTTTTTCACCGCGCAGCTGGCGCTGGCCCACGACCTCGATCTTCCGGTGATTCTCCACGTGCGGCGGGCCGTCGACGCGATTCTCAAGCAGTTGCGCCGCTTCCGCGTCCGCGGTGGGATCGCACACGCATTCAACGGCAGCCGCCAGCAGGCGGAAGCGTTCATCGCGCTCGGCTTCAAGCTGGGTTTCGGCGGTGCGATGAGCTTCGAGGGGTCGCGACGCATTCGCGAACTTGCGCGGGAACTGCCGCTGGACTGCCTGGTGCTGGAAACCGACGCTCCCGATATTCCGCCCGCGTGGGCGCGGGGCCAGCGCAACGCGCCGGAAAACCTGGCCCGCTACGCTGCCTTGCTTGCCGAGCTGCGCGATGTGCCGGTGGCCGAGGTGATGCGCGCGACCACGCGCAATGCGTGCAATGCGCTACCGGGACTCGCTGCGCGTCTCGGCCGCTGATGCCGGGGCCGGTTGTGCCGATCCGGCGATGAGATCCGCGATGTCGCGCTTCAGGCGCGCAATGTCGCTGTCGAAATTCTCGTAGATCATCAGCGAAATGCCGAATACGTAGGCGTAGAGCAGCATGCAGCGGCTCGAAGCCTCTTCCGTCGGCACGCCGCAGGCCAGGAACAGATCCCGCGCACAGCGCAGGCGGATGTCATCGACTTCGGCGACGATGGCGGCGGCGTCCGTATCGCGGCGGGCCCAGTCGCGCACCGCAAGCTCGATCAGCATCCCGCGGCGGCTGCGGTTGGCGCTATAGACGTCGATGACGTGGTAAATCTGTTCCAGTTCGTGTCCGGGCCGTGCGTGGGTCTGCTTGATGATGTCGCGGATCCGGCCGTCCTTCCACTGCTGCAGCACGGCGAGCAGGAGGTCCCTGCGATCCTGAAAGTGCCAGTAGAAGCTGCCCTTCGTGACTTTCAGGCGCTTGGCGAGGACTTCGACGCGCAGACCCGCGACGCCTTCTTCGGCAAGCACCTCGGTTGCGGCCTGAATCCAGGCATCGCGGTCCAGCTGGATTCTCGGTTTATTCGGCACATTTTCCATACGCCGTAGTATTGACGATTGTTCGTCCGTACGCTACCGTATCCAGACCATACTGAGCCGTATGGGAAGCGCCCTGGAGTGCTTTCCGGCGCTTCAGTGTCAATCGAAAGAGGCAGTGAGATAATGCCTTGTTGGCCCTGATGGCCGACGTCATCGAATATCCAAAGGAGCGCGGCATTGAAGATTCTTGTCCCCGTCAAGCGCGTGGTTGATTACAACGTGAAAGTCCGCGTGAAGGCGGACGGCAGCGGTGTCGATCTGGCCAATGTGAAGATGAGCATGAACCCGTTCGACGAGATCGCGGTTGAAGAAGCGGTGCGTCTGAAGGAAGCGGGCGTGGCGACCGAGGTGGTCGCGGTGAGCTGCGGCGTGGCGGCCTGCCAGGAAACGCTGCGTGCGGCGATGGCGATCGGCGCGGACCGCGGCATTCTGGTGGAAACCGATGTGGAGCTGCAGCCGCTCGCTGTGGCGAAGCTGCTGAAGGCGCTCGCCGACAAGGAAGAGCCGACGCTGGTGATCCTCGGCAAGCAGGCGATCGACGACGATTCCAACCAGACCGGCCAGATGCTGGCGGCGCTCAAGGGCTGGCCGCAGGCGACCTTCGCCTCCAAGCTCACGCTGGCGGATGGCAAAGCGACGGTGACGCGCGAAATCGACGGCGGTTTGGAGACCGTGGCGATCAGCCTGCCGGCGGTGGTGACCACCGACCTGCGCCTGAACGAGCCGCGCTACGCGACGCTGCCCAACATCATGAAGGCGAAGAAGAAGCCGCTCGACACGGTGAAGCCGGCCGATCTGGGCGTCGATGTCGCGCCGCGTCTCGCCACGCTGAAAGTGACCGAGCCGCCCAAGCGCAGCGCCGGGGTGCGGGTCGCCGATGTGGCCCAGCTGGTCGACAAACTGAAGAACGAAGCGAAGGTGCTCTGATGGCCATTCTTGTCCTTGCCGAACACGACAACCACACCCTCAAGGCCGCCACGCTCAACACGGTGACGGCCGCCGCCAAGATCGGCGGTGACATCCATGTTCTCGTCGCGGGCAGCAACTGCGCCGGCGCGGCCGAAGCCGCTGCCAAGGTGGCGGGCGTCGCCAAGGTGCTGGTGGCCGACGCCCCGCATCTGGACGCCCAGCTCGCCGAGAACGTGAGCGTGCTGCTGCAGACGCTCGCGCCGGCCTACAGCCACGTGCTCGCGCCGTCGACTTCCGCCGGCAAGAACACGCTGCCGCGCGTGGCCGCGCTGCTCGACGTCGCGCAGATCAGCGACATCGTCGGTGTGGAAGCGGCCGACACCTTCGTGCGCCCGATCTACGCCGGCAACGCGCTGGCCACCGTCAAGAGCGCCGACGCGGTCAAGGTCATCACCGTGCGCACCACCGCGTTCGAAGCAGCAGGCGAGGGCGGTAGTGCCGCGATCGAAGCAGTCGCCACCGGCGCGGATGCCGGCCAGTCCAACCTCGTCGGGCGCGAGATCACCAAGAGCGCGCGTCCCGAACTCGGCGCCGCCAAGATCATCGTCTCCGGCGGTCGCGGCCTGGGCAGCGGCGAGAACTACACCACGCTGCTCGAACCGCTCGCCGACAAGCTGGGCGCCGCGCTCGGCGCGAGCCGCGCGGCGGTCGATGCGGGCTACGTGCCCAACGACTACCAGGTCGGCCAGACCGGCAAGATCGTCGCGCCGCAGCTCTACATCGCGGTCGGCATCTCGGGTGCCATCCAGCACCTGGCCGGCATGAAGGACTCCAAGGTGATCGTGGCGATCAACAAGGACCCCGAAGCGCCGATCTTCCAGGTGGCCGACTACGGTCTGGTGGGTGACCTGTTCGAGGTGGTGCCGGCGCTGACCGCGGCGGTCGGTTAAAGACCGCTCGCGGGGTTCCGGAGCCGCGGATCACGCATGTGAACCTGTCTGCGTCGCTGTTCGATACGGGTTGGCATTGGGCAATGTTCTTCATTGCTCTGGTGGTCTGCGGCTGGATTTTCCGTACCGCCCCGTGGGGGCGGCTACGCGATTCGAGTCAGCTCAATCTGTTGCTCGGTTTTGCAGTGGGATTGACGCTGGTATGGAGCCTCAAGGCCGGCGTCAAGCCGGGCCTCAATCTCCACATGCTGGGGGCGATGGCCGCGGCGCTCACGTTCGGGCCGCAACTCGGGATCGTGGCCCTCGCTCTGGCGCTGACGGGCATCACCCTGAATGGAAGCGTCGAATGGCAAGCCTGGCCGATCAATTTCGTGCTGATGGCGGTTGTTCCGGTGCTCGTTGCGGCGCGGTTGCACAAATGGGTCGAGCGGTGGCTGCCCGCCCATTTTTTTGTCTTCATCTTCGTGTCCGGTTTCGTGGGCGCGGCGCTCGCAGTTCTTGTCCAGGGCTGCGTGGCGTCCGTCGCGCTGGTGCTTGGCGGCGCATACACCGCCGACTTTCTGCTGAGCGAGTATTTGCCGTTCTTCCTGCTGCTCGGGTTTTCCGAAGCCTGGATCAGCGGCGCCGTCGTGACCTTGCTGGTTGTCTATCGACCGGGATGGGTGGCGACTTTCGACGATCGACGTTATCTGAACGGCAAGTGAAAGGAGCGCTTGCCGGGTGGGGCGCGGTCTGCAAGTCCTATAACAACGTGGAGTGATCAGATGAGCAACTACAGCGCACCGATTCGGGATATGCAGTTCGTCATGCAGGAACTGGCGGGTCTGGACAAGGTTGCCGCCTTGCCGGGCAACGAAGAGGTTTCGCCGGACCTGGTCGATGCGATTCTCGAAGAGGCGGGCAAGTTTGCAGGGGGAGTGCTCGCTCCGCTCAACCGCATTGGCGACGAGGAAGGCGCCAAGTGGAGCCAGGGCGGCGTCGTCACCACGGTGCCCGGCTGGCGCGAGGCGTATCGCCAGTTCTGCGAAGCGGGCTGGCCGGCGCTGGCGGGAGAGCCGGAGTTTGGCGGACAGGGGCTGCCGAAGCTGATCTCGACTGCCGTGATGGAGATGTGGAAGTCGGCCAACATGGCGTTTTCGCTGTGTCCGATGCTGACCACGGGCGCGATCGAGGCGCTCCTGCTGCGCGGCAACGATGAGCAGAAGGCGATGTACCTGCCGAAGATGGTGAGCGGCGAATGGACCGGCACCATGAACCTCACGGAGCCGCAGGCCGGTTCCGATCTCGCCGCAGTCCGTACCCGTGCCGAACCGCAGGGTGATGGCACCTACCGCATCTTCGGGCAGAAGATCTTCATCACCTACGGCGAGCACGACCTCACCGACAACATCATCCACCTGGTGCTCGCCCGTCTGCCGGACGCCCCGGAAGGCGTGAAGGGCATTTCCCTGTTCGTCGTGCCGAAGTTCATGGTGAATGCCGACGGCTCGCTGGGCGCGCGCAACGACGTGGAGTGCGTCTCCATCGAGCACAAGCTCG
Source organism: Azoarcus olearius (assembly GCF_001682385.1). Classification (NCBI taxonomy): domain Bacteria; kingdom Pseudomonadati; phylum Pseudomonadota; class Betaproteobacteria; order Rhodocyclales; family Zoogloeaceae; genus Azoarcus; species Azoarcus olearius. Next base: position 1,968,001 of record NZ_CP016210.1, read on the forward strand.
GCATCCACGCCAGCCCGACCTGCGTGCTCGCGTTTGGCGACAAGGGCGGAGCGATCGGTACGCTGGTGGGCGAAGCCAACCGCGGCCTGGAATACATGTTCATCATGATGAACGAGGCCCGTTTCGCGGTGGGCATGGAAGGTCTGGCGCTGTCCGAGCGCGCCTACCAGCACGCCCTGGCCTATGCCAAGGACCGCGTCCAGGGGACCGAGGCCGGCGTGCGCGGCGGACCCAAGGTCAGCATCATCCACCACGCGGATGTGCGGCGCATGCTGATGTCGATGAAGAGCCAGACCGAGGCGATGCGCGCGCTGGCCTATGTTGTCGGCGCGGCCACCGATCTTGCCCACCACCACGCGGACGAGGCGGTTCGCGTCAGCAACCAGGCTTTTGTCGATCTGATGATCCCGGTGGTGAAGGGTTGGTGCACCGAGAACTCGATCGAGATTGCTTCGACGGGCGTGCAGGTGCACGGCGGCATGGGTTTCATCGAAGAGTCGGGTGCGGCGCAGCATCTGCGCGACGCCCGGATCACTTCGATCTACGAGGGCACCACCGCGATCCAGGCCAATGACCTGATCGGCCGCAAGATTGCGCGCGAGAACGGCGTGACGATCAAGAGCGTGATTGCCGAGATGCGCAGCGTCGGGGCGAAGCTCGCGGAGGGCGACGACGAAGCCCTCGCGGCGATCGGACGCGCGCTGCACGCGGGCATCGAGGCCCTGGAGCAGGCGGTGGCCTACATCCTCGCCACCTATGCAGGTGATATCAAGGCGGCGTCGGTCGGGTCGGTGCCTTTCCTCAAGCTGTTCGGCATCGTGGCCGGCGGCTGGCAGATGGCCAGGGCTGCGCTGATTGCGAAGGCGAAGCTTGACGCTGGTGAGGATGGCGGCGGCTTCTACCGGGCGAAGGTCGTGACCGCGCGCTTCTACGCCGATCACGTGCTGGCCCAGGCGCCCGCACTGTCCTACACCGTGGTCAATGGCGCGCGCGGCGCGCTGGATCTGCCGGAAGACCTGTTCTAAGGCAGTGGGAGCGGGAGGGCATTTTTTCCCTCCCCAAAAAGGAAAAGGCCGGCTCCGCGGAACCGGCCTTTTCTTTGTCAGGCGACGGTCTTACTGGACCTTGGCCTTGGTGCGCAGATCGAGGATGTGCTTCTCGACCTTCTGCTGCTGCAGGCGCTGTTGCAGCTGCGGCTTGACCTCCTCGAACGGAGGCGCTTTCAGCTCGCGCACGTCGTCCAGCATGATGACGTGGAAGCCGTAGTCGCTCTTGACCGGCGCGGCGGTGTACTTGCCCTTTTCGAGCTTCACCATGGCGTCGGAGAAGGGCTTCACGAAACGGTCCGGGGTCGTCCAGCCGAGGTCACCGCCCTTGTCCTTGGAGCCAGGGTCGCGCGACTCCTTGGCGAGGTCGTCAAACTTGGCGCCACCGTTGAGCTTGCCGATGATTTCCTTGGCGTGCTCTTCGCTTTCCACCAGCACGTGACGCGGCTTGTATTCCTTGTCGCCCATGCGGCTCTTGATCGAGTCGTACTCTTTCTTGAGTTCGGCATCGGTCACCGGATTGTTCTTCACGTAGTCCTGCAGGTAGGCGCGAATCAGCACCGCCTGCTTGGCCATGTCCATCTGGGCCTGGATGTCGGCCTTCTTGTCGATGCCCTTCTTGCCCGCCTCCTGGCTCAATACTTCGCGGCGAACCAGCTCTTCGCGGACGGCATCGCGCAGTTGCGGGTTGTCCTGAGCGCCCTGGGCGCGCTGTTCGGCCAGCATGGCTTCGCTGCGGGCGGCCGGGATGGCCGTGCCATTGACGGTCGCCACGGCGTCGGCGGCGTGCGCGGCATGGGTCAGGAAGCCGGCAAGCAGGAAGAGGGCGAGACGGCTCGGAAAATGTTTCATCGGGGTTCCTTCTGGTTGGGTTGCATACTGGCCTCGCTGGCCGTGAGTGCGCGTATGGCGAGCGCATGGATCTGGGTCTTCATCAGGTCGTCCAGCGCCGCGTAGATCATCCGGTGGCGGGCGACCGTGCTCTTTCCCGCAAACGCGTCGGAGACGATCGAGATGGCGTAGTGGCCGCCTCCGCGTGCGCCCGCATGTCCGGCATGCTCGGCGCTGTCGTCGCGGATATCGAGGTCTTGCGGTGCGAAGCCCGCATCCAGTGCGGCGCGGATGCGATCGATCACGGTCACGGGAGAACCTTCTTGAACGGCCGGACGGAGGTGCGGGCAAAAACGCCTTCGGTCACATACGGGTCCGCGGCAAGCCATTCCTCGGCTTCGGTGAGACTGGCGAACTCGGCCACGATCAGGCTGCCCGCGAAGCCTGCAGGGCCAGGATCAGGCGAATCGATGGCCGGCATCGGGCCGCCCAGAACCAGGCGGCCGGCGTCGCGCAAGGCTTCGATCCGGGCGAGGTGCGCAGGGCGCACCGCAAGGCGCTTTTCAAGGCTGCCCGGAGCATCTTCGCCGAGTAGTACGTAAAGCATTATTTCGCGTCCTCTTCGAGGTGTCTCGACAGATAGAAACCCTGTCCAAGGAAAAAGGCCAGCATCAAGCCCATGGCCCCGAACAGTTTGAAATTGACCCAGGCCTCTTCGGAATAGCCGTAGGCGACGTAAAGGTTGAGGAAGCCCATTAGCGTGAAGAAGCCGATCCACGCCAGGTTGAGACGCTGCCAGACGGGGGCGGGCAGACGGATCTGGGCTTCGAGCATCTTTTGTACGAGGTTGCGGCGGAAGAGCAGCGCCGACACCGCGAGCGCACCGGCAAAGGTCCAGTAGAAGACGGTGGGCTTCCACTTGATGAAGGTCGGATTGTGGAAGACCAGGGTGGCGCCGCCGAACAGGGTGATGATGGCCAGGCTCACCCACAGCATCTTGTCCACCTTGCCATGGCGCAACCAGACGATGAGCACCTGGGCCAGCGTTGCCGCGATCGCGACCGCGGTGGCGATCAGGATGGGGGCCTGGCTAGGTGAAATCCCTGCGCCGAGGAGCTGGGCGACGAGGGCGTGGGAGTCATCCGGCGCCGCCCCGGCAAACTTGTAGGCGACGAAGAAAAGAATGACCGGAAGGAGGTCGAGAAAGAACTTCATGCGTGCGGATTATAGCGGCTTCGGTTGAGTGCAGCCGGCGTGGCTAGGCGGGTTCGGCGCGATTGCGCATGTGGTTGGCAAGACCCGCGAACGCTTCGCGCAGGCGCTCGCGCAGCGCCGCGTCGGCCACATGCTCGTCCAGCGCCTGGTTCATGCACGCCATCCACTGGTCGCGCTCCGACACGCCGATCGAGAACGGCAGGTGGCGGGCACGCAGGAAAGGCTGTCCGAAGCGTTCCACATAGAGATTGGGGCCGCCCAGCCAGCCCGAGAGATAGCAGAACAGCTTGTCTTCCGCGACCGCGAGGTCGGGATGCATGCGGCGGATGCCGCTGACCTCGGGGAGCGAGTCCATCAGCGCATAGAAGCGTCTGACCAGTGCCCGCACGCCTTCTTCCCCGCCGATCTGGGTGTAGGGACTGACGACGGGGAGGGTGGGGGAGGCGTCCTTCTGCATGGTGATTGAAACCTGTAGGAAGTGCGGTCGGGTCTGGGCAGCGCCAGGTTGTGGGTTGCCTCCGCCCGGACGGCGGTGCTGGATCGGGCGCCGGCGGCGCGGGCTTATTGGCGGCGGCTTGTCCGGTCCGTCCCGGCTGTCTGCTCGCCGAGCGGCAGGCATAGTATGGCACGGAGCCCGCCGCCGTCGCGTGGCAGGAGGTCGAGCCGGCCGCTGTGGGCGCGCATGACGCGCTCGATGATGGCCAGCCCGAGTCCTGCCCCCTTGGTGTTGGTGCGCGCGGTCTCCAGCCGGGTGAATGGATGGCGCAGGCGCTCGATTTCATTTTCGGGAATGCCGGGGCCGCGGTCGGCCACTTCCACCAGGGCCTCACCCATGCCTCGCTCCACGCGCACCAGCAGCGGTTTGTCCTCGCCGGCGTAGCGCAGGGCGTTGTCGATGAGGTTGGCGAGGGCCCGGCGCAATTGCAGGGCGCGGCCAGCGATGACCAGCGAGGCGGGCATTTCCAGCTCGATGCGGCAACCGCGCAGGCGGTAGGGTTCGCACACACTGCCGACGAGTTCGACGAGATCCAGCGCCTGCGGAGGCTCCTGCGCGGAGCCACGGCCGAAGTCCAGAAACTGGCCGATGATGCGGTCCATCTCTTCGATGTCCGCCACCATCGCGCCCACTTCGTCCTCGGGCGCACCCGACATCTCGATGCCCAGCCGCAGGCGCGCAAGCGGTGTGCGCAGGTCGTGCGACACCCCGGCGAGGATCAGGGCCCGATCGGCGTCGGTGCGCGCGAGGTCGCCCGTCATCTGGTTGAAGGCCCGGGCGACGACGGCGATTTCCTGCGGGCCGTTCTCCTCCAGGCGGGGCGGCGTCTGGCGGCCGCCGACGAGCCGCGCCGCCTTGGCCAGCTGCCGTAGCGGCGAGCCGACCCGCAGCACGATCAGGTAGGCGCCGAGCAGGGATGCGAGCAGCGCGCCGCTGCCCCAGGCCACCCATTCCTGCGCATAGGTTTTCTCGAGGCGGTCCGGCGGCAGCATGACCCAGTATTCATCCCGGTCCTCGGGGTCCAGCTGGAAGCTCACCCAGAAGCCGTCCAGGGTTTTCCAGCGGGCGGCGAAGCGCGTGTCGCCACCCAGCTGGCGCCGGACCTCGGCGGTCAGCAGGCGCATCGGACGGGTGTCGGGGAGGGGCTCCACCTCGTCGCTCGGTTCGGCGGGATAGATGCGGATGCCTTCCAGCGCGGCGAGTTCGATCAATAGTTCGGTGCGACGGCCGGGCTCTGCGTTGATCAGCGCGGTGCGGGTGAGGTTGACGACGCTCACCACCATCTGCGCCAGATCTCGCGCGCGTGGTGGTTCTTCGAAATAGCGGAAGATGTGGGACCACGCCGCCAGCGCAAGCGTCAGCAGCAGTCCCACCAGCAGGAAGGTCTGCCAGAGCAGGGTGCGCGGCAGCCATCCGTAGAGAAAACGACCGACTGCCCTGATCCGCCGCAAAGTAATGGGACGAGCCACCCGCGGCTCACTCAGCCTCGGCGGGTTTGTTGTCGTCCGGTACGAAAACATAGCCGAATCCCCACACGGTCTGGATGTAGCGGGGCTTGGCCGGGTCGTCTTCCACAAGCTTGCGCAGGCGTGACACCTGGACGTCGATGGCGCGGTCGAACACCCCATATTCGCGGCCCCGAGCCAGTTCCATCAGCTTGTCGCGCGAGAGCGGCTGACGCGGATGCTGCAGCAGCACCTTGAGCAGCGAGAATTCGCCGGTGGTGAGCTGGATTTCCTCGCCGTCCCGGGTCAGCGCACGGGTGCCGAGATTGACCCGCACACGTCCGAACACCACGATCTCGTCTTCGGGCGTCGGCGCTCCCGGCAGCGAATGCGGCTGGCGTCGCATCACGGCCTGGATGCGGGCAACGAGTTCGCGCGGATTGAAGGGCTTGGGAAGATAGTCGTCCGCACCCATCTCGAGGCCGACGATGCGATCCACGTCGTCGCCCTTGGCCGTGAGCATGATGATCGGGATATGGTTTTCCGCCCCGCGAAGGCGCCGGCAGATGGCCAGGCCATCTTCTCCTGGCAGCATCAGGTCGAGCACGATCAGGTCGAAGTGCTCGCGATGCAGCGCGCGATCCATCATCGGTGCGTCGACCACTGCCTTGACGGCAAACCCTTGTTCCTGGAGGTAGCGGGACAGCAGCTCGCGCAGACGGGCATCGTCGTCGACGAGGAGGACCCGGCATCGTGTCTTGGTATTCATGGCGCGCATCGTAGCTGCGACCACGGCCCGGTGCCAAGGGCTCTCCCCGAGCGGGTCGCGCGTCTTCGGGTAACGCTTCGTAAATAGGTGGTTTTGGGCAATAAGCCCTTACAAAGCATGGACATTCGTTGCTCAATTCACACCTCGCGGGCGAAAATTGCCGCTATTTTTCGAATGCGCTCGTGGAGATCCTCCCGTTTCCCGCGCATCAGGACAAAAAACCATGAAGCCCTCCCGTGCCGTCCAGTCGTCTTCCTGTTCCCGCAAGCCATGGCGCAAGCTCGCAGCCTGTGCTGCGGCGGCCGGCTTTCTGGCGCCGGCGGTCGTGCTGGCGCAGGGTCCCGGGGTTATCGAGGAAGGGATGACGCATCCGCCGGAACTGCGGCGCGCCGAATTGCGGCGGGCGCTGGCAACCGGCTCCGAACTGCCGACGGCCGCCAGCGACCGGCGCCGCATGACGGAGGAGGAGCGCGACGCGCTTCACCGCGATCTGCGTAACGCGATGCGCGGCGCCTACCGGGACGGCGAGAAGCGCCAGCAGGACACCAACTGATCCGCTGATCGAGCCCCGCCTGCGCCGCCCCGGTGGGGAACTCCGGCTCTCCGGTAGAATGGCGGGGCCATGAAAGTACTCGCCATAGAAACCTCCAGCGAACGCGCGAGCATTGCGCTGCTTTCGTCCGGAGAGCGCCTGACGCGTGAGCTGCTCGGTCACGCCAATCATTCCGAACACATCATCTCCGCACTCACCGCCTTGCTGGCGGAGGGCGGGTGCGGTCTCGGGCAGCTCGACTGCGTTGCGTTCGGTTCAGGGCCGGGCGCCTTCACCGGAGTCCGCCTGGCGTGCGGCATCGCGCAGGGTCTGGCGCTTGGTGCGGACCTGGGACTGGTTGGCGTCTGCAGCCTCGCTGCGCTGGCGAACCGGGCGCCCGGCACGCGCATCGTGGCGGCCACCGATGCCCGCATGGGCGAGATCTACCACGCCGCTTACGAGCGCGAGGGCGATGCGTTGCGCGAGCTCACGGCGCCGGCGTGTTCGCTGCCGCAGGAACTCGCGCTGGGCGAAGGCGACTGGAACGGCATTGGTTCCGCGTTTGCCGCCTACGGAGATGCACTGGCCGAGCGCTGGCCGGGCCGCTGGCTTGGCATCGCGCCCGATGCGGTGCCGCGCGCCGAGGACGTCGCCGTGCTCGCGGCGCAAGCCTGCCGCGCGGGACGCCTGCTGGCGCCGGAAGACGCAGTGCCGCTTTATGTACGCGACAAGGTCGCGCTGACCACCGCGGAGCGGCTCGCCCGTGGAGGTCGTGCGTGAAGGGCGGGGCCGACCCGGTGTTTCTGCCCATGGACGAGAACGATCTCGACTGGGTCGTCGTCGCCGAGAAGGATCTCCACGCCTTTCCGTGGACCCGCGGCAATTTCGTCGATTCCCTCGCCGCGGGCTATTCGGCATGGGTGATGCGCATTGGCGACAACGCCGTCGGCTACGCCGTGGTACTGCTGGTGATGGATGAGGCCCATCTGCTCAACATCAGCGTCCAGCGCGCCTTTCAGGGCTGCGGCCTGGGGCGGCGGCTGCTGGATTTCGTCGCCGACACCGCACGGCAGCGCGGAGCTGCGCAGCTGTTCCTCGAAGTGCGGCCCTCCAACCTCGCCGCACTCGGCTTGTATGAAGCCTACGGATTCGACGTGATCGGGCGCCGGCGGGCGTATTACCCCGCGCATGACGGCCGCGAGGATGCGATCGTGATGAGGAAGAGCCTGTGAGCCCGGCCGCGTCGCGCCGGCAGGCCTCGATGCTCCGCGAGATGGGGCTGGGGCCGATCTGGCGCTTGCGATCGTCCGTTGCCGTCGAGGACGCCGCCGCGCCGCACGAGGCCAGCGAGCCGACTGTAGCGGTGATTCCGGTTGCGTCTCCGCTTCCGCAACCTGCCGCCGATGCCGCTGTGGCGCGCCCGCCGCGGCCGGTGTTCGAGGTGCCGGCCGCGCCCGAGCCGGCGGCCGACCCCGTCGTGGCGTCCGCAACCGACCGCGAACGCAGGCAGCGGATTGCCACGCTGGGGTGGGACGAGCTCGAAGCCGACATCCGCGCCTGTACCGCATGCGCGCTGTGTCAGCGTCGCAAGCAGGCCGTACCCGGGGTAGGGGACCGCGAGGCGCGGGTGATGTTCGTGGGCGAGGGGCCCGGTGCGGAGGAGGACCAGCGCGGCGAGCCCTTCGTGGGCCAGGCCGGCAAGCTGCTGGACAACATGCTCGCCGCGATCGGCCTGCGGCGCGGCGAAGGGGTCTATATCGCCAACTCGGTGAAGTGCCGGCCACCGCTCAACCGCACCCCTGAAGCGGTCGAAATCGCAACCTGCCTGCCTTACCTGGAACGCCAGATCGCGCTGGTACAGCCCCGGCTGCTGGTGGCGCTCGGGCGGCCTGCCGCGCAGTCATTGCTCGACACCGAGATTGCGATCACCAAGGCGCGCGGACGTGCGTTCGAGCGCGCCGGGATTCCGGTGCTGGTGACCTATCACCCCGCGTATCTGCTGCGCAATCCGCAGGACAAGGCCAAGGCCTGGGAAGACCTGTGCCTGGTGCGGCGTATCCTGGCGCAGCCGGAAGGCTGAGCGCGCGCCGCGTGCGCGCTGTCAGTGCGCGCGGTCGTCCAGCAGGGCGACCGAGTCGAAGGTGCGCTGATTGGCGTTGTGGCGGAGCTGGACGAGGAACATCGAGGCCGACACGAAAAGCCCGAACAGCACGATCACCACGTTGATGCTGAGCCCGGCCCAAATCAGCAGCGCGTAGCCGCCGGTCATCACCAGGATCGACAGGTTCTCGTTGAAGTTCTGCACCGCGATCGAGTGGCCGGCGCCCATCAGGATGTGGCCGCGATGCTGCAGCAGCGCGTTCATCGGCACCACGAAGAAGCCCGCCAGGGCGCCCACCGTCACCATCAGCAGCATCGCCGCGGTGCGGTCCTTCACGGCCAGCATCAGGAACACCGCGAAGCCCATCGCGATGCCGAGCGGGATGACGGTGACCGCCTTGCGCAGTGTGATGAAGCGCGCGGCGAGAATCGACCCGACGGCGATGCCGAGCGCCACCACGCCCTGCAGCATCGACGCCTGCGACAGCGTCAGCCCCAGCTGCTGCTCCGCCCACTTGATCACGATGAACTGCAGCGTGGCCCCGGCACCCCAGAACAGCGTGGTGACCGCGAGCGAGATCTGGCCGAGCTTGTCGCGCCACAGCAGTCGCAGGCAGTGGTTGAAGTCGTGGATCAGGTAGAGCGGATTGCGCTTGAGCGGCTTGTGATCGACGCCGGTATCGGGGATGTAGAAGTTGAACAGCGCGCCGAGCAGGTAGAGCACACCGACGATGGACACCGCTGCTTCGAAGGGCGTGGAGGCCAGCGGCAGGTTGAGGCCGCTCAGCCAGCCGGCGACATCGGGGCGGATGAGCAGGCCGCCGAGCACGGTGCCGAGGATGATCGCGCCGACGGTCAGGCCCTCGATCCAGCCGTTGGCGACCACCAGCAGGCGGTGGGGCAGGTATTCGGTGAGGATGCCGTACTTGGCCGGCGAGTAGGCCGAGGCGCCAAGCCCGATGATCGCGTAGGCGAGCAGCGGGTGAATGCCGAAGAACAGCATCAGGCAACCGCCGATCTTGATCGTGTTGCTGATCAGCATGACCCGCCACTTGGGCATCGAGTCAGCGAAAGCGCCCACGAACGCGGCCAGGGCCACGTAGGAGACGGTGAAGAAAAGCTTGAGCAGCGGTTCGTATTCCGCTGGGGAAGCCATGTCCCGCAGCAGGGCGATGGCGACGATGAGCAGGGCGTTGTCGGCCAGCGCGGAGCAAAACTGCGCGGCCATGATGATGTAAAAGCCTAGCGGCATCGGTGAAACTGCTCGTCGCGAAAGCGGAAGCGCGGTTTATATCACGAAGCCGTCAAACGTGTTGCGACGTGCTACCGGGCCGCCGACAGGCGGAAACGACGCGAAAGCGGCAACTGTGCTCTAATTACGGGCATAAATATGCCTTATCACTAATCATGGCCGATCGCAGGTTGCAGGTCTTCCATGCCGTGGCAAAACACGGCTCGTTCACCCGGGCGGCAGAGCATCTGTTCATGACCCAGCCCGCGGTCACCTTCCAGATCAAGCAGCTGGAAGAGCACTACAACACGCGGCTGCTGGAACGCGGCCACGGCAAGATTTCCCTGACCCCGGCCGGGGAGCTGGTGCTCGCTTACGCCGAGCGCATCCTCGGCCTGTCCGAGGAGCTGGAGTCGCGCGTGTCCGAGCTGACCGACGAGCTGGCCGGCGTGCTCAACATCGGCACCAGCACCACGATCGCCGCGTACTGGCTGCCGACGCTGCTCGAGAGCTTCAAGCGGCGCTACCCGCGCGTGATCCCGCGCGTGGTGGTCGGCAATTCGCAACTCACCGAAGACCGCGTGGCCGCGCGCGAACTCGACCTCGGCCTGATCGAAATCGTCACCGAGCAGCCGGCGATCGAGCACCGCAGCGCCGCCCGTGACGAGCTGATGGTGATCTGCCAGCCCTCGCATCCGCTCGCCAAGGCCAAATCGCTGCGCGCCTCCGATCTGATCGCCTATCCCTTCATCACCCGCGATCCGGGCAACGCCATCCGTGAACTCGCCGAGGAGTTCTTCGAGGCCGCCGGGATCAGCATGAACGAGGTGACGCTGTGCGCCGAGCTGGGCAGCCTGGCCACCGTCAAGCTGCTCGCGGCCGAAGGGCTGGGCTATGCGATCGCCTCGCGCGCGGCCATCCTGCGCGACCTGCGCGAGGGCCGGATCGCCGCGGTACCGCTCGAGCCGCGCCTGTATACCCCGCTCGAAGTCATCATCCCGCGCGACAAGTTCCGCTCGCGCCTGATCACCACCTTCGCCGACCATGCCTGTGAGGTGCTCGCCGCGCTCGCCGGCGAGTTCGCCGCCGACCACTGATGGCCAAGGCGAAGACGGTTTTCGTCTGCACCGAATGCGGTGCGCAGGCGCTGCGCTGGCAGGGCCAGTGTCCGCAATGCAATGCCTGGAACACCCTGGTCGAGAGCATCGCCGAGCCCGCCCCCAGCGCCGGCTCGCGCTTCGCCGCGCTGGCGGGCACCACCGCCCGGCTGCAGGCGCTGTCCGAACTCGAACCCAAGGAGGAGCCGCGCACGCCCACGGGCATCGACGAATTCGACCGCGTGCTGGGCGGCGGGCTGGTCGCGGGCGGCGTGGTATTGATCGGCGGCGACCCCGGCATCGGCAAATCCACACTGCTGCTGCAGGCGCTGTCGCACCTGGCCGGCACGCAGGCGGCGGTCTATGTCAGCGGTGAAGAGTCCGGCGAGCAGGTGGCGCTGCGCGCGCAACGCCTGCAACTGTCGGCCAGCACGCTGCAACTGCTGGCCGAGATCAACCTGGAACGCATCCTCGCCACGCTGCGCGAGGCCAAGCCGCGCGTCGCGGTGATCGACTCGATCCAGACCATCTATTCCGAAGCGCTGCAATCCGCGCCCGGCTCGGTTGCGCAGGTGCGCGAGTGCGCCGCCCAGCTCACCCGCTACGCCAAGCAGAGCGGCACCGCGCTGATCATCGTGGGCCACGTCACCAAGGACGGCGCGCTCGCCGGCCCGCGCGTGCTGGAGCACATCGTCGATACCGTGCTGTACTTCGAGGGCGATACCCACTCCAGCTTCCGGCTGGTGCGGGCGTTCAAGAACCGCTTCGGCGCGGTGAACGAACTCGGCGTGTTCGCGATGACCGAGCGCGGCCTGCGCGGGGTCTCCAATCCGTCGGCGATCTTCCTGTCGCAGCACGCCGAGCGCGTTTCCGGCAGCTGCGTGCTGATCACGCAGGAGGGCACGCGCCCGCTGCTGGTCGAAATCCAGGCGCTGGTCGACGCCGCTCACAGCCCCAACCCGCGCCGCCTCAGCGTGGGGCTGGAGCAGACCCGGCTGGCGATGCTGCTCGCGGTGCTGCACCGTCACGCCGGCATCGTCTGTTTCGACCAGGACGTGTTCGTCAATGCGGTCGGCGGGGTCAAGATCGCCGAACCGGCGGCCGATCTGGCGATCCTGCTCGCCATCGTGTCTTCGCTGCGCGACAAGCCCTTGAAGCACGGCCTCGCGGTGTTTGGCGAAGTCGGCCTGGCGGGCGAAATCCGGCCCGCGCCGCGCGGGCAGGAGCGGCTGAAGGAGGCGGCCAAGCTCGGTTTCTCCGCCGCCATCGTGCCGCGCGCCAACCTGCCGCGCCAGGCCATCGACGGCCTGCAGGTAATCGGCGTAGACCGCATCGAGGAAGCACTGGAGCGCGTGCGCGAGCTGGAATAGGCGCTCCGCGTCGAGGCCGCCCGCCGCGCACCTTCAAGTCCCTCGCAGCGGGGGCGCCGCAGGCTCAGCGCGGCCCGGGCTTGGTCCGCGAGCCGGGTGGAATGCTCTCCCGGGCGCGTTCCTTCGCGGCCGCCTGCTCCTCCGGGTTGTCGCCCTCGTCGCGCGGTGCCGGCTTCTCGATCTCCAGCTCCAGTGTCTTGCCGTGGTCCAGTGCCAGATCGGGCTCGGTCGCCAGCGGCGCTTTCTCCTTCGGCCCAGCGGGCTGGATGCCGCCGTGTGTCTTGCCGCTGTCCAGCGGCGGCTTGTCGTCCGGGGTGTAGGACTTGGTCATGGTCTGCTCCTGCCTCTACGCGATTCACGGTGGAAGCGGTATCCAGCAGGCGGCGTTCCCGCCGTGCCAACTACCCGTACCGGGCGGAACCCCCTCGGGTTCTTGATCCGCGGGTAATTGTTGCGGCTGCGCTGTAGCTTTTGCGCGCCGCAGCGGTTGTCTCCAGCCTCAACCAGAGGCGCCCGCGCGCGGAGGGAGACCCGGCCTTCCCGCCGCCTGTTCGGTCTCCCGCTGTCTCCCGGCCAGCGCGCTGCCGCATGCCCCGTCCGCGGGCACCGGGTTTGCAGCGTCAGCCGCGTTGCACGCTGCACACAGGAGACAGCCATGGCCAGCACCCAGCATCGCAAGCAGGAAGGCGGCGGTACCCGCCAACCGGCCGGACAGCACGGCAAGAGCGACGACCGCCGCGCCGAGCGCCGCTACGCGGACGACGAGGATCGCGAGCGCAAGGCGGACGAGAAGCGCGACGAAAAGGACGACCACAAGGCGCGCGCCGACAAGGACGAGCGCGACAGAGCGAGCGATCGCAAGGCCGGCGAAAAGCGCGACGAGAAGGACGAGCGCGACGAGGACCGCAAGGCCAGGTCGCACAGCGGCGAGCGCGACGAAGCGCGCAAGGATGAAGACCGCAAGGCCGACGAGCGCGATGAGGACCGCAGCCGCGGCTCCGCCCGCGACGAAGACGACGAGGGCGGTGCACCCAATCCGATCCAGGTGCAGAAGTTCCTCGGCGGGCTGGACTACCCGGTGGACAAGGCCGAGATCGTGCAGAAGGCGCGCGACGAAGGTGCGGACGAGCGCGTGCTCGACGCCCTCGAGCGGATTCCGGAGGGCGAGTACGAAAGCCCGGTGGCGGTGTCGAAGGAGGTCGGCAAACTTGACTGAGACCACCGCCCCCCAGGAGCCGGCCCGCGTGCCGGTGACCGCAGACAGCGCACGGCTGGAGCCGGAAACGGTCCGGCCCGCGTTCGACTTCGACGCGCAGGCGCTGATCGCCTTCCACGACGCCTACCTGCAGCGCGGCGCTCCGGCCGAAGGTACGCCGCGCGCCGACACCGACATCTGGCGCTGGATCGAGGAGAACCACCGCTGCAACACCGCGTTGTGGGGCGAGGAGGATCGCGCGCGCCGTACCGACGTGCCCGAGTCCGAGATCGTGCGCTGCAAGCGCGCCATCGACCGCTACAACCAGCGCCGCAACGACGCGGTGGAGATGCTCGACCAGCGGCTGCTCGCCGCGCTCGACACCACCGTGCCCGCGCCCGACGCGCGCCTGTCCAGCGAAACCGCAGGCGCGATGACCGACCGGCTGTCCATCCTCGCGCTCAAGATCCACCACATGCGCCTGCAGACCGAGCGCGACGACGCCGACGAAGCCCATCTGCGCCGCTGCCGCGACAAGCTGTCGGTGCTGATCGAACAGCGCGCGGACCTCGCCGGCTGCCTGGACCGCCTGCTGTGGGAGGCCCGCTGCGGTGCCGCGGTGTTCAAGAGCTACCGCCAGTTCAAGATGTACAACGACCCCACGTTGAACCCGGAGTTGTACCGCCAGCGCGCGGATAGCGGCCGGGAGGCGCAGGTGGATGTGCTGATTCCCACCTGCGACCGCCCGGGCGCGCTGGCGGTGACGCTGACGGCCCTGTTCGCGCAGACGCGCGCGCCGCTGCGCATCGTCATCTCCGACCAGGGCAAGCGCCACAAGGCGCTGGGGGCCGAAGAGGTGCAGGCGGTGCTGCGCCTGCTCGGCAGCCGCGGGCATGCGGTGGAGGTGCACCGCCATCTGCCACGGCGCGGGCTGGCCGAACAGCGCGACTTCCTGCTGCGCCAGGCGCGCGCGCCCTACGTGCTCTTTCTCGACGACGACGTGGTGATCGAACCCGATCTGGTCGACCGGCTGCTGCGCACGCTGCGCGAGCAGGGCTGCGGTTTCGTCGGCAGCGCGGTCATCGGCATGAGCCATGCCGGCGACGACCGCCCCGAGCAGCAGGCGATCGAGTTCTGGGAAGGGCAGGTGGTGCCCGAGGCGGTGCAGCCGGACAGCCCCGAGTGGGCGCGCCATCGCCTGCACAGCGCCGCCAACCTGTACCACGTGCAGACCCGCCTCGGCCTCACGCGCGAGCGTCAGCGGCTCTACAAGGTGGCGTGGGTGGGCGGCTGCGTGATGTTCGACACCGCCAAGCTGCGCGACGCCGGCGGCTTCGGCTTCTGGCGCCGGCTGCCGGCCGAGCATTGCGGCGAGGATGTCTATGCCCAGCTGCGCGTGATGGCGCGCTACGGCGGCTGCGGCATCATCCCGTCCGGCGCGTTTCACCAGGAACTGCCGACGACGGTGGCGCGGCGCGAGGTGGATGCCCCGCGCGTGCTCAACCTGGCGGAGGGCTGAACGTGCGGCCGGAGGGCTTCGTCGCGGCGCGGGCTGCGGCCCGGCCCTTCGGCGAGGTGGACGAGATCGCGGTGCTGCGCCCCAGCGGGCTGGGCGACTTCATCTTCGCGCTGCCCGCGCTGGAAGCCCTGCGCGAACGCTACCCGCATGCACGCATCACCCTGCTCGCCAAAGGCTGGCATCGCAGCTTCCTGAAGGGGCGAACGCGCCTGGTGGACGAGGTGGTCGCGCTGCCGCCGATTCCCGGCGTCGGCGCACCGCCCGGGTACGCGGCCGACGAGGCAGCGATCGACGCCTGCGTGGAAGCGTTGCGCGCGCGTGCCTTCGACCTCGCGTTCCAGTTCCACGGCGGTGGCCGCTATTCCAACCCTTTCCTGCTGCGGCTCGGCGCACGCCACAGCTTCGGCCTGCTCGCGCCGGGGGCGACCCCGTTGCCGCACTGCGTGCCTTACGAGCTTTGGCAGAACGAACGCCTGCGGCTGCTCGAGGTCGCGGCTCTGGCGGATGCGCGCCCGGTGGAGCTGGAGCCGCTGCTGCCGGTGCTGCCGCGCGATCGGCGCGAACTCGGCGAACGCGTCGAGCTGCCGCCGCAGCCGCTCGCGGTGCTCAGCCCCGGCGCCACCGATCCGCGCCGGCGCTGGTCAGTGGCGCGCTTTGCCGCGGTGGGCGACGCGCTGGTCGAGGCCGGGGCGGCGGTGGCGGTGCAGGGCGACGACAGCGAGCGCGGCCTCACCGCGGCGGTGGTCGCCGCGATGCGCAGCCCCGCGCTCGACCTCGGCGGCCGCTTGTCGCTCGACGGGCTGGCGGCCTTGCTCGCGCGTGCGCGCCTGCTGGTGGCCAACGACAGCGGCCCGCTGCACCTGGCGCAGGCGGTCGGCACCGCCACCGTCGGCATCTACTGGCTGATCAACCTCTTCGTCTCCGGCCCGCCCACCGTCACCCGGCGGCGCTACGCGCTGTCGCTGCGCCAGAGCTGCCCGGTCTGCGGACGCGACAACCGCCATCAGCGCTGCGAGCACGACGTCTCCTTCGTGGACGACGTCGCGCTCGACGACGTGCTTACGCCGGCGCTGGCGCTGTGGCAGCAGGAGGCGGCGCGGCCAGCAGCGCATGCGCCTCATCCAGCACCGCGCTAAGTCCGTCATCCGGGTGGTCGGGCGTCCATACCGCACGGTGCAGGCGACGGTCGAGCGGCGCCCAGCGCGCCATCTCGGTGGCGCGGAACACCACCACGCTGGGCAGGCGCAGGCCCGCGGCGATGTGCGCGACGCCGGTGTCGTTGCACACCAGCAGGCGTGACCCCGCCAGCAATGCGGCCAGCGCGCCGGCGCTGATCGGCGCCGCCGCATCCACCGCCGGCGTGCGCAGCGCGGCGCGCACCGCGCGCGTGATATCGGTTTCCGCTTCCGAGCCGGTCAGCACCAGCGGCAAGCCGGTGGCGGCGTGCAGCGCATCGCCCACCGCGGCGAAGCGCTCCGGCGCCCAGCGCTTGTCGGCCTGGCGCGCCCCGGCGTGCAGGCAGATGTAGCGCCCCGGGGCCAGTCCGCGCGCGACCCCGCTCGCCGCGAGTTCGGCCTCGTCGGCGGGATCGAGCGGGAACTCCAGCGCATCGCCGGCGCGCGCCGCGCCGATGAAGTCGGTGAGCGCCAGCAGGCGGTGGATCTCGCTGCCGGCGGCGGGGTAGGGCAGCGTGTGTTCGTCCATGCCCGTGCCGAAGCCGGCGGTCACGCGGGCGCCGAACAGCTGCGTCACCGCGTTGGAGAGCCGGCCGTCGCCGTGCAGTTGCAGCGCAAGGTCGAAGCGGCGCGCCTGCAGGGCCGTCAGGAAGGCGGGGAAGGCGGCGATGTCTGCCTCGCGTTCCGGAAACCCCGGAAAACCGGGAAAGGCGACGAAGTCGTCCACATAGCGGCGGTAGCGGCGCGCAAAGGCCGCGGCCCACGGCAAGCCGACCAGCGTGATGTGGGCATCCGCGCAGGCGCCGCGCAGCGCGCGCAGGGCGGGCACCGCGCACAGCATGTCGCCCAGCTGCAGCGCGCGCAGCACGACGATGCGCGCGGGGCGCAGGCGCGCCAGCAGCGAAGGCGCCGGTGTAGCGGGGGCAGGGTTTGCACGTGTCATCGGGGCGTCTCCTCGGGTCGGGCGTGGCGCTCTCCAGCAAGCGGCGGGCCGGGCGCGCCGATTGCTCTCCCCGCGAGGGGCGGCTTTCCGCCCGCCATACCAAAAACACGGGAGACAAACGATGACGGCAAGGAAAAAGGTGGCGACCTGGCTGGACCTGGTGAACACCGTGGTGAGCGGCGGCGCGGAGCGGGTGCGCATCCATCCGCTGTGCGGCAGCGATGGCGGCTGCGTGGCGCTGTCGCTTGACGAGCGGGTGGTGCACGACAGCGGGGGCCGCGTGACGGTGTTCCGCGGTGAAGAAGCGGCGGCGCGCTTTCTGGCGCTGGGCGGTTGCCACACCTACAGTCGGGGAGAACGCCTGCAGTTGCAGGCCGCGTGCGGCAACGGGGCGCGCTGCCTCCGCCTGCAGCGCGGCAGCCAGCTCGACGCGTGCGAAGGGGCCCGCGCCGCGCAGGTGACCGCATGAGGGCGGCGGCGCGGGCGACCGCCGCGGCCGAGTGCTTATTACATCGCGCTGTATTCTTTGCACATAGGGAGGGCGGCCATGCGTGCGCTTGAACCGGGGGCGAGGGGACTCGCCACGCTGCGGCTGGCCTATCCGCCCGCCGTTGCCGAAACCGCCACGGAAAGCGAGTTCGGCGCGGCCCTGCTCGCCGGGCTGCGCGCCTACCCCAAGCGGGTGCCGTGCAAATACCTGTACGACGCCGCCGGCGCCGAACTGTTCGAACGCATCTGCGACCTGCCCGAGTACTACCCGACGCGCACCGAGCTGGCCTTGCTGGGCGCGCACCGCGAAGCGATCGCGGCGGCGATGGGCGCGGACGCCGAGCTGATCGAGTTCGGCGCCGGCGCCGGGCGCAAGGTCAGCCTGCTGCTGTCCGCGCTGCAACGCCCGCGCGCCTATCTGCCGATCGACATCGCGCCGGAGGCATTGGCGGCCGGTGCGCGCGCGGTGGCCGAGGCGTTTCCGGCGGTGGCGGTAAAGCCACTGGTGGCGGACTACACCCGGGCCTTGCGGCTGCCCGCGCCCGCGGGGCGCCGGGTGGGCTTCTTCCCCGGTTCCACCATCGGCAACTTCGCGCCCGACGAAGCGCTCGCCTTCCTGCGCCGCCTGGCGGTGCTGCTGCGCGGCGGCGGGCTGCTGGTGGGGGTGGATCTGGTGAAGGACCCGGCGGTGCTGCACGCCGCCTACAACGACAGCGCGGGCGTGACCGCGGCCTTCAACCAGAACCTGCTGCTGCGCGCCAATCGCGAACTCGGCGCCGGTTTCCGGCCCGAGCTGTTCGCCCACTACGCCTTCTACCACCCGGGCGCGCGCCGTATCGAAATGCACCTCACCAGCCTCGCCGACCAGGAGGTGCAGATCGCTGGGCACGCCATCGGCTTCGCTGCTGGCGAGACCATCCACACCGAGGATTCCTACAAGTACACCGTCAGCGGCTTCCAGTCGCTGGCGGCGCAGGCCGGCTATCTGCCGCGCGAGGTGTGGGTGGACGCGGAACGGCGCTTCAGCCTGCACTGGCTGGCGGTGCCGGCCTGACCGCAGGGCGCCCCGCGCGGGCGCCACTTCGAGGAGGAAACAAACGATGCTGCCATCAACCTCAGAGCGGGTGCCGCTGCACACCGCGGACCACGTCAACCGCCGCATCCGCCGCCACACCTGGGAGGCGGTGGAGAAGGCCTCGCTCGGCGGGCTGCCGGCGGTGGACCAGCGCCTGGCCGAGCTGGAGCGCGAATGGGACATCGAGCGCACGCTGGAGGCCAATGCGGCGTCGGTGGCGCTGGTGGGCTGCGTGCTGGGCGCCTTCGTCGACCGGCGCTTCTACGTGATGCCGGCGCTGGTCGGCGCCTTCCTGCTGCAGCATGCGCTGCAGGGCTGGTGCCCGCCGCTGCCGCTGTTCCGCCGCATGGGGGTGCGCACCGCGGCCGAGATCGAGGACGAGCGCCGCGCGCTGCGCGCGGTGCGGGCCGATCTTGCCACCAGCCGCAGCGTGGTCGGCAGCGGCTACGTGCGCTGATGGGCGGCGACCGTTCCGACCAGCGTGCCGCGCTGCTCGACGCGCACGACGTCTATCTCTTTCGCGAGGGTTCGCACGCCCGCCTGTACGACCGCATGGGCTGCGTGCTTGGCGAAGGCGGCGCGCGTTTCGCGTTGTGGGCGCCCAACGCGCGTTCGGTGCGCGTGGTGGGCAGTTTCGACGGCTGGGGCGAAGGTGCCCCGCTGGTGCTGCGTGCCGACGACTCGGGGCTGTGGGAAGGCGAGCTGGCCGGGGTGGCGCACGGCGACCTCTACAAGTTCCGCGTCGAGCGCGCCGACGGCAGCCTGATCGACAAGGCCGACCCCTACGCGGTGTACGCCGAGGCGCCCCCGGCCACCGCGTCGCGGGCATGGCGGCTGGACTACGCCTGGGGCGATGGCGACTGGATGGCCGCGCGCGGCCGGCTGCAGGCGGCCGACCGCGCGATGAGCATCTACGAGGTGCACCTCGGCTCCTGGCGGCGGCCGCGCGCCGGCCAGCTGCCCGGCTACCGCGAGATCGCGCCGCTGCTGGCGGAATACGTGCGCGGGATGGGCTTCACCCACGTCGAATTGCTGCCGGTGGCGGAGCATCCGTTCTACGGCTCCTGGGGTTACCAGAGCACCGGCTATTTCGCCCCGAGTGCGCGCTACGGCCCGCCGGAAGACTTCATGTTCCTGGTCGATACGCTGCACCAGGCCGGCGTCGGCGTGATCCTCGACTGGGTGCCGTCGCATTTTCCGAGCGATGCCCACGGCCTGGCCGAATTCGACGGCACGCATCTCTACGAGCACGCCGATCCGCGCCAGGGCTACCACCCGGAGTGGCATTCCTGCATCTTCAACTACGGCCGTCACGAGGTCTGCGCCTTCCTGCTTTCCAGCGCGCTGAACTGGCTCGACCGTTACCACATCGACGCGCTGCGGGTGGATGCGGTGGCTTCGATGCTCTATCTCGACTACGGCCGCCGCGCCGGCGAGTGGATTCCCAACCGCCACGGCGGCAAGGAGAACCTGGAGGCGGTCGCCTTCCTGCGCCGGCTCAACGAGGCGGTGTACCGCGACCATCCCGACGTGCACACCATCGCCGAGGAATCGACCGCGTGGCCGATGGTGTCGCGGCCCACCTACCTGGGCGGGCTCGGCTTCGGCATGAAGTGGAACATGGGCTGGATGCACGACACCCTGGACTACCTCAAGCACGACCCGATCTACCGCAAGTTCCACCATGGCCGGCTCACGTTCTCGATCTGGTACGCCTTTCAGGAGAACTTCGTGCTGCCGCTCTCGCACGACGAGGTGGTGTACGGCAAGGGCTCGCTGATCGCCCGCATGCCCGGCGACGACTGGCAGCGCTTTGCCGGGCTGCGCAGCCTGTTCGGCTACATGTGGGCGCATCCGGGCAAGAAGCTGCTGTTCATGGGCGGCGAATTCGGCCAGCGCGCCGAATGGACGCACGAGGGCGAACTCGACTGGGCGGCGCTCGACAACCCGCTGCAGGCCGCGCTGCGGCTGTGGGTGGGCGATCTCAACCGCCTCTACCGCGAACACCCGGCGCTGCACGCGCTCGACTTCGACCCCGCCGGCTTCCGCTGGGTGGATAGCGAGAACGCCGACGACAGCGTGCTCGCCTTCCTGCGCCTCGCCGGCGACGGGCGCGCGGTGCTGGTGGTGTGCAACTTCACGCCGCTCGTGCGGCACAACTACGTGGTCGGCGTGCCGGCGGGGGGCTTCTGGCGCGAGGCGCTCAACAGCGACGGCATGGCCTACGGCGGCAGCGGCGTCGGCAACTTCGGCGGCATGGAGGCGGCGCCCGCGCCGGCGCACGGCCTGCCGTGGTCGCTGGCGCTGACGCTGCCGCCGCTCGGGGTGATGTATTTCGTGCAGGAGTCGGGCGATGGCGGCGGGCATTGAATTACCGGCCGAGGGCCGCGTCCGCGCGGTTGTCGAAGGGGTGACGCCGCAGGTGGATGGCGGCCGCTTCGCGGTCAAGCGCAGCCTGGGTGAAGACCTGGTGGTGGAGGCCGACTGCTTCGCCGACGGCCATGACGCGGTGGTGGCGGTGCTGGCCTGGCGGCGCGACGACGAGGGCGACGGCGAGGCTCCGGAGCGCTGGCACGCAGTGCCGATGCAGCCGCTGGGCAACGACCGCTGGCGCGCCAGCATCCGCCTGCCGGAACTCGGGCGCTGGTGGTACACCGTGTCGGCCTGGGTGGATGGCTTCCTGTCGTGGCGCGGTGAACTCGCGCGCCGCATCGATGCCGGCGACGTGCGCATCGCGCTGCTGGTGGGCGCCGGACTGGCCGCGGACGCCGCGGCCCGCGCCGAGGGCGACGACCGCCAGCGCCTGGTCGACTGGGGCCGGCGGCTGCAGGCCGCGAGCACCGGCGAGGACGCGGAGGTGATGAAGCTGCTCGCGCTCGATCCGGCGTTTGCCGAACTCGCCACCCGCTACCCCGACCGCCGCTTCGCCGCCACCCACGCCGCGCTGCCGGTGGATGTGGACCGCGCGCGCGCCCGCTTCGGCGCCTGGTACGAGTTCTTTCCGCGCTCGGCCGGCACCGGCGCCTCGCACGGCACGCTGGCCGACTGCGTGCGGCGCCTGCCGGCAATTGCCGCGATGGGCTTCGACGTGGTGTACCTGCCGCCGATCCACCCGATCGGGCGCGAGCGGCGCAAGGGCCCCAACAACGCGCTCGAAGCCGGGCCGGACGACGTCGGCAGCCCGTGGGCGATCGGCGCCGCCGAGGGCGGCCACCTCGCGGTGCACCCGGCGCTCGGCACGCTGGACGACCTGCGCACGCTGGTGGCCGCCGCGCGCGATCACGGGCTGGAGATCGCGCTCGACATCGCGCTGCAGTGCGCGCCCGACCACCCCTGGGTGCGCGAGCATCCGTCCTGGTTCCGCCGCCGGCCCGACGGCAGCGTGCAGTACGCCGAGAACCCGCCCAAGAAGTACCAGGACATCTATCCCTTCGATTTCGAAAGCGAGGACTGGCGCGCGATGTGGCAGGCGCTGGCGGGCATCTTCCACCACTGGATACGCGAGGGCGTGCGCGTGTTCCGGGTGGACAACCCGCACACCAAGTCCTTCGCGTTCTGGGAGTGGGCGATCGCCTCGATCCGCCGCGAGCACCCGGACACGATCTTCCTCGCCGAGGCCTTCACCCGGCCACGGGTGATGCACCGGCTGGCCAAGCTCGGCTACAACCAGTCGTACACCTACTTCACCTGGCGCAATACCCGCGCCGAACTCACCGCCTACTTCGAGGAACTGGCGCACGGGCCCGGGCGCGACTATTTCCGCCCCAACGTGTGGCCCAACACGCCGGACATCCTGCCGGAATACCTGCAGACCGGCGGCCGCGCGGCCTTCGTGGTGCGGCTGGTGCTGGCGGCCACGCTGGCCTCGGCCTACGGCATCTACGGCCCCGCGTTCGAGCTGATGGAGTACGAGCCGCGCGAGCCGGGCAGCGAGGAATACCTGAACTCCGAGAAATACCAGCTGCGCGAGTGGCCCAACGATCCGGACCCGACGCAGAGCCTGGCCGAACTGATCGGGCGGGTGAACCGCATCCGGCGCGACAACCCGGCGCTGCATTCCAATGCCTCGCTGCGTTTCCTCGACATCGACAACGAACAGATGATCGCCTACGCCAAGCGCGCGCCCGGCGCGGACGGGCGCGGTGAATCCGACAACCTGGTGATCGTGGTGGCCAACCTCGATCCGCACAACCCGCACGCCGGTTGGCTGGAGCTGGATCTCGCCGCGCTCGGCATCGCCCCGGGCACGCCTTTCCAGGCCCACGACCTGCTGTCCGGCGCGCGCTACCTGTGGAGCGGGGCGCGCAACTTCGTGCGCCTCGACCCGCAGCGCATGCCCGCCCACATCCTGCGGGTGCGCCGCCGCCTGCGCAGCGAGCGCGACTTCGACTACTTCCTGTGAGGGCCCGCCTTGGATATGCCGCTGAACCCCCCGCCCGGTGACGACGGCCTCTGGTACAAGGACGCCGTCCTCTACGAACTGCACGTCAAGGCCTTCTTCGACGGCAACGACGACGGCATCGGCGACTTCGCCGGCCTCACG
The DNA here is from genome assembly GCF_001682385.1 of Azoarcus olearius. NCBI lineage: Bacteria > Pseudomonadati > Pseudomonadota > Betaproteobacteria > Rhodocyclales > Zoogloeaceae > Azoarcus > Azoarcus olearius. Next base: position 1,991,072 of record NZ_CP016210.1, read on the forward strand.
CGCAAGCTCGACTACATCCACGACCTCGGCGTCGACACGCTGTGGCTGCTGCCCTTCTACCCCTCGCCGCTGAAGGACGACGGCTACGACGTGGCCGACTACCACGGCGTGCTGCCGGCCTACGGCACCCGCAACGACTTCCGCGTCTTCGTGCGCGAGGCCCATCGCCGCGGGCTGCGCGTGATCACCGAGCTGGTGGTGAACCACACCTCGGACCAGCACGCCTGGTTCCAGGCCGCACGGCGCGCTCCGCCGGGTTCATCCAAGCGCAACTACTACGTGTGGAGCGACGACCCCAAGCGCTACGCCGGCACCCGCATCATCTTCACCGACACCGAAACCTCCAACTGGGCGTGGGACCCGGTGGCGCAGTCCTACTACTGGCACCGCTTCTTCAGCCACCAGCCGGACCTCAACTACGAGAACCCCAACGTGCTGAAGGCGGTGCTGCGCACGATGCGCTTCTGGCTGGACATGGGAGTGGATGGCTTCCGCCTCGACGCGGTGCCCTACCTGCGCGAGCGCGAAGGCACCAGCAACGAGAACCTGCCCGAAACCCACGCCACGATCCGCGAGATCCGTCGCGTCATCGACGAGAACTACCGCGGCCGCGTGCTGCTGGCCGAGGCCAACCAGTGGCCGGAGGACGTGCGCGAATACTTCGGCGGCAACGAGCGCGGCGAGGGCGACGAATGCCACATGGCCTACCACTTCCCGCTGATGCCGCGGCTGTTCATGGCGCTGGCGCAGGAGGACCGCTTTCCGGTAGTGGACATCATGCGGCAGACGCCGGAGATCCCCGACAACTGCCAGTGGGCGATCTTCCTGCGCAACCACGACGAGCTGACGCTGGAGATGGTCACCGACCGCGAGCGCGACTACATGTGGGAGTTCTTCGCCAACGACCCGCGCATGCGGCTCAACGTCGGCATCCGCCGCCGGCTGGCGCCGCTGCTGGAAAACAGCCGCGACCGCATCGAGCTGATGAGCTTCCTGCTGCTCACGATGCCGGGCTCGCCCACGCTGTACTACGGCGACGAGCTGGGCATGGGCGACAACGTCTACCTGGGCGACCGCAACGGCGTGCGCACGCCGATGCAATGGACCTCCGACCGCAATGCCGGCTTTTCGCGCGCCGATCCGCAGCAGCTCTACCTGCCGCCGATCATGGACCCGATCTACGGCTACCAGACGATCAACGTCGAATCGCAGGCGCGCAATCCGCATTCGCTGCTCAACTTCAACCGCCGCCTGATCCAGATGCGCAAGGGCTACCGCGCGTTCGGCCGCGGCAACCTGGTGTTCCTGGAACCGGGCAACCGCAAGGTGCTGGCCTATCTGCGCGAATACGTGGACCCGGTGGCGGGCGAGCAGCGCGTGCTGTGCGTCGCCAACCTCGCGCGCACGCCGCAGGCGGTGGAACTGGACCTCGCGCGCCACGAGGGCAGGGTGCCGGTGGAAATCTCCGGCCGCACCGCCTTCCCGCCGATCGGCCGGCTGCCCTATCTGCTGACGCTGCCGGGCCACGGCTTCTACGCCTTCGAGCTTTCCGCGCAGGCGCCCGCGCCGCAGTGGCATGAAGAACGGCTGCCGGCCTCCGACCTGCCGGTGCTGGTGCTCACCGAGGGCTGGCGCACCTTCGTGCGCAGCAGCGACGAGAGCAACCGCGTGCGCCGCGCCATCTCCAGCCGCAGCCGCGCGCAACTGCAGGACGAAGTGCTGCTGCCCTACCTGCGCCAGCGCCGCTGGTTCGCCGCCAAGGGCGACAGCATCGTGCGCGTCGAGGTGGTGGAGGAGCAGGAGTGGGTCGCCGAGGGCGCCAGCTGGCTGCTGGTGTTGCTGGAGGTGGTCATCGCGGACGCGATGCCGCAGACCTATTTCCTGCCGCTGGCGATCGCCTGGGAGGAGGGCGGCGAACACCCGGGCGACCGCTTCGGCGCCGCTGCACTGGCCCGCGTGCGCGAGAAGGCGCGCATGGGCCTGCTCTACGACGCCTTCGTCGACCCGCAGTTCTGCCGTGCGCTCGCCCGCGCGGTGGGGGGCGGCGGCGCGATGGCCTTCGGTAGCGGCGAACTGCGCTTCGTCACCACGCCGGCCTGGCAGACGCTGGCCGATGCCATCCAGGAGGACTTCCGCCTGCCGGCCACCGAGCAGACCAACACCGGCGTGTTCTTCGGCCAGCGGCTGTACCTGAAGGGCTACCGGCGCCTGCAAGCGGGCATCAACCCCGAGCTGGAGATGGGCTATTTCCTTGCCCGCGCCGGCTTCGAGCGGATCGCCACCGTGGTCGGTTCGGCGGAATTCGTTACCGCCGACGGCAGCGCCTCGGCGCTGGCGATGATGCAGGCCTATGTCGACAGCCAGGGCAATGCCTGGGACTACACGCTGGACCACCTCGGCCGGCTGTTCTCGGCCGACACCTGGCCCGGCGCCGACGGCGAGCGCGACACCGACGGCATGAACCGGGTGTATCTGCTGCAGATGGCGACGCTCGGGCGGCGGGTCGGCGAGCTTCACCTTGCGCTGGCCGACGACCGCGGCGATCCCGCCTTCCGCCCCGAGCCGGTGGATGGGGCTGAAGTGGAAAACTGGCGCGCCAGCGTGCTGCGCGACATCGGGCATACGCTGGCGCAACTCGCGGCGCGCGCGCCGGCGCTGGACGGCGAGGCAGGCGCGCTCGCCACCCGCGTGCTGGGGATGGGCGAGGAGCTTGCGGCGCGCGTGCGCGACCTCGACCTGGATGCCCACCACCTGTTCAAGACGCGCTACCACGGCGACCTCCACCTCGGCCAGGTGCTGGTGGTGCAGAACGACTTCGTGATCGTGGATTTCGAGGGCGAACCCGCGCGGCCCATGGCGCAGCGGCGCGACAAGCACCTCGCCCTGCGCGACGTCGCCGGCATGCTGCGCTCACTGGATTACGCGGTGCGCTCGATCGAGCTGCGTATCGCGCTGGCGCAGCCGGCGCGCGACGGCGCGCTCGCCCGCGCGCTGGCGGGCTGGCAGCGCAATGCCACCGACGCCTTCATCACCGCCTATCACGAGGTGGTGCCACCGCCCGCGGCGGCCGCCGACTTCCTGACGCTGTTCGTGGTCGAGAAGCTGTTGTACGAGCTGCGCTACGAACTGGACAACCGCCCCGACTGGGTCCGCATTCCGCTCGCCGCGCTGGCCGAAAGCGGCGCCGCCGGCTAGATCCGGCGGCTTGCCGCGCCGCTCAGAAGCGGTGGCCGAGGATGACCTGGAAGGTTTCCAGTCCCGGGTTGGGGTGCTTGATGCCGGCGTTGGAGTAGTGCATCAGGCGCGCCCCCAGCCAGGTTTCGCCCCGCCCGCCGGGCGCTTCGCCGCCCCAGGAAAAACCCGCGCCGACCAGTTCGCCGAACTGGAAGCGGGTGGAAAACTCTTTCGAGCCGAGGTCGTTGCGCGAGAACACGTGGGCGCCCAGGCCGAGTTCGAGATAGGGGCGGATCGTCTGCATCGGCGGTTCGAAGCGGAAGGTGGCGAAGGCGCCGCCCTGCACCAGCTTGTCGCCCTCGTGGCGGTGCTGGTTGATCTGCAGTTCGGGGGAGGCGGTGATGCGCCAGCCGCCCGGATGGGCTTCGTACACCGGCGGCAGCGTCCATTGCAGGCCGAAGCTGTCGACATCGTTGCGGGTGCCGCCCAGCAGCGCCACGCCGTGCTGCGCGAAACACGCCGGCGTGGCGGCGAGCATGAGCAGCGCAAGGCCGGCGTGCAGCCGGCGGGTCAGGGGGTGGGGAGGGCGCGAGGAAGCGTTCGTGTCCATGACGGATTCTCCTTGGTATATGCCGGCGGCGCGGCGACGCATTCGCTTTGCAAGCGGGGTGCCCGATCCGGGGCCCCGTTGCGGCCGAGTTTAACGCCGCTGTCACAACGCTCGCCACGCCCGCTCGCATGAATTACCCCGCAGCTGTAATTCCTACGTGCATGACGGCGGGGATGACCGCGCCGACGCGGAACGCCACCGCGGGAACGGCTTTTGCACCGCCGCAATCATGTGACGTGCGCCAGCCCATGCGTCATCGCGCCCGAGGAGACACCGATGAACCTGTTCGACAACGCGGGGGTACCGCTCGACAAACAATGCATGACCTGGAAGGACATGGTCGGCAAGCCGATCAGCAAGCTCGACGACGACGCCTTTACCCGCCTCCGCGTGATCCTGATGAACGGGCTGGAAACCGATGCCCTGCGTCTGAGCCACATCGCCGCCCGCCTCAATGGCGAGTTGAGGGTGCCGCTGGCGCAGGTGCGCCGCATCGAACAGCACCAGGCCACCGCGGTGAACTGGCTGATGTCCGCCGACCACTCGCCGCTGGAAACCACCATCGCGTATGAACAGCTCGCGATCGAGGTCACCGCCGCGGTGGCCCAGCGCGAGCCCGATCCCTACCTCGCGCAGGTGTATCGCTTCGGCCTGCTGGAGGACTTCGACCACCTGTACCGTTATTCCGCGCTGCTCGACCGGCTGGAAGGCAAGGACGCCAACAACATCCTGCAGGGCCACACCGACATCGTGCCCGGCCGACCGACCGCCGAGGAGCACCGCGCCCCGCAGGACGACGTGCGCCGCGCCTACGGTCCGCGCGCGCAGCTGGTCTCCAAGCTGCATGCCACCTTGATCACCGCGGCCGAGTTCCAGACCCACGACTACTACATGAACATCGGCCCCACCTTCGCCGATCCGGTCGCCCGCCAGCTGTACGCCGAGATCGCTTCGATCGAGGAACAGCACGTCACCCAGTACGGCTCGTTGCTCGACCCGCAGCAGAGCTTTCTGGAGATGTGGCTGCTGCACGAGGCCGCCGAGGTGTACGGCTACTACTCCTGCGCCGAGTCCGAGACCAACCCGCGCCTGAAGGCGCTATGGGAGCGCTTCTGCGACTACGAACTCGGCCATCTGCACCTGGTGTGCGACCTGCTGCGCCGCCACGAAGGGCGCGACCCCGCCGAGGTGCTGGCGCGCAGCCTGCCGGCGCCGCTGGAATTCCGCAGCCAGCGCGACTTCGTCCGCGACGTGCTGGCCGAAGAGGTGGATCTGCGCGCCAACGGCTCGGAGTTCGTCGTGCGCAACGCCGAAAGCCCGGCCTCGATCGAGTACCGCCGGCGCATCAATGCCGCCGGTTCGCCCTCGACCCAGGTGGCGATGTCCTACCACTGGACCTCGGGCACCGAACTCAACCGTCCGCAGATGCGCAACTGAGGCGGCCCCGGATTTCGAAACGCTGCAATCAATCGGATCACAAGGAGGGATTCCCATGCCGACCTATCTGGAAACCGGTTTCAACCGTACCGGCGCACAGACTTCGCCGCTGGCGCTGCACAGCATGCAGTCGTACGCCGACCTGCAGACGCCGACCGCCCCGCCCACCGCCGAGGGCGAGCCGGACGGCAAGGCGCTCGCGCCGCTGCGTTCTGCCTACGTGCTCGACGCCGACCGCGTCGGCTCGGTGCCGATGCCCGGCACGCTCACCGGCGCCTTCACCACCGCCGCCTCACGCCTCACCGGGATGCGGCCCGAAGTGCTGGTCGACAAGCTCGGCGAACGGCTCGCCTTCGAACGCAGCGGTGTGCGCCTCTACCAGGCGCTGATCGACAAGACCGAGGCGCTGGCGAGCACGTCGATGCAGCTGCCGTTTTCGGCCGAGGCCTTGCGCCACCTGCGCGACGAGGAGCTGGAGCACATGCATATCGTCGCCTCGGCGCTCGATTCGCTCGGCGCCGACTCCTCCGCGCAGACCCCGTCGGCCGATGTGGCGGGCGTGGCCAGCAGCGGCGTGATGCAGGTGCTGACCGACCCGCGAACCACGATGAGCCAGTGCCTGGAGGCGCTGCTGTCGGCCGAATTGCTCGATGAGGCGTGCTGGTCGCTGCTGATCCGGCTGGCCGAGGAGGCCGGTCAGGATGTGCTGATTCCCCACTTCCAGCGGGCGCTCCGCCACGAAGAGGAACACCTCGTGCGCGTGCGGGGCTGGCTGGAGACCCTGATGCTCAACGAACTCGGTTGAGCGCCCACTTTTCAACCCGGAGGGCAGACCATGAACGAAGCGGACAAACCCGGCGACGACGAGATCAAGATCTACTCGAGCGACCCCGGCCACCGCGTGGAAGAGCCGGTGGAGGACCTGAGCCGCGAGGAGGACGAGCACGTGCATGCGCGCCGTCGCTTCGCCGATATCGACGCCCGCTGCCGCGAGCAGATCGCCATCCACCCGTGGACCGCGCTGGCGATGGCCTCGCTGGCGGGCGGCGCGCTCGGCGCGCTGGCAGGTTTCGTCGCCCGCGGGCGGCATCGCTGAACGCGGCCGGGGCGCGCCCGGCCGGCGCGCCCCGCGGCGTGGGGAGACAGACATGAGCGACAAGGATTCCGGCCACCGCCTGCCGCCGCAGCACCAGGACGAGCAGCCGGGGCGCGAGAACGAGATGCGGCCGCAGCCCGAGGACCGCATGCACGGCTACCGCGGCAGCGACAAGCTGGCGGGCAAGGTGGCCATCATCACCGGCGGCGACAGCGGCATCGGCCGCGCGGTAGCGATCGCCTTCGCCAAGGAAGGCGCCGACGTGGCGGTGGCCTACCTCGAAGAGCACGAGGACGCGGAGCAGACCCGGCGCGAGGTCGAACTGCAGGGCAGGCGCTGCCTGCTGATGGCGGGCGACATCGGCGACGAGTCCTTCACCGCCAAGCTGGTGGAGCAGACGTTGAGCGCCTTTGGCCGGCTCGACATCGTGGTGAACAACGCCGCCGAGCAGCACCCGCAGGAAAACTTCGAGGACATCAGCCGCGAACAGCTGGAGCGCACCTTCCGCACCAACCTGTTCTCGATGTTCGACCTCTGCCGCCACGCACTGCCGCACCTGCAGCAGGGCGCATGCATCATCAACACCACCTCGGTCACCGCCTACCGCGGCAGCGCGCACCTGATCGACTATTCCGCCACCAAGGGCGCCATCGTGTCCTTCACCCGCTCGCTGGCGCAGGCGCTGGCGGCCAAGCGCATCCGGGTGAACGCGGTGGCGCCGGGGCCGATCTGGACGCCGCTGATTCCCGCCACGTTCAAGGCCGAGGAGGTGGAAAAATTCGGCGCCAAGGAACCCCTCGGGCGCCCTGGCCAGCCCGACGAGGTGGCGCCGAGTTTCGTCTTTCTCGCCAGCCAGGATGCCAGCTACATGACCGGCCAGGTGCTGCATCCCAACGGCGGCGAGATCGTCAACGGCTAGCGCGGCGCGGCCACGGCGCCGCCTGCCCTGGGGGCGCACCGCACAGCAGCGCGGGCAGCACCACCCGTTCCACGCAGTGCCAGCCGCGATCATCGTGGGCGAAGATCAACTTCTGCGCGGGCGCCAGGGTCTGGTCCGGCACGGCCAGCGCCGGCACCCCGAGCGCCGCCAGCGCCTCTGCGCGCAGCCGGGCCGAGGCGCCCGTGGGCAGCGTCTCCAGGCCCGCCTCGCAGGCGGCGACAGTGCCCGGCGGCAGGTCGAGCAGCGCGTCGAGTTCGTCCTGCGTGCGCTCGATCAAGCGGCGCAGGAAGTGCACGCCATCCGGCGCCAGCCGGTGCGCCGCGCGGCACAGCTCCACGCCGATCGCGTGCACCAGCCCATCGGGATCCTGGTAGCGCACGCCGCTGCCCGCGTGCTGGTAGCCGTTCTTCAACCACAGTTCGTGGAGGCCGCCGATGTGTTCCCGGTGCATGTGCCCGCTCCTTGCGCTATCACGATGACATGGCCCTGATGCAGCAATCGCCGTTCCGGCCGGCTCCGCCCTGAAGGGCGCGAGGCCGCCGGCCGCACCCGCCTGCCCAACCCGCCAGGAGATCCGTCATGCCGCTATCCGCTGGTTCCGGTCCCGCCTTCCTTTCCGTTGTTCCGGCCCGACGCCCCGCCACCCGCGCAGGCCGGCGCCGGCTTGCCACCTCGGTCCTTGCCCGTCACGACCATCTGGACGATCTGCGGGTGCGCCTGTTCGCCCGCGCGCGCCGGCTGAGCCAGCGCTGGGCGCGCCAGTCCAGCCAGCGTCCGCCGTCCCCCGCGGAAACCCTGGCGTACGCGCTGGACTGCACCCGCCGCGCGGTGCTGCTGGCCGACACCCTGCGCCAGCGCGGCAACGACTTTCTCGACTACGAGGCCACCGGCCAGCCGCCGCTGCTCGCGTTCGACTACGAGGTGCTGATCGACGGCCGCCAGCTGCCAAGGCCGGTCAATTACTGCCTGGTGCGGATCGTGCCGCCCGAGGGCGTTGAGGTGGATGAGACCAAGCGGCCCTACCTGATCATCGACCCGCGCGCCGGCCACGGCGCCGGCATCGGCGGCTTCAAGCAGGAGTCGCAGGTGGGTGTGGCGCTGCAGGCGGGCAACCCGGTCTATTTCGCCGTGTTCTATCCGGAGCCCGAACCGGGCCAGACGCTCGCCTGCGTGGCCGCGGCGCAGCTGCGCTTCGTGCGCGAGGTGGCGGCGCGCCATCCGCGCAGCCCCAAGCCGGCGCTGGTCGGCAACTGCCAGGGCGGCTGGGCGGTGATGGCGCTGGCGGCGGTGGACCCGGGCATCGCCGGGCCGGTGGTGCTGAACGGCGCGCCGCTGTCGTACTGGGCGGGGGTGCGCGGCCGCGACCCGATGCGCTACCTGGGCGGGCTGGCCGGTGGCTCGTGGCCGTCCTACCTGCTTGGCGACCTCGGCCACGGCCATTTCGACGGCGCCTGGCTGGTCCAGAACTTCGAGGGCCTCAATCCCGCGAACACGGTGTGGACCAAGTACTACCGCGTGTTCCGCGGCGGCGAGGAGGAGGCCCGCCGCTTCCTCGATTTCGAGAAATGGTGGGGCGGCTTCGTGCAGCTCACCGCCGACGAGATGCGCGGCATCGTCGATGACCTCTTCGTCGGCAACAAGCTTGCCACCGGCGGCATTCCGCTCGGGCGCGGGCAGACGCTGGACCTGCGCCGCGTGCGCTCGCCGGTGGTGGTGTTCTGCTCGCAGGGCGACAACATCACGCCGCCGCAGCAGGCGCTCAACTGGATTGCCGACACCTATAGCTGCACGCGCGAGATCAAGGCCCATGGCCAGACCATCGTCTACATCATCCACGCCGATGCCGGCCATCTCGGCATCTTCGTATCCGGCTCGGTGGTGCGGCGCGAGTTCAGCCAGATCGCCGGCACGCTGGCCAACATAGAGGCGCTGCCGCCCGGCCTGTACGAGCTGACCATCACCGACACCCACATCGACGAGCACGGCGTGCAGCAGTACGACGTGAGCCTGCACGAGCGCGAGATCGAGGACATCCTGGCGCACGACGACAGCCGCGAGGACGAGCGCGCGTTCCACATCGTCGCCGCGGTGTCCGAGCTGAACGGGCGCGTCTACGACCTCTTCGTGTCGCCCTGGGTGCGGCAGGGCGCCAGCGCGCTTTCCGCCTGGTGGATGAAGGAGCTGCATCCGCTGCGGGTGCAGCGCCGCGCCTGGAGCGACCTCAACCCCTGGCTGTGGTGGGTGCCGGTGGCGCGCGAGCGGATGGGGGAGGGCCCCGAGGTGGGCGAGGCCAACCCCTGGCTCAGTTGGGAAACGGCGCTGTCGGACGTCGTCGAGGCCGGTTTCGACACCGTGCGCGATGTGCGCGATGCGATGCTGGAGACGCTCTTCCATTCGATATACGGTGCGCTCGATGCGCTGGGTGCCGGCGACCGGTTGGCGAAGGCGCGGCTGTTTTCCGCCGGCGGGGCGGAGGACGTCGCCGCGCTGGCGCTGGCGGCGATGACCGAAGGCGGCGTGCGCGAGGCGGTCGTGCGCATGCTGCTGCTGTTGATGAAGGCGGGCGGTTCGGTGCGGCGCGAAACCCTGGCCTATGTGCAGTCGCAACTGCGCGAAGCCCACGTCTTCCAGGAACTCGATGCCGAGGCGCTGCGGGCGCTGCTGGTGATGCAGAGCACCATCGTCGCCTACGACCCCGCCCGCGCGCTCGAAACCCTGCCCGCGCTGCTGCCCACGCCGGAGTTGCGCGCCGATGCGCTGCGGGTGCTGCGCGCGGTGCTGCCCGCAACCGCGCTGGCGCGGCCGCAGCTGCAGGCGGCGATGGAACAGTTCCGCGAGACGCTGGGCGAGCAACCGGCTTCACCCGCGTAACCGGCGCGGCCCGCGTTGCGGGCGGAACGCGGTTTGCAGCGCAGCAGCGGCGGCAAATCCGCCGCGATTCACAGGAGACGTCCGATGGACCCGACCGCCCTCAGCCCCGAGATGAGCACCTGTATCGAAGACTGCCGCGCCTGCGAACTGGTCTGCCTGAGCATGGCCACCGGCCACTGCCTGGAGAAGGGCGGCCGCCACACCGAGCCCGACCACCTGCGCACGATGCTGGTGTGCGCCCGTGTCTGCGCACTGGCGGCGGAGGTGATGGCCACCGGCTCGTCGCTGCACCGCCAGGTGTGCGCGGTGTGCGCCGACATCTGCGACGCCTGCATCAGCAGCTGCCGCGATCTCGACGAGATGGACGCCTGCATCGACGCCTGCGAACGCTGCAAGAACAGCTGCGAGGCGATGACCGACATGTGAGCGCGGCGGGCGCGCATCCCGCCGCATCGTGGGCCTTACAGCGTGGGGCTGCGATCCTCGCCGGTGCCGATGTCGAGGCGGCCGTCTTCCGTACGGGTAGCCGCCGGCATTTCGTCGATGTCTTCCTCCTGCATCCGGCGGCCGAGGGCTTCCAGGTCCAGGCCGCGTTCCTCCGCCAGCGGAAACAGGGTTTCGGCGGTGGCGTCGAGGTGGGCCAGCAGATGGTCGGCAAGCGCCTCGAAGGCCTCGCGGAAATCGGTGTTCTCGCCCTGCTCGGGGCAGGTGGCGTCGACCCGCTCGAGCAACTGGCGGGTGACGTCGCAGCGCGTCTTGGCGTCGCCCACGGCGTCGGCCGGCGGTTCGGTCATGCCGAGCGGCGTATGGAGGATTTCGCTTTCGATGCGCAGATAGCGCAGCACCTGCTGCTTGAGCCGCGGCAGCGCGCTGCGCAGTGGAAAGTCGCCCTCGGGCGGGGGCGTGTCGGCGGCTTCGGTGCGGCGGCGGGCGGTGGACACCAGCGTGCGCAGGCGGGCGTGCTCCTGCTCCAGCAGCGTCAGGGCGTCCGTTCGGGTGGTGGCGGTTTCCATGCGGGCCTCCTGGGCGGCAGAAATGAAACGGCGGGGAAGGGCGCACATGCGCGCTCCACATCGCCTGCAGCGGTCGTCTGCAAGGCCCGTGCCGCGCTGCCGGCGCCCGCGCCGGCACTGCGTTTGGTCAGCGCCGGGCGCGGTAGGAATTACATCTTGCGGGTAAGAATTCCCGGTCTGGCGCGGCCTGCGGGCCCCCGGGCATTGGAACGGCATTTGCACCATGCCCTCCAGCGGCCCAAGCGGGCCCGGCCTATACCCAACTTGTGAGGACGAGCCATGGAAACCAGAACCATCGAGGAAACGGGCATCGAACCCGAACACACCATCTACAGCGGCATCCGCTGGGGTTCCGTCATTGCGGGCTTTGCCGTCGGTGTCGGCATCCATCTGCTGCTGATGCTGATCGGTGTCGCTGCGGGGTTCGCGGTCTATGGCACGGGCGCGCGGCCCGAAGGCGAGAGCATGTCGATCGCCGCCGTCACCTGGAACACGGTCAGCATGCTGATCGCCGCCTTCGTCGGCGGCTACGTGGCGGCCCGCGGGTCGGGGCTGCGGCGCACTTCCGACGGCGTGCTGCACGGCGTCGTCTCGTGGGGCGCTACCGTGCTGTTCTTCGCCATCGTCACCGGCTCGGTGACCGGCAACGCGCTCAGCGGCATGTTCGGCATGGCCGCCACCACCGCGCAGAGCACCGCAGCCAGTCCCAACAACGACGCCGCGATGGCCGAGCTGTTCGCCAGCATCCAGCGCGGCGACCGCGCAGCGGCCACCGCGGTGCTGCGCGAGCGGCTGGGCATGAGCGAGGAGCAGGCGGCGATCGCGGTCGACCAGGCGATGGCGCTGCGTGGCCAGGCGGGCAACGACGTGGCGCGGCGTGAAGGCGTGACCGATGCGGCGCAGGCGGCGTCGATCGCCAGCACGTGGCTGAGCGCGGCGATCCTGCTCTCCCTGCTGGCGGGCGCCGGCGGCGGCATGCTGGGTGCGCGCGGCGCGCGGCTGCGCTCCCTCCCGGGTCGCTATGGCGAACGCCGCGTGGTGCACGCCCGCACGGTACACCGTGTGCCCACTGCAGGGTGATATCCTCTCCGCAGTGCACCATCCGAGGAGAAAAAGCGATGAGCGACACGCGACCGCGGCGGCTTCAATATGGCTTGACCGATAGCTGGATGGGGGCGGGGGCTGCCCATATGCATAAGCCGCAGACATTACGCGACGCAGCGTGCGCGTGGCCCGCGCAGACCACGCCGCGGCAAGCGGAGGTCGAGAGCGATGTCACCGTTGCCTCCCGGCTGGAAGGGAAGGCGGTGCGCGACCCGGCGGGGGAACTGGTGGGTCGCGTCCGGCACGTGCTGCTCGATCTCGCCGCGGGCCGCATCGCCTTCCTGGTGATCGAACTCGAAGGCAGCCGCTTGTTGTGCGCGGTGCCTTGGGCGGCGTTCGGGCCCGAACCAAACCGGCTCGGCATGGTGCTCGCCTACACGCTCGAAGATCTCGGCCGCGCGCCCACCTTCCGCACCGATCAGTGGCCGGCACTGGGTGATCCGGAATGGCTGCAGGCGGTGTATCGCTTCTTTGCCGCGCCGCCGCACTGGAACACTGCGGGCAGCTAACCGCGCCGCGGCGGTCGTACTCCATACATCTGCAGCCCGCGCCGTCCGGCGCGGGCTTTTTTCTTCTAGCGGCCGATACTCGTCGTGAGCCGGGTGTAGAGGCTTCTGTGATGCACCGGGCGCGAATCGCCGCGCATCTCTCTCAGCCCGCCGCCCGGGTGGTACAGCGTCGCCTGCGTGGGATGGGCCACCGGGCGCTCGCTGCGCTGCTGGTCGATCATGAAGCGCTCGCTCACCTTGTCCATCACGCGCGGCATCATCCGGTTGCTGGCCGAGAACGCCTTCGCCGCGCCGCCCACGTAGATGTCGCGCTTGGGCTGATGCGCCGCATACAGGATGGCGTCCGCCACGACCTCGGGGGCGTACAGCGGCGACGGAAGGCGCGGCTGCACATCCATGTAGTTGGCCGCGTGCGGCACGAAGGGGGTGTCGATGGCGGCCGGCTTGATCAGCGTGACCGATACCGGATAGCCCGCGGCTTCCACCTCCATGCGGAGCGAATCGGTGAAGCCTTTCACCGCGTGCTTCGAGGCCGAGTACATCCCCTGCAGGGGCAAGGCGATGTCCGACACCTCGCTGCCGAGGTTGATCAGCGCGCCGCCGCGTTCGCGCAGGATCTCGAGCGCGATCATCGAACCATGCACCACGCCCCAGAAGTTGGTTTCGAACAGCCGCCGCATGTCCTGCAGCGGCACGTCTTCGTAGCGGCCGAAGATCGAGACGCCGGCGTTGTTCACCCAGGTGTCGAAGCCGCCGAAGGCTTCCAGCGCGGCGTCGCGGATGCGTTGCACGTCCTGCACATTCGCCACGTCCGCCGGCACTGCCACGGCGCTGCGGCCCAGGTGGTGGAAGCCTTCGGCCAGCGTCGCCAGCGCCTGCGCGTTGCGCGCCGCCATCACCACGCGGGCGCCCTGTGCCACCGCCATGCGTACCGTGGCAAGGCCGATGCCGCTGGTGGCGCCGGTGACGACAATGGTCTGATCGGAAACGGGTTTGAGATGGAGCCGCATCGCGGTCGCCTCCTATGAGCTGAGCGCGGCGAAGGGCCGCCGCAATCCTCTTGTCCTGCAAGCGGGGTGCCCACCGTGCCGGCGCGCGGGAACGCGGCTTGCACGGAATGCGCCGGGCGGCCACGCCGGCCGCGGTTGGAGGACGCCATGGCGCGGGTGATCTGGAAGGGGGCAGTGAGCTTCGGGCTGGTGCATATCCCGGTGTCGCTGGTGCCGGCCACCACCCGCCGCGGCATCGACTTCGACTGGCTGGACAGCCGCACCATGGACCCGGTGGGCTACAAGCGCATCAACAAGGCGACGGGCAAGGAGATCGCCAGCGAGCACATCGTGCGCGGTGTGCAATACCAGAAGCATCAGTACGTGGTGCTGGACGACGACGAGATCCGCGCCGCCTATCCGGAAGCCACCCAGACGGTGGACATCGTGGCTTTTGTCGAGGCCGCGCAGGTGTCGCCGCTCTACCTCGACACGCCCTACTACCTCACCCCCGACCGCCGCGGCGAGAAGGTTTATGCGCTGCTGCGCGAGGTGCTGGTGGCCACCGGCAGGGCGGGGCTGGCCCAGGTGGTGCTGCATACCCGCCAGCGCCTGGCGATGCTGATGCCGCTGGGGCCGGCGCTGGTGCTCAACACCCTGCGCTGGGCCGACGAAGTGCGCGCCGTGGAGGAAATCGGCCTGAAGCCGGAAGCCGTAACCGCCAAGCCGGCCGCGCGCGAGATGGAGATGGCGCGGCGGCTGGTGGAGGACATGAGCGAGGACTGGGAGCCGGCGCGATACACCGACAGCTTCGAGGCCCGGATCATGGAGCTGGTGGAGCGCAAGGCGGCGGCCGGCAAGCTGGAAACCGTGGGCACCGTGGAGACCGCCGAGGAGACCGGCGGCGCCGACGTGATCGACCTGGCCGAACTCCTCAAGCGCAGCCTCGCGCGGCGCGGCGAACCCGAACCCCCGGCGCGCCCGGCCCGCGGTCGTGGCGCGGCGAAGGCGGCGGAGAGCGAGGCGCCGGCCGCGGGTCCGCGCACCCGCCGCGCCCCGGCACGAAAGAAAACAGGGTAAGCGCGCCGGCCGCAATGCGGCCGCGAGGGAGACGAGATGAAGGCACACGACAAACGCCGCGACGAAGCGCGCGGCATGAAGCCGGGCGCGATCGCCGCTTTGGCGGAATACGCCCGCAAGCGCGACTTCTCGATCACCGCGGAGCCGCCGGTGCGCGGCGCGCGGCCGCGCGCCGAGGGCGCGCTCGGCTTCGTCGTGCAGAAGCATGCCGCGCGCCGGCTGCACTACGACTTCCGCCTGGAACTCGACGGCACGCTGAAGAGCTGGGCGATCCCCAAGGGGCCGAGCCTGGATCCGCGGGTCAAGCGCCTGGCGGTGCACGTCGAAGACCATCCGCTCGACTACGCCGACTTCGAGGGCCGCATTCCGCAGGGCCAGTACGGCGGCGGCGACGTCATCGTGTGGGACCGCGGGTTGTGGCAGCCGCGCGACCCCGATCCCGCGGCGGCCTACCGCGCCGGCAAGCTCAGCTTCCACCTGCTTGGCGAAAAGCTCTCCGGCGGCTGGACCCTGGTTCGCACCCGCGACGGCGGCAGCGGCGACAAGGCGCAGTGGCTGCTGATCAAGGATGCGGACGGCGCTGCGCGGCCGCAGTCGGACTACGACGTGGTCGTCGCACGGCCCGAGAGCGTATTGACCCACGCCCAACTGCCAGCGCGGCGCGATGCCGCCGGCGCGGCGGGCGGCGAGGGCGCGAAGAAGGCCCGCGTGGCAGCGTTGCGCGGCGACGCCGCGCGCAATCCGGCCTGGATCGCGCCGGAACTCGCCACCGCGGTGGAGGCGCCACCGCCGGGCGAATGGCGCTACGAACTCAAGTTCGATGGCTACCGCATGCTGGCACGGGTGGAAAACGGCCGCGCGCGGCTCTACACCCGCAACCATCACGACTGGACCGCAAAACTGGCACCGCTGCGCGAGGCGGTGGAAAGCCTGGGCGCGGACAGCGCCTGGCTGGACGGCGAGGTGGTGGTGACCGACGCCCACGGCGTGCCCGATTTCCAGGCCCTGCAGAACGCGCTGGAGCTGGGGCGTGACGTGGACCTGCGCTATTTCCTGTTCGACCTGCCCTACCTGGACGGCGAGGACCTGCGCAAGCTGCCGCTGGAAGCGCGCCGAGCCCGCCTGCGCGCACTGCTGGGCGCGCACGACCATCCGCGGCTGGCGTATTCGGAGGACTTTCCGGTGCCGCCGCAGGACATCCTCGCCAGCGCCTGCGAATTGCGCATCGAGGGCGTCATCGGCAAGCGCGCCGGCAGCCCCTACCGTTCGGTCCGCAGCACCGACTGGATCAAGCTCAAATGCCGCCAGCGGCAGGAGTTCGTGATCGTCGGCTACAGCGCACCGCAGGGCGGGCGCCAGGGGTTTGGCGCCTTGCTGCTGGCGGTGCACGACGAAGCCGCGGGCGGGCGCCTGCGCTACGCCGGCAAGGTCGGCAGCGGTTTCAGCGGCGCCAGCCTGAAGGCCTTGCACCAGCGCATGCAGCCACTGCGCCGCCCGACCCCGGCGCTGGCGCTGCCGGTCGATAGCAGCGTCACCCGCGGCGCCACCTGGCTGGAGCCGCGCCTGCTGTGCGAGGTGGCGTTTGCGATGTGGACCCGCGACGGGCTGGTGCGCCATGCGGTGTTCCAGGGCCTGCGCGACGACAAACCCGCCGCCGACGCGGTGCGCGAGCGCGCATTGCCCGCCACCGCCGTGGCGCGCATTCAAGGTGACGGACGCGATGACGAAGACGCGCCGGCGCCGACCGCCAAGGTGCCGTCGAACGGCGTCCGCGCCGGCGCGAGGCGCAGTCCCGGCACGCTCGCGGGCGTTGCGATCAGCAACCCGGACCGCGTCATCGACGCCGCCAGCGGCGTGACCAAGGGCGAACTCGCCACCTTCTACTGCCGCATCGGCGCGCAGCTGCTGCCCCATCTGGCGGGGCGGCCGCTGTCCATCCTGCGCGCGCCCACCGGCATCGACGGCGAACGCTTCTTCCAGCGTCATGCCGACAAGATGTCGATGGCGGGTGTGCATCTGCTGCCGCCCGACCTCGACCCGGACGGCGAGCGCCTGATGATGGTGGATACGCTGGAGGGCGTGGTCGGCGCGGCGCAGATGGGCACGATCGAGTTCCACACCTGGAATGCCACCGCCGACCGCATCGAGCGCCCCGACCGCATCGTGTTCGACCTCGACCCCGACCCCGCGCTGCCGTGGTCGCGCATGGTGGAGGCGACCCGGCTGGTGCTGACGCTGCTGGACGAAATCGGGCTGGATGCCTTCCTGAAGACCAGCGGCGGCAAGGGCATCCACGTGGTGGTGCCGCTCGCGCGGCGGCACGACTGGGAGGCGCTGAAGCAGTTCTCGCGCGCGGTCACCCGGCATCTCGCGCGCATCCTGCCGCAGCGCTTTGCGGACCGCATGGGGCCGCAGAACCGGGTAGGGCGCATCTTCGTTGACTACCTGCGCAACCAGCGCGCGGCGAGCACGGTGTCGGCCTATTCGGTCCGTGCGCGCCCCGGGCTGGCGGTGTCGGTGCCGATCACCCGCCAGGAGCTGGAGCGCATCGACGGTGCCGACCAATGGACGGTGCGCAACCTGCACCAGCGGCTGGCGCGGCTCACCCGCGACCCGTGGGAGGGCTACGCCAACCGCCAGGTGATCAGCGCCGCGATGCGGGCCGCGGTGGCGGCGGACTGACGGTTGGGGTTGGACAGCCGCCGCCTTGAAGGGCGTCCGGCCGGCCCGCGACCGATCGTGCGTGCCGGGCCCGTGGGGCTCTTTCGGGCTGCGTTCATCATCTACCCAAAATGGGATATGGCGACAGGTTCAGCCTCGGGCGGCGTCGGGGCTTTTTACATCGAGTTATCAAACGTTTTTCGGGCGAAGCGCCATTGCTGGTGCCGCCTTTGGTTTCATGACGTTGGTGCAGTAATTGCTACGGCTGACTCCATTTCTTCTGGAGCCCGAACAATGACAACCAACCTCAGAATTGCGTCGCTCCTCCTTGCCAGCGCCGCAGGATTGACTGCGCTCCCGGCAGCAGCAAATGTGATTGCACCCGGCGCGTATCACTACTCCGGCTCGGTCGGGGTCAACGTGACCGACGAGGTTATCGGCTCGTCGATAACGAGCAGATTTTTCGGTTACGACACGCCGGGCTTCTACACCTTTACGTTCTCGTTCGACGTCGACACGACAGGGGCTACCTTCATTCCCGGCGGCCAGTCGCTCGGTTTCGATGTTGCGTTCTCAACGGACGTCTACGGCGTGGACGCTTCGAGAATTTCCAACTTCCAGGCGTCGTTCGGCACCAGGACGTGGGGTCTGAATGACCTCGTCTCCTATCACTTCGTCAGCGGCGGTCAAACGGCGAGTATCTGGTTCGCACCGGATGTTGGAAACGCGTCCGCGCTGCTGTTCCGGGGGATTTCGGGCGGCGATATTTTCGAAGTCGGCGCCCCGGTGTGTTTCGCTCCGAACGATTGCGCCTTGAGATCCGACATTGCCTTCTTTTACGACGACGCGTTTGCCGAGTCGCAGGCCGTCAGCTTCTCGATCCGCCCGCTGGAGCAGGCGAACCCGGTTCCCGAACCGGAGAGCCTGCTGCTCATCGGTCTCGGTCTTGCCGGTCTCGCGCTCAGATTCAGGACATCTGGTTGACGCCCGGACGGGAAGCGCCCGCCGCCCGCATCTCACCCGTAGTCCGCCCCACCGCCTGCAACAGCGCCGCGACGATGTCCGCGCGCAGCGCGGTCCACTGCGGCCCGCCGGCGGTGGCGTGGCGCTGGTTCACTTCCAGTTCCACGCCGAGGTAGCGGCTGCCGTCGTGATGGCGGCGCAGCCAGGTGCAGAAGCCGTCGGAGCGGCCGGCGTAGGGGTAGTTGCGCCTTAGCCGCAGCGCCGGGTTGCGCAGTTGCAGGGCTTCCAGCCAGCGCTCGCACAGCGCCGCCTCGGCGGGGCGGCGCGGGTCGTACAGGAAGCCGACATCCGCGTTGCGCACCCGGCCGTCCAGCACCGGGGTGAAGCTGTGGCTGGAGATGTGCACCACCTGGCCGTGCTGGCGCACGCCGTTGTCCACGCTCTGTTCCACATCCAGCCGGTAGGGCTGGTAATGGTGGGCCTGCACTTCGGCGCGCAGCGCGGGCGGCATCGTGCGGCTGATCGCCGAGAAGCGCGCCGGGTTGGTGGGGGAACGGTTGAGGTCCACCAGCAGCCGGCTGGTGGCGGACCACAGCAGTGGCGCATGCAGCGCGTCGGCCAGTTCGCGTGCCAGCGCCAGCGCGCCGGGGTCGTAGCCGCGGTGGCCGGCGAGCAGGCCGTCGTGCTGGGCGAAGTATTCGCGGTAGGGCTCCGGGATCTCGCGTCCGCCGTGTTCGCAGGTGACCAGGAAGGCGGAGGTCGGCGGGATCGGGGCCGGCGCGTTCAGACCACGCGCGGGCCGGTGAAGAGGCGGTTGTCGAGCAGGCATTCGCACAGTTCCCCGTAGACGGCGCGCAGGCGGCCGGGATCGTCGTCGAGGGCGCTCGCCAGCCGGCGCGCGAGCGGCCCGCGCTGCAGGAACAGCTGCAGCGGTGGATGGAGCGGCGCGGGCAGCTGGCCGGAGGCGTCGAGCCGGTCGAGCAGCCGGCCCCAGAGTTCGCCCGCGCTCAGCCCGCCGCCGTTGCCGAGGCCGAACAGCGCGAGATAGTCCGGATGTTCGATCCGCGCCTGATCGGCGTCGCGGATGCAGCGCTCGAAGATATCCACCAGCACCGGCGTGTCGACCAGCGCGTCGGCGTTGGCGCAACGGTGGTCGTAGAGGTGGCGCACCAACCCGGCGGAGGCCGCGGCCACGGCGACGTCCGCCAGCGGGCATTCCTGCGTGTCGAGCACGCGGATCTCGATGGCGCTGCGTTCGAAGCGCGGCACCGCGGCGCGCGCGTTGAGCCATTCGTGGCGCAGCTCGCTGGCGTCGCCCTTGCAGCGCACCGCGCCGTATTCCGCCACCTGGCGGTACATCGGCGCCAGCACCAGTGCGTGGTAGTCCGCCGCGGTGGCGATCGGCTCGGGGATGCAGTCGCCCATCGAGGCCGGCACCAGGCGCTGATGGTCGCGGTACATCAGCAGCCGGGTGTCGAGTACGCCGCTCGGGCGCTTGTCCGCCCACGGCGAACTCGCCGCCAGCGCCGGCAGTATCGGCAGCGCCAGCCGCACCGCGGCATGCAGGCGGCCGAATTCCTCGTCGCCGGAGAAGGGCAGGTTCAGATGCACGCTCTGCAGATTGCCCCAGCCGTGGCGGCGGCAGTCGAAGATGCGGTCGTAGCAGGCGTAGAGCGCGGCGCGGTCCTGCGTCCACAGCCGGGTTTCGGTGGAGGGCTCCATCCACGGGTGCATGCCGCCGGGCATCAAGCGCGCGTCCATGCCGGCCAGCAGCTCGGCGGCGGCGCGCACCTCGCGATGGAAGGCGTCGACAAGCGGCGCCAGCGTGGGCGAGGGCGCCCGGTTCTTGATTTCGAACACGTGCAGCGCCAGCTCGTTGGACCACCCCATCTCGCCGCGCACCACGTCGGCCACCGCCTCGCCGGCGCCGGCGTACAGCAGGCGGTCGGCGATCGGCTTCACGTCGAGGTGGAGCCGGTCGACGATCATGTATTCGATTTCGAGGCCGTAGCCGGCGAAGGCCGGCAGCGCCGCGGGGGCCGCGTCGTTCTTCATGCGTCGCCTCCTTCGCGCCGGCGCTCCAGCCGGCGCAGGAATACCCCCATCACCTCGCGGTAGAGCGCGTCGCGCAGCACGCCGTCCTCGTTGCCCGCATCCACGTTGGGGTTGTCGTTGATCTCGATGATGCAGCAGCGGTTGCCGATCTGCTTGATGTCCACGCCGTAGAAGCCGTCGCCGATCAGATTGGCCGCGGTCAGCGCGAGTTCCACCACGTCCTCCGGCGCCTCGCCCACCGCCAGCGCTTCGGTGCGGCCCTCGCGGTGCTCCGGCGCGGCGCTGTGGTTCATGATCTGCCAGTGGTCCTTGGCCATGTAGTACTTGCACACGAAGACCACCCGGCGGTCGAGCACGCCCACGCGCCAGTCGAACTCGGTGGGCAGCCATTCCTGCGCCACGATCAGGTCCGACTTGTCCAGCAGCGCACCCACCTTCTCGCGCAGCTCGGCCTCGGTTTCCACCTTGTCCACGCCGGACGAGAACGAGCTGTCGGGCTGCTTCAGCACGCAGGGCAGCGCCAGCAGCGGCGCCACCTGGTCGATGTTGTCGCGGTGGATCAGCAGCGTGCGCGGCGCGGGCAGGTTGTGGTGCGCGAGCATTTCGGCGAGGTAGACCTTGTTGTTGCACTTCAGGATCGAGTCGGGGTCGTCGATCACCACCAGCCCTTCACCCTGGGCGCGGCGCGCGAAGCGGTAGGTGTAGTGGTGCACGAAGGTGGTGTCGCGGATGAAGAGCGCGTCGAACTCGGGCAGCCGGCCGAAATCGCCCGGCGTGATGAACTCCACCCGCATCCCGAGCGCGGCGCCGGTTTCGGCGAACTTGGCCAGCGCCGCCGGGTTGGAGGGCAGGTTGCGCCCCTCCGGGTTGTGCAGGATCGCCAGGGCGTATTCCTCCTGAGGGCGGCGGTCGGCCAGCCGCGCGCGCGCGGCGAAGTGGGTGGCCGCAGCTTCATAGACGAAGTTGCGGTGCGTCTCCGAAAGCTCGCCGATGCCCACCAGGCGGATGCTGCGCGTGTGCCAGTGCCCGCCCGCGCGTTCGAAGCGCACCCGCAGCAGCGGCGCCTGCAGCAGCTGGAACAACTGGTCCGCGAGCACGTTGTAACGCTGCGCCAGGTTGCGACCGAAATACACGCTCAGTTCGAAGCGGTCCGCCTTCAACGGCGCCAGGGTCTGTTCGACCAGCTGGTTGAGCCGCGCGGTGAGCACCTGCACCAGGTTCTGCGACTGCAGGTCCTCGATGGTGCCGGCGCGCGGCCACGGCTTGTGGCCGCGCGCTTCGGCCAGCAGCGAGACGTAGTAGCCCAGGCTCTGGTAGCGGTAGGAACGGCACAGGTTGAACACCCGCGCCGGGCGTTCCTCGGCGAAGGCGGGGTCGGTGAGGTAGCTGCGGGCGGGGACCACGTTGATGCTGCCCCCGCCCGGGGGCCAGTCCCCGGGGTCATCGACGACGATCAGCGTAGTCACGATGCGGTCCTCGCGGCGCTGTCGCGGGCGTGCGGATGCAGGCTCATGGAGCGGTCTCCTCGGGCCGGCGGCGCGGCGCCAGCACCAGCAGGTTGGCATCGTGGGTGACGATGCCGAGCAGGATGGCGTTGAACACGCGGTCCATGCGGATCCAGTAGTCGCGTGTGCCGCCGTAGGGGTGGGGACCGTAGGGGTCGGCGACCAGCAGCTTGCGTTCGCCGCGGTCGTAGCCCGCCAGCACCACGAAGTGGCCGGAGGGGGTGCCGCGCAGGTCGTCGACGATGTCGGTGGGACCGTACTCGCGCGCGACCCGGTACAGGAAGGTGGAACTCAGCCCGGTGATGATCGGGTGGCGGCGGCGCAGCATGCCGCGGATCAGCGGCGGCGACAGGTCGGTAAAGCGCAGCTTGCCGCCCAGCCGCAGGAATTCCAGATAGCCCTCGGTGACGTGGGCGATGCGCGGGTCGTCCTTCACCGCCAGTTGCGCGCGCAGGCGCTCGGCAATGTCGAGCCGGCGGCGGAACCAGGTGGGGTCGAACACGGTGAGGTTGTAGGTGTAGATGGTGGCTTCGAAGCCGTGGGTCAGCGCGTCGCACGCCAGGAACACCGCGAAGGTGCCGCCGTGCTCCAGCGCGCGGGTGCGGCCGATCACGTCCTCCAGCGCCACGTCGCTGCCCCAGTAGCGATACACCGCGTGCAGGCAGGTGGGCCCGCAGGTGGTCTCGGTGGGCTGGGGCAGCATGTGCAGCGGCAGATGCAGCGCGGGCGGCAGCCGGGCCATGCGTCAGCTCCCGGTGGGCGAGGTGGCGGCGCCGCCCGCGATCTCTTCGGCGGTTGCGGGCTCCGGTTCCGGCTCCGGCTCGCGCAGCGGAATGTCCTCGGGATCGTTCGGCTCGTGTTCCGGCACCGGGTCGGGCGCGGGGTTGGGCTGCGGGTCGGGCCGGTGGGCGCGCGCGCCGGATGCGAGCGACAGCAGCGACAGCGCCACCCACAGCGCGCGCAGCCGCGGCGACAGCGCCAGCGCGGTGACCGTGCCGACGCTCCACAGCGCCGCCATCAACGGCGCCGGCAGACGATGGCTGCGGCGCAGCCGCCCTTCGCCCTGCAGCTGCGGCACCTGGCCCGCTTCGAGGTGGCGTTGCAGCTTGTCTTCCACGGTGCTGACGCCCGGCATCAGCGCGATGTCCTCGATCACGCCGTTGGCCTCGTGCGCCAGCACATGGCCGCGCAGCACGACCGCGCCGCCGTGCACTTCGATATGGATGGCGCCCGGGTGGGTGCAACTGCGGCCCAGCCGCGCGCGCAGCCGGGTGGCCAGATGTTCGTCCGGCGGCGTGCCGCGCCCGAGTGCCGCGGTTTCGGCATACAGCCCGCGCATGCCGTCGCGCGTGCGGCGGCGTCCGGTGTCGATGCGGTGGCGGGCTTCGCGCCGCAGGCGGGAGCCGCGCTGGCCGATTTCGGCGCGGCGCGCCCGGCCACGGTCGGGATCGAGGTAGTACATCGCGGTGGCGCCCAGCGCGAGCGCACCGAGCGTGGCGAGAGGCTGGTTCATCGTCGTTCTCCACTCAAGGTCGTTCCCGCCTTCCGCAAATCGCGTGCCCTGGCCCGGCGCGCCACGGGTACGGGGTTTGCAGCCCACTTGCAGAGCAGGACGACCCTGCCGAAGGAGGACAAATCATGCTGGTACGCGACGCAATGACCCCGGATGTACGGATGGTGACCCCGAACCAGAGCATTCACGATGCCGCCCGCCTGATGGCGGAGTGGGACGTCGGCTCCTTGCCCGTCGGCGAGGACGACCGCCTGGTCGGCATGCTCACCGACCGCGACATCACCATCCGCGCGGTGGCGGCGGGGCGCTCGCCCGAGACGCCTGTGCGCGAGGTGATGAGCCGCGACGTGAAGTACTGTTTCGACGACGACGAGGTGGAAAGCGTGGCCCACAACATGGGCGAGGTGCAGTTGCACCGGCTGGTGGTGCTGGACCACGACAAGCGCATGGTGGGCATCGTCGCGCTGGCGGACATCGCGCAGTGCGAGGGCGCCGAGCCGGCCGGCGCCGCGGTGTGCGGCATCTCGGAACCCACCCATGGGGCCGCCTCGCGCTCCATGTCCTGATCCGCCCGATGAAAGCCGCCCCTGCGCCCGGTGCTGCAGGGGCGGTTTGCGTTCACGGGGCGCTAGATCCTGCCCATCAGGAACAGCACCAGCACGATCACGAGGATCACCCCGAGCAGGCCGCTCGGGCCGTAGCCCCAGCCGCTGCTGTAGGGCCAGGAAGGCAGTGCGCCGATCAGCAGCAGCACCAGGACGATCAGAAGAATGGTCGAGACGGTCACGGTAGTCCCCTTGCCAAAGCGGCCGGACGGCCGCGATGGCGGGGAAAGCGCAGCTTTCGTGCCCGGCCCGGCGAATTCCGCCAAGGCGGGCGGGGCGCGGACGGCTGTAATTGTTACCGCGCCCATAGCAGTTTTTTCAGCCGGTGCAAGTCATGCCGCAGCGCGGAAAAAACGCCAAAAACGCGCTTCAAAGCAGGCTGATCGCGGAAAAATCGGCGCAAATCGGGATGCGGCACGCAGATTGCTGCCCTTGTGGTCACCCAGAACGGGCGATGGCCCATACAGGAGGTGCCACATGCTGCGCTATTCAGTGATTTTCCTGATCATCGCGATCATCGCCGCCGTGTTTGGCTTCGGTGGCATCGCCGCCGGGGCGGCCGAGATCGCAAAGATCCTCTTCTATCTCTTCCTGGTGATTTTCCTGGTGTCGCTGGTGCTGGGAATGATCAGGCGATGACGGGGGCAAGCCGATGAAACCCACGCGCATCCCCCTTGCCCTTGCCTGCGCCGCGACCCTCGTGCTCGCCGCTTGCGGCGAGCCGAGTGGCGTCGAACGCGGGGTGACGACGGCTGCCGAGAACGGCGGTTCGCCGCTGACCGTGCGTGCCGACGATGCGGCACTGAAGGCCCGCGTCAATGCGGCGCTGGCGGCGGACGAAAAGGTCGAGGCCAAAGCCATCACCGTCACCGTCAATCGCGGCGAGGTGAAGCTGGACGGGGTCGTGCCCGCCGACCAGATCACCCGCGCCGACGCCATCGCCCGCGACATCAGCGGCGTCCAGGTAGTCATCAATGCATTGCGTCCGGCCCAGCCCTCCTCCTGAGGACGGCCGTCGCTGCAGAGGGTGTGCGGAGCGCTTCCCAGGGGAAACACGCGCCGCGCCGATTTTTTCACCGACCGGAGGACCATAACCATGATGAACAGACGATCCATGCTCGGTGCCGCGTTTGCGGCGTTCGCCCTGCCGCTGGTAGCGGCCTGCACGCCGACACGCTCGCAACAGTCGGCAGGCGAATACATCGACGACGCGACCATCACCGCCAAGGTGAAGGCCGCGCTCGCCGACAACCCCAATGTGAAAGCGCGCGAGGTGAACGTGGAAACCTTCCGCGGCACCGTGCAGCTCAGCGGCTTCGTAGCCACCCAGGCCGAATCGCGGGCCGCGGTGGAGGCGGCGCGTTCCGTCAAGGGCGTGCAGGCCGTGCAGAATGACATCAGGATCAAGACGGCGCCGTAAGACGCCGCGCCTCGTCCTCTGCCTCGCGGTGCTGCTGGCGGCCTGCGTCAGCGGTCCGGCGGTCGATCTGCCGGACGCCGGCGCCGCGGTGCCGCTGGCGGCGGTGCGGGTGGAGGACGAACGTGGCCCCTTGGGCGCTGCGCGCGCACAGGCCGCCATCCAGCGCATCGCGCGCGAGGATGCGTCCGGCCTGCTGCGCCATCACCTCACCCATGTCGAAGGCGCCGTGACCCAGCCGCTGGTGCTCGGCAACGACGCCCATCTCCTGATCGACGGCCCGCAGACCGAGGCCGCCATGTTCGCCGCGATCGGCGCGGCACGCCGCTCGGTGGACATCGAAACCTACATCCTGGAAGCGGAGGGCGCGGGCGCGAGACTTGCCGCGCTGCTCGAAAAACGCCGCGCCGAGGGCATCCGGGTGCGGGTGCTGTACGACAGCGTCGGGTCGCTGGCGACCCCGCGCGAGTACTTCGACCGCCTGCGCGCCGTCGGTGTCGCGGTGTGCGAATTCAACCCGGTCAATCCGCTGCAACTGCAGCGCCACAGCCGGCTCAACATCAACAACCGCGACCATCGAAAGCTGATGGTGGTGGACGGTAGCACCGCTTTCACCGGCGGCATCAACATCAGCGCGGTGTACAGCTCCGGCTCCTTCAGCCGCAAGAAGCGCGCGCCGCCCGATCCCAAGGCCGGCTGGCGCGACACCCACGTGATGGCGCGCGGCCCGGTCGCGATGCAGTTCCAGCAGCTGTTCGACGACGCATGGCGCACCCAGGGCTGCCACCCGGCGGACTCCGGCCTGCGCGAAGCCGCCGCACCTGCCCGCGCCGGGAACATGGCGATGCGCACGGTGGCGGCCGATCCGCTGATGGAACGCAGCGAACTCTACGTGGCGCTGCTGTCGGCGATCGACCACGCGCGCCGGCGGGTGTGGCTGACCTACGGCTATTTCGTGCCGGACGAGCGCACCGTGGCGGCGCTGCAGTCGGCCGCCGGCCGCGGCGTGGATGTGCGCATGGTGCTGCCGGGCTTCAGCGATTTCTGGGCGCCCTTCCATGCCGGGCGCTCGCACTACAGTGCGCTGCTTGAAGCCGGGGTGCGCATCTACGAGCGCCGCGACGCGCTGCTGCATGCCAAGACCGCGGTCATCGACGGGGTGTGGTCCAGCGTGGGCTCCACCAACCTCGACTGGCGCAGCTTCGTGCACAACTTCGAGGTGGATCTGCTGGTGCTCGACGGCGACTTCGCCGACGAGCTGGAGCAGCTTTTCCGCATGGACATGGACGCCTCGCACGAGGTGAGCGCGCGCGAATGGAAACGGCGCGACATCGGCACCCGGATGCTGGAGTGGTTCGCGCGGCGCTGGGAGTACCTGCTGTGAGGCGTGCGGGCCGCGACGGCCGCGCGCGGATGACCGGAGGCGGGCGCGATGACCTTGCTGAAAGCCTTGCACCTCGGCGCGCTGATCTGCTGGTGCGGCAGCCTGTTGTACCTGCCGGCGCTGGTGGCGGCGGCGCGCGCGGCCCCCGCGGCGCTGGAACGCGACGGCTACCGCCGCTGCGCGCGCCAACTCTTCGTCGTCGGCCTGACGCCCGCGGCGCTGGTCGCGATCATGAGCGGCACCGGGCTGTTTCTTGCCCAAGGCAACACCGCGCTGTGGCTGGTGGCCAAGCTGGGTGCGGTGGCCGGCATGGCGGTGTGCCACGTGCTGTGCGGCGCGCTGGTGCTCAACAGCGAACAGACGACACCGCGCGCGTGGTCGGCACCGGCGGCGTGCCACGCGGTCACGGCCGCCGCGGCCGGCTTCATCGGGCTGGCGCTGTGGCTGGTGCTGGCCAAACCGTTCTAGGGCGCGCTGCCCGGATGGTGTTGCACGCCCACCGCATGCTCGTACACGAGACGTCCGCCCAGCCAGCTCGCCAGCGCGATCAGCAGCGCGGTCAGCAGCGTCAGCGCGAGCGCGGCGAGCGCCGGGCCGGTGTCCAGCGCGGTGCCGGGCGCGACACCGGCGTCCGGCCCGGGCGAGCGGTAGCGCAGCAGCCAGTTCAGCGATGCGAGCGCGAGCATCATCACCGCCATCACCGCATGGCACCACGCGGTGATCTTGGCGCGGATGCGCGCCACCGTGAGCAGGTCGATCAGCCCGGTGACGCTCGCGATCCAGCCGCCGAAGGCGCCCACCCCCGCCAGCCACAGGCCGGCGCGCGCCCAGAAGGGGTCGGCGGACATCCACCACGCGAGATCGGCGCCCACCAGCGCGATCAGCGCCGCGACCGGAAAGTGGATCAGCATCGGATGCAGCGGGTGGCCGCCCAGCGCGGCGCGGCTGACGATGGGTTCGGGCAGCGGGGGCGGGTGGTCCGCGGCGGGGTCGGCCGATACCGGCCCCTGCGGCGCGGGCGGCAGCGGACCCACCGGCGTGCCGTCGTGCGGGGGGGCCTCGGTGGGCGGTGCGGCGGCTGCGGGCGGGGCGGTTTCGGCGGGATCGGGCATCGCGGTCTCCTGGGCGGGCGCTGGGGTGCGCGTTTGCAGGGGGGCCTCGCAATGCTCGTTCCCGTGCTTGCCGGCTGCACCGGCGTGCAGTCCGCGCTGGAGCCGGCGGGGCCGGCGGCATACGAGGCCGCGCGGCTGTGGTGGGGGATGCTGATCGTCGCCACCGTGGTGCTGGTGGGCGTGGTCGGGCTGTGGCTGCACGCGCTGCGGCGCAGCCCTGCATCCGACCCGGACCCCGCGCACGAGCGGCGGATCGCGCGGCGCTGGCTGATACTGGGGGGCCTGCTGCTGCCGGGCGCCAGCATCGCGGCGCTGCTCGCGTTTGGCGTGCCGGCCGGCCAGCGCATGCTGCTCGCGGGCGAGGCCGGCGCGCCCGCGCTGCGCATTGAGGTGACCGGCCGCCAATGGGGCTGGGACGTGCATTACCCCGAAGCCGGAGTGCGCCTGCGCGACCGCCTGCAGCTGCCGGTGGGCCGTACCGTTGAGCTGCAACTGCGCAGCGAGGACGTCATCCACTCCTTCTGGGTGCCACGGCTGGCCGGCAAGCTGGACCTGATCCCCGGGCGCACCAATGTGCTGCGCCTGCGCGCCGATGAGCCGGGCGTGTTCCGCGGCCAGTGCGCCGAATACTGCGGCAGCGGGCATGCAGGCATGGCGCTGGCGGTCGAGGCCCAGCCCGAAGCGGCCTTTGCCGCCTGGCTGGCGGCGGAGGCTGGGCGGTGAGCACCGAGCCGCTTCCGGCGGCCGGCGCCGGCCCGGCCTCTGCCGCCGACGCGGTGGCCGAGGCCGAACGCCTGCACGACGCCTTCAACGCGGTATGGGGCAACCCCGGCGGCTGGCGCGCGCTCACCATCGTCAATCACACCACCGTGGGCTTGCGCTTCCTGCTGACCGGGCTCGGCTTCTACGTGGTCGGCGGCATCCTCGCGATGCTGGTGCGCAGCCAGCTTGCGCTGCCTGGCCATGCCTTTATGACGCCCGAGGTGTATGCGCAGGTGTTCACCATGCACGGCACGGTGATGATGTTCCTGTTCGCGGTGCCGATGATGGAGGGGCTGGCGGTCTATCTGCTGCCCAAGATGCTGGGTGCGCGCGACCTGGTGTTTCCGCGCCTGTCCGCGCTCGGCTACTGGTGCTACCTGTTCGGCGGGCTGATCCTGGTCTCCAGCCTCTTTCTCGGCCTCGCGCCGGACGCGGGCTGGTTCATGTACGTGCCGCTGGCCGGCAGCACCTACACGCCGGGCCCGAATTCGGACTTCTGGCTGCTCGGCATCACCTTCGTCGAAATCTCCGCGGTATCGGCCGGGGTGGAGCTGGCGGTGTCCATCCTGCGCGCCCGCGCGCCCGGCATGTCGCTGGAGAAGATGCCGCTCTACGCCTGGTACATCCTGGTGATGGCGCTGATGATCGTGGTCGGCTTTCCGCCGCTGATCCTCGGCAGCATCCTGCTGGAACTGGAACGCGCCGCCGGCATGCCCTTCTTCGAGGTCGCGCGCGGTGGCGACCCGGTGCTATGGCAGCACCTGTTCTGGCTGTTCGGCCATCCGGAGGTGTACATCATCTTCCTGCCGGCGGCGGGCATCGTGTCCACGCTGCTGCCGGTGTTCGCGCGGCGGCCGGCGGTGGGGCACGCCTGGGTGGTGGTCGCGGTGGTCAGCACCGGCTTCATCAGCTTCGGGCTGTGGGTGCACCACATGTTCACCGTCGGTATCCCGCAGCTCGCGCAGGCCTTCTTTTCGGCCGCCAGCATGCTGGTGGCGGTGCCCACCGGCGTGCAGGTGTTCTCGTGGATCGCCACGCTGTGGCTGGGGCGGCCGGTGTTCCACGTGCCCATGCTGTGGCTCACCGGCTTTCTGGTCATCTTCGTCGCCGGCGGGCTCACCGGCGTGATGCTGGCGCTGGTGCCCTTCGACTGGCAGGTGCACGACAGCCAGTTCGTGGTCGCCCACCTGCATTACGTGCTGGTGGGCGGCATGCTGTTTCCGCTGGTGGCGGGGCTGTATTACTGGCTGCCGCATTTCTCCGGCCGGCTGCCGTCGGCGGCGCTCGGGCGCACCGGCTTCTGGCTGGTGTTCATCGGCTTCAACCTCACCTTCCTGGTGATGCACTGGACGGGCCTGCTGGGCATGCCGCGCCGGGTGCACACCTACGAAACCGGGCTGGGCTGGGATGGCCCCAACCTGCTGTCGTCGATCGGCAGCTTCGTGATGGCGGCCGGCATCGTCGCGGTGCTGTGCGACATCGTGCTGCACTTCCGCTACGGCGCGCGCGCGCGGCCCAATCCGTGGAATGCGGGCACCCTGGAGTGGGCCACCGCGACCCCGCCCAGCCCGTACAACTTCGTCAGCCTGCCGGCGGTGCAGGACCGCCACCCGCTGTGGTCCAACCCCAGCCTGGGCGACGACCTTGCCCGCGGGCGCGGCGGGCTGGCGCTGATCGACCATGGCCGGCGCGAAACCTGGGGCACCGACCCGGCGAGCGGCGCGGTGCGCGAGATCATCCACCTGCCTGGCAACAGCTGGCTGCCCTTTGCGGCCGCGCTGCTGATCGGCGGCGTCTGCATCTGCCTGCTGCTGCGCGCCTATCCGCTCGCGGCGGCGTTTACGGTCGGGTCGCTGGCGGTGCTGCTGCGCTGGTCGTGGGAAAACGGCACGCATCCGCTCGCCTCGCCCGACGCGCGCACGGCGCCGGGCGACCCGCCGCTGCATTCGCGCACCTTCGACGGCCCCGGGCTATGGGGCATGGCGCTGACGCTGCTTGCCAACGGCGCGCTCTACCTGTCGCTGCTGTTCGGCTGGCTGTACTTGTGGACCGTGGCGCCCGCATGGCAGGCGCCGCCGCCGGACCACGGGCTTGCGGCGGGCAAGGGCGCGGGGCTGTTGCTGGCGGCCGCGCTCGCGCTCAGCGCCGGCACGCTGGTGCTGCGCCGCGCGGTGGCGCGGCTGCGCGCCGGCATCGGCCGCGGCCTGGGCGCGCTGCTGGCGCTGGCGGCACTGTTCGGCCTCGTCCATTGCGGGTTGCTCGCGGGCGTGTTCTCCGCGGCCGGGCTGGCGCCAACCAAGACCGCCCACGACGCGGTCAGTGCGGTGATGCTGGGCTACGCGCTCGTCCACGGTGCGCTCGCGGCGCTGCTGGCAGCCTTGCAGGCACTACGCGTGCGCTTTGGCTATGTCGGCATCGAAGCGCCTTACGAGCCGCTGGTGGTGAGCCAGTGGTGGCACTACAGCGCGGTGACGCTGTGGGCCAGCTACGCCGCGCTGGTGTGGTTTCCCGCCGTGTGGGGCATGGGAGGCGGGGCGTGAGGCCGCCGCCCTTCCATCCGCTGCATCTCGCGCTCGGGCTGGGCTGGTGGGCGCTGTGGTTCGTGGCGCTGTACGGCGGGCTGGCGCTGGCCTGCGCGCGCGCGCCGGGCGAGGCGGGCGGCGGCGGGCTCAACACCGCCTTCCTGCTGTTCACCGTGGGCGCGGCGCTGCTGCCGGCGCTGTACGCACGCGGCTGCTGGCGCGCCGCGCGCCGCGCCGACCAGGAACCGGCCGGCGGGCGCTTTCTCGCCCGCGTGGGAGCCGCGCTCCATCTCGCGGCCTTGCTGGCGATGCTGTTCGTCGGCCTGCCGCTGCTGGAGCTGCCGGCATGTCGCTGAGCGCTGCGTTGATCCTGCTGCTGGCCGCGCCGTCTGCGCTGGCGCACACGCCCTTCGCCGCGGACCTGTTGCCCTGGGACCGGGTGCCGCTGTTGATCGGCGCGGTGGCGATGGCGACCGGCTGGCTGCGCTATTGCCGCGGCGCGCGCCGGGTGGCGCCGCGCCCGGGCGCCGCCGCGTGCTTTCATGCGGGCATGGTGGTGGCGGCGTTTTCCGCTTTCGGTCCGCTGGATGACTGGGCCGAAACCGATGCGGCCTGGCACATGGTGCAGCACATGGCCTTCATGGTGGTGGTGGCGCCGCTGTGGGCCTTTGCGGCGCCACTACCGCAGTGGCGCGCGGCCGGCGCCGAGCTGCTGCGTCCGCTGTGGCGCCATCTAGCCCGGGTGGCGGCCCATCCGCGCGCGGCGGCGCTGCTGCACGGGGTGACGATCTGGCTGTGGCACATGCCCGCGCTGTACGTGCTGGCGCTGGAATCCCCCTGGTGGCACGCGGTGGAGCACGTCGCCTTCCTGTTTACCGCGTGGCTGTTCTGGTGGGCGGTGCTGCGCGCCAGCCCGCGCGACCTGGGTGCCGCGCTGCTGGCCGTGGGCGTGACGCTGATGCACACCGGCCTGCTCGGCGCGCTGCTGACTTTCGCGACGCAGTCCTTCTACGGCGCCGGGCGCAGCGTGGAGGCGCAGCAACTGGCGGGGCTGATCATGTGGGTGCCGGGCTCGCTGTTCTACCTTGCGGCGGGCGGCTGGCTGGTGTGGCGGCGGTTTGCGCGCACGGCGGAAGCGACGGCGGCGGTGTCGCCGCAAGCAGGAGAGGGGCGATGACAGCGCCGATCGTGGTGGTGACAGGGGGATCGGCCGGCGTCGGGCGTGCCGTGGCACTGACGTTTGCGCGCCATGGCTGGCGCGTGGCGGTGCTGGCGCGCGGCGAGGCGCGCCTGGACGACGCCTGCGCGCAGATCCGCGCGCTGGGCGCCGAGGCCATGAAGCTGGTGGCCGACGTCGCCGACCCCGCGCAGGTGGAAGCGGCCGCCGACGAGGTGGAGCGCCGCTGGGGGCCGATCGCGGTGTGGGTGAACAACGCAATGGCCACGGTGTTCGGCGACCTTGCGCGCGTGCCGGCGGCGGACTTCCGGCGCGCGACCGAAGTGACCTACCTCGGCGCGGTATGGGGGACGCAGGCCGCACTGCGCCACATGCGGCCCCGCAACCAAGGTTGCATCGTGCAGGTCGGGTCGGCGCTGGCCTACCGCTCGATCGCGCTGCAGTCCGCCTATTGCGGCGCCAAGTCGGCGTTGCGCGGCTTCACCGATGCGCTGCGGCTGGAACTGCTGCATGCGCGCAGCGCGGTGCGGGTGACGATGGTGCACCTGCCGGCCTGCAACACGCCGCAGTTCGACTGGAGCCGCAACTACATGGACGGGCGCCCGCGCCCGCTGGGCTGGGTCTATCCGCCGGACTGGGTCGCGCGCGCCATCTATCGCGCCGCGGCGGGAAGCCGGCGCGAACGCTGGGTGGGTCTGCCGGCGGCCTTGGCCATCGTCGGCGCGCGTTTTGCGCCCGGCTGGTTCAAGCACACGCTGGCCGAACAGACCTGGCACGGCCAGCTTGAGGAGGAGGGGGCACGCGGCGCGGCACAGCAGGCGCCCGACAACCTCTTCGCGCCTGCACCCGGGTGCCAGCGCGCGGAGGGTCGATTCGGCCGCGAGGCGCAGGCGACGCGGGCCCGGCTGGTGGCGGGGCGCCTGCTGGCGCTCGGCGCGCTGCTGGTGGGGGCGAGCCGGCTGCTGGCGCGGACGGCCCGGCAGCGCGACGGCGGCGGATGAGGGCGTCGGTGCCGGCTCAACGCGCCTCGGCTTCCAGCGCCAGCTCGGTACCCGGCTTGCCCCCGGCGGCGCTCGCGTCGCGCAGCGTGATCCGCTCCGCCGCCACGCCGCGCGCGGCGAGAAACTCGCGAACCGCCTGCGCGCGCCGTTCGGCCAACTGGCGCAAGGCATCCTCCGGCAGCGGCTGGCGTGCGGCCAGGGCTTCGAAGCGCTGACGGTAGCGGGCGGTGGGGTTGGTCACCGCGTCGGTGACGGGTTCGCCGGATTCCGCCGTCCCGCGGGCGGCCGGCGCAGTCGCGGAGAAGTCGTCGACGCCGTGGGGCCCGGCCTGTCCGCGCCGGCAGTCCTGACCGCGTCGCGAAGGCAGGCTGGCGACGCCGTAGTCCTGCGCGGGGTGTTGGGGGTCGCAGTCGTCCGCGGTGGCGAGCGCGCGCGCAGCGCCGCCGCCGCGCTTGCGCGCCGGGGACGGCGCGGTTTCACTGCCGGCCGCGGCCCCGGCCACGCTCTCTTCTCCCGACGTGTCGGCGTGGCGGGCCACCGCCCGTTGCACCGCGGGGTCGCCGAAGTCGAGCACCGCGGGGCCGGCTGCATCCACCGGCTGGCCGGCCGCGCGGGCGATCTCGCGCCGCAGGGCCTGCTCGCGCAGCGCAGCTTCGTCCTCCGCCGCCCAGGTGCCGTGCACCGCCAGGCGCAGTTGCGGCCGCTGCGCGAGCGCTTCGGCAAGGCGGCCGAGGCGTTCTTCCTCCTGCGCCGCCAGCCGCGCCGAACCGGCTTCGAAGGCGACCGCCTCGTCGTCCTCGGCCTCGCCGCCGCCGGCGAGCCGGCCGAGGAAGCGGAAGGGCGCGGTAACCACGCGGCGCAGCACGTTGCCGATGGCGTCGCGCACCACCTGGCCGTATTCGAAACGCGCGTCATCCACCCGGCCGCGCACCGGCACTTCCAGATGGACGCGGCCGTCCGGGTCCTTCAGCAGCGCAAGCGCCAGCTCCAGCGGCAGGTCGAGCGCGTTGGGCGCGTCCACCCTTTCGCCGAGACGGAAGTCCTCCAGCGTGATCGCGTTGTTGCCGTCCAGCTCGCGGTCGAACACGCGGTAGCGCACGCCCAGCCACAGCCGGCCGGAGGCGATCTTGCGGCCGGCGAAGGTGGCGCTGTAGGGCGATAGCTGCGGCATCGCGACATTGTCGAAGCGCACTTCCAGGTCGGTCAGCTCGTCCGGGGCAAACGGGCGGATACGGCCTTCGGCGCGCGCTTCCCCATGCGGCTGGATGCGGCCGCGGGCATCGACCACCGCCTCGCTGCCGGGCCGGTTGTCGATGCCCAGCATCTGCCCGGCGAGCTGTTCGACGCGGGTGGAAAAGGGCAGTACCAGGCTGAAATCGGCGAACTCCACGATGCCGTCGCGCAGTTCCACGCGCTCCACGCGCAGCGGGAACTCCGGTGCGCCGCGCGGCGTTCCGGGCGTGGTGGCGCGCGCCACCTCGCGCCCCGCGCGGCGCGCTGCCTCCTCCACGCCGGTATCGGGTGTGCCCTTGTCGCCGCGCTTGAGGTTGGCGAGGTTGAGCTTGCGATCGCGGTCGATGATCAGGCGCGCCTCCGGGCGACCGAGCACCACCTTGTCCAGATGCAGGCTACCGGGGGCGAGCTGCAGCGCGCCGTGGGCGGCCACCTCGCCCGCGCTGAACAGCGGGCGGTCGTTCTCCGCTTCGACCACCCGCAGCGCCGCCAGCGCCACGCTGCCCTCGGCGCGCAGGCGCGGGCTTTCGGCTGCGCTGTAGCGCAATTGCACGTCGCCGCCGACGCGGCCGTCCTTCAGGCGCACGGTGGCGTGGCGTTCCAGCATCGGCGCGGCGGGAGCGAGTGCCAGGCCCTCCACCCGCAGGCGCGCCTCGGCGCGGCTGCCGTCGCCGGCGGCGCGGCCTTCGGCGCGCAGGGTGCCGCCGCTGTCGACGCGCAGCTCGGCGTCGAAGCCGAGGCTGTCGGCGCGGCTGTCCACGCCGGTCAGGCGCGCGCGGCCCGCCAGCCGCAGCGCGATCGGGCTGTCCGCGCGCCGGTCTTCCACGCCGAGGTCGATGCCGTCGGCGACGACTTCATCCGCGTTGTAGCGCCACGCGGGGCGCGCCGCGCTGCCGGCAGTGTCCGCGCGCGGGGCGGCGGCGGGCGCGCTGCGGCCCAGCGCCGCGGGCAGTACAACCCGGCCGTCGGCGTCCACGGCGATGTCGAAGCGGATGTCGACCAGTGCCAGCCTCGCCGCCCCGACGCTGCGCTGTGCGGTGTCCAGATGGCCGTCGGCAATCTCGATGCGGCCCGCGGCGAGCGGCGGCGCATCGGCGGCGGTGTAGCGCGGCGCGGCGAGCGTGCCGTGCAGCGCGTGGATCGCGGCGCCGCCTTCGCTGCCGCCGAGGACGAGGTCCGCGCGTGCATCGACCCGCGCGCTCTCGATGCGCCGGCCGGCGCCGGCAAGTTCGCGGTAGCGGACCGCGAGCGCGCTCAGTTCGGCCTGCGGCAGCTCGATCTGCCACGGCGCCTCTTCGGTGGCCGAGGCCGCGGGCTGGCGGCGAAGGCGCGCCCAGTCCAGCGTGCCGTCGGCGTCCGCGCTGACGCCCACGCTGCCACCGGCCAGCCGCAGGCCGCGCAGCACGAGCTGGCGGCCGGCGAGGTCCAGCCGGCCTTCGGCGATGGAGAGTGTGTCGAGCGCGAGCAGGGGTTCGCGCGCGTTTTCCGGCTGCAGCGTCAGGGCGCTTGCCTGCAGCGCAAGCTGCTCGACCGTGACCTCGGGCTGGTCGCCCGCCAGCGCCACCCAGTAGCGTGCGCTGGCGCTGTCGATGCGTCCGCCGGGCGCGGCGAGCCGCCAGTCGCGCTGCACCAGCGGCCACCAGGGCGCGAGCGGCGCGGCGTCGAGGCGTAGCGTGCCGCTGCTGTGGCGCCCGGCGAGCGCGAATTCGCCCTCGGCAGCGATGCGGCCGTCGCCGGGCAGCGTGGCGCCCACCCGGTAGCTCGCCGGGCGCGCGGAAGGCGCGGTGGCGAGGCCGTCGATCTCCGCGTCGAGCGCGGCGACCGCGAGCGCCGCGTCCGGGCTGGCGCGGTCGATCAGGGTGAGCGTGGCATTGCGCAGCGCGAGGTGGCGGATGAGGACATCGGCCACCGGCGTCTCGGCCGGGGGCGGGGCAGCGTCGGGGGCGGTGGCGCCGATGGTGCCGGCGGCGTCCTGCCGCGCGGGGGCGGCCTCTGCGGCAGCAGCCGGCGCGGGTGCGCGCGGCAGCAGCCAGCGCCCGTCCTGATCGCGCACCAGCTGGACCTTCACGCCGTCGAAGCTCACCTGGTCCAGCGTCCAGTGGCGGTAGGGCACCCCGGCCCAGTCGAGATCGAAGCGCGCGGACTGCGCGACCAGCAGCGGGTTGCCGTCGGGCTGCGTCAGCGTGGCGGGGCCGGCTTCCAGGGTGAGCAGAAAGGGGTTGATCCGCAGCGCGTCGAGCGTCAGCTGCAGGCCGAAGCGCTGCGACACCAGTTCGGGCAGCTTGCGTGACACCAGCCAGGGCAGCAGCAGAAAACCCGCCGCGGTGTAGAGGGCGAGCAGGGACACCGCCACCGCGGCGGTCCATACCGCGATCCGGCGCCGGCGCGCGGCGCTCATTTGGCGTCCTCGGCCGCCGCCGCGGCTTCCGGCGCGGGCTCGTCCGGTTCGACGTAGAGCATGCGCACCAGCACCACCCCGGTGGCGGTCAGCGGGGTGGCGAACATCACCCCGAGCGCGCCGAGCAGGGCGCCCAGCAACACCTGCGCCGCGATCGTCAGCGCCGGCGGCAGCTTGACGCTGCGCAGATCCACCAGCGGCGACAGCACGTAGTTCTCCGCCGCCTGCACGCCCAGGTAGAGCAGCACCACAGACAGCGCCTGCTGCGGCCCCAGCGCCAGCGCCACCAGCACCGCCGGCAGCGCGGCCAGCACCGGCCCCACATAGGGCGCGAATTCGAGCGCGAACGCGATCAGCCCGAGCGCCAGCGCCAGCGGTATGTCGAGCAGCCACAGCCCGATCGTGACCGCGGTTCCCACCACCACCATCTTGATGAAGGTGCCGAGCAGCCAGTTACGCAGGGTATCGACCACTTCGTCCATGACTTCGGCGGCGCGCTCGCGGTTGTCGCGCGGCACGAGGTAGAGCAGGCCGTCGCGGTAGGTCTGCGGGCTGACTGCGCCGTAGAGGCCGATGAACATCACGATGAAGAAGCCGGCGATGGCGCCCAGCGTGGTCGAGAACAGGCCGCCGATGCGCTCCACCCATTCCGCGTTCTGCGGCACCAGCGCGGTCAGGTCGCGCTCCGCGAGCAGTGCGCGCCCAATCTGGTATTCGCGCATGCCGCGCTGCATCTGGGTCCAGGCCTCATGCAGGCGGGGGCCGAGTTCGTCGAGCTGGGTGGCGGTCTCGCCGCCGAGGAAAACGCCGCCGAGCACCACGAGGCCGCCGAGCGCGCCGAGCACCAGGATCAGCGCGGTGGTGTCGGTGACGCGTGCGCCGCGCGCCACCGGCTCCACCAGCCCGCGCAGGAAGAGGCCGAACAGCGCCCCGGCAAACACCAGCAGCACCACGTCAGCGATCGCCCACAGCAACAGCCCGATGCTGCCGAGCAGCACGACGACGGCGACCAGCACCATAGAGCGGTCGGCGCGGCGCGCGTCCGCGGCGCTGCCCGGGGTGGGCGGCGCGACGGCGCGCGCACGCCGCCGGCGCGGCTGCGGCGAGGGGGCGCGGCGCGGGATCAACCCGCCTCCTGCAGCCGCCCGGGCACCTCCACCGCGACGAAGAGGGCGGCCGAACCGCGCCGTACCAGCAGCGCGGCGCGGTCGCCGGGCGCCTCCTGCAGCAGCCGGTCGAACTCGCCCCGGCTGGTGAAGGACCGTCCGCCGACGGCGAGGATCACGTCGCCGTAGCGCAGTTCGTCCTCATGGCGCGCGGCCGGCGCGCGGTCCACCCGCAGCGCGAAGCCGGCGCCGTACTGGCGGCACACCTCTGCCGGCAGCGCGCTCAGCACCAGCCCGTGATCCGGGTGGGCGGGGGCCGCCGCGGCGGGCGGGGCCGCGCGCTGCACGGCGTGCTCGCCCATCGTCACCGTGACGCGCTCGGGGTGGCGGTCGCGCCACAGCGCCACCTCCTGCCGGCTGCCGGGCGCCGAATCCGCGATCATGCGCGGCAGCGCCGCGGGCGTGGCGGCCTTGCCGCCGAAGCCCAGGATCACGTCGCCCGCGCGCAGCCCCGCCGCCTCGGCCGCGCTGCCCGGTTCCACCATGCTGA
Source organism: Azoarcus olearius (assembly GCF_001682385.1). Lineage (NCBI taxonomy): Bacteria > Pseudomonadati > Pseudomonadota > Betaproteobacteria > Rhodocyclales > Zoogloeaceae > Azoarcus > Azoarcus olearius. Next base: position 2,029,859 of record NZ_CP016210.1, read on the forward strand.
TCAGCACGCCCTGGCCGTCGAAGCCGAACGCGCGCGCGAGCCCGTCGCTGAGCGGCTGCACCGAGATGCCGAGGCGCCCGCGCCGGATTTCGCCGTCGCGTTGCAGATGACGGGCCACATCGAGCGCGACCTCGATCGGAATCGCAAACGACAGCCCCAGATAGCCGCCGGTGGGGCTGAAGATCATCGAATTGACGCCGACGACCTCGCCGCGGCGGTTGATCAGCGGCCCGCCGGAGCTGCCCGGGTTCACCGCCACGTCGCTCTGGATGAAGGGCACCTGGCCGCCTTCGCCGAGGTTGCGCCCGGTGGCGCTGACGATGCCGGCGGTGATGGTGTTGCTGAAGCCGAACGGCGAGCCGATCGCAGCCACCCATTCGCCGGCGCTGACGGAGGCCGAGCTGCCCATGCGGGCCACCGGCAGGCCGCTGGCGTCGATGCGCAGCAGCGCCACGTCGCTGTGGCTGTCCGCGCCGACCAGCCGCGCGGGGTATTCGCGCTGGCCGTCGGCCAGCCGCACCGTGATCGAGGTGGCGCCCGCCACCACGTGGGCATTGGTGAGGATGAGTCCGTCGGCGTCGATGATGAAGCCGGAGCCGAGGTCTTCCACGGGCTGCTCGGGGCCGGCGGCGATCTGCGGCGACACCGCGTAGGCGGGGTCGGCGGGCGAGGGCGGCCGGCTGTCCCGCACGGTGGCGGCCGCCGGGCGCAGCGCGACGATGTTGACCACCGCCGGGCCCTGGGTCTGCATCAGCGCGCCGAAGTCCGGCGCCTCGCCGGCCGGGCGGCAGCCCGCCAGCGTACAGGCGGCGCACAGCGCGAGCGCGGCGAGGCGGCTGCGGGCGGTGCCTGCTGCGCGGATGACGCGGGTGCCGGGGGAGAACATGACGATGACTCCGTGGAGGGCCGACGACAGCGGAGTAAGCAAACGCGGTGCCAGGAAGCTAGGACGTCCGGGTACGCCGATTGCGAAACGGGGGCACCGCTCGTCGAGCGGCTTTCCGGCCCCTGCTCATCGGCATGACGCCCGACGGGGGCGAATCTACGGAGGATTTCAAGATGAACAGCAGACGTTCCTTCCTTGGCGCGGTCCTGGCCGCGACCACCCTGGCCACCGTGGGTGGCACCGCACTCGCAGAGGGCACCAAGGCGCGCGACGGCGATCGCAGCGCCGGCGAGTATGTCGACGACAAGACCCTTGAAACCAAAGTGAAGTCCACGCTGATCGCGACCGAAGAGGTCAAGGCGCGCAACATCGAGGTGCAGGCCCGCAACGGGGTTGTCACCCTGGGCGGCACCGTGCATTCCTCGGCCGAGGCCGAACTGGCGGTGACCAAGGCGAAAAGCGTTTCGGGCGTGAAGACGGTCAATAGCAACCTGAGGGTGGCCAAGGACTGAGCGTTGCCCGCGGGGGCGGTGCCGGCGTGCTGCGCCGGCCCGGCCGCGCGGAATGTCTTACCCGACGTTGTAAATTTTTCAACGTTCGCGGCGGCAACCGCCCGGCATGCAGCAGCACCCCCGCCCGCGCGCGATCCGCGTGATCGCGCACCGCCGGCCGATCCCGGCCTGTTCAGAGGAGCCGTCGCATGATCAAGTGGGCCATCATCTTCTTCATCATTTCGTTAGTGGCCGGCCTGTTCGGCTTTACCAACATTTCCGCCGGCGCCGCGGGCATCGCCAAGGTGCTGTTCTTCATTGCACTGGCGATCTTCCTGATCGTGCTGATCTTCGGCGTGGGCCTCGGCATGCTGGTGTTCTGACGCGCACGGCGCCGGACGGCGCCGGCGCCTTCAGTGCAGCTTGACGCGCGGGTGCGCGCGCCGCGTGAGCCAGTGGCCCACGGTGACGAGCACCGTGCGCGCGGCGCCCACCAGCACCGCGAGGTGGCGGCGGTACAGCAGCCAGTAGCCGAAGCGCGCGCGGATGCCGCGCAGGACGTAGCGCCGCCCGTGCGCGGTGCGGACCTCGCCCAGCGCCTGCTCCGGCCCCATCGAGACGATGGTGCCGTGGTCGCGGTAGCTGAAGCGCAGCGGCGGCTTGCCGGCCAGCCGGCGCTGCAGCGAGCGGGTGAGCAGCAGCGCCTGCTGCTGCGCAGCCTGCGCCTTGGGCGGCACCGGCTTGTCGTCCGGGCCGGGCGTGCAGCTCGCGCAGTCGCCGAAGGCGAAGATGTCGTCATCCACCGTGGTCTGCAGCGTGGGGCGCACCAGCAACTGGCGGCGGTCGTTGGTGACCAGGCCGTCGAGCTTTTCCAGCACTTCCGGGCCTTGCACGCCGGCGGCCCACACCACCAGGTCGGCGGCGATGCGCTCGCCGCCTTTCAGCAGCACGGAGTCCGCGCACACCTCGGCCACCTTGGCCTGCACGCGGATGTCGACTCCGCGCGCGGCGAGGTCTTCGCCCGCCTTGCGCCCGAGGCCCTGGGGTACCGAGGCCAGCAGGCGGTCGCCGGCTTCGATCAGCGAGATCCGCAACGGCAGCCCGAGGCGGCGCAGCTCGCGCCCGTAAGAGGCAATCTCGCCGGCGGCGCCGGTGAGTTCGGCCGCCAGTTCCACCCCGGTGGCGCCGCCGCCGACAATGGCGATGTGCACCGGCTCGCCGGTGGTCATCTCGGCGCGCGCGCACAGTGCCAGTAGGCGGCGGTGGAAGCGCCGCGCCTCGTCCGCGTTGTTGAGCGAGATCGCGTGTTCGCGCGCGCCCGGCGTGCCGAAGTCGTTATCGACCGCGCCCACCGCGATCACCAGCGTGTCGTAGGCCAGCGGCCGGCGCGGCGCCACTTCCATGCCGTCGTCGTCCACCAGCGGCGCGAGCCAGATCGAACGGTGCGCGCGCTCCAGCGATTCCAGCCGGCCGAGGTGGAAGCGGAAGTGGTGGTCGCGCGCCTGCTGCAGGAAGTCCAGTTCGTTTTCCTGCGACCCGAGCGTGCCCGCCGCCACCTCGTGCAGCAGCGGCTTCCATACGTGGGTCAGCGCCGCATCGACCAGGATGATCTCCGCCGCGCCGTCGCGCCCCACGCTGTCGCCCAGGCGCGCCGCCAGCTCCAGCCCGCCGGCGCCACCGCCGACGATGACGATGCGGTGGCGGGCGATGGCCGTCTCGCGCGAGGCGAGATCGGCCGCGCTGCGGCTGCGGCGGGGCTGACCGATGGCATCCAGAAAGTCGGCTTCGCCGGAAAAACGGCTGCTGCCGGGCGTGGACGCGGGGTCCGCATGCGGCGCCGGCGACAGCGGCCGCGCGCCGTGGGGCAGGGCCGCCGCAAGCAGGGGAAAGCGCAGGGGGAGGGCAGGCATTATGTTCTCCGTGGCGTCCGCGTCAGCGGTCCGCATAGGCAAGCGTGGTCACCAGCGACAACTCGGCGTGGCGTGAATCGAGCCGGCTGTGCTGGACCACGATCGGGCGGTCGGACTCGATCACGCTGGCGTAATCGGTATCGAGTGGAATCGGTTCTGGGTCGCGCAGGTCGTTGAAGCGCAGATGCACGGTGCGTTGCGCCGGCACCGTGATCAGGTAGGGCCCGGCAGGCTCGCGGTCGGAGAAATACACCGTGATCCGCACATGCGCGTCATAGCGGCCGGTGTTCAGCAGGCAGGCGGTTTCGTGGCTCACCATCCGGCGTCCGCGCTCGCCGTTCTGTGGCGGAAGGTAGCCTTCCGCGATCGCCCAGCGCGTCTTGCCGATGCTACTCATGGCGGCCCCCCTGTTCTTGCGCCGCGGGGCCTATGCACCGGGCGGCACAGTGAGCCCCGCATTGGAGAGGGGCGTTTGCGCAATCGGATCTGGGTCCTCGCGTGGGCGGTGGCGAAACGAAAGGGCGAAGGGCGTGCGCGGCGGATCATGAGCTGCCTCCATTGAAAAAGATTCCGCTTTCACCGCCTGTGCAAGCGGCATTCCCGCAAGGGTATTTTTTTCAATTCCCCACTCCGGGCGGTGGCCACGACACAAGGCCGGTGTCCGTGGAAGCCAGTCCGGCGCTGGGTTGCATGCCCGCGCCCATGTCAGGTGAATCCGCCGGAATTCCTTTCGGGTGGCGCCCCGGCATATTTCACAGGGGGGGTGGCAAGAATCCTGCTGGTACAGGTCATGCGTTTCATTTCACGAATGTGATGGCAGGAGGCCCCCGATGCACTGCACTGTTCACTGCCTCGTATCGGCCGAGGACGAGCTTCAACCGCTGATGGAGCGAATCGCCGCCGCCGGCATCGCCAATGACGCCGTGCAGATCGTGTGGCGGCCCCCGGCCGAGAGCGCGGCGGCGCAGGTGTCGCGCGCCGCGATGTCGGCGTGGGGGGTGTTTCTGGTACCCGCCGTGTGGTGGTGGTTTCTGGGCAACGCGGCCTGGTTCGCAGGGGGTGCGGCCGAGGTGCCCGGCTACCGCCCGCCGCAACGGCGCAGCGCGCTGGCGGGCCGCCGCCCGCGTTTCGCCTTGCTGTCGCGGGATTGAGGTTACGGCGGCGGCACAAACAGAGACGGCCCCGGATGGGGCCGTTTTAACGAGGGGCGGTGCCCCGATGAGGCAGGCGGCGCAGCGCCGCCTTTGTTGCGCTGCAATGCGGTCGCGGGGCGACCGCGGCAGCTGCGGCGGTAGCGCCTTAGGCGCTGCGGCTGCGCTGGGTGCGTTCGCGCTCGCTGTTGCCCGCTTCGGACATCTCGCTGCCGGCCTTGCGCGTGGCGCTGCGCATCGCTTCGCCGATGCGTTCTCCTTCTTCATTTACCGCTTCCACCTGCCGGTTGGCGATCTCGCGGGTGCGCTCCATGTTCTGACGCACCGTGGCGCGGAACTGCTCGCCGCCTTCGCGCAGGGTTTCACGCGTGACGTCGGTCAGCGACTCCGTTGCGCGGGCCATTTCCTCGGCCTGCTGGCGGGTCAGCGCCTTCAACTCCTCCAGGCTTTCGGATGCCTGCTGCTGCAGTTCCTCCAGCCCGTACTGCCAGCGCTCGGCAAAGTCGATCGCCTGCTGTTCGAGGATGCGCGAGACGTGGTTCTGGATCTCGGCGCTGGTTTCCTCGGCATGGTCGGTGAAGCGCACCGCGTTTTCGGTGCTGGTGGAGAACAGCCGCAGGGCGCGGTCGTCCTCGATGGTGAACATGCGCGAGTAGTCCGGCAGGCCGAAGGCAGCCGCCGCGCGCAGCTGCGCGCGCATGACGATGCGCGCGGTGGCCGCGTGCAGGTCGTAGAGTTGGCCCATGCTGCGCAAGGTGGTGGCGGCAAGGTTGGACGCCGCGGTGGCCGCCGCGGGACGACCGCCGTTGCCGCTGTTGCCACTGTCCTGCTGGCCGCCGTCGTCGCGCGCCTTCAGGTCTTCATTGGCGGATCGGGATTGAGCCATGTCGCATCTCCTTGGTCGGGTGATTCAACGGCGCCGACGGTTGCCGGAGCCACAGTCCTCGGCATGCTGGGTCGGACTGCTTTTGGTGCACCGCAAACGGCGGGCCTGCATGGTGTCGGCCGGAAACCCCAGGAGGGCGTGCCGCAGGCTCCCGCCGCAGCGCGGAAACGCACGGAATGAGGACCGTCGCGGCCCGTTTCGGGCGGCGGAAGAAAATTCAACGAAGAAGAAAAAACTACCGCTTCGCATACCGCGCCGGCAGGAACGCGGCGGCGCCGGAGCCACCCGGCGGCGCGTTCGAATCCCGGCAGGGCAGGGTTTGCGGCTGCGGTGCAAGGCCGCGCCGGGGCGGGGGCGCTGGGCACCCGCTTTGCTCACGGGGGGCGAAGGCCGCGCTTCGCCGTGCCCAAAGCGGGCACAGCCCCGCGGGCGCCGCCTTCAACCGCCACTGGAGACAAGCATGAACCACCTGAACGACGACGAGATCGCCGCCCTCGGCGCCCTGCTGGACGAACGCGAACGGGCGTTGAAATCCGGTGTGCACGAACACGTTTCGCGCCTGCTGGAAGGCGGGCAGCCGGGCCTGACGACCCCGGCCGGAGATGCCGCCGACCAGGCCGAAGTGGGATTGACGCGCGAGCACGAGAACCTGGCCGTGGTGCGCGACGTGCGCGAGCTGCGCGACATCGAGGCCGCGCGCGAGCGGATCGCCGAGGGCGAAGCCGGCATCTGCGTGGATTGCGGCGAGGAGATTCCCTTTGCGCGGCTGGAGGCCCAGCCGACCGCGACGCGCTGCGTGCGCTGCCAGTCGCTGTACGAGCGCACCCACGCCGCGCTGCCGGAGGTGTCGCCGGCGCGGGAAGACTAGGCGGACCGGCGCGATGGAGGCCGTGGGCGATGCGGTGATGCTGGCGCGGGTGCAGTTTGCCGCCAACATCACGTTCCACATCCTGTTCCCCGCGATCACCATCGCGCTCGCCTGGGTGCTGCTGTACTTCCGCGTGCGTTACAACCGCGGCGGCGGCGACGCCTGGCTGGATGCCTACCGCTTCTGGGTCAAAGTGTTCGCGCTCACGTTCGCCATCGGCATCGTCAGCGGGGTGACGATGAGCTTCCAGTTCGGCACCAACTGGCCGGGCTACATGGAAACCGTGGGCAACATCGCCGGCCCGCTGCTCGCCTACGAGGTGCTCACCGCGTTCTTTCTGGAGGCGAGCTTTCTCGGGATCATGCTGTTCGGCGTGGGCCGCGTCAGCCGGCGGGTGCATACGCTGGCCACCTTTCTGGTGGCGGCCGGCACCACGCTGTCGGCGTTCTGGATCCTGGCGCTCAACTCGTGGATGCAGACGCCGGTGGGCTTCGAGATGATCGAGGGCCGCGCCTACGCCACCGACTGGCTGGCGATCCTGTTCAATCCGTCGTTTCCGTACCGCTTCACCCACATGCTGATCGCTTCCGGCCTGACCGCGGCCTTTCTGGTGGCGGGGGTTTCGGCGTGGCGCTGGCGTCGCGGCGAACGCGGCGGCGACGTGCGCGCCGCGCTGCGCACCGGGGTGGTGATGGCGGCGACGCTGATTCCGCTGCAGATCGTGGTGGGCGACCTGCACGGCCTCAACACCTTCCACCACCAGCCCGCCAAGCTGGCCGCGATGGAAGGCATCTGGGAGACCCAGCGCGGCGCGGCGGCGGTGCTGTTCGGCCTGCCGGACGAGGCCGCGCAGCGCAACCGCTACGAGGTGGCGATTCCCGGCCTGGCCTCGCTCTACCTCGGCCATTCCTGGGATGCGGAAATTCGCGGGCTGAAGGACTTTCCCGGCGCGCATCCGCCGGTGGCGCCGGTGTTCTGGGCCTTCCGCATCATGGTGGGGGTGGGTCTGCTGATGCTGGCGGTGTCGTGGTACGCCCTGTGGGACATGCGCCGCCGCGGCGAACCCGGCCCGCTCGCCAGCCGCGCGCTGGTGCTGATGACCTTTTCGGGCTGGGTTGCGCTGGTGGCCGGTTGGTACGTCACCGAGATCGGCCGCCAGCCGTGGCTGGTGTACGGCGTGCTGAGCACCGCCGAGGCTGCGTCCACCGTGCCGGCCGGGCGCATCGGGCTGACGCTGGCGATGTACCTGACGCTGTACGCGGCGCTGCTGACCGCCTTCATCTCGGTGGTGTTCCACCTGGCGCGCAAGGCGGGCGAGGGCGAGCGCGCCAAGGACATGAACCCGGTCAACGATCCTTTCCGCGCCGGGGTTGGCGTGCTGGCGCCTGAACCGGCGGGGCCGGATATCGAAGACAGGGGCGGCCATGCCTGATCTCTCCCAACCTGCCGGCTGGCTGCCGCTGGTGTTCCTGCTGGTGATGGGGCTGGCGATCCTGGTGTACGTGGTGCTGGACGGCTACGACCTTGGCCTCGGCATCCTGCTCGGCTTCGCCGACGACGCCGAGAAGGACATCATGGTGGCGTCGATCGGCCCCTTCTGGGACGCCAACGAAACCTGGCTGGTGCTCGGCATCGGCGTGCTGCTGACCGCTTTCCCGCTCGCGCACGGCGTCATCATGGGCGCGCTCTACCTGCCGGTGGCTGCGATGCTCGCCGGGCTGATCCTGCGCGGGGTCGCGTTCGATTTCCGGGTGAAGGCCGAGGCGCACCACAAGCCGTGGTGGAACCGCGCGTTCTGCGCCGGCTCGCTGCTGGCGGCGCTGTCGCAGGGCTACATGCTGGGGTTGCTGGTGGTGGGCTTCGAGCGCACCACCATCCATGTGCTGTTCGCCGCCTTCATCGGCCTGTGCCTTGCTGCCGGCTACGTGCTGCTGGGCGCCGGCTGGCTGTTGATCAAGACCGAAGGCGCCCTGCAGCAGCGCGCCGCGCGCTGGGCAGGCGCCGCGCTGTGGTTCACCGCCTTCGGCATCGCCGCGGTGTCGGTGGCGACGCCGCTGCTCAGCCGCGCGATCTTCGACAAGTGGTTCGCGATTCCCAACCTCTTCCTGCTGGCGCCGATCCCGCTGATCACCGCCACGCTGTTCGGCCTTTCCGCGCTGGCGCTGGCCCGTTTGCCGGCGCAACTGGAACGCGGGAATCAGGCCTGGACCTGGGTGCCCTTCGCCGCCGCAGTGGGCGTCTTCATCCTCGCCTTCCACGGCCTTGCCTACAGCCTGTTCCCGTGGATCGTGCCGCAGCGCATGGACCTGTGGCAGGCCGCCGCCGCGCCCGGCTCGCTGATGTTCATCCTGGTCGGCGTGGTCACCGTGCTGCCGATGATCATCGCCTACACGGTGTTTGCTTACCGGGTGTTCTGGGGCAAGGCGACGGATCTGGAGTACGGCTGAGACCGCATGCCAGCGCCGCGTGTCGGCACCGTCTTGGTGGCTTCAGGCCGTGGTCCCGGCGGGCAGGGGGCGCACCTCGCGGTATCCTTGCAGGACAGCCCCCCGCGGCGCTTTCGGGAGAACCCGGTTTCATGGTGGACAAGGACTGGATCTTCGTACTCGGTGCGCAGGATCCGGAGATGCGCGAGATCGAACGCATGCTGCGCCGCGCCGGGCGGCCCTACATCCATGCCGCGCGCAACGGCCAGCGCTGCGTGCCGCGCACCGCGTATGAAGCCAACGGCGTGGTGCGGATGTCGCGCTCGGGCCAGCCGATGCCGGCGGTGCTGCTGCCGCGCGCGCCTGCGGTTTTCGTGGAATGCAGCCTGCCCGGCCACCCGGCCGCGTTGCGGGTGGACCACCACAATCCCGGCGACCCCGGCTACGACAAGCGCGCCGAGGCTTACCTGCAGGGCTCCTCGCTCGGCCAGGTGCTGCAACTGCTGGAAATGGAGCCCGACACCACCCAACGTCTGCTGGCCGCCGCCGACCACTGCCTGACGGCCGCCTACCGGGGCGAGTGCCCCGGCGTGGATCCCGGCGAGTTGCTGTTCCAGCGCGCGGCGTGGCAGGCAAAGATGAGCGGGCGCAGCCTGGGCGACGTGGTCGACGGCATCCTGGGCGCAGCCCGCCAGGTGGAGCGCAACTTCGATTCCGAATTCGGCGAAGCGCTGTTCCTCGACCCCACCGAAATCCCGCCCGACCTCGCCGAAGGCGCCGCCTACGCGGGCCGCCCGGTGCGCTACCGCCAGTTGCTGCCCACCCACGACCTCAAGGAAATGCTGAAGGGCGCCGAGCCCGAGCACATCGAACGCTTCATGGCCGAACACCAGCAGGCAGGGCGGGAGGTGTATGGCAATCCGTATCGGGGGTATGCGGGGGCGTATTTGTGAGCACGGCGGGGCGGGCGAGAACACAGCGGTGCTGCAGCGCGGACGATGCCGCAAGGCGTGGATCGCGATTTCCGGATCAAGCTTCAAACCCTGCCTGGCGCCCAGTGCGCTTCGCAGTCATCACACCGTCGAACAAGCACCGCGGCCGCGTTTTGCGCGTTATCGACGCGGCCGCGAAATGCCGCGTAGTGGTCCGGTTCCAGCGGCATGCCATTGCGCGTCTGTTCGTGAATCATCAGCAGCAGGCCGTTTGACCCCGCCAGATGCGAAGCAAGGATGGCGAACGGCGTCATCAGTTCGGCGGGAATGCCCGCGTGCACAAATCCCTGCACCAGCTTCTGGAAATTCTCGAATTCCAGAAACCGATAGTTATCGAATATCTTCCGTTCTTCCCCCGGCGGAATTTCATCCCATACCGAGGAGAGCACTTCGCAATAGCCCTCGATCTGGGTGGCGATGGCGCGCACCGCCTCCAGCCTCGTCAGGTCATCCAGTCGACGTGCTGCTTCTTCATGGCGCCGGGTGCTGTTGAACTGGTAGCGGGCCACGAGAAAGGCGCCAATGATGGCCGCAATGGTGCCCCAGGCCTGAACCCAGGAAGCGCATTCGCTCGGTGTAAGCCCGAGTGGCACGAACATGCACGATTGGCTCCAATCCACGGCCATGTCGACCTCCTGTGCGATTTCCTGCGGTACTCAATTCGGGCAGTGGGCGTTGGCGCCGCGATTGACTACTCGTCATAGCCCATATCCGCCCCCGCAGCGCGGGGGTGCGTTCGATGCTATTGCGCGTCGGCCTGCTTTACACCGTCATCCTGATCTTTCCGCAATTGTCCGACAAGCCTTTGACATGGAAAGGAAAGCGTTGCTGGCATAGCCGATGCTCTCCCGGCCCTTCATCACCGCCGGGAGATTGCCATTGCCATTCCGCTCGAAGCGCTGAACAGCGCAATTGCGTTCATCTATTCCATTGTTGGCGACACTGCCCGAATTGAGGAGGCAGTGGGGCGGATACGCGCGCTCGTCAATGGATCGAAAGCGGTGCTGCTGACGCCCACCGAGGACTTGCCGCTGAATGGCTTTTGCGTGGGCGACAATTTCGACGCCATGTTTTTTCTGCATGGCTGCAGCGATCATCCGGACGATCCCGACCCTTGGCTGGATGCGGCATTTCGCAAAGGCTTCATCACCACCGGCGCCACGCTGACCGACGAAATGCTGTTGCCGCGCGAAGCCTTGCACCGGCGCACCTTTTTTCGCGACGTCATGGTTCCGCTATGCCTCGAACGGATCTGTACGACCGTGATAAATGCGGATGCAGGGCAAGGGCTGCCGCTGACCATGCTCAGCGTCTTTCGCGGGCTGGGCGCCGAATCCTTCAACGAAGAAGAGCGCCGCGCGCTCGCGATCCTGTCCCCGCATCTGCGACAGGCACTGCGGCTGGCACACACATTCGAAACCCACGAATCACGCTGTACCGGCCTGGGAAGCGCAATCGACGCGCTGCGCGTCGGCGTGGTGCTGCTCGACCGCGCGGGCCGGGTGGTCATGATCAACGAACGCGCCCGCCAATGCTGCGGCCCGGGCGCCGGGCTGAAACTGGCGCGCGACGGGGAAACGTCCTACGTCATGCGGGCATCGCTACGCCGTGAAGACGCCGCTCTGCAGCACGCCATTGCGACGGCAATCGAGGTCGAATCGGGGCGTGCGCCAAGCGGGGGAGGGCATGCGCTGACGCTGCACGGCGAATCCGACGCGACGGCGGTACGGGTGTCGGTGTGCCCCGCACTGAAAAGCCCGGGGTGGTTCGCTAGCGTGCCCCGCGCTGCGGTTGTCCTGATTCTGGATAGACCCTTCGAAGCCGCCGTGCCATCGATGGAAATCCTGCAAAGCACATTTGGATTCACGGCGGCGGAATCACGGGTGGCCCAGGCGCTGTGTGCTGGGTTGAGGCCGAAGAAGATTGCGGAGCAGGCGGGGGTATCGGAGGCGACGGTGCGTACGCATATCCGCCACCTGCTTCGGAAAACAGGGAGTGCCGAAATCGGCGTCCTGAAGGCGAAACTGGCGGTGTTGAGTCAGCGCCGTTGAGGCTTCAACCGCGCGCGTTCGTCAGTGCTGCCGGAGCACTTCGTCAGTATTGATGAGTCGGCTGCAGAAACAGCAACGCCTGTTGAAACGGCGCCGATTCTCGCTGCGTTCGTTAAGCCTTTTGATTAATAAAGGAAAGCGAAAACTGGTCTGCAAAATGCTATCGGGGTCGCATGTATTCCAGCTGCGTGGCCTTACCGATTCTGTGAAGTCGCGCAGCCCCTTCAAGCAGGAAAAGGAGTGTGGCCATGACAGTTACGCAGTGGTTGGAGGTGCTCTCGATCGGCTTCGTCGCAGGCGCAGTCGGGCAGCTGGTGCGGGCAATTTCAGGGTTGGCGAAACTGAAGCGCGAACAGTTGGAAGGCGCCGCCGGGGATAACGAATTCCAGCTATCGACGATGGTGCTCAGCGTGATCATCGGCGGAACGGCCGGAGCATTGGCCGCGATCGCGCTCTCCGACACCCTCGTGTCCGGTGGCGTGCCGAGCCAGACCATCCTCGGCCTGTTGGGCGCCGGTTATGTCGGCGCCGATTTCATCTCGGGATTTGCCGGCAAGCACTTTGCGGTGACGCAGACGACACCGGAAGCGCCGCAGAACCGCGCTGACGGTAAGCCCGAACCGGCCCCGGGAGACCGCCAGCAGGCAGCCCCAGCCGCTCCCGCGCCGGATGCGGTTGGTTGATCCACGTAAATCGGTAACCCGCGAGGACAACATGGGCGATCTGAGTGTTGCAAATCACCGCTTGGCCGGAAAAGTGAAAGGCAAGAGCATTGGCTTCAGCGCTTCACCCAACCACAACGGAATCATCAATCCCAAATTCGTCGTCTTTCACTATACCGCCTGCTCCCATGCCGACGCGTCCGCGGCATTCATGAACGCATCGGGCAATCGGCGGGTGTCAGCCCATCTGCTGGTGGACAGCGATGGCAGCATCACGCAATTCGTCGATTTCAATCTGCGGGCCTGGCACGCGGGCGTCAGTGAGTGGGAGGACTACCGCGATCTCAATTCGCACTCCATCGGAGTGGAAATCGTCAATTACGGCTATCTGCTGAAGAATTCTGCCGGAGGTTTCACCCTGTCCAACGGGAGGAGCAGCCCGTTCACCCCGGCGGAAGTTGTCGAAGCTCGGCACCGCAAAGAGGCGGTCCGCCACCAGTACTGGCACGCCTTCACGCCCGAACAACTGGAAACCTGCGAAGCGCTGGTCGAGGTGTTGTTCGATGCGTATGCGCTGAGCGATGTCCTCGGCCACGACGACATCGCCCCCACCCGAAAGGTCGACCCCGGCCCGGCATTTCCGATGGATCGAATCAAGAGTCGTGCCGTCGGACGGGATTCCGATATCGAGATGGTGGAGGCGGTGTACGTCGCCGTGCCGCGACTGAATATTCGCGAGGGCGCTGGAACAGGCTACCGCCCGGTTCGCGAACCGCTGACCAAGCACACCCGGCTGGTTGTGATCCAGCGCAGCGGTGGCTGGATCAACGTGGAGGTGGACGGGCCCGGACAGGTAAAGGGGTGGGTGTGGGGTGAATACACCCGCAGCTCGCCGCTGCAGGGAGATGGCTGACGGTCCGCGCCAGCCTTGGGTTTTTCAATCCGGGAACGCGGATCCAGAAGAGAACCGCGGCCCGCATCAGTTGTGCGACGGGAATTCCCCCGTCGCCATTCACGAGGGGGAGGAATCATGAGTTACGTTCTGAAGCTGGGCTCTACGGGCGATCTCGTTCGGCTGTTGCAGCAGCGCTTGGTGGAAGCGGAAGCCCTGCCGCCGGAAGACGTTCAAGGACATTCGAATATCGATGGCCAGTTTGGCCGCATCACACAAGATGCAGTGATCGGCTATCAGACGGCGCACGGGCTCACGCCGGATGGTCTGGTCGGGCACCGAACAGCGGCCGCGCTCGCGTTACCTGTGCCAGCGGTGCAGATTCCCGCCGGTCACGTGTTGACAGACGATCAGCGCAAGCGCCTTGCCGAGATCATCGACGGGTTTATTCCCGCCGGACCATTCGAATTTTTCGACGGCCCAGCCATTTCGTGGCTGATCTCCAAACTCGACGACTTCCTGGCCAACCACCTGCCGCCTGGAGTACGAGCGCTCATCCAGGACCTGTCCAAGGGTCTTGAAGGTCACGACTTGACTGCTTTGAAGAAGCGCCTCACCGATTCAATCAATGCCAAGGTGAACGTACCGCTGTTGTCCGAAGAGGTTGAAGGAAAGATCACGGGCTTCTTTGTGAGTGTGGTGGTTGAAGCGCTGCTGTCTGGGAGGACGTTTGAGGATGCGATGGAGCGGTTGGCGCGGCGGTAGTTACACCAGAGGATTTACACCGTCTGTAGGGGGGACGCCGGTTGATGGAGCTCCCCATTGGATGCCTCCGTGAGTCGCGTTGCGAATTTGATCGGTTCAAAAAGGATACCTTCGATGAAGTTCGATTTTGTCTATCTCCACGCTATTGGCAGCGTCGGTCTTCTGGTCGGGTTTCTGGTCGCTACAACTTTGGTGCAGCAGCGTTCAAGTGAGCGTATAAAAGATATATTGGATAAGGTGTCCGAGCCAGTAAAGGAAACCTCATCCTACAAGAGTGCAGATCGTTATTTTAAGCGGCGCGAGGTTGTTAATCTATTTACGAATAAGGCTCATTGGATTCCTGTTTGGTTTCTTATATTGGTGGTGTTTTCCTGTTCTATGGTTTCGTATTTTGGCGCTGGTCTGATCTACGCTGATTCACAATTGGTTCGGAGCTACGTCCTTGGAGGAGCGTACGCCTCCGTTGACGGCGGAGATGTCGCTACGAACGCACTTCGAAACTATCAGTCCGGAACGGTATTTATAGGAACCATGGCGTTTCTGGGCGCCTATTGTTGGGTAATTGCTCAGCTTATGAATCGGATGAACAACGACGACATGAGTCCGGTTTCCTGCTACTTTCTGTCCGTGAGAATTATTACCGCTTGTATTGTTGCGGGTATTGCAAGACACATTGTGGAGGGCGCTTCCGGCCTCTTCACTACTGCAGAGGGCGATGTGCAGGGAGCATTGAATGCCGCGCCTGTGCGTCTTGCGATTCTCGGGTTCTTAATTGGGTGGAATCCGACCCTTTGGATAAATGAATTGTTGGTAAAGCTGGCGGACTTGGTAAGGAGCAAGATACCGTCTCAGTCTTGGCCCCGAAAGGAGAACTTGCCTTCGAATCTGAGTCTCTTAATGATTCAAGGGATGGTTGTAGATAAAATTGATCGTCTCATGGAGTTGAATATCGATAATTGTCAAAAGCTGGCGCACGATAATCCAATGGTGATTTGGGTGAAAACATCGTTTTCTTTGAATTTGATTATTGATTGGATTGCGCAAGCTAAACTCTGCTTGCTGTTTGAAGATGATAAACTCGCGGCGCTACGGAGAAACGGGGTTCGAGATATTTTTCAGTATGTTCAATCGATAAGCGACAGTGCGGGGCTAGCCGCCATCGAGAACATACTCCAAGTTCCCGCCGCGTTGATTGAAGGGCATAGACGCTCAATTCCTATGGGACAGTCCTATCAAGAGCTGGCGGAGCTGCGGCGTGCTCTTGCGGTGGATGACTGTTCTGTTTGTGGTCTTGATCTGACGGTTTACCAAAGAGGCTTGGTACTACCGGCCGATATACAATCGTGACTTTCGTTCCGTCGCACGTTTGAGCATGGGGACTCATATGAAACGGCAGGGAAATTCAGATGCGGGGCTTAATGGCATCATGCCAATGTGACTCACTTGGAATGGTGGTTAAGTTTCTGGTTGTTCGACGAGTCGACGTTCCGGGCTGATATCTAAGTCAGTCTTACCCCCGCCCCCCAATCGCCCGCGCCAACTCCTCCTTACTCATCCGCCCCCGCCCCTTTATCCCCATTTCCCGCGCGCGCTCATACAACTCCTTCTTCGTATGCCCGTAGTAATCCACGCCGCCAAAGGTTTCCCCCTTGCCGCGGCGTTTGTCTTCGGGGCTTTGTTCGGCGCGCGGGTCGGAGGGGCCGGGGGTTTTCTTGGCTTCCCAGTGGTCGCCCACTTTTTCGAAGCTGTGTTTCAGCGCGGCGATGGCGGTGCGGCTGGCGCGTTCGCCGGGGCCGTATTCGCGTTCGGCGCTTTCCAGGGTTTTGGCGTACGTGCGCTGGGCTTTGGCGGGGGAGCGGCGCAGGGTGGCGGGGAGTTGGGGGGATTGGCGGGGCATGGTGGTCTCCTGGTCAGGGGCGGCCGCTGGAGACGGCGCGTAGCGCGGCCGAGCGGGGCGGGCGTTTGACGTGGGGTACCTGGCTGCGCGCGGCGGGCATGCCGGGGGCGATGATGGCCTTGACCGGCAGGTGGTCGGACGCGATGCGGGCGGTGGGGCTGCGGTGGGTTTCGAAGGCGAGCAGGGTGTGGCGGGGGCGCACCCAGACGCGGTCGAGCGCGAACAGCGGCAGGCCGGACGGGAAGGAGCGTTCGGCGGGGGCGCGGCCGAGCAGGCCGTGCAGCCAGCGCAGCGGCCGGCCGAGCGGCAGCCATTCGTTGATGTCGCCCAGCACCACCACGTTGCGCTCGGGCGGGATGTCGTGCAGCAGCTTCAGCATCTGCCTTACCTGAAAGCGGCGCTCGGCCGGGCGCAGGCCCAGGTGGGTGACGATGACGCGGACCACTTCGTCTTCCACTTCCAGATCGACGTCGATTGCGCCGCGCGGCTCGCGCCGGTGATAGCTCAGGTCGTGGCGGCGCACTGCGAGCACCGGGCGCCGCGTCAGCAGTGCGTTGCCGAAGCTGCCTTCGTGATTGACGATGGTGTGGCCCGCGATCGCCTCCATGCCGGTGGCGCTGGCGAGGAAGTCGAGCTGCATCGATTCGTGGCTGCCGTTGGCGAGGTTGTCGACCTCCTGCAGGCCGACGATGTCGCAGCCCAGTTCGTCGATCACGCGGGCGACGCGGGCGACATCCATGCGGCCATCGCGCCCCACGCAGCGGTGGACGTTGTACGACGAGATGCGCAGGCAGTCCTCGCCCAGGGCGTGGTCGAGGTTGCGCCAGCTAGCGAGGCCGTTGGTTGCCGTTGCCATGATGGTGACGGTGGTCCGCGACCAGCCAGCGCCGCACCGCGAGCGTCAGCAGTGCCACCCCGGCGATTGCCGCGGCCACCAATCCGTAGTTGACGCGTCCCGGGTCGCGCAGGGCTTCCTGCAACTGGTTGCCGAACACCGTGGTGGCCAGCGTGCCGGGGAGCATGCCGATGGCGGTGCCGGCCATGAACGGGGCGAGGCGGATGCCGATCGCCGCGGCGACCACGCCTTCCACCGCGAACGGTGCAATCGGCACCAGCCGTAGCGCGGTGACGGCGATGAGGCCGCGCCGGCGCAGCGTTTCGGCGATGTGGCGCAACTTGCGCCCGGCAAGGTTGCTCACCGTTTCTTCCGGCAGGCCCAGCCCGGCTACATAGGTGAAGAAGGCGGCGATCAGGATGCCGCCCAGCGCGAAGCCGAAACCCATGTAGGGGCCGAAGGCCACGACCGCGGCCAGCGTGATCAGCGGACGCGGAAACATCAGCACGCAGGCCGGCGTATAGGCCAGCAGGATCACCAGCGGCGCCCACGGGCGATGGGCGAACTCGCGCGCCAGTGCGCTGATGCGTTCAGGGTCGCCCCATTGCGATAGCGGGGTGTATTTCCACACCGCGGCCAGCGCGATCAGCACCAGCACCACGCCGACGATCCGCATCGCCGCGCGCCGCAGCGGCGGATTGGCGGGGCCGGGGGCGGTGATGTCCTGCGGGCCGCCCGGGGCCGCCGGCGCGCTGTCGTCGCGGAAGACTGCCTCGGGGCTGAATTCTTCGGCGATGCGCTCCAGCGACACCGGCTGCGCGGGATCGCCCACGCTGGCGAAGTCGAGCAGCGGCGCCGGCAAGGTCTCGGGTTCTTCCAGCCGGCGCAGCGTGCGGCACTGGCCGCCCAGTTCCTCGATGGCGCCGGCCAGCGTGCCGTGCCGGCGCACCGCGGCGTCCACCTCTTCCGGGCTGCGGTCCAGGTGTTCGGCCAGCAGCTCGCTGCGGAAATCCGCGATTGCCCTGGCCACCCGAGCGTCGCCGCGCGCTTCCAGCGCGGCATCGCATTCGCTGTCCAGCCCCATCGACCGGTTGCACCAGTTGGCCGAGCCGACGCGCAGGATCTCGTCGTCCACGATCATCAGCTTGGAGTGCAGGTCGATGCAGATCTTCTCGCCCAGGCCATCCACGTGGGGGTAGTAGATGTGGAAGCGGCCGTGGCGGTCGGCCGCGCGCAGGCGCTGCACCAGCTTGGTCCGCAGCGCGTTCATCGTGTGCTCTTCCAGCCAGCCGTGGCTGAAGAGGCGCACCACCACCACAACCTCGGGGCCGTCGTCGGCCTGCAGGCGCTCGGCCAGCGCCTCGCCGAGGCCGCCCGCAGTGAAGTACTGGTTTTCGATGTAGATGCGCCGGCGCGCGGCGCGGATCATGTCGTAATACAGCGCCTCCACCTCGGCCACCGCGGGCGCGTCGTCGCGCGGCGGCAGGGTGCGGGCGATGGCGATGTCGACGTCGCGAAAGCGCACCGGCAGCCCTTCTGGCCACAGGTCGGGCGGCTTGCGCGGGGCCGCCGGCAGCGGGTGGCCGGTAGCGGCCAGCCAGCGCGCGCGGGCAACGCGGCCAAGCGCGAGCGCGGCGTCGCCATCGACCACCATCATCATGTCGTGAAAGGGCGGGTAGGGCTTGCCGTCGCAGTCGCGCCGGATCTCGTCGGGCGAGTGCTTGCAGGTATCCCAGCGCCGCACCGTCAGGTCGAAGCCGCCGATGAAGGCGAGCGCGTCGTCGATCACCACGATCTTCTGGTGGTGCGAGGCGGTAACCGGGTGGGTGTCGTCGTAGGTCAGGTGCACCCGCCGGTGCGGATGCCAGCCAAAGCCGTACAGCGGCGGAAACTCGCGGTCGGTGCCGAACACCATCGGGTAGTCCCAGTCGAGGATGTAGACCCGGAGGCTGCGGCGCCGGCGCACCAGCCAGTTCAGGAAGTCGCCCAGCCGCTCGGGCGCCTCGCCTTCACCGTCGAAGCGCAGCCGGGTGTTGCTGTTGAAATCCCAGGCCAGGATGGCGATCGAGCGCTCGGCGCGCTCGGCCGCCCGGGCAAAGGTGCGGAAATAGGCCTCGCCATCGACGACGAGGCCCGCGCGGTGCGCGCGTGCGATCGTGCAGCAGTTGCGCCCGGCCTCGAACAGGCTGCCCGGACGCGCCGCCGTCGCGGGGGCGGCGGGGGAGTCCGCCACACCGCGATGGTCCCGCAACACGATCGCCGCCGGCCGCACCGCGGGCTCCGCTCAGCCCGCGGCCAGCGGCTCGCCGAGTTGCTGGATCAGGCTCAGCAACTCGTCGGCATGCTCTTCTTCCACCGCCAGCACCTCTTCGAACAGGCGCCGCGTGGTGGGATCGGTGGACCCGATGTACTGGATCGTCTCGCGATAGCTCTCGATCGCGATGCGCTCGGCCACCAGGTCCTCGCGGATCATGTCCTGCAGGGTCTGGCCTTCCACGTATTCGGCGTGGCTGCGCGCGGTGAGCGTGTCGGGCGAGAAGTCCGGCTCGCCGCCCAACTGGGTGATGCGCTCGGCGAAGCGGCCGGCGTGGTCCTCTTCCTCGTGCGCGTGCTCGAGGAATTCCGCCGCCACCGCGGAAGACGCCAGCCCGCGCGCCGTGTAGTAGTGGCGCTTGTAGCGCAGGCTGCAGACGATTTCGGTGGCGAGCGCTTCGTTGAGCAGGCGCAGGATGGTCTCGCGGTCGGCGTTGTAATTCTCGGTCAGCGCACCCCCTTCGATGTGGCGACGGGCGCGTTCGCGCAGGGTGCGGACATCGGACAGCGTGGTATTGGGCTGCATGGAAGACTCCTGGTCAGCGGGAACGCCCCCCACGGTTGCAATCGGCGTGCCGCGCATGGTGGCCGGGCCGGCGGGGCGGTGGCGTCGGCGCTGCCAGCCCCGCGGCTGCAAATTCGACAGCCGCATGTAGTTTTTGCGCGCGGGCCATGCCCATGTCACAGCGGCGTGGCGATGCGGGCGCCGCCCACGCGGCGGGAACGCGGCTTGCGGTGCGAGGCCACCGCACACGCCGCCGCTCCGCGCCCCATGGCGCGGGTGCCGCCGGCAGGAGGCCCCGCATGAACAACACGCTGTCGATCGCCCTCGTCACCGAGACCTATCCGCCGGAACTCAACGGCGTATCGCTTACGGTGGAGCGCACGCTGCGCCACCTGCGTGCCGCCGGACATCGCGTCAGCCTGGTGCGGCCGCGCCAGCAGGCGGACGGCGACGCGGCCGAAGGCACCGGCGAAACCCTGGTGCACGGGCTGCCGCTGCCGCGCTACCCGGGCCTGCAGTTCGGCCTGCCGGCGCCACGGCGCCTGCTGCGGCTGTGGCAGGCAGAGCGGCCCGACGTGGTGCACATCGTCACCGAAGGTCCGCTCGGCTGGTCGGCGCTGGCGGTGGCGCGCCACCTTGGCATCGCGGTCACCAGCGATTACCGCACCCACTTCCAGAAATACAGCGGCTACTACCGGCTGGGCGTGCTGTCGTGGCCGATCGCCGCGGCGCTGCGCACCTTCCACAACCGCTGCGACGCCACCTTCGTGCCCACCCGCGCGCTGGCCGCGGAGATGGAGGCACAGGGCTACCGCCGCCTGGTGTGCGTGGGGCGGGGCGTGGATGCGGACCTGTTCTCGCCCTTCCGCCGCAGTCCGATGCTGCGCGCGCGCTGGGGCGCGAGCGAGTGGCAGCCGGTGCTGATGCACGTCGGCCGGCTGGCGCCGGAAAAGAACCCGCTGCTGGTCCGCGCGGCGTTTCGCGCGGTACGGGCCGAGCGCCCGGATGCGCTGCTGGTGTGGGTGGGCGACGGGCCGATGCGGGCGCGGCTGGAGCGCGATGCGGAGGGCGAGATCTTCGTCGGCACCCGCCGCGGCGAAGACCTCGCGCGCCATTACGCCTCGGCCGACATCTTCCTGTTCCCCAGCCTGTCGGAAACCTTCGGCAACGTGGTGCTGGAAGCGATGGCGAGCGCACTGCCCATCGTGGCCTTCGACAACGGCGCCGCCGGCGAACACCTGATCGACTGCATCAGCGCGCGGGTGGTGCCGGTGGCGGCGGGGGAGGCCGGCTTCATCGACGCGGCGCGCTCGCTCGCGCTGCACAGCGCGCAGCAGCGTTTTCTGGGCGCGGTGGCGCGTGACACCACGCGGCGGCTCACCTGGCCGCAGGTCCTGGAGCGCTTTGAAGCGGAGCTGGCGACGTGCGCGGCGCGCCACAGCCCGGTCGGCCATGTCGCACCTGCCGCTTGAACGCCTCGCGCGCCTGATCGCGTTCGACGGCCTGTGCGTCGTCAAGCTCAACCGCGTGCTGGTCTATCGCCCGTGCAAGTGGTTGGCGCGCGCCATCAGCCGGATGGGTGACGGCGAGCTGTGGGGCGTGCTGATCCTGGTGCTGGCGCTGCTGCCCGGCCCGGCCGGCCTGCGCTGCGCCCTGCACCTGGGCGCGGTGGCGTTGGCGGGGCTGCTGCTGTACCTGTTCGCCAAGCGCCGCACCGGGCGGCCGCGCCCGTGCAACCGCCTGCAGGAGCTGCGTGACTGCCCGCGCCCGCTGGACGAATACAGCTTTCCGTCCGGCCACACGCTGCACGCGGTGGCCTTCGCGGTGGTCACCTCGGCGTATTTCCCGCTGCTGGGCGCGGCGCTGGCCGTGTTTGCGGTGCTGACCGGCGTGGTGCGCGTGGTGCTGGGGTTGCATTACCCCAGCGACGTGCTCGCCGGGGTCGCCATCGGCGGCGGCGTGGCCCTATTGTCGCTCGCGGTGGTGGCGCCGGCGGTGTAGGGCGGCGCCACCAGCGTGATCGGATCTCCGCGCGCAGGCGGTGGCGCGCTCAAGCCACCGAGCGGTTCGCCGCCCAGCCGCATCGCAAGGCGCGCCTTGGTCATCGGTTCGTGGTCGCGCAGCAGGGCGTCGACCAGGTACTGGATCTGGTTCAGCACGCGCGGGTGCAGCGCATCGTCCGGATGCAGCGCCAGCCGCATCGGGCCGCGCGCCGCCAGCCGCGCGGGGCGGCCGTTCCAGCGCAGCGACAGCGCCTCCCGCCACGGGCTGCGCGTGCTCCATGCAAAACAGGGGCTGGCATGGCGCCGCCGTGGGTGGAGCAGGTAGAAGGCGTCCGCGGTGGTGGTGTAGCGCAGCGGCGAATCGTCCAGCGTCTCCCAGCTGCCGGGGCTCAGCAGCCAGGCCGGCGCAACGAAGCCGTACAGCGGCCAGCCGTGGTTGCGGAACCAGGTCTGCCCCACGCCCAGGCGAAAACGCGCGGCGCGGGCGGTCAGCGCGGAGAACTCGCCTTCGCTCGCGGTCATCACCCGGCGCCGCCACCACTCGCGCGGCCCGTGGCAGCGGCCGGATTCGTCCAGATGCACCCAGCCGTGCAGCGCCAGCTCGTCGCCGCGCGCACGCCGGGCTTCCAGCGCTTCCAGATACCAACCCGGCGTGCCGTCGCCGCGGCGGTGGTAGTCCGGCACCACCAGCAGGGTCAGCGGCAGCGGCGCGACTTCCTCCACCACCGCCAGCAGGCGCTCGCAGCGCGCCCAGGTGGCCGGCGCCACATCATGGATGGCGACGCACAGCGCCGCGGGGCGCTCCAGGCTGGGGCGGGGCTTCATTGCGGCAGGGCCGGCGTGCCCGCCAGCGCCGCGTAACGGCCGACGATGTCCGGCAGGATGCGTTCCCAGTCGTAGCTTTCGGCGCGTTTGCGGGCGGCGCTGCGCAGGGGCTGCAGCCCGTAGTCGAAGAGTTCGCGCACCGCGTCGGCCATGGCGGCGGCGAGCGGCTCCGGGTTGTCGGCCGGCGGCACCTCCACCGGCACCGCGCGGCCCACCTGCGCATCCACGGTCTCCGCCAGCCCGCCGGCGCGTGCGGCCACCACCGGCAGGCCACAGGCCATGGCCTCGAGTGGCGCGATGCCGAAGGTCTCCTGGTCGCCGGCATGCACGAACAGGTCGCAGGCGGCGATCAGGCTGGCGAGGCGCGCCGGTTCGGCGATGTAGGGCACCACGCGGGTGTCCTCGCGCGCCTCGGGCGGGGTGCCGTTGCCGACCAGCACCAGCAGGTAGCCCGGCCCCAGCCGGTCCATCATCGCCTGCAGCACCGGCAGGTTCTTCTCGTGCGCGAAGCGGCCGACGAAGAGCAGCAGGCGGTCCTCGTCACCGGCGTCCAGGCGGCCGCGCCACAGCTTGCGGTTGCGCGCCGGCCGCGGCCGGAACAAACGGGTATCCACCCCCAGCGGCTGGCGCACCACGTGCTCCAGCCCCAGCTCGCGCAGGCGTTGGGTCATGCAGGCGCTGGGCGCCATCACCAGGTCGAAGCGGCTGTAGAGGCGGCGCAGGTAGGACTCGGCGAGCCGTTCCACCTGCGCGCCGCCCACGCGCCCGAACAGGCGCGGCACGTCGGAGTGATAGAAGCCGACCACCGGCACGCCCAGCCGCTGTCCGGCATCGAGCGCCGCCCAGGCGAACTGGTAGGGGTCGCCGGCCTCGATCACATGCGGGCGTAGTTCGGCCAGCGCGCGCACCGCGGACTCGCGCATCAGCGGCAGCCGGTAGCCCTGCGAGAAGGGCAGCGGCACGCTCGGCACCTCGATCGCGCATTCCGCCGCGCCCGCGGCCAGCCGCGGCAGCACCAGCGAATGACGGTAGCCGGGGCGGGCCTGCAGCCAGCGCCGCTTTTCCTGCAGGTAGCGGCGGATGCCGCCACTGCGGGTGCTGTAGAACATGGTGGCGTCGCAGACGTGCATGGTTGTTGTCCTCTTGGCGTGCGGCGCCTGGCTCGCGCGGGGAGCGAGCGCAGGAAGCGGGAAAGGGCGGGGCGGGAATGGCCGGGGCGTGCTCCTGGTGTTCAGGGTTGGCGTTTGAGCAGGGTCACCACCGGCTCGCGCGGGTCGAAATCGGTCCAGGTGCCGTCGGCCCAAGTGCCGTTGGCGCGGTCGATCTGGCGGGCCATCGAGTGGCCGAGGATTGCGATCGCGGTGGCTTCCTGGCCGGGTTGGTCGACATGGATCGCGAGCATCGGCCCGCCGGGCGGTTCGGCCGGCAGCTCCTTGGTGGCGGCGGCGGGCTCGGGGTCGGTGGTCTGGCTCAGCGCCCCGGCCAGCGCGCCCAGGTAGGCGCCCACGCCGCTGCCCGCCAGCGCGCCGATCGGTCCGCCGATCGCGCCCACCACCATGCCCACGCCGCCGCCGATCGCCGCGCCGGCCGCGGCGCCCTTGCCGGCGCCGTCGGACCCCTGGTCCGCCGCGGCATCACCGCCCAGCATGTAAAGCCCGTGCTGGCCGGGCGGGTTGAGGTAGAAGCTGGCGTAGTCGCCAGGGCCGAAACCCTGGCCTTCCAGCAGCCTGATCGCTTCGTTCAGATGTTCGACGTGGTCGAAATGACCGGCGATGATCGTTGCCATGGCAGCCTCCGGCAAATAGGCGACGCGGCGGGGGCGCTCAGGCCCCCGCTTCGGCCGCGTTGGGTGCGCGACCCGCAACGCGACGCAGCTCCACGCTCGGTACGCGCATCAGGGTGCGGTACTTGGTGACGGTGCGGCGCGCCAGACGCAGCCCTTGCTCGGCGAGCATGCGCGCGAGCTGGGCGTCCGACAGCGGGGCCTGGGGGTCCTCGGCGGCGATCAGCTCTTTGAGGAGGGCGCGGATCGCGGTCGCCGAGCAGCTGCCGCCATCGTCGGTGGCAAGCTGGCGCGAAAAGAAATACTTGAACTCGAACAGCCCGCGCGGGGTGGCCATGTACTTGCCGTTGGTGACGCGGCACACGGTCGATTCGTGCAGGCCCAGCTCGGTGGCGATGTCCTTCAGCGCCATCGGCTTCATCGCCGCCTCGCCGTAGCTGAAGAACACCCGCTGGCGCGCGACGATGGCGTCGGCCACGCGCTGGATGGTGTTGAAACGCTGCTCCACGTTGCGCAGCAGCCAGCGCGCTTCCTGCAGCAGGCGCGAGAACGAGGCGCCGCAGCCGCTGCGGCTGGCGGCGATTTCGGCATAGGCGCGGTTGATCCGCACCTGCGGCTGCACCGCCGGGTTCAGCGTCGCCACCCAGCGTCCGCGCTGGTTGGTGACGATGATGTCGGGCACCACGTAGCGGGTGTTGTCCGGGGCGAAGCTGCGCCCCGGGCGCGGGTCCAGCGTGCGGATCAGCGCGCGGGCGCCGTGCAGCGCGTTCTCGTCGCAACTCAGCAGCTGCTGCAGACGGGTGAATTCGCGCCGCGCCAGCAGTTCGAAGTGCTGACCGACGAGTTCCAGCGCCAGCGGCAGGTTGGGGGTGGAGGCGGGCAGCGCCTGCAATTGCAGCAGCAGGCATTCCTGCAGCGAGCGCGCGGCGATGCCGGGCGGGTCGAGCTGCTGCACCAGCTTCAGCGCGGCGCTCAGCTCGTGCACGTCCACCTCTTCCTCGGGCGAGATCAGGTCCGCCAGTTCTTCCAGCGGTGTTTCCAGGTAGCCGGCGTCGGTCAGTTCGTCGATCACCATGTGGGCCAGCGTGCGGTCGCGGTCGCTCATCGGCGACAGCAGCAGCTGGTTGCGCAGGTTGTCGCGCAGGCTGATCGGCGCCTCGGTCCATTCGGTCCAGTCGTGCTCCTCGTCGCCGCCCCCGCCGCCGCCGCTGCGGCCGATTTCGTGCAGCGCGGGCGACACCGGCGCGTCGCTGCCTTCACTGTCGCCGCCATCGACGGTTTCCGCGCGCGGCTCGCTGGAAGACGCCGCCGGGGCCAGCGGCATCGCGGCCGCGGGGCCGGGGGGCGGGGCGTCTGGATCTTCCTCCAGGAAGGGGTTGCTGGTGACCGCTTGTTCGACTTCCTGGGTGAACTCCTGCGACGACAGTTGCAGCAGGCGCAAGGCTTGCTGGATCTGCGGCGTGATGGCCAGGTGCTGACGCAGGCGAAGCTCCATTCCGAGGCTCATGGTGTCTCCTTCGTGTTCTGGTCGAGTGACATTCGTCTGCTCCGCTGGGGAAAAGGCGGGTCGACCACCTGCGCGCAAGGTCCATGCCATCGCGTTGAAGCGCGCCAATGCTGGGATTGGGGCTATCCCCTTTAAATATTTGCGGGAATGTTTTACACCCGGCCAGTAAGAATTGCCCCCTGTTTCCGGTTTTCCACGCGGTTGTCACTGCACTGCAACACATGCCATCGCCGGGCGCAGCGCGGGCCGCTTCCTGTGTTGCCGCGCCGGGCACGCCAAATGCATGCGGGCTGCGGGCGACGCACCGTCTGCGGGCGCCGCACCGGAATACAGGAGGACGCCCGATGGATGCCATTCGACTACGCCGTGCCACCGCGCTGCTCGCGCTGGCCAGCCTGATCGCCGCCTGCGACCGCAAACCCAACACCGCGCCGCCGCAGCCGCCCACCAGCACCCAGGTGGCGCCCAGCGTGCCGCCGGAAACACCGCCGCTGCCGCCCGCCGGCGGCACTGCGGGCAGCACCCAGGCGCCGGTTTCCAGCATCTCCAACGTCGAGCCGGGCCCGGTGTCGGAGGCCGACCGCAACTTCATTGCCGCCGCCACCGGCCACGGCCTGGCGCAGATGGAGGCGGGCCGGCTGGTGGCCGAGGGCGGCGGCAACGCCGACGTGAAGGCCTTCGCCGAGCAGCTGCGCCACGACCACGAGGCGATCAACGTGCAGCTCGCGCGCCTTGCCAGCGCCAAGAAGCTGACGGCGGCCGAGGCGATGCCCGAGCACGCCCGCGCCGATCTGGCCGAAATGCGCAAGCTGAGCGGCACCCAGCTCGACCAGCTGTTCCTTGCCCGCTTCAGCGGCGCCGCCCACGCCCAGGTGATCGAGGCCTTCGAGCGGCAGGCGCGCGAAGGCGCCGATCCGGAGATCCGCGCGTTCGCGCAGGACACGCTGGCGATCCTGCGCCGCCACGTGGAGACCGCGCGCGGGCTGCAGCAGAAACTGGCGACGGGGGCGCGCTGAATGGAGGCCGCCACCGACCTGCTCCAGCGTCATCCCTGGCTGGCGCTGCTGGTGCAATGCGGCGCCGCGGCGGCCATCGGCCTGGTGCTGCACGCGGTGCTGGATGCGATCGCCCGGCGCGCGGCCAAGCACTACGTGCTCGCCGAACGGGTGGTCTGGTACACCCGGCGGCCGATGCAGGCGCTGGTGCCGCTGCTGCTGATCCACGTTGCGCTCGCCGACGCCGCGATTCCCGCCGCGGCGCTGACGATGCTGCGCCAGCTGATGTCGATCGCGGTGATCCTGCTGGTGACGCTGTTCGTGGTGCGGCTGATCGCCGCCTTCGCCGACGTCGTGGTCCGCCGCCATCCCACCGACGGGCCGGACAACTGGCGCGCGCGCAGCGTCCAGACCCAGGTCCGGGTGCTCGCGCGTACCGCGATGTTCGTGGTCGGCCTGCTCGGTGTCGGCTCCGTGCTGATGACCTTTCCCAACGTCCGCCAGATCGGCGCCAGCCTGCTCGCCTCGGCGGGCCTCGCCGGCATCATCGCCGGCCTTGCCGCGCGCCCGGTGCTGGGCAACCTCATCGCCGGGCTGCAGATCGCGCTGACCCAGCCGATCCGCGTCGATGATGTGCTGATCGTCGAGAACGAATGGGGGCGGGTGGAGGAGATCACCTCCACCTACGTGGTGGTGCGCATCTGGGATGACCGCCGCCTGATCGTGCCGCTGGAGTACTTCATCCAGAAACCCTTCCAGAACTGGACGCGGCAGACCTCCGACCTGATCGGCTCGGTGTTCTTCTGGGTGGATTACCGCATGCCGGTGCAGCCCCTGCGCGACGCGCTGCGCAAGGTGCTGGAGGCGGCGCCCGAGTGGGACGGCCGCGTGTGCGTGCTGCAGGTCACCGACTTCACCGAGCGCGCGATGCAGCTGCGCGCGCTGGTCAGCACGCGCGACGCCGGCACCGGCTGGGACCTGCGCTGCAAGGTGCGCGAGCAGCTGATCGCCTACATGCAGGAACACCACCCGGCGTGGCTGCCGCAACTGCGGGCCAGCATGGAACGCCACCCGGGCGACGAGGCCCAGCGCGAAACGCGCCCGCTGCCGCCCCAACACATTCCGGAGGGCGCGACCGCGCCGGCGCCATGAAAACCTTCTACTGCACCAACTGCGGCTTCGTCTGCTTCTTCGAGAACTTCGCCTGCGGCAACTGCGGCGCGCTGCTGGGTTTTTCGCCCGACACCATGGACATGGCGGCGTTCGAACCCGATGGCGACGGCGGCTGGCGCCGGCTCGGGGCGGCGGACGAGGGCAGCGAGGATGTGGCCGCCGGCAGCGCCTTCGCCGAAAGCGCCGGGGCGGAAAAAGTGGCCCGCGGTGCCGATGCGACCGCCAGCATTGCGCGCGGCGCGCCGGCCGCCAACGATGCCGGCTACGCCAACGCACCGCCGTCCAGCCCGGCGCTGGCCGCGGTGCCCGGCGACGCCGCCGCGCAAGCGGGCGAGGCCGACGGCGACCGCGCGCCGGCGCGGGTGTCCTCCTGGCGCCAGTGCCGCAACTATTCCAGCGAGCAGATCTGCAACTGGATGGTGGCGCCGGGCGACGACGAGGCGTTGTGCCGCTGCTGCCGCCGCACCGAGCACACCGCGGCGCTGGAGGATCCGGCCAACAAGGATGCGTGGTTCAAGCTCGAAGGTGCCAAGCGGCGGCTGTTCTATTCGCTGTACCGGCTGGGCCTGCCGGTGGAGGGTGACGGCACCCATCCGCCGCCGGAGTTCCGCTTCCTCGGCGGCGAAGGCGAAACCGCCACCACCGGGCATGCCGGCGGCACCATCACGCTCGATATCGGCGAGGCCGACGACGCCCGCCGCGAGCAGCGGCGGGTGGACCTGCGCGAGCCGTATCGCACGCTGCTCGGCCACTTCCGCCACGAGATCGGCCACTACTACTGGGACCGCCTGATCGCCCACGGCGGCCGCCTCGAAGCCTTCCGCAAACACTTCGGCGACGAGCGCCGCGACTACGCCGAGGCGCTGGCGGCCTACTACGCCTCGCCGCCGGCCGACTGGGCCGAGCGCCACATCAGCGCCTATGCAGCGATGCATCCGTGGGAGGACTGGGCCGAGACCTGGGCCCACTACCTGCACATTTCGGATGCGCTCGATACCGCCGCCCACTGGGGCTTCGCCCTGCATTCCGACCAGGCGGACGGCGGCCCGGCCGACGTGCCAGGGGTCGAGGTGGAGGATCAGCCCTTCCGCAAGGTGCTGCTGGAGCAGTGGCTGCCGCTGGCGCAGTTCCTCAACAGCATGGGCCGCAGCCTGGGGCAGGGCGACGCCTATCCCTTCGTGATGGCCACCACGGTGCTCGACAAGCTCGGCTTCGTGCACCGCGTCGTCACCGAGGCCGCGGCCGCCCGGCGCCGCGGGACGGACGCATGACGGCCGCGCTGCAGATGACGCTCGAAGCCGGCCAGGCCTATCCGCTGGGGGCAACCTGGACCGGCGACGGGGTCAACTTCGCCGTGTTCTCGGCCCACGCCAGCCGCATGGAGCTGTGCCTGTTCGACGAGGCCGGGCGCAACGAGATCGCGCGCATGGACCTGCCCGAACTCACCGACGAGGTCTGGCACGGCTTTCTGCCGGGCGCGGGGCCGGGGCTGGTGTACGGCTACCGCGCGCACGGGCCCTACGTGCCCGAGGAAGGCCACCGCTTCAACCCGCACAAGCTGCTGCTCGACCCCTACGCCACCGAGCTGGTCGGCCGCCTGCGCTGGGGGCCGCCGATCTTCGGCTACGAGCTGCGCAACAAGCGCCCGGGGCACGGCTTCGACAAGCGCGACAGCGCCGCCTGCACGCTCAAGGCGCGCGTCGCCGCGCCCTGGCCGAGCGCCAGCCGCCCGGCGCGGCGCGGTCAGCGCGTGCCGTGGGAATGCATGGTGATCTATGAGGCGCATGTACGCGGTCTCACCCGCCAGCATCCGGCGGTGGGCGCGGAGCACCGCGGCACCATCGCCGGGCTGGGCAGCGCGGCGGTCATCGACCACCTCAAGGCGCTGGGCGTGACCTCGGTGGAACTGCTGCCGGTGCACGCCTACGTGGATGACGCGTATCTGACCGACAAGGGCCTGCGCAACTACTGGGGCTACAACTCGATCGGCTTCTTCGCGCTGGAGCCGCGCTACCTCGCCGGCGAGGGCGCGGCGGAATTCCGCGACACCGTCGCGCGGCTGCACGACGCCGGCCTCGAGGTGATCCTGGACGTGGTCTACAACCACACCGCCGAGGGCAACGAGCTGGGCCCCACGCTCAGCTTCAAGGGCCTGGACAACGCCTCCTACTACCGCCTCAACCCGGACGACCGGCGCTACTACATCAACGACACCGGCACCGGCAACACGGTGAATCTCAGCCATCCGCGCGTGCTGCAGCTGGTGATGGACAGCCTGCGCTACTGGGTGACGCAGATGGAGGTGGACGGCTTCCGTTTCGACCTCGCCACCATCCTCGGGCGCGAGGCGGCAGGCTTCGACCCCGGCTGCGGCTTCTTCGACGCCGTGCGGCAGGACCCGGTGCTCAACCGCGTCAAGCTGATCGCCGAGCCCTGGGACTGCGGCCCCGGCGGCTACCAGCCGGGCAATTTCCCGCCCGGCTGGGCGGAATGGAACGACGGCTTCCGCGACACCGTGCGCGCCTTCTGGCGCGGTGACG
The DNA here is from genome assembly GCF_001682385.1 of Azoarcus olearius. Lineage (NCBI taxonomy): Bacteria > Pseudomonadati > Pseudomonadota > Betaproteobacteria > Rhodocyclales > Zoogloeaceae > Azoarcus > Azoarcus olearius. The sequence goes on from NZ_CP016210.1 coordinate 2,060,215, forward strand.
AAGGCCAGGCGCCGGGCCTCGCGACCCGGCTCGCCGGCTCGGCCGACCGCTTCAACCACCACGGCCGGCGGCCGTGGGCCAGCATCAACTTCATCACCGCGCACGACGGGTTCACGCTGCACGACCTCGTCTCGTACAACGACAAGCACAACGAGGCCAACGGCGAGGACAACCGCGACGGCCACGACGACAACCGGTCGTGGAACTGCGGCGCGGAAGGCCCCACCGACGACCCCGAGGTGCTGGCGCTGCGCGAGCGCCAGAAGCGCAACCTGCTCGCCACGCTGCTGCTCGCGCAGGGCACGCCGATGCTGCTGGCCGGCGACGAGATCGGCCGCAGCCAGCAGGGCAACAACAACGCCTATTGCCAGGACAACGAGATCAGCTGGGTGCACTGGGCCGGCGTGGATGCCGACGGCGAGCGCCTGCGCGCCTTCGTGCGCAGCCTGCTGCTGATCCGCCGCGCGCTGCCGGTGCTGCGCCCGGCGCGCTTCGCCACCGGCGGCGACCCCGGCCACGTGCTGCGCGACGTGATCTGGCTGGCGCCCAACGGCATCGAGCTGACGCCCGAGGGCTGGGCGGACGCGCAGATGCGCTGCTTCGCGATGCTGGCCGACGGCCGCGCCCACCTCGGCACCGGGCCGGAACCCGCCGCCGACGCGGTCGTGCTGGTGGTGCTGAACGCCGCGCACGAGGCGGTCGAGTGCACCTTGCCGCAGGCGGCCGGCGTCACCCGCTGGGTGCGGCTGGTGGATACCGCGCAGGCAGAGGTGGCGGATTTCGCCGAGTCCGCGCCCGGCGAGGGCTACAGCGCCGCCGGGCGCTCGCTGCAGCTTTTCGTCGCCGCACCCACGCCGCAGGCGGCCGAATGCGTTGCGCGCCTGACCGCGCGGCTGGGCGAGGGCTAGGCCATGGCCACCGTCTCCACCGCAGAACTGCAAAGCCGCTACCTGCGCCGCGAACCGCTGGCCGAAGGCGGCTTCCGCTATCTGCGCCCGGACGGCCGGCCCTACCGCAACCGCGCCGGGCTCGCGCGCATCGCCGCGCTGGCGGTGCCGCCGGCCTACACCGAGGTCTATGTCAGCCCCGACCCGGAAGCTGCGCTGCAGGCCTTCGGCCGCGACGCCAGCGGCCGCCTGCAATACCGCTACCACCCGGACTTCGTGCTCGAGAACGCGATGCGCAAGTGGCGCCGGCTGGCGCGCTTCGCGGGCGCGCTGCCGCGCCTGCGCGAGCGCATCGGCGCCGACCTGCGCCGCGCCGGGCTGCCGCGGCAGAAGGTGCTGGCGCTGCTGGTGCGGCTGCTCGACCGCATCTATCTGCGCGTGGGCAACGCGAGCTATGCGCGCCGCTACCGCAGCTACGGCCTTACCACGCTGCGCAAGCGCCACGTGCGGGTGGAGGGCAGCCGCGTGGTGTTCCATTACCGCGGCAAGCACGGCGTGGAGCAGCAGCAGACGCTGCGCGACCGCGGCATCGCCAACGCGCTGGCGCGGCTGCTGGAGCTGCCGGGGCAGGCCCTGTTCCAGTACCTGGACGACGAGGGCGGCCGCCATCCGGTGCGCGCCGAAGACCTCAACGCCTACCTGCGCGAGGCGATGGGGCCCTTTACCGCCAAGGATTTCCGCACCTGGGGCGGCACGTTGAAGGCGGCCGAATACCTCGCCGCGGCGGGGCCGGTGGAGAACGAGCGGCTGGCGGGGCGGATGCTCGCCAAGTGCGTGCGCGCGGTGGCGGCCGAACTCGGCAACACCGCCGCGGTGACGCGCTCCAGCTACATCTGCCCGGTGATCTTCGACCTCTACCTTGCCGGCAGCGTGCTCGACGACTACGGCGCGGCCAGCGACGAGGAGAGCGGCCTGTCCGCTGGCGAGGCGGCGCTGCGGCGCATGCTGTCGCGCGCGCTGTCGGTGCGCCAGCGCCGCCGCCCGCAGGCGGAGGCCGAGCCGGCCCCGCCGCGCGTCGCGCGTGCGCCGATGCCGGTTGCGGCCGTGGGGCTGTACCTATGAACGGCCCCGACTTCGCGCCCCCCGGCCCAGCGCCCACCGGCGGCCGCCACTACGCCGGCATGGGCGCGCGCCCGGTGACGGTGGACGGGCTGGCCGGCACGCGCTTTCGCGTATGGGCGCCGCACGCGCGTGCGGTGGCGGTGGCGCTGGCGCCTGGCAACGAGCGCGCCGCGCTGTATGCAGGCGCCGACGGCCTGTGGGAAGGCTTCGTGCCCGGCGTCGGCCACGGCGTCAGCTACGCCTTCCGCATCGAGAGCGCGCGCGGCGAGGTGCTCGCCAAGGCCGACCCCTATGCCAGCGCTTGCGAACTGCCGCCCGGCATCGGCTCGCGGGTGTGGGACCTCGCCTACCGCTGGTGGGACGCCGAGTGGATGCGCGCCCGCGCCGGGCGACGGGCGGCCGACGCGCCGCTGTCGATCTACGAGGTGCATCTCGGCTCCTGGCGCGCGGCCGAGGCGGGCGAGCGCTTCGCCGGCTACCGCCGCAGCGCCGACGAACTGGCGCCCTACCTGATGCGGCTGGGTTTCACCCATGTGGAGCTGATGCCGCTGGTGGAGCACGGCGACTATGGCGACTGGGGCTACCGCAGCGGCAGCCGCTTTGCGCCGAGTGCGCGCTACGGCACGCCGCAGGACCTGATGTACCTGGTCGACCGCCTGCATCAGGCCGGGCTGGGCGTGATCCTCGACTGGGTGCCGGCGAGTTTTCCGGCGGAGTCGCACGGGCTGGTGCGCTTCGACGGCACGCCGCTGTACGAGGGCGGTCGCGCCCGCGCCGAGGGCGACGAGATCGCTTTCGACCTCACCGATGACGCGGTCGCCGCCTTCCTGATCGACAGCGCGCTGTACTGGCTGGACACCTACCACATCGACGGCCTGCGGCTGTCCGGCGTGGATCGCCTGCTGCGCGGGCAGCCGGGCGCCGACGACTTCCTGCGCTGGCTGACGCGCTGCATCCATGCCGAACACCCGGGCGTGATGGTGATCGCCGAGGCGGACGAGGCCGACGAGGCCTTGCGCACCGCGCTGACCCGCCCCGAGGCCGTGGGCGGCTATGGCTGCGACCTCGCCTGGAACCTGGCGTGGGTGCACGACGCGCTCGACTACTTCGTGCGCGACCCCGGCCAGCGCCACTACCACCAGGGCAAGCTGATGGACGCCGCGGCCGGCGCGGCCGCGGCGCGCTCGGTGCTGCCGCTGGCGCACGCCGAGGTGGTGTATGGACGCCGCGCGCTGCTGGAAAAGCAGCGCGGCGACTCGTGGCAGAAACGCGCCAGCCTGCGCGCGCTGTTCGGCCTGATGTGGGCTTTTCCGGGCCGCAAGCTGCTGTTCATGGGCGGCGAACTCGGCGTTGCCTGCGAGTGGGACCCGCGCGGCTGCCTCGACTGGTCGCTGGAAAACACGCCGGCCAACGCCGCCATCCAGCGCTGGGTGGCCGACCTCAACCATCACTACCGCGCTCACCCCGCGCTGCATGCCGGTGATGCCGCGCCCGGCGGGCTGGAGTGGGTGGCGGCGAACGACGCCAGCGACAGCGTGCTCGCCTTCCTGCGCCGGCCGGCGCGCGAAGAGGAGCCGACGCTGCTGGTGGCCTGCAACCTGACCCTGCTGCCGCGCTTCGACCACGCGCTCGGCGTGTCGCGCGGGGGCTGGTGGACCGAGTTGCTGAACAGCGACGCCGGAGCCTACGGCGGCAGCGGACTCGGCAATCAGGGCGGGCTGGCTGCCCAGGAGGTGGATTGGCACGGCCAGCGCCACGCCCTCGCGCTGACCCTTCCACCGCTGTCGGTGGTGTTTCTGGAGAGCCCGCGATGAACCCGGCGGAGAGGGAAGCCCCGATTCCGGTTCAGGGACGCGCGGCGTTCGACGATTCCTCCGCGCGCGGCGTCCGCCGCGCCGGGGCGTTTTCTGGAGGTGAAACATGATTGCCGGCAAGTCCGTACTCGCATTCGTCATGGCCGGTGGGGAGGGCAGCCGCCTTCACCCGCTGACCGCCGAGCGCTCCAAGCCCTCGGTGCCGTTCAATGGCCGCCACCGTATCGTGGACTTCGTGCTGTCCAACCTCGTCAATTCCGAGATCTACTCCATCTACCTGCTGGTGCAGTACAAGTCGCAGTCGCTGATCGAGCACATCCGCCGTTCGTGGGTGCTGACGCCGCTGATTCCGCACCACTTCATCACCGTGGTGCCGCCGCAGATGCAGTGCGGGCCGGAGTGGTTCCAGGGCACCGCCGATTCGGTGTACCAGAACCTGCACCTGATCGACCTGATCAAGCCCGACCTGGTGGTGGTGTTCGGCGCCGACCATGTGTACCGGATGGATATCCGTCAGATGGTGCAGTACCACGTCGATACCCATGCCGACGCGACCGTGGCGGCAATTCCGATTCCGCTCGAGCAGGTCAGCTCGTTCGGCATCATCCGCACCGACTCCGCCGGCCGCATCCGCGACTTCCAGGAAAAGCCGCAGAGCGCCGAGCCGATGCCCAACCGTCCCGGGGTGGCGCTGGCCTCGATGGGCAATTACGTTTTCTCCACCGACGTGCTGGTCGACGCGCTGACCCGTGCCCACTCGAAGGGCGGGCACGACTTCGGCAAGAACCTGCTGCCGGCGATGTGCGAGTCGCACCGGCTGATGGCCTACGACTTCTCCAGCAACCGCGTGCCCGGCATCCGCGACTTCGAGGACGCGAGCTACTGGCGCGACGTCGGCACCATCGATGCCTATTACGCGGCGCATTTCGACACCCTGGGCGAGTGCCCGGCGTTCTGCATGTCCAATCCGCGCTGGCCGATCTACGCTGCGCCGGACCAGACCGAGGCCGCCCAGGTGCATGACGGCCACATCCGCAGCGCCTCGCTCGGCGCCGGCGTGCTGGTCCGTCGCGCCACCATCGAACGCTCGCTGATCCGCCGCGAAGTGGTAGTGGAGGAGGGCGCCGAGGTGGCCGACTCCATCGTCATGGACCGCACGGTGATCGGGGCCGGGGCGAAGATCCGCCGCGCCATCATCGACCAGAACAACTTCATCCCGCCCGGCATGCGCATCGGCTACGACCGCGAGGCCGACCGCGCCCGCTTCCATGTCACTGACAGCGGCATCGTGGTGGTTGCAAAAGGACAGTTGAAGCCATGAGAAGCCCCACCCGCAGCACGCCGCCCCACCTCAACGCCGCGTCGCGCCGGGGGCCGGATCCACTCGCCAACGCCCCGCAGGCGCGCATGCCCGATGCGCGCGCGCCGGGCACCCAGCCGCGCCGCGGCAGTGGTGGCGCCCATGGCCGCAGCCAGTTCGGCAAGAGCGGCTGGCGGCCCAACGAGGCCGGGCACGGGCGCGACGCGGCCAGCGGCGCGGCCACGGTGCACTGGATGCACCGCATGCCCTTCGGCCCGCGCCTGGTGGAAGAACACAACATCCACGCCGGCTACCGCTTCCGCCTGTGGGCTCCGGCCGAAAAGGCCGTGGAGGTGGTGCTGCACCAGCCCGACGGCGAATGCAGTTACCACCCCTGCGCGAAGTCAGACGGCTGGCACAGCTGCAAGATACCCACCGCGCGCCCGGGCGACCGCTACAGCTTCCGCCTCGACGGCCAGCTCGAGGTGCCGGACCCCGCCTCGCGCTACAACCCGGACGGCGTGCACGGCCCCAGCGTGCTGGTCGATCCCACCACCTTCGCGTGGGATGCGGGCTGGAGCGGGCGGCCGTGGGAGGCGGCGGTGATCTACGAGCTGCACGTGGGCACCTTCACCGCGGAAGGCACCTATGCCGCCGCCGAGGCGCGGCTGGACGAACTCGCCGCGCTCGGCATCACCGCGATCGAGCTGATGCCGCTGGCGGAGTTTTCCGGCGCGCGCGGCTGGGGCTACGACGGCGTGCTGCCGTATGCGCCCAAGGCCGCCTACGGCACGCCCGATGCGCTCAAGCACTTCATCCAGGCGGCCCACCGCCGCGGGCTGATGGTGATGCTGGACGTGGTCTACAACCACTTCGGCCCCGACGGCAACTACCTGCATGTGTATGCACCGCAGTTCTTCAGCCAACACTACGAGACGCCGTGGGGCGCGGCGATCGACTTCGAGAGCCCGTATTCGGCCCACGTGCGCGAATTCTTCATCCACAACGCCCTGTACTGGCTGGAGGAATACCGCTTCGACGGCCTGCGCCTGGATGCGGTGCACGGCATCTTCGACCGCTCCAACCCGCACATCCTGGAAGAGCTGTCCTCACGTGCGCGCATGCGCCTGGCCGATCGCCGCATCCACCTGGTGGTGGAGAACGTCGACAACACCGCCAGCCGCCTCGGCCGCCCCGGGCTTGGGGGGCATTACGAAGCGCAGTGGAACGACGACTTCCACCACGCCGCCCACGTGCTGCTGACCGGCGAGCACGACGGCTATTACGCCGACTTTGCCGAGCGTCCGGTGCAGTTGCTGGTGCGCTGCCTCGCCGAGGGGTTCGCGTTCCAGGGCGAGCACTCCGCCTTCCACGACGCCCCGCGCGGCGAACCGAGCAGCGCGCTGCCCGCCACCGCGTTCGTCAATTTCCTGCAGAACCACGACCAGATCGGCAACCGCGCGCTCGGCGAGCGGCTGACGACACTGACCGATTCGCGCCGCCTGCGCGCGCTGGTCGCAATCCAGCTGCTGGCGCCTTCGCCGCCGCTGATCTTCATGGGCGAGGAGGCCGGCGCCACCACGCCCTTCCTGTTCTTCTGCGACTACCCCGGCGAGCTGGCGAAGGCGGTGCGCGAAGGCCGCCAGCGCGAGTTCGCGGCCTTCATGCAGTTCCACGGCGAGGATGGGGCGCAACTGCCCGATCCGTGTGGCGAAGAGAGCTTCGCGCGCAGCAAGCTCGACTGGGGCGCGCGGGGCGACCCGCCTGCGCGCGAGTGGCTGGCGCTGTATCGCGAACTGCTGGCGCAGCGCCACGCGGTGGTGGTGCCGCGGGTGGCGGGCGTGGTGCCCGGCCGCAGCACCTGGCACCTGTTCGGCGAGCGCACTTTCGAGGTGCGCTGGGTGGGGGTGGACGGCGGCGCGCTGGTGATGCGCGCCAACCTCGACGATCTCACCTCGCCGCTGCTGCCGGCGCTGGAAGCGGCGCCGTTTGCCGCGGTGGGCAGCGATTCCGGCCCCGACCGCCTGGGGCCGTGGGCGGTGCAGTGCTACCTGCTGCCGGGCGCGGGGCAGGGCTGAAGCGGATGCGGCGCGGAGGAGAGCGATGAGCAACAGCGCGATCGAGGCCTTGTGCGGCCATCTCGGCATCGACCTGGCCTACGAGGACGCCTGGGGCCGCCGTCACGAGGTGGATGAGGACACGCGGCGCGCGTTGCTCGCCGCGCTCGGCCATCCGCTGGAGGAAGGGCGCGCCGAACAGCACGCCGCCTGCGAGCTGGAGCGCCTGCGCGAGGTGGCCGCGGCACGCGTGCTGCCGCCACTGCTGGTGCTGGAAGGGGTGGCAGCGCCGCTGGTGCTGCATCCGCGGCTGCCGGCGGCGCTGGTCGGCCAGACACTGTGGTGGCGCATCGCGCTGGAAGGCGGCGGCGAGCGGCGCGGCCGTGTCGCCGCACGGACGCGTGAAGGCGCCGGCGAGGCGGGAGCGGACGGCGAACGGGTCGAGGCCGAGCTGACCATCGGCATCGAGCTGGGGCAGGGTTATCACCGCCTCAGCCTCTTCGAGCACGCCACCTCGTCCCACGCCTTTGCCGAGGTCGGGCTGGCGGTCTGCCCGCCCACCTGCCACCCGGCGCCCTCGGGCCGGCTGTGGGGGCCATCGGTGCAGGTGTATGCGCTGCGCTCGGCGCGCGACTGGGGCATGGGCGACTTCGGCGACCTGCGCCGGCTGGTGGATATCGCCGCCGATGCCGGCGCCCACTTCGTCGGCGTCAATCCGCTGCATGCGCTGTTCCCGCACGAGCCGGAACGCGCCAGCCCGTACAGCCCTTCGAGCCGCGAATGGCTCAACGTGCTGTACCTCGACATCGAAGCGATGCGCGACTTCGGCGAGTGCGCCGCCGCGGGCGAAAAGGTGGGGGCGGCGGCGTTCCGCGCGCGGCTCGACGCGCTGCGCGCGCGCACCCTGATCGACTACAACGGCGTGGCGCAGGCCAAGTTCGAGGTGCTGGAACTGCTGTACCGCCATTTCCGCGCGATGCACCTGGAGCGCGATACCCAGCGCGCCGGCCAGTTCCGCGACTTCCAGCGCGAGGGCGGGCGCAGCCTGCGCCTGCATGCCTTGTTCGACGCGCTGCAGACGCACTTCCACGCCGGCGACCCGGCGATCTGGGGCTGGACGACCTGGCCCGAGGCCTATCGCGACCCCGACGGCGCCGCGGTGGAGACCTTCGCCGCCGATAACGAGCAGCGCATCGAATTCTTCGAATACCTGCAATGGCAGGCCGCGCTGCAGTTGCAGGCGGTGGCCTCGCGGGCGCGGGCGCGCGGCATGCGCGTGGGCCTGTACCGCGACCTCGCCGTGGGCGTGAACGAGGGCGGCTCCGAAACCTGGGCCCGCCGCAGCCTGCACGCCTTCGGCGCCCACGCCGGCGCGCCGCCGGACGAACTCAACGCCAACGGCCAGGACTGGGGCTTTCCGCCGCAGATTCCGCAGCAGCTGGCGGACCAGGGCTACGCACCGTTTCTCGCGGTGCTGCGGGCCAACATGCGCCACGCGGGCGCGCTGCGCATCGACCATGTGATGAGCCTGATGCGGCTGTTCTGGCTGCCGGTGGCGCGCAACCGGCCGGGCGAGGAGGGCGAGGAAGCGCGCCAGCGCGGCGCCTACGTCGCCTACCCGATGCACGACCTGTTCCGCCTGCTGTGCCTGGAAAGCCGGCGCGAGCGCTGCGTGGTGATCGGCGAGGACCTGGGCATCGTGCCGCAGGCGATCCGCGAGGCGATGGCGCGGCACGGCCTGCTGTCCTACCGGCCGCTGTATTTCCAGCATGCCGACGGCGGCGGCTTCCGCCGTCCCGATGCGTGGCCGCAGGACGCGCTCGCGGTGGTCGGCACCCACGACCTGCCCACGCTGCGCGGCTACTGGGCCGGCCACGACATCGACCTGCGCGAGGCGCTGGGCATGTACCGCGAGCCCGGCCTGCGCGAGCGCCAGGCCGAACAGCGTCGCGCCGACTGCCGCGCGCTGCTCGATGCGCTGGGCGGCGAGGCGCTGCTCGCGCCGGGCGACGAGCCGCCCGGCGGCGATGAAGGCGGCGGCCTCGCACCGGCGGTGTATCGCTACATCGCGCGCACGCCGTCGGCGATGGTGGCGGTTCAGCTGGAAGACGTGCTGGCGCAGCTGGAGGCCACCAACCTGCCGGGCACCAGCGAGACCACCCAGCCCAACTGGCGGCGCCGGCTCGACGCGGCGCTGGCGGACCTTGCCGCCGACGCGCGCTGGCTGGCGGTGAGCAGCGCGATCAACACCGAGCGCCCGAGCGCGCCGCTGCCGGTCAGCGGCGGCCCGCCCGACTTCCGTCCCGAGCTGGCCGACGTGCCGCGCGCCACCTACCGGCTGCAGTTCAACGGCGACTTCGGCTTCGCCGCCGCCACCGACGTGCTGCCCTATCTCGCCGCGCTCGGCATCAGCCATGTGTACGCCGCGCCCTTCCTGAAGGCGCGGCCCGGCAGCCGCCATGGCTACGACATCGTCGATCACCAGGCGGTGAACCCCGAGATCGGCAGCGACGAGGACTTCGATCGCTACTGCGCGCGGCTGGCCGAACTCGGCCTCGGGCAGGTGCTGGACGTGGTGCCCAACCACGTCGGCGTGCTCGGCGGCGACAACGAATGGTGGCTGGACGTCCTGGAGAACGGCCCGGCGTCGCACTTTGCCGACCACTTCGACATCGACTGGGAGCCCCCTTTCGCCGAACTGCGCGGCAAGGTGCTGCTGCCGGTGCTGGGCGACCAGTACGGGCTGGTGCTGGAGGCGGGCGAACTGGAGCTCAGCTTCTCGCCGGAACGCGGCAGCTTCTGCGTGCGCTACTACGAGCACCGCTTCCCGATCGACCCGTGCGACTACCCGGAAATCCTCGCCGCGGGCGCCGCCGATCCGCTCCCTCCCCTGCAAGGAGAGAGCCGGGGCGGGGAGGGGGCTAGCGCGGGCGCCTCAAGTACATCCGAACCCAGTCTCGAACTCGCCACCCTGCTTGCCGCGCTGCGGCGGCTGCCGCCGCGCGACACCGCCGATCCGGAAGCGCTCGCCGAGCGGCGACGCGACAAGGAGACCTTCAAGCGCCACCTCGCCGAGCTGTACGCCCGCCTGCCGGCGTTGCAGGCCCAGGTGGCGGCGGGGCTGGCGGCCTATCGCGGACACGTCGGCGAGCCCGAGAGCTTCGATGCGCTCGATCACCTGCTGCAACGCCAGGCCTACCGGCTGGCCTCGTGGCGGGTGGCGGCGGACGACATCAACTACCGCCGCTTCTTCGACGTGAACGACCTTGCCGCGCTGCGGATGGAAAACGACGCGGTGTTCGAGGCCACGCACGCGCGCATCTTCGACTGGGTTGCGCAGGGCCGCGTGTCCGGCCTGCGCATCGACCACCCGGACGGGCTGGCCGACCCCGCGGCCTACTTCGAGCGCCTGCAGACCCGCTACGGCGAGGTGGCCGGCGGCGGTCTCGCGCCGCCGCGCGCGCTGTACGTGGTGGTGGAAAAGATCCTCGGCGAGTTCGAAGGGCTGCCGGCGGACTGGCCGGTGCACGGCGGCACCGGCTACCGCTTCGCCAACCTGGTGAACAACCTCTTCGTCGATCCGGCGCAGGAGTCGCGCTTCACGCGCATCTACCGCGCCTTTACCGGCGAGATGCGGGATTTCGCCGAGGTGCTGGTCGAATCCAAGCAGCTGATCATGACCCATTCGCTGCCGGGCGAACTCGGCAGCCTCGCCTACATGCTGTACGACATCGCGCAGCACGACCGCCGCACGCGCGACTTCACCCGCAGCCGCCTGCGTGGCGCGCTGGCCGAGGTGATTGCGGCGTTTCCGGTCTATCGCAGCTACATCGGCCCGCGCGGCGTGGGCGAGGACGACCGCCGCTACGTGGAGCGGGCGGTGGAGGCGGCGGTGGCGCGCGGGCTGGCGGGCGATGCGTCGGTGCTGCATTTCGTGCGCGAGGTGCTGCTGTCGGCGCCGATCGAACCGCGCCCCGAGCTGCGCCGGCTGAAGCTGCGCTTCGTGCGCCGCTTCCAGCAATTCACCGCGCCGGTGATGGCGAAGGCGATGGAAGACACCGCCTTCTACCGCTACAACCGGCTGGTGTCGCTCAACGACGTCGGCGGCGATCCGCGCACCTTCGGCGTGGGCGTGGAGGACTTCCACCTCGCCAACGAGGCGCTCGCCTGCGGCCATCCGTTCGGCCTGCTCGCCACCTCCACGCACGACAGCAAACGCTCGGAGGACGTGCGCGCGCGCATCAGCGTGCTCTCCGAGATGCCCGGCGCGTGGCGGCTGGCGCTGCGGCGCTGGGGGCGGCTCAACGCGCGCCGCAAGCAGCGGGTGAACGACGAGCCGGCGCCCTCGGCCAACGACGAATACCTGCTGTACCAGACCCTGCTCGGGGTGTGGCCGCTGGGGGCGATGGACACGTCCGCGACCGCGCAGCTCGCCGAACGGGTGGAGGCCTACATGCTGAAGGCCGCGCGCGAAGCCAAGCGTCACACCAGCTGGATGAACCCGGACGCCGGCTACGAGGCCGCGCTGACCGCCTTCGTGCGGCGGCTGTTCGTTCCCGACGGCGGCTTTCTCGCGGATTTCCTGCCCTTCCAGGCCACGGTTGCGCGCTTCGGCATCTACAACAGCCTGAACATGCTGCTGCTCAAGCTCGCCGCGCCCGGCGTGCCCGACATCTACCAGGGCTGCGAGGACTGGAACTTCAGCCTGGTGGACCCGGACAACCGCCGTCCGGTGGATTTCGCCGCCGCGGCGGCCCGTTTCGAGGCCCTGCGCGACGAGTTTCCCGACGGCGCGGGGCCGGCCGAGCTGCTGAACCTGCTCGACAACGCCGAGGATGGCCGCATCAAGCTCTACCTGCTGTGGCGCGGGCTGATGCTGCGCCAGGCCTTTGAACGCACGCTACGCGGCGGACGTTATGTGCCGCTGGACGTGGAAGGCCCGGCGGCGCGCCATGTGGTGGCGTTTGCGCGGGTGCGCGGCGAAGAGCGCGTGGTGGTGATCGCCACCCGGCTGCTGTATGGCTTTGCCGGCGGCGACGCCGGGCGGGTGCTGATGCCCGAAGCCTGGGCGGGCAACACCGTGGTGCTGCCCTGGCACGGCCTGCATCTGCGCGACGCGCTGTGCGGGCGTGAGCTGTGGGTCGGCCACGGCGGCGGGGAAGGTGGCCCCGGCCACGGCATCGACCTCGGCACCGTGTTCGACCCGCTGCCGTTCGCGCTGCTGGTGGCTGAAGGCGGAGGCGAGCGCTAGATGTCAGGCGGTCGGCAGCAGATCCGTGGCCGCGCGCGCTGCGCCGAGCAGCGGCAGCTTGTCGTCCACCACCAGGTGCACCGGCATCTGCGTCATCAGCGCGCCGTGCGGCGCCTTGTCGCGGAAGGCAGCGAGAAAGCGTGCCGCCGCGGCTGGCGCGGGGAGCAGCCGCGGGCCGATGCCGCCGGTCAGATACACCCCGCCGCGCGCCAGCGTCGCGAGGGCGAAGTCGCCCGCCACCGCGCCATAGCTGTCGAGGAACAGGTCGATCGCGTGGCGCGCGTGCAGGTTGCCTTCCACCGCCCGCTCCCATACGAGTTCGCCGCAGGGGCCGGTACTCGCGCGGGTCTCGGCCAGCCACTCGTAGATGCGCCCGAGGCCGGGACCGGAAACCACGTGCTCCACGCTCAGCCGGCCGCTTCCGGCGCGCAGCTGGCGCCACAGCGCGAGCTGCTCCTCGTTGCGCGGCGCGTAGCCGACGTGGCCGCCTTCGCCTGGCACCACCACCACGCCGTTCGCCGTCGGCACCCGCAGCGCCACGCCCAGCCCCGAGCCGGCGCCGATCACCAGCTGTGGCGCCGTGGAAAGTGCGGGCGCGGGCTGCAGCGGCAGGCAACCGTCGCCGCCGAGGTCGCCGATGCCGAGCGCGCTCGCCTCGAAGTCGTTGAGCAGCCGCACCGGCGCGCCGCCCAGTACGCTGCGCAGTGGGCCCGGGCCGATGTACCAGTCGAGATTGGTCATATGCACGCCGTCCGGCCCCACCGGGCCGGCGATGCCGAACCCGGCGACGGTGAGCTCCACCGCTTCGCCGCGCGCGGCCGCCGCTTTGGCCAGGAAGTCGTCGACCAGTTCGCCGAAGCCCGGCCACTCGCGGTTTTCGTAACGTCGTACCAGCTTGATGTGGATCGCGCCGCCGCGTGCCTCGGCGAGGCCGAGCAGGCTCTTGGTGGCGCCGATGTCTCCGCACAGGATCATGGTGTCCGTCCTTGGGTTGTCACAGGCAGCGGCGGCGTGATGCGCGCCGGCTGCGGGAGGTAGCAGAAATGAAGAAGAGCGGTCCGTTGCGGGTGCTGTTCGCCACCCCGGAATGCGCGCCCTGGGCCAAGACCGGCGGCCTGGGCGAAGTCAGCGCCGGCCTGCCGGCGGCGCTGGCCGGGCTGGGCGTGGATGTGCGGGTGCTGATGCCGGCCTATCGCTCGGTGCTGGAGCAGGCCGGGGGCCTGCGCCGCATCGCTGCGCTGCCGGCGGGCTCCGGCCTGCCGCCGGCCACGCTGCTGGGCGGCCGGCTGCCGAGCGGCGTGCGGGCGATGCTGATCGACAGCGCGGACCTCTACGCCCGCGCCGGCGGCCCCTACCAGGACGACCGCGGGGTGGATTACGACGACAACGCGCTGCGCTTCGGCCTGCTGTCGCGCGTGGCGGCGCTGCTGTCGTCCGCGGCCAGTCCATTGAAATGGCGGGCCGACGTGCTCCACTGCAACGACTGGCCCACCGGCCTCGCGCCGGCTTACCTGAAGGCCGGGCTGCCGGAACCCGCGCCGAGCGTGGTGACGATCCACAACCTCGCGTTCCAGGGCATCTTTCCGCTCGAAACCGGCACCGCGCTGGGCCTGCCGGCACACTGCCTGACCATGGACGGGGCCGAATACTGGGGCCGGCTGTCCTTCCTGAAGGCGGGCCTGTTCTACGCCGACCGCATCGTCACGGTCAGCCCCACCTATGCCCAGGAAATCCTCGACGAACACCTGGGCTGCGGCATGCAGGGCCTGCTGCGCGCGCGCCGCGAGACGCTGTCCGGCATCCTCAACGGCATCGACACCGAAACCTGGGACCCGCGCAGCGATCCCTATCTGCCCACGCCCTACGGGGTGGACACGCTGGACGACAAACGCGCCAACAAGCGTGCGCTGCAGGCCGAGCTGCGGCTGGCCGAGGACGATGACGCGCTGCTGCTCGGCATGGTGACGCGCCTGACCGACCAGAAGGGCGTGGACCTGGTGCTGGAGGCGCTGCCCCAGCTCTTCGAGCGCCCGCTGCAGCTCGCCCTGCTCGGCAATGGCGACCCGGCGCTGGAGGCGGCACTGCGCGAGGCCGAGGGCCGCTGGCCGCAACGCATGGCGGCGGTGATCGGTTTCGACGAAGGGCTGGCGCACCGCATCGAGGCCGGCGCCGACGCCTTCCTGATGCCCTCGCTGTTCGAGCCTTGCGGACTCAACCAGATGTACAGCCAGCGCTATGGCACGCCGCCGATCGTGCGTGCCACCGGCGGGCTGGCGGATTCGGTGGATGACTATGACGCCGCGGCGGAACACGCCACCGGCTTCGCCTTCGTCGAGCCCACCGCGGCCGCGCTGGTGGCCACCGTGGAGCGCGCGCTGGCGGTATGGCAAGACCGGCCCGCCTGGCAGCGGCTGTGCCGCAGCGCGATGGGGCGCGACTTTTCGTGGACCGCCAGCGCCCATCGCTACCGCTACCTGTACGACCTGATGACCGGGCGCAGCTCGCCGCGGCCGGGGCGCGCGGCCAAGGCCGGCAGCCAGCCCGCGGCGCCGGTGCCCGGCCACGGCGCCGACAGCGCAACGCTGCGCGAGCACGTGCTGCAGGCGGGTAGGTCGGTGGATGCGCCGCCGCTCGCCGAGCGCCGCCGCGGCCGCCGCGAGCAGCCCGGCGGAGCGGGCGGAGACGACTCCGCCGCTCATGTCGCCACCCGGGCGAAATAATCGATCGTGCGGCGCAGGCCGTCTTCGAGCGCGGTCGTGGGCCGCCAGCCGAGTTCCGCGCGCGCCAGCGTGATGTCGGGCCGGCGCCGCACCGGGTCGTCCTCCGGCAGCGGCAGGTAGCGCAGCGTGGAGCGCGAGCCGGTGAGCCGGATCACCTCGTCGGCCAGCTCGCGCACGGTGGATTCCACCGGGTTGCCCAGATTGACCGGGCCGCAGAAGTCGTCCGCGCTGTTCATCAGCCGCAGCAGGCCGTCGATCAGGTCGTCCACGTAGCAGAACGAACGGCTCTGGCTGCCGTCGCCGTACAAGGTCAGCGGCTGGCCGCGCAGCGCCTGCACGACGAAGTTGGAGATCACGCGGCCGTCGTCCGGCCGCATGCGCGGGCCGTAGGTGTTGAAGATGCGCGCGACCTTGGTGCGCAGCCCGTGCTGGCGGTGGTAGTCGAAGAACAGGGTTTCCGCGCAGCGCTTGCCCTCGTCGTAGCAGGCGCGCGGGCCGATCGGGTTGACGTTGCCGTGGTAGGCCTCCTGCTGCGGATGTTCGGCCGGATCGCCGTAGATTTCGCTGGTGGAGGCCTGCAGGATGCGCGCGCCCTTGCGGGTCGCCAGCTCCAGCAGGTTCATCGCGCCCACCACGCTGGTGCGCACGGTGCGCACCGGGTCTTCGCGGTAGTGCAGCGGCGACGCGGGGCAGGCGAGGTTGTAGATCTGGTCGACGTCCGCCTCCAGCGGCGCGGTGATGTCGTGCTCGCGCAGCGTGAAGCCCTCGCGCTGCAGCAGCGGGGCGACGTTGGCGGCGCAGCCGGTCTGGAAGTTGTCGACGCAGAGCACGCGGCAGCCGTCGCGCAGCAGGCGTTCGCACAAATGCGAGCCGAGAAAGCCGGCTCCGCCGGCCACCAGCACGCGCAAGGGTGAGGGCCGCGCGCCCATTTCAGCGCGCGACCTCGGCGAACACCGCGAGCCAGTCCGCGACGAAGCGTTCGATGTTGAAGCGCTCCAGCGCGGTCTGGCGGCCGGCGGCGCCGATCCGCATCGCCTCGCCGCGGTTGTCGAGCAGGCGGCGCATGGCCTCGACCAGCCGGCGCGGGTCGGTGTCGATGTAGCCGTTCTCGCCGTTGCGGATCACGCTGACCAGCTCGGTGGTCGCCAGCCCCACCAGCGGCACGCCCACCATCATCGCCTCGATCGCGGCGAGGCCCAGGCTGGTCCAGCGGATCGGGTGGAAATAGAAGCGGTAGCGCGCCAGATGGCCGGGCAGGTCGAGGTTGGCGATTTCGCCCAGCCCGCCGCTGCGTACCGAATCCATGCCGACGAGGTCGAGCGGCACCTGCGCGCGCGCGGCCTCGAACACGTCCGCTCCCAGCCGCCGGCCGCGCCGCGCGAGGTTGTTCACCACGGCGATGCCGCGTTCGATGTCGCCGCGGTAGCGCAGGCCCTCGGGCACCATCACGCCGTGCTCCACGACCCGCACCGGGGTGCGGCCGTTGTCCCACATCAGCGCGTTGAAGGCGGTGACGTGCACCAGCAGCATCGAGGGGTCGTCCACCGGGTGCGCGGTATCGGTGGGGTGGCGCTGGGGCGGGTCGTGTTCCAGGTAGATGCGCGGCAGCCGGCGCTGCGCCTCGCTCAGCAGCCGGTGCTGGTCGTCCAGATAGGCGCTGGCGGACTGGAACAGGATGCAGTCGAACTCCGTGTCCTTGAGCGCCTCGACCGGCACTTCCTGAACGTTGTCGCCCCACGGCAGGGTGCCGCTGCGGCCGCTGTAGCCGGGCGAGCGCGCCGCGTCCACCGGCAGGATGAAGGTGTGCGGCACCTGCGTGAGGTAGTAGAGGTAGTTGCCGTGCACATGCCAGGTCAGCACCCGCAGCGGCAGCGCGTTGTGAAAAAGGCGGGACATCCGGATCTCCTCGCGGCGATGGTCCTCAGGCGAACAGCACCCGGTAGCGCACCGCGCCGGCCAGCCGCCAGAACACCGCCACCAGCGGGATCACCGTGGAGCTGACGACGATGTCGGCCACGTTGTGCCACGCGAGCGAGGTGCCGCGCAGCCGGCGCAGCGCCAGGCCGAGCGTGAGCGCGCACCACGCGCCGACCGCGGTGGCGGCCACGGTGCTGGCGCCGCCGAGGAGCGCGCCGAAGGCGGTGAATGCCGCCACCACGGTGAGGTAGTAGCTGAGCGGCGGGCGCGCGGCGATCTTCTGCCGGTACAGGCGGCGGTGCTTCTTGTACAGCAGGGCATCGAACACCAGATTGCGGTGCTGGCGGATTGAGGTGCCCGGCGGTGCCTGGCGCGCCGGGTGGATGACGATGGCGGCGGGCGCCGGGATCACGGCGTGGTGGGCTTCGAGCAAGGTGAAGTAGAGGTCCGAATCCTCCCGCCAGGGGCGCTTGAAGCGCTCGTCGAAGCCGCCCGCGGCAAGCAGCGCGGCGCGGCGCACGAAGCAGTTGGCGGTGACGAATTCGGCCCCGTCCAGCCCCGCGGTGTTGCGCTCGGCGTCGGTGGGGTAGTCGGGCAGCGGCACGATCACGTCGCCCCACACGGCGGTCACGCCGGGGCGCATCGCGCGCAAGCCTTCGCGCAGCCAGTCGTGCGCGGGGATGGTGTCGTCGTCGGTAAAGGCGATGATCTCGCCGCGCGCCGCGCGCCAGCCGGCGTTACGCGCCGCCGCGGGGCCGCGCGCGCCCTCGGGCGGCTGCAGGTAGCGCACCGTCGCGCGGGTGCCGCTGCGGCGCGCATAGGTTTCCACCGCGCTGCGCTGCTGCGGCGAACGCGCATCGTCCACCACCAGGATCTCGACGCGGCCGGGCACGCCCTGCTGGGTGAACAGCGCGTGCAGGCAGCGCAGCAGCTGGCGCGGCCGCTGATAGGTCGGCACCACCACCGAGACAACCGGCGCCTTCAAGGAGATTTCTCCACGATGAAGCCGCCGATCACCAGCACGTCGATCGGCGAGGTGAAGAAGGCGGCGAGCGCATCGCGCGGCGTGCAGACGATGGGTTCGCCGCGCACGTTGAACGAGGTGTTGATCAGCACCGGCACCCCGCTGCGCCGGCCGAAGGCGTGCAGCAGGCGGTGGTACAGCGGGTCGACGTCCGCCGATACCGTCTGCACCCGCGCGGTGCCGTCGACATGCACCGCGGCCGGGATGCGCGCGGCCTTGCCCGGCGCCACCGCGTAGGTAAACAGCATGAAGGGCGAGCGCCCGCCGTTGTCGCGCGCGCTGGAAAACCACTCCGCGCAGCATTCTTCCGGCACCGCCGGGGCCACCGGGCGGAAGTCCTCGCGGTCCTTGAGTTCATTGAGCCGCGCCTGCATCGCCGCGTCCACCGGCGAAGCCAGGATGGAGCGGGCACCGAGCGCGCGCGGGCCGAACTCCATGCGGCCCTGGAACCAGCCGACCACCTTGCCTTCGGCCAGCAGCGCGGCGGTGTCCTCGGCCACGTCGCCGGCCCGCCGGTAGGGCAGGCGGGCGCGCTGCAGCGCGGCTTCGATGGTGTCGTCGTCGTAGGCGGGGCCGAGGCGGGCGTCGGTCATGGTCCACCGCCGCCCGGCGCCGCGCTCCTTGTAATCCACCCACAGCGCGGCGCCGAGCGCGGTGCCGGCATCGCCCGCGGCGGGCTGCACCCACACCTGCTCGAACGGCCCCTGGTCGCGCAGCTTGGCGTTCATCACGCAGTTGAGCGCCACGCCGCCGGCCATGCACAGCGCTTTCTCGCCGGTCTGCTGGTGCAGCCAGCCGGCGAGGTGGAGCACGGTTTCTTCCAGCGCCACCTGCAGCGAGGCGGCGATGTCGTAGTGGCGGTCTTCGAGCGGCGTGCCGCGCTGGCGCGGCGGGCCGAACTGGCTTTCGAGCAGCGGATAGCCGGCCCCGAGCGTGAAGCCGCCGTCGCCGTCCCACACCAGCATGTCGCGGAACAGGTCGAGGTGGCGCGGCTTGCCGTAGGAGGCGAGCGCCATCACCTTGTATTCGTCGCTGGCGTGCAGGAAGCCGAGGTAGCGGGTGACTTCCTCGTACAGCAGCCCGAGCGAGTGCGGAAAGTCGATCTGGCGCAGGCGGTGGAGCTGGCCCTCGCGCCAGTGGCCGAGCGTGGTGGTGGCGCGTTCTCCGCGGCCGTCGAGCGTGAGCACCGCGGCGCTGTCGAACGGCGCGGCGAGAAAGGCGCTCGCTTCGTGTGCGAGGTGATGCTCCACGTAGTGCCAGCGGAAGGCGCCGTGGGCGGCAAGCTTGTCGAAGCGCGCGCGCAGGTGGTGGGGCGCGCCGTCCATCAGCTGGCGCGGGGCATTGACCACGTAGCTGAGGAAGAGCGGGTCCCACGGGCTGTTCCATTCGCCTTCCACGCCGACCGCCGATGGTTCCAGCGGCAGCGTCAGCAGGCTGGTTTCGCTGCGGCCGGGAAACTGCGCGGGGTCGAAGGAGTAGGCGACGTGGTCGACGTCGTCCAGCCGGATGTCGGCCTCGGCCAGACAGTAGTCGATGGCCGCGAACGGCAGCTCCCAGGTGGAAAACGGCAGCGGCCGCTTGGCGTGCTTGATGCGGGTGAAGCGTTCCTCCTCGGCCGCGGCAACCACGGTGCCGTCGCGCACCAGGCACGCGGCGCTGTCGTGGAAGGCGGCATTGATTCCGAGCGTGTACATGGCCTCAGCCTCCAGCGGGTGATATCAGGGGGCGCGGCGCGGCGGTTTCCGCGCCGAGGTCGAGCAGTTCGCGGGCGGCGGTGGCCACCCGTTCCGGATCGAGCAGATGGAGGCAGGCGTGATGACCCTGCGGGCACACACTGCGGTAGCAGTAGCGGCAGGGCACGTCTTCGTACAGCACGCGGCATGGGGTCTTCCACGGCGCGTGCTGGGGGTTGGTGAGCGCGTAGAGATCGACCACCGGGCGGCCGAGCGCGGCCGCCAGATGCACCGGGCCGGTGTTGTTGGCAAGCAGCAGCGCGGCGCCTTCCAGCACCGCCGCGAGTTCGCCCAGGCTGAGCCGGCCGGCGAGGGTGGCCGCGGGTGCGGTGGCGCGCACGCTGTCGACCAGCTCCGCCTCGCTCGCGTCGCCGGTGAACACGACCTGCGGCATCGCCGCGCCCGACAGCGCCGCCAGCCGGCGCAGCGCGGCGGCAAAGCGTTCCGGCGGATAGCGCCGCGACAGCGCGCTGGCGCCGGGATGCACCACCATGTAGGGGCGGCCGGGGTCGATGCCGGCGGCGGCAAGTTCGCGCAGCGCGCGCTCGCGGTCGGCGGCGAGCACGCGGAAGGACATGCGCGTATCCGCGGTGTGCGCGCCGACGTGGCCGACGAGGTCGAGCTGGCGGCGCACCTCGTGGCGCAGCAGCGCGTGCGGCTCGGGGTCGGGCAGCCAGTCGCTCAGCAGGTGGTAAGGGTTCTCGCGGCAGTGCGCGAGCCGCAGCGGGATGCCGGCCTGCCAGCACAGCATCGCCGCCGGCAGCGGGTTCTGGCTGTACACGGTGAAGATCACCGCGGCATCGAAGGCGCCCGCGCGCAGACGCTCCAGCGTGGCCTGCAAGGCTGCGGGCGTGATGTCGCCGCCGGGCATCCACGGGCCGGTGGCGGTGATGACCGCGTCGACCTCGGGCAGGTGGGGCGCGAGCGCCGCGCCCGCACCCGACGCCAGCAGCGTGATGTGGCGATCCGGCGCGGCGTCGCGCAGCGCGCGCAGCGCCGGGGTCGTCATCAGCACGTCGCCGAGGTTGTCGAGCCGGATCGCGAGGATGCGGCGGGCGGCGGCCCAGGCCGCGGTGGCGGGCGCGGCTTCCGGCAGCGGCGGCACCACGGTGAGCGGCGCGCCGTCCGCCGCGGCGTGTCCCCGCGCGGGCTGGCGCCGCAGCAAGCTCACCCGGTCCATTGCGGCTGCTCCGCGACGCCTTCCGGCGCGACCCGCAAGGCTTCATCGGCAAGGAGGGTAAACGCCGCCTCGGTGAGGCTGGCGACAACGTGGTCCGGATGGCGCATCGGCGTGCTGATCCACTCGGTTTCCGAGCCCACGTCGAGCAGCACGGTGCGGCAGCCGGCGCGGCGGCCAGCCTCGACGTCATCGAGGATGTCGCCGATGAACCAGCTGCGGGCGAGGTCCAGCCCGAGTTCCAGCGCCGCGCGCTGCAGCAGGCCGGGCGCGGGTTTGCGGCAGTCGCAGTGGCGCGTATAGGCCGGCACGCAGCCCTTGGGGTGATGCGGGCAGTAATAGATGCCGTCCAGCGTCACACCCCAGGGGGCCAGCGCTTCGCCCAGCGCACGCCACAGCGGCGGCAGCGCCGCCTCGTCGAAACGCCCGAGCGCGACGCCGGCCTGGTTGGAGACCAGCACCAGGCGATAGCCGTTGCGCCGCAGCAGCGCCAGCGCCGGCCCGGCGTCCGCGCGCAGGCGCAGGCGGGCCGGGTCGACGTTGTAGGGCACGTCATGCAGCAGCGTGCCGTCCTTGTCGAGGAAGACGGCCGGCGCACCCCGCCCGCCCGCGGCGGCGGGCGGGTCGCATGCGCGGCTCAGGGCCACGAGGTCTCTCCCATCGGCAGCACCGAGATCTCCGGCACGACGCTGCCCGCCGGCATCTGCAGCACCTGCAGCACCGCATTGGCCACCGACTCCGGCGGCTGCAGGGTGTTGACGTCGATATCGGGGAAGCGGTCGAGCAGGAAGGGCGTGCGCATGCCGCCGGCCACCACCGCGGTGACCTTGATGCCGTGCGGGCGCAGCTCGGCGTGCAGCGCGTGCGAAAAGCCGAGCAGCGCCCATTTGCTGGCGTGGTAGGCGCAGGCGTTGGGCCACGCGCGCTTGGCCGCGGTGGAGGTGATGTTGACGATGTGGCCGCCGCCGAGCGGCTTCATCTGGGTGACGATCTGCTTGCAGAACAGGAAGGGCGCACGCAGGTTCACCGCCATCACGTGGTCCCACTGCGCGGTTTCCAGCTCGTCGATCGGCTGGGTGTAATCCACGCCGGCGTTGTTGATGAGGATGTCGATGGCGCCGAAGCGTTCGCGCGCGGCGGCCAGGCAGTCGATCACCTGGCGTTCGTCGCCGATGTCCACGGCGCAATGCATGGTCTGGTGACCGCGTTCGATCAAGGCGCGGCTGGTGGCTTCGGCCAGGTCGGCGCGCACATCCACCAGCACGACCCGGCAGCCGGCTTCGCACAAGGCCTCGCACAAGGCCTTGCCAAGGCCGCGGGCGCCCCCCGTCACGAGGGCGGTCTTGTTGTCGAGCGGTATCGTCGATGTTGTTCTCATAGGCCCATCATCCTTTCCGTAAGTTGGACTGCACGCGGTTGGTGCAGCGCGCCGTACACCGACGCAAGCGAGGCGGCAACGCGCTGCCAGGTGAATTTGCTGCGGACGCGGCGGATGCCGGCGCGTCCGAAGGTGCGTGCCCGCTCCGGGTCGGCCTGCAGGCGGGCGAGGCGGTCGGCCAGTTGCACCGGGTCGTGCGGCGGCACCAGGAAGCCGGTGGTGCCATTGACCACGGTGTGGCGGATGCCGCCGACCGCGGCGCCGATGACCGGGCAGCCGCAGGCCATGGCCTCCAGCGGGGTGATGCCGAAGGGCTCGTACCAGGGGGTGGTCACGAAGACGTCGGCGGCGCAGTAGTAGTCGCGCAGGCAATGCCGTTCGCGGCGCCCGGTGAACACCACCTGCGCGCTCACACCTTCGTCCTCGGCGATCTGCTGCAGGCGGCCGATTTCCGGCGTGCGCAGCGGATCGGGTTCCGCTGTTTCGCCGCCCACCACCAGCAGGCGCGCGGCCACGCCGTGCCGGCGGCGCAGTTCGCCCACCGCGCGGATCACATTGTCGATGCCCTTGCGCGGCACCATGCGGCCGAGCTGCAGTACCACGAACTCGTCCTCGGCCAGCCCCAGCCGGGCGCGCGCGCCTTCGCTCGGGCCCAGCTCGGCGGTATCCACCCCGCAGGGCACGATGTCGATGCGCTCGCGCTCGGCGCCGTACAGGCGGATCAGGTCGTCGCGGTCCTGCGGGCACTCGGCGATGATGCGGTCGGCACTGGCGACGAGGGCCTCCTCGATCTGCAGCCGCTCTTCCGGAAAGCCGTCGGCGCTGCCCTGATGGCGACGGCGCACCTTGCCGAGCGCGTGGAAGGTGACCACCAGCGGCAGGCCGAAGTCCTCGCGCAGGCGCATGCCCACCAGCCCCGACATGAAGAAGTTGGCGTGCACGATGTCGTAGGGCCGCCCCGGCGCCAGGCAGCGCGCGGCGATGCCGTCGCCGAAGGCGCTCATGTAGGGCAGCAGCTGTTCCTTGGGGACGAAGTGCGGCGGTCCGGCGGGCACCGGCATCACGCGCACGTTGGGGGCGAAGTCGATGACCGCCGGCAGCGCGGGGTCGTCGCGGCGGGTGAACACATCGACGGTATGGCCGGCGCGGCCGAGTTCGCGGGCGACGTAGGCGACATACACGTTCTGCCCGCCACTGTCCGTTCCCCCTTGAACGGCGAGGGGCGACGCGTGTTCGCTGATCAATGCAATATTCATGGGAGCGCCTATGTCGCAGGAATGGGTGATCGCTGCTTCGGCAAACGCTGTGCCCGGATTGGGGGGGCGGGTGGCGATGGCGCTGCTGCTTTTTTGCGCAGTGGCTCGTGTAAGTTCGTCCGGCGCGCGGAAAAACTTACTGCGCCGCAACGCGGGCCGCCCGCACCGGCTGGCCGCGGCGGCCCGGGGGGCGTCGGAAGGACGGCTTCGGCAGCGCCGACAGGGGCGGGAACGCGGACTGCAGGATCGCCACCATGAAGCCCGCCGATTGCCTATCCATCCTGCGTCGCGCGCTGTGGCGCGCCGCCCTCCTGATGCGCCGTGGCGCGGACACGGAGGTCGATCTCTATGCCGAGATGAGCCGTGGCGCCATCGTCGGATGCGTTGCCGCCGCGTTGATCGCGCTGGAGTTTCCGGCCGCCGGCATGGTGGGGATGGCGATGGCGGGCTTCTGCATCGGCAGCGTCATCGGACTGCTGCTGTTCACCAGTACCGCCGTGCTGCCGGAAGACCCGGTGCTGCCGCCCGCGCCCGGGCAGGAGCGCATCCGTCCGGCGTGCCGCGGGCTGCGCTTTCAGCGTATCCGGTCGCGGTAGCCGCCGGAACCTGGCGCAGTCTCGGTGTCCTGCTCCTTCTTGATCACGGTGATGTTGCCGTCGCTCTCCATGAACGCGGCATGCACATCGGCGAGGTCGGTGATGCCGTGCTCGCGCAGCTTCGCCATCAGTTCGTCCACGGTGAGGTATTCGCGCCTGAGGTTGCGCGGCAGCAGCCGGCCCTCATGCACCAGGCGCAGCACCGGCGGCTGCAGCAGCTTGCGCAGCCGCGGCGAGCGGAACGCGAGATAGTCGAACAGGACATTCCAGCCTAGGATGGTAGAGACAAGCACGATGCCGTCCCCGATCGAACGGTACTCGCCGGCCATCGCGTTCTGCGCCGCATCGGCCACCAGAACCAGCACCAGCACGTCGGCGACGCCGACCGCACCCATGTCGCGCTGCAGGAAGGTGCGGAACACGAACAGCAGGAACCAGTAGATCGCCGTGCCGCGGATCATCAGCTCCAGCGGGTTCAGACTGAAGGCGAACATCTCGTGCCAGTCGATGGACATCGCGGACCTCCGCCATGGGATGGGACGAAGGGTCCTGTGCAAGTTCCCTGCCCAGGATCACCGCCAGCGCGACCGAAATAATTACAAAAAATGAAAACCGGGCGCCGAGTTCAGGACGCTAACATCGTCCCGATCGGCGTCGAGGACGCGACGTCCTGAGGGAGGCCAGATGCCGCAGGTACTGTTGGTAGATGACGATCCGGAATCCATCGGATGGTTGAGCGAGTTCATCAAGGCCGAGGGTTACACCGTCGGTTCGGTCGATTCCTTGCGCGCGGCGCGGATACATCTGACGCGTTCGCGCCCCGAGGTGATCCTGACCGACCTGATGCTGCCGGACGGGCAGGGTATCGAACTCGTCAATGAATTTCCCGCGGGCGAGGCGCCCGAGCTGGTGGTGATTACCGGCCACGCAAGCGTGGAGAGCGCGATCGAGGCGCTGCGCGCGGGCGCGACCGACTACCTGGTCAAGCCGGTCGATGTCGAGCGCCTGCGAGGCATCCTGCAGCGCATTCCGAAGGCGGAGCACTTCCGCGCCGAGATCGGCGAGTTGCGCAACGAGCTGCTGCGGCTCGGCCGCTTCGGCCACATCCTGGGCAATTCGCCGGTGATGCGACGGCTGTACGACCAGCTCGCGCGGGTGGCCCCCACCTCGGCCTCGGTACTGCTGATCGGTGAAAGCGGCACCGGCAAGGAAGTCTGCGCGCAGACCATCCACGAACTCAGCCGCCGCAAGCGCCAGCCCTTCCTGCCGCTCAACTGCGGCGCGGTATCCCCGCAACTGGTGGAAAGCGAACTCTTCGGTCACGAAAAGGGCAGCTTCACCGGCGCCGACCGCCAGCACCAGGGTTTCTTCGAGCGCGCCAACCGCGGCACGCTGTTCCTCGACGAAGTCACCGAGATGCGGCCCGACCTGCAGGTGAAGCTGCTGCGCGTGCTGGAAACCGGCAGCTTCATGCGCGTGGGCACCAACGATCCGATCGCCACCGACGTGCGCCTGATCGCCGCCACCAACCGCTCGCCGGAAAAGGCGGTATCCGAAGGCCGGCTGCGCGAAGACCTGTATCACCGCCTCAACGTGTTTCCGATCCACCTGCCGCCGCTGCGCGAACGCGGCACCGACATCGAGCTGCTCGCCGAGCATTTCCTCGCCGAACTGAACGAGCAGGAACAGACCGCCAAGCGCTTCTCGCCGGAGGCGATCGCCGCGCTGTACGCCCATTCGTGGCCCGGCAACGTGCGCGAGCTGAAGAACTATGTGCACCGCGCCTTCATCCTGGCCGACGAGGTCATCGAAGCCGACATGGCGCCGGAAGGCTTCCTGCAGCCGGCGCACAGCCCGGTGCTGACGATCCGCATCGGCACGCCGCTGGACGAGGTCAACCGGCGGGTGATGGAGGCGACGCTGCTCGAATGCGGCAACGTCAAGCGCAAGGCGGCCGAGATTCTCGGCATCAGCCTCAAGACCCTCTACAACCGGCTCGCCGCCTACAACGCCGGCAAGGTCGAGGGCGATGCAGAGGGGTTCGACGGCGAGGACATCGAGGAAGAGTACGAGGACGGCGCGGCCGAGGAATACCGCGGCAAGCGCGCCTGAGCGCGCGCCATGTAAGTCCTACACATCGCGGGTAGGCCTTACCGCCGCCGGGCGCAGCGGGGGCCGGAAGCGGAGCCGGGGCCGGCGAAACCGGCGGGAACGCAAGGTGCACGACATACGGCTCTGTGCCAGTAAGGAGCCCGTCATGAAATCGCCGCCGAAAAAGGACGAAACCGGCCGTTTCCCCGTGGCCGACACCGAAGACACCAATGTGACGCGCCCGCCGCGCGAGGACGAACTGCCCTTGCCGTTCGAACGCGACGAGGCGCCCGATACCCCGCCCGATGCGCGCGAGGAAGGCCGCCCGCGGCAAGTGATCGAGCAGGCCGCAAGCGATGTCGCGCGCGGCCTGGTGGATACCGAACGGCGCGGCATTCCGACCGATGTGCCGGCGTCCGCGCCGCCGCCCGAACATTCGCCCGGCGCCTCCGTGCCGGAAGAAGGCGTCGATGTGGCCGGGCACAGCCGCAGCCGGCGGCCGGACCACAAGGCGTAGCGCGGTGGCCGGGCGGCGGAACCTCGCGGCGCCGCCTGCGTGTCGAAGGGCCGTGGGCGCAGTGCGCGGCGCGCGCAATGACAGCGGTTTCACCCGCGGCCCATGGGCGCCGGGCATGCGCATTGCAGGTGGCGTCGCGCTGCCAGCCGTGATTTCCCCCCGTCCCCGGCAGCGGGCGGACATGAGAATGGAGGAATGACCATGCAGTCGACAACGACAGGACCCACCACCCTCACCGGCGCTTCCGAACAAGGGGCGGCCCGCATCGAGCGGCTCTCCGGCGATGCCCACGAGGCGGTGAACCGGATGGCGGAAAAGACCGCCTCCACCGTGCGGGATCTCGGCGCCAAGGGCGAGGAAATGCGCCAGCACTGGATGGAGACCCAGGATTACTGGGTTGGCAGCGCGCGCGAATGCGTGCGCACCCATCCGATCGCGTCGGTTGCCATCGCGGTCGGCGTGGGCATGCTGCTCAGTCGCCTCACTTCGCACTGAGGCTGGCGTGGCGGCGATACAAGGCGAGCCGGGCGCGGAGCGCTTGTCGGGGCTGGTCGCGCGCGCGCGCCGGCTGGCCGCCGACTTCGCGCTGCTCGCCGTTCTCGACGCCCGCTGCTCGGCACGGCGCGCGATCGAGATCGTGGGCGTCGTCATCGTCACTTCGGTGTTGCTCGTCACGGCCTGGCTTGCCTTGGTCGTCAGCGTGACGGTATGGCTGCTCGGCGCCGGCACCTCCTGGCCGGGAGTGCTGGCGATCGCAGCGCTGCTCAACGTGGTGGCGGCGGGCGCGGCCGCGGTGTGGCTCAAGCGCCGCCTGCACGATCTGCCCTTTGCGGCCACGCTGCGCCAGTTGCGCGGCGAGCCGCCGGTGGGCGGGGAGGCGCCATGAAGGAATTCGGCTACGAACGCGAGCTGCACGCGGCCGAACGCCGGGTGGCCGAGGATCGCGCCGAGCTGTCGCGGGCCACGTCGCTGTGGCTGCAGCGCCGGCGCGAGACCGCGGTATCCGGCCGCGGACTGCTCGGCGCGGTGGCCGCCGGCTTCGTGGTCGGCGGCTTGATGCGCAGGCGCCGGCCCAAGCCCGCTGCGTCCAACGCCGCCGGGGCGGCCGCAGTCGGCGCGGTGGCCGGCGGCGGCATGTTTACCGCGTTGCTCGGCCTGGCCGCCAGCATGCTGCGCTCGCGCTACGGAGATCCGTGGAAGATCGCCGCGATGCTGTGGCAGCGCCAGCGCCAGGCCCGCATGGCGCGCGCGGCGGCGGCGGGGGCGCGTCCCGTGCCGCCTACGGCAGCTCCTTACACCGCGTCGCGTGCGCGGATGCCGTCCCGCCCCGGAGGAGGCGCGGGGAGTGTTCCACCTTGACGTAAGCGAGTAGACCAACGTGGCCGATGTGATGGGCGCGGAGTACGACTTGAGTTCCGGGCGCCGGCGCGGACAGCAGCCGGCGCCACGGGCGGAGCAGGGGAGGGAAGCGGCTCGCGTCGCGTCCATGGCTACGATCGACTTTCCGGTAACGGAAGGCGGCTGGGAAGGCCGCCTGCGGCGGGCCGCGAGTTGGGCCGGCTGGCTGGTGGCCTTCATCGCGCTGATCGGCGCGATCGGCTGGGTGACCGGCCTGCCGCAACTCACCTCGTTCGGCGACAGCTCGCCGCCGATCCTGCCCAGCAGCGTTGCGGTGCTGGGCTTCATGGCGCTTGCGTTGTGGAGCCTGCGCCACCTGGAGGGCATGCCCAGGCGCGTCGTTGTCGGCGTGTGCGTCGGCGGCATCGTCATCGTCGCGGTGGCCGCGCTGGTGCTCGATTTCGGCCTGCTCCAGAAGCACGATGCGGTGATCTTCCTGCTCTCCGCATTGTTCGAGCCTTATCCCACCTCGGTCGGTACCGCCTGCTGCTACCTGCTGCTGGCGGGTGCGCTGTGGCTCGCTGCGGTCGATTCGCGCAGCGCGTGGGAATGGTCGCAGTTCCTCGCGATTGCAGTAGGCGGCGTCATTCTTGTTGCGCTGATCGGGCTGACCTTCCGCATGGTGCGGCTCGACGTCGCCGTGCCCTCGCTCGGCATGGCGCTGCCGGTCGCGACCGCGCTCGCCGCGGCCAGCTTCAGCTTGCTGGTGATGCGCCCGGCGTCGCGCCTGGTGCAGTTGCTCGAGCACGACTCGCCGGGGGCGCTGATCTTCCGCCGGCTGGTGCCGATGGCGGTGGGCCTGCCGCTGCTGGTGGCCTGGCTGCAGGCGCTCGGCCTGCGTGCCGGCTGGTTCGAGAGCACCGAAAGCGAGGGCGTGCTGACCGTGGCGGCGATCGTGGCCGGCGTCGGCCTGATCCTGCAGATGTCGAGCCGGCTCGACGAGATGAATCTGTCGCGCTCGCAGGCCGAGCGGCGCGCCGATACCCAGCGCCAGTGGCTGGAGGTGACGCTGGCCAACATCGGCGACGCCGTGGTGACGGTGAACGACGAAGTCCGCGTCAGCTTCATGAACGCGGCCGCGGAAGCCCTGCTCGACGTGCGCGCAGCGGCCGCGATCGGCCAGCCGGTGGCCGAACTGCTGACGCTGGTGGACGGTAGCTCCAGCGAGCCGCTCGCCTGCCCGCTGCACGCCGCATTCTCGCTCGCGCGTACCGTTGCGGTGGAAGGCGAACCCGCGGTGCGCCATCGCGACGGCACCCTGCAGGCGGTGGAAGTCACCGCGACGCCGATCAAGGACCACCGCGAGCGCGTGGTCGGCGGCGTGATGGTGCTGCGCGACGTGAGCGTGGGCCGTGCGCGCGAACATGCCGAGCGCGAGGCTTACGCCGCGCTCGACCGCCGCGTCGCCGAACGCACGCGGGCGCTCGACCGCACGATGTCGGTGCTGCGCGAGAGCACCACGCTGCTGCGCACGATCGCCGCGAGCACGCCCGAGCTGATCGTGGCCAAGAGCCGCGACGGCCGCATCATGATGATCAACCCGGCCGCGCTGCAGGCGATGGGCATGAGTCGCGCGCAGGTGGTGGGGCGCAAGGAAGAAGAACTCTTCGGCGACGCCGAGGACATCCGCCGCTCGGCGGAGAACGACCGCCGCGTGATCGAAACCGGGCGGCCGGTGGTGGTGGAGGAGCGCCGCACGGTGCAGGAGGGCGCGCGCACCTACCTGGTCACCAAGTCTCCGCTGCGCGACGCTCAGGGGCAGGTGTTCGGCCTGGTCGGCGTCGCCAAGGACATCACCGAACGCAAGCGCGCCCAGCAGGACCTCGAACAGTTGCTCGCCGCCGAGCACCGCCTGCGCGGCGAGGCGGAGCGCGCCAACCGGGCCAAGGACGAGTTCCTCGCGATCGTGTCGCACGAGCTGCGCTCGCCGCTGAACGCGCTGAAGGGCTGGAGCCAGGTGCTGATCGGCAGCCGCGAGCCGGACGCAGCGCTGGTGGCGCGCGCCGCCGAGGCGATCAAGCGCAACATCGACCACCAGACGCGCCTGATCGACGACCTGCTCGATTCCTCGCGCATCATCAGCGGCAAGCTCGACCTCGCCCTGCACCGGGTGAATCTGGTGGATGTGGTCAATGCGGTGCTCGACCTCTCCACCGACAGCGCGCAGGACAAGCACATCGAGCTGCGCTTTGCGTGCGATGTGGAAGAACTCTACGTGGATGGCGATTTCGACCGCCTGCAGCAGGTGCTGAGCAACCTGCTGTCGAACGCGATCAAGTTCACGCCGGAGGGCGGCCGGGTGCAGGTGCGCTTGTTGTGCACCGAACGCTCGGCCGAGCTGTCCGTTACCGACAACGGCATCGGCATCGAGCCGGACTTCCTGCCCCATGTGTTCGACCGCTTCAGCCAGGCCGACACCTCGATGACCCGGCGCTATCTCGGGCTCGGCATCGGGCTGGCACTGGTGCGCAACCTGGTGGAACTGCATGGCGGCACGGTGCAGGCGAGTAGCGCCGGCAGCAACCAGGGCGCGATGTTCACCGTGATCCTGCCGCGTGCGCGCAAGCAGCTCGGGCGCGGCTCGGCCGCCAACGAACCGCGCTGGACACCGGATCGCCTGCTCGCCGGCGTCACCGCCTTCGTGCTGGACGACGACCCGGATGCGCG
This sequence comes from Azoarcus olearius, assembly GCF_001682385.1. Lineage (NCBI taxonomy): Bacteria > Pseudomonadati > Pseudomonadota > Betaproteobacteria > Rhodocyclales > Zoogloeaceae > Azoarcus > Azoarcus olearius. The sequence continues at coordinate 2,091,120 of NZ_CP016210.1, forward strand.
CGAGGTGATGCGGCTGATGCTGGATCGTGCCGGTGCCACCGTGCGCGCCTTCGACACCAGCGAGGCCTTGCTCGAAACCTGGCGTGATCCCGCCCCGCTGCCCAGCCCGGCGGTGCTGCTGCTCGACATCGCGATGCCGGGCGACAGCGGCTTCGAGGTGCTGCGCAGGCTGCGGCTGATCGGGCGCGACCCGGTGCCGGCGATCGCGGTGAGCGCGCTGACCCATCTGGACGAGAGCCAGTTCTCCACCGCCGGCTTCCGCGGCCGGGTCGGCAAGCCGGTCGAGGAAGCCGTGCTGATCCAGGCGATTGCCGGCGTGCTGGGGCGCAGCGCCGCCGGCACCGCACAGCGGGGTCAGGAACGGGCCTGAGCGCGCGGGCAGCGCTTCGGCGCGGCCCCGGAATCGCGATTGCTCGGTCCGCGCATGGTGGATCAAGCTCTCCCGCCGCAGCGGGAACCTCGTGCCGGCGCCCGTCGGCGCCCCTCGTGGCCGCGCCGCGCCGGCCGTTTCGTCGGCGCCGCGCTGGGCGACTGGCTGGCTGACGGCGGCCCGTCGATGTCGGCCGCGGTCGCGTTCTACGCCGCCTTTTCGCTGGCGCCGGTGCTGGTGGTGGCGATTGCAGTGGCCAGCCTCTTCGTCGGCGCGGAGGCCGTGCAGGGGCGGCTCTTCAGCGGCATTCAGGCGGTGGTGGGCGACGAGGGCGCGGTGGTGGTGCAGGCCATGGTCGCGAGTGCCTGGAAGGCCGGCGGTGGCGGCTGGATGGGCGGCCTGTCGCTGGCCGGCACGGTGATCGGCGCCACCGCCACCTTCGCCGAACTCAACCGCTCGCTCAACATCGTCTGGCGCGCGCCGGAGAATCCGCGCGTCATCGCCAGCCTGCTGCGCGTGCGGCTGGTGTCCTTCGGCATGGTGGTCGGCACCGGCTTTCTCGTTGTGGTGCTGCTGATCGCCGACGCGGGCCTCGCCTACGGCAGCCGCATGCTGCTCGGCGCGATGGATCTGGACCTCGCGCTCGTGCTCGGCCTGCTGGAGCAGGCGGTGTCCTTCGCCTTCCTGTGCATCGCCTTTTCACTGCTGCTGAAGCTGCTGCCGGATGTGCACGTGCCGTGGGGCGCGGCGCTGGTGGGCGGCATTGCCACCGCCGCCTTGTTCAGTCTCGGCAAGCAACTGTTCGCGCGCTATCTCGCCTACGCCGGCACCGCCAACGCGTTTGGCGCCGCGGGTTCGCTGGCGGTGCTGATGATGTGGCTGTTCTTCTCCGCGGCCGTTTTCCTGCTTGGCGCCGAGCTTGCCGCGCGTGCCGGCGGCGGCCGCCCGGACGCGCGAATTACACCCGGGCTGTAATTCTTGCCGACGCTTCTGCCCAGGCCGGGGCGCCGCGCGGCGCATCCTCCCGCCAGGGGCGCGGCACGGCGATTGCACCCCTGACAACCGTGGGGCGCGGCGCGCTCCGCATTCCCGTCATCGCGGCCGGCTGCAGCGGCCGACGCACGAGGAGTGGAGACGATGAGAAGACAGCATACGCAGCCTTATCCGCAGGACCGCCGGCCGCAGTACCGCGACGAGGGCGGGCGCGGCGGGCCGCGCGGCGACGACAGCCGCCGTGAGCAGGCGCCGCGGCGCAACTGGTCGCAGGAAGACGAGGACGAACGGACGTTCGGCGGCTACTGGCAGGACAACGACGCGATCCGCGACGGGGAGTTCGGTCATCCCGGCGGGGGGCGCGACCGCGGGCCAGAGGCGGGCCGCGGGGAAGAAGGACATGACTATCTCGGCCGCGAGTATGGCGCCGGCCAGCGCCCCGGCAGTCAGGGCGGCGGCCGCGACGTGGCCGGCCGGCGCGACGGCGGGCGCGGAGAGCCGCGCCAGCATCGCGGCAACTGGCGCGGGCCCGAGCCGGTGGGGCGGCGCGGCTATCAGGATGAAAACGGTTCCTACGGCGGCGCCGAATACGACCGTGACCCTTTCGGCCGCGAGCAGGGCAGCTGGGGTTCGGGCGGGCAGGAACTGGACGAGTCGTCCTTCGACCAGAGCTACGCCCTGCGCCGCGGCTTCGGCCGTGGCATGGCGGAGATGTCGCAGCGGGGCCACTGGGGGTCGGACCAGGGCGACCTGCGCTCCACGCTCGGTTCGCCGACCTCGCGCGGCTACGGCCTGGGTGCCGGCGGCCGTGAATGGAGCGACGTGGCGCGCAATCGCCAGGGCCCGCGCGGCTACACGCGCTCGGACGAGCGCATCCGCGAGTTCATCTGTGAGCGCCTCGCCCAGCACCACCAGCTTGAAGTGTCCGACGTGAGCGTGGAGGTGCGCGACGGCACCGTGGTGCTGGAAGGCACCGTGCCCGAGCGCTACATGAAGCACGCCATCGAGGACACCGCCGACAACTGCTGGGGCGTGAAGGACGTGGAGAACCACATACGGGTCGCCGCGCAGGGCATGCAGGGCCAGCAGTCCACCGTCCAGCAAGGTTTTCGCGGCATGAGTTCGCAGGGCTACCAGGGCGTGCACAGCGGCGGGGCCGGGGCCGAGAACCCGGACTACGAGGCCGGTCGCGCTGCCCAGGGTACGCACGCGCAGGGCAACCAGGGCCGCGGCGAACACGGCTTTCAGGGCGCCGTGGGCGGCAGCACCGGGCCGGAAGCCACGGCCGAGGCCCAGGGCGCGCGCAACCGCGAGTCGGGTGAAAGCGGGGTGGCAACCCGCGAGGGAGTGCAACAGGGTTCAACCTCCGGCGCTGACGCCGGGGGTTCCACGAGCGCGCCGGGTAGCGTCGGCTCGCCTGCCATGCAGATAACCGAGGCACGGCAGGAAGAGCAGGGTACCCAGGGCCGCAGGGCCTCGGCGGCCGATCCGCAGGCAGTCAGCAGTACCAGCGGTCGCGGGCAAAACAACGGGTGAAGCGTCGCCGCCGGCCTCCCCCGGCCGCGGCAGCCCGTTCGGTGAAACGTGTATCCAGGAGGAAAGGAAATGGCTAGTCAATACCCGAACACCGGAACCACCACCGGCAAGACCACGCCCATCGTAGGCGCCACCCGGGACATTCCGGAAGGACCGGGGCCCGAGATCATGGCCGCGAGCACGCTCGAAGGCGACGATGTGGTGAACCGCCTTGACCAGGATCTCGGCAAGATCAAGGAGATCATGATCGACGTGCCCAGCGGGCGCGTGGCCTACGCCGTATTGTCCTCGGGCGGCTTCCTCGGCATGGGCGACAAGCTGTTCGCCATCCCGTGGTCGGCGCTGACGCTGGACGTGGCCCGCAAGTGCTTCGTTCTCGACGTGGACGCGGACCGGCTGAAGAACGCGCCGGGCTTCGACAAGGACCATTGGCCGAGCATGGCCGATACCACTTGGGCCAGCGAGGTGCATGCCTATTACGGGCAGCGCAACTACTGGCAGCCTGGCGGCGATCTGTAAGCCGCCCGCCCGTCGACGCGGGGCCGGTTCGCCGGCCCCGTTTTGTTGCCGCCCGTCATGGACGACCACCCCAAGGGAGCTTCCACCACCGCCTTCGTGCTGCGGCTGCTGGGGTCGGCGCTATCGCGCTACCGCAAGCGCACGCTGGTGGCGCTTGGCCTGGTGATCCTCGCCAAGCTGGCGGCCGTAGGTGTGCCGCTGGCGCTGAAGGCCATCATCGACCAGCTCGGCTCGGTGCCCGCTTCGGTGGTGCTGCCGGTGTTTCTGGTGCTGGCCTACGCGCTGCTGCGCTTCTTCAACACCTTTTTCTCGGAAGTGCGCGACGTGGTGTTCGTGCGGGTGACGCAGAGCACCGTGGCGGGCTTCCTGCTGCGGGTGTTCAACCACCTGCATCGGCTGAGCGCGCGCTTTCACGCCCGCCGCCACATGGGCGGCGTGACCCGCGACGTGGAGCGCGGCACCGCCGGCATCGGCTTCCTGCTCGGGGTCGGCCTGTTTACCATCCTGCCGACCATGGTGGAGATCGGGGCGGTGATCCTGATCATGTCGTTCAACTACAGCGACTGGTTCACGCTGATCATCCTCGGCACCTTCGTGTTCTACACCACCTTCACGGTGGTGTTCACCGAGCGCCGCGCGATCTACCAGCGCGCGCTCAACGAGCTGGATTCCACCGCCAACGGGCGGCTGGTCGACAGCCTGCTGAACCACGAGACGGTGAAGTACTACACCAACGAGAGTTTCGAGGACCGGCGCTTTCGCACCATCCTCGACCAGTGGCTGGAAGTGGGCGTGCAGAACCAGAAGGCGCTGTCCGCGCTGCACATCGGCCAGAGCAGCATCATCGCGGTGGGGGTGGCGAGCGTGATGCTGCTGGCGACCAACTTCGTGCTGCAGGGCGCGATGTCGGTGGGCGATCTGGTGCTGGTCAATGCCTACGTGATCCAGATCTGTCTGCCGCTCAATTCGCTCGGCTTCGTGTTCCGCCAGGCGCGCGATGCGGTGGTGAACGCCGAGAAGATGCTGCGCCTTCTGGAGCAGAAGCCGGAGATCGAGGATGCGCCGTCGGCGCCGGACCTGGTGGTGCCGCGCGGCGAGGTGCGCTTCGAGCACGTCGATTTCGGCTACGACTCCAGCCGCCAGATCCTGTGGGACGTGAGCTTCACGATCGCGCCGGGCGGCACCGTGGCGGTGGTGGGCGGCAGCGGCTCCGGCAAATCGACGCTGGCGCGGCTGCTGTTCCGCTTCTACGAGGCCAACGCCGGCCGCATCACCATCGACGGGGTGGACATCCGCAACATCTCGCAGCGCAGCCTGCGCGCGGCGCTAGGCGTGGTGCCGCAGGACACGATCATGTTCAACGACACCATCGCCTACAACATCGCCTACGGCCGCCCCGGGGCCAACCTGGCGGATGTGATCGAGGCCGCGAAGGCCGCCCATGTGCATGAATTCATCGCCGCGCTGCCAGAGCAGTACGACACCCAGGTGGGCGAGCGCGGGGTGATGCTGTCCGGCGGCGAGAAGCAGCGCATCGCGATCGCGCGCGCCATCCTCAAGAACCCGCCGATCATGGTGTTCGACGAGGCCACCTCGGCGCTCGACACGCGCTCGGAGCGCGCGATCCAGGAAGAGCTGGATCGCCTCGCCAGGTCGCGCACCACCCTGATCATCGCCCACCGCCTGTCCACGGTTGTGGACGCGGACGAGATCCTGGTGCTGGAACACGGCCGCGTGGTGGAGCGCGGTTCGCACGACGCCCTGCTGCGGCGCGATGGCCTTTACGCGCAACTGTGGCGCCTGCAGCGCCAACAGCAGGAGGTGGAGCAGGCCGAGCAGGGCATGGCGATGCAGCCGGTGAACCTGATCGCGCTGCTGGCCGGCGTGGTGGACGGGCTGAAGGAGCAGATCGACGCGCGCGGCGTCGGCTTCTACAGCACGATCGCGATCGAATCCGCCCGCATCACCGGCGACCCGGGGCAGCTGCAGCAGGTGATGTGGACGCTCGCCGAGCGCGCGATCGCCGCCAGTCCGCCGGGCGGGCGGGTGGAATGGCGCATCGAGCGCAAGGAAGGCTATGTGCGCGTCAGCTTCCGCCATGGCGCGGCGCCGCAGGCCGAGGCGGTGGTGGACAGCGAACGCATCCGCAGCGTGGTCGAGCAGCACGGCGGTCACTTCGAGCAGCGCACCGAGGGCGTGGTGACCGAGGCCATCGTCGAGTTTCCGCTGCGCGCGGTGGGCGAACCCGCGGCGCTGGCCGCCACGCCTGCGGGCACGCCCGCCGTGGCGCCGACGCCGGAAGCGTCGATATCCGGCGCCTGCATCCTGGTGGTGGACGACAACGCCGAGGCGCGCGCGCAGGTGGAAGCCACGCTGCACGCACACGGCGCCTTGTCACGCACCTGCGCCTCCGGCGCCGAGGCGCTGGCCTGGCTGTTCGCACTGCCGCGGGCGGAGTGGCCGGACGCATTGATCTGCGATGTCGCGCTCGGCGAGGAGGACGGCTACGACGTCATCCAGCAGTTGCGCCGCTACGAGGCGGAGCAGGGTTTCGGGCTGGGCGAACGCCTGCCGGCGATTGCGCTGAGCGCGTACGACCGCAGCGAGCACCGCATGCGCGCGCTGCTGGCCGGTTTCCAGGTGCATGTGGCCAAGCCGGTGGCGCCCGACGAGCTGGTCGCGGTGATCGCCAGCGTGCTCGGCCACCGCGCGCCGCCGCAGCTGGGCCAGCCGCGTCCGCCGCCCCTGCAGCGCCCGGGCGCTGGCGAGGGGCGGGCCTGAAGGATTCTGACGGGAGAGGGCGATGAAGATGGTTGAAGACGAAGTGCGCGAAAGCGCCGGCAACGGGCCTGCGGCGGGCGGCGCGGGCAGCCACTACCTCACTCCGGCGGTGGCCGAGCGCGCGGTGGCGCTGGTGGCGCCGATGGTCGAGGCCGCGAGGGCCGATCCCGAGGTGGTGGGCAGCGGCTTCCTCTACGTGGTGGTGATGGACCCGGGCAAACCGCCCGCCAGCGCGAGCTTCGAGGACGCGGTGCTGTACGAGCGCGCCTTCGGCGACCGCGAGCGCTGGGACGCCGACTACGCCGCGTTCGCGCGCGCCAAGGCGCACCTGAGCTGGCGCACCGGGCGCGATGGGCGGGTGATGCAGGAGTGCTATCCCCATCTGCTGCGCACCGGCGACACGGTGCTCGCGGGCGGGGTGTGCGTGGACGGGATCGTGGTCGGCGTCAGTGGCGCGTTTCCGGCCTTCGACGAGGCGTTCGCGGGGGCGGTGGCGTTCGCGCTGCGTGCCCTGGCGCGCCACGCCCGCCAGGCCGAGCCGGCCGGCATCGCCCTGAGCGAGGCGGCGCGCGACCCGGGGTGAGAGGCGCGCCATGGACGCGATTGCCACCGAACTGGCGGCGGGCTTCGGCGACGGCGGGCGCAGCCTGCGCTCGCTGGTGCGGCTGCTGGTGGCGCTGGCCTGTGGCGCCTTGATCGGCTACCAGCGCGAGCGCGCCGGCAAGGCCGCGGGCTTGCGCACCCACATCCTGGTGGCGATGGGGTCGGCGCTGGTGGTGACCGCCTCGGCCGAGGCGGGCATGGACCCGGACGCGCTGTCGCGGGTGGTGCAGGGGCTGGTCACCGGCATCGGTTTTCTGGGTGCCGGCGCCATCCTGAAGCAGGCGCATGAGCACAGCATTTTCGGCCTCACCACCGCGGCGGGCATCTGGATGACCGCGGCGATCGGCGTGGCCGCCGGCCTCGGCCGTTTCGCCACCGCGGTCACCGCCGCCGCGCTGGCGTGGCTGGTGCTGGCGGCGCTGTACCGGCTGGAGGTGGCGGCCAACGGCCCGGACGAAGACTGGGCGCGACGCATGGCGGCAATCCGCAGCCGGCGCGCCCGCATGGAGCGCAAGAAGCGCAAGGAGACGAGGATGAATACCCAACCCACACCGAAGAAGATCGACCCCGGCACCGATGTCAGCACGCCGAAGCCCACGCCCGCGCACGAGGAAGACCTGATCGACGAATCGATGGAAGAGAGCTTTCCCGCGAGCGATCCGCCCGCGGTGACGCCGCGCAAGGCGCCGGTGGAATCCCCGCCGGCGAAGGAGTCGCGGCCTTGAGCCGGGGCCGTCGCGGTGGCGCCGTCAGGACAGCGTTCAGGCGCCGCCGCGCGGGGCGCAGTAATGCGGGATGCGCAGCAGCGCGTACTCGGCCGCGGCCTCGCGAACGGCGTTGCGGTCCCCGTGAAAACGACGGGTTTCGGTAAACACTTCGGCCTGGTCGCCGCCGTCGGCGCGGCGATAGGCCCAGGCAAAGCACTGGGTTCCCGGCGGCGTGCTGCCGTCGCCGGCGTTGTCCGCCACGCCGGTGTTGGCGATGGCGACGTTGGCCCGGCTGTGGCGCAGTGCGCCGCGCGCCATTTCGGCGGCCACCGCCTCGCTGCTGAGGCCGTGGCGGGCGATGGTGCCGAAATCGACCTCGAGGCAGCGCGCCTTGGCTTCGGTGGAATAGGTGACGAAGGCGCAGTCGAGCAGTTCGCCCGCCCCGGGCACGTCGGCCAGGTGGGCGGCAATCAGCCCCGCGGTACACGATTCGGCGGTGACCAGCAGCAGGTGGTGGCGCTTCATGAAGTCGGCGAGTTCGTCCAGCGTGTCCATGCGTCCTCCCCCGTGGGCTGTGTGGATTCAGCAGGGCGGGCTGCAATCGGCGTGCCGCCGGCGCGGCGGCGGCCGAGCAGGCGCGGCAGCGCAAGGCCGAGGCCGAACAATGCATACACCGCCAGCAACGAACCTGCGCCCAGGCGGCGTTCGAAGCCGGGGGTGAGGCGCTGCGGCGTCAGGCGCAGGTCGACCAGGCAGGCGAGGGCGGCGACGCCGAGCCCCGCGGCGATTTCCCACAGCGCCGGGCGCGGACGTTCCGCTGGGCGGGGCAGGGCTTCGTAGGTGACGGCCCAGAACACGGACATGGAATGATGGATGAGATAACCCGGCACGGTGTAGCGCAGCGAGCCGTCCTGCTGGTACAGCGCGCGCTCGCGCCACACCCAGTGGCTGACGGCGTTGATCGGGGCGAGGCAGCTCGCGCAGTCGCGCTGTCCGCCGGCCACCAGGGCCACCGCGGAGGCGACGCTCGCGCAGCTTCCGGAAACCGCGGCACGGGCCAGTGTCTCGGCAATCGGCATCATGGGGATTCTCCCGGGTCATCAGGGCTGCCTCAACGATGCCTCCGGCGCCGCGCGCGGTCTGTAAGAAAGTGCAGCACGGCGGGGTGCGTACCGTGAACGTGCTCGTGACCGGCGCCACCGGGTTTCTCGGCGGCAGCATCGTCGACCGCCTGCTGCGCGAGGGCCACCAGTTGCGCTGCGCCGTGCGCGATCCGGTGGCCGCGGTGGCTCGCCGGCCGGGGCCGGCCTACTTTCCGCTGGATTACCGGCACGCGACCACCGCCGATGCGTGGCGCGAGATGCTGGTCGGGGTGGAGGTCGTGATCAACGCGGTGGGCATCCTGCGCGAACAGGGCGACCAGCGCTTCGACCTGCTGCACCGCGCGGCGCCCCGTGCGCTGTTCGATGCCTGTGTCGAGGCCGGCGTGCGGCGCGTGCTGCAGATTTCCGCCCTGGGCGCCGACGCCGGTGCCGCCAGCGCCTATCACCTGAGCAAGCGCGCGGCCGACGACCATCTGCTGGCGCTGCCGCTGGAAGCCACCGTGGTGCAGCCTTCGCTGGTGTTCGGTGGGGCCGGGGCCAGCACCGCGCTGTTCGCCTCGCTCGCCAGCATGCCCGTGGTGGCGCTGCCGGGCGGCGGACGGCAGCGCATCCAGCCGGTGCATGTGGATGATCTGGTGGAAGCGGTCGCGCGCCTGGTGGCGGCGGCGGCGCCGCCGCGCCGTCTGGCGGTGGTGGGGCCGGCGCCCCTGTGCCTGCGCAGCTACCTTGCCAGCCTGCGCCGGGCGATGGGCATCCGCCGGCCGCTGCGCGTGCTGCCGGTGCCCATCGCGCTCGCGCGCCGGGTTGCGGTGCTGGCGCGCTGGTGGCCCAAGGCGCCGCTGGACGAGGACGCGCTGGACATGCTGGAGCGCGGCAATGTCGGCGACCCCGCACCGCTCACCGCGCTGCTGGGCGAGGCGCCGCGCGCGGTGAGCGAGTTCGTGCCGCGCCCGTGGGCCGGGGGATTCGCCCAGCGCGCCCGGCTGGCGTGGCTGCTGCCGCTGCTACGGGCGACGATCGGCGTGATGTGGATCGCGACCGCGCTCGTTTCCTTCGGCCTCTACCCGGTGGCTGCCAGCCTGGAACTGCTGGCGCGCGCCGGCGTGCCCGAGGGCCTGCGGCTGCTGGCGTTGTACGGCGCGGCGGTGCTGGATCTGGTGCTGGGCGTGCTGTGCTTCACCTCGTGGCAGCGGCGCCGGGTGTGGGCGGCGCAAGCCGCGCTGATCGCCGCCTACACGCTGATCATCAGCTGGAAGCTGCCGGAGTTCTGGCTCCACCCCTACGGCCCGCTGACCAAGAACCTGCCGCTGCTGGCGGCGCTGTGGCTGCTGTACGAGACCGAGCCGGATTGAGGTCGCGATGGACTATCAACTGCTGAAGTGGGCCCACATCCTGTCCTCGACGCTGCTGTTCGGCACCGGCATCGGCAGCGCGTACTACCTGCTGCGCGCCACGCTGGAGCGCGACCCCGCGGTGGTCGCCACCGTGGCGCGCCACGTGGTGCTGGCGGACTGGCTGTTCACCGCCACCACTGCGCTGCTGCAACCGCTGACCGGCTACCTGCTGATCCGCGCCGCGGGCTTTCCGCCCGACAGCGGCTGGCTGGTGAAGTCCTACTGGCTGTACGGGCTCGCAATCGCGTGCTGGCTGCCGGTGGTGCATCTGCAGATGCGCCTGCGCGACATCGCCCACGCCGCCGCGGCAGCCGGCGATCCGCTGCCGCCTGCCTACTGGCGCGTGTTTCGCGGCTGGTTCGCGCTCGGCGTGCCGGCCTTTTTCGCCTTCGTCGCGATCTTCTGGCTGATGGTGGCGAAGCCGGTGTAGGTGCCGGCAGTCACGCGGCACGTAGCCGCAGGTCGCCCGCGGCCCGACAGATGCAGGGCAGTATCTCGCCGTCCGCTACCGCGCAGGCCGGGGCCATCAGCCAGCGCACCGCGCCGGCGTCCAGCCGCATCCGGCATTCGCCGCAACTGCCGGCGCGGCAATCGGAGGGCGGTGCGCAGCCGTGGGCTTCCAGCGTGGCGAGCAGGCTGGGCTCGCCGGCGGTGTCGATGCGGCGGCCGTCCTCGAGCGTGATCACCTGGCCGTGGCCGCCGGCCGCGCTGGCGGCGCCGAAGGCTTCGCTGTGGATGCGCGCGGGGTCGATGCCGGCGGCGATGAGGCCGCCGCCCAGGTCTTCCATCAGCGCCTGCCCGGCGCACAGGTAGAAGCGCGCCTGTTGCGGCGTGGGCACGGCGGCGAGCACCCGGTGCGCGTCCAGCCGGCCGCGCTCGCCGCGCCAGAACCCATCGGGACGGGAGACGATCGGCAGGTAGCTGAAGTGCGGATTCAGCGAGGCCAGGCTCTCGAACTCGCCGCGGTAGAGCAGCGTGCCGGCGTGGCGCGCGGCGTGCAGCAGCACGATGCGGCGAGCGCGCGGGCGCGCGAGGCTGGCATGCAGCATGGCGCGCATCGGCGTGATGCCGATGCCGCCGGCGATCAGCACCAGATCGAGCTCGTCATCGGCGACCACGAAGTCGCCGCGCGGCGGCGACACATCCACAACTGCACCCGGCAGCAGCGCATTCCAGGCCCACGACGACATCGCGCCCTGCGCTTCGCGCTTGATGCCGAGTTCGTACCAAGTGGGCCGCGGATGCCATGCGGCCAGCGAGTAGGCCCGTCGTATCGCGCCGCCACCGCGGCCGGCGGGGGCCGTCATCATCAGGTGCTGGCCGGCTTCGAAGACCGGCAGGGGGCGCCGGCGCGGATGGGCGAGCGTGAGCCGGAGCAGTTCCCCGCCGACTTCCTCGCGGCTGCGGACCACCAGCCGGAGCGGGCGCTGGCGCCGTTCTTCCCGCCGCCGCTGGTACACCGCGCGCAGTCCGTCCACCAGCAGAAAGGCGATGAAGGCGAGGCCCGCGAGACCAAGCGCCGCGAGCGCCAGCGCAACCGCTTTCATGCCTGCGCGGCGGCGGCTGCGGGCGAAGGGGCCGCGCCGCGGTTGGCCTGCAACGCGCGTTTGCGGCGCTCTCCGCGCCACCACATGTAGACGCCGGTCAGCGACAGCAGCGTCATCGCCAGGCCGACGAGGTCGATCCACAGCCATTCGAGGTTCTTGCCGAGCAGGGCCTTGCCGGTGTGCAGATCCATCACCAGCCGGGCCAGCGTGACCGTATCGGTGCCGCCCTCGCCCTGGAGTGCCGCCAGTGCCGGCATGACAGCGGTGTCCGCCTGCCACTGGCTGCCATCGGCGCTGACCAGCAGGCCTTCGTCCCTGACCGCCACCACGACGCTGCCGTCGGCGCGGGTGGCCGCACTCCAGGCGTCGCCGCCACGCATCCGCTGCCACTGGCCGTCGCGCGCCACCCACACGCCCTGCCTGGTGGCGGCGACGAGGCCCCAGTCCGCCTCGGCGAGGCCGCGGATCTGGTTGCCGGCGAAGCCCGGTTCGGCCACCAGACGTCCCTGCTCGAGCCGGTAGAGCCCGCCGGTGGTGCCGACGTAGTGCGTGCCGCCACGGGTGAACAGGGTGGCGCGTGCTTCGTTCTGCACCTTGGCCGCCTCGCCGCCGCCATAACCGGGCAGCCAGCCGGCCGCCACCGGGATTTCGGCGAGGCGCAGCGATTTGCTGTGGGCGATGAACACCGCGGTGACGGCGACGACGAGGATGGGCAGCGCGAGCATGACGCTGACCCAGATATGCCACTTGCGGCTGTCGAAACGAAGCTTCATCGAAGACTCCTTTAGCGTCGGTGGGTCAGAAGCGGCTTTCCAGGGTGACCATCAGCATCGGCCGGGAATGCTCCACCTTCCACTCGTGGCTGCTGAGGGCGCCGGCCCTCGTGTACTTGGTGGTTTCCTCTTCCTTGTCGACCGCGAGCACGTTCTTGGCGATCAGCCGCAGTTCGGCCTCCGCGCTGATGGTCTTGCCCAGGTAGAGGTCGAGCTGGGTAGCGGCCTCGCGGCGCTTGATCTCGCGCACGCCGTCGGCATTGACGCCGTCGGTGGTGAAGTTCGGCTGGTAATTCACGCTGAAGCCCGCGGCCCACATCGTCGGCCGATGCAGCCAGTCGAGCCCGAGGTTGGTGACGCGCGGCGGCATGTCCTTGACCTCGCTGGTGCCCGGCACGCCGGCCACCTTCACCCGGCCGCGCATTTCGCTGTGGTTGCCGGTGATCGTCAGCTCGTGGGCGCCGCTGCGCAGCAGAGGGATGCGCCAGTCGAGTTCGGCGCCCCAGAAGCGGGCTTCGCCGACGTTGTAGGGACGTTCCACCCGGAGTGCCCCTTCCAGCCGTTCTTCCTTCTGGATGAAATCGTCCACATCGCGGCGGTAGAAATTCAGCCCCACCACGCCGCGGTTGCCCCAGAAGTAGTGCTCCAGACCGAGTTCGTAGCCGAGCGCGGTTTCCGGTTTGAGGTCGGGGTTGCCTCCCTTGTAGACGCCGCTCTCGAGTTTGAGGAAGGGGTTGAGTTCGTCGAACTTGGGCAGCTTGACGGTCCGCGCGACGCTGGCGCGCAGGTTGAGGTCTTCCACCACCCCCCAGCGGTAGTGCAGCGAGGGATTGGTGCCGGTGAGATCGTTCTTGCGGCTGACGCCGTTGCTGTCGGTCGATTCGCGCGAGATGCGTTCGACTCGGACGCCGGGCGTCAGCGCATGGTCGGCGTTGATGCGCCAGTCGTCCTGCAGATAGGCGATCAGCCGGGTTTCGTCGATGTCGAAGCGGTCCTTGGCGTCGGACTTGTCGGCGCCGTTCTCGGTCTTGGTCTTGCGGTTGCGGTAGTCGCCGTCGCGCCACTCGAGGCCCGCGGAGAGGCGGTGGCCGCCGCCGAGGGCGAGGCTGAGCCCGGTGCCGGCATAGACGCCCCGTTCGCGCAGGGTTTCGTCTTCCAGCGTGGTCTTGCTGAGGGTGCCGTTGGCCCGGTACTCGTAGGTGGTGGCGTCCTTCTTTTCTTCCGCTTCCTGCACGCCGGCCTTCACGAACCAGTCGCCCCAGCCGGTCTTGCCGTCGTAGCGCATCGCCATGCGGCTGATGGTGTCGGTCTTGTCCTCGTCCTTGTCGGTGGATTTGGTGACCGCGCCGCTGGCGTTGTAGGTGGTGGTCGGCTCGTCCTTGCGCTCGCTGCCCTTGGAAACGAAGGGTTCCAGCGTCAGCCGGTCGTCGCCGAAATGCCATACGAAGCGCGGTGCGAACAGGGTTTCGTCCTTGCGTACCGGCTTCTCCTTGAGGTCGACCTGCTTCACGGTGCCGTTGGGGTTGTAGGCGATCTTGTCTTCGTCCACATCCTCGGCGCCGACGGTGTGCGAAACGGCGAGCAACACGTCGAGGTCGTCGAAGCGGCGCGACCACTGCGCCACCACGTCGCCCACCTCCATGTCGCCATTGCGGCCGTAGGCCGCGCGCAGGCGGGTGATTCCGTCGGCGCGGTTCTTGAGCACGATGTTCACCGTGCCGCCGATGCCGTTGGCGTCGTACAGCGCGCTCGGGTTACGGATGATCTCGATGCGCTCGATCATGTCCGCCGGCAGCCGGTCCACCTGGATCTGGCGCTCCTTCTTGGCCGCGGGCACCGGTTCGCCGTTGATCAGGAACTGGGTATAGCCCTTGTCCAGCCCGCGCATGCGGATGTCCTTGGTGACGCCGGCCGGCCCGGTGAAGGTCATGCCGGGCAGGCGCCGCAGCACCTCGCCGACGGTGGCGTCGCCGTAGCGTTCGATCTCGGTCTCGGAGATGACGATCTTCTGGATCTCCGAGTGCTTGCGTTCGATCTGGGCATCGCGCTGGCCGACCACGAGTACCTCGGAAAGCGCAGTGGAATCGGCCGTGGTGGTCTGGGCCAGGGCAGGGGAGCAGGCGCCCGCGACGAGCAGGCAGAGGGATTTCAGGCGAAAGGAAGGCACGATGACAGCGTCCGGAAGTCAGTTGTTGGCTGGCTGGGCTGTCGATGCCTTGCTGGCTGTAACGAATTGTAGTGATATTGCGAATTATTCGCATTCTATCCATGACCATACGAAAGGCAAGGGCTTCGTATGACCTTCGGCGAGCCCGGGCGGTTGGGTCCGCGCCCGCCCGATGCGCGAGTCGGGCGATGGCCAGGCGCGCAATATCTGCATCCGACGTAACGGGATTTCCTGTTTCTGCAATGGAAGTACACCGGCATCGACGCCAACGACATATGGCGGACGGGAACACCGCTTGCAGGAAGCGCATCCGCGGCGCAGGCCGGGCATTGCGCCTGCGGCTCAGCGGGTTCTCAGGGAGGCTTCCATCATGTACAGACCGACATTGCTCGTTCTTTCCGTCGTTGCGTTCACCACGGGCGCGCAGGCAGATCCCTTGCCGCCCGACGCCACCTATCGGCCGCTGCCGACCCAGCCGTTTTCCGAAGTGAAGCGGATGGACGAGCAGCAGAAGGCCGAGGTGATGAAGCGCCAGGCCGCGTTGCTGAACGAACGCTACGACCTGTCCGACCGTCCGCAGCCGGGCGCGATGATGTCCGGCGGGCGCAAGGCGGTGCAGGGCGGGGCGCGGGTGAAGCTGGGCGGCGGCATGAGCTGGGATCGCCTCGCCGGCCTCAGCGCCGAGGAGATCCGTGACCGCGATCTGCTGCCGCAGGGCTTCCGCCCGCTGCCGCACGTGAAGCAGGCCACCGGCGGCCAGGTGTTTCCGCAAGGCCAGATCGACGCCATCGCCCGCCTGGAGCAGCGCGACCTGCGCCGCTTCGATGTCGATCTGGACCTGCCGGACCACCTGACGCCGGAGTTTCCGCCGCCGATCTTCCTGACCACGCATCCGGAACTGGGCGACGTGTCGCGCGGGCAGGTGCTGTCGCTGCGCAACTTCTACGAAATCATGAACGGCATCATCACGCCGGTGCAGATGGAGGGGCTGCGCCTCTTGCTCACGCCCTTCCCGCAGGAAGAGTTCAACCAGACCGAGGACCGCAAGGTGGCCGAGCCGAGCATGGGCGTGGCCTGTCTGGATTGCCACACCAACTTCCACACGAACGCGGCGTTCCACCTGACGCCCGACGTGCGCCCGCAGTCCGCCCGCTTCCGGCTGGACACGACCAGCCTGCGCGGCATGTTCAACCAGCAGATCCACGGTTCCAAACGCTCGCTGCGCTCGGTGGAGGATTTCACCGAGTTCGAGCAGCGCACCGCCTACTTCAACGGCGACCACGTCAGCGCCACGCGCAAGGGCGTGCATCTGCCCGACCGCCCCAACCAGGTGGCGATGATGGCGCAGATGCAGAACATCATCGACTTTCCGCCCGCGCCCAAGCTGGACGTGACCGGCCGCCTGATTCCGGAAAAGGCCACCGCGCAGGAACTGGCCGGCGAGCGCATCTTCAACGGCAAGGGCCGCTGCGCCGAGTGCCACACCCCGCCGCACTTCCTGGACGACCGCATGCATGACCTCAAGCTGGAACGTTTCTACAAGGTGGGCAAGACGGTGAATGACCAGGTCGCGCTGCCCGACGGCCCGATCAAGACCTTCACGCTGCGCGGCATCAAGGATTCGCCGCCCTACCTGCACGACGGCCGCCTGCCCACGCTGGCCGATACCGTGGAGTTCTTCAACCTGGTGCTCGGCCTCAAGCTCACGCAGCAGGAAAAGGACGCCCTCGTCGCCTACATGCTGACGCTCTGAGGAGACCACCATGCACACCCGCTCCATCCTCGCGCTGGCCGCGCTTGCGCTCGTGGCGCTGCCGGCCCGCGCGCAGCTTGGCAACCCCGGTATGACCGATCCCGCCACCGCCGAAGCCCGCCCCGGCACGCCCGCGCCAGGGGAAACCAATCCGCAGGACCGCCTCTTCCTCAAGCTCGCCGCAATGGGCAACCTGGGCGAAGTGGAGGCCGGCCACCTCGCGCTGACCAAGTCCTCCAACCCGCGCGTGCAGGCCTTCGCGCGGCAGATGACGGAGGACCACTCCGCCACCCGCGAAAAGCTGGACCGGCTGGCCCGCGACCGCCGGCTGCCGGCGCCGACCACGCCCCAGCCCGACCAGCAGGCCGCGCGCCAGCGGCTGGAGTCGCTGTCGGGCCGCGCCTTCGATGCCGCCTACCTGGAGACGCAACTGGTCGACCACCAGAAGACGGTGCAGCTGCTGGAATGGGAAATCGGCTCCGGGCAGGACGCCGCGGTCCAGCATCTCGCCAAGGACACCTTGCCGGCCGTGCTGGAACACCTGCGCCAGGTGCAGACGCTGATGGCCGAAACCACCGGCGCCCCGCCGCAAGGCCTGGCGACGATGCCGATGGGCGCGGGCGAGGGCAGGCGCTGAAGCGGCGAGGCGGCGGGGAAGCCGTTGCAGCCGAATCCGGATTCGACAGCAGGAAACGGGATGCCCGCTCCGGCAAGCAGCGGGCATCATGAAGGCCCGAGTTCGCATCCCGGCTGATGGATACACCCGACACCCTACCGCGCGCGAAGGCCGAGCTGTACCAGCAGGCCACCGCGCACCTGGCCGGCATCGACGCTGACTGGGCGCGCCTGGTGGCCGCGGTCGGCCCCTGCCTGCTGCAACCCAAGCCGGCCCGCGAACCTTACGAGGCGCTGGTGCGCGCTGTCGCCTACCAGCAGCTCGCCACCAGCGTGGGCGACCGCATCATCGGCCGCCTGCTGGCGCTCTATCCAGACAGCGCGTTTCCCCAACCGGAACAACTGCTCGCGACCGGCTTCGACGCGCTGCGCGGCTGCGGCTTTTCCGCCCGCAAGATCGAAACCATCCACGGCATCGCGCAGGGCACGCTGAGCGGCCTGGTGCCGAGCCGGGCGGATGCGGTGTCGATGGACGACGAGGCGCTGATCGCCCGCCTGGTGGAACTGCGCGGCATTGGCCGCTGGACGGTGGAGATGCTGCTGATCTTCACGCTGGAACGGATCGACGTGCTGCCGGTGGACGACTTCGGCGTGCGCGAGGGCTACCGCCACCTGAAGTCGCTGGACGAGATGCCGGGCCGCAAGGAGATGGCGCGCGCCGGGCTGGTATGCAGCCCGTATCGCACGGTGGCCGCGTGGTATCTGTGGCGGTCGCTGGCGCTGCCGGACTACCGCCGGCGGCGCGCCGGCAAACCGGGCGCGGCCTGAGCCTGTGCAACCGCGGTGGCGCCCGGCCGCCCGGAGCCGCTGAGCGGGTCGGCCGTGCCGAGCCGACCCTTCGCCAACGCGGCGAGCGTGGCGGCCGCTCTCAGTGCAGCTTGAGCCGGCCGGACACGCGCTGCTGCAGCAGCCGCGCCAGCGCCAGCACCGCGGTCTTGCCGATGCCGAGGATGGCGCGGTGGTGCATCAGGTGCAGCGACATGTACATCCACTTCGCGATCAGGCCCTCGACGAAGAAGTTGCGGCCCGACAGCCCGCCCATCAGGTTGCCGATGCCCTTGTTCTCGCCCAGCGACACCAGCGAGCCGAAGTCGCGATAGACGAAGGGCGCATCCACCCGGCCTTCGTTGAGCGCGGCCAGCAGCACCGCGGTGAGGTAGTCGGCCTGCTGGTGCGCGGCCTGGGCGCGCGCCGGCACCAGCTTGTCGCCTTCCCATTTGCAGGCGGCACAGTCGCCCAGCGCATAGACGCCCGACACCGAGGTCTCCAGCCGGTCGTTCACCACGAACTGGTTGATGCGGTTGGTTTCCAGCCCGAAGCCGCGGTTGGCGTCGGCGGCCTTGATGCCCGCGGCCCACACGATGATGGAGGCGGGAATCTCGCCCGCGGTGGTCACCAGCCGGTCGCGCTGCACTTCGGTGACGCGGGTGCCGGTGAGCACGCGCACGTTCTTGCGCTCCAGCGCCAGGCGCGCCTGCGCCGAAATCTGCGGCGGCAGGCCGGCAAGGATGCGGTCGCCGGCTTCCACCAGCGCGATGTCGAGGCGGAAGCGCTGTTCGCTGCCCAGGCCTTCGAGCAGTTCGTTGTGCGCTTCGATCAGTTCGGCCGACAACTCCACGCCGGTGGCGCCGCCGCCGACGATCGCCACCGCCAGCGTCTTCTCGGCGGAGAAGGAGGCGCGCGCAAACGCGGCCAGCAGCTTGGCGTGGAAGCGCTGGGCGTCGCTGGCGTGTTCCAGCACGTAGGCGTTGTCCGCGCCCGGCGTGCCGAAGGAGTTGGAGCCGCTGCCCATCGCCAGCACCAGCCGGGTGAAGCTGACGGTGCGCGTCGGCACCAGCACTTCGCCGCGCTCGTCGCGGGTCTCGCCCAGCGTGATCAGGCGCCGTTCCGTATCGAGCGCACTGAGTTCGCCCAGCGCAAAGCTGAAGTGGTTGCGGCGCGCCAGCACCGTGTAGGACAGCCCTTCCTGGTGCGCATCCAGCGTGCCCGCGGCGACTTCGTGCAAGGTCGGTTTCCAGATGTGGAATACCGCGCGGTCCACCAGCAGTACCCGTTCGCGGCCAAGACGCGGGCCGAGTTTACGGCCGAGCTTCGCGGCGAGTTCCAGGCCACCGGCACCACCGCCGACGATCACGATGTCGAAATGCATAGGGGCATCCTTGTTATGCGCAGCCAGGCTGCTGGTTTGGGATATGTCACCGTTGGCGAACGAGGGAGGCGCCTCCGGCGGCAGCGCGCGAGTGTACAGCAGGCGGGCAAAATTGCTGCACTGCCGCAAACCCTAATCCGCGAGGGGTGAATACGCCTGCGGCGTGCCGCCCGGGCGGCCGGTGCAGGGGAGGGGTGGCAGGGTTGCAGCATCGGCCGCATCAGGCCGCCGCCGCGTCCTGCAATGCCGCCGAGGTAGCGCGGATGGATGCGAGGAAGGTCGACAGGATCGGCGAATGGTCGTCCGCGCGGTAGATGCAGCTGAGGTCCACCCGGGCCTCGGCGGGCGCGTCCTCGAAGGGGAGATAGACCACGCCCGGGTACTGCAGCGTCGTTGCCGATTCCGGAACCATGCACACGCCAAAGCCGCTGGCCACCAGCGCCACGCCGGTGACCGCGTCACCCACCTCCTGCGCGACTTCGGGGAGGAAGCCGCGCGCTTCGCACAGCGCCAGCACCTTGTCGACGAAGTTGGGCCGCGCGCCGGAGGGGAACAGGATGACCGGGCGCCGCGCGAGCACTTCGAAGGGCAGCGCGGGCTGCGCCGCCAGCGGATCGTTGAGGTTCACCGCGAGCAGCAGCGACTCGGTGGCGATCACCTCGCTGCGGATGTCCGGCAGCGGCGCGAGCATGCGGTTGAAGCCGACGGTGATGCGGTTCTGCCGCAAGGCCGAGATCTGCTCGGCCTTGGTCATGGTGTGCAGCACCACGTTCACGTCCGGGTATTCGTTGCGGAAATTCAGGATCAGCTTGGGGATGCGGTCGAGGATGGCCGAGCCGAAGATCGCCACGTCCAGCCGCCCGAGCTTGCCCTGCCCGGCGCGCTGGGTGCGCTCGGTGGCCTGTTCGATGAGCGCGCGGATGTTGCGCGCCTCGGCCAGGAACAGCGTGCCCGCCTGGGTCAGCTCCATGCCGCGCGGCGTGCGCACGAAGAGCTGGGTATCGAGTTCTTCTTCCAGTTGCTGGATCTGGCGCGTCAGCGGCGGCTGCGACATGTGCAGCCGGGTGGCGGCCCGCCCGATGTTCGCCTCCTCAGCGACGGCGATGAAGTAGCGGAGCTGGCGGATATCCATGAGCGGGGTTCCGGTTGGGTGGGGCGTGGAGATTGATCATACCGCGAAGGTATTACGCGAGCCTTGAATTGGTATTGGACGGTAATGAGGCACGCCGGTAATTTTTCCTCATGGCGGCCGGGGCTCGCGGGAAAGGCGGGGCCCGGTCGGCAAGAACGAACTGATGGTGATGAAGGTTGGGGTGAAGTGGTTTGGCTGCGGTTTTGACTCCCTCCCCTTCAAGGGGAGGGTTGGGGTGGGGATGGGGTCAGGCGCCGCGAGTGCTCCAACCCCATCCCCATCCCCGCCTTCCCCTTGAAGGGGAAGGAGAAAGTCCACGCGGCTCTCCGTCCTCGTCGCCATCAGCAAAAAAACTACAGGAGGAAGACATGGCGTTTGAATCAAGGCAGGCCGTCCGTCCGGGCGTGGTCCGTTGCAGCCGTCTGGTCCAGGCCCTGGCCGTCGCGTTCGGCGGGCTGCTGCCGGCGGCCGCGGGGGCCGCGACCATCGATACCGGCAATCCGGACGTGGTGCTGCGCTGGGACAACACGGTGAAGTACAGCGCCGCGTGGCGGGTGACCGGCGCCGATCGCAACGTGGCCGACAACTCGATCGGCACCCAGGCCAACACCAACGACGGCGATCTCAACTTCGGGCGCGGGCTGATCTCCAACCGGCTCGACCTGCTGACCGAACTCGACTTCCGCTACAAGCGCGATTACGGCTTTCGCCTGAGTGGCGCCGGCTGGTACGACAGCGTCTATCACCGCAGCAACGACAACCCCGGCGCCCTCGGCGGCGCGCTGGTGAACTCGCGCTCGGCCGACTACGACGAATTCACCCGTTCCACCCGCAAGCTGCACGGTCAGAAGGCCGAGGTGCTGGACGCCTTCGCCTACGCCAACCTCAGCCCGGGCGACATGAATGTGAACGTCAAGGCCGGGCGCTTCACCCAGCTTTACGGCGAGAGCCTGTTCTTCGGTTCCAACGGCATCGCCGCGGCGCAGACCTCGCTCGACCTCATCAAGGCGCTGTCGGTGCCCAATTCGCAGTTCAAGGAGATCCTGCGGCCGATCGGGCAGATCTCCGGCCAGGTGCAGATCAACCCGAACGTCACCCTTGGCGCCTACTACCAGTTCGAATGGCGCAAGACGCGCCTGCCGGCGGCGGGCAGCTACTTCAGCTTTGCCGACTTCGTCGACGAGGGCGGCGAATCGCTGATCCTCGGGCCGGGCGTCGCCGCCTTCCGCGGCAAGGACATCGAGGCGCGGGATTCGGGGCAGGGCGGCGTGCAGCTGCGCTTGAAGCTGGACGACACCGAGTTCGGCTTCTACGCCGCGCGCTACCACGACAAGATGCCCCAGTTCTACGTGCGCCCCGGCGTGAATGCGCGCGCCGGCAGCATCGGCGACTACGTGCAGGTCTTCGGCGAGAACATCCGCATGGTGGGTGCGAGCTTCAGCACCCTGCTGGGCGACACCAATGTGGCGGGCGAACTCTCCTTCCGCGACAACATGCCGCTGGTGGCGAGCGGCAACACGGTGATCATGCCGGGCAACGCCACCGCAAACGGCGACAGCCGCGCCGCCTACCCGGTCGGCAAAACCATGCACCTCAACCTGTCGGCACTCAGCGTGCTCAGTGCCAGCCCGCTGTGGGACGGCGCCTCCTTCATCGGCGAGTTCGCCTTCAACCGCCGGCTGTCGATCAGCAAGAACGCCGACCAGCTCGATCCGCGCGCCACCCGCGACGCCAGCGCGGTGCAGTTCATCTTCCAGCCGGAGTACTTCCAGGTGGTGCCGGGGCTGGACCTGCAGGTGCCGATCGGCGTGAGCTACGGCATCTCCGGGCGCAGCTCGGTCAACGGCGCGCTGTTCCCCTCGGAGCACGGCGGCAACATCTCCATCGGGGTGAAGGGCGACTACCAGAAGACCTGGCAGGCCAGCGTGAACTACACGCACTACATCGGCTCCGCCGGTTCGGTGATCCGCTACAACACCGCGGTGCCGGAGCTTTCCTACCAGAACTTCCACGGCGACCGCGACTTCATCTCGCTCTCCGTGCAGCGCACGTTCTGAACACGACTACAACGACTGGAGACACGACCATGTTGCGCATAAAGATGCTGTGCATCGCCATTGGCGGACTGCTCGCAATCGCACCGCAGGCCCAGGCCGCGGTGACCGAGGCCGAGGCCGCCGCCCTCAAGACCACGCTGACGCCGCTGGGCGGAGAGCGCGCCGGCAACAAGGACGGCAGCATTCCCGCCTGGAACGGCGGCCAGACCAAGCCGGTGGCCGGCAACAAGCTCGGCGACATCCCGACGCAGTTCCTCGCCAACGAGAAGCCGCTGCTGCAGATCAGCGCGAAGAACGCCGCCCAGTACGCCGACAAGCTCAGCGAGGGCACCCGGTTGCTGCTCGCCAAGTACCCGGACAGCTTCCGCGTCGACGTCTACCCGACCCAGCGCACCGCCGCCGCGCCCCAGCATGTGTATGACAACGCCTTCAAGAACGCCACCCGCTGTTCGCTGAAGGACGAGAAGCGCTCGCTGGAAGGCTGCTTCGGCGGCACGCCGTTTCCGATTCCCAAGGACGGCGCCGAGGTCATCTGGAACTACCTGATGCGGGTCGAGGCGGAGTCCATCGAGTACCGCTTCAAGAACATCGTCGGCAACGCCGACGGCAGCCACACGCTGGCGACGCGCAACGACATCGCCTTCCAGTACCCGTTCTATTACAAGGACGGCGCGCCGGAGCGCTGGTCGGGCGAGTACGCGATGTTCCGCTTCAACACGCTGGAGCCTCCGTTCAAGGCCGGCGAGTCGCTGGTCATCCGCGACACCATCGACCCGGCCAACCCCCGCCAGGCCTGGCAGTACCTGGTCGGCCAGCGCCGCGTGCGGCGTGCGCCCACGGTGGCCTACGACACGCCCGACTTCGTCGCCTCCGGCGCCAACTACTTCGACGAGGTGCAGGGCTTCTTCGGCGCGATGGACCGCTACGACTGGAAGATCGTCGGCAAGAAAGAGATGTACGTGCCGTACAACACCAACGGCCTGATCGGCGCGAAGCTGGACGACGCCATCGCCAAGCACCACCTCAACCCCGACCACGTGCGCTGGGAGCTGCACCGGGTGTGGGAGGTGGAAGCCACGGTCGCTTCCGGCAAGCGCCACGCCGTGCCCAAGCGCCGCTTCTACTTCGACGAGGACAGCTGGCTGCTGCTGCTGATGGACGGCTACGACGCCGAGGGCAAGCTGTGGCGCACCACCCAGGTAACGCCCTTCGTGGTGCCGAGCGTGCCGGCCACGCTGATCAAGACCGCCACCGTGTTCAACCTGCAGGCCGGCACCATGAGCGTGATCCAGGCGCTCAACGGCGAGGACTTCCGCGTGGTGCCGCGCAAGAGCGAAAACTACTTCACCGGGGATGCGGTCGCGGCCGAGGCCGTGCGCTGATCCTGTCTGCTTCAGCGGTCCCTCCGCGGCCCGTCGGCGGCCGCGGACGCCGCGCTGAGCCGGCCATCGCCGGCGCCAGGGAACACGACATCATGAACACCAGAATCTCTACCGGGCGGCGGGTCGGGGCGGTCTTGCTCGCCCTCGGCCTGACGCTGCCGCCGCTGCACGCGGCCGCCCCGGAAGCGCCATCCGCCGCGCGCTTCGATCTGCTCGAACGGCCGGCGGCCAGCTCGCCGCGCGCCAACACCGCGCTGCTGCTGGCGATCACCCGCGCCGGCGACCGCCTGGTGGCGGTGGGCGAGCGCGGCACCGTGCTGCTGTCCGACGACAACGGCGCGCGCTGGCGCCAGGCCGACGCGGTGCCGGTGAGCGTGGCGCTGACGAATGTGCACTTCGCCGATGCGCAGCACGGCTGGGCGGTGGGGCACGGCGGGGTGGTGCTGCATAGCGCCGACGGCGGCAAGACCTGGGCGCGCCAGCTCGACGGCCGCCAGGCGGCGCAGCGCGTGCTGGAAGCGGCGCAGGCCGCCGCCGCGGGCGATGCCGCCAGCGCGCGCCGGCTGGCGGATGCGCAGCGCCTCGTCGACGACGGCCCCGACAAGCCGCTGCTCGACGTGCATTTCGTCGATGCGCAGCGCGGCTTCGTGGTCGGCGCCTACGGCCTGGCGCTGGCGACCGAGGACGGCGGCCGCAGCTGGCACTCGATCATGGACCGCATCGGCGACCCGCGCGGCCGCCATCTTTACGCCATCGCCCGCCAGGGTGCGCGCCTGCTGGTGGTGGGCGAGCAGGGCGCGATGTTCGCGTCGGAAGACGGCGGCGCCAGCTTCGCGCCGCTCGCCTCGCCCTACAACGGCACCTTCTTCGGCGCGCTGCTTGCCGGCGACGGCGCGGTGGTGTTCGGCCTGCGCGGCAACCTTTTCCACCAGCCGGCGCCCGGCGCCACGTGGACCAAGGTGAACACCGGCCGCGGCGAATCGGTGGTCGCCGGCACGCGGCTCGCCGACGGCGCGCTGGTGCTGGTGGACGAGGCCGGCCGCCTGCTGCGCAGCAGCGACGGCGGCGCCCGCTTCGACGAACTGCCGGCCAGCGCCGGGCCGCGCTTCACCGCGCTCGCCGAGGGCGCCGACAAAACCCTGGTGATGGCCAGCGTGCGCGGCCCGCTGCGCCTCGCCCCGATTGATTCCAGTACGGAAGGCAAGTGATGAACCCCAGTCATACCGGCGCGGCCGATGCCGTGGTGATGCGCCTCGAAGACTTCGACCGCGAGTCCGGTTCGCGCATCGAGCGCCTGCTGTTCAACCATCGCCTGGTGGTCGTCGCGCTGTGCGCGCTGGCGACGCTGCTGCTGGCGTGGCAGATCGGCGGCCTGCGGCTCAACGCCGCGTTCGAGAAGATGATTCCGACGCAGCACGCCTACATCGCCAATTTCCTCGACAACCGCGCCCAGTTGGCCGGCGTCGGCAACACGCTGCGGATTGCGGTGGAAAGCACCGACGGCAGCATCTTCACGCCGGAATACCTCGACACCCTGCGCAAGATCACCGACGAGCTGTTCCTGTTCCCGGAGGTGGACCGGCCCTTCATGAAGTCGCTGTGGACGCCGGCCGTGCGCTGGACCGGCGTCACCGAAGACGGGCTGGACGGCGGGCCGGTGATCCCGGACGACTACGACGGCTCGGCCGAAAGCGTCGAGCAGGTGCGGCTCAATGTCGAACGCTCCGGCGAGATCGGCCAGCTGGTGGCGGGCAACTTCGCCTCCAGCATCATCCTGGTGCCGCTGCAGGAAGCGCGCGCCGACGGCACGGGCCGCATCGACTACGGCGACCTCGGCCAGCGCCTGGAAGAGCTGCGCCAGCGCTACGACGGCCAGCATGTGCGCATCCACATCACCGGCTTCGCCAAGGTGGTCGGCGACCTGATCGACGGCCTGCGCCAGGTGGCGCTGTTCTTCCTGCTCGCCATCGGCATCTGCACCGCGGTGCTGTACTGGTACACCCGCTGCGTGCGCAGCACCGTGCTGGTGGTGGCGTGCTCGGTGGTGGCGGTGGTGTGGCTGCTCGGGCTGCTGCCGACGCTGGGCTATGAGCTGGATCCGTATTCGGTGCTGGTGCCTTTCCTGGTGTTCGCCATCGGCATGAGCCACGGCGCGCAGAAGATGAACGGCATCATGCAGGACATCGGCCGCGGCACCCACAAGCTGGTCGCCGCCCGCTTCACCTTCCGCCGCCTGATCCTCGCCGGCGTCACCGCGCTGCTGGCGGACGCGGTCGGTTTCGCGGTGCTGATGGTGATCCGCATCCAGGTGATCCAGGACCTCGCGGTCACCGCCAGCATCGGCGTGGCGGTGCTGATCTTCACCAACCTGGTGCTGCTGCCCATCCTGCTGTCCTACACCGGGGTCAGCCCGGAAGCCGCGCGCCGCAGCCTGAAGGCGGAGCTGATGGAGGCGGCGGACAGCGCGCATCGCAAGCATCCGTTCTGGGCCTTCCTCGACCTCTTCACCCAGCGCAAGTGGGCGGGCATTGCGGTGGCCGTGGCGGCGGTGATGGGCGTTGCGGGTCTGGTGCTCAGCTTCCAGCTCAAGATCGGCGACACCGACCCCGGCGCGCCGGAGCTGCGGGCGGATTCCCGCTACAACCGCGACAACAGCTACATCGTCGCCAACTACGCCGCCGGCAGCGATGTGTACATCGTCATGGTGAAGACGCCCCAGTACGGCTGCGCCGCCTACGACACGCTGATGGGCGTGGATGCGCTGGAACTGGCGCTGCAGCAGCTGCCGGGGGTGGAATCGACCAAGTCGCTCGCCGGGCTGGCCAAGGTGTCGGCCGCCGGCATGAACGAAGGCAGCCTGAAGTGGTACGAAGTGCCGCGCTCGCAGGGCGTGCTCAACGCCATCATCACCCGCGCGCCGCGCGAGATGTTCAACCAGAACTGCGACCTGCTCACGGTCTACGCCTACCTCAAGGACCACAAGGCGGACACGCTGGCGAGCGTGGTCGACGCGGTGGAGGCCTTCGCCGCGCAGTACGGCAACGGCGAAGTGCGCTATCTGAATGCCGCCGGAAACGCCGGCATCGAGGCCGCGACCAACATCGTGGTGCGCCAGGCCAACCGCGAGATGCTGCTGCTGGTGTATGCGGCGGTCACGGTGCTTGCCTTCATCACCTTCCGCTCGTGGCGGGCGGTGCTGTGCGCGGTGCTGCCGCTGGCGCTGACCTCGGTGCTGTGCGAGGCGCTGATGGTGTGGCTCAACATCGGCGTGAAGGTGGCGACGCTGCCGGTGATCGCGCTCGGCGTCGGCATCGGCGTGGATTACGCGCTGTACGTGATGACGGTGACGCTGGCGCGCATGCGCGACGGCATGAGTCTGTCCGAGGCCTACTACAAGGCGCTCACCTTCACCGGCAAGGTGGTGGTGCTGACCGGCGTCACGCTGGGCATCGCGGTGGCGACCTGGGCGTTTTCGCCGATCAAGTTCCAGGCCGACATGGGCATCCTGCTCGCCTTCATGTTCATCTGGAACATGCTCGGCGCGCTGATCCTGCTGCCCGCGCTCGGCCATTTCCTGCTGCGCCCCAAGGCCGCCTGACCCACGCGAGGATCAACCATGTACCAACACCTCTTCGTCCCGCTGGACGGTTCCGCGATCTCCGCCGCGCTGACGCGCCAGGCGCTGGATTTCGCCGCCGCGGTCGGCGCCCGCGTCACCTTCTTCCACGCGGTGGCCGACTTCGGCGCCACCGATGCCGGCGCGCTGGAGCGCAGCCTGGACCCGGCCGCCTTCGCCCAGCGCCTGGCCGACGAGGCGCGCGCGGTGCTGGAGCCGGCGGAGCAGGCCGGCGCCGCCGCCGGTGTCGTGTGGGAGGCACTGTGGGCGGTCTCCGACCATCCGCACCAGGCCATCCTGCAACAGGCGGAAAAGCTCGGCGCCGACCTGATCTTCATCGCCTCGCACGGCCGCAGCGGGCTGCAGCGGCTGATGCTCGGCTCGGTAACGGCGCGGCTGCTGGCGGAAGCCCGGCTGCCGGTGCTGGTCGCCCGCGTTGCACAGGACTAGCGCCGTGACGGGCGGAACGGGCGGCCGCGCGGCGCAGGCGTCGCTGTTGCTGGCCGGGTTGACGGTGACCGGCCTGGGTGGCGCCGTGGGCGGCAGCGCGGGCTGGGCGGCAGTCGCGGTCGGCGTCGTCTGCGCGCTGGCGGCGCTGTGGATTGCGTGGAACGCGCACCGGCGGGTGGGCGGGGCGGTGGACGCGATCCGCGCGCTGCTGGAAGACCCGCAGGCGATTGCCGATCCGGCCGCCTCGGTGGCCCGCCTGAACGAACTGCTGGCGGACAAGGTGGGCTACGCCACCCGCATGGGCGGGCTGGCGCGCGAACTCGCCGCCTTCAGCGGCAGCCAGGTGTCGACCTTCACCGAGGTGGTGGACGCCACCGACCGCCAGGCCGCGCTGGCGCGCGAGGCGGTCGGCAGCGTGGTGGCGATGGCGGGCGCGGCCGACGACGTGGCGGCGGGCGCGGCGCATCTGGTGGGCCTCGCTACCCAGGTCAGCAGCCATGCCGCCAACGGCGGCGAGCGGGTGGCGCGGGTGGCCGCCGGGGTGAAGGAACTCGCCGAGGTGATCGCCGGTGTCGGCCGCGAGTTTGACGGCCTGCGCGGCCAGGTGGCGCGCATCGGCGAGATCGTCCGCATCATCCAGGAGATCGCCGGGCAGACCAATCTGCTGGCCTTGAATGCCGCCATCGAGGCGGCCCGCGCCGGCGAGCAGGGGCGCGGCTTCGCGGTGGTGGCGGACGAGGTGCGCAAGCTCGCCGAACGCACCGCGACGGCGACCGTCAGCGTGGACGAGATCATCGACGGCATCGGCCGCGGTTTCGACCATCTCAAGCACGGCATCGACGCGGTGACCGGCATGGCGCACGACGGCGTCGCGCGCAGCGGCGAGGCGATGGCGACGCTGGAAGGCATCGCCGCCGCCGCGCGCGACAGTGAAAGCGCGGTGGCCGAGATCGCCGCGCGCGCCACCGCCGGGGCGCAGACCGGCGGCGCGGTGGTGGAGGCGATGACCGGCGTCGACACGCTGGCGCGCATGCTCGACGACCGCATCAACCTCTGCAACGACGGCCTGCGCGGGCTGATGCTCAAGCTGGTCGACATGAAGGCGCTGGCCGGGCGGCTGGAGGTGCAGCACGACGCGCTCGGCGCGGTGCTCGACGCGATCGAGGAAACCCGGGTGAACAACATCATGGTGCTCAACGCGCGCACGACCGCGCAGGCGCTGCCGCATATCGAACGCATCGAAGCGCTCGACCGCGAGATGGACACCCAGCTCGCCCGCCTGGATGCGGCGGCCTTGGCGCTGCCGCTGCGCACGCTGCGCGACAGGCTGGCCGCCTACCGCCGGGTGCGTGACGACGCGCTCGCCCATGCCCGCAGCGGCGATCTGGAGCAAACGCGCAAGCTGGCGCCGGCCCAGGTGCGGCCCGCCTATCAGGCGGTGAAGGAGGCCTACGCCGCGCTCGCCGCGGCCGCCGCGTGATCCCGAAAGACCGTGGCGGGCAGCGCGAGGCTATTACGATCGCGGTAAAGTGCGAGGCCTATGGAAGAACACGGTCAGGCCCCCGGCAGAGGGGCGCGACCCGGAGGCGTGATGGGGACTGAAAAACACGGGCTGGTCGAGCAGTTCAACCTGCGTTCGCGGCTGCGCTTCGATATCGACGGCGGCAACATCTGGCTGGATGAGAGCCGCATGCTGCTGCTGCACGCGCAGGCGATGGGCGCCCTGCGCACCGAGCTGTTCCGCTCGCTGGGCGTGGAGCGCGCCCGCGGCCTGCTGGTGCGCATGGGCTTTGTCTCCGGGCAGCAGGACGCCGACCTCGCGCGCAAGCTGTTCGGCAACGGCGAACCCTACGACGTGTTCCGCCTCGGGCCGGAACTGCACGCCTTCGAAGGCCTGGTGCGGGCGCGTATCCGCGACGCGAAGCTGGACTGGGAAAAAGGCAGCTTCGTCGGCGACGTCACCTGGGAGAACTCCTGGGAGGCGGAGTCCCACATCCGCGAATTCGGCGTCGGCGACGACCCGGTGTGCTGGAGCCTGATCGGCTATGCCTCCGGTTATGTCACCCGCTTCTTCAACCGCTTCGTGGTGTTCCGCGAGACGCACTGCGTCGGCAAGGGCGACGAACAGTGCGTACTGGTCGGCAAGCCCGCCGAGGATTGGGACAACGCCGACGGCTACCTCGACTACTTCCGCCCCGGCAACATCGAGGGCGAACTCGCCGAACTGCGCGAAGAACTCGCGCGCCTGCGGGCCTCGCTCGGCGGCGCCTGCCGGCGCGACGACCTGATCGGCAATTCCCCCGCCTTCGAGGCGGCCTTCGACCTGGTCCGCAAGGCCGCGGGCAGCACCATCAACGTGCTGCTGCTCGGCGAAACCGGCGTCGGCAAGGAGGTGTTCGCGCGCTGGCTGCATGCTCACAGCGACCGCGCCGACAAGCCCTTCATCGCGATCAACTGCGCGGCGATCCCGCACGACCTGATCGAAGCCGAACTCTTCGGCGTGCAGAAGGGCGCCTACACCGGCGCCCAGCAATCCCGCGCCGGCCGCTTCGAACGCGCCGACGGCGGCACGCTGTTCCTCGACGAAGTGGGCGACCTGTCGCCGGCGGCGCAGGTGAAGCTGCTGCGGGTGCTGCAGTCCGGCGAGGTGGAACGCCTCGGCGACGACCAGACGCGCAAGGTGAACGTGCGCCTGGTGGCGGCCACCAACGTCAATCTGCCGCAGGCGATCCGCCAGGGCAGCTTCCGCGCCGACCTCTACTACCGGTTGGCCACCTACCCGGTGGCCATTCCGCCGCTGCGCGACCGCCGCAGCGACATCCCGCTGCTCGCCCAGGCCCTGCTCGGCAAGTACGAGGCGGTCTATCACAAGAAGCTGCAGGGCATCACCGACCGCGCCATCCGCGCGCTGGTCGATTACCCCTGGCCGGGCAACGTGCGCGAACTGGAAAACGTGATCGAACGCGGCGTGCTGCTGGCACCGCCCGGCGGACGGCTGGAGGAACAGCACCTGTTCGCCGGCGCGGAGTCGGTGGTGCCTGCCGGCGTGGAACTCGATACCGGCGGGCATCTGTGCGATGCGAGAGAGAGTTCGCACAACAAGCTGTGCGAGGCGCTGCTGAAGGAGGGTTTCAACCTCGAAGCGCACGAGGCGCGGCTGATCGAACTGGCCGTGCAGCAGGCCAAGGGGAATCTCACGCATGCGGCCAGGGCGCTGGGGATAACGCGGCGGCAGCTGGCCTATCGGTTGAAGCAGAACACGGCCGCGGCGGAGTAGGGGAGGGCGCGGGCGCGGGAATCAGGTACAGGGTTTCTCGAGGGTCTTGGCGCATTTGGATACGCCCCATCGGTTCAGAGCCGATGGGGCGTTTTTGTTTTGTTCCCTCCCCTTCAAGGGGAGGGCTAGGGTGGGGATGGGGTTAATCGGCGCCGCGGACCCCATCCCCACCCCAACCCTCCCCTTGAAGGGGAGGGGGCAAAGCCCTTCACCCCTGCTGCAGTGCACCTCGACGTTTTTGTCCACCAAAACCCCCGCCTTACCAATTTGTAAGGCCGATCCTCGTCCCATTCCCCGCCCCGTTTCCCGCCTCTTCCCTCACCCCCAATAAAAACAACAACTTGATCTCCATGGCACGCCCTCTGCATTAGCAATGCTTACCTGTCCATCAGCGGAGCTAATCAAAAGCCCGGCGTGACAAAAAGGGCAGGGCAGACAAAGGAGGCCTACATGGGTGTGAGCGTGCATATCGAGGACACCGGCGAGCGCTACGACTGCGTGCCGGGTGAATCCCTGCTGAAGGCGATGCTGCGGCTCGGGCGGCGGGGGATTCCATCCGGCTGCCACGGCGGCGGCTGCGGGGTCTGCAAGGTGGAGATCACCCGCGGCGCGGTGACCACCGGGGTGATGAGCCGCGCCCATGTCAGCGCCGACGAAGAGGCGCGCGGCTGCCTGCTCGCCTGCAAGGCCTATCCGCTTTCCGACGTTTCATTGCGTGTGCTCGGCCGCATGCACAAGAGCGTCTGCCGCCCGGCCGCCAAGGGCTGAGCGGCGTTTCATTCCAATAACGAGGAGGAGTACCAGATGGCATTGACTGGCGTACTGCGCCCGGGTCACGCGCAATTGCGCGTGCTGAACCTGGAAGAAGGTGTGCACCACTACCGCGACGTGCTCGGCATGGTGGAAACCGGCCGCGACGAACAAGGCCGGGTGTATCTGAAGTGCTGGGACGAACGCGACCACAACAGCCTGGTGCTGCGCGAGGCCGACCGGGCCGGAATCGACTTCGTCGGCTTCAAGGTGCTGGACAAGGCGACGCTCGACAAGCTGGAAGGCGACCTGCGCGCCTACGGCCTCGCCACCGAGCGCATCCCCGCCGGCGAGCTGCTGGCCACCGGCGAGCGGGTGCGCTTCCGGCTGCCGTCCGGGCACGACATCGAGCTTTATGCCGAGAAGCAGGCGGTGGGCAACGGCCTGCAGGTGCTCAACCCGGCGCCGTGGACCAAGGCCTCCGAGAACGGCATCGCGCCGGTGCGCCTCGACCACTGTCTGCTCTACGGCCCCAACATCGCCGAGGTGCAGAAGATCTTCTGCGACGTGCTCGGCTTCTACCTGGTGGAGCGGGTGCTGACCCCGGACGGCGCCGGCAACGCGGCGATCTGGATGTCGTGCTCGCACAAGGTGCACGACATCGCCTTCGTCGAGCACCCGGAGCCGGGCAAGCTGCACCACCTGTCCTTCCTGCTCGAAAGCTGGGAAGAGGTGCTGCGCGCGGCCGACATCATGGCGATGAACAACGTGCAGGTGGATATCGGCCCGACCCGCCACGGCGTCACCCGCGGCTGCACGATCTACGCCTGGGACCCGTCCGGCAACCGCTTCGAGACCTTCATGGGCGGCTACCAGCCCTACCCGGACTACGAGCCCACCACCTGGACCTTCGACGGGCTGGGCGCCGGCGGCGGGCTGGACTACCCGCAGCGCAAGCTGCACGAGAGCTTCCTGAGCGTGGTGACCTGAGATGGAACGACCCCTTTCCTTCGACACCACCCGCCGCTACGTCCGCGTCACCGGCGAGCGCCCCGACGGCTTTGTCGAGTTCGACTTCGCCGTCGGCGAGCCGGAGATCTTCGTCGAGATGATCCTGCCGCCGGCCGCCTTCGCCGAGTTCTGCCACGCCAACCGCGTCGAGCACTTGGACGCCGCGGCGGGCGAGGGCGGTGCCGACGACTGGAACTGGCGCCTCGCCGACGCCACCCGCACCCGCTTCAAGCCGCAGTAACCCACAACAGGACGCCGCCACAGCGCGTCCGCCAAGGAGACATCCATGCAGATCGACCTGCGCACGGTCAGCATCCAGCCGTTGCGGAACACCTTCGACCACCTCGCGCGCCGCTTCGGCGACAAGCCCGCGTCGCGCTACCAGGAGGCGAGCTACGACAT
This sequence comes from Azoarcus olearius, assembly GCF_001682385.1. Classification (NCBI taxonomy): domain Bacteria; kingdom Pseudomonadati; phylum Pseudomonadota; class Betaproteobacteria; order Rhodocyclales; family Zoogloeaceae; genus Azoarcus; species Azoarcus olearius. The sequence goes on from NZ_CP016210.1 coordinate 2,124,267, forward strand.
CCAGGCCGCCGAGAACCTGCACTACCGCCCCACCTGGGCGCCGGAGCAGCAGCTCTACGACGCTTCCATCACCAGGATCGTGATGCAGGACTGGTATGCGCTGAAGGATCCGCGCCAGTACTACTACAACACCTACACCCTGGCCCGCGCCCGCCAGCAGGACACCGCCGAGGCCAACTTCGAGTTCGTCGACAGCCGCGGCCTGGCCGACATGCTGCCCGAGGCGCTACGCAATACCGCGCTGGCGGTGCTGGTGCCGCTGCGCCACGCCGCCTGGGGGGCGAACCAGCACAACAGCTTCATCTGCGGCTACGGCTACGGCGCCGCCTTCACCCAGCCCTGCATGTACCACGCGATGGACAACCTCGGCATCGCCCAGTACCTGTCGCGCCTCGGCCTGCTGCTGGGCGGCACCGAAGCGCTGGAAGCCGGCAAGCGCGCGTGGATGGACGGCGCCGCCTGGCAGCCGCTGCGCCGCTATGTCGAGGACTGCCTGGTGGTGCGCGACCCCTTCGAACTCTTCATCGCGCAGAACCTGGCGCTGGACGGCCTGCTGTATCCGCTGATCTACGAACGCATCGTCGATGACGAACTCTCGGTGCGCGGCGGCTCGGCGGTAGCGATGCTCACCCAGTTCATGACCGACTGGTTTGCCGAAACGCGCAAGTGGGTGGATGCGGTGGTGAAGGTCGCCGCTGCCGAATCTGCCCACAACCAGGCGCAGATCAATGAATGGGTGCAGGCATGGAGCAGCCGCGCGGCGGCGGCGCTGCTGCCGGTGGTTGAGCTTGCGCTTGGCGCCCAAGCGGACGAGGCCGTCTGCGAACAGCTCGCGGGCCTGAAGCAGCGGCTCGACAAGATCGGCATCACGCTCTGAGGCACGCCATGTCCACCGTATTCATTGCCCTGCAAGCCAACGAAGAAACCCGCCCGATCATCGACGCCATCGAACTCGACAACCCCAAGGCGGTGGTCCATCGCCAGCCGGCGATGGTGAAGATCGACGCCCCCGACGAACTGGTGATCCGCAAGCAGACCATCGAAGAGCAGCTCGGCCGCGCCTTCGACCTGCAGGAACTGCAGATCAACCTGATCACCCTCTCGGGCAACGTCGATGAAGACGACGAAACCCTGACCCTGCGCTGGAACAGCTGACCCCGGAGACCCGCCATGGACATGAAAGTCGACAAGAAAAAGCTCAACCTCAAGGACAAGTACAAGCTGCTGACCCGCGACCTGGGCTGGGAGCCGAGCTACCACAGCAAGGACGAGATCTACCCGTATGTGAAGTACGAGGGCCTGAAGGTCCACGACTGGGACAAGTGGGAAGACCCCTTCCGCCTCACCATGGACGCCTACTGGAAGTACCAGGCCGAGAAGGAGCGCAAGTTCTACGCGATCATCGACGCCCACACCCAGAACAACGGCCACCTCAACATCACCGACGCGCGCTACCTCACCGCGCTGAAGATCTTCCTGCAGGCGATCAGCCCGGGCGAATACGCCGCGCACCGCGGCTTCGCCCGCGTCGGCCGCGAGTTCGCCGGGGTCGGCACCCAGGTGGCCTGCCAGATGCAGGCGATCGACGAGATCCGCCACGCGCAGACGCAGATCCACGCGATGTCCAACTACAACCGCTACTACAACGGTTTCCACGCCTTCGCGGACGCCCGCGACCGCATCTGGTACACCTCGGTGGCGCGCTCCTTTTTCGACGACGCGATGGCGGCCGGCCCGTTCGAATTCATGATCGCGATCGGCTTCAGCTTCGAATACGTGCTGACCAACCTGCTGTTCGTGCCCTTCATGTCCGGCGCCGCCTACAACGGCGACATGGCCACGGTGACCTTCGGCTTCTCGGCGCAATCCGACGAAGCGCGCCACATGACGCTGGGCCTGGAGTGCATCAAGTTCATGCTGGAGCAGGACCCGGACAACCTGCCCATCGTGCAGGAATGGATCGACAAGTGGTTCTGGCGCGGCTTCCGCGTGCTCGGGCTGGTGAGCACGATGATGGATTACATGCTGCCCAAGCGCGTGATGTCCTGGCGCGAGGCCTGGGAAATCTACGGCGTGGAGAACGGCGGCGCGCTGTTCCGCGACCTGGCGCGCTACGGCATCCGCCCGCCCAAGGGCTGGGACGACGCCGAAAAGGCCATCGACCACATGTCGCACCAGCTGATGCTGGGCCTGTACCAGTGGAGCTTCGGCACCGCCTTCCACAGCTGGATTCCGTCCGACGAGGACATGGACTGGCTGTCCGCCAAGTACCCGGCCACCTTCGACAAGCACTACCGCCCGCGCTGGAACCACATCAAGAAGCTCGCCGCCGCCGGCACGCCGTACAAGAACTTCGGCCTCGCCAAGCTCTGCCAGTGCTGCCAGCTGCCCATCGTGTTCACCGAGCCGGACGACCCGACCATGCTCTGCAACCGCGAAACCACCTACAAGGGCGAGAAGTACCACTTCTGCTCCGACGGCTGCCGGGACGTATTCGAGCGCGAGCCGGAGAAGTACATCCAGGCCTGGCTGCCGATGCCGGCGCTGTTCCAGGAACAGCAGGGCGACATCGGCGCCTGGATGGCGTGGGTGAGCCTGGGCGACGGCGTCGATAACGGCGACTACGCCGGCTCCGCCGACCAGCGCAACTTCCAGCAATGGCGCGGGCTGGCGACCTCCAACCAGTAAGCCGCCCATCCCACGAATCGCAGCTTCCGCCCCGGGGCCGGTGCCCCGGGTGGGAGCACTCACGCCCGGAGAATCGAAATGCCCGTCACCGCCATCAAGGAATACGTCGCCGTGCCGCGCGACCAGGTCGCCAACTTCCACGGCAAACAGCTCGTGTATGTGAGCTGGGACCGCCACCTGCTGTTCGCCGCGCCGTTCCTGATCTGCCTGCCGCCGGAAACCCCGTTCCGCGAGCTCGTCGAAGGCCCGCTGAAGGCGCTGGTCTCGCCCGACCCGGATGCCGCCGCCATCGACTGGCAGCGCGTCGAATGGCTGAAGTCCAACCAGCCGTGGACGCCGGACTTCGACGCCAGCCTCGCCGCCAACGGCATCGGCCACAAGGACCAGCTGCGCATGTGCACCGCCGGCCTCAACAGCCTGGCCCCGGCCGCCTGAGCACCGCGGCGGGCCGCGAGCCGCGCGCCCGCCGGCAGCACCCCACGGAGGAACCATGAGTTACGAACTGACGATAGAACCCCTCGGCCAGACCATCGAAATCGAAGAGGGGCAAACCATCCTGGACGCCGCGCTGCGCGCCGGCATCTACCTGCCTCACGCCTGCTGCCACGGTCTGTGCGCCACCTGCAAGGTGCAGGTGGTCGACGGCGAAGTCGAACACGGCGCCGCCTCCAGCTTTGCGCTGATGGACTTCGAGCGCGACGAACAGAAATGCCTCGCCTGCTGCGCCACCGCCGAAAGCGACCTGGTGATCGAAGCCGAAATCGAAGACGACCCGGATGCGCTCAACCTGCCGGTGCGTGACTTCGACGGCACGGTGAGCCGCATCGAAAGCCTCACGCCCACCATCAAGGGCGTGTGGATCAAGCTGGACGCGCCGGAAGGCATGCGCTTCCAGGCCGGCCAGTACATCAACCTGCACCTGCCGGACGGCATCGGCACCCGCGCCTTCTCCATCGCCAGCGCACCCTCGGCAGCCAACGAAATCGAACTCAACATCCGCATCGTCGCGGGCGGGCAGGGCACCGGCTATGTGCACGAACACCTGAAGGCCGGCGACCCGATCCGCATCACCGGCCCCTACGGACGCTTCTTCGTCAAGAAATCGGCCAAGCTGCCGGTGGTGTTCATGGCGGGCGGCTCCGGACTATCCAGCCCGCGCTCGATGATTCTCGATCTGCTGGAAGAAGGCTTCGACCTACCGATCACCCTGGTGTACGGCCAGCGCAGCCGCGCCGAGCTGTACTACCACGACGAATTCCTGGCGCTCGCGGAGCGCCACCCCAACTTCCGCTACGTGCCGGCGCTGTCGCACGAGCCGCAAGGATCGGACTGGAACGGCTTCCGCGGCTTCGTGCATGACGCGGCCAAGGCCGCGTTCGACAACGACTTCCGCGGGCACAAGGCTTACCTGTGCGGGCCGCCGTTGATGATCGATGCGTGTATTACGACGCTGATGCAGGGGCGGCTGTTCGAGCGGGATATCTATATGGAGAAGTTCATTTCCGCGGCGGATGCGCAGCAGGTGAGGAGTCCGTTGTTTAAGGCGATTTGAGGGGCTTAGGGCCGTTCGCCTATGGCGACCGGTCGCCGCACGCGGACAGGAAGCTCGAACGCGCTGCCTTCGATGTCGATCACACCTCCGGTTCACCTGCACCTGCTTGTGCCGATTGGGTATCGCGGGCAGATTCCATGTCGGCACGGGTCATTCAGAACCCACCACAGATGCCGGATATACGACTGCAGGTGATTCATCCCGGAAAGTCAGAAGCACGGTCTGTCTTGATTTACGGGGGAGTCCATATACGCCATGTTAGGCGGCAATCGCTGCTCGGAGTGGGAAGTCAAAGGTTTTCTGATAGATGCGACGAAGCAGACTTGAAACTGTGTTTGTCTCTTCCCTCAACAGAATGTCGAGATCACTCGGACGCCCCTCGTGCAACATTTCGCTTCGCAGAGCATAGGCTTTATCGATCCTCCGCCATGCCTCACGATCATTCGGTAACCACTGAGCACAAAGGCGCTTTAGTGCCTGACGCACGGACTCTCGTTTTAGTTGAAGAAGGCGGCCCTGTAATGAATTCCTCAGATCGGCAGGAAGGTTTACCTCGCGACTAAGCTGTTCTGAAAGACCGTCAATGATGCGTGCGACTTCGGGGCCAAGGTCTGCTTGCGCTGCAAGAGGTTCTAATGCAGAGACCGCCATGACAAATCTGGCCCGATCATTGGACTCAAGAGCCGCTGCAACGAAGAGTTCCATGCACAGTAGAAGCCGTCGATCTTTCAAGGGCACCTTGAGTGCCTTTGTCAGTTCGTCGAGAACTACATTTTGTGGCCAGGATGCAAAGCCTTCACCCCAACCGCTAAGTCCTGTGCTAATTGTCCTATCGAATACAGTCGGAGGTTCGTGTGAGTGGTAATTGAGACGCAGGCCGAAGTTCAAACTAACCGCCGTCAAAAGCAAAGCTTGGGCTGTTCGCATTCCTGCATCTTCTGCCTCGCTTGCTGTGGGAAACCCGTTGACCTCAACGTGGTAGCGCTTTCCTCCTTCCCATTCGAGAACTCGTTCCGGGCCGATTGTGGCCAGTGTCCCGTCATCGATGAGCAATGTGACGTTCTCAAGTTCACCAATGTGGTGAGCGCGCTGAACCTGAAACACGAGACGAGCACCGTATTTTCGTCTCTGATCCCGCATGAGAATTAGCTTACGTTCTTCTAGCGACGGTTTGCGGGGCATGGGTTCTTATGCCTAACGTTGATAATTACAGGACGGCAAAAAGCTCAGCTTTTTGACGGTTCGGTGTATTGCAGGGTTGGGCACAGCTATGCTCCCTTTATGGCAAGCACCGTTAGCGTCGTGGCTACGGACGCAATAATGGCCCATGCCAGCGTGCCGAGCCTCTCCTTCAGTTTACCAAATCGGCTCTTCGCCCTAAGCTCGCCGAGAAGCTTGTGTCCGGCCGTTGTTAGTCCGATCTGCTTTAGCACGAGCAGGAGCTTTTCGTCGTGCCCCGTCGTGGACTCCCATTCGACACGGATCAATTCGCCCTTCTCAAGCTGTAAGAGCTGGTAGTACATAGAACAAAATTGGTTCTCATCGACGGGATCGCAGCACAGAATCACGCCGCCTTTGGCGTACCACTCCGGTAGTTCAAGATACCCTTGAATGGAGTCAAGGCCGAACATCCTCCAATCAGGCGCCAGAGATTTACGTTCGAATGAATGCATACGGTTGCATGAGCAAGGTCGATAGGGCCCAACGCGAAGCTCAGCGGCGCCGAAAAGGCGCTAGCCTTTTTGGCGTCCGATGGAGCGACTGGTTATGTGCGCTTCGCATTGGCTTCTGCTTCTGCTGTGTGGAACTTGTCAAACCAACTCCAAAGCTCTTGGAAGCCAGCATCTTTCGGTAGTGGATTGCCCTCAATGAACTTCGCGCGCAGAAACTGATTAATGTACGCTTCCCCGGTGCGCCTCGGATGATTGGCTAGCCATGACTGATAGAAATTCTTCGAGACCTCGTAGTGGTGGGTATGAATGAAGGGCGACCAAATCTCTCGCAGATCACCTTCATCTCGAATATCTATGATTTCAATCTCTTCCATGTTGCGTGCGTCGACAGTTCCCCAGGCATCCTTAAGCAGCTTTATGGCGCCCACATCGGACACAGGAGCGCCATACCCGAAGATGGTGACCATAAAGGCATTCTTTAGCACCATCCCCATGACCTTCCACTGTTTCGAGATGAATGGATCCTTTTCATAGTTCTTCTCGGTTATCGGATAGAGCAGTCGCGACGGCACAAAGTGCTCACCGCAACTCATGCAAATCACGCCGTTTATGCCCATCATGTGCCCTTGTGGGCATGCGCCAATTTGGACATTGCCGTGCAAGAAAATCGCCATTGGCGGCTTGCATCTGTGAAGGTTGCGCTTTATGGCTTGAGCAAGAAAAGGATCCCAATTGAACGTTGCGATGACGTCCTTTTCTCTTAACGACAACACTAAGTGGTCATATATGGTGGGGTGATCTGGAAGCTCCATTTCCTCAAAATAGCGGTATACCTCACGCTCCAGTCTCTCCCTGATATCGGTCAAGTCGGAGCGTTCATGTATTTGCGCATAAATGTCTTCGAAGTTGCGCGATGAGAACTCTACCCTTGTTTCCGCCAGCAGGTGCTCCAGACCTAATGTCTCTACTAGGTTGTTCATCAATGGCAACTTTCTGCCATGCCGATCGCCTTTCGGAAATGCAGCATAGCTAGCCCCAGCACCAAGAATGACCAGGTGCGGCCTTTGCATTTCGACTTGTCTAACTTCTTCTTCTGCCGACACTTCCATTACGCTCTCCAGAGCACATCGCCTGAGCTAAGCGGCCACATCAATCGCGAAGCGATTGATTGGTCCGCTTGACGAAATGTTAGGCATCAGGTCCTATTCCAGACCACTGATGCCTATTGTGAGTATCATTGGCTGATCTTGCCTGCTCAACTAGGGAGTCGACAATTCTCGCAAGCAGAAGCTGCGGGGCATGAGTCTTGACGCTAGCTCCGACGGTCTTAGCTGGGTATCGCACAGGAAACTTATGGAGCGAAACAATATCTCGAGAAAAGACATTGTTTAGATGGACGATTGCGACAAGTTCAGGCTCTTGCAATCTGGCGCCGACGTCAATGGCGCGATCTGCCAAGTCAACAAGATCATGGATGTGTGGGGCACTCGCGCCCCTAGCAAGTAGAAAAGCCTTTAAGGCGCACTCTACGGCATGCCCCGCGACAAGGACTCGCGGGAGGCTTGGCTGCCCAAGCTCTTTTGACGCGAGGAAGCTAGCGGCTTCGCTGTAATGCTTTGCAAATCCAATCCACTCGCAAACATGCAAGTAGGTTGGTATCGGATCAGGAGGCGTGGCGTAAAGCTCCGAGAGGAGTCCAGCCAGCCGCGAACGGATTTCCTCAGCTCTTGCCACGGCTCAACACCCCTGATGCCTAACGTGGAAATCAGCGGACGGCAAAAGCGCAGCTTTTGGCGGTCCGGTGCATTGTAGTGTTATACAGTTCAAGTCTTGGCTAGGCGCTTAAGGGCTGCAATGAACCGATAAATTTGTGCTTTTTCGTCAGATGCGCCATCTTGAAACTCGTCAGTGGAAATGCCACTTTGTGATTCGTTTAGGTGCAACTTTCGCAAATACTGCTTTATGGCTGGGCCACTCAATTGGCGAGTGCTCTTGCTGATACGAATGCTGGCGCCGGCATGAGAAATAACGTGTGATCCGCCTTTACTTGGTTTCACTGCGGCACCGGCTGCTGTGCATTTTTCGAGAAAGTGCCGCGTCTTCATTGTTGGAACGGCACTAACGGTAGAAACGCTAAACTTCCTAATCCAAACTGCTATTTCACTCACCACATCGTCTGCATCCAAGTCATGTTCATGAGTTGGGAATTGATCAGCCGTAACCGCCACAACGAAATCAAAAATCTGATCGTCTGTGACCGAGGTGTTGAGCCTGCGGTCATTGCGATGAAGGGCCGTGAGTAGTGACACCAGAGCTGTTCTTTTATTGCCGTTATGAAATGGATGATTTTTCGTGAGTGAGTGAAAGAGCGCTGCCAACTTGGCCTCAAGTGTTTCGTACTTCTGCACGCTTCCCAGCCCTGTATGCGGACGAGAGCAGGCCGACTCAAGCATCCCTTGTGACTTCACACCGGCCGGTGAGATTGGATCCGCCTCATCTACAAACAACTGCACCAAGCCTTCATGCACTGAAATTACTGCGTCTGTATCTGGAAGCCACATTGGCTTGTCTCCGGGAATGTATAACGTGTTCTAGCCCGCAAATCCGCGGACTCATCTCGGACGCTGCGGTATAAATCGAGAAATCCCGCAGTAGTAACAAACTGACTCATAAGGACTTTTGTCTGTGTCGCCGGTTATAGAAAGTCCTAAATGGGTGCCCAAACCCGGCGAGGCGTCGGCAACACTCTATGTCGAACGTATGAAGTTTAACTGTGACGTATTGCTCGTGGCTGGCCTCGGCCATTCGCTTGGCGTGGGCCGGCTGTCGGCTTAAGGGCGACTTGATTGCCGACTTAGGGTGTTGCAGGAATGTTGTAGCAGCGCTCAGACACCTGCTCTCGGCCTTTGCTGCTCATCGAAGTGCTCGACGTATGGCAAAACCTGCGGCGTATGGCCGTCCAGCGCAAGCAGATGCGGCGGGTTTTGCTCGTGGGCGCCCAGGAAGAAGGCGTGAATTGCGCGCTTGCCGGCGAGGCGGCTACGGTTATAGCTGCGGTGGCGCGCGACAGTGGACGCGGTGGCCAACCGGGTTTGCTACCAGTATGTGAGCGCCATTGCGCGTCTGTTCTGCGCGCATGTGGGGACGACACTCGGGTTGCGTAGTGGACGCCTTTTAGGGGCGGCGGGGCCGGGCCGCTTGCCGGGGCAGGGGCTGGCGATGAACGCCCCGGAAGCGCAGCCGCCGCCCCCAGGGCAGGGCGGTGCATTCCGATACTCTTAAGGTATCAATTTTCCAAAAATAAGGTATTGGACGGTATTTCTCACGCTTCTTAGACTCCGTTTCGAATAGAACCCAACGCCATCCCGCCGCTTGCCAAGGCAGCGCGGCGGCGGGGCGGATAACGGAGGAGCAGATGCGTCAGATCGAGAACTTCATCGCCGGCGAGTACGTGGCCGCGGCCAGCGGGCGGCGCTTCGAGAAGCGGTCGCCGGTGGATAACAGGGTGATCGCCTCGATCAGCGAGGCCGGCCGGCCCGAGGTGGATGCGGCGGTGCAGGCGGCGCGCGCGGCGCTGCAAGGCGAATGGGGCGGGCTGACCACCGACCAGCGCGTCGATCTGCTGTATGGCGTGGCCAACGAGATTACCCGCCGCTTCGAGGACTTCGTCGAGGCCGAGATGGCCGACACGGGCCAGCCTTCGCATGTGATGCGCCATGTGTTCATTCCGCGCGGCGCGGCCAATTTCAAGGTCTTCGCCGACGTGGTGAAGAACGTGCCGACCGAGGCTTTCCAGATGGCGACGCCGGATGGCGCGGGGGCGCTGAACTACGCGATCCGCGTGCCCAAGGGCGTGATCGGCGTGATCTGCCCGTGGAACGCGCCCTTCCTGTTGATGACCTGGAAGCTGGGCCCGGCGCTGGCCTGCGGCAACACCGTGGTGGTGAAGCCTTCCGAGGAAACCCCCAACACCGCCGCCTTGCTGGGCGAGGTGATGAACGCGGTGGGCGTGCCCAAGGGTGTGTACAACGTGGTGAATGGTTTCGGGCCGGATTCGGCCGGCGCATTCCTCACCCAGCATCCGGGCGTGGATGCGATCACTTTCACCGGCGAGACCCGCACTGGCGCGGCGATCATGAAGGCGGCATCCGAGGGCATGCGCGATGTGTCCTTCGAGCTCGGCGGCAAGAACGCCGGCATCGTGTTCGCGGATGCGGATTTCGACGCCGCGGTGGATGGCATCTTCCGCTCCGCCTTCCTCAACACCGGGCAGGTCTGCCTCGGCACCGAGCGGGTGTATGTGGAGCGGCCGATCTTCGAGCGCTTCGTGCACGCGCTGAAGCTGAAGGCCGAGGCGGTGAAGTACGGCCGCCCGGAGGACCACGCAGCCAACTACGGCCCGCTGATCAGCCAGGAGCACAAGCGCAAGGTGCTCTCCTACTACGCCAAGGCGGTGGAGGAGGGCGCCACCGTGGTGACCGGCGGCGGTGTGCCCGAGATGCCGGGCGAACTGGCCGAAGGCGCCTGGGTGCAGCCGACGATCTGGACCGGCCTGCCCGAAACCGCCGCGGTGGTGCGCGAGGAAATCTTCGGCCCCTGCTGCCACATCCGCCCGTTCGACAGCGAACAGGAAGTAGTGGCGCTGGCGAATGCCACCGACTACGGGCTTTCGACCACGATCTGGACGACCAATCTTGCCCGTGCCCACCGTGTTGCGGCGCGGGTGGAGGTGGGAGTTACCTGGATCAATAGCTGGTTCCTGCGTGATTTGCGGACGGCGTTTGGTGGTTCGAAACAGTCCGGTATAGGGCGCGAGGGCGGGGTGCATTCGCTGGAGTTCTATACGGAGACGCGGAATGTTTGCGTGAAGTTGTAGGGGCGGGTGGGGGCGGTTGATTTGGGGCGCTAGGGTTTCGGGTGGGCTTGGGCACTGCTTTCGAGCAATTCCCAAAGGCGTGGGGTGAAGACAGCTCCCTCCCCTTCAAGGGGGTGAAGCAGGGGTTTCGGCAAACATCGTTTGCCGCCTGCTGAACGACGAAGCGAAGCGAAGGCTCCCGGGTTGGGGTGGGGATGGGGTTAGACGGGCGCCAACCCAACCCCATCCCCCTCCCAACCTCCCCCTTGAAAGGGGAGGAGCAAAACCGACCTCTCGCCCGACGCCACGGATCAGCCTAGTCCGCCCAACCCCGTCCCCCTCCCAACCAGGAGTCTCGGCTACGCCTCGCCGCTCCGCAGGCGGCAAGCAGTGCTTGCCGAAACCCCTGCTCCGCCCCCCTTGAAGGGGGAGGGGAAAACCCACACCACTTCCATCCCCCACCCACAGAGGGACTCATGAACGAGGAAAAGATCCAGCACTACGGCGACGCGCTCTACGAAGCGTGGCGGGCGCGCCGCACCATTCCGCCGCTGCTCGAGCAGGAGCCGGACATTACCCTGGACGATGCCTACCGCATCCAGCAGCGCTACGTGGCGCGGCGGGTGCAGGCCGGCGAGACCATCGTCGGCAAGAAGATCGGCGTGACCAGCAAGCCGGTGCAGGACTTCCTGGGCGTGTTCCAGCCGGACTTCGGCCAGCTCACCTCGGGCATGGTCTATCAGGAAGGTGACACGCTGCCGCTGGATACGCTGATCCAGCCCAAGGCGGAGGCCGAGCTGGCCTTTGTGCTGAAGGAGGACCTGCAGGGGCCGGGCGTGACCGCGATGGACGTGATCCGCGCCACCGACTACGTGGTGCCTTGCTTCGAGATCGTCGATTCGCGCATCACCGACTGGAAGATCCGCATCCAGGACACGGTGGCGGACAACGCCTCCTGCGGGGTGTATGTGCTCGGCAAGACCAAGGGCGACCCGCGCAAGCTGGACATCACGCTGGCCGGGATGGTGCTGGAGAAGAACGGCGAGCTGTTCTCCACCGGCGTCGGCGCCGCGGTGCAGGGTTCGCCGGCCAATGCGGTGGCCTGGTTGGCCAACACGCTGGGCGAGTTGGGGATTCCGTTCAAGGCCGGCGAGGTGATTTTGTCCGGTTCGCAGTCGGCGCTGGTGCCGGTGGCCGATGGCGACGAACTGGTGTGCACCGTGGGCGGGCTCGGTAGCTGCCGGGTGAAGTTCGCGGGGAGGAGCGCGGTATGAGCCAGAACCTGACCCTGTCGCGCGAGGACATCGTGCGCCTGTGCGAACGCGTGGAAGGTGCGCAGACCCGCGCCTACGCCATCCCCAAACTCACCGACGAATACCCGGCGATGACCATCGCCGACGGCTACGCGGTGCAGAGCGAACTGCGCCGCCGCTACCTCGCCCAGGGCCATCGGCTGGTGGGCTGGAAGGCGGGGCTGACCTCGAAGGCGAAGATGAAGCAGATGGGCGTGGATGTGCCCTCCATCGGCTTCCTGACCGACCGCATGGCGCGCCCGGAGAACGCCGCGATTTCCACCGCCGACCTGGTGCATCCCCGCGTCGAGTGCGAGGTGGCCTTCGTGATGAAGCGCGAACTGCGCGGCCCCGGCTGCACCGCGGCGGACGTGCTGGCGGCCACCGACTACGTGCTGCCGGCGGTGGAGATCATCGATTCGCGCTTTGCCGGCTTCAAGTTCGACCTGCCCAGCGTGATCGCCGACAACGGTTCGTCGGCGCGCTTCGTCGGCGGCGGGCGGGCGCGCTATGTCGAGGAACTGGACCTGCGCACGCTCGGGGTGGTGCTGGAAAAGAACGGCGAGATCGTCGCGATGGGCGCCTCGGCGGCGGTGCTCGGCCATCCGGCGGAGGCGATCGCGATGCTGGTGAACATCCTCGCCGACCTGGGCGAGACGCTGCCCGCCGGCAGCTTCGTGATGAGCGGCGGCATTACCGAGGCGATTGCGGTGCAGCCGGGCGACAGCGTGGTCGCGCGCTTCCAGGAACTGGGCAGCGTGTCGATGCGCTTCGTGGCCTGAGCGATTTCAAGGGGGAGACATGCCAATCATCGAGATGCACCTGATGGAGGGGCGCACCGTCGAGCAGAAGCGGGCGGTGGCGCAGGCCGTTACCGAGGCGGTGACGCGCAGCCTGGGGGTGAAGCACGACAGCGTGCGGATCCTGATTACCGAACACGGCGACGAGGAGTTCTTCGTCGGCGGCATGAACATGGCCCAGCGCGCAGCGGCACAGCGCGCCGCCGCGGAGGAACAGCAATGAAGAAGATCAAGTGCGCCCTGATCGGCTCGGGCAACATCGGCACCGACCTGATCTACAAGGTGAAGCGCAGCCCGGTGCTGGAGCCGGTGTGGATGGTGGGCATCGACCCGGCGTCCGAGGGACTGGCCCGCGCCCGCGAACTCGGCCTCAAGACTACCGCCGAGGGCGTGGACGGCCTGCTGCCGCATGTGCTGGAAGATGGCATCCAGATCGCCTTCGACGCCACCAGCGCCTATGTGCATGCGGAGAACTCGCGCAAGCTCAACGAGCTGGGCGTGATGATGATCGACCTGACGCCCGCCGCCATCGGCCCGCTGTGCGTGCCGCCGGTGAACCTGCGCCAGCATGCCGACCGCGTGGAGATGAACGTGAACATGATCTCCTGCGCCGGGCAGGCGACGATTCCCATCGTCAATGCGGTGTCGCGCGTGCAGGGCGTGGAATACGCCGAAATCGTTGCCAGCCTGGCGTCGAAGTCGGTGGGGCCCGGTACCCGCGCCAATCTGGACGAATTCACCTACACCACCTCGTCGGCCATCGAGAAGGTCGGCGGCGCGAAGAAGGGCAAGGCGCTGGCCATCATCAACCCGGCCGAGCCGCCGCTGATCATGCGCAACACCATCTACTGCCTCACCGAGTCGGCGCCCGACCAGGCGCGCATCACCGAATCCATCCTGCAGATGATCGGTGAAGTGCAGAAATACGTGCCCGGCTACCGGCTGGTGAACGGGCCGAGCTACGACGGCAACAAGGTCTCGGTGTTCATGGAGGTCGCCGGCCTGGGCGACTACCTGCCGAAGTACGCCGGCAATCTGGACATCATGACCGCGGCCGCGACCCGCACCGCCGAGATGTTCGCCGAGGAGATCCTCGCCGGAAAGATCAAGCTGAAGACCGTGGAGGTGGCGTGATGAGCGAATCGAACCTGAAGGGGCGCAAGGTCGTCCTGCACGACATGTGTCTGCGCGACGGCATGCACGCCAAGCGCGAGCAGATCAGCGTGGAGCAGATGGTGAAGGTGGCCACCGCGCTGGACGACGCCGGCATTCCCTACCTGCAGGTGACCCACGGGGCCGGCCTGGGCGGCAATTCGCTGCAGCACGGCTTTGCGCTGGCGAGCAACGAGGAATACATCGCCGCGGTGGCGTCGCGGATGAAGCAGGCCAAGGTGTCGGTGCTGCTGATTCCCGGCCTGGGCACCATGCGCGAGCTGCAGGCCGCCTATGACGCCGGCGCCCGCAGCGTGCACGTGGCCACCCACTGCACTGAGGCCGATACCGCGCCCCAGCACATCGCCTTCGCCCGCAAGCTGGGCATGGACACCACCGGCTTCCTGATGATGTCCCACCTCAACGACGCCGCCGGCATCGCCCAGCAGGGCAAGCTGATGGAGTCCTACGGCGCGAACACGGTGTATGTGACCGACTCCGCCGGCTACATGCTGCCCGCCGACGTCACCGCCCGCGTGCGCGCGCTGCGCGAGGTGCTGAACCCGGAAACCGAGATCGGCTTCCACGGCCATCACAACCTGGGCATGGGCATCGCCAATTCGATCGCCGCGATCGAGGCCGGCGCGACTCGCATCGATGGCTCGGTGGCCGGCCTGGGCGCCGGCGCCGGCAACACGCCGCTGGAAGTGTTCGCCGCGGTGTGCGAGCGCATGGGCATCGAAACCGGCGTCGATCTCTTCAAGCTGATGGACGTGGCCGAGGACGTGATCGTGCCGATGATGGACCACATGGTCCGCGTGGATCGGGAATCGCTGACGCTGGGGTTTGCGGGGGTGTATTCCACCTTCCTGTTGCATGCGAAGCGTGCGGCGGAGCGCTTTGGGGTGCCGGCGCGGGACATCCTGGTCGAGCTGGGCAGAAAGAAGATGATCGGCGGGCAGGAAGACATGATCCAGGACACCGCGATGACGATGGCGCGGGAGCGCGGGGTGAGTGCGGCCTGACACAGCCGGAAGCGCTGGCTGGATTGAGGATGAACTTCAGCGGGCCACGGGTGTAGCCCCTTCCCCTTCAAGGGGAAGGTTGGGATGGGGATGGGGTTCTAACAGGCGCTGATTAACCCCATCCCCACCCCAGCCAGGAGTCTCCGCTTCGCTCCGGCGGCGCAGAGCGGTGCTCTGCGAAACCCCGCCTACGCCCCCTTGAAGGGGAGGGGGAAAGGCAACCGGCGGTGCCGGGACGCATTGCGCATCCAAACCAACAACAGAGGAGACAACAACATGGCACTACGAGGTCTGCTGCGGCTCGGCGAAGTCGCGATCCGCGTACTCGACCTGGCCGCCGCACGCGAACACTACGGTCGCCGCCTGGGACTGCACGAAGTCATGCAGGGCGAGGGCGGGCGGGTCTATTACAAGGCGTGGGACGAGCACGATCACCACTGCCTGGTGCTGCGCGAGGCCGATTCCGCGGGCATGGACTACTTCGCCTTCAAGGTCTATGACGACGCCACGCTCACCGAACTGGCGCCCAAGATCGAGGCCTTCGGGTTGAAGGTGGAGCACATCGCCGCGGGCGTGTATCCGTACTCCGGGCGCCGGCTGCAGTTCCGCCTGCCGAGCGGGCACCTGATGCAGCTCTACGCCCACAAGGAGCAGATCGGCAACACGCTGGGCACACGCAATCCGGGCGTGATGCCGGACGAAGGCGTGATCCGTGGCTTCCGCATCAACCGGCTGGACCACTGCCTGCTGGGCGGGCCCAACATCGACCAGAACGCGCGGCTGTTCCGCGAGGTGTTCGAGTTCGACCTGAGCGAGCGCCTGATCGACGTCGATAGCGAGGCCTCGCTCGCGCTCTTCCTCAGCTGTTCCACCAAGCCGCACGACGTCGCCTTCGTGCTGCAGCCGGAGGAGGCGCGCTTCCATCATGTGTCCTTCCTGCTGGAATCGACCTACGACGTGATCCACGCCGCAGACCTCATCGGCAAGTACCGCATTCCGGTCGACGTGGGCCCGAATCGCCACGGCGTGACCCGCGGCGCGACCATCTATTTCTTCGACCCCTCGGGCAATCGCAACGAGGTTTTCTCCGGCGGCTATGTGCATTACCCGGACACGCCGACGCTGACCTGGGACACCAGCGAGCTGGGGGCGGCGACCTTTGCGCAGGACAACATCCCGCGCGAAAGCTTCCTGACCGTGCTCACCTGAGTTGCCACCGGAAGGACGAAAACGCATGAAATCACAACAGGAAACGGCGGTTGTCGTCGGCGCCACCGGCGCTTTCGGCCAGGCCATCGTCTCGCGGCTGGTGGGGCAGGGGCTGGCGGTGGTGGCGGTGGCGCGCTCGGTGGATGCGCTGGACGCACTGCGCGAGCGCTGCCCGGGCCTGCGGGCGTGCGCCGCCGACATCGCGTCGGACAGCGCCATCGCGGCGATCGGCGCCGCGGTCGATGGGCCGGTGCGGATGGTGGTGCACGGCCCCGGGGTGGCGGTGGCGGGCGGCATCCTCAGCGCACCGACGGCATCGATGACCGAGGCGGTGAACATCAAGGTGGGCGGGTTGCTGCGCCTGGTGCGGGCGGTCGATGACCGGCTGGCGAGGGGAGGGCGCATCGTCGCCATCGGCGGGCACTATGGCCTGGAGCCAACCGCCTATGCGGCGGCCGCCGGGGTGGCCAACGCGGCGCTGATGAACGTGGTGCGCCAGTTGAGCCTGGCCTACGGCGAGCGCGGCATCACCGCCCACACCATCGCCCCCGGCCCGGCCGACACCGAGCGCCTGCACCGTGTTGCCGCCGACCGGGCCGCGCTGCGCGGCATCAGCGTGGATGCGGTGCTGGATGAAATGCGCAGTGAATCCTCGATCGGCGCGCTGACCACGCCGGAGCAGGTGGCCTGGGCGGTATCGCTGCTGCTGGCGCCCGAAGCCGACGCGATGACCGGTTCCACGCTGATGCTGGACGCCGGCCGTCGCCGCGGCCTGCCCTGAGGAGGCGGCGATGCCCATCCTGCATTTTCATCTTGCCGAAGGGCAGTACACGGTGGAACAGCACGAGGCGCTGCTGGCGGAATCCAGCCGCTTCTTCGCCGAAGTGCTCGCCTGCCCGATCGACCGCGTGCGGGTATTCATCCAGCTGTACCGGCCGGAACTCGTGGCGGTGGGCGGTGTGCCGCTGTGCCGCGAGGACCGCCGGGCACCGTACTTCAGCTTCATCGTCATGGAAGGGCGCTCGCTGGCGGATCGCCAGCGCCTGCTGACCGGCTTTACCGACATCGTCGAGCGGCTGCTCGGTGTTGACCGCGCGCTGGTGCGCGGCGGCATCGTGCCGGTGACGCCGGAGAACTGGGCCATCGGCGGCGTGCCGGGCAGTGTGATGCGGCAGGCGGAGGTTGCGGCGCGCGCCCGACAGGCGCCTTGACACAACTGGCTTATCGACCGGCGGACGCTTCTCTCCCTCTCCTCTCACTGTGACCGTCGGTTTTCTGCCCATCCGGCTTTGGTGCCGGATGGGATTTTTTGCGTGGACGCGCTAGACGCTGGCGCCGTTGCGGATCCAGCGCACGATCGCGCCTTCGACCGTCTGATCGAGCACCAGCTGCTCGCGCAGACAGAGTGAGCGGATGTTGTTGGCGGTCTTCTTCGCGAGGTTTTCGGGCGCGTCGTCGTCCCGGCCGAAAACATGACTGCGGAACAGCAGGCCGCGCAACACCCAGGTGACGTCCGAGCGGGCGATGACGTAGCCGTCGGCGCGCATCTGGTCGCGCACGCGCTTGCCGGTCTCGTTGAGTTCGAACGCGGACGCGGCGACATCGCTGGCAATGTGCTGGAACAGCGCCTTGTAGGTTTGCGGGGGCAACAGCGGTGCGCCGGTGGCATCGTGGATCTGGGTTGCGATCGGCAGCAGGTCGGTGTCGTTGCTCCAGGGCGTGGGGGCGGATTCCCGCTCGGCGCCGGTGCCGGGCGCATTGCCGTGGCGCGCGGGGTCGTAGCAGTGCCCGCCCGAGCCGCTCCAGTTGAAGCGCAGCGGCGACAAATCGAGGGATTCGATGAAGCGCCGGAACGAGCCCATGCCGTTCCAGTCCGCGGTGATGCCGGCGCTGCGGGTCATCAGCACCTGGGCGAGACGCGCGCAGGGCACCGGTTCCGGCGAGCGGGCCACCTCCTGCTTGATCAGTTCGGGCAGTTCCGCCAGACCGGCGGCGACGGGTTCCGGGTCCATTTTGGCGGGATGGTGGCGCTTGGGATCGAAGAGGACGCCGTCGCTGCGCCAGTCGGCCGACACCGCATCTGCCCCCCAGCTTTCGACCAGCTTGCGGAAACTGCCGTAGCCCGCCCACGACTCGGCATCGATGCCCCGCACCTGGGCAAGGATGGTGGCGGCGACGCGCGCGAGCGGCACCGCGCCGTCGGATTCGGCCAGCATGCGCAGGGTGACGGTGAGGGCACCTTGGGTAAGGTCCTGCTGGCTGGGGCGGGTGGGCGCCGGTTCCGGCGCGGTGGCGGGAGCGGCTTCTTCGGCGCGATAACCAAGCGCATCACGCACGAAGGTGTCGACATCGATCAGCAGATCCGCCGACGCGCGGTAGGCGGCCGACGGAAAGCCAATGGCGAGCACGGTCGTCCTGCGGTCCCACCGCCGCAACTTGCGCAGCACCGGCGTGAAGTCCGCATCGGCCGAGAAGATGATGAATTCGTCGTAGTGGGCTTCGTGCTGCAGCAGGTCGATGGTGTCGAGCACCATGTGGATGTCGGTGCTGGTCTTGCCTTCGCTGGTAAGCGCCGGGCAATCGATGATCTCGAACCCGGCCAGGTTGAACGACCAGCGAAAGCGCTGATAGGCCTGCGGATTAAGGTAGCAGCGCCGCACCAGCACCCGGCGCTTGGCATCAACCGGCGCATCGTCGGGCAGCCCCAGCGACGAGATCAGCCACTGCAACCAGTCCTGAGGCCGCTGGGCGAACAGATCGGCAAGTCTGGGATCGAGTTTGCGCAGACCGGAATAGACGTTGTCGAAGTCGACGAAGAGAGCGCTCTTCAAGATGTGGCCGCCGTTGAATCAGGGGCCGACAGCATAGCAGGCAGGAGTTCGGTGTCTGGTCGGCGGCTATGGGCGCTGATCCGAGAAGTGGGGTCGAGGGGAACTCTGACCGAGGAGCTGATCGAGTTCCGTGGCGTGATCCTGAAGTTTACATAATACAAACTGTTGTACCTGCGTTTCCAGCAACGGCGCGGCTTTGGCGGGCGAGGGTGCCAATAACAAATTGGCAGCGATGACGGCAGTAAATGACGCCGCCATACTCAAGGTTTTTGCGGCTCTCTCCCACATCGCGCGGTGTTCTGGAACCTTCGCGCGGGTTGCCATGCAAGCTGCGAGGATTTCCGGTTTATCCAACAGAGCGGCCAGCCCTGCGGCCTGATCTTCATCCGGCGCGCGGTCGCCGTCTCTCCACCTGGACACGGTCGAGCGCGCCACTCCCAGCTTGGCGGCAAGTTCTGCGTCGTTCTTGACGATGCCTTTGTCGATGGCTTCGTCTAAGTATCGGCGTATCGGGATCATTCAGACCTCCTAGGCATTTCGGCACGACTCGCACGATAGATCGCAGTTGCCGGCTTGACAACAAGTTGCCATCGTGGCAACTTGCGAACCGTTGCCAGAACGGCAACAAAACCCCCCGCCCCTAGGGGTAGGTGATTTGGGGGAGGGCTCGCAAGCGTGAAGGCCCGTCTAGTAATACGGGCCTGATTCGGTAGCGCTGCGCTTGCACTGCCGCGATCGATTCGACGGTAGCGCGGCGGTTCCAATTCAAACCAGTTTGGGAGAACTGAACCATGAGCAAGCCTCAAGACGATCAACGCCCCCCGCACCTCCCGGCCGCGAAAGCGGTCGCGGGGGGCATCAACTACAGCGTTCGTCAGCTGCGAATTCGGGTCGATGAGTTGCGCCGTGATGCGCAATGGCTCTCCGATCTCGCGGATGCGATTGAGCGTGAAGATCAGGATGCGCGCACGAGGGCCGCGAAATGAGTGCCTTTTTCTTCATGTTGGTGGCTTTGATTGTCGCGTTTGTCTGTGCTGAGGTCTTTGAAGAGCTCTCGCTGGGTGTCGGTATTGCAATGTTCGGGATGGCTGTCGGGTTGCTCGGCGTGGCGTCGGATATGGGTTGGTTGGCGTTATGAGTACCGCCTTCATTGATTTCCTCGGCGTCACCTTTCACATGGACCCGAGTAACGTCAAAGCAACCATCGAGATTCTTTTGCGGGGCTGGCTCGGCGTTGAAACCCGGATCATCGAAACGGGCAAGGGCTGGAACGGGTATGCCCACCGCATGGACGTTGAAGGGGTCGGGCTTGTCGCTTTCGGCGGGAACAGCAATACGGTTCATATCGAATTGACGGGCGCCGGTTGTATGCAGGTCAAGTCGTGGGACGAGGTGGCTGATTCCCTTGATTTGCTCGAAGGCCGTATCACTCGTCTTGATTTGGCTGTGGATGACTTCGACGGTCAGTACTACAGCATCGATTGGTGCAAACAGCAGTACAGCGACGGCGGCTTTAAGCCGAAGCGCGGCCCGGAGCCGAAGGCGCATCTGTGGGATGACATGGGTTCCGGGAAGGGCAAGACGTTTTATGTTGGGAGCCGTGAATCGGGTCGGCTTTTTCGCGGGTACGAGAAGGGGAAAGAGCAGGGCGACCCGGATTCGAATTGGTTTCGGTTGGAAGTCGAAACGCGCAACCGCAACCGAGAACCTATTCCGA
This sequence comes from Azoarcus olearius, assembly GCF_001682385.1. NCBI lineage: Bacteria > Pseudomonadati > Pseudomonadota > Betaproteobacteria > Rhodocyclales > Zoogloeaceae > Azoarcus > Azoarcus olearius. The sequence goes on from NZ_CP016210.1 coordinate 2,145,061, forward strand.
CCGACGCTATCAGGGACCCCGGGCCGTACTTCGCGGGTGCTTATGCCTGTCTCGAACATCATGACCTCGAACAGCGCCAGATTAAGACCGTCCGCCACGTCGCGGAGGCGCATATCCGTCGTACCGTCGAACACGCTCGTAAGCAGGCGGGCAGGGCAGTGCATGCGCTGCTGACCCTTGGGCACTCGGTCGAAGAAGCCCTAGCGGCTATTCACGTTCCTCAGCTACCGAAAAAGCTGGTGGCACCGATTCGGGCCTTTCTTGCGCTGGACGAGTCCGAACGTACCTATACCGAAGTCATCGCCCCTGCATGGGCGAGGCCCGCGACGGGCGACGAAATCGAAGAGCTTTACCTCGCGATGCGCCTGCAGCGCGCCCCTTTCCAAGTCGGCTTTGGCACCAACGGCCGAATCACCCGAAGCGACGCAGCCGCACCGCCTTGGGTTCCTAACCTTGCGGCCACCGGAGTATGACAAATGCGCCTTCCTTTCGAACTCATGTCCTACAAGATCATTAGCGGCAAACAGGACCGTACCAAGAAATACACCATCGCCGAGGGCATCGTCACGCTGCCGGATGGTAACCGGACCTACACCGAAGCGTTCCTCCAAGGCGAATTGCATTACCAGCCCGGTCCCTACGCCATGGAACTCGATATCCGCGTCAATCGGGAGCGTCGGATCGTGGCGGAAGTCCGTTCGATCCTGCCGGTGAAAGTCGCGGAGAAGTCCGCCCCGCAAGCCGCCTGATTCGGGGCCGGCGGCGGCACGCGGTGCCGACGACGGCCAACCAATCCGGTCGCGACGGGGCTGGCCCGACCATCGCGCCCCCTTTCCTTGGGCCTTCGGAGAAACACCATGCTGCACAGCACTCGCAATATCTGCCGCAAGTACGGCGCCCGCATCGCTGCCGTTCCGGCTGTTCTCGGTGTTGCCATGGGCAACGCCTTCGCGGAAGTTCCGGCGGGCGTCACGACCGCGCTTACCGATGCCAAGGCTGATGCGCTGACCATCGCCGGGCTGGCGTTTGCGATCCTGATCGCGATCGTCGGTTTCGCTTGGATGCGTCGGGCGGTCAAGTAACACGATGGGCGCCCGCCTCGACGGTATCTGCTACAGCAGCGCCACCGATGCGGCGTCTGTCATGTGGTCCGGGGTGGCTCCGGTTGTTACGCCGGGGTCACCCCCTTTTATTACGACGGTGGAATTCGACACGGCTTGGCAGCTGGTCACTCGTCAGGGGGTGGCTGTCGTTCAGGTCCAACCGGTCCCGGATGTTTCTTTTCTCGCCTGCGATCCAGCTTCGGTTGTTCGGGACGGGATGGAGTTGGGCGGCATGGTCGGTTTGGTCTGGCTCACGGTCTGGACATTCGTTGCACTGCGGAGGGCTGCTCGATGAGCTCTTTCGTCGATCCTTTCTTCTGGCTTGGCTTCGCCTCGGTGGCTGGGGCCTGCTGGATTCTTTCTAACAGGATGTGACTGTGCGGGCGGTCGTTTATCTGTTGCTAGGGTGGATGCTCGGCGCCACGTTGGTGCTCTGGTCTGCTTCTGCTTCTGCGGTGGCGTTCGGGGCGCCTCAGTCTCTCGCTCCGACTGTGACAAACGGGAGTGCGACGGCGGGCGCTCTAGGTCCGTTTCTTGAGCAGCCGTGGCGGCCAGGCGATCCTGCGAATTTCGGTGGGGTTGATCGTACGGGTTCTAGCGGGTTCAAGCTCGGTGGTATAGAGATTCCGATCAATTCGAAAAGTCAGATGACGGCCGGCAAGATTGCTAAGGGCGCCGTGGGCGTCGCCAAGGCGTTGGGGCCAGGCGTTGTTTCTGCGATTGTCATCGATCTGGTTTGGGACGAAGTTTCGAAACGTTGGTTGGTGCCGCAAGAGGCGGACGCGGACAAGAAATACGATCTCGCCTTTACGGGCGTTGGAACCATCTCGGAGACGGATAAGTACCAGCGCGCTTTGCGGGATTACACGGTTGCGCGGCTTACCGGAACGGTGATTTCAGTCGATAACGTCAATGAGCAGACGGCAACGATTACCGCGATGGTTTCGGGTCCGGGGCCGACTCTCTATTCATCTCTGAACGGGGTGAATTACACATGGACCTCGCAGGTGTCCGGCCCTACGCCTGCTGGCGCTTTTTGTGGGGCGAGGACGTCGGGGTCCGCTCCTGCGCCGTCCTGTTCTGTGACGGCGGTATTTACGCGATCGCCGGACCCTTACACGATATCGGTCGGGGTCGGTACGAACTGGTCCTCTGGCGATTTGAGTTGTCCTGCAGGCTATATCCGGTCTCAAGGCACGTGCATTCCGGAGACGCGCACGGCGACGGACTCGGAGATTGAAACGTCGATTCGGGACGGTCTGCTATCGACGCCGCAGGGCGCTCCTGACGTTGCTCGGAGGACGTGGGACGGGGGCGGCGTGATCGAGGAGACAGCCCCGGTTGCTTCGGGTCCCGCATCCGTACCGGGTCCATCCACGACCACCACGAATTCGTCTCCGTCCGGTGTCACGACGGTTGTCAATAACACGACATACAACATTACCTACAGCCAGAACACGGTAACGATCACTCAGACGGATACGCAGACGAAGACGAATCCGGACGGCTCGACCGAGACCACGACGACGACGACGGCGCCAGCGCCGGGTCAGGTTCCGGCGGAGCCGGAAGAGGAAAAGAATCCTTGCGAGGAAAATCCGGACGCGTCTGCTTGTGAAGAGCTTGGCGATCCGCAAGACGATGCGGAGTTGGGCAGTGACGAGCGGGAAGTTTCGTGGTCGCAAGAGGGCGGTGCAAGCGGAAGCTGTCCGTCTCCAAAGACGTTTTCACACGCGGGTCAGACCTTCACTTTGACTTGGGACCCGGTTTGCCAGCTGGCTACCTCAATGCGGCCTATCGTTCTTATTCTCGCCTCTCTCGGTGCTTTGCTGTTCATCTTCTACGTTTCGGGGAAAGCCTCATGAGTTGGGCTTCATTCATCAGTGCGGGTGTTGGCATTTGGGCCAAAAAAGCCGCCGTGTCTCTCGGGGTGGGGTTCGTTACCTTCGTGGGTTTTCAGGCCGTCAAGGATCAGCTCTCGAACCTGATTCAAAACGCGTGGGGTGGCCTTCCCGGCGACGTGTATGCAGTCCTCGCCCTCGGGGGATTTGTCGATGGCGTCGGCATCTGGCTCGGCGCCGTTACTACCGCGATATCGCTGGTTACCATTAAGCGCCTCGGAGTTTTGCAGTCATGATCACGCTCATTACCGGGACTCCCGGCGCGGGCAAGACGGCGTACGCCATTGCCCAGCTTTATGAGTTCGTCCAATCCGAGAAGGCGAGGGCTGAGCGCACTGGCGAGCCGCCTCGGCCGGTGTTCGTCATGGGGGTTCCGGACCTGATGATCGAGCACGAGGTCGCTCCTCCCGTGTCTCAGTGGGCTACGCTTGTGCCTTCGGAGGAGGACCCGGAGCTTGAGGAGGCGGTTTTCACCTTCCCGGATGGCGCGTTGGTTTTCATAGACGAGGCCCAGAAGGTCTATCGCCCTCGGGCCTCGGGCAGCAAGGTTCCGCCGCACGTGGCCGCTTTCGAAAAGCACCGTCACAAGGGTTTGGATTTCTGGCTTGTCACCCAGTCGGAGACTCTGATCGATAAGAATGTCCGCGAGCTAGTCGGGAAGCATATTCATCTTCGTTCGATGTGGTCGGGTCGCAAGCTCTACGAGTGGCCGGAAACCACGGATGCTAGCAGCCGGACCAACAGGGACGCCGCGACGACTCGCAGTTACAAACTCCCGAAGCACGTGTTCGGCCTCTATAAGTCGGCTTCGCTTCACGTCAAGCAGTCTCGGCGGATGCCTTGGCAGCTGGGATTGGTCGTCGGAGCTTTGGGCCTTGTCGCGTGGCTGGGGTCGAATGCCTATAGCCGCGTCACGGATGCGATCGGTGGTAATGTCGCGCCCCCGCAGGTCGAGCAGTACCCGAAGGCGAAAAGCCAAGAGTCGTCATCGGTGACACGTTCGACGGTGCAAGGCACCGGGGTAGGGGCCGTCACGCCGGCGGACTTCGAGCCGAGGATTCGCACTCGCCCGGAAACGGCACCGATCTATGATCCGATCAGACAGGTGAAGGCAATGCCCGTCGTGGCCGGCTGCGTTTCGATGCGTGATCAGTGCAAGTGCTACACCCAGCAGGGCACCGATGCGTTTATCGAGCCGGCAGCATGCAGGGAGTTGATCCGTAACCCGCCCTTCAACCCTTGGCACGATCCCGGACATTCGACGGCCACGGCGCCGGGCACGCCGGCGGGGCCGTCGAATGCGTCTCTCCTTGCTGCTGTCGAATGAGCATCAACGCTATTCGGGATTGATCGGATCACATCAATCACCTGCCTGCTGCAGACCAAATCCGGCAGGGCAGCAATCATAGGATGGACCCGGCAGGGCCGGCTTGAGCCGTTTGGCTGGCCCCGGAGGGGACGGGCAAAGGGTGATTTAGCCGGGGCTGGTCCGGTCGCTTTTCCGGGCCAGCATCCAGCCCGTTCCCTCTGTTCGATCACTTTCCCGGCGACTTGGCCGAATGGTGTAGATGGTCCAGTTCCTTTCATCTTTTCACGGCCAGCGGCCGCTTTGTGACGGTCATCACACGGCGCCTTTCTCCGCACTCCATAGAATCCATCTCTTTGTTCCGGGGTATGCAATGGAGATGCTTCTTATTTTTTTGGTGATCGCAGCCGGTGTGGGTCTGCTCCATTTCTTCACCCGTAATCGCACGCCGAAGCCCGGTCCTTGGGACATCCCAAAGGGTTTCAAGCCCGCTTCATCTTCTACGCCTTGTCGCGAACCCGATGAACTCGACCGCGCTTGTTACCACGACGCACCTTTGGTTTCCCGGCTTGTAGCTTTTGAGCGGGAGCGCGCCCCGAGCATTTCGGAGCCCGAGGCCCGCCGCCGTGCGCTTGAACGTCTCTACCGTGACAGGGCTTCGTGATGCCTGAATGGTCTGTCAATCTGCGTCATCTGTACTGGCGGTTGCGGATGACGCGCCCGGCATCTCGGCCAACTGCTTCCACCTGGTATCGTCGGATCAGAAAAGAAAAAGCCCGCCTGAGAGCGGCGGGCGTTGATCCGTTCGACCTTCACGCGGTTTGCAGGTATCTGCGCAATCCTAAGCTGGGGTCGTTGCCACCGCGATTGCGACGTGCCTCCTGAACCACTCGCGCGCACGTCGAAGTTTACATAATACAAATTATGGCAGTATCGGGTTTTGATCAGCAAATCGCGAAATGTCCCGGAACGGCTATCCTTGCCCGTCTTCAACCATTCCCACCCCGATGTCGAATCCGGTCTATCTCCCTCCGCCTGAGCATCCCCTTCAGTATTTGCACATCGATCCGCACTTCGTGGTCGTAAGCAAGCCGTCCGGTTTGCTGTCCGTGCCGGGGCGTGGCGCAGAGAAACAGGATTGTCTGTGGCGTCGCGTCGTCCACGACTTTCCCGATGCGCTGATCGTGCATCGGCTGGATATGGAGACGTCCGGGCTGATGGTGCTCGCGCGAGACGCGGATACGCACCGGCGCTTGAGCGGTTTGTTTCAGGATCGGTTGGTGGAAAAGCGTTACGTCGCGATGATCGACGGCTTGCCGACGTCCGACAGCGGGCAGATTGACCTGCCACTGCTCACCGATTGGCCCAACCGGCCCCGGCAAAAGATTGACTTCGACGCTGGAAAACCGTCGCTAACGCGTTTTGAGGTGATTGCGCGGTACGGGGATCGCGGGGTGTCGCGCATCGCGCTGATGCCGGAGACCGGACGTTCGCATCAACTGCGCGTCCACATGCTCGCCCTGGGCCACCCCATCCTGGGAGATGCGCTCTACGCGCCGCCCTCAGCGCAGGCCCAGGCGGAACGCTTGCTGCTGCATGCCGAATTCCTGGCGTTTGGGCATCCTCACTCGGGCGAACGCGTGGCGTGCGAATGTCCAGCCCCGTTCTAGTCGGTCAAGGCGCGCCGTGCGACAGCCGTTTGATGTCTTCCACGGCTATAATCACGCGCTCGGCGCGCGGCGCGCGTCGAACCGCGAGGGTGGCGGAATTGGTAGACGCACTGGATTTAGGTTCCAGCGCCGCAAGGCGTGAGAGTTCGAGTCTCTTCCCTCGCACCACTGGCTTTCAGCCGGTTATCCACACTCGCCCGCGCTCTACAATTCTCAGCTTGCTCTACAAAATTCAGAGCGCCCGTTGGGCACAACACCCCTAGCCTGCCTACACCGACTGCGCTAACCTGTAATTTTATACAGTAATGCGCGGGTATGAAGGTCCGTCTGGTCCGCCTGAACATCGACGGCGTTCGTCGCTCACGCGACGAGTGCCGCTCGGACCCCGGGGTGTTCGGAACCTTGATCATTGACGGCTGGGTCGTGGGGAATGCCGAGCACCAACCGCTGAAGACGGCGAAGCTCTGGCACTGGTATCCGCGCGGTGGCGGACGATCACGCCGGCCGCAACGTCGGACGCTTGTTCAATCGCCTCCTGAATCAGCGCCGCCGGTTTCTGCGGTGATTCGTGCGCTGATGCGCGACCCGCTCTTGAACGTCGATTGCAGCAATCTTCGACTTGGCCCGCTGGCGGATCGCCTCACCGAGGTTCCGTTACCATGCACCAGGCGTAGCGGCGGCGAAAGCGCGCGTCCGCGGTGTGCGGGATCGGACCGGCGAACCAGCGGGATCGGCGGACGGCGAAGAAGTCGCGCGACCGCGCGAACCACAACCATATCGCCATAAGGATGCAGTTGAGCACCCGGTCTCGTACCAACCGCGCCGGCACGGTGATGCCCCAGTTCAAGCGCCGGGCGAACTCCCCGCCCCACCACGACACCGGAACAGCCGGAAAGGCGCTAAGCAGCCGTCCTAATCGGACATCGGCGTAGGCGGGTTGCGACGGCACTCGCCTCCATCCTGGTCGTCCCGGCTGAAGAAGCGGCAACCGCCGCAGTTGTCGTCGTCGGCTTCGATCATGGCAATGCCCTTCGTCGAGTCGGGATCCGGCTGCGGGATGAACTCGCCTCTCGGCGCTGTCGGGCCTCTCATCCCAACCGGACGGAATCACCTCCTCTCAGGGTGACGCATCCGAGGGCGCCGCGGCGAAGCGGGCACCGAAAAGCAAACGCCCGCCTGGGCGAACCATGACGGGCGTTGCGAAAACTGAGGGCGAGCGAAGCCACCGAAAATCCGGGCGAATGATCCTCGCCGGAGGGTGCAGATTGTTGTTATTCGATGGCCGGTCGTCTTAAAGAGAGGTCGCCTAAGCGGACAGATGAATCCTACAATACCGGCGTTATGCCTTTTGCCTAATGGATCAGTTGCCGGTAAATCATGAGCCCGGGACAGGCGGCGGCAATGCTTTCAGGGGGATGGGCAGATTGAACAGCCCTGGCGGCTGCAGGGGGGTGCCCCCTTGGACCTGCCTGTTACGCACCCCAAGCGCTGGCCCTGCTCCGCCAGCTTGAGCGGCCGCTGCCGTCACGCCGGCAGTGCCCCCGACGACGCTTAGCCATGATTCTCTTTCGGCGTCGGAGAGCCCGCCGGCGTTCAGCTTTGTCAGTGCAAGAGCGAATAGCTGGTCATATCGACGATCATGGTCTCTAGTCCGCTGGAAATGATAGTTGCAGGCAGCGAAGACCTCTGCGCTACCGTCCCCCGGTTTTCCCCAGCGATTGTAGAACTCAAGGCACATCGCCCCCATATCGTCGACATTCAATATCGAGAGCACGATTCCTTCTACCGCGCTTGAAACGGCTACTCCAGGGTCGCCTTGCGCCCCTCCTGTCGTCTGGTAAAGCGCTCCTGCCGCGCTGCCACCCAACATCACCCCCCTTGCTTCACGAATCGCTGCTTCGAGGAGCCCCTTGTCCGCTTCCAGACGCTTTAGCTTTCCCTCGCGCAGATCCTTTTCGGCCGCGGTTTCCCCAGATGGCGCGGCGGAGAGTCCAGCAATGTCCGTTTCAACTCTGCCCAGTTCTGCGCGGTACGCCTCAATCGACTTAGATAGGGACAGCTTTGCTTCCGTCGAGATCACTGCACCCGGGGAGCGGATCGTTCCCGTAAGCTGCTCGATTGCCATGATCGCTACCATGTAGCGCTGATGCCGACGGCTATGAAGTTCAAACTGGCCCTTGGAGATTGCTCCGTTCAGGTACGCCTCGCACAAGCGATACATTTGGTCCCGCATCGCCTGGATACTCTGAGTTCGCAGTCCGATAAAGGCGGCACCCTCCTGGGTTGCAATTCCAAGCCCCCCGCCACTTCCAGTTGGTGACTGTCCTTCTGCTGCAATCTCGACCGCGGCTGCGGACATGGCGTCCGGGCTGGGCTCAGCACATATCACGGTAGCGCCATTCCCGTCGTCAGCGTGCCCGTTACCACTTCGTTTTCCCTGAATGATGGCGCGCTGCTTCACATCCACCATTACCCCCGAGTTGTCTCTGAAATCCATGGAACGATAGGCGGTATTCCATTGCGCGCACCCGCTAGACCCCACGGCAACCGCTAATGCAGCACCCAAAGCAAGCACCTTCATGACATCCTCCCTCTGTGGTTATGGCCTTGTATTTGAGGTATTAGACGGGCAGCCCCTTTGCTTCAAGAACTATTTTCCGGGTGGCATAACCGACAGGAATTTCCTCTTTCTACTCCACCTCCGCCCTCACCCGCATCTTCCGGCGCACCCGCTGCCCGACCGTCTGCCGGCGCTGCTCCATCAGGTACAGCACCTCCCGGATCTCGCGCTGGTTCTTGACCGGCAGCGGAGCGCGCCCTGTGCCGCCGCACTTGTCGCACGGGCGCACGCGCTCCGCCTTCCCGACCTGGTCGCGGTCGAGTCCGAGCATCCCTCTCCCCTTGCAGCACCCGCACGCCGGCTTGAGGTAGTGCCGCAGCGCGCCCTCGGCGATGCGACGCACCTTGATCGGGGTGAGCACCCACGCGCGGCGCTGGCCGATGTGGCGGACCAACTCGACCGTTGCCTTGAATGCCTCGTAGGCCGCCCCCGCACCTTGGCGGTTATGCGTGCCGGCCATCCCGAGCGCGCCCACGTAGTCCACGTCGCATGCCCGCGGCTTGTGGGAAAGGTCGTCGGGGGTCATGGCGGCCGAGAGGCGTTCGAGGGCCGACTTGTCACTGTGCATGCCGGATTCCTGCTCCGTGCCGTGCGATGAATACTGCGTCGGCCAGCGCTTGGCCTTTCCCCTTCAGATCGAACCTGCGCTCGCCCGGGTAAATCTGCGCCGCCCGGGTGTGCGCCGCGTCCTTGCCCTTGCCCACCAGCCCTTGGGACTTCTTCCAGGCCGCCGGCGGCACCAGCGTGATCGGGATCTGCAGCGCCGCGGCGACGCCTTCGACGATCCCGGCCGAGTTACCGAACCTGGCCGACTTGCCGCAGGCCTGCGTGGTACGGACGTAGGTGTCCCGCCCGACGAGATGGGTTTGCATGTTCGTTCCAGTGTGGTGACGCTCGACGATATCGCCTATGCCCTCCCCAACCTGATCAAGTTCTTCAGCGCGCCGGCCGCCGCTCCGCTGGACCAGGTCGAGCCCGTGCACATAACGCAATACTTGGCGTGGCGTTTAAAGACGACGAGAGCCGCGAAGGCCGAAGCGAACGAGAAGCGGATCAAGGAGGGGAGGAAGCCGCTGGCCGTTCCGCACAATGCCGGGGCGGTGCGCGCGAATCGCAAGGTTGCGGGGCTATCCGCCGGGTGGAACTGGGGGCGTTCTAACGGCCTCACGCGCGCCATGAATCCGTGCGCCGGGGTGAAGCGGAACAAGGAGTCCGGCCGGGACATCTACGTGGAAGATGACGAGATGCGGCTGCTCATCGAGCACGCCGGCGCGCCGATGCAAGAGGGGATCGAACTCGCCCATCTCGTCGGCCAGCGGCCTTGCGATCTGCGCGCGTTCAGGGAAACCGACGTGTGCGACAACCGTCTCCACGTCACGCAGCAGAAGACGGCTGTCAAACGCCGAATCGAGGTCGTTGGTGCGCTTTCCGACCTCCTGGACCGAATTCGACAGAGGAAGAGCTCCATGCCGGGCTTGCGCAGCCTCTCATTGCTGGTCCCGGAAACCGGTCACCCCCTGACCAAGTCCGCCATGCGGATGCGGTTGGAGAAGGCGGGCGAGGCCGCCGCTCGTGCTGCGCCAACGGAAGAGGCGGCGCAGCGCATCAGGTCGATTCTCTCTTCCCTCGCACCACTGGCTTCATTGCGTCTTCGTCACGGCGCGTCTATCTCTCGTGCCGGAATTGCAGGTAGCGGCGGCTGCGAGGGCATGGTCGCCGCTACTGGCGGCTTCCTGATCAGGGAAAACACTCTGCTTCGGCCAGAAGCTTGCTCGATTGATCCTTCGCTGACAGCAGCGGCGGTTCCGAGATCGGCCACTCGATGCCCAGCGCAGGGTCGTTCCACAGGACGCAACGTTCTGCTTCCGGGGCATAGTAATCGGTGGTCTTGTAGAGAAAGTCCGCGGTATCGCTCAGCACGACGAATCCGTGCCCGAATCCGGGTGGAACCCATAATTGCCGTTGATTTTCGTCGCTCAGTTCCGCGCCGATCCACTTGCCAAACGTCGGCGAACTCCGACGCAGGTCCACGGCCACATCAAACACCCTGCCCCGGGCGACGCGGACGAGTTTTCCCTGGGGTTGGCGGATCTGGTAATGGATTCCACGCAGCACGCCACGGCTGGAGCGGGAGTGGTTGTCCTGGACGAAGGTCAGCGAGAGGCCGGTGAGCGTCTCGAACCGGTTGGCGTTGAAGCTTTCAAGGAAAAAGCCGCGGCTGTCGCCAAACACTTGAGGTTCGAGCAGCAGCACCTCGGGAATCGCGGTGGGAATCACGCGCATCAGAACACCTTGTCTTCGAGCAAACGTTTCAGGTATTGGCCGTAGCCGTTCTTGGCCAGCGGCGCTGCCAGTGCTTCCAGTGCCGCCGAGTCGATCCAGCCGAGCCGCCAGGCGATTTCCTCGGGACAGGCGATCTTCAGCCCCTGCCGCTTCTCGATGGTCTGGATGAACAGGCTGGCTTCCAGCAAGCTCTCGTGGGTACCGGTGTCGAGCCAGGCGTGGCCCCGGCCCATGACCTGCACATCCAGTTCGCCCCAGGCGAGGTACTGCTTGTTGACGTCGGTGATCTCGAGTTCGCCGCGGACGCTGGGCTTCAATGCGCTTGCAACATCGACGACCCGTTCGTCGTAGAAATAGAGACCGGTGACCGCGTAGCGGCTCTTGGGGCGCAGGGGCTTTTCTTCCAGGCTGATGGCGCGCCCCGCCCCGTCGAATTCCACGACGCCATAGCGTTCGGGATCCTGGACCGGGTAGGCGAAGACAACGGCGCCTGTGCTGTGCTCCCCTGCCCTGCGCAGATCATCGGCAAATTCATGGCCGTGGAAGAGGTTGTCGCCCAGCACCAGCGCGGAGGGACCGCCGGCGAGGAAGTCCTTGCCGATGATGAAGGCTTGCGCCAGCCCATCCGGGCTGGGTTGCGTGGCGTAGGACAACTCCAGGCCCCAGCGACTCCCGTCACCGAGCAGTTGCTCGAAGCGCGGTACGTCCTGGGGCGTGGAGATGATCAGGATTTCCCGTATGCCCGCCAGCATCAGCGTGGAGAGCGGGTAGTAGATCATCGGTTTGTCATAAACCGGCAGCAGCTGCTTTGAAACCGCGAGCGTTGCGGGATGCAGGCGTGTGCCGGAGCCTCCGGCGAGGATGATGCCCTTGCGGCGTGCCAATTGAGTGGTCCTTAAAGGGTTTCCTGAAGCATGCGGTCGACCCCGCTGCGCCAGTCAGGCAGGTTGAGGGCGAACGTCGTGCGCAGCAACGCAGTGTCGAGCCGGGAGTTGGCCGGCCGGCGGGCGGGGGTTGGGTAGTCTGCGCTTGCGAGCGGTTCGATGAGGCCGACCTTCAGCGGGTGTCCCAACCGGCGCGCCGTGTCGATGACGTGGCAGGCGTAGCCATGCCAACTGGTCTCGCCCGCCGCGGCGAGGTGATACGTGCCGGAAAGGTCGTTGGCGGACGGGATGCAGGCGCGGATCGTGTGGGCGGTCACATCGGCGATGAGATCGGCACCCGTGGGCGCGCCGATCTGGTCCGCGACCACCTTCAAGGTGTCCCGTTCGGCCGCAAGCCGCAGCATCGTCTTGGCGAAGTTGCCGCCGCGGGCCGCATACACCCAGGACGTGCGGAAAATGAGGTGGCGGCAGCCCGAGGCGCGAATCGCCGTTTCGCCCGCCAGCTTGGTGGTGCCGTAGACCGACAAGGGGGCGACCGGCGCATCTTCGCGCCAGGGGGTGCTGCCGCTGCCATCGAAGACGTAATCGGTGGAGTAATGAACCAGCAGCGCGCCGAGTTGCGTCGCCTGGCGCGCGAGTTCCGCGACGGCATCCGCATTGATCCGCTGCGCGAGCGCGGCGTCCGACTCGGCCTTGTCCACCGCGGTGTATGCCGCCGCGTTAACGATGACCTGCGGCGCTACTGCGCGCACCGTGTCGCCCAGTTCTTCGGGGCGGGAAAGGTCGCCACACAAACCGTCGCTACCGTGCCGGTCCAACGCCAGAACTTCGCCCAAGGGCGCCAGCGCGCGCTGCAGTTCCCATCCAACCTGCCCGTTCTTGCCCAACAGCAGGATCTTCATGCCGTTCCGCCGTTTTGCCGCGACGCGTAGTTTGTGTCGATCCAGTTGCGGTACGCACCGCTCTGGACGTGTTCCACCCATCCGGGGTTTTCGAGGTACCAGGCGATCGTCTTGCGGATACCCGTTTCGAACGTCTCGGCGGGCCGCCAGCCGAGTTCGTTTTCGATCTTGCTGGCGTCGATCGCGTAGCGGCGATCGTGGCCGGGACGGTCCTGCACGAAGGTGATCAGTCGTGCATAGCTACCCGCGGGGTCGGGGCGCATTTCGTCGAGCAGCGCGCAGACGGTATGCACGATGTCGATGTTGCGCTTTTCGTTCCAGCCGCCGACGTTATAGGTTTCACCCAACCGCCCTTGGGCCAGCACGCGCCGGATGGCGCTGCAGTGGTCCTTCACGTACAGCCAGTCGCGCACGTTGAGGCCGTCGCCATACACCGGCAGCGGCCGCCCGGCGAGCGCGTTGACGATCATCAGGGGGATCAGCTTCTCCGGGAAGTGGAACGGGCCGTAGTTGTTGGAGCAGTTGGTGGTGAGCACCGGAAGCCCGTAGGTGTGATACCAGGCGCGTACGAGGTGGTCGGACGCCGCTTTGCTCGCGGAATACGGGCTGTTGGGTTCGAAGGGATGACGTTCGGTGAACGCAGGCGCTTGCGGTCCGAGCGACCCGTAGACCTCGTCGGTGCTGACGTGCAGGAAACGGAATCCGGCGCGCGCGTCCGGGTTCAGCCCGTTCCAGTAGGCGCGCGCGGCTTCGAGCAGGGTGAAGGTGCCCTGGACGTTGGTGCGGATGAATTCCCCGGGACCGTGAATCGACCGGTCGACATGGCTCTCGGCGGCAAAGTGCACGATGGCGCGCGGGCGGTAGGTCTGCAGCAGGCCATCGACCAACTCGCGATCGCAGATGTCGCCGCGCTTGAACACGTGCCGCTCGTCGTCCGCCAGCGAAGCCAGGGTTTCAAGGTTGCCGGCATAGGTGAGCGCGTCGAGGTTGAGAACCGGCTCGCCGGTTTCGGCGATCCAGTCGAGCACGAAATTTCCGCCGATGAAGCCGGCGCCACCTGTGACGAGAATCATGTGGGAGGTCCAGAGGGGCCGCGCAGCGGCAAGCGGCGATTATATCGAATCGTGGAAACTCTCCCGTCAGACAGACGGGTTCGGGGAGCGGCGGTGTTCTAAGCCCGCGAAGTGGGAGGCAAACGTGCACCGCCCTTGTCAATCCGGCCATCTATACCTAGCCTCCCGCCCACGTGTAACAGATAATGTCGCCAAGCCGCCGTCATCCCCGGGGGCGCTCGGACCTTTATGACGACCGGCCTTCTCCGTTTCGCCTTGCTGCTGTGCACCGCCCTGAGCGGGCTGGTGTCGTTGCCCGCGCTCGCGCTCGACGTCGCCGTGGTGCTTGCGCAGTCGGAGGGAACGCCGCGGGCTTTCGCGGATGCCTTGCGCAGCGTGCTGCCGGAGAGCCAACACCGTCTTACGCTGGCAGGCGCCGTGGACGCGGGTCTTAACGAAGCCGCACTCGCACGGGCCGATGTGGTGCTGGCAGCAGGCGTGGCCGCCGCCGAGGCGGTCGCCAGCCGCACCCGGCGCCCCATGCTTGCCGTACTCCTCAGTCGGCAGCAGTTTGCCAATCTCCGCGCCCGCTACCCCACTGCCCCGATGTCCGCCATCGTGCTGGACCAGCCCTTGCGGCGCCAACTCAAGCTGGTGCGCGCGGTGCTGCCCAACGCCACCCGCGTCGGCGTGCTGCTGGGGCCGGAAAGCGGCGCGCTCGAAACCGAGTTGACCGACGCCGCCGCGGGTGAAGGCCTTCAGTTGCGCAGCCAGCAGGTGTTGCAGTCGGGCGACGTACTGGCCGCCGCCGAACGGCTGCTCGACGCCAGTGATGCCTTGCTGGCGATTCCCGATCCGGTCGCGACCAATCCGGCTTCTGCGCGCGCGGTGCTGCTGAGCAGCTACCGCTTCCGCCGGCCGATGCTGGCGTATTCGCAGGCCTATGTTGAAGCCGGCGCGCTCGCGGCCGTGTTCAGCAGCCCGTCCGACGTCGCGCTCGACGTCGCCGACTGGCTGGCGACGCAGGGCGGTGGCAGCGTTTCGCTGCCCGCGGCGCGGTCGCCCTCGCGCTTCGGGGTGGCGGTGAACCGCCAGGTTGCACGTTCGCTCGGGCTCACCGTGGCGGAAGATCTTGCGCTTGTGCGCGCGATTGGCTCGGGAGGTGGGCGATGAAGGTATTCACCGCGCTGTCGCTCAAGCAGCGCCTGCTGATGGTGGTGCTGGTGCCGGCCGCCGTGCTGGCGGCGACGATCTCCGGCCTGCTGTTGATCCGCGACACGCAGGCGCTGGACGACGCGGCCACCGAGCGTGGCATCGCCATCGTCAGCTTTCTCGCTCCCGCGGCGGAGTACGGCGTCATTTCAGGCAACCGCACCAACCTCACCGCCCTCCTCCAGGCCGTGCTGGGCCAGCGGGACGTGGCGGCGGTGGCGATCTACAACCCGGACGGCAGCGTGCTTGCCGTCAGTGGCAAACCGCGGCTGGACGATGTGTCGACGATGCGGCGGACGCACGGACCCACCACGCTCGAACGCGGCGACGACCGTATTTCCTTTGCGGCGCCAGTGCAGCCCACCCCGCTCGTGATCGACGACCTGCCCGGCGGCGATGTCGATGGGACGGCGGCCGCGGGCGGCGGACCGCTGGGATGGGTGTACGTGGAGGTCGATACCCGTTCGCTGATCGAGCGCAAGCGCGACCTGGTGCTTGGCACGCTGGCCATCGTCGTGCTGGGCCTCGCCCTCACCGCGGCCTTCGCGCTGCGTCTCGCGCGGTCGGTCGCAGAGCCCCTGGCCCGGCTGGTCGAGGCCGTCAAGCAGATGGCCGCCGGCAACCTCGAAGTGTCGGTGCCGGACAGCGGGGCCGGCGCGGAACTGCAGGCACTGGAAACCGGCTTCAACGCGATGGCGCGCACCATGGCCGACGCCCACAAGACGCTGCAGGCGAGGGTGGACGAGGCGACGGAACTCCTCGCGCATCAGGCGCTGCACGACCCCTTGACCGGCCTCCCCAATCGCCGCGCCTTCGAGCAGGCGCTGGAAGACGCGGTGACGGCCTCGCGGCGTGCCGGTGACAGCGGCGTGCTGTGTTTCATCGACCTGGACCGCTTCAAGATCGTCAACGACACCTGCGGCCACGCCGCCGGCGATGAACTGCTGCGGCGCATTGCGCGCCTGATCCGCCAGCGCGTCCGGGCCGAGGACCTGATCTGCCGCATCGGCGGTGACGAATTCGCGCTGATCCTGCATGGCTGCGGGCCGGAGGACGCGCACCGGATTGCCGAGAACATCCGCGAAGCCGTCGCGGCCTTCCGCTTTACCTGGGAGGGGCGGCGCTTCTCCGTCGGCGCGAGCATCGGGCTGGTCCGCATCGATGGCTCGCTCGCCACCGCTTCCGACGTTCTCGTGGCGGCGGACCTGGCCTGCTACGCCGCCAAGAAGAGCGGCCGCAACCGGGTGGTGGAGCACGACGACGGTCCGGTCGGCGGTGCGGGCGACAGCGGGGATGCCGCCGTGCAAGCGGTGCAACCGGCCGCCATCCCCTACGATCAGTTGCTGCTCTACACTCAGGCGGTGGTGCCGGTGGGCGATGCCGCCACCGAGAGCTGGAGCGAGATTCTGCTGCGCGTGGTCGGCCCCACTGGAGAAGTCGGTTCGGCCTCCGACCTGCTCGCCCGGCTGGAGCCCGGCCGGCACCTGATCGAACTGGACGAGTGGGTAGCGGCGCAGGTATGCGCCGTGCTGGCTCGGGGCGCGGCGGGCGCCCCCTTGCAGCGGGTCAGCCTCAATCTCAGTCGCAGTGCGGTGCTCGCATCCGGACGTTACGTCGCCCATCTCGAAACCCAGCTCAAGCGCCATACGCTGGATCCGGACCTGGTGGTGCTGGAATTCCCCGCCTCGATGGTGGAGCAGGCGCCGGAGGAGTCGCGCCATCTCGCCCGCGAGGCACGCCGCGTCGGCTGCCGGATCGCGCTCGAGCGCATGGATGGTGGCGCCGTCGCGCTGCTGAAGACCCTGCACCCGGACTACGTCAAGATCAGCCTCAAGCAGTTGGTCGAAACCTACGGGCTGGAGGCCGGCTGCAATCTGGCTCAGGCCTTGTGCGGCATGGCTGCGGCGCTGTCGATCCGGAGCGTGGCGTCCGAGGTGGAAGACGACCTGTTGCGCGACTCGCTGCGCGACTTCGGTTTCGATTTTGCGCAGGGCGCCCTCATCGCCGCCACCACCCCGCTGGAACGCTGACGAACCCTACATGCGCAGACGTTCCGCGTAGCCCGTCATTTCCAGGTAACCGCGCCCCGCCTCGGTATGGTCGCGGTCTTCATCCAACAGACGCACCGCGCCTTCCCAGTACACCGCGCCGGTCGAGCGGCGGCTGTCGAGTTCCTGGTCGTCCAGCAGCGGTTCCAGCCGGAAGCGGCGCTCGCCTTCCGGCAGCGCGAGCACCAGTGACCAGCTCACCGCGTAGTCCGCCCCGGTGCGCGGCGAACGCCAGCGCCGCAGCGGCTGGAAGCGCACGGCGTCGGGCGGCAACGTCCGCGTTCTTCCTTGGGCATTGATCAGCGTCGCCGCCGCCCACAGGTCGCGGCCCTCCGCGTCGCGCATGCGAAACGCCATCAGGCTGCCGCCGTCGGCAAGGTTGATGCCGATCCAGTCCCAGCCGCGCGCTTCCGGCGGCATCAGCGTGCTGGACCATTCGTGGTCGAGCCAGGCATGGCCCTCGACGCGCTGCGTCTGGCCCGCCAGACGGAGCTGTCCGCTCGTCCGCATCTGCGGCCGGCTGTAGTAGTAGCTTGCGTGGCCCGCTTGCGGCGCCTTCCGGCTGTAGCCCTGGTCGCCATTGAGCAGCGGCGGCCCCCCCGGCGAGAAGTCGAGGTCGAAGGCGAAGTCGGCGTCGTCGACCTGCGCGTGGTAGCGCCCGTTGCGCCACGCGAGCGACCAATTGCCGATCCAGGCATGGGTGTGTTCGAGGCTGGCGCCGGCCAGTGGCGGCAGCGCGCGCGCGGAGCGCTCGGCGTGGCGAAGCCGGCCGTGGGCCGGGTCGGCAATCGCGGCATGGGCGAGGATCAACTGGCGCGGCGCGAATCGACTCGGGTTGTCCGCCGCAAGGCCGGTGCCCACGCGGAAGAAGGTCACCTGGAAACCGCGCTCGACACCGTCTTCGCCGCGCAACCAGCCGGTGATGTACCACCACTCGGTACGATAGTCGGGGTGGGCGCCGTGGTCGCGCGGAAAACTGAGTGCCCGGCCGGGCACGACCGGGGTAAAAGGCGCAGCGGTGGCGTGCGGCGGCGCCGGCTCCGCCCGGCTCGGCCCGTTGGCCACCACCGTGGCAAGCGCGGCGCAGATCGCCATGCCGAAAAGGCCCGCACGGACCGCCATCACCAGTCCTCCTTCACCGCCTGCACCGCGGAGTTCTCCATTGCCCGTGCCGCCGCGATCCGGGCCACCAGCGCGGCAAGCATGACCAGCGCAAGCGCAAAACCCGCGAGCGGGGCCAGCGGCAGGTGGAGGTCCATGCTCCAGTGAAAGCTCTGGCGGTTCACCACCTCGATCAGGATCCACGCGATCCCTGCGCCGGCGACCAGCCCCACGAGCACCCCGCAGCAGGCGGTCAGCGTGCCTTCCAGCGCGATCATGCGGCCGACTTCGGCGCGTGTAAGGCCCAGGTGGCGCAGCATGCCGAATTCTCCGCGGCGCGAGGTGGTGAGGGCGGCGAAGGTGGTGGCGACGCCGAACAGGCCGATGACGACCGCCACCGCTTCCATCAGGTAGGTGACGAGGAAGGTGCGGTCGAACACCGCCAGCGTGATGCGCCGCAGCTCCGCCGGCAGCGCGATCTCCAGCGCGCCTGTTCCGAACTGCGCCTGCAAGGCCCCGGCGACGGCCTCGGGGTCGTGGCCCGGCGTGAGACGCAAGGCGAGGTCATTGATCCGACTATCGCCGGTCAGTGCAAGGTAGGCGCTGCGCTCGATGACGATCGCGCCTTGCTGGCGGGCGTAGTCGCGCCAGATGCCGCCCACCACGAAGTCGTGATCCGCGCCAGCGAGCGGCAGCACCATGTGATCGCCCGGACGCTTGCCGTAGCGATCCGCCACCGCCTCGGACAGCCACGCGACCGGCATTGCGCCCGCGTTCGCCGTGCTGCCCGCCACCAGGGGCAGACGCCAGCCGCCTTCAACCGCGCGGGCCATCAGCACCACCGGGGTGCGGTCGGCTTCGAGTCGAAGCTCCACCACGCGCGCGGCGTCGACCGCGGCCACCCCGGGGGTGGCGGCGATGCGCTCAAGCGCGGCGTCGTCGATGTGACCGCTGGCGTTTGCCCCGGATGCGCGCACGTAGAGGTCCGCCGGCAGCACCTGGGTCAGCCAGTCGTCCACCGAAGCGCGAAAGGAGCTGACCATGATCGCCATCGCGGCGGCCA
This sequence comes from Azoarcus olearius, assembly GCF_001682385.1. Classification (NCBI taxonomy): domain Bacteria; kingdom Pseudomonadati; phylum Pseudomonadota; class Betaproteobacteria; order Rhodocyclales; family Zoogloeaceae; genus Azoarcus; species Azoarcus olearius. The sequence continues at coordinate 2,164,206 of NZ_CP016210.1, forward strand.
AAGCGACGCTGGCCACGACGCCCGCCCCTGCCACCACCGCCTGCCCGGGCGCCGCGGCAAGGCGCGCCCGCGCCAGCCGCGCCGGCACGCTGGCCGCGGTGCCAAGCAGCGCGGGCAGCCGCCGCGCGCTGGCCGGCAACAGCAGAACCGCGGCGCACAGTGCCGCGAACACGGCGGTATAGCCGCCGAGCGGAATGTCGTTGGCAGGGGGCAGCAGGCTGGCCGCCACGGCGGCGGCCACCAGCCCCAGGATCCACCGGGCGCGCGGCTGCGCCTGCAGGCTCAAGGCGGCTTCGCTCTCGCCCGCGTGCAGCGCCCGCGCCGGCGCAATGCGCGCCGCGGCCCGTGCCGGGAACAGCGTGCCGGCGACACCGGCCAGCACACCGAGCAACAGATACCCGAGCACCAGCGCGCCCTGCCAGCGCAGTTCCGGCACCACACCGCGGAAGTAGCCCGCGCCGAGGTCGCCCCCGAGGTGGCGGAATGCGAGCGCGGTCAGTGCGTAGCCGAGCGCCACGCCGAGCAGGCCGCCGAGCGCGCCGAGCATCGCCCCCTCCAGGATCAGGCCGCGGAACAGCTCGCCCCGCACCAGCCCGAGCGCGCGCAGCAGGGCGAATTCGCGCCGGCGCCGGGACACCGCCAGGAACTGGGTGGAGAACACCAGGAAGCCGCCGGTCAGCAACGCGATCGCCGCCAGCATGGTCAGATTTACCCGGTAGGCGCGCGACAGCGCACCGAGTTCGCCGCTGGCGGCCTCCGGACTGCGCAACTGCACGCCGGCGGGCAGCAGCGGGCGCAGTGCCGCTTCGGCGCGCGCACGGTCCTGCCCCGGAGCCAGCCGCAGGTCGATCCGGCTCAGGCGGCCGATACGGTCGAAGGTCCGCTGCGCGGCGGCGATGTCCATCACGGCCCAGCGTTGGCCACCCTCCGCGCCCGGCACGTCGCCGCGCCAGTGCAGCGTGCGCGTCTGCAGGCCGACCTGCACGGTGATGCGCTCCTGCGCCATCAGGGGCGCGAGCCAGTGGCGGGCGGCGGCGCTGAGAAACAGCGCGTCCTCCTCGAAAGCGGCGAAGCGCTCGCCCTCCCCGGCTGCGCGCGGCAGCAGACGGGGCTGGACCTCGGCCGCGCGGAAGATGTCGATGCCGTGGATCTCGAGGGTCTCGCTGTGACCCGGCAGCTTGGCGCGCACGGTCAGCACCGGACTGGCCGCGGAGATCTCGGGGCGCTGCGCGAGTTCGACATAGAGCGCGTCATCGAAGCCATCCGCCCCGCCCTCCACCTGCAGGTCGGCTTCGCCGGCGAGCTGGCGGCTGCCGCGTCCGAACTCGTCGAGCGCTGCGTCATGGATCAGTTGCACCGCCAGCCCGAGCGCGACGCCAAGCGCGATCGCGAGCAGAGATAGCGCGCTGGCGAGGCGCCGCCGCAGCAGGCTTGCCAGGAACAGCGGCAGAAAGGTCGGGGGCAGCGTCATCGTCGGCGATCAACCGCGGCCAGCCGTCCGTCGCGCAATTCCAGGATGCGGTCGGCGCGGTCGGCGGCGGTGTGGGAGTGCGTGACGACCACGCAGGCCGCCCCGGCCTCGCGGCTGGCCGCCAGCAGCAGTTCCAGCACTTCGCTGGCGTGGGCCGGGTCCAGGTTGCCGGTGGGCTCGTCCGCCAGCAGCACGCGGGGGCGATGGACCAGGGCGCGCGCGATTGCGACCCGCTGCAATTCGCCGCCCGACAGCTGGCGCGGCCAGGCCTCGCTGCGATCGCCGAGGCCCACGCGCTCCAGCATCGCCGCCGCGCGCTGTGCCGCGGCTCGAGCCTCCACCCCCTGCAGCCACAGCGGAACCGCCACGTTGTCGGCGAGCCGTAGATGCGGCAGCACGTGGAAAGCCTGGAACACGAAGCCGACGTGCGCACGGCGCAGGCGGGCGCGGCGGTCGTCGTCCAGCCCTTCCAGGCGCTGGCCGGCCACGACGATTTCTCCGCCGTCATGATCTTCAAGGCCGGCGATGCAGTTGAGCAGCGTCGACTTGCCGCTGCCCGACTCGCCGACGATGGCGACGCATTCGCCCGCGCGCACCTGCAGATCGAGCGCGGCAAACAGCCGCCGCGGCGGCGTGCCCGGCAGGGACTTGTTGAGCTGGGAGACGGCGATCATCGGCGAGCGTGGCGGCGGCGGGTGGCTGTGCGGTTTGGGGGCAGCGACATTCGCTTATACTCCGGGCGCTCCCGCCGCGCCAAGCCGTGCCGATGCCTGTCGAACACTACGAGAATTTCCCCGTCGCCTCCCTGTTGCTGCCCGCCCGCCTGCGCGAGCCGGTGGAGGCGATCTATGCGTTCGCGCGCGGTGCCGACGACGTGGCCGATGAAGGTGATGCGCCCGCGGTGGCGCGCCTGGCGCGGCTCAACGACTACCGCCTCGCCCTCAACGCGATCGGGCGCGGTGAGGACATCGCCCGCAGCGCGGTGGACGGCGAACTGCGGCCCTTGTTCGAGCGCCTCGCGCGCAACGTGCGCCAGTTCGGCCTGCCGCTGCAGTTGTTTCGCGATCTGCTCGATGCCTTCAGCCAGGACGTCGGCAAGACGCGCTACGCCGACTTCGACGAGTTGCTGGATTACTGCCGCCGCTCCGCCAATCCGGTCGGTCGCCTGCTGCTGCATCTGTATGGCGCGGCCACGCCGGACAATCTGCGGATGTCCGACGCGGTCTGCTCCAGCCTGCAGCTGATCAATTTCTGGCAGGACGTTGCGGTGGATTGGCGCAAGGCGCGCATCTACCTGCCGCAGGACAGCCTCAGCCGCTTCGGCGTGACCGAGGCGGACATCGCCGCCGCCTGTTGCGACGAACGCTGGCGCGCGCTGCTCGCGTTCGAGGTCGATCGGGCGCGCCGGCTGATGCTGAGCGGCGCGCCACTGGCCCGCCGCCTGCCCGGTCGCCTCGGCTGGGAACTGCGGCTCGTGGTGCTCGGCGGGCTGCGCATCCTCGAACGCATCGAAGCCGCCGGCTACGACGTGTTCCGCGCGCGTCCGGTGCTGGGCAAGCGCGACTGGGCCATGCTCGCACTGCGCAGCCTGCGCTTCCGGGTCGGTCAGTGAGCGCCGCCTCGGTGGGCGCGCCGGCCCCGTGCTCCGCGCGCCCCTCATCCACCTCCCCCGCCGCTGCCGCCAGCGGTTCCCTTCTTTTCGGAGTGGCGGCTTGAATCCGCACGACTATTGCCAGGACAAGGCCGCCAAGAGCGGCTCCAGCTTCTACTACAGCTTCATGTTCCTGCCGCCGGAGCGGCGCCAGGCGATCACCGCGCTGTACGCCTTCTGCCGTGAAGTGGACGACGTCGTGGACGAATGCCACGACGTCTCGCTTGCGCACATCAAGCTCGATTGGTGGCGGCAGGAGGTCGGCCGCGTGTTCGGCGGCACGCCCACTCATCCGGTAGGGCTGGCGTTGCAGGACGTGACCGCCCGCTTCCGGCTGCCGCAGGCGCGCCTGCTGGAGATCATCGACGGGATGGCGATGGATCTCAGCCAGTCCCGTTACCTCGATTTCAAGGGGCTGCAGCTCTACTGCTACCGCGTCGCCAGCGTGGTGGGGCTGCTCGCGGCCGAGATCTTCGGCTACACCGACCCCCGCACGCTCGACTACGCGCACGACCTCGGGCTGGCTTTCCAGCTCACCAACATCATCCGCGACGTGGGCGAGGATGCCCGCCGCGGCCGCATCTATCTGCCCATCGAAGACCTGCAACGTTTCCAGGTGCCGGCCAACGAGATCCTCGAAGCGCGCCATTCCGACCGCTTCGTGGCCTTGATGGCCTTTCAGGCCGAACGCGCCGAGGGCTACTACCACAGCGCATTCGCAAAGCTGCCCGCGGCCGACCGCAAGAGCCAGCGCCCTGGTCTGGTGATGGCCGCGATCTACCGCGCGCTGCTCGATGAAATCCGCCGCGACGGCTTCAAAGTGCTCGACCGCCGGACCTCGCTGACGCCGCTGCGCAAGGTGTGGCTGGCCGGCTGGACGTGGGTCAAGGGCTGAGCCGATGAGCGCGTCCGTTCCCGCGGTCGCCGTCATCGGCGCCGGTTACGCCGGGCTTGCGTGCGCAGTGGAGTTGGCGCGCCGGGGCGTGCATGTGTCCGTGTTCGAGCGCTCTCACACGCTGGGCGGTCGGGCGCGGGTGGTGCGCAAGGACGGTTGGGAGGTCGACAACGGCCAGCACATCCTGATTGGTGCCTACACCGAACTCACGCGCCTGTTGCGCCTCACGGGCGGCTCGCCCAAGCAGCTCGAGCGCCTGCCGCTGACGCTGCACGTGCCCGGCCACCTGCACCTGCGCGCGGCCAGCCTGCCGGCGCCGCTGCATCTCGCGGTGGGTTTGCTGCTGGCACGCGGATTGAGCGGCGCCGACCGGCTCGCGATGTTGCGGCTGATGCGCTGGCTGAAGGCGCAGTCCTTCGCCCCGGACCCCTCGATGACGGTGGCGGACATGCTGCTCGCCACTGCCCAGACGCCGAAACTGACCGAGCTGGTGTGGGTGCCGCTGTGCGTAGCCGCGCTCAACACGCCGGCCGAATCCGCTTCCGCGCGGGTGTTCGCCGCGGTACTGCGTGACAGCCTTGCCTCTGGCGCCGCGGCAAGCGAGCTGCTGATCCCGCGGGTCGATCTGTCGGAGCTGTTCCCGGTTCCTGCGGCGCGCTTTCTCGCCACCCGGCGCGGCACGCTGCGTACCGGCAACGCGATCGACGCGATCACGCCTGGCGACGCGGGCTTCATGCTGGAAGGCGACCCCGGGCGGCGCCCGTGGAGCCAGGTGGTGGTGGCGACCGCGCCCTACCACGCCGCCGCGCTGCTGGCCTCCACCGGCGCGTGCGAGCGGCTGGCGGCGCAGATCGAGGCCTTGCCGCACGAGCCCATCGTCACCGTCTATCTCGCGTTCGGCGAAGGCGTGCGTCTGCCCGAGGCGATGATCGGCCTGGCGGGCGGTCCCGCGCAGTGGGCGTTCGACCGCGGCCAGCTTGGCGGGCGCGAAGGTCTGCTGGCCTGCGTCATCAGTGCCAGCGGCCCGCACGAGGCGATGCCCCGCGACGAACTGATCCTTGCAACCCACCGCCAGCTGGAAACCGCGCTTGGCCGCCGTCTGCCGGCGCTGAGCTGGTCGCAGGTGATCGTCGAGAAGCGGGCCACCTTCGCGTGCCGGCCGGGCCTTTTTCGACCCGACATCCGTACCCCGCTGCCCGGCCTGTGGCTTGCGGGCGATTACGTCGAGTCGCCCTATCCGGCCACGCTGGAAACGGCCGTGCGCTCGGGCGTGGCCTGCGCCACCGGCATCCTCGCCCGCCTGGAGCGCTGAGGCCCGCCCCTTCAGCCGCCGACATGGCGGAGGATGGCGTTGAGCATCGCGGCGCCGAGCCGCTTGCTGCGCGCACCGTTCCAGCCGACCAGTCCATCCGGCAGGTTGGCGTTGTCCTTGAACGGCATTTCCAGCGTCAGCGAGACGCAGCCGAAGCGATGCGCCACCCACTTGCTTGCCAGGGTCAGCAATTCCTCGCCGAAACGGCCGGGCTGGTAGCCGTGCTGCCGTTGGAAGTCCGGGCTGGCGGCGGCGAAAGCCTCGACGAAGGCGGCCTGCCGGGCTGCGGTGGCAGCGGTGAAGCCCGGTACCTCCTCGGCGGTGGAGAAGAACACGTAGGGCAGCGCCTCGTCGCCATGGATGTCCAGGAACAGGTCGCAGCCGCTCGCTTCCATCGCCGCGCGCAGATGGAACACCTCGGGGCTGCTGGTTTCGTCCGGGGCCAGCCATTCGCGGTTGAGGTTGCGCCCCGCGGCATTGGTGCGCAGGTTGCCATGGACCGCGCCGTCCGGATTCGCATTGGGCACGATGTGGAAGGTGGCGTGCTCGCGCAGCCGGCGTGCCACGGGGTCGGCCGCGTCCAGCAGGCGTTCGAGCAGGCCTTCGATGAACCACTCGGCCATCGTTTCGCCGGGGTGCTGGCGGCCGACGATCCACACCACGGGGCGCCCGGGTAGTGCGCGCCCCACCGTGACGAGGTCGAGGTCGCGTTCTTCCACCGTGGCGCCGAGGCTACGACATTCGGCAAACGGCGAGGCGTCGGCCCAGGCGATCAGGTCGAGATGGCGCTCGTACGAGTAGGGCTCGAAATACGCGTAGTAGATGCTGTTGCGCTCGGGCGTGTGCTCGACGACGAGGCGGCCGTCCTGGTAATGCGTGGTGGGAATGCGGAACCAGTTGCGGCGATCGTAGGACGCCACGCAGCGGTAATCGGTCCAGCCGTCCGGATACGCGGCGCGATCGGCGTTCTCGAACACCAGCCGGACCGGCGTGCCCGCCGCATCCTGAAGCCGGAAATGGAACCACTGGCAGAAGGCCGCGGCGTTGTCCGCGCGCAGGCGCAGGCGAATGTCCTGCGGGTCGGCCAGGCTGACGACCTCGATCGCGCCGGCGTCGAAATTGGAACTGATCTTCATGGTGCCGCCCCCCCGTCCCCCGCCCGCGCTCAGTTCTGCCGCCGGCGGAATACCCAGCTGTGCTCGTCCGACGCTTCGGCCACAAAGGTGTAGCCGTCGCTGTCGAATGCCTTCAGGTCCTCGACCTCGTCCAGTTGCCGCTCGATCGCGTAGCGGCTCATCAGGCCCCGCGCGCGCTTGGCGTAGAAGCTGATGATCTTGTAGCGGCCGTCCTTCCAGTCTTCGAAGGTCGGGGTCACCAGGCGGCCCTTGAGCAGCTTGGGCTTGACCGACTTGAAGTACTCCTCGGAGGCCAGATTCACCAGCACCGCTTCGCGGCCAGCGGCGCGCTCGAGATCGAGCAGGCGATTGAGTTCGGTGGTGATGCGTTCGCCCCAGAAGGCGTAGAGGTCCTTGCCGCGGGGGTTGGAGAGTCGCGTGCCCATCTCCAGCCGATAGGGCTGCATCAGGTCGAGCGGACGCAACACACCATACAGCCCGGACAGGATGCGCAGATGATCCTGCGCCCAGGCCAGACCGTCCTCGCCCAGCGTGGTGGCGGCAAGACCCTCGTAGACGTCGCCGTTGAAGGCAAGGATGGCCTGCTTGGCGTTGTCCGGCGCAAACGGGCGTGACCAGGTCGCATAACGCGCAACGTTGAGGCTGGCGAGCTTGTCGGAGAGGCTCATCAGGCCGGCGATGTCGGCCGGCGTGCAGGTGCGCAGGATGTCGATGAGTTCGGCGGCGTCGTCGAGGAAGTCCGGCGTGGTGAAGCGTGCGGTGACAGGCGGCGTCTCGTAGTCGAGCGCCTTGGCGGGCGAGATGACGAAGATCATGGACGGAAGGAAATCTGGATGGATGGGGCGATGTTAGCAAAGTCGGCGGTTTGACAGCCCCTTCCCGATTGCGCACCATTGGCCGGTTTCGCCCTGCCCCAGACCCTGCATCCGATGCCCTTCCAGTCCAGTTCCGACCTTCTGCAGCGCTCGCTCGCCGCAGTCTGGCACCCGTGCACCCAGATGAAGCACCACGAAACGCTGCCGCTGGTGCCCATCGTCCGCGGTGAAGGCGCCTGGCTGATCGACGCCGACGGACGCCGCCTGCTCGACGGCATCAGCTCGTGGTGGGTCAATCTCTTCGGACACTGCAACCGCCGCATCAACGCCGCGCTGCGCGAACAGCTGGAAACGCTGGAGCACGTGATGCTGGCCGGCTTCACCCATCCGCCCGCGGTAGAACTGGCCGAACGGCTGGCCGCGCTGACCGGCCACCGTCTGGGCCACGCCTTCTATGCTTCCGACGGCGCCTCGGCGACCGAGATCGCGCTGAAGATGAGCGTGCATTACTGGCGCAATCGGGGCGAAGCCGGCAAGAACCGTTTCATCAGCCTCGCCGGCAGCTATCACGGCGAAACCGCCGGCGCGCTGGCCGTGACCGATGTGGCCTTGTTCCGCGACGCCTATGCGCCGCTGGTGCGGCCGGGCGCGACCGTGCCCACGCCCGACATCCGCCTGGCGGTGGCGGGCGAATCGGCATCCAGCCTGGCCCGGCGCGCGGCGCAAGCGCTGGAAGCGCACCTGGCCGAGCACCACGCCGAAACCGCCGCACTGATCGTGGAGCCGCTGGTGCAGGGGGCCTCCGGCATGGTGATGTACGACGCCGAGTACCTGCGCCAGGCCCGTGCGCTGTGCGACCGCTACCGGGTGCACCTGATTGCCGACGAGATCGCCGTGGGCTGCGGGCGCACCGGCACCTTCTTCGCGTGGGAGCAGGTCGCGGCGGATGACGCGGCGGGCTGGCCGGATTTCATCTGCCTCTCCAAAGGCATTTCGGGCGGCTATCTGCCGCTGTCGCTGGTGCTCTCCAGCGACGATATCTACGCCGCGTTCTACGACGACAGCAGCACGCGCGCCTTCCTGCATTCGCACTCCTACACGGGTAATCCGCTGGCCTGCCGCGCCGCGCTGGCAACGCTGGACATCTTCCGCGAGGACGACGTCGTGGCCGAGAACCGGGGCCGCGCCGAGCGCATGCGGCGACAGGCGGACGAGCGTTTCGCCAACCATCCGGCGGTCCGTCACCTGCGCCAGCAGGGGATGATCCTGGCCTTCGATGTCGATACCGGCACGCTCGGTGCGGGCGAGTTTGCGCGCCGCTTCTTCGCCGCGGCGCTGGACCATGGCCTGCTGCTGCGGCCGATCGGCAACACGGTCTACTTCATGCCGCCCTACGTGCTGGGCGAGGACGAACTGCGTCACCTCGTCGACGGCGCGGCCGCCGCGCTAGAGCGGGCGCTGCGCTGATGTCCGCCCTGCTGGACCGCCTGCGCACCGACCTCTCCGCGCTTGCCGGCCAGGGCCTGCGGCGGGTGCGCCGCAGCAACGCCGTGCCCTGCGCGCCGCGCGCCCTGGTCGACGGACGGGAGATGCTCGCCTTCTGTTCCAACGACTACCTTGGCCTCGCCGCCGAACCCGCCCTGGCGACGGCGCTGGCGCAGGCGAGCAGCCGGTGGGGCGCGGGCTCGGGCGCATCGCACCTCGTCAGCGGCCACTATGCAGTGCACGACGCGCTGGAGCACCGCCTGGCGGCCTTCGTCGGCGCCGAGCGCGCGCTCTATTTTTCCACCGGCTACATGGCCAACGCCGGCATCGTCCCGGCGCTCGTGGGGCGGGGGGACGCGGTGTTCGCAGACCGTCTCAACCACGCTTCGCTGGTCGATGGCGTGCTGCTGTCGCGTGGCGACATGCACCGCTACCCGCACGGCGATCTGGCGGTGCTGGCACGTCAGCTCGCCGGCAGCAGCGCGGCCCGCAAGCTCATCGTCACCGATGCCGTGTTCAGCATGGACGGCGACGTGGCACCGCTCGCCGATCTGCTCGAACTCGCCGAGCGCCACGACGCCTGGCTGATGGTGGATGACGCGCACGGCTTCGGCGTGCTGGGGCCGCAGGGGCGCGGTGCCCTGGCGGACGCGGGGTTGCAGCACTGGCGGCTGATCTACGTCGGCACGCTGGGCAAGGCCGCGGGCGTTTCCGGCGCGTTTGCCGCCGGTCACGGCGAACTCGTGGAATGGCTGTTGCAGAAGGCGCGCACCTACATCTTCACGACCGGCGCACCGCCGGCGCTGGCGGAAGCGCTGCTGGTCAGCCTTGACCTGATCGAGGCCGCCGACGACCGTCGCACGCATCTCGCCGGCCTCATCGAACGCTTTGGCGCAGAACTGACGCTGAGCCGCTGGCAGCGCCTGCCCTCGCGCACGCCGATCCAGCCGATCCGCATCGGTGGCAACGAGGAAGCCCTGGCGGTCGCCCGCGCGCTGTGGGATGAAGGGTTGTGGGTGCCCGCGATTCGTCCGCCCACGGTTCCGGCAGGCAGTGCCCGCCTGCGGGTGTCGCTGACCGCTGCCCATACCGAAGCCGACGTGCTTCGCCTTGCGCGGACGCTGAACCGCCTGGAGCACGCCGCGCATGGTTGAGATCGGGATGTCCAGCCTGCCGCCGCTGGTGCTGCTGCACGGCTGGGGCATGACGCCGGCGGTCTGGGACGGGCTCGCACCGGCGCTGCGGGAGCGCTTCGCCGTATCCGCCCCGCCCCTGCCCTGTCACCTCGGCAGTGAAGTCACGACGGGAGCGCTGCCTGCATGGGCCGATGCGATCGCCGGCGGCTTGCCGGATGACGCGCTGGTGTGCGGCTGGTCGCTCGGGGCGCAACTGGCGATGACGCTGGCGCTGCGCCATCCGCACAAGGTAAGACGGTTGCTGCTGGTGGGTGCAACGCCCTGCTTCGTCGCCGCGCCCGGCTGGGGGGCCGCGCTGGATGCCGCCACGGTGACCGCCTTCGTTGAAGGGTTTCGCGCGTCGCCCGCGCCGACGCTACGGCGTTTCCTGAGCCTGCAGGTGCAGGGCGAGGCAAGGCGCAAGCCGGTGCTGCAGGCGCTGGGCGCCACCGCCGTCGCGGCGGATGCGTTGGAGGCGGGAGACGCCGCAGCGCTCGCGGCCGCGCTCGACGTGCTGGTTTCGACCGACCTGCGCGCGCTGGCTGGCCGCATTACCGCGCCGACCCTGCTGGTCCACGGCGACGGCGACGCCCTGATGCCGCTCGACGCCGCGCACTGGTTGGCTGAAGCCTTGCCGCACGCGCGCCTGGAGGTTTTCGCCGACAGCGGCCACGCGCCTTTCTTGTCCGATCCCGAGCGCTTCGTCGCCCTGCTGGGGGCGCTTGGCGATGCTTGAACCCACGGCACGCAAAGCGGCGGTCAGGCGCGCGTTCGACCGCGCGGCCGACGGGTACGATCGCGCCGCGGACATCCAGCGCGCAGCCTGCGACCGCTTGGCCGTGCTGGCACACCGTCATCCGCCTGCCGACGGTGCTACGCGCGTGATCGACGCCGGCTGCGGCACGGGCTACGGCGCGGCTGCGCTCGCGGCGTTGTGCCCCGCCGCCAGCCGGATCGGCGTGGACTTTGCGCCGGCGATGCTGCAGCGGATGAGGCGGGTTGCCGGGGCGGTTGCGCCGGTGTGCGCGGATATCGAGGCGCTCCCGCTGGCCACCGGCTGTGCGGACGCGCTGTGGTCGAGCCTGGCGATGCAGTGGTGTACGCCGGCGCGGGTGCTGGCCGAGTGCGCGCGGGTGCTGCGGCCCGGTGGCGCAGGCTGGATTGCGACGCTGGGTCCGCGCACCCTGTACGAGTTGCGGGCGGCTTTCGCCGAAGTGGATGGTGCCGCCCATGTGCTCGACATGCACGACGCCGCGGTGTGGTGCGCCGCGGCGCGGGGGGCGGGCCTGGCTGTGCTTGCGTGCGAAAGCGCTGATCTGCAGGCGCACGCGCCCGACTTGCGCACGCTGCTGCATAACATCAAGGCGGTCGGCGCGCAGACCGTGCCCGGCGATCGTCGCCGTGCCCCGCTTGGCCGCAGCGCGTGGCGGCGGCTGGAGCACGCCTACGAGGCCTACCGCGACGCCGACGGCCGCCTGCCCGCCACCTACGATCTCATCCTGCTCGCGCTGTTCCGCCCATGACTGCTTCCGCTCACGCCAACGCCTGGTTCGTTACCGGCACCGATACCGAAGTCGGCAAGACCTTCGCCACCTGTGCGCTGATCCACGCCGCCCGTGCAAAGGGCTTGCGCACCGTGGGGATGAAGCCGGTTGCCGCCGGCGCGGAGCGGGTGGCCGGTGAATGGGTGAATGAGGACGCCGCGCGCCTGCGTGCGGCGGGCAGCTTCGACCCCGGCCTCGCGCTGCTCAATCCCTACTGCCTGCGCAGCCCGGTCGCGCCGCACATCGCTGCGGCCGAGGAAGGCGTGACCTTGAATCCCGCGGTGATGATCGACGCCTTTGCGCAGCTTCGCGCGCTCGCGGACTGTGTGTTCGTCGAAGGCGTGGGCGGCTTTCGCGTGCCGCTCGCGCAGGGTTACGACACGGCCGACCTCGCGGTGCAGCTCGGGTTGCCGGTGATCCTGGTGGTCGGTCTGCGCCTGGGCTGCATCAACCATGCCCTGCTGACGGTCGAAGCGATCGCCGCGCGCGGCTTGCCGCTGGCCGGATGGATCGCCAACGAGATTGCACCGGAGATGCTGCGCAGGGATGAAAACCTTGCCGCGCTGCGAGCCGGGATCACCGCGCCACTGCTCGGCGTGCTGCCTCACCAGCCGGATCGCGATGCGGCGGCGGTTGCCGGCCGGCTGGTGCTGCCGGGCTGAGGATCAGCCTCGCGCAGCGCGCTGGCGGCGCTGTTCGAACAGGCACACTGCGGCCGCCGCCGCGACGTTGAGGGATTCGATCCCCGCCGCCATCGGAATCAGCACGGTACCGGTTGCGAGCGCCTTCGCCGCTTCGCTCAGGCCCTGCCCTTCGGCCCCGAACAGCCATGCGACCGGGCCGCGCAGATCGGTTTCGTAAAGCGACTTCGCCCGCGCGTCGAGCGCGGTCGCAAGCACCGCCCCCGGGTAAGTGGCAAGAAGCCCGGCCAGGTCGGTGCATTCGTGGATACGCAGGTGGAAATGCGCGCCCATGCCGGCCCGCAGTGTGCGCGGTGACCAAGGCTGCGCGCAGCCGCCGGTCAGGACGACATCTTCCACGCCCGCCGCGGCCGCAGTGCGCAGGATGGTGCCGAGGTTGCCCGGATCTTGCACGCCGTCGAGCACCACCAGCGAAGCACCGGCGGCCGGTGCGGGCGCCGCGGGCGGGATATCCGCAACCGCAAGGATGCCGGTGGGCGTATCGACCGGACTGACATGCGCGACGAGGCTGTCGTCGAGCTTGAGCGCGGGAATGGTGGCCGGTGCGCGTTCGAGCAGGCTGCGGATTTCCGCGCGGGCGTAGCCGCTCTCGGAGACTACCAGGCGCTTCAGGGGCCAGCCTGCGTCGAGTGCCGCGCCGATCAGATGGGGGCCATCGAACAGGGTTTCGCCCGCCTTGCGGCGGTCACGCGCGTTATGGGCGAGTCCGTGCAGGTGCTTGACCGCCGGATTGTCGCGCGAGGTGATCGATTTCATGCCTGCGTGCGCCTACCAGCCGAGGCCGAGTGTGGCCAGCGCGATGGTGGCGATGCCGAGCGCGAGATTGAAGGCAACGCGTGCGCGGATGCGTTGCATGGCGATCGCACCCTGCGCCCAGTCTTCGCGTGCGACCGCCGCGCGCAGGGCGCGCCAGGGGCCGAACCAGATCGACACAAACACCGCGATCATCACCGCGCCGGTCAGCGCCATCAGGTGCCAGGCCTTCGGCGCACCCGCCATGCCCACTTCCAGCAGCATCGAGACGCCGGACAGCAGGATCAGCCCGATCGCGGCCCACACCAGGGCGAAGAAGGTTCGCAGTACCGCGGCCCACAAGGCCAGCCGTTGCGCGGGAGGCAGCGCCATGGCGGCGGGCCGCAGGCAGCCCCACGCGAAAGCCATGCCGCCCACCCATACGGTGACGCCGAGCAGATGCAGGAAAAGCATGAGGTGGTGGAAGGTCATGCGCTTTCTTCCTCGACCCACAGGGGCGGGTTCTGCAGCAGTTCGCGCACCGGGCCAAAGCTGCGGCGATAGAAGTCCGCAATGCCGTGGCGGCGGAGCGCGGCGAGATGGCCCGCCGTCGGGTAGCCCTTGTGGTCGGCCAGGCCGTAGTGCGGGTACTGCTCGTGCAATGCCTTCATGCCGGCGTCGCGGACCGTCTTGGCGAGGATGGACGCGGCGGAGATCGCAGGTTCGCTGGCGTCCCCGCCCACTACCGCGCGAGCCGGTACCGCCAGCGTGGGGCAGCGGTTGCCGTCGATCAGGACCTCGCCGGGCAGCACCGACAGCGCGCTGACCGCGCGCTGCATGGCGAGCATGGTGGCGTGGAGGATGTTGAGGCGGTCGATTTCCTCGACGCTGGCCTCGGCCACGGCCCAGGCCAGCGCCCGCTCGCGGATCAAGGGCGCGAGGCGATCGCGCGCGCGTTCGGTGAGCTTCTTGGAGTCGGCCAGGCCGTCGATCGGGCGCGCGGGGTCGAGGATGACCGCCGCGGCGACCACCGGGCCGCATAGCGGGCCGCGGCCCGCCTCGTCGACACCGCAGATCAGGCGGAGACGCTGACTGGCTGGCACGATGCGCTACTCGATAGATACGGCAGGACGGCTGCGGCGGCCTTTTCGGCGGTGTTTTGCCGCAGGCTGTGATGGAGTGCGGTGAAGCGTTCGGTCAATGCAGCGCAGGCGGCGGGATCGACGAGCCAGCGTTCCAGCGCGTCCGCCAGCTTCGGCGGCGTCGCGTCGTCCTGCACGAGTTCCGGCACCAGCCCTTCCCTGCACAGGATGTTGGGCAAGCCGATCCAGGGCAGATAGGCCATGCGCTTCATCAGCCGGTACTGCCACTTGCCCATGCGGTAGGTGATCACCATCGGCCGCTTGAGCAGCGCCGCCTCCAGCGAGGCCGTGCCGCTTGCGACGAGCACCGCGTCCGCCGCGGTCATCGCATCGACGGCGTGGCCGAACAGCATGCGCAGCGGCAATTCGTCGCCCTTGTTGCGCGCAAGCGCCGCGCTGAACAACTCGCGCGTCTCGCGCGTGGCCAACGGGACCAGGAAGAGCACGTCGGGATGGCGCTGGGCGAGCATCGCCGCGGTTTCGATGAAGAGTTCGCCGAGATTGCGCACTTCGGACTGGCGGCTGCCCGGCAGCAGGGCGACGACCTTGCGTTCAGGGGCGATGTCCAGCCGCTCCCGCGCCGCGGCGCGGTCCGGTTCGAGCGGAAACACGTCGGCCAGCGGATGCCCCACGTAGCTGACCGGTACGCCGGCGCGCTCGTAGAGTTCCGGCTCGAACGGGAACATGCACAACATGCGTGTCACCGAACGCGCGATCCGTTTGATCCGCCCCCCGCGCCAGGCCCAGATGGACGGGCTGACGAAATGGATGGCGGGGATGCCGGCGGCCTTGATCTTGCCTTCGAGCCACAGGTTGAAATCGGGCGCGTCGACGCCGATGAAGGCGTCCGGGCGCTCGCGGCGCACCTGCTTCAGCAGCTTCTTGCGGATGCCCGACAATTCCCGGTAGCGCTTCAGCGCGTCGACATAACCGTGCACTGCAAGCAGTTCGCAGGGCCAGCGGGCATCGAAGCCTTCGGCCTGCATCTTGGGGCCGCCGATGCCGAAGAATTCCGCGTCGGGCACGCGCGCGCGGATCGCGCGGATCAGGTGACTGGCGAGGAGATCGCCGGAGGCTTCTCCGGCGACCATGGCGATTCGCGGCGCCATGCCGTCACCTGACGATGCCGCGGGAGGACTGGGCGATGAAGTCGGCGAACGGCGCCACGTCCGCGTGCTCGGCGACGATTTCCGCAATGCGCTCGCGCGCCTCGTCGAGCTTGAGACCGGAGCGGTACAAGGCGCGGTAGGCGCGCTTGATCGCGGCGATCGCGTCCGCGGAGTAGCCGCGGCGCTTCAGGCCTTCGCTGTTGATGCCGTGCGGCGCAGCAGGGTTGCCGGCAACCGTGACGAAGGGAGGCAGGTCCTGCAGCAGTACCGTGCCGACGCCACAGAAGCTATGGGCACCCACGCGGCAGAACTGGTGCACGCCGGTGAAGCCGCCGAGGATGGCCCAGTCGCCGACATGCACATGCCCTGCAAGCGTGGCGTTGTTGGCGAAGATGGTGTGGTCGCCCACCTGGCAGTCGTGCGCAATGTGCACGTAAGCCATGATCCAGTTGTCGCTGCCGACGCGGGTGACGTGCGCATCCTGCGTGGTGCCCACGTTGAAGGAGCAGAACTCGCGGATGGTGTTGCGGTCGCCGATCTCGAGGCGGGTCGCTTCGTCGTCGTACTTCTTGTCCTGCGGCGAGGCGCCGATCGAGCAGAACTGGAAGATCTCGTTGTCGCGGCCGATGCGGGTGTGGCCCTCGACGACGACGTGGGGCCCGATGCGGGTGCCGTCGCCGATCTCGACGTGTTCGCCGATGATGGAATACGCACCGACGGCAACATTGGCGCCCAGCCGTGCGCCGGGGTGAATGATGGCGGTCGGGTGGATCATGACAGGGTCTTGAGTGCGCACATCAGTTCGGCTTCGGTCGCGATTTCACCATTCACGCGCGCTACGCCCTTGTACTTGTAGATGTTGCGCTTGCTCTGGGTGATCTCGACTTCCATCAGCAACTGGTCCCCCGGTACCACCGGGCGCTTGAAGCGCACGGCGTCGATGCCCGCGAAGTAAACGACCGAATTCTGGTCGGGCTTCACGCCCATGCTCTTGAACGACAGCACCGCGGCGGCCTGAGCCATTGCCTCGACGATGAGGACGCCGGGCATCACCGGGTGATGCGGGAAATGGCCCGGGAAGAACGGTTCGTTCATCGTCACGTTCTTCAGCGCGAGGATGCGCTTGTTCTCTTCCAGCTCCAGCACCCGATCCACCAGCAGGAAGGGGTAACGGTGCGGGAGGTACTGGACGATTTCGTTGATATCCATGGCGATCAGGCTGATTCCGGGTGGTCCGGCGATTGTTCGAGGGCGCGTATTCTAGCGGCGAGGCTGTCCAGGTGGCGCAGGTGGGCGAAGTTTTTCACCCAGTCGGCGTGGGGCTGGACAGGCAGGTTGGCCGTATAGACGCCCGGTTTGTGGATGGATTTGGTGACCAGCGTGCCCGCCGAGATGACGACGTCGTCGGCGATGGTGAGGTGGCCGATGATGCCCGCCTGCCCGCCGATCATGCAGCGGGCGCCGATCTGGGTGCTGCCGGCGATGCCGACGCAGCCGGCGATCGCGGTGTAGTCGCCGATCCGCACGTTGTGACCGATCTGGATCTGGTTGTCGATCTTGACCCCGTTGCCGATCACCGTGTCATCGAGTGCGCCGCGGTCGATGGTGGTGTTGGCGCCGATCTCGACGTCGTCCCCGATCACCACGCGGCCGACCTGCGGAATCTTGACCCAGGCGCCGCTCTTCTCGCGCGCGAAACCGAAGCCGTCCGAGCCGATGACCGCGCCGGCATGGATCAGGCAGTTCGCGCCGATCACGCAGCCGGGGTAGATCACGACGCGCGGCGCGAGCCGGGTGCCGGCGCCGATGCGCACGCCCGCACCGATGCTGCTCCCCGCGCCAATCACCACGTCTTCGCCCAGTTCGACGCCCGCGCCGATGCTGGCACCCGCCGCCACCGATACGCTGGCGGGAACCGCGACCGCCACGTCCGCGAGCGGATGAACGCCGGGTGCGACCGCTTCGGGCGGGTTGAAGAGCTGGGCGACGCGGGCGAAATACAGATAGGGGTCGCGGGTGACGATGCCGGCCTTTTCACCGAGCAGGCTGCGCGCGCTGTCGGCGACGATGATGGCGCTGGCGTGGCTGGACTTCAGCCGGCCGACGTACTTGGGATTGGCGAGGAAGGAGAGGTCGCCCTCCCCTGCCTGTTCCAGCGTGGCGACGCGCCGCACCGTGGTCGCCGGATCGCCGACGACATCCCCGCCCAGCCGCGCGGCCAGCTCATCGAGGCGAAACATCGGGGCGAAGCGCTTACTTGCCTTCGGACAGGGACTTGATGACCTTGTCCGTGATGTCGATGCGCGGGCTGGCGTAGACCGCTTCCTGCAGGATCACGTCGAACTTCTCCGCTTCGGCGATCTGCTTGACGGTGCGGTTGGCCTTCTCGAGCACCGAGGCGAGTTCTTCGTTGCGGCGCTGGTTGAGGTCTTCACGGAACTCGCGCTGCTTGCGCTGGAAATCGCGGTTCAGGTCGTTGAAGGCGCGTTCCTTGTTGCGGCGGTCGGATTCGGCCAGCGTGGTGGATGCGCTTTCCAGCTCGTTCTGCATCGACTTGAGGTCGTTCGCCATGCGCTGCAGTTCCTGGTCGCGCTTTTCGAACTCCTTCTCCAGCCGCTGCTGGGCCCGCATCGCCGGCGCGGCTTCGCGCATGACGCGGTCCGAATTGACGAAGCCGATCTTGGTCTCTGCCTGTGCCGCCTGGCTGATGCCGATCAGGGCCAACGCGAGCACGGAAATGGTGCTGACTTTCACTTATGCCTCCAACAAATCTCGAACTGGCCGCAATCAGAAAATGCTGCCCAACTGGAACTGGAACCGCTGGATGTCGTCGCCGCTGTCTTTCTTGATCGGCATGCCGAGGCTGAACTTCAGCGGGCCGATCGGCGAACTCCACGCGAACGCAAGCCCGGTACTGTAGCGCAAGTCGCCGAACTTGAGCTTTTGATCCTCGCCCCATACATAGCCGGCGTCGACGAAGGCCGAAATCCGGAACGAGCGGTCGGTGCCGGCGCCCGGCATCGGGAAGAAGAACTCCGCGTTGCCGATCAGCTTGCGGGTGCCGCCGAGCGCGTCGCCCTCGGAATCCTTCGGCCCCAGCGTGCTCTGTTCGAAGCCGCGCACCGAACCGATACCGCCGGCGTAGAAGTTCTTGTAGAACGGCACTTCCTTGCCGCCGTAACCCTTGGCCCAGCCGGCTTCGCCATTCAGCATCAGCGCGTAGTCACGGCCGAGCGGGAACCAGTGCTGGTACTGGTAATTGAGCTTGGTGTAGCGCAGCTTGCCCGGCGGCACTGCCACTTCGCCATGAATGCGCTGATAGACGCCCTGGCGGGGGTAGAGGTAGCTGTCGCGGCTGTCACGCGCCCAGCCGGCACTGGCAGTAAGGCTGTTGACCGTGACGTTGCCGATGCCGTCGTCGCTGCTGCAGCCGTAGTCGATGCAGAAGCCCTTGTACTGCTCGGGGCTTTCCTCGTAGGTGGTGATCTTGGTGCGGTCGACGGTGAGGCCGAAGTTGATGTTGTCGTCTTCACCGATCGGGTAACCCAGGCGCAGGCCGGCGCCGGTGGAGACCGTCTTGTACGGCGACACCGAGTAGGACTCCGACGGGTCGTAAGTGCGGTGATAGAGATCCCAACCGAGACTGACGCCATCGACGGTGTAGTACGGATTGGTGAAGGACAGTGCGTAGGTGCGGCTGGAGCTGCTGGTGTTGAGGCCGAGCGTCATCGCGTTGCCGCTGCCGAACAGGTTCTGCTGCGAGATGGACGCCGACAGCACGACCTTTTCGGAGCTGGAGAAGCCGGCGCCGAGCATCAGGTTGCCGGTCGCGCGCTCCTTCACCGTCATGTTCACGTCCACCTGGTCGGTGGTGCCGGGCACCGGCGGCGTTTCGACGTTGACCTCGTCGAAGAAGCCGAGGCGGTCGACACGGGTGCGGGAACGGTTGATGGCAGCGGCGTCGTACCAGGCACCTTCCATCTGGCGCAACTCGCGGCGCACGACTTCGTCGCGGGTCTTGGTATTGCCACCGACGTTGATCCGGCGCACGTACACCCGGCGGCCCGGATCGACGAACACGGTGAAAGACACTTCACGCTTGTCCTTGTCGACTTCGGGGGCAGCATTGACGTTGGCGAAGGCGTAGCCCTCGTTGCCGAGGCGGTCGGTGATCGCCTTGGTGGTTTCGGTCAGACGCTCGCGGGAGAAGGTGTCGCCCGGCTTTACCGTCGTCAGGCCGAGATATTCGGATTCCGGCAGGATCAGGTCGCCGGTGAAGCGTACCCCGGTCACCGTGTAGCGTTCGCCCTCGGTGATGTTCACCGTGATGTAGATGTCCTTCTTGTCCGGCGTGATCGACACCTGGGTGGAGTCGATGTTGAAGTCGAGGTAGCCGCGGTCGAGGTAGTAGGAACGCAGGTTTTCCAGGTCGGCCGAAAGCTTCTGGCGCGAATACTGGTCGTTCTTGGTGTACCAGGTGAGCCAGCCCGGCGTGGTGAGCTGGAAGCGTGCGAGGAGGTCGTCTTCGTCGAACACCTTGGCGCCGACGATGCTGATCTGGCGGATGCGCGCGACATCGCCTTCATCCACGTTGAAGTTGATGCTGACGCGGTTACGCTCCAGCGGCGTGACGGTGGTCGTGATCGTCGCCGAGTACTTGCCGCGCGAGAGGTACTGGCGCTTGAGTTCCTGTTCGGCGCGGTCGAGCAGCGCGCGGTCGAAGATGCGCGACTCGGCAAGACCGACCTCGCGCAGGCTCTTCTTCAACGCGTCCTTGTCGAATTCCTTGATGCCGACGAAGTCGATCTGGGCGATGGCCGGCCGCTCGTCCACCAGCACCACGAGCACCTGGTTTTCGACTTCGATCTTGACGTCGCGGAAGAAGCCGGTGGCGAACAGCGCCCGGATCGCCTCGGCCGCCTGAGCTTCGTTGAACGTGTCGCCGACCTTGACCGGCAGATAGCTGAAAACCGTGCCCGCCTCGGTGCGCTGGATGCCTTCGACACGGATGTCCTTGACCACGAAGGGATCGAAGGCGAATGCCGGCGCAGCGGCAAAGAGGGCCATCACGAGCCCTGAGAGAAGCTTGTGTTTCATGCGGGTCACTAGCCGGAAATGAGACGGGTTATGTCGTTGTAGAAGGCGAATGCCATGAGCATTGCGAGGAGGACGAGACCGATTTGTTGACCGATCTCCATGATGCGTTCCGGAATCGGGCCGCCTTTGACGATTTCGACCAGATAATACAGTAAATGCCCGCCATCCAGCACCGGGATGGGCAGCAGGTTCAGCACCCCCAGGCTGATGCTGATGAGGGCCACGAACTTCAGGTAGTGGCTGAGGCCGAGCTGTGCGGTCTGGCCGGCGTAATCGGCGATCGTGACCGGGCCGGAAAGGTTCTTCCACGATACCTCGCCGGTCAGCATGCGGCCCATCATCTGCAGGCTCAGCACGCTGGTTTCCCAGGCCTGGCGGACAGCCTTCGCGAATCCTTCGAAGGGGCCGTAGCTCACCTTGGCGAACATCGAGGCGCCGCCCACGAGCGGTTCAGCCACCGCGACGCCGATGCGGCCGATCTGCTCGCCATTGTCGGTAGCGGCGTCGGGCGTCACCTCCAGGGTCAGGTTGCGGCCGTCGCGGCGCACGGTGAAGGACAGCGGCTTGCCCGGCGAAGCGCGTACCGCAGAAACCATGTCCGACCACTCGGCCACGGCGCGCGCGTCCACCGCGATGACTTCGTCGCCGCTCAGCAGGCCCGCGCGCGCGGCCGCGCCTTCCGGGGCTACTTTGCCCAGCACCGCGGGCACCGGTGGCCGCCAGGGCTTGAGCCCGATGCGGGCGATGAGGTCGGTCTTGCCGTCGTCGACTGCGATGCCGGAAAGATCCAGCGCGCGGGTGGTGGTGAGGTCGTCGATCGTGCGGACCGCGAGGACGATGCGACGGTTGTCGAGCGCGTGGCGTAACAGCGCCCAGCGCAGCTCCTGCCAGCTGCGGACCGCCTCGTCATCCACCGACAGCACGAGATCGCCTTCCATGATTCCGGCGGCCGCTGCGGGGGTATTCACCTCGGTGAGGGCGAGACGGGGGCGCAGTTCATCGGTGCCGGCGACGAAGATGGCCCAGTAGAGCAGGATGGCGAGCGCGAAATTGGCGAGCGGCCCCGCGGCGACGATTGCAAACCGGCGGCCGACCGGCTGGCGGTTGAAGGCCCGGTGCAACTCGGCAGGTGCCACCTCCCCTTCGCGTTCATCCAGCATCTTGACGTAGCCGCCGAGCGGAAACGCGCCGAGCGCCCATTCGGTGCCGTCGCGTCCGGCGCGCCATTTGATCAGCGGCTTGCCGAAGCCGATCGAAAAGCGCAATACCTTCACGCCGCAGCGTCGCGCCACCAGGTAGTGGCCGAGTTCGTGAACGAGGATCAGCAGACCGAGTGCGAACGCAAACGGAATCAGGTAATCGAGAAGATTCATCAGGGGATCCGGCGGGTCTGTATTTCTTCCCGCGCGATCCGGCGGGCGTGGCGATCCGCGTCAAGCACGGCTTCGACCGAATCGACCGCATGTTGCCCCGCACGTTCCATCGTTGCTTCGATGACGGCCGGAATGCCGCGGAAGCCGAGCTGTCCTTCCAGGAAGGCGGCGACGGCCTCTTCGTTGGCGGCGTTGAGCGTGGCCGCTGCAGAACCGCCCTCTTCCAGGGCGCGGTACGCGAGTGCGAGGCAGGGGAAGCGGTGGAAGTCGGGGCGCTCGAAGGCAAGCTGGCCGATCGCGAAAAGATCGAGCGGCGCGACGCCCGAGTCGATCCGCTCCGGCCACGCAAGCGCATGGGCGATCGGGGTGCGCATGTCGGGATTGCCGAGCTGGGCGAGAACCGAGCCGTCGAGGTAATCCACCATCGAGTGGATCACGCTCTGCGGGTGCACCACCACCTCGATGATGGAAGCCGGTGCGCCGAAGAGCCAATGGGCTTCGATCACCTCCAGCCCCTTGTTCATCATCGTCGCGGAATCCACCGAGATCTTGCGGCCCATGACCCAGTTTGGGTGAGCGCAAGCCTGGTCCGGCGTGACTGCGTCGAGCGCTTCGAGCGGCGTCGAGCGGAACGGACCGCCGGACGCCGTCAGCAGGATGCGGCGGACGCCGGCCGCGTCGGGAATCCGCCGATAGTCGACCGGCAGCGCCTGGAAGACGGCGTTATGTTCGCTGTCGATCGGAAGCAGGACCGCGTTGCTGGCCGCCACCGTGTCCATGAACAGGCGGCCCGACAGCACCAGCGCTTCCTTGTTCGCCAGCAGCACCTTCTTGCCGGCGCGGGCCGCAGCGAGCGTGGGCTTGAGTCCGGCGGCGCCGACGATGGCTGCCATCACCGCATGAACGTCGCCATGTGCGGCGACGTCCTCCAGGGCTGCCGCGCCGGCAAGGACCTCGGTGCGGCAGCCCTGCTGGACCAGGAGCCGCTGGAGGCGCGTGGCTGCATCGGCATCGACCATGACCGCGTAGCGCGGGCGGTGGCGCAGGCAGATCTCCACCATCCGCTCCACCTGACGGTGGGCGCTGACGGCGAAAACGGCGAAGCGGTCGGGGTGGCGGGCTACAACGTCGAGCGTGCTGGCGCCAATGGAACCGGTGGCGCCCAGGATGGTGATCTGCTGGACAGGGGATGCGGGCATAGGGCGGGCCGGAGGCTCAGCGGGCCAGCCACAGTGCGGCAAGGCCCAGGAGCGGAAGCGTTGAAGTGAGGCTGTCGATGCGGTCCAGGACTCCGCCATGACCCGGCAGGAGCGCGCCGCTGTCCTTCAGACCGGCCTGGCGCTTGAGCAGTGATTCGAAGAGGTCGCCGACGATGCTGACCGCGGTCAGGGCAACGAGCATGGGCACCAGCGTTGCGAGCACGGCGGCGGTGAGCGGAAGCGCCCCGGTGCTTGCGACCAGGATCAGGCCGAACACCACGACGCCCAGCGTTGCGCCAACCGCGCCCTCCCACGTTTTGCCCGGGCTGATCTGCGGCGCCAGCTTGTGGCGGCCGAACGCGCGACCGGCGAAATAGGCTGCGATGTCGGCGACCCACGCGACCGACATGGCCGCCAGCAGCACCCACGGGCCCAGGTGACGCAGATGCGCGAGGGCGAGCGTGGCCGGGACGAGCACGACGAGGCCGATGGCGATGCCGGCACCGGCGCCGGAAATGCGCCACTTGCGCGCGAGCCAGGGCGGGATCGCCACCAGCCAGAACAGGGCGCTGCAGACATACAGCGGCAGCAAGGCCGCAGCCTGGGGCGTGTCGTGGCCGAACCCTGCGGCGAGACCGATCAGGGCACTCACGAGGCCGGCAAAGGCGGTGAATGCGGTGCGCAGGGTGGGCGAGAAACCGGCGAGCGCGCCCCACTCCCACGCTGCAGCCGCGCATACCACCGCTGCGAAGGCGAGCCACAACGCGGCCGGAAGCAGAAACAGCGCACCGAGCAGGCCGCACAGCAGCACCAGGGCGGTGATGACCCGCGTCTTAAGCATGAGGTTCGGTACCCGCGACGGTGGCTTGGGCGGGGCTGGCCCCGGCGACCTGTTCGCTGGTGCGGCCGAAGCGACGTTCGCGGGCGCCGTACCAGGCGATGGCCTTGTCGAGTTCCGCGGCGTCGAAGTCGGGCCACAGGGTGTCGGTGAAGTACAGTTCCGCGTAAGCGAGCTGCCAGAGCAGGAAGTTGCTGATGCGCTGCTCGCCCCCGGTGCGGATGAAGAGATCCGGCTCCGGTGCGAAGCTCATCGACAGCTCGCTGGCAAGCTCTTCCTCGGAAAACGCGCCCTGCCGTTCCGGGTGGCGCGCCACGAGGCGGTTGAGCGCATTGAGGATGTCCCAGCGCCCGCCGTAGTTGGCGGCGATGGTCAGCGTGAAACGGTCATTGGCCGCGGTGAGCGCCTCCGCCTCGCGGATGGCGGCGATCAGGGGCGCGTCGAAGCGTTCGAGGTCGCCGACGATGCGCAGCCGGATGCCGTTCTGGTGCAGCCGGCCGACTTCCTTCTTGAGCGACTTGATGAAGAGCTGCATCAGGAAGGAGACTTCGTCGGCCGGGCGCCGCCAGTTCTCGGAACTGAAGGCGAACAGCGTCAGGTATTCCACCCCGCGGTCCATGCAGGCGCGGATCGTGGTGCGGACCGACTCCACTCCGCGGGTGTGGCCGGCAATGCGCGGCATGAAACGCTTGCGCGCCCAGCGCCCGTTGCCGTCCATGATGATGGCGACGTGGCGCGGTACGGTGCTGACCTCGGGGATCGCCCGGGTCGAACTGGTAAAGCCGATATCGGCCATCGTCCGCCTCCTCGCCTCGTCCGCTCTGGGAACAGTCGATCCGGAGATCAGATCTGCATCAGTTCCTGCTCTTTCTGGGCGAGCAGCTTGTCGATTTCGGCGACGTACTTGTCGGTCAGCTTCTGGATGTCATCCTGGGAGCGACGCTCGTCGTCCTCGGAGATGGTCTTGTCCTTCACCGCGTCTTTCAGATGCTGGTTGGCATCGCGGCGCAGGTTGCGGACGGCGACCTTGGCGGTTTCGCCTTCCTGGCGGACCACCTTGGTGAGGTCGCGGCGGCGCTCTTCGGTGAGCGCCGGCATCGGCACGCGGATGATCTCGCCCATGTTGGCGGGGTTGAGACCGAGGTCGCAGTCGCGGATGGCCTTCTCGACCTTGCCGAGCATGGGCTTTTCCCAGGTCTGGACGCCGATGGTGCGGGCGTCGATCAGGGTGATGTTGGCGACCTGGTTGATCGGCACCATGGAGCCGTAGTACTCGACCATCACGTGATCGAGCAGACCGGTGTGGGCACGGCCGGTGCGGATCTTGGCGAGGTCGGTCTTCAGCGCGTCGATCGACTTCTGCATCTTCTGCTCAGTCGTCTTCTTGAGATCGGAAATCATGCGCGACTCCTCAGGAATGGACCAGCGTCCCTTCGTCTTCACCCATCACGACACGCTTGAGCGCGCCCGGCTTGAAGATCGAGAACACGTTGATCGGCAGTTTCTGGTCACGGCAGAGCGCGAACGCGGTGGCGTCGAGCACGGCCAGGTTGCGGCCGATCGCTTCGTCGAAGCTGATGCGGTGGAAGCGCTGGGCGGCCGGGTCCTTCTTGGGGTCGGCGGTATAGACGCCATCGACCTTGGTCGCCTTCAGGACGATCTGGGCGGCGATCTCCGACCCCCGCAGTGCAGCCGCGGTATCGGTGGTGAAGAAGGGGTTGCCGGTGCCGGCAGCGAAGATGACCACGCGGCCTTCTTCAAGATGACGGATGGCGCGGCCGCGGATGTAGGGTTCGACCACCTGGTCGATCCGCAGCGCGGACTGGACCCGGGCCTCGACGCCATTGCGGCGCATCGCGTCGGCGAGTGCCATCGCGTTCATGACCGTCGCGAGCATGCCCATGTAGTCCGCGGTGGCGCGGTCCATGCCGGAAGCCGCGCCTTTCATGCCACGGAAGATATTTCCGCCGCCGATTACCACACCCACTTCCACGCCCAGACGCGTCACCTCGGCGATCTCCGAGACGATGCGGCTCACCACATCTTCGTTGATTCCGTAGGCGTCGTCCCCCATCAGGGCTTCGCCGGAAAGCTTCAGCAGGATGCGCTTGTAAGCGGCAGCGGTCACGTAGTGCTCCTTACTTCTTGGCAGCAGCCGCGGCAGCCTGCTCGGCCACTTCGGCGGCGAAGTCGGTCACTTTCTTCTCGATGCCTTCGCCGACGATGTACAGCACGAAGGACGCCACCGAGGCGCCACGCGCCTTCAGCAGGGCTTCGACGGTCTGCTTGTCGTCCTTGACGAAGGGCTGGCCGAGCAGGGTCACTTCCTTCAGGAACTTCTGCACGGTGCCTTCGGCGATCTTCTCGAGCATGGCTTCCGGCTTGCCGGCTTCGCGCGCCTTCTCGACCGCGATGCGGCGCTCGGATTCGATCAGTTCCTGCGACACGCCGGAGGCATCCAGCGACTTCGGCTTGGACGCGGCGATGTGCATGGCCAGATCCTTGGCGAGTTGCTCGTCGCCACCGACCAGATCAACCAGCACGCCGATCTTGGCGCCGGCGTGGACATAGCTCGCCACCTGGCCCTTGGCCTCAATGCGGGAGAAGCGGCGGACGGTGATGTTTTCGCCGATCTTGCCGACCAGCGCGGTGCGGAAGGCTTCGACGGTCTGGCCGTCGAGTTCGAGCGCGGACAGCGCTTCGACGTCGGCCGGGTTCTTGGTGGCAACCAGGGTCGCGAGCGAGCCGGCGAGGCCGATGAAGTCGTCGTTCTTGGCGACGAAGTCGGTTTCGCAGTTCAGTTCGACCATCGCGGCCAGCTTGCCGTCGGCCGACAGGTAGGTGCCGACGATGCCTTCGGCGGTGACGCGCGCGGCGGCCTTGGAGGCCTTGTTGCCGAGCTTGATACGCAGCACTTCTTCAGCCTTGGCCATGTCGCCGCCGGCTTCGGTCAGTGCCTTCTTGCATTCCATCATCGGCGCGTCGGTCTTCTCGCGCAGTTCCTTGACCATGCTTGCGGTGATTTCCGCCATGTTAGCTCCTGGATTGCTGGGCGCGACCGCCCGTCACAAGACGCGGCCGCCGCGCGGGGAATTTCACGTGATGCCCGGCACGCTCGCACTGCGAGCGCGCCGGGGCAGGAATCAGCCCTGCTGTTCCTGGCTGCCTTCTTCGACTTCGACGAATTCGTCACCGCCGGCGGCGACGATTTCCTGCAGCACCTGGCTGCGGCCTTCCAGCACGGCGTCGGCCACGCCACGGGCGTACAGGCGGATGGCGCGCGAGGAGTCGTCGTTGCCCGGGATGATGTAGTCGATGCCTTCCGGCGAGTGGTTGGTATCGACCACGCCCACGACCGGGATGCCCAGCTTCTGGGCTTCGGTCACGGCGATCTTGTGGTAGCCGACGTCGATGATGAAGATCGCGTCCGGCAGGCCGCCCATGTCCTTGATGCCGCCGATGCTCTTCTGCAGCTTTTCGAGTTCGCGGGTCACGGTCAGGGCTTCGCGCTTGGACAGGCGCTCGATCGAGCCGTCCTCGATCATGGCCTCGACTTCCTTCAGGCGCTTGATCGACTGCTTGACCGTCTTGAAGTTGGTCAGCATGCCGCCCAGCCAGCGCTCGTCAACGTAGGGCATGCCGGCACGGCGGGCTTCCTCGGCGAGGATCTCGCGCGCCTGGCGCTTGGTGGAGACGAACAGGATGGTGCCGCGGTTGGCGGCGAGCTTGCGCACGAAGTTCATCGCTTCGTTGTACTTCACCATCGTCTTTTCGAGGTTGACGATGTGGATCTTGTTGCGCTGGCCGAAGATGTACGGGGCCATGCGCGGATTCCAGAAACGGGTCTGGTGGCCGAAGTGGACGCCCGCTTCGAGCATCTGACGCATCGTGACAGTCATTTGAAACTCCAGTACTAGGGTTGAACCTCCGCCCCTCAGCGCTGGAGGCGAGCGGCCATTCGGCGACGTCTCGCGTCCAACTTTTGCCGCGCTGCCTGTTCAAAGCGAATACAGTGCGTCGCGGACCCTGTTCTGGTGGGCGTGCGGATTTTGCCTGCGCTAGCAGACAAGCCCGAGATGTTAGCACGCGCGGGTTAAGCCGCTCAAGGCGGCCGGCCGCTGCGTTTGCCCGAACACTGCCCATGCGCTAGCCTTGTGACCTTTTGAGCCCCCACCCCGATGAGCATTACCCTCAAGACCGCAGAAGAAATCGAAAAGATGCGGCTGGCCTGCCGCCTGGCTGCCGAAGTGCTCGACCACGTCGAGCCCTACGTGAAACCCGGCGTGACCACGGCCGAACTGGACAGGATCTGCCATGAGTACATGGTGAACGTCCAGCACACGGTACCCGCCCCCCTCAACTACGCGCCGCCGGGTTACACGCCCTACCCCAAGTCGATCTGCACCTCGGTGAACCACCAGGTCTGCCATGGTATTCCCGGCGACAAGGCGCTCAAGAAAGGCGACATCGTCAACCTCGACATCACCGTCATCACCGAAGACGGTTTTCACGGCGATACCAGCCGGATGTTCATCGTCGGCGGTGACGGCGCCATCCTTGCCAAGCGCCTGTGCCAGGTGACGTTCGAATGCCTGTGGCTGGGCATCGCCGCGGTGCGCCCGGGCGCGCGGCTCGGCGACATCGGCGCGGTCATCCAGAAGCACGCCGAGGGCAATGGTTTTTCGGTGGTGCGCGAATTCTGCGGTCACGGCATCGGACGCAAGTTCCACGAGGAGCCGCAGGTGCTGCACTACGGCAAGGCCGGCACCGGCGTGGAACTGAAGCCCGGCATGATCTTCACGATCGAGCCGATGATCAATGCCGGCAAGGCGGCGATTTCCGAACTGCCCGACGGCTGGACCATCGTGACCAAGGACCGCAGCCTGTCGGCGCAGTGGGAGCACACCATTCTGGTGACCGAGACGGGCGTGGAGGTGCTGACCCTGTCGGCCAAGTGCCCGCCGCCCCCGCCCCTGGTCGCGGCGTCGTTTGCCTGACTTGCCGCCGGGTTCCGCGATGAACGACATGGTGATCTCCATCGACGCGCTGCAGGGCGCGATCGGCGAGGCGCGGCGCGAGCTGGCTGAGGGCAGCGCCGCGCTGCGCAGCGCCTACGAGGCCCATCCTCTGACCGCCGCGCTGCTGAAGGGGCGCGCCCGTCTCGTCGATCAGGCCATCCTGCGGCTGTGGCGCGCCTGCGCGATCCCGCCGGAGGCCACACTCGTCGCGGTCGGTGGGTACGGGCGCGGCGAGCTGTATCCCTGTTCGGACGTGGATCTGCTGATCCTGCTCGCGCAGCCTGCGGATGGCGCCTTGCAGGCGCGGCTGTCGACCCTGGTGGGCGCGCTGTGGGACACCGGCCTCGAGATCGGCCACAGCGTGCGGACGGTCGAGGAATGCCTCGACGCGGCAATGTCCGACATCACCGTGCAGACCAACCTGCTGGAAGCCCGCCTGCTCACCGGCGACGCCGAGCTGTTTGCCGACTTCCAGGCGCGCTACAACGAAACGCTCGATGTTCGCGCCTTCTTCAAGGCCAAGCAGCTTGAGCAGGAGCAGCGCTACACGCGCTACAACGACACGCCCTACTCGCTCGAACCCAACTGCAAGGAAAGCCCCGGCGGCCTGCGCGACCTGCAGATGCTGGGCTGGATCGCGCGGGCGGCCGGGCTGGGGCGCAACTGGCGCGATCTCGCCCGCCGCCGCCTGATCACCGGCGAGGAAGCCAGTGACCTGCGCAGCGTCGAGCGTTTCCTGCAGCACGTGCGCATCCGGCTGCACTACCTCACCGGGCGCGCCGAGGACCGCCTGCTGTTCGACCACCAGGAAAAGCTCGCGCGCATCATGGGCGTCGAGGCCACGGTGGGCAAACGCGCGTCCGAAGTGTTCATGCAGCGCTACTACCTGACGGCGAAGAAGGTCACCCAGATCAACGCCATCCTGCTGCAGAACTACGGTACCGAAATCTTCCCCGACCGCGGCGGCGCCGCGATCGTCATCAACGCCCGCTTCCAGGCAGTGCGCGAACTGCTCGACATCCGCGACGAGACGGTGTTCGAGCGCCATCCCTCGGCCCTGCTCGAATGCTTCCTGCTGATGCAGCAGCGTCCCGAGCTGAAGGGCATGACCGCGCGTACGCTGCGGGCGCTGTGGCTCAACCGCAACCGCATCAATGCGGCGTTTCGCGCAGATCCCGCCAACCGCGCGCTGTTTCTGCAGATCCTGCAGGAAAAGCGCGGGATCGTGCATGAGTTCCGGCGCATGAACCAGTACGGCGTGCTGTCCCGCTACCTGCCGCCGTGGCGCAAGATCCTGTGCCAGATGCAGCACGACCTGTTCCACGTCTACACGGTGGATCAGCACATCCTGATGGTGCTGCGCAACATGCGCCGCTTCACCATGGGCGAGCACGCGCACGAATACCCCTTGATGACGCGGCTCATCCTCGGCTTCGAACGGCACTGGCTGCTCTACGTGGCCGCGCTGTACCACGACATCGCCAAGGGCCGCGGGGGGGACCATTCCAAGCTCGGCATGGAAGACGCGCGCGAGTTCTGCGAAGACCATGGCCTGTCGGCGGAGGACACGGAACTCGTCGTCTGGCTGGTCGAGCACCACCTCACGATGTCGCACGTGGCGCAGAAGGAAGACACTTCCGACCCCGAAGTCGTGCGCCGTTTCGCCGACACCGTGGGCAGCGAGCGCAAGCTCACTGCGCTCTACCTGCTCACCCACGCAGACATCCGCGGCACCAGCCCCAAGGTGTGGAACGGCTGGAAGGGCAAGCTGCTCGAAGACCTCTTCTTCGCCACCCAGCGCCTCTTGCGCGGCGCCACGCCGCAGCAGGCCCTTGGTCTGGACGACCGCCAGGAGGACGCGCGCCGGCTGCTGCGCTACCACGGCCTGCGGCCGGGAGTCGAGGACGCGCTGTGGGCACAGCTCGATGCCGTCTATTTCATGCGGCATTCGCCGGAAGAGATTGCGTGGCACACCCGCCTGCTCTATTTCCGCCCGGAGGTGGACGAGCCGGTTGTGAAGGCGCGCGTGTCCGAAGGTGAGGAAGGCGTGCAGGTGATGGTGTTCACCCGCGACGAAAAGGATCTCTTCGCCCGCATCACCGGCTTTTTCGGCCGCATCGGGTTCACGATTCTCGACGCCAAGGTGCACACCACGCGGCACGGCTACGCGCTCGACAGCTTCATGCTGCAGGACCCCGGCAACGCGGCGCCCTACCGCGACGTCGTCGCCTTGATCGAGCACGAGCTTGCGTTGCGGTTGCAGAAGGGCGGCGCCCTCGAACGGCCTTCCAGCGGCCGGCTGTCGCGCCAGGTGAAGCATTTCCCGATCACGCCCGAGGTCAGCCTGCGTCCCGACGATGCCGGCCGCCACTACATCCTGTCGCTGGTCGCGGCCGATCGCCCGGGGCTGCTGTTCGACGTGGCCGAGGTGCTGGCCAAGTACGGCATCAGCCTGCAGACCGCCAAGATCGCCACGCTGGGCGAGCGGGTGGAGGATACCTTCCTGCTCACTGGCGCAGGGCTGTCGCAGGACGCCCACGTGCTGCGTCTGGAACGCGAACTGCTGGACCGCCTGCAGCTCTAGTACGAAAGCAAACGGGGCCGGACGCTCACGCGCCCGGCCCCGTTCCGTGTGCGACGAGGCTCAGTGGTCCTTGGCGGCCAGCTTGTCGGTCAGCGCGTAGAACACGCCCGAGAACAGGAAGGTCACGTGGATGCCGACCATCCACGCCAGGTGGCGGTCGGTCAGGTTATCCACGTTCATGAAGGCCTTCAGCAGCTCGATCCCGGAGATCGCGACGATCGACCCGATCAGCTTGATCTTCAGGTCCGAGAAGCCGATGTGTCCCATCCAGTCCGGGCGGTCCTGGTGGCTGTGCAGGTCCTCCATCTTGGAGACGAAGTTCTCGTAGCCGCTCAGCATGATGATGATCAGCAGATTCATGATCAGCGCGATGTCGACCAGCGACAGCACGCCGATGATCATCTCCCCGCCGGACGCGGTGGTGATGTGTCCGAGCAGGCCGAAGATTTCCTTGGCGAACTTCACCAGCAACACCAGCATCGCCAGCACCAGCCCGAAATAGACCGGCGCCATCAGCCAGCGACTGCTGAAGAGGACGTGTTCAAACAGGGTTTCGAGACGTTTCATGACAGGGCGGCAGCGCCGCGGCGATTTCGGAAGGCGCCGATTGTAACAGCCTCGTCCTGCGCTACGCCGGTCCGGTGCCGCAATGCAGCATGCAAGGGCGATGTGGCGGTCGCGTCTTTTGCCGTACATGCGCTGCCCCGCCATCCGCATTGCGCAGGGGCGTATCGGGCTTCGGCAAGGCTCGGCCGTCGCCGGGCCATCCTGTAGAATCCCCCGCCTTCGTCCGGCGGCATCTTCCCAGGCCGCCGGCGCATCCTGCAGGCAAAAACGGACATCCCATGCTGCGACTGACCGAACTCCGGCTTCCCCTCGAACATCCGGCCGATGCGCTGGCGCCGGCGATCGCCCGCCGCCTTGGCATCGACGTCGCAGACCTGCTGGATTTCACCGTGTTCAAGCGCAGCTACGATGCACGCAAGTCGGACGCGCTGACCTTCATCTACACCATCGACCTCAGCGTGCGCGATGAGGCCGCGGTGTTGAAGCGGTTTGCGGGTGACCGGCACGTCGCCCCCGCGCCGGACGTGCGCTACAACTTCGTCGCCCATGCGCCAGCGGATTTTGGCCCGCGGCCGCTGGTGGTGGGCTTTGGCCCCTGCGGCATCTTCGCCGCGCTGGTGCTGGCGCAGATGGGCTTCCGTCCCATCGTGCTGGAGCGCGGCAAGGCGGTGCGCGAACGCACGCAGGACACCTGGGGCCTGTGGCGGCGGCACGAACTCAATCCCGAGTCCAATGTGCAGTTCGGCGAAGGCGGCGCCGGCACCTTCTCCGACGGCAAGCTCTATAGCCAGATCAAGGACCCCAAGCATTACGGCCGCAAGGTGCTCGCCGAGTTCGTCAAGGCCGGAGCACCCGAAGAAATCCTCTACGTCAGCAAGCCGCACATCGGCACCTTCCGGCTGGTGGGCATGGTCGAGCAGATGCGCGCCGAGATCGAGTCGCTGGGCGGCGAAATCCGCTTCCAGCAGCGCGTCACCGACGTGCTGATCGAGGACGGCCACATCCGTGGCGTCGTGCTGGCCAGCGGCGAGCAGTTGCGTAGCGACCACGTGGTGCTGGCGCTGGGCCACAGCGCGCGCGATACCTTCGAGATGCTGCATTCGCGCGGCGTGTTCATGGAGGCCAAGCCGTTCTCGGTGGGTTTCCGCATCGAGCATCCGCAGTCGCTGATCGACAAGGCGCGGCTCGGGAAGTACGCCGGCAATCCGCTGCTTGGCGCCGCCGACTACAAGCTGGTGCATCACGCGAAGAACGGACGCTCGGTCTACAGCTTCTGCATGTGCCCCGGCGGCACCGTGGTGGCGGCCACCTCCGAGCCCAACCGCGTCGTCACCAACGGCATGAGCCAGTATTCGCGCAACGAGCGCAACGCCAATGCGGGCATCGTCGTCGGCATCACGCCCGAGGACTACCCGGGCGGGCCGCTGGCCGGCATCGCCTTCCAGCGCGAACTGGAGTCGCGCGCCTTCGTGCTCGGCGGCGGCGGCTACAACGCACCGGCGCAACTCGTGGGCGACTTCATCGCCGGCCGGCCGTCGACCCGACTCGGTTCGGTCGAACCCTCGTACAAGCCCGGCGTCACGCTCGGCGACCTCTCCACCGCCCTGCCCGCCTATGCGATCGAGGCGATGCGCGAGGCCATTCCGGCCTTCGAGCGGCAGATTCGCGGCTTCTCGATGCACGATGCGGTGTTGACCGGCGTCGAGACCCGCACCTCGTCGCCGCTGCGCCTCACCCGCGGTGAAGATTGCCAGAGCCTCAACGTGAAGGGCCTCTACCCCGCCGGGGAAGGCGCGGGCTACGCGGGGGGCATCCTGTCGGCCGGCGTGGATGGCATCCGCGTGGCCGAGGCCGTGGCGCAGCAGATGCTGGCCGACGCCGGCCGCGGCTGAACCCTACTGCACGAGACGGAAGCGGCGCGGCGGCAGGTTCAGGCGCGCGAGCTTGTCGTACAGCGTCTTGCGCGGCACCCCCAGCGTCAGCGCCGCGGCAGCAACGTCGCCGCCGGTTTCGGCCAGCGCGCTTTCGATCAGGAACTGCTCGAAGGCGGCAATGCGCTGCGGCATCGTCCGCCCGGCTTCCGCCGGCGTCTCCGCGAGCGGCTGCCACAGGCCCAGCGTGTGGCGTTCGGCCGCGTGCAGCAACTCGCGCACATTGCCGGGCCAGTCCGCGCTCATCAGCCAGTCGGCCAGCACGGTGTCGATGACGGGCGGCGGTCGCCGGTAGCGTTCCGCGGCGCGCAGGCAGAAGGCCTGGAACAGGCGCGGAATGTCTTCGCGCCGCTCGCGCAGCGGCGGCAGCGCCACGGTCACCACGTTCAGGCGGTAGTACAGGTCGGCACGAAAGCGTCCGGCTTCGCTCTCGGCCTTCAGGTCCACCTTGGTCGCGGCGACGATGCGGCAGTCCACCGGTATCAGCCGGTTCGACCCCAAGCGCTCCACCACGCGCTCCTGCAGCACGCGCAGCAGCTTGGCCTGCAGCGCCAGCGGCATGCCCTCGATCTCGTCGAGGAACAAGGTGCCGCCGGTGGCGTGTTCGATCTTCCCGGCGCGGCTGCGGGTTGCGCCCGTATAGGCTCCCGGCTCCACGCCGAACATCTCGCTTTCGAACACGCTTTCCGGCAGCGCGGCGCAGTTGATCGCGACGAAGTTGCCGGCTGCGGCGGCGGCCGGCCTCGTGCAGCCCGCGCGCCCCTTCTCCTTGCCGGTTCCGGTTTCGCCCAGCACCAGCACATCCACGTCGGTGTCGGCCAGTTCGGCGATCAGCGTGCGCACCTGCTGCATCGGCGCGCTGTCGCCCAGCAGCCCCTCGATGGCGATGTCTTCGGCCAGACGGGCCTTGAGCGCGCGGTTTTCCAGCACCAGCTGGCGTTTTTCCAGGGCGCGCCGCACCACCTCCACCATCGCCTCGGGGGCGAAGGGCTTCTCGATGAAGTCGTAGGCGCCTGCCCGCATCGCCTCCACCGCCATCGCCACGTCGCCATGGCCGGTGACCAGGATCACCGGCAGGTCGGGATCGATCTCCATCGCGCGGCGCAGCAGGCCCATGCCGTCCATGCCGGGCAGCCGCACGTCGGTTACCAGCACCAGCCGCGCGTCGGAGGCAAGGCTGGGCAGCGCCGCCTCGGCGCGATCGACGCCTTCGACCGCTAGATCGGCCAGCGCAAAAGTCTGGCAGCCGGCCATGCGTACCGCCTCATCGTCCTCCACGTAGAGCACGCGGAGCGGGATTGCAGTCATTCGTCTCCTCCTAGGCGCGCGTGGCGGGCCGGGCCCAGTACGCGCGGATTCGCGCCCCGCCGGCGTCGGATGCGCCGATGTCGAGGCTACCGCCCGAAGCTTCGATCAAATCGCCGACAATCGCCAGCCCGAGCCCCAACCCGTGCCCCAGCGGCTTGGTCGAGAAAAACGGCTGCGCCACCTTCTCGCGCAGCGCCGGGGCGATGCCCGGTCCGTTGTCGGCCACCTCCAGCCAGCAGCCCTGTTCGTCCTCGCCGGCGCGTACGTCGATCTGGCCGCCGCCGTCGCGGCCTGCCAGTGCGTCGATCGCATTGCCCAGCAGGTTGGACGCCACCTGCTCCAGGGCCTGCGGGTCGAGCGGCAGGCGTTCCACATTCACCTCCTGCACCAGGCGGATCGCGGCGGCTTCGAGGCGGGGGGCAAACCAGCCGGCGACGCGCGCCAGCGTGGCGGCGGCCGGGGCGGAACCGGCGGCCGACTGCTGGCGCGATGCGAACACCTTCAGCTGCGCGGTCAGGCGCGCCATGCGTTCCACCAGTTCGTTGATCTGGCGCAGGTTGTCGGTCAGCGGCTCGAGCCGGCCGCGTTCGAGAAACACCAGGCTGTTGCCGGCAAAGCCGCGCAGCGCCTGCAGTGGCTGGTTGAGTTCGTGGGCGACGCCGGCGGCCATCTGGCCGAGGGCGGCAAGGCGGTTGGCTTCGATCAGCGCGCGCTGGGCGCTGTGCAGCTTGTCCTCGGCGGCAGTCCGCTCCGCCACTTCCTCGCGCAGGCGCGCGTTGGCGGCGGCGAGATCGGCGGTGCGCCGTGCCACCGTGTCCTCCAGCATCGCCTGTACCGCCAGCCGTTCGCGCAGCCGGCGTGCGCGCTGCACCCAGAACAGGCCGCCGATGGCGGCCAGACACAGCGCGAGCGCCACCGCCAGCGCCTGCGCGCGCGCGGCCGTGGCGGCGGGCGCGGTGTCCACCAGCATCAGCATGCGCCAGTCTGCCCAGCGCAGCGCGCGCACGCCGACCGCGTAGTCGCGCCCCGCCAGCGTCAGGCGCTGGCCGCCGTCCCAGCGCAGAGGCAGCGGTTGCAGGCTGGCGGTGTAGTACTGCCGGGTGGCGGCGAGCGTGGTCCGCGACGGAGCGCCGAGCGGTCCGAGGGTGGCGAACTTCCATTGCGGGCGAGACGACAGCGCGACGACCCCGTGGCCGTCGACCACCAGCAGCGCCTCGCCGCTCTCGGCCCAAGTGTTCTCCAGCCCGGTCAGTTCCACCTTGATCGCGAGTACGCCGATTACCCGCTCACCGTCGCGCACGGGCTGGGCAATGAAGAAGCCGGGGATGCGGGTGGTGGCGCCGACCGCGAAGAACATGCCGGTGCGGCCGGCCAGGGCGTCGCGGAAATACGGGCGGTAACCGTAGTTCTCGCCGACGAAGCTCTCGGGCTCGCGCCAGTTGCTGGCGGCCAGCGTGATGCCGGAGGGCGCGATCAGGTAGATGACGCCGGTGCCGGTCCGCTCGCGCACTTCGGCCAGCAGCGCGTTGGCGCGCGCCGGGGCATCCGGCCCGCCGTGGCCCAGCAGCACGTCCTTCAGCAGCGGATGCGGCGCGAGCACCGTGGGCAGGCTTTCGTTGCGGAGCAGCTCGGCGTCGAGGCTGGCCGACAGCAGCGCCAGCCGCTGTTGCGCCTGCGCCGCAAGTTCATCGATGCCGGTCTGGAAGCGGTGCAGGTAAATGCCGGCGAGCAGCGGGGCCGCGAGCAGTACCGCGAGCGCCAGCTTCCAGCGCGCGGGCAGCGCCGCGGCGGGGGCGAGGCGTGGCAGGGTCGGAAACGGCAGGCGGGGCCGCATGTTCATCGTTGTCAGGGCGACTCGGTGGAAGCGCCCTCCTCCTTGGCCGACATTGAACACGCGCGGACCTCGGTCACGCCACCATCGCTGGGCAGGATGTCCCCCAGCGGAACGCAGTGCCCGCCGTCGGGGCACCAGCTGTAGTCGGCGGTAAAGCCGGAGCGGGTCAGCCGCAGCACGGCGTGCGTCGTGCCTGGCTGCCACTCCCATACGCCGTCGCGCAGATGGGCGCCCGCCGGGGGCTCCATGCCGGCGCCGTGCCCGCGCACGCGCACGCGCTCCAGTACCAGGGCGGCGACGGCGCCCTCGCCGCGCACCGCCCAGTCTTCCTCCCAGCGCTGCTTTTCGATGGAGTGCGTCCAGGCGAGCGTGAAGCTGTGGACCGCGACGACCGCGGTCGCCGCGGCCGTCGCCAGACAGACCGCCATCAGAGCGTCACCGGTGCCATGCGGCGCGCCCGCCACAGGTGGCCGCCGATCACCGCGGCGGCGAGCAGGAAGCCCAGCTCGTCGGTGATCGGCGCCGCGATCACCAGCAGCGCCGCGGCGATGAAGGCGAGCGCCCGTTCGACCACGTTCATCGGTGAGCGGAAGTGGCCGATCACCGTGCTGCCCCACAGCAGGACGGCCAGCGCAGCCTTGAATACCACGTAGAGCGTCGCCGCCAGCCCCTTGTCGCCTTGCAGCATCAACTCCGGCGCGTACACCGCCATGTAGGGCACGACGAAGCCCGCTGCGGCGATCTGCACCGCGCGGATGCCGATCCTGAGGCCGGACGTCTTGGCGATCGGCGCGGCGGCGAAGGCGGCCAGCGCCACCGGTGGGGTCAGGTCGGCCATGATCCCGAAATAGAACACGAACATGTGCGACACGATCAGCGGCACGCCCAGCTCCAGTAGCGCAGGGGCGGCGATCGAGCTGGTGATGATGTAGTTCGGGATGGTCGGAATGCCCATGCCGAGCACCAGGCAGGTCAGCATCGTCAGCACCAGCGACAGGAACATGCTGTGCCCGCCCAGCTGGATGATGTAACCGGCGAAGGCGGTGGCGCCCCCGGTGAGCGTGAGCGAGCCGATGATGACGCCGACCAGCGCGCACGCCACCCCGACCGGCAGTGCATGCAGCGCGCCATCGACCAGCGCGCGCACCGCGAGGGCCAGCGTGGCGCGGCCGTCGCGGCGGGGCAGCAGCAGGACGACCAGCACCGCGATGGCCGCCATTACGGAAACGATGCCGACCTTGGCGAATGCGGAGCACGCCAGCCCGAGCGCGATCCAGAACAGCAGCCGCAGCGAGGTGCCGTTGAGCCATCCCGCCACCGCGCTGCCGAAGATCAGCACCACCGTGAGCGCAAGGCCGACCATGCCGGAGAACATCGGCGTAAAGCCGGCAAACAGCAGGTACACCAGCGCGATCAAGGGCAGCAGCAGGAACCAGCGCGCTTTCAGCGCAGCCCAGGGGTCGGGGCACTCCGCCTTCGGCAGGCCGACCAGGCCGCGCTTGCCGGCTTCGAGGTGCACCATCCAGAACACCGTGAAGAAGTACAACAGGGCGGGAATCGCCGCCGCCTTGGCAATCTCGACGTAGGGCACGTTGATGGTCTCGGCCATGATGAAGGCCACTGCGCCCATCACCGGCGGCATGATCTGGCCGCCCATCGAGCTGGTCGCCTCCACCGCGCCGGCAAAGGCCGGCTGGTAGCCGAAGCGCTTCATCAGCGGAATCGTGAACTGCCCGGTGGTGACCACGTTGGCGACGCCCGAGCCGTTGATCGTCCCCATCAGCCCCGACGACACCACCGCCACCTTCGCCGGGCCGCCCTTGGTGTGGCCCACGGTGCCGAGCGAGAAGTCGGTGAACAGCTGGATCATCCCGGCCTGCTCCAGGAAGGCGCCGAACAGGATGAACAGGAAGATGTAGCTCGACGACACGTAGGTGGGCGTGCCGTAGATGCCCTCGGTGCCGAAGGCCAGTTGGCCGATCACCTGATCGAGCCCGTAGCCGCGATGGGCGAACGCGCCCGGCAGGTGTTCGCCGAACAGCGCGTAGGCGAGAAAACCGAGGCAGATCAGCGGCAGCGCCAGCCCCATGATGCGGCGGGCGGCTTCGAACACCAGCACCAGCGTGACGATGCCGACGGCCATGTCGGCGGTGGTGAGTTCGCCCGCACGCTGCACCAGGTCGGCTTCGAACAGCCAGTGGTAGCACGCGAGGCCGAGTGCGCCGAAGCCGACCAGCTTGGTCAGCAGATGAGTGGGCTTGCCCTCGCCGCCGCGCAGCGGATAGAGCAGGAAGGTGAGCAGCAGCAGGAAGCCGACGTGCAGCGCGCGCACCACCGTGCTGGACAGCGGGCTGAAGGCCGAGGTGACGATCTGGAAGGTGGAGAACGCGATGGCGGCCCAGAAGACGACGCGCAGCATCGTTCGCCCGCCGGCGGCGAGCGGTTCGGAGACGGAGGTAGTCATGGAGACTCCGCGGAATACCGCTGCAAGTGAGCGGCTGGAATGGGGGGCGCCGGCGCGGCAAGACCGCGGCGGGCGCTCACGAAGGACCGAAGCGGGAGCGGCAGGGCCGCCCCCGGCGCGTTGCGCTTACTTGATCAGGCCGCGTTCGCGGTAATACTTCTCCGCCCCCGGATGCAGCGGGATCGGCAGCCCGTCCACGGCGGATTCGAGCTTGATCTGGCGTGCCGCGGCGTGCGAGTTGCCCAGCCGCGGCAGGTTCTCGAAGATGCCCTTGGTCATCTGATACACGACCTCGGCCGGCACCTTGTCGTGGGTGACCAGCAGGTTGTTGATCGCCACCGTCGGCACTTCGGTGGTCTGGCCGTCGTAGGTGTTGGGCGGAATGGGGGCGGAGCGGTAGGCGGAGTCGCCCACCTTGGCGACCACGTCGGCCGGCACCGGCACGAAGTTCACCTTCACCGCCGTGGAGAGGTCGCGCAGCGCGGCCACGCCGAGACCGGCCGACTGCAGCGTGACGTCGATCTGGCGGTTCTTCATCAGCTCCACCGATTCACCGAACGGCAGGTATTCCACCTTGGCGAAGTCCGAGTAGGACAACCCGGCGGCCTTCAGGATGGCGCGAGCATTGATCTCGGTGCCCGAGCGCGGCGCGCCGACGGAGATGCGCTTGCCCTTCAGGTCGGCCAGCGACTTGATGTTGGCGTCCGCGAGCGCAACGATCTGGATGTAGTTGGGATACACCGCAGCCACCGCGCGCAGCTTGTCGAGCGGTTTGGAGAAGCCCGCGTCGGCGTCACCTTTCCATGCGTCGGATACGGAGTCGGCCAGCGAGAAGCCGATCTCGCCACGGCCGCCTTGCAGCAGGTTGAGGTTTTCGGCCGAGGCCTTGGTCGCCTGGACCTGCACCTTCGAATCCGGGATCACCTCGCCATAGATTTGCGACAGCGTGACGCCGAGCGGGTAATACACCCCGCTAGTGCCGCCGGTGAGAACGTTGACGAAGGTGGCGGCCGAAACGGCGGCCGTGCTGACGGCAAAAAGCGCGCCGACCGCGCACTTGCGGACGAAGGAAGGCATGACGTGTCTCCTGATTATTGGATGTATGTGCCCGGTGGGCTTCCTCGTTGTGCAAGGGTCGTGCCCGCGGTACGCAAATGGCCAGGCGCTTATAAGTAGCGGAAAAAACGTGGATATTTTCGCGCGGCCCGATGCCTGGGTAACGGGTTCCGGAATTCCGGAACGGCGCCGGCGCGGCATTCCGGGCTTTCGCACTGCGTTGCCCTGCCCCCTGCTCCGGTGTGGGTGCGGAACCATATCCGCCGTCCGCGCAATCTGATAAAACGGCGGTCCCGCGGCGAAGGCGAGGCTGCGGCGGAGCGAGGAGGTGGCGATGGAGACAGTCGATTGCGTGGTCGTCGGGGCGGGCGTGGTGGGGCTGGCCTGTGCCCGGGCGATTGCGGCGAGCGGCCGCGAGGTGTTGATCCTGGAGCGCGAACGCGCGTTCGGCACCGGCATCAGCTCGCGCAACAGCGAGGTCATCCATGCCGGGCTGTACTACCCGCCGGGTTCGCTCAAGGCGCGTCTCAGCGTTGCCGGCGGCCGCATGCTCTACGCCTATTGCGAGTCGCGCGGCGTCGCCCACCGGCGCTGCGGCAAGCTGGTGGTCGCGGCGCAGCGCGAGGCGCTGCCGGCGCTTGCGCGCATCCGGGCGCGCGCGCTCGCCAACGGCGTGGAGGAATTGCTGTGGCTGGAGCCCGGGGCGGTGAAGGAGATCGAACCCGCGCTCGACAGCTGCGGGGCGCTGTTCTCGCCCGCCACCGGCATCGTGGACAGCCATGGGCTGATGCTTGCGCTGCTCGGCGACGCGGAGCGCCATGGCGCGACGCTGGTGCTGGACACGCCGGTGCTCGGCGGCCGGGCCGAGGCTGGCGGCATCGTGCTGCAGACGGGCGGCGAGGCACCGATGACCTTGCAGGCGCGCTGCGTCGTGAACGCGGCGGGACTCGACGCGGTCCGCCTTGCCGGCCAACTGCCGGCGTCGTCACGCGGTCTGCCGCAGGCGCATTTTGCCCGCGGCGTGTATTTCAGCTACGCGGGCCGGGTGCCGTTCTCGCACCTGATCTATCCGGTGCCCGAGCCCGGCGGCCTGGGCATCCATCTCACGCTCGACATGGGCGGCCAGCCCCGCTTCGGCCCGGACGTGGAGTGGATCGACACGCCCGATTACACGGTGGACCCGGCGCGGGCGGAGCGTTTCGCCGCGGCGATCCGCAAATGGTGGCCGGGCCTGGAGCCGGAACGGCTGCAGCCCGCGTATGCCGGCGTGCGACCCAAGATCGTCGGCCCCGGCGAGGCGGACGCCGATTTCCAGATCGATGGCCCCGCCGAGCATCGCGTGCCTGGGCTCATCAACCTGCTGGGCATCGAATCGCCGGGGCTTACCGCGGCGCTCGCAATCGGCGAGGAAGTGGCGCGGCGGATTGCCGCGCCGCAGGGCTGAGGGGCGCGCCCCTCAGCGGATGCCGCCGAGGCAAAGGTATTTGATCTCGACGTAGTCCTCGATGCCGTACTTCGACCCCTCGCGCCCGATGCCGGACTCCTTGACCCCGCCGAACGGCGCGACCTCGGTCGAGATGATGCCCTCGTTGATGCCGACGATGCCGTAGTCCAGCCGTTCGGCCACGCGCCAGACGCGCGCGATGTTGCCGGCGTAGAAGTAGGCGGCGAGACCGTATTCCGTGTCGTTGGCCAGTTGTACCGCCTCGTCCTCGGTGGAAAAGCGGAACAGCGGCGCGACCGGCCCGAAGATCTCCTCGCGCGCGAGCCGCATCGCCGGGGTCACGCCGGTCAGCACCGTGGGCTGGAAGAATCCGTGGCCGAGCGCGTGGCGTTCGCCGCCGATCACCACCTGCGCGCCCTTTGCGGTGGCGTCGGCGAGCAGTTCTTCCACCTTGGCCACGGCCTTGTCGTTGATCAGCGGTCCCTGCTGCACGTCGGCTTCGACGCCGGGGCCGACTTTCATCTTCGCCACCGCCTCGGCCAGCCTGGCCGCGAAGGCCTCGTAGATACCGTCCTGCACCAGCAGGCGGTTGGCGCACACGCAGGTTTGCCCGGCGTTGCGGTACTTGGAGGCGATCGCGCCCGCGACTGCTGCGTCGAGGTCGGCGTCGTCGAACACGATGAAAGGCGCGTTGCCGCCGAGTTCCAGCGAAACCTTCTTCACCGTGCCGGCGCATTGCGCCATCAACAGCTTGCCGACCGCGGTCGAGCCGGTGAAGGAGAGCTTCCTCACGATCGGGTTGGTGGCGAGTTCGGTGCCGACCTCCGGCGCGCGGGAAGTGGTCACCACGTTGAGCACGCCGGCGGGCAGCCCGGCGCGGCGGCCGAGTTCCGCGATCGCGAGCGCACACAGCGGCGTGTCCTCCGCGGGTTTGACGACCACGGTGCACCCCGCCGCGAGTGCCGGCCCGCATTTGCGCGTGATCATCGCGATCGGGAAATTCCACGGGGTGATCGCGGCCACCACGCCGATCGGCTGCTTGATCACGATGATGCGCTTGTCGGGGCCGTGGCCGGGGATGACGTCGCCGTAGATGCGCTTGGCTTCTTCGGCGAACCACTCGATGAAGGAGGCGCCGTAGGCCACTTCGCCGCGCGCTTCGGCCAGCGGCTTGCCCTGCTCCGCGGTCATCAGCTGGGCCAGGTCTTCCTGATGAGCGAGGATCAGGTCGAACCACTTGCGCAGGATGAGTGCGCGGTCCTTGGCAGTGCGCGCGCGCCAGGCGGGCAGCGCGGCGTCGGCGGCGGCGATGGCGCGTCGCGTTTCTGCCGCACCCATGTCCGGCACCGTGGCCACCAGGCTGCCATCGGCAGGGTTGCGCACATCGAAGCGGGCGCCGTCGTCGGCCGCGATCCACTCGCCGTCGATGAAGGCGGCGTCGAGCAGCAGGGATTGATCCTTGAGTTGCATGGGAGGGTCCTCCAAACCGGGTGACTGCAGCGGGCCTGCGTCAATCGGCCAGCATTATCCCCGGACTGTCGC
Organism: Azoarcus olearius; assembly: GCF_001682385.1. Taxonomy (NCBI): domain Bacteria; kingdom Pseudomonadati; phylum Pseudomonadota; class Betaproteobacteria; order Rhodocyclales; family Zoogloeaceae; genus Azoarcus; species Azoarcus olearius. Next base: position 2,207,629 of record NZ_CP016210.1, read on the forward strand.
CACAGCCCAATCCGATGCAAGGGAGAGTCCCGGACGGAAGGCCCGGAAAAGACGCCGCCCCGGCAAACCGGGACGGCGAAGAAACCGACAGGTGCGGAGAGAGGGAGTAGAAGCTGCACCCGTCGGGAGCGGAAAAACGTTCAGGCCGCGGTCAGCGCCGGCACCACCTCGAACAGGTCACCCACCAGACCGTAGTCGGCCACCTGGAAGATCGGCGCTTCGGGGTCCTTGTTGATCGCCACGATCACCTTGGAGTCCTTCATGCCGGCCAGGTGCTGGATGGCACCCGAGATGCCGACCGCGATGTAGAGCTGCGGCGCGACGATCTTGCCGGTCTGGCCGACCTGGTAGTCGTTGGGCACGTAGCCCGCATCGACCGCCGCGCGGCTCGCGCCGAGCGCGGCGCCCAGCTTGTCGGCGAGCGGTTCGAGCAGCGTGGTGTAGTTCTCGCCGCTGCCCAGGCCGCGACCGCCGGAGACGATGATCTTGGCGGCACCGAGTTCGGGGCGCGCGCTCTTGGTGATCTCGCGGCCGACGAGGTTGGACTGGCCGGCATCCGCGCCGGTGGCGACTGCTTCGATCGCGGCACTACCGCCCTCGCCTGCTGCTTCGAAGGCGGTGGTGCGCACGGTGATGACCTTGACCGCGTCGGCGCTCTTGACCGTCGCCAGCGCGTTGCCGGCGTAGATCGGGCGCACGAAGGTGTCGGCCGCTTCCACACCGACGATGTCGCTGATCTGCGCGACGTCGAGCAGCGCGGCCACGCGCGGCAGCGTGTTCTTGCCGGCGGAAGTCGACGGCGCGAGCACGTGGCTGTAGGCCGGCGCGAGCGTCTGCAGCAGCACGCTCACGTTCTCGGCGAGCTGGGCGTCCAGATGCGGGGCGTCGGCCACCAGCACCTTGGCGACGCCCGCCACCTTGGCAGCGGCTTCGGCCGCGCCGGCGCAGTTGCTGCCCGCGACGAGAACATGGATGTCACCGCCGATCTTGGCGGCGGCCGTCACCGTGTTGAGCGTGGCGGCCTTGAGGGTGTGGTTGTCGTGTTCGGCAAGGACAAGAATGGCCATCAGAGCACCTTCGCTTCGTTCTTCAGTTTGTCGACCAGCTGGGCCACATCGGCGACCCGCACCCCGGCGCTGCGCTTGGGCGGCTCGGTCACTTTCAGCGTGGCGAGACGCGGCGCGACATCGACGCCCAGATCGGCCGGCTTCACCGTGTCGAGCGGCTTCTTCTTCGCCTTCATGATGTTGGGCAGCGTCGCGTAGCGCGGCTCGTTCAGGCGCAGGTCGGTGGTCACCACCGCCGGCAGGCTGATCGCCACGGTCTCCAAACCGCCGTCGATTTCGCGCGTCACCGTCGCTTTGCCATCCGCCAGCGTGAGCTTGGAGGCGAAGGTCGCCTGCGGCCAGCCCTTGAGCGCCGCCAGCATCTGGCCGGTCTGGTTCGAGTCGTCGTCGATCGCCTGCTTGCCGAGGATCACCAGCGTCGGCTCTTCCTTGTCGGCGAGCGCCTTCAGCAGCTTCGCCACGGCCAGCGGCTGCAGCTCCACATCGGTTTCCACCAGAATGCCGCGGTCCGCGCCGATCGCCATCGCCGCACGCAGCGTTTCCTGGCAGGCCGCCACGCCGCAGCTCACCGCGACCACCTCGGTCGCCACGCCCGCTTCCTTCAGACGCACCGCTTCTTCAACCGCGATCTCGTCGAACGGGTTCATGCTCATCTTCACATTGGCCAGATCGACACCGCTGCCGTCCGCCTTCACGCGGACTTTCACGTTGTAATCGACCACGCGTTTTACGGGTACGAGGATCTTCAAGCGCGCTTTCTCCTGGGGTTGTCGTTTCAGATCACGCCCGCGGCGCGCAATTTTTCGATCTGCGTTGCGCTGAGGCCGAGCGTGGTGCTGAGGATCTGCTCGGTATGTTGGCCGAGCAGCGGGGGCGGGTTGCGGTACTCGACCGGTGTGGCCGAAAGCCGTAGCGGGTTGGCGACCAGCGGCACTTCGCCGGCGAGCGGATGCGGCATCGTGACCTTGAGGCCGCGGGCCTGCACCTGCGGGTCGGCGAAGACGTCGGCCAGCGTGTTGATCGGGCCGCAGGGCACGGCCAGCGCTTCGAGTGCGGCGACCCAGTCGGCGGTGCTGCGCTCGATGGTCAGGCGCTTGAGCGCGGGAATCAGCGTGTTGCGGTTTTCCACCCGCGCCTTGTTGGTGGCGTAGCGCGGGTCGGCGGCGAGTTCCGGGGCGCCGGCTTCGGTGCAGAAGCGGGCGAACTGACCGTCGTTGCCGATGGCGAGGATCATGTAGCCGTCGGCCGTCGGGAAGTCCTGGTAGGGCACGATGTTGGGGTGGGCGTTGCCCAGCCGCTTAGGATTCTGCCCGGTGGTGAGGTAGTTCATCGCCTGGTTGGCGAGGCAGGCGATCTGTACGTCGAGCAGCGCGAGGTCGATGAACTGCCCTTCCCCGCTTTTCTCCCGCCAGGCGAGCGCGGCGAGCACGGCGTTGGTGGCGTAGAGGCCGGTGAGGATGTCGGTGAGCGCGACGCCGACCTTCATCGGCCCGCCACCCTCTTCGTCGTCCGGGCGGCCGGTGAGGCTCATCAGCCCGCCGAGGCCCTGGATCAGGAAGTCGTAGCCGGCGCGCGGTGCGTAGGGGCCGTCCTGGCCGAAGCCGGTGATGGAGCAGTAGATGAGGCGCGGGTTGATCGCCTTCAGCGCGGCATAGTCGAGGCCGTACTGGGCGAGCCCGCCGAGCTTGAAGTTTTCCAGCACCACGTCGGATTCGGCAGCGAGCTGTTTCACCAGCGCCTGGCCTTCCGGCCGGGTGATGTCGATGGTGATGGAGCGCTTGTTGCGGTTGGCGCAGAGGTAGTAGGCGGCGACCGGTGTGTTTTCGCCCTGTTCGTCTTTCAGGAAGGGAGGACCCCAGCCGCGGGTGTCGTCGCCGGCGCCGGGGCGTTCCACCTTGATGACGTCGGCGCCGAGATCGGCGAGCAACTGGCCGGCCCAAGGGCCCGCGAGGATGCGGGAGAGGTCTAGCACGCGGATGTGGGAGAGTGCGCCGGGCATGGTGGGGGGCTCTTGCTGTCCTGTGGTGACGTGGGTGATGCGCTGCGTCTGTTAAAAGCCTTCGGATCGACTGGCGCCTCGCGCGGGGTATTTGTTCCGCCGGGCTGCGGAACTCACTCGCTGCGCTCGTTCAGACAGTCCTCGCCCGGCTCCACAAACACCCCGCCCGACCGCTGGCGGTGGGGCAATGTGCGCTTTGGTAAACCGGCGCTAAATTGAGATGCGTGACGGGGAGCCGCCATGTTCCTCCCCCTCCCCTTCAAGGGGAGGGCTGGGGTGGGGATGGGGTCAAGCTCTGCGGCGCGCCCAACCCCATCCCCCTCCTAACCTCCCCCTTGAAGGGGGAGGAACAAAACAATCCCGCTCAGTTACCGAACGCCGCAATCCCGGTAATCGCCCGCCCCAGAATCAGCGCATGGATGTCGTGCGTACCCTCGTAGGTGTTCACCACTTCCAGATTCACGAGGTGACGCGCCACGCAGAACTCGTCCGAGATGCCGTTGCCGCCGAGCATGTCGCGCGCGGTGCGGGCGATGTCGAGCGCCTTGCCGCAGGAGTTGCGCTTGATGATGGAGGTGATCTCCACCGGGGAGTTGCCGGCATCCTTCAACCGGCCGACCTGCAGGCAGGCCTGCAGCCCCAGCGTGATCTCGGTGAGCATGTCGGCGAGCTTCTTCTGCACCAGCTGGTTGGCCGCGAGCGGACGGCCGAACTGCTTGCGGTCCATGGTGTATTGGCGGGCCGTTTCGTAGCAGGCTTCGGCCGCGCCGAGCGCGCCCCAGGCGATGCCGTAGCGGGCGGAGTTGAGGCAGGTGAAGGGACCCTTCAGGCCACGCACCGTCGGGAAGGCGTTCTCTTCCGGGCAGAAGACTTCGTCCATGACGATCTCGCCGGTGATCGACGCACGCAGGCCCACCTTGCCGTGGATCGCCGGGGCCGACAGGCCCTTCCAGCCCTTTTCCAGCACGAAGCCGCGGATCTGGCCTTCGTCGTCCTTGGCCCACACCACGAACACGTCGGCGATGGGGCTGTTGGTGATCCACATCTTGGCGCCGGAAATACTGTAGCCGCCGGGCACCTTCTTGGCGCGGGTGATCATGCTGCCGGGGTCGGAGCCGTGGTTCGGTTCGGTGAGGCCGAAGCAGCCCACCCATTCGCCGGTGGCGAGCTTGGGCAGGTATTTTTGCTTCTGCGCTTCGGTGCCGAATTCGTTGATCGGCACCATGACCAGTGAGGACTGCACGCTCATCATCGAGCGGTAGCCGGAATCGACGCGTTCCACTTCGCGGGCGATCAGGCCGTAGCTGATGTAGTTCATGCCGGCGCCGCCGTACTGCTCGGGGATGGTCGGGCCGAGCAGGCCGAGTTCGCCCATCTCGTTGAAGATCTCGCGGTCGGTGCGTTCATGGCGGAAGGCTTCCTGCACGCGCGGCAGCAGCTTTTCCTGACAGTAGGCGCGCGCGGTGTCGCGCACCATGCGCTCCACGTCGGTCAGCTGGCTGTCGAGGAAAAGCGGGTCTGCCCAGTCGAAGGTCGCCTTGTTGGAAGCCATGTCGTCTCCTTTTTCACGGTGTCGGGGCGGCCGTTGGTTCGGGCCGCGGATGCGCCAATACTAGGGATCGTCCTTCGTCCCGGCAAACGAGTATTTGGAAGTAAACTGTGCGCTTTACTCACTCCGAAGCGACCGTAACGGGCTTCTTTGCTGGTGTGGCCCGCGGACGGAATGCGAACAGAGCAATGCGCCGAAAAATTCCGAGCACCGCCGCGCTGCAGGCCTTCGATGCCGCTGCGCGCCACGAGAGTTTCACCCGCGCAGCGGACGAGCTTGCGCTGACGCAGAGCGCGATCTGCCGCCAGATCGCCGGGCTGGAGGATTTCCTCGGTGTCGCCCTGTTCCGCCGCACCCGGCGCGGCGTGCGGCTGACCGAGGCGGGGCTCAACTACAGCCGCAAGGTCGCGGCCCGGCTGGACGCGGTGGAGCGTGACACGCTGGCGGTGATGGCGCAGCGCGACAGTGGCGCCACGCTGGAAATCGCGACGGTGCCCACCTTCGCCACCCGATGGCTGTTGCCGCGGCTGCCGGGCTTTTTGGCGCAGCACCCGGATGTCACGATCAATCTCAGCACCCGCACGCGCCCTTTCCTGTTCGACGAAACCGAGTTCGACGCCGCGATCTACTTCGGCGACGCCGGGTGGCCCGGCACCGAGGCGCACTTCCTGATGCGCGAGTATCCCGTGCCGGTGTGCAGCCCGCTGCTACCCGGCGCCAAGCCGAGCATGAGCCCGGCGGAAATCGCCCAGCTGCCGCTGCTGCAGCAGACCACCCGGCCGTATGCGTGGCGGCACTGGTTCGAATCGCTCGGCATGAGCATTTCGCAAGACATGAGCGGCCCGCGGCTGGAGCTGTTCTCGATGCTGGCCGAAGCTGCGATCCAGCGCCTGGGCGTGGCGCTGATACCGCCCTTCCTGATCCGTCACGAACTCGACGCGGGCCTGCTGATCACGCCCACGCCGCACGCCCAGCGCAGTGAGCGGGCCTATTACTTCATCGTGCCGGAACGCAAGTCGCAGCATGCCGCGCTCGGCGCCTTTCGCGCCTGGCTGGTCGAGGAGACCGCGCGTTATGCAGAAAACGAGAATTCCTCCGCATATTCAGGCAAGGACGACGTCAATCCTGCATGACGCTTGCACTATGCTTGCGGACTTTGCCGCGGCGCTTCCACTGGCGCAGCCGGCCACGAGAATCCGCCCCTCCACGGCGGACGCAAGATGGAGTGTGGACGACATGAAGAAGCTGAATTCCGGCGCTGCTGCGAAACCGGCGGGCGCGGTCGCGGAGAGAGCGAACGCTTCGCGGCCCGGCCGCGGCGGGCTGTGGTCCATCGGACGCCGGATTGCGCTGCCCGGCCTCGCCGTTCTTTCCGCGGTGCTGGTGGCAGCCTGTGCCACCCCGGCCGATCCCGGGGCCGGTTCGGCGAGCACCGCCGCCACGGTGGAAGCGCCCGCGAACGTGCAGATGCAGGCGGTGCAGGTGTATCTGGTGCCGCTGGACGACTTCGACGGTGCGCAGGCCAACACGCTGGCCGCGCAGATGGCGGCGGAATTCGGCATGGAGATTCGCGCCTCGGCGCCGCTGAGCGCACGCCGCGCCCTGCCCTTCTCAGGCACGCGGCAGTTTCCCGCGGAAGACCTGCTGCATGTGACCTTGCCTGCGCTGGAGCATCTGCCCGGACGCGGCAGCCAGACGAGCTATGTATTGCTGACGGCGCGCGACATCAATGCGCGTGCGCGCAACAACCGCTTCCTGTTCTCGTGGCACGTGCCCGACCAACGGGTGTCCATCGTGTCCACCGCGCGGCTTCAGCCCGCGGGCGCAATGACGGCGCAGACGCGGGCGCTGACCGCAACCCGCTTGAAGAAGATGACCCGCCGCGCGATCGGCGAGATGCAGTTGGGATGGCAGCGCAGCGCGCAGCGCGACAACCCGATGTATGCCCCGCTGAACAGCGTGGCCGATATCGACCGGCTGGCCGATCGCCAGCCGCAGTAAGCGCGGCGGGTGGACAGGCGTGCGTTACGCCCGTCGCACCCCCGCCGCGGGGGTACTCAGCGGCCCTTCCAGACCGGCTTGCGCTTTTCCAGGAAGGATTTGACGCCCTCGTTGCGGTCCTCGGTGCCGGCGAGCACCACGAAGTTGCGGCGCTCGATCGCCAGCCCCGCGGCGAGCGGCGTCTCGAAGGCCTGCAGCACCGAATCCTTGGCCAGCCGCACCGCCAGCGGTGCCTTCTTGGCGATCTTGCCGGCCAACTCGTGGGCGCGCGCGATGCAGGCCTCGTCGGCCACCACTTCCGCCACCAGCCCGGCGGCGCGCGCTTCCTGCGCCGGGATGAACTCGCCCGCCAGCACCAGCTTCATCGCCACCGACTTGCCGACCGCGCGGGTCAGGCGCTGGGTGCCGCCGGCGCCGGGGATGATGCCGAGATTGATTTCGGGCTGACCGAACTGGGCCGACTCGCCGGCGATGACGATGTCGGCATGCATCACCAGCTCGCAGCCGCCACCCAGCGCGTAACCGCACACGGCGGCGATGATGGGCTTGGGAAAGCGTGCGATCGCGCCGAACAGCCGGGGCCGCTCTTCTAGCAGCACCGCCTGCATGTCCTTGGCGGCCATCTCGGCCAGATCGGCGCCGGCGGCGAACACCTGATCGCCGCCGGTGAGGACGATGCAGCGCACCGCGTCGTCGTGTTCCGCCTGCTCCAGCAGCGCGACGATGCTGCGCAGCAGCGGCGTCGACAATGCGTTCTTCGCCTGCGGACGATCCAGCCGGATTTCGAGCACGCCGGCATCGGGGCCGGCCACGATCACGCCCTCACCGGGCAGGTAAGCCTTGTCTGTCATCCTTCCTCTCAGTCTGGAATGACGGCGGTGACCTCGATCTCGACCTTGGCCTCGTCCTCGACGAGGTCTGCAACCTGGACGGCGGTCATCGCCGGGAAATTCTTGCCCATGACCTCGCGGTAGGCTGCACCGATCTCCTTGAGGCGAGCGTTATATTCCTTCTTGTCCTTAAGGTACCACGTCATCCGGACCATATGCTCCGGGCCGGCGCCGGCCACGGCGAGCACGTCGTGGATGTTACGCAGCGCCTGGAAAATCTGCTGCACGAGGTCGTCGCTCTCGAACTTGCACTGGCCGTTCCAGCCGATCTGGCCGCCGACGTAGATCTGCCGGCCGCGCGCTTCGATGCCGTTCGCGTAGCCGCGGGGGGCGAGCCAACCTTCGGGTTGCAGGGTCTTATGCATCTCTGTTCTCCATGAAACGGGCAATCGCGCCGCGGACGTCGTCCGGCCACGCGATCGATTTGTGATTGTCGAGCGAGGTGGCGACGATGACCTGGCGCGCACTCAGTCGTGGCTTGTCTTTGCCGCTGGCCAGGTGATTGAGCACCAGCGAGGCGTTGCCGAGTTTTTCGATGCTCAGTTCCCAGCGCAGCGTCTCGCCGAACACCGAGGGGGCGAGGAAGCGGGTGTCGAGCTGGGCGGTGGGCGTGCCCATGCGGCGCACGCTCACCAGTTCGGTCCAGGGGTAGCCGAGGGATTCCAGCCAGTCCTCCACCACGCTGTTCAACATGCGCAGGTAGTTGGGGAAGAAGACGATGCCCGCCGGGTCGCAGTCCTCGAAGCGCACGCGGCGCTCGACGACGAAACGCGCCGCTTCGCGAGCCGTATCGGAATCGGGGTGCTGGGTCACGACGGGCTCCTTGCTCAGTTGCTGAAAGCGGCGATGCCGGTGATGGCGCGGCCGAGGATCAGCGCATGGATGTCGTGCGTACCCTCGTAGGTGTTCACCACTTCCAGATTCACCAGATGACGCGCCACGCAGAACTCGTCCGAGATGCCGTTGCCGCCGAGCATGTCGCGCGCGGTGCGGGCGATGTCGAGCGCCTTGCCGCAGGAGTTGCGCTTGATGATGGAGGTGATCTCCACCGGCGCGTTGCCGGCGTCCTTGAGCCGGCCGACCTGCAGGCAGGCCTGCAGCCCGAGCGTGATCTCGGTGAGCATGTCGGCGAGCTTCTTCTGCACCAGCTGGTTGGCCGCGAGCGGACGGCCGAACTGCTTGCGGTCCATGGTGTATTGGCGGGCCGTTTCGTAGCAGGCTTCGGCCGCGCCGAGCGCGCCCCAGGCGATGCCGTAGCGGGCGGAGTTGAGGCAGGTGAAGGGACCCTTCAGGCCGCGCACCGTCGGGAAGGCGTTCTCTTCCGGGCAGAAGACTTCGTCCATGACGATCTCGCCGGTGATCGACGCACGCAGGCCGACCTTGCCGTGGATCGCCGGGGCCGACAAGCCCTTCCAGCCCTTCTCCAGCACGAAGCCGCGGATCTGGCCTTCGTCGTCCTTGGCCCACACCACGAACACGTCGGCGATCGGGCTGTTGGTGATCCACATCTTGGCGCCGGAGATGCTGTAGCCGCCCGGCACCTTCTTCGCACGGGTGATCATGCTGCCGGGGTCGGAGCCGTGGTTCGGTTCGGTGAGGCCGAAGCAGCCCACCCATTCGCCGGTGGCGAGCTTGGGCAGGTATTTCTGCTTCTGCGCTTCGGTGCCGAATTCGTTGATCGGCACCATGACCAGCGAGGACTGCACGCTCATCATCGAGCGGTAGCCGGAATCGACGCGTTCGACTTCGCGGGCGATCAGGCCGTAGCTGATGTAGTTCATGCCGGCGCCGCCGTACTGCTCGGGAATCGTCGGGCCGAGCAGGCCGAGTTCGCCCATCTCGTTGAAGATCTCGCGGTCGGTGCGCTCATGGCGGAAGGCTTCCTGCACGCGCGGCAGCAGCTTTTCCTGGCAGTAGGCGCGTGCGGTGTCGCGCACCATGCGCTCCACGTCGGTCAGTTGGCTGTCGAGGTGGAGGGGGTCTTCCCAGTTGAATTGGACTTTGCTCATGCTCTGTTCGGCTCCGTAGGGGTTGGGGTCGGGGCTGGGGGTAGGCTTACTTCAACAGTTCGCGGGCGACGATCAGCTTCTGCACTTCTGTCGCGCCTTCATAGATGCGCAGCGCGCGGATTTCGCGGTAGAGCGATTCGACCATGACGCCGATGCGCACGCCCTGCCCGCCGTGGATTTGCACCGCGGCGTCGATCACGCGCTGGGCATTCTCGGTGGCGGTCATCTTGGCCATGGCGGCTTCGCGGGTGGTCGGCAGCTTCTGCACGTCGCGGCGCCAGGCGGCTCGCGCGGTGAGCAGCGCGGCGGCTTCGATGTCGGTGGCCATGTCGCCGAGCTTGGCCTGCGTCAGCTGGAAGTCGGCGAGCGTGTGGCCGAACATCGGGCGCTGGCGGGCGTGGTTCAGGGCTTCGTCGAGCGCGCGGCGGGCAAAGCCGAGCGCGGCGGCGGCGACCGAGGCGCGGAAGATGTCGAGCGTGCGCATCGCCACCTTGAAGCCTTCGCCCGGCGCGCCGAGGCGGTTGGCCACCGGCACCTTCATGTCGGTGAAGCGCAGGCGGGCGAGCGGATGCGGCGCGATCGTATCCAGGCGCTCGGCGACTTCGAAGCCGGGCATGTCGGGATAGACCACGAAGGCGGAGATGCCGCGCGTGCCCGGCGCCTCGCCGGTGCGGGCGAAGAGGCAGTACACATCGGCGATGCCGCCGTTGGAGATCCAGGTCTTCTCGCCGTTGATGACGTAGTGGTCGCCTTCAAGGCGCGCTTCGCAAGACATCGCGCCGACGTCGGAGCCGGCCAGCGGTTCGGTCAGCGCGAAGGCGGAAATCCATTCGCCGGCGGCCACCTTGGGCAGCACGTGGCGCTTGATCTCTTCGCTGCCGGACAGGGTGATCGCGCCGGTGCCCAGGCCCTGCATGGCGAAGGCGAAGTCGGCGAGGCCGTCGTGGTAGGCGAGCGTTTCGCGGGCGATGCAGAGCGAGCGCGAATCGAGTTCGGCGAGCGCGCCGCCGTAGGCGGCCGGCACCGCGTAGCGCAGGAAACCGGCCTTGCCGAGCGCGGCGACGAGCTGGCGGCAGGCATTGTCGGTGTCGTGGTGATCGACGTGGGGCATCGCGGTGGATGCCCAGTCGAAGATCGCGTCCGACAGCTGGCGGTGTTCGGGGCCGTAGAACGGCAGGTCGAGGATGGAGCGGTCCATGGCGTGCTCAGTTTCCTTCGAACTTGGGTTTCTGCTTGGCGGCGAAGGCTTCGAAGGCGCGGCGGAAGTCGCCGGTCATCATGCAGATGGCCTGGGCCTGGGCTTCGGATTCGACCATTTCCTCGATGCCCATGGCCCATTCCTGGTTGAGCATGGTCTTGGTCATAGTGTGGGCGAACCAGGGGCCGTCGGCGAGGTTGCGGGCGAGCTTGTCGGCTTCGGCGAAGAGGTCGGCGCTGGGGTGCAGCGCGCTGAAGAAGCCCCAGTCGCGGCCTTCTTCGGCGCTCATGACGCGGCCGGTCATCAGCAGTTCGGTGGCGCGGCCCTGGCCGATCATGCGCGGCAAGAGGCCGCAGGCGCCCATGTCGGCGCCGGCGAGGCCGACGCGGGTGAAGAGGTAGGCGGTCTTGGTTTCCGGCGTGCCGAGGCGGAAGTCGGCGGCGAGCGCGACCATGGCGCCGGCGCCGGCGCAGAAGCCGTCGATGGCGGCGATGACGGGTTGCGGGGCGCGCCGCATGGTCTTCACCAGGTCGCCGGTCATGCGGGTGAATTCGAGGAGTTCGGGCATGCTCATCTTGGTGAGCGGTTCGATGATTTCGAACACGTCGCCGCCGGAGCAGAAGTTGCCGCCTTCGCCGCGGATGACCACGGTACGCACGTCGCTGGCGTACTTGAGGTTGTTGAAGAGGTCGCGCAGTTCGGCGTAGGAGTCGAAGGTGAGCGGGTTCTTCTTCTCCGGGCGGTTGAGCGTGATGGTGGCGACGCGGCCGTCCTCGGAGCAGGACCACTTGAAGTGGCGGGCCTGGTAGTCCTTGAACGGACGCTTGTGATCGTTCATCGAAAGTTCTGCCATGGTCTCTCTCCTATGCTTCCTGGCTGGGTTTATTGGATTCGGGTTGCCGCTCTCTAGCGGTTTGTTCCGTGTTGCGCTGCCGTGCTTGCCGGCCGGGTTTCGCGGTGGCCTTCCGTTTGGCTGCGATGACTGCGTTCCTGCGGTACTGCTCTCCGGTGATGCACACACGCGCTTGCTGGCCGGCGATCACGCGGGATGTTTCTTCCGGGGCTGCGGAACTCGCTCGCTGCGCTCGCTCGGACAGTCCTCGCCCCTGCATAAACACCCCGCGCGCTCGCCTCTGTCCTTGCGTTTCCCTTCGCTGCTGTTCGTAGCGGCCGTGTGCTTGTTTCTGTTGGTGGGCTTCGCGTCGTTTGGTGGTGGGTCGCTCCGCTCACCTCGGGAAGCCGGGTTCGCTCGGTGTCGGCCACGGGGCTTCGTCGCCTTGGGTTGGTTCCCGTCAGCCGGCCATCACCTCGCCCCCCGCTACCGGGATCGACTGCCCGTGGATTGCATCCGAGCCCGGCAGGCACAGCCAGCCGACGGTGCGGGCGACGTCCTCCGGTTGAACCAGCCGGCCCTGCGGGTTGCTGGCGGCCAGCGTGGTCTTGGCGTCGTCGCTGCTGCGGCCGGTCTTGGCGACGATGTTGTCGACCGCGCCGCCGAGCAGCGGGGTGTCGGTGTAGCCCGGGCAGACCGCGTTCACCGTGATGCCCTGCTTCGCCACTTCCAGCGCCAGCGCGCGGGTCAGGCCGATCACGCCGTGCTTGGCGGCGCAGTAGGCCGAAACATAGGCGTAGCCCACCAGGCCGGCGGTGCTGGCGATATTGACGATGCGGCCCCAGCGTGCGGCCTGCATGCCCGGCAGCACGGCGTGGGTGCAGTTGTAGGTGCCGGTGAGGTTCACCGTCAGCATCTCGTTCCACAGCGCCGGCTCGGTCTTGGCGAGCGGCGCGCTCTTGGCGGCGCCGGCGTTGTTGATGAGGATGGCGATGGCGCCGCGCGCTGCCGCGGCCTCGGCCAGCGCGGCGCCGATGGCGGCGTGGTCCGTGATGTCGGCCACCGCGATGCCATGTCCCTGCCCCGCCAGCTTGTCGAGCGTGGCGTTAAGCGGTTCGGCACGGCGGCCGACCAGCGTGAGCGTGGCGCCGAGTTGGGCGAGTTCGATCGCGATCGCCTCGCCGATGCCGCTGCCGGCACCGGTCACCACCGCGTGGCGACCGGCGAGCGGCGGATGTGTCTCTCTGCTGTTGTCGGTGGGTGCGTTCATTGCGCTACCTTCCTGAGGGTTCTTGGGGGGCGCCGATGTCGGCACACTCCGTCAGGGTCAAGCTGCTCGGTTTTGCCCCCTCCCCTTCAAGGGGAGGGTTGGGGTGGGGATGGGGTCGGGCGACGTTGAACCTAACCCCATCCCCCTCCTAGCCTCCCCCTTGAAGGGGGAGGGACCAAAACCGACGTCTCTGATTGCGCCAAGGGCAATCAGCTCACTTCCCCGCCGAATAACTCCGCTTCAGATTCGTCTCATACTGCCCGCGGCCCGACAGGTACTGCTTCGGCCAGGCCTGGCCCTTGAACTCGATCTTGGCGGCTTCGTGCAGCGTCCAGGCCGGGTCGGCCAGGTGCGGACGGGCCACCGCGCAGAGGTCGGCACGGCCGGCGCCGATGATGCTGTTGACATGGTCGGCTTCGAAGATGGCGCCCACGGCGATGGTCGGGATGCCCACTTCGTTGCGGATGCGGTCGGCGAACGGGGTCTGGAACATGCGGCCGTACACCGGCTTTTCACCCTTCCACACCTGACCGGACGAGCAGTCGATGATGTCGGCGCCGGCTTCCTTGAACAGGCGCGCGATGGCGACCGCGTCGTCGGCCGTGTTGCCGCCGGGGAACCAGTCGTGGCACGACAGGCGCACCGACATCGGCTTGTCGGCCGGCCACACCGCGCGCATCGCCTTGAACACTTCCAGCGGGTAGCGGGCGCGGTTTTCGACGCTGCCGCCGTATTCGTCCTTGCGCTGGTTGGTCAGCGGCGACAGGAAGCTCGACAGCAGGTAGCCGTGGGCGCAGTGGAATTCCAGGATGTCGAAGCCGGCTTCGGCGGCCATCTTGGTGGAGCGGACGAAGTCTTCCTTGACGCGGTCCATGTCGGCGCGGTTCATCTCGCGCGGCACCTGGCTGTTCGGCAGGTAGGGCAGCGGCGAGGCGGAGATCAGTTCCCAGGCGCCGGATTCCAGCGGTTGGTCGATGCCTTCCCAGGCCAGCTTGGTCGCGCCCTTGCGGCCGGCATGGCCGAGCTGGATGCCCATCTTTGCGTCGGAGTTGGCATGCACGAAATCGACGATGCGCTTCCAGGCATTGACGTGCTCGGGCTTGTACATGCCGGCGCATCCCGGGGTGATGCGGGCGTCGGCCGAGACGCAGGTCATTTCGGTATAGAGCAGGCCGGTGCCGCCGAGCGCGCGCGAGCCGAAGTGGACCAGGTGGAAGTCGTTGGCGAGGCCGTCTTCCGCGGAGTACATCGCCATCGGCGACATGATCACGCGGTTGGCCAGCGTCAGGCCGCGCAGCTTGAACGGGGTGAACATCGGCGGCGGCGGGGTCTGGTCGGCGGCGACGGGCACGCCGGCCTTGTTGGCCAGCCAGCGCTCGTAGCCTTCCAGCCAGTTGGCGTCGCGCAGGCGCAGGTTTTCGTGCGAGATGCGCTGCGAGCGGGTCAGCATCGAGTACATGAACTGCTCGGGTTCCAGCGTATCGCAGTAGCGCGCGTCGCAGACCTCGAACCATTCCATCGCGTTCCACGCGGCGTTCTGCAGGCGCAGCACGTCGATGTTGCGCACTTCCTGGTAGCGCGCGAGCACGGCGGGGATGTTGTCGGCGCTGTCGCCCTCTTCCTTGAACAGGCGGGTCAGGTCGATCGCGTCTTCCAGCGCCAGCTTGGTGCCGGAGCCGATGGCGAAGTGGGCGGTGTGTACCGCGTCGCCCATCAGCACGACGTGGCTCTTGCCGTTGAAGTGGTGCCACTGTTCGCACTTGACGCGCTGGAAGTTGAGCCAGGCCGAGCCGCGCAGGTGACGGGCGTTGGTCATCAGCGGGTAGCCGTCCAGGTGGTCCTTGAACAGCTTTTCGCAGAATTCGATGGACTGCTGCTGGTCGGCCTTGTCGAGGCCGTGGGCCTGCCAGACGTGTTCCGGGCACTCGACGATGAAGGTCGTCGTGGTGTCGTCGAACTTGTAGATGTGGGCCTGGAACCAGCCGTGTTCGGTCTTCTCGAAAATGAAGTTGAAGGCGTCGAACAGCTTGTTGGTGCCCAGCCAGATGTAGCGGTTCGGGCGGGTGACGATGTCCGGCTTGAAGACTTCGTTGTAGCGGTTGCGGATCTTGGAGTTGATGCCGTCGGAGGCGATGATCAGGTCGGCGTCCGGGTATTCCAGGTCGGAATCGACGTCCTTCTCGAACACCAGTTCCACGCCCAGCTCCACGCAGCGGTCCTGCAGGATGTTGAGCATCTTCTTGCGGCCGATGCCGACGAAGCCGTGGCCGCCGGAGCGGATGGTGCGGCCCTTGAAGTGCAGCTCGATGTCGTCCCAGTGGTTGAAGGCGACCTGGATCGCGTCGGCGGTGACCGGGTCCCATTCGCGCATGTTGTCCATGGTCGCGTCGGAGAACACCACGCCCCAACCGAAGGTGTCGTAGGGCTTGTTGCGCTCGACCACGGTGATCTGATGCGCCGGGTTCAGCTTCTTCATCAGGATCGCGAAATACAGCCCCGCGGGGCCCCCACCGATACACACGATGCGCATGCTGTTCTCCTTTAGTTGTTGCCGCCCTGAGGTCCGGCGGACGTGAAAGTGTTCCTCATTTAGCGAGGAATATTTCATGTCTAAACTATTAAGTCAAGAAGCGCATCTATGAATTTTCATGGAAGTAGGACGGGTCAGTTTTCCTCGCCCGGATCGGCGGAAAGATCGGGCGGATGCAGGGTCAGCAGCTCGCGCAACATGCCCAGCAGCATGCGCGCGTTGTCGGCGCCAAAGGGTTGTAGCACCGCGGCCTGGTGCTGCAACGCCCGTTCGCGCAGACCTTCGGTAAGCCGCTGCCCCTTGGGCGTCAGCACCACCACCGTCTGGCGGCGGTCCGCTTTCACCCGCGTGCGGCTCACCAGGCCCTCCTGCTCCATGCGCTGCACCACCTTGCTCAGCGTCGGTTGCTTGGTCAGCGCCAGCTGGCTGAGGCTGCCGATGCTCTCGCCGGCGCTGCCGCTCAGGCTGGCGAGCACCCGCCATTCGGTGACGGACAGACCGGCTTCGTTCACCTCGCGGTGGAACTCGTGGGAGATCCGGCTGCTTGCCTGGGCGAGCAGATAGGCGAGATACCCGTCGATGAAACGTTCGCCCGACCCGGTGGCGATCGCGGCGGCTTCAGGTGGAGGGAAAAGCGACATCGGGCGCTCCGGAATGGTGCCGGTTGAGGGGTGGGAATGCACCCGTTTGGGGCGGTTTGGGCGGTAATCCGAATCTGGCAGCGATGGGTGCATCTTAGGCTTGCGATTCGAACTTTGTTGCATTTAAATTATTTAGGTCTATACATTATGGGCGAGGGTGCACGCCATGTCAGTTCTCCCGTTGCTGCCGACCGGCCCGCTGCCGGCCTACCGCCTTGAACGCGCCTGACGCCGGGCTGGCGGAGCCGCTGGCCGCCTATCCCTTCTTCCGCTCCAGCGATGCGGAGGAGTCGCGCCAGCACGTCGCCCGCGTATTCTGCCCGCACGAACTTCGCCAAGTCACGGGCAGGCGGCCGTTCGCCTCGCGCCACAACATGCTGCGGCTGCACGAGACGGCGCTGAACTTCCTGACCTACGGCACCGACGTCGACATCCTTCCCGGCCGCCTCGAAAGCTTCTATCTGGTCCAGATGCCGCTGGCGGGCGGCGCCGATATCCGCTGCGGCGAGCAGGCGGTGCTGTCCTCGCCGCGGCTCGCCACCATCCTCAGCCCGGACGATGAAACGCGGATGCGCTGGCAGCACGATGCGCGCCAGCTGCTGCTGTGGATTCCGCGCGAGGCCCTGGAGCGGCGGCTGGAAGAGCATCTGGGCGAACGCCCGGACCGCCCGCTCTCCTTCCACCTCGGCCTGCCGCAGGACGAAGGGCTGACCCGCAGCTGGTGCCGCATGCTCGCTGACCTTGCGGCCAACATCGACCAGTGCGGGGCCGACTGGCTCCGCTTCCGCCCCACCGTCGCCGCCCTGGAGGATTGTCTGTTGCGCGGATTACTGCAGCTTCACCAGCACAACTACAGCGACTGCCTGAACGCACCGCGCGACACCGGCAAGCCGCGCCACGTCCAGCGCGCGATGGACTACGTGCAGGCGCACATCGAAGAGGGCATCAGCGTGGGCGACATCGCACGCGCCGCCTGTGTCAGCGTGCGGGCGCTCGAAGAAGGCTTCCGCAAGTATTGCGACACCACGCCGCTCGCCTATCTGCGCGAACTGCGGCTGGAGCGCGCGCGCAAGGCCCTGCTGGCCCTGCCCGGCCGCAGCGAATCGGTGACCGACGTCGCGCATCGCTACGGCTTCGTCCATCTCGGGCGCTTCTCCGCGTATTACAAGGCGCGCTTCGGCGAAACGCCCTCGCAGACGGTCGGTCGCGCGCGGCGCTGCTGATCCCTGTCGGACAGCGCATAACGGATAGGTCCAGAACGGATTCCGGATAGCCCGTCACCGGGCTGAAATGAAAACTGTGCTCCATCGACGCCGCTGCGCGTCACCTCAACGGAGCACAGCAGATGAAGGGCCTGGACAACAAAGTCGCCATCGTCACCGGTGGCGCAACCATGATCGGCGAGGCGGTCGCGCGTGACCTGATCGCCCACGGCGGCCGCGTGGTGCTGGCGGACATCGACGCCGACAAGGGCGCCGCCGCGGCGGACAGGCTGGGCGCCGCCGCCCGCTTCATCCGCACCGACGTCACCGACGATGCCGCGATCGCCGCCTGCGTGGCCGGCACCGTGGCGGCCTTCGGCGGCGTCGACTTCCTCGTCAATTGCGCCTGCACCTACGTCGATAACGGCGCCGCCTCCACGCGCGCCGAATGGCTGCAGGCCTTCAACGTGAATGTGGCCGGCGCGGCGATGATGCTGCAGACCTGCCGGCCGGAGATGGTCAAGCGCGGCGGCGGCGCGGTGGTGAACTTCGCCTCCATCTCTGCCACCTCCGCCCAGGCCGGCCGCTGGCTCTACCCGATGAGCAAGGCCGCGATCCAGCAATTCACCCGCAGCGCCGCGCTCGACCTCGCCGCCGACCACATCCGTGTCAACTCGGTGTCGCCCGGCTGGACGTGGTCGTCGATCATCGAAACGCTCTCCGGCGGCGACAAGGCCAAGGCCGACAAGGTCGCGGCCGACTACCACATCCTCGGCCGCCTCGGCCTGCCCGAGGAAGTCGCCCAGGTCGTCTCCTTCCTGCTCTCCGACCACGCCAGCTTCGTCAGCGGCGCCGACTACGCCTGCGACGGCGGCTACACCGCGCTCGGGCCGGAAGGCAGCGCAGCCGCGATCACCCGGCTGATGGCCTGACCTCCCCTTTCCTCCCCCTTCAGCAAGCATCCGCACCCATCAGGAGACTTCCATGCACCTCGCCAGCAATGCGTCCGAAAACAAGATCACCCCGCGCAGCGTTGCCATCGTCGGCGCCGGCCAGGCCGGCCTGCTGCTCGGCTGCGCCCTGCTCGACAAGGGCTACAGCGTCACCATGGTCACCAACCGCAGCGCCGAAGATGTCTGGCACGGCAAGGTGATGTCCTCGCAGTTCATCTTCGACCCGGCGCTGCAGATCGAGCGCGACTTCGGCATGAACCAGTGGGAAGCCGAGTGCATGAAGACCGAGGGCATCAGTTTCTCGATTCCGATGCCGGACGGCAGCGGCAACAAGGCCATCCACTGGCATGCGCGTCTCAACGCCTACGGGCAGTCGGTCGACCAGCGCGTGAAGATGCCGGGCTGGATGAAGGAATTCGAGCGCCGCGGCGGCGAACTGCGCTTCGACGACGTCGGCGTGGCCGAGCTGGACCAGCTTGCCGCCGAGTACGAACTGGTGCTGCTGGCCGGCGGCAAGGGCGAGATCGTCAAACTGCTCGGCACCGACGAGAGCCGTTCGCCGGTCAAGCAGCCGATGCGCCAGCTCGCGCTCACCTACGTCACCGGGATGAAGCGCCACGACTACTACGAGTGCGTGAACTTCAACCTCATCCCCGGCGTGGGCGAGTACTTCGTGTTCCCGGCGCTGACCACCAAGGGCGCCGACGGCACCCAGGACTGCGACATCATGGTGTTCGAAGGCGTGCCCGGCGGCCCGATGGACTGCTGGGGCGAGGCCAAGACCCCGGAGCAGCACCTCGAGGTCAGCCTCAACATCCTCAAAACCTTCGTGCCCTGGGAATACGAGCGCAGCCGCGACTGCCAGCTGACCGACGCCAACGGCATCCTCGCCGGCCGCATCACGCCGACCGTGCGCAACCCGGTGCTGACCCTGCCCTCCGGCCGCAAGGTGTTCGGCATGGGCGACGCCGTGCTGGTGAACGACCCGATCACCGGTCAGGGCTCCAACAACGCGACCAAGGGCGCCAAGCACTACTACGACGCCATCCTCGCCCGCGGCGCCGCCGCCTTCGACGAAGCCTGGATGCGCCAGACCTTCGACGCGCTCTACAACGGCTACGCGGAAAAGGTGGTGCGCTGGACCAACAGCCTGCTGTTCCCGCCGCCCGAGCACATCGTCAAGCTGCTGGGCGCCGCGCAACAGGCCCCCTCGCTGGCCAGCCGCATCGCCAACGGATTCAACGATCCGCGCGACTACGCCGAGTACTGGTTCGACGCCGCCGATGCGGAAAACCTGATCGCCAGCGAGATGCAGAAGCTCGCCGCCTGAGCGTTCCCGCGTCGTCGTCTGCAAGAAAGAAGGATCGGTATCGCCGGGCCGTGGGGAGCACCTTCCCGGCCCGGCGGCCAAGGAGACAACCATGTTCGACCCCCGACAGTTCCGCAACGCGCTGGGGCATTTCGCCACCGGCGTCGCCATCGTCACCACCAAAGACAGCCAGGGCGGCGCGATCGGCCTCACCATCAACAGCTTCGCCTCGGTGTCGCTGGAACCGCCGCTGGTGCTGTGGAGCCTCGCCCGCAACGCGTGGAGCGTGGCTGCCTTCGAAGCCGCCGAATTCTTCGCGATCCACGTGCTGGCCGAGGACCAGCAAGATCTCTCGAACCGCTTCGCGCGCGCCTCGGAAGACAAGTTCGCCAACGTCAAGACCAGCGCCGGGCTGGGTGGGGTGCCGCTGCTGACGGGATGCCCCGCGGTGTTCCAGTGCAGTACCGAACGCCATTACGACGGCGGCGACCACATCATCATAGTGGGACGGGTCGAGAGCTTCCACACCGAGGAACGGCCGCCGCTGCTGTTTCACCGGGGGCGCTATCTGGCGACGCCGGAGGGCTGCGCGGCGTGAGGTGCTTCGCAACCCTCGTTTTCAGGCGGGTTTGACTGGAATTGCGGTGAAGACAGAAGTGCGGTGGCCGGATGGCTCGATTCAGGACGTAAGGCCCCGGCTGGGACGGGATGGGGTTTGCGCTGCGGTGAGCCCCACCCCATCCCCCTCCTAACCGGTGGTCTCGGCTTCGCCTCGCCGCTCTGCAGGCGTCGAGCAGTGCTCGCCGAAACCCCTGCTCCGCCCCCCTTGAAGGGGGAGGAACTTGAATCTCCGGGCCGGTAGTCTCGGCTCCGACTTGCCGCTCCGCAGGTGGCAGGCAGTGCCGCCAAACCCCGGTACGCCCCCCTTGGAGGGGGAGGAACAAGACCCTCTAAGCCCTCGCCCTCACCGACCGCAGCGCCTTACCCACCGCCGTAACCCCCGCCAGCACCAGCGCTCCGGCAATCACTCCCGCCACGCCATCCAGCACCGTGGGCGCCACTGCCTCCAGCACCGGCCCGATCGCGGGCACTCCGCCTACCGCGTGCGCCGCTCCATGTATCACGTCATGTGCGCCCGGAATGCCGTGGGTAAGGATGCCGCCGCCGACCAGGAACATCGCCGCGGTGCCGAGTACCGACAGGCTTTTCATCAGCCACGGCGCGGCGGCGAGGATGCCGCGGCCGGTGGCGCGCTGGAGGCGGGGAAGCCCGCCCTCGCCCGCCTTGCGGCTGAGGTACAGCCCGCCGTCGTCGAGTTTGACGATGCCGGCGACGAAGCCATACACGCCGACCGTCATGAGCAGCGCAATCGTCGTCAGCACCGCCACCTGGGTGCCGAGCGGTGCGTCGGCCACGGTGCCGAGGGTGATCGCGATGATCTCGGCCGAGAGGATGAAGTCCGTGCGCACCGCGCCCTGGATCTTGTCCTTCTCGAAAGCCTTCATATCGACCGCCGGGTCTGCCACTGCCTGCGCCAGTTCGGCGTGATGCGCCGCATCCTCCGCGTGGGCGTGGAGGAATCTGTGGGCGAGCTTCTCGAAGCCCTCGAAGCACAGGAAGGCGCCGCCCACCATCAGCAGCGGCGTTACCAGCCAGGGCACGAAGGCGCTGATGGCCAGCGCCGCCGGCACCAGGATGGCCTTGTTCTTCAGCGAACCGAGCGCGACCGCCCAGACCACGGGCAACTCGCGGTCGGCATTGACGCCGGTGACCTGCTGGGCGTTGAGCGCGAGGTCATCGCCGAGCACGCCGGCGGTTTTCTTCGCCGCCACCTTGCTCATCACCGACACGTCGTCGAGCACGCTCGCGATGTCGTCGATCAGCGCGAGCAGGCTGGTGCCGGCCATCAGCGTTCTCCAGCCATGCTCGGACGGCGGGCGGGCGTGGGAATCGGCTGGGTCATGGCGGTGTCCTGCGGGCGTTGGGGGCGCCCACGGTACGACGTGCGCCTGACACCGTCAATCGACGCGCCGCCGCACGGGGCGGCTATGGGGCGTAATCGCTCCAGTTCGCCACCAGGTGCGCAGCGGTGCGGTGTGCCAGTGCCGACGCGGTGAAGGTGGGATTGACCGCACCGCCGCTGGGGAACAGCCCGGGGCCGGCGATGAACACGTTGGCCAGCTCGTGACAGCGGCCCCAGCCATCGGCAACCGAAGTTGCGGGGTCGCTGCCCATGCGGGTGCCGCCGATCAGATGCATGCTCGCCATCGGGCCATGCCAGGCCTCGCGCGCGCCGGCGCTGTTGAAGATCGCCACGCCCTCCTTCATCGCATGGGCGTACAGCCGCAGCGCGTTGTCGTCGAAGCGATGGACCACGCGCATCTTCGCCATGCCGGCGCCGTCGGTGCCCGGTGCAAGTTCGACGCGGTTCTCGGCCAGCGGCAGGGTTTCGCCCACCGCCGTCATCGAGGCGAAGCGCGTGGCGGCCTGGCCCATGAAGCTGTTGAAAGCGCTGCCGTGCAGGTCGGGCCGGCTGCAGGCGATGCCGAGCAGGTCGTTGGGCTTGGTCGAGTGCGCAATCAGCCACTGGTAGCCGCCGATGAAGTCCTTGCCCTCGCGCTTCGCCTTGCCGTAACCGTCCTGGCAGACGAGCTGCCCGCCGCTGACGCCCAGGTGGCAGTCGGTGGCTTCGTCGAACAGGCCGAAGACGCCCCCGGCTGCGTGCGTGTGCAGGTAGCGGCCGACGGTGCCGGACGCGTTGGCCAGCCCCTGCGGATGGCGGTCGGTGGCGGAGGCCAGCAGCAGGCGCGGCGTCTCCAGCGCAAAGGCGGCAAGCACCACCAGCGCAGCGGGCTGGAACACCCGCTCGCCGTCGGGCCGGGCCACGATCACGCCGATGCTGCGCGTGCCTGCGGCGTCGGTGACGATGCGCTCGACGCGGTGGCGGTAGTTCAGCTTCGCGCCGGCGGCCTGCGCCCACTTCAGATACGTCACCAGCGGGTTCGCGAGCGCGCCGGTGGGACAGCCCGCGTCGCACCAGCCGTCGTAGATGCAGGCCTCGCGGCCGCGATAAGGCGCGGTGGCGATTGCCAGCGGCAGCGGCGCGACGTGCAGGCCGTGGCGCTCGAAACCGCGCGCGAGGATTTCGCCCTGACGGAAGCGCGGCACCGGCGGTAGCGGATACTCCGCGCCGGGCGGGCGCCAGCGTTCCGCCGCGGCGTCACCGGCGATGCCCACCTCCTCCTGCACCGCGTCGTAGTGCGGACGCAGCGTGTCGTAACCGAACGGCCAGTCGGCGGCCACGCCGTGGCGGCGCTGCATCTCGAAATCCTCCGGATGCAGGCGGAACCAGCACGCGTAATGGTGGGCGGCGGTGCCGCCGGCGCCCTGCCCCGTGTTGAACGTGATGCCCAGCGGATGATCGCCGGCGCTGGCCGCGAGATCCGGCGTGCCTTTCAGCCGGCGCGCCCAGATCTGCGAACTCACGAGCGCTTCGGTGCCGCGTGCGGCGCCGGCTTCGAACACCGTCACCTGCTTTCCGGCGGCGGCGAGCTTGGCGGCGACGAGGCTGCCGGCCTGGCCGGCGCCAACGACGACGACTTCGGTTGCGTCCAGCGTCCTCATCCGCGCAGCCTCCCCGTCGCCGCAGTTTCGCCCGGCCAGCGCGCGGGCGGTTCCACATGGGCGCGGTAGTCCAGGCCCAGCCGTTCGATGCCGGGGCGGGTGCCGAACACGAGGTCGGCGGCATCGGCCTTGGTCACGAAATAGAACAGTCCGGCCGGCGGACCGGCCCATCCCTCCGCCTGCCCGCTGGCAACCGCATCGACGAGGCTGCGACGCGCGTCGGCATCCAGCGCCGAGAAGCCGCGGCCGTGACGGCGCCGGGCAAGCGCATCCACCGCGGCCAGGCCGTCGCGGTAGAACGCGGCGTGGCCGGCGGGCCAATCCATGTAGCGCAGGAAAAGGGTGTTCTCATGTCGTGGCAGCGCGAGCTGCGCGGCCAGGTATTCGGCGGCGCCGGCTGCGGCAGCGCCCGGCACCAGGGCCTCGGCCCACGCCCGCCAGCGCGCCAGCGTCGGGCGGTCCAGGGTGGCGGCGTCTGCCGCGCGGGCCGCGGCTGGCCCGGCAAGGGCGGCGAGCGCCGCGCCGGCGCCCGCCTTCAGCACGCCGCGGCGGGTGACCTTCGGCGGGGCTCCCGCGCTGTCGGGAGGGTCTTGCTTCATCGGAATGTCCTCCGGGCGGTGAAAGGGTCGGGCCGCCGCGCAGCCACAGGCGGCGGGCGATCCGAAGCTAGCGGGCCGGCGGGCGAAGGGCTATCCGGCAACTGCAGTGCTTGTCCGGAAACGGCACGCAGGTGCCGGCGCCCGCCGGGTGCGGGCTGCGTCACGGTGATGGTGGCGCTGCTCGGCGTTTCGGCCGGCGCGCGGCCGCGCTCATGGCGCCGCTTCCGGGTGCAGGCGGGCGAAGGCGCCGTCGCGGTAGAGCAGCGGCATCGCGTCGGGCGCGGTGCGTAGTTCGACCACATCGGCGATCACGATCGCGTGGGTGGCGGATTCGTGCATCTCCACCACACGGCAATCGAAGCTCGTCAGCGCGTCGGCCAGCAGGGGCGCGCCGGTGCGGGCGGTCTCCCAGCGCCCTTCGGCAAAGCGCGCCTCGCCGCTGCAACGGCTGGAGCCGAAGCGCATGCACAGCGCGCCCTGCCCTTCGGCCAGCATGTTGACCGCGAGCACGCCGCTCGCACGCAGCAGCGGAAAGGCGCTGGCGGCGGTGTTGATGCAAACGAGCAGCCGCGGCGGTTGGGTGCTGACAGAACACAGCGACGACACGGTGAGTCCGCCGCGCACGCCGTCGTGCGCGGTGGTGACCACGGCGGTCGGCAGCGCCAGCCGCCGCATGCCGCGCCTGAAGGCTTCCGCCGACAGCGGCGCTTCCAGCACCGCGCTGCTCATGGCGCCACCTTGAAGGCCTTGCGCAGTCCGCGGGCTTCCAGGATGGGCAGCACGGTGTCGCGGAAGTACGGGAATTCCTCGGCGTAATCGACGAAGGACAGCGTCGAACCGGCGAAGCCCGCCTCGTGCAGGGCGCAGATGCCGTCGGCCACCTGCTGCGGATCGCCCACCAGCGGATAGCCGCCGTGGCCGCCGGAGAAGCGGTCGCGGATCAGCTTGAGCTGGTCCTTCGGGAAGGACTCGGCGTGGGCGAACATCAGCCGGATGATGTTGTCGACCGCCGCCCAGTCGGCGTGCTGCTGCGAGTAGTAGTGGTGGTAGTCCTCGGCTTCCTTCTGCGTCGGCCGGCACACGACGTAGGAGAAGGTCAGCACGTCGATGGCACGGCCCTTGGCGGCGGCCATGGCCTTGATCTCGGCGATCTCCGCCCTGGAGCGCGCCAGGTCGATCGCCGAGGTGAACAGGAAGTCGGCGTTGCGGGTGGCGAAGTCGCGGCCCTGGGCAGAGCCGGCGGCGTTGAAGATGGGCACGCGGTCCACCACCGGATGCGGCTGGCCGTAGGCGCCCTTCAGCTTGAAGTACTCGCCGTCCCAGTCGAAGGGCGCGCTCTCGTACCACAGCTTCTCGATGATGTCGTACCACTCCTGCCCCATGCGGTAGCGGGTGTCGTGGTCGTCTGGCAGGGTCTGCCCCATCGCGTCGTATTCCGGCTTGTTCCAGCCGCAGACGATGTTGAGGCCGGCGCGACCCTTGCCGATCTGGTCGATGGTGGCGATCTGCTTGGCGACCACCACCGGGTGGTTGCAGGCGGTGTGGATGGTGGCGAACACGTTGATGTGCCGGGTGTGCGCCAGCAGGCCGGCGGCCCAGGTCATCGTCTCCAGCACGTTGCCGTGGAAATCGGTGGCGCCGCCGTAGCCGATCCAGCGCGCGATCGGCAGCATGAACTCGATGCCCGCGGCGTCGGCGAGCTTTGCCAGCCGCAGGTTGTTGTCCCAGGTGTTCTGCCAGCGCTCGGGCACCTGGGTGACCGACATGCCGCCGGAGCAGTTGGCGGCGAAGAAGCCGAGCTTGAACTTGTTGTCGTTGCGTACCGGCGGCACGAAGCCGCTGCTGCGTTCGCTCATGTTCGTGTCCTTGTCATCTGTCTGTTGGGGGCCGGCTCTTGGCGGCCGGTGTGCCCAATCTAGTGACGCGGTACGTGGCGAACTATCCCGAAACTCTGGCGCCTATCCGGATGTTGCAGAAATCGCCTGGGCTGCTCAGCGGCCGAGCGTGGACGAGGGGCTTTCGCCGAAGCAGCGTTTGTAGTCCACCGCGAAGTGGCCGAGGTGCGAGAAACCCCAGCGCATCGCCACGTCGGTCACGGTGGTGGTGTCGGGGGCGCTGCGCAGCAGTTCCTGATGGACGCGCTGCATCCGCACGTCCTTCAGGTACTGCATCGGCGTGGTGTCGCGGTACTTGCGGAAGCCGGCGAACAGCGAGCGGGTGCTGACGCCCGCGTGTTCGGCGAGTTCGCCGATGGTGAGCGGCTCGTGGGCCTTGTCCTCGATGTAGCGCTCGGTGCGGCGGATGAAGTGCGGCGCGATCGACGGGCCATCCTGCGCGAGGCGTTCGGAGTAGTTGTGCGGCTGGCACATCAGGAGCGTGGTGATCACCATCTGTTCCACCTGCGCGGAGAACAGCGGCGAATCGAGCACCGCTTCGCCCTGCGGGTTCTCGTGGCCGATTTCCTCGCACAGCCACTTCATCAGCCGCACCCAGGATTGGCAGCGGGTGCTGCCCAGGGCCATCTCCGGCAGGAACTCCACCGGCTCGCGCAGCGTGCCGCCCAGGTGCTGGCGGCAGTGACGTTCCAGCGTTTCGCGGTCGATGCGGATGAAGAGTTTGTCGGTGTCGGCCCCGTGGCGAATGCTGACCGCCTGCGTGGGGCTGACCACCGAGGCCACGTCGGTATTGGAATTGACCGTGTGCCCCGCGTGCTCCACCACTTCCGATCCGCGCAGCGGCATCTGGATCAGCGTGAAGTCGCCCAGCTGGCCGGGATCGATCGCCACGCTGGCGCCGTAACGCATGCGCCCCACGCCGATGCCGCGTATCGGCCGCAGATACATCTCGGCGCCGATGCGCTGGCTGCGGTCCACCACCCGCAGGCGATGGTCGCAGAACACCCGCGACACCTTGTCGCGCGCTTCGTCGAGGTCCGAGGTGCGGAACAGCGGAAAGTTGGCAAGCAGGGGTCTTGCGCCCGCGGGCGCAAAGTGGCCTTGCAGTTCCATGGCGTCTCCTCCATCGCTCCTGTCATGGCAGGAATTGTTTATATCTAAATTAAAACAGAAGCCGTTCCCGCCCGTCTATTACTTTTCCCATAGCCGCAGGCGGGTTATCCCCGCTTTGGGCGGTGTGCAGCCGGACTGCGCTGCGGAAGCTGCGGCGGCGGGACAGGCGCTGCAGCCTGCGGATAGTGGCCAGGTCGGCCAGTTCATAAGCTCCCTGCCGTAGTGCCCCCGGTTTCGGCCGGGGCCGCATCCCAACGACCTGCAAGGAGCATCGCAGCCCCATGAGCAGCACGCGCAAGGTGTCCACCTACTGCTACCAGTGCGTCAATGGCCCGGACATGCTCACCGTCGAGGTGACCGACGGCGTGGCGACCACGGTGGCGCCCAATTTCGCCGCCAAGGGCTACCACCCGGCGGACGGCAAGGTCTGCGTCAAGCCCTACGGCCTGGTGCAGAAGATCTACAACCCCAACCGCATCCTCAAGCCGATGAAGCGGACCAACCCGCGCAAAGGCCGCGGCGAGGACCCCGGCTTCGTCGAGATCGAATGGGAAGAGGCGCTCGACACCATCGCCGCGAGGCTCAATGCCATCCGCGCCGAAAGCCTGGTCGATGAGGACGGCTATCCGCGCGTCGCCTTCACCACCGGCGGCGCGGCCACGCCCTATTTCTACATGGGCACCTTCGCCTCCTTTCTCGCCGCCTGGGGGCCGGTGGATCAGAGCCTGGGCGCGGGCGGCACGGTCAAGTGCTATCACACCGAGCACGTCTACGGCGAGCTGTGGCACCGCGCCTTCACCGTCTGCCCGGACACGCCGCGCTGCGAATACATCGTCTCCTTCGGCAACAACATCGACGCCTCGGGCGGCGTCACCAGCGTGCGCCGCCATGCGGATGCACGGGCGCGCGGCATCAAGCGGGTGCAGATCGAGCCGCACCTGTCGATCACCGGCGCGTCCGCGAGCGAGTGGATTCCGATCCGGCCCAAGACCGATCCAGCCTTCCTGTACGCGATGCTGCACGTGCTGCTGCACGAGCGCCCGCTGGCGGATCTCGACCGCCCCTTCCTCAAGGCGCGCACCGGCTCGCCCTACCTGGTCGGCCCCAACGGCTTCTTCCTGCGCGATCCCGCCAGCCGCAAGCCGCTGATCTGGGACGCGGGCAGCCAGCGCGCCGTGCCCTTCGATACGCCGGGGGCCGATCCCGCGCTGCTCGGTCGCTACAGCCTGAGCGGGCTGGAAGTGGGCGCCGACGGCAAGGAGTGGATGCACGGCGCGGTCGAGGCGACCACCGCCTTCGAGGTGACGCGCGAGATGGTGGCGCCGCACACGCCGGAATGGGCGGCCCCGATCACCGACGTGCCTGCGGCGACGATACGCCGCATCGCCAATGAGTTCGTCGAGCACGCCCGCATCGGCGAGACCATCGAGTTCGAAGGCCGCACCCTGCCCTTCCGCCCGGTGGCGGTGATGCTGGGCAAAAGTGTGAACAACGGCTGGGGCGCCTACGAATGCGTGTGGGCGCGCACCATGCTGATGGTGCTGGTGGGCGGGCTTGAGGTGCCGGGCGGGCTGCTCGGCAGCACGGTGCACATCTCCGGCATGGACTTCGACCGCATGGGCTCGGTCGCGCCCAGCCCGGACGGCTTCCTCGACTACCCCTTCAACCCCACCGACAAGGAGCACTGGGCGGCGCAGCCGCAGGTGCGCCACGGCCACACCACGCTGATCCCCATCATCGGTGGCGGCCTCACCAGCCAGCTGATGGGCTCCACCGTGCTCACCTGGATGCGCCTGCAGGGCCGCGCGGCCGACAGCTGGGGCCAGCCCAAGCCGCCCGACCTGTGGTTCGTCTATCGCTGCAACCCGAACATCTCGTTCTCCGAGACGGACAAGATGGGCGAGACGATGGCGACCTTCCCCTTCACCGTCGCCTTCTCCTACACCCAGGACGAGACCAACCACTTCGCCGACCTGGTGCTGCCCGAGGCCATCGACCTCGAAAGCACCCAGCTCATCCGCCTCGGTGGCACCCACTACTTCGAGCAGTTCTGGGACAGCCAGGGCTGGGTGCTGCGCCAGCCGGTGGTGGAGCCGCGCGGCGAGGCCAGGGACTTCACCTGGATCTCGACCGAGCTGGCCAAGCGCACCGGCCTGCTCGAGGCCTACAACACCATGATCAACATGGGCGCCGCCGGCCTGCCGCTGAAAACCGACAAGTACGACTTCTCGCTCGACGTGAGCAAGCCGCATACGGTGGAGGAAACCTGGGACGCGGTGTGCCGCGCGGCGAGCGCCGACGTGACCGATGGCGCCGCCAGCGACGGTCTCGCCTACTTCAAGGAAAACGGCTTCCGCGTCAAACCCTTCCCCAAGATCAACTGGTACCTCTACCCGAAGATGGAGGACATGGGCCTGCGTTTCGAACTGCCCTACCAGGAGCGCGTGTTGCGCATCGGTCAGGAACTCGCCGCGCGCCTGCACGAGCAGGGCGTCACCTGGTGGGACCGCCAGCTGCACGAATACGAGCCGCTGCCCACCTGGAAGGACCTCAACAAGCTGTGGGCCGACGCCTACGAGCGCGCCTACAAGATCAAGGCCAGCGACTACCCGTTCTGGCTGCTCACCGCGCGCAGCATGCAGTACGCCTGGGGCGGCAACGTCAGCCTGCAGATGATTCGCGAGGTGGCCGCCAACGTCGCCGGCCACGACGGAATCATGATCAACGCCAAGGTGGCCGACGAGATGGGCATCGCCCAGGGCGACCGCATCGAGGTCACCTCGCCGGTCGGCGTCACCAGCGGCCGCGCGCTGCTGCGCCAGGGCGTGCGGCCCGACACGGTGGTGATGGTCGGCCAGTTCGGCCACTGGAAAACGCCTTACGCCAAGGACCTCGACATGCCCAGCCTCAACAACCTGGTGCCGATGAACATGGACCTGGTGGATGGCACCGGCTCGGCGGTCGACGCCGTCCTCGTCAAGATCAAGAAGATCGGGAGCAAGCGATGACCCGCTACGTAATGGTCGCCGACCTCAACCGCTGCGTCGGCTGCCAGACCTGTACCGCCGCCTGCAAGCACACCAATGCCACGCCGCCGGGCGTGCAGTGGCGCAAGGTGCTGGATGTGGAGATGGGCGAATACCCCAATGTCGAACGCCTCTTCATGCCGGTCGGCTGCCAGCACTGCTCCGACCCGCCGTGCATGGAGGTCTGCCCCAGCACCGCCACCGGCCAGCGCAAGGACGGCATCGTCACCATCGACTACGACATCTGCATCGGCTGCTCGTACTGCGCGGTGGCCTGCCCCTACCAGGCGCGCTACAAGGTGGAAACGCCGCGCTTCGCCTACGGCGAGCAGCCGACCGAAACCGAGGCGCTCCGCTTCGACGAAGGCCGCATCGGCGTCGCGCAAAAGTGCACCTTCTGTTCGGACCGCGTCGATGCCGGCCTCGCCCGCGGCTTGAAGCCCGGCGTCGATCCGGATGCGACACCCGCCTGCGCCAACGCCTGCATCGCCAACGCGCTCACCTTCGGCGACCTCGAAGACCCCGACAGCAATGTCTCGAAGCTGCTCACCGACAACACCTGGTTCCGCATGCACGAGGAACTGGGCACCGAGCCGGGCTTCTTCTACCTGTGGAACGAGAAATGAACCCAAGCAAGTTCGGACGTTTCGGCACCGCCCACCAGACCAGCTGGGACTGGCGCGCCGCGGGCAACTTCATCGGCGGCGGCAGCGGTTCGGCGCTGATCGCGCTGGCCTCCTTCACCGCCTACCCCGGGGCGACGCCGCTGTGGGCGCTGCTCGCCGGCCTCGCGCTGATCGGTGCCGGGCTGCTCTGCGTATGGGCGGAGATCGGCCGCCCGTTGCGTGCCTTCAACGTGCTGTTCCACCCGCAAACCTCGTGGATGACGCGCGAAGCCTTTGTCGCGGCGCTGATCTTCGCTTCGGCCGCCGCCGCGCTGGCGACGGGCCTGGTCGGGGTGTCGTGGCTCGCGGGCGCGCTGGCCCTGCTCTTCCTGTACTGCCAGGGGCGCATCCTGCGCGCCGCGCGGGGAATCCCCGCGTGGCGCCAGCCCGGCGTGGTGCCCTTGATCGCCGCCACCGGGCTGGTGGAAGGCGCGGGCGTGCTGCTCCTGCTGTCGCTGGCGTTCGGGTCCGCGTCGACGCTGCTGTGTGGGCTGCTGCTCGCGGTGGTGGCGGTGCGCGCGCTGTGCTGGTTGAGCTATCGCCGACGCCTGTTGGCAGGCGACGTGACCCCGGCCACGCGGCGCGCGCTGGCGCCCGCCCACGTCGGACTGATGCTGGCGGGCACGCTGGCGCCGGTTGCCGCGCTCGTCGCCGCGCTGCTCTGGCCTGCGGGCGCCGGGGTGCTGGGAGCGCTTGCGGCCCTGCCCGCGGTGGCGGCCGGCTGGCATTTCAAGTTCCTGCTCGTGACGCGCGCGGCGCAAGTGCAGGGTTACGCGCTCGGCAAGACGCTGCGGCGCGGTCATCCGCTCGCCCAGCCGCGCTGATTCGCGCAGCCCATCTTCCATGGCGGTGCGCGGGCTACAGTCTGCGCACTTTTAACGGCGGGGCCGCGTGCCTCGCCGCTTTTTTTTGAGACGGCCGCGCCGCCGTGCTCAACCGCGCGCCAGGGTTTCCGACGGGCTTTCGCCAAAGCGCCGCTTGTAGGCGGCGGTGAAGTGGCCGAGGTGGGAGAAGCCCCAGCGCATCGCCTCGCTCGTCACCGTGGTCTGCCCCGGCCGGCCCTCCAGCAAGGCCTCACGCACGCGGCGCAGGCGCACCTCGCGCAGATGCAGCATCGGCGTGGTGTCGCGGTAGCGCTTGAAGCCGGCGAACAGCGAGCGGCTGCTGACGCCGGCGTGCGCGGCGAGGTCGACGATGGTCAGCGGTTCGTGCGCGTTGTCCTCGATGTAGCGCTCCACGCGCTTGACGAAGGCCGGGGCGATGCTCGGCGCATCGGCCTGCAGTTGTTCGCTGTAGTTGTGCGGCTGGCACACCAGCAGCATCGAGATCAGCATCTGTTCGAACTGGGCCGCGAGCAGCGGGTAGCGGCTGGTGATCACCTCGCCGTCGGCCACGCTGTCCAGCTCGGCCACCAGCCAGCGCAGCGCGCGCATCCACTGCTGGCCCGCCGCGGTATCCAGCGGCATGTCGAGGCGAAACTCCAGCGGCTGGCGCAGCGCGTGGCCGAGGTGTTGCAGGCAGTGGCGTTCGAGCACGTCGCGGTCGATGCGGACGAAGAGCTTTTCGGTGCCGGCTTCGTGGCGCAGCGAGAAAGGACGTTGCGGGCTGGCGACGGTGGCGATGCGCCGGCTGGAATTCACCACGATGTCACCGCTGCGCAGGATTTCCGCGCCGCTCAGCGGCATCTGCACCAGCAGGAAATCCTCCAGGCAGCCCGGCTCCACGGCCACGTGGGCGCCGTAGGTCATGCGGCCGATGCCCACGCCGCGCAGGCGCTTGAAGCACATGCGGGCGTCGATCGAGCTGTGGCGGTCGAGCAATTGCAGTTTGTGATCGCAGAAAACCTGGGCGCCCCGCACGCGCGCCTCGTCCACGTCGCGGGTTTCGAACAGCGGGAAGCGGGCCAGCGCCGGGTCGGCGGGTGGGGCGAATTCAGGGGCGGTTCCAGTGGCAAGCATCACGTCGTTCTCCTGCGGGGTCGGCGCTGTCTTTGTGTTGCGCGCGCGATGGCGGCTTCGGCGCGGGGTCTTGCACCACCCGGGTGCGGCCGATGCCGGGCGTGGTGCCTCGCCGGCCCTGTTTCGGCGCGCTCCGTGGCGGTTTACCGCCCGATCGCGCCGCCCTCACCGGCAGCAGGGTGGTTTAAGCAAGAACAATTCCAAATTGAATGAAATGGCCGCCAGAAGCCGCCCGTCACCCGCGCGCTGCACGCGACTGCCGCGGTGCCGGGGCGCGTGCATTTTCACGACTTGCCGGCCTGCGACTGGCGCTCCGCGATGGAGGCGGTGGATGTCGCCATGCGCGCGAGGCGCGAGCGCTGTTGCCAGCGTCATGAACCGGAAAAGTGCTTACGCCACAGGGAGATGGGCACAGCGCACACGAACGGGCCGGACGGACGATGCGGCTGCGCGGAGCGCGGAGGAATCCCTTGCGCGCAAGGGATAAGGCATGCGGTGGGCGGATAGTCCCTGTGGGGCGCGGGCTCTAGCTTAGAGGGCACAAAAAGCCGTCAAGGCGAAACCCCCAAACGCACCCGACAGAACGACATGGACCGCATGCCAGACCAGATCGCTTCCCTTTCGCCGCCGCCCGCCGCGGCCGCTTCCAAACCCGCCCGCTCGGCGGCCAGCTACGTCGTCAGCGCCCTGCCCTGGGCGATCATCGGCGGGCTGTTGTGGGCGGGCCTGTTCGTGAAGCCGCAGCCGGTGGGCGCCACCTTGCAGCCGCCGGTGCTGGAGCGGCGCGATCACTACTACGGCCTGGCGGTCGGCCCCGAGGGCCGGCTGCTCGCAGTGGGGTCCGGCGGCAAGATCCTGCGCATCGACAGCGCGTCCGGCCGCATCGACCGCGTGCCCGCCCCCACCACGCAGACGCTGCAGGACGTCGCCACCTGGGATGCCGGCCGCGCGGCGGCGGTCGGCAACGACGGCGTGATCCTGGTCTCCGGCGATGGCGGCGCGAGCTGGCAGCAGGTGGCGGAGGTGCCGCGCTCCGAGGTGGCGAACAAGCTCACCCGGGTGGAAACCGGGGCCGAAGGCCTCGCTGTCGCCACCGGGGAAATGGGCGCCTTGCTGATCACCCGCGACTACGGCGCCACCTGGTCGCGCCTGCGTGACGAGGAAGACCTGGCCTGGAACGACGTCGCACTGCCCGGCGGGGCGCGCATCGTGGTGGTGGGCGAATTCGGCCGCATCCTGGTCAGCGACGATGGTGGCAGCCACTGGACGGAGCCGCCCGCGCCGGTCGGCAGCTCGCTGATGGCGGTCGCCTTCCGCGACGCCACCCACGGCGTGGCAGTGGGCCTGGAAGGCGTGGTGCTGCAGACGCGCGATGGCGGCCACACCTGGACCGCGGCCGAGCTCGGCTTCCACGACCACCTTTTCGACATTGCCTGGGATGCCGCGCAGCAGCGCTGGGTCGGCGCCGGCGCGCTCGGGCGCTGGATCGCCGCCGATGCGCAGGCGGCGCAGTGGCAGAGCGGCCGCCTGCACGAGCGCGATCTCTCCTGGCACACCCGCGTGCTGCCGGTGGCCGGCGGCCCGGCGTGGTTTGCCGGCGCCAACATCGGCCGCTGGGACGGCCAGGCCTGGAACACCCTCGGCAACTGAAGCGCGCGCCCGCGCGTGATCGCCCCAAAACAGAGAGCAGAAAAATGATCGAACGCATCGCGGAGTTCTGTATCCGCCGCCGCAACCTGGTCGTCGGCGCGCTCGCCGTGCTGACCCTGGTCCTCTCCTGGTTCGCGCTTCATGTGGAAGTGCGCACCGTGTTCGAGGACATGCTGCCGTCGCGCCACGAGTACATACAGACCCACCAGAAGTTCAAGGACACCTTCGGCGGCTCGAACATGGTCACGATCATGGTCGAGGTCGACCAGGGCGAGATCTTCGACGCCAAGGTGCTGGAGAAGGTGCGCACCATCACGCTGGGTCTGCGTGAAGTGTCGGCGGTCAATCCCTACCAGATCACCTCGCTCGCCTCCAAGAAGCTGAAGGAGGTGCGCGCCTCCACCGACGGCATCGAGACCAAGCCCTTGATGTGGCCCGACCTGCCCGCCAATGCGGAGGAGATGGCCGCCCTGCGCGATTCGGTGCTGCGCAACCCGCTGGTGTATGGGCCCTATGTGTCCAAAGACCTGCAGGCCACCCTGATCACGGTCGACTTCATCGACCGCGAGGTGGATTACGCCACCGTGTTCCGCGAGATCCGCGACCTGATCGCGCGCGTCGATGACGGCTCGGTGAGCATCCGCGTGGTCGGCGATCCGATGCTGTACGGCTGGGTGAACCACTACGTGCCGGAGACGATCAATCTGATCGCCGCCGCGATGGCGCTGACGCTGGCGATGCTGTTCGTGCTGCTGCGCACCTGGCGCGGCGTGCTGCTGCCGCTGCTCGCCGGCGTGGTCAGCGCAATCTGGGCGCTCGGCATCTGCCAGTTGCTGAAGGTGCATTTCGAACCGCTGGTGATCGTGGTGGCGATGCTGATCACCTCGCGGGCGGTGTCGCACTCGGTGCAGATCGTCAATCGCTTCGACGACGAACTCGCGGTGTTGCCGCCGGGCGCGGACTGCGCGCGGGTGGCCGCCAAGGTGGCGCTCGCCGACCTCTTCCGCCCCGGCATGCTGGGCGTCATCGCCGATGCCGCGTGCATGGCGGTGGTGGCGCTGTCGCCGATTCCGATGCTGCAGAAGCTGACGCTGCTGTCGGTGATCTGGGTATCCACGCTGACCATCAGCGCGGTGATCCTGACCCCGGTGCTGCTGTCCTACATCCGCCGCCCGCACGGCACGGTGCATCCGGTGGATTTCGCGCCGCTGCTGCGCAAGGTGCTGGACTTCGGCGTGTGGATGGCGACCTCGCGCTTCCGCTACGCGGTGATCGGCTGCAGCGTGGTGGTGATGGCGGTGTCCGGCTACTACGCCTTCCACCTCAAGGTCGGCGACGCCAATCCGGGTTCGCCCATCCTGTGGCCGGAGGCGCGCTACAACGTCGATTCCGCCGCCATCAATGCGCGCTTCCAGGGCGTGGACCGGATGTTCATCGTCATCGGCGAGGACGGCAAGGAAGGCCTGGTCAAGTCCAACGAGGTGCTGCACGCGATGAACAGCTTCCAGCGCTTCATCGAGGCGCAGCCGGAAGTGGGCGGCTCGCTGTCGATCGCGGACGTGATCCCGGTGGTGAACAGCACGCTGCGCGAAGGCAACCCGCGCTACCTGGAACTGGGCGACAGCCAGGCGGTGAACGGCAGCCTGGTGGCCATTCTCGACTCGGTATCGGAGCCGGGCGACATGGACCGCTTCACCGACACCGCCTACGCCAACGGCGCCGTGACGATGATGTTCCGCGACCGGCAGGGCGAGACCATCCGCACCGCGGTGGCGCGCATCAAGGAATTCATCGACACCCATCCGCTCGCCGAGGGCAAGTGGCAGCTTGCCGGCGGGCTGATCGGCGTGATGGCGGCGGTGAACGAAGTGATCCTGTCGAGCCAGATCGAGCACATCGCGCTCGCCCTCTTCGTGCTGGTGGTGATCTGCACCGTGGTGTACCGCTCCACCGTGGCCGGCATGCTGTTCATGGTGCCGGTGATCATCTCCAACACGCTCACCTTCAGCTTCATGGCCTGGAAGGGCATCGGCATGAACATCAACACCGTGCCGGTGGCCGCGCTCGGCATCGGGCTGGGCGTCGATTACGCCTTCTACGTGGCCGACCGCATCAAGGAAGAGATCGCCGCCGGCAGCACGCCGGAGCACGCGATCCACGAGGCGCTGCACTCGGCCGGCATGGGCGTGCTGGTCACCGCCAGCGTGCTGATCTTCAGCACCCTGCTGTGGTGGGCGTCGTCGCTGCGCTTTCAGGCCGAGATGGGCCTGCTGATGGCGATCTGGCTCGGCGTCTCCGCCGCCTCGGCGCTGTTCGTGATGCCTTCGGTGATCTACGTCTTCCGCCCCGCCTTCATCTTCGGCCGCCAGGAAAAGCCGGTGCTCGCGGGCCTGCGCCCGGCAGCGGCGGCCGCCTGAACCCTCTCCACCCTCTCAGCGCAGCACCCATTCGACTCACCTCCAGGGAGCATTCATGAAGAAGAGAAGCAGCACGACCAGACCTGCCCGCGCCCTCCTCGGCACCGCGATCGCGTTC
Source organism: Azoarcus olearius (assembly GCF_001682385.1). NCBI lineage: Bacteria > Pseudomonadati > Pseudomonadota > Betaproteobacteria > Rhodocyclales > Zoogloeaceae > Azoarcus > Azoarcus olearius. Next base: position 2,244,144 of record NZ_CP016210.1, read on the forward strand.
GCCTTTGCGCTGCCGGCCCTCCCCGCCTTCGCCGACGACAGCAACCTCAAGGTCGACGGCTACCTGCGCCAGGAGATGTCCTGGAACATGCAGGACTGGGAAGACACGCCCAACTACAACGACCGCGGCAAGCTGTCGATGGCGCGCACCACCGCCCGCCTGAACCTGGACTGGAAGGCCACCGAGAACGTGTCGGTCGTCGCCAAGCTGCGCGCGGTGGGCGAAGTGCAGACGCCCTTCCTGCGCCACCTCGAAAAGATGGGGGCCAACAACTACCGTGATGGCGACATCATGGATCTGTACAACCGCAACCACATCAGCGACGTCATCCGCGAGCTGTACGTGGATTTCACGCTTGGCGACCGCACCCGCGTGCGCCTGGGCAAGCAGCAGATCGCCTGGGGCGAAACCGACTTCTTCGCCGCCAACGACCTCGTGCACGGCTTCGACTGGACCTGGCGTTCCTTCCTGGAACCGGCCAACGAAGAACTGCGCAAGGCCAACATCATGGCCAAGGTGAATGTGGACGTGCCGGAACTGGACGGCGGCCTCGAGATGTTCATCCGCCCGGGCTGGGACCGCAAAAGCGACATCGGCACCGAACTCGAAATCTACGGCGGCCGCTGGTCCAGCCAGCCGTGGGCGGGCGTCGATTTCCGCAACATCGACCCCTATGACTACCGCAACGACAAGGGCGACGTGCGCGACGTGACCGGCGGCGTCCGCTGGAGCGGCATGGCGGGCGACATCAACTATTCGCTCTCCTACCTGAAGACCTACTGGGCCAGCCCGATCATGAACGGCACCAGCAAGTTCAACGGCATGCCCGGCACCAGCCCGGTCAAGACCGAGGGCCGCGCCGATACCAACGGCCTGTTCGGCGACATCATCTACCCGACCGTCGATGTATTCGGCTTTACCGCCAGCGGCTACGCGGACTGGGCGGACGCGGTGTTCAGCACCGAAGTCGCCTATATCAAGGACGCGCCCTACAACTTCTCGTCGATTCCCGGCTCCTTCGGTTCGCAGGTGGTGGCGCCGGGCTTCGACGGCGTGAAGTACAAGGACGTGCTCGCCTGGATGATCCGCATGGACAAGAACCTGGCCTTCACCCAGTCGCTGCTGGGCACCGAAAAGCCGATGTTCTTCTCGGTGCAGTTGTTCGACAAATGGATCCAGGGCTACGACAAGGACGAGCGCCTGCTGTATTCGGTGGGCTGGGGCGGCAAGGCCAAGGAACACTCCTTCCTGCTCACCGGCATCTTCGGCCTGTCGTATGACAACGGCCGCGTCCGTCCGGAACTGGTGGTGGGCACCGACCTGAGCAACGGCGGCGGCTTCGCGGTGCCCTCGGTCACCGTCGAACTCTCCAAGAACTGGCGCTGGAAGGTGGAGTACGACAAGTTCTGGGACGACGAATGGCGCGACAGCAACAAGTGCGCCGCGCCCAATGCCAGCAACTGCGACAGCACCACGCTGTTCGGCTACTTCCACAAGCGCGACCAGCTCTACACCAGCCTGACCTACCTGTTCTGACCCCCGGAGCCTCTTCATGAACGACATCAAGAAACCTGTGCTGCGCGCGGCCGCCGCGGTCATCGCCCTTGCCGCCTGCGCGCTGGCGCACGCCGCCGAACTGCCGGCGGGCACGGTCATCTCGGCCGAGAACATCGACAAGGTGAAGAACGACACCTTCGAAGGCCACACCATCGCCAGCCTGCTGACCGAAAAGATGGAATGGCGCATCCGCAACAGCGGCATGAAAGTGCCGCTGGCGAAGGCCAAGGAGATTCCGCTCGATCCGAAGTGGGTCAAGGCCTCCGCCGCCAACGCCGGCAAGACCAAGATCAACGCCGAGACCTGCCAGGTGGATGGCTGGCAGGCCGGGCAGCCCTTCCCCGACATCGACATGAAGGACCCGCAGGCCGCCGAAAAGGTGATCTGGAACTGGCACCTCGGCCAGCTCTCCGGCGACCTCGCCCACGCGCCCTTCTTCACCCAGGTGCTGATCGACGGCGAAAAGGGCGTGCACGCCGAGCCGGTGGCCGAATTCATCCGCTACTCGATGAAGGGCCGCTTGTCCGGCGACGCGGTGGAAGGCGACGGCAGCGAGCGCGGCCGCCAGCTGCTGTACTTCAAGGCCCCGTCCGACATGAAGGGCCTGGGCACCTTCACCGTGATGTACGACAACGCCAAGGTGCCGGACGTGTGGGCCTACATCCCGGCAGTGCGTCGCGTGCGCCGGCTCTCCGGCGGCGCCTGGATGGACCCGGTGGGCTCGTCCGACCAGCTGCAGGACGACCTCGAGATCTTCAACGCCCGTCCGTGCTGGTACACCGGCTACAAGATGCTGGGCAAGCGCACCGTGCTGGCGGTGGCGCACAGCAAGACCCCGCTGTGGAACCGCAACGGCAAGACGTTTGAAGAGAAGTACCCGGTGCTGGAAAACAAGGCGCCGTTCTGGAACATGAACGGCAACGTCTATGAGCCGCGCGAGGTGTACGTCATCGAGGCCACCACGCCGTCCGAGCACCCGTACAGCAAGAAGGTGCTGTACGTGGATACCAAGTACCCGCGCATCTACTACGGCGAGGCCTACAACCGCAAGGGCGAGTTCTGGAAGATGATGGAATTCCACTCCTACCCGGCCAAGGCGGAAGACGGCTTCACCGACGTCCGCAGCGCCGGCGGCGCCATCATCGACTTCCAGCGCAACCATGCGACGGTGTTCCTGGTCGATTCGGGCTCGTGGAAGACCAACGTACCCGGCATGAGCCAGAAGGACTTCACGCTGCAGACGCTGCAGGCGGCGGGTCGCTGAGCCGGGTGACGGGCGGCGCGCAGGCGCCGTCCGGGTTGCAGTAATAAGGGGTGCCCCGGGTTTTCGGGGTGCCCCTTTTTACTTTCTGCCCGGGAGTCGAAATCCCGCTAAGGGCTGCGGGGTTTTTCCCTCCCCTTCAAGGGGGTGAAGCGGGGGTTTCGGCAAACATCGCTTGCCGCCCGCTGAACGACGGAGCGCAGCGGAGGCTCCCGGGTTGGGCCGATTTGCTCCCTCCCCTTCAAGGAGGTGAGGCAGGGGTTTCGGCAAGCACGCTTGCCGCCTGTTGAACGAAGGAGCGCAGCGGAGGCTCCCGGGTTGGACCGATTTACTCCCTCCCCTTCAAGGAGGTGAGGCAGGGGTTTCGGCAAGCACGCTTGCCGCCTGTTGAACGAAGGAGCGCAGCGGAGGCTCCCGGGTTGGACCGATTTACTCCCTCCCCTTCAAGGGGAGGGTTGGGGTGGGGATGGGGTTAGTTTGGGAGCCAGTTCCATCGCCCGGAACCCCATCCCCATCCCCGCCTTCCCCTTGAAGGGGAAGGAGTTGGCTCGCGGACGCTGGATCGTCGTCGCCCGGTAGCGCCCTTTCCCCCTATCCCGCGCTCATCCCCCCATCCACCGCCAGCGCTGCCCCGCTCACATACGACGACTGCCCTGACAGCAACCACAGCACCGCCGCGCTCACCTCCCCCGGCATGCCGATCCGGCGCATCGGCACGCCCTCGTCGTACATGTGGTCGTCGCCGCCCGTGACACGGTCGTAGCTCGGTGTCTTGATCGGCCCCGGACACACCGCGTTCACCCGGATGCCGCGCGCCGCGTAATCCAGCGCGGCCGCGCGCGTGGCGCCGACGATGCCGTGCTTCGCCGCGACGTAATAGGCCAGCCGCGGCATCGCCTTCAGGCCGAAGATCGAACTGTTGTTGACGATGGCGCCGCCTCCGCTGTCGAGCATCGCCGCGGCCTCGTACTTCATCATGTAGAGCACGCCCTTGAGGTTGATGTCGATCACGTCGGACAGGTCGGCATCGGGCGTCTCGTGGATGTCGCCGAATTCGCGCTGCAGGCCGGCGTTGTTGAAGGCGCCGTCGAGCCGGCCGTAGTGGTCGAGCGCGCAGCGCACCAGGGCCGCGCAGTCCGCCGCGCGCGAGACGTCGGTGACGCGGAACACCGCCTGCCCGCCGAGTGCGCGGACCGCTTCGACCACTGCCTCGCCCGCCTCGGCGCTGCGGTTGCCGATCACGACGCGCGCGCCGGCGCGCGCCAGCGCCAGGCAGGCATCGCGGCCCATGCCGCTGCCGCCGCCGGTAACGATGATGACTTTGTCTTGCAGGTCTGTCGGGTGGGGCATTGTTATCGCTCTCAGAGGGGAAAACGGGAATTGGCGATTCAGCGCATCGCTGTCTCGCTCCTTCCCCTTCAAGGGGAAGGTTGGGATGGGGATGGGGTCAATGGGCGCCGCGAACCCCACCCCGACCCGGGAGCCTCAGCTGCGCTCCGTCGTTCAGCAGGCGGCAAGCATGCTCGCCGAAACCCCTGCTTCACCCCCTTTAAGGGGAGGGAGAAAGACAGCGCCACTCAAGCGCACAGGCCCGCCCGCCGGTTGGCGCAGCGGGCCTGTGTTTGTGCGGGCACGGGATCAGAACGCCGACGCCACCCGCCCCAGCACCGCTTCCAGCGCCATGCCGATCGACAGCAGCCGGCGGTCGCCACCCGCCGGGCCGTCCAGTTCCATGCCCACCGGCAGCCCGGTGCGCGGACCCAGCCCGATCGGCAACTGGATCGACGCCAGGCAGGCGCTGGCGGCGGGTTCGGTGTTCTGGATCAGCGCCTGGAAGTTCTCCGGCAGGCTCACCTCCGGGCGTGCGAGCGGCGCCACCACGGGCGTGGTGGGAAACACGAAGGCGTCGAGCTGGTAGCGCTCGAACAGCTCGCGGTAGCGCGCCTTGAGTGCGGGCCGGCCGTGGCGCACCGCTTCCTGGTAGGCGGGGCCGACATCCACCAGGGTGCCGCCGGGGCCGAAGGTCTTGCGCGCCAGCACCAGATCCCGGTACAGGCCCTTCACGTCCGGGCTGGCGATCTGTTCGTACAAGGTCTCGATGCTGATTCCCGGCCCCTGCTCGCGCAGGTAGGCCACCATGTCGTCGTAGGCTTCGTGGAACACCACGGCGAAGCCGATCGGCTCGTTGAGTTCCTTCAAGCGCGCATCCGGTACTTCGATGAAGCGCACACCGGCCGCTTCGAGCTTCTTCACCGCGGCGTCGGTCAGCGCCCGGGTGTCGTCGTCGAGGTTGGCCCAGAAGCTGTCCACCACGCCGAGACGCAGGCTGTCGAGCCGCACCGGGTGCAGCGCCTGCTCGCCGCTGATGAGCGCATCGAGCAGCGCGACGTCCGCCATGCACAGCGCCATCGGGCCGACCGTGTCGCGGCTGTTGGCGATCGGGATCACGCCCTGGCCGGAGTAGCGGCCCCACGACGGCCGCAGCGACGCGCAGCCGTTGAGCGCGCACGGAATCCGCATCGAGCCGCCGGTGTCGGTGCCGAGTGCCGCGACCGCCATCCGCGCGCCGAGCGCGGCGGCGCTGCCGGACGACGAACCCCCGGCGATGCGGGTTGGATCGTAGGGGTTGCGCACGCCCACGCTGTCCGGGTGGTGGAAGGCGTGGTTGTAGCCGGTGGCGCCGAAGGCCAGCTCGTGCATGTTGGTCTTGCCGAGGATGACCGCGCCGGCTTCGCGCAGCTTGCGCACCGTGGGCGCGTCCTGGGCCGGAACGAAGTCCGCCAGCGCCGGCGTGCCTGCCGTGGCGGGCAGCCCGGCGGCGTGGATGTTGTCCTTGACGACGATCGGCAGCCCCGCGAGCGGGCCCTGCGGCTGGCCCGCCGCGCGCGCGGTGTCGGCCCGCCGCGCGGCGGCGAGCGCGTTGTCGGCGTCGAGCGTGATGAAGATGTTGAGTTCCGGGTGCGCCTGCGCGCGCGCGATGCAGTCGCGCATCAGCGCTTCGCAGCTGAGGCTGCCGGCGGCGATGCGGGCCGCCGCTTCGGCAAGCGTGGGCCCGGCGGCGAGGCCGGGGCCCTCGGTGGTGCGGGTCGAGGTCATGCGGTTTCTCCTGTGGGGCTTGTGTGTGCGGGGTCGGGGCGTTTCACAGCGGCGGGTGCGCGCGGTGCCAGTGGGTGATGGCCTGCAGCGCGGCGCCGGCCGCGAGCAGCGTGGCTTCGCCGCCCTTGCGCGCGATCAGCTGGCAGCCCACTGGCAGGCCGGCGGCGGTGCTGCCGCAGGGCAGCGCGAGGGACGGCGAGCCGCTGATGTTGAGCGGCGCGGTGAACTGGATCAGGCGCTGGTTCAGTTCCGGGCTCTGCGCCAGTTCGCCGAGCCGCGCGTGCGTGGGCGCCGCAAAGGGCTGGACCGGCGCGAGCAGCAGATCGACACCGGCCAGGGCGCGCTCCAGCCGTCCGCCAAAATCCAGCGCGGCGAGCTGGGCGCGGTGATAGTCCATCGCGCTGGCGGCGCGCCCGACCTCGATCAGCCGCGCCAGCGCGGGGCCGTAGTCCGCGGCGCGGGCGGGATAGGTGGCCGCGTGCGCCACCGCCGTCTGCACGCCGCACAACAGCTCCCACGCGCCGGCGAGCGGCCAGGACTCCGGCAGCTCGAGCTCCACGATCTCGGCGCCGCCCGCCACCAGGGCTTCACGCAGGCGGGCGCAGCCGGCAAGCACCTCGGCGTCGGAGCCGCGCACGTTCCAGGCGGCGTCGATGCCGACCCGCAAGCCGGCCAGGCCGCTATGGCCAGCAGCCCGCGGCGCGTCGTCGAGCGAGGTCGGGTCGAGCGGATCGGGGCCGGCGATCGCCTGATACATCAGCGCCACGTCGCGCACGCTGCGCGCCATCGGGCCCACGTGGTCCAGCGTGGGCGCCAGCGGAAACACGCCGTGCCGGCTCACCCTGCCCCACCCGGGTTTCAGCCCGGAGAGCCCATTGGCCGCGGCCGGAAAGCGGATCGAGCCGCCGGTGTCGGTGCCGAGTGCGGCAAAGCACAGGCCGGCGGCGGTGGCGACGCCGGAGCCGCTGGAGGAGGCGCCGGTCCAGTGGTCCGCGCCCCAGGGGTTGAGCGGCGCGGCGAGGTCGGGATGCGGGGTGGCGAAGGCGCCCTCGGTCATCTGCAGCTTGCCGAGGATGACCGCACCCGCCTCGCGCAGGCGCCGCACCACCGTGGCGTCCTCATCGGGCACGAAGTCGGCGAGCACCGTGGTGCCGCGGGCAGTAACGGTGCCGCGCGTCCAGAACAGGTCCTTCACGGCGACAGGCACGCCATGCAGCGGTCCGCGGTAGCGGCCGGCCGCGATGTCCGCCTCGGCTTGCGCGGCGGCGGCCAAGGCCTCGTCCGCGGTGACGCGGGCATACGCGTGCAGGCGGCTGTCGAGCGCGTCGATGCGCGCCAGCATGTGGCGCGTCAGTGCCAGCGGCGAGATGTCGCCGGCGCGCAGCAGTGGCGCGAGTTCGGCGATCTCCAGGTAATGCAGTTCGGGGGCCGTGCGGCTCATGCGGCGTACCCGCCGAGAAAGGCGAGCGCGGCGGCGTTGAACTCGTCCGGCCGCTCGGTCTGCAGGTGATGCGCGGCATTGCCGACGACATGCAGCCGGGCATCGCGGAAGCGGTTGAGCATCAGCATCGGCACGTCGATGCCGCCGAACCAGTCGTGCAGGCCCCAGAAGATCATCGTCGGCACCTTCACCTGCGGCAGCAGCGCGGTGAGGTCTTCCGGCCGGCCGAAGAAGCCCGGCGTCTTGATCAGGTCGAGGAAGGCCGGGTTGATGCTGGCCTCGTAGCGCAGCCGCACGTTCTCGTCGTCCACGCGGCTGTCGTCGTGGAATTCGAGGCGGGCGATCAGCGCCCGCATCTTCTCCAGGCTGGGGCCGCCGGTGTCGCGGAAGTAGTCCGGGAAGATGCCGCGCGCGTGCTTGCTGGCGAGCGGCAGCGGGTTGATGACGCCCTGCGCCACCGGCTGCGAACCGATCATCACCAGCCGCCCGAGGCGCTCGCCGTGGTCCACCGCGAGGCGGATCGCGACACAGCCGCCGAAGCTCTGGTTCACCAGATGCGCGCGCGTGATGCCGAGCGCGTCCATGAAGCCGAGGAGCTTCTGCGCATGCCAGCTGAACACCGGCCCGTCGACCACCACCATGTCGGACTGGCCGTACTGCGGCAGGTCGAGGAAGTAGCAGCGGTGGTGCTTGGCGAACGCCTGCGCCGACAGGCGGAAATTGCTCCAGCCTGTGCTGCCCGGCCCGCCGCCGTGGGTGAAGATCACCGGCAGGCTGTCCTGCGGGCCGTCGATCTGCTGGTAGTGCAGGCGCAGGCCGTCCACCGTGACGAAGCGGCTTGCGGGCGTCTCCAGGTGTGCGGTGCTCATGTGTTCACCTCCTTGCTTGCAGCGTGGAAGGCCTCGTCCTTGAGGGTTTCGGGCGACGGGTAGGCGAGCTTGCTGTGCGCGAGGCCGAGGTCGAGGAAGAGTTCGCACAGCTTGTAGGCGACCACGCCGGGGTTGAGCACCGGCACCGGCAGGCGCGCGGCGAGATGGGCGTGGGACTGGTGCATGGTGGTGGAGCCGAGCACGATCACGTCGGCGCCGTCCTTGGCGATGGCGTCGCGCGCGGCCTCCTCCAGCTTGCCGAACAAGACCTCCTCCTTGCCGGAGAGCAGCGCGGAGGCGTCGGGCCGCACGTCGATCGAACGGATCGAGGCGAGTCGCGACTCCAGCCCGTATTCCTTGATGGTCTTGCGATACAGCGGATACCAGCGCGGCCACATGGTGAGGATGGAGAAGCGGTGGCCGAGCATCGCCGCAAGGTGAAAGGCGCTCTGCCCCGGCGCCAGCACCGGGATGGAAAGCCGCGCGCGCAGCGCGGCAAGACCGGAGTCGCTGACGGTGTTGATGCACACCGCGTCGAAACCGTCGTCCTGCGCCCGCATGCCGGCCTCGATCACCGCCATCTCCATGATGGCCATGTCGTAGTAGCTGTCGGCCAGCGTCATTACCCGGCCGGCGCCGACGAATTCCACCTCGATGTCGGGCCGACGCACACCGGGCGGAAGCTGGGATTCCACCATCGGACGCGTGGCGTCGCTCATCGGGACGGGGAAGATCATTTTGATTTTTCTGGGCATGGCTGTTCTCCGGTTGGCGGCGTTTGGGGTTCTTCCCCCTCCCCTTCAAGGGGAGGGTTGGGGTGGGGATGGGGTTTGCGCGGCCCCCTCGCCTGTCCAACGACGAAGCGAAGCGCTTGGCTTGGTAGGGCGATGGGATTGGCCCCGCGCTGGACCAAACCCCATCCCCACCCCCGCCCGGGAGCCTCCGCTGCGCTCCGTCGTTCAGCGGGCGGCAAACGATGTTTGCCGAAACCCCCGCTTCACCCCCTTGAAGGGGAGGGAGCACATCGGTCCAGCCCGGGCGTATTTGCTCCTTCGTTCATCGGGCTGGAACCGTCTATGCAGATACCGCTGCTTCACCCCCTTGAAGGGGGTGAAACCGCGGCCGCCCTCACAACCCCAGCTCCTCCCTCCCCCGCGTCAGCGTGTCGATCACCACGTACATGATCTTTCGCGCGCACGGCAGCAGATCCGGGACGTAGGTCGCCCCCATCCCGCCCAGCCCTTCGGCCACCGGCTCCGTCGCCCCCTGTGCCGGCCACGGCCAGCCGATGCGGGCGGTGGGCACGCCGTAGCGGCGCAGCGCGGTGCCGTCGGTCTGGCCGCCGAGCAGGTCGGGCACGCCGTGCGGGCGGCCTTCGATGTGTTCCCAGCCGCGGCGCGCGGACTGGATCACCCAGTTGCGCTCGTCGGTGGTGCCGCCGGGGACGGAGCCGTACATCTCCCAGTCCAGCTTCAGTTCGGGACGGCGGGATTGCAGGTCGGCGACGAAGGCGGCGAACTGGGCCTTCACGTCGGCCGGGGTGGTGCGCGGATTGATGCGCACGTCGAAGAAGATCTCGGTGACGGCGGACGGAAAGGCCGCGCGTTCCGGGTCGCCCGAGCGCACGCCGGAGATCCAGCCGTGCGGTGCGACCACGCCGGAGGTGTTGCACTCTGAGTAGCCGACCAGCCAGCGTTCCAGTTCCTCGATGACCGCGGCGGCGGGGACCACCGAGCTGCGGAAACCCGGCGTGCCGCGCGGGACGCCGGCGTAGCCCAGGGTGCCGTGCACCCGCAGCTTGAACCAGCCCATGCCGGGCTCCTCGTGATAGACCCAGTTCCACGGCTTCATCACCACCGCGAAGTCCGCCGCGGCGCCGCGGTTGAGCAGGTGGAGGACGCCGTTGGACATGCCGGCGTGCTGGCGTGCGGAGATATCCACCGGCATGCCGCCGTCGGCCATGCCCACCAGCAGGTCGCCGCGCAGCGGAACGCCTGATTCGACCACCGCGGTGGCGATTTCGGTGAGCGTCGCCACCATCGCCTTGTGGTTGGACGACCCGAGGCCGTACACCCAGTCGCCGACCAGCTTGGCGCGCGGCTGCATGTCGGCGTCGGTGGCGCCGCCGGTCCATTCGCGCTCGGCGTCGTCGCAGTCGAGATGGGTGTCGATCGGCGCGTACAGCATCAGCGCCGCTCCGCCGCCGCTGCCGCGGTATTCGGCGAGCACGTTGCCGCTGGTCTCGGTCATCGGCATGTAGCGCGACTTGAGGCCGGCCGTGGCCAGCCGCGCGGCCATGAATTCGCTGGCGGCGCGCGCCATGCCGGTGGGGCTGTGGATGTCGGTGATGGAGAACAGCAACTGCTTCAGCCGCTCCGCGTCGATGCGGGCGCAGGCCTGTTCGTACCATTGCTGCTGTTGTGCGGAAAACGGAACGGGCGTGGTCTGGCTCATCGGTGTTGGGCTCCGGGTGGGGTCAGTTGCTGGGGACGAACTGCTCGCTGAAGATGTTGTCGGGCGCGACGCCCAGCTCGATCAGGCGCTGGGTCGCCGCGTCGATCATTCCCTGCGGGCCGCAAAGGTAGGCGACGGTGTCCGGGTCGCGCACGTCGGCGGCGGTCAGCGCCGACACCGGGCTGCCTTCGTGGAAGTCGCCCTCGCTGCCGCGGTCGACGCAGATGCGCGTTTCCAGCATCGGCAGCCACTGGCGGCGCAGTTCGAGTTCGTCGAGGTAGAACAGCACGTCGGGGGTGGCGCAGCCGAACGACAGCAGCATCGGCGGTTTGCGGCCGCCGAGCTGGCGGATGCGGTCGATCATGGCCAGCACGGGCGCAAGCCCGGTGCCGCCGGCGACGAAGATGTGCGGCGCGCGGCGCTTTTCGCGCAGGAAGAAGGCGCCGTAGGGGCCTGTGATGCGCACCACGTCGTCGACCTTGGCGCCGCAGGTCAGCCAGGAGGTCATCGCGCCCTGCGGCAGCAGCCGGATCAGCAGGTCCAGCCGCGGCAGGTCGGCCTCGGTGCTGACCGGCGAATAGCTGCGCAGCACGCCGGCGCCCGGCACTTCCACCTGGATGAACTGCCCCGGGCGGCAGGCGAGCCAGCTGCCTTCGGCGAGTTCGAGCGAGAGCTTGACGACGTTGGAGGCGATCGGCTCGATCGCATTGACGAAGGCATGGGCCTCGACCACCGGCTGGGCGCCCTCCTCGCTGCCGTAGCCGAGTTCGAAGGTGCAATCGCCCCTGGGCTGGGTCACGCACAGGAGGCGCTGGCCGGCGGCAAACTCGCTCGCAAGCAGGGTCGAACTCGATCCGGGACGGGGCAGCGCCTCGCCCTCGACGAGATGGGACAGACAGCTGGAACAGCTGCCGGAGCGGCACTGGTGCAACAAGGGCACGCCGGCGGCCAGCGCCGCGTCGAGCACGGTCTGCTCCGCACCGACTTCAAGCGCGCGGATGGCGCCGTCGGCGAAGCGGAGCTTGACGGTATGGGTGGCGGTCATGGGGGGCTCTCTGGTCTTGGGGGGTAGTGGGGGAGGCGCTGAGGCGACCTTCCCTTCAAGCGGTGAGGACGGAGCGCTGGGTTTGTCCCCTCCCCTTCAAGGGGGTGAAGCTGGGGTTTCGGCAAACATCGTTTGCCGTCCGCTGAACGATGGAGCGCCGCGGTTTTGTCCCCTCCCCTTCAAGGGGAGGGTTAGGGTGGGGATGGGGTTGAGGCGTTAAGGGCTTGGTTCAGCTCTGAACGGAACCCCATCCCCCTCCTAGCCTCCCCCTTGAAGGGGGAGGGACAGAACCGACCGGGAGTCTTCGCTTCGGCGGCGCAGAGCAGTGCTCTGCGAAACCCCGCCTCCGCCCCCTTCAAGGGGAGGGAGTGACGGCGCCGCTCAGTCCTCGATCTGCTCCACGAAGTACCCCGGCGGTTTCCCCGCGGCGGTGTCCTTGAACCGGATGCTGTGCGTCTTCACCGCCCCCGCCACACCCTTGCCGGGTTTGGCGATGCCGCGGTTCCAGCGCGAGGCGAGCTTGCGCCAGGTGATCGGGGAGATGTCGGTGGCCACGAGCTGCTCGTCGTCCCAGCCGGTTCCATCGGCGTAGAAGTTCTGCATGGCCTCGCGGGCGTAGAGGTCGCAGTCGTTGAAGCCGTGCAGGCACAGCGGCTTGTAGACGCGCTCGAACTTGTAGTCGAAGTCGGCGCGCGCCTTCTCGTCCGGGCAGACCTTGACCAGCACTTCCCAGTACTCGTGCAGGTCATCGGTGATCGGCACGTACCACTCGTACTGCACGATGTGCTCGCCCGGCCAGTTCTCCACCATCAGCACGCCGGGCAGCACCACCGAGGTGCGGTAGAAGCGGCCGTTGAGGCCCTCGACCTTGAGGCCCAGCTCCTTGTTCTCCAGCACCGGCGCCCAGCGGTCGGTGAAGAGCCACTGCATCATGCCCTTGGGGCCCTTTTCATCCTCGACCACGGTGATGCAGTCGTCGCGGGTGGGCAGGATGCCCAGCGGCAGCACCCAGTCCATCGCATGGACGATGGTGTTGTCCTTGTGGACCAGGATGTGGGCGTTGTCGAAGCCGTTCTCGCAGGCGATGCGCCAGTTGCCGTAGCCGGTGCGGTGCATGCCGAGCGCGACCGCGTTGTCGTCGAGCAGACTTGGGGCGGCCGGCCACAGCGGATGCGGGAAGCGCTCGCTGTTCTCGGGGAAGCGGAACGGCAGGTCGTCGGCCAGCGGCGGCACGTCCGAATCGGGAAAGCCGTCCTCGCGCACGAAGACGAAGACCATGCCGGCGACTTCTTCGGTCGGGTAGCTGGTGATGCCGGTGGTGCCGACGAGCTTGTCGTCCGGGTTGGCGACGATGGTGGAGAGGCGGCCGTCCTTCAGGTCGAAGGTGAAGCCGTGGTACCAGCACGAGATGGTCTTCTTGTTGAAGCACATCGGCTTCTCGGACAGGCGCACGCCGCGGTGCAGGCACTGGTCCTTCAGCGCATAGACCTTGCCGTCGACCCGGCGCAGCACGATGGGGATGCCGCAGATCTGGATGCCCTTGACCTCGTCCTCGGCCAGTTCCTTGCTGAACACGGCCGGGTACCAGTGGTTGATGAAACCCCAGGCGGCGTCCTTGTAGGGTTGGTACTGGCTCTGGGTGCGGGTGTTATTGACGCGGGCCTCGCTGATCGCGTGTCCCTGCGCCACGGTGCGCCGGCGGATGACCGGTTCGTCTGACATCTCGATCTCCTGGATCTGGGTGCGGGGCTGGGCCCCGGGGGGTGAGGAAAGCGCACTGCGCCGGGGCGCAGCGTTGGAAACCATGCTAGGCAGCCCCTGCCCCACCCGCGCTCCCATCCGTTCCGGGTTTATCCCGACAGCGCAAGAAAGCGGCGGGAACGGGTGAGCGGGCGTAGGCCGGGGACCGCCGGGGCGATTCAGCCGGCGGCTTGCGCCAGCCCGGCATAGCGCCCGCGATGAAACAGCAGCGGCGCATCGGCGGCGTCGGACTCGGTGATGCGCAGCACGCGGCCGACCAGGATCAGGTGGTCGCCGCCTTCGTAGCGGTGTTCTGCCGCGCATTCGAAGACCACCGGCGCGCCCGGCAGCAAGGGCACGCCGCCGTGGCCCTGCCCCAGCGCCAGGCCGCCGAACTTGTCCGTGGCGGGGCGGGCGAAGCGGTCCGACAGATCCCGTTGGCCGGCCGCCAGCACGTGCACCGCAAAGTGATCGGCCTGCGCGAAGGCGGAGAAGCTGTAGGCGTTGCGCGCCACGCTCCACAGCACCAGCGGGGGCGCCAGCGACACCGTGTTGAAGCTGCTGGCGGTGACGCCCACTGGCGCGCCCCCGGCGTCCCGCGTGGTGACGATGGTGACGCCGGTGGCAAAGTGGCCGAAGGCGCGGCGCAGCGCGCCGGGTTCGATGGCCGCGCCGGGGCCGTCCGCTTCGCCCGCGCGCCTGAGGAAGGCGGGCGTGCCCGTTGCCGGGCCGTAGGTCGCGGTGCTCATGCCGGTTGCGCGAACGATTCGAGGAAGCGGTCGGCCTCCGCGTCGTCGTAGTACCAGGGCGACAGGCTGCGCGGATCGTCGAAGGCGTTGGCGACGCGGCCGGCAAGCGCGGGGTTCTGGCCGCAGGCGCCGAACACCTTCATCACGCGATCCGGCGGCGGCAGCAGATGGGTGTTGGTGAAGCGCGCCACCCACTGCGCGTACTCCCAGTAGCGCTCGAAGGTCTGCTGCATCCAGTCGGCATCGAAGGGGCGCTGGCCGTGGGCGAGGATCGCGTCCAGGTAGAGCATCGCGCACTTGCTCGCGTTGTTGGAGCCCTGGCCGGTGATCGGATCGTTCAGCACCAGCACGTCGGCCATGCCGAGCACCTTGCGGCCGGAGGGCAGCTTGCCGAGCGGCTTGCGCACCGTGGGCGGAATGCGCCCGACCAGGGTGCCGAGGTCATCGGTGAGGCTCAGGCGTTCGCAGCGCGGCGCCTCCCAGGGGAAGAACTCGCGGATCAGCTCCACCGCAAGCTCGAGGTGTTCGGCCGGGGTCGAGACTTCGTTCCAGCGGTCCATCGGACCGCCCGGGATGCACTCCAGATTGATGATGTCGCAGGGCCCGGAGAGCGTCAGGCTGGGAAAGTTCACGTACTCGCCGATGCCCGGGTTGATGCTGATGTTGAGCGCGGAGTAGTCGCTGCGCGGCTTCATGCCGTGCACATAGGTCAGCGAGATGGTCCGCATCGGGCGGTCGAAGGTGCTGCGTTCGGCGTCGCGCTCGAAGAGCTGGCCGATCTCGCCCTTGCCGCTGGCCACCAGCACCAGGTCGGCAGACTCCGCGTAGCGCTCCAGCGCGGCAAGGTCCGCTTCCTCGATCACCAGCGTGCCGCCGCGGCGTTCGAACTCGCGCATCCAGGCCGGCATCTTGATGCGTTGGTCCACCGATTGCCCCGGTGCGCGCATGCGCGAGCGCCAGTCGACGAAGGTCTCGCCCGCGCTGTTGCCGGCGCGCATATGAACGCCGGAGATGGGCGGACAGGTGTCGTCCCACCATGCCAGGCCCAGCGCCCGTTCGTAGCCGACGGCCATGTCGTACATCGACTGGCTGGACATCACCCGCCCGCGCGCGATGTCTTCGCCGCTGCGGTTGGAAACGAGGGTGACGTGGTAGCCCTTGGACAGCAGTCCAATGCCGAGCTGCAGGCCGGCCTGCCCGGCTCCGATGATGGTGATCTTGCGCATCTGGCTTTGCTCCGTGGGTTGAAAGTGGCGGCTTCGTTATCGAAGACGGTGCCAATTTCACCCAGCGGCGCGCCGCGCAATATGCGCGGAGTGCAGCCGACGTGCACGAATTGCAGAAATGAGAAACCGCGGTGGCGGCGGCCCCGCTCAGGCGCGCCGCGCCATCGTTTCACGCGGGTGCTCGCCGTAGCGGCGACGGTAGTCCGCGGCGAAACGGCCGAGCTGGAAGAAGCCCCAGTGGGTGGCGATGGTGGTGACGCTGGCGGGCTGGGCGGGGTCCAGCAGGTCGGCGCGCGCCCGTTCCATGCGCAGGTCGCGCAGGTAGCGCATCGGGCTGACGCCGAGGAAATTGCGGAAGCCGTCGTAGAGCGTGCGTGCGCTGACGCCGACGTGCGCCGCCAGCGACTCCATCGTGATCGGCTGCTCGGGGCAGCCGCGCATCAACTCCTCCGCCCGGCGGACATGACGCGGCAGCACCAGCCGCGCCCCGCCCGAGGTGGCGTTGGCAAAGCTGCCGGGCAGCCAGTTGAGCGCGGTGGTGAGCAATAGCTGCTCGATGTGGTTGCTGACCAGCGGCTGGTCTGCCAGCGCGGGATTGCTGCGCAGTTCGCCGAACAGGTGCTGGGCGGTGCTGACCCAGCTGCGCGCCATCGGGTCCTGCAGGTCGACGCGATTGCAGAAGGCGATCGTGCGACTCACGTCGCGGCCGGCGAGCGCGGAGGCGTGCCGTTCGAGTGCGTCGCGTTCGATCCGGACCACGAACTTGGTGCAGTCGCCGCTCCAGTTCATCGTCAGTCCGCTATGGGGCGCGTGCACCGTGGCGTGGCGGGGGTCGCTGTCCAGTTCCGCACCGTCGATGCGCATCCGGTCGCGGCCCGACAGCGGCACCTGGATGAGGAAGAAGGACTGCAGGCTGCCGGGCGCCACCATCACGTCGGCGCCGTAGCGCATCTGGCTGAAGCTGACCGCGCCCACGCGCTGGTGGACGTGGTGATAGTCGAGGCATTCGCTGCCGCGCAGTTGTTCGAGCCGGTGATCGCAATAGATGCCCGCGACGATGCGGCGTGTTTCATCCACATCGCGGGAACAGTAGGTGGCCGGTGCCGGCCCGCTGAGCTGCATACCCTTGTCCATCGTCCTGAGCCTCCGCCCTCCCCCGGTTCCTGCGTTGCCGTCGGCCCGCATCCAAGCAGTGTTCGTGCCGGCCGGCAAGGGGCGCTAGCGGGCCAGGGTTTCGGAGGGGCTTTCTCCGAAGCGGCGCTTGTAGTCGGTGGTGAAATGGCCGAGGTGGCCGAATCCCCACTGGTAGGCCACCGCAGTCACCGTGGTGCGCCCCGGTTCGGTGCTCAGCAACTGTTCGCGCACCCGGTTCAGGCGGGTTTCCTTCAGGTACAGCATGGGCGAGGTGTTGCGGTATTTGCGGAAGCCGGTGTACAGCGAGCGGCTGCTGACGCCGACGTGCTCGGCGATATCGCACACGGTGATCGCTTCGTGCGCGTGCTCGTCGATGTAGTGTTCCGCGCGCCGCACGAAAGCCGGGGTGACGGTGCGGACATCTTCATGGAGCGCGCCGGAGTAGTTGTTGGGCTGGCACACCAGCAGCATCGTCACGAGCATCTGCTCGATCTGGGCCGACAGCAGCGGCGACGCGGGGCCGTCCTCGTCGCGCAGGTTCTCCAGCAGCCACGCGATCGTGCGCATCCAGCGGATGCCGCCGCCGGTATCCAGCGGCATCGCGGTGTCGAAGGTGATGTGCCGCTGCAGCGTGCGGCCGAGGTGCTGGCTGCACTGGCGTTCGAGCAGGTCGCGGTCTACCCGCACGATCAGCTTCTCGGTGCGCTCGCCGTGGCGGATGCGGATCGGACAGTGGGCGTTGAGCACGGTGCCGGTGTTGGGCGAGGACATCGTCACCGCGCCGGCGCTCTCCACCCTTTCGCCACCGCACAACGGCATCTGCACCAGATAGAAGGTGTCGAGCTGGCCGGGGTCGATGGTCACCTCGCCGCCGTAGCTCATGCGGCCAATGCCGATGCCCTTGAGCTTGCGGTAGTACATCCGCGCATCGACCGGCTTGCGCGCGTCCAGGCTGCGCAGCTGGTTTTCACAGAAGACGCGGGTGCCCCAGCGCCTTGCCTCCTCGATGTCGCGGGTATGGAAGCGTTCGAAGCTGGCCATCGCGGCGTGGTCGGTGCGGCCGACATCCCATCCATGCAAATCCACGTCTGACTCCTCGTGTCTCTCTGAGGGGCGCGCCCCCTGCCCGCTCGTTGCGGGTCTGGCGATGCCGGAGGCGCGATCTGCAAGCCGGCCCCGGGCCGGCGGGGCCGCGAACGGCCCGGTGCTGCATCAGGTGTTCAGGTGCTGGTGGCCCCACGCGCTGGTGACGTCGTAGGTCCGCACCTCGTGACTGCCTTCATCCACTTCCAGGCCGCCCCAGCCGTATTCGATCTGCGCGCCCGACGGGCTTTGCACGTAGAACGAGAACATCTGGTCGTTGATATGGCGGCCCAGCGCCCGCGTCTGCCTGGCCCCGTGGCGATGCACACGGTCGAGGGCGCGGCCGACATCGTCGAATTCGCGCACCTGCAGCATGAGGTGGCCAAGCCGCCTGCCGATCGGAAGATAGCCGATTGCGAGGCTGTGGTGACGTTCGTTGCAGCGCATGAAGACGAAGTCGCCCTTGCGCCCGCCGTAGTCGGCGGTGGAGACGAAGTCGCTGGTGGTGAAGCCGAGCAGGCGGCAGTAGAAGTCGTGCACCTCGGCCACGTTCTCCACCACCAGCATCACATGGCCGAGGCCCTGGCCGCCGGTGACGAAGCCCCCGTGTGCCACTGGCGCGTGGAAGGGCTGCTGGGGACGCACGAGTGATCCGCAGGACAGTTCGACGGCAAGCCCGGCGGGGTCGGCAAACCGGCGCAGTGCCTGCACGCCGCGCGCCTTGCAGGCCTCGGCCGAACCGACCTCCACCGCGTGCCCGGCGGCGGCCAGCCCCTGGTGCAGGGCTTCCACGTCCGCGAGGGTGTCTGCTTCCAGCCCGAGCGCAACGATGTCGTTGCGCGGTCCGCGGGTCAGGTGGATGCGCCACGGGCGGTCGTCCACCCGCAGGCAGGCCTCGGCCTCGTTGCTGCCGTCCACCACTTCACAGGCCAGCACATTGCGCGCGAAGGCGGTCCATGCCGCCACGTCTTCGGTTTCGATCTGGATGTAGGCCAGTCTTTTTACCTGTGCCATGTTCGTCGCCTCTCCCTCTTGTCGTCAGGCGCGGCCGCCGGCCGCGCGTCGCCAGGCGAGGATCGCGGTGCGCGCCTCGCTGGTACCTTCTTCGATGCGCGCCACCAGCGTGATCTCGTCGTCGCTCGTGCGGACCACCTTGCGGCGCTGCGCGGTGCCCTGCCAGTTGGGGAAGATGCACTGCTGAATATGGTGGGTCACCTGCTCCCCATCGAAGCTGTAGCGGCCGGCGTAGGTCAGGTATTCGTCGTAAGCGCGCGCCTTGTCGGCATCGGCCGCGTCCCACTGGCCGCCGGTGGTGAACGCGGTGCGCGGCTTGCGCGACAGCACGCAGAACATCGCGTCCGAGTCTCGGCTGTAGTCGATGAACCCTTCCAGTGTTTCGCCGAACGGGTGCACGCAGCGGCCGTCATCGTATTCCTGCCGCCAGGAGACGATCTCCCAGCGTCCTTCGATTCCCTTCGTCATCGTCCTTCCTTGTTTGTGCAGGGGCGCCAGGCGGCGCCGGGGTCGTTCAGTCGAGGGGGCGCGGTTCGGCGCTGTCGGCCTCGTCGAGAAAATCCGCGACCAGCCGGATGAAGCGCGCGGCCTGCTCGATCTGCGTCCAGTGGCCGCAACGCCCGAACACATGGAGCTGCGCGCGCGGGATGAGCCCGGCCAGCGTGACCGAGCTGGCGAGCGGGATCACCCTGTCCTCGCGCCCATGCACCAGCAGGGTTTCGTGCGGAATCCGGCGCAGGTCGTCCTCGGCGCTGGCGAGCGCGCTCACCCAGCGCTGGCGCGGCGGCGGGAACATCGCGGCAAAGGCTTCCTGGAAGCCGGGCTGGATGCTGGCCTCGTAGCGCAGCCGCGCGAGGTCGTCGGTGATCAGGCTGCGGTTGAACGCGAAGATGTCGAGGATGCGGCGCATGTTCTCCGGCGAGGGCTCGTAGCCCCACACCGCGTCCAGGCCCTCGGTCAGCGGAAAATCCAGCCCCGCGCTTCCCATCAGCACGATGCGGCGGATGCGCTTGGGGTGGCGGATGGCGAGCTTGAGCGCCAGCGCACCGCCGAAGGAGTTGCCGACGATGTCGGCGCGCGGCAGGTCGAGCGCATCGAGCAGGCCGATCGCCTGTTCGATCCATGCATCCACGTCGTAATGCTGGTCGGGCTTACGTTCGGTGAAGCCGAAGCCGAGCATGTCCGGAATCAGCACCCGGCGCTTTTCGGCGAGCGGGTTCATCACGGTGCGCCAATTGACGTAGCCGCTGACGCCGGGGCCGGAGCCGTGGATCATCAGCACCGGAAAGCCTTTGCCGAGGTCGTGGTAGTTGGTGCGGACCGAACCGATCTCGATGCTCGATCCCAGTTCGGGATTGTTCTGGCTCATTGAAGCACTCCTTGGGGGCCGGACGTCCGCTCGGGCATCGCCTCGCTGTCCGTCTCTTATAAATCTCGAGATTTAAATTAGAAAAAAATTTTTAATTAGATTGTCTTTTGTTCGTAGTGTTGTCAACACGCGCTTGATATGATTTCGGCACCTGCTTCCGACCCCGCCCGCGATGCCGCTCGAATCCCTGCTTTCCGCCGTTTCATCCGCCTCCGCCGAGCCGCCGTCCACGCTGATCGAGGCGGCGTACCGCCAGATCCGGCGCGACATCGTGCTGGGCGTTCATCCGCCCGGCGAACGGCTGCGCATCGAGCAGCTCAAGACGCGCTATGCGGCCAGTTCCGGCACGCTGCGCGAGGCGCTCGCCCTGCTGGTGTCCGACGACCTGGTGGTGGCGCAGGGACAGCGCGGGTTCTCGGTGGCGCCGATGTCGCTGGAGGACCTGACCGATCTCTCCTACGTGCGCTCGCTGGTGGAGGCGGAGGCCGCGCGGCAAAGCCTGCTGCGCGGCGACGACGACTGGGAGGCGCGCCTCGTCAGCGCCTTTCACAAGCTCACGCGCACCGAGGAGCGCCTGGCTGCCCGCACCGCCGATGTCTATGAGGAGTGGGAGCTGCGCAACTTCGAATTCCACGAGGCGCTGGTGTCCGCCTGCGGCTCTCCCCGGCTGCTCAGCCTGCGCGCCATGCTCCACCTGCAGGCCGAGCGCTACCGGCGGGTGTCGGCCTTGTCCGGGCCGCGGCCGGGCTCGGTGCATGCGGAGCACGAGCAGATCTTCACGCTGGCGCTCGCGCGCAAGGGCGACGCCCTGGCCGAGGTGATCGGCCAGCACGTCCGCCGCTCGCTCGACGTGATCCGCAACAGCGGCCTGCTGAGCGCGCGTGCGCAGGACGGCGGCGAGGCGGCCTGAGCTGCGCCGGGCGCGGTCCGCTCAGCCCGATTCGGCGCCAATCAGCGTGAATAACAGCCGCGCCGGCTTGCTGCCGCGGTTGCGCCAGGCGTGCCGCGTACCGCGCTGGACGATCACGTCGCCCTGGCGCAGATGGCGGGTGACGCCGTCGTCCAGCTCCAGCCAGATCTCGCCTTCGATGACCACGCCGTAGTCGATCGTCGCCGAACGATGGAAGCCGGGCGCGTCCGGTTCGAAGCACTCGGCCAGCCCGGGCAGGCGTTCGGCGAATTCGGCGCCTGCGGCGGCCGGATCGAAGTCCGCCCCCGGTGCGCTGTCAGGCGGAAAGCACACCAGCAGCGCCGTGGTGCCGCCGGCGTCCGGCAGCACCGAAGCGATCGCTGCGCCGGCGTCGTCGGCGCGCGGCGCGATGGTCGGCAGCGGCGGCGTGCGCCACAGGATGTTCACCTCGAAGCCGGGCGTGTGGCGAAAAGCGCCACCCTGCAGCGGGCTGTCGTAAAGGATGGTGGAGCGGCCACGTTCGTCATGGCCGGTCACGATGCGTCGGGGCGTCATGGGCGATGTCCTTGTCGCAGGCGCCGGTCGCGGCGAACGACCGGCGCTGCAGGTCAGCGGTGGGCGATGTGGAAGTTGGTGAAGCCGTTGGCCTGGGTCTGGATGTCTTCCAGCGCCTCGTTCAAGGCTTCCAGCGGATATGGGCGCGGTTCCAGCACGCTCAGGTCCACCAGGCCGGCTTCGATCATCGCCAGCATTTCGTCGCCCTCGGCAGCGGTGAACCAGAGCGAGCCGATGTACTGCAACTGCGCGCACATGAAGGGGTGCGGGTCGATCGGGATCGGCCCCGCAACGCCGCCGATCTGGACGATGCGGCCGCCGCGCGCCACCGCCTGCATCGCATCCACCGAGAGTTCCGCGGGCGCCTTGGCGCCCAGGGTGTCGAGCATCGCGTCCACGCCGCCCGGAACCTGCTCGCGCACGCGCGGATGGATCGGTTGTCCATCCAGCGGCAGCGGCACGACCCGCTTCGGATCGAGCCGCAGCAGGCGGTCGAGCAGTGCGCGGTCGCGCCCCACGACCACCACGCGGGCGGCGCCGAATCCCAGCGCCAGCAGCACCGCGCCGACGCCCAGGGTGCCGGTCGCGCCGAGGATCAGCACGCTCTGCCCCGCTTGCAGCGCGGCCTTGCGCAGCGCGGAGTAGGCGGTGCCCATGTAGCCGAAGCGGGCCGCCTGCGCGCTGCTGACCTGATCCGGCAGGCGGACCAGGTTGGCGACCGGCGCCGTCATGTATTCGGCGTAGCCGGCGTAGGGATAACGCTCGAACAGCGCCTGTGAGCCCTTGCCGAAACCGAAGTAGCCCATGAAGGTGTAGGCGTCGCAGCGCGTCGGCTCGCCCTGCTTGCAGTAGCGGCATTCCCCGCAGGACAGGCCGGGATTGACGTACACCCGATCGCCCGGCCGCACCGACTTCACCCCCTCCCCCACCGCAGCCACGGTGCCGGCGGCGTCCAGCCCGAAGATGGCCGGCAGCGCCGGCAGCGGCAGGAAGGGATACCAGGTGGGGAAATGGGTGACGACGTTGCGCAGGTTGGGGATCAGTCCGCACGCCTCCACGCGCACCAGCACGTCCTGCGGGCCGGG
The DNA here is from genome assembly GCF_001682385.1 of Azoarcus olearius. Classification (NCBI taxonomy): domain Bacteria; kingdom Pseudomonadati; phylum Pseudomonadota; class Betaproteobacteria; order Rhodocyclales; family Zoogloeaceae; genus Azoarcus; species Azoarcus olearius. The sequence goes on from NZ_CP016210.1 coordinate 2,266,732, forward strand.
TTTAGGCACCGGGACTTCGTCGATTGCAAAGCTGCCGCCGATCTCGTGCAGGCGGGCCGCCTTCATTGTTTTCATCGTCTCGCTCTCCTTGGATGTGGGCCGCGCTGAAGGCGCGGCCTGCCGTGTGGTCGCGTTCAGGCGGCCGCGCGCGCCTTCGCCAGCGTGATCGCGGTGTCCTCGATCATGTCCTCCTGGCCGCCGACCATGCCGCGCCGGCCCATCTCGACCAGGATCTCGCGCGCCGGCACGCCGTACTTCTTCTCGGCGCGCTTGGCAAAGAGCAGAAAGGAGCCATAGACGCCCGCGTAGCCCAGCGTGAGCGCATCGCGGTCGATGCGGATCGGGAAGTCCATGATGGGCACCACGAGGTCTTCGGCCACGTCCTGGATCTTGAACACATCGACGCCGGTCTCGATGCCCATCAGGTCGCACACCGCGATCAGCACCTCCATCGGGGTGTTGCCGGCCCCGGCGCCCAGCCCCGCGGCCGCGGCGTCGATGCGGGTCGCCCCGGCTTCGATCGCGGCGATGGAGTTGGCAACGCCCATCGCGAGGTTATGGTGGCCGTGGAAACCGAGTTCGGTTTCGGGTTTCAAGGCCGCACGGACCGCGCCGATGCGCGCCTTCACCGTGTCGGGCAGCAGATGGCCGGCCGAGTCCGTCACGTAGATGCAGTTGGCGCCATAGCTCTCCATCAGCTTCGCCTGCTGCACCAGCCCTTCGGGGCTGTTCATGTGGGCCATCATCAGAAAGCCCACGGTGTCCATGCCGAGCTTGCGGGCGTAACTGATGTGCTGCTCGGAGACATCGGCCTCGGTGCAGTGGGTGGCGACGCGGATGGTGTTCACCCCGAGTTCATGCGCCATCTTCAGGTGATCGACCGTGCCGATGCCCGGCAGCAGCAGTGCCGAGACTTTCGCCTGCTTCATCAGCGGAATCACCGCGCCGAGGTATTCCTCGTCGGTGTGGGCCGGAAAGCCGTAGTTCACCGAGCTGCCGCCCAGGCCGTCGCCGTGGGTGACTTCGATCAGCGGGATGCCCGCTTGATCGAGCCCTTGGGCGATGGTCTTCATCTGCTCGAGCGTCATCAGGTGGCGCTTGGGGTGCATGCCGTCGCGCAGGGTCATGTCGTGAACGGTGATGCGTGTGCCGCGAAGGTCCATGGTTTTCTCCTGATTCAAGCCAGCACGGCGCGGTTGGATTCGAGGGTGAGACGGCCGGCGAGGATTTCCTCGGCGAACATCTCGGCGGTGCGGGCACCGGCGGCGGTCATGATGTCGAGGTTGCCGGCGTATTTCGGCAGGTAGTCGCCCAGGCCTTCGACTTCGAGGTAGATGGAGACGCGGTTGCCATCGAAGACCGGGCCATTGACCAGCTTGTAGCCCGGCACGTACTTCTGGACCTCGCGGATCATCGCGTGGATGGAGTCGGTGATCTTCTGCTGGTCGGGCTCGGTCTCGGTCAGGCAATGCACCGTGTCGCGCATGATCAGCGGCGGCTCGGCGGGGTTGAGGATGATGATGGCCTTGCCGACCTTGGCGCCGCCCACCTTCTCGACCGCGCCGGCGGTGGTGCGGGTGAATTCGTCGATGTTCTTGCGCGTGCCGGGGCCGGCCGACTTGCTCGACACGGTGGCGACGATCTCGCCGTACTTCACCGGCTGCACGCGGCTCACCGCCGCGACCATCGGGATCGTGGCCTGGCCGCCGCAGGTGACCATGTTCACGTTCATCTCGCCGCGGCCGACGTGGTCCTTGAGATTGACCGGCGGCACGCAGAAGGGGCCGATCGCCGCGGGCGTGAGGTCGATCATCAGCACGCCGAGTTCATTCAACTTGCGGCTGTTCTCGGCATGGACATAGGCGGAGGTGGCGTCAAAGGCGATCTGCACGCCATCGGCCTTCACATGCGGCAGCAGGCCATCGACACCGTCGGCGGTGGTCTTGAGCCCGAGCTCGCGGGCGCGCGCCAGGCCTTCGGAGGCGGCGTCGATGCCCACCATCCACACCGGCTCCAGCACCGGGCTGCGCTTGAGTTTGTAGAGCAGATCGGTGCCGATGTTGCCCGGACCGATCAAGGCACATTTGATCTTGTTCATGCTTGCACTCACTGGGGTTGGGGTCGTACAGGGGCGGACGGGAGGTCTGCGTCTCCCGGCCCAGGGGTCATTCGAAGCTAGCCTCGACGTGGCCCAGTCCTTCGATATCCACGAGGAAACGCTGGGGGCGCTGCGGATCGACCGCGACCATCGGGCCGAGCGCACCGGTCAGCACGATGTCGCCGGCCTGCAGCGGCTGGCCGACGCGGACCAGCATGTCGGCCAGCCACACCGCGGCGTTGAGCGGGTTGCCGAGGCAGGCGCGGGCGTTGCCTTCGGATACCACGCGTTCGCCCTCGCTCATCCGCATCGCACAGCGGCCGATGTCGAAGGCGCCGGGCCGCACCGGGTTGCCGCCGAGCACGAAGAGGCCGGACGAGGCGTTGTCGGCGATGGTGTCGAACAAGCTGATGCGCCAGTCGGCGATGCGGGAGTCGACGATCTCGACCGCCGGCACGCAGAAGTCGATGGCGCGCAGGATGTCGGCATAGGTGTGGCGTTCGCGTTCGAGCGGATGGCCGAGCACGAAGGCGATTTCCGCCTCCACCTTGGGCTGGATCAGCCGCCAGCGCGCCACCGGCTCGGCGTCGCCTACGGCCATGTCGGCGAACAGCATGCCGAAGTCCGGCTGATCGACGCCGAGCTGGCGCTGCACGGCGGGTGAGGTCAGGCCGATCTTGCGGCCCACCAGCCGGCGCCCCGCGGCCAGCGCGCGTGCCGTGTTGTGCGCCTGGATCGCGTAGGCGGCCTCCATCGAGGTATCGGCGACCTGCTCGCGCAGCGGCGTAATCGGCTGGTGCTGGCTGGCGGCCCGGTGCAGCAGTTCTGCCGCTGCGGCGATTTCGGGTGATTCGAGGGGCATCTGAACGTCCTCTCCGTGTGTGATGTGTGTGTTCGATCAGGGGTGGCGGCCAAGGCCCGACATGGCGCCGAAGCCCGCCAACCATTCGGGGATGGCGCGGTAGTAGCGCTCGCGCGCATCCCACTGGCCGGCGGTCGCGGATTCCATCGCCGCCGTGGCGGCCACCCAGCTCTTCAGCTCGTGGGCGGAAGCACCGGCCGCGGCGCTGACTTCGTCGTTGCGGTAGGCGTCGATCGCCGCCCAGTCGCGGCTGCACAGCCGCTTCATCAGCGCGCGGTCCCAGTCCGGATTGAGCGGCCGCAAGGGACTGTCGCCCGCGGCGAACGCCTGCGCCGCGGCAACCGTGCGCTGCTGGCGGGCCGCGCGCGCCTCGGGCGTGGGGTTGCGTCCGGCGACGATGCGCTCGATCACCTCGGGGTCGGTGGCGGTGGCGATCTGCGGGATGGGCGGGTTGTGCGACATGCCGCCGGAAGCGATGAAGAGCGCGCGCCCGCCCTGCCCGCGGGCAAACTCACCCACCGCCGCGCCAAGCAGGCGCGCGCGCTGGAAACTCGCCAGCGGCGGTGCCACCGCGTTGATCATGATCGGCACCACCGGGTAGCGGGCGAGCCCGCCCAGCACTTCCACCAGCGTCTGCGCAAAGCCGTGGTCCACCTGCATGCGGTACGAGAACGCGAGGTCGATGCCGCGCGCGATCACCGCGCCGGCGCAGGCCTCGGCCAGCGCGCGCGGCACCTGCAACGGCCCTTTCGGAGTCTGGTAGTCCCCCACCGATGTGGCCTCGATGCCGAGGCAGAACTGCGGCATCAGGTCGAGGAAAAAGCCGTTGTAGTGGTCCGGGGCGAAGAGATAGACCACCTCGGGATCGAAGTGGGCCACCTCCTCGCGCACCGCGGCAGCCAGCGCGGCCACCTCCTCCACCACGTCCGCCGCCGGGTCGAAATAGCCCTTCAGCGGGGTATGCGACATGCATTGCAGCATCGCGCTCATTCCGGTGTCTCCTCCGCGGCGCAATCAGCCGCCCACCGCGACGGCTTCGGGCACGTGGCCGCCGAGCAGGAAGGCGAGATGGATGCGATTGAAAACCTGGGCGTCCTCGAACTGCGGCCAGTGGCCGCAGCCCTCCATCACGGTGAACAGCGCGCCCGGGATCATCGACGCGATCCGGCGCCCTTCGGCGACGTTCGCGGTGGGGTCGTGCGAGGTCCACAGCACCAGCGTGGGTGCCGTGATGCGCGCGTAGTCCTCGGCGCGCAGCAGGTTGCGCAGGCGCGTCTCCATGTCCTGCAGCACCATGTTGTGCTTCATGGCAGCGGCCATGCCCGGGCGCGAGTAGATCGCCTGGCGGGTGGCGATCAGGTCGTCGTAGGCCTTGGACTTGTCGGCCATCAGCCATTCGACACGCGCCTTGATGAAGTTCCAGCTCGGGTCGGTGGCGGCCTGCAGCGACAGCGTCTTGAGCCGCTCCATCACCACCGGATCGGCTTGCGAGCCGCCGGCGGTATTCAGCACGAGGCGCTCGACCCGATCTGGATGGTCGATCGCCATGCGCGCGGCGACCCAGCCGCCCAGCGACTCGCCGGAGAAGCTGGCGCGCTCGATGCGCTGCGCGTCCATGAAGCGCAGCAGGTGGTCGATGTAGGCGGGAATCTCCAGATCGCGGGTCGCGAGGTCGGTCCAGCCGTGGCCGATCATGTCGATCGCCCAGGTGGAGAAATGACGGCCGTGCGACTTGAGATTGCGCACGTAGGCCTCGGCGTGCCCGCCGACGCCGTGCAGCAGGATGAGCGCCGGGGCGGCACGGTCGCCGCAGTGCAGGTAACGCGTGTTGATGCCGCCGGCGTCGGTCCAGCCCTGGCTGAAGCTGGTCTGCCTGAGTTCGGCCCAGATGCTTTGGTAGGAGGTTTGCAAGGTGGGGGCTCCGGGGGATGGGGAGATGGCGGCTCGCGCCGTTCGGGGTAGTGATACGGGGGGGGCTGGGAAGCGCTATGTGCTGCTTTCTGAACGACCGGTCAAAGCACAGGTTTTGGGGGGCGCCTCGGTTTTGTCCCCTCCCCTTCAAGGGGGTGAAGCGGGGGTTTCGGCAAACATCGTTTGCCGCCCGCTGAACGACGGAGCGCAGCGGAGGCTCCCGGGTTAGGGTGGGGATGGGGTCAGGGGTTTGGGTTCAGCACCGCGGCGAACCCCATCCCCCTCCTAACCTCCCCCTTGAAGGGGGAGGGACAGAACCACGCCCCCCCTTCAAGGGGGAGCGACAGCGTCCCTTGCCTCAGTCCTCGATCTGCTCCACGAAGTACCCCGGCGGCTTTCCGGCGGCGGTGTCCTTGAAGCGGATGCTGTGTGTCTTCACCGCCCCCGCCACACCCTTGCCGGGCTTGGCGATGCCGCGGTTCCAGCGCGAGGCGAGCTTGCGCCAGGTGATGGGCGAGATGTCGGTGGCCACGAGCTGCTCGTCGTCCCAGCCGGTGCCGTCGGCGTAGAAGTTCTGCATCGCCTCGCGGGCGTAGAGGTCGCAGTCGTTGAAGCCGTGCAGGCACAGCGGCTTGTAGACGCGCTCGAACTTGTAGTCGAAGTCGGCGCGCGCCTTCTCGTCCGGGCAGACCTTGACCAGCACCTCCCAGTACTCGTGCAGGTCGTCGGTGATCGGCACGTACCACTCGTACTGCACGATGTGCTCGCCGGGCCAGTTCTCCACCATCAGCACGCCGGGCAGCACCACCGAGGTGCGGTAGAAGCGGCCGTTGAGGCCCTCGACCTTGAGGCCCAGCTCCTTGTTCTCCAGCACCGGCGCCCAGCGGTCGGTGAAGAGCCACTGCATCATGCCCTTGGGGCCCTTTTCATCCTCGACCACGGTGATGCAGTCGTCGCGGGTGGGCAGGATGCCGAGCGGCAGCACCCAGTCCATCGCATGGACGATGGTGTTGTCCTTGTGGACCAGGATGTGGGCGTTGTCGAAGCCGTTCTCGCAGGCGATGCGCCAGTTGCCGTAGCCGGTGCGGTGCATGCCGAGCGCGACCGCGTTGTCGTCGAGCAGACTCGGGGCGGCCGGCCACAGCGGATGCGGGAAGCGCTCGCTGTTCTCGGGGAAGCGGAACGGCAGATCGTCGGCGAGCGGCGGCACGTCCGAATCGGGGAAGCCGTCCTCGCGCACGAAGACGAAGACCATGCCGGCGACTTCTTCGGTCGGGTAGCTGGTGATGCCGGTGGTGCCGACGAGCTTGTCGTCCGGGTTGGCGACGATGGTGGAGAGGCGGCCGTCCTTCAGGTCGAAGGTAAAGCCGTGGTACCAGCACGAGATCGTCTTCTTGTTGAAGCACATCGGTTTTTCAGAGAGGCGCACGCCGCGGTGCAGGCACTGGTCCTTCAGCGCATAGACCTTGCCGTCGACCCGGCGCAGCACGATGGGGATGCCGCAGATCTGGATGCCCTTGACCTCGTCCTCGGCCAGTTCCTTGCTGAACACGGCCGGGTACCAGTGGTTGATGAAACCCCAGGCGGCGTCCTTGTAGGGTTGGTACTGGCTCTGGGTGCGGGTGTTATTGACGCGGGCCTCGCTGATCGCGTGTCCCTGGGCCACGGTGCGCCGGCGGATGACCGGTTCGTCTGACATCTCGATCTCCTGGATCTGGGTGCGGGGCTGGGCCCCGGGGGGTGAGGAAAGCGCACTGCGCCGGGGCGCAGCGTTGGAAACCATGCTAGGCAGCCCCTGCCCCACCCGCGCTCCCATCCGTTCCGGGTTTATCCCGACAGCGCAAAAACCGTTTCACCGGTCCGCCAGCGCTGGCCGGCCAGGAGACCCGACGGCGCCGATGCAGAAATGCCGTTGGCGGATAAGCACCTGCGGAAACGGGATAGTCGGCTGCGCGCGAAAGCCCTAGCCTCGTAAAAAGAGATGCAGGACACGGCCGGCCAGCGGCCGGAGAACGCCTTTGCCCGACCCCGGACACCAGGAGAAGCCCGATGTCATCACTTGCCAGTTTCGTCACCGATCTCGCCAGCGGGCGCATCCGCGTGGTCGATCTCACCCAGACGCTGAAGCCCGAGTTCCCGACGATTCCGCTGCCGCCGCAGTTTGGCCAGTGCGCGCCCTTCACCATCGAAGAGGTGTCGCGCTACGACGATCGCGGGCCGGCTTGGTACTGGAACAACTTCGCCTGCAACGAACACACCGGCACCCACTTCGACGCGCCGATCCACTGGGTCACCGGCAAGGACCTGCCGAACAACGCGGTGGACACGATTCCCGCCGAGCACTTCATCGCTCCCGCCTGCGTCATCGACTGCAGCGCCGAAGTGGCAGCAAACCCGGACTTCCTGCTGACGGTGGGCTTCGTCCAGGCCTGGGAGGAGAAGCACTGCCGCATTCCGCCGCGCGCCTGGGTGCTGATGCGCACCGACTGGTCCAGGCAGCCCACGCCGGAGGCCTACCTCAACGCCCGGGAAGACGGCATGCACACGCCGGGGCCGGATGCAGGCGTGGTGCAGTGGCTGATCGAGGCGCGCGACGTATGCGGCTTCGGCGTTGAGGCGATCGGCACCGACGCCGGGCAGTCGTTCAAGTGGGAGATTCCTTTCCCGTGCCACTACTACATGCACGGCAACAACCGCTATGGCCTGCAGTGCCTGACCAACCTCGACCAGCTGCCGCCGCAGGGCGCGGTGATCCTCGCGGCGCCGCTCAAGATCCGCAACGGTTCGGGTAGCCCGCTGCGCGTGCTCGCGCTCGTCGAGTCCTGAGCCGGGCGGGCTCGCCCCGCAGAATTCCGAGTTCGACCCCGGGGACGGGCAACCCCGCTACACCCTCTCCTCGCCCGTCCTTTTTCATGCCCGGCAACCCCAGGTTGCCGGGCATTTCTTTATCCATGGATAACCTATGCTGATGCATTGTTTTGGTGCGCGACCCCCCGAAAAATGTGCGGTTGCAGCACGGGAACCGCCCCAATTGCCTACGCCGAAAGGCTTTTTTCTGGCACTTGAATGGTGCATGTGCGCACCACAATGAACAGGCTACCTGTCTGATTTTTCATGGTATTTTTGGTCATCCATGAAATTTCATCTTTTCCATTGACAGCGGAAATGTTCATTCCTAAAGTAGTTATCACAACGTAGATTCCAGTCCCGATTCTCTTGCGCTGCAACACATCCGGCGCAGTACGCGGGACGAGTCGAAGGAGAAAAACATGGCCGACCTCGATCTGGCCCATTCGGGCACTCCGCACAGCGCGGCGTGCATCCGGCCTCCCCAACAGGCCTGCAGCAGCAACGGCGTTCGCGCCGCAGGAAAGGAGACGATTCATGGCTGAGCGTTCCTTCAAGAAGGAAGTGCAGCAACTGCGCATCCCCGCGGGCCAGGAGTTCCGCGGCGAAGGCATCCTGGCCATCACCAAGGCGCTCCTGCAGTCGGGCGTGGGCTATGTGGGTGGCTACCAGGGTTCGCCGATCTCCCACCTGATGGACGTGCTGGCCGACGCCAACGAGATCCTGCAGGAACTCGACGTCCACTTCGAAACCAGCGCTTCGGAAGCCACCGCCGCCGCCATGCTGGCCGCCTCGGTGATGTACCCGATCCGCGGCGCGGTGACGTGGAAATCCACCGTCGGCACCAACGTTGCCTCCGACGCGCTTGCCAACCTCGCCTCCGGCGGCGTGACCGGCGGTGCGCTGATCATCATCGGCGAGGACTACGGCGAAGGCTCCTCCATCATGCAGGAGCGCTCGCACGCCTTCGCGATGAAGTCGCAGATGTGGCTGCTCGACCCGCGCCCCAACCTGGAATCCATCGTGCAGTCGGTGGAAGACGGCTTCGAGCTGTCGGAAGCCTCCAACACCCCGGTGATGCTGCAGGTGCGCATCCGCTCCTGTCACGTCCATGGCCGCTTCATCACCAAGGAAAACAAGCGCCCGCGCTACACGCTGAAGCAGGCACTGGAAAACCCGGTGCGCGACACCAGCCGCATCGTGCTGCCGCCCGCCTCCTTCCAGCACGAGCACGAGAAGATCCAGCAGCGCTGGCCGGCCGCGGTGAAGTTCATCCGCGAAAGGAAGCTCAACGAGTTCTTCGACGGCGACTTCAAGGACATCGGCCTGATCCTGCAAGGCGGCCTCTACAACGGCGTGATCCGCGCGCTGCAGCTGCTCGGCCTGGCCGACAGCTACGGCAACAGCCGCATCCCGATGTACGTGATGAACGTCACCTACCCGGTGATCGACGAGGAAGTCGTCCAGTTCTGCGAAGGCAAGCGCGCGGTGCTGATGCTGGAAGAAGGCCAGCCCGACTACATCGAGCAGAACCTGCACGCCATCCTGCGCAAGGCCGGTGTCGCCACCCATCTGTCCGGCAAGGACGTGCTGCCGATGGCGGGTGAATACACCACCGCGGCGATGCGCGCCGGCATCGAGGCCTTCCTGAAGGCGCATCAGCCGGATGCGCTGGCCACTCACGAAGCGGTGGCCGCCGACGAAGTGGCCGAAGCCGCGGTGGCGCCGGTGCCCAAGGCCAAGCCGGCGGCGGTGCCGATCACTTTCCATCCCAAGGTCAAGGCGCTCGCCGACGTGGTGCCGCCCCGCCCCGCCGGCTTCTGCGTCGGCTGTCCGGAGCGGCCGATCTTCGCGGCGATGAAACTGGCCCAGGCCGACCTCGGCGAACACCATGTGTCGTGCGACATCGGCTGCCACCTGTTCTCCATCCTGCCGCCGTTCAACCTCGGCGCCACCACCATGGGCTACGGCCTGGGCGCGGCGTCCAGCTCGGCCTTCAACGTCAAGACCGGCAAGCGTTCGATCTCGGTGATGGGCGACGGCGGCTTCTGGCACAACGGCCTGACCTCCGGCATCGCCAACGCGGTGTTCAACAAGAACGACGGCGTCATCGTCATCGTCGACAACTATTACTCGTCGGCGACCGGCGGCCAGGACATTCCGTCCTCGCGTGCGGACAACCCGGACCGTTCCACCAAGAACCCGATCGAGGCCGCCATCAAGGGCGCGGGCGTGAAGTGGGTGCGCACCATCGACCGCACCTACGACGTCGCCCGCATGCGCGACACGCTGGAAGAAGCACTGACCACCACCACCGACGGCCCCAAGGTCATCATCGCCCAGTCGGAATGCATGCTGAACCGCCAGCGCCGCGAAAAGCCGATCTTCACCAAGAAGGTGAAAGCGGGCGAGCGCGCGGTGAAGGAGCGCTTCGGCGTCGATCCGGACGTGTGCACCGGCGACCATGCCTGCATCCGCCTGTCCGGCTGCCCCTCGCTGTCGGTCAAGGACAGCGGCGATCCGCTCAAGGAAGATCCGGTGGCCCATGTCGACAGCGGCTGCGTCGGTTGCGGCAACTGCGGCGAAGTGGCCGAAGCGGCGGTGCTGTGCCCGTCCTTCTACCGCGCCGACATCATCCACAACCCCACCGGCGGCGACCGCTTCATCGCGAAGATCCGCAGCGCGGTGATCGGCTGGCTGCAGCGCCGTCGCGCCGCCCGTCTGGCCCAGTACGCCCTGTGAGCCCGAGGAGAGAAACAGACATGAGCAATATCGTTCTTCACCCGGGCACCCCGATCAAGATCGCCATCCTCGCCATGGGCGGCCAGGGCGGCGGCGTGCTCGCCGACTGGATCGTCGAGATGGCGGAACACGCCGGCTGGTGGGCGCAGACCACCTCGGTGCCGGGCGTCGCCCAGCGCACCGGCGCCACCATCTACTACCTGGAACTGCTGCCCGAATCCGCTGCCAAGGCCGCCGGCAAGCCGCCCACGCTGGCGATGATGCCCACCCCGGGCGACGTCGATCTGGTGGTGGCCGCCGAGCTGATGGAAGCCGGCCGCGCGATGCAGCGCGGGCTGGTGGCGCCGGACCGCACCACGCTGATCACCTCCACCCACCGCAGCTATTCGGTGACCGAAAAGGCCGCGCTTGGCAACGGCATCGGCGACCCCAACAAGGTGCTCGACGCCGGCCGCGAAGCCGCGAAGCGCGTGCTTGCCTTCGACCTGCAGGCCCTGGCTGAAAAGGCCGGCAGCGTGATCTCGGCCAGCCTGTTCGGCGCCATCGCCGGTTCGGGCGCCCTGCCCTTCGGCCGCGAAGCCTTCGAGGAAACCATCCGCTCCAGCGGCAAGGGCGTGGAGCCCAGCCTGCGCGCCTTCGCGCTCGGTTTCGAAGCCGCCTCCAAGGCGCCGGAAGTGCCGGCCGCGATCGACACCAGCCGCCCCGCCCCGGTCGTGCCCGACCGCGTTGCCAACCCGCAAGTGCAGAAGCTGCTCGACAAGGTGAAGGCGGAATTTCCGCCGGTCGCGCACGGCATGCTGGTCGCCGGCCTGCGTCGCCTGATCGACTACCAGGACGTCGCCTACGCCGCCGAATACCTGCAGAAGTGCGGCGAGCTGCGCGCGCTCGACGAACGCAACGGCGGCGAAGCCAAGGGCTGGGCGCTGACCCAGGCCGCGGCCCATCGCATTGCGGTGGCGATGAGCTACGACGACGTGATCCGCGTCGCCGACCTCAAGACCCGCGGCAGCCGCTTCGAGCGCGTCAAGAAGGAAGTCGGCGCCAAGGCGGACCAGCTGGTCTACACCACCGAGTTCATGCATCCGCGCCTGGAAGAGATCTGCGGCACCCTGCCCGCCGGCCTCGGCCGCTGGCTGGAAAACTCCAAGGGCATCGGCGGCTTCGTCAAGCGCAAGATGGAACACGGCCGCCGCGTCCGCACCGGCACGCTGACCTGGTTCCTGGCGCTCTACGCGCTGGCCGGCATGCGCCGCTTCCGCCGCAGCCTGCTGCGCCACCAGATCGAGACCGCGCAGCAGAAGGACTGGCTGGAGCGCGTGGTGCGCCTGGTCGGCAAGGGCGACTACGACCTCGCCGTGGAAACCCTCCACTGCCGCCGCATCGTCAAGGGCTACAGCGGCACCCACGACCGTGGCGACAAGCGTTTTGCCGCGCTGATGAAGGCCGCGGACGAACTGGCGGGCCGCCCGCAGGCCGCCGCCACCCTGCATCAGCTGCTGGAAGCGGCAATGGCGGACGAACAGGGCCGCCAGCTCGATGCGCAGCTCGGCATGCTGCTCAAGGGCAACCTGACCGCCGGCAATCAACTGGCCCGCCAAGCGGCCTGAGCCACGGCAGAAAAATCGAACGGGACGAGAGAGGACGACACCGAAATGCCAGAACTGGAACTCACGATCAGCGCGATCGAGGCGGAAACGCCGCTGATCCGCACCCTTCACCTGCGGGCGCCGGCGGGAAGCTCCCTCCCTGCCTTCACGCCTGGCGCCCACCTGCAGGTGAGCGTTCCGGGGCTGGCCGATGCGCGGTGCTACTCCCTCGTCTCCTTCGATGCAGACGCCGCCGCCTTCGAGGCGCCGCTGGCCTACCGGCTGGGCGTGCGGCTCGAAGACGCCAGCCGCGGCGGCTCGCGCTACATGCACGGCCTCGCCGTGGGCGACACGGTCAAGGTCAGCGGCCCCAAGAACGACTTTCCGCTGCACGCCGCGGAAGCAGGCGAGCGCCCGATCGTGCTGATCGCCGGCGGCATCGGCATCACGCCGATCGCGGCGATGGCGGCCTCGCTGCAGGCGTCCGGCCGCGCCTTTGAACTGCACTACAGCGGCCGCAGCCGTGACCAGCTTGCCTTCGTCGATGAACTCGCCGCGCTCGCCGGCAATGCCTTCTTCGTCCATGCCGACGACGACCCCGCCAGCCGGCTCGACCTCGGCGCCCTGCTCGATGGTCTGGACACCGCCCAGCACCTGTACGTGTGCGGCCCCAAGGGCATGATCGACGCGCTGATCGAAGGCGCCAAGACGCGCGGCTGGCCCTCGGAGCGCGTGCATTTCGAACTCTTCGCCGCGGCCGCGCCGGTGGCGGGCGATCAGGCGTTCGAGGTGGAGCTGGCGCAATCCGGCAAGGTGCTGCTGATTCCGGCCGACAAGACCATCCTCGACGTGATGGAGGCCGAAGGCTGCGACCCGATGTACGACTGCAAGCGCGGCGAATGCGGCGTGTGCACCGCCACGGTGCTGGAAGGCGTGCCCGACCACCGCGACTACTTCCTGTCCGACGCCGAAAAGGCCGGCGGCAAACTGATTCAGATCTGCATCTCGCGCGCGAAGACGCCGCGCCTGGTGCTCGATCTCTGACCCAAGGGGGACAACGATGAGCACGACCAACACGTATCGCGGCAACCCGGACGCCATCCGCGCGCTGGTGCGCGACACCGAGGTGCACAAGGACACCTACATCGACCAGGAGCTGTTCGAGCTGGAGATGGAGCATCTCTTCGCCAACACCTGGGTCTATGTCGGCCACGCCAGCCAGGTGCCGAACAAGGGCGACTATTACACCACCACCGTCGGCACCGAGCCGGTGGTGATGGTGCGCCACACCGACGACAGCATCCGCGTGCTCTACAACCGCTGTCCGCACAAGGGCGTGAAGGTGGCGGGCGAGGTCTGTGGCAACACCGGCAAGTTCTTCCGCTGCCCCTACCACGCCTGGACCTTCAAGACCGACGGCAGCCTGCTCGCGATTCCGCTGAAGAAGGGCTACGAGAACACCGGCTTCGAAAACTGCGAGGCCAGCCAGGGCATGGCGCCGGTGAAGAACGTCAAGGTCTATCGCGACTTCGTGTTCTGCCGGCTGAACCCGGGGGGCCCCAGCTTCGAGGAATACTTCGGCGAATCGCTCTCCACCATCGACAACATGGTGGACCGCTCGCCCGAGGGCAAGCTGGAAGTCGCCGGCGGGGTGCTGCGCTACATGCACAACTGCAACTGGAAGATGCTGGTCGATAACCAGACCGACACCTGCCACCCGATGGTCGCCCACGAATCCTCGGCCGGCACCGCCGTGCGGGTGTGGAACGAGGCCCCGGAAGGCACGCCCAAGCCGATGGCGGTGGAGCTCTTCGCGCCCTTCATGTCGCCCTACGAATTCTTCGAAGGCATGGGCATCCGCGTATGGGAAAACGGCCACGGCCACACCGGCGTGTCCAACTCGATCCACGCCGCCTACTCCGCCATCCCCGGCTACTGGGAGCAGATGGTGGCCGCCTACGGCGAGGACCGCGCCCACCAGATCCTCGGTGACGTGCGCCACAACACGGTGTACTGGCCCAACATCATGATCAAGGGCCCGATCCAGACCCTGCGCCTGTTCAAGCCGATCGCGGCGGACAAGACGCTGGTCGAGTCCTGGACCTTCCGCCTGGTCGGCGCGCCGGACATGCTGCTGGAGCGCACCACCATGTACAACCGCCTGATCAACGCCCCCACCTCGGTGGTCGGCCACGACGACCTCGAAATGTACGAGCGCGCCCAGGAAGGCCTGCACGCCCGCGGCCGCGACTGGATCAACGTCGGCCGCCTGTACGACCCCGCCGAGAAGGACCAGAAGAACGTGGTGACCAACGGCACCAACGAAATGCAGATGCGCGCCCAGTTCCGCGCGTGGCTGAAGTACATGACGGAAAGCATGTGAGTCGAGAAGCGTCGCCGTTGCACCACGCGTGTCACGGCCCGGTTCTAGTTCCTCCCCCTTCAAGGGGAAGGCTAGAAGGGGGATGGGGTTGGGGCTGCGCAAAACCCCATCCCCACCCCAACCCTCCCCTTGAAGGGGAGGGAGTTTGGCCACCGGGCCTGCCCCGCCTGAGCGCGCGCACCGACGCACGGAGCTGCGACACCCGCAAAAGGACAACGCCATGACCGCCATCACCGAAAAGACCCTCACCGACTTCGTCTATGCCGAAGCCCGCATGCTCGACGAGCAGCGCTTCAACGACTGGCTCGCGCTCTTCACCGACGACGCCTACTACTGGATGCCGCTCGCCCACGACCAGCAGGACCCCAAGCTCCATACCTCGCTGCTGTACGAAGACACGCTGCTGCTGCGCGTGCGCATCGAGCGCCTGAACGGCCAGCGCACCTTCTCGCAGCAGCCCAAGAGCCGCTGCCATCACCTGCTGCAGGCCCCGAGCATCGAAGCCTTCGACGCCGACAAGGGCGAATACACCGTGCGCACCGCCTTCCACTACACCGAAACCCGCCAGGACAAGCAGACGCTGTATGCCGGCTGGGCCACCCATCAACTCGTCGCGGTGGATGGCGTGCTCAAGATCCGCCAGAAGCGCGTCGATCTGGTCAATTGCGATGCCGCCTTCGGCAACATCCAGCTCTTCATGTAAGGCGGAGAACATCTTGGCAAACACTGTTCATCAGGCCTTCTCGCTCGCCGCGGTGCGTTGGGCGAAACAGCCCTTCCTCTGCATCCTGCCGGAGACCGCGCAGATTTACGGCATCGCCGCCGGCGAACTGCGCTATGCCGAGGCGGCGGAGCGCATCGAGTTCCTGCGCGCCGCCTATGCCGCCGCCGGCTACGGCCACGGCCACCGCGTCGGCATCCTGCTGGAGAACCGGCCCGGCTTCTTCCTGCACTGGTTTGCCCTCAATGCGCTTGGCGTCTCGGTGGTGCCGATCAACCCGGACATGCGCGCGGCCGAGCTTGAATACCTGATCGGGCATTCGGAGATCGCGCTGGCGGTTGCGCTGCCCCATCGCCATGACGACCTGATCGCCGCCGCCGACAAGGCCGGGCGTCCGTTCAAGGTGATGGCGGAGCGTGATCTGCCGCCGGCCGCCGCCTTCCCGGCGCCGCTGGCGGACACCGCACCGCACGAGCTGACCGAATGCGCCCTGCTCTACACCTCCGGCACCACCGGCCGGCCGAAGGGCTGCATCCTGCCCAACCGCTACTTCCTGCATGCGGGCAAGTGGTACTCGGAGATCGGCGGACTGGCCGCATTGCAACCCGGCCGCGAACGCATGATCACGCCGCTGCCGCTGGTGCACATGAATGCCATGGCCTACTCCGCGATGGCGATGGTGATGACCGGCGGCTGCCTGATCCCGCTCGACCGCTTCCACCCGCGCAGCTGGTGGGCGAGCGTGCGCGAATCGCGCGCCACCGTGGTGCACTACCTGGGCGTGATGCCGGCGATGCTGATGAAGGCCGAGCCCACCGTGGCCGACCGCGAACACAGCGTGCGCTTCGGCTTCGGCGCCGGGGTGGACCGCACCCTGCACGGCATCTTCGAGGAACGCTTCGGCTTCCCGCTGCTGGAAGCCTGGGCGATGACCGAAACCGGCGCCGGCGCCGTCGTCATCGCCAACAAGGAGCCGCGCCACATCGGCACCTCCTGCTTCGGCAAGGAAGAGGCCGATGTGCTGGTGCGCATCGTCAAGGACGACGGCACCGAGGCCGCCGCCGAGGAACAGGGCGAACTGCTGGTACGCCACGCCGGTGAAGACCCGCGCTACGGCTTCCTCGCCGGCTACCTGAAGGACCCGGCGGCCACCGACGAAGCCTGGGCTGGCGGCTGGTTCCACACCGGCGACATCGTGCGCCGCGACGCCGACGGCTATCTGCACTTCGTCGATCGCAAGAAGAACGTCATCCGCCGCAGCGGCGAGAACATCGCCGCAGTGGAAGTGGAGGCCGTGCTGCAGCAGCACCCGCTGGTGAAGTCGGTGGCCGTCGCCGCGGTGCCCGACGCGGTGCGCGGCGACGAGGTGATGGCGCTGGTGGTGGCGCAGGACTGGCCGGCCGACCGCGCCGCGATGGAAGCGGCCGCCGCCGACCTGGTGAACTGGACGCTGTCGCAGCTTGCGTACTACAAGGCGCCGGGCTACGTCGCCTTCGTGCCCGCGCTGCCGCTCACCACCACCAACAAGATCCAGCGCGGCGAACTCAAGGCGCTTGCACCAACACTGGTCGATAGCCCCGACTGTGTGAACACCTGCGCAATGAAGAAGCGGCAGGGGGATCACAAGTGAGCACCCGCAAACGGCAAGGCTACGACGGCGTCGTCGCCGTGCTGCCGGTCACCATCCCGTATGCGCGCTACTCCACGCGCAGCGCGCACTGGTGGCTGGGCCGCGCGCTCGGCGAACTGGTGCGCGGCAGCGGGCTGGCCAAAGCCGACATCGACGGCGTCTGCGTCTCCAGCTTCACGCTCGGCCCGGATACCGCGGTCGGCCTGATGCAGCACCTCGGCATGAGCCCGCGCTGGCTGGACCACATCCCGATGGGTGGCGCCTCCGGCGTGGTCGCGCTGCGCCGTGCGGCGCGTGCAGTGCAGGCCGGCGACGCCGAAGTCATCGCCTGCATTGCCGGCGACACCAACGCGGTCGATTCCTTCCGCAATACCGTCAGCCAGTTCTCCCGCTTCGCGCAGGACGCGGTCTATCCCTACGGCGCCGGCGGCCCCAACGCCAGCTTCGCGCTGCTGACCGACTACTACATGCGGCACTACGGCGCCACCCGCGAGGACTTCGGCAAGCTCTGCGTCGCCCAGCGCGACAACGCGCTGAAGAACCCGCACGCGCTGATGAAGAAGCCGTTGACGCTGGCGCAGTACATGGAAGCGCGCGCGATCACCGACCCCATCCACCTGTTCGACTGCGTGATGCCCTGCGCCGGGGCGGAAGGCTATCTGGTGATGACCGAGGACCGCGCCCGAGCGCTGAAGCTGCCCTTCGTGCGCATCCGTTCCACCATCGAACGCCACAACGCCTTCCCGCAAGACCCGATCCAGTTCCGCGGCGGCTGGGCGATGGACAAGGATGCGCTCTATGAGCACGCCGGCATCGCGCCCGCGGACGTTGATTTCCTCGAAACCTACGACGACTACCCGGTCATCAACATGATGCAGTTCGAGGACCTCGGCTTCTGTGCCAAGGGCGAGGCGCCCGCCTTCGTGCGCGAGCACAGCTTCACCATCGAAGGCAGCTTCCCCTTCAACACCTCGGGCGGCCAGCTTTCGGTGGGCCAGGCCGGCGCCGCCGGCGGCTACCTCGGCTTCGTGCAGGCGCTGCGCCAGCTCACCGGCGGCGCCGGCCGCACCCAGGTGCAGGACGCGAAGATCGGCATGGTGTCCGGCTTCGGCATGATCAACTACGACCGCGGCCTGTGTTCCGGCGCCGCCGTCCTCGAACGGGGGCAGGCATGACCGAACCGCTCGCCAAACCGAAAAAGAAGAACCCGGTCCAGCGCACCCGGCTCGCCACCCTGCCGCCGGTGCCGCGCAGCCGTACCGCGCTCGGCCTCACCCGCGCGGCGGCCGAAGGCGTGTTCGAGATGCAGGTGTGCGCCGAATGCGAAACCGTGCAGTACCCGCCGCGCGAAGTCTGCGGCCACTGCCTGTCGGAACACCTCGCGTGGAAGCCGGTGAACAACCGCGGCACCCTGATCGCCAGCACCACGCTGCGCCACAGCAACGACCTCTACTTCCGCGAACGCCTGCCGTGGCGCGTCGGCACCGTCAAGATGGATGCCGGCCCCTCGGTGGTCGCCCACGTGCATGAGGACTGCGCCGAGCCCGGCACCGACGGCAGCCGCGTCCGCCTCACCCTCAAGCTCGACCGCAGCGGCCAGGCGGTGCTCCACGCCCTGCCGGAAAAGGACACCCCCAACATGAACGATGCCCCGCAGATGCGCGAATCGACCTGCGATCCCAAGTTCCGCCGCGTGCTGGTCACCGACGGCAAGTCGGCGGTCGGCATGGCAGTCGCCAAGGCGATGCTGGACGCCGGTGCCAGCGCGGTCTTCCTCGGCGACTCCTCGACGTGGAAGACGGTGCCCGCCTTCGACAAGCTGGTCGCGTCGGATGCCCGCATCCAGGTGGTCGAGCTGGACGTCACCGACACCGATTCGGTGGATCGCCTCGCCGCTTCGATCGGCGGCAAGGTCGAGATCCTGGTGAATACCGCCGCCTACCTCAGGGATGGCGGCATTCTCGGCCGCAAGGACATCAACCTCGCCCGCGACGCAATGGAAGTGAACGTGCTCGGCCTGATGCGCCTCGCCCAGGCGTTTGCGCCGGGCATGTGCTTCCGCGCCGCGGACGGCACCAACAACGCGGTGGCGTGGGTGAACGTGCTCTCCATCCACGCGCTCGCCGCCCTGCCCTCGCGTGGCGCCTGGTCGGCCTCGATCGCCGCCGCGCTGTCGGCCTCGCAAACCCTGCGCGCCGAACTGCGCGGCGCCGGCGTGCGCGTGCTGAACGTCTTCCCCGGCCCGGTCGAGGAAGAGTGGGAACAGCTCACCCCGCCGCCCAAGGTCGCGCCGTCGGCGGTTGCCAAGGCCATCGTCAAGGGGCTGCAGGACGGCATCGAGGATGCGTATGTCGGTGATATCGCGGAGGAAATCCGCGGCCGGCTGCGGGAGAACCACAAGGCGGTCGAGCGGGAGCTTGGCAACCAGTAAAGCGCGAGTGAACGCCCTCCCCTTCAAGGGGAGGGTTGGGGTGGGGATGGGGTAATAGGCGCGCAGAACAACCCCATCCCCCTCCTAACCGGGAGTCTCGGCTACGCCTCGCCGCTACGCAGGCAGCGAGCGGGCTCGCTGAAACCCCTGTTCCGCCCCCCTTGAAGGGGGAGGAACGGAAACGCAGAACGGAGAACGACAGATGACCACCCCCATCCTCACCCAATTCCTCGCCGAGCTGCTGTCGGGCCGGCTGAAAATGGTCGACCTCACCCAGACCCTCACGCCTGAATTCCCCATCATCCAGTTGCCGCCAGAGTTCGGTCAGCCCTGGCCCTTCCGCGTCGAGGAAATCTCGCGCTATGACGAGCGCGGCCCGGCCTGGTACTGGAACAACTTCTCGATGTCGGAGCACACCGGCACCCACTTCGACGCGCCCATCCACTGGATCAGCGGCAAGGACCTGCCGGACAACGCGGTCGACTCCATCCCCGCTGAAAACTTCATCGCCGCCGCCTGCGTGATCGACGTCTCGAAGGAGTGCGCCGAGAACCCCGACTTCCTGCTCACGATCGACTTTGTGAAGGCCTGGGAAGAGAAGCACGGCCGCATTCCCGAGCGCGCCTGGGTGCTGCTGCGCACCGATTGGTCCAAGCGCACCACGCCCAGGGAATACCTCAACATGGCCGAAGACGGTGCGCATTCGCCCGGGCCGGACGCCGAGGTGGTGCCCTGGCTGGTTCAGGAACGGAACGTGCATGGTTTCGGCACAGAATCGGTCGGCACCGACGCCGGCCAGGCGCATCACCTGAACCCGCCCTACCCCTGCCACTACTACATGCACGGCAACAACCGCTACGGCCTGCAATGCCTCACCAACCTGGACCAACTGCCGCCGCAGGGCGCGCTGATCTTCGCCGCCCCGCTCAAGATCCGTAACGGTTCCGGCAGCCCGCTGCGCGTGCTGGCGCTGACCCCGAGCGTCTGAGGAGACCACGATGAGCGAACGAATGGTCGCAGTGGTCACCGGCGGCTCCGCCGGCATCGGCGCCGACATCTGCAAGCGCATGCTGGAAGATGGCTACGACGTCGTTTCGGTGGCGCGGCGCGCACCGGATTGGACCCATCCGCGCCTCAAGACCGTGCAGGCCGATCTGCTCGATGCCGCCGCCACCGAACAGGCCGCGCAGGAGATCGCCCGCGAGTTCCCGGTCAGCCATTTCATCCACAACGCCGGCGTGATCTGGCCCAAGCTGCTGGGCGAGGTCAAGCTCGAAGAGCTGCAGGGCCTCACCCAGATCCACCTCGGCGCGGCGATCAGCCTGATGCAGGCCTTCCTGCCCGGCATGACGGAGCGCAATTTCGGCCGCGTCGTGCTGATGTCCTCGCGCGGCGCGCTCGGCCTGCAGACCCGCACCGCCTACTCCGCCACCAAGGCCGGCATGATCGGCATGGCGCGCACCTGGGCGCTCGAACTCGCGCCCAAGGGCATCACGGTGAACGTGGTGGCGCCCGGCCCGATCCAGACCGACATGTACTACGCGGTGATCGAACCCGGCAGCGAGCGTGAAAAGGCGCTGGCCAAGGCGATCCCGGTGCAGCGCGTCGGCCGTGCCGACGACGTCACCCGCGCGGTGATGTTCTTCGCCGACCCCGCCAACAGCTTCGTCACCGGGCAGACACTGTATGTCTGCGGCGGGGCGAGCGTGGGCACGATCACGATTTGAAGCACCCTCCCGCAGTCACTTTTCTGTTCGCAGCACGACCACACCACCGGAGCAATACCGCCATGAAGCTGAAAAAACTCCCCGCTGCAGTCGCCCTCGCCACCCTCGCCGCCTTTGCGGGCAGCGCCTTCGCCCAGGTCAAGGTCGGCGTCATCGCCTCGGCCACCGGCCCCACGGCGCTGGTCGGCATTCCGCAGAAGAACACCGTGCCGCTGCTGCCGACCAAGGTGGGCGACCTGACGGTCGAGTACATCTCGCTCGACGACGCGTCGGACTCCACCGCTTCGGTCACCGCGGTGAAGAAGCTGATCTCCGAGCAGAACGTCGACGCCATCATCGGGCCCTCGGGCTCGCCCAACGCGATGGGCACCATCCAGTTCGTCGCCGAAGCCGGCGTGCCGATGCTGGCGCCGGTGGGTACCGCCGCGGTTGTGCTGCCGATGAACGAGCAGAAGAAGTGGGTGTTCAAGACCACCCAGAACGACGACATCATCGCCAAGGCGCTGGTCGACCACATGACCAAGGCCGGCGTGAAGACCCTCGGCCTGATCGGCACCGCCGACCCCTACGGCGAAAACTGGGCCAAGGTGATGGGCGCCCTGACCGAGAAGGCGGGCATCAAGATCGTCGCCAGCGAGAAGTTCCAGCGCTCCGACAGCTCGGTGACCGGCCAGGCGCTCAAGATCCTCGGCGCCAAGCCCGACGCGGTGCTGGTGACCGCCCCGGGCGGCCCGTCGGTGCTGCCGCAGACCACGCTGTTCGACATGGGCTACAAGGGCCAGATGTACCAGACCCACGGCGCCGCGCTGCCCGACTTCCTGAAGCTCGGCGGCAAGAAGGTCGAGGGCACCATCCTCGCCGCCAGCCTGATGCTGGTGCTGCCGGAAATCGCCGACAGCAACCCGTCGAAGAAGGTCGCCAGCGACTACATCGCCGCCTACGAGAAGCTGCACGGCAACAAGCCGGCCACCTTCGGCGCCAACGTCTATGACGCTGGCCTGCTGCTGCAACAGGCCATCCCGACCGCGGCCAAGAAGGGCAAGCCGGGTACCAAGGAATTCCGTGCCGCGCTGCGCGACGCGCTGGAGCAGACCAAGGAACTGGTCGCCACCCAGGGCGTGTACACGATGACGCCGGAAGACCACAGCGGCTTCGACGAGCGCGGCCGCGTGATGATCACGGTGAAGGACGGCAACTGGGCGTTGCTGAAGTAAGCCTGCCGCCGACTCGCATTTCCCCCGCCGCCCGCTGCGCCTGAGGAGGACGCAGCGGCAAGGCAGACCGCAGCGCGGCGGGGGCTCATAACGTACAAAAGCGGACCGCCACCCGCAGTTCGGGAGCGGCAACCGCAAGGTTTCCCCGGACCAGCCGGTGTCCACGGGTCGATCCCCGTGGCGCGGGTTTGCCTGGCGGCTTCGCTCATCCCGCGATGCCGCCCGGCCCGGAGAACATGGCGCCACACGCGTCGCCCAGCCGGACCCGGTGTGCAGCCTGCACCGGGCGAGGTCCCCGATCGAAGGACTAGTGATTCCATGAACCTGCAGATAGCCATGATCCTCGGGCAGGACGGGGTGACCAACGGCGCGATCTATGCGTTGCTGGCGCTCTCCATCCTCCTCGTCTTCACCGTCACCCGGGTGCTGTTCATTCCGCTGGGTGAATTCGTTGCCTTCGGCGCGCTGACGATGGCCGCCTTCCAGGCCGGCAAGGCCCCCGCCCTGGTCTGGCTGCTGGCCGGCTTCGCGGTTGCGGTGGCCGTCGCCGACGTGCTCGCCGCCTTCCGCAACAGCGGCCGCGTGCGCTTTTCCGGCGCGCAGGCGTTCCGCCTGGCCTACCCCTTCGTGCTCGGCTTCGCGCTCTATCGCCTGCCGTTGGCCGAACTGCCGATGAGCGTGCAGGTGCTGCTCACGCTGGCGCTGGTGGTGCCGCTCGGGCCGCAGATCTACCGCCTGTTCTTTCAGCCGATCGCGTCCGCGCCGGTGCTGATCCTGCTGATCGTTTCGATCGCGGTGCATGTGGCGATGGTCGGTATCGCGCTGCTGCTGTTCGGTCCCAGCGGGGCCAAGACCACGCCCTTCTCCGAGGCGGGTCTCGAACTCGGCCCGATCACCCTCAACAGCCAGACGCTGTGGGTCATCGCGGTATCGGTCGGCCTCATCATCGTGCTCTACCAGTTCTTCGAACGCAGCGTGTATGGCAAGGCGCTGCGCGCCACCGCGATCAACCGCGTTGGCGCCCAGTTGATGGGCATCTCGCCGGTGTTCGCCGGCAAGGCGAGCTTCTTTCTCGCCACGCTGATTGCGACGCTGTCGGGTGTGCTGATCGCGCCGATCACCACCATCTACTACGACTCGGGTTTCATCATCAGCCTCAAGGGCTTCATCGGCTCCATCATCGGCGGGCTGGTGAGCTACCCCGTGGCCGCGCTCGGCGCGGTACTTGTGGGCATGCTTGAAGCCTTCTCCGCCTTCTGGGCCAGCACCTACAAGGAAGTGATCGTCTTCACGCTCATCATCCCCTTCCTGCTGTGGCGCTCGCTCACCAGCCATCACCTGGAGGAAGAAGAATGACCGCCCGTCTTCCGATCGAGCCGTCGTCCGCGACCCCCTCCGCCTCCACCCCGGGAGCCTCCACCATGCTTTCGCCCCGCCTCGTGCTCGGCGTCTTTCTCGCGCTGCTGGCCGTGGCCCCGCTGGTGCTGCCGCCGTTCTACGTGACGCTCTTGAACTACATCGGTCTGTACGCCATGGTCGCGCTCGGCCTGGTGCTCTTGACCGGCGTCGGCGGCCTCACCAGCTTCGGCCAGGCCGCCTTCGTGGGGCTGGGCGCCTACACCACGGCGCTGCTGTGCACCGCCACCGATCTGCCCGCCTGGCTCGCCTGGGCGGGCGGCTCACCCTGGCTCGCGCTGGTCGTCGGCCTCGCCTTCACCGCCGTGGTGGCGGTGGTGCTCGGTTCGCTCACCCTCAAGCTCTCCGGCCACTACCTGCCGCTGGGCACCATCGCCTGGGGGATTTCGCTGTACTTCCTCTTCGGCACCATGGAAAGCCTGGGCGGCCACACCGGCCTCACCGGCATTCCGCCGATCTCGATCTTCGGATGGGTGCTCGACCAGGGCGAAGAGATCTACTACCTCATCTGGGTCTTCCTGCTCGCCGCGGTCTTCACCACCCAGAACCTGCTCGATTCCCGCGAAGGCCGCGCGATCCGCGCCTTGAAGGGCGGCATGGTGATGGCCGAAGCGATGGGCGTCGATACCTCGCGCTCGCGCATGATCATCTTCGTGATCGCCGCGCTGCACGCCTGCGCCTCGGGCTGGCTCTACGCCCACATGCAGCGCTTCGTCAATCCGACCCCGTTCGGGCTGCACATCGGCATCGAGTACCTCTTCATGGCGGTGGTCGGCGGCGCCGGTCACGTCTGGGGCGCGCTGGTCGGCGCCGGCGTCATCACCGTGTTGAAGCAGTGGCTGCAGGACCTCCTGCCGCGCCTCTTCGGCCAGTCGGGCAACTTCGAAGTCATCGTCTTCGGCCTGATGATGGTGATCGTGCTGCAACGCGCCCGCGACGGCCTGTGGCCCATCCTCACCAAGCTGGTGCCGGTCAAGG
Organism: Azoarcus olearius; assembly: GCF_001682385.1. NCBI lineage: Bacteria > Pseudomonadati > Pseudomonadota > Betaproteobacteria > Rhodocyclales > Zoogloeaceae > Azoarcus > Azoarcus olearius. The sequence goes on from NZ_CP016210.1 coordinate 2,291,278, forward strand.
CCAGGCGCAAGACGCTGGACGCCGCCGCCAAGGAACTGCCGCGCCGCGAACTCCCGGGCAAAGGCGAGCTGATCCTCGAAGCGAAGAACGTCACCCGCAAGTTCGGCGGGCTCATCGCCAACAACAACATGAGCCTGGAAGTGAAGGCGGGCGAGATCCTCGCGCTGATCGGCCCCAACGGCGCGGGCAAGAGCACCATGTTCAACCAGATCTCGGGCGTCGACACCCCGACCTCGGGCGAGGTCCTCTTCCGCGGCAAGCCGGTGGCCGGTCACGACTCGCGCGAGATCGCACGGATGGGCATGAGCCGCAGCTTCCAGCACGTGAAGCTGCTCCCGACCATGAGTGTGCTCGAGAACGTCGCCATCGGCGGCCACCTGCGCGGCGACAAGGGCGTGCTCAGCGCCGCCTGGCGCATGGACCGCGAAGAAGAAGCGCGCCTGCTCGCGGAAGCCGCCCGCCAGATCGAACGCGTGGGCTTGGCCGAACACATGTTCGACGAAGCCGGCAGCCTCGCGCTCGGCCAGCAGCGCATCCTCGAGATCGCAAGAGCGCTCTGTTCCGACCCCTGCCTGCTGCTGCTCGATGAGCCCGCCGCGGGCCTGCGCTTCAAGGAGAAGGAAGCGCTCGGCGAGCTGCTGAAGAAACTCAAGGCCGAAGGCATGGCGATTCTGCTGGTCGAACACGACATGGACTTCGTGATGGGCTTGGTCGATCGGGTGGTGGTGATGGAGTTCGGCGAGAAGATCGCCGAGGGCCTGCCGGAGGACGTGCAGAAGGATCCGAAGGTGCTCGAAGCCTACCTGGGCGGGGTGGAGTGATGGCGAACGAAACGAAGAACAAGGTGCTGGAGATCCAGGACCTGTGCGTGGCCTACGGCAAGGTCGAAGCCTTGACCAACGCCAACCTCACCGTGGGGGAAGGCCAGATCGTCACCGTGATCGGCCCCAACGGCGCGGGCAAGACGACGATGCTCTCCGCGATCATGGGGGTGCTCAACTCCAAGGGCAAAGTCGCTTTCGACGGCAGCATCGAAGCGGTGCCGGAAGTCGAGCGCATGGTCGCGCGCGGCATGAACCTGGTGCCGGAAAAGCGCGAACTCTTCGGCGAGATGACCGTGGAAGACAACCTGACGCTGGGCGCCTTCCAGCGCTACCGCATGGGCAAGCGCGACCACGGCCAGACGATGGAAGAGGTGTATCACCTCTTCCCGCGCCTCAAAGAACGCCGCGGCCAGCTCGCCGGCACGCTCTCCGGCGGCGAGCGCCAGATGCTGGCCGTGGGCCGCGCGCTGATGGCCAAGCCCAAGCTCTTGATGCTGGACGAACCGAGCCTGGGCCTGGCGCCGCTGATCGTGCGGGAAATCTTCCGGATCATCGCGGAGCTGAGAAAGCGCGGCGTGTCGATCCTGCTGGTGGAGCAGAACGCACGGGCGGCGCTGCAGGTGGCGGACTACGCGTATGTGCTCGAGACCGGGCAGATCGCGATGGAAGGGCCGGCGGCGCAGCTGAAGGATGACCCAAGGGTGATCGAGGCGTATCTGGGGCTGGGGGGCAAGCATCAGGAGATGTTGGCGACTTGAGGGCGGTGCTCCGCCGCGCAGGAAGCTGAGGTTGCGGTAGGGCGGAACAGGTTTTATCCCTCCCCTTTCAAGGGGGGCGAAGCGGGGGTTTCGGCAAGCACTGCTTGCCGCCGGCGAAGCGGCGAGGCGAAGCCGAGACTACTGGTTAGGAGGGGGATGGGGTTGGGTGCGGCACTGCTGAGCGAAACCCCATCCCCACCCCAGCCCTCCCCTTGAAGGGGAGGGAGCAAACAGGCCAGCCGTGGAGTCTTCGCTTCGCTCCGCCGCTCCGGCGGCGCAGAGCGGTGCTCTGCGAAACCCCGCCTACGCCCCCTTGAAGGGGAGGAGGCAAAACCGACAACTCTGACCTCGTCGCGCGCAGCGCACGTCGCCTTGAACCCACGTCAACATCTGCCGGGCGTATCACCCTCACCCCCGTGGCACGCCCCCAACACGAACGGCAGCTACCCTGCCTCTCGCCCCACGGAGCCGAAACATGACTTCCGCCCGAACCCCGAAAATCTGCATCGCCGGCGCCGGTGCCATCGGCTGCACCATCGCCGCCCGCCTCGCCAAGGCTGACATGGATGTCACCGTGTTCGCCCGTGGCGCCACGCTCGACGTCCTGCGTCGCGACGGCATCACCCTGACCGATCTGGAAGGCACGCATCAGGTGCCGGTGCGCGCCAGCGACCAGCCGGACTTTGGCGTGCAGGACGTGATCTTCGTCTGTGCCAAGGCGCACGACCTGCCGGCGATGCTGCCGCGCCTCGCACCCTTGATCGGCGAGCACACCATCGTGGTGCCGGCGGTCAATGGCGTGCCCTGGTGGTACTTCCATGGCGAAGGCGGCCGCTTCGCCGACCAGCCGGTGCGCGCCACCGACCCCGAAGGCAAGCTCGCCGCCGCCCTGCCCTTCAAGCACGTCATCGGCTGCGTGGTGTTCATCACCGCCGAGTCGCCGCAGCCCGGCCACGTGGTGGCGCGCAACCCGCACCTCATCATGTTCGGCGAGCCCGACAACAGCATGAGCGAGCGCTTGCGCGCGCTGTGCGCCATCGTTGAGCGCGGCGGCATCGAGGCGCGGCCGCTGGAGCGCATCCGCGACAAGCTGTGGACCAAGATCATCGCCAACATCAGCACCAACCCGCTGTCGGTGATCTCAGGGGCGACGCTGGAAGAGCTGTACACCCAGCCGGAACTGCAGGAAACCGTGGTTGCGATCATGCGCGAGGTGCTGCTGGTGGCCGCGAGCTACGGCGCGCGGGTGGAAATCGATCCGCTCACCTTCCTCGAACTCGGCGCCGCGATGGGGCCGGTGCGCACCTCGATGCTGCAGGACTTCGAGAAGAACCGTCCGCTGGAACTTGCCGCCATCGGCGACGCGGTGCTCGAACTGGCCGAACGCTTCGGCATCCCGATGCCGGTCACCCGCAAGGTGATCGCGCTGGCGCGCTTCCGCGGCAAGCATCTGCACGACCCCCAGTCCGCTGCGGCGAAAGCCTGATTTTCCGCTGGCTGGGCTCCCTCCTCCCTCTCCCACCCTCGAATCAAGGAATCCGACATGAATGCAGCCATCAGCCCGGCGGTCGTCAAACCGGCCAACTGCAGCGACGAAGAATGGGCGCTGCGCATCCAGCTTGCCGAGTGCTACCACCTGGTGGACTACTTCGGCTGGACCGAGACCATCTTCAACCACATCTCGGCGCGTCTGCCGGGGGGCGACAACTACTACCTGGTGAACCCCTTCGGCCTCAATTACACCGAAGTCACCCCGGCCAACCTGCTCAAGGTCGACCTGCAGGGCAACAAGGTGGAGCCCTCGCCCTACGACGCCAACCCGGCCGGCTTCGCGCTGCATAGCGCCATCCACGGTGCGCGCGAGGACATCCACTGCGTGATCCACACCCACACCAACGCGGTGTCGGCAGTGGCAAACAAGAAGGCAGGCTTCTCGCACGACAACTTCTATGGTGCCCAGCTCTACGGCCGCGTCGGCTACCACACCTTCGAGGGCATCACGCTGTTCGCTGAAGAGAAGGTGCGCATGCTCGCCAGCCTGGGCGACAAGCACATCCTGGTGCTGCGCAACCACGGTGTGGCCGTTGGTGAAATGGACATCGCCAAGACCTTCTTCCTGCTGTGGACGGTGCAGCGCGCGGCCGAGATTCAGTGCCACGCCGGCATGATCCCGGGCGAGGACAATCCGCTGCCGGCCGAGATCGGCCAGAAGTGCGCCGACCTCACCCAGATGCTGATCCGCGATAGCGGCTTCGCGGTGAAGTTCTTCGACGCCATGGTGCGCAAGATGCGCGCGGAGCGCGGCGCGCTCTGGTGAGCCCGACGGGGTGCCGAGACGTCTGCGAGCGCTGCTCTTTCGGGACGTTCCGGCCGATTTTAATTTTAGTAGTGAATAATTCTGAACTTTATAGTTCATGAATTGACTTTGTCTGCTGTTTGGCAAAGACTTGATTCACAACGCGCGGCGGCGAACTGCCAGCCGCGCACTGGCCAACGCAGCCAACCGTGAACCGGGGCCCTACCCAGGCAGAGGAGACACCATGAACAGCAGCGCCCATCTCGACCGCTTCGTCATCGACAACCTGCCGCCGGCCGAACAGTGGCCGGAACTGATCTTCGAGCGGCCGGAGCTGCAGTTCCCCGAGCAGCTCAACGCCACCGCCGAACTGCTCGACCGCGCGCTCGCGGAAGGCCACGCCGAGCGTCCCGCGATCATCGGCAAGAACATCCACTGGACTTACCGCCAGCTGCACCAGCAAGTCAATCGCTTGGCCCACGTCCTGGTCGAGGACATGGGCCTGGTGCCGGGCAACCGGGTGCTGCTGCGCGGAGCCAACACGCCCTGGCTGGCCGCGTGCTGGCTGGCGGTGTGGAAGGTGGGCGGCGTCGCCGTCGGCACCATGCCGCTGCTGCGCGCGAAGGAGTTGAAGGAGATCCTGCGGCTGGCCGAGATCAGCCACGCGCTGTGCGATGCCAGCCTGGCCGAAGAGCTGGAATACGCCCGTGCCGAGAGCCCGACGCTGCGCCACGTGATGCTATTCGGCGAAGGGGGCGAACTCGCGGCCCGCATGGACGGCAAGCCGGATCAGTTCGACACCGTGGCCACCGCCGCCACCGACCCGGCCCTGATCGGTTTCACCTCCGGCACCACCGGGATTCCCAAGGGCACCATCCACTTCCACCGCGACGTGATGGCGATGTGCGAGGTCTTCCCGCGCCACTGCCTGAAGCCCACGCAGGACGACGTCTTCATCGGCACGCCGCCGCTCGCCTTCACCTTCGGCCTTGGCGGCCTGCTGTGCTTTCCGCTGTGGGCGCGCGCCAGCACCGTGCTGCTCGAAAAGCTCGCGCCCGAACCGCTGATGCAGGCGATCCAGGACCACCAGGCCACGGTCTGCTTCACCTCGCCCACCGCCTACCGTCAGATGGCGGGCCTGGTGGGCAAGTACGACATCGCCAGCCTGAAGAAGTGTGTTTCCGCCGGCGAGGCGCTGCCCACCGACACCCGCGACAAGTGGCGCGAGGCGAGCGGCATCCAGATCCACGACGGTATCGGCGGCACCGAGATGATCCACATCTACATTGCCTCCGGCCCGGACGACTACCGACCCGGCGCGCTCGGCAAGCTGCTGCCGGGCTACACCGGCATGATCGTCGATGACGACATGAACCCGCTGCCCCCGGGCGAAGTGGGCAAGCTCGCGATCAAAGGGCCGACCGGCTGCCGCTACCTCGCCGACGAGCGCCAGCAGAACTACGTGAAGAACGGCTGGAACCTGCCGGGCGACGCCTTCCACATGGATGCGGACGGCTACTTCTACTACCACGCGCGGGTGGACGACATCATCGTCACCTCCGGCTACAACGTCTCCAGCCCCGAGGTGGAATGGGCGTTGCTGGCCCACCCCGCGGTGGCCGAATGCGGCGTGATCGGCGTGCCCGACCCCGACCGCGGCCAGATCATCAAGGCCTTCGTCGTGCTCAAGCCCGGCCAGGTCGGCGACGAGGCGATGACGAAAACCCTGCAGGACTTCGTCAAGCAGACCGTGGCGCCCTACAAGTACCCGCGCGCCATCGCCTACGTCGACACCCTGCCCCGCACCGAGACCGGCAAGCTGCAGCGCTTCCGGCTGAAGGCGCTGGGGTGAGGTTTTGCCGGCTTCTGCTCGCACCGGACGCAAAATACCTGCCGATCAAATCAATTTAAGCGTGAATGATTTAACCGATTCACGCGTTAGAATGACCGGCAAGGGCGCTCTCCGCCCATCCAATGCACGCTGCAGGTATCGCCATGACGCTAGAACAGACCGAAACGCCGTCCAACGCCGACCCGGACATCATCGACCATGAAACCCGCGCCACCGACACGGACCACGAGGCCCTGCGGGTGTGGCTGCGGCTGCTGACCTGCACCAACATCGTCGAATCGCGCCTGCGCAACCAGTTGCGCACCGGTTTCGATTCGACGCTGCCGCGCTTCGACCTGATGGCACAGCTCGACCGCAACCCGGAAGGCCTCAAGATGCGCGAGCTGTCGCGCCGGCTGATGGTCACCGGCGGCAACGTGACCGGGCTGACCGACAAGCTGGTGGAAGAAGGGCTGGTGGAGCGCCGCGACGATCCGCGCGATCGCCGGGCCTACACGGTGCATCTCACCCCGGAAGGCAAGCGCCTGTTCCGGCAGATGGCGAGTTCGCACGAAAACTGGGTGATCGAACTGTTTGCGGGGCTCGACCACGACGAGAAGATTCAGCTGCTCGATCTGCTGAACCGCCTGAAGCGCCACCTCACCGCACTGGACAGCGGCGCCAGCTGAAGTACCGCGCGGCTCAACCGGCCCGGCACAGGGCTTCCAGCACGCGCCGCACCCGCAGCATCGCTTCCTGCAACACCAGTTCGATGCTGTCGAAGTGGATGCCGTGCTCGCTGGACGAACGTCCCGCCGCGTAGTTCACCACCACGTTCAGCGCCGCGTAGGGCAGATCCAGTTCGCGTGCGAGGGCGGCTTCCGGCATGCCGGTCATGCCCACCAGATCGGCGCCGTCGCGTTCCAGGCGGTTGATTTCGGCGGCGGTTTCCAGCCGCGGCCCCTGCATGCTGGCGTACACGCCGCCGTCGAAGATCGGTTCGCCCGCGTCGGTTGCCGCCGCGAGCAGGCTGCGGCGCAGTTTTTCGTCGTAGGGGTGGGTGAAGTCGATGTGACGGACAGGGGCCTCGCCGCCATCGAAGAAGGTGTTCTTGCGGCCCCAGGTGTAGTCGATGATCTGGTCCGGCACCGCGAGCGTGCCCGGCGCGAAATCGGCGCGGATTCCGCCCACCGACGCGACCGACACCACCGCGGTGGCCCGTGCCTGATGCAGCGCCCAGATGTTGGCGCGGTAGTTCACCAGGTGCGGCGGAATCGTATGGCCGTAGCCATGGCGGGCGAGAAAGACCACCGGCTTGCCGGCAAGCGTGCCGAAAGTGAGTGCGCCGGAGGGCTCGCCATAGGGGGTGCGACAGACCTCGCGACGCACGACTTCCAGCGTAGAAAGCTGGGTCAGTCCGCTACCACCGATGATTGCGAGCATGTGGGCACTCCTCGACGAAGGGCGCGGATTCTAGCACGCGGCCCCCTCCCGCCCCCGCGGAATTCATGCTGCGACGCCGCAGCACGTGTTAGAATCCGCGCCTTTTCAAAGACTTCCCGCCTCCATGTCCCGCGCCATTCGCAACATCGCCATCATCGCTCACGTCGACCATGGCAAGACCACCCTGGTGGACCAGCTCCTGCGCCAGTCCGGCACCTTCCGCGATAACCAGCAAGTTGCCGAGCGGGTCATGGACTCGAACGATATCGAGAAGGAACGCGGCATCACCATCCTCTCGAAGAACTGTGCCATCCAGTATGGCGAAACCCACATCAACATCGTCGACACCCCGGGGCACGCCGACTTCGGCGGCGAAGTCGAGCGCGTGCTGTCGATGGTCGACAGCGTGCTGCTGCTGGTCGATGCGGTCGAAGGCCCGATGCCGCAGACGCGCTTCGTCACCCGCAAGGCGCTGGCGCTCGGCCTCAAGCCCATCGTCGTGATCAACAAGATCGACCGCCCGGGCGCGCGTCCGGACTGGGTGATCAACCACACCTTCGACCTCTTCGACAAGCTCGGCGCTACCGAAGAGCAGCTCGACTTCCCGGTGATCTACGCCTCCGGCCTCAACGGCTTCGCGGTCGAAAACATCGACGACGAGCGCAAGGACATGCGTCCGCTGTTCGACGCGATCCTCAAGCACGTGCCGCCGCCGGAAGTCGACGCCGATGGCCCGCTGCAGCTGCAGGTCTGTTCGCTCGACTACTCCACCTACATGGGCCAGCTCGGCATCGGCCGCATCAAGCGCGGCCGCATCAAGCCCAACCAGGAACTGGTGGTGATGTATGGCGATGAGAACCGCGGCAAGGGCAAGGTCAGCCAGATCCTCACCTTCAAGGGCCTGGAGCGCTCCCCCGCCGAATCCGCCGAGGCCGGCGACATCGTGCTCGTGGCGGGTATCCAGCAGGTCAACATCGGCGTGACGCTGTGCGACCCCGACTGTCTCGAGGGCCTGACCCCGATCGCGGTGGACGAGCCGACGCTGACCATGAACTTCATGGTCAACAGCTCGCCGCTCGCCGGCCGCGAAGGCAAGTTCGTCACCAGCCGCCAGATCCGCGAGCGCCTGGAAAAGGAACTGCTGAAGAACGTGGCGCTGCGGGTGAACTACACCGGCGACTCCGACGTGTTCGAAGTCTCCGGGCGTGGCGAACTGCACCTCACCATCCTGCTGGAAAACATGCGCCGCGAAGGCTATGAGCTGGCGGTGGGCCGTCCGCGCGTGGTGTACAAGGAAATCGACGGCGTGAAGTGCGAGCCGTACGAAATGCTGACGGTGGACGTGGAAGAAGACCACCAGGGCGGCGTGATGGAAGAACTCGGCCGCCGCCGCGGCGAGCTGCAGGACATGCAGCCGGACGGCAAGGGGCGCGTGCGTCTGGAATACCGCATCCCGGCCCGCGGCCTGATCGGCTTCCAGGGCGAATTCCTCACCATGACGCGCGGCACCGGCCTCGCCTCCCACGTGTTCGACGACTACAGCCCGATGGCCGGCTCGATGGCCGAGCGCCGCAACGGCGTGCTGATCTCGCAGAACGATGGCGAAGCCGTGGCCTACGCGCTGTGGAACCTGCAGGACCGCGGCCGCATGTTCGTGAGCCCGGGCGAAGCGCTGTACGAAGGCATGATCATCGGCATCCACACCCGCGACAACGACCTCGTCGTGAACCCGATCAAGGGCAAGCAGCTCACCAACGTGCGCGCCTCGGGTACCGACGAAGCGGTGCGCCTGATCCCGCCGATCGCGCTGACGCTGGAATCCGCAATCGAGTTCATCGCCGACGACGAGCTGGTCGAGATCACGCCGAAGAACATCCGCCTGCGCAAGCGTCACCTGAAGGAAACCGACCGCAAGCGCGCGGCCAAGGCCGACGCCGCGTAAGCGCGCTGCCGCCGCAAACGAACGCCCCGCCTGTTGATTCAGGCGGGGCGTTTTTCTTTCCGGATAGCGCTGGGGTTTCAGGCCGCGGCGGTTTGGCCCCTTCCCCTTCAAGGGGAAGGCCGGGATGGGGATGGGGTTCAAGCCACCGCCCCGTCCTTCCCCCGCCACTCCCCCGATCGACGGCGAAAAAAAGCGCCGCGGTCCGCGGCGCTTCCCACATCCGCCATAGCAGGAGGCAGGCGCTGCCCGCCCCCGCCGCTGCGGCTTACTTTTCCTTCTTCTTCGCCAACTCGCCCGGGAAGCGGTCGTTGAGGTAGGCCGCGAATTCAGCCCCCACTTCATGGTGGCGCAGGCCGAATTCCACCGCAGCCTTCAGGTAGCCGAGCTTGGAGCCGCAGTCATAGCGCACGCCCTCGTACTGGTAGGAGAGCACGGCTTCTTCCTTCAGCAGCGAGGCGATCGCATCGGTCAGCTGCAGTTCGCCACCTGCGCCCGGCTTGAGCGCGCGCAGATGCTCGAAAATGCGGGGGGTCAGGATGTAGCGGCCGACCACCGCCTGGGTCGTCGGCGCTTCCTCGGGCTTCGGCTTCTCGACGATGCCGGTCACGCGCTGGATGTTGCCGCTCTGGCTTTCGGTGCTGACGATGCCGTACTGGCGGGTTTCCTGGCGCGGCACGTTCATGGTGCCGAGCACCGAGCAGCGGTGATAGTTATAGACCTCGCTCATCTGCGCCATCACCGGCTTGCCGCCGTGGTTGTCGAGCAGGTCGTCGGCGAGGATGACCGCGAAGGGCTCGTCGTCGCCCACCACCGCGGAGGCGCACAGCACCGCGTGGCCGAGGCCGAGCGCTTCGGACTGGCGGATGTAGACGCAGTTCATGCCCTTGGGCACGGTCTTGGCGACCACTTCCAGCAGTTCCTTCTTGCCACGGGCTTCGAGTTCGGTCTCGAGTTCGTAGGCCTTGTCGAAGTGGTCCTCGATCGCACGCTTGGTGCGGCCGGTGATGAAGATCATGTCGGTGATGCCGGCAGCGACGGCTTCTTCGACCGCGTACTGGATCAGCGGCTTGTCGACGACCGGCAGCATTTCCTTCGGGCTGGCCTTGGTGGCCGGCAGGAAGCGCGTGCCCATGCCCGCAACCGGAAAGACCGCCTTGGTGACCTTTTTCATTCTGGGACTCCGTCCTTGTTGTTGATGGGCGACTGTTCGCCCGATTCCAGCAATCGGCGCAGACCGTCCTCATCGACGATGTCCACCCCGAGATCCTGCGCCTTGGCGAGCTTGGAACCGGCTTCGGCCCCCGCCACCAGGTAATCCGTCTTCTTGGAAACCGAACCGCTGACCTTGCCGCCGTGGGCCTCGATCAGCGCCTTCGCCTCGTCGCGCGACAGTGTCGGCAGCGTGCCGGTGATTACGAAGGTCAGGCCTGCGACGCTGCCGCTGGCCGGCGCCGCGGGCGCGCCCTCCTCCCAACGCAGGCCGGCTGCGCGCAGTTGCTCGACCACCTCGACGTTGTGGGCCTCGGCGAAAAACTCCGCAATGCACTTTGCGACCACCGGGCCGACGTCCGGCACTTGTTGCAGCGCGCCCTCGTCCGCCGCCAGCAATGCATCGAGGCTGCCGAAATGGCGGGCGAGATCCTTCGCGGTGGCTTCGCCGACGTTGCGGATGCCGAGCGCGAAGATGAAGCGGGCGAGCGTGGTATTGCGGCTCTTCTCGATGGCCGCCAACAGGTTCTGCGCGGACTTCTCACCCATGCGCTCCAGATTGGCGAGCGCGAGGATGCCGAGCTTGTAGAGGTCGGCCGGCGTCTTCACGATGCTGGCATCGACGAGTTGCTCGACCAGTTTGTCGCCGAGTCCTTCGATGTCCATCGCGCGGCGGCCCGCGAAATGCAACAGCGCCTGCTTGCGCTGCGCCGGGCAGAACAGGCCGCCGCTGCAGCGCGCCACCGCCTCGTCCTCGCCGCGCACCACGTGCGAGCCGCACACCGGACAGGTCGGATAGCTCGCCAGCAGGTTGAAGCGCGGCGGTTCGCCTTCGCGGCGCTCCAGCACCGGGCCGACAACTTCGGGAATCACGTCGCCCGCGCGGCGCACGATCACCCAGTCGCCGACGCGCACGTCCTTGCGGTCGATCTCGTCCTGGTTGTGCAGGGTTGCGTTGGTAACCGTGACGCCGCCGACGAAGACCGGCTCCAGCCTTGCCACAGGCGTGAGTGCGCCGGTGCGGCCAACCTGCACGTCGATGCCGGCGAGGCGCGTGATCTCTTCCTGCGCCGGGTACTTGTGCGCCACCGCCCAGCGCGGCTCGCGGGTGACGAAACCGAGTTCGCGCTGCAGGTCGACGCGGTTCACCTTGTAGACCACGCCGTCGATGTCGTAGGGCAGTTCGTTGCGCAATGCGGCGATGCGGTCGTGGAAGGCAATCAGGCCCTCCGGGCCCGAGGAGACCTCCCGGTGCTCGCATACCGGCACGCCGAACGCGGCGAGGCGGGTCAATAGTTCCGCCTGCGTAGCGGGCAGATCGAACCCGGCATGCTCCCCGAGCCCGTAGGCGAAGAAGGACAAGGGACGGCGCGCGGCGATGCGCGGATCAAGCTGGCGTACGGCGCCGGCCGCGGCGTTGCGCGGGTTGACGAAGACCTTGTCGCCCGCTTCGCGCTGGCGGTTGTTGAGTGCTTCGAAGTCGTCGCGCCGCATGTAGATCTCGCCGCGGACCTCGATGACCGCAGGGGTCGCCCCGTGCAGGCGTAGCGGAATCTGCTGGATCGTGCGCACGTTGTGGGTGACGTCCTCGCCGGTTTCGCCATCGCCGCGCGTGGCTGCCCGAACCAGCACGCCGTGTTCGTAACGCAGGCTGATGGCGAGACCGTCGAACTTGAGTTCGCCCAGGTATTCCACTGCGGGGTCGCCGTCGCCCAGGCCGAGCGCGTTTCGCACCCGGGTGTCGAAGTTGTGGACGCCTTGCGCCGTGGTGTCGGTCTCCGTGCGGATGGACAACATCGGCACCGCATGGCGCACCGGCACCAGTTCAGGAAGCGGCGCGCCGCCGACCCGCTGGGTGGGCGAATCGGGCGTGAGCAACTCGGGGTGCGCCGCCTCGATATCCTGCAGTTCGCGAAACAGGCGGTCGTACTCGGCGTCCGGAATCGTCGGCGTGTCGAGGACGTAGTAGGCGTGGTTATGGCGGGCGATTTCCGCCCGCAGGGTCGCCGCCCGCGCGGCAGCATCGGCAAACAGCGGCATCGTGTCAGGCAGCGAAAAGGCGGAGGGCGAGCGGGCCGCCGGCGGGGATGTCGTGGCTGGCCATGCGGTCCTGGAACTGCGCGATCTGGCTGCGGATCATTCCCGCCGCGTCGACGCCGAAAGGCGCGCGGTTGTCATCCACGACGACGCCCTGCAGCGCACCGGCCAGGTGGGTCGCAAGCTGCATCATGCGCTCGAAGCAGGCGGCGCCGTTGGCCACCCGCGGCACATCGATCACCAGCGTGATGCCGTGGGTTTGCACGGTGCGCAGGTTTTCGGCGGTGAACAGCGAGGGTTCGAGGTTGGACAGGGTGAACACGGTGTTACCCGCCTCGTCGCGCATGTGGAAGCTGCCGTCGTCGGCCAGAGTCAGGCCTTCCGCCTCCGCGAGGCCGCGCAGCTTGGTGCCGAGGAAGGGTTGCTGCGTGGCCACCACGTTGATGCCGATCTGGACGTCGACATCGGCGCAGAAACGGTCGAGTTCGGTGGCGCCGCCCAGCGCCTGCACGCGCGCCGGGAGACCGGCGGGTACCGCGAAGAACTGCTCGGCGATGCGCTGCACGCCGCCCGAGAAACGCATGAAGTCGGTTTCGCCGATCGGGCCGTTGCGATCGACCAGCTGCATCGCGGCGCAGAACCAGTGGTAGGCGCCGGCGCTGTGGACATTGAGCGGCCGCCACACATTGCCGCCGTCGTCGAAACCGAACCAGCGCACCGGCTTGCTGAGGCCGTCCAGCTGTTGCTGCTGCGCCGCCCACAGGCGCGGCACATCGAGCGGCTCGATGGCTTCGATCAGGATCACGCAATCGGCACGGGTGTCGAGTTCTGCGGGCTTTTCGGGCACGCTGCGCCGGGTTGCGGCTTCGCGCACCGGGCGCGGCGCAGCCGCCGGCGTTCCGATGACGGGCTCGTTGTCCCCGCCATCACTGTCGAAGCTCGGCTCCACCCGCGCGCCATCGGTCGCGTCAGCGCCGTCCGGTTCGAGCAGCACGTCGCGGTGATCGGACTTGAATGCCTGCTCCGCACGGCGGCGGTGCTTGCGTTCCTGCCATTTGTTATAGGCCACGATGAGTACCACGAGGGCGGCGCCGGCGCCGATCAATGCGACTTGAAGTTCGCTATCCATTTTCTTTTCCCTTGATCACGCTGCGGCCGCTTCGGCCAGGCGCAGCGCTTCCTCCATATCGACTTCCACCACGCGCGACACGCCCTGCTCCTGCATCGTCACACCGACGAGTTGCTGGGCGATTTCCATCGTGATCTTGCTGTGGCTGATGAAGATGAATTGTGTCTGAGATGACATGCGTTTGACCATCTGGCCATACCGCTCGGTATTGGTATCGTCCAGCGGGGCGTCTACCTCGTCAAGCATGCAGAACGGCGCCGGATTGAGCTGGAACATCGCGAACACCAGCGCGATCGCCGTGAGCGCCTTCTCGCCACCGGACAGCAGCTGGATCGAGGTGTTCTTCTTGCCCGGCGGCTGGGCCACGATCTGGATGCCGGCATCGAGGATTTCGTCGCCGGTCAGCACCAGTTCGGCACGGCCCCCGCCGAAGAGCTGCGGGAACAAGGTGGCGAACTGCTGATTGACGGTATTGTAGGTTTCCTGCAGTTGCTCGCGCGTTTCGCGGTCGATGCGGCGGATCGCGTCTTCCAGCGTGCCGATCGCCTGCAGCAGGTCCTCGGTCTGCGCGTCGAGATACGACTTTCGTTCGCTTGCGCTGCGCAGCTCGTCGAGCGCGGCGAGGTTCACTGCCCCCAGTTCGGCGATTTCACGCGCCAGCCGCCCGACTTCGCGCTGCAGGCTGGTTTCCTTGAGGTCGGGCGTGAGCAGCGGCGCGAGCGCGGCCTCGTCGGCCTGGGCTTCGCGCAGGCGTTCCTCGTGCTGGGCCGCGGCCAGCTCCGCAGCTTGAACAGCGAGCCGCAGCTCTGCCACGCGGGCACGGGCGGGCGCGGCCTCCTGCTCGGTGCGCAGCCGCATTTCTTCCGTCTGGCGCAGCAGGGCGGCGGCGTGCTCCAGCGCGTCGCGGCGCGCGGCGAGCGCCGCTTCGCGGCTGCTGCGCAGGCCGAGCGCTTCCTGCAGTGCGTCGTGGCTGCGGGCGTCGTCGGTGGCGTCGAGTTCCTGGCGGCGGCTCGCCTGCTCGGCCACGATGCGGTCGAGCTGGTCGGCGGCGAGCTGGAGGTTGCGCGCGATGTCATCGAGCTTGCCGGCGCATTCCCGTTCGGAGAACTTCACTTCCTGCAGCTCGCGCGCGGCCGCCTGCTCCAGCGTGCGCAGTTCGCGCAGGCTTTGCTCGCGCTCACGCAGCACTTCGGTCGCGGCGTCGAGGCGATGGCGTTGAAGCTCGGCGAGTCCGGCTGCGCGGGCGGATTCGAGATCGGCGCGGGCCAGATGTTCGCGCTCGGTGGCTTCGAGGTGTACAAGGTCGCCGAGGTCATGCGCGAGCTGGGCGTGGCGCTCGTCGGCGCGGCTGCGCGCCTGCTGCAGCTTCAGCAGCTCGACCTGCTCGGCATGCACCTGAGCCTGCGCCGCCTGGATGTCGCGGCGCAGGGTGTTGGTGCGCTCCTGCAACTCGGTCGCGCTGGCTTCGGCGGCCAGCAAGGCATCATGGGCGAGGTGCGCCTCTTCTTCCAGCGCCTGCTGTTCGCTGGCAAGCGTATCGATTTCGCGCTGACGTTCCATCACGCCGTGGGTGCGGCTGTCGGGCACGAAGTGGGTCAGCGCATGGCGGCTCAGGGTCTGGCCCAGGCGGCTGACCAGCACGGTGCCGGCGGGCAGTTCGGCGCGGCGGGGTAGCCAGTCGGCGAGGTTGTCGACGGCAAAGTGGCCGGCCAGCCAGTCGCGCACCAAGGGCTGCAGGCTGGTGTCCGTCAGCGTGATCCTGTCTGCCAGCGGCACTGTGCCGGCAGGTGCCACCAAGTCGGCCGGACAGGCCGCGCCGGCATCGAGTGCAAGCGCCAGCGATTCGGGCGGCGCCTCGTCGAGCAGGCTGAGCGCCGCATTGTCAGCGTCCGCCGGCGCGGTCATCAGCGCCGCGAGGCGTTCGCGCAGCACCGCCTCCACCGCCGATTCCCATCCTTCCGCCACGCGCAACACCCGCCACAGCGGGGGCAGTTCGGCAAGGCCGTGGCGCCGCAGCCAGTCGCCAAGCTTGCCCTGCGACTGCACCTTGGCCTGGAGCTGGACCAGTGCTTCACGGCGGGCGCGCAGCTCGGTCAGGCGGCGCTGCACTGCGCGTTCGTGATCGAGCGCACTCTTCAGCGCCCCCTGGGCATCCGGCAAGCGCGACTGCAATGCCGAGAGGTCATGCTGGCGCTCTTCCAGCGCCTCCTGCAGCATTTCCATCCGCGCCTCGCGCTCCTCGAGGTCGCGCTCGTCGGGGCCCTGGATGTTGCCCCGCTCGCCTTCCAGCCGGGCACGGCGCTGCTGCAGAGCGTCGAGTGCGCGCTGGGCGCTGGCACGATTGGCTTCTTCGACGCGCAATTGTTGCTCGGTCTGCGCGAGTTCGCGTCGTGCCGAATTGACGGTGGTTTCGGCGCTCTGGCGCGCCGCGTCGGCGTCAGGCAGGCGGTCGGAGATCTCGGCGTGGCGGGCTTCGGCCTGCTCCGCACGCATGGCCGCGTTGTCCGCGAGACCGAGCCAGCGCTCGCGCTCCTCGGTCAGCGATTCGCGCCGGTCACTCCAGTGCAGCTGATCGGTGTCGAGCTGCGCCAGCCGCGCTTCGAGGCGCTTGCGGGCTTCACCCAGGTGCTGCAGTTCGGTTTCGAGCCGGGTGACCTCCGCGCTGACGGCAAAGAGGTCGCTCTGGGCGAGATGAACCGCTTCGGAGGCGGCGAAGTGGCTTTCGCGCGCGCTCTCCACGGCCGCTTCCAGCTCCTGCAGACGGGCGCTGTCCGCTTCGATCCGCAGCGTGTTGCGGTTCAGCTCCTCGGCGACGCGGTCGCGTTCCGCCTTCGCCTCGTTACGTTTCAGCAACCACAGCAACTGCTGCTTCTCGACGTGCGCCGTGCTCAGCCGCTGGTAGCGTTCGGCCACCTCCGCCTGCGCTTCGAGATGGCCGATGCGCTCGCCGAGTTCCATCCGGATGTCGTCGAGACGCGCGAGATTGTCGCGCGCATCGGTCAGCCGGCCCTCGGTTTCCTTGCGGCGTTCGCGGTACTTGGTGACGCCGGCGGCCTCTTCGAGAAAGCCGCGGATTTCCTCCGGACGGGCCTCGATGATGCGCGAGATCATGCCCTGCTCGATGATCGCGTAGGCGCGCGGGCCGAGGCCGGTGCCGAGGAACAGGTCGATCACGTCCTTGCGGCGCACATGGACGTTGTTGATGAAATAGGTGGATTCGCCGCTGCGGTCGAGCACGCGCTTGACCGAGATCTCCGCGTAGCGCGACCACTGCCCGGCCGCCTTGCCCTCGTTGTTGTCGAACACCAGTTCGACACTGGCGCGCGACACCGGCTTGCGCGTGGTGGAGCCGTTGAAGATGACGTCCTGCATCGATTCGCCGCGCAGCGCGGAGGCGCGGGTTTCGCCCAGCACCCAGCGCACGGCGTCGATGATGTTGGACTTGCCGCAGCCATTGGGGCCGACGACGCCGACCAGGTTGCCGGGCATCAGCACCGTGGTGGGGTCGACGAAAGTCTTGAATCCGGCGAGTTTTAACTTGGCGAGACGCACGTCGATGGATCTGGGCGGACGAAAGGGGCGAACGACGCTGGAACGGTGGCGAAGATCGGGCGGTACGTCGTTGGCTGCGAGTGCCGAGTCAGTTGGGATACAGGCCTCAGGCCACGCCTGAAAGGCGCGCCATGATAACATCTTCGCCCTTTTCGACCGCCCCGCGCCGTGCCTTCGCCGGCGTAAATTGTTCCAAAGTGAATCCCGACCTCGACCGTCTGCAGACCTACCCCTTCGAGAAGCTGCGCGAGCTTTTCCGCGGCGTGACGCCGCCCGCGGCGCTGGCCCCGATACGCCTTTCGATCGGCGAGCCGCAGCACCCGACGCCCGCCTTCATCAAGGAAGCGCTGGTGTCCAATCTGGACGGCCTGTCGGTGTATCCGAACACGCCGGGGAGCGACGCGTTGCGGGGCTCCATCGCGAGCTGGCTGCAGCGCCGCTACGGCCTGCCGGCGGTCAACGCCGCCACCCAGGTGATCCCGGTCAACGGCACCCGCGAGGCGCTGTTCGCGTTTGCACAGTGCGTGGTCGATCGCAGCCGCGCGGGCGCCAAGGTGCTGTGTCCCAACCCGTTCTACCAGATCTACGAAGGCGCCGCGCTGCTCGCCGGTGCCGATCCGATCTTCCTCAACAACCTGCCCGAAAACCGCTTTGGCTCGGACTTCGACAGCGTGCCGGAGCAGGTCTGGCGCGACGTGCAGCTGGTCTATGTCTGCTCTCCGGGCAACCCCACCGGGCGCGTGCTGGGGTTCGACGAGTGGAAGCGGCTGTTCGAACTGTCGGACCGCTACGGCTTCGTCATCGCGGCGGACGAGTGTTATTCCGAGATCTATTTCGACGACGAGGCGCGCCCGATCGGCGGGCTCGAGGCCGCCCACCGTCTCGGCAGGAGCGACTTCCGCAATGTCGTGATGTTCTCCAGCCTGTCCAAGCGTTCGAACGTGCCCGGCCTGCGCTCGGGTTTCGTCGCCGGCGACGCGGCGATCCTGAACAAGTTCCTGCTGTATCGAACCTACCAGGGCTGCCAGATGAATCCCGCGGTCCAAGCGGCGTCGGTGGCCGCCTGGAACGACGAAGCGCACGTGGCCGAGAACCGGCGCCTGTACCGCGAGAAGTTCGACCGTGTGACGCCCATGCTCGCGCCCTATCTGTCCGTCGAGCTGCCCGACGCCGGTTTCTACCTGTGGGCGCGCGTACCGCCCTCGCTGTGCGGCGGGTCCGATACCGTCTTCGCCCGCGATCTGCTCGACCAATATAATGTGACCGTTCTGCCCGGCAGCTTCCTCGCCCGCGAAAGCGGTGGCGTCAATCCGGGCGCGGGCTTTGTCCGCATCGCGCTGGTGGCCGATACCGCCGAGTGTGTCGAAGCCGCCGAACGCATCATCGCCTTCTGTCAAAAACACTGAGAGACCCCCAATGCAAGACCTGCAAAAGATCATCGACGACGCCTTCGAGAACCGCGCCTCCCTGTCCCCCGCTGCGGCGCCCGCCGCCGTGCGCGATGCGGTGGCCGAAGTGATTGCCGGGCTGGATGCCGGCACGTTGCGCGTCGCCGAGAAGAAGGACGGCCAGTGGGTGGTCAACCAGTGGATCAAGAAGGCCGTGCTGATCTCCTTCCGCCTGCGCGACAACGAAGTGATTCCGGCCGGTGGCCTGAATTTCTTCGACAAGGTGCCGACCAAGTTCGGCGACTACACGCCGGAGCAGTTCCAGCAGGGCGGCTTCCGCGTGGTGCCGCCGGCGGTCGCGCGCAAGGGCAGTTACATCGCGAAGAACGTGGTACTGATGCCCTCCTATGTGAACATCGGCGCCTACGTGGATGAAGGCACCATGGTCGACACTTGGGCCACCGTCGGTTCCTGCGCCCAGATCGGCAAGAACGTGCACCTGTCGGGCGGCGTCGGCATCGGCGGCGTGCTCGAGCCGGTGCAAGCCGGCCCGGTCATCATCGAGGACAACGTCTTCGTCGGCGCGCGCTCCGAGGTGGTCGAAGGCGTGATCATCGAAGAGAACGCGGTGCTGTCGATGGGCGTGTATATCGGCCAGAGCACCAAGATCTACGACCGTGAAACCGGCTCCATCACCTACGGCCGCGTGCCCGCCGGCGCCGTCGTGGTGCCCGGCAGCCTGCCCTCGGCCGACGGCAAGTACAGCCTGTACTGCGCAGTCATCGTGAAGAAGGTCGACGCCCAGACCCGCGCCAAGACCGGCATCAACGAGCTGCTGCGCGGCGCCTGATCCACCGGGGGCGGCTTTGCCGCCCCGCCCTGCCCCTCGCCGTGGCCCGCCCACGGCCCTCAGTCGGAACGGAGTGCGATACCCATGATTTTCGACAAGCTGTTCCAGCTGATGGCCGAGAAGCAGGCCTCGGACATGTTCATCTCGGCCGGGGCGCCGATTCACATCAAGATCCAGGGCCATTCGCTGCCGATCAACCAGCAGCTCATGGACCCCGCCATGATCCAGCGCATGGTGCAGGAGCTGCTCACGCCCGAGCAGGTGTCACGGGTCGAGAAGGAAAAGGAGCTGAACCTCTCGTTCGGCCGCCGCGACCTCGGCAACTTCCGCGTCAACGTGTTCTGGCAGCGCAACTCGATGGCGCTGGTGGTGCGCTTCATCCAGAGCGACATTCCGACCATCGACACGCTCGGCCTGCCGCCGGTGCTGTCCGAGGTGGTAATGGAAAAGCGCGGGCTGGTGCTCGTGGTGGGGGCAACCGGCTCCGGCAAGTCCACCACGCTGGCGTCGATGATCGACCACCGCATCCGCAACAAATCCGGCCACGTGCTGACGGTCGAGGACCCGATCGAATACCTGTTCCAGCACCGCAAGTCGGTGGTGAACCAGCGCGAGGTCGGGATCGATACGCTGAGCTGGCATGAAGCGTTGCGCAACGCGATGCGGCAGGCGCCGGACTGTATCCTGATCGGCGAAATCCGTGACCGCGAGACGATGCAGGCTGCGCTCGCCTATTCCCAGACCGGCCACCTGTGCCTGGCCACGCTGCACGCCAACAACGCGTACCACGCGCTCAACCGCATCATCAACTTCTTCCCGCTGGAAAACCGCTCGCTGCTGTACCTCGACCTGGCGGTGGCCTTGCGCTGCATCATCTCCCAGCGCCTGGTGCGCAAGCCCGACGGCAAGCGCATTCCCACCGTGGAAATCCTGATGAACACCCGCCACGTCGCGGAACTGGTGGAGCGAGGCGAGCTGAACGAGATCAAGGAAGCGATGGAGCAAAGCCTCGCCCCGGGCTCGCAGACCTTCGAGCAGGACCTGTTCCGCCTGTACCACGAAAAGGTGATCACGCTCGACGAGGCATTGGCCAACTCCGATTCGCCGACGAACCTGTCCTGGCTGATCAATAACGCCCAGTTCGGCAACCTGCCCGACCCGGCCCAGGCCCAGGCCAATGCCGCCCGTACGGTGACCGATTTCGAACGCACCCAACCGGACGGCGCCTCGTTCCGCGAGTTCACGCTGCATCTAGACGAACCTTCGCAGTAAAGGGCCGCGCCGTCCGCGGTTCCGCCTGCCATTACAAGACCATGTCCCTCCCCGACACTCCAACGCTCGCGCTCGCATGCGAGCTGATCTCCCGTTCCTCGGTCACGCCCGAGGACGCGGGCTGCCTCCAACTCATCGCCCAACGCCTGGCGCCGCTCGGCTTCGTGTGCGAACGCATCGATATCGGCGGTGTGTCCAATCTGTGGGCCCGGCGTGGTTCGGCCCGGCCGCTGCTGTGCTTTGCCGGCCACACCGACGTGGTTCCGACCGGGCCGCTGGACGCCTGGCAGTCTCCGCCGTTCGAACCCACGATCCGCGACGGACACCTGTATGGTCGCGGCGCTGCAGACATGAAGTCCTCACTGGCGGGTTTCGTCACTGCAATCGAGCGTTTCGTCGCCGCCCATCCGGACCACGCGGGCAGCATCGCCCTGCTGCTGACCTCGGACGAGGAAGGCGTGGCCACCTGCGGCACCGTTAAGGTTGTGGAAGCCCTGGCCGCGCGCGGCGAGCGGCTGGACTACTGCGTGGTCGGGGAACCGACCTCGGTGAAGACGCTGGGCGACATGATCAAGAACGGCCGTCGTGGCTCGCTGTCCGGCACCCTGCGCGTCAAGGGGCGGCAGGGGCACGTCGCTTATCCGCACCTTGCGCGCAATCCGATCCACGAACTGGCTCCCGCGCTCGCCGAGCTGGCCGCGGAACGCTGGGACGACGGCAACGAGTTCTTCCCGCCCACCACCTGGCAAGTGTCCAACATCCATGCCGGCACCGGCGCCAACAATGTCATTCCCGGCGTGTGCGACGTGCTGTTCAACTTCCGCTTCGGTTCGGTAAGCACGGCCGACGCGTTGAAGGCTCGCACCCATGCCATCCTCGATCGGCATGGCCTGGATTACGAACTCGACTGGCATCTGTCCGGCAAGCCCTTCATCACCGGACGCGGTCAACTGGTCGCCGCCCTGGGCAACGCGATCCGCGAGACCGTCGGTGTGGAAACCGAACTATCGACCACCGGCGGCACCTCGGACGGCCGCTTCATCGCCGACATCTGCGCCGAGGTGGTCGAATTCGGGCCGGTCAATGCGTCCATCCATCAGGTGAACGAACACATTGCGGTCGATGCGGTCGAGCCCCTGTCCAAGATCTACGAGCGCACCTTGCGCGCCCTGCTTACTGCCTGAGGCTGTCGATGAGCCATCACGAAAACCCCGCCTGCGACGATCCCGACTGCAACGACGCGGATCACGACCACGAGCACGAGCACGGTCCGCTGGCCGAACTGGTTACGGTACGAGACTGGCTGCGCTATGCACTGACCCGCTTCAACCGCGAACGCATCTTCTGCGGCCACGGCGTGCTGGATACCTACGACGAAGCGGTGTGGCTGATCCTGTCGACGCTCGCCCTTCCGCTCGACCGCCTGGAGCCCTTCCTCGATGCCTGCATTCCGTCGGACGAGCGGGTGCAGATTTTCGAAGCGATCGAGCGGCGGGTGGTTGACCGGGTGCCGACCGCCTACATCACCCAGGAAGCCTGGCTGGGCGAGTTCCGCTTCCACGTGGATGAACGGGTGATCGTGCCGCGGTCCTTCTTTGCCGAACTGCTGGAAGAAGGCATGGCGCCTTGGGTCGAGGACCCCGAACAGGTCAGCAGCGCGCTCGACCTGTGTACCGGCTCCGGCTGCCTCGCCATCCTGATGGCGCACGCGTTTCCCAACGCCCAGATCGTCGGCGTCGACCTCTCCGACGATGCGCTGGATGTCGCCGCCGAAAACGTGGCCGACTACGGTCTGGAAGATCGCGTGGAACTGGTCAAGAGCGATGTGTTCGATGCGCTCGACGGGCGTCGCTTCGATTTCATTCTGAGCAATCCGCCGTATGTCACGGCCGACGCCATGGCGTCCTTGCCGCCGGAATACCTGCATGAACCCCGCATGGCGCTGGCAGCCGGGGATGACGGGTTGGACGTTGTGCGCCGCCTGCTGGCGCAAGCCCGTGACCACCTGACGCCCAAGGGTTTTCTGGCGGTGGAAGTCGGGCATAATCGCGACATCGTCGAAGCCGCTTTCCC
This sequence comes from Azoarcus olearius, assembly GCF_001682385.1. Classification (NCBI taxonomy): domain Bacteria; kingdom Pseudomonadati; phylum Pseudomonadota; class Betaproteobacteria; order Rhodocyclales; family Zoogloeaceae; genus Azoarcus; species Azoarcus olearius. Next base: position 2,313,882 of record NZ_CP016210.1, read on the forward strand.
CGAGCTGTCCTTTACCTGGCTGTCGTGCCGCGGCGGCGACGACATGATCTTTCTGCTGCACCGCGACGAACTGCCCGGTTGATCCAATGCCAGGGCAGCCGCCCGCACCGAGTGCGCGGCGGAGCCCCGCTCACTGAGGAGACACTGGCATGCCAAGCGAACGTCCGATTCTGCTGGTCGAGGACAACCCCGACGACGAAGCTCTTACGCTGCGTGCCTTCAGCAAGAACAAGATCACCAACCCGATCGTGGTTGCCCGCGACGGGGTGGAGGCAATCGACTACCTGTTCTGCACGGGCATCCACGAGAATCGGGACGCCAAGGTGGTGCCGGCGGTCGTGCTGCTCGACCTGAAGCTGCCCCGCATCGACGGGCTGGAGGTGCTGCGGCGCATCCGCGCGGACGAACGGACCGCCCTGCTTCCGGTCGTCGTGCTCACCACCTCGCGCGAACTGCAGGACATCCAGGAGGCCTACCGCCTGGGTGCCAACAGCTACATCCGCAAGCCGGTGGATTTCGAACGCTTTCTGTACGCGGTGGGACAGTTGGGGCTGTACTGGCTGTCGCTCAACGAAACCGCGGATTCAGTCAGCAGTTCGGCCTATTGAGCGCGGCGGCGGGGCCGCACCCGAAGGCCTTTACCAGCGCTAGCTGGCCTCGTCGATCCACGCTTGCTGGATCGCTTCGAGAACCCGCTCGCCGCAGTGGCGCGGGTCATCGTCAAATTCCGGCAGCGCCATCACCCACTTCGCGAGATCGACGAAGTTGAGCTTGAGCGGATCGACGTCCGGGTGTGCTTCGCTGAGCTGGATCGCGATTTCTTCGACTTCGGTCCACTTCATTCGTGCTTGCCCTCCCTTGCCATGTTGATCGTATAGCGCGGGATTTCGATCACCAGCGGCGTCTCGCCCACCAGCGCCTGGCACGACAGGCGCGATTGCGGCTCCAGGCCCCAGGCCTTGTCCAGCAGGTCTTCCTCTTCTTCTTCCGCTTCGTTCAACGAGTTGAAGCCTTCGCGGACGATGACGTGGCAGGTGGTACAGGCGCACGATTGCTCGCAGGCATGCTCGATGTAGATATCGTTGGCGAGCAGCGTGTTGCAGATGGATTCGCCGGGCGTGCCCTCCAGCACGGCGCCGTCGGGGCACAGTTCTACGTGGGGCAGTACAACAATCTGGGTCATGTCTGAAACTCGTCTAGCTTGTGGCCGGTCAGCGCGGCGCGGATGCTGTGGTCCATGCGGCGGGCCGCAAATTCGTCGGTGGCGCGCGACAAGGCGTCAATGCCGGCCTTGATGGCGCGGTGGTCAGTTCCGGCGCGGAGCGCCCGCAGCGCGTCGATGGCGGCGTCGATCGACGCACGCTCTTCCGCGTTCAACAGGCTGCCGTCGGCGGCGAGTGCGTGCTCGGTGGCCTCGATCACCCGGTCGGCCTCGACCTGCTGTTCGCGCAGCGCGCGTGCGGCCATGTCGTCACCGGCGCGCTCCATGCCCTCGCGCAACATGCCGGAAATCTCGTCGTCGCTCAGTCCGTAGGAGGGCTTGACCAGCACGCTGGCCTCGACGCCCGAGGACATCTCACGCGCCGATACCGACAGCAGCCCGTCGGCGTCCACCTGGAAGGTGACGCGGATACGCGCCGCGCCGGCTGCCATCGGCGGAATGCCGCGCAGTTCGAAACGCGCCAGGGAGCGACAGTCGGCCACCAGTTCGCGCTCGCCCTGCACTACGTGGAAGGCCATCGCGGTCTGGCCGTCCTTGAACGTGGTGAATTCCTGCGCGCGCGCGATCGGCAAGGTCGAATTGCGGGGCACGACCTTTTCGACCAGGCCGCCCATGGTTTCGAGGCCCAGCGAGAGCGGAATCACGTCGAGCAGCAGCCAGTCGTCCTCGCTGGCGCGGTTGCCGGCGAGCACATTCGCCTGGATCGCAGCGCCCAGCGCCACGACCTTGTCGGGGTCGAGATTGTTGAGCGGCTCCTGGCCGAAGTACTCGGCCACGGCGCGCTGGATGTGCGGCATCCGTGTGGCGCCGCCCACCATGACGACGCCCTTGATGTCCTCCGGCGCGAGCCCCGCATCCCGCAACGCCTTGCGCACCGGGCCCAGCGTCTTCTTCACCAGGTGGGCCGTCATCTCGGCGAAGGCCTCGCGCGTGACGACCAGATCGACCTCTTCACCGGACGCGAGCCGGCACTGGATCTGCGCGCTTTCGCATGCGGTCAGCAGTTCCTTGGCTTCGCGCGCCTTCAGTTGCAGCCGGCGGGCATCCTCAGTGGAAGGAGGCGCGATGCGCGCCTTGTCCAGCACCCAGCAGAACAGCCGGTGGTCGAAGTCGTCGCCGCCAAGGGCTGCGTCGCCATTGGTGGACAGCACTTCGAACACGCCGCGGGAGAGCTTGAGGACGGATAGGTCGAAAGTGCCGCCGCCAAGGTCGTAGACGGCGTAGACGCCTTCCGCCGCGTTGTCGAGGCCATAGGCCACCGCTGCCGCGGTCGGTTCATTCAGCAGCCGCAGAACCTCCAGCCCGGCGAGCCGGGCAGCGTCCTTGGTGGCCTGGCGTTGCGCGTCGTCGAAATAGGCCGGCACCGTGATGACCGCGCCGGTAAGCGGCCCGCCAAGGCTTGCCTCCGCGCGCTCGCGCAGGGCACGGAGAATCTCGGCGGAGACCTCCACCGGGCTCTTGACGCCCTGCACCGTGCGCAGCCGGACCATGCCCGGTGCGTCTTCGAAGTCGTAGGGCATGGCCTCGACGTAGGCGACGTCCTTCAGGCCGCGACCCATGAAGCGTTTGGCCGAGACGATGGTGTTCTTCGGATCGGTGGCCTGAAAGGGGGCCGCCGCGTGACCGACCTGAACGGCGCCGTCCGCGCGGTAGCGGACGATGGACGGCAGCATCGCGCGGCCCTCCTCGTCAGCAAGGCACACCGACAACCCGTTGCGGACGGTGGCGACCAAGGAGTTCGTCGTGCCGAGGTCGATCCCCACCGCGAGGCGGTGTTTGTGGGGCTCGGCGGACATGCCTGGTTCGGCGATTTGGAGCAGAGCCATGCTTTACGCGCCCATCTAGTTTTCGAGCGCCTCAAGGGCGTCGTCGATCTCGTGTTGTAGTTTCTCGATGAACATCAGGCGCCGCACGGTTTCGGCGGCCGCGGGGTAATCACCCGCATCATCGAGCGCGTCGGCGAGTCCGGCGTGCACCTCGCGCGAATGCTGGCGCAGGCGCAGATGAAGCTGCTCCAGCTCATCCACCTCGCCGGCCGCGCGAGCTTCCTCCACCGCTTCGCGCCACTCCATCTGCTCCATCAGGAACTCGGGCGACATCGCGGTGTTGGTGTCGACGGCCGCATCGACGCCGGCGAGTTCGAGCAGATACTGCGCGCGGCTCAGCGGTTTGCGCAGCACGCGAAAACCTTCATTGACCCGTGTGGCCCACTGCATCGACCTCCGCTTCTCGACGTCCGGCAGGTGGGCGAAGCGGTCCGGGTGGACCTCGCCCTGCAGGCCGTGCCACGCCGCCTCCAGCGCCGACTCGTCGATGCGAAAGCGGCGCGGCATCCCGAACAGCGAGAAGTAATCCTGCTGCAGATCGATGGCCATGCGTTCAGACGTTAAAGCTCTCGCCGCAACCGCAGGCGTCTTTCACGTTCGGGTTGTTGAACTTGAAGCCTTCGTTCAGGCCCTCGCGCACGAAGTCCAGCTCGGTGCCGTCGATGTAGGGCAGGCTCTTCGGATCGACGATCACCTGCACGCCGTGGCTCTCGAAGACCAGGTCCTCGTCCTGCTTCTCATCGACGAACTCCAGCTTGTAGGCCATGCCGGAACAGCCCGAGGTACGCACCCCAAGACGGATTCCCAGGCCCTTGCCACGCTTGGCGATGAAATTCGCGACGTGCTTGGCCGCGCTTTGAGAAAGCGTCACTCCCATGCTCGACTCTCCTGTGATGGTCAGGCTTCGTGCTTCTTCTTGTAGTCCGCCACCGCGGCCTTGATCGCGTCTTCGGCCAGGATGGAACAATGGATCTTCACCGGCGGCAAAGCCAGTTCTTCGGCGATCTGGGTGTTCTTGATCTCCAGCGCCTGGTCCAGCGTCTTGCCCTTCACCCATTCGGTGACCAGCGAGGACGAGGCGATGGCCGAGCCGCAGCCGTAGGTCTTGAACTTCGCGTCTTCGATCACGCCGTCCTTGCCGACCTTGATCTGCAGCTTCATCACGTCGCCGCACGCGGGCGCGCCAACCATGCCGGTGGCCACGCCTTCGTCGTCCTTGCCGAAGGAGCCGACGTTGCGGGGGTTTTCGTAGTGGTCCAGAAGTTTGTCGCTGTATGCCATTTTGCTTCTCCTGCTTGGGGTTGCGGGCGGCTTAGTGAGCGGCCCACTGCACGGTGTTCAAATCCACGCCCTCCTGCACCATCTCCCACAGCGGGGAGAGTTCGCGCAGCTTGCCGATCTTCTTGTGGAGCAGATCGATGGCGTAGTCGATTTCTTCTTCGGTGGTGAAGCGGCCGATCGTGAAGCGGATCGAGCTGTGGGCGAGTTCATCGTCACGACCCAGCGCCCGCAGCACGTAGGACGGCTCCAGGCTCGCAGACGTACAGGCCGAGCCGGACGACACCGCGATGTCCTTGATCGCCATGATCAAGGATTCGCCCTCGACGTAGGCGAACGAGATGTTGAGGTTGTGCGGCACGCGGTGCTCCACATCGCCATTGACGTAGGTCGCGTCGATATCGGTCAGGCCGTTCAACAGCTTGTCGCGCAGGCGGCGGATACGGCCGTTCTCCTCGGCCATTTCTTCGCGGGCGATGCGGAAGGCCTCGCCCATGCCGACGATCTGGTGCGTGGCCAGCGTGCCCGAGCGCAGGCCGCGTTCGTGGCCGCCACCATGCATCTGCGCCTCCAGACGCACCCGCGGCTTGCGGCGCACGTACAGCGCGCCGATGCCTTTCGGGCCGTAGGTCTTGTGTGCCGAAAAGCTCATCAGGTCCACCTTGAGCTTGGCAAGGTCGATCTCGACCTTGCCGGTAGCCTGGGCGGCGTCCACATGAAACACGATGCCCTTTTCGCGGCAGATCTCGCCGATCTCGGCGATCGGCTGGATCACACCGATTTCGTTGTTGACGAACATCACCGACACCACGGTGGTGTCCGGGCGCAGCGCCGCCTTGAAGGCTTCCAGGTCGATCAGGCCGTTTTCCTGGACGTCGAGGTAGGTCGCCTCGAAGCCTTCGCGCTCGAGTTCGCGCACCGTATCCAGCACCGCCTTGTGCTCGGTCTTGAGGGTGATGACGTGCTTGCCCTTGCTGCGGTAAAAGTGCGCGGCGCCCTTGATCGCGAGATTGTTCGACTCGGTCGCCCCGGAGGTCCACACGATTTCCTTCGGGTCGGCGTTCACCAACTTCGCCACCTCGTCGCGCGCCTCTTCAACCGCGCGCTCCGCCTCCCAGCCAAAGGCGTGCGAACGGCTCGCCGGGTTGCCGAAGTGTTCGGTCAGCCACGGAATCATCTTCGCCGCCACGCGCGGGTCGACCGGCGTCGTCGCCGAGTAGTCGAGGTAGATCGGAAACTTCAACATGGGGTCACTCCGTTAGCGATTCGTCTTTTCATGTCAGACCGCAAGCGCGGTCATTTGTCTCAGTTCTGCCGCAAGCACGCCCAGCGTTGCCAGGAAGGCATCGATCTCCGCGGCGGTGGTGTCGCGTCCGAGGCTGACCCGTACCGCGCCACGCGCGACGGTGGGCTCAACACCCATCGCAAGCAGCGTATGGGAGGGTTCCGGGTTGGCGCTGGAGCAAGCAGAGCCGCTGGCCACGGCGTGGCCAGCGCGATCGAGCTTGCCGACCAGGGTCTCGCCGTCCAGCCCCTCAAGTGCAAAAAACACGGTGTTCGGCAGGCGCTCGGCCCCCATCGAGAACACCCGGGCGCCCAGTGCGACAACGCCCGCCTCTACGACCTCGCGCAGCCGCCGCAGGCGCGGCGCTTCGTCGGCGACACGGCCTGCTGCACGCTCGCAGGCGACGCCAAACCCGACGATGGCCGCGACGTTTTCGGTGCCGGAGCGCAGATTGCGCTCCTGCCCCCCGCCCGCAACCAGGGGCGCGAGTTCGACCCGCTTGTCCAGCACCAGCGCGCCCGCGCCGAGCGGGCCGCCGACCTTGTGCGCGGACAGCGACAACGCATGCACGCCCAGCGCGCGGAAATCCACCGGCAGCTTGCCCAGGGCCTGCACCGCATCGGTGTGGAACCAGGCGCGCGTGGGGCGGGCTTCCTCCGCCAGTCGAGCGATGTCCTGCAGCACCCCGGTCTCGTTGTTGGCGAGCATGACCGAGATCAAGGCCGGACGCGCGTCGAGCGCCGCCCGCCACGCCGGCCCGGCCACGACGCCTTCCGCGTCCACCGCGATCTCTTGGAAGGTCCAGCCCTGGCGTCGCAGTTGGCGCGCCGGTTCGCGCACACAGGGGTGTTCGATCGCGCTGACCGCTACCGTGGCCGGCTTGAGCAAGGCTGCGGCACCTTTGACGAAGAGATTGTTCGCTTCCGAGCCGCCGCTGGTGAAGATCACCTCGGTGGGGTGCGCGCCGACTGCGGCAGCAACCCGCGCCCTCGCCTCGTCGATTGCCGCCCGGGCCTGCCGTCCGTACTCGTGGCGGCTGGACGCGTTGCCGAAGCGCTCACCCAGCCACGGCAGCATCGCATCGCGCACGGCCGGATCGAGCGGCGTGGTGGCGTTCCAGTCGAGGTAGGCCGGACGGAACATGGGGCGTCAGGCAGCGGCAGTCTCGCGCAAGGCAATCGCGGCGCGACGACGCACGTCCTTGAGCACGTTCATGTCCGGGTCCGGCTTGATCTCGCGTTGCACCAGCGCGGCCAGCGAAACCGAATCCAGATACGCGTACATGCGCTTGTTCAGATTCGCCCACAGGTCGTGAGTGACGCAGCGGTGCTCGTCGTGACAGTTCTGCTTGCCGCCGCACTGCGTCGCATCCAGCGGCTCATCCACCGCGATGATGATGTCGGCGACGGTAATGGCAGCCATGTCGCGCGCCAGCCGGTACCCACCACCCGGGCCGCGCACGCTGCTGACCAGCTTATGGCGGCGCAACTTGCCGAACAGCTGTTCCAGATAGGACAAGGAAATCTTCTGACGGTCCGCGATGCCTGCGAGCGTCACCGGGCCGTCGGCCTGGCGGGACGCGAGGTCGATCATCGCAGTGACGGCGAAACGCCCTTTCGTGGTAAGCCTCATGGTGTCTCCTTCAAGCTTCGACCGCAGTCGAAGGATCGCGCCGGGAGAATACCCGAACGTTTCGCTCAACTATACGTATTCCGACAAAATCGGTCAACTAATGTGCCGTGCCGGACAGGATCAATCGACCATGCGCGAGAGTCGTCCCGCGTCGAAATCGTCGTTCTGTTCGGTCGCACGGTCGAGGTTGATGCCAGCGGCGGCGAGCCGGTCCAGCAGGCACTGGAGGCGGCGATCGGTCTCGACCGCATGGTCGAGCAGCCCGTGCAGCGCCTTGGAGAGCGGATCATCCATGTCCCGCGTGACGCCGTAGGCGGAAAAGCCCATCTGCTCGGCCTTCTGGGCGCGGACGCTGTCGCGCTCCGAATCCAGTACGCGCGCGGGATTGCCCACTGCGGTGGCCCCCGCCGGCACCGGTTTGACGACCACCGCGTTGGAGCCGATCTTGGCTCCATCGCCGACCGTGAAACCGCCCAGAACCTTGGCGCCCGCGCCCACCACCACCCCCTTGCCCAGTGTTGGATGGCGCTTGGTGCCTCGATAGAGCGAGGTGCCGCCGAGGGTGACAGCCTGGTAGATCGTGCAGTCGTCACCGATCTCCGCCGTTTCCCCGATCACCACGCCCATGCCGTGGTCGATGAAGACCCGGCGCCCGATCGTGGCGCCCGGATGGATTTCGATGCCGGTGAGGAAGCGGCTGACATGGCTGATGAAGCGTCCCAGCCAGAACAGCTTGCGCGTCCACGCGGCGTGCGCCACGCGATGGAACATCAACGCGTGCACACCGGGATAACAGGTCAGCACTTCCCATGTCGATCGGGCTGCGGGATCGCGCTCGCGAACGCTGGCCAGGTCTTCACGGAGGTGGCTGAACATGCTGTTTTCCTTGCCAGAAAGGGTGGACGGCAGGGCGTGACAATGTCGCGCCCACGCCCACGTTGTCGGTTTAATTTCCGACTATTTTAATCGACTTTTCGCTGAAAGCTAGAGAGCATCCCGCGCAGGATGCCGACCTCTTCCTTTTCCAGGCGGACGCGGCCGAAGAGCCGACGCAGTCGCGGCAACAGCCGGCGGGGATTGGACGGTTCGTGAAAGCCGCTCTCGGTCACCGCCTGCTCGAGGTGCTGCAGGAAGCCCTCCACCTCGTCATGCGTTGCCAGCCGCGGTGCCGGGTCTGCATCCAGTTGCGGCTGCAACGCCGCCATCCGCATCTCGTAGCACAGCAGCTGGACCGCGGCGCCGAGATTGAGCGAGGAGAACGCGGGATTGGCGGGGATGGAAACCGGCATGCCACACAGCAGCACGTCTTCGTTGGACAGGCCGCTGGTTTCGTTGCCGAACACCAGCGCCACGTCCCCTTGCTCGGCAAAGCGCAGCAGTTCCACGGCAGCCGCGCGCGCGTCACGCCGTGGTAGCGCAAGTTCGCGCCGGCGGGCGGTGACCGCAGCGGCCAGCACGGTGCCGGCGAGCGCTTCCGCCAGACTGCCGACCACCCGCGCATTGCGCAGCAGGTCGTCCGCGCCCGATGCCCGTGCGTCCGCCACCGGGTCGGGGAATGACTCGGGCGCGACCAGCCACAGCTGGGACAGCCCCATGGTCTTCATTGCGCGCGCGGCAGCGCCTATATTTCCGGGATGACTGGTGCGCGACAGCACAATGCGGACGCGGTCGAGCGCGAGGGCGGCGTTCATAATAGAATTCTGCGTTTTTCGTACCTGATTGCGGCCGGGCCGGATGCATCGTGCGTCCCGCCCTACCCCCACTGCCGAGACACACCTGAATGCATCCGATCCTGAACATCGCCGTCAAGGCTGCCCGTCGCGCCGCCACTGTCATCAACCGCGCTTCGACTCAACTGGATCTGCTCGCCGTGCAATCGAAGTCGCCAAACGACTTCGTCACCGAAGTGGATCACGCTGCCGAGCAGGCAATCGTCGAAGTGCTGCGCGAGGCCTATCCGGGGCACGGGATTCTAGCAGAGGAGTCCGGCGAGCTTGCGCCGGCCAACGGCGGCGAAAGCGAGTTCACCTGGATCATCGATCCGCTCGACGGCACCACCAATTTCATCCACGGCTTCCCGCAGTACGCGATCTCGATCGCACTGGCGAAGAACGGCGTGCTGGAGCACGGGGTGGTGTACGACCCCAACCGCAACGAACTGTTTACCGCCTCGCGCGGCAGCGGCGCCTTCCTCAATGACCGCCGGATCCGCGTCTCGCGTCGCACCCGCCTGAACGAAGCACTGCTGGGCACGGGCTTTCCCTACCGCCAGTTCGACAACGTCGATGCCTACCTGGCCATCTTCCGCGAACTGACGCAGAAATCCGCTGGCATCCGCCGCCCCGGCGCCGCCGCGCTGGACCTGGCCTACGTCGCCTGCGGCCGTCTGGATGGTTTCTGGGAGTTCGGGCTGGCGCCGTGGGACATGGCGGCAGGCGCGTTGCTGATCCAGGAAGCTGGCGGCCTGATTTCCGACCTTGGCGGCGAAGCCAATTACCTCGCCACCGGCAACGTGGTTGCAGGCGCACCGAAAGTGTTCGGGCAGTTGCTGCCGGTGGTCCAGTCCTACCGCACCGCCAACCTCCAGGCCTGATCCTCTTCCGCCGCCGGTCTCGGCCCGGCGGCAGATTGATTGCGCATGCAGCGGCCCCCGGGACGACCCGCGGCCGCTGGGCGGGCGGACGCGCAACGGGTTGCGGCAAGCGGCGTGAGCCGGGCCGAACGCGTTGCGGAACGACCTATCGGGCGTCGCCCAAGGCCGTCCGCAGACCGTCGAAGCCCGCCGTGTAGATGCCTGCGACGATCTCCTTCGCCTTCGCGTCATCAACATCCTTCGCGTTGCGGTCGCGCTTGAAGGTGCTCTTCCAGGTCACCACCGCCCCTGCGCCAGAGGGCGCAACGGACAGTGTCGACACGTAGTGCGTGACGGGTAGCGGGGATTCCGTGATGCGGTAGGTCATGGCGTGCCGTCTGGCATCGTAGGCAAGCAGCTCCTCCACGAGGCGGGCGCCATCCTTGGTGGTGACCGTGCGGACGGCGCCGACCTTGTTGTCGGCCCCCTTCACGATGTCGGTCGCAGCCACCGCAGGATGCCATCCCGACAAGCCCGAGAAGTTTCCTACCACCGCCCACACCTTCGCAGGACTTGCCGCTACCGTGACCGATTCGGTCACCTTGAGATCGGCTGCGCCGGCAAGCGTACCGGTGGCCAGGACGACAACGCCGAGGACGGCGCGGACGATCGCCGCAGATGCGGGTTGCAAGGACTTCATGTGTCACCTCCTTATGGTTGGGTTGGCGCCAGCTACCGGCTGGCGGATTGTCTTGCCGATCAAGCAGGTGGCGCGGCAATGTCGATGAGGTCGATCGGCGCCCTTCTGCAAGGCGATGGCTCGCGGAGAGGACGAAACGCAACAAGCATGCCCATCGTATGGCGGCGGGATGCCTTCCGCGCCGGCCCTGCCACGAGGGCGACCCAAGGAAGTGCGCCGACCCGGCGGGGGCACGAGATGTGTCCTGAAATCGGACACATGCGTGCGTCATCGCGACACAGCAACTCGCACCGGACGCGCTCGTTGTCGGGCCGTGGGGCAGACCGGCCTGCGCCAAGTCGGGGCTGGTAAGATGCTGCCCCGCCCGTCAGCGCCTTCATCCGGCGGGTATCCGGAAGGCACCGCACAGCATGTGCCAGCAGGACTGGCCCGGGCCGGCTTTTGCCCTTGCCACCCTCATGACCGATATCGCCGCGCCGGACAATGAAGTGTCGCTACGACTTGACGGACCAACAGGTCATGCGGCGAATACCGCAGCATCACCCGAACTGATGAGAATTTGAAGGTGAAACAGCGACTTACGGACGAAGCGATCAACGCTCACACTCCCATGATGCAGCAATACCTGCGCATCAAGGAGCAGCACCCCGATACGCTGCTGTTCTACCGGATGGGCGACTTCTATGAACTGTTCTTCGAGGACGCCGAGAAGGCCGCCCGTCTGCTCGACATCACGCTGACCACGCGAGGCCAGTCAGCCGGGATGCCGATCCGGATGGCGGGCGTTCCGTTCCATGCTGTCGAACAGTACCTCGCAAGGCTGGTGAAGCTCGGCGAATCGGTGGTGATCGCCGAACAAGTGGGCGAGCCGGGCGCCACCAAGGGGCCGATGGAGCGCGCGGTCAGCCGGATCGTCACGCCGGGTACGCTCACCGACGCGGCTTTGCTCGATGACCGTCGCGATGCGCTGCTGCTGGCGGCCAACATGCACCGCGGTGTGCTGGGCATGGCCTGGCTCAACCTTGCCAACGGCGAATTCCGCTTGATGGAATGCCCGGCAGAATCCCTGCAGGCCCAGTTCGAGCGCCTGCGGCCGGCGGAAGTCCTCATTCCGGACGGCCTGGCGTTGCCACTGATGGAAACGCTGGCCCCCGCGTTGCGGCGGCTGGCGGACTGGCAGTTCGACGCCGACACGGCACACCGGCTGCTCACAACTCACTTCGGCACCCGCGATCTCGCTGGTTTCGGCGTAGAGGAAGCGCCGGTGGCGCTGGGCGCCGCGGCCGCGCTGTATGACTACGCCAAGGCCACGCAGCGCCAGAGCCTGGCCCATCTCACGGGCCTTAGGCTGGAGCGCGAGGCAGAGTTCCTGCGGCTGGACGCAGCGACCCGCCGCAATCTCGAACTGACCGAAACACTGCGTGGCGAGCCGTCACCCACACTGCTGTCCTTGCTGGATACCTGCATGACGAGCATGGGGTCGCGCTGGCTTCGCCATGCGCTCCATCACCCCTTACGCGACCGCACGGTTCCGGCTGCACGGCAGCAGGCGGTTGCCGCGCTGGTGGGCGATGGCGACGGTCTGCATGCCCAGGCGGTGCGTGGGGCCCTGCGTGGTGTGGCGGACGTGGATCGCATTACCGGCCGGATTGCCCTCCGCAACGCGCGCCCGCGCGATCTGTCCGCTCTGCGCGAAAGCCTGAGCCGCCTGCCCGAGTTACGTCAGACCCTGGCTCAGATCGGTGACGAGGGCATGGTCGGCGGGTTGGCCGCGGCGCTGGATGTCCAGCCCGAGTTGCTTCAATGTCTGCAGCGCGCAATTGCCGACGAGCCTGCGGCCATGGTGCGCGACGGCGGCGTCATCGCCGCAGGATACGACGCGGAACTGGACGAACTGCGCGGCATCCAGACCAATTGCGGCGAGTTCCTGATGGCCCTGGAGGCGCGGGAACGCGAGCGCAGCGGCATTGCGAACCTGAAGGTCGAGTTCAACAAGGTGCACGGCTTCTACATTGAGGTCAGCCACGCCAATGCCGACAAGGTGCCGGATGACTACCGCCGGCGCCAGACTCTGAAGAACGTCGAGCGCTATATCACGCCGGAACTGAAAGCCTTTGAAGACAAGGCGCTCTCTGCCCAGGAGCGTGCGCTGGCGCGGGAAAAGGCCCTGTACGAAGCACTGCTCGATGCGCTCTCGCCCTACATCCCCGCCCTGCAAGGATGTGCTCGTGCGCTGGCCACGCTTGACGGCCTGGCGGCGTTCGCGGAAGCCGCGCTGCGCTACGGTTACGTCCGCCCGGTGTTCAGCAACCAACCCGGCATCGAGATCCGGGGCGGCCGCCACCCGGTGGTGGAGCGCCAGGTCGAGGATTTCATCCAGAACGACGCGCGCCTCGGTTCGACGCGCAGGATGCTGATGATCACCGGCCCCAACATGGGCGGTAAATCCACCTTCATGCGGCAGGTGGCGTTGATCTGCCTGCTCGCCCACGTCGGCAGTTTCGTACCGGCGCAGAGCGCGGTGCTGGGGCCGCTGGATGCGATTTTCACCCGTATCGGCGCATCGGATGACCTCGCCTCCGGCCGATCGACCTTCATGGTGGAGATGACGGAGGCCTCGGCCATCCTGCACGGCGCCACCGAACACAGCCTGGTGCTGATGGACGAGATCGGGCGCGGCACCTCCACCTTTGATGGCTTGGCGCTCGCGTTCGCGATCGCCCGCCATTTGCTCGAAAAGAACCGCAGCCTGACCCTTTTCGCAACCCACTACTTCGAGCTGACCCGCCTTAACGGCGAGTACCCGGAGTGCGCCAATGTCCATCTGGATGCAGTGGAGCATGGCCACCGCATCGTCTTCCTTCACGCGCTGGAAGACGGACCCGCGAGCCAGAGCTACGGGATCGAGGTGGCGGCGCTGGCCGGAATTCCGGCGCCGGTCATCCGCGACGCAAAACGACGCCTGCGCGCGCTGGAGAATCGCGAGGTCGGCGCCGGACCCCAGGCCGACCTCTTCGCCGCCCTGCCCGACGACGACGACGCGCCGCTCTCGCACCCGGTGCTGACTGCACTGGCGGAGATCGATCCCGACAGCCTGAGTCCGCGTGAAGCCCTGGAACGCCTGTACGCCTTGAAGCGCCTGAGTGCATGAGTACACCGATCGACATTTCCGAGGAGGCCGGTGTCCGTTACCTCCACTTTGGCTCCGACTGGGTACAGGGGGCGATGCGCATCCGCAAACCCAATGCGCTCGAACTTGCCTACACGCGGGAGATGATGGCCGGCCTTCTGCTGCGCGGAGACTCGCCGTGGCCGCGGCGGGTACTGGTGATCGGACTGGGCGCCGCGTCGCTGACCAAATTCATCCACCTGCACTGTCCGGAGGCGCAACTGCATGTGGTGGAGATCGAGCCGGCGGTGGTGGCCGCGGCGCGCCAGTTCTTCCGCCTGCCGGCCGAAGACGCGCGTTTTCGCATCCATGTCGGCGACGGTGCCCGTTACGTGCTGGAATCGCCGCGGCAGTATGACTACATCCTGGTCGACGGCTACGACCGCAATGCCCGTGCTGGCGCCCTGGACACCCTGCCGTTCTATCAGGCGGCGCGCGCCCGCTTGAGCGAAGACGGTTTGCTGGCGGTCAACCTCTTCGGTCGGTCGCGCGGCTACAAGGCGAGCGTGGAACGCGTGTTCTCGGCCTTCGACGATCGGGCGATTGCATTTCCTTCGTGCGATAGCGGCAACGTGGTGGCCTTTGCCGCGGTGGGTGAGCGCATCGACTTGCCGGTGAGGGACATCCGCCAGCGCGCCGAGGCGCTCAAGACGCGGACCGGGCTGGACCTGCTGCCTACCGTAACCCGGCTGGAGCAGGCCGGCAGCCTCCCGGGCGGAAGCCTGCTGCTGTAACGGCTCAGGCCGCCACGGCCTCGGGCTCGGGCGGAATCCACAGACACAGCCCCTTGTTGGCCTTGGCGATGTCGGCAAGGTTGGCAGCGTGCGCCTCGCACTCCGCCTCCGTGGCCCGCACCACCTTCACGCCCACCCGCATCACCGGCAAGCCATCTGTTTCCACCTGGCCCGGCGCCGGCTCATCCAGCGCGATCATCAGGCTTTCCTGACCACGCGTCATCGCCAGATACACTTCGGCGAGCAGTTCCGCATCGAGCAAGGCGCCGTGCAGCGTGCGGTGGCCGTTGTCGATTTCGTAGCGGTCGCACAGCGCGTCGAGCGACGCCTTCTTGCCGGGGTTCTGCTCCTTGGCCATCCGCAGCGTGTCGATCACGCCTGCGCACAGCACGTCGAGCTTGGGCCGGCCCAGCAAACCCAGTTCACAGTTGAGGAAGCCGACGTCGAAGTTGGCGTTGTGGATCACCAGTTCGGCGTCGCGCACGAAGTCTTCGAAGGCTTCGACAATGCCCGCAAAGCGCGGCTTGTCTGCCAGGAACTCTTCGGTAATGCCGTGCACCGCGACGGCCTCGGCGTCGATGCCCCGGTCCGGATTGATGTAGACGTGGAAATGCCGCCCGGTCAGGCTGCGGTTGACGAGTTCGACACAGCCGATTTCGATGACGCGGTCACCGGTGCGCCAATCGAGACCCGTGGTCTCGGTATCCAGAACGATTTGCCGCATGGGAATCTGACTTGACCTTAGTTGGTGACGACGGTGCCTTGTTTGCGGGCGGCCTCGGCGCCACGGCGCGCAAGGGCGTCGGCCCGCTCGTTCTCCACGTGGCCGGCATGGCCGCGTACCCACAGCCACTTGACCTGATGCCGGCCAGCCACCTCGTCCAGCGTCCGCCACAGGTCGGCGTTCTTCACCGGCTCCTTGGACGCGGTCTTCCAGCCCCGCGCCTTCCAGCCGTGGATCCACTCGGAGATGCCCTTCTGCACGTATTGGCTGTCGGTGTGCACCCGGGCGGCAACCGGGCGCTTCAGCGCTTCCAGCGCCCGGATGACGGCGATCAGTTCCATCCGGTTGTTCGTGGTCTGCGGCTCACCGCCCCAGATTTCCTTCTCATGCCCGTTGGAGCGCAGGATCGCGCCCCAGCCGCCGGGGCCGGGATTTCCGCTGCAGGCTCCGTCGGTATAGATGTCGACTTCTTCCATTCACTGTGTCCTTGCTCGGCCCGCGGCGGAATCCCGCTGCGCGACCGTCGACAATTGCTTGCCGGTTGCTTTCTTCTCACGCCAGTTCGGCGTCAATAACCGCATTCCCTGCACCCGTTTGATGCCCTGCATCGCATACGCTGCGCCGCACACGGGCCACCAGCGCACGCCGGCCCGGTCCATGAAGCGCCAGCGCTCTATCCACTCCGGCCTGCTCACCGCCGGGATGTAACAGCCGAAGCCCGCTCCCTGCGATTCGAAGCCGAGCAGCGTCAGCCAGTCCTTGACCCGCAGCGCCGACAGGTATTGCCCCTGCCAGGGCAGCTCGCCCTTCCTGCGTGCCGCAAGCCGTCTCAACCCCCACAGGCTGAAGGGGTTGAAGCCGGTGATGACGACGCTTCCCTCCGGCACCAGCACCCTTTCGACTTCCCGCAACACATGGTGGGGGCGCCGGGCGAACTCCAGGACGTGCGGAAGGACCACGAGATCAAGGCTGGCGGTGGCGAACGGTAGCTCGTCGGACCTGGACACCACTGCGACGCGTCCGGTCCGGCCACAGGCAAACCGGAACGGCATGCGGTTGGCGCGCAGGCAATCGAGTCCGGCAAGGCCGATCTGTACTGCGTTGTAGCCGAAGATATCCGCCACGATCGCATCCAGCCGGGCCTGCTCCCACTCGATCAGATAACGCCCCTGCGGGGTGTCCAGCCAGTCCGAGAGACTGAGGATTGACATGCGCGGATCGGACTTCAGAATATCGGGCATGCAGATTATCCCTCTTCCGGCCTTCCGCGATAACTACATTTGGGTCCTGCACGACGATCATCGTGCTGTGGTCGTCGATCCAGGCGACGCTGCGCCAGTGCTCGGTTTTCTTGCCGAGCGCGGCCTGGCGCTGGAGGCCGTGCTGGTTACCCACCACCATCCGGACCACGTAGACGGGATTGCCGGAATCGTTTCCCGCCATCCGGCGCCGGTGTACGGGCCGGCGGCAGAAACGATTGCCGGCGTGACCGTCCGGTTGCGCGAAGGTGACACCGTGCTCCTGCCCGGGCTTCGAATGCAGCTGGGGGTGCTGGACGTACCCGGTCACACCGCAGGCCATATTGCCTACCATGGCAACGGTTATCTGTTTTGCGGGGATACGCTGTTCTCCGCCGGATGTGGTCGGCTGTTCGAGGGCACCGCCGCGCAGATGGCTGCATCGCTCGACAAACTCGCAGCGCTGCCGGACGACACTGTCGTGTATTGCACGCACGAATACACCTTGTCCAACCTTGCCTTTGCCGCGGCGGCCGAACCGGTGAATATCGCGCGCGACAACTACCGAAAAGCGTGTGAGGCGCTGAGGCAGCAGGGGCTTCCGACGCTGCCGACTTCGATTGGACGCGAAAAAGCGATCAACCCCTTTCTCCGTACCCGGCAGCCCGGTGTTGTTGCAGGCGTTGCCGCCCATACCGGTACGACGCCAGACACGCCGCTGGCGTGCTTCGCCGCGTTGCGGGAATGGAAGAACGTGTTCTGAAGGCTATTGGGTCGCGGTCAGGCCGAGCGTCCGCTCAACCAGCTCGATGATACGTGCGGCATTGAAGGGTTTGACGACGATGCCGGCCGCACCCTTGCGGACCATCTCACCGACGCTGTCGCGGTCGGTCTGCCCTGTGACCATCAGGACCTTGATGTCAGGGAATTTGGCACGTAGTTCGTCGAGGGCCTCGAGGCCGTTTCGCTTCGGCATCATCACATCAAGGCACACGAGGTCGGGCTGAAGGCGTGCAGCGAGGTCGAGCGCCATGTCACCGTCCCGCCCCTCGCCCACCACATTGAAACCGGCCTGGCGCAACAGGGCGCGCAGGGCCATCCGGATCACTTCATTGTCGTCGACGACGACGATTCTCTTGCTGTAGCGCTGCATGCTCAGATTGTGCGCGCTTCCATTCCTTTCGTGTCCACCGAATGCGTCACCACACGGTTGCGACCCGCCGCCTTGGCACGGTACAGCGCGTCATCGGCCGACTTCAACAGCGCGACGAATCCGTTCTCATCGCCCCGCGCCGGCACGATGGCGGCGACGCCGATACTGATCGACACCACCGGGCCCGAGGTGGAGAAACGGTGCGTGATGCACAGGCTTTCGACACCGGCGCGCATGGTTTCGGCAACGGCGGCCGCGCCTTCGACGCTGGTTTCGGGAAGGATTGCCGCGAATTCCTCGCCGCCGTAGCGCGCAACCAGATCGGTCGGCCGGCGCAGCCGCTGTTCCAGCGTGCGTGCAACGGCTTTTAGGCACTCGTCGCCTACCTGATGGCCGTAGCCATCGTTGAACTGCTTGAACGAATCGACGTCGGCCACGAGCAGTGCGATCGGGTGCCCGGTGCGCGCCGCGCGTCGCCACTCCCGCAGCAGCGTTTCGTCGAAACGGCGGCGATTGGGAATGCCGGTCAGTCCGTCCACCGACGACAGCCGGGTCAATTCGCGGTTAGCCTCGTCCAGCTTGCGCGTCACCACGAGCAGCGAGTAACGCATCTGCGCAATGCGCTGCATTGCCCGCACCTTGGCCTTCAGCACCACTTCGGATACCGGCTTGGCCAGATAGTCGTCGCCGCCGACCTCGATCCCGCGGTTGAGGTCCTCGTCGGACGTGCGCGCGGTGAGGAAAATGATCGGCGTCCATTCACCTTCGGACTCGATTTCGCGAATCCGGCGTGCGACTTCGAATCCGTCCATGCCGGGCATGATGATGTCGAGCAGGATGAGATCCGGCCGTTCCCTGCGGAAGGTTTCGATGCCGGATTCGCCGTCGCGGGCGTGCAGCGCCGTCAGGCCCATTTTGGTGAGCTGGTGGCAGACCAGCGTGGCGCTGGTGACGGTGTCTTCTATGACCAGGACTTTCATGATGTCGAGCACGAAGAATCGGTACTACGTGGATGCGCCATCCTACCAAGGGAATACCCCACGGCTACGCCTTTAGTCGTGTTTTCGGTATTTCCGCACGGATCGGCTCAGGTTGCTTGAAAGGCGCAGCCGACGAACGTGCCGTCTGTCCTTACAAAGTGCCAGCCGGGGCGCCGGCACGGTCTGCTAGACTGCTGTGCTTTTCGTCGCTCCCGGCGCTGTCTCCCATGCCGAAGCTCTTCACCTTCTTTCTCAGCCTGTGCGCCGCGCTGCTGCCCGCCGCGGCGGGCGCCCAGGACACGCCGCCGACCCAGTCCAGCACCGGGCTCCGTCCCGACTCTGTCGAAGCGGGCGGCCTCGCTCCTCCGCGGGTGCTGACGCTGGACCTCACCCGCAACGCCAACGATATCTGGGACCGGATCCGCCGCGGTTTCGGCATGCCCGACCTCGAAACACCGCTGGTGGCCGAGCAGCAGCTGTTCTACCTCAACCGCCCGGCTTTCCTTAAGCAGGTCTTTGCGCGGGGTGGGCGCTACCTTTACTACATCGTCGATGAACTCGAACGGCGCGGAATGCCCACCGAGCTGGCGCTGCTGCCGATGGTTGAAAGCTCGTACAACCCGATGGCGTATTCCCGCGCGCATGCCTCGGGGCTGTGGCAGTTCATCCCCTCCACCGGCAAGAACTACAACCTCACCCAGGACAAGTGGGTGGACGAACGGCGCGACGTCATCGCTTCCACCTCCGCCGCGCTGGATTATCTGCAGACCATCTACGAGATGCACGGCGACTGGCACCTCGCGCTGGCCTCCTACAACTGGGGTGAAGGCGCGGTGGGGCGCGCGGTGCAGCGCAACGTGGACGAAGGCCTGCCGGGGGAGTACGCACGCTTGCGCATGCCGGAGGAAACGCGCAACTACGTGCCCAAGCTGCAAGCGATCAAGAACATCGTTGCACGTCCCGAACTGTTCCACATCGATCTGCCCTACGTGCCGAACGAGGCGCATTTCGTAGCGCTGGAAGCCCCGCAGGGCATCGACCTCGCGACCGCCGCGCGGTTGGCCGAAATGCCCATCGAGGAGTTCGTCGCGTTCAATCCGGGATTCAACCGCCCGGTGATCGCCGGCACGGGGCAGACCCTGATCGTCCCGGTGGACCGCGCGGCGCACGTCGAAATGCGGCTGAACGAGTTCCAGCTTGCCGGCAAGGGATGGCGCACCTACGAGTTGCAGCCCGGCGAACGCCTCGCCGAGGTCGCCCAGCGCTACGGCCTGACGCTCGCCCAACTCCAGCAGATCAACGGTCTCAACGCCCAGAGCAGGACGGGTCCCGGTTACAGCCTGCTGGTGCCGGACGGAATTGATCCCGCGGGCGCGCTTCAGGCTGCGCGTCTGCTGCCTAACACCACGTTTGCAGCGCCTGCCAAACCGGCCCTGGTGAAGCCTGGACGCGTCAAGCTGGGAATGACCGCGCCCGCCTCGAAAGCCGCTCCTGCGGCAAAAGGTGCCGCCAAGCCGGCCAGCCGCGCGACGCCTCGCGCGGCAGCCAAGGCGGCGGGACCCAAGAGTGCGCCACCCAAAGGAGCCCCGGCCAAAGCTGCGGTCAAGCCTGCCGCGCCCGCCAAACCCGCGGCGGGCTCATCCGCCAAGCGTGCGCCTGAAAAGCCCCGCCGCTAACGAGGCCTGCCCTTAACGCTGGGGCCAGTGGCAGCGTAGATGGTGATGTGCCTCCAGCCGGGTTTCCGCCGGATAGGTCATCCGGCAGATATCGGTTGCGCTCGGGCAGCGCGGGTGGAAATGGCAGCCCGCGGGCGGCGCCAACGGCGAAGGCAGATCGGACGGGCGTTGCGCCGGATGCGCGGCGCCCTCCTCCACGCCCTCCTCCACGCCCTCCTCCACGCCCTCCTCCAGGCCTTCGTCCAGCCGAGGCACGGCGGCGAGCAGCATGCGCGTGTACGGATGCGCCGCGCGGTTAAGGACGCGTTCCGCCGGGCCGCGCTCCACGATGCGGCCCAGGTACATCACCGCCACGTCGTCGGCGAGATATTCGACGACGGCGATGTTGTGGGTGATGAACAGATAGGCCATCCCGCGCTCGTGCTGCAACTCGCGCAGCAGATTGAGCAGTTGCGCCTGCACCGACACATCCAGCGCACTCGTCGGCTCGTCACAGACGATGGCTCGCGGCGCTACGGCCAAAGCACGGGCAATCGCAATCCGCTGCCGCTGCCCGCCGGAAAACTCGTGCGGATAGCGATGGCGCATGGCAGCCGAGAGGCCGGTCCGGTCCAGCAGCGCATCGACCTTGCGCGAACGCTCGATCGCGCTGGGTTCCACACCGAGGCCGATCATCCCCTCCTCGATGATGTCGCCGATTCGCATCCGCGGGTTGAGCGAGGCAAACGGATCCTGGAACACCATCTGGACAGCGCGGCGCATTGCCTGCAGCGTTTCCGGCTGTGCCGAATCGAGCGTCTCACCTTCGAAGCAGACCTGTCCTCCGGTAGGGCGAACCAGGTGCAGCATCGCCTTTCCAACCGTTGTCTTGCCACAGCCCGACTCGCCGACCAGCGCCAGGGTGCGGCCCGGGTGGAGCGCCAGATCGACGCCGTCCACCGCCCTCACCTGGCCAACGGTGCGCTGCAGAAGCCCTTTGCGAAGCGGGAAATGCACCTCGAGGCCGCGTAGTTCGATGATCGGCTTCAGCTGCTTGCCGATCGTGGACGCTGCGGGGGTCGCCATCGAGGCGGCCTCCAGAGCGCGGGGCACGAGGACCTCGTCGTAGAGGTGGCATCTCACTGCCTGCGCGCCGAGCTGGCGCCACGCGGGCGGCTCGTCATCGCAGCGGTCGAATGCATGGGGGCAGCGGTCGGCAAAGCGGCAGCCCGACGCGATTTGGTCCGGGGCGGGGACGCTGCCACTTGCCGCCTGCAGCGGTCCGCCCCGCTGCGCGGCTGTGGGAAGCGCAGCAAAGAGTTTTCGCGAATAGGGGTGGAGCGGCGTCCGGAAGAATGCCCCGCGCGGCCCGGTTTCGACGAGCTCGCCCGCATACATCACGCCGACGCGGTCGGCCATTCGAGCTGCAACGCCAAGGTCGTGCGTGATCAGCAGCATCGCCATCGCGCGTTCGCGCTGCAGTCGTTGAAGCAGATCGAGCACCTGTGCCTGTATGGTCACGTCGAGTGCCGTCGTCGGTTCGTCGGCGATCAGCAGCCCAGGCTCTCCCGCAAGCGCAATGGCAATCATTGCCCGCTGCCGCATGCCACCCGAGAACTGGAAGGGAAAATCATCGACCCTGCGCGCAGGGTCGGGAATGCCGACCGCCGCCAGCAGGCGCACTGCCTCTTCGCGGGCAGCGTCGCCGCGCAAACCGCGATGGACGGTGAGCGCTTCGGTGATCTGTGCGCCAACCCGCATGACGGGGTTGAGGCTGGTCGAGGGCTCCTGGAAGATCATCCCGATCCGCCCGCCCCTCACCCTGCGCATCTGCGCTTCCGGCATGGCGAGCAGATCGTCGCCGCCCAGCTCGACCGTCCCGCCCGCGATGCTGCCGCCGTCGGGAAGAAGCCGGGCCAGCGCAAGCGCGGTCATCGACTTGCCGCAGCCGGATTCACCCAGCAAGGCCAGTGTTTCACCCGGGGCGATCGAAAAGCTGATATCCGCGACGGGTATCAGTGTTCCGCGCGCGGTTTCAAGCGCAACCCGTAGTTCGCGAACCTCAAGCACGGATCCTGACGCGGCAGCGATTTGAGCGGCGGGCAGCGATGTTCCCATGCGGACTGAAAGTGGCGTTCTGGAAGAAGAAGGGCCGCTTGCGCGGCCCCGAATGCTTAGTGGTGATGCCCGCCCGGACCATGAACGTGACCATGGCCGATTTCTTCGGCCGTCGCCGCGCGAACGTCGGCCACCGTCAGGTCGAACACCAGCGCGACGCCCGCAAGCGGATGATTGCCGTCCACCACCACCTTGCCTTCGGCGATATCGGTAATGCGGTAGATGATCTCTTCCTCGCCGTCGTCGGTCACGCGCTCGAAGGACATCCCGACCTCGATGTTCTCCGGGAACAGCGCAGCGTCTTCCACCATCACGAGTTCTTCGTCGTAGTCGCCGAAGGCGTCTTCCGGTTGCAGCTTGATCGTCAGCTTTTCACCGGTCTTCTTGCCATGCAGGGCTTCTTCGATGACGGGGAAGATGCCGTCGTAGCCGCCGTGGAGGTAGGTCAGCGGGTGGTGACCGTCGTCGACCATGTTGCCGTCGGCGTCGTGGACGGTGTAGTTAAGCGTAACCACGCTGTTCTTGATGATTTCCGTTTGCATTGTCGGTTTCCAATTCCTTGACAAGTTTATAAACCGCAGCAGCGTGGCCACGGGGTGCGACGTCCCGGAGCACGTGGCGGACGACGCCTTGCTTGTCGATCACGAAGGTCGTCCGCGCCACGCCCATCTTCTTCACACCGTCGACTTCCTTCTCCTGCCACACCTGGTACAGCCTGCTGACCTCGGTGTCCGAATCGGACAAGAGCCGGATCGACAACCCGTGCTGATCCCGAAACTCGGCATGCTTCAGGCAGTCGTCCGGGCTGACACCGACAATGATGCAGTCGTGGCGGGCAAAATCCGCTTCATGATCGCTGAAATCGGCGGCCTGAAGGGTGCAGCCCGGCGTGTTGTCGCGCGGATAAAAATAAAGGACCACATGGTGGCGGCCACGTTCCCCGGCCAGGCTGAAGTCTTCCATGTCGGCATCGGGCAAGGAGAACACTGGCGCGAGGTCGCCGCACGCCAACTGCGGTTCTCCCTGAACTGCGGGCGATTCTAGCCGAGAGCCCGACTGAACTCTAGCCGCGAGGTCATTCGGAAAACTGCTGGCGGGCGGG
The DNA here is from genome assembly GCF_001682385.1 of Azoarcus olearius. NCBI lineage: Bacteria > Pseudomonadati > Pseudomonadota > Betaproteobacteria > Rhodocyclales > Zoogloeaceae > Azoarcus > Azoarcus olearius. The sequence goes on from NZ_CP016210.1 coordinate 2,337,270, forward strand.
TGCATGAGGACCTCCTTGGGCGGTCTCGACGAGGAACTGGCGCGAACTTCTGAACGAATAGCTCAGAAAATGCCGCGTCTCAAGCCGCACTGCGTCATTCCGTTGTGAGGTGTGCCACGACCGTGGTTGCGGCCAACGGAATACTGTTTGAAAATACAGCAAACAGGAGAAAGCGATGAACGCCCGCAACGAACAACTCACGTCCCGCCAGCAGGAGATACTCGACTTCATCCGCCAGACCGTGGAAAGCGAGGGCCGGCCGCCGACCCGGGCGGAGGTCTGCTCCGCGTTCGGCTTCAAGTCGCCGAATGCGGCTGAAACCCACCTGCGCGCACTTGCTGCCAAAGGGGCGATTCTGCTTGAGGAGGGGCGCGCCCGCGGCATCCGCTTGGCCGAGGCGCTCGGGTTGCCGCTGGTGGGCCGGGTAGCCGCTGGCAATCCCATCCTGGCCGCCGAGCACGTCGAGGCCCGTATCCAGTTCGATCCTGCACTCTTTTCCCCTCGCGCTGATTATCTGCTGAGGGTGCGCGGCATGAGCATGCGCGACGCGGGCATCCTTGACGGCGATCTCATTGCTGTCCATCGCTCGCACGAAGCGCGCAACGGACAGGTGGTGGTGGCCCGGATCGATGACGACGTGACGGTGAAGACGCTGCGCCGGAACGGTCCCATCGTAGAGTTGCTGCCCGCAAATCCGGACTTCGACCCGATCGTCGTCGATACCCGCAGTGCGGCGCTTGAACTCGAGGGCATCATGGTGGGACTCATCCGTACCGACCATTGAGCGTGCGCAGTTCTTGCACCCGGGCGGATACCCCGGGTCATTCGTGGCCCGACAGCCGGTGGTCACGCGGCGGGCTTATCCTCTCTCTGTCATCAACCCTCGCGGTCTCTCAATGAATCTCGATTTGGAATCCGGTGACGCGACACGCGCGGGCGACCGGGCACGTCGTCGCGCGGCTTGGGCCTTGCTGGTGCTTATCGTCGCGGCGCCTGCTGCATGGGTCCTGTTCTCGTCGCTTGAAGCCTCCTGGGCGCGGATCTCCCCTCTCGAAGGCGCGCGTTTCATGCTCGCTGCCACCGCGCTGGGCGCCGCCCTCGCGGTAGCGCCGGTGCTCGCCGTCGGCGGCTTTTTCGTAGCCTTGTGGTTTGGCGTCGAAAGCGTCTTTCTGCCACGCACCCGCCGCACACCCTTGCTCGATCGGGTCATTGTCGGCGTCGGCCTGCTCGTGTGGTTTGCCCCCGCGCTCGGGCTTCTGGGGAGCGCGGTGCGGGCGCTGGCCGAAGGTCGCGTCCATTTCGTCCGCCCCCCGCGCGACTACTTTCTGGCCACCGATCCCATTGCCTTCTGGCAAGGGGTGGGCTTCTGGCTGATCATGGCAGGCATCCTCGGTTTTCTTGCCTGGCGGTACTGGCGCGGCAAGCTGCCCCTGCGTAGCCGGGCATAGTCGTGATCGCTCCATCCGGGAGCCTGGCTGCAACGAGTACCGATTCGACGCTTCACATTGCCCGTCGCCTGCTTGGCCACGCGTGGCCGGTGTTGATTGCCCAGTTGCTGTCGATGGGGATGATGGTGGCCGACACCATCATCGCGGGTCGTTACGCCACTTCCGACCTGGCCGCGGTTGCGGTGGGTAACGGCATCTACGTATCGCTCGTGATGCTGCTGGTAGGCGTTCTCCAGGCCGTGGCGCCTACGGTCGCCCATCACGTCGGCGCCGGCGCCACTGACGAACTCGTGCCATCGCTTCATCAGGGGTTCTGGCTGGCGATACTGCTCGCCGTGCCGGGCACCGCGCTCCTGCTCTCACCCGGGGCGCTGCTCGATCTGGCCGCCGTTCCGTCCCCGCTGGCCGCGAAGGTTGGCGACTACCTGCGTGCAACGGCTGCCGGGCTGCCGGCGGTTCTGCTGTACAGAACGTTCTATGCGTTCGCCAATGCACTCGGCCGACCTCGCGTGCTCATGTTCATCAGTCTTGCCACCACCTGCATTCACGCGCCGCTCGCGTGGGCGCTGGTAAGCGGTGCCTTTGGCGTTCCATTGGGCGGGACGGGGTGCGGAGTTTCCACGTCCGTTGTCGCGTGGATCGCGTTGGGCTGCGGCGCAATTGCGCTCGCGCGGCTCAGGGTTTTTCGCAAGCTGCGCGCTTTTCGCAGCTGGACGCCTCCCGACCCGGTCCGACTGTGGGCGCTGCTGCGACTCGGCTTTCCGATCGGGCTGTCGACCTTTATCGAGATCACCTCGTTCACACTGATCGCGCTGCTGATCGCGCGCCTAGGGCCCGACTGGGTTGCCGCGCACAGGGTCGTCGCCAACCTCGCGGCGCTGGCCTATATGCTGCCGCTCTCGCTTGCCACGTCGGCGCTGGTGCTTGTGGGGCAAGCGGCCGGTGGGCTCGACTGGACGAGAGCCGCGCGCTACGCCAAGGTCGCGATCGTCTTGACGTGCGCACTTTCGACCCTCCTGGGTGGCGTCCTGTGGCTGGCACGAACTCCCGTGCTTCAGCTCTGGAGTTCGGACAACGCGGTGCGTCTGGCCGCCCTCAGCCTGCTTCCCTACATCTGTCTATACCAGGTTTTCGACGCAGCGCAGACCGTGGCCTCCCATACGCTGCGGGCCTACAAGGTCACCGCTTTGCCGATGGTGGTGCACACCCTGGCGTTCTGGGGTGTCGGCCTGGGGCTCGGATACTGGCTGGCATTTCACGCCGGCGCCCGCTCGGCCGAGGCGTCGGTTGCCGCGTTCTGGCAGGCGGCGGTGCTGGCAACCGCCCTGGCCGCACTACTTTTTCTGGGCTTGCTACGCTTCGTGGCGGGGCGGTCACAACGCCCCGGCCGATAAATGCCTCAGTCGAACAGTTCGGCAACCCGCTCGGGCGGACGCGCCACCACCGCTCTTTCACCGCGCACCACGATCGGCCGCTCCATCAGGATGGGATAAGCCACCATGGCGTCGATCCACTCCTCGTCATCGAGCGCTTTACCGGCAAAGTGTTCCTTGAACACGGCTTCGCCCCGCCGGATGAGGTCTTGCGGTTTCAAACCCAGTTTGTCGAGCAGTGCCCGCAATTCATCCCGGCCCAAGGGATGCTTCAAATACTCCACAACCTCCGCGTCAACATCGCGCTCGGCAATCAAGGCACAAGCGCTGCGGCTCTTGCCACAGCGCGGATTATGGTAAATGCGTACCGCGGTCATCAGTTGCTCCTGTTCTCATTGTGGTTCTGTAGCCCATGCAGCCATCCGTTGCGCAAGGTCCGCGCGGTGCTGGAGGCGCGACGCGCACAGCCAAGTTTGACCGTATCCTCGGCCGGAGCGTCGAGTGTCACCTGGAACTGCATCAGTTCATCGCGCCGGAAGGCAAGTATTTCCATGTCATCACCCGCCCGGCGACGCGTCAGCGCCTCGTCCAGCGAGGCGTTCGTCGCGCGGATTCCATCCAGTGCGACGAGGACGTCGCCCGCAGACAGACCGGCGCGCTGGGCTGCGCCGCCGTCGTAGACCACCGCGAGTTTCACTTCCCCGTTACTTCCACCCAACTTGACGCCCAGCGATGGCGATGGATTGGAAGCGGTGACTTCCATCTCGACGCCGAACGGCTGCAACAGGCGTTCCAGGGGCAGATCGTCGGTTCCGTTCACTGCATCGCGTAACCAGCGGGCAAGTGCCGACGAACCGCTGACCGCCTCTACCGCCTCGAAAACGCCCTCCTCACCAACGCCAACCCCGGTGAGCCCATGCTCCCGCCACAGATGCCGCATCACGTCGTCGAGACTGCGCGTCCCGCCGCTCGCTTTACGCAGTTTCAAGTCCAGCGCCAAGGCGATCAGAGAACCCTTGGCGTAGTAGCTGACAATGGCGTTCGCCGAATTCTCATCCTGCCGGTAGTACTTGATCCATGCGTCGAATGACGATTCCGCGACGCTTTGCCGCAGTCGCCCGGGGCCCCGCAGAACGGTGGAGATCGTTTTGCCGAGCAAGGCAAGATAGTCGTCCACCTCGATGACGCCGGCGCGCACAAGGGTGAGATCGTCGTAATAGGACGTGAATCCTTCGAACGCCCACAACAGGCGCGTGTAGTTCTCGTGCTCCAGCTGGTAGGGCGTGAAGACCGCAGGCTTGATCCGCTTCACATTCCAGGAGTGGAAGTATTCGTGGCTGCACAAGCCGAGAAAGCCTTGGTACGCCTCCGACATCTTCTTCATTCCGACCCAAGGCAGATCCTTGCGACTGGCGAGCAAGGCAGTTGAAGCCCGGTGCTCGAGGCCGCCATATCCGTCACCGACGACGGTGGTGAGAAACAGGTAGTAGTCCATCGGCGGCGGAGAATCAAACAACCGTACCTGCCATTCGCAGATACGCTGCAGGTCGCTGGTCAGGCGCTCCATATCGCACTCGGCCCGGCCGCTCAATGCCACCTCATGAGGAACTCCGGCAACCGTGAAATGGCCAAGTTGGAACTCGCCCATTTCCACCGGGTGGTCTACGAGGTCGTCGTAGTTTTTCGCCGCGAACCGTCCAAATGCATGCGGGTCGTGGGCCTCAACCCGGGACGGCGCGCGCGGCAAAGAGGTGGCCACCCGCCAGCGCTCATATGCGGGTCCCGTCGGCGGAGCGATTTCCACTTCGCAGGGATCGCTCTCACGGCCATCTACAGCGAGGAACACGCTGGTGCCGTTGAAGAAGCCGTGCGTCGAATCCAGATGCGCGGACCGGATCGAAAGGTCCCAGGCGTATACCTCGTACGTCAGGACGATCTGCGCCGCGCCGCGGGGGACTGCAATCCGCCAGGTGTGCTTGTCGACCTTCTCCGCTGGCAGAGGCTCTCCTTCGGACAGCGTAGCCCGGAAGCTGACGATGTTCCGGGCGAACTCCCGGATCATGTAGCTGCCGGGGATCCAGGCTGGCAGGCGCACGAATTGTGCGGGCGACTGTGGGTGGTCGATTTCGCACCGGACCTCGAAGAGGTGGGCTTCGGGTCGCGTGGGCTTGATGGAGTAAACAATCACGCTGGGTCGCTCTTCACGGGAAACCCGGCGAGTTTAGGCGATGCGCAGTCGTGACGACAGCAGAAACAAAAAAACCGGCTGTATGCCGGTTTGATTGCGTGGTGGGCGGTACTGGGATCGAACCAGTGACCCCTGCCGTGTGAAGGCAGTGCTCTACCGCTGAGCTAACCGCCCGTCGCGGAACTACAACAAAACTCGCCGAAGCCCACTTGTGGTGGGCGGTACTGGGATCGAACCAGTGACCCCTGCCGTGTGAAGGCAGTGCTCTACCGCTGAGCTAACCGCCCGTCGGCGAAAGAGGCCGAATTGTAGAAGGCCCCTCTTGAAGCGTCAAGGCGAAGTGTCTGCCTTGGCATTCTCACGGATGTGGTGGGTGCTGACGGGGTCGAACCGCCGACATTCGCCTTGTAAGGGCGACGCTCTACCAACTGAGCTAAGCACCCGTTCCCGCTCGAGAGAGCCAAAGATTATAGATGTAACGGCAGCAGGTTGCCAAGCTTGGAACGCAGAGCGTTTTCGTTCGGCAGCACGGGCGCGCAAAGCAGCCCGTGTTGCCGGCCGATCAATGTGCGCGCAGGTTGGCTGCAGCGCGCGCTGCCTCGTCTGCAGGGGCCACGGCTGCAACCTCAGCCTCCTCCGGCAGCGGCTCCGGCTTTCGTTCCAGAGCCAACTCCAGAACCTGATCAATCCACTTCACCGGAACGATTTCGATCACGTTCTTGATGTTGTCGGGGATATCCACCAGATCCTTGACGTTTTCTTCCGGTATCAGCGCGGTGCGAATGCCGCCGCGCACTGCGGCAAGCAGTTTTTCCTTGAGGCCACCGATCGGAAGTACCTCACCTCGCAAGGTGATCTCGCCGGTCATTGCGACATCGCAACGGACCGGAATGCCGGTGAGAACGGAAACCAGCGCGGTGGAGATCGCGATACCGGCGGACGGACCATCCTTCGGAATCGCACCTTCCGGCAGGTGAATGTGGATATCGCTGTTCTGGTAGAAGTCGTCCTTGATGCCGAGCGACCGTGCGCGTTTGCGTACCACCGACAGCGCAGCCTGGATCGACTCCTGCATGACCTCGCCGAGCTTGCCGGTCGTCATGACCTTGCCCTTGCCGGGCAGCGCCACAGCTTCCACGGTCAGCAACTCGCCGCCCACCTCCGTCCACGCCAGGCCGGTCACCTGACCAATCTGATTGGCCTTTTCGGCGACGCCGAAGCTGTACTTGCGGACGCCAAGGTACTTGTCGAGGTTCTTCGCGTTGACGACGATCTTGCTGGCCCGCGAACGCAACACGAGCGACTTCACCACCTTGCGGCAGATCTTCGAGATCTCGCGCTCCAGGCTACGGACCCCCGCCTCGCGGGTGTAATAGCGGCACACATCGCGCAGCGCCTCTTCGGTCACCGAAATCTCGTCACGCTTGAGACCGTTGTTCTTGATCTGCTTGGGCAACAGGTAACGTTGGGCGATATTGACCTTTTCGTCCTCGGTGTAGCCCGACAGGCGGATCACTTCCATACGATCCAGCAAAGGCGCCGGAACGTTGAGGGTGTTGGCGGTGGCGACGAACATCACGTCGGAGAGGTCGAAATCAACCTCCACGTAGTGGTCCTGGAAGGTGTGGTTCTGTTCGGGGTCCAGCACCTCGAGCAGCGCGGACGACGGATCACCGCGGAAGTCCTGGCCGAGCTTGTCGACTTCGTCGAGCAGGAACAGCGGATTCTTGACACCCACCTTGGTCATGTTCTGCAGGATCTTGCCCGGCATCGAACCGATGTAGGTGCGGCGGTGGCCGCGGATCTCCGCCTCGTCGCGCACGCCGCCAAGCGCCATGCGCACGAACTTGCGGTTGGTGGCTTTTGCGATCGACTGGCCGAGCGAAGTCTTGCCGACCCCCGGAGGGCCGACCAGGCACAGAATCGGCGCCTTGACCTTGTCGACACGCTGCTGGACGGCGAGATATTCAAGGATGCGCTCCTTGACGCGCTCCAGACCGTAATGATCCTTGTCGAGCACTTTCTCGGCCTCGGCCAGATCCTTGCTGACGCGGGACTTCTTTTTCCACGGCAGGCCGATCAGCGTCTCGATGTAGTTCCGCACCACCGTGGCTTCAGCCGACATCGGCGACATCAGGCGCAGCTTCTTGAACTCGGACTGCGCTTTGGCCAAGGCGTCCTTCGGCATTCCCGCGGACTTGATCTTCTTGTCCATCTCCTCGAGATCAGCGCCCTCCTCGCCCTCCCCGAGTTCCTTCTGGATGGCTTTGACCTGCTCGTTCAGGTAGTACTCGCGCTGGCTCTTCTCCATCTGGCGCTTCACGCGCCCGCGGATGCGCTTTTCGACCTGGAGGATGTCGAGTTCGGTTTCAAGCTGGGTGAGGAGCTTGTCGAGGCGTTCGCCGGTGTCGAACATCTCGAGCACGTCCTGCTTCTGCTCGAGCTTGAGGGGAAGATGAGCCGCAATGGTGTCCGCAAGACGGCCCGGCTCCTCGATCCCGGCGAGCGACGTCAGGATCTCCGGCGGAATCTTCTTGTTCAGCTTAACGTACTGGTCGAACTGCGCGATGATCGCGCGCCGCATGGCTTCGACCTCGTTGTTGTCCACTTCCGGAACCGGAATGGGCGTCGCCTTGGCGACGAACAACTGCTTCAGGTCTTCGACGGAGTCGATCCGGGCGCGCTGAACCCCTTCCACCAGCACTTTGATCGTGCCGTCGGGTAGCTTCAGCATCTGCAGGATATTGGCGACGCAGCCGATCGAGTACAGGTCTTCGATCGCCGGTTCATCCTTCGCGGCCGACTTCTGGGCAACCAGCAGAATGCTCTTGCTGGCCTCCATGGCGTTTTCGAGCGCCTTGATGGACTTGGGGCGCCCCACGAAAAGCGGGATCACCATGTGCGGGAACACAACCACGTCGCGCAGCGGCAACAGCGGCAGTTCCATTTGATCGTTGGGGAGGTCAACGGGACCCGACATTTTCAGTTTCCTTTCTAAGGTAGCCCCGCCCATATGCGGGCGGGGCCTGGAAATTCAAGCGGCGGGTTGAAAGGTGTCAGTTCGAGCCGGACACCTTCGGTTGTTCAGCGTAGATCAGCAGCGGCTTGCTGCCTTCCTCGATCGTGTTTTCGTCTACCACGACCTTTTCCACGCCGTCGAGCTGCGGCAGGTCGTACATGATGTCCAACAGTGCCGCCTCGAGGATCGAACGCAGACCGCGGGCGCCGGTCTTGCGCTTGATCGCCTTTCGCGCCACCGCATGCAACGCGGCAGGCCGGATTTCCAGATCGACCCCTTCCATCGAGAAGAGTTTCTGGTACTGCTTCACCAGCGCGTTCTTGGGTTCGATCAGGATCTGGATCAGTGCGTCCTCATCCAGTTCCTGCAAGGTGGCGACGACAGGCAGGCGTCCGACGAATTCGGGGATGAGGCCGAACTTGACGAGATCCTCGGGCTCCACCTGGCGGAAGGTCTCGGTGAGGTTCTTCCCTTGCCGGCTCTTTACTTCGGCGCCAAAACCGATACCCATCTTTTCGGTCCGGTTGCGGATCACCTTGTCCAGGCCGTCGAAAGCCCCGCCGCAGATGAACAACACGTTGGTGGTGTCGACCTGGATGAAGTCCTGATTCGGATGCTTGCGCCCGCCCTGCGGCGGGATCGACGCGATCGTGCCCTCGATCAGCTTCAGCAGGGCCTGCTGCACGCCTTCGCCCGACACGTCACGCGTGATCGACGGGTTATCCGACTTGCGCGAAATCTTGTCGATCTCGTCGATATACACGATCCCCTGCTGCGCCTTCTCGACGTCGTAGTCGCACTTCTGCAGCAGCTTCTGGATGATGTTCTCGACGTCTTCGCCCACGTAACCGGCCTCGGTCAGGGTCGTCGCATCCGCCATGACGAAGGGAACGTTGAGCAGGCGCGCGAGCGTTTGCGCAAGCAGCGTCTTGCCCGACCCGGTCGGTCCGATCAGGAGAATGTTCGACTTGGAAAGCTCGACCTCGTCCTGACGGCCACTGAGGTGGCGCAGCCGCTTGTAGTGGTTGTACACCGCAACGGAGAGGTTGCGCTTCGCCTGGGCCTGGCCGATGACGTATTGGTCGAGAATCTGGCAGATCTCGTGCGGCGTGGGCAGCTTGCCCTTCACGCCCTCGGTCTCGACGCTGCCGGCGATCTCGTCCCGGATGATGTCGTTGCAGAGTTCGATGCACTCGTCGCAGATGAAGACGGACGGCCCTGCGATAAGCTTGCGTACCTCATGCTGGCTCTTGCCACAAAACGAGCAGTAAAGCAGCTTTTCGCCGCCCGTCTTCTTTTCCGTCATTTTCGGATTCTCCTGGTTCAGGTATCGGCGCGGCTGGTCAGGACCTTGTCCACCAGGCCGTACTCCACGGCGGCGGTCGCGGACATGAAGTTGTCGCGGTCGGTATCCTTTTCGATCTGCTCGATGGTTTGGCCGGTGTGCTTGGCCAGCATGCCGTTCAGGCGCTCGCGCAGGTACAGGATTTCGCGGGCATGAATCTCGATGTCCGACGCCTGGCCCTGGAAGCCGCCCAGCGGCTGGTGAATCATCACGCGGGAGTTGGGCAGGCAGAAGCGCTTGCCCTTCTCACCCGCGGCGAGCAGGAAGGCCCCCATGCTCGCAGCCTGGCCGATGCACAACGTGCTGACGTTCGGCTTGATGAACTGCATCGTGTCGTAGATCGCCAACCCGGCAGTGACGGAACCGCCGGGCGAGTTGATGTAGAAGTAGATGTCCTTGTCCGGATTTTCGGACTCGAGGAACAGCAACTGGGCGACGATCAGGTTGGCAGTAACGTCATTCACCGGACCGACCAGGAACACCACGCGCTCCTTCAGGAGGCGGGAATAGATGTCATAAGAGCGTTCGCCGCGGCCGCTCTGTTCCACGACCATCGGGATCAGACCCAGTCCAACCGGGTCCCAGGCGCTGCTGTGCTGTGGTGTTCCTGCGTTCATGGTCAGTCCTTACTTGGATTAGGCCGCATTGCCCATCAAATCATCGAAGGCGATCGACTTCTCGCTGGTCTGAGCCTTGGACAGCACCCAGGCGACGACGTTGTCCTCGATCACCACCGCTTCGGCCTGCGCCAGCCGGTCAGGCTGAGCGTAGTACCAGCGCACGAGTTCCGAGGGATCCTCGTAGCTCTGCGCCATCTCTTCGACCAGGCCACGGATCTGCTCGGGCTTGGCGTGGAGTTCGTTACCCTTCACCACCTCGGCCATGATCAGGCCCAGCTTCACGCGGCGCATCGCCTGGTCGCCGAACCAGGCCGGCTGCACCGGGATGTCCTTGGTGTTCATGCCGCGCGCGGCCAGATCACGTTTGGCGTTCTCGGCCAGTTGAGTGGCCTCCGACTCGACCAGCGCCTTCGGCACTTCGATCGGCGTCACCGCGAGCAGCGCGTCCATCGCCTGCTCCTTCACCTTGGCCTGGATGCGGCGCTTCACTTCGCGCTCCAGGTTGCCCTTGACCTCTTCACGCAGCTTGTCGACGTTGCCGTCGGCCACACCCAGCGCCTTGGCGAAGTCGCTGTCGACTTCGGGCAGCTTGGGCGCTTCGACCGACTTCAGCGTGACCTCGAACTGCACCGGCTGGCCGGCGAGATGCTTGGCGTGGTAGTCCTCCGGGAAGGTCATGTCGAAGGTCTTGGTTTCGCCAACGCCGAGACCAACGACAGCAGTCTCGAAATCCTTGAGCATCGAACCCGCGCCGATCACGAACGGGAAGTCGGTCGCCTGACCGCCTTCGAACAGTTCGCCATCCTTGCGGCCGGCGAAGTCGATCGTGACGCGATCGCCGTCCTGGGCGGGGCGTGCGGCGGCCTCGAACGTCGTGCGCTGCTTGCGCAGCACGTCGATGGTCTTGTCGACCTCGGCGTCGCCCACGACGAGGGTCGGCTGTTCGATGGATTGTGCAGACAGATCGCCCACTACCACTTCCGGATAGACCTCGAAGACCGCGCTGAACTCCAGCGCACCCTCGCTACCCGCCTCCTTAGGCTCGATACGCGGATAGCCGGCAACACGCAAGTTCTGTTCCCGAACTTTCTCGCCGAACGCGCGCTCCACCGCGGCGCCGATCGCTTCCGACCGCGCCTGCGGGCCGTAGGTCTGCTCGACGATCTTCAAGGGCACCTTGCCCGGACGGAAGCCCGGCATCTTCACGGACCGCGCCATCTGCTTCAGGCGGGCTTCCACCGCCTTGTCGATGTCGGCCACCGCCAGCGACATGTCGATACGACGTTCGAGCGGGTTCTGCGAGGTCTGGATTTCCTGGGTGGTCTGCATTAAAACGATCCTGAGAAGTCAAATAATTGCTGCCGAAACCGGCGCTTATGGCAGCTGCGAAAAACCACGACCGAGCGTGCCGCCAAGCCGACCGGCGCGCCACGGAAAAATCCCGATTCTAGCACAGCCCCCCGGCCTTCCTTCCAGAGCCGCCCGCGGTCGAGAATGGTTCCCGCGCCGTGGAAAAATGGGCGCTGGCGCGCGGAACTCGGCCGGTTGCAGGGGCCTCTGATGGAGTGACCGCAGGCGGCTGGCGCCCGTCGGCCATGCTGCTCCGGAGTTTCGTACGCACCCGCTTCGGGTCCGAGCGACCCGCCTTCGAAGGAGGTTTCCCGATGACCATCTTCAACGCCTATCAAGCCCGTTTCGAAGCAGCACGCGAGGAAGAGATGTCGATCCAGGAATACCTGGATCTGTGCAAGACAGACCGCTCTGCGTATGCGACTGCAGCGGAACGCATGCTGATGGCGATTGGCGAACCGGAGCTGGTCGATACCCGGCTGGATCCCCGCCTTTCGCGCATCTTTTCCAACAAGGTGCTCAAACTCTATCCGGCCTTCCGCGACTTCTATGGGATGGAAGAGGTCATCGAGCACATCGTGTCATATTTCCGACACGCGGCGCAGGGGCTGGAGGAAAAGAAACAGATTCTCTATCTCCTCGGTCCTGTGGGCGGCGGCAAGTCCTCGCTGGCGGAAAAACTGAAAAGCCTGATCGAGAAAGTGCCCTTCTACGCCATCAAGGGTTCGCCGGTCCATGAGTCGCCGCTGGGGCTTTTCGACGTGGACGAAGACGGCCGGATACTGGAAGACGACTACGGGATTCCACGCCGCTACCTGAACACGATCATGAGTCCGTGGGCGGTCAAGCGCCTGCACGAATTCAACGGCGACATCACCCGCTTCCGCGTCATCAAGCTCAACCCGTCGGTGTTGCGGCAGATCGCCGTGGCCAAGACGGAGCCGGGTGACGAAAACAACCAGGACATCTCCTCGCTGGTGGGCAAGATCGACATCCGCATGCTGGAGCAGTTCTCCCAGGACGACCCGGATGCCTACAGCTACTCCGGGGGCCTGTGCCTGGCAAACCGCGGCTTGCTCGAGTTCGTCGAGATGTTCAAGGCGCCGATCAAGGTGCTGCATCCGTTGCTGACCGCAACGCAGGAAGGCAACTACAAGGGCACCGAGGGTTTCGGTGCGATTCCGTTCGACGGCATCGTGATGGCGCACTCGAACGAATCCGAATGGGTGGCGTTCAAGAACAACAAGAACAACGAGGCCTTCCTCGACCGCATCTACACGGTCAAGGTGCCGTACTGCCTGCGGATGTCCGACGAAATCCGGATCTACGACAAGTTGCTCACCCACAGCTCGCTTTCGGAAGCACCGTGCGCGCCGGACACCTTGAAGATGATGGCGCAGTTCTCGGTACTGTCGCGTCTGAAAGAGCCGGAGAATTCCAGCATCTATTCCAAGATGCGGGTCTACGACGGTGAAAACCTGAAGGACACCGACCCCAAGGCCAAGAGCTACCAGGAGTATCGCGACTACGCCGGCGTCGACGAGGGCATGACCGGGCTATCCACACGCTTTGCCTTCAAGGTGCTGTCCAAGGTATTCAACTTCGATCACCGCGAGGTCGCTGCCAACCCGGTGCACCTGATGTACGTGCTGGAACAGCAGATCGAGCAGGAACAGTTCATGCCCGAAACCGAAGCGCGCTACATGGGCTTCATCAAGGAATACCTCGCTCCGCGCTACGCCGAGTTCATCGGCAAGGAAATCCAGACCGCGTACCTGGAGAGCTATTCGGAATACGGGCAGAACATCTTCGATCGCTACGTGATCTACGCCGATTTCTGGATCCAGGATCAGGAATTCCGCGACCCCAACACCGGGGAGATTCTCGACCGCTCTGCGCTGAATGACGAACTGGAGAAAATCGAGAAACCGGCTGGAATCAGCAATCCGAAGGACTTCCGCAACGAGGTGGTCAATTTCGTGTTGCGGGCGCGCGCCAAGAACGAAGGCCGGAACCCGAGCTGGACTTCTTACGAAAAGCTGCGCGCCGTGATCGAGAAGAAGATGTTCTCGAACACCGAGGACCTGCTGCCGGTGATCAGCTTCAACGCCAAGGCCAGCGGGGACGAGCAGAAGAAGCACCAGGACTTCGTCAATCGCATGATCGAGAAGGGCTATACCGAAAAGCAGGTGCGTCTGTTGTGCGAGTGGTATCTCCGCGTCAGAAAGTCGTCGTAAGCGTGCATGGCCCGGCCTGCCGCACCGCCCTGGTGCGGCAGTACCCCATCAGGAGGCGGCATGGTTCGCATCATCGACAGGCGGTTCGACAGCAAGAACAAGAGCGCGGTCAATAGGCAGCGCTTCGTGCGACGCTTCAAGCAGCAGATCCGCAAGGCGGTTTCGGAAGCGATACAGGGACGCTCCATCCGCGACCTCGACAACGGCGAAAAGGTGTCGATTCCGGCCAAGGATCTGTCGGAACCCCATTTCCAGCACGGTAAGGGCGGCATCTGGGAGCAGGTGTACGCCGGCAACGACCAGTTCTCCAGCGGTGACCTGATCAACCGGCCGCTGGGGGGCGGGTCGGGTGGCTCGGGCAGCGGCAAGGCGAGCAACGAGGGCGAAGGCGAGGACGATTTCGTCTTCCAGCTATCGCGGGAAGAGTTTCTCGACATCTTCTTCGACGACCTCGCGCTGCCGAATCTCGTGCGCACGCAACTCGCGCGCATCACCGACTACAAGACCCAGCGCGCCGGCTTCACCAACAGCGGTGTGCCGGCCAACATCAACATCGTCCGGTCGATGCGGGGAGCGCTTGGCCGCCGCCTGGCGCTCGGTTCGCCTTACAGCAGCCGGCTGCGCGAACTCCAGCGCGAGCTCGAGGACGCCCTGCTGCGTTTCGGCGAGGACAGCGACGAAGTGCGGGCGCTGCGGGACGAGATCGGCAAGCTGCGGCAGAAGATCGACAACATTCCTTTCATCGACAGCTTCGACCTACGTTACAACAACCGGGTCAAAGTGCCGCAGCCCACCACGCAGGCGGTGATGTTCTGCGTGATGGACGTGTCGGGCTCGATGGACGAAGAGAAGAAGGCGACGGCAAAACGCTTCTTCATGTTGCTCTACCTCTTCCTGAACCGTACCTACGAGCATATCGACGTGGTTTTCATCCGCCATCACACGGTGGCCAAGGAAACGGATGAGGACGAGTTCTTCCATTCGCGCGAATCGGGCGGCACCGTGGTGTCCAGCGCGCTCAACCTGATGCGCGACATCGTCCGCGAACGCTATGCGGGCGGGCAGTGGAACATCTACGGCGCGCAGGCTTCCGATGGGGACAACTGGGACAACGACTCGCCGATCTGCAAGGACGTGCTCGGCAACGACATCCTGCCGTGGTGCCAGTACTTCGCGTACATCGAAATCACGCCCGGAGAGCCGCAGAACCTGTGGCGCGAATACGAGAAGCTGCAGTCCGCTCACGTCAACTTCGCGATGCAGCGCATCGAGAAGGCGGCCGACATCTACCCGGTGTTCCGGGAACTCTTCAAGAAGACACTCGCATGAAGCGACACGCCACGAAGATGACGCCGCTGCCGAGCGGGTCCGAATGGTCCTTCGATGCCATCGAGCGCTACCACACCGAGATCGCCCGGGTCGCCTCGAACTACCGGCTCGATACCTATCCTGTACAGATCGAGATCATCACCGCCGAGCAGATGATGGACGCCTACGCCTCGGTGGGCATGCCGGTGAACTACCACCACTGGTCGTTCGGCAAGCACTTCCTCGCCACCGAGAAAGGCTACCGGCGCGGACAGATGGGACTGGCGTACGAAATCGTCATCAATTCCAATCCCTGCATCGCCTACCTGATGGAGGAGAACACGCTGCCAATGCAGGGCCTGGTGATTGCGCACGCTGCCTATGGCCACAACAGCTTCTTCAAGGGCAACTACATGTTCCGCACCTGGACCAATGCGGACGCGATCATCGATTACCTCGTCTTCGCCCGGAACTACATCGCCAGCTGCGAAGAGCGCTACGGCGAGGAAGAAGTCGAACTGCTGCTCGATTCTTGCCACGCGCTGATGAACCTCGGAGTGGACCGCTACAAGCGCCCGCCCAAACTGTCGCTTGCAAAGGAAAAGCTGCGCCAGGCCGAGCGTGAGGAATACCTGCAGGGCCAGGTGAACGACCTGTGGCGCACCCTCCCCCAGATGGAAGCCCGCACCGGCGCGGTGGCAGAACGGCGCTTTCCGGACGAGCCGGAGGAAAACCTGCTCTACTTCATCGAAAAGAACGCGCCGCTGCTCGAACCCTGGCAACGCGAGGTGGTACGCATCGTGCGCAAGATCGCGCAGTACTTCTTCCCGCAGCGGCAGACCCAGGTGATGAACGAGGGCTGGGCGACGTTCTGGCACTACACGCTGCTCAATACCTTGTACGACGAAGGATTGCTGGCCGACAGCTTCATGCTGGAGTTCCTGCAATCGCACACCAACGTGGTTTACCAGCCGCCGTACAACAGCCGCTGGTACAGCGGGATCAACCCCTACGCCCTCGGCTTTGCCATGTGGCAGGACATCCGGCGCATGTGCGAAAACCCCACCGAGGAAGACCGTCGCTGGTTTCCGGACATTGCCGGCAGCGACTGGCGCGACACCTTCGAATTCGCGATGCGCAATTTCAAGGACGAAAGTTTCATCGCCCAATACCTGTCGCCCAAGGTCATGCGCGACTTCCACATGTTCGCCATCCTCGATGACGACCACCAGGACAAGCTCAAGGTCTCCGCCATCCATGATGACGCGGGCTTTCGGCGCGTGCGCGAAGTGCTGTCGGACCAGTACAACCTTGGCAGCCGCGAGCCCAACATCCAGGTCTGGAATGTCGATTTGCGCGGTGACCGCTCGCTGACCCTGCGGCACCAGGAGTACCGCCGCCGCATGCTGGGTACCACCACCGAGGAGGTCATCAAGCACGTCGCGCGGCTGTGGGGCTTCACCGTCCGGCTTGAAGCAGTGGACGAACACGGCGGAGTGGAATTGATTCACGAGGCCCGGCTGGAGAAGCGACGCGCCAACGGACTCGCATGAGCAGGCTGTAGAATCGGCCGCCTTGCCCCCCGGAGTCCATCATGTTCGCGCCCGCCCAGCCCATCTGTCCTGTCGCCGGCATCCGTGCGATCGAAAAGACGCTGATCCCGAGCGCCCGGCCGTCGTTGATGGAACGGGCGGGCCGGGCCGCCGCCGAGGACGCGGTGCGATTGTTGATCGACCGGCCCGGGCCGGTGCTGGTCGCATGCGGACCCGGAAACAACGGGGGCGACGGTTTCGTGATGGCGCGCCAGTTGCTGCAGGCTGGACGGGAGGTCACCGTCGCCTTCGCCGGAACGGCCGACGCTTTGCCCCCGGACGCCGCCAAGGCCTACGCGGACTTTGTCGCCGCCGGTGGCACCTGGATTCCCGAACTTCCGCCGGTGCCGGCGCGCGGGTGGGCGCTGGTCGTCGACGCCTTGTTCGGAATCGGACTCGGACGGCCGGTCACCGGCCGGCTGGCCGCGTGGATACAGACGCTCAATGCGCAGTGCGCTCCGCGCATGGCGCTCGACATTCCGAGCGGACTCGATGCCGACGCCGGCCGCCTGATGGGCGAAACCTTCCGCGCGACGCACACCACCACCTTCATTGCGCTGAAGCCCGGTCTCCTCACGCTCGACGGACCGGACCACTGCGGCGAAATCTCGCTGCAACGGCTCGAGATCGACGCCCCTTCCTGGGCGCCCGACGTCGGCTGGGAGATCACGCCGAGCCTGTTCGCGAAGCAGTTGCAACCGCGCCCGCGCAACACCCACAAGGGTCGCTACGGCGATGCGGCGGTACTCGGTGGCGACAGCGGCATGGCCGGCGCGGCTCTGCTGGCAGGGCGTGCCGCACTGTGGCTCGGCGCCGGCCGCGTCTACTGCGGGCTTCTGGATCCGGCAGCACCGTCGGTAGACGTGCTGCGCCCCGAACTGATGCTGCGCCGGGCCGAGGCGCTGCCGGAGGCGCTCAGTGCGCTGGCGGTGGGGCCCGGTCTCGGCCGCAGCGGCGCCGCCGCCGACCTCGTCGCGCAGGCCATCGAGCGGGATATTCCGCTGCTGATCGACGCCGACGGACTCAACCTCGTTGCAGAAAGTGCCGAACTCGAAGGGCGACTCGTGAAGCGCACTGCGCCGACGCTGCTGACCCCCCACCCGGCTGAAGCCGGCCGCCTGCTCGATTGCGACACCGCCGAGGTGCAGCAGGACCGCGTCGCGAGCGCGCGCGAACTCGCCCGCCGCTACCGGGCCACGGTTGTGCTCAAGGGCTGCGGCAGCATCATCGCCACCGCGGACGGGCTTTGGTATATCAACGGCACCGGGCATCCCGGCATGGCGACAGCCGGCATGGGCGATGTGCTGAGCGGTGTCGTGGTCAGCCTGCTCGCGCAGGGGTGGCCGCCGACCGATGCCATGATTGCCGGCGTGCATCTGCACGGGGCCGCGGCGGATCGCCTTGCGCGCGAGGGCGTGGGCCCGGTCGGCCTCGGTGCCGGCGAGGTGGTCGAGGCTGCGCGCGGCGTCTTCAACGGTTGGCTGGTGGCGCGCAGCCGTTCGCCAGGCTGGGGTGCAGCCGGCCTTTCCTGAAATCCCTTCACTATTCCTTTGGTAGCGTCGCCGCAGCATACAATGGCGCGCCCCGCGTTGCCCCGTCCGCCCACGCCATGCAGAAACTCAGCGTCGATCGTCTTCGCCCCGGCCTCTACGTATCGCTCGCATCGGTGGGCTGGATGCGCCATCCCTTTCTGCTCAACGAGTTCCGCATCTCCTCGGAAAAGCAACTCGCTGCGCTGCGCGAACTTGGAATTGCAACGATCGACTGGGATCCTGCCCGCAGCACCGCCGAGCCGCTGCCAGAGACACAACCGGCCGGCGGCAGCGAGGACGATACGGTCGATTTCGGCGCTGCAGCGCTCGATGCCATGCTGGACGAAAAGCGAGCGCGACTGGAGCACCTGCGTCAACGCCGCGAGGGCCTTGCCCGCCGTGAGCGCCAGTTCGAACAGGAGGCTGCGGCTGCGGCCGAGATACTGAAGGGCTTTCCCGCCCGCGCCAACGAAGCGCACGCGCGGTGCAAGGCCCTGGTGGCCGATGTCGTCGCCGGCCTCGTCGGCACCGAATCGATGGTGGTCCATCTGGTCAACCAGAAGGCGCGCGATCCTGGCCCCTCCGCCCACGCGCTCAACGTGATGGTGTTGTCGCTGCTGCTTGGCCGCGCCGCGCGCCTGCCGGAGGACGAACTGCGTCTGCTCGGCGTGGGCGCCCTGCTCCACGACCTCGGCAAGGCCGAGCTGCCGCCACGCATCGTCCGCGCGGCCGAGCGCACGCCGCCGGAGGAAACGTACTACCGCGCGCACATCGGCTACGGCATCAAGGCGCTCGCCGCGGTGCGCGAACTGCCGGTGGCGGTACGCAACATCGTCGCCTGCCATCACGAGCACAGCGACGGCAGCGGCTTTCCGAACGCGCTGGCCGGCGAAAAGATTCCGCGGCTTGCCCGCATCGTCGCCATCGCCAACCGCTACGACAACCTCTGCAATCCGTTCGACCTGACCACTGCAAAGACGCCGTCGGTGGCGCTGCGCCAGCTGTTTGCGGCCGAGGGCAAGCACTTCGACGGCGCGCTGTTGCAGCTCTTCGTCAAGACGCTCGGGGTGTTTCCACCCGGCTCCTTTGTCCAGCTCTCCAACGGGGCGACGGGTCTGGTCATCGAGACCCACGAAGACGATCTGCTGCATCCGCTGGTCATGCTGTATGACCGCGACGTGCCCCGCAGCGAAGCCATGCTGCTCGACCTCAAGGAGGTCGAACTCAAGGTGGAGAGCGCGCTCAGCCCCGCGCGCCTGCCGCTGGAGGTCGTCGAATACCTCGCCCCGCGCGGCCGCGTGGATTACTACGTCGAAGGCGCCGGCGGCTGACCCCCGCGCCCTCCCCCTACGCCCCCTCTACCCGGCCTCGATGAGTTCCTCCCGACATTTGCTCCGCGCCGTCGCCATGCTGCTGGGCGCGCTGTTCTTCTTCGTACTGCTCGACGCCACCGCCAAACACCTGGGCCAGACTTACCCGGTGCCCATGCTGGTGTGGGCGCGCTATGCCGCCCACTTTGCGCTGATGCTGGTTTTCCTCGGCCCCTCGATGCGTTTTCGGCTGGTGGCTACCCACCGGCCTGCGCGCCAGGTCGTGCGCGCGGTTTGCTTGCTCGGCACCACGTTCTTCGGCATCGCCGCGCTGACACGGATGCCGCTGGCCGAAACCACCGCGATCGTGTTCGCGGCCCCGCTGATCGTGACCCTGTGCGCGCGTCCGCTGCTCGGCGAGCATATCGGCGTATTGCGCTGGATCGCGGTGCTGATCGGCTTCGTTGGCGTGCTGCTGATTGCCCGCCCCGGCAGCGGACTGGTCCGGGAGGGGGTGATGCTTGCGCTCGGCGGCGCCTTTTCCTATGCCGCCTATCAGATCCTCACCCGTCAGCTCTCGCCCACCGAGAATCCGGTAACGATGCTGTTCTACACCGCGATGATCGGAACGCTGGCAATGTCGGTGCTGCTGCCGTGGATCTGGAGCGGGCCGATGCCCGGCTGGCGGGACGGGCTGATGATCATGTCGCTCGGTGCCTTCGGCGGTATCGGCCACTTCCTGCTGACGCGCGCGTTCCGGGACGCGCCCGCCTCGGTGCTTTCGCCCATCCTGTACGTCCAGCTGGTCTGGGCCACCGTGGTGGGATGGATCGCTTTCGGGCATGTGCCGGACGGTGCCGCGATGCTGGGTATCCTGACTATCGCCACCGCCGGCGCCATCATCGCCATCGACAGTCGCCGGGTGCCGGCCGCCGGACGCCACAAGGCCTGAGCCACAACATCGAGATGCCCCGCGGAGGCCGGGCGCCCTTGCGGTGCTAGAATCGCCGTCCCGCAACTCGACCGTCTCCCGTCATGACAATCTCAGAGCAACTCCGCGTCGAGATCCAGCGCAACGTATCCGCCTCGCTGGCGGAAGACATCGGCACCGGTGACCTCACCGCCCGCCTCATCGCGGCCGAAACCGAAGCGCGAGGCCGCGTCATCACCCGTGAAGACGCCGTGGTCTGCGGCACCGCATGGTTCGACGCGACCTTTGCCGCCCTGAGCCCGACCACCTCGGTGCTGTGGCACGTGCGTGACGGTGAACGGGTCGAAGCGGGGCAGCTGCTGTGCGAGGTGGACGCCAGCGCGCGCGTGCTGCTGACGGCTGAGCGTACCGCGCTCAACTTCCTGCAGCTCTTGTCCGGCACCGCCACCGTCACCCGCCGCTTCGTCGATGCCGTGGCCGGTACCCGCGCCAAGATCGTCGATACCCGCAAGACACTGCCCGGTCTGCGTCTGGCGCAGAAGTACGCGGTATCCGTCGGCGGCGGCACCAATCACCGGGTTGGCCTCTACGACGGCATCCTCGTGAAGGAAAACCACATCATCGCTGCCGGTGGTATCCGCCAGGTGGTGGAGCAGGCGCGAGCGATCGCGCCGTCCAACGTCTTCATCGAGGTCGAAGTGGAGAACCTCGACGAGTTGCGCGAAGCGCTCGATGCCGGCGTCACCATGGTGTTGCTGGACAACATGAGCCTGGAAGAAATGCGCGAAGCGGTGAGGATCACCGCCGGGCGTGCCGAGCTTGAGGCTTCGGGCGGCGTCAATCTCGAGCGCGTGCGCGCGATCGCCGAAACCGGTGTGGACCGGATATCCATCGGCAGCCTGACCAAGGACGTCCGCGCGCTCGACCTCTCGCTGCGGCACGTCGAGGAATAAGGGGCGCAAGCGGCCGCAGCACTTCGCGTGTTGCGGCCTTGCCCTTGCCCGCTACGCGGCGCGGAACCAAGACTGGAGCCCCGCCGCCGTCACATCCCTTTGCCCCGCCGAGGCCCCCCCGGCGATCCGAAGCCGCCTCGGCCACGTCAACGGACGCGGCCGAAGCACCACAACGGGGTCAGACCCGGGTAGTGATGAAGCGCTTCACGGCCTCGACATCCGGCGCCATCACTTCCACGCGCTGCGGCAGCGCTTCGATGCCTTCGAGGTCTGCAGGACGCTCGGGCTCACGGCCGAGCGCTTCCTGGATGGTTTCCGCAAACTTCACCGGCAGCGCGGTTTCCAGCACCAGCACCGGCACGCCGGCGGGCACTGTGTCCGCCTTCTCCCAAGCCACCTTTACGCCGTCCGCGGTGTGGGTGTCGATCATCACGCCGTACTTGTCGAACACCTTGCGGATGGTCGCGAGGCGGTCGGCGTGCGAACTGCTGCCGGAGGCGAAGCCGAAGCCGCCGATGCGGGAGAACTCGCCGGACGCGGTCAGATCGAAAGCGGCACCGCCGTCGACCTGCTTCCACAGCGCGGCCACCTTCTGCGGATCGCGGCCGACGAGGTCGAACACGAAACGCTCGAAGTTGGACGCCTTGGAGATATCCATCGACGGGCTGGAGGTGACATGGGTTTCCGCCGCCTTGCGCGGGCGATAGACGCCGGTGCGGAAGAACTCGTCGAGCACGTCGTTTTCGTTGGTGGCGAGGATCAGCTTGGCGACCGGAAGACCCATCTGGCGAGCGATATGGCCGGCGCAGATGTTGCCGAAGTTGCCCGAGGGCACGCAGAACGCGACCTGCTGGTCATTGCTCTCGGTGGCGGCGAAATAGCCCTTGAAGTAATAGACGATCTGCGCCGCGACCCGCGCCCAGTTGATCGAGTTGACCGCGCCGATCTTGTACTTCGCCTTGAAGGCGTGGTCGTTGGAGACCGCCTTCACGATGTCCTGGGCATCGTCGAACATGCCGGTGACGGCGATGTTGAAGATGTTGCCGTCCTGCAGCGAGTACATCTGGGCACGCTGGAAGGCGCTCATCTTGCCGTGCGGCGACAGCATGAACACGCGCACGCCGTGCTTGCCACGCATCGCGTACTCCGCGGCGGAGCCGGTGTCGCCCGAGGTGGCGCCGAGGATGTTGATGGTCTCGCCGCGCTTGGCCAGCACGTACTCGAACAGGTTGCCGAGCAACTGCATCGCCATGTCCTTGAAGGCGAGCGTCGGGCCATTGGAAAGCTCAAGCAGGCCAAAGCTGCCCTTGCCCGCGGCATCCTTCTCCAGCCAGTGCACCGGGGTGATGTCGGCGGGGTTGTCGCCGGCGCGCACGTGGCGGTAGACATCGGCGGTGTAGGTCTTGTCGCAGATCGCCTTGAGGTCGGCGGCGGGAATGTCGGTGATGAACTTCGACAGGATGGCGAAGGCCAGGTCGGCGTAGGAGAGCTTGCGCCAGGCGTCGAGTTCGGCGCGGGTCACCTGCGGATAGGTTTCCGGCAGGTAGAGGCCGCCGTCGGGCGCCAGGCCGCCGAGCAGGATGTCGCAGAATTCGGGATTGGCGGGCTGGCCGGCGTGGCCGCGGGTGGAGATGTACTTCACGGAACAGTCCTCGGGATCAGCGGATGTGCGCAGCGCGCCGGGCGGAGCGAACGCAAAGGCGAGAGTTTAGCGAAAGCAGGCCGGGGCTTCGCGGCTTTGTGCCGGCGGTAAACGAAGAATCGGCGCCGGAGCGCCGACTCAGCTTTAACCCGGCAGCGCTCAGAGGTTTTCGAGCCGCAGCTTGGTGACCTTGCCCACCACCACCGGCAGCGCTTCGATCTTGGCGATCGCGGCGTTGGCGTTCTTCTCCACCGTCTGGTGGGTCAGCATGATGATGTCGGTCTGCGCTTCGCCTTCGCCCGGCTCCTTCTGGATCATCGCGTCGATCGAGATGTCGCTGTCGGCGAGGATGCGGGTGATGTCGGCGAGCACGCCCGGCTTGTCATCCACCCGCAGGCGCAGGTAGTAGGAGGTGACCACTTCCTCGATCGGCAGAACCGCCACGTCCTGTACCTGGTCCGGCTGGAAGGCCAGGTGGGGCACGCGGTGTTCCGGATCGGCGGTGTGCAGGCGGGTGACGTCGACCAGGTCGGCGATGACGGCCGAGGCGGTCGGCTCTGCGCCGGCACCCTTGCCGTAGTACAGCGTCGCGCCGACGGCGTCGCCCTGCACCAGCACCGCGTTCATCGCGCCTTCCACATTGGCGATGAGGCGCTTTTCCGGGATCAGCGTCGGATGCACGCGCAGTTCCACGCCTTCGTCGCGGCGGCGGGCGATGCCGAGCAGCTTGATGCGGTAGCCGAGCTGCTCCGCGTAGCGGATGTCGGCGGCGTCGAGCTTGGTGATGCCTTCGACGTAGGCCTTGTCGAACTGCATGGGGATGCCGAAGGCGATCGCGCTCATGATGGTCGCCTTGTGGGCGGCATCGATGCCTTCGATGTCGAAGGTCGGGTCGGCTTCGGCATAGCCGAGCGCCTGGGCTTCCTTCAGCACGTCGGCGAACGGCAGGCCCTTGTCGCGCATTTCCGACAGGATGAAGTTGGTGGTGCCGTTGATAATGCCGGCCAGCCACTGGATGCGGTTGGCGGACAGGCCTTCGCGCAGCGCCTTGATGATGGGGATGCCGCCGGCCACCGCGGCCTCGAAGGCGACCATCACGCCGCGTGCCTGCGCCGCGGCGAAGATTTCGTTGCCGTGGACCGCGAGCAGCGCCTTGTTGGCGGTAACCACATGCTTGCCGTTCTCGATCGCCTTCAGCACCAGTTCGCGGGCGATGCCGTAGCCGCCGATCAGTTCGACGACGATATCGACTTCGGGGTCGGTCACGACCGCGAAGGCGTCGTCGGTGAGCTTGACCCCGCCGCCGGTGACGCTGCGGGCGAGCTCGAGGTTCTTGTCGGCCACCGCGGTAATTCGGATCGGACGCCCGGCGCGACGCGTGATTTCTTCTTCGTTGCGTTTGAGGACGGTGAAGGTACCGCCGCCGACGGTTCCGATGCCCAGCAGGCCAACGTTGATCGGTTTCATTCAGTGCTTCCGTTTCTGTCGTGTGAAAGGTGGTTCGGTGAGGTTCAGGTGCCGTGGCGCTTGCGATAGCCTTCGAGGAAGCGCGCAACGCGGCCGATGGCGTCGCGCAGGTCGTCCTCGTGCGGCAGGAAGACCAGGCGGAAGTGGTCCGGATCGGGCCAGTTGAAGCCCGTGCCCTGCACCAGCAGCACGCGCTCGGCTTCGAGCAGTTCGGCAATGAAGGCCTGATCGTCCTCGATCGGGTAGATCTTCGGATCGAGGCGCGGGAACATGTACAGCGCCGCCTTGGGCTTGACGCAGCTCACGCCGGGGATGGCGGTGATCAGTTCGTGCGCGAGGTCGCGCTGGCGCCGCAGCCGGCCGCCGTCGGCGACGAGGTCGTCGATGCTCTGGTAACCGCCCAGTGCGGTCTGGATCGCGTATTGGCCCGGCACGTTGGCGCACAGGCGCATCGAGGCCAGCATGTTGAGGCCTTCGATGTAGTCCTGGGCGTTGCGCTTGTCGCCACACACCACCATCCAGCCGGCACGGTAACCGCAGGAACGGTAGTTTTTCGACAGGCCGTTGAAGATGATGGTCAGCACGTCTTCCGACAAAGCCGCCAGCGAGGTGTGCACTGCGCCTTCGTACAACACCTTGTCGTACACCTCGTCGGCGTACAGGATCAGGTCGAACTCACGCGCCAGCGCGATGATGCCTTTCAGCACCGCTTCGGGGTACAGCGCGCCGGTCGGGTTATTCGGGTTGATCACCACGATCGCGCGGGTGTTGGGCGTGATGCGCTCGCGCATGTCGGCCAGATCGGGCAACCAGCCGTTGCCTTCGTCGCAGATGTAATGCACCGGCGTGCCGCCCGAAAGGCTCACCGCCGCGGTCCACAGCGGATAGTCCGGCGCGGGAACCAGCACTTCGTCGCCCGGGTTGAGCAGCGCGTTCATCGCCATCACGATCAGCTCGGACACGCCGTTGCCGATGTAGATATCTTCCATGCCCACACCCTTGATGTGCTTCTGCTGGGTGTAGTGCATCACCGCCTTGCGCGCGGCGAAGATGCCCTTGGAATCCGAGTAGCCCGCCGAATTCGGCAGGTTGCGGATCATGTCCATCTGGATTTCTTCGGGCGCGTCGAAGCCGAACGAGGCGAGGTTGCCGATGTTCAGCTTGATGATCTTGTGGCCCTCGTCCTCCATCTGCTTTGCGCGCGTGAGCACCGGACCGCGGATGTCGTAGCAGACGTCCGCCAGCTTGGCGGATTTGCGCACGGCGCGCGGCGTGGAGAGCGGTGACGGACTCGCGGCGGCTGCACCGGCCTCGACCGCAACCAGGGGTTCGGTGGGGGCTGGTGCCAGATTCAGAGTCTTCGCCGCGTTCATGTCCTTGTCCTGTAAAGCGTAGATGGGATGGGCCGGCGGAATTGCCGGGCATCGGTCGGGAGCATCCACGCGCAGCCGCCGCCGCGCGCGAAAGGCTGTTATCTTAGCCCCGCGGCCGCAGGCCGGCAATTTGGCCCTCGCGGCCGCCAGAACGGATTTCCGACATGAAGCTCAACCAGGACCAGAACGCAGGGATCAACATGGTGACCGGCTACGGGGCCGATCACCTCATGGTGAACAAGGTACGGCACGAGGGCAGCCTGTTGCTCACGGCGGACCGCATCGTGGCCGGCTGGGCGGCGGGCGGTTTCGAGGGCCTGACCGAAGCCGATTTTGCCGCCGCGCGCGACCTCGGCGTCGAGATCGTGCTGGTCGGCACCGGGGCGCGTCAGCGCTTTCCGCAACCGGCGCTGCTCCGGCCCCTGATCAACGCCCGCATCGGCTTCGAAATCATGGACCTCGCGGCAGCCTGCCGCACCTACAACATCCTCGTCGGCGAAGGCCGTTCCGTTGCGGCGGCGCTGATCCTCGACCCGCCTGCCTGACCGCCTCAAGCCCGCCCTTGGGGAGGCGGCGACGTAAACCACAATGGCAGGTAGCTCAGTACCTGCAGCGTGACGAGGATGCCCAGTGCGACGCCCAGCGCCGCCGCCATCGCCATGCCGCCTCCGCGCAGGTGGTCCACGATCAGGCCGATGCCCCACTGCACTGCGAAGGCGCCGGCAAAGGCCATCAGGTTTACCGCGGTGCTGACGCGTGCGAACAAGGCGCGCGGAAAATGCGACGCGGCCGCGAGGTAGGACTGCGCATTCACCGCCGACAGCAGCCCGAGCAGGAACCACGCCGGGAACAACGGCGCAAGGTCGAACACGATCGCCGCCTCCACCGCCAACATGCCCGCATAGCCCAGCCGCATCAGGTGCAGCGGCCGCACCCCGCGCCGAGACAGGTGCGTACCCCAGGCGCCGACGGCAAGTTGTCCGCACAACATGCCTACGTTCAGCACGACCAGATAGTGCGCGGCCCTTGCCAGTTCCAGTCCGTTTACGTGCATCAACCACGGCACCGCCCATAGCCCCTGGAGCGCCATGAAGCCTCCTGTGAAACACGCGGAAGCGGCCGCAAAGCGAAGGAAGGCCGGGGAGCGGAAGATGCGTCCAACCGATGCAAGCGCCGCCCCGACCGTGTCCTTGGAGGTGTGCGCGGCCTCGTCCGGCAGGCCGGTGATCATCAGCACCGCAACCACCAGTCCGCTGACGGCGACGAGCCAGAACACGCCGCGCCAACCCACCCACGGCAGCAACGCCTCCACCGGCGTGCTTGCCGTCAAGGCGCCCAGGGCGCCAGCGGCCATGATGAAGCCGGTCATGGAGCTTTGGCGTTCGGCGGGATACCAGGACGCGAAGCCCTTCAGCGCGCCCATCAGGCACGCCGAAACACCCAGCCCGATCATCGCCCGCCCCCCCGCGAGCGGCAGAAAGCCCTCGCCGAGCGCGAACACGGCCGCACCGCCCGCCGCGAGCAGCAACAGCAAGGCTTCGACCCGGCGCGGGCCGTAGCGGTCGAGGGCGATCCCGACCGGAATCTGCGCCAGTCCGAAGGCGAGGAAATAAGTGCTGGTGAGTAGCCCGAGTTGAGCGCTGCTCAACCCGAGTTCCCCGGTCAGCGCAGGCGAAATCACCGCATTGACGGTACGCAGCAGATACGAGAGGTAGTAGCCGAGCGCGAACGTGACGAAGATGCGCAGCCCGGCCGGAGGGCGGACGACTGAGGTCATGCCGGAAGTCCTGCCGAAAACGCCTGATTGTGCCCGATCCGGGCACCGCCGGCCTCGCCGCGGACTACCGGCGCCTCATCAGCCCTCGGTGCGCCCGTAGGTGTCCTCGAAACGCACGATGTCGTCTTCACCCAGGTAGCTGCCGGACTGGACCTCGATGATCTCCAGCGGCACCTTGCCGGGATTCGTCAGCCGATGGGTGTGGCCGAGCGGAATGTAGGTCGACTCGTTTTCGCCGAGCAGGAAGACCTTGTCGCCTGCGGTCACTTCAGCGGTGCCACGGACGACAATCCAGTGCTCCGCACGGTGGTAGTGCATCTGCAGGCTGAGCTTGGCGCCCGGATTGACCACGATGCGCTTGACCTGGAAGCGGTCGCCCGCGTCGATCGAGTCGTACCAGCCCCAAGGCCGGTAAACCTTGCGGTGCGTGCGGGTGAGGCTGCGGCCCTCGGCCTTGAGCCGGGCGACCACGTTCTTCACCGACTGGGTGTGGCTCTTGTGGGCCACCATTACCGCGTCGGCCGTCTCCACCACCACCATGTCGTCACAACCCACGGCGGCCACCAGGCGGGTGCTGGCATGCACCAGCGTATTGCGGCTGGACTCGAACAACACCTCGCCGCGCGCGCTGTTGCCGGACGCATCCTTGGGGGAAACCGCCCACAGCGCGTCCCACGCACCCACGTCCGACCAGCCCGCCGACAATGGCACCACCACGCCCTGCCCGACCTCCGGCGCCGACTGGAGCTTCTCCATCACCGCGTAGTCGATCGAATCCGAGGGGCAGTTCTCGAAGGCACCCTTGCCGACGCGCAGGAAGTCCGCATCGGCCTTGCGTTCCACGAACGCGGCCTCGCACGCCGCGGCCATCTCGGGGTTGAAGCGCTCGATGGCACGTAGCCACACCGAGGCCTTCATCATGAAGATGCCGCTGTTCCAGAAGTATTCGCCGCTGGCGACGTAGCGCTCGGCTGTCGGCGCGTCCGGCTTCTCGACGAACTCGGCCAGCACGCGCGACGTCGCCGCGCCGGAAACCGCCGGGCCCACCCGGATGTAGCCGTAGCCTGTCTCCGGGTGGTCCGGCACGATGCCGAAGGTGACCAGCGCGCCCGCCGACGCCAGCGCGGCACCCTCGCCTATGGCCAACTGGAAGCGCTCGACGTCGGTGATGACGTGGTCTGCCGGCATCACCAGCAGCACCGGATCGTTGCCTCCGGCCGCGGCGGCAAGCGCGGCAAGCGTCAGCGCCGGCGCGGTATTGCGCCCGACCGGCTCGAGCACGATGCCAGCGCTCGCGACGCCAATTTGGCGCAGCTGCTCGGCAATGATGAAGCGGTAGTCTTCGTTGGTGACAACCAGCGGCACCGGATCCACCTCGCCCGCGAAATCCTTCAGACGCACCGCGGTCTCCTGCAGCAGAGACAGTTCGCCGGTAAGCGGAAGGAGTTGCTTGGGGTAGGTTTCGCGCGATGCGGGCCACAAGCGGGTGCCGGAGCCCCCGGAAAGGATGACGCTCTTGATGGTCATGGTGCTGAACCTCGCTCGAACTTATGCGGCGATACGCGTGCGTATCGGATGGCGCGGATGATAGGCCATCGCGGCGGCATGCGGTGCGCGCCGACACAACTGCGAACACACCCCGCTGCCAAGGGCCTGGCTGCCGTTCCGGTCAACGCCGGTCAGCGGTCACCCCGGCGATCAGTCCCGCGGCAACGCCATTTGCCACGGCCTGTGCCCGATTGGCGGCCCGCAGCTTGCGCAGGATGCGCTGGACATGGTTCTTGACGGTCAGCGCGCTGATCTTCAGGACCTCGCCGATCTGCTGATTGGTCAAGCCGTCGCGCATGCAGCCAAGCACTTGCAACTCACGCCCGGACAGCAAGGCCGGGGAAGCGCCGGCCGCGGCGTGCTCGCCCTCCCGCATGCGCAGCAGCGCGAGGTGCAGATGCGGCATCAGCAGTTCGGCAAGATAGCGCTCGCGCGGCCCCGGTGGCGCCGGCAGGCCGATGAATACGAAGAAGGTCGATGGCGCGGCGCCATGCCCGGCAATGCCGTGACACAGCAACTCGCCGCCACAGGCCAGTTCCGGGACGGCCATACGCAGCGGGGCGGCCGGCAGTACGAGCGGCGCCCTGCCCGCCTGCAACCAGGCCTGCCTCAAGCCGCCAACCACCGGCGCGCCGGGCTCGGTCAGGATGTACTCCACCCGCGGTGGGATCAGCAGCCGTGAAAACACATCCTGCGTGCCGGGCGTCTGCTCCGTGCCGCTACTGGCGCACAGCAGGGTTTCGTGCGGCAGAAAGCACTGTAATGCCCCCTGCGTCCATAG
Organism: Azoarcus olearius; assembly: GCF_001682385.1. Taxonomy (NCBI): domain Bacteria; kingdom Pseudomonadati; phylum Pseudomonadota; class Betaproteobacteria; order Rhodocyclales; family Zoogloeaceae; genus Azoarcus; species Azoarcus olearius. Next base: position 2,367,064 of record NZ_CP016210.1, read on the forward strand.
AAAGAAGTGAGACCGGCGCGCAACGCGGATCGAGGCTTCGAGCGCGAAATGCAGCCGCTCGAGGTCGGCGCTCTCCAGCGTGAAAAGGCCGCTCACCGCTCGCCTCCCTCGTTGGTGTCGGTGGCGGGCACGGTTTGGGCGTCCGCCGGCGTTTCCGCGGGCCGGAACACCCAGTCGGCGTGCGTCCGTGCCTCCACCGCGCCGGTCGATAGTTCCGGCGGCAAGTCGTGGGTCCGGATCGGAACGGTTTCCGAGCGGCTATGGACGCCGACGATACCGCCGCCGGCACGCACCAGCACCCAGTCGGCAGCGCCGGTCAGTGGATCGCGCCAGATCCGGCGCAGGTGGCGCACTGGCATCGGCCAGCGTTTGTCTTCGACCAGGTCGGTGAGGGTCTGGGGCCAGGCAGGCGAGCCGGCGGGCGACGCCGCGCGATAGCGGGCGATCGCTCGCGCGATGTCGGCCCCGCGGTAGAGCAGCTCCGCCTCTCGCGCGCGCAGTGCGGCCTGCTGCCACACCACGCCAGCCTGCGCGATGCCGAAGCCGAGCGCGGCCACGGTGAACAGGATCAGCAGATAGCTGTAGCCGCGTTGACGGGAGCGCGGCAGAGGGAGGCTACCAGTCTGCATACGGTGTTCCGTCCAGGCCGCCGCCTTCAGCGCCGCTGCGGACATCGCGGACCCCGCCACCCTCGCCATGTGCGCCCGGCGTCTCCGCAACTTCGATCCAGCTCGCTTCGCTGTCGGTGATCGGATCGCGCGGAATCGCGCGCAGGTAGCGTCGCTCGACGAGATCGGCCAATGCGTGCGGAAAGCGTCCGGTGTCGGCCTTGTACTTGTCGAGCGCATCACGCATCACCACGAGCGACTGGCGCAGGCTCGTCTCTCTCGCGCGCTCCACGTGATCGAAGTAGCGCGGCGCAGCGATCGCCAGCAGCAGCGCGACGATCGCCATCACCACCAGCAGCTCGATCAGCGTGAAGCCGCGCCGCACCCGGGATGCCGTCATCGCGCTCACCATTCGCGATACGGCACGCCGTCCAGCCCCACGCCGTCGGCGAGCGAATAGACGTCGAAAACATCCGCACCTGCGGCGGGGGCTTCAGGCGGACTGGCGTAGCTGCGCAAGCCCCAGGTCGCCTCGGCAGGCGCGGCCACGTCGCGGAAGAAGGGGTCGCGTGGCACGCGGCGCAGGAAATAGATGCGTGCGCCGTCGGCATCCTTCAGGTCGCGCACCCCATCGACCAGCACCGAAAGCCGGGGCGGATAACCGCTGGCATCAGCTGCGCGTGCGATGCGGCCCGCGTCGGCCGCCGCCTTGTAGGCGTCGATCGCAGCCCGGATCTGCCGCAGCGCGGTCCGCAGTTCGGCTTCGCGCGACCGCTGGGCACCCAGTTCCAGCAAGGGCACCGCCCCGGCCACCAGTACGCCGATGATCGCCACCGTGACCACCAGTTCGATCAGCGTGAATCCCGTTGCCCGCTGCGTCACCGCTCGTCCCTGCCGTTGTCGGGTTCCGGCGGCGTGCCGGCGGCGGGAAGCTGCGGCGGCGCAACCGGAATGGAGCCGGCTGCCGGCGCGCTGCCCTCCTCCGCCTCGGCCACCGGCTCGGGACGCTCCAGCACAACCGGCTCCGCGCGCGCGGCGCCACCCGGCTGGGCGCCGCCCTGCATGCTGACCGAATTGGGTGCGGTGGGGCGCAAGCGCAGTTGGCGCGCCCCCACGGCGGCTTCAGTGCCGGCGGGCAGGTCGGCCCGCGCCAGCGAGGGGGCCACCACGTTGCGGACGATGCGCGGCGTGATCAGCAGCACCACCTCGGTTTTCGTATTGCTGTCGCGCTGGGCCGAGAACAGGCGGCCGACCACGGGCAACTCGCCCAACCCCGGCAAGCGCCGCGCGCTGGAACGCTCCTCGTCGTTGATGAGGCCGGCGAGCACCTGGGTCTCGCCATTGGCGAGCCGCAGCGTGGTCGCCGCGCTGCGGGTGCCGACCTGGTACGCCAGCGAACTGGAGGGGCCGGTGACCTCCTTGACGATGCTGCTCACCTCCAGCGCCACCTTGATCACCACCTCGTCTTCCAGCGTCACCGCCGGTTCCACATCCAGTTTCAGACCCACGTCGAGGTAGTTCACCGACGCGGAAACGCCCACGTTGGCGGTCGCGGTGGTGGTGAATACCGGCAGCTTCTCGCCGATGTGGATCTTGGCCTTCTCGCGGTTCTTTACGCGGATGCGCGGATTGGCGAGCAGGCTGGTGTCGCCATCCTCGGCGCGCAGGTTGAGCACCGCGCCGGGGTTGGACACGTAGGGCACGAGCGAGCCGCGGTCGCGCAGGTTGATCATGCCTTTCGCAAGCTCGCCACCCAGCGTGGTGCTGGTGGCAAAGCCGGCGGCGGTGGACACGGTGCTGGTCACGTTGGGCGTCAGCAAGCCGTAGCCGACCTGCGTCGGGTACTCGATGCCGAGGTCCTGCAACTTGTTGCGGCTCACCTCCAGCACCTCCACCTCGAGCATCACCTCCGGCTCGGCGACATCGAGCGAGGCAAGCACGCGTTCGGCCAGACGCACCGCATCCGGCGTGTCCTTGATCACCACCATGTTCAGCTTTTCGTCGACGAACACATCCTTGCTCTTCACCAGCTGGCGCACCATCGTCATCGCCTGCTTGGCGTCGGCGTTGGCGAGATAGAAGCTGCGGGTGACCAGCTCGACGTATTCCTTCTGTTTCGCCGGCGTGGCGGGATACACCAACACCGAGTTGGCGTTGAGCATCTTGCGCTCCAGCTGCTGGGTGGCGCCGATCAGGCCGAGCACCTCTTCGATGGTGCTGCTGCGCACGAACAGCGTCACCTTCGATTCCGCCCGCACATCGCGGTCGAACACGAAGTTGAGCCCGCTTGCGCGTGCCAGCGCCTCGAACACCACACGCAGCGGCGCTTCGCGGAACTCCAGCGTTACCGGACGCGATAGCGGCCCGCCCGGCGCGGGTGCGGCCGCTGCCGCGGCCAGCTCGGCCTTCTCGTCGATCTCGCGCAACAACTGGCGGGCTGCGCCGTTGGCGGGCTGCTCGGCCAGCACGGTGCGGGCGCTACGCTCGGCCGCCAGGATGTCGCCGCGGCCGAGGCTGGCGCGGGCCTCTTCCAGCCGCGCCGCGCGTCTGCGGTCGGCAGCGATTTCGTCGGCACCGACGCGCGCCCGCGGATGGTCGGGGTCGATGCGAAGCGCGTCCGCATACAGGCGCTCGGCCTCTTCGGCGCGGCCGGCAAGGCGCGCACGTTCCGCGGCGGCGAGCTTTTCCGATCCCAGCAGCTCGCGTTGCCGCAGGTAATAGGCGCGCAGTTCATGGTTGCGCGGATCGCGCCCGACCTCGTCCTTCAAGCTCATCAGCGCCGCCATGCGGTCGCCGCTGGCGAAGGCCTCGCGGCTGCGCTCCAGCGCGGGATTGGTGGCGCACGCCCCGAGGGCGGCGATCAGACAGGGCAACAGCAGGCGGATCTTGCGGCGGTGAGCAATCATGAATTGGCGACGGGAAGGATCTGGCGCTGCTTGAGCGGCAAGTAGGTGAATTCGATCGTGGCGGCGTCGACACGCTCGACGCGGTAGCGGCTGTCGATCTCGTCGCCGCTGCGCACGATGTGCAGGCGGTTGCCGTCCATCAGCATCGCGCTGCGCTCGCCGGCGTCATCGATCGCACCGATGAACCGGAACGGCAGTGGCGGTGCCTGCGGCGGCAAGGGCGCGGGTGGCGGAGGCGGTGGCGGGCGGAAACTCAGCGGCGCCGCGAAATGGGCTCCCTCCGGCGCCAGCGCCGTTCTAGCCGGCAGCGGTTGAAACGCCGACGATGCCCCCGCGGTGGCGATGACGCTGCGCGGCAGGGATGGCGCATGCCGGCGTTCTGCCGCCGGCCGCGCCTTGTCGGGTTGCGATTCCTGCTGGGCCGCCCACCAGGTGGCCGACAAGGTGGCGACCAGCGACAGCCCAAGCGCGATCTGGCGCGGCTTCATCGTCCCTCCCCCACCCACAGCACCAGCCGCAGCTCGGCTTCGATCCGCGCCGATTCGCTGCTCGCGCGCTTTACCGAGACGGTCTCCAGTGCCAGCTCCGGCAAAGCCTGCAGCGCCGCGCCCAACCAGCCGTGAATCCGCGGAAAGTCGCCTTCCACGGGCAGGTCCAACGTGATGCGCCGCAGCCGCGTGCCAGGCTCGGACGCCGCGCGATAGTCGACCCGCCGGACGTCCAGCCCGTGATCGGCGGCGAGGCTGTACAGCACCGACAGGCGTTCGCCCAGCGCGCGCTGGGGCGGGAAGCGGCTGGCGTAGTACGCCTCCAGCGCGCTGCGTTCGTCCGTGGGTGCGTCGTCCTGCGCTGCAGCGGCGCGCAGCAGCGCGTTGCGCTCGGCGGCGAGGCGGCGCTGCGCGCTGTCCAGCTGCGGCAACGCGAACCGGTCGATGCCGAGCGCCAGCAGAAGCAACGCGATTCCGGCGAGTCCGGCGGGGCCCAGCAAGCGATGTGTGCGGCGGAGCGCCTGGTGCAGCGCCGGCAGGATGTCGAACGACGTGTTCATACGCCACCCCGCCGCGTCGTCATCAGCGTGAAGCGCACCAGCGGAACGCCGTCGGCAACCACCGCTTCGTGGCTCACCAGTACCGCGCCTGCCAGCGCCGGCTCCGCGGCGACGCGGGCCAATGCGACGAACACGGCGTCCAGGCTGCGGGCCTGCCCGGTCAGCCGCAGGCCGCCGTTGGCGCCCCCCTCCGCTTCTACGCCGACCTCCAGCCAGGCGACGTCGCCGTCGCGCACGCGCGCCAATGCGGCGAAGATGCCGCTCCAGTCTGCAGTGAGACGCCCGCTGATGCGCTGCCAGGCCTCGCGCTCCGCAGGGGCAAGCGGCGCAGCCACCGCGCGCGGGGCATCACGCCGCGCAGCGCGAAGTCCGGCGAGCGTGCGTTCGCGCGCGGCCAGTTCGTCCCGCCCGGCGGAGTAATCGGACATCGCGAGCACGCTGCACGCCGCCCCCACAGCAAGCAGCGTCCAGCTGACGGCGCCGTTGCGACGTGCCACGGGGACGAAATCGAGCGCGAGCGCGCGGGGCACGGCACACGCGCTCATCGGGGCGTCCCTTTCGCTGCCTGCCATCCGCCCAGCGGCGGGATACCGCCCTCGGACTGCGGCTGCGTCGGCATCAACGCGTGGATCGACAGCGCGCGCTGCTGCCAACCGGAGGGCAGGAAGGCGGGTTCGACCCCTACGCTGTAAACGACCCCTTCCGGCGCGCGTGGTGGCAGCGCCGCCAGCCAGCCCGCAAGGGTCTGGGCCAAGGCCACGCCCGGCTGCAAGCCGGCGGCAAGACTGCGCACCCGGACCCATTCGCCCAGCTGCCACAGGCCCACGGTGAGACGGTCTTCGGCACACAGCGCGAACACGCCGCATTCGCCGTCCAGCGCCTGTCGCGCGCGGTTGAAGCCGAGTGCGAAGCGGCTGCCGAAACGATCGATGGTGGCGTGCTGCGCTTTCGCGAAGCTCGTCACCGCAGCGACCAGCACGCGAGGTGCCGCGCTCGCCAGCGCGCGCTCGCCGTCCGCATCGCGATCGGCGGCGAACACCCATTCCGCGGGGTCGAGTTCATGCACCGCGGCAAAGCGATCGCCCAGCCAAGCCGCGCGCTCCTGGCCGCGCAGTCCCCGCGGCCATTGCACGACGAGATGGCGCACCCAGTCGTCGGCCAGCTCCACCTCGAGACGGGGCCGCCGAAGCAGGCGGCGTACGGGCGGCGGGGCAGACACGCCGGCAAGCGCGGCGGCCGGGTCGGCGCCTGCAGGCACGCGCTGTACCTCGCCAGCGCGGTCAAAATGCCAGTGGTCGCGGCCGAGCAGCAGCCGCCACGACTCAGCCGAGAAGCGTGACACGATTGAGTTCCTGCAAGGTGGTGTCGCCGGTGGCGACCATGTCGATGACTGCTTCGCGCAGGCTGCGGAAGCCGCGTCGCCGCGCCGCTTCCTTCAGGCTGCGGATCGGCGCGCGGGTGAGGATCAGTTCGCGGATCTCGTCGTCCAGCAGCAGAACCTCGGCCACCGCACGCCGTCCCCGGTAGCCGGAACCGCGGCAGTGCCCGCAACCGTGTCCGGCGCGGAAGCGGAAGACGCTGGCGTCTCCCAGCCGCGCGGCCTCCACCTCGCTGGCGGGCGGCACGATGTCCTCGCTGCAAGACGGGCAGTTGAGCCGCACCAGCCGCTGCGCCACCACGCCGTTGAGCGCGGCGACCAGGTTGTAGGGGTCGATGCCCATGTGCATGAAGCGGCCGATCACGTCGAAGACGTTGTTCGCGTGCACCGTGGTGAACACGAGGTGGCCCGTCAGCGCCGCCTGGATCGCGATCTCGGCGGTTTCGCCGTCGCGGATCTCGCCGACCATGATCTTGTCCGGGTCATGGCGCAGGATGGAGCGCAGCCCGCGCGCGAACGTCAGCCCCTTTTTCTCGTTCACCGGAATCTGCAGCACGCCGGGCAGCTGGTATTCCACCGGGTCCTCGATCGTGATGATCTTGTCCAGACCGTGGTTCGTCTCGCCCAGCGTGGCGTACAGCGTCGTGGTCTTGCCGCTGCCAGTGGGGCCGGTGACCAGCAGCATGCCGTAGGGCTCGCCCGCCAGCCGGCGCAGCACCGCGCGGGTATCGGCCGCGAAGCCGAGCGATTCGAGCGTGAGGCCGCGCATCTCCTCGGTGAGGTGGGCCTTGTCGAGCACGCGCAGCACTGCGTCTTCGCCGTGGATGCTGGGCATGATGGACACGCGGAAGTCGATCTCGCGCCCGCCGGCCTGGGCCTTGAAGCGGCCATCCTGCGGCACCCGGCGCTCCGCGATATCCAGTTCGGCCATCACCTTGATGCGGGAGATCGCCTGTTCCGCCAGCTCCGCGCCGTTGGCACCGCCGACCCGCGCCAGCACGCCGTCCACCCGGTACTTGATCACCAGCCCGCCGGGTACGGCTTCGAGGTGGATGTCGCTCGCGCCTTGCTTGAGGGCATCGTAGAGCGTGGAATTGACCAGTTTGACGACCGGACTCGCATCGCTGCTGATCCGGCGCAGCGACAGATCTTCCGCGCCATCGTCCTGCTGCGCGTCGTCGCCGCCCAGTTGCAGTCCGGCCGCGCGCCTCACTTCGTCCTCGTGGCGCGCAAGGTAGCCGGCAATGTCCTCGCGGTCGCCCACGGCGGTCATGAAGCCTTCGCCGAGCCGCGCCGCGAGACCGTCGAGCAGGTCGTTGTCGAAGGGGTCGGCGATGACCAGCAGCAGCCCGCCATCTTCGTCGCGCAGGGCGACGCATTCGCGCTGCAGCGCGGTCTCGAAACGGACGGCGCCGAAATCCGGCGTCAGCGACATCAGCCGGGCGTGATGGATCGGGTTCAGGCCGCAGGTGGCGGCCAGACGCCGCAGGCGTTCAGCAGGGTCGGCTTCCACAGTGGCGAGGCCGTCGAGCAGGCGCCCTCCTGCGGTGGAGGCGCGCGCCAGCTCGTCGGCGGAAAACGCCGGCGCCGACTGCGGATGAAGGTCGACCGGCGCGTTCATCCCAGCGTCTCCGCGAGCTGAAAGATCGGCAGGTACATCAGCACCACGATCAGGCCGATCGCGCAGCCGATGAAGAGCATCAGCAAGGGGCCGAAAAGGCGCGTCAGCCATTCCACCTGGCGCGCGGTGTCCTCTTCGTGAAACTCCGCCGCGCGGGTCAGCATCTCGCCCAGATTGCCGGCCCGCTCGCCGACTTCGAGCATGCGCAGGGCGACCGGCGTGGTCAGCCCGGCGGAGGCCAGCGTCCACGCAAATCCGCGCCCTTCCCGCACACGGTCGATGGCGCCATCAAGGCTCGCGCGCAGGCCATGGGTCAGTAATCCGGCGACCATGCCGAGGGCCGGCACCACGGGAATGCCACCGGAGAGCAGCATGCCGAGCGTGCGATAGAAGCGCGCCAGCTGAAATACGCGCAGCCGTTCGCCCAGCAGCGGCAGCCGCCAGCCCAGGCGCCCCAGCCAGGCGCGGAATGCGGGGTGGCGCGACAGCATCACGATGCCGGCGATCACTGCCAGCAGCGCCAGCGCGCCGGTCGCGGCGTTGGCCTCGATCCATTGCCCCCAGACGAGCAGCACACGCGACATGAAGGGCAGATCGTTGCCGACGTCCTCGTAGATATGCGAGAAGCGCGGCACCACGTAGCCGAGCAGGAACAGCACGACCAGCCCGCCCACGCCGACCAGCAAGGCCGGGTAGATGGCGGCGCTGACCAGCTTGCCGCGCAGCGCGCCGACCTGCTGCTGGTAGGCGACATAGCGCTCCAGGGCGCGGTCGAGGTCGCTGGTGCGCTCCGCGGCGCGGACCATCGCCACATACAGCGGCGGGAACACCGCAGGCACGGCTTCGAGCGCAGCGGACAGGCTGCGCCCTTCGCGCAGTGCGCGCAGCAGGCCCTGCAGCACCACGGCAACCGCGGGGCGCCCCTCCTTCTCCGCCAGCGCCGCCACCGCTTCGGCAAGCGGAATGCCGGCGCGCAGCAGCGCCAGCAGCTCCTGGTTGAAGAGCAGCAGCGGAAATGCCTGGCGGGCACGCAACCATCCGGTGCCGGCACCCGGGGCGGCTTGCCGCGCGCTCAGCAACTGCAACCCGCGGCTGCGCGCGATCGCACGCAGCTCGTCGTCGGAGCCCGCTTCGAGGTCGAGCGCAACAACCGTATTGGCGGCGTCCACCGCCCGTATCCGGTAGCGCATGGTCACCAGTTGGTCACGTCGGCGGCGTCGCCGTCACCGCCCGGCTGGCCGTCGGTGCCGTAGGAGAACAGGTCGTACTCGCCGTGCTCACCCGGCTGACGGTACTGATACGCCGCGCCCCAGGGGTCGGCCGGCACCGCCTTGCGCAGGTAGGGGCCGGCCCAGCGGTTCACGCCGTTCGGCGCGCTCATCAGCGCCTGCAGACCCTGTTCGGTACTGGGATAGCGGCCCACGTCCAGCCGGTACTGATCCAGCGCCTTCTCGAAGGCGTCGATCTGCGCGCGCGCCGTCTTCACTTCCGACTTGCCGATCTGAGCAAAGAAGCGGGGGCCGACGTAGCCGGCGAGCAGGCCGATGATCACCATCACGACCAGCAGTTCGAGCAGCGTGAATCCGCGCGGCGCGGCATGACGGCGGGCGGGAACGGCTTTGGCGTGAAACGGGCGGCTGCGCAGCATATGCAGGATGGCAAGGCGGGTGACAGAAGACCGTTAGGCTAAGCGGCCTATGTTTCAGCCGGTTGACGTCATATGACGTTCAACCTACGCCACCCGATGCGGGAAGACGGTTGTCACGGCACCGTCATCCGCGCCGCCTACGCTCGCCCGCGCCTGACGCCGCCTGCGGGCCATGTCGGACGCCTTCCCGCCCCCATCACCGCCACTGCCCGTGCTTCGATCCGCCCTCGCCGCCATCCTGTGCTCGCTGTCGTTTTCTGCCGTTGCGGATGGCCTCTACGGCTTCGTCGATGACGCGGGTGTGGCGCACTTCAGCGATGCGGCGAGCGACCAGCGCTACCGCCGCCTCTCACTGTCCGGGTCGCCAGCCCTGGCCGCCCCCTCACGACGCGCCGCCCCCGCGACGATCGCCCCCGCCGCGCTGCGCGACCGCGTGGTGCGCATCGCCGCTGAACACGGCATTGCCCCGGCGCTCGCCCTGGCGCTGGTGGAGGTGGAAAGCGGGTTCCGCGTCGACGCCCGTTCGCCTAAGGGGGCACTCGGGCTGATGCAGCTGATGCCCGCCACCGCGGCGCGCTACGGGGTCGGGAACCCGCTCGATGCCGATGCCAATCTGCGCGGCGGGATGCGCTACCTGTGCGACCTGTTCGCCCTCTTCGGCCGCACCGAGCTGGCGCTGGCGGCCTACAACGCCGGCGAGGGCGCGGTGGCGCGCTACGGCAACACGGTGCCGCCCTACCCCGAAACCGTGGCCTATGTGCCCCGCATCCTCGCCCGCCGCGCGGAACTCGCGCGCGACCCTGCGATAGGCCTTTCGGACTATCAGGGCCGCCATTCCACCTGCATCCGCTGAAACACCGCCCGCCTACAGTGCCGGCGCACCGGGCCCGAGCCCGGGCGACACATCCCGAATATGCGCCGCCCCGCGTGTGCGGCGCCGACCCTCACAGGAGCAGTACATGAACGACCTCGGCTTCAAAGCCTCGCGCCGCAACATGCTCAAGGGCTCCGCCAGCCTTGCCGCCGTGCCCTTCGTTTCGACCTTCGCGCTGATGACCGGACGCCAGGCCCAGGCTGCCGACTGCACCCGCCTTGCGATGATGGGTGCCAGCCCGTTCGGCCCGGTCGCCCCGGTCGCCGACCAGACCACCGGCCTGCCGCTGCTGCAACTTCCCGCCCACTTCAGCTATCGCACGATCGGCTGGCAGGACGACCTGATGAACGACGGCTTCACCTGTCCGTCGCGCTTCGACGGCATGGCCGTGGTCCAGCACCGCCGCGAAGGCCGCAGCCAGGAACTGGTGCTCGTCCGCAACCACGAAGTCGGCAACTTCTCGCGCAAGACCGGCTCCGCGCCGAGCTACGACAACGCGCTGAACGCCGCGGGCCTGCACGCTGGCGGCGGCACCACCACCTTCGTGCTGCGCGACGGCGAGGTGGTGGATGTGCGCGCCAGCCTTGCCGGCACGCTGACCAACTGCGCCGGCGGCGCCACGCCCTGGGGCACCTGGCTGAGCTGCGAGGAAACCACCGAAGACCGCACCGCCGTCGGCGGCAAGAAGCACGGCTACGTGTTCGAAGTCGATCCCGACACCTCCCGCACCACCGCCCAGCCGCTGGTGCAGATGGGCCGCTTCAAGCACGAAGCGGTGGCGATCGACCCGACCAACAACGTCTGCTACCAGACCGAAGATGCCAGCCCGGTGTCCGCGCTGTACCGCTTCGTGCCGGAAAACGACGGTGGCTACAGTGGCGCCTATGCCGACGGCGGCCGCCTGTACGCCGCCCGCATCCGCCGCATCGAGCGTTCGGGCGCCAGCACCCTGATCGAAGCCAACCAGAGCGCCTTCGCCGCGCCCTGCCTGGGCGACGAGTACCTGCTGGAGTGGGTGGAAATCGGCAACCCGGATGCGGCGCCGACCACGGTTTCCGTGCTCGGCACGACGCGCAACGTTTCGGGCACCTTCGCCCAGGCCTGGAACGCCGGCTGCGCCCGCATGCTGCGCGGTGAGGGCATCTGGTACCACGCCGGCCGCATCTACATCGTGGATACCGCCGCGGGTGGCGACGGCTGCCTGTGGGAGCTGAACCCGGCCTCCAACCGCATCAAGTGCATCTACGTCAGCAACAACCAGCTGGCCGGCAACAACCTCGACAACATCACGGTCAGCCCGCGCGGCGGCATCGTGTGCTGCGAGGACGGCGGTAACAGCCCGGACCAGTTCGGCCCGGGTTCGCGCCTGTTCGGCATCGATAACCAGGGCAGCCCGTTCATCCTGGCGAAGAACAACCTGAACTTCAGCGCCGCCCAGTATGCGGCGGTCGGCAAGAACCTGACCGCTGGTACCGGCGACCAGCGCGGTTCGGAGTTCTGCGGCGCCTGCTTCGATCCGCTGGGCCGTACGCTCTTCGTCAACATCCAGACCCCGGGGATCACCTTCGCGATCACCGGCCCCTGGGCCAAGGGCAACCTTTAAGCACTTCGCCGCCGCCAACCCGGCGGTGACGTGTTCCCTGCGGCCGCAGCCTGATGGGTTGCGGCCGCTTGCCGTTCTGCTCAGGCCGTGGCCCGCAGCGCGGCGCGCACGGTTTCGAAGATGCGTGCGAGTTCATCCTCGGTGCTGTCGAAGAACGGCGCGAATTGCAGGATGTCGCCACCATTGCGAATGACGACTCCGGCTTCGAAGCACTTCAGGAACACCTCGAATCCGCGCACTCCCAGTACCCCGTCGCGAGGCGCCAGTTCCACCCCGCCCATCAGGCCGAAGTTGCGGATATCCACCACGTTGGGTTCGTCGCGCAGGCTGTGCAAGCCCTCCTCGAACACGGGTTCGAGCGCCCGGACGCGGGCGAAGCTGTCCTCCTCGCGATAGGCACGCAGCGCCGCCAGCCCTGCCGCAGCAGCGAGCGGATGGCCCGAATAGGTGTAGCCGTGGAAGAACTCCACTGCATGCTCCGGGCCCTGCATCAGGGCATCGTAGATGTCCTGCCGCACGATGACTGCGCCCATCGGCACCACGCCGTTGGTCAGGCCCTTGGCGGTCGTGATGAGGTCGGGCGTGACGCCGAAGCGGGTCGCCGCGAACGGTGCGCCGAGCCGGCCGAACGCATTGATCACTTCATCAAAGATCAGCAGAAAGCCGTGCTGGTCGCAGATTGCGCGCAGGCGTTCCAGATACCCCACCGGCGGCACCAGGATGCCCGTGGAGCCGGCGACGGGTTCGACGATGACCGCGGCGATGGTGCTGGGGTCGTGCAGCGCGGCAAGCCGCTCCAGATCGTCGGCGAGATGAGCGCCCCAACTCGGCTGCCCACGGCTGAACGCCATGTCGGGCAGACTGAGGGTGTGACGGATGTGGTCCACCCCGGGCGTCAGCACGGCACCGAAGGCCTTGCGATTGACCGCAATCCCGCCCACGGACGTGCCGCCCAGGTTGACGCCGTGGTAGCCACGCTCCCGGCCGATCAACCGGGTGCGGTGACCCTCTCCACGCGCCCGGTGATAGGCGAGTGCGATCTTCAGCGCGGTATCCACCGATTCGGAACCGGAGTTGGTGAAGAACACTTTGTGAAGCCTTGGGGGCGCCATCGACGCCACCTCACGCGCAAGCGCGATCGCCTTGTCGTTGGTGGCCTGGAAGGTCATGCTGAAATCGAGCGTCGCCACCTGTTGCTGGACGGCTGCGACGATACCCGGGTGGGCGTGCCCCAGCCCGCAACTCCACAACCCTGAAAACCCGTCCAGCAACTCGCGCCCATCGGCGGTGGTGTAGTAGTGGCCGCGCGCGCCCGAGATGACGCGCGGCTGCTTCCAGAACGCCCGGTTCGCCGTGAAGGGCAGCCACAGGGCCTGCTCATGTTCCATGGGGTCCATCACCTCGCCTCCGTATCAAGGGGAACACAGGAACATAGACAGACACCGGCTCTGTTCGGCTTCGCCGGCACGTGACCTGGGGCGGGAACGCCGGCGGCGGGGTCAAGCCGTTCGCAATCCCTTTATGTTGTGGCGCCGCCGCGCACGAACCCACGCAAGCCACAGCGGAAAACCGACCGCCAGAGCAAGTGCCGATGGCTCCGACAGCGCCGCCGCCGACGAGAAACTGAGGTTGTCGATGTAGATGTCGCCGCGGCGGAAGTAGAACGCGCCAAGGTGGATCAGGCTGATCCCGGTCGGGCCGGAAAGCTGAACGAACTCGCGCGGGATCGGGTCCGTGCTGTTTTCCTCGAGCCCCGCCCAGCCCTCGGTCAGATGAAAATCGGCCAATCCGCCCGGCCCGAAGGCGGTCAGTGCAATCCGGTCGCCAAGGAACGCGGTCACGTACATGCTGACGGTGGTGGGCAATACGCCCACAAAGCGCAGGTAGAGATCGGGCCCCAGCAGGTCATTGAGGGCATACGGCGCACTGACGATCGGGCTCTCGGCAGGCGTGCCGAAGCTCTCGCGGATCTGCCCGCCCTCTACCAGCAGCCCGAGGCTTAGATACTGGTCCGTCACTGGCGTGTCGAGCGGCAGATCGTCGAAGGTGATGAGCACTGCCGAAGCACTGCCGCTGGCCGCGAATCCGGCCACGGCGAACGCGGTAAGAAGCGCCGCCTGCCGGAGGCTGCGGGAAACATGCTGAAGCCATGTGGTCATGTCGCCATCCTTGCTAGCTGCACCTGATGCAGCGTAGCAATGACACTCGCGTGGGCTCCAGTTTCGCAACATTTTGATGCCGAAAGCACGGCGGGCCGTTCGACGCCTGGGCAGCCTGCGTAGGGGCGAACCGAAGGCGCCCCGCCTGACGCTGCGTCGCTCGCTCACCGAACCGCGGCACCCCGCCCCCCCGGGCGTGGAAAGGCAGGCAGTGCCATGGACTGCCAGGATCATGGAGAGTGGCGTCGCGCTGATTCGCGTCCGAGGCGCCTGGCCCGGGCGGGGACGAAAAAAAACCGCCGGAGTCGGCGGTTTTTCTCTGTTACTTGGGGCGACATACCGGAATCGAACCGGTGACACCTGGAGCCACAATCCAGTGCTCTACCAACTGAGCTAATGCCGCCACTATCAGGACCCTGACAACGTCAAGGCCCGGAAAACTTTTGTCTGGCCTGCCCGGCAGGGATCGAACCTGCAACCCCCGGCTTAGAAGGCCGGTGCTCTATCCAATTGAGCTACGGGCAGATCCCGCGGGCATTTTTCGGGGTGAGCTGGTCGGGGTGGAGGGATTCGAACCCCCGACATCTTGCTCCCAAAGCAAGCGCGCTACCGGACTGCGCTACACCCCGAGAGCCGCGCACTATACAGAGACTGGTTCCGGGCGTCAAACATTCTGTTCAATTTTGAAGAATGGGGCTGTTCCCGACCCATCGGCGAATATTCGGAGCCGTGCTGCGCTTGCCCGGGATTTACGATTCTGATATTAGTTTTGTCATTATTTTCAAGGCCCAGCGTATCCGCCATGCCTGATGACATTCTCCCCAAGACCTTCCCTCCCTATGTCGCTACGGCCGGCGAGGATTACATGAGCAACCGGCAGACAGCGCACTTTCGCCGCGTGCTGGATTCGCTCAAGCAATCCCTGATCGACGACATCCAGCGCGCCGCGGATGAACTGCAAGACGAGCCCGAAGCGCTCGCAGATCCTGCGGACCGGGCTTCGGCAGAGACCGAGCTTGCTGTCGAACTGCGCAATCGCGATCGCGAGCACAAACTGATTGGGAAAATAGACGAGGCCCTCGCCCGCATCGACGCGGGTGAATACGGCTATTGTGACAACTGCGGCGTGGAGATCGGCCTGAAGCGCCTCGAGGCGCGCCCCACCGCAACGCTCTGTATCGACTGCAAGACGCTGGCGGAAATCCGGGAACGACAGGTCGCGAGCTGACGCGTCGGGGGATAAAAAAAAGGGACGCCGGAGCGTCCCTTTTTTCATTCTGCGGCCGATCAGCCCGCGTTTTCGTTCAACAGCGCCTTCATGCTGAGGCGGATCTTGCCGCGCTCATCAGTCTCGAGCACCTTCACGCGCACCGCCTGGCCTTCCTTGACGTAGTCGCCGACGTTATTGACGCGTTCGTTGGCGATCTGGGAGACGTGCAGCAGGCCGTCACGACCCGGAAGGATGTTCACGATGGCGCCAAAGTCGAGCAGACGCACCACGGTGCCTTCGTAGACCTTGCCCACCTCGACTTCCGCGGTGATGTCCTCGATGCGGGCCTTGGCCTTCTGCGCGCCTTCTGCAGAAACGGACGAGATCGTGATGCTGCCGTCGTCCTCGATCTCGATGACGGTACCGGTTTCTTCCTGCAGCGCGCGAATCACCGCACCGCCCTTGCCGATCACATCGCGGATCTTTTCCGGATTGATCTTCATGTTGAGCATGCGCGGGGCAAACTCGGACACCTCGCCGCGAGCGACGCCGAGCGCATCCTTCATCTGCTTGAGGATGTGCAGACGGCCTTCGCCGGCCTGCGCCAGCGCGACCTGCATGATTTCCTTGGTGATGCCCTGGATCTTGATGTCCATCTGCAGCGCGGTGACACCGTTTTCGGTACCGGCCACCTTGAAGTCCATGTCGCCGAGGTGGTCCTCGTCACCCAGGATGTCGGTCAGCACCGCGAAGCGGTTGCCGTCCTTGATCAGACCCATGGCGATACCGGCCACGTGGTCCTTCATCGGCACGCCGGCGTCCATCAGCGCAAGCGAGCCGCCGCACACCGACGCCATCGAGCTGGAGCCGTTCGACTCGGTAATTTCCGACACCACGCGGATGGTGTAGCTGAAATCCTCGCCCTTCGGCAGCATCGCCACCAGTGCGCGCTTGGCGAGGCGGCCATGACCGATCTCGCGGCGCTTGGTCACACCGAAACGACCGGTTTCGCCCGTGGAGAACGGCGGGAAGTTGTAGTGGAGCATGAAACGCTCCTTGTACTCCCCGGCGATGGCATCGATGATCTGTTCGTCACGGCCGGTGCCCAGCGTGGCAACAACCAGTGCCTGGGTTTCCCCACGCGTGAACAGCGCCGAGCCATGGGTACGCGGCAGCACGCCGACGCGGATGTCGATCGGGCGCACGGTGCGGGTGTCGCGGCCGTCGATGCGCGGCTCGCCGTTAAGGATGCGGCTGCGCACCGTACCGGCTTCCAGCGTGAAGAAGATGTCCTTGATCTCGTTCTCGGACGGCGCATTGTCAACGCCATCGGTCAGCGCCGCGATGGTGCGCTTGCGGATTTCGGACAGACGCTCGGTACGGGCCTGCTTGCTGGTGATGCGGAAGGCTTCTTCCACATCCGCCAGCGCCAGTTCCTTGACGCGCGCGACCAGCGCATCGTTGGCGGCCGGCGGCTGCCAGTTCCACTCGGGCTTGCCGGCGACTTCGACCAATTCGTTGATCGCGTTGATCGCAGCCTGCATCTGCTCGTGGCCGAACACCACGGCGCCCAGCATGACCTGCTCGGACAGTTCGTCGGCCTCGGATTCGACCATCAGCACCGCGCTCGCGGTACCCGCCACCACCAGGTTGAGCTTGCTGGTCTTCAACTGCTCGACGGTCGGGTTCAGCAGATACTGGCCATCCGCGTAGCCCACGCGGGCGGCACCGATCGGGCCGTCGAACGGGATGCCCGAGATCGACAGCGCAGCCGAAGCGGCGATCATCGCCGGGATGTCGGCATCGACTTCCGGGTTGAGCGACAAAACGGTGACGATCACCTGGACTTCGTTGTAGAAGCCTTCCGGAAACAGCGGACGGATCGGACGGTCGATCAGGCGCGACGTCAGCGTTTCCTTCTCGGTCGGGCGACCTTCGCGCTTGAAGAAGCCGCCGGGGATGCGGCCCGCGGCGTAGAACTTCTCGACGTAGTCGACGGTGAGCGGGAAGAAGTCCTGACCCGGCTTGGCATCCTTGGCGGCGACGACGGTCGCGAGGACAACGGTGTCATCGACATTGACGATGACGGCGCCGCCGGCCTGGCGGGCAACCTCACCGGTTTCCAGCGTGACAGTGTGGGCGCCGTAGGTGAAGGTTTTCTTGATAGCGGTAGGCAAGGGAATTCCTTTCTAGAAATGTGCAGCGAACGACAACTGCAATGGCGGCCCGATAACGGCTGGCCGCCGTGAGAACGCCGAACCCAAAACGACAGAGCCGGTGCGACCCTTTTGGGCTCGCACCGGCTCTGCTTGCTAGCCTTGCTCGACCGGCGTTGCGGCGTTCGGCGCTACGAAACGCGTCACGGATGAGCGGTTACTTGCGCAGACCCAGGCGCTCGATCAGGGCGCGGTAGCTATCCACGTTGCGGCCCTTGAGGTAGTCGAGCAGCTTGCGGCGCTGGCTGACCATCTTGAGCAGACCACGGCGGGAGTGGTGATCCTTGGCGTTGGCCTTGAAGTGGCCGGTCAGCCCATTGATGCGAGCGGTGAGCAGCGCAACCTGAACTTCCGGGGAGCCGGTGTCGCCCTGGGCGCGCTGGAAGTCGGAAACGATTTGCGCTTTAGTCGAGGTATCGAGAGCCATTGATGTCTTTACTCTATTCGTTCTGCCAATCAGAAGCGGCGGATTATAACCGCGTCACTCCGGTTTATTCAATCGAAAATATGCGCGCCAGCATCATTGCCCGGTTTGCGTAGCGATGAGCCGTTTGGGCCGCAGAGAACCGGATTGGCACTCGCCGACACCCAGAAAGCGATCGCCGCAGAAAAGGCGCACGCTGCCCTGCCCGTCTTCCGGTTTTCGCAACTCGCGTCCCTGGAGAATCGCGGCCGCTTCCGCGGGCTGCAGTTCGACTTTGGGAAAGTGCGCCACGAGCGCATCCACCGGCTCGAGCAGACCGTCCCGCATCGCCGCCGGACTCGCTTCCAGGGCTTCCAGCGTCACCGCACGAGCCGCGTCGAAATCGCCGATCGCAGTGCGCCGCAGGGCATCGAGGTGAGCGCCGCAACCCAGCGCCGCGCCGATGTCCATCGCCAGCGTGCGGATGTAGGTACCCTTGCTGCAACGGACCCGCATGCTGAAGTGCTCACCGGAGAACGCAATCAGTTCGAGGTCGTGGATTGTGACCCGCCGGACTTCCCGCTCGATCTCGATCCCGGCGCGGGCATACTCGTAGAGCGGCTTGCCGTCGCGCTTCAGCGCCGAATACATCGGCGGAAGCTGGTCGATTTCGCCGCGGAAGCGCGAGAGCACCTCTTCCAGCGCCTCACGCGTGACGGAAACCGGATGCTCCGCAACCACGTTGCCATCGGCGTCGCCGGTGTCGGTGGTGGTGCCGAGCTTCACGCCCGCCTCGTAGGTCTTGTCCGCGTCGAGCAGGATCTGGGAAAACTTCGTCGCTTCCCCGAACGTCAGCGGCAACAGCCCGCTTGCCATCGGGTCGAGCGTGCCGGTGTGACCGGCCTTGGCAGCATTCAACAAGCGCCGGGCCGTCTGCAGCGCGCCATTGCTGGTCATGCCGCTCGGCTTGTCCAGCAATAGGACGCCGTCCACGATGCGTCGCGGAATCTTGCGCTGCATGGGAAGCCTCGGAAAGCTAGTTGTCGTCGTCGCGGTGACGGATTTCGTCTTCGCGCACGGCGTCGTCGATCAGGCGGGACAACCGGCTACCCTCCTCGACCGAGCGGTCGTAGTGGAAGTGCAGCTCGGGTGTGGTGTGGATACGAACGCGGCGGCCGAGTTCGCGCCGCAGGAACCCGCTGGCGCGCCGCAAGCCCTGGAGGATCTCGGGCACGCTTTCCTCGCCCGTCATCGACGTGAAAAACACCTTCGCGTGCGCGTAGTCCGGCGAGATCTCGACATCCGTCAAGGTGATGAACCCGACGCGCGGGTCCTTCACCTCTAGCCGGATCAGCTCCGCCAGTTCGCGGCGGATCTGCTCCACCACGCGCTGGCTTCGGGAATATTCCTTAGGCATCGATTACAGGGTCCGTGCAACTTCCTTGATTTCGAAGACCTCGAGCTGATCGCCCACCTGGATGTCGTTGTAGTTCTTGAGCTGCAAACCGCACTCATAGCCGAACTTGACTTCCTTGACGTCGTCCTTGAAGCGCTTGAGCGACTCCAGCTCGCCGGTCCACACCACCGTATGGTTGCGGATGAGGCGCACCGACGAACCGCGCTTGACCAGGCCTTCGAGCACGTAGCAGCCGGCCACCGACCCCACCTTCGAGATCGTGAACACCTGGCGGATCTCGACCATACCGATGACTTCTTCGCGCTTCTCCGGCGCCAGCATGCCCGACAGCGCCGACTTCACCTCATCCACAGCGTCGTAGATGATGTTGTAGTAGCGGATATCGACGCCGAAGCTCTCGGCTAGCTTGCGCGCCCCGGCATCGGCACGGGTGTTGAAGCCGATGATGACCGCACCGGAGGCTTGCGCCAGGTTGACGTCGGATTCGCTGATCGCGCCGACCGCGCCATGGATGACATTGACGCGGACTTCGTCGTTGGACAGCTTGGCCAGCGACTGCGCCAGCGCTTCCTGCGAGCCCTGCACGTCGGCCTTGATGATGAGCGGCAGGCTCTTGACCTCGCCTTCCGCCATCTGCTCGAACATGCTCTCGAGCTTGGCCGCCTGCTGCTTGGCCAGCTTGACGTCGCGGAACTTGCCCTGACGGAACAGCGCGATTTCGCGTGCCTTCTTCTCGTCGCCGAGCACGATCGCCTCGTCGCCCGCTGCCGGAACATCGGACAGACCGAGGATTTCGACCGGAATCGACGGACCGGCTTCATCCACCGGCTTGCCGTTCTCGTCCAGCATCGCGCGGATGCGACCGAAGGTGGCGCCGACCAGCAGCACATCGCCCTTGCGCAGCGTGCCGGACTGCACCAGCAGCGATGCGACCGGACCACGGCCCTTGTCGAGACGCGCTTCCACGATCAGACCCTTGGCGGGCGCATCGACGGCGGCCGTGAGTTCCAGCACTTCAGCCTGCAGCAATACCGCTTCGAGCAGTTCGTCGACACCGGTACCGGTCTTGGCCGACACCGGCACGAACATCGTGTCGCCGCCGTACTCTTCCGGAATCACGCTTTCGCTGACCAGTTCCTGCTTGACGCGCTCGGCATTGGCTTCCGGCTTGTCGATCTTGGTGATCGCGACCACGACCGGCACACCTGCCGCCTTCGCGTGGTGGATCGCCTCGCGGGTCTGCGGCATCACGCCATCGTCCGCCGCGCACACCAGGATGACGATGTCGGTCGCCTTGGCGCCCCGGGCACGCATCGCGGTAAATGCCTCGTGACCCGGGGTGTCGAGGAAGGTAATGACACCGCGCGGCGTTTCGACGTGATAAGCGCCGATATGCTGCGTAATCCCGCCCGCCTCGCCGGCGGCAACCTTCGCGCGCCGGATGTAGTCGAGCAGCGAGGTCTTGCCGTGGTCGACGTGACCCATCACGGTCACTACCGGTGCGCGCGGCAGCAGCTCCGCGTCCTTGTGCGCATCGGTCTCTTCCAGGAAGGCATCCGGATCGTCCAGCTTGGCCGCCAGCGCCTTATGGCCCAGCTCCTCGACGACGATCATCGCGGTTTCCTGGTCCAGCACCTGGTTGATGGTCACCATGCTGCCCATCTTCATCAGGGTCTTGATGACCTCGGTGGCCTTCACCGACATCTTGTGGGCGAGGTCGGCCACCGTAATGGTTTCCGGCACATGCACTTCACGCACGATCGGTTCGGTCGGTGCCTGGAACGTCTGGCGGTCGTCCTGCTGGCGACCATGACGGCCGCCGCCCTTGGCGCCACGCCACGCGTTTCCACTGGCAGCACCGCCGACTTCGCCGCGCGTCTTGATGCCACGCCGCTTGGCGCCGTCGGCTTCGCGAGCAGGGCCGCGCTTGGCGTCCTTGCCCGCCTTGTCGTCGGCCTTGGCCGGACGGTGAAGCGTACCGGTAGGCCCGGGTGCCGGCTTCGCGGCAGGCTTGGCAGCCTCTTCCTTCTTCTGCTGCTCAGCGCGCGCCTTGGCCTCTTCGTCCAGACGGCGAGCTTCCGCAGCCGCCTTGGCAGCCGCCTCGCGCTGCTGGCGCGCCCGCAGGTCGGCCTGCTGGCGTTCGACGAGTTCGCGATGCCGGCGAGCCTCACGCTCCCGGGCAGCGATTTCCTCTTCGCTCAGCAGTTCGGTAATCGAAACCGGCCGGGCACGCGGCGCGGCGGGCTGGGCGGACTCGGGGCTTTCCGCTTCCGCGGCAACGGCTGCGGCTTCCACCGGCTCCGGTTCGGCCGCTTGCTGCACCGGCGCTTCCTCGACGACGACCGGCTCGGGTTCGGGCTCCGGCAGCGGCTCAGGCTGAACCGGCTCCGGTTCCGCCACGACTTCCACCGGCGCCGCTTCCAGTACCGGCTCGGGGGCGGCGACAGCTTCGCCAGCCGCCTCACCGGCCACGGAAAGTTCCTCTTCGAGCAAGGGCGACTCGGCCGAAGCGGCATCGCCCAGCAACTCGTCGCGTTTGACGAAGGTGCGCTTCTTGCGGACCTCGACCTGCACCGTACGGGCGCGACCGGTGGAATCCGTCGCGCGGATCTCGGTGGTCTGCTTGCGGGTCAGCGTGATCTTGCCCTTCGGCTCGCCGCCGCCGTGGGCGCGGCGCAGGTATTCGAGCAAGCGGGATTTGTCCTGCTCGGTCAGCAGGTCGGCCGCGCTGGACTTGTCGACCCCGGCGCGCTTCAACTGCTCGAGCAGCGCCGCCGCCGGCATTTTCAGTTCGCCGGCAAACTGGGTCACACTCATTTGTTCCATCAATGCCCTCCCGTTACTCTTCGAACCAATGGGCGCGAGCAACCGAGATCAGCGCCTTGGCCTGTTCCACGTCCAACCCGGCCATTTCGACCAGTTCGTCGACCGCCAGGTCGGCCAGATCGTCCCGGGTACGAATGCCCTTGCCGGCAAGTTTGGCAGCCAGCGATTTATCCATTCCGTCCAGACCCAGCAGGTCGTCGGACACGTTCTCGAGCTGCTCTTCGGTCACGATGGCTTCGGTGAGCAGCACGTTGCGTGCGCGGTTGCGCAGCTCGGTGACCGTCTCTTCGTCGAAGGCCTCGATCTCGAGCATTTCGGCGAGCGGCACGTAAGCGATTTCCTCGAGCGAGGAGAAGCCTTCGTCGATCAGGATGTCCGCGACTTCCTCGTCGACATCGAGCTTTTCCATGAACAGGCTGCGGATACCCGACTTCTCCTGCTCGCTCTTCTCGGCCGATTCCTGTTCGCTCATCAGGTTGATCGTCCAGCCGGTCAGTTCGGACGCCAGCTTGACGTTCTGGCCGTTGCGGCCGATGGCGATGGCGAGATTGCTCTCGTCGACGACCACGTCCATCGCGTGAGCCTCTTCATCGACGACGATGGAGACCACCTCCGCCGGCTGCAGCGCCGCGATCACGAACTGCGCAGGATCGGCTGCCCACACGATGATGTCGATCTGCTCGCCGCCGATCTCGTTGCGCACTGCGGTGACGCGCGAACCGCGCAGTCCCACGCAGGTGCCGATCGGGTCGATACGCTGGTCGTTCGACTTGACGGCAATCTTGGCGCGCAAACCGGGGTCGCGGGCGCAGGCCTTGATCTCGAGCAGGCCGTCCTCGATCTCCGGGACTTCCAGCTCGAACAGTTTCATCAGGAATTCCGGCGCGGTGCGCGACAGAATCAGCTGCGGGCCGCGCGCGCCGCGGTCGATCTTGAGCAGGAACGCCTTCACACGGTCGCCAACGCGCAGGTTCTCGCGCGGGATCTGCTGATCGCGCGGCAGCACCGCTTCGAGACGGCCGACTTCGATGATCGCGTTACCGCGCTCCATGCGCTTGATGGAGCCGGAGACGAGGAATTCCTTGCGGTCGAGGAAGTCGTTCAGCACCTGCTCGCGCTCGGCGTCGCGGATGCGCTGCAGGATGACCTGCTTGGCCGCCTGGGCGCCAATACGGCCGAAATCGATGGGCTCCAGCGGCTCTTCGATGTATTCGCCAAGCTGGATCTTCGAATCGAGTTCGCGCGCATCGATGATGCCCATTTCGGCCTCGTCGTTCGTGACCTCTTCGTCCGGCATGACGATCCAGCGGCGGAAGGATTCGTAATCGCCCGTT
Source organism: Azoarcus olearius (assembly GCF_001682385.1). Classification (NCBI taxonomy): domain Bacteria; kingdom Pseudomonadati; phylum Pseudomonadota; class Betaproteobacteria; order Rhodocyclales; family Zoogloeaceae; genus Azoarcus; species Azoarcus olearius. The sequence continues at coordinate 2,390,315 of NZ_CP016210.1, forward strand.
TCGCGATCGATCGAAACCCGCACGTCGGCCTCGTCGTGGATACGCTTCTTGGTCGCGGAGGCGAGCGCCGATTCGAGGGCGCCAAAGACGATATCCTTGGCGACGTTCTTTTCACGCGCCAGTGCATCCACAAGCAGCAGAATTTCGCGGCTCATTTCAGGAAAACCTCCACATCCAGAGTCTTAGAATTTTGGAACAAGGCGGGCCTTTTCGATTTCTTCAAACGGAGCAAGCAGCTCCCCTTTTTCGGTAAGCAGGACGACGCTGGATTCACGCACGCCCTGCAGCACGCCCACGAAATTGCGTTGATTGCCAATGGGCAGCGAAAGGCGCAATTGGATTTCCTGGCCCGCGAAGCGTTCGAAATCGGCCAGCTTCTTGAGGGGGCGGTCGAGTCCGGGCGAGGACACTTCGAGGCGGTCGTAATCGACATTCTCGACTTCGAAAACGCGCGTCAGCTGATTGCTGACGGTGGCGCAGTCATCAACCGTGACACCGCGCTCGATGTCGATGAACACGCGCAGCAGCCGGCCCTTGGGGGAGAGTTCGAAATCCACCAACTCGTATCCCAGCCCACTGACCACCTGCTCGACAAGATTTTCGACGCCTGCCTGCATTCCCACCATCCACGCCCACAAATAAAAAATGGGCGAAACGCCCATTCCTGTTGACCACAACCGGAGTGACACAGCCGCCCCGCCCTTTCGCCCCGCATTGTGCGGATTGCATGGCATCAGGGGTCGGCGCCTGTCAAAGCCTTTGAAGTATAGCGTCAAAACGCCCAGCCGGGCAAACCGCCCGGAAAGGACGGCGGCCCGGCGCATGGCTCGGCAAGGGTGTTCAGCGTTCGTGCGGGAGGGTGTGATGCAAGCGCGGCGCCTTCTCCCGACGCGCCCCTCGCGCCGACGGATCGACGCGCGGCGGCGGCAGTCCGGCAAGCGCGCACACATCCGCTTCGGGCAACTCCATCCACATTCCCCGCTTCAGACGGGCCGGCAGTTCCACCGGGCCGTAACGGACGCGCATCAGCCGGCTCACGGTCAGGCCCACTGCCTCGAACATGCGGCGCACCTCACGGTTACGACCTTCCGCCAAGGTGACGCGATACCAGTGATTGACCCCTTCGCCTCCGGCATCGACGAGCGACAGGAAACGCGCCGGGCCGTCTTCGAGCTGAATACCATCCACCAGCGACTGCCCCTGCTCCTCGGTCAGCTGACCCAGCAGCCGCACTGCGTACTCGCGCGTCAGCTCGTAACGCGGGTGCATCAGCCGGTTGGCCAGATCGCCGTCGTTGGTAAACAGCAGCAAACCCGAGGTATTGAAGTCGAGGCGTCCGACCGCAAGCCAGCGCCCCTTGCGCAACAGCGGAAGGCGTTCGAATACCGTCGGCCGGCCCTCCGGGTCGTCGCGCGACACAATCTCGCCTTCCGGCTTGTGGTAGACCAGCACGCGGGGCGAGCGCTGGGAGAAGCGCAGCGGAATCAACTTGCCGTTGAGCTTGACCCGGTCGCCCGGGCCAATCTTCTGCCCCAGCGACGCAGGCAGCCCATTGACGGAAATCCGCCCGGCGACCACCAGCTCCTCGATCTCGCGGCGCGAGGCGACGCCGGCTTGGGCAAGTACCTTCTGCAAGCGCTCGGGTTCGGCAAAAGTGGGGGCGGCAGGCGCGGGACGTCGCTCACCGCGGCGCGCGGACTCACCGGCATCCTGCGGGCTGCCGAGCGCCGATCGGTGCGCGTCCGGGCGCCGTTGCGGATCATCGCTGACCTGCTCTGGCGCGCGCCGGCGCGGTTCGCCGCGTACGGCGGCGGGCGCACCGGCCCGGCGCGTGTCGGCCGCGCCCTCAGGCCCCCGGCTCTTCTTCTGGGGCGGGCGCAGCGGGCGATTCGATTTGCGAGGTGTCGACAAGGTCCATGATCCTTTCGATTTCGGCCAGCGCAGGCAGCTCGGTGAGGCTGCGCAGGCCCATGTCGTCCAGGAAGCGGCGGGTGGTCGCGAACAATGCCGGCCGACCCGGGGTGTCGCGATGGCCGACGATATCGACCCAGCCGCGAGCTTCCAGTGTTTTCAATACGTTGGCGGAAACCGCCACGCCGCGAATATCTTCGATGTCACCCCGGGTGACGGGTTGACGGTAGGCGATGATCGCGAGCGTTTCCATCACCGCCCTGGAATACCGGGGCGGCCTTTCATCCTTCAGCCGGTCGAGGTAAGACTGGCAGTCCGGCCGGGTCTGGAAGCGCCAGCCGCTGGCGAGCAGCACCAGTTCGACACCACGATCGGCGGCGGACCAGTCGGCGCGCAACTCCTCCACCAGGCGGCGTACGACATCCGGCCCCGGGTCCTCATCGAACAGGCGACGCAGGGTGCCAACCGGCAGCGGCGCAGTCGCCGCGAGCAAGGCTGCCTCGATGATGCGCTTGTACCGCTCAGGCGTCGACGCAGGTTCCATCTGCCAGCTTCACGTAAATAGGCGCGAAGGCCTCGTTCTGCGTCACTTCGACCAGTTTCTCCTTGACCAGCTCGAGCACGGCCAGGAACGACACCACCAGCCCGGGCGTACCGAGGGCAAGGTCGAAAAGGCGCTCGAAGGCCACGAACTCGCCGTCGCCCAGCATACGCAGGATGGCGGTCATGTGTTCGCGCACCGACAGCTGTTCGCGCCCTACGCGATGGTGCTGGGTCAACTTCGCCTTCTTCATGATCCGGAGCCAGGCGACCTGCAGATCATGCAGGCTGACCTCCGGCTGGCGCTCCACCACCTTTTCCGCAACGAACACCCCGACCCACTCGAAGTCGCGCTCAGCGCGCGGGAGCAGATCGAGGCGGCCCGCGGCGAGTTTCATCTGCTCGTACTCAAGCAACCGGCGCACCAGCTCGGCGCGCGGGTCTTCCTCGTCCTCATGTTCGCGCGGGGGGCGCGGCAGCAGCATGCGCGACTTGATTTCGAGCAGCATCGCCGCCATCAGCAGGTATTCCGCCGCGAGTTCGAGATTGCTGGCCCGCATCGCCTCGACATACTCGAGATATTGCGCCGTCAGTGGCGCCATCGGGATATCGAGCACGTTGAGATTGGCCTTGCGAATCAGGTAAAGCAGCAAGTCCAGCGGCCCCTCGAAGGCTTCCAGGAAAACCTGAAGCGCGTCAGGCGGAATGTACAGATCCTTCGGCAGCTCGAGCATCGGTTCGCCGTACAGGCGAGCGACGGCTTCGATATCGCCGAGCTGTTCTACCGGCGCGAGGTCGAGAGGCAGATTCATGGTTGCGCAGTCGGACGATGCCGGCTCAGAGCCCGATCAGCGACGCGAGCAAGAAACGGAAGCCCGCGACAAAGGGCCACAGCACCGTGCCCAGCAGCCCGGTCGCCAGCAGCAACAGCAGGATCGGGAAGCCGAAGGGCTCGAGCCGCGCGTACGACCAGGCGAGCCGGCCAGGCAGCAGGCTGACGGCAATGCGCCCGCCATCGAGCGGCGGGATCGGCAGCAGGTTGAGCACCATCAGCACGGTATTGATCTGCATGCCCGCGTCCGCCATCTTCATCATCGGCACCGTGTACGTGCCGTGCGGCATGCCCGCCGCTAGCTTGAACAACACGGCCCACCCCAATGCCATCAGCAGGTTCACAAAAGGCCCTGCTGCGGCCACCCACAGCATGTCCGCCTTGGGGCGGCGCAGACGGCCGAAATCGACAGGCACCGGTTTGGCCCAACCGAACAGAATGCCGCCCCCCGCCAGGAACGTGCTCGCCGCAAGAATCGCGATCGGCACCAGTACCGTGCCGACCGGGTCGATGTGCTTGAGCGGATTGAGCGTGATGCGCCCGGCCAGGTGCGCCGTCGGATCGCCGAAATAGCGCGCGACATAGCCGTGCGCGGCTTCGTGCAGCGTGATGGCAAGCAGCACGGGCAACGCCCAGATGGCAAGCGTGGGGATCAGCGAATCCATGGGTGGGCGCGTAGGAAAGCGCGCGATTCTAGCAGAGGGCGTCCAATCAGGGCGCCTCCAGGCCAAGCGGTGCAAGCTCGCCGCGGCCAGCGCGCACCAGTACCGGCACGCCGGAGGTGAGATCGACCACGGTGGTCGCCTCCGGACCGCAGAAGCCGGCTTCGATCACCAGATCGACCTGCTTTTCCAGCCGGTCGCGAATCTCCTCCGGGTCGGTCAGGGGCAGATCTTCGTCGGGCAGCAGCAGCGTCGAAGACAGAAGCGGCTCGCCGAGCTCGGCCAGCAGCGCGGAAACCACCGCATGTTCGGGAATCCGCAGGCCGATCGTCTTGCGTTTCGGATGCAGCACACGCCGCGGCAACTCGCGGGTGCCTTCGAGAATGAAAGTGTACGCACCGGGCGTCACCGCCTTCAGCAAACGGTACTGGCTGTTGTCGACCCTCGCGTAGGTTGCAATCTCCGACAGGTCGCGGCACAGCAGCGTGAATTGGTGACGCTCGTCCACCCCGCGGATGCGGCGTATCCGCTCCAGCAGCGGCGCATCGCCGGTGTGGCCGCCCAGTGCGTAGGCAGAGTCGGTGGGAAAGGCGACAAGGCCGCCGCCGCGGATGATCTCCGCGGCCTGACGGATGAGGCGCGGTTGTGGTTGGTCGGGGTGCAGGGAAAAGAACTGGGCCATGATGGGGTCAGGATGGAATCAGCCGGGACCAGACCGGTACGAGGTCGGGCGGCAGTGGTGGGCAGCGGCCGACGTCCACCGGGCTTTCGGTGTCACCGTGGAAATCGGAAGCACGGGAGGCCAACAACCCATGCACGCGTGCCGTGTGGGCAAATCGACGGGTTTCATCGTCGTTATGCGCGCCCGACACCACTTCCACGGCCTCGCCGCCCGCCGCGACGAAACGCTCGAACAAGCGCTGCATGTTGGCCGATGACAGCCGGTAGCGGGCAGGATGCGCGACCACCGCGACGCCACCCGCCGCACGAATCCAGCCGACCGCGTCCTCGAGGACGGCCCATTCGTGCTCCACAAAACCGGGCTTGCCGCGCACGAGGTAGTGGTCGAACACGGTCTTCACGTCCGGCATCAAGCCGATGGCCACCATGTGACGGGCAAAGTGCGCACGACCGACGAGGTTCGGGTTGCGGGCAAAGCGGCGTGCGCCTTCCAGCGCGCCGCGGATGCCGACGCGCGCCAGCTCTTCGGCCATCACGCGGGCGCGCGCGTCGCGGCCGCTGCGCACTTGCTGCAGCCCGCCGCGCAGCGCGGCGTTGGCCGGGTCGACGCCGAGGCCGACGATGTGGATGGTTTCACCGGCGAAGGAGACGGATATCTCGACCCCCGGCACGAAGCCGAGACCGAGCGCTGCGGCCGTTGCGCCCGCCGCAGCGAGTCCGCCCAATTCGTCGTGATCCGTCAGCGCGAGCAGGTCGGCGCCGTTGCGATGAGCGCGGCCCACCACTTCCTCGGGCGACAACCAGCCATCCGACACGGTGGAGTGGCAGTGCAGATCGACGTTCAGGCCGTGGATATCCATGACGGTTCTACTCCGACTGAACAAGGAAGGCCTCGATCGCGGCAGCCACCTGTCCCGGCTGGTCGTGATGAAGGTTGTGGCCGGCATCGTCGATCCGGACGAGGCGGAAATCGCGGAAGCAGGCCTGCGCCGAGGCGTGGATATCGTCGCTTACACCGACACGGTGCCGCAGCGCGGCATCGGCCGGCTCGATCCACATGACCGGCGCGGTCGCGCGGCGCCAGCATGCCTCCGACTCGCCACGGCGATACAACACAGGGCTGATCCGGCGATGCGCGGGATCAGCCGCCCAGCGCACCGATCCGTCTGCCGCGCCTTCGCCTAGTTGGCGGGCAAGCCAGGCTGCGCGCTCGGGAGCGAGCCGGGGATTCTCCGCACGAAGGCGTTCGGCCAGCGCCTCGAAATCGGGGTAATCGCGAAAGCCGCTGGCCCGCTCCAGTTGCGCCAGCCACTTCTCGTAGCGCCCCGGGGCCTCGTCCGCCGCGTGATCCGCCAGCCCGAAGGCGTCGAGTGCCACCAGGCGATCAACGCGCGCGGGGCGAACGCCTGCATAAAGGCAGGCGACGTTGCCCCCCATGCTGTGGCCCACCAGCCGGGCCGGCCGGTCTGGCTCTTCCATTCTCAGCAAGGCGTCGAGGTCGGCGAGGTAATCCGGGAACCAATAGGTATCGCCGCCGCGCGCGGACGCGCCGAAGCCGCGCCAGTCCGGCGCGATGACATGCCAATCGCGCTCGAACGCGTCGACCACGAACTGGAACGACGCCGAGACATCCATCCAGCCATGAAGCATGAACACACGCGGCGCGCCCGGCGTACCCCATTCGCGCAAGTGGTAGCGCAGGCCACGGACATCGACGAATCTGCTGCGGCAAGGTTTCATCCGGGGATGATAGCAAACGCACCGCAACATCCTTCATGACCCTGCTCTCGTGTGCGATCATCGCGCGCTCTATAACCACATCCAGAGCATGGTCATGAGCACCGCTGAAACCATCACGCGTTACTTCGTCACCTACAGCGGCGTCAAGCTGCCCTTCAAGCTGGTGAACGAGCTTGGAGATAGCGAGCTCGACAACCGCAACACCTTTTTCCGCGGCTATTTCGATGCGGAAGGCCGTCTTACCGGCTTCGACAAGATGGTGTACGGCGAACTCGAACTCGCGCATCGCTACACCTATCACGCCAACGGGGCGCTGCAGCACGCCGAAATCACCGATGCCGACGACGAACTGACCGTGCTCGACTTCGACGAAACGGGCCAGCCCACCTGACCCGCTCCCGAGGTCCGGTGCGCGGGGATATCATCGGCGGCATTCCCGATGGCCGCCGTCCATGTCTTGCCTCCCGCCGTCCACCTCACCTGCCGCGCAGCCGCAGGAGCCTCCCAAGGGCGAGTTGCGCCGCTGCCCCACCTGCAACCGCTGGGGCGGCGTGCGCCGCCTGGCGGATGACGGCCACAGCGTGGAACTCGACCCCGTACATCCAAAAGGGCCGTGCCAGGAAGGCCCGTGGCACGGCTCGCTGCGCGGCCCGCGCAACGCCTGCGGCCAGTGGCTGCAGTGGTCTGCGATCGTGACCGCACCCGCCGACGCTTCCGCTCCCTCGGCCGAAACGAAAGCGCCGCCCCGGTAGTCCACCGCACATCCGTCGTTGCCGGAGTGCTGCCGTGGACGCCACCTCCCTGCTCATCCGTTTCGGACTTTCGCCAGAGACGTTGCATGGCGGCGAACTGGAAGTCCGCTCGCCCATCGACGGCCGCACCATTGCGCAATTGCGCCCCGCATCGCATCGCGAAACCGATGCAGCGATAGGGCGTGCGCACGAGGCCTGGCTCGAATGGCGCACGGCTCCAGCGCCGGCCCGGGGCACGCTGGTGCGCCACTACGCGGATGCCTTGCGCCGCCACAAGACGGCCCTGGCCGAGCTGATTACGCTGGAAAGCGGCAAGATCCGGCAGGAATCCCTCGGTGAAGTGCAGGAAATGATCGACATCTGCGATTTCGCCGCCGGCCTGTCCCGCCAGTTGCATGGTCTCACCATCGCGAGCGAACGCCCCGGACATCGGCTGCAGGAACTCTGGCATCCGGCCGGCGTCGTCGGCGTAATCAGCGCGTTCAATTTTCCTGCTGCCGTCTGGGCCTGGAACGCCGCGCTCGCCTGGGTGTGCGGTGACACGGTGATCTGGAAACCTTCACCGCGCACGCCACTCACGGCGCTGGCCTGCGCCTCCTTGTTCAATGACGCCTGCGCGACCCACAGCCAAGGGTGCGAGGGACTGCTCGAAGTCCTGATCGGGGGCAACGAACCGGCTCGACAACTCGCAGCCGACCGGCGTGTTGCCGTCCTGTCCGCGACGGGCTCAACCGCGATGGGACGCGAAATCGCACCTGTCGTCGCGTCGCGATTCGGCCGCAGCATTCTCGAACTCGGGGGTAACAACGCCGCGATCGTGACGCCCAGCGCCGATCTCGACCTGACCGAGCGCGCGGTGCTGTTCGCCGCCGCGGGAACCGCCGGCCAGCGCTGCACGACGCTGCGCCGCCTGATCGTGCACGAACACATCCACGACACCCTCCTCGCCCGCTTGCAGGCGGCATGGGCGCAGTTGCGGATCGGTAATCCGATGGAGCCGGACGTGCTCGTCGGCCCACTGATCGACGCCTCGGCAGGTGAAGCGATGACGGCCGCGCTGGCGGAAGCGGAAGCCGAGGGAGGCCGCGTATTCGGAGGCGAGGCATACGCGGTGCCGGGTCTGGGCAGTGGGTGTTATCGCCGTCCCGCCCTCGTGGCAATGCCCGCGCAGACGCCGGTGGTGATGCGCGAGACCTTCGCGCCGATACTCTATGTGCTGCGCTACCGAACGCTGGAAGACGCCATCGAGATGAACAATGCGGTCCCGCAGGGTCTCGCCTCCGCCATCTTCACGCGCGACCTGGGCGAGGCCGAAGCATTCATCTCCGCGAGCGGAAGCGACTGCGGAATCGTCAACGTCAACACCGGCCCTTCCGGTGCGGAAATCGGCGGCGCCTTTGGCGGCGAAAAGGACACCGGGGGCGGGCGTGAAGCCGGGTCGGACGTGTGGAAGACCTACATGCGGCGCGCCACCTGCACCATCAATGGTAGTGGCAGCCTTCCGCTGGCACAGGGAATCCGGTTCGGCCCGGCCCGTTAACCCTGATCGTCGTCCGCCGGCGCCTCTGCGGCTGCAGCTGCGGCATCGGCCAGCATCCGGGCGCGGGTATCCGGCGTTTCAAGACTGATCCGGCCGAGTGCGCCGCTCCGGTAGTCGGTCAGCAGTACCTGTGCCGCCTTTTCCAGGTCCAGCCCGCCGCCCTTCGTGCGGCATCCCCGGCGCAGCCCCACCGCCTCGACCACACCGGGGCCATCCATTTGCGCGGGATCGATCTTGTAGCGCGCCTGCAGCAGCGCCGGGTAGCGCACCAGCAGGATGCCCGCCAGGAAGGCCGCCACCTCTTCGTCGATGACCGCGTTGCGGCCGATGGCGTGGCTGGCGGCAAGCATGAAACCGTCCGCGTCATGCTCGATCTTCGGCCACATCAGGCCCGGCGTGTCGGTCAGGGTCATGCCGGGGCCGAGGTCCAGCGTCTGCAACTGCTTCGTCACCGCGGGCTCGTCACCCACCGCCGCCACCTTACGCTTGAGCAGCGCGTTCATGATGGTGGATTTGCCGACGTTCGGAATGCCCATGATCATCATGCGCAGCGGCTTCGTGCCGTCATCGCGGTGTGGCGCCAGCATGCGGCACAGCGCCGGAATGCGTGCGACATCCGCCGGCTTCTTGGCCGATATGGCGACGGCCTTGACGTTCGGCTGGCGATTGTAGAAATCCATCCATGCCTTGGTCGCCGCCGGATCGGCCAGATCCACCTTGTTCAGCAGCTTCAGGCAGGGCCGGTTCCGGAACCGGCGCAACTCACCAATCATCGGGTTGCTGCTGGCTTCGGGCAGGCGGGCATCGGTCACTTCGATCACGACGTCGATCGCGGCGAGCATTTCGGCCGCTTTCTTCCGCGCGGAATTCATGTGACCGGGGAACCACTGAATGGGCATTGTTCGTCCAGACGTACTTGGGGTCCGCCATTATCCATCGCGCGGCGAAACCGAGCGAAACCTGGCGAGACAAATAAATCACCTTGGCGTGATGAAACCGTGTATCGTGCCCCCTGCAGTCGATTCAAG